>CAWHER010000003.1:0-1545896 GCA_963828605.1 uncultured Actinomycetota bacterium | reverse complement strand
CCCTGACCGCGAAGGTCATCTCCACCTCGATCTCGACCACGCTGTCGTACTTCATGAATCGGCACTGGTCGTTCTCGCACCGCGCCCGCACCGGCCTCGGTCGCGAATACACCCTGTTCTTCCTGCTCAACGGCGTCGCGCTGCTGATCGGGCTGGCCGTCATCGCGCTGGTGCACTACGGCTTCGGGTTGTCCAGCCCGTTCGCCCTCAACGTCGCCAACCTCATCGGGATCGGTCTGGGCACGATCTTCCGGTTCTGGTCCTACAAGCGCTGGGTCTTCGTCAGCCGAGCAGCGGGCCGCGGCGCGGGACGAGGAGCAGACGGCGGCCGGGCTGCCCTGACCCCGCTCGCGGCGCTCAGTCGAGCGCTGCCCGCGCCAGATAGACCGCGAACACCGGCGGGCCGGACCGGCGCAGCTCCAGCCGGCCGCCGTCGGCCTCGACGAGCGCCCGGGCGAGGGCGAGCCCGAGCCCGGTGCTGTCCGACCCGCTGACGCCGCGCTGGAAGAGCAACGGGACGAGATCCGGCGCGACCCCCGCGCCCTCGTCGGTGACCTCCACGACGACGTTGCTCCCGGCAATGTGAGCGGTCACCTGCACCGTGCCGGCGCCGTGCTGCACGGCGTTGTCCACGAGCGCGCCGACCGCCTGGTGCAGCCGCCCGGGGGTGGCGGTCGCGACCAGCCCCGGCTCGGCGGTGACCGCGACCGACCGGCCGGCCCGGGCGACCGCCGGCGCGTACTCGGCGACGATCGTGCGGAGCTCCGCCGCGACGTCGACCACCTCGGCGCCGGCCGCGCGGGCGTGCCGTGCCTGGGCCAGCAGCTCGTTGACCACGCCGGAGAGCCGTTCGGCCTGCTCCAGCGCCGCGACCGCCTCCACCCGGACGCCGGGCGCGTCCGAGAGGGCGATCTCCTCCAACCGCATCTGCAACGCCGTCAGCCGGGTGCGGAGCTGGTGCGAGACGTCGCTGGCGAGATCGCGTTCCCGGCGTACCAGCTCGGCGATCTCGTTGGCGCTGCGGTCGAGTACGTCGGAGACCCGGTCCAGCTCGGGAATGCCGTGCCGGGCCGGGGACAGCCGGAAGTCACCGGCGCCGAGCTGTGCGGCGCCGATCGGCGACGTCGAGGAGCGGGCCGGAGAGCCGGCGCGCGGACAGCACCGCGACCCCGGCGGCGGTGGCCGCCGACACGAGCGCGAGGCCCAGGACCAGCAGCCCGGCCCGCAGCTGCTCCTGCCGGACCCCCGCGACCGGCCGCGCCACCTGGACCCGGCCACCCTCCCGCACCGACACGCTCTGCACGAGCACGTCCTTGCCCAGGTGCGGTCCGGAGCTGACGACGGTGCCGGAGTGCAGCGTGACCTTGACCTGCTGGCCGGCCGGCACGAGGCGGGCCAGCCGGCGCGGGGAGATCTCGCCCGGGCCGATCCGGTCCTCGACGTAGGCCTGCACGGCCTGGGTCTCGCGGAGCAGGTCGTTGTTGGCCACGTCGGAGATCAGCCGCACCGTGACGATCAGCAGGGGCAGGCCGAGCACAAGGATGGCGACCGCGACGACTCCGAGCGTCGACAGCAGGAGCCGGCGCCGCACAGCCGATCCCGATCAGCCGCGCTCGAAGCGGAACCCGACCCCCCGCACGGTGGACAGGAGCCGGGAGTTCTGCGGGTCGTCACCCAGCTTTCGGCGCAGCCAGGAAATGTGCATGTCGAGCGTCTTGGACGCGGTGCCCTCGGTGTCGTCCCAGACGTCCCGCATGATCTCGTCCCGGGTCACGACGGTGCCCGCGCGCTCGAGCAGCACCCGCAGCAGCTCGAACTCCTTGTTGGACAGGGAGAGCTCGGTGTCGTTCTGCCAGACCCGCCGCGACGGGATCTCCAGGCGTACGCCGCTGGCCTCCAGCAGGTCGACCCCGCGGCGGCGGAGCAGGGCCCGGACCCGGGCCAGCAGCTCGGCCAGCCGGAACGGCTTGGCGACGTAGTCGTCCGCGCCGGCGTCCAGGCCGACCACGAAGTCGACCTCGTCCGTGCGGGCGGTGAGCACGAGGACAGGGACCGTGGACTTCGCGGCGCGCAGTCGCCGGCAGACCTCGAGCCCGTCCATTCCGGGCAGCCCGAGGTCGAGGACGACGAGACCGACCAGCCCGGACAGGGCGCTCTGCAGCGCCGACGGACCGTCCCGGCGTACGACGACGTCGTAGCCTTCACGCTGCAGAGCACGCGACAGCGGCTCCGAGATGGCCGAATCGTCCTCGGCGAGCAATACGGCAGGCACGGCGTCACCATAAGCCGAACCGGTCGGACCGCACCTCACCCGGGTCCGATCTTGGCGTCGGACGCCTCCGCCGGGGCCCTCCTGCGGGTGAGGAGAATGGGGTCTCGTGACCCTCTTCTTCGAAGATCTCGTGGCCGGTGCCGTCTTCGACCTGGGGACCACTGTGGTCGATGAGGCGGAGATGCTCGCCTTCGCCAAACAGTTCGACCCGCAGCCGTTCCACGTCGACCCGGTCGCGGCCGCAGAGACGCCGTTCGGCGGCGTGATCGCCTCCGGCTGGTTCACCGGCAGCCTCTTCATGCGGCTCTACGTCGACGGTCTGCTGGCCGATTCGGCCAGCCGGGGCTCGCCCGGCTGCGAGGACCTGCGCTGGCTCTCCCCGGTCCGGGCCGGGGACGTGCTCACCGGCCGGCTCACCGTCCTGTCGACCCAGGACTCCGCCACCCGCGCCGACCGGGGCACCGCGATCATGCGCGGTGAACTGCTCCGCGCCGGGGAGCCGGTCTTCCGGGTGACCTTCCGGGGACTCCTGGGTCGCCGCACGCCGCTGGCAGGCTGACGCCCGACGCCGCCAGCGGGGAAACGCCGGATTCACCCCGTTGGGGTGATGCCGGCCGTCCCGGAGCCGGGCGAGCCTGGATCCTGCGGGTCCGGCCCGGTCGCGGTGGAGGTACGCATGGCGAGCTTGCGCACGCGACTGGCCGGCCACCGGGCGCCCCCGCCGTCCTCGAACGGGCAGCTCGCGCCCGCCGCGCTGCGGACGCCCGGCGCCGCCGGGTGGGCCGGGATCATCTTCGCCGTGCTCTTCGCCCTTGCCGTGGTGCTGATCCACCTCGCGGCACCGGCCAATCCCGACAGCGCGAAGGCCTGGCTGGGCGACCCCTCCGGCCGCAGCCAACTGCATGTGGCGTTGAGCCTGGTGCCCTTCTGCGGGATCTTCTTCCTCTGGTTCATGGGCGCGGTGCGGTCCCAGATCGGGGACCGGGAGGACAAGTTCTTCGCGACCCTCTACCTGGGCAGCGGCCTGCTCTTCGTCGCGATGCTCTTCATCCTGGCGGCGCTCTTCGTCGGCCTGCTCACGGTCGCCCATGCGAACAGCGGCACGGCGCCGAACGACCTGTGGCGGTTCGGCCGCGGCACGATCTACACCCTGACGACCAGCTACGAGCTGCGCATGGCCGCCGTGTTCACCATCGCCACCTCGACGATTACGCTGAAGCTACGGCTGCACCACCGGTGGATCACCTGGTCCGGCTACCTGGTCGGCCTTGTGCTGCTGACCACCGCGACAACGGTGCGGTGGATCGAACTGGTGTTTCCGGCGTGGGTCTTCCTCGTCAGCGTCAACATCCTCGTCCGCACCCGCGCCGCGTCCGCGGCAGCGGCGGACTAGCCGCCGGTCAGCAGCCGGGGAGCTCGAGCAGGTCCACCGGGCCGCAGGCCCATCCCTGCGGTACGACGGCCAGCGCGTCGGCCACCGCCGCGCCCCAGAGCGACGCGGGCCCGTCGTGTCCGGTCGGGACGACGGTCGCGCCGTCGGTCCGGCGTACCGGGAGGACCCGGGTGCGCTCCGGCGGGGGGACGGCGGCGGCGAGCCGGGCGGTCGCCAGCATCGGCATCGGCCGACCGGTCAGGCCGGCGCACAGCGGGCCGAGCAGAGTCAGCAGGGCGACCAGCGCGGCGAACGGGTTGCCGGGCAGCCCCACGACCGGTCGGCCATCGGGCAGCACGGCGAGGGTCTGCGGATGACCCGGCCGGCAGGCCACCCCGGCCACGTGGATCTCCGCGCCGGTGTCGCGCAGCACCGCGGGCAGCGCGTCGCTCGGCCCGGCCGAAGAGCCTCCACAGGTGAGCAGCACGTCGCCGGCCGGATCGGCCAGCGCGGCGGCCAGATCGCGCCGGTCGTCACCGACCCGGGTCAGCCCGGCCAGGTCACCCCCCGACCCGGCGACGAGGCCCGGCAGCGCAGGGCCGAGCGCGTCGCGTACCCGGCCGGGTCCCGGCGGCCCGGCCGGCACGATCTCGGCGCCGCAGATGACCGCGCGGACGCGGGGCCGGCGCCGCACGCACAACGCGTCCAGGCCGAGGCCCCCGGCCAGGCCCAGCAGCGCAGGAGTGACGGCGGCGCCGGACCCGGCCAGCGTCGCCCGGGCCGGGACCGCCTCGCCGGTACGCCGGATGTGCCGGCCCGCTGCGATGTCGCCGGTCACCGTCGCGCCGCGGCGTCGGGCCGCCTCGTAGGGCAGCACCGCGTCGGCGCCGGCGGGCACCGGCGCACCGGTCGCGATCTCGGCCGCCGCACCCGGGCCCAGCCGGCCGGGGTCGACGGCGTCGGCCAGCAGGTGATGGACCACGCGCCACGGGCCGGTTCCGGCGACCGCGTAGCCGTCCATCGCGGCGACGTCCGCCCCGGGCAGCGGCCGCGGCGCGACGAGCGGCGCCGCGAGCGTCGCGCCGGCGGCGTCGGAAAGCGGCACTTCGACCGGCTCCCCGGCCCGGCCGGCTGCGTACGCCCGCAGCCGCGCCTCGGCCCAGGGCAGTGCGGTCCCATGGCGGTCCGGGCAGGGGTCCGGCCGGGTCACCGGGGCTCGGCGTTCCACCGCTCGACGAGCCGGCTCACCTGACCGGCCCGCTCGGTCACCGCCGCCGCAGGGTCGACCGCCCGTCCGGCGGCGACCCCGACCAGGAACGCCGTCAGCGGCGCGGCCGGACGGGCCACCCCGTGCGCGACGTCGCGGGCCAGGTCGAGCACCAGGGCGGTCGCCGCGTCCGCGTCCACCGCGTCGGTGATGCCGAGTTCACGGCACACCGCGGCGGTCCACTCCTCGAGCGTGCTCATCCCCACTCCCTCGCCCGCGCCAGGTCGGCGGGGGTGTCGCAGTCGAACCACGGCGGCGCCGTCCCGTCCTGCACCGGAACGGTACGGCGGAGCACGGTCGGCGCCGCGGCCACCACCTGCCGGAGCGGGGTCCCGGGCCCGGCTCCGGCCAGGGCCCGGCGCAGCGCCGCGGTGTGCCACACCGCGGCGAGCGGCTGATCGCGTCCGTCGGAGTCGACGAGCATCGCCAGCACGGGGCCGTCGTCCGCGTCGACCGCCCGGCGCAGGTCGTCGAGCACCGCCGGGGTGACGAACGGCAGGTCGCCGCCGAGCACGGCCAGGCGGGGTGCCCGGACGAGGGTCACCCCGACGGCCAACGCCGCCGCCGGACCGCCACCGGGCGGGCTCTCCCGGACGACCTCGTGGGCCGGGACCCCGGCGTAGGCCGGCCCGACCACGATCAGCCGGGCCGCTGCCGACGCGGCCGCGGCGACCCGCTCGACGATCGGCCGGCCACCCACCTGCAGCGCGGGCTTGTCGACGCCGCGGAGCCGGCGGGCCGAGCCGCCGGTCAGCAGCACCGCATCGAACTCCGCGAGACCCGTCACTGTGACCGGAGCCGGTCGGCGCCCGCGTAGACGTTGCAGCGGCGACCGCGGAGGAACCCGACGAGGGTCAGCCCGAACTCCTCGGCCAGGGCCACCGCGAGGCTGGACGGGGCGGACACCGCTGCCAGCACGCCGATCCCGGCGACGAGCGCCTTCTGCACCACCTCGAACCCGGCCCGGCCGCTGACGACGAGCACCTGCTCGCGCAGCGGGAGCAGGTCATCGAGCAGCGCCTGGCCGACCACCTTGTCCACGGCGTTGTGCCGGCCGACGTCCTCCCGCACGAGGACCGGATCGCCACCGGCGGTGAACAGCCCGGCGGCGTGCAGGCCGCCGGTCGCGGCGAACGTCGCCTGCGCCGCCCGCAGCTTGTCCGGCAGCGTGTAGAGCACCTCGGGGTCGATCCGCGGGCCGGCGGCCGGCGGCGGGACGCCCCGCACCTTCAGCGCGTCGAGGCTGGTCTTGCCGCACACTCCGCAGGCCGAGGACATGGTGCCGCGCCGTTGCATCCCGGACAGGTCCGGCACCTGCCCGGCCTGCAGGCTGACGGTCACGACGTTGTACGCCTGCTCCTGCGCGGTGACGTCGGTGCAGTAGTCGATCCGGCGCAGCCCGGCCCGGCCGTCCAGGATCCCCTCGCTGTGCAACAGCCCGGCGGCGAGGGCGAAGTCGTCACCGGGGGTCCGCATGGTCACCGCGACCGGGACGACGACGCCGGCGGCGTCCAGCCGGACCTCGAGCGGTTCCTCGGTGGTGAGGGTGTCCCGGCGTACCGCGGTGTGACCGTCCTCGATCACGTGCACCCGGGCTCGGGTCGTGCTGGCTGGCCGCGGCGGCATGTGCGTAGGCTACGGCGCCCGATCGAGGACGGCCTGATCGAGCGGGCCCCGGTCGAGGAGCCGCCGGTCGTCCGGCAGCCGGCGGGTGCGGCCCTGCCGGTCGAGCAGTTCGAGCAGCGGTATGGCGACCCGGCGGCTGGTCCCGAGGGCCCGCCGGGCCTCACTGGTGGTGAACGGCTGCGGCAGGTCGACCAGCACCCGGGCCGCGCGGGCGTCGGCCCCCGGCAGCAGGAAGACGCCGTCGGCCACCCTGAGCAGTTCCCCGGCCCGGACCGCTGCCGCCTGCTCGCGCGGCCCGAGTCCGAGGTCGGCGAGCCGGCCCGACTCCGGCGCCGCGAACGGCGCGTCGGCGAGGTCCCGGCGTACCTCCTCCAGCGCCGCATTGATCGGAGCCGGCAGCGGCGGTCCGCCCACCCACAGCCGGCCGTCGCGCAGCGACACGGGCGGGGCGACGAGCGCGTCGACCAGGCGGCCGTCCGGCAGCGCCAGCAGGCGCCGGGCCGCTTCGACCGGCAGGCCGGGGTCGATCGGGTGGGCGGTCGCGTGCGCGGTGACGGCGGCGGCGAGGTCGCTCCGCAGCCGGGCCCAGTGGTCGGGGTCGGCCAGCCAGTCGCCGGCTACCGGAGCACCGGGTGGCCGCGCACCCATCGCCCGCAGGTCGGCGGCGCGGATCAGCCGCCGTCGACCCAGCTCGGCCCTCCCGTCCGGCACACCGTCGTGGCGTTCCAGCTCGGCGGCCCGGGTCCGGGCCGCGCCCCGGCGGGAGAGCGCAGGCGGGCGCACGTCGAGGACCGTCACCCCGGCGGCGACGCGGCGGCGGCCGGGGTCGCGCAGGGCGGCCCGGTCGCCGATCCGCAGCGGCAGCGGTTCGGCGAGCGCGAGCCGGGCCGTGTCCGGGCCGAGGGGGCGCACCCGGACCGGCACGGCCGCCGAACCGATGTGCAGGGACAGGTCGCTGGGCAGGTCGGCTGCGGGGTCGCCCTGCAGCCGGGCGTCGACGAGGTCGGTGAGCAGCCACGCGTCCGGGGTCCGCAGCGTGGTGCCGCGGCGTACCTCGTCCGGCTGCACGCCCCTCAGGTTGAGCGCGATCCGGGCCACCGCATCGACGGCGTCCGTGTTGCGGCCGAGCGACTGCAGGCCGCGGACGGTGACGGTGCGCCGGCCGGGCCCGACCTGCAGCCGGTCACCGGTGCGCACCGATCCGGCGGCGAGCGTGCCGGTCACGACCGTGCCGGCGCCGCGGATGGTGAACGCCCGGTCGACCCACAGCCGCACCGGCGCCGCGGCATCCGGTGCCGGGAGGGCGGTGACGAGCCGGCCCAGCGCCGCCCGCAGGTCGTCGAGGCCGGCACCGGTCGCCCCGCTGACCGCGACCGCCTCGACCCGGCCCAGCGACGTACCGGCGATGTGGGCCAGCGCGCTGCCGGTCGCCGGCCCGGGGTCGGCGAGGTCGCTGCGGGTGACGGCGAGCAGGCCGTGCCGCACCCCGAGCGCGTCGAGAGCGTCGAGGTGCTCGGCCGACTGCGGCATCCAGCCCTCGTCCGCCGCGACGACGAACAGCACGGCGGGCACCGGGCCGACGCCGGCGAGCATGTTGCCGACGAACCGCTCGTGCCCCGGCACGTCGACGAATGCGATCGTCCCGCCGGTGGGGAGGTCCGTCCAGGCGTAGCCGAGGTCGATGGTCATGCCCCGGCGGCGTTCCTCTGCCCAGCGGTCCGGTTCCATCCCGGTCAACGCGCGGACCAGCGTCGACTTGCCGTGATCGACGTGCCCGGCGGTCGCGACGACGTGCATCAATGCGACGTCACCCCGCCCCCGTTTGGCTTGAACGTCACGTTCATGCCGCTAGAAGGCTTGAACGTGACGTTCAAGCCAAACGGTGGGGGCGTTGGCGGGGGCGGGGGCGTTGGCGCGGGTGGGGCGTGGAGGCGTGCGCCGCCATTCCGCATCAACGTGACGTTGATGCGGCTAGAGCGCATGAACGTGACGTTCATGCGGAATGGGTCGGGGGGTCGGCGCGGGTCGGGGCTTCGGCGCGGGTCGGGGCTTCGGCGCGGTCGGCGGCCGTGGCGGGGGCGGGGGCAGGGGCGGCGGCTGCGGGAGTGGCTGGGCTCGCGGCGAGGATCGCGGCGCGCAGCCGGTCGTCGCAGGTCCGGCGGCACCGCGCGCAGGTCCAGCAGGCACCGGTCGTTCTCCACCCGGCCGAGCACCGCAGGGTCGCCGCAGCGCAGCCGCCCGGCGTACGCCGCGGGCAGGCTCACCGCCGCGCTCGGCAGTACGACGCCGGGCGCCCCGCCGCCGCCCACCTCCGCATCGGTCTCGACGACGTCGGCGGCGACACCGGCCGCGCGCAGCGTCCGGGCCATCGCCGCGGCGCGGCCGAGCAGCGTCGCCCGGTCGACCTCCAACGCCAGCGCGGTCGGCGTCCGCGGCCCGCGGAGGGTGGCCTCCAGGGCGGCGAGGGTCAGCTTGTCGACCCGCAGCGCGCGGGCGAGCGGATGCCGGCGGACCTGCTCGACCAGGTCCGCCCGGCCGAGCAGCAGCCCGGCCTGCGGGCCGCCGAGCAGCTTGTCGCCGCTCGCCGTGACCAGGTCGGCGCCGGCGCGCAGCGTGGTCGCCGCGTCCGGCTCGTCCGGCAGGGCCGGATGGGGCGCCAGCAGCCCGGAGCCGATGTCGACGACCAGCGGTACGCCGAGGCCGGCCAGCTCCCCCACCGGCGCCGCCGCGGTGAAGCCGGTCACGGTGAAGTTCGACGGGTGGACCTTGAGCACGAAGCCGGTGTCCGGGCCGACCGCCGCCGCGTAGTCGCGGGCCACGGTGCGGTTGGTCGTCCCGACCTCGCGCAACCGGGCCCCGGTCGAGGCCAGCAGGTCGGGCAGCCGGAAGCCGTCGCCGATCTCCACCATCTCGCCGCGGCCGATCACGATCTCGCGGCCCTGGGCGAGCGCGGTCGCGGCCAGGACGAGCGCCGCCGCGTTGTTGTTCACCACGTGGACGGCGGCCGCGTCCGGTACGGCGGCGGCCAGCGCGGCGATCGTGCCGCGCCCCCGCCGGCCCCGCCGGCTCGAGGCCAGGTCGAGCTCGACGTCGGTGCTGCCGCTGGCGGTGAGCAGCGCCTCGCGGGCGGCCGCGGACAGCGGCGCCCGGCCGAGGTTGGTGTGCAGCAGCACGCCGGTGGCGTTGAGCACCGGCCGCAGGGTCGTCGCCGCCGCCGGCAGCGCGGACAGCGCCGCCCCGACGACCTCCTCCGGCCCGATCTCGCCGGACCGGCAGCGGCCCTGGGCTTGCGTGACCGCCGACTTCACCACGTCGCGGTGCAGCCGCCCCAGGGCCGGCGCCAGCCGTGCGTCGGCGAGAACGGCGTCGGTGCGCGGCACCCGCCGGCGGAGGTCGTCCACGAACGGCGACGCTACGCCGACCCGCGGCGGACCCAACCGGGAACCGGGCGGACCCACGGCGAGCCCGCCCGGGAACCGGGCGGCACCCGCCCGCCGGTCGACGCGCACCATCGCCGGGCGGCACACTGCTCATGCGGGCCCGCTCACCCGGCGGGCCGCGACTCCCGGGGGGGTGGACGCCGGTGGCGGAGGATGCGGACAGGACCCGGCACGTCGACGTCCTCGTCGTGGGGTCCGGTTTCGGCGGGTCGGTCACCGCGCTTCGGCTGGCGGAGAAGGGCTACCGGGTCGACGTGCTCGAGGCGGGCCGGCGCTTCGACCCGGCGACCCTGCCGGCGACATCCTGGGACCTGCGCGACTTCCTGTGGGCGCCGAAGCTCGGCTGCACCGGCATCCAGCGGATCCACCTGCTGCGCAACGTCGTCGTCCTCGCCGGGGCCGGGGTCGGCGGCGGTTCGCTCAACTACGCCAACACGCTTTACGAGCCGCCGCAGCCGTTCTACGACGACCCGCAGTGGCGCGACATCACCGACTGGCGGGCCGAGCTGGCGCCGTTCTACGCGCAGGCCGGCCGGATGCTCGGCGTGACGACCAATCCGACCATGACGGCCGCGGACCGGGAGATGAAGGCGGTCGCCGAGGAGATGGGGGTCGGTCACACCTTCCGCATGACCCCGGTGGGCGTCTTCTTCGGCCCGGACGGCACGGCGCCGGGCACGGAGGTCGACGACCCCTACTTCGGCGGCGCCGGCCCGGCCCGGCGTACCTGCATCCAGTGCGGGCAGTGCATGACCGGGTGCCGGCACGGCGCGAAGAACACCCTGACCACCAACTACCTCTACCTCGCCGAACGGGCCGGTGTGACGGTCCACCCGATGACGACGGTCACCCGGATCACGCCACGGAGCGAGGGGTACGTCGTGGAGACGGTCCGGACCGGCGCGTGGCGGGCCCGGCGTACCGCCCGGTCCTTCACCGCGGACCAGGTCGTGCTCGCGGCCGGCGCCTGGGGTACCCAGCAACTGCTGCACCGGGCGGTCGCCGAGGGCAGCCTCCCGCATGTGTCCCCGCGGCTCGGCGTGCTCACCCGCACCAACTCCGAGGCGCTGCTCGGGGCGACCCGGAGCGAATCCACGGCCGACTACACGCGCGGGGTGGCCATCACGTCGTCGTTCGAGGCCGACGAGCACACCCACATCGAGCCGGTCCGCTACGGCCGCGGCTCCAACGCCATGGGGCTGCTGGCGACGCTGCAGGTCGACGGCGGCGGCCCGGTGCCGCGCTGGGCCAAGTGGTTCGGTGCCGCGGCCCGCCATCCGGTGCGGCTCGCGCAGAGCGTCGACGTACGCCGCTGGTCCGAGCGCACCATCATCGCGCTGGCGATGCAGTCGCTGGACAACTCGATCACCGTCGTACGCCGGCGTGGACCGCTCGGGCGGACCCGGCTCACCTCCCGCGCGGGCCATGGCGCGCCGAACCCGTCCTGGATCCCGGTCGCGCATGACGTGGTGCGCCGGCTCGCCACCCGGATCGGCGGCTGGCCCGGCGGGACGATCGGCGACGTGGCGAACATCCCGATGACGGCGCACTTCCTCGGCGGCTGCGCGATCGGCGCGACGGCCGGCACGGGCGTGATCGACGCCTACCACCGGCTCTTCGGGCATCCCGGGCTGCACGTCGTCGACGGCTCGGCCGTCTCGGCCAACCTCGGGGTCAACCCGGCCCTGACCATCACCGCGCAGGCCGAGCGGGCGATGGCAGTCTGGCCCAACAAGGGCGACCCCGACCCACGGCCGCCGATGGGGGCGCCGTACCGGAGGGTCGAGCCGGTGCCACCCCGCTCACCGGCCGTCCCCGCGGATGCGCCGACGGCCCTGCACCTGCCGCAGCTACGGCAAAACTCGGACAACTAACCGGCGAGACGGCGCGTCACCTGAAGCCGGACCTCTCCCCGGCACCGTAATCTGACCCCGCACCGTGTCCGTCCACCAACAATTCCGGGGTCGCCGCATGTCCCACCTGAGCTACCTGCAGGCCGTCTCGATCGGTCTGCTGCAGGGCGTCAGCGAGCTGTTCCCCGTCTCGAGCCTCGGCCACTCCGTGCTCGTGCCGGCCCTGATCGGCGGGTCGTGGGAATCGCTGGTCACCCAGCAGTCGCAGGCCGAGTCGCCGTACCTCGCCTTCATCGTGGGGCTGCACGTCGCGACCGCACTGGCGCTGCTGTGCTTCTTCTGGCACGACTGGGTCCGGCTGATCCGCGGCCTCTTCCGCTCGATCGCCCGGCGCCGCATCGAGACGGTCGACGAGCGGATGATCTGGCTGCTGATCATCGCCACGATCCCCGCCGGGCTGGTCGGGCTGCTGCTCGAGCACCCGCTGCGGACGCTGTTCGCCAAGCCGCTCGCGGCCTCGATCTTCCTGACCATCAACGGGCTGGTCCTCTTCACCGGGGAGTTCCTGCGCCGCCGGCTGAGCAACGCCGAGCCGGATCGCGCACCTGTGGCGGCGAGCGCCGGCGCCGTACCCCGCGGCGACGGCATCGTGACCGCCGGTCCGGACTCCACGGACGAGCCGGGGATCGTGGCCCGGGTCGGGGTGGGCGGCGCGTTGGTGATCGGCGTCGCCCAGATACTCGCGCTCTTCGCCGGGATCAGCCGCTCGGGGGTGACGATGGTCGCCGGCCTGCTGCGCGGCCTGAACCACGAGCAGGCGGTGCGGTTCGCGTTCCTGCTGGCGACGCCGATCATCCTGGGGGCCGGCGTCTACAAGCTCCCGGACCTGTCCGGGCCGCTCGGCAACGGCATCCGCGGGCAGGTGATCGCGGGCAGCGTCGCGGCGTTCGTCGCGGCCCTGATCTCGGTGAAGTTCCTGACCCGTTACTTCGAGACCCGCACCCTCACGCCGTTCGCCATCTACTGCGTGCTCATGGGCGGGGCCTGCATCATCTACTTCAGCTGAACTGGCGGAGGCGGACGGGAATCGAACCCGCCAGACCGAGATCCTCGGCCTCGTCGGTGTTGAAGACCGCGCCGGTCACCAGGCCGGATACGCCTCCGTGCAGGAGGCTAACGGCGCCGCCCCTGGTCACTCCCCGCGGCTCCCCGTCGTGGCTTCCATGATCGTGATCGAAAATAGCCGCGAAACGCCGTGCGGATCCGATCACGATCATGAAAAGGGGAACGGGAGAGCGGGGACGGGACGGCGGGGGGACGGGACGGCCGGGCGGGTGGGGCGCGGGTCAGAAGCCGCCGGTGTCGCGGGCCATCTCGACGTTGCCGGCACCGAGGCCGCCGTCCACCGGCAGCACCACTCCGCTGATCCAGTCCGCCCGGTCCGAGGCGAGGAAGGTGGCCGCCTCGGCGATGTCCGCCGGCTCTCCGACCCGGCCGAGCGGGTACCACCGGGCGAGCTTGGTCAGCGTGTCCGGGTCGCGGGCCAGCCGGTCCGTCCAGATCGGGCCGCGCACCGTGCCCGGGGCGATCGCGTTGGTGCGCACCCGGGAGTCGCCGTACATCGCGGCGAGGCTGCGGGTGAGCGAGATGAGGGCGGCCTTGGCGGCGCTGTAGGCGGGATCGCCGTAGAAGGCCAGTCCGTTGACCGAGGCGATGTTGATGATGCTGCCCCGGCGCCGCTCGATCATCGACGGCAACACCGCCCGCGCGCCGTGCACGGCGCCCTTCACGATGACGTCGTAGATCCGGTCCCAGTGCTCGACCGGGGTGTCGAGGAACGACTCGGCCGGCGCGATCGCGGCGTTGTTGACGAGGATGTCGACCGGCCCGAGCTCGGCGGCGGCGGCCTCGACGGCGCGGGCGACCTGTGCGGCGTCGGTGACGTCCATGACCCGGCCGAGTGCCGGCGCCCCGTCCGCCACGAGCTCGTCGACCAGTTCGGGTACGGCGCGCTCGTCCCGGTCGGTGACGACGACCGCGGCCCCCGCCGCGGCGAACGACCGGATCAACGCTCGCCCGATGCCTCCGGTGGCTCCGGTCACCAACGCGACCCGACCCGACAGCAGAGCTTCTCCAGGACCGGACATGCCGGCAAAGATAGCCGCACAGTGGCGACGAGCGACGAGGCGCCGGCGGACGAGTTGAGACCGAGCAGGTCTGAGCGGTCAGGGACCGCGGTAGGCCAGGCCCACCGCCAACGCGGCCACCGCCAGCGCGAAGAACACGGCCCAGTTGACCCAGTTGCGGAGCCGGGTGTCGCCCGCCCTGAGGTGCGCACCAGCGGCACACAGGAAGTACAGGACCAGACCGCAGGCTGCGGCCGTTCCGAACACCGGCACGGCGAAGCCTGCCACCAATCCGATCGAGCCTGCGGCGAGCAGCGCGCCCAGCCGGACCATCCACGACACCGGGACACCCAGTCCGGCGGCGACCTCGGCGACCGATTCATTGTGGGTGAAGTTCAGGACGGCGGCGTAGGCGTAGGCGACTGCGCCCGCAACCGTGACCCCAACGTAGCCGGCGGCCATCACGGCGGCTCCCTCGTCCGGGTAGGCATCCACTTTCCGTCTAATAGCTTGGCGTCAAGTAGCTTAACGTCAGGCTAATCTGATCTCGCTTGATGTCAAGCTAAACTCCGTCGGGTGGACAGCGACTCCGTCGACCGCATCGTCCAGGCGTGGCAAGAACGCGACCCCCAGCTGGATTCCAGCTCGCTCGAGATCACCGGCCGACTGCTCCTGTGTGCGGGCTACTACGAACGCACCGTTGGCGCCGTTCTCCGGCGGTTCGAGCTGAGCGTCGCCGACTTCGATGTCCTGAACACGTTGCGCCGGGTCGGCGATCACCAGGGCAGCAAGCCCAGCAACATGGCCCGGTCCTCCTTGATCACCACAGGGGCCATGACCTCACGGCTCGACCGCCTCGAACGTGCCGGGCTCATCCGCCGCGCTCCCGACCCGGTCGATCGGCGCGGGGTACTCGTCCGTCTCACGCCGCACGGCAGCAAGGTCGCCCGGCAGGCCCTCCATGAACTGATCGCCGCCAACCAGATCTTCCTCGAACCCCTGACCGGGCAGCAACGAGACTCGATCGCCGCCGCGCTCAAGCAACTGCTCCTGCGCCACGAACAACGATGAGCACCGTCACGGCGGGCCGGGAGAAGACCTTCGGGAGGCCCACGCCCCCGGGGAGCGGTCCCCGGGTACGGGTCCGCCCGCAGCCCGCGGTTAGGTTGAGCTATGCCACTCGACGGCGAGTACGACCAGAGTCCGGAGCAATGGGTACGCGACCAGGTTGCGCTCTACGAGCGCACCGGCGGCGCGGAGGGCAACACGCTACGCGACCGGGGCCTGCCCATCGCGATCTTCACGATGCGCAAGCGCCGTAACGGGCACCTCCGCAAGGTGCCGCTCATGCGGGTCGAGCACGACGGCACGTACGCGCTCGTGGCGAGCAAGGGTGGCGCGCCGCAACACCCGGTCTGGTACTACAACCTGCTGGAGCACCCGGAGATCGAGGTGCAGGACGGCCCCGAGCCGTTCGACGCGCGGGTGCGGGAGTTGCACGGCACGGAGCGGGCCGAGTGGTGGGAGCGCGCGGTCGCCGCCTACCCGGACTACGCCGACTACCAGAAGCGCACCGACCGCGAGATCCCGGTCTTCCTGGCCGAGCCGGTCCAGCCGGACGCCTAGCGTCGCCGTCGATAGAGAGGAGGGCGATGGACCCGCTCGCGTTGCAGCAGCTGGGTCGGCAGCCGATCGACTGGCGCGCCAAGGGGTGGCCCGCCGTTGCCGCCGGGACGACGGTGGAGCAGTTCGTGGCCGACCGGCCGTCGCTGTTCGCCGCCGGCTTCCTGCCGCCGGTCATGGTGCTGCGGGACAGCGCGGTCGACGCCAACGTCGCGACGATGGCCGACTTCGCCAAGACCCGCGACGTCCTGATCGCACCGCACGGCAAGACGCACATGGCACCGCAGCTCGCCGCCCGCCAGCTCGCCGCCGGCGCATGGGGCGTCACGGTGGCCACCATCAGCCAGGCCCGGGTCTACCGGGCCTTCGGCGCACGGCGGCTGCTGCTCGCCAACGAACTCGTCGACCCGGCCGCGGTGGCGTGGGTCATGGCCGAGCTCGCCGCCGACCCCGAACTCGAGTTCTTCTGTTACGTCGACTCCGCGGCCGGCGTCGATCTGCTCGCCACAGCGCTGGCCGACGCGCCGGGCAGCCGCCGGCTCGACGTCCTCGTCGAGGTCGGACCGACCGGTGCCCGCACCGGATGCCGGACAGTCCCGCAGGCCGTGGCGGTCGTCAAGGCGGCCGCCGCGGTGCCCCGGCTGCGGGTGTGCGGGGTCGCCGGCTACGAAGGCGGCATCGGCGGGGGTGGGCGGCCGCCCGACGCCCAGACCCTGGGCACGGTCCGGGACTTCATGGGCCTGATCCGCGACACCGGCCAGGCGATCGTGCGGGCCGACCTGCTCGACCGCGACGACCTCGTCGCCTCCGCCGGCGGCAGCGCCTTCTTCGACATCGTTGCGGACGAGCTGAGGTCGGGGTGGACGGTCGACCGGCCGGTCACCGCCGTCCTGCGCAGCGGCTCCTACCTCACCCACGACTCCCTGCTCTACGCGCGGCTGTCGCCGTTCACCGAGCGCATCGACGGCGAGCTGACCGCGGCGCTGGCCGTGTGGGCGACGGTGCTGTCCGTTCCCGAGCCGGGGCTCGCGCTCGTCGGCGCGGGCCGCCGCGACGTCCCGTTCGACAGCGGCCTGCCGTTGCCGCAGGTGGTTCGTCGCGCCGACGGTACGACGACGCCGGCCACCGGCCTCACCGTGACCGCGCTCAACGACCAGCACGCGTACCTGCGCCTCAGCGACCAGGCCGATTCCCTGCAGGTCGGCGACTGGGTACGGTTCGGTATCTCCCATCCCTGCACCGCGTTCGACAAGTGGTCCCACATCGCGCTGGTCGATGACGACGACCGGGTCATCGACTGCATCCGTACGTTCTTCTGAACCGGCTCACACGAAGGGACGTCCCACCATGAGCATCCGCGCCGTACACACCGACAAGGCGCCCAATCCCAAGGGCGCCTACTCGCAGGGCGTGGTCGCCAACGGATTCCTCTACACCGCCGGACTGGGCGCGCACGATCCGAGGACCGGGGAGATCGTCGGCGCCACCGCCGGGGACCAGACCGTTCAGGTCCTCGCCAACCTCCGGGCGATCCTCGCGACCGAAGGGCTCGACCTCTCCGATGTCGTGAAGACGACCGTGCACCTGCAGGACCTCGGCGACTTCAAGGACTTCAACGCGGCCTACGAGAGCGCCTTCAGCGCGCCCTATCCGGTGCGCACCACCGTCGGGTCGCAACTGTCCGGCATCCTCGTCGAGATCGACGCGGTCGCCGCGCTGCGCACCGCGGGCTGAGCGCGGCCGCATGCTCGACACCGTGCTGCGCGGGGGCCACGTCCTCGACGGCACCGGCGGCCCGGGCTTCCGCGCCGACGTCGGCGTTCCGACGGGCGGATCGTGACGGTCGACCCGGATGCCGCGACCCCGACGGCGCCCGGCCGGAGATCGACGCGTCCGGCCTCGTCGTGGCGCCCGGCTTCATCGACATGCACGCGCACTCCGACCTCGCGATCCTTACCGACCGAGCAGCACCTGGCCAAGACCGCCCAAGGCGTGACGCTCGAAGTGCTCGGCCAGGACGGCCTGAGCTACGCGCCGGTCGACGACCCGGATCGCTGCCGACAGCTGCGGCGCATGCTCGCCGGCTGGAACGGCGACCCGGACGGGCTCGGCTGGGACTGGCGTACGGTCGGCGACTACCTCGACCGCATCGACCGCGGCGTCGCCGTCAACGTCGCCTACCTGGTGCCGCAGGGGACGCTGCGGCTGATGTGCGTCGGTGCCGATGACCGGCCGGCCGACGCCGCCGAGCTCGGCCGCATGCGAGAGCCTGCTGAGCACCGGCGTTGCGAGCAGGGCGCCGTCGGCATGTCCAGCGGCCTGACCTACCCGCCGGGCATGTACGCGCCGACCGGCGAGCTCGTCGACCTGTGCCGGGTCGTCGCCCGCTACGGCGGCTTCTACAGCCCGCACCACCGCAGCTACGGCGCCGGCGCGCTGGCTGCCTACGCAGGAGATGATCGAGGTCGCCGCGGCATCCGGCTGCCCGGTGCACCTGACCCACGCGACCATGAACTTCGCGGTCAACGCCGGCCGCGCGCCGGAGCTGCTGGCGCTGCTCGACGACGCGGCCCGGCGCGGCATCGACGTGACGCTGGACAGCTACCCGTACCTGCCGGCCGGCACCACGCTGGCCGCGCTGCTGCCGAGCTGGGCGCGCGGCCGGCGGCCGGACGCGCTCTGGCCGGCTGCGCGACGCGACCGAGCGCGGCGGCGCATCCGCCGCTCGCATCGGAAATCCACCGGGTCCGACGGCTGCCACGGCGTGCCGGTCGACTGGACCACGATCGAGATCACCGGCGTCCGCCGGCCCGACCGCTGCGCCGTGGCGTCGGCCGGTCGTCGGTCGGCCGTCGCGGACGCGGCCGGCGGCCGCGACGCGTTCGACTTCTGCTTCGACCTGCTGCTCGCCGACGAGCTGGGCACGTCCTGCCTGATGCACGTCGGCGACGAGGACAACGTGCAGGCGATCATGCGCCACCCCGCCCATCTGGTCGGCAGCGACGGATCCTGGTCGGCGACCGGCCGCACCCGCGCGGCTGGGGCACCTTCCCTCGCTACCTCGGCCGCTACGTCCGCGACCTGGGGCGTGCTGACGCTCGAGGAGTGCGTCGCCAAGATGACCGGCCGGCCGGCGCGACCGGCTCGGGCCTGACCGACCGCGGCGGCTCGCACCCGGGCTCGCCGCCGACCTGGTGGCCTTCGACCCCGACACGGTCGCCGACCGGGCGACCTTTGCCGAGCCCCGCCACCGGCCGGCCGGCATCCCCTACGTCCTGGTCAACGGCACGCTCGTGATCGACGACGGCCGGCACACCGGAGCGCTGCCCGGGCGCTCGGTCCGCGCGGCCGCTGCCTAGGCTGGGCCGGTGACGACTCAGACGGCTTACCGGCTCACCCAGTACGCCGCACGGCGGCGGCTGCGCCTGCAAGATCCCGCCCGGCGAGCTCGAGGACGCGGTCGCGGGCCATCGGCCGGGCCGGGCCGGTCGATCCGCCCGGCGAGCTGCTCGTCGGCCTCGACGACGGCGACGACGCCGCGGTGGTGCGGCTCGACGGCGGCCTCGCGCTGGTCGCCACCGCCGACTTCTTCACCCCGGTCGTCGACGACGCCTACGACTGGGGCCGGATCGCCGCCGCCAACGCGCTGTCCGACGTCTACGCGATGGGTGGTCGCCCCGTCGTCGCGGTCAACCTGCTGGGCTGGCCGCGCGACGAGCTGCCGTTCGAGCTGGTCCGCGAGGTGCTGCGCGGCGGGCTCGACGTCGCCCGGGCCGCGGGCTGCCACCGTCGCCGGCGGGCACAGCATCGACGACCCGGAGCCGAAGTACGGCATGGCCGTCACCGGTGTGGCCGACCCGGACCGCCTGATGCGCAACGACGCCGGCCGTGCCGGGCATGCCGCTGTCGCTGACCAAGCCGCTCGGGCTCGGCGTGCTCAACAACCGGCACAAGGCCACCGGCGAGGTCTTCCCGCAGGCGATCGAGACGATGACGACGCTCAACCGCGACGCCGCGCGAGGCCGCGCTGCGCAGCCGGGCGTCGCGGGCTGCCACCGACGTGACCGGGTTCGGCCTGCTCGGGCACCTGCTACAAGCTGGCGCGCGCGAGCGGCGTGACGCGCCGTGATCGATGCCGCCGCCGTGCCCTACCTGGACGGGGCGCGCGACGCGCTGCGCGACGGGTTACGTCAGCGGCGGCACGCGGCGCAACCTCGACTGGGTGCGCCCGCACCTCCGACCCGTCGGCGGTGGACGAGGCGGAGCTGCTGCTGCTCGCCGACGCGCAGACCTCCGGTGGGCTGCTGCTCGCCGGCGAGATGCCCGGGGCCACCGGTGATCGGCGAGCTGACCCCGCGCGGCGACCACCTCGTGGTGGTCCGCTGACGCTGATCAGCCCTTGACCGCGCCCGAGGTGAGGCCGCGGACGTAGATAACGCTGCAGGCCGACGTAGAGCATGACGCACGGGATCATCGCGATGACCGCGCCGGAGACGAGATAGCCGAAGTTCACCTGCGCCGTAGGTGCCGGTCTCGACGTTGAGCAGCGCCACCGGCAGCGTGATCAGGCTGTCCTTGGTGATGAAGGTCAGCGCGCCGAGGAACTCCGTCCAGGACGAAGAGGAAGGCGTAGAGCACGGTCGTCGCGATGCCCGGCACCACGAGCGGCCGGAGCACGAAGAACAGAGCCCCATCACGGACCGCGCCGTCTACGTACGCCGAGTCCTCGAGTTCCTTGGGGATCTGCGGCGAAGGTGTTGCGCATGACGAACACGCCGAACGGCAGGTTGAACGTCGTGTAGAAGAGCACCAGCCCGAGGCGGCTGTCGGTGAGGTGCATCGTGTTGAGCTCCAGGAACAGCGGTGTGAGGACGGCCTGGAACGGCACCATCAGCGCCACGATGATCAGCGCGAAGATCACCCCCGACGCCGCGGAACCGGAACCGGCCGAAGCCGTACCCGGCCAGCGTCGAGAACACCGCGGTGAGCACGGCGGTGCCGATCGACGACGATCAGGCTGTTGCCGACGTAGCGCAGGATGTGGATGCTGCCGCCGATGAACGGCGGAGTAGTTCGAGGTCGTGAGGTGGCTGAAGTCCCTCCACGGCGGCGCCGCGGTGATCAGGCCGGCCGGCTGGAACGACCGGAACACCGCCCACAGCAGCGGCACGAAGAACACGAGCTCGCGAGGACGCCGCCGTCCAGTAGTCGCCTGCCGACAGTGACCGGTGACCACCCGACCGTGCGCTGCTCCGGCTCGGGTGCGCGGGCCTCCGCCGTCCGCTCGGTGGTCGCTGTCATCCGATGCCCTTCCGAACGCGGTGCCATCCGTCCCCGCGAGCAGGAAGAACTGGACCGCGCTGATCAGGCCGACGACGACGACCAGGACCAGCGACAGCGCGGTCGCGGCGCCCGACGTGCAGTTGGACGAACGCCTTCTGGTAGATCCACATGCACGACCGTCGTGGTGCTCGTCCCCGGACCGCCCTGGGTCAGGATGTAGAACTGGTTGAATGCCAGGAACGAGCCGATCACCGACAGGATCAGGCTCAGCGCGATGGTGCGGCGCAACAGCGGCAGCGTGATGCGCAGTTCCGTGTCCCACCACGACGCGCCGTCCACCTCGGCGGACTCGTAGACGTCGCGCGGGATCCCCTGCATCCCGGCCATCAGCAGCATCATCGTCAGCCCGGAGGCGTACCAGACCACCAGCACGCAACGACCGCCGTGGCGCGGAAGGTGTCCGACCAGCCAGGCCGTGGTGCCGTCGGTGAGTGCCGAGCTTCTCCAGCACGAAGTTGACGAGCACCGGAGTTGGGCTGCAGTTCCAGCAGCAGTCATGAAGCTCTCGGTCGCCAGCCCGACCACGTACGGCAGGAAGAAAGCCGTACGGAAGAACGTCGAGCCGCGCCGGTTGGCGCGCACCAGCACGGCGAGGCCGTAGCCGACCACGAAGATCGGCACCGTGACGATCGCGGTGTAGATCAGCGTGAAGAGCGACCGACGTGCAGAAAGACCGAGTCCTTGGCGATGTGGGTGTAGTTGTCGGCAGCCCACGAATGGTACGGCCCGATCAGCGGCCAGTTGGTGAGTGAGATGTAGACCGCGAACCCCAGCGGGACACGAACGCAGGGACGAACAGGAATGCGGCGCGACGAGCAGGATGCCGGGCCCGGTGGGGGGGTCAGGGAGCGCGGCGCCGGCGGCGGACCCGTTGGCGGTCGCCGGCCGTGCGGTCGGTGCGGCCGTCTCCATCGTACGCATGCTCATCGCCTTTCAGACCATCCGGGGCTGAGACGCATGCTCGTCATGACTCGGCCTGCCGCAGCGCGCGTTGGAATCCGGTCTGGCGCCGTCTTTATCGCGCCGTTGATGTTCGCCGTCGAATACAGACTGGTGAACATCGGTGAGCCACGGCCCTCCCGGCTGGTTGAAGGTCACGTTGTAGGCGATGCGTCTTCGGTGCGTAGCCGCGCGGCAGCGCGTGCGAGCGCGACCGCGTTGAACGGGTACTTCGCCTTGTATGCCGGGGTCGCGACGTCCGCGCGGATCGGCTCGAATCCCGCCGTCGGCAGCCGCCTGCTGCTTCTGTCTGCAGCGCGAACTTGATGAACTCCCAGGCACCGGAGGCGTTCTTGGCTCCCCTCGGGATCCCGAAGTTGGCGCCGCCGTCGAAGGTGCTGGACCCGCTCAGCGGCCCGGCAGGGCGACGGCGCCGATCTGCTTGGGGACGGCCGGCGCGATGCCCCCGCCATGACGGTGCCGTAGCCGCCGGGCCAGATGCCGATCTTGCCGGCGAGGAAGTCCTGGCCCCAGGTGGCGCCGGTCTCGGTCTGCGACTCGGCGCGGCTCACTCCTCCGCCCACACCGGTGGTAGAGCTGCAGTATCCTGCGCAGCGCCGTATTGCCGTCGACGTGGCTCTGCTGGTTGTCCGGTTGCCGGCGAACATGTAGTTCTTGTCGCCCACACGTCCGGCAGTCATGGTGAAGCCCAGACGCCCTCGCAGCGCCCGGCGAAGGAGAAGCCGTTGACGCCGTGACCGAGCTTGGTGATCGCGCGGGCGTCGGTGAGAATCTCGGCGAAGTTTCGCGGCGGCTTGTCCGGGTCGAGACCGGCCTTCTTGAACAGTGTCTTGTTGTACCAGAGCACGCGACAGGTCGGCGACGTACGGAGTGCCGTAGTAGTGGCCGTTCTCGGTGGTGAGGTTGAGGTGGCCGGGCTCAGCTTGTCCTTGTACGGCAGTTTGTTGACGAGCGGGGTGAGGTCGGTGAACGCCTGGTTGTAGATGAACAGCTGGGAATTGATGTCGTCGACGCCCACGACGTCGGGCACCGAACCGCTGCGGATCGCGGTGGCCAGTTTCGTGACGTACTGCGTGTCCTGGACCGGGCTCAGCTCGACCTTCAGGTGCTTGTGGCGGGCGTTGAACTCGTCGACCAGCAGCTGTCCGACGGCGAGGTGGCGCTGCGGTCCCAGAAATGCACCACGCCCGGTGGCGTTGACGCCGAATTCCGGTGCCGGGGACGGCCGGCCCTGCCCGCGCCGTGCCGCGACGCAGGCGGCGATCAGGGCGATCACGGCCGCCGCGCGGCGACCCGGACCGGTCATCGGCCCGAGCCTCTCGGCTGCGGGCATCCAGACCCGCATCGGCCCGATCTCGCGGTTCGCCCAGGCGAAATAGGCACGCGGTAAGGCACCGGCGCGGTGAACTCGTCCGGCCGGCCCGGTAGGGGATGCCGTCGGCGCGCGTCCGGGCGGAGGCTTGACGACGTCACCCCGCCGAGCAGGTCCGGCCGCGGCCGTATCTCCTGCTGTGCGGCTCGCCGTCGGTGGAGCGATGTCGTCGACGGCGGCGCCGGCGGGCTGGTCGGCCTGCTCGAAGCAGTAGACGAGCGGGCCGCGCTCGATCGCGACCGCGCCGCGCACCGCGTCGACCCGCTCGTCTGCACCGCGTCAGCCGCGGCCGCATCGGCAGGTCGAGCACGACCCGGTCGCCCGGCGCCATCGCGCGCGAGACGCAGGCATAGCCCGGCCGGGCTCGTCGGATGGCGTGCCGTTGCATCGATCAGTTCGCGCCGGCGCACCAGCGCGGGACACGCAGCGACAGCGTCCACTCGGCCGGCCGTCTCCCGTCGACCGTGCACCTCGACCGGCCGTCCCACGGGTAGTCGGTGCTCGACGGTGACCGCGCCGCCCCCGGCCGCGGACGGTCCGGCGGCGTACTGGTGCAGCACGATCCCTCGGTGTCGGTGGTGGCCAGGTAGCTGCCGAGGAGACAGCGTGCGCATCATGTTCGGCGGGCAGCAGGCCCGTGGAACCACGGCCGCCGGCCGTACGCCGGGCTGCGGCTGTCGTCCTTGCCGGCGTCCGTGCGCAACTGCAGCGCGTTCACGTAGAAGAACTCGCGCCGCGAAGCGAGACCCCGGCAGGAAGGCGTTGAACAGCGTCCGCTCGATCAGGTCGGCGTACTGCGCCTCGCCGGTGGTGAGCAGCATGCCGCCAACTCCACTGGATGCTGCCGATCGCCGCGCAGGTCTCGCAGTAGGCGAGGTCGGGGGCAGCTCGTACGGGTCGCCGAACGCCTCTCCGTCCCAGCGCGACCCGACACCGCCGGTGAGATAGGTCTTGGTGGCCACCATGTGCTGCCACTGCCGCTCGAGGCGCCTCGAGCAGCGTCGTGTCGCCGGTCTCGGCGTACGACGTCGGACGCGCCGGCGGCCAGGTACAGCGCGCGTACGGCGTGTCCTTCGACGGTGGTCGGCCTCGCGCACCGGGACGCGGTCCTGGAAATAGCTCGGTCCCGGTGCCCGCCTGATCAGCGCCGTGGCCGCGGGTGTCGACGAAGTAGCTCGCGCCAGCCGCAGGTAGTCGCTGCTCTCCGGTTTCCCGGTAGAGCTCGACCAGCGCGGTCTCGATGTCCGGGTGGCCGTCGACGCCCTCCAGCCGGTCGGGACCGAAGGTGTCGGCCAGATGTAGTCGGCGAAGCGGGTGGCGACATGCAGCAGCCGTCGTCGCCGGTGGCGCGGTGCTGCGGCGACCGCGGCCTGGATCAGGTGCCCCGGCGCAGTAGAGCTCGTGGCCCGAACGGCAGGTCGGCGAAGCGCTCGAGCCTCCCGGCACCTGGACGAAGCGAGTTGAGGTATCCGTCCGCCGCCTGCGCGTCGCGACGACTGCCGTCGCGTCGCGGGCCACCCGGCCAGCTCGGCCGAGCCCGGCCCGTACTCCCAGGCGACCGCCTCGAGCCATTTGTAGATGTCGGAGTCCGGAAAGACCGGGCCACGGTAGGAGCCGGTCGCCGTCCGGTGGCGAGGGCGAGGTTGTGGTAGTTGCCGGCCTCCTTCAACCGGTCGTCGCCCTCCGGGATCGACACCTCGCGGTTGACCTGCTGCCGCTTCGCCCAGAACCCGGACGAGATCCGCGCCGCCCCCAGCGGCAGCGGCCGGAGTACGACGGGGGCGTCGGTGGTCGGGTCGACGGGACCTGCCGAGTCCCGCCCGGCGGCCTGGTTGCTCTGCACGCTGTGCGCTCCCTCTCGGCCGCCGGTGAACAAACGCACTACTAGTGCGTGTGGTACGGCGACACGCCGGTGTGGCGGACCGCTTCGCACTACTAGTGCGTTTGTTCGCAGGGCGGTCGCTCGGACGGAAAACGGTTGCGGTGGACGACCATAGGAGGTCGTCGACACCAGGTCAATACGTCAGATCCACCGATCGGAAGGCGCGCTGTATCGGCAGATCCGCGCATGGGGCATACTTGCGACCGAGCGATGCCGATGCGGCAAAGGCTTGCCGACCGGGCCGCGGACGGCGGGTGGGCCGGCCGGGACCCTGTCGACCGCCCGGACCGGCACCTAAGGTGAGCGCCGAACCTGCCCGGCATGGACTGAATGAGGGTGAGCCATGGACCGCTACGCCGTCGGCGTCGACTTCGGCACGCTGTCCGGCCGCGCGCTCGTGGTCCGGGTCGGCGACGGCGCCGAGCTGGGTACGGCGGTGCACGAGTACGCGCACGCGCGTGATCGACGACCGCGCTTCGCTGCGACCGGCGCGGCCGCTGCCGCCGGACTGGGCGCTGCAGGACCCGGACGACTACCGCGAGGTGCTGCGCACGCGCCGTGCCCGCGGCGGTCGCCGCCAGCCGGGGTCGACCCGGCGCGACGTCGTCGGCATCGGCACCGACTTCACCGCCTGCACGCGTGCTGCCGACGCCCGCGCGACGGCACGCCGCTGTGCGAGCTGCCGGATCTGCGCGACCGCCCGCACGCCTACCCGAAGCTGTGGAAGCACCACGCCGCGCAGCCGCAGGCCGACCGGATCAACGCGCTGGCCCACGAGCGCGGCGAGCCCTGGCTCGGCGCGGTACGGCGGCCGGATCTCCGTCCGAGTGGGAGTTCGCCAAGGGCCTGCAGCTGCTCGAGGAGGACCCGGAGCTCTACGCCGCGCGCCGAGCGCTGGATCGAGGCGCGCCGACTGGATCATCTGGCAGCTGTGCGGCGTCGAGACCCGCAACGCCTGCACCGCCGGCTACAAGGGCGATCCGCCAGGACGGCCGCTACCCGTCCGAGGACTACCTGGCCGCGCTCAACCCCGGCTTCGCCGACTTCGTCGCGGACAAGCTCGACGCATCCGCTGTCGCCGCTGGGCGACCGGGCCGGCGGGCTGACCGCGCAGGCCGCGGCGTGGACCGGCCTGCCCGAGGGCATCGCGGTCGCGTCGGCAACGTCGACGCCCACGTCACCGCGCCGGCGGCGCAGGCGATCGACGCCCGGCACGATGCTCGCGATCATGGGCACGTCGACCTGCCACGTCATGAACGGCGACCACCTCGCGCGAGGTGCCCGGCATGTGCGGCGTCGTCGACGGCGGCATCATCGCCGGGCGGCTGGGGCTACGAGGCCGGCCAGAGCGGGGTCGGCGACATCTTCGCCTGGTACGTCGAGCACGGCGTGCCGCGCGTCGTACCACGACGAGGCGGCCGCGGCCGGCGAGTCGCGTGCACGACCTGCTCAGCCGGCTCGCCGGCGCCAGAGCCGGTCGGCGCGCACGGCCTGGTCGCGCTCGACTGGCTGGAGCGGCAACCGGTCGGTGCTGGTCGACCACGAGCTCTGCGGGCTGATCGTCGGGCTGACCCTCGCCACCCGGCCGCCGGACATCTACCGCGCGCTGCTGGAGTCGACCGCGTTCGGCACCCGCACGATCATCGAGACGTTCGACGAGGCCGGCGTCCCGGTCGACGAGCTGGTGGTCGCCGGCGGCCTGTCAGAACGACGCTGCTCATGCAGATCTACGCCGACGTGACCCGGCGCCCGCTCAGCCTCATCGGCTCGGACCAGGGCCCGGCGCTCGGGTCGGCGATCCACGCCGCGGTCGCCGCGGGCGCCTACCCGACGTGCCCGCCGCGGCCGACGCGATGGGCACGGATCGTGCGCGAGGCCTACCGGCCCGACGCCGAGCGGGCCGAGGCCTACGACGCCCTCTACGCCGAGTACTCGCGCTGCACGACCACTTCGGCCGCGGGGCCAACGACGTGATGCACCGCCTGCGGGCGATCCGGCAATGCGAGCGGTCGGAGTCATGATCGCCCTGCACCGCCGAGGTCGACGAGCTCCGGCGACGCGCGGTCGCCGGGCTGCACAGTCGCGACGCTGCACGCCGGCTACGCGCCTCGTCGCGTGGACGGCCGGCAACGTCTCCGCCCGGGTGCCCGGCCACGACCTGATGGTGATCAAGCCGAGCGGCGTCGTCCTACGACGAGCTGACCGCCGGCGTCGATGGTCGTCGTGCGACCTCGACGGCACCGTCGTCGACGGCGAGCTCGCCCGTCGAGCGACACCGCCGCGCACGCCTACGTCTACCGGGCGATGCCGGACGTCGGCGGCGTCGTGCACACGCACAGCACCTACGCGACCGCGTGGGCCGCGCGCGGCGAGGCCGATCCCGTGCGTGCTCACCGCGATGGCCGACGAGTTCGGCGGCGAGATCCCGGTCGGGCCGTTCGCGCTGATCGGCGACGACGACGATCGGCAGGGGCATCGTCGAGACGCTGACCGGCCACCGCTCGCCCGCCGTGCTCATGCGCAACCACGGCGTCTTCACCATCGGCGCGGACGCCAGGGACGCGGTCAAGGCGGCGGTCATGTGCGAGGACGTCGCCCGCACCGTGCACCTCGCGCGCGCGCTCGGCGACGCCGAAGCCGCTCCGGCGCGAGCGACATCGACGCGCTCTACGCGCGCTACCAGAACGTCTACGGCCAGCGCTGACCCGCCCGTCCAGCTGGCCCGCCGCGCCGAGAGGACACGGAGGAGACCATGGCAGACCGCAAGCCCCGCATCGGCGTCCTCGGGATCATGCAGGCGCTCTACGACGACATGATCCCCGGCATCACCGACCGGCAGGCCGACTACGCGCAGGAGCTCGCCGACCACGCTCGCCGACGTGGCCGACTTCATGGTCGGCTCCGCCGGTGAAGAGCAGGGAGGACGCCGAGCGGGTGATGCGCGAGTTCGAGAGCGCCGGTCTCGACGGCGTTCTGGTGGTCATGCTGACCTACGGCCCGGCGATGCGGGTCGCCCGCGCTGTTCAACGAGAACCGGCTGCCGCTGTGCCTGGCCAACATCCAGCCCGAGCCGCGCCGTCACCGCCGGCGTGGGACATGGCCGACATGACCTACAACCAGGGCGTCCACGGCGCGCAGGACACGGCGAACGCGATGGTCCGGGCTGGAGCGCCGTTCCATGTGTCACCGAGGACTGGCGCAGCGAGCCTTCCGGGTCGGAGCTGGACCGCTGGGCGCGGGCCGCCGCGGCCATCACCGCGTGGCGGTCGCTGAAGGTCGCGCATCTTCGGCTACGCGATGAACGACATGGGCGACATCAGGGTCGACGAGAACGCCCTGCTCGCGCACCCTCGGCCCGGACGATCATCGACGTCGCGCCCGGCGACCTCTACGCGGGCGATGAGCGCGGTCACCGACGACGATGTGGCAGACGCTGATCGCTTCGGGAGAACGAGCGGTTCGAGATCGACCCGCGGCTGCTCGGACGAGGAGCGCGACGGACCACGCCAGGATGCAGATCGCGATCGAGCGCATCCTTGCCGAGCGCGGCTATCGCGCGTACTCGACCCACTTCGACGCGATCGGCGAGGACGGGCGGTTCGTCCGGCTCCCGCTCGCGGCCGCCTCAGCGCTGATGGCGCAGGGCTACGGCTACGGCGCCGAGGGCGACGTGCTCACCGCGACCATGGTCTACGGCCGGCCACGTCCTGATCGGCGACGCGCACTTCACCGAGATGTACGCGATGGACTTCCCCTCCGACTCGATCCTGATGAGCCACATGGGCGAGGGCAACTGGCAGATCGCGCGCGAGGACGAGCCGGTGCGCCTGATCAAGCGCTCGCTCGGCATCGGCAAGCTCGACGACCCGCCGACGTTCCTGTTCCAGTATCAGCCCGGTCCGGCGACCATGGCCTCGCTGGTCTCGCTCGGCGGCGAGCGGTTCCGGCTGGTGGTGCCGAGGGTGAGGTGCTCGACTGCCAGGGCTGCCCGCGCTGGAGATGCCCTACGGCCAGTTCCGGCCGGACTCCGGGGTCCGGGCGCTGCCTCGACGGCTGGCTGCGGCGCCGGCGGCCCGCACCACCTGGTGATGAATCTCGGCCGGCACGGCGACGACCTGGAAGGTGTTCTGCGAGCTCGCCGGGATCGAGTTCGTGCGGGTCTGACCCGCACGATCGACCGGTACGTCGGAGGTGTGGTGACCGAACGCCGATCAGGCCCGGTGACCATCACCGACGTGGCGCCGCCTGGCCGGGTGTCCGCCGGGCACGGTGTCCAAGGCGCTCAACGGGCGCGGTGCCCTGTCGCTCGGCACCATCGCGCCAGGTCCAGCCGGCGGCCGAGCCGCTCGGCTACCAGCCCAACGCGCTGGCCCGCGGGCTGCTCGCCGGCCGCACCTTCACGGTGGGGCTGATTACCACCGACAGCTTCGGCCGGTTCAGCATCCCGGTCATGCAGGGCGCGGAGGACGCGCTCGGCCCGGGCGCATCGCGGTGCTCCTGTGCGACAGCCGGGACGACCAGATCAGGGAGCAGCACTACCTGCGCACCCTGCTCGAACGCCGGGTCGACGGCATCATCGTCACCGGCCGCCGCCGGACCCCGGGAGCCGATCGGCAGCGACATCCCGGTCCCCGTCGTCTACGCGATGACCTCCTCGACCAACCCCGGGGACCCCTCGCTCGTCCCCGACGACGCCGAAGGCGGCGCGATCGCGGTCCGCCACCTGCTCAGCACCGGGCGGACCAGGATCGGCCACGTAACCGGCCCGATGTCGTTCGCGGCGTCGCGGCTGCGCGCCCAGGGCGCGGAGCAGACGCTGAGCCACCGCCGGGCTCGAGCTGGCCGCGGGCGGGGCCATGTACGGCGAGTGGACCGAGGAGTGGGGCCGCCAGGCGACCGACGGGCTCCTCCGGGCCGCCCCCGACCTGGACGCGATCTTCTGCGGAAACGACCAGATCGCCCGGGGCGTGGCCGACGCGGTGCGGGAGGCGGGCAAGCGGGTGCCCGAGGACATCGCGCTGGTCGGCTTCGACAACTGGGAGGTCATGCGCGGCCGCCAATAGGCCCCCGCTGACCACGGTCGACATGAACCTGCGCGAGCTCGGCCGGACCGCGGGCGAGGAACTGCTCGGCGCGATCGAAGGACGGCCGTCGCCCGGCCTGCACACCCTGGCCTGCCGGCTGGTCGTCCGCGAGTCGACCGCGCCGTCCCGGGCGAACGGCGGGCCGGCGCCGGTCGAGGGCCGCGAGCGACCGGTCCGGGACCGCGGCCGCACGGCGCGGGCCTGAGCGGCGCTCAGCCGCTCTGCCGCTTGTCCAGCCGCTCCCGTTGCGGGACGACCGTGTATTTCGGGTCCTTCGCCGACGCCACGCCGGCGGTGAAGACCGCGACCCGGGTGCAGACCGCTCCGGCGGTCAGCGCGATTCCGCAGGCCGCCGACGCCGCTCGGCTGCGGCCCGCAACCACAGTGCCGAGGATCCCGGCGCCGGTCAGGGCCTTGGCTGCGGTCATGAACCGCCCTGGCAGGCCGGTGCGGTAGGGCTCGGCGAGCATCCCGAGCCGGCGCTGGAGCTTCTCGGCGGCGGCGATCTCCAGCGCGGCGCCGAGCACCGCCATCCGGCGGGCCGGACCGGCCTGGCGACCGGGGTGACGACCATGCCGACCGCGCCGGCGCTGGCCAGCCGGACGCCGGCGAAGACGAACGGCAGCTCGCGGTGGGCCTCGTGCCAGGCCGGGACGGCGGTGTTGGCGAGCAGCGCCGCGGTGTAGGTCGCCAGCGGCGGGCCGAGCGGCCGGCCGCGCCAGCCCGGCCAGCCGGCCCGAGCCGCGGCAGCCGGCCGGTGACCTCGGAGGCCGCGCGCCGCGCCGGCAGCGCGCTGAACGGCGCCAGGATGAAGGAGCCGACCGACAGCGGCGAGGTCGGCTTGAACACCCGCAGCATGTTGAGGAACCGCTCGGGCCGGCCGAGGTCGTGCACCAGGCACACCGTGCCGGCCGCCGCACCGCCGGCGGCGGCGAGCCGCGCCGACCCGCCGAGCGCCGGGCCGGCCGGTCAGCGCCGCCCCTCGGCCAGCACCGCCGACGCGCCGGCCAGCCCGCCGAGGAACAGGTAGAGCGGGACGTCGGGCGTCTTCCAGGTCGGCGCCTTGAGGATCGGCCGGCCGTAGTAGGACGCGAACTCCGGCCTCCGGCACCATCGCGCTGCTCGCCGCGCGGCTCATCGGCGCCTCCCCGCAGGAACGACGCGACGCCGAGCGCCGCGACCAGGGCGCGCCGGCCGCGCCGCGCCGACGTGCCTCCACATCGAGCCGCAGGTCGCGGGTGGTGACGACCGGGTCCGGCGGCAGGCCGTAGACCTCCGGCTCGTCGAGCAGCAGGAAGAACGCGCCGTCGCCGCCGACGCCGTCGTCGGGGTCGTGCGCCGTACAGCCGGGCCTCGTCGACGCCCTGCGTCGTGCAGCTCGTCGCACCCGCTGCGTCGGCCCGCTCGCGCAGCTCGTCGAGCGTCCCGAACTGGATCGACTCGGTCGGGCAGGCCTGGGCGCAGGCCGGCTGTCTGCCCGCTCCTGAGCCGGTCGTAGCAGAGCGTGCACTTCCACGCCCGGCCGTCCTCCTTGCGCTGGTCGATCACGCCGTACGGGCAGGCGGGCACGCAGTAGCCGCAGCCGTTGCAGATGTCCTCCTGCACCACGACCGTGCCGAACTCGGTGCGGAACAGCGCGCCGGTCGGGCAGACGTCGAGGCAGGCGGCGTGGGTGCAGTGCTTGCAGACGTCGGAGGACATCAGCCACCGGACGCCCGCCGTCGCCGGCTCCGCAGCCTGGTCGCTCCCGGCGGCGGCCCGAGCTCCGGGCATGCCCAGGTCCGGTCGCCGGCCGGCGGTCGGCACGCGGCTTGCTCGATGAAGGCCACGTGCCGCCAGGTGCTCGGCGCCGAGCTGCACCGGTGTTGTCGTAGGACATCCCGGTCAGCAGGTAGCCGTCCTCGGGGACGTCGTTCCACTCCTTGCAGGCCACCTCGCACGCCTTGCAGCCGATGCAGACCGAGGTGTCGGTGAAGAAGCCCATCCGCGGCGGGTGCTCGTCGTACCCGGCGTCGCCGGCGACGTCGTCGAGCCGGTCCCGCAGCAGCCGGATGCGTCATCGCGTCGGCACCTCCGTCCTCGGGATGCGCATGTCGACGCCGGCCCGGCGACGGTAGTCCGTCGACGTACGCCGAGCAGCGCCGCGCCGCGCGGCCGGCGGCCCGGGCCGGATGTCGCAGGTGCCGACCTTGTCCTGGATGTGCACGTTCGGGTCCAGGGCGACGCCGACCAGGTCGTTGGCCGAGTCGCCGGTGGACGAGGCCGTTCGCCGCCCCAGTGGTAGGGCAGGCCGACCTGGTGGACGATCCGGTCGCCCACCCGCAGCGGCGCATCCGGTCGGTGACCAGCACCCGCGCCTCGATCGCCGTCCGCGCGGTGACGATCGTCGCCCAGCCGCCGTGCTCCAGCCCGCGCTCGCGCGGCCAGCCGCGGGGAGACCTCGCAGAACAGCTCCGGCTGCAGCTCGGACGAGGTACGGCAGGCGTCCGGCTCATGCCGCCGGCGGTGTGGTGCTCGGTGAGCCGGTAGGTCGTGAACACGTAGGGGAAGACCTCGCTGCCCGCTCGGGTTGATCGGGTTGGCGGCGCGGTCGAGCTCGCTGCCGGGCCGGGTTGGCCTGCTGCCCGTAGAGCGGGTTGGCGCACCGGCGACTCGGCCGGCTCGTAGTGGGTCGGCAGCGGACCGTCGGCCAGCCCGGCCGGCGCGAACAGCCAGGCCTTGCCGTCGGCCTGCATGATGAACGGGTCGTCGCCGCCGATCGCGTCCGGGCCCTTCGCGCCCTCGGGCTCGGGCACGTAGTCGGGCGGCCGGTCCGGCGATGAAGTCCGGGCACGTCGTGGCCGGTCCACTTCCCGTTGCCTCGGCGTCCCACCAGACGTACTTCTTGCGCTCGCTCCACGGCCTGCCGTCGGGGTCGGCCGAGGCGCGGTTGTAGAGGATCCGCCGGTTGGCCGGCCAGGCCCAGCCCCACTCGGCGGCGACCCAGTCCTGCTCGCCGCCGGGCTTGCGGCGGGCGCGCCTGGTTGACCCCGTCGGCGTAGACGCCGCAGTAGATCCAGCACCCGCAGGCGGTCGAGCCGTCGTCCTTCAGCTCGGTGTACGCCGACAGCGGCCTTGCCGTCCGGCGCCGGTGCCGTTGATCTCGCGCAGCACCGCCTCGGCGCTCGGCTCGCCGTCGGCTCCGTCGCGTCGGGTAGTCCCAGGTGAGGTCGAGCAGCGGCCGGTCCCGCTCGTCGGTGGAGCCGGCCAGCTTCTCCCGGATGATCGCGGCCGAGGTGGTAGTAGAACCACAGCTCGCTGCGGGCGTCGCCCGGCGGCTCGACCGCCTTGTCGCGCCACTGCAGCAGCCGCTGGGTCTGGGTGAACGAGCCGTCCTTCTCGGTGTGCGCGGCGGCCGGCAGGAAGAAGACCTCGGTGCCGATGTCCTCGGTGACGCAGCTCGCCGGTCTCGATCTCCGGGCCGTCCTTCCAGAACGTCGCCGTCTCGATCATCTGCAGGTCGCGGACGACCAGCCAGTCGAGGTTGGCCAGGCCGAGCCGCTGCATCTTGCCGTTGGCCGAGCCGACGGCCGGGTTCTCGCCGACCAGGAAGTAGCCCTTGCACCGCCCGTCGATCATGCGCCATCGACCGTCTGGTAGGTGCGGTGGTCGCCGGTGAGCCGGGGCAGGTAGTCGAAGCAGAAGTCGTTGTCGGCGGTGGCGGCGTCGCCCCACCACGCCTTCAGCAGGCTGACGACGTAGGCCGCGCATGTTGCCCCAGAAGCCGGTCTTGCCCGCGTCGGCCGCGACGTAGCTCGTCGAGGTCCTGGTGCTGGTGCGGCGTGCGGCATCGGGAGGTAGCCGGGCAGGATGTTGAACAGCGTCGGGATGTCGGTCGAGCCCTGGATGCTGGCGTGCCCGCGCAGCGCCATGATGCCGCCGCCGGGCCGGCCGATGTTGCCCAGCAGCGTCTGCAGGATCGCCGCCGTGCGGATGTATCTGCACGCCGACGCTGTGCTGGGTCCAGCCGACGGCGTAGCAGAACGCGCGTGGTGCGCTCCCGGCCGCTGTTGCGCGGTCAGCGCCTCGGCGACCTTCGGCGAACTGCTCCGGCGCGATGCCGCAGACCTCGCTGGACCATCTCCGGGGTGTAGCGGGCGAAGTGCCGCTTGAGGATCTGGTAGACGCAGCGCGGGTGCTGCAGGGTCTCGTCGCGCGCCGGCTTGGCCGCGGACCGGCGGCGCCGCCGGAGCCGGCGGCCTCCGACCGCGCTGCGGCCTCGTGCCGGCGACCGCCTCCGCTCGGCGCTCGTCCGCCCGGCCTCGGTCGCGGTTGGCCGGTCGCTCGGCCGCCTCGCTCGGCGCCTTCGTACTGCCAGGACGACCGGGTCGTAGTGCCCGCGTCTCGGGGTCGAAGCCGGAGAACAGGCCGTCGAGGTCCTCGGTGTCGCGGAAGTCCTCGTCGACGATCGTCGCGGCGTTGGTGTAGGCGACGACGTACTCGCGGAAGTCGAGCTCGTTGGTCAGCACGTGGTTGACCAGCCCGCCGAGGAACGCGATGTCGGTAGCCGGCCCGGATCGGGCACGTGCAGGTCGGCCACCGCGGAGGTGCGGGTGAACCGCGGGTCGACGTGGATGACCGTCGCGCCGCGCGCCTTGGCCTCCATCACCCACTGGAAGCCGACCGGGTGGCACTCGGCCATGTTGGAGCCCTCGATGAGGATGCAGTCAGCGTTCTGCAGGTCCTGCTGGAAGGTGGTGGCGCCGCCGCGACCGAACGAGGTCCCCAGACCGGGGACGGTGGAGGAGTGTCAAATGCGGGCCTGGTTCTCGATCTGGATCGCGCCCATCGCGGTGAACAGCTTCTTCATGAGGTAGTTCTCCTCGTTGTCGAGGGTCGCCCCTCCGAGGCTGGCGATGCCCATCGTGCGGCGCACCCGCCGCCCGTCGAGCCTCCCACTGCCAGAACTCCTCGCGGGTCTCGATGACCCGGTCGGCGATCATGTCCATCGCCGTGTCGAGGTCGAGGTCCTCCCACTCGGTGCCGTACGGCCGGCGGTAGCGGACCTTGGTCACCCGGCTCGGCGAGGTCACCAGCTGCTTGCTGGCGCTGCCCTTCGGGCAGAGCCGGCCGCGGCGAGATCGGGCGGTCGGGGTCGCCCTCGATCTGGGTGACCTTGCCGTCCTTGACGAACACCCGCTGGCGCGCAGCCGACCGCGCAGTACGGGCAGATCGACCGGACGACCCCGTCGGCCTTGCCGGTGCGCGGCGCGAGGGCGTCGGTGCGCGGCGGAGCGGGCCGCGCTGCCGCGGCCGAGCCGGTCGCGCCGGTGACCTGGCGGTAGACCGGCCAGGTGCCGAGCCGCCCGTCGATCCAGGTCCGCACGCCCACGCGGTGATTCAACCGTGCCCACCAGAGGCGCCGCCAGCCGGGGACTGTGACGCGGGTCATGCCGGAGCCGGGAAATGAATCCGCGGATCGTCGGTTGGAACCTACGAGGCTTCTTGATCGGTACAGAAGCCCGGAGTAACGATCCCAGGAAAGAGGAGTACGGGAATGGCATTCCCACGCCGCGTCAACCGCGTCCTACGCGGGTCCCGACGTCGCGCCCGCCCGGTGACGGCGCCCGACATGGTCGCCCGCATGGACCACTACACCCGCGAGGTCTTCAACCCGCCGGCCCACCTGCGCCCGCCGTTCTAAACGGAGCGGCCCAGGACGGGGCCGGACCCTAAGACCCTACGACCACGCCCTCGACGACTCGTCGACTCCCGGCGCCGACCGGCGTACGGCGTCCTGCTCGATCAACTGGTTGAGCAGGTGCTGCATCCGGTCGGCGTGCGGGATGTCGTAGAGCCGTTCCTGACCCAACTCACCCGCGGACTCGACCAGGAGGGTCCCCGCGCCGATGAGCCGGTCGGACAGCGACTGGCGGAAGCCCACGTCGTTGATCCGCTGCAGCGGAATGTCGCGGCCACGGTGGGTGAGGACACCGACCCGGATCAGCACCCGCCGGGTGGTGAACACGTAATGGGTGCTCCGCCAGCGCAGCAGCGGCGCCAGCGCGAACCAACCGAGGACATAGACCGCGACCGCCACGATGCCCAGACGTACCGGCGCTACCGGTAGCGACGACAGCCCGGTGTGGGCGGCGTAGGAGAGCAGGAAACCGCCGGCGCCCATGGTCACCACGAACACGACGACCGGCCGGACGAGCGTGATCCAGTGCGGGTTCAGATGCCGAACGACCTGCTCGTCATCGGCGAGCAGATTGTCGGGATAGGCCACCGGTCCCCCTCACGTTCCCACCTCAATATGGCCGATCGCGGCCCCGCCGGCACGCCAACCCGTGACGCTCACCCCATGCCGCACCCCCCCGTGCCGCACCCCCCCCATTCCGCTTGAACGTCACGTTCAAGCGCTCTAGCCGCATCAACGTCACGTTGATGCGGAAAGAGGGCCGGCAGGTTTCCGCACCCCATTCCGCTTGAACGTCACGTTCAAGCGCTCTAGCCGCATCAACGTCACGTTGATGCGGAATCGGGGGCGGTCCGGACGTGGGTGACGTCCCCGGCGGCGATCGCGCGGGACGCGCCCCCTTCGCCGGTGACCACGAGCCGGCCGTCGTCGCCGATCGCGCTCGCCATGCCCAGGATCGGGTCGCCGGCCGGCAGCGTGACCACCACCTGCCGATGCAGGGTGTCGCACAGGTCGGCGTACGCCGCCGCCAGCCCACACCGCTCCGCGTCGCCGGCCGCCTCCCGCCACCCCCGGTAGTCCAGGGCGAACGCCCGCAGGATCGCCCGGAGTACGGGGTCCCGGTCGGTGCAGGCCGCGGCCGACGCGGCCAGCGACGTCGCGCCGTCGGGCAGCTCGTCGGCGCGGGTGCTCACGTTGAGGCCGATGCCCACGACGACCGCGCCGCCCGCGACCTGCGCGAGCAGACCGGCCGCCTTGCGGCGACCTGGGCCGACCAGCAGGTCGTTCGGCCATTTCAGCCGGGCCTCGATCTCGCCCAGCCGGGCCACCGCGCGGGCCACCGACACGCCGGCCAGCAGCGGCAGCCAACCCCACCGGGCGGCCGGTACGCCGTCCGGCCGCAGCAGCATCGAGAAGGTCAGCCCGGCCCGTGGCGGGGAGACCCAGTCCCGGTGCAGCCGACCCCGCCCGGCGGTTTGTGACTCGGCCACGAGGACCGCGCCCTCCGCCGCGCCCCGCTCGGCCGCGGCGGCCAGGTCGGCGTTGGTCGAGCCGGTCTCGGCCACGACCCGCACCTCACGCCACAGCTCCCCCACCCGCACCATGGCCCCCGCCAGCGCCTGCTCGGACAGGGGCGGCCGGTCGAGGTCGTCGTACGGACTGGACACCTGGTTAGGCTACGTCGCGTGAGCACTCCAGCGGCGCAACCACCAGCGCAGCCCGACATCCACACCACGGCCGGCAAGGTGTCCGACCTGCAACACCGGTACGACGAGGCCGTGCACGCCGGCTCGGCGCGGGCGATCGAGAAACAGCACGCCCGCGGGAAGATGACGGCACGGGAACGCATCGAGGCGCTGCTCGACGACGACTCCTTCGTCGAGATGGACGAGCTCGCACGGCACCGGTCCACGAACTTCGACATGGCCGGCCGCCGGCCCTACGGCGACGGCGTGGTCAGCGGCTACGGCACGATCGATGGACGCAGGGTGTGCGTCTACAGCCAGGACTTCACCGTCTTCGGCGGCAGCCTCGGCGAGGTCTACGGCGAGAAGATCATCAAGGTCATGGACCTCGCGGTGAAGACCGGCTGCCCGATCATCGGGATCAACGACGGCGGCGGCGCCCGGATCCAGGAGGGCGTCGTCGCGCTCGGGCTTTTCGGCGAGATCTTCTATCGCAACACGATCGCCTCGGGCGTCATCCCGCAGATCTCCCTCGTGATGGGCCCGTGCGCGGGCGGCGCCGTCTACTCGCCGGCGATCACCGACTTCACAGTCATGGTCGACCACACCTCGCACATGTTCATCACCGGACCGGACGTGATCAAGACCGTCACCGGGGAGGAGGTCGGCTTCGAAGAGCTCGGGGGCGCTCGCACCCACAACACCAAGTCCGGTGTCGCGCACTACATGGGCAGCGACGAGAACGACGCGATCGACTACGTCAAGGCGCTGCTGTCCTACCTGCCGAGCAACAACCTTGACGACCCGCCGGCGTACGACGTCGACCTCGACGCGGCGGTGACTGAGGACGACGCCTTCCTCGACTCGTTCGTCCCCGACTCGCCCAACCAGCCCTACGACATGCACACGATCGTCGAGCACGTCGTCGACGACGGCGAGTTCCTCGAAGTGCAGCCGCTGTTCGCACCCAACATCATCTGCGGCTTCGGCCGGGTCGAGGGCCGCAGCATCGGGATCGTCGCCAACCAGCCCATGCGGTTCGCCGGGTGTCTCGACATCGACGCATCGGAGAAGGCGGCGCGTTTCGTGCGCACCTGTGACGCGTTCAACGTGCCGGTGCTGACGTTCGTCGACGTACCCGGCTTCCTGCCCGGCACGTCACAGGAGTGGGACGGCATCATCCGGCGCGGTGCGAAGCTGATCTACGCCTACGCCGAGGCGACCGTGCCCAAGGTCACGGTGATCACCCGCAAGGCCTACGGCGGCGCCTACGACGTCATGGGCTCCAAACACCTCGGCGCAGACATCAACATCGCCTGGCCGACCGCGCAGATCGCGGTCATGGGAGCGCAGGGCGCGGTCAACATCCTCTACCGCCGCGACCTCGCGGCCGCCGACGATCCCGATGCCATGCGACAGGAACGGATCGTCACCTACGAGGACACTTTCGCCAACCCCTACATCGCCTCCGAGCGCGGCTACATCGACTCGGTGATTCCGCCCAGCCACACCCGCAAGTACGTCATCCAGTCGCTGCGGATGCTGCGCAACAAGCGGGAGACGCTGCCGCCGAAGAAGCACGGCAACATCCCGCTATGAGTGACATCCGGGTGGTCCGAGGGCGGCCGACGGACGAGGAGTTCGCCGCGGTCGTCGTCGTGCTGATGAGTCGGGCCCGCGCGGCCCGGGGCGGCGACCGGGACCGGCCGACCCACCGGTCCGGCTGGCTGGACCGGACCGGGCTGGTCCGGGCACCGCTGCGACCGGGCCCGTCGGCCTGGCGGGCCAGCGCCCTCCGCCACTGACCCGCTGCGGCTCAGCCGGCCGACGAGCAGTGCAGTTGTGCGCTGCCCCAGTCGGCGTGGTCGTAGCTGTTGCCGTCACCGCCGTCGCCGACCACCAGCCGCACGACCTGTGCACCGGACACGTCGGCGTTCACCGCCACCGGCGCGTCCGCATTGGTCAGGGTCGGCGTCGAGGCGACCTGTTTGCCGTCGGCAAGCACCTGGAACGCGACCGTGCCGCGATCGCCCTCCTCGTCGTCGAGCCCGACCTGTGCGGTGAGGGCCGTGCATTTCCCGCCCACATAGACGTCCACAGTGGACGGTGAGTTGGCGCCGAGTCCCTTGGCGAAGACCTGCCCGTCGATGGTGATCGGCTTGCCGTCACCGGCGGCTGTCTCGCCGTTGGACATGTCGCGCTCGACCGGTCCCCACCCGTTCGTCGAGCCGAGCCAGGTGAGGTCGCTGACGAAGGCGTCGCTCGTGGGTGCCGCCGGCGGCACGGTGACCGTCACCGTGCTCTGGTCGGTGCGCACCCGGCCCTGCCATCGATACGTGGCGACGAGGGTCAGCGCGTAGTCCCCGGGCGCGACGTCGTCCGGCGTACGCACCGTCCAGTCGGTGTGCACGGTCCGCCCCGTGCCCACCCGGGCGAAGCTGCTGCGCCCGCCGGACCCGACCTGCCAGCCCGGCGGGCCGACCAGCGTCATCCGCGCGTCGGTGACCGGAGCCCGGCCGTAGTCGGTGAACGAGGAGCCGACCGGGTTGTCCCGCCCGGGCAGCAGCAGCGACATGGTGGCGCCGTCGTAGACCGGCGCCGGCTCGACCGATGCGCTCGTCGCCGGAGCCAGCCCACCCGCCCCGCCGCTGGACACCCGGTAGATCACCGTGCCGTGCGCCGGGACCTGCGCCCCGATCGTCCCGGCGGTCTCGGTGTTCTGACCCGACCACAGATCATGCATCCGGTACGCCGACGCCCGGCGCAGCCCGGTCTGCGCCGCGGTCGTGGTGATGGTGCCCGGCGCATCGGTCTCGTTGTAGAGGGCGACGGCGCGGTCGCCGTTGGCCAGGGGCTTGGAGAAGACCCAGTGCCCGTCGTCATTGGACAGCACCTGACCTTGTACGCCGAGCCGGTCCTGGTCGACCGCGATGACGTCCTTGTTGAGCAGGATCTTCATGGTCTCAGGGCTCGCCTTGCGCAGATCCGAGCCAACCAGCAGCGGCGCGGCCATCTCCGCCCAGAGCGAGAAGTGCGTGCGGTACTCGGTGTCGGTCATGCCGCCGTTGCCGACCTCGAGCATGTCCGGGTCGTTCCAGGCGCCCGGGTGGGCGTGCGAGGCGAGCGGCGCGTTCTGCGCGATGATGCCCTTCAGGCTGGACCAGTTGTCGGAGATGTCTCCGGTGGTGCGCCACAGGTTGCCGACGTCGCCGGCCCAGGTCGCGGGCTCGTTGACGCCCCATTCGCAGATGCTGAAGACGATCTTGCGGCCGGTCGCCGCCAGTGCGTCGCGCATCGCGGTGTAGCGGGCGATGTACTGCGCCGTGGTGGTGCTGCCGTCGTTGTTGCAGTTGTCGTACTTGAGGTAGTCGACGCCCCAGTCGGCGAAGGTCTGCGCGTCGGTCTTCTCGTGGCCGAGGCTCCCGGGGTAGCCAGCGCAGGTCTGCGTGCCCGCGTCCTCGTAGATGCCGAGCTTGAGGCCCTTGGAGTGCACGTAGTCTGCGGTGCCCTTGATGCCGTCGGGGAACTTCGTCGGGTCGGGGACCAGCCGGCCCTGCGCGTCGCGCTGGTGGGTCAGCCAGCAGTCGTCGATGTTGACGTACTGGTAGCCGGCCGCCTTCATGCCCGAGGAGACGAAGAAGTCGGCCGTCTGCTTGATCAGCGCCTCGTCGACGTTGCAGCCGAAGGAGTTCCAGTCGTTGAAGCCCATCGGCGGCGTCTTGGCCAGGCCGTTGGCCAGGCCCACCGCGGGCCGCGGCGACGCGGTCAGCACCGCCGTACAGACGCCGACGAGCATGGCCATGGACGCCATTGCGGCCAGGGTCCTGCGCAGCATGACGGTCCCCTCCCGTGTCGACCGGCCGGTCAACCGGGGAGCTAAGACCTGTGACGGATTTCTGTCAACGATGTCGCGAATGGGCGCCCTGTCCGGTGCGGACCCCCCTGCCGGGCTGACGGTCGGCCTGACAGGCTTAGGGCCATGCCCCGGACCGCCCCGCACGACCTCGACGTCGTCACCTTCGGCGAGACGATGGTGCTGCTCGTCGGCGAGCCCGGCCTGCCGCTCGGCGAGGCGTCGACATACCGGCGCAGCATCGCCGGCTCGGAGTCCAACGTGGCCATCGCACTCGCCCGCCAGGGCCACCGGGCCGGCTGGTTCGGCCGGGTCGGCGCCGACCCGTTCGGCGACGTGGTGCTCCGGACGGTGCGCGGTGAGGGTGTCGACACCGCACGCGTGCAGGTCGACCCGGACGCCCCGACCGGGCTGCTCGTGCGGGACAGTCACGGCGAACGCCCGATCGAGGTGCTCTACTTCCGGCGCGACTCGGCGGGCAGCCGCCTCTCCCCCGCCGACGTCGACGCGGACTACGTGGGATCGGCGCGGATCCTGCACTTCAGCGGCATCACCCCGGTGCTCTCCGACTCGGCCTGGGAGGCCAGCGCGGCCGCGCTCGCCGCGGCCCGGGCGGCCGGCCGGACGGTGACCTTCGACCCCAACATCCGCCGCCGGCTGTGCCCGCCGGAGCGGGTCGGCGAGGTGCTGCGGCCCTTCGCCGGTGCCGACGTCGTCCTCGCCGGGGCCGACGAGGCCGAGCTGCTCTCCGGCGCCGCCGAGCCGATGCAGGCGGCCGGCTGGTTCCTGGACCAGGGCGCCCGGATCGTCGTCATCAAGCACAGCGCCAACGGCTGCTGGGCGACCGACGGCACCCGCACCTGGAAGCAGGACCCGGTCCGGGTGCGGTCGGTCGACCCGGTCGGCGCCGGCGACGCCTTCGCCGCCGGCTTCCTGTCCGGGATGCTCACCGACTCCCCGAGCCTGGCCGACATCGACGTACCGGCAGCGCTGGCTCGGGCGGCGGCGCTGGGCGCGGCGGCGGTCCAGACGGTCGGAGACGTCGAGGGCGTGCCCCGCGGCGCCGCCGGGACCCACGATCCGACCATCGACGTACGACGCTGAGACGAGGAGAGAGCGTGTATCGCTGGCAGACCATGAGCACCATCGCCGAGCAGCGTGCGATCGGCATCGTGCGCACCGACGGCCCGAAGACCGCGCTGACCGCCGGGCAGCAGCTGCTCGCGGCAGGGATGCACACGGTCGAGATCGCGCTGACCACGCCGGGCGGGCTGGACGCCGTACAGGCGCTTGCCGAAACCGCGCCGCCGGGGACGGCCATCGGAGCCGGCACCGTGCTGGACGCCACCACCGCCCGGCTGGCCATCCTGGCCGGCGCGACGTTCCTCGTCTCGCCCTCACTGGACCGCGACGTGATCGCCACCGGTCACCGCTACGACATCCCGGTGATCCCCGGCACCGGTACGGCGACCGAGGTGGTCGCCGCGATGGAGGCCGGCGCGGACGCGGTGAAGTTCTTTCCGTCCTCCAGTCTCGGTCCCGGCCACCTGCGCGACCTGCGCGGACCGTTGCCGCAGGTGCCCTTCATCCCGACCGGCGGGATCACGGTCGAGGACGCGCCGAAGTACATCGCGGCCGGAGCCGTCGCGGTCGGCGTCGGGAGCGCCCTGACCGTCGGCACCGACGACGAGATCGCGGCCCGGGTGCAGGGACTGCTCCGAGAACTCGCCCGCGCCGCCGCCTGACCCCCCGCCCAAATTTCCATGATCGTGATCGGATCCGCACGGCGTTTCGCGGCATTTTCCGATCACGATCATGGAGGTCCGTCAGACCGATCATGGACGTCGCTACGACGAGGAGACGATGTGAGCACACCAGCCAGTCAGACCGCCCGGGTGCTGGGCGGGCCCGCCTGCGAACTCGGCGAGGGTCCGGTGTGGCACGCCGAGGCGCAGGAGCTCGGCTGGGTCGACCTCCTCGGCAAGGCGCTGCACCGCGCCACGCTGGACGCCGACGGGACGCTCGGCCCGGTGCGCACGACCCCGGTCGGCGGGCATCTCGGCGCCGCGGTGCCGGTGAGCGGGCCGGACGGCGGCTGGTTGCTCGCGATCGCCCAGGGCTTCGCGCACCTCGCCGACGACGGCACGATCACCCCGCTCGCCCAGCCCGAGGCCGGGTCCAACGGCGGCAACCGGATGAACGACGCCAAGGCCGACCCGCGCGGGCGGTGGTGGGCCGGCAGCATGTCCTACGGCGAGAGCGATGCGGCCGGGACGCTCTACCGGGTCGACCTGGACGGCTCGGTCACCCCCATGCTGACCGGTACCTCCGTCTCCAACGGCCTCGGCTGGAGCCCGGACGGGAAGACGATGTACTTCAACGACTCCGGGACCCGCACGATGTCGTCGTTCTCCTTCGACGTCGAGACCGGGGAGATCGCCGACCAGCGGATCCTGGTCAGGGGTACGCCGGAGGCCACGCCGGACGGGCTGACCATGGATGACGAGGGGTGCGTGTGGACCGCGCTGTGGGACGGCGCCTCGGTGCACCGCTACGACCCGGACGGACGACTGCTCGAGGTCGTCCAGGTCCCGGTGCAGCGGACCTCCAGTTGTTGCTTCGCCGGCCCGGACCGCGACCAACTGGTGATCACGACCGGCCAGGTGCCGGACAAGCCCGAGGCAGACGCCGGCCGGCTCTTCGTCGTCCGGCCGGGCGTGCGCGGTCCCGCCGCCGACCGGTTCGCCGGAACGCTTCCGCGGTGACCCGGCGGGTCGTGCTCGCCTCGGCGTCGACGGCACGACGGCGGGTGCTGGAGGCGGCCGGCCTGCCGGTCGAGGTCCAGGTCAGCGGGTACGACGAGGGCACGGCGACCGCCGCCGGTCCAGGCGAGCTGGCCCGGACGCTGGCCGCGGCCAAGGCGGACGTGGTCGCCGGCCGCATCGACGACGGGCTGGTGATCGGCTGCGACTCGCTGCTCGACCTCGACGGCCGCGCCTACGGCAAGCCGGCCGACACCGCCGAGGCCCTGGATCGCTGGCGGGCCATGGCCGGGAGGGACGGCGTCCTGCACACGGGCCACTGCGTGATCGACGTCCGGTCCGGACGGCCGCACGGCCGGGTCGTCGAGCTGTCCTCGACGACGGTACACTTCGGCCGGCCGACCGACGCCGAGCTCGCCGCGTACGTCGGGAGCGGCGAGCCGCTGGACGTCGCCGGCGCGTTCACGCTCGACGGCCGCGGCGGCTGGTTCGTCGAGGGGATCGACGGCGACCACGGCACGGTGCTCGGCATCAGCCTTCCGCTGCTCCGCCGCATGCTGCGCGAACTCGGCATCTCCCCGGTCGACCTGTGGGATAAGGCGCTCGGCTGACCCCCCTCAGTCCGCCATGGTGAGCAGCGTCTTGCCGAATACGGTGCGGCTCTCGATCGCGGCATGCGCCGCACCGGCCTGCTCGAGCGGGTAGGTCTGCCCGATCACCGGGTTGAGGGTGCCGGCCGATGCCTCGTGCAGTGCACGTTCGGTGTAGCGCTTCAGGTCGCCGGCGGACATCTGGGCCTTCTCGATCCCGCTGACCGTGACGCCCAGCCGGTCGGCGGTCCGCTCGTCGATGTGCGCGAACCGGCCGCCGGGGGTGCCGTGACCGGAGAACCGGCCGCCTTCGGCGACGAGACCGAAGCTCGCTTCGCCGAGGTCGCCGCCCACGTTGTCCAGTATGACGTCGGCGCCGGCCGCACCGAGGGCGAGGCGGGCCTGGTCGATCCAGTCCGCCTGCTCGGAGTCCACGACCGCATCCGGTTCCAGAGCGCGCACCCGGCTCAGCTTCTCGCCGCGCGCGATCGCGACGACCCGTGCGGCCCGGGCCCGCGCGAGTTCGACCAGGAGGACACCCAGACCACCGCTCGCCCCGACCACGAGCACCGTGTCGTCGGCACCGATCTTCACGGCGTCGAAGAGGGCCAGGGCGGTCGGCGCGTCGTGCAGCAGGGCGGCCGCGACCGTGAGGCTGAGGTTGTCGGGCACGTGCGACACCGCATTGGCGGGCACCACGGCCCGATCGGCGTAGCCGCCTTCATTGCCGGTGTGCGCGACGACACGGCGGCCGACCAGGGTGTCGTCCATCGCGTCGCCGACCGTGATGATCCGCCCGGCGACCCCGTTTCCGGGGACGTACGGCGGCCGCATCGGCCAGTAACTCTGGCCTGCTCCGGACCGCACCATCGTCTCGAGCCACAGCGTGTCGGCGGCCTCGACGGCGATCAGCACCTCGCCCGGCCCCGGCACGGGATCCGCCCGCTCGAGGAGCCGGAACACGTCCGGACCGCCGAACTCGACCACGGTTGCACTTCGCACGTCTGCTGCCTCCTGGTATCGCTTCCGGCATCCAGGCTGCAACCTCAACCTAACTTCACGTCAAGCGGCGAGCGGCGATCGCTAATCAGGTCGTCGGCGCGGGTCGAGCTTGGTCAGCAGCCCAGTGAGCGTCGTTCGCTCGGCGGCGGTCAGCTCGGCGAAATAGCCGGCCCCGCCCGTACGCCGTGACGCGTCGATCTCGGCCCGCACCCGCGCCCCCTCGGGGGTGAGGACGACACAGATGGCCCGACGGTCCTCGGGGTCGGGCTGTCGCTCGACCAGCCCGCGCTGCTCCAGGGTGTCGACGACCTCCGTCGCCGATCGCGGTGTGACCCGGAGGTGCTCGGCCACCACGCCCAGCCGGGGCGCCTGCAGGTCCGCCACGACCCGCAGCGCCCGGGCATGGTGCGGGGAGAGCCCCCACGGCTCGAGCGACTCGGCCCACCGGCGCCGCAGGCCGCGCGCGGCACCCATCAGCAGGTCGGCGAGATCCCCCTGCTCACCGGAGTGGTGATGGGAATGTCCTCTCATGCTCATCACGTTACCTCATTTGACCGGTACCGGATAGTGAGGTAACCTCACCGAAGTCTTCACTTCCACCACACCGGCACCACGGCCCGATCAAGGAGTAGATGCCTATGCCAGGCCCACAAGGGCCCCGCGGTGGTTTCGCGCCCCGCAAGGTAGACCCCGCCGACAAGGCCCAGCTCGCCGAATCACCCGTGTCATGGCGGCGTATCGCCGCACTCTTCCATCCCCACCGCCGGCAGATAGCCGCCGTCGTACTGCTGCTCGTCGGGTCGGCGGTCATCGGGCTGGCCGCACCCTTCCTGACCCGGACGGTCATCGACGACGCCCTGCCGCAGCGCAACATCCGCCTGCTCGTGCTGGCCATTACGGCCATGGTCGCCGCCTCGGCCCTGACCTCGGTCATCGGAGTGCTGCAGACCTGGCTGTCGACCCGCGTCGGGCAGCGGGTCATGCACCGCCTGCGTACCGACGTCTTTGCCCATCTGCAGAAGCAATCGCTCGCGTTCTTCACCCGCACCAAGGGCGGCGAGGTCCAATCCCGCCTGACCAACGATGTGAACGGCATGCAGTCCGTGGTCACGGACACGGCGACGTCGATCGCCACGAATGTCACCACCGTGGTCGCCACCGCGATCGCCATGGTCGCCCTCAGCTGGCGGCTCTCGCTGCTGTCGCTGATCGTGCTTCCGCCCGCCGTCTTCCTCACCCGCCGGGTCGCCGTGCTGCGCCGCGAGATCACCGCCCGGCAGCAGCGTCAGCTCTGGCCATGCTCTCCCAGGTCGAGGAGGGGCTCACCGTCAGCGGCGTACGCCTCACCAAGACCATGGGTGCCACGCGTACGGCGTCCGATCGCTTCACCGGGACCTCCCGCGAACTCGTCGACCTCGAGGTCGCGCGCGCAACTCGCCGGCCGCTGGCGGATGTCGACGATGAGCATCATCTTCGCGGTGATCCCCGCGTTGCTCTACCTCGCCGCCGGCCTGCCCGCGACCTCCGGCGGCATGACGATTGGCACCCTGGTCGCCTTCGTGGCCCTGCAGAGCGCGGTCTTCCGCCCGATCATGGGCCTGCTCAACACCAGCGTGCAGGTGGTCAGCTCGATGGCACTCTTCAGCCGGATCTTCGGCTACCTCGACCTGCCGGTCGACGTCCCCGAGCCCACGAACCCGATTGCGGTCGACCGACGGCGGGTGCGCGGCGACCTGCGTCTGGCCGAAGTCGGATACCGCTATCCCGGCGCCGACCGCGACGCGCTGGCCGACGTCAGCATCTCCGTGCCGGCGGGGCACAGCCTGGCTCTCGTCGGTGAGACCGGATCCGGCAAGAGCACCCTGGCGAGCCTGGTCGCCCGCCTGGCCGACCCGACCACGGGCGCATCACCGTGGATGGGATCGACCTTCGCGACATGTCCCTGGAGAGCGTGGCCGAACTCGTCGGCGTGGTCTCGCAGGAGACCTACCTGATGCATGCCTCGGTGCGCGACAACCTGCGCTACGCCAAGCCGGATGCCACCGACGCCGAGCTGTGGCAGGCGCTGGACGCCGCCCAGATCACCGAGCTGGTCCGGACCCTGCCGGACGGTCTGGACACCATCGTCGGCGCCCGCGGGCAGCGCTTTTCCGGTGGCGAGCAGCAGCGTCTGGCCATCGCCCGCACCGTACTGCGCGACCCGCGCATCCTGGTGCTCGACGAAGCCACCAGCGCCCTGGACAACGAGACCGAGCGCGCCCTGCAGTCCGCGCTCGACGCCGTCGTCGCAGGCCGCACCACGGTGACGATCGCCCACCGGCTCAGTACGATCCGCGATGCCGATCAGATCGTGGTTCTCGACCACGGCCGGATCGCCGAGGTCGGCGACAACGACGAGCTCTCCGCCGCCGGCGGTCGCTACGCCCGACTGGCCCGGGCGATGGAGCCGGCCCGCCCCCGTCAGCACGAAGCCCTGTCGCCAGCGTGATCGTGGCCGGGCCGCAGGGCGATGAGTCCGGCGTCCCCGGAGGGTCAATACATTGTCAGCGACGGGACGACGCTTGGAGCGGGCATGGGATTGAGCAAGGACGAGCTGGAGCGGTTCGGCGCGGTCGCGGCCTCGCACGTGGGCGAGGACAAGGTGCCGGGACTGGTCGCGCTGGTGGCGCACGGCGACGACGTGCACGTCGAGGCGCTCGGGAGCGCTCGCGGTCGGCGGACGGCCGGTCGAGCGGACGTCGCTGTTCCGGATCGCGTCGACGACCAAGCCGATCACCGCGGCCGCGACGCTGGCGCTGGTCCGCGAGGGCCTGCTCGACCTGGACGAACCGGTCGATCGGCTGATGCCGGAGCTCGCGAACCCCCGCGTCCTGCGGCGGATGGATGGCCCGCTCGACGACACGGTTCCCGCTGAGGGTCCGGTGACGGTTCGGGGGTTGCTGACCTTCACGTTCGGGTTCGGGATGGCCGTGCAGATGTTCATGGCCCCCGAGCCGTGGCCGGTCGTCGCGGCGGCGGCCGAGGCCGGGCTCGCCACGATCGGCCCGCCGCAGCCCCAGGCCTTCGTCGACCCGGACACCTGGATCACCAGGTTCGGCGAACTGCCCTTGCTGGCGCAGCCCGGGAGCAGTGGCTCTACAACACCGGCGCACACGTGCTGAGCGTGCTGTGCGCCCGAGCCGCCGGGACGTCGTACGACGAGGTCCTGCGCACCCGGATCTTCACCCCGCTCGGCATGCGCGACACCGGCTTCCACACCGAGGACGTCGAGCGGCTGGCGACGGCGTACCAGCCGACCGCGGACGGCCTCATGGTCTGGGACCCGCCGGACGGGCAATGGAGCCGGCCGCCGGCGTTCCACGACGGTGCCGCCGGGCTGGTGTCGACGGCCGACGACCTGCTGGCGTTCGCGCGGATGCTGCTGCGCGGCGGCGATCCGTTGCTGACGCCCGACCAGGTGCGCGAGATGAGCCGCGACCACCTGACCGCCGAGCAGCGTGAGTTCGGTGCGGTCTTCCTCGGCGGGCGCGGCTGGGGGCTCGGGACCTCGGTAGTGCTGGACGGGCCATGGGCCGGCGCGTTCGGGTGGGACGGTGGGCTCGGCACATCATTCCTCGTGCACCCGGAGTGCGACCTCGCCGTGATCGTGCTGACCCAGCGGATGTTCGAGTCCCCATCGGCTCCCGCCGTACACACGGATCTGCAGGCCGTCGCCCTCGCCGCGGCCGAGTAGGAGGCGCGGTCCGGGCTCGTTCCCGGAGGTCAGGTGGCCGGCGGGAACGTGCCGACACAGGCCTTGTTGCTAGGTGGTCGGTGTCATCGCCCAGCGGATGCCGGCGACCATGCCGCTTCCGGTCAGCCGCAGCACCGTCGACTCCGCGACGGGGAGGTAGGGCAGGCGCAGCGGCCATCGGGTCCAGGCGGGCATCAGGCCGACGGCGGCCGCACCCAACAGCGCGTACGGCGCGCGGGCCACGGCCGGCAGAGGTGGGCGCAGGAGCAGGAACCGTGCGGCCGACCGGGCCTCGGCCGTTCCGGTGAGCTCGGGCCGGTACGCGGCCAGCTGGGCGTGCAGTTCGGCCTCCGTGGTGGGCGGGTCGGTCGACGCCGAGCGCGCGGGCGACGCGGGACGTGTCGGCGACGTAGCCGTCCCGGTCCCGCTGGTCGAGCGGGTGCCTGCCGTAGCGCTGGTGGGCGCGCAGGAAACTGTCGGCCTCGGCCAGGTGCACCCAGCGGAGCAGGTGCGGATCGGACGCGGCGTACGGGCGGCCGTCGGCGGCGTGTCCGCGGACCCGCTCGTGCACGGCCCGCACCCGCTCGACCATCGCCTCGGCGTCGGCACCGGTGCCGTAGGTGGTGACGGCGAGGAAGGTGCTGGTCCGCTGCAGCCGGCCCCACGGGTCGCCGCGGTACCCGGAGTGCCCGGCCACGCCGGCCATCGCCAGCGGATGCAACGACTGAAGCAGCAGCGCACGGATCCCGCCGACGAACATCGACGCGTCCCCGTGCACCCGCCGGATCGGCCGGTCGGCCGGGAACCAGCGCGGCCCGGGCGCGTAGTGGATCCGATCGTGGTGCTGCGGCCCCTCCGCCCCGGCAACCCGCTCGAACAGGGTCGCCCCGAGCCGGCCGCGCGCGCCCGAGACCGCCGTCGCGACGGCCCCCGTGAACATGTCCGCCATCATCCCGACTTCGCCTCCGGCACAGGATCGCATCCGCCATTGCCGACGATCCCACCCACCGTCTTGAACATCCTGTTAGCCTATCCGTACATCTGTTGTTGAACAATTTCGCAGCGCTCGGGACCCGGGGCGGTGGCGGACAGCAGACGGCGACGCCCGCACCCGGGCGGTCGCCCGTCGATCGCACGAGGAGGACCCGGAATGCGCGACACCGTCCGACCCTGCCGACCCCGCCCCACGGCCGATCCCTCGGCGCCGCGGGCGGCGCCCCGGCGCGAAGACCTGCGGGTCGACGTACTGTGGTCCGGCCGGGTGGCGGTGCTCGGCGTGGCCGGCCACCTCACCAGCGCCGGCGGGCGACGCATCCGCGCCGTTCTGCAGCGACTGATCGCTGCCGGGCGCCGCGAGATCTCGGTCCACCTCGACGTCACCGGCACCGTCGACGCCTCCTGTCTGCAGATCCTGCGCGACGCCCGGTCGCGACTGGCGGCCGACGACGGCGAACTGGTCGTCACCTCGACGACTCCGACCGTCCGGACCCTGCTGGCGCTCACCGGCCTGACCGACGAGAGTCCCGGGGCGGCCCGGCTCGCCCCGTGCTGATGTCCGGAACCCCCTAGCGGGCGCCGACCGGAGCACCGAGGTAGCCGAGCATCCGGTTGGTGATCGAGGTGAGGACCTGCAACTCGTCCGGCCGGGACTGCGGCCAACTCCGCACCAGATCGAGTGTCCCGGCCACCTCCGGCACCGAGTCGGTCGCCTGCGCGCACGCGGCGAGGGTGAGCGGGCGTACGACGTCGACGCGCACGGTCCAGACGGTCTCGAACACCCGCTCCGAGTCCGCGGCGGCCTGCTGCCCGGGTGCCTCCCAGCCGGCCAGGCAGGCCGAGAACCGCGGTCCGTAGGCGATGACGACCCATTCCCGCTGCATCGGATGCGCCGTACCCAACGGCACCTCGATCGGCCTCCGGTCGGGAGCCGGCGCGGCGAAGTCGGCGAAGACCACCGCCCCTGCGGCGGTGCGGCCCAGTTCCTCCCACCGGCCCTGAGCCCGCCGGTAGTGCCGGTCGTGCTGGAAGGCCCCGATGAGCACGGCCCGATCACCCGAGACGGTGCATTCGTCCTCGATCGCGTGGCTCAGGCCGACGAGTACGCGCTTGCGCAGCGGCTGGACCGGAAGGCTCGGCCAGCCGCGCCGGACGAAGGCGAACAGCGACGGCTCGACGGTCGTATCGGTGGCCCGGGCGCGCGCGATCGCCGCAGCCACGGACAGGCCGGCCTCCTGGTCCGCCCGCACCCGTCGGACGGCGTCGACGGTCGCCTCGGAGTAGCGGCGTTGCCCACCGGCGCTCCGGGTCGGGTCGGGAAAGCCGTGGCGGCTCTCCCACATCCGCAGCGTCGCGGGGCGTACGCCGCTGCGGGTGGCGACCGCACCGATCGTCAACCCGTCGTCGGCCACCGCACCTCCACCCATCGACGTCCCGCGTTGAACTATACCGTTACACGGTGTTCAACAAGAGGCGATGAGGGTGCGGTCACCGGGCCTCGTGCGCGCCGGAGCGCCGCGGGCTGCGGAGCGGGTGGCGGGTGAGGAGTGGGTCCGCCCTCCCGTCCGTGACCCGGTAGACGGCGCCGGCCGGGTCGGGGACGACGGCGGGATTGTCGTTGCGTCCGGACGGGATCGAGGCCGGCACCGGCGGTCGGGAGTTCCGCAGGCGCCGACAGGCGAACCGGTTGGGTGCGTGATGACCGGCGATGATCGCGCCGGCGCCGAACACCGTCCAGAGGATCAACACGGCGAGGTGGCCGGCGGCGCCGTTGCCGTTGAAGTACGCCGTGCTGCGCAGCAGGTTGGCGCCCGCCCCCGGCGGCAGCCACTGTCCGATGTGGTCCACCGCATCGGGCAGCAGTTGCGGTGCCGAGGTGGCCCCGGAGAACGGGTTGCCGACGAACACCATGAGAGCGGCGCTGAGCCCGAGGCCGGGGGCGCCGATCAACGCGATCAGCCCGGCGGTGGTGGAGCCGATCGCCAGCAGGGTGAGGGACAGCGCGGCCCAGGTGGCGACCGGATCGTGCGGCAGTGCGCCGAGGAAGGTCTGCGCGATCAGGTAAGAGCCCAGCCCGGCGATGGCGGACAGCACGCAGAGCGCCATGAGCTGCCGCCAGGCAGGACGGAACCCGATCAACAACCCGATGGCCGCGGCGACGATGACGCCGCAGATGGTCAGCGGCAGTACGGCGGAGTTGAAGATGAGCCCTCGCGGATCGTCCGCAGACGTCGCGACGACGTCGACGGTCCGGACGTGGACCGCCGCGCGTGGCGGCGCGCCGGCCGGGACGTGCTCAGTAGCGTGACTCGCGAGCCGCTGCCCGACTGTGCTGAGCAGTTGGGCGACGGCAGGGCTGGCCGCGCCGGCCTCGAGCACGGTGACGCCGCCTGAGGCGACGACGAAGGCACCGTAGATCTCGCGGTTCTCGATCGCCGACCGGGCCGACGCGCCGTCGGCGTACAGGTGGAAGTCGAAACCGCCCGGCTCGGCCCGGGCCAGGCCCTCGACCACCTGCTGCCCGGCCGGGCTCGTGCCGACGATCCCGACGGGCAGGTCGCGGGGTGTGGCGCGGGCCACCGGCCACGCGAAAGCGAGCACGGCCAGCCCGATCAGCACCGGAAGCACCACCGAGATGATCACCAGCTGTCGCCAGGGCGGATGCGCCACCAACGGGTTCCGCACCGACGATGCCTCCAAAAGAAAATGAACGTTCTCTTGGAAGCTGAGCATTCTCGGGTGCCCATCACTTGTCAAGACGAATATTCGTTTTCCTTGTACCCTGCGGGCTATGCCGAAGGTCACCCAGCAGTACCGCGACTCCCGACGCGAGCACATCCTCCGCGCGGCCCGGCGCTGCTTCCTGCGCGACGGCTTCCATGCGACGTCGATGCAGGACCTGTTCGCCGAGGCCGGGCTCTCCTCCGGTGCCGTCTACCGCTACTTCGCAAGCAAGGACGACCTGATCGCTGCCATCGCCGAGGAGAACATGCAGGACGTCGTGGCGATGATCCACACGCTCGCGACGCAGCAGCCGGGGAGGTCGGTGGGCGCGATGATGGCCGACGTCCTCGAGATCGTCCGGGGCAGACACAACCGGGACGGGCTCGGCGGGCTCGCCCTGCTGATGTGGGCGGAGGCGCTGCGGAACCCGTCGCTCGCCGCCCGGTTCACCGGCCTGCTGACCCGGATGCGCACCGACCTCGCCGAGGTCGTCCGCGAGCACCAGCGCACCGGAGACCTGCCCCCGGAGGCAGCGCCCGACGGAGTGGCCACCGTGCTGATGTCGATCGTTCCCGGGTACCTCCTGCAACTGGCCACGCTCGGCCCGGCGGCGGTCGATGGCGCTCCGGACGCCGTCCGCGCGCTCTGGCCGGCCGGGGTCGTCGTCGACTGACCGGCCGGTCCGGGACAAATCCGATCACGGTCACCGGTTCCGGGCAGGCGGCTCGGCTCGCGGCGGGCGCCGCCCGCGTTCGGGCCTAGACTTCACCCGCAGTCGAATGAGGAGAACCGCATGCGCAAGGTCCTCATCGCCAACCGCGGCGAGATCGCCGTCCGGGTGGCCCGGGCCTGCCGGGACGCCGGCCTCGACAGCGTCGCCGTCTACGCCGAACCCGACCGGGACGCGCTGCACGTTCGAGATGGCCGATGAGGCGTACGCGCTGGGCGGCTCGACCCCGCCCGACTCCTACCTCGACATCGACAAGATCATCGAGCGCCTGCCAGCGCAGTCCGGAGCCGACGCTGTCCATCCGGGCTACGGCTTCCTCTGCCGAGAACGCCGACTTCGCCCAGGCCGTTATCGACGCCGGGCTGACCTGGATCGGCCCGCCGCCCGACGGCGATCCGCAAGCTCGGCGACAAGGTGCAGGCCCGCGCACATCGCCCTCGCGGCCGGCGCGCCGCTGGTGCCCGGCACCGCCGACCCGGTCGACCGGCGCGGACGAGGTGCGTCGCCTTCGCCGACGAGTACGGCCTCCCGATCGCGATCAAGGCGGCGTTCGGCGGCGGCGGGCGCGGGCTGAAGGTCGCCCGCGACGCTCGACGAGGTGGCCGAGCTCTACGACTGCGCGGTGCGCGAGGCGGTCGGCGCGTTCGGCCGCGGCGAGTGCTTCGTCGAGCGCTACCTCGACAAGCCCCGCGGCACGTCGAGACGCAGGTCCTCGCCGACAGCCACGGCAACGTCGTCGTCGTCGGCACCCGCGACTGCTCGCTGCAGCGGCGCCACCAGAAGCTGGTCGAGGAAGCGCCCGCGCCGTTCCTCACCGACGAGCAGATCCGCAGCCGTTCCACAGGCGGCCCGCAAGGCGATCTGCGGCGAGGCCGGCTACGTCGGCGCCGGCACGTGCGAGTTCCTGGTCGGCCAGCGACGGCGCTGATCTGCTTCCTCGAGGTCAACACCCGGCTGCAGGTCGAGCACCCGGTGACCGAGGAGATGACCGGGGCTCGACCTCGTCCGCGAGCAGTTCCGCATCGCCGACGGCGAGGAGCTGGGCTTACCGACGACCCGCCGGCCCGCGGGCACGCGATCGAGTTCCGCATCAACGGCGAGGACCCCGGCCGCGGCTTCCTGCCGGCACCCGGAACGGTCACCCGCTTCGTTCGGCCCGGCGGCCCGGCGTGCGGGTCGACTCCGGCATCGAGGCCGGATCGGTCATCGGCGGCGCATTCGACTCGCTGCTCGCGAAGATCATCGTCGTCGGTGCAAGTCCCGCTACCGAGGCGCTCGAGCGGCCCGCGCGGGCGCTCGACGAGCTGGTCGTCGAGGGCATGGCGACGGCGCTTCCGTTCCACCACGCGGTCGTGCGCGACCCGGCGTTCATCCCGAAGACCCCAAGGCCGCGTTCACGGTGCACAACCGGTGGATCGAGACCGAGTTCGACAACCAGATCCCGCCGTTCAGCGGACCCGCCGCTGGGACGACGAGGACGGCCGACCGCGAGCGCGTCGTCGTCGAGGTCGGCGGCAAGCGGCTCGAGGTCGTGCTGCCGGCCGGGCTGGCGCCGGGGTCGCGGCCGCGCAGGCAACGGTCGAAGAAGCGGCCACAAGCGGGCGGGCCACGGACCGGCGCCGCCGCCGGGGCGACGCGCTGACCAGCCCGATGCAGGGCACCATCGTCAAGGTGGCGGTCGACCGAGGGCGACACCGTGGCCGAGGGCGACCTCGATCGTCGTGCTCGAGGCGATGAAGATGGAGCAGCCGCTCACCGCGCACAAGGCCGGGACGATGAGCGGCTCTGGCGGCCACCGTCGGCGCCGCCGTCACCAGCGGAGCCGTGATCTGCGAGATCGCCGACTGAGTTGACCCGGCGACCCAACCCCCTGCAGTGGTTGCGGTACACCTTCGGCGGCAGGCTGCCCCCGCGCCTGCACGACTGGGTACGGCACGACCTCACCGATGCCGACTGGCGGCTGCGCGAACTGCTGCGGGTGTGCGTGCAGATCACCGCACCGGTCGTCGTCATCATGCTGCTGCCCGGACCGCTGGAGATCCGGGCCCTGACCGCCGCACTGGTCGTGTGCGGCGCGCTGTTCACCGCCGCGGCGTACGGCGAGGAGCTGCGGGACCGGCGGCTCCGCCAGCACGGCCTGTCGCAGCCACCGCCGCGCGACGACTGAGCTGCGGCACATACTGGCACCGTGCCGCAGCGGATAGACACCGTCTCGGACGACTTCGTGGCCCGGCCCTGGACCTATCCCGGCACTCCCCCGCCGGGCAGCGGCCTGCTCGACGGAGCGCGGTTCCACCGGCTCACGCCGGACCGCCTGGACCGCGCGCTCACGACGGCGAGGGCGGCGCCCGTGCGCGACCGGTGTCTGGTGGTCGCTGTCGGGTCCAATGCCTCGCCCGCAGTACTGCTCCGCAAGCTCGCGGCAGGGGAGGTCGATTCCACGGTCCCGTTCGTCGCTGCCGAGGTGGTCGGGCTACGGGTGGGTCACAGTGCCCACGTGAGCCGGGCCGGATACATCGCGGCGGCGCCGATCGCGGCACCCGCCGCCCGAACCTCCGTCACGGCGATCCTGCTCGATGACCGGCAACTCCAGTGCCTCGACCACACCGAGCCGAACTACGTCCGACGGTCGCTCGGCCACGACATGTGTCACCTCACCTTGGCGGGCGGGGAGGCCCCTGCCTCGTTCCAGGTGTACGTGACCACCCGCGGCGTTCTTGCTCCGCCGGGCGGACCGCCGGTCGACCTGATGGACCAGGAGCGCGTCTACGCCCGCCTACGGCGGGACTGCGCGCCGTTCGCGCTACTGCTGACGCCGCGCGACGAGCGGGCCGCCATGCGGCGATTCGCCGAGCACGAGCACCTCCGGGAACGGGCCGTTGTGGCCCTGCAGCACGCGGGGTGGGTCACGGAAAGCGGTTACTGATCGGGTCCTTTCCCTCCAAAGGCCGATAGAGTCCCACTCTCACTGTTGAGGCTGTGTCTCTCGAAGACACTGTGCAGAGACCTTCCGACCTGGTCAGGGAGCTATCACCATGACTGCTCGGTCCATCCAGCCATCCGATGCGTCCGGGGTCCGAATCGGCAACCGTGTAGTAGCCGCTGCGGAGCCATGGCTGCAGTCGGTCATCGAGCCCGCGACCGGAGAGATCCTGGCCGAGGTGGCCGGCGGTGGCGACCCGGAGGCGGTTTGGGCCGTCGACGCCGCAGCGACGGCGCTCCCCGCCTGGTCCGCGACACCTGCCACGACCCGCGCCGGAATTCTGCGCCGCGTCGCTGCCGAACTGCGTGACGCCGCCGCGCGCACGGAATTGGCCACGTTGATCAGCCGTGAGACCGGCAAGCGCATCGCCGAGGCAGGCGCGGAGGTGGACCTGTCGGCGGCCTACTTCGAGTGGTTCGCCGACGTGGTCAGCAGCCGCCCGGGCGCCGTGTGGAACGCCGTCCCCGGTGTCCGGCACGAGGTCGCGACGCGGCCGCTCGGCGTCGTCGCCGTCATGACGCCATGGAATTTCCCGCTGTCCATCCCGGCGCGCAAAATCGCGCCGGCTCTGGCTGCCGGGTGCGCAGTCTTGTTCAAGCCCTCGGAAATTGCGCCTCTGTCAGGCCTCCGACTGGCCGAGATCGTCGAGAGGTTCGCACCGCCCGGTGTCCTCTGCACGATCGTCGGCGATGCCGGGACGGTGGCGCAACGGTGGCTCGGGGACAGCCGGGTGCGCGGGCTGAGCTTCACCGGGTCGACAAGGGTCGGTCGCATGCTGGCCGGAAAAGCGGCAGCGAATCTCACCCGATGCGTGCTGGAACTCGGCGGCAACGCGCCGTTCGTCATCCTCGATGATGCCGATGTCGACCGGGCCGCGGAACTCCTTGCCGCCGCAAAATATCGGAACAACGGCCAGTCCTGTATTGCCGCGAACCGGGTCTGGGTGCCGCGCGCCCTGCTCGACGACCTCGTGAGCAGGTTCAACAAGCTCAGCGACGCCCTCGTCGTGGGAGACCCGCTCCTGGAGAGCACGACACTCGGCGCGCTGGCGCTGCCGACCGACGGTGACCGCCTGGCGACGTTGCTCAGTGAGGCGGAGGCCGCCGGCGGAACCGTCGTTCCCAGCGCGGTCGAACTCCCCGCGCGGGGGCAATTCGCGCGTCCGGGGATCTGCATCGATCCGCCCGCGGACTCGCGCATCGTCACGGAGGAGATCTTCGGACCGACCTGTTCGATCAGTGGGTACGACAGCCTCGAGGAGGTCGTGACCGCGACCCGGGAGAGTCCCTTCGGGCTCGCCGGCTACGTCGTCGCACGCGACATCGCACGCGCCACCGACGTCGGCCGGGCCCTCGACGTCGGTATCGTCGGCGTGAATACGGCCGCGCCGAACACCCCGCAGATCCCCTTCGCCGGCCTCAAGTTCAGCGGAATCGGCACCGAGGGCGGGGAGCTGGGACTCGACGCGTTCCGCACCGACCAATCGATCGCCGTCGCGCCCTCGTGAGAGGTGTCGCGGAGGCCGAAAGGCGACCGAAGGATGCCTTGCAGAATTACCACCGTGGCGATACCTTCGGCCGAGCTTCGACGGGCCTGCAAACCGGGTTGAGTTACTTCGTCGACTCTCTGCACAGATGCTGACCGGGCGCAATCAGTGACTAGTGAGGTGTGGCGCGGTGACTCGGATCGGCAGTGGTAGGACCACTGGTGACCTGGCGACTGGCCCTCATCGTCGTGATAGTGGACCACGACCTACCGGCAGTCCAATGCCCGTTCCGATCCTCCCGCGGCGACAGTTCCTCCTCGCTGCCGGCGGCCTGGTGGCCGCCGCCACCCCGTGGGCGCTGCCCCGCACGGAGGCGACCCGAACCTCGGGACGGGTCGCCGGTAGGTCGGCCGACCGGAGCGCACACCCCGTCACCGTGGCGATCGATACGCGCCATCCGGGCCCTACGGTCCCGAGGGACTTCGCCGGTCTCGGTTTCGAGGTCGGGCCACTCAACCCTGGCAACGCCGGCGTCGCCGGCTACTTCTTCAGCCCATCCAACAGCTCACTCGTCACCCTCTTCCAGAACCTCGGACTCCGAAACTTCCGGGTCGGTGGCGGCTCGGTCGATCAACAGCCTCCTGCGGGCACCGGCAGCAACGGCTATGACGGTATCGACAATCTGTTCGCATTTGCCAGGGCCACCGGGACAAAGGTGATCTACACCCTCCGCATGTTCAACCCGAGCTCACGCCCGCTGCCAGATCTCATGTCCGATGACTCGACCGTCGCCGGCTACATCTGGCGACATTATCGGGACTACGTGGACAGCCTTGCGATCAGCAACGAACCGGACTGGCACTCCTTCCACACCTCGGACAATCATCCCGAAGACCCGCTCATAGTCGAGGCGACGTCGGGCGTCCCGGGCACCGCGTATCCCTCCTACCTGGTCGACTGGCGCAACTTCGCCGGCAGCATCCAGCGGGCTGCCCCGGAGCGCGACTGTCCGGTCCGGACACCGGCGCGTACAGCACGCTGACCTACACGCCGAGTCCTACCGACGGGGTGTCTTGGACCGAGCAGTTCGCCAAGGACGAAATCAGATCCGGTCGCATCAGCGATGTCACGCAGCACTACTACGTCGGCGGAAGTCCACTGGACACGACCGCTCAACAGGCCATCAACAACATGCTGTCGCCGGATTGGGTCACGAGCACGGTGGTCGGCACCCAGCCGGCCGGGTCTGATGGCACCACCACCTACACGCCGTACCCGTGGCTCTACGACAACAACATCGCCCCGGTGGTGGCCGACGGCATGCGCTACCGCCTGACCGAGTCCAACGACTATCTGACCGGGGTGCCCGGAGCGAGCAATGCGTTCGCCTCCGCCCTGTGGGCTCTGGACTACATGCATTGGTGGGCCGGGCATGCGGCCGGGGGCGTGAACTTCCACAACAAGCAGTGGATCTACACCGACACCATCATCCAGGATCCGAGCTCGAACGGAACTGCCTTTCAGATCGCCCCCAAGGGCTACGGCATCAAGGCCTTCACCCTCGGGTCGGCGGGCCGGGTACATCCCGTGGACGTTCGGTCCGAGGGGGTCAATGTCACGGCGTACTGCATCGGCGGGGGCCGGGAGTACTTCGTGACGGTCATCAACAAGACGCAAGGGACCGACGCGGAGGATGCGGCAGCCACCATCCTTGCGGGCGGTCTCGGAGTGTCCGGCGCGGACGTGATGATGCTGGCCGGCGACAGCCCCGGGGACGCTTCGGGCTACGGCGCGACCATCGGCGGGGCGCCGATCGTCGGCGACGCTCCGTGGCGCGGGGAATGGACCCACCTCGGCCGCGGCCCACAGGGCGAGATACGGCTGACGGTTCCGGCGACGTCTGCCGCCATCGTGCGGATCCGCAGCGGATGACCGGCCCGCCCTGCTCCGCCCGCACCGCGCAGACCACGAGAAGAGGACCAGCTGTGCCCGACCTGACCACCATCTCCCGCCGCGGCTTCCTCTACAGCTCCGCGCTGGCCGCGGGTTCAGCGGTACTTGCTGCCTGCTCGAGCAGCGCCGGCGGCGGCTCTGCCAACGGCGGGTCCCCTCGCAGTGCCGACGGCGGGCCGGCAGCAGGCTCCATGGGCGGAGGAGTCGGCTCGGCCAGGAGTCCGCTGAGCGCGCCTGCACGCTTCAACGATTCCCCGTCCCTCTCCGCCGCAGGACTACCGGCGGTCAAGGACCGGCTACCGGAGAATCCCCTCGTGCTACCGCACCTGTGGGTCGAGCGCGGCAAGTACGGCGGGACCATAAATCTCAGCGTCGTCGGATCCTCCGGCATGGCGGCCGCGTCATCCACCTACGAGTACTTCTACGGTCCGTCCCCGACCCGATGGCTCAACGACGGTCTGGACATCGGGCCGGGTATCGCGGACAGCTGGTCGTCGAACCACGACGCCTCGGAGTGGACGATCCACTTCCGCAAGGGCCTGCGGTGGTCCGACGGGCACCTGTTCACGGTCGACGACATCCTGTTCTGGTACGAGGACATTGCCAAGCCGGGCCATGACGCCCAGACGCCCCCACCGGACACCCTCTCGTCCAAGGGCACTCCGTGCGTGATGACCAAGGTCGACGATTCGACCCTCCGGATGACCTACGACGCACCCCAGCCCCTGGTCCCGGACTACCTGGCAGCCTGGGTGAAGGGGAACATCGGCAAGACCGGCCCGGTCTGGCTCTATCCCAAGCACTACCTGAAGCAGTTCCACCCGAAGTACAACAAGCACGTACCCGCGAACTGGGACACCGTCGGCGGACTGTGGGAGCAGAAGGCCGACTGGCTGCGCAACCGCGACTGTCCCACGTTGACCGGATTCAGGTGCAAGTCGTTCGACGACAACCGCGGCGCTGTGCTGGAGCGCAACCCCTACTACTACGTGGTGACCAAGGAGGGCGACCAACTGCCCTACCTCGACGAAATCTCGATCGCCATCTACCAGGACGCGCAGATCAACAAGCTCAACGTGCAGCAGGGCAAGGTCGACTATTGCCACGGCCCCTTCAACCAGATCGACCTGACCGACGTGTCCACCCTGAGCCGGTTCAAGGACAAGGGGGGCTTCGAGCTCACCCTGTGGGACAGCGGCTCGGGCACCGGCCAGATGTTCTTCCTGAACCTCGACTATCCCACCAAGAAGTACCGGGACCTGTTCAACGACAAGCGGTTCCGCCGGGCGATCTCCTATGCCTACGACCGGGCGACCGCGAACAAGACGCTGTACTTCCAGACCGGTGAGATCACCACCGGAACCATGAGTCCGAAGGCCATTGAGTTCCACGCGAAGCCGGACGGCCCCGACATGTACAAGGCGTGGCGGGACCTCGCCAAGGAGCACAGCGTCGCGAAGGCCAAGGCACTGTTCGCCGCGATCGGCCTCCGCGACACCAACGGCGACGGTTATCTCGAGTTTCCGGATGGATCCACCCTCACCGTCGACATCCCCTACGCCGCCGACGCCTCCCAGACCGCGCAGGCAGCCGACGATCAACTGGTCTCGGACCTGAAGAAGGCCGGGCTGCGCATGATCCGTCGTCCGGTCCCGCCACAGACGTTCGGTGACCAATGGGCCGCGGGTCAGCTCATGTGCCGCACGAACTGGGACCTCGGTGACGGGCCGAACTTTCTCGTGTACCCGCAGCAGATGGTTCCACTCGATGACAGCCGATGGGCGCCGCTGCAGGGCATGTGGTACGCCCAGTCCGCGATCGGAAAGAGCGCGACCGAGACGCACGTCGATCCGTGGAAACGACACCCTCCCCGCCGGGAACCCGAGCCCGGGAGCCCGATCACCAGACTCCTGGCGATCTACCAGCAGACGAAGCTCGAGCCGGACGAGATCAAGCGGCACGAACTGGTGTGGAAGATGATCAAGATTCACATCGATGAAGGCCCGTTCTTCATGGGCTCGACGGCGAACTACCCCCAGGTCGTCACCCACAACGTGCACCTGAGGAACGTGCCGCAGGGCAAAGACCTGGCTCAAGGAGGCTTCGTGAACCCCTGGGTCGTTCCCGCCCCGGCCGTCTACGATCCCGAATGCTGGTACTGGGACAACCCCGACCAACACAGCTGACCGTCGTCGTCTCCGACGACGCGCGAAGACTTGTGGGAGTGCTGTGCACACGAGACGCGAGAACACCCGGAGCGCCAGTTGGTTCCAAGCCGAAGGTAGGGCCGGCTTCGTCCACAGATCGAAGCTCCGTGGTGCGGGCTTTGACGACGAGCTCTTCGACGGCCGTCCGGTCATCGGCATCGCCAACAGCTGGTCCGAACTCAATCCGTGCAACGCACACCTGCGGCGGCTGGCCGATGCGGTCCGGGAAGGAATTCTGCGTGCCGGCGGCGCGGCGTTGGAGTTCCCGACGATGTCCCTGGGTGAGACGCTCCTCCGGCCGACCTCGATGCTCTACCGCAACCTGATGGCCATCGAGGTCGAAGAGACGCTGCGTGCCAACCCGTTGGACGGTGCCGTGCTGCTTGCGGGCTGCGACAAGACGACTCCCGCCATGGTGATGGGTGCCACCAGCGTCGACCTCCCGACCGTGCTCGTCACCGGCGGACCGGCCATGTCCGGGGAGTTCCACGGCCGGCCGGTCGGGTCAGGTACCCACGTCTGGCGGATGTCCGAGGACGTACGGGCGGGCCGCCTGAGCGCCGAGGAATTCCGTGCGGCGGAGGGCTGCCTTGCTCGGGGCAACGGGCACTGCAACACGATGGGGACGGCCTCCACCATGGCCTGCCTCACCGAGGTGATGGGACTGCAACTTCCCGGTTCGGCCACCGCGCCGGCCGTCGACGCAGAGCGGCTGAGAATAGCGCGGGCGGCCGGAGAACGTGCGGTGGCGCTGGCGGGCGACGGTCGGGTCCTCTCCGAGTTCCTCACCCGTGCGTCGTTCGAGAATGCCGTGCGCGTGAACGCCGCGATCGGCGGCTCCACCAATGCGGTGATCCACCTGCTGGCGATGGCGGGGCGGGCAGGCGTGCCGTTGGCGCTCGACGAGATCGACCTGCTCGCGCGGGACGTCCCGCTGCTCGTCGACCTCCTGCCGTCCGGTCGCCACCTGATGGCGGACTTTCACGCCGCCGGCGGCGTGCCCGCCCTTCTCGACGTTCTCGGGCCGCTCCTGCATCTCGACACTCCGACGGTCGACGGCCGATCGCTGGGCGAGGTGTCCTCGACCGCGAAGTCCTGGCGGCCGGACGTCATCCGCACGATGGAGAACCCGCTGCAACAGCCGGGCTCGGCCGTCGCCGTTCTCCACGGCACACTCGCACCCGACGGCGCCGTCATCAAGCAGTCCGCCGCGAGCCCGAATCTCCTCCGGCATCGGGGGCGGGCGGTCGTCTTCGACTCGATCGAAGATTACGACGCCACCGTCGACGATCCGTCGCTGGACATCGACCAGGATTCCGTCCTCATCGTCCGGTACGCCGGCCCGCGAGGCTATCCCGGCATGCCGGAGATCGGCAATCTGGCGCTGCCTCAGCGGTTGCTCAAGAACGGAGTGACCGACATGGTGCGGATCTCGGACGCCCGGATGAGCGGCACGTCGTACGGCACGGTCGTCCTGCACACTGCGCCCGAGGCGGCGGTCGGCGGCCCACTGGCGCTGGTCGAGACCGGCGATCTCATCGAGCTGGACGTCCCCGCCCGTCGGCTCGACGTACTGGTCGACGACGCCGCCCTGCGTGATCGCCGGGAGCGGTGGACGCCACCCGTCGCGCCAGAAGGTCGTGGCTGGCTGAGGATCTACACCGACCACGTCCAGCAGGCCAACCTCGGAGCCGACCTCGATGTGCTCACCGGAGCAAGCGGATCGGCCGTTCCGCGCCGCTCGGTGTAGCGACCGCCGGAACCGGCGCGGCCCACCCGGCGGGGCGACCTGCTACCCACCCTCGAGTCGATATCCCCGGTAACGGGCATCCGTCGGATCGGGCAGTCGGGACAGGCTTCGGCCGCCGTCGACATGCAGGAGTGCACCGGTGACATAGGAGGCGTCGTCTCCGGCCAGAAAGGCTACCGCCGATGCGACCTCGCTCGCGGTGCCCGGCCGCGGAAGCAACGAGGCCACCCGCGGGAGGTCGGCCTGCCGGGGCGGATCTGCGCGGCCGGGCCCACCCGACTCCGGGTCCGTAGTGCCCGGCGCCAGCGTGTCCCGGAACGACTCCGTGTCGATCGTCCCGGGGATGACCGCATTGACCCGGACGCCGTACGGCGAGAGCTCGGCCGCGAGCGCCCGGGTCAGTGCTGCGACTCCGCCTTTGCTGGCGGCGTACGGAAGATAGGTGGGTAGCGGCAGGTCCGACTGGATCGCGCCGAGGTTCACCATCGCGCCGCCACCCTGATCGACCATGACCTGCCCGGCGGCCCGTGCGATCGCTGCCGGCGCTGAAAGATTCACCTCGATGACCCGGTCCCAATCGTCGTCGTCGAACTCCAGTGCACCGACCCGCCTGCCGTGGTAGGCCGCGTTGTTGACCAGGATGTCGAGGCGACCATAGGTCCGTAGCGCAAAGGGAACCAGGTCCGAGCGTGCCGCGCGGTCGGCCAGGTCGACCACTGACGTCGTCAGCTTCGCGCCATACCGCTCGACGAGGGACGAGGTGACCGCCAGCCCGTCACCGTCGACGTCGGTGGCGACGACGGCCACGCCCTCCGCGACAAGGCGCGTCACGACCGCCCGGCCGATACCCCGTCCCGCGCCGGTGACGAGCGCAACCCGGTCGGCAAGCCCTCCGCTCACGCCTGTGCCGCCCGATCCGGGCGCGCAAGCCGGCCTCGGGCGCCGTCGCGCACCCAACGCACGCTCGCCTCGAGGTCGGAGACGGAGAACGGCCCGCGGCACTCGAACCCGCCGTACCCGGAGTACCCGGACCGGCTGAGCTCCGCGAGAAAGGGTTCGAAGTCGACACCGCCGAGCCCAGGGAGCCGACGATCTCGATCAGAGAGGTGCAGCAGGCGTAGCTGGCCGGCCGTCCCGGCGAGCTCCGCGATCAGATCCTGCCCCTCCCGGTCGGCGTGGTAGGTGTCGATCATCGTGCCGATCCGCGGATGCGCAAGTCGACGGACAAAGGTGGCCGCCTCGGTCGGTGAGGTCACGAGATGTGTCTCCGCCGCGTTCAACGGCTCGAGCACGATCGTGACCCCGCTCGCAGGTTCGTCGGCGAGCACCTCGCGGAGCAGCACCGCGAGCAGCGACCACTCGACGCTCTTCACCCCTGCCCCGAGATCGACGTCGATCCGCGGGGCCCCGGTGATGGGCACCAGGACGACCTGCCTCGCCCCGACCGCGGCCGCGTCGGCCAGTCGCGTACGCAGCATCTGCATCGCGGTGCCGCGCTCGCGTAGCGTGCGGGCCAGAAGCGGAACGCCCATTCGTCCGTAGACGGTCGGGATATCGAGCCCGGTACGTGCCGCACAGGAAAGTGCCTCAGGGACGTGGCCGTGCAGAAGGTCACCGCGCAGATCGATGCCGTCGAAGCCCGCCGCCGCGACCATTTCGAACTTCTCCAGCAGCGGCCGATCGCCGACCATCATCTCGAAGCAACTGAGCTTCACCGGGCTCCACCTCCGGTCTCGGGACCTCGCCGTCCGCTCACCAGACGTCGGCGACACGGACCGTGTCACCGGTCGCCATCGAGCGGAAGATCGCCTCGGTCACCGCCATGACCTCCCGGCCCTCCCTGAACCCGTACTCGTACGGCCGACCGTCGCGGATCGCCTCGGCGAACCGGGTGAACTCGAGCTGATGCAGATCGACCGGGTCGAAGGTGATCGACCTACTGTCCTGTCCGCTGGTGACGACCAGTTCCCGCGCGACACTGCCCTCGGCGGTACCTCTGGGCCCGACTATCCGGTCACCTCGCCGGGACGTTCGGGTGCCCTTTGCCAACCCCCATGACGCCGTGAGCGTGCCGATGTCACCCGACTCGTACGTCACGATCGCGACCCCGGTGTCGATGGCAAGCTCGTGCAGGTGGGCGAGCTCGGGCCGATCGAGCGCTGTCACCGCGCCGACGGCGCGCACCGTCGACGGCCGGGACCTGAAGACGGTCCGCCAGAGCAGGAAGTAGTGGCATCCGGCGTCGGCGAACGGGCCGTTGTTGCCGTTGCGATCGTGCATCGCCGTCTTCGGCCGGACCTCCTGCAGGAGGTCGGAGTTGAACAGCATCGGGCGCCCGAACGCCCCCGACGCCGCCAGGTCGCGGAGCACCTGGACACCGGGAGCCAGATTGCGCTGGAAGCCGACGCCGAAGCACACTCCGGCGTCAGCCACCGCGGTTTCCATCGCATCGGCGTCCGCCGGCGTCGAGGCGAGTGGCTTCTCCGTGAACACGTGCTTACCCCGTCTCGCCCCCTCCACCACAACCGGGCGGTGGGACACCAACGGGGTGCAGATCGAGACCACCTCGACACAGGGATCCGCGAGGGCTGCCCGGTAGTCGTCATGGACGGCCGCCACATCGTGGGCGCCGGCCAAGGCCTTCGCGCGGCCGACGTCGACATCTGTCACCGACACGACCACATGCCCGGCCGCCTGCCAGCCGACGACGTGCCGGGTCCCCATATCACCGGCACCCACCACGGCAACCTTCAGACTGTGCTCCCCTTCGGCCATCACCGGCGCGCACCCCTCCACTGATTTGCGTAGTCCGTCACTGCTTCACGGCCCCCGAGAGACCTTCGATGAAGTATCGCTGCAGGAAGAGGAAGACCACGATGACCGGCAGCAGGCTGATCGTGCTTGCCGCCGCAAGTTCTGAATAGTTGGTCAGATTCTGCCCCTGGAACGAATAGATGCCCACGGCGAGCGTCTGCAGGTCCGGGCGGCTGAGCGTGAGGACCAGCGGCACGAGGAAATCGTTCCAGCTTGCGATGAACTGCAGGATTATCACTGTTGCTATCACCGGCTTGGCGAGCGGAAGGAAGATCTGCAGAAAAACCCGGAAGAAGCCGGCACCGTCGATGATCGCCGACTCCTCGAGCTCTTTCGGGAGCTGGCGGAAGTAGCCTGCAAAGAGAAGCAGCTGGATGATATGAGCCGTCCCGCTCTCCGCGAGGATCACGCCGAACAGATTGTTGTCCAGGTGTAGGGCCGTGATGAGATCGACGATCGGAATGATCGTATATCCCTGCGGCAGGAATACGAGTACGCCGAGTGCCACCAGCAGGATCCTTTTGCCGGGGAATGAAAACCGGCCGAGGACGTAGCCCATGCTCGAGGTGGTCAGGACAACAATCGCCACCGCGGCGACGGTGATGATCGACGTATTGAAGAATTCACGACCGATGTGGGCCTGTGTCCACGCATCGGTCCAATTGCTGAAATACCACCGCGTGGGAAAGAGCCCGAGTCCGCTGAAGACCTTTCCGTTCGGCTTGACCGAAGCCGACATCATCCACAGGAACGGATATATCCATGCGATACATACCGGAACTGCGATGACGTAGGTGATGATCCGACGCCGGGATCCACGAGCCCGCCGAGGGGTCGCCTGCGGAGCCAGCCGACCCCGCCGCGACCGCTCGCGAACCGCGGTCGTCATCAGGCCGTGTCCCCGGCGAGGCTGGCCGACCGGCGCATCCGCCTGACCAGCACAACCTGTATCAGTGCGACGAGGAACACGGCGACCCCGAAGAGGACTCCAGCCGCCGAGGCGTAGCCGAGGCGGGTCGAAGACGTCGAACCGGCCGCTCCGAAAGCAGTCCGGTAGATGTAGAGCTCCATCACCTCCGACGAGAAGAACGGCCCACCGTCGGTCAGGGACTGCAGGAACGCGAACACCTGCAGGTTCCCTACCGCGACGATCAGCGTGATGATCGCCCCGAAGGGCGCCATCATCGGCGCCGTGATCGACACGACCTGCCGCCACCAGCCGGCGCCATCGACCCGGGCCGCCTCGTAGATCTCCTGCGGGATCGTTTGCAACCCCGCCAGCCAGTAGATCATCGGTTGTCCGAGCCACTTCCAGACGAAGATCCCGATGGCCGTCCACATGACGGTGTGCGGACTGCCGAGGAAGTCGATCGGGCGGTGGATGACGTGACCATCCTGGAGCACTTGGTTCACCGGGCCGTTGAACGCCGCGAACACGAAGCTCATGACGATTCCCACGATCGCGGTCGTCGTCACGACCGGAATGAAGAGGAAGGTCCTGATGACCGGCGAGAAGCGCAGCGCGCGCTCGTTGAGCACGATCGCAAGGAAGAGGGACACCGCCAACTCGATCGGCGTCGAGACGAGCATGAACCATGCCGACCGGCCGAAGGCGTGCCAAAAGAATGCGTCATGCAGCAGCTCGTCGAAGTTCTGCCATCCGATGAATTCCTTCGATTTACTGAAGCCGTCCCACGAGAAGAACGAGTAATACCACGACGCTATCATCGGGTAGACCGAGAACATGAGGATCAGAACGAGGCCCGGCGCCATCAGCAGATAGCACCACCGAGCCCTCCACAGCCGCTCCGGGAGTCGGCGCCTCCCCGTGGGCCGCCGCATTGAGCGTCCACCCGGTATCGCGGTCATGCGACCGTCACGTCTTGTAGAGCTTGGCGTACGACTCTTCCGGATTCCAGTCGGCGAAGACCCAGTCGTCGCGTGAGATCTTCGCGCCCTGCGACTTCGCCTTCGCGATGGCGACCTCGAGAGACTTCTCGCTACGGTCCTGGAGGTCTTTGAGCACCTTCGGCAGCTTGCCCTTCACCTGTCCGGTGAAGAGGCCGTTCAGAGTGTCGCTGCAGTTGGGTTGGACCGGCACATAGGCCTCGTAGACCTTGCTGACGTCCGGGTTCCGGACGGCGGGCTCGGGCCCGAGAGCGGTGTATTTCTGCCCGAGCGTGAAAGCCTTCTTCTCGGTCGGATTCAAGTGGAGGTTGGCCGCGGCCGCCGCGAACTGTGGCGGGTCGCCCCCGCCGTCGTAGTCCGCCCACTCCGTCTGGCCCGCTCGCGTCGCCATGTACGAATAGATGTCGCCGATGACCGGGCCGACCTTGGACTTCGCGTAGTAGAACCAGGTGTTGGAGCCACCCGGGCCGTAGGTCGCCGGCGAGATCTGCCGGGGGTTCTTCAGCGGAGGAAGGTTGACACCGAGGTTGAAGTCGGGGTTGCTCTGCTGCCACGCGGCGATATTCCAGGGCCCTTGCAGGATGATGGCAGCGACGCCCTGCGGCATCCGCTCGCGCGCACCGGGCTGGTCCAGGCTCGCGACTCCGGGAAAGATGCTGCCGTCCGATTTCAGCGCGAGCATCAGCTCGATTGCCTCCTGCGCGAGATCGGAGGTGTAGTTGAACTGTCCCGTCTTCCAGTTGATGCCGCCATCGACGCCGTTGCCCGCGTCGAAGCCGCCGGGAAGCCCGGACATCTCGGCGAGCTGACTGAACGGGCCCGATAGTCCGCCCTGCTGGGTGAGCCCGCAGATGAAGCCGTAGTACTTTCCGTTTCCTTGTTTTGTGCATTTCTTCGCGACCTCGCGGAATTCCGCCCAGCTGATCGGTGCGCCGGAAAGGTCGTAGCCGGCCTTCTTGGTGTAGTCGGCGTTGAAGAGGAGCATGTCGTTGATCCGCGCGCTGGAGGTGAACGGCACTCCGTATGTCTTTCCGTCGAAGTCGGTGACCCCGTTCGCGAATGTTCCCGGAGGGAATTGAGCCTTGACGTGGGCCCAGTTGGGGACGATGTCGTCGACGACGCCGAGCCAGCCGTTCTGCACCGCTTCGGCGGTGGTCAGCTGACTCGGAAGCTGGAACACGTCCGGCGCGGAGCCGTTCCTGAGGCCGAGCGTGATCACCTCCTGGATCGAGTTCCAGCTGGTCCCGTTGTAGGTGATCTGAATGTTCGGGTGCTTCTTGTGGTAGGCGGGGAAGAAGGCCTTGAAGAAGTTCGCCTTCGCGTCACCACTGTCCGTCCAGCGAAGATTGACCTTCCCCGCCGGGAGTTTCGCGCCCGAGTCGGGAATCGCGAACGGCGGAGGCTTGTTGCCGCTTGCCGTTCCGCTGCTTGATCCGGTCGGGGCGTCCGTGTTCGTGCATGCCGCCGCGACCAGTCCGAGGCCGCCCAGCCCGGAGACGCGGAGAAGGTCCCGGCGCGACCACCCCCTGCGGGCGATTGGCTCATCATGCATGGAGGACCTCCGGGGCGAGGTTGGTCTCGTTCCTATGGCCTGGTGCAGGCGCACGCTAACTCTGAAGTGGTAAGGCGTCAATCCACCAGAGGTCTGGGGACGTCTCTCTCTACCGCAGCTTGGAACCTTGACACGATTCGTGACCGGCCATAATCTGCCGGCCGATGTGGCGTGGCGCTGAGAACCCATTCGGCGGGTGTCGGCCACCATGAGTCGGAGAGCTTCTGTCCACAGTCCGACCCATTGGTTGTAGCGGGCCGGCACCCGGGCATTGTTCGGTCGGTCCCGGAGCCATACCACGATGCTGCGACTCCGAGGAGCGAGCCACGTGTGGCAGGAACACGTCGATCTGGGCCTCATCGTCCCGCCGCTGCTGGAGAAGATTCCCACTCCGGAGCTTGCTCAATGGGCGCGCAGTGCGGGATTCGCGTCGATCGATCTCGACCCGGACGCCGACCGGGCAACCGTGGAGACGATGACGGTCGCAGGTCTCCGTCCGGGGCCGATGCGGATCCGCGCGTCCCTCGCCGACTCCGATCCGGCCTCCCGGGCAGAAGCCGTGGCCATCACACGGGCGGCGATGGACCGGGCCGCGGAGCTGGGCGTCGACACGGTGTGGACCTTGGCGCGCAACTTCCGGAACGACGCCACCCAGCGAGCCAACTTCGAGGCCGGCGCCGAGTCACTGGCTGCGCTCGTCGGGTACGCATCGAACCGTGGAGTGCGCATCGCGATCGAGAATTGCCCCTTCGGTGGGCAGAACGCCATCTGCACACCCGAGACCTGGGACGCCTTGTTCGATCGGATATCGTCCGACGCCCTCGGAATCTGCCTGGATCCCTCGCACTGCGTGTGGCAGGGCATCGACTACCTGCGCGTCGTGCGTGACTATCGCGATCGGATCACGCACGTGCACGCCAAGGACACCGAGATCCGCCCGGAGGGCCGCTATCGCTACGGGGTGGACGGGCCGCAGCTGACCAGGCCGGAGGACCAGGGTGGGTGGCCGCAACTCGGGTGGTGGCGTCACCGGCTGCCCGGGTGGGGCGACATCGATTGGAACGCGTTTCTCAGTGCCCTCCTCGACTCGGGCTACGCTGGGGTCGTCTCGATCGAGCACGAAGACCCACTCTGGTCCGACGATATTGACGCTGTCCGACGTGGGCTGGCGCTCGCGCGTGAGTATCTCAGCCGGTTCGTGCCCTCCGCGGACCCGCAGGAGGCGTTGTCCCGATGAGCGTCGAACCGCTGTCCGCCGCCGAGTGGCCGATCGGATGCCAGACCCGTCCATGGCTTCAAACGATGTCGCCCGAGGCCTTCACCGGGCGCCTTCCGGCGACGATCGGTCACATCGCCGCCGCGGGATTCACCGGCTTTGAAGCACCCCTTCTCCGCCTGCCACTGGAGTCACCGACCGACCTTCGCCGCATGCTCGCCGCCTCCGGCGGCATGCAGCTGTGCGGAGCCCACGCAGGAGGCCGCTGGGGGGACTCCGACGTCGGGGCCCACATCGAGTCTCTGACCCGCCGCGCCGCGGGATTGCCCGAGGTCGGATGCAGCCGGCTCGTCGTCAGCCTCCAGGATGCGCCGGCCCGGCCGACCGAGCAGGACCTGAAGTGCATCACCGAGAACCTGGGCGCGCTCGGCAGGTCGTGCCGTCAGGCGGCCGGTGTGCGGGTCGGCTTCCATAATCATGCCGCCGAGCTCGCCGATGACTCCCGGATACTCGCCGCGATCGTCGATCGCTGTGACCCTGAGGACATCCAGCTTGCCGCCGATCTCGGATGGGTGGCGTACGCCGGGGTCGATGTCGGCGCGTTCGTCGACCGATTCGGCCACCGGCTGGCGTACCTGCATCTGCGGGACATCACGCCGGAGAACCATTTCGTCGAGGTTGGCCGGGGCACTCTGGACTACCAGAAGATCCTGCGCGGGCTGGCGGCGGAGCGGTTCGAGGGCTGGCTGGTCGCGGAGTCCGAGTTCAGCCGGACCTGGCAAGGCGAGAAAGCCCCGGAGGCCACGGTCCGAGCGCAGATCGAGGGAATACGAGGCTACTTGACCGGGGCCCGTTGACGGCACACCCGGTTTTCGTTCGTCGGGCTACCACGCGACGCGGTCATCGGAAGGGCGACCCGTGCCCGAATCTCGAGCCGCGCTAGCAGGAACCACGTCGATCCCCTTCGGCAGGGCTGGACATTCGGGGGCCGACTTGCTGCCGGCTCCACGGCCGTCAGTGTCAGACCGACACCGGCAGCAGTCGATCCAGGTCGGCGGACAACGCGCGGTAATCGGGATCGGTGAGTCCCCCGGCCGGCGGCACCATGCGCGCCGAACAGACCCCTGCGATCTCCAGTGCCGCCTTCCAGCCTGCGGGAGGTCGTCCTCGACGACAGGCCTGAACGATCGCGAAGAGCAGGCGCTGGAGCTCGCGGGCAACCTCGACCCGTCGGTCACGGGCAGCGGTGTACAAGGCCACGCCGAGCTCGGGAACGAGGTTGGCGCTCGCCGCTATCGTGCCGCTCGCGCCGGCGAGCACGCTCGCCAGGAGCAATGTGTCGCTCCCGGTCAGGATCTGGAAATCCGCGCCGTCGGCCGCATATATCGCCGCCTGCAGGTATTCCAGGTCCCGGCTACTGTCCTTCATCGCCACGATGCGCGGGTGACCGGCGAGCGTCGCTACCACGGCAGGGGTGATCTGCGTCTTGGTCATCGCCGGTATGTTGTAGAGCACCATGGGCACCGACGACCGCTCGGCAAGGGCGAGGTACATACGTTCCGTGTCGGCTTCCGCCGTCGGATAGTAGGACGGTGGCGCGACCAGTGCGGCTGTCGCACCGTGCAGCCCGACCGTCTCCAACTCCTCGATCGCCTCATCGACGGCGTTGACGGGTACCGCAGGGACAACGGGAAATCCCACCGGCACCCGGTCCCGCACCGCCGCGAGCATCTGGCGGCGCTGCTCGCGGGTCTGCCGTGGGCCCTCCCCGGTGGATCCGTTCGGACTGACCCCGACGACCCCTGCGATGAGTGCGCGCTCCAGCAGCCGGTCGAGCGCCTTGGTATCGAGACCGCCCGACTCATCCAACGGTGTCACCAGCGCCGTGAGGACTCCGGCCGGCAGATGGAGCGGGTGGTCGACCACGCCTTCACACCTCGTGTCTCATCTGCCGAGCTGACGATGGGTGGCGGAGCATTGCACAGACCTCTGGCCTCGCGCTAGCCTACAGCCCGTGCCACATGGGCCGGAAGCTACAGCGGGGGTAGGCATCGAGTCCTGTGGTGGGTGAGTGGCGGGCTCCGTGTGGCAGCCACTGAGCACCCTGGGCACCGTGTCCGATCGGATCGTCGATCAGGTCGAGCGGCTCATCACCGACGAGAGTCTGCGGCCGGGTGATCGATTGCCGTCGGAACGCGAGATGGCGGCGTTGCTGCAGGTCAGCAGACCGTCGTTGCGCGAGGCGATACGCGTTCTCGCCGCCCGGGATCGCGTCGTCGTCCGGCACGGACAGGGCGTCTTCGTCCGAGCCTCCCGGCCGGAGCGGCAGCTGGTCGACGCTCTCCGCGGATCGGAGTCGACTCTCACGGAGTTGTTCGCGATGCGCGAGGTGGTCGAGGTTCCGGCGGCCCGGTGGGCCGCCGGACTCGTCGGTCCGTCACAGCTTGAGGACCTGCGTACGACGCTCGACGAGATGAGCCGAGTCATCACGACCGGCACCGCCATCGACTTCGGCTACCTCGCCGAGCTCGACGTCCGGTTCCACATGGGTATTGCCAGCTATGCGGGCAACCGATTCCTCCGTCAGACGAGCAGTGTGTTGCACCAGATGCTGCTGGTCGGGATGGGGACCACCGTCGACGTCCCCGGCCGGGCAACGGCATCCCAGCGCGACCACGAACACATATACGCCGCGCTCGCCCATGGGAATCCGGTGGCGGCGGGGCGTGCGGCGTGCGGCCACATCCGCGCCGCACGGGGCGCCGCGCTTCGGCGGGTGACGGAACGGGGGTCGCACACCGGGCAACCGTGACCTGCCCGACCGCGTACGTCGGAGGGTGAGAGCCGAAACCACACGACCTTGGGAGACCGATATGACCGCGCCGCGACAGCGCGCCGATCAAGTGGTGTTGTTGATCACCGACACAACTCGCTGGGACATGCTGGGGTGCTACCGCGACACCGGAATCCGCACTCCGCACCTGGACCGCTTGGCGGCCGGAGGACTGCTGATCGACCGCGCCTACACCTGCACAGCCCGTGTGCGGCCCGGCACGGTCGGCGCTGCTCACCGGGACCTGGCCGCACGGGAACGGCGCACTCGCCAACAGCATGCCACTCGGTGCGACCGCCCACACGCTTGGCCAACGCCTGTCAGATCAGGGAATCGCGGCGGGATACATCGGCAAGTGGCACCTGGACGGCACCGACTATTTCGGGAACGGTCGGTGCCCGGACGGCTGGGATCCTGACTACTGGTACGACGGCCGGACGTATCTCGAGGAACTGACGACCGAGGAGAGAGTGCGCTCCCGGGCGATGGAGAGCAACGGGCAGGTCGACGAGGACTTCACCTTCGCGCACCGGTGCTCCACACGGGCGGTCGAGTTCATCGAGCGGCATCGTGACGAACGGTTCTTCCTCGTTGTCTCCTACGACGAGCCGCACGGGCCCTCGATAAGCCCGGAGCCGTACGCGAGCGCCTATGCACGGTACGACTTTCCGAAGAGCCCGAACGTGTGGGACACGCTGAAGGACAAGCCCGAGCACCAACAGGTCTGGGCCGGCGAGCGGACCGCGGCCGACCGCGATGCGGTGCGGATCAACAACCCGGCCTACTTCGGCGCACAGACCTACGTCGATGCCGAGATCGGACGGGTGCTCGATGCGATCGACGTCGCGGTCCCTGACGCCCTGGTCTGCTATACGTCCGACCACGGTGATGCACTCGAATCCCATTGCCTCACCGGCAAGGGGCCGGCCTTCTACGACGAGGTCGCCCGCATTCCGCTACTCGTCCGGTGGCCAGGGGTCACCACACCGGGTTCGGTGTGCGAGCACCCGAGTTCACACATCGATGTCGCCCCGACCGTGCTCGACGCGATGGGTGTCCCGGTGCCACCGCTCTTGGACGGCACCAGCATGGTGCCGATGCTCATCGATCCGACCCGTCGCCTCAATGACCACGTCTTCACCGAATTCCATCGATTCGAAATCGACCACGACGGGTTCGGTGGCCTGCAGTTGCTCCGGGGAGTGCTCGGCGGCCACCACAAGCTGGTCCTGAACCTGCTTTCCGGAGACGAACTCTACGACCTCGACTCAGATCCCGGGGAAATGATCAATCTCATCGACGATCCCCGCCGGGCGGCGATCCGGGACGACCTGCACGACAGGCTGCTGGCCTGGATGGATGACACCCGGGACCCCTTCCGGGGGTACTACTGGCAGAACCGGCCCTGGCGCACGGGCGTTCCGGCGCCGTCGTGGCGCGGGAACGGCATGACCCGGCAACCGCGCGACGACGGCTATCAACCGCGGATGCTCGACTACGAGACCGGACTGCCCAGCACAGAAATGGTTCGGCCGAAGCAATAGATCTGCGTGCCTTGACCCCGACGTACTCACCTTCGTAAGGTGCACAGGTAAGACCTCTGCGCACCTGAGAAACGACACCAGCCAGGCAGGATCCGCCAAATCCACAAGGGTGGGAGCAGCCCAATGTCCGACCGCCGAGAACCCGACTTCCTGGCCCACGGAGATGGGGACAGCGTCGCGATCGCCATCCGCGACCTCTCACCGGGCCGCGTGCGCGGTGGTTATCTGGTCGGTCCCGCAGACCTTGAGGTCACCCTGGCGGACGAGGTGCCACTCGGGCACAAGTTCGCCCTCATCGACATAGGCGCCGGTGACGACATCATCGAGTACGGCCAGCCGGTGGCGACCGCGAGCGACGACATCGGCGTCGGCACCCATGTACACACCCACAACGTGAGGAGCAAGCGGTGGCAGTCCAGCATCGCCAGCTGACCGGATACCGGCGGCGCAACGGGGCCGTCGGGATCCGCAACAAGGTGATCGTGCTCCCTGTCGACGACCTGTCCAACGCGGTGTGCGAGGCGGCGGCGGCGGCAGTGCCCGACGCGCTTGCTCTCCCGCACGCCTACGGCAGGCTCCAGTTCGGTGAGGACCTCGATCTGACCTTCCGCACACTGATCGGGACGGGTGCAAATCCCAACGTCGCCGCGGTCGTCGTCGTAGGCATCGAGCCCAACTGGACCGCACGCGTGGTCGAGGGCATCGCCGCCACCGGGAAACCGGTTGAGGGATTCTCGATCGAGGGCTCGGGCGATCTGCGGACCCTGGAGAAGGTGGCACGCAGACTGGCCCAGTTCGTCCAGGACGCCGCCGAGGTAGCCCGCGAGCCGGTCGAAGCGGGCGAGATCATGTTGTCGATCAAGTGCGGTGAGTCCGACACCACCAGCGGACTGGGCTCCTGCCCGACGACCGCCCAGGTCGTCGACCGGTGGGTCGAGGCCGGCGGCACCGTCCTGTTCGGGGAGACGAGCGAACTCACCGGCGGAGAACACCTGATCGCGCAGCGGTGCGTCGATGACGGCGTGCGGAAGAAGTTCCAGATGATCTTCGACAACTACCTCGACCGCATCGAGCGCGAGGGCGCGAACCTGCTCGGATCCCAGCCCACCCAGGGAAACATCGCCGGCGGCCTGTCGACGATCGAGGAAAAGGCCATGGGCAACATCGCCAAGACAGGGACGCACCCGGTCGTCGACGCTCTCGGCCCGGCCGAGGTGCCGACCGTGCAAGGACTCAATTTCATGGATACGAGTTCGGCAGCGGCTGAATGCATCACCCTGATGGCTGCGGCCGGAGCGGCCATCCACCTCTTCCCCACCGGTCAGGGAAACATCATCGGCCATCCGATCGAGCCCGTGGTGAAGCTGACCGCCAACCCGCGGACCGCCCAGACGATGTCCGAACACATGGATCTCGACTGCTCGGGGCTCATCCGCCGCAACTACGACCTGGTGCACTCCGGCGACCTGCTCTCCGAGGTCGTCGACCGCACGATCAACGGAAGGCTGACCTGCGCCGAAGCCCTCGGACACCGTGAGTTCGTGATCACGAAGCTCTACCCGAGCGCCTGAGGGGCCGCGCGGCGGTGACCTGTCAGAGGGAACGCAGCGTGGTCGCGCCGTCCTCCTGCTCGAAGCGTTTGAGCGCCGCGGCATGAGCGGCGCGGATGTGCCGGCGGGCGGCCTGCCGGGCCGCCGGCGCGTCACCGGCCCGCAGCGCGGCGAGGATGCGCTCGTGGTCGTCCCGCGAGCGTTCCAGCCGACCAGGCACGCGGAGCGTGGTCTCCATCCCGGCCGCGAGCATGTCCTGCAGCACCCCGAGGGTCTGCCGCAGGAACCGGTTGCCCGCCGCCTCCACGATCTGCATGTGGAACGTCGCGTCCAGCGTCTGCAGCAATTCGAAATCGGGCGCATTGGCGCGGATAGCCCGGTTGAGTTCCTTCAGTGCGGCGGCGATCGCGGCGATGTCGGACGCACCGGCATTCGCCGCCGCCCACCCGGCCGCCGGAACCTCGAGCACCTCACGCATGGCGAACAGTTCGCCGACGTCCATCTCATTCGCCGCGACGGCGGCCCGAAGGTCCTGCTCCGAGCGGGGGGCGGCGACGAAGACCCCCTGCCCGTGGCGGACATGCAGACGTCCCTGCGCCTCGAGTGACTTGACCGCCTCGCGGACCGACGGCCGGCTCACACCGAGCAGTCCGGCGAGTTCCCGCTCGGCCGGTAGCCGATCACCTGGCCGAAGCTCATCGCCCGCGATGAGTTCGGTGATCTGCTTCTCGATTCGCGCGGAGATACTCCCCCGCGGGGCTACTGACTCCCACATCTGCCGGCTCCCGGTCTTCCCACGCAACGGACGAGGCCTCGCAGGAGATGGGCGGGGCGTACCGCGGACCACCGTCTGCCCGATTGTGACCCGGTTGAGCGCGCATGGCTCCGACTCACAGTCCTCGGCCCGAGTCCTCGCGGAGGGCGAGACGTGTCTGGGTCCTGGCACACACCACCTCTGCTGCGAGGCAACTCGTTCCTGAACTGCGAACAGAACCTCTGTTGGACGAACAATCTACAGGACCGATGCAGTCGGTGCACCGCACGCCGCCGGTCGCGCCTTGCAGCGTCGGCCGTCGCAAGATAGCGTTCACGCGATTACTGGTGGTAAGACCTCTTTCCTGAACGGTGGGTGGACGGTAGTCCCCATGTCGAGACAACAGATCGGCTTCATCGGGGCCGGCAAGATGGGAGGCGCGGTCGCTCGACGCCTTGCGACCGGCGGCTTCCCGGTCCGCGTCTACGACCCCGACCCGGCCGCGGTCGAGGCCTGCGTCAGGTCCGGCGCGTTCGGGGCGGCCTCGGCCAGAGATGCGGTGAAGGACGCCGACGTCGTGCTCACCAGCCTCCCGCTTCCGGAGGACGTGCTGAGCGTCTGGCGCGAAATCGCTCCCTACCTTGCGTCCACCGCCATCGGAGTCGACGTATCCACCATTGATCCTGGGACGGCTCGCGAGCTGAGCGAGCTGCTCGGCCGGCGTACGGCGGCGTTCGTCTCGTGCGCCCTCGGCAAGACGCCGATGGACGCGGAGCAGGGCCGGATCCCGCTGTTCGTCGGCGGCCCGGCGGACGCGGTCGCGGCGCTCGAGGCGATCTTGAACAGAATCGGCGAGAAGGTCCATGATCTCGGCTCACCGGAGGCCGCCGCCACGTTCAAGCTGATATCCAACATGGTGGGCATGACCAACCTCGCCGTTCTCGCCGAGGGGTACCGGCTGTCCCAGCGGGCCGGCATCCCGCCGGACGTCTTCACTGCCGCACTCGACGACACCGGCGCCCGGTCGTTCCAATCGGAGCTCCGGCTGCCCTGGCTGATTGCCGGAGACTACGAGGCGCGGTTCGCCGTCTCGCTCGCCGCGAAGGACGTGCGCCTCGCGGTAGATGCCGCCGCCCGCCTGGGCGTCCCCACCCCGGTAGCGGCCCAGGGCATGTCGCAGTTCGTCGCGGCGATCGCGCACGGCCACGGGGACGAGGACGTGGTCGCGGTGGCCAGAGTGCTCGACCCGACCGACGGATCACCCGACCGCGACGCCGACCTGCGGGACGGATCGTGACCGACCTGATCGACGGGACGGTCGATGTCGTCGTGACGGAGGACGTCTGGGGGGCGCCCTTCGACGAGTTGGCACAGCGCCGCTCGGTGCTGCGTTGCCCGACCGCGTGGCAGGACAACAGTCGCCTCGTCGAGGTCGCCCGCCGGGCACGGGCACTCGTCGTACGGAACCGGACCGCCGTCGATGCCCACCTGCTGACCGCGAGCAGCGGATTGAAGATCGTCGCCCGGGCCGGAGTCGGCCTGGACAACATCGATCTCGCGACGGCCGACAGCGTCGGGGTCGTGGTGACCGCGCCGCTCGGCGCCAACGCCACCAGCGTTGCCGAGCACACGCTCGGGCTGGCCCTGGCGCTCTCGCGGCGGACCGTCGAGCTCAACGCGGACTGCCGGGTCGGCGGCTGGCGCCGTACCCCGGGCAGAGAACTGTCGGGTGGGACCTGGGGGCTGCTCGGCGCCGGTGCCACGGCACGTGCCTGCGGACGGCTCGCACGCGGCCTCGACATGAGAGTGCTGGCCTACGACCCCTATGTCGACCCGCACCATCCCGAGCTGGCGGGCGCGGGTATCGAACTGACCACCCTGACGGATGTCGCGACGCGCTCGGATGTGCTGTCCTGCCATCTTCCGGCGACGCCGCAGACGGCCGCCCTCGTCGACGCCGGCCTGCTGGCGCGCCTGCGTCCCACCGCCTTCCTGATCAATGTCGGACGGGGCGAGGTGGTCGACGAAGAAGCACTTGCCGATGCGCTGGAGTCACACGCCCTCGCCGGCGCGGCTCTGGACGTGCGCACCCAGGAACCTCCGGTGCCCGGTCGACTGGACCGGTTGGACAACGTCGTCCTCACCCCGCACATCGCCGGCATCACCAGCCAGAGCCAGCACCGCATCCTCGAGGTGCTGGCCGCGGACATCGACGCCGTCCTGGACGGCAACCTCGCAGCGTCCGCGGTGGGGAAGACGAAACGCCCGCGCGCGTGACTCTGACCATCGCCGCCGCACGCCGGCTCGCGACCGACCTACTGGCGGCGGCCGGAATGCCGGAGCCGCGGGCACGGTCGAGTGCCCGGTGCATCGTCATGGCCGATGTGTGGGGCGTCCCCTCGCACGGTCTGCTGCGGCTGCCGTACTACCTGCAGCGCATCACCGCCGGCGGCTACCCGCCGGGAGCCGACCTGCGCACCGTGGCGGACACCGGTCCGGTCGTGTCGCTGGACGGAGGCGGTGGGCTGGGCCACTGGCAACTCTGGTGGGCCGCCGAGCTCGCCGTACGACGCTGCGCGGACTACGGGGTCGCCGCGGTGACCATCGCCAACTCGGGCCACTGCGGAGCCCTCGGGCTCTACACCATTCCCGGCATCGAAGCCGGTCACCTCACGCTCGCCTTCTCCAACGGTCCGGCGGTGATGGCCGCGTGGGGAGGACAACGTCCTCTGCTCTCGACGTCACCCCTGGCCGCGGGTATCCCCACCCGGCCACGACCGACCATCGTGGACATGGCCAGCAGTGCCGTCGCCCGGGGCCGGATCGCCGCGCACGCCCAACGCGACGAACCGCTGCCGGACGGATGGGCGCTGGACGCGCAGGGCCGGCCGACAGTGGACCCCCACGCTGCGCTGCACGGACTGCTGGCCCCCCTCGGCGGGGCCAAGGGCTTTGCCCTCGCGTTCCTGGTCGAGGCGATCGCCGGCGGGCTCGCCGGGCCGCACCTGTCGGCCGACGTTCCGGACATGTTCGCCGACTCCGATGCTCACCGACCGCAACGAATCGGCCACGTTCTCGTCGCGTTCAACCCCGCTGCGTTCGACGCCGGAACCGGTTCGGTGCGGGAGCGGTTGGACCGGCTGGCAGCCAGCGTGGGCGACGGCGGTGGTCGACTGCCGGGAGCCCGTCGTCAGTTCCCCGGTGAGCTCGACGAGCAGGCACCCCTCGCGATCGCCGACGCGACGATGCTGCAGCTGAGCGACTGGGCGGGCCGGCTGCGGGTTCCGCTCGAGACCCGACAAGGAGTGCCGTGACAACGGCGCCGCCGGCTGCCGCACCGAACTGCGAAAGGATCCATCCGCATGTCAGTTGAAAGCGCGACGCAGTCTCGGGTCGAGACGGATGTCACCAAGGTCCATCTGGTCTTCAAGACCCACCTGGACGTCGGCTTCACCGACCTGGGTAAGGCCGTCCTGCAGCGGTACCTCTCGGACTTCATCCCCGCTGCCATACGCGTGGCCCGCGAGGTCGACCGGAGCGGGCCGGATCGGGTGCGGTTCGTCTGGACCACGGGTTCGTGGCTGATCTGGGAGTTCCTCGAGCAGGCGCCCACCTCAGAGCGCCGTCTCATGGAGCAGGCGATCGAGGCAGGTTCGGTCGTCTGGCACGCGCTGCCATTCACGACGCACAGCGAGCTGCTGGACCTCGCATTGCTCGACGACGGATTGGCGCTGTCCCGCGACCTCGACGAACGGTTCGGCCGCAGGACGATCGCCGCGAAGCTGACCGACGTACCGGGACATACGCGCGGCATCGTGGGCCCGTTGGCGGACGCGGGTGTGGAGCTGCTGCACGTCGGAGTCAACTCGGCGTCGACGCTGCCGCAGGTTCCGCCCGCGTTCCGCTGGCGCGAACCGGCGGGAAAGACGGTCACGGTGATCTACCAGGCCCGCTACGGCGACTTCTCCGCCGTCCCGAACTGCCCGGTGGCGCTGGCCGTTGCCCATACCGGAGACAACCACGGTCCACAGAGCGCCGATGAGGTACTGGAGGAGTACGACCGCACCGCCTCGATGGCACCTGCTGCCGAGATCGTCGGATCGTCGCTGAACGCGTTCGCCGAGGAGATCCGTCCGTGGGTGTCGGGTCTTCCGGTCGTCGGTGAGGAGATCGGCGACACCTGGATCCACGGCGCGGGGTCTGATCCACAGCTCCTGGCGCAATATCGCGCCCTGCTCCGGCTGAACGCGGAGTGGAGGCGGAGCCTCCCACCGGACCGATCGATACCGCCGGCGTTCGCCCAGAGCCTGCTTCTGGTCCCGGAGCACACCTGGGGCCTGGACCACAAGACCACCATCGAGGCCCTCGACCGGGGTTACGACCGGACGGAGTTCTCGCGGCTGCGGCAAGGCGCCGACTATCAGCGCCTCGAGCGCTCCTGGCAGGAGAAGCGCGACCTCATCGAGGACGCGGTCCTGGGGCTGGACGGCGAGCCGGCTCTTGCCCACCAGGCGCGCAGCACCTTGAGTGCGCTCGACCCGGTCAGGCCGGCGCCATTGCCGAGCGGTCCGGTCGGCGACGCGGCCGCTTCAGACCCGCTGCGCATCTCCGCGGGAGGCTTCGATGTCGGCATCGACAGTGCCCGCGGTGACCTCGTCGAGTTGACCGACCGGGACGGCGGCCTCTTCTGGGCGTCGGAGCGCCGCCGGCTGGCGAGCCTGGGCTATGAGATCTTCTCCGCCGAGGACTACCAGGCCTTCTACCGTGCCTACAACCGCGACGGGCACCGCAACGCGGCCTGGTCGATACCCGACTTCACCAAGCCCGGGTTGGATTCACTGGGAGATGAACGCCGGACCTGGTCGCCACAGGTGGAGGACATCCAGATCACCGGGCCCGAGTCGCGCCGGGTACTCCTCACCTGCCCCCGTGAGACGGTCGATCGTTTCGGGTGCCCGGAGCTCTTCACTGTCGACTACCGACTGGAGGCCGACGCCCGGGCGGTGCAGATCACCGTCCAGTGGTTCGACAAGCCGGCGACCCGCTGGCCGGAAGCGCTGTGGCTGTCCTTCCGGCCGAGTCTGCCCTCGCCGGAGACGGGGTCCTGGTGGATGGACAAGCTCGGCCACCGGGTGTCCCCTCGGGAGGTCGTGTCCCGGGGCGGCCGGCAGCTTCATGCGGTCGGGGACGGATTCGGCTACTCCGACGCGCGGGCGGACCTGCGCATCGGCACCCTGGATGCGTGCCTTGTCCGCCCCGGTCGCCGGCACCTCCTGCGTTTCGACGACGAACAGCCGCACGCCGACGAGGGAATGCACGTGAACCTGTACAACAACACGTGGGGCACCAACTTTCCCGGCTGGTCGGAGGGCGACGCGCTGTTCCGCTTCACCGTCCGCCTGTGACGCGAGGCCACCGTCGGGCACCGGCCATCCGCCGGCCATCGGACGGCGTGCTCAGTCCAGGTCGTCGTGCTCCATCAGCTGACGCGCCGCCTCGGTGATCGACCCGGTCAGCGACGGGTAGACCGCGAAGGTGTGCGCCAACTGGTAGGCCGACAGGTTGTTCTGGACCGCCACGGTGATCGGCAGGATCAGCTCGGACGCGGCCGGGGCCACGACGACACCTCCGACGATGACACCGGTGGCCGGCCGGCAGAAGAGCTTGACGAAGCCCTCGGTGACGCCCTGCATCTTCGCCCGCGCGTTGGTGCCTAGGGGGAAGGTGACCGCCCGGGCCGCCACCTCCCCGCTCTCGATCGCCTTCTGCTGGATACCCACGGTGGCGATCTCCGGGTGGGTGAAGACGTTGGCCGACACGGTCTTCAGCTTCAGCGGCGTCACCGCCTCACCGAGCGCGTGCCAGATCGCGATCCGGCCCTGCATCGCGGCCACCGAGGCGAGCATCAGCAGGCCGGTGCAGTCGCCCGCGGCGTAGACGCCGGGGATGTTGGTGCGGGACACCCGGTCGACCGGGACGAATCCGCGCGGGCTTACGTCGACACCGGCCTGCTCCAGGCCGAGCCCCGAGGTGTTGGGCACCGATCCCACGGTCATCAGCGCGTGGCTGCCGTCGACGGTTCGGCCGTCGTCGAGGTCGACCACGACACCGCCCGGCGTACGGCGGACCCCGGACGCGCGGGCGCCCTTGACGATCTGCATCCCGCGCTTGGTGAAGACCTCCTCCAGCAGCGCGGCCGCGTCGGAGTCCTCGCCCGGCAGCACCCGGTCCCGGCTGCAGACCAGCGTGACGTCGATACCCATCTCGGTGTAGGCGCTGGCGAACTCGGCGCCGGTGACGCCCGACCCCACGACGACGAGCCGCTCGGGAAGGCGCGGGAGGTCATAGATCTGGCGCCAGGTCAGGATCCGCTCCCCGTCGGGGACGGCCCCGGGGACGATGCGCGGGGTCGCTCCGGTGGCGATCAGGACGATGTCGGCTTCGAGCCGCCGCGACCCGTCCGCGGTCTCCGCCTCGAGGACGTGGGTGCGCATCCCGCCCGCGCCGTCGACCAGCCGCGCCGTACCGATCAGCACCGTGACGCCCTCCCGCACCAACCGCTGGTAGACGTCGTGCGACTGCGCCTGGGCCAGCCGGGTCACCCGGCCGTGCACGGCCGGCGCGTCGACGCCGATTTCCTCGGGGTCGCCGGCGCGCACCCCGAGAGTGCCGGCGTCACGGAACGCGGTCATCGTCTCGCTGGTGGCGATGAAGGTCTTCGAGGGCACGCAGTCGTAGAGCACGCATGCGCCACCGAGTCCGCGGTCTTCGACGAGGGTGACCTCGGAGCCGAGCTGTGCCGCAACCAGGGCGGCCTCGTATCCGGCCGGGCCGCCGCCGACGATCACGATGCGTGCCACGGTGTCCCTCCGCTCGGGCGCCGATCGGGTGCCCGATCGCGTGCACTGACCCGCTCATTGTCCCCCACGTCGGGGCGGGGTCCGCCCACTAGGCTGGCCACCATGGCGCTCTACGCCGCGTACGGGTCGAACATGGACCCGGAGCAGATGCTCAGCCGGTGCCCCCACTCACCGGTCGCGGGCACGGGCTGGATCGTCGGCTGGCGGCTCACCTTCGGTGGCGAGGAGCTGGGCTGGGAGGGCGCCCTCGCCACGATCGTGGAGGACCCGCTCGAGAGCGTCTTCGTGGCGCTCTACGACGTCACCTCGGGCGACGAGGCCTCCCTCGACCACTGGGAGAGCGCCGACAACGGGGTCTACCGCAAGATCAAGATGCGGGTGCACGCCCTGGACGCCGACGTCCTCGCGTGGGTCTACGTGCTGGACGGCTACGAGGGCGGGCTGCCCTCGGCCCGCTACCTCGGCATGATGGCCGAGGCCGCGGAGCGGGCCGGTGCGCCGGACGATTACGTGCGGGCCCTGCAGTCCCGCCCCTGCCGGTCGATCGACAGCTGACCCGCCGCCCCGTCGGTCGGCCGGCCCGTCGGTCAGTCGGTAAGGGCGACGTAGGCGAGGTTGACGAGCACCCGGACGCCGATGGCGATGGCGCGCTCGTCGACGTCGAAGTCACCCTGGTGCAGGTCGTGCTGGTCACCCGGCCGGTCGCTGGCCCGCACGCCGAGCCGGGCGAGCGCGCCCGGCACGACGTCGAGGTACCAGCCGAAGTCCTCACCGCCGAGACTCTGCGGGGTACCCACCAGTCCCTGCGGCCCGAGCCCGGCCAGCACCGCGTCGCGGATCAGGGCGGCCGACCGGACCTCGTTGATGACCGGCGGCACGCCGCGCTGGTAGTTGATCTCGGCGACGGCGCCGGTGGGGGCGACCGTCTCCTCGACCAGCCGCCGGACCAGTTTCTCGGCGTCGGACCAGGCATCGCGGTCGAGGACCCGGACCGTCCCCCGCACCTGGCCGGACCGGGGAATGGCGTTGCCCGCCGTACCGGCCTGCACGGCGCCCCACACCAGCGACATGCTGGCGCGGGTGTCGACGGTCCGGGACAGCAGACCGGGCAGGTCGGTGATGAGCCGGCCCAGCGCATAGACCAGATCGACGGTGAGGTGCGGCCGGGCGGTGTGCCCACCCGGGCCGGTCAGGGTCACATCGACGGCGTCGGACGCGGCCGTGATCGCCCCGGTCCGCACGCCGACCTGACCGACGTCGGTCGCCGGATCGCAGTGCAGCGCGAAGATCCGGTCGACGCCGTCGAGTTCCTCCGCGTCGATGACGCCGAGCGCACCGCCGGGCGTCTGCTCCTCGGCCGGCTGGAAGATCACCCGGACCCGGCCCGGCAGGTCCGGCGCCGCCTGCAGCGCCAAGGCGGCGCCGAGCGCGATCGCCGTGTGGACGTCGTGTCCGCAGGCGTGGCAGACACCGTCCACTGTGGACCGGTATGGGACGGTCTTGACGTCGGGCAACGGGAGGGCGTCGATGTCCGCACGCAGCGCGATCGTCCGGGGCCCGGACCCGATGTCGCAGACCAGCCCGGTGCCGCTCGGCAGCATCCTCGGCCTCAGCCCCACCCGGCGCAGCCGCTCGGACAGCAGGGCCGTGGTGCGGTGCTCCCCCCAGCCGAGCTCGGGATGGGAGTGCAGATCACGCCGTACGGCGATCAGGTCGGCCTCGTGCTCGGCCACCCACGGGCGGAGCCACGAGGGGGCCCTGGTGCTCGGCGGCTGCGGGCTCATCGGACGCGCCCGCGCGGCCCGTTCCGGGGAGCCCTCATCGAGGCAGTCCGTGTCTCATCTCATCCAGCAGACTATCGACCACCATCGTCAGGTCTCCCCCGGCCGCCGCCGCGACCGCTCGCTGGCGCTGATAGCTCGCCCCCTGCTCGATGATCCGCGGCACGATGGCCAGCTCGTCCGCGCAGCCCAGCCGGCGGGCGACGGGGCGTCAGATCCTCGACCAGTTCGGCGAGCGCCCGGCGCACCGGCACGACGGTCCCGCGGTCGTCGGCGACGATCTCGGCGTCCAGGCCGTAACGGGCCGCCCGCCACTTGTTCTCCCGCACCACCCAGCTCTCGGCTCGGGGAGGCGTGTAGCCCGGTCGATCTCGGAGTCCAGCCGCTCGACGAGGCACTGGGCCATGGCCGCGACGGCCGCGATCTCGTCGATCGTCGGCAGCCCGTCGCAGATCCGCAGCTCGACGGTCCCGAACCTCGGGTGCGGGCGGATGTCCCACCACACCTCCCGGACCGACTCGATCGCATGGCTGGAGATCAGCACCTCCATGTAGCGCTCGAACTCGTCCCATCCGGAGAGCTGGTAGGGAAGGCCCGCGGTGGGCAGCGCCTCGAAGACCTTGCTGCGGTAGGAGGCGAGGCCGGTGTCCGACCCGACCCAGAACGGGCTCGACGCGGAGAGCGCCAGGAAGTGCGGGATGTAGGCGACCAGCGCGTTGACGATCGGGATGGCCTTGTCCGGGCCGCGGACGCCGACGTGCACGTGGACGCCGAAGATCTGCAGCTGCCGGGCCAGCCACTGGTTTCGCTCGATCAGCTGCTGGTAGCGGTGGGTCTCGGTGATCTGCTGGGTCGACCAGTCGGTCAGCGGGTGGGTGCCCGAGCACATCACCCCCAGTCCGAGGGGTTCGGCCGCGGCCATCACCTCGGCCACCGTGCCGGTCAGGTCCTTGCAGGCCTCGCCGACCGTGCTGCACACGCCGGTGATGACCTCGACGCACGACTGCAACAGCTCATGCTTGGCCTTCGGATGTTCCTCGGCGCCGGGCGGCGTGATGGTCGCGAGCACCTCGTTGGACCCCGAGGCGAGCTGTCGGGTCTCGAAGTCGACCAGCTCGAGCTCCCACTCGACCCCGAGGCTGGCGCGCTCCGAGGAGCTGAAGTCGATCTGCACGCCGCGAGCGTAACCGGGGACGGCAGACCCCGCCGTGACGACGCTCAGGTCGCCACGGCAGGGTCGCGCCTCAGTCCGTCCTCAGGCGCCGACGGCCACCTGCCGACATCAGGCGCCGACGGTCACCGGCCGGCCGAGCCTGGCCGACTCGTAGATCGCCCAGATGACCTCGAGGGTGCGGGTGTTCTCCTCGATCGTCACGAGCGGCTGCCGACCGTCCGCGATCGCGGACAGGAAGTCCCGGTACTGGATGGTGTGGCCGTCGGACAGCGCGGACGGGTCGCCGCCCCCGGTGCCCCCGGCCTGGGTCGGGAGCACCTGCGCCGCCTGGTTGTCACCCGCGCCGCCGCCGTAGGCCGGGGCATCGGTCGACCCGTCACTGGCGTGGAAATACGCCAGCTGGTCGTCGTCGATCACCGCCGACCCCTGGTCACCGTGCACCTGGATGCGCGCGGTCAGGCCCGGGTAGGCCGCCGTCGTGCCGCGTACGACGCCCAGCGCACCGGAACTGAACCGGATGGTGGCGACGGCGGTGTCCTCGACCTCGATCCGCTCGTGGGCGAGGGTCCCGGTCCACGCGAACACCTCGGTCGGCTGACCGAGCAGCCAGACCAGGATGTCGATCGAGTGGATGCCCTGGTTCATCAGCACCCCGCCGCCGTCCAGCGCCCAGGTGCCCCGCCAGTCGCCGGAGTCGTAGTAGCCCTGGCTACGCCACCACGCGATGTCGGCGCTGCCCGATGTCAGCACGCCGAACTTGCCGTCCTGCACCGCGGCGTGGGCGATCTGGGCCGCCGCGTCGAACCGGTGCTGGCTGATCACCGTCACCACCCGGCCGGCCGCCGCGGCCTCCTTGGCGACCGCGGCCACCGCATCCGGCGTGACGTCGAGCGGCTTCTCGATCACCACGTGCTTGCCGGCCCGGAGGGCGTCGATCGCCGGGCCGGCGTGGTCACCGCTGGGCGTGCAGACGGCGACGGCGTCGACGTCCGGCTGGCGCAGGACCTCGTCGACCGAGTAGAACGCCGGGACACCGTGCTTCTTGCCCAGCTCGTCGGCCCGCTCCGGGACCGTATCCACCACCGCGGCCAACTCGGCCTCGGGCAACTCCGCAATGGTCCGGGCGTGATGCTTCCCGATCACGCCACAACCAATGACGGCGAACCGCATAGCGAAACTTCCTCTCGACGAAGTCGGTCAGTGGTAGTCGATGCCCTGCGCGGTGAGCAGGCCGGTGAAGGCCTCGGTCGCCGTCTTGAACAGATCCGCCCCGCTGAAGCCGCCGCTGCGACCGGCGTGGGCCAGATGCGGTTCCATCGAGAAGAAACCGTCAAAGCCGTCGGCCTTCAGAGCGGCGATCGTCTCCGGCAGTTCGCCGTCGCCCTGGCCGGCAGGCACAACGTGGGCGTCGGCCAGCAGGGCGTCCTTGATCTGGATGTATTCGAGGTGCGGCCGCAGGGACGCGTAGGCCTCGGTGAACGGGCGGACCCCGCACTGCACGAAGTTGGCGGCGTCCCAGGCGAGCTTCAGCTTCGGGGAGCCGACCGACTCGACGATGTCGAGGCAGCGGCCGGGCAGGTCGCCGTAGATCTCCTTCTCGTTCTCGTGCAGCAGGATCACGTCGTGACCCTCGGCCCGCGCGGCGAGCGCACCCAACCGGCGGAGCACCTCGTCACGGTGCGAGGCCGGGTCGTCGCCGGACGGGAGGAAGAAGGAGAACAGCCTGATGTAGGGCGCCTCGAGCCGCTGTGCAACCTCCAGCGAACGGTCGAACCGGCGCAGGTGGTCGTCGAAGTCGTCGTCGATCTTCACCTTGCCGATCGGCGAGCCCACGGACGAGGTGGCGATGCCGTGCTGGTCGAGCGTCTTACGCACCTGCTCGAGCTGGCCGTCGTCCAGGTCGAGCACGTTGGTGCCCCAGGCGCTGCGGAACTCGATGAACCGGATGCCCAGCTCGTCGAGCACCGAACACTGCTCCTCGAGGTCGGGCGAGATCTCGTCGGCGAAACCCGAGAGTGTCCACATTGGACCGGTAACTCCTTAAGTCGATGGTGGGAGCCTGCGTCTCTTCTGTCGATCCTTGCCCTATCCCTTGACACCGCCGGATGCAACCCCGACCGTCCGACCCGCGGGGCGAGAGTGGAATCCTGCCGACCTTAGGCACCGGACGATGCAATGGCAACCGGTTGCACAAATTTGCCGGGATGGCAGACTGAGCGGGTCCGACGAGGTGACACCGGCCGGAAGGGAGCGCCATGGCACCGCGTGGGGGTACGCGCTCCCGCGGCAAGCGGGCGACGATCCACGACGTCGCCCGGGAAGCCGGCGTGGCGGCGTCGACGGTGTCGCGTGCCTTCTCCCAGCCCGACCGCCTCCGGGCCGACACCCGCGACCACGTCCTCGCCGTCTCGGCTCGGCTGGACTACCGGCCGAACCCGATCGCCCGCGCGCTTCCGCGCGGGAAGACGCTTACCCTGGCCCTGCTCGTCCCCGACATCACCAACCCCTTCTTCTTCGGACTGATCCGCGGCGCCGGTCGGCAGGCGGATGCGGCCGGCTACACGCTCGTCCTCGCCGACACCCGCGAGTCACCCGAAGTCGAGTGGAGGCACTTCGAGCGGCTGGCCCGCGGCGTCGACGGCTTCGTCCTCGCGTCGTCCCGGCTGCCCGACGCCCGGCTCCGGGCCCTCTCGGTCGACCGCTCACTGGTGGTGATCAATCGGACGGTGCCCGACACCCCGTGCGTCGTGGTCGACAACCGGCAGGGAATGCGGCAGGCCGCCGAGCACCTGGCGTCGCTCGGCCATCGCCGGGTCGCCTACCTCTCCGGCCCGCCGACATCGTGGTCGGACCGCAGCCGGTGGCGTGCGCTGCACGCCGCGGGTCGGCAGCTCGGGCTCGACGTGGTCCGGTTGGGGCACTTCCCGCCGACCGTCGAGGCGGGAGCCGCCGCCGCCGACGCCGCGCTGGTGTCCGGGGTCTCGGCGGTGGTCGCATTCAACGACCTGCTGGCGATCGGCACGATGCGCCGGCTCCTGGGGAGGGGCGTCGCCGTGCCGGACGGCATGAGCGTGATGGGGTGCGACGACATCTTCGGTGCCGACTTCTGCCATCCGCCGCTGACCACCCTGGCCGCCGACATCGAATCGGCCGGGCAGGCAGCCGTTGATCTGCTGCTCGCTCCGCGGGGGGACAATGATCCGGTTCCCCGGCCGGTCGTGTTGCCGACCCAGCTGCGGGTACGAGAGTCCACGGGGACCTGCCCGTCCGAACGACGATCACCGACCGCCGCGGCCACGCACTCGGCCAGCCCGTCCGCGAGAGGAAATCGATGACCCGACTCGAGCCGCACCCCGACCGTCTGCTCCCCGCCGACCCGTCGGTCCGTGCGGTCGCCCGCAGGCTCTACGACCAGGTCGCCGAGCTGCCGATCGTCTCCCCGCACGGCCACGTCGACGCCGGAATCCTGGCCGAGGACCGGCAGTTCCCGGATCCGGCGACCCTCTTCGTGACCCCCGACCACTACGTGACCCGCCTTCTGCACTCCTTCGGAGTCCCGCTGGAGCGGCTCGGCGTCCCGGCGACGGACGGCACGGCGCCGGCCGCGCCGCGCGAGGCCTGGCGGGAGTTCTGCCGGCACTGGCCGGCGTTCCGCGCCACGCCGTCCCGCTACTGGCTGGAGGGTGAGCTCGCCGACGTCTTCGGCGTGACGACACATCCGTCCGAGCAGAGCGCCGACCAGATCTACGACGAGCTGCAGGACAAGCTCGGCCGGCCGGAGTTCCGGCCCCGGGCGCTGTTCCGCCGCTTCCGGATCGCCGCACTCGCGACGACCGACGACCCGGCCAGCGCGCTGGACGACCACCGGCTGCTCGCCAAGGAGGATCTGGGCACCGGCCGGGTGGTGCCGACGTTCCGGCCGGACTCCTATCTCGACCCCGGCCGCAGGGGCTGGGCCGCGCAGGTCGCGGCGCTGGGTCGCGCCGCGGATGTCGACGTCGCCGGGTACGACGGCTTTGTCACCGCCCTGGAGCGGCGCCGGGCGTACTTCGTCGAGCACGGCGCGACGGCGACCGACCACGGCCCGGCCGACGCGGGGACCGCGCCGCTCGACGTCGCCGCTGCCCGGCGGATCTACGCCGATGCGCTCATCGGCGGCGCCACCCCGGCGGACTGCACCGCCTTCCGCCGGCACATGCTCGGCGAGATGGCCCGCATGTCCTGCGACGACGGGCTCGTCATGCAGCTGCACCCGTCGGTGCTGCGCAACTACGACACGGCGACGTACGAGCGGTTCGGCCCCGACACCGGGCACGACATCCCGCAGGCGGCCGAATACACCCGCGCCCTGCGGCCGCTCCTCCAGCGCTACGGCACCCACCCCCGGTTCCGGATCGTGCTGTTCACCACCGACGAGGACGTCTGGGCGCGCGAGATCGCCCCGCTGGCCGGCTTCTACCCGTCCGTCTACGTCGGCGCGCCCTGGTGGTTCACCGACACTCCGGACGCGCTGCTGCGGTTCCGCGAGGCGGTGACCGACACGGTCGGCTTCTACCGGACCTCGGGATTCGTCGACGACACCCGCGCCTTCTGCTCGATCCCGGTGCGCCACGACACCGCGCGGCGGGTGGACAGCGGTTACCTCGCCAGGCTGGTCGTCGAGCACCGGCTGGCCGAGGAGGAGGCGGCGGAGGTCGCCCGCGACCTGACCGGCCCGATCCCTTCGGAGGTCTTCCGGCTGTGACAGCGCGACTGACCCGGTCCTCGGCGGTGGCCGGCGCGGCCCCGCCGGTCGGCATCGTCCACATCGGCCTCGGCGCGTTCCACCGGGCCCACCAGGCGTGGTACACGCATCAGGCCAACGCCCATTCCGGTGCACCGGTGGGGATCGCCGCGTTCACCGGCCGCCGACCCGATGCGGCGCGCGTGCTCGGCGAGCAGGACGGTCTCTACACGCTGCTGGTGCGGGGCCGGGACGGCGATCGGGCCGAGATCGTCGGGAGCATCCCCGAGGTGTACGACGGCGCCGACGTCGACGCGCTGTGCCGGCTCCTCCGCGACCCGGCGGTCTCGATCGTCACCCTCACCGTGACCGAGGCCGGATACCGTCGCTCCCCCGGCGGAGGTATCGACCGCGCGGATCGTCAGGTGGCCGCCGACACCGCGGCCCTGCGGACCTCCGGCGGCGCCCCGGCCACGGTGCCCGGCCGGCTCGTCGCCGCTCTGGCCGCCCGCCGTGCGGCAGACGCCGGCCCGATCGCGATCGTGCCGTGCGACAACCTGTCCGACAACGGCCCGGCCGCCCGCCGGGTCGTGCTCGACCTGGCCGGTGACGTCGACCCGGGCCTGCGCGACTGGATCGAGCGGCACGTCGGATTCGTCTCGACGATGGTCGACCGGATCACGCCGGCGACCACCGACGCGGACCGGGCGACCGTGTCCGGGCTGATCGGGCTCGACGACCGGTCGCCCGTGGTGACCGAGCCGTTCACCGAATGGGTGCTCGCCGCCGACGGCCTGCCCGACCGCCGGCCGCCGTGGGAAACGGCCGGGGCGCGGGTGGTCGACGACGTCACGCCGTTCGAGCTGCGCAAGCTGTGGCTGCTCAACGGCGCGCACTCACTGCTCGCCTACGACGGACTCGCCCGCGGGCACCGCACCGTCGCCGACGCGATGGCCGATCCGGTCTGCCGCGACTGGATCGACCAGTGGTGGGACACGGCCGGCACCCTGCTGCCGCTGCCCGGCGACGACGTCGCCGACTACCGCGCGGCGCTGATCGACCGGTTCGAGAATCCGCGGATCGAGCACAACCTCAGGCAGATCGCCGGAGACGGATCGCAGAAGCTTCCGTTCCGGGTGGTGCCCGTCCTCGAGCGCGAACGCGCCGCGGGGCGGATGCCGGCGGCCGCGGCACAGGCGCTGGCCGGGTGGTTGGTCCACCTGCGCACCGGTGAGGTCCGCGACCCGCATGCGGACGACCTGCTTGCCCGGGTCGGAGGCGCGCTGCCCGACGACGCCCGCGTCGTACTCGGCGAGGTGGCGCCCGCCCTGGTCGACGACGACAAACTCGTCGACGCGATCGTCGCCGCGGCCGAGGCCTTCCGGACCTGACGGACGTCGAGGGTCAGCGCGGCCGGCTCTTCCTGCTGTCGAGCCAGATCGACCAGGGCTCGATCGAGCTGATCCGCAGGATCCCCATCGGCGCCCAGGGGTCGTCGGCGAGACGGGACTCGATCTCGCGCTCGTCGGCGGCCTCGACGAGGTGCATGACCCGCTCACCGTCGCCGATCGGGCCGCCGATGACGACGAATCCGTCGTCGACGAGCCCGTCCATGAAGGCGGCGTGCTCGTCCCATGCGCTCTGCTCACGCCGCCCGTGCGCGGCATCGTAGCCCGGGCCGTTGACCATGGTCAGCGCGAAGTACGCCATCGCGCGAGCATACGGAGCCGGTAGCGTCTTCCGCCATGACGGATCGGAGCGTGCTCTGCGTGCATGCACACCCCGATGACGAGGCGTTGTGGACCGGCGGTGTGCTCGCCCGCTACGCCGATGCGGGCGTGCGGACCGGTGTGGTGACCTGCACCTGGGCGGCGGGCACCCGGCGGGCCGGCGAGCTCGAGCGGTCGTTGGCGATCCTCGGCGCCGGCCGGCCCCGGCTGCTGGAGTACGCCGACGCCCACGTCCCCGAGTCGGCGGTCGGCGGTCCGCGGTTCATCGACGCGCCGTTCGACGAGTCGGTGGGGCGCCTCGTCGCCCACATCAGGGACTTCCGGCCGGACGTGGTGGTCACCTACGACGGCTACGGCTGCTACGGCCATCCCGATCACATCCAGGCCCATCGGGTGACCCTCGCGGCGGTCGAGGCGGCCGGATACGACCAGCTCTATCCGGGCACCGGCGCACCGTGGCGGCCGCGGCAGTTCTTCCTCGCGACAGTCCCGCAGTCCGCGGTGCGCTCGCTGTGGCGGGAGCTCTTCGACGTACCGCCTGGCCCGACGGAGACACTGCCCGGCGTGGCCGACGACCGCGTCGGGGCGACCGTCGACGTCAGCCCCTGGTACGACCGCAAATGGGCCGCCCTGACCAGACACGAATCCGAGGCCGAGCGCGGCGCCGGTCCGGCGCCGCTCGCCAAGCTTCCGGAAGAGACGCGCCGACGGCTGCTGGGCACCGAGTGGTACATCCGCCGGGACCTGGCTGCCGGGCCACCGACCGACGACCTGCTGAGCTGACCCGGCCGGGGGCGTGCCGGCCCGGGGGCGTGCCGGCCGCCGGTCAGGACCGCCGCGCCCGGGCGGGTCGGTGGGCCGGGGTCTCGAGCGCCGCCTGCCACAGCGGAAGCTCGGCGAGAATCGCCTGGGCGACGGGCAGCTCACCGGCGGCGTCACGGGCATGACGTACGGCGTCGGCCTCGTCCAGTTCGACGACCCAGCGGCCGACCGACCAGGCCGGCTGGCGGGCGATCGCGAGCGGCAGGGCGGCGCGTTCGGCGTCCGACAACGGAACTTCCGCTGCAACGTCGTAGGCGTCGACGAAGCTGCACAGCTGTTCGCGTTCGGCACCACCGGGAAGGCCTTTCCCCGGCTCCAGGAAGAAGAACCAGGCCGCCAGGGCCAGGTCGTCGACCCGCGGTCGTTCGGCCATGAAGTCGAAGTCGAGGACGGCGACCAGCCGTCCGTCGGCGAAGAGCACGTTGTTGTCCCAGAAGTCACCGTGCACCACCTGGGACAGCTGCTTCTCCCGCAAGGGTTCCTCGGCGCCGACGACGGTGTCGATGTGCGCGACGACCTGCCGGGCAAACGCCGACAGCGCCGCGTCCTGCCAGCCGTAGATGCGCTTCGCGCCTCGACGGGTCGCCGCTGCCGCGTCGTCCGACGAGAGATGATTGGCGTAGCGGACACTCCGCGCCTCAACGGGAAGGGGCGACGTGCGCAACACGTCGTGCACCCGGGCCAGCACGCCGAATCCCTGACGCAGCAGCGGCACCGTGTTCATCCGCTCGTTCCACGGCACGTAGGCCTCGACCTCGGCCAGCCGACCGCTCCGCAACTCCGCCACGGTCCCGCCGTCCCGCGCGGCAATGGGCCGCAAGGCGGGGATCCCGGCCCGGTCGACCGCGCGCCGGGCCGCCTGCACCGCAGTCAACCGCGCGGGCGACGTACCGCCCTGGTAGACGCGGGCCACCAGCGGTGCCCCTGGACGGTCGAGCAGCAGGTTGGTGGTCCAACTGCCGCCGAGATCGCGCCAGGTCGCCGGTCGGGCGAGCGCAAAGCGATCCACGATCTCCGCGACGAGCGGGTCCGAGCCGCACACCCGGCTGTCGATGTTCTCCGCCGTCACGCGCGCACCCTAGGCCGGGCACGCGCTCGTTCGCGACGCGTTTTTGGTGGCACGTCGCCCGAGGTGCGGGGCTACGTGTCCTGCGGTGCGCCGAGGGAGATCCGGAGTAGCCGATCGATGAGCGTGTTGTCTTCGGGTGCTTGTTGGCTCGCCCAGGCGATGGCGTTGACCAGACGGAGGAGGTCTCGAACGTCGACGTCGGGCGGAGTCGAGCCGTGCCGTTTCGATCGGTCGAGCAGCTCGTCCGCTATGCCGAGGATGGCGTCGTGGCACGCTGCGAGGGCGTTCCCGTCACCGGGGACGAACTCGACGGCGAGCTGCGTGGCCAATAGTCCCTGCATGGCGCTGGCGTGCTCGGCAAAGGCTCGCAGCCACAGGCGCAGCCCGGTGTCCGGGTCGTCGTGGGTCAGCAGGTCCCGACCACGTTGGCACAGTACGTCGACGTCGCCGCTGATCAGCGCCACCAGCAGCGCCTGCAGCGTCGGAAAATGGCGGTACAGCGTGCCGGGACCGACGCCGGCGCGCTTGGCCACCTCGTTCAGCGAGGCACGCGCGCCGCGTTCGGTGAACACGGCTCTCGCCGCCGCCAGCAGGCGGGCCCGATTGTCCGCGGCATCGACCCTGAGGCGTCTCGGTGCCGCAGGTGCGTCCTCGGGCACGAGTTCCCTCCGCTTTTCGCCGTTGCCTTCCGGAGATGTTCTCCGTATCGTAACGCCGGTAAACCGGAGAACATCTCCGGAAAGGATTTCGAGCGGGGCAGGAGCCCTCCGGAGGCATCGTGGACATCGGCGTATACATCGGCGACGCGACCGGCCCGGTCACCTTGGCCGACACCATGAGCCAGGCGCGGCAGGCCGCGGGCAGCGGCCTGCGCAGCGTCTGGGCGGCTCAGGCGCTCGGTTGGGACAGCCTCACCCTCCTCGCGGTGGTCGGCGCCGCGGTCCCGGGCGTCAGGGTCGGCACCGCGGTGGTACCCGTTGCCCAGCGGCACCCGTTGGTGCTCGCCTCGCAGGCACTCAGCGCGCAGGCCGCGGTGGGCGGCGGACGCCTGACGCTCGGGATCGGGGCCGGAGTGGGTGTCATGGTCGGGGGAATGTTCGGGCTGCCGCACGACCGGCCCGCTCGGCGGCTGCGTGAGTACCTCACCGTGCTCGCGCCGCTCCTGCGGGGGGAGGCCGTCGAGCACCACGGCGACACGCTCACCGCCGTCGGGCAGGTACACCTTCCCGGAACGCCGGCGCCGCAGGTGCTGCTCGCCGCGCTCGGCCCGGTCATGCTGCGGACCGCGGGAGAGCTCGCGGACGGAACGGTGACCTGGATGACCGGACCGCGGACCCTCGGCGAGCACATCGTTCCCGCGATCACCCACGCCGCACAGGTAACGGGTCGTGGCAGCCCGCGGGTCGTCGCCGGAGTCCTGGTCTGCGTGACCGATGACCCGGACGGCGCGCGGTCCCGGATCGCGTCCGGCTACGAGATGGCGGGACAGGTCCCCGAGTACCGGGGCGTCCTCGACCGCGAGGGCGCGGCGGGACCGGCCGACGTGGCCGTCGTCGGCAACGAGGCGGCCGTCGCGAACGGTCTCCGCCGGTTCGCCGAGGCCGGCGTGACCGAACTCGCAGCCTCGCCGTTCGGCACGCCCGCTGAGCAGGGCCGGACACTCGCCGTTCTGGCCGACCTCGTCCCGCACCGGGACGTGCGCCGCCACGGGCCGATCTCGGCCGATGACCGGGCTGCGATCCATGAACTCGTCGCATTGCACGGACACCTTGTCGACGACCGCAGGCCCGACGATCTCGGCCTGCTCCTGACCGCCGATGCCGTCTATGACGTGAGCGCCTACGGCCTGGGTGCCATCGAAGGACTGGCCGCCATCCAGGAACTCCACCGACAGCGGGCCGGCAGGCAGCCCGTCGGCCACCACATCACCAACGTGGTCGTCGACGACCGCGCCGACGGCAGCGTCTCCGTCCGGTCCAAAGGCATTGCCGTCATGGCGGACGGCACCACCGGCACCTGCAACTACGACGACACCGTCACCCACACCGACGACGGCTGGCGGATCAGCCGACGCCGCATCAGCACCCCGGCCACCGACTGACCGCACTGCCGGACGTTACTGGCCCACCGGTGTACGGCAGTGGCCGTCATAGGCAAGAGCGCGCTCGGCCTTCGACCGCAATTCGGGATCGGTCTCGTCGCGCAGCACCCGGCCGAAGGCGCGGCGTACCCGCGGCTCCATCGGGCGCTGCCACATCAGTGCCGCGGCCGCGGCACGCCGGACCCGGAGGCTGCGGTCGTTGCGCAACGCGTCGACGGTGACACCGGCCACGTCGATCGGGAAGCACTCGGCGCCTTCGGGCTTGCAGGGTTCGCAGCCCAGCGTGTGCAGTGCGGCGTGCCGGACCTTCTTGTTCTGGTCCTGCAGCGCCGCCACCATCCGGGTGGCGACCGACCGGTCGAGCTCATGGTGGTCGAGCAACCGGCAGGCCCGGGTCCGCACCACCGGGTCGGGATCGGACACCGCGTCGAGAAGGGCTGCCTTGTCCGCGTGCTGTGCGAGGAAGCGCCGTGGGTCGGCCATGACCATCTCCGGGTCGTGAAACGTGGACGCCGCCCCGCCGGACTTCGCGCCCGCAGCGACGAGACTGCGGGGATGTTCCATCCGGCGGGGTCGGCGAGGACGACGCTAGGAGCCCGACCCGTCCCCGATCAACCGCTTATTCGGTGAAGTACCCGGGCGGGCTGTCCACCGGGGCGGGCGGCTGCGAGGATCTCCGCCATGACCTCGGGCTGCCCGGACTTCACCTATCCACCGACCGGATACGACGAGCCGTACCGGGGACAATTCCATTTCAGCCCTCCGGCCGGCTGGATGAACGACCCGAACGGCCTCCTGCACCACGACGGCACCTATCACTTCTTCTACCAGCACAATCCGCACGGACTCGAGCACGGCGACTCGATCCACTGGGGCCACGCCACCAGCCCCGACCTCATCCACTGGACCCACCGGCCGCTCGCGCTGGCACCGGAAATCCACCCGGGCGACCTGTGGTCCGGGCACGGTGTGGTCGACACCGACAACACCTCCGGACTGCAGACCGGTGCCGAGTCACCGATCGTCGTGTTCGCCGGGACGGACGGCGTCATCGCCTACGTCAGCACTGACGCCGCCGAGACCTTCACCGCGTACGACGACGGTCGCAAGCTCGTCGAGATACCCGGCCCGAGTCGGGACCCCAAGGTGTTCTGGCACACCGACAGCGGCCGATGGAGCATGGTCGTCTGGTCCTGCGACGGCGAGGGGAACGGCGTCAATATCTACAGCTCCCCCGATCTGCTGCGGTGGACGTTCGAGAGCCGCTTCGCCGCACCCTGGTTCTTCGAATGCCCCGACCTCTTCACCCTCCCGGTCGACGGCACCGCACTGCGCAGGTGGGTCCTGACCGACGCGGGTGGCCGCTACCTCATCGGCGACTTCGACGGCAAGGGCTTCGTTCCGGACGGGACCGAACCGCGATCGATGGACCTGGGCCGGACCTCGTTCGACGGGACGTTCTACGCCGCCCAGACCTTCAACCACATGCCGGACGGGCGCACGGTCCAGATGGCCTGGCAACCCGGCAACCACGGCTCCACGTGGACCGGGAACGCCTCCTTCCCCGCCGAGCTCGGCCTGCGGACCACGCCCGATGGACTGCGGGTCACCCGCCGACCGGTCCGCGAGATCGACCTGCTCCGGGCGGATTCCCGCTCCTGGGCCGACGTGATGGTGACCGGTGACCCGGCCGGCAACCCGGCCGGCGACCCGCTCGCCGAACAGGCGCTGGATACCTTCGAGCTGACCGCGAGCTTCGACACCGACACGGCGACGGCTGCCCGGTTCGGGTTCCGGCTGCATGTGCGCCCGGACGGAAGCTACGACCGGGCGGTGACCTATGACCTGGCGGCGCACACCCTCGAGGGCGCGCCGCTGCCTCCGGCCGACGGCCGGGTGGAGCTACAGATCCTCGTCGACCGGGGGCAGCTGGAGATCTTCGCCGGTGCAGGCCGGCTCTCCCTCACCGACAACGTCGACTTCGACTCGTCCCCGACGTCCTGCGGCCTGGCGGTATTCGCCGAGGGCGGAACGATCCGATTGATCTCCCTGCAGGTGACCCGGCTGAGGTCGGCATGGGTAAACGGCCGGTCCGGCTGAGAGTCAGCGGCGTCACCTTCCCGACCATGATCAAGAAGGGATCCTGGTGCGACACGCCGTACGGAACCCCTCTTGATCAAGGTCGGCCTGGAATCGGTCGGCCCGGTCAGCGTCCGGCGATCAGAAGTGGTCGCGGCGGGACGTAGGTGCCCCAGACGTCGCGCAGGGCGTCGCAGACCTCGCCGACGGTCGCCCGGGCGCGCAGCGCCTCCCGCATCGGGTAGAGCACGTTGTCGGTGCCCTGCGCGGCAGCGCGCACCGCAGGTCCAGAGCGCCCGTCGACGGCGGCCTCGTCGCGCGCCGGACCGCAGCTTCGCCAGCCGCGGCCTGCTGCTCCGCCTCGATCGCCGGGTCGACCCGCAGCGGCTCGTACGGCTCCTCCTCGTCGATCGCGAACCGGTTGACGCCCGACCACGACCCGCTCGCCCGTCGTCGATCTCCTGCGCGACCGTGTACGCCGACGTCTCGATCTCGCGCTTCTGGAACCCGGCCTCGATCGCCGCCACCGCCCCGCCGTAGCTCCTCGACCTGGTCCATCAGGGCGACCGCCCGCGGCCTCGACCTCGTCGGTCATCGCCTCCACGACGTACGAGCCGGCGAACGGGTCGACGGTGGCGGTCAGCGTCCGTCTCGTAGGCCAGCACCTGCTGGGTGCGCAGGGCCAGCCGGGCCGCCTTCTCGGTCGGCAGCGCGATCGCCTCGTCGAAGGAGTTGGTGTGCAGCGACTGGGTGCCGCCGAGCACCGCGCCGAGCGCCTGCACCGCCACCCGGACCAGGTTGACCTCGGGCTGCTGGGCGGTGAGCTGCACGCCGGCGGTCTGGGTGTGGAAGCGCAGCATCTAGCGACTTCGGGTCGCGGCGCGCCGAACTCGTCGCGCATGACCCGGGCCCAGATCCGCCGGGCCGCGCGGAACTTCGCCACCTCCTCCAGCAGGGTGGTGCGGGCCACGAAGAAGAACGACAGCCGGGGCGCGAAGTCGTCGACGGCCAGCCCGGCGTCCATCGCCGCCCGGACGTACTCGATGCCGTTGGCCAGGGTGAAGGCGATCTCCTGCGCGGGCGTCGCCCCGGCCTCGGCCATGTGGTAGCCGGAGATCGAGATCGTGTTCCACCGCGGCATCTCGGCCCGGCAGTAGGCGAAGGTGTCGGTGACCAGTCGCAGCGAGGGCTTCGGCGGGTAGATGTAGGTCCCGCGGGCGATGTACTCCTTCAGGATGTCGTTCTGGATCGTGCCGTTCAGCTGCCGTGCCGGCGACGCCCTGCTCCTCGGCCACCAGCTGGTAGAGCAGCAGCAGCACCGCCGCCGGGCGCGTTGATCGTCATCGAGGTCGAGACCTTGTCCAGCGGGATGCCGTCGAAGAGCATCCGCATGTCGTCGATCGAGTCGATCGCGACGCCGACCTTGCCGACCTCGCCGTGCGCGATCGGGTCGTCGGAGTCGTAGCCCATCTGGGTGGGCAGGTCGAAGGCGACCGACAGCCCGGTCGGTGCCGGCGCGCAGCAGCTGGTGGTAGCGCGCGTTGGACTCGGTGGCGGTGCCGAACCCGGCGTACTGCCGCATGGTCCACGGCCGGTGGGTGTACATCGTCGGGTAGACGCCCCGGGTGTACGGGTACTCGCCGGGCTCGCCGAGCCGCTCGGCAGATCGGGGGCGACGTCGTCGGGCCGGTAGACCGGCGCGACGTCGAATCCGGACTCGGCCTGCCGGGGCGCATCCCCATGCGCTCGCGGCTCGCGCACCATGACCGAAGAGTAGGCGACTAAGGTGTCCCCGGCCGATAGAGGGCCGGACAGTGGGGTAGGAAAGGGCCCGATGAGTACTCCGTCCCGCGGCGCCGGATCAGCACGCCCCCACTCCGCGCCCGCCGGACCGCAGCATGGGGGCAGCACCGCGGCACGCTCGGACGGGCGTGTCGTCGCGGGCCGCTACCGGCTCGGCGAGCAACTCGGTCGTGGTGCGATGGGCACCGTCTGGGAGGCGCACGACGACCTCCTGGACCGCCCGGTCGCGGTGAAGGAGGTCGTCCTCCCCCGCGGCATGCCGGAGCACGAACGCGAGGTGGCCTGCCAGCGCACGCTGCGCGAGGCCCGCGCGATCGCGCGCCTGGACCACCCGAACGTCGTGACGCTCTACGACGTCATCGACGAGGACACCCGGCCCTGGGTGGTCATGGAGTTGGTCCCCTCGCGCAGCCTCGCCGAGGTCGTCCGGCGGGACGGGCCGCTGCCGCCGCGCCGGGTCGCGACGATCGGGCTGGCGATGCTCGGCGCCCTCGAGGCGGCGCACGACGCCGGGATCACCCACCGTGACGTCAAGCCGAGCAACATCCTGCTGACCGACGACGGCCGGGTGAAGCTCTCCGACTTCGGGATCGCCCGCGGCACCGACGACAGCACCATCACCGGCACCGGCATGATCGTCGGCTCGCCGTCCTACATCCCGCCCGAGGTGATCCAGGGGGGCCAGAGCGGCCCGCCCGCCGACCTCTGGGCACTCGGCGCGACGCTGTTCACCGCCCTCGAAGGCCGTCCCCCCTTCGATGCCGGCGACCCGATGACCACCCTGCACGCCGTGGTCTCCGAGCCGACGCCGGTCGCCGGCCAGGCCGGCCCGCTGGCGCCGGTGATCGACGGCCTGCTCGCCAAGGACCGCGACGCGCGGCTCGGGGCGGTGCCGGCGCGGCGGATGCTGCTCGACGTCGTCCGGGGCGACGAGCGCCGGGCCGCGCCGCCGGCCGACGCCGACGCCACCACCGCCCTCCGGCCACCGGTCGACCCGGCCGCCACGACCCAGCTGACCGGCTACGCCGCCGACCCGCCCCACGACCGCGCCGCCGACCCCACGGGCGACCGCGCCGCCGACCCATCGGACGATCAGGACACCGCCTCCTGGCCGGCGTTGCGCGGGATCGAGCCGTCCGCGCAGCCCGCTCCGGGGCGCCGGGGCCGGCGTACGGCGGCCGCGCTGCTGATCGTCCTCGCCCTGTGCGCGGCCACGGTCTACGGCGGCTACTGGCTCAGCGGCCGGCTCACCGGACACAGCCAGGCCCGAAACACCGCACCGCCCACCCAGCCGAGCCGGTCGTCGGGCACCAATGCCGGCGGCGGGACGAAGAAGACCGCCGGCACCCCGGCGACCTACACCTCCTATCGCGACGGCAGCGGCTTCACCGTCGCCGTGCCCAAGGGCTGGCAGCCGAGCACGAAGCGGCCCGGCGTCGTCGACCTGCGCGCCCCGGCGGGCGACCGCTTCCTGCGGCTGATCAGCGGTCCGCACTCCGCGGGCTCTCCGGTCAACGGCTTCTTCGCGGCCGAGCGGGACTTCGCCGACTCACACAGCGACTACCACCGGGTCCGGATCGAACCGGTCAGCTACCGCAGCTACCAGGCCGCGGACTGGGAGTTCACCTACAGCAAGGACGGCGTCATCCGGCACGTGCGGTACCGGTCCTTCGATACCGGAAGCGGCAGCTATGGCATCTACGTGTCGGCGCCGCAGGCACGCTACCCGGCCACCCTCCCGGCGTTCGACAAGGCGCTCGGCACGTTCGCGGCGGGGTGATCCGGTTGCGGCGTACGCTCACGCGCCGTGACCCACAGCGATCCGCTTCCCGCCCCTGAAGACCTGGCGGCGCAGGCCGCCGCGGACCTGGCCGCGCTCACCGGGGTGGCCCGGCACGACGTCGCGATTGTCCTCGGATCCGGCTGGGCACCCGCCGCCGACGCCCTCGGTACGGCGGATGCCGAGGTGGCGGTGAGCGACCTGACCGGATTCACGCCGCCGACCGTCGCCGGGCACGTCGGCCTGGCCCGGTCGGTCCCGGTCGGGGGACGCCGGGTGCTGGTGCTGCTCGGCCGGACCCACCTGCTACGAAGGCCGCGGGGTCGCGTCGGTCGTCCACGGCGTGCGGACCGCGGCGGCCGCCGGCGCCCGGGTCGTCGTCCTCACCAACGCCGCCGGCGGGCTGCGCGAGGACCTGCGGGTCGGCCAGCCGGTCCTGGTCGGCGACCACCTGAACCTCACCGGACGCTCGCCCTCTGGTCGGCGCCGCAGTTCGTCGACCTGACCGATCTCTACTCCGCCCGGTTGCGGGCGCTCGCCCGCGAGGTGGATCCCGGCCTCGCCGAGGGCGTCTACGCCGCCCTGCCCGGACCGCATTTCGAGACGCCGGCCGAGATCCGCATGTTGCGCGGGATGGGCGCCGACCTGGTCGGGATGTCGACCGCCCTGGAGGCGATCGCGGCGCGGGCCGTCCGGATGGAGGTGCTGGGGGTCTCGCTGGTCACCAACCTCGCCGCCGGCATCACCGGCGAGCCGCTCAACCACCTCGAGGTGCTCGAGGCCGGGCGGTCCGCGGCGAGTGCGATGGGTCGCTGCTCGCGGCGGTCGTGAGCCGGCTGTGACCGACACCGCCGCGGCCGACCTCCGGGCCCGCGCCCGGCGCGTGGCTCGCGGACGACCCCGACCCCACCACCCGCGCCGAGCTTGCGGCGCTGCTCGCCGACGACGACCTCGAGCGCGCTGGCAGACCGCTTCGCCGGCCGGCTGCATTTCGGCACGGCCGGCCTGCGCGGACCGCTGCGGGCCGGCCCGACCGGATGAACCGCGCCGTCGTGCGCCGCGCCGCCGCCGGTCTCGCCGCCTACCTGCGCGGCCGCTCGGCCTCGGGCCCGGTCGTCATCGGCTACGACGCCCGGCACGGCAGTGCCGACTTCGCCCGCGACACGGCCGGCGTCCTCGCCGGCGCCGGCCTGGACGCACGCCTGCTCCCCCGGGCGCTGCCGACGCCGGTGCTCGCCTTCGCGGTCCGCGCGCTCGGCGCCGACGCCGGCGTGATGGTCACCGCCAGCCACAACCCGCCGCAGGACAACGGCTACAAGGTCTACCTCGGCGGCGGCTGGCCGACGGGCCGGCGGCGAGGGGGCGCAGATCGTGCCGCCGGCCGACGCCGAGATCGAGGCCGCGATCGACGCCGTCGGACCGGCTGGCCGAGCGTCCCGCCGGCCGTCGGCTGGATCCGGCTCGGCGACGAGTCGTCGAGAACTACCTGCGCGCGGTCGCGGCGCTGTCGCGCACCGCCGGCCCGCGGGACGTCGCGATCGCCTACACCCCGCTGCACGGCGTCGGCGGCGACGTCGCGCTGGCGGCGTTCGCGCCGGGCCGGCTTTGCCGCCCCGGCCGTCGTGGCCGAGCAGGCCGACCCCGATCCCGACTTCCCGACCGTGCGCGTTCCCGAACCCCGAGGAGCCGGGCGCGCTCGACCGGGCGCTGGCCCTCGCCGCGCGGGTCCGGCGCCGACCTCGTGATCGCCAACGACCCCGACGCCGACCGGTGCGCCGTCGCGTAAGCGGCGGGCGGCGTGCTGACCGGCGACGAGTTGGGCGTGCTGCTGGCCGACCACCTGATGCGCACGCGGCCTGCGCGGGCCGCTACGCCACGACGATCGTGTCGTCGTCCTGCTCGCCGCGATATGCGCCGACCGGCGGGCGCCGTACGCCGAGACGCTGACCGGGTTCAAGTGGATCGTGCGCAGCGGCGCGGACCTCGTCTACGGCTACGAGGAGGCGCTCGGCTACGCCGCCGCACCCGAGATCGTGCGGGACAAGGACGGCATCACCGCGGCGCTGCTGATCGCCGATCTCGCCGCCGCACTCAAGGCCGAGGGGCGCACGCTGCAGGACCGGCTGGACGAGCTCTGGACCCGATACGGCGTCCACGCCACCGACCAGCTCTCGATCCGGGTCGAGGATCTGTCCCGGATCCCGCTGATGATGCGGCGGCTGCGGGCACACCCCCCGCGTACCCTGCTCGACCGGCCGGTGACCGAGGTGCACGACCGGCTGCCGGACGCCGACGTGGTCACCCTGCGCGCCGACGGGTGCCGGGTGGTGGTCCGGCCGAGCGGCACCGAACCCAAGCTCAAGGCCTACCTGCAGGTCGTGGTCGGGGTGCGGCCGGGCGAGTTGACGTCCACCCGTACCGCGGCGGACAGGCAGCTCACTGCCCTGCGGGACGAGGTCGCCGCCCTGCTGAGGGTCCGTTGACGCGTCACGGTCAGTGCACGTCGAGGCGGCCGAATGCCTCGGCCGTCGCGACCACGAGCACGACCGCGACGGCGGCGAGAACGGCCGCCCACTCGGCACTCAGCCCCCGCACCACCTGGCCATCGCCCACGGCGTAGAAGAACAGCGACGCGTACCGGATCGGGTGCATCCAGTGCACCACCGGAGCGAGCGAGCTGATGATGTAGGACGCGGCGGCGATCGCGGAGGTGATGCCGAGCGCGGTGCCGCGGCTGCCGGTCATTGCGCCGACGAGCATGGCGAGTGCGCCGAAGTCGATCGCGAGCAGCAGCACTCCCGTACTGACGCCGACGAGCACGCCGATACCGATGTGCAGCTCGAAGCCGGAGCCGGCAAGCACGCACAGCATCGTGACCAGCGCGACGGGCACGGCCTGCAGGCACATGGTGACGAACTTCTCGGCGACGAGCCGCCGCCGCGAGAGCGGCAGAGCGGCGACCAGGCCGAGCGTGCCGTCCTCGTTGTGCCCGGCGATGCTCGCCGCGCCGTAGCCGATCGCCAGGAGCAGTACGATGAGCGGCACGAAGTTGGCGTAGAGGTTGGCGTCAAGCCACCCCGTGGGGCTCGTCAGCGAGCCGGTCGCGCCGAGCAGCGCGGCGACGGTGTTGCCGTTCTCGGTGAGCTTGTCCAGGCTGGCGTCGTCCTTGAACGACGGGTACAGCGCGACGATGATGAACGCGTACACGGCGATGCCGGCGGTGTAGCCGATCAGCGAACGGCGGCGCAACCGCAGATCCAGCCGGACGGTGTCAGCTCGCATGGGCGGCCTCCGCCGGCTCGTCGGTGCGGTAATAGGTGAGGAACAGCTCGTCGAGGTCGGCGCGGCGTGCGGTCACGTCAACCGGATCGAGCTCGGCCGCGGTGCGCAGCAGCGGCGCGACCGGCCCGGTGACCGACAGCACCAGCCGGGTGGCATCGTGGCTGAGCACGTGCACGCCGGGCAGGTCGGCGAAGCGCGCCTTGTCGACGACCCGGGTGAAGGTGAACTCGATGGTGCGCGGGGCGGCTCGACGAAGTCCCTCGACGGTATCGGTGACGATGATCCGGCCATCCTTGATGATGGAGAGCCGGTCGACGGTGCGCTGCACCTCGTCCAGTTCGTGCGAGGAGAGGAACACGGTGCGCCCGTCGGCCACCGTCTCGCGGGCCAGGTGCGCGAACTCGTCCTGCAGCAGCGGGTCGAGCCCCGATGTCGGCTCGTCCAGCACGAGCAGGTCGGGGCGGTGCATGAATGCGAGCACCAGGCCGATCTTCTGCCGGTTGCCCTTGGACAGGGTGCGGACCGGGCGGTTCAGCTCGGCCCCGAACCGCGCGACCAGCTCGTCACGGTAGGCGAGATCGGTAAGGCCGCGCACGCGGGCGGCGTAGTCGAGGTGCTGCTGGCCGGTCAGCCGCGAATACAGCGCGAGCTCGCCGGGCAGGTAGCCGATGCGCCGGTGGATGTCGACGCTGTCGCGGGCCGGGTTCAGACCGAACACCCGCACTCTCCCGGAGGTCGGGCGATACAGCCCGAGCAGCAACCGGATCGTCGTGGACTTGCCCGCCCCGTTCGGGCCGAGGAAGCCGAACACCTCGCCGGCATTGACCTCGAAGGCCACGTCGATGACGCCGCGCCGGGAGCCGAACCACCGGGTGAGCCCGTCCACCGTGATGACGTCGTTCATGCGCCCGCCTCCGACGTGAACAGGCCGGGCCCGTAGAGCTCCATGGCGGCGTTCGTCCACCGGGCAAGGCCCTCGGCGCTGAGTGGGTCGATGCCCAGCAGGCCGCTGATCTGCTCGCGCAGGATGATCACCGCGAGGTCGCTGACCAGCAGGAACGCGGCCCGGGCAGGCCGGTCGGCGGACGGGCGCATCACACCGGCCCGCTGCAGCGTGTCCACCGCCGCGACCGACGCGTCGAACAGTGTCCGGACCAGTGCCTCTCCCGGCGGGCCACCATCGACGAGCATGCGCCGGATGTAGGCCGGAAGCAGCGGCTGTGCGTCCAGGCTTGCCGCGAAGGTGGCCGCGAGCGAGGCGGAGGCGGCCCCGCCGGGGCCGGTGTCGGCCAGCTCGCCCACCACCTCGAACAGTGTCGCGGTCGCGCGCTCGTCGACGGCCGCCTTCAGCCCGTCCTTGGACTTGTAGTGGTGGATGACCAGCGACGGCGAGACGCTGGCGGCTTCGGCGATGTCACGCACGGTGACCCCAACCACGCCGCGCTGGGCGAACAGCCGCATCGCTGTCTCGCGGATGGTGGCAGCCGCCGTGAGGTCACCTGAACGCATGTACAGACTATGGAACACGTGTGCAGTCGTGGCAAGTCGGGTCGTGCGCGAGTGCCGGACCGGGCACCACAACCTCTGGCCTCGTCAGCGCGGCGCAGTCTGACCCGGACGCTGCCGCCCTCCTGGCCGACCGGACCCAGCACCGCAGTGCGGGACAAGGTTTCTGAGCTCGTCGCCAGGACCTGACCCGACGAGACGATCATCGGCGGTGGGGCGAGCGGGGCTCGGTCAGCCGGCTGACCAGCGTGTCGATGCTGGGGTCGAAGTCCCCGTCGGTCGCCACGTCGATGACGTCGCATTCGGGGTCGAGCGGGTCGACTCGGCGGCGCGGCGGTGCACGTTGACGACCTGCGCGCGCGGACAGGGGCCGACCGCCCGTCGGTACGATGCGGCAATGTCGATGACCGCAACTCCGCAGAAGAACCGTGCAGCGGTGCTCCACGGGATTCGTGACGTCCGGCTCGAAGACCGCGCGGTGCCGGAACCGGGCCCGCGCGAGGTGCTGGTCGAGGTGCGTTCGGTCGGGGTATGCGGCTCGGACATCCACTACTACGAGCAGGGCCGCATCGGCGACATGGTCGTCCGGGCACCCATGGTGCTCGGCCACGAGGCCTCCGGCGTCGTGGTGGGCCTGGGCGCCGGGGCCACCCGCCACGAGGTGGGCCAGCGGGTCGCGCTCGAGCCCGGAGTCCCGTGCCTGCACTGCCGCGAGTGCCGGACCGGCCACTACAACCTCTGCCGGGACGTCCGCTTCTTCGCCACCCCGCCGATTGACGGCGCCTTCGCGACCTACGTGACCACCCACGAGGACTTCGCGTTCGCGGTCCCCGACGGGCTTTCCGACGCCGCCGCGGCGCTGGTCGAGCCGCTCTCGGTCGGAATCTGGGCATCGCGCCGGGCCGGGGTCGGTCTGGGTGACACCGTGCTGGTCACCGGCGCCGGAGCCGTGGGGCTGCTCGCTGCCGCCTCCGCCCGAGCCGCCGGCGCGAGCACGGTCGTCGTCACCGACGTCAACCCGCACCGCCTCGCCCAGGCGGTCAAGTTCGGGGCGACCGCGACGCACGACAGCCGCGAGGGCACGCTCGCCGACGCCGGCATCGAGGCCGACGTCCTGCTCGAGTGCTCGGGGCACCCCGACGCCGTGCGCGGCGGCATCGCGACGCTGCGCCCGGCCGGGCGCGCGGTCCTGATCGGGATGGGCGCCGACGAACTCCCGATCCGGCTCGATCTGCTGCAGCGCAGGGAGATCACGATCACCGGCACGTTCCGCTACGCCAACACCTACCCCGCCGCGATCGCCCTCGCGGCCAGCGGCCGGATCGACATGGACGCGCTGGTGACCGGCCGATTCGGGCTCGACGAGGTGGAGGCGGCACTGACGGCCAGCGAAAAGGACCCGACGACGGTCAAGAGCGTGGTGGTCGTGTCTGGCGGCTCCTGAGCTCCGTCAGACCGCGCCGAACTGGCGGTCGCCCGCGTCACCGAGACCCGGGACGATGTAGGCGGAGTCGTTGAGCCGTTCGTCGATGCTCGCGGTGAAGACCCGCACCGGCAGACCGCTCTCGCCCAGCCGGCGCAGGCCCTCCGGCGCGGCGAGCGCGCAGAGGACGGTGATGTTCGTCGTACCGCGGCTGGTGAGCAGACCGCAGCAGTGCAGCAACGACCCGCCGGTGGCCAGCATCGGGTCGAGGACGAAGACGCGGCGGCCGGCCAGGGACTCAGGCAGCGACTCCATGTAGGCGCGGGGCTTGAAGGTCGCCTCGTCGCGGGCCAGGCCCACGAAGCCCATCTGCGCCTCGGGCAGCAGCCCGAACGCCGCTTCGGCCATGCCCAGCCCGGCCCGCAGGACCGGCACCAGCAGGGGTGGGTCGGCGATGCTCAGGCCGATCGTGCGGGCGACCGGCGTGTGGATCTGCTCCTCGTCGGTGGCCAGGTCGCGGCTGGCCTCGTACACCAGCATCAGGGTCAGCTCACGCAGCGCGGCCCGGAAGGTGGCGTTGTCGGTGCGGGCATCGCGCATCGTCGTGAGCCGCGCGCGCGCCAGTGGATGGTCGATCACAGTCGTCTGCACGACGCGACGGTAGCAACAGCGGAATGGCCGACGCTGGAGGTTCCAGCGCCGGCCATTCCGGTCGTGTCGGGTCAGGCGAGCGCCCGACCATGGACTATCTGCGTGCTAGTCGCCGTCGACCGACGGGACGACGCTTGCGCCCGGGACCTGATTCGGGAGCAGGACCTTCTTGTCGCCCGGGTACGGCGTCGCGAAGTGATGCGACGCGTACCAGACGTCCCGGTTGCCCTGGGCCATGTTGACCATGTCCTCGGTCGTCCAGTTCTGCTTGGCCGACCACTTCGCCCAGGCCGCCTGTGCTGCCTGTGCGGCGGTGGACGTCGTCGTGACCGTGGGGTTGGTCTCGGTCAAGGGGATCTGGTTGGGCAGGTGGGTGAAGGGGGTGTCGTTCGCCTTGTTGGTGAAGACGTTGTACATCGGCTCGGCCGTCATGTCCTGCTGGTTCATCGGCGGCAGGCCGAGGATCTGCTCGATGGTGCGCATGACGTTGAGCTGGCTGTAGTAGCTGTTCACCACTGCGCCGCGCCGGGCGTAGGGGCTGATGGCCAGCGTCGGGTTGCGGTGCCCGTCGACGTGGTCGACTCCGTTCTGGGAGTCGTCCTCGATGACGAAGATCGCGCTGTCCTTCCAGTACCTGCTGTGCGAGATCGTGTCGACGATCCGGCCGACGGCCAGGTCGTTGTCGGCGACATGGGCCTCAGGGGTGATGCCACCCGGCGAGGTCCCGTTCGTGTGGTCGTTCATGATCCACAACATGTTGAGCGCCGACAGGCTCTTGTTCTTCACGATCTGGGCGAAGTCCTGCTGGAACATCGCGGCGCGGTACTGGTCGGGGATGTTGAGGTTGAAGTTCGGGAAGTCCGGCTTGCTGACCTTCTGCAGCGACGGGATGTCCGTCTGTGCGGTGTAGGTACCGAGCGGGTAGTTGAGCGGACCCGTCGCCGTACCGTCGAGCACCTGCGAGTCGTGCAGCCAGTTCAACCAACTGTTCGACGGCACACCCTTGCCGGCGGCGTCGTTGTAGCTGCCGATGTCCTCACCCCAGTTGGTCACCGACTTGCCGTGGGAGACCGCGTCGTCCCAGATCCAGCCGGTCTTGACGTCCGACAGCGGGTCGCCGGTCTGGTAGGAGCGGGTGTAGTTGCCGTACATCTGCTGCATGTAGTTGTTGAGGAACGCCTGGTCCAGCCAGTGGTGCCCTTCGGCGGAGTTGGTGCCGTCGGAGTAGAGGTTGTCGATCAGCGGGAAGTCCTTCGCCAGCGCGTGGATGTTCGGCGTGATCTTGCCGCCGAACTGCGCGAGGCTGGCGTCCCCGTTGCCACGTGCGTCGTCGCCGAGCACCTGGTCGTAGGTGCGGTTCTCCTTGACGATCAGGAAGACATGCTTGATCGTCGACGGGTCGCCGATCCGCACCGGAACCGCCACCGGCCTGGCCTTGCCACTGCCGCGTCGGTTGCGGTCCAGCAGGCCGATCCACTGGTTGTTCTTGAAGACCTGCGTCGTCCAGCGCGCCATCTGACCCGGGCTCGGCGGGGCGACGGTCTGCACCGTGCCGATGAAGTTGTAGCCCATGTGCGACGTGGCAGGGTTGGTCCCGACACCCTCACTGATCGTGCCGTCGGCTCCGACCGAACCGATGCCCTGCTCGCTGTCGATCACCAGCCGGTTCAGCTGCGGGTCCTGGGCGATGCCGGTGGGGAACGATCCGGCCGGGATCAGCCCCTCGAAGCTGGGCTGGGAGTAGGCGTCGCGGTAGGAGTAGACCGCGATCGCGTTGTCGCGGCCGAGGCTGACCGCCAGATGTGACTTGTCGAGCATGGTCAGGCCGTTGGGTGATGCACCGAACGGCGCACCCGGCGCCGGGTTGGTCGAGAACGTGCGGCCGACCTGCTGCTTGACGGTGTCGATGGTCGTCACCGAGTCGTCGTCAGTGTTGGTGACCACCAGGTTGGATCCGACGGCCAGGAGCGCACTCGGCTCGAGTCCCACCGGAAACGTCGTCACCTGGGTGCCGCTGCCGAGGTCGACCTCGGAGACGGTTCCGGTGGACGGGACGGCGATGTCGTTGTTGGTGACGATCGGCGTGCCGTAGGAGTTGTCGGTCGTGTCACCGGCCTGTGCGGGGCGACCGCCCTGGTTGCTGACGTAGGCCTTGCCGTCGATGACCGCCACGCTGTTCGGAACGTTGCCGACGGGAACCTGCTTGGTCAGCGTGTTCGTGGTGGTGTCGACGACGCCGAGGGTGTTGTTGGCGCTCAGCGTCACCAGGAGGCTTCCGTCGGGTGCCCAGGCGAGACCCGCGGGCTCCGCCTTCCGACCGCTGACGCCCGGCAGGCTCACGGTCACGGGAGCAGACAGCGTGCCGTCGGCAGCCACCGTGAACCGCTGAAGATCCGCCGGCTGCGCGATCCACAGGTACTTGCCGTCCTGCGAGTAGAGCACGCCGCCGTCGGAGATGTTGCCGGTACCGGTCTGCTGAACGACCTTGTGGTTGACGAGGTCGAAGACCGTCACCGTGCCGGTCGTTGCACCTCCGCTGTTCAACGACGCGGCGGTCTTGCCGTCCGGGCTGAGTGCCAGTCCGAAGGGCCGGCCGCTCTCCGTGATGACGTCACCGACCGGGCTGACGAATTGGCCGGTGTGCATCAGGTAGGAGCCGTCGGACTGCTTGCCGACAGTCTTGTCGCCGAGTGAGGTGTTGCCGAGGACGCCCGCGGCCGCGGCCCCGCCGCCACCGGCGACGACCGCGAGAGCAACCCCGGCGGCCAGAATCGGCCGACGAAATCTCTTTTTGGGCATACTGATGAAAGCCCTCTCCATTGTTATCGGCCGTCACGCGAGCCATGACGACGGTGTGTTGGCTCAACAAACCTCGGCAGTAAGTACCGGGAACAGACGGATAGATTCTGGCCCTGAGATAAACAGGGACCACAACCTAAAAGCTGCCAATATCCCTCCAGTTGCTGCCACAAGAAACACTCCGAAGGCGCCGAAGCGTCAACCAAGGAACGTAAAGCCGGGTGCATGATGGCAGGGGCGCGTCGCCCGGTCAATGCCATTTGATCATGGCTTGGAGAACGTTATCCAAGCGAGGTGATCATGGTTGGTGCCGCAAGTAAATTGGCCGGCCGATCCTCGACCGTTGGTGGCAGGCGCGGCTGTCCACAGGGCGGGAATGGGCCGCCCGGGTGGGAGGCGATCCGGGTACTATTCGAACATGTGTTCGAGAGTGCAGAGACGGCGACCGTGAACGGGAGCCTGGCCGCCGTGTCCGGCGCGGTCGGGCGGCTCGCGCTCGACGACCTGGAGGGGTGCGGCGATGTCGCACTCGGCGCCCGGCTCCACGAGCTGCGCCGGGTCGCCGCCGCGCTCGACGGGGAGTTCGCCCGGACGCTTGCCGTGTTCGACGCGCGGGCCGCGGGCCAGGCCGACGGAGCGGCATCGACCCAGGCATGGCTGCGCTGGCGGACCCGATTGCACCCTCGCGAGGCGCATCAGCGGGTCGCCGTCGCGCGTGCGCTCGCTGATCTGCAGGCGACGGCCGGCGCGCTCGCTGCGGGGACGGTGTCCCACGGTCATGCCGCCGTCATCGCCTCGACGGCCGCCGACGTCGGGCCGGCATACGCCCGGGCCGCCGAGCCGATCCTGCTGGAGGCCGCCCGCACGATGGATCCTGGCGCATTGCGCCGGCTCGCGATGCGCATCCGGCACGCCGTCGACGCAGAGGGGGCGGTCGCCGACGCCGAAAGGGCGTTCAAGCGGCGCCGCCTGCACATCTCCTCGACCTTCGGCGGCCTGGTCGCCATCGACGGACTGCTCGACCCGGAGGGCGGCGCCACCGTGATCGCCGCGCCGACGGCGATGTCGACTCCCCGCCCGGTCGGTGACCCGCGCAGTCCCGCGCAGGCGCGTGCCGACGCGATGGTCGAGTTGGCCCGTCGGGCGCTGGACTCCGGTGACCTGCCGGAGCAGTCCGGCGAGCGGCCGCACCTGACGGTCACCGTCGACCTCGCCGGTCTGCGCGGCGACGACGGCACACGCCCGGCCGAGTTGGGCTGGACCGGACCGATCTCCGCGGAGGCCGCGCGGCGGATCGCATGCGACGCCGGGGTCTGCCGCGTTCTCATGACCGGTAAGAGTCAGGTGCTCGATGTCGGACGAACGACACGGGTCGTGCCCACGGCCACCCGCAAGGCGCTCGCCGTCCGTGACGGCGGGTGCCGGTTTCCGGGATGCTTCCGGCCGCCGCCGTTCACCGATGCGCACCACATCATCAGCTGGCTCGACGGCGGCGTGACGGCACTGGACAACCTTGTGCTGCTGTGCCGGTTCCACCACCGCTGGGTGCACGAGCGCCGTTGGCGTATCCGCGTCGACCCCGACGGAAGCGTCGAGGTACGGCCGCCGTAGCAACCGGGCGACGGGCGACCGGGACCGGGACGACGGGCATCCGTGACCAGGACGACCGACGACCCCGGACGGGACGGGGCGCGCTCAGACCGTGCGGCGGCCCATCGCCTCGGGACCGACGCGGAGGCCGTCCTCGGCGGTGATCGCCGGAGTGGTCTCGATCTGGAAGGCGTCCCCCCAGGTGAGGGCGATCTCCATGATCGAGCCGTAGTCGTCCGTCTCGAAGATCGAGAGCACGGCGGTCTGCTCGGACGCGGGCCAGTACTCACCCCGCACCGTGACCCCGTCCGGGTACTTCCACTGGGCCCGGCGAATGAGAGCGCCGTCCCGCTGTTCCCGGGTCAGTCCGGGCTGCCACTTCATCGACATGACGTAGAGCACGATCGTTCCCCCTCTGCCACCGTGACCCCGGACCGCCGCGCCGTTGGTTCGCCTTCGACAACGAGGCGCCCGGCGGCCCGCTGAGCCGAAGCATAATTCGCCCCGCCCACCCGCATGGCCCGAAAGGCCGAGGTCGCCGGTTTGCGCAGGCGGTCTGCGGCGATCGTCCGAGTACACTCCGCGCATGACCGCGCTCGTGACGCCACCGCTCGCGGATGCGGTGCGGGACGAGATGTCACTGCGCCGTTTCCTCGCCGGGTTGCCGGGGGTGGACCAGGTCGGCGCGGAGGGTCGGGCCGCCGGATTGTTCACCCGCAGCATCAAGAAGGACGCGAAGCGGTGGGCCCTGGAGACCGCGATCGCGATGATCGATCTCACCACGCTCGAGGGAGCCGACACGCCGGGCAAGGTGCGCGGCCTCTGCGCGAAGGGACGCCGCCCGGACCCGGCCGATCCGACCTGCCCGCCGGTGGCGGCCATCTGCGTCTACCCCGACCTGGTCGCCCAGTGCCGTGACCACCTCGCCGGGAGCACGGTGAAGGTGGCGAGCGTGGCGACCGCGTTCCCGTCCGGCCGCGCGTCGCTGTCGACCAAGCTCGCCGACGTGAGCGAGGCGGTCGCGGCCGGGGCCGACGAGATCGACATGGTGATCGACCGCGGCGCGTTCCTGAGCGGGCGTTACCTGCAGACCTATGAGGAGATCGTCGCCGTCAAGGAGGCGAGTGGCGCCGCGCACCTGAAGGTGATCCTCGAGACCGGCGAGTTGTCGACCCTGGACAACGTCCGGCGGGCCGCCTGGCTGGCGCTGCTCGCCGGCGCCGATTTCGTCAAGACCTCGACCGGCAAGGTGCAGCCGGCGGCGACTCCCCCGGTCGCGGTGGTGATGCTCGAGGCCGTCCGTGACTTCGCCCTCACCACCGGGCAGCGGCGCGGGGTCAAACTCGCCGGCGGGATCCGGGCCGCCAAGGATGCGGTGCGCTACCTCGTCCTGGTCAAGGAGGTGGCCGGCGACGAATGGCTCACCCCCCACCTCTTCCGGTTCGGTGCCTCCGGTCTGCTCAACGATCTCCTGATGCAGCGGACCAAGCTGCAGACCGGTGTCTACTCCGGCCCCGACTACTTCACGGTGGACTGATCGATGTCGTCGACACCCCCTGTCTGGGAGTACGCCCCGGCGCCGGAGGCACGCGAGATCGCCCGGCTGCGCTCGTCGTACGGGATGTTCGTCGGCGGGGAATTCGTGGCCGGCGGCGGCGAGGCCTTCAAGACCATCAACCCGGCCACTGAAGAGGTACTGGCCGAGGTCGCCGAAGCGGGCGAGGCGGACGTCGACCGCGCCGTGCGGGCCGCGCGCCGGGCCTTCGACGGCAGCTGGGGCCGGATGCCCGGGCGGGAGCGGGCGAAATACATCTTCCGTATCGCCCGGCTGATCCAGGAGCGCTCCCGCGAGCTCGCCGTCCTCGAGAGCCTCGACAACGGCAAGCCGATCAAGGAGTCCCGCGACGTCGACGTGCCACTCGCGGCGGCGCACTTCTTCTACTACGCCGGCTGGGCGGACAAACTGGAATACGCCGTTCCGGGCTCCGCGGGCCGGCGCCCGCGACCGCTCGGCGTCGCCGGGCAGGTCATCCCCTGGAACTTTCCGCTGCTGATGGCGGCCTGGAAGCTGGCACCGGCGCTGGCCGCCGGTAACACCTGCGTGCTGAAGCCGGCCGAGACGACCCCGCTGAGCGCGCTGGTTCTCGCCGAGATCTGCCAGCAGGCCGACCTGCCCCCGGGCGTGGTCAACGTGGTGCCCGGTGCCGGCGGTACCGGTCGGGCGGTCGTGGGACATCGCGACGTCGACAAAGTCGCCTTCACCGGATCGACCGAAGTGGGCAAGGAGATCGCCCGCACGGTCGCCGGCAGCACCACGCGGCTCACCCTGGAGCTCGGCGGCAAGGCCGCCAACGTGGTCTTCGACGACGCGCCGCTGGACCAGGCGGTCGAAGGCATCGTCAACGGCATCTACTTCAACCAGGGCCACGTCTGCTGTGCCGGAAGCCGGCTGCTCGTGCAGGAATCCATCGCCGACGAACTGCTGGGCGCACTGCGGCGCAGGCTCGGCACGCTGCGGCTCGGTGACCCGCTGGACAAGAACACCGACATCGGCGCCATCAACTCCGCCGAGCAGCTCGCGAAGATCCGGGAGCTGACCGCATCCGGCGACGCCGAGGGGGCGAGCCGGTGGTCGCCGCCGTGCCCGCTGCCCGATCGCGGTTTCTGGTTCCCGCCGACGGTGTTCACCGGCGTTTCGCAGGCGCACCGGATCGCCCGCGAGGAGATCTTCGGACCGGTCCTGTCGGTGCTCACCTTCCGTACGCCGGACGAGGCCGTGCAGAAGGCCAACAACACTCCCTACGGCCTGTCCGCGGGGATCTGGACGGAGAAGGGCTCGCGCATCCTGTGGATGGCGCAGCGGCTGCGCGCCGGCGTGGTGTGGGCCAACACGTTCAACCGGTTCGACCCGTCGTCCCCGTTCGGCGGATACCAGGAGTCCGGCTTCGGCCGGGAAGGCGGCCGGCACGGCCTGGAGGCCTACCTCGATGTCTGAGCACGTCACCGCCGGCCGGGCTCCGGTCCGCAAGACCTACAAGCTCTACATCGGGGGCGCGTTCCCGCGGTCGGAGTCGGCCCGCTCCTACGTCGTGGACTCCGCACGCGGCCACTTCCTCGCCAACGCCGCTCAGGCCTCGCGCAAGGATGCGCGCGACGCGGTCGTGGCCGCCCGCAAGGACTTCCCGAAGTGGTCACAGGCGACGGCGTACAACCGCGGACAGGTGCTCTACCGGATCGCGGAAATGCTCGAAGGGCGGCGGGCCGAATTCCTCGACGCCGTCGCCGCCGGTGAGGGCGTCTCGGCCCGGACCGCGCGCTCCACCGTCGACCGGGCCATCGACCGCTGGGTCTGGTATGCCGGGTGGACCGACAAGATCGCGCAGGTCTTCGGCGGCACCAACCCCGTCGCCGGGCCGTACTTCGACTTCTCCGTGCCCGAGCCCACCGGCGTCGTGGCCGTCGTGGCGCCACAGCGATCGTCGCTGCTCGGACTGGTGAGCGTGATCGCCCCGGTGATCGCCGCCGGCAATACGACGGTCGTCATCACCTCGCAGGAGCGGCCACTGCCGGCGATCACCCTGGCCGAGGTCCTCGCGACATCCGACCTGCCGGGCGGCGTCATCAACCTGCTCACCGGCGTCACCACCGAGCTGTCCCCGTGGCTGGCGTCGCACATGGACGTCAACGCGATCGATCTCACCGGGGCCGACCCCGGGCAGCGGGCCGAGCTGGAGCGGCTCGCGGCGGACAACGTCAAACGCGTGTTCCGCGCTCCGGAGGCCGGCGAGCCCAGCTGGACCACGGATCCGGGCCTCGACCGGCTCGGCGCGTTTCTCGAGACCAAGACGGTCTGGCACCCGATGGGTGTCTAAATCTCACTTGTGCATTGCACGGCCCTGCTGTGACCATGCAGCCGGTTTGCCCGAACCGGAGGTGTGCGTCCATGACCCGACCTCGAGTCGCGTGTGTTCTCGGTGTGTCCGCACTGGCCGTGGCGTTGCTCGGGGCGACGGCGCCGGCATGGGCCTCCGACAGCGCGGCGACGACGTCGCTCGTCGTACGCACGGACAAGGGTGACGTCGGCGGGAAACGGGTCGATGGCGTCGACAGCTTCCTGGGCATCCGCTACGCCGCCGCCCCCGTCGGTCGGCTGCGCTGGCGCGCACCGCAGCCGGCGAGGCCATGGCACGGAGTCGCTACCGCGACGGCGTTCGGCAACAGGTGCCCGGCGTTGGTCAGCACGAACGGTGCGCGGTCGACGACCGAGGACTGTCTCTTCGTCAACGTGCAACGTCCGACCGGCGACGGTCCCGCCGGCGGTCTGCCGGTCTACGTCTTCATCCACGGCGGCGGACTGACCAACGGCAGCTCCAACCAGGTCGACGGGGCCAAGATCGTGCGTCAGACGGACGCGGTCGTGGTGTCGATGAATTACCGGCTCGGGGTGTTCGGGTTCCTCGGCCTGCCGGGCCTGGCGCACGCCGTCGGCAACGGGAACTTCGGATTGATGGACCAGCAGGCGGCACTGCGCTGGGTACGGCGCAACATCGCCGCGTTCGGCGGTGACCCGGCCCGGGTGACCGTCGGCGGCCAGTCGGCCGGCGGCTGGTCGGTCTGCGCGCACCTGGTCGCGCCGAACTCCCACAGACTGTTCGCTCAGGCGATGATGCAGAGCGGTTCCTGCGCGAGCCAGACCGAAGCCGACACGGAGACCGCCGGCGCGGCCTACGCCACGACCGTCGGGTGCACCAACGAGGCGACGGCGGTGACGTGTCTTCGCGCGGAGCCGACGGGGACGCTGCTGGATGCGAGCGCGGACTTCGCGCCGGCTCCGACCAGCGACACCTCGGTGCTTCCCGAGGCACCGCAGGACGCGGTGGCCGCCGGCACCTTCGCCCGGGTGCCGATCGTCATCGGCGACAACCGCGACGAGGGCCGCACCTTTGCGCAGGGCGATATCGGGCTGACGCAGGAGCAGTACGAGGCGAAGGTCCGGGGGGCGTTCGGGGCCGACGCCGACGCGATCCTTGCGCACTACCCGTGGCCGGCGACCTCCGACCGGTTCACGGCGGCCTACGTCGCCGGTGCCGTCGACACCGACGCCGGACTCGTGGCCGGCATCGGCGGCTGTCCCGATCTGAGTCTGCTGAACGACTTCTCCCGCTACACCCGCACCTATGCCTACGAGTTCGACGCCCGGCACGGTCCAGGCCTCACCGACCTGCAGGGGTACGTGTGGGGTGCCGGGCACGCCGCCGAGCTCCCGTATCTCTTCCCCAGCTTCGACAACGGCACGCCGATCGCACCGACGTTCAACGCCGGTGAACGCGAGCTCGCCCGGGACATGGTCCAGTACTGGGGCGGCTTCGTATTCCACGCTCACCCGGAGGCACAGGGACGGGCGACCTGGCCCGGGTACAACGCCACGCACCGGATCATGTCCCTCCGCGCCGGCGGACGGAGCACCACCATCTCCGAGGCCACCTACCGGGGCGAGCACCAGTGTGACTTCTGGGAGTCCCTCCCCTCGGCGGCCTCGGTCCGTCGCTGAGGCAGGTCAGCTCGAGGCTCGCGCCGCCGCCCACGACGTCACGATGTCGACAAAGCCGAGCGCGAACTGAAAGTGGTGGTGCCGGTAGCCGGCCTCCTCACTCGTCATGCCGAGCTCGGAGCCCAGTTCGACGACGTTCATCGCGTGCCCGGTGTTGGGGAACAGCACGACGCTGGCCTCATGGTTGCCCGCGTCGTAGAGGGCCTTGCCCACCCGCTTGGCACTCTGCAGGGCCGGGAGGTTCGAGTCGTGCTCGCCGACCAGGTACAGCACCGGGACGCCGATCGCGCGATAGGAGTTGACCGGGTCGCAGGTCCATTCAGCCGGGTCGACTGAGTGGTTCGGCAGGTCGTCGACGAGGTCCTGATAGGACCGGTACGGCGGCACCGGGCCGAGGAACGGCGCCTCGATCGCGTAGTGCTGGAGGGTGATCCGGCTGAGCTCGCCGCTGGCCCGCAACGCTGCGCTGAGCTCGTCGAACCGTCGGGTGGCGGCCGGGTCGGGCTGCGCGGGCCAGCAGGAAGTCATAGACCAGCCGCCACAGCTCGGCGACCTGGTCGATCTGCGGCTCGGGGACGCCCTGCTCCCGCAGATCGAACGCCCGGCGGTGGATCTCGGTCTCGATGGGCGTCGTGCCCGAGGCACCGATGACCGCGACGAATCCCACGTCAGGGCGGCGGGCGGCGACCAGCGGCGCCACCCAGCTCCCGTTGCTGAAGCCCCATACCCCGACCCGGTCCGGCCGGATGTCCGGGCGGGACTGGAGATAGTCGACCCACGCCTCGGCGTCGTAGGACTTCTCGGTGAAGGTCGGGCCGGGATCGCCGGTCGATTCGCCGTGGCCGCGCCGGTCGTAGACGAGAGCGGCCATCCCGGCGTGGACGAAGTGCTCGGCGAAGGCGCGGTAGTAGTCCCGGAGTCCGCCGGCCGCTCCGTGGATGAGGACGATCGCCGGGTGCGGGCCCGGGCCGGGCGGCGTCATCAGCGTGCCGGACAGCTTCCCGTCCGGACCGGCGACGGTCACCTCCTCGTCGGTCCAGCTCGCGAGCCGGTTCACCGCCGTCGACGGGTCGTCGCCGGGGGCGAGCGCGCGGAAGGCATCGATTCCGCGGTTGTCGGGGGTGAGCCCGAACAGTTCCAGCGACTCGGAGACCAGGCTCCCCTGGCGCGTCGGGATAGAGCGCGGACGAAGCGGTCGCGCTCCGAATAGAAAAGGATCGGTGTCCCGACCCAGTCATCGGCGTTGACGTGGATCGAGATGCGGCGGCCGTCGGCCAGGCCGTACTGCGCGCTCAGGGCGCGGTACGTCGGAACGTCCCAGGTCGCCACCCGCCGCAGCTCGAAGGATCCGGCGGCGTCGCCGACCGTGGCCCGGCCCGCGAAGACGCGAGCGTCCGCCGTACCGGACAACCGCCACGGTTCGCCGCCGAATTCCGTGCTGCAGGAGACCTCGCCCGCGGGGTCCCCGACCGTCGTGACCGCCAGCGCGAAGGTCTGCGCGTTGGGCAGGTCCAGGGTCACACCGCCCGGCACCGTGAGGGGCCCGTTGAGCTTGACGAAGTCGATGCGGTCCTGGGTCCGGACGTATCCGACCCACTCCTCCGGGGTATCGCTCACAGCCGCAGCTCCTCATCCTCGGTGGTGCGCTGCAGCCTATTCCCACTCCGCCCCAGGCCGGGCTGTCAGCATGGGGTGGTGCGCATCTCTTTCGCCGTCCGGCCGCCGGCCGAGGTGTGCGGCGTGGTGGCGGCTCTCCCCCGGCCACAGATCGAGGGTGTCGGCTGGACTCCGCCCGAGCGCTGGATCGTCAAGCTACGACCCTTGGGCCACGTCGCCGTCGCAACTGCACGAACCGCTGATCCTGGCGGTGCGGGCCGAGTTGGCCGGCGCGCCGCCGGCTCCGGTCACCCTGGGGCCGGCGACCCGCCGGTACGGCGGATCGGAGTTGTGCGCACCCGTCGACGGTCTCGACGATCTGTCCGCCGCCATTTTCGACGCCACCGAGGCGCTCGTCCCGGTGACCCATCCGCAGCCCTTTCACGCCGAACTCGTGCTCGCGAGCGGCCGGATCCCCCGGGATTTCGGCGTCGTGGAATTACACGCGCGGTGGACCGCGACCGAAATCCTGCTGATCGCCGACCGCTCCAGCCCTCGTGCTCCCCGGCTGGAGAGCGTGGGTGTCGTTGCCCTCGGCGGTTGACTACCGGGACCAGGAGACCCGGTCGCATCCCGATGTCACTCGGCCGCCGCCCGGCGGCCGAGTGACATGGCTGCGGCGACGAGGTGGCCGCTGCCGCCTCGTCATCGGCCCAGGTCGACGGCGGGCAGTCGGCCCGACACCGCAGCGTAGGTCTCCGGCCGACGATCGCGGAGCAGCCGGGCTCCGCTGAAGCCCGCGTAGGCCTCCTCGATTCCGCCCTTGACGTCGATGGTGGCCATCGCCATCGACTGTTCGGCGGTCGGCCCGGTCGTCTCCAGGACGCGCCCGTTGGGATCGATGATCTGGCTGAGTCCGAAGAACTCGAGCCCGCCGAGCGAGCCGGCGAAGTTGGACGACACGAACCATCTCGTGTTCTCCGCCGCCCGCACCCGCTCGAACAGGGCGTATTGCTCGACGTTGAGGCTCGTGTCGAAGGAGACCTCCGCCGGGCGCATCGACCATGCCGTGGACATGACGAGAATCTCGGCACCCCGCAACGTCAGTTCGCGGCACGACTCGGGCCAGGCCTTGTCGTAGCAGATCAGCATCCCGATCCGGCCGAGCGGTGTATCGAAAACCGGCCAGTCCGACCCGCGCTGCCAGATCACCTGCTCACCAATGCCGACGTGCACCTTGCGATAACTGCCGATGTGGCCGTCCGGCCCGGTCAGGACCATGGTGTTGTAGAGCATGCCCGCCATCTCGGTGCGCTCGGTCAGACCGAAGACGACATGGATCCCGAGTTGGCGGGCCCGATCGGCGATCGCCAGCACGCTGGGACCGTCGGGCACCGACTCCGCGGTGGCGTAGGCCTCCGCGGAGCACAGCGGTCTGCGTGTCGCGGCCGGCCGCCGACGGGTAACCCTGCAGGCTGACCTCGGGAAAGACGACGAGGTCCGCGCCCTCGTCCGCGGCCGCGTCGATGGACGCCAGATGGTTCTTGAGGCTGACCTCTTTGTCGAAGCTTCCGGACAGAGCGTATGTCGCGATCGTGATCATGAACTCTCCTCTCGATGGTGGGGCGTCAGGCGGCGCCGATCAAACCGTCCCGTTCAGCCGTTGCGGTGTCGATCGACCCGGGTGGGTGTCATGGCGTCGAACGCGAGGATGGGGTCGATCTCGCCCAGCGACCGGTAGAGCCCGTCGGCGGAACGGCGAAGCTCCTCGTAACCGGCGATGATCGCCGCCCGGTCGTCCTCGGGTGGGTCGAGTGCGGCGGCCTGCAGGAGCGCGTCGACGTGGGTGGCCACGTGCTCGGCGGGCGCCGGTGCGGGTGCGGCCAGGTATTTGGGCATCATGGTTCCGAGGCTCTCCGAGCGGAGCGGTGGCCGGCGACGGTGATGGTCGGTGACCCGCTGGAACGCGTCGGCCACCCGGAGGACGGTGGCCTCCGCCATCGGCCGGCCGATGACCTGCAGGCTCAGAGGCATTCCGTCGGCGGTGAAGCCGATCGGCACGGCGGCGACCGGCAGACCGACCGTGTTCCAGGCGCGCCGCGAAGATCGTGCCCATCAGGCGGCCGAGATCAAGCGCACCGTAGCTCGGCGCGCCGGTCGACGTGCACGGCATCACCAGTACATCGATGCCGTCAAAGATCTGGGCGACCCGGTGCACCAGATGTCGGCGCAGCCGCTGGGCCTGCACCATGTCGCCCGCGGAGAGCAGCGCCCCCTGGGCCAGGAATCGACGCGTCGGGCCGCCATAGTCCGACCACCTCCGCGCGAGGTCGGGCCGGTGGTAGCCGAATGCCTCGCCGAGCATGGTGACCATGTCCACGGTGGCCAGGTCGTCATAGCAATCCAGCTCGACCGTGCTCGCCGGTCGGCTCCGGCGGCGACGAATGCCTCCACCGCGGCGGCCATCGCCGGACGGACCGCGGGATCGGCGACGGGCGCGTTGTCCAGCACGCTGTACTCGACGCCCACCCGCAGGCCGCGCAGATCACCGGTGAGAGCGGCCTGGTAATCGGGCACCGGAGCATCTCTGGTGTAGGGGTCGGTCGCGTGGTGACCGGCGAGCGCCTGCAGCAGCACCGCGCAATCGGCGGCGCTTCTCGCCATAGGCCCGATGTGGTCGAGGGAGTAGCCGAGCGGGACGCAGCCGGATTTCGGCACCCGCCCGAAGGTCGGCTTCAACCCGGTGATCCCGCAGTACGCTGACGGGATCCGGATGCTTCCCCGGTGTCGGTCCCCAGGCCGCCGAGGAACAGACCGGCGGCGACGCCGTTGCCGGTACCGGAGCTCGATCCGCCGGTCCACGAATTCAACTGCCACGGATTGCGTGGGATCGGGAACGGCTTGTCCGGATCCGGCAGGCCGATCGCGAATTCCATCGTCGACGTCTTACCCATGACCACCGCACCGGCCGCGCGGAGGCGCGCCACGACGACAGCATCCGCCCGCGAGCCCCAGTCCGGGTCGAGGACGAGGCTCTGGGCCGTCGTTGGCCCCTCCCTGGTGGTGATGATGTCCTTGATCCCCAGCGGGATCCCCTGCAACGGGCTGCGGTCGATACCCACCGCGAAGTCCGCGTCGGCCTGCGCCGCAGTCGCCAGTGCGGACTCGTCGTACCGGCTGAGATATGAGCCGAGACGCGCGTCGATCTCATCGGCACGCGAGAGCATGGCGCTGGTGAGCTCGATGGATGTCGTCTCGCCCCCGCGCAGCGCGCGGGCGGCGTCGAGAATCGTGTCGAACCGGCATCAATCCACCTCCGAGGTTGCGCCCACTGGGGTGCGCGCGGGCGACGCGGCCGTCTCCGACAGGACCGGGGTCGGCAGGTCCACCACGCCGGTCGGCACCTTCTTGCACGCGTCGTGGCAACTGCCGTCCGTGCTGCAGCACAGGGAGCAGATCGCGCCTTCGTGGAAGGGGCACATCGCCATGTCGATCCGGTCGTAACTTCCCCCGCAGGCGACACAGGCAAGTTCCCCGCCGTCGCTCTCCGGCAGGTCGCTGGTCCGCGCGATGTAGTAGCGGCCCTTCGTCGCCCAGGCGATCACCGGAGGGATGACCAGCGACACCCCCAGAGCGATGAAGGAGGAGAGCTGCTTGGCGTTCGGGCCGAACACGCCGGCGTAGGCGACGAACGAGACCGCGGCGGCGATGATCATCGAGCCGAATCCGACCGGATTGAAGTTGTAGAGGTGCGCCCGCTTGAACTCCATGATCGGCGGGCTCAGCTTGAGCAGCTTCTTGTTGAGCACCAGATCAGAGACCAGGCAACCGATCCATGCGACGGCGAGATTGGAGTAGATGGCCAGGATCTTGTCGATCTGGTCGAAGACTCCCGCCTCCATGATGGCGAGCCCGATGGCGACCTGGAAGACCAGCCAGTAGACCCGGCCGGGATGCCTGTGCAGCAGCCTCGAGAAGAAGTTCGACCACGACAACGATCCCGAGTAGGCGTTCATGATGTTGATCTTGAGCTGCGACAGGATCACCAGTGCCACCGCGAGGACCAGCGACACCTCGCCATGCCCGAACACCCGGCTGAACGCCTGGTCGAACATCGTCACGGGCACGTCGGCGAGTAGCGACCCCGGTCCGCGGGAGCGCATACGCAGTCAGCATGAGGCCGGCGACGAAGGCGAACATCGTCACGATGACCATCCCCGGCCCCCCGAGCACGACGGCCATCCACCACGACCGACGGTTCGTCGCATCGCGGTCCGGCATGAAACGCAGGTAGTCGCCCTGTTCGCCGATCTGGGCGACCCCGGACAGCAGCGCCGCCGCGATGGCCAGCATCACGATGCCGGAGAACGGAACGCCCGAGGAGTGATGGCCGCCGAGAAGAGTCATCTGATGGAAAATCCCAGGTGTCGTCGCCACCGATATCAGTGCCAGGAACAGCAGCCCCATCCACAGCGGCTGGGTCCAGGCCTGGAACTTCGAGGTGAAGCTCATTCCATAGATGACCAGCGGGATGATCGCCACGCTGACCACGACATAGCTCCACCGCAGCGGGATCGGCGTCACCGCCGAAACCGCCTGGGCCATGATGGCGCCCTCGAAGGCGACATAGATCAGGGTGAACGTGGCATAGACGAGAGACGTCAACGTCGACCCCAGATAGCCGAAACCCGCGCCGCGGGTCAGCAGGTCGATATCGAGATTGTGCCGGGCGATGTAAACGGCCAACGGCAGCGCTGTGGCGAATATCACGACCACCGATACGGCGGTCCCGCCGAGCGCGTTCGCGAAACCGAAGTTGAGGGCATAGCCGCCGCCGATTGCGTAACCGGCCATCGCGGCGAGGCTGCCTATGGCGGTCAGCCACACCTGCCAGGGCTTCCATTGTCGGAACTGCGCGGGAGCGTAGCGGAGTGAGTAGTCCTCTTTCGAGGGATCATCAGCGAAGCGCATCGGGCTGGCACCTCCGTCGTCGGGATGATGCGGTGACCATAGGAAGCCGATGTTGCGTGCGGATGACCTTGCGATGTCTCCGCGTTACGCCACCTTCCCGTCCACTGTGGACGGCGTTGACCTGGCATTTCCCGCTCGATCCCGTGGACAACGCCGGAAATTGGTGAGCCATCTCTCAGGCCCGTATCGGCTCGCGATCAAGTCATTCACAGGGACGTAACACGCGATCCCTATCCTCATGAACGTGACCCAGACCGGCTGCCGGAGCACTACAGCGGCGATGACGGCCGCCCGGACCCCCGCCCGAGCCGGGCGCATCCCCCGCGACGATGAGAGTTCCCGCGTCATCGATCTGATCCATGAGGCGGTCCTGGCCGGCGATTTCCTCCCTGACGAGCCGCTGCCGGCCGAGCGTGACCTGGCGATTGCCCTGCACACCAGCCGCAACTCACTCCGCGACGCGCTTCAGCGCCTGGCCCACTCCGGCCTCGTCCGCCGGGAACGCGGCCGGGGCACCTACGTGCTCATCCGCAGCCCGGTCCAGCGCATCGACGAGCCACGCTACTTCGAGCGCGCATTCGCCCCGGCGCGGTCGGTTTCCGCCGACGAAGACCACATCGGATTCCGCGTGCTCGATGTGGGCTGTTCGCCGTGTCCCGCCGTGCTCGCCCGGTTGCTCGACCTGCCGCGCGGTGGCCAGGTGATCCGACTCGAGCGCCTCGTCCTCGTCGCCAACCGGCCGGTCGGCTATTGGACCTGTTACGTGCCATGTCACCCCAGCAGCGACCTCAACTCGATCCGGTGGCACGAGCCGCTGCCATTCGACGACCTCATCAATCGGCACCTTCCGGATGCGTCATTGACGGAGCACGTCGCGCTCCAGGCACGCCGGCCGACGCCGACCAGCGCGCGACACCTGCAGATCGGATCCACGGACCCGGTTCTCGTCCTCAGGCGGCGGTTCGTGGACGCAGACCGGCGGACGGTGGCGATGTGTATAGGCCATTGCATCGAGCCGGGAGCGGTGTTCGAGGTCCACCGGCCCGCGAAACCTCTGTCCATCGCCGGTTGATTCAAGAATTCATGTAACAAAGCAACATCCCGAATTCCGGCTGAATGAACTCGATCTGGTATGGCTCTGGGGCATCCTGTCTGTGCTTAAAACACGTTGGCGGCTCGGTCCCCTCACCGGGGACGGGGGAGGGCACGGCAATGTCCGCTCGGCACCGGATCCGCTCGCTCGAAATTCTTCTCACTGCGCTCGTGCTTCCCGTGGTCGGTGTCACGGCTCATCCGGCACCTGCGGTCGCGACGCAGGCCTGTCCGTGGATCGGCCAGTCGGCGTCTGCCGACGTCCGGGCCGACGAAGTGGTGGCCCGGATGACTCTCGGCGAAGAGATCGGGCTGCTGGGGCCACGGGAGGGTGGCACCACCTACGAGAACTACGTGCCTGGAATACCGCGGCTCTGCATTCCGGCGATGACACTGGAGGACGGTCCGGCCGGCGTCGCCGCGGTTCCCGGCGGCGTGACCCAGTTGCCCGCACCTATCGCCCTCGCCGCGACGTGGAACAGCCGGGTGGGCGACTCCGTACGGCGAGGTACAGGGAACGGAGTCGCGCGGCAAGGGCATCGACGTCGCCCAGGGACCGGACATCAACCTCGCGCGGGTCCCGCAGGGCGGCCGCGTCTGGGAGATGTACGGCGAAGATCCCTACCTCGCCGGCACGATGGCGGTCGCCGACATCACCGCGATACAACACCAGGGCATCATGGCGATGGCGAAGCACTACGTCGCCAACGACCAGGAGGCAGGACGCATCGGGCTCGATACACGGGTGAGTGAGCGGGCGCTGCATGAGCTCTATCTGAGACCGTTCCAGACGGCCGTGCAGGACGGTCACGTCGCCTCGACCATGTGCTCCTACAACAAGGTCAACGGGAGCCAGGCGTGCCAGCACGACCAGCTGCTTTCGTCGGTCCTCAAAGGTGATTGGGGATTTCCGGGATTCATCCGGTCGGACTGGGGTGCGGTCTCCGACACCGGCGCGGCCTTCGACGCCGGCATGGACTGGATGAAGTCCGCCGACCCGGCCGGGCTGGCCGCGGCGGTCCAAGCCGGCCGGGTGCGCAAGTCCCGGGTGGACAACGCGGTCCACCGGATCCTGCGGGAGATGTTCGGCTACGGGATCGTCGACCACCCGTTGACCGGGACGTTCGGCGCGGTCGTGAGCACCGCGCAGCACGTGGCGACCGCCCGCTCGGTCGCGGAGGACGCGACGGTGCTGCTCAAGAACGATGGGATCCTGCCGCTGAACGCGGCGACGGTCGGTTCCATCGCCGTCATCGGGCCGGACGGCGGCGCCGGCGAACACACCGCCGGCGGCGGTTCGGGCCACGTCACCGCACCACCGGGCGTGACTCCGTTCGACGGCATCACCCGGCGGGCCGGATCGGGAGTGCAGGTGCGCTACGCCGCGGGGCTCCCGGATGACATCGCCGGAGCGGCCAAGCTCGCGGCGAGCTCGTCGGTCGCGGTGGTCTTCGCCAACGACGCCGAAGCGGAGGGGTCCGACCGGCCCAACCTGTCGCTGCCCGACAATCAGGATGCCCTGATCTCGGCGGTCGCCGCGGCGAACCCGCACACGGTCGTCGTCCTCAACACCGGCGGTCCGGTGCTGATGCCCTGGCTGGACAAGGTCACCGGAGTCCTGGAGGCCTGGTATCCGGGCCAGGAGGACGGCAATGCCGCCGCCGCGGTGCTCTTCGGCGACGTCGATCCGTCGGGAAAACTGCCGTTGACCTTTCCCGCGAGCGAGTCCCAGAGTCCCACTGCTGCCGCGATCCGGCGCACCGCGCCCAACAACACGATCGTCTACGGCGAGGACCTCGAGATGGGGTATCGCTGGTACGACGCCCACGTCCAGAGTCCGCTGTTCCCGTTCGGCTACGGCGGGTCCTATACCACCTTCCGGGTTGCCAATCTCGTCACCTCGGCGAACGCCGACGGCAGCGCCACCGTCGAGGCCGACATCACCAACACCGGCACCCGGGCCGGCCGGTCGACGCTCGAGGTCTACGTCGGACATCCGGCCGCCGCGGGCGAACCGCCGCGCCAGCTCGGAGCGTTCGGCAAGACCCCCGACCTCGCTCCGGGCGCGGTCAAACATTTCCAGTTGACGGTGCCCGCCGCCGCCTTCCTGCACTGGGACAGCGCCGACCACAAGTGGGTCGGGACCCCGGGGGCGTACTCGATCTGGGCCGGGACATCCTCGCGGAACCTGCCGCTGCACCAGAGCATCCAGCCGCGGCTCACGGACGACCCGCCGTGGCTGCTGGCCTACCGCGCCGGCGACGGTTCCCTCGCCGCGCGGCGGTCCGACGATCCCTCGGCGAACCAGGACCGGTCCCTGGGCTCCCCTGCCGGGCTGGGAATCACCGGCCCGCCGGCGGTGGCGACCACCGCGGACGGTCGCACGTACTACGTCGCCGCGGGCGTCGACCACGCGCTCTACGTCCGCACCACCGTGACCGGCTGGACCAGGCTGGTCGCGTCCAGCCGCAACTACTGCACCGAGCCGGGTGCGGCGATCGCCGGCGCGCAGTTGCTCTTCGGCTGCCTGGGCACCGGCGCGACGATCTACTACGCCGCCGCCAACATCCCGGCCGCGAACGGCAACCCGCAGGCGCCGGGCATGTCCCCGGTCGCCGGTGGGGTGCGATCCGGGCCGGCGATGTACGAGGACGCCGGCACGCTACACCTGGCATTCCTGGGCAACCCCTACGCCGGAGGCAACACCTACGACCGGACCCTGACCGCCCGCGGCCGCCATCTCGCGATGACCTGCGCCGGGCCGCCCGCGGCCGCCGCAGCAGCCGGCACCCGGTGGTTCGCCTGCCGCACCGGGCCAGGGGCGCTGGGATACCGGCATGAGGGAGCCGGCGGGCTGGGTACCGGCGCCGTCGGGTCCATGTCCGGCACTCCCGGGCTCGCCGTCGCCGCCACGGGCGCCCAGGTCACCGCGAGCTACGCCGGGACCAACCACGCCATCTACATCCGGCTGCTTTCCAGGACCGTCGCCGACCCGAGCCGCCGGTCCGCCAGCGGCACTACGGCCGACGGCGTCGCCGCGAGCAAGCCGCCGGAGTGAGCGGCGGGTCTCTCAGCCCGGCAGGACCTGGATCATGTTCCACGACATCGGCGGCAACGTGACCGCGACCTCACCGCCGTCGACATGACCATCCGGGAGGCTGCGCGGCGCCACCCGGTCCGGCTGGTCGACCGTGTTGGTGGCCATGGGGTCGTCGTGGGTGAGCACCGTGTGAGACACCGTCTGCAGCGCCGGCAGTGAACGCAGGTCGAGCTTCAGCGGCAGAGGCGCCTGCTGATCCCGGTTCACGGCGAAGACGGTGAGCGCCCCGGACTCCTCGTCGTGCACGGCCACGCTGTCGAGCACCGGCACGTCGCCGAACCAAGACGTCTCATACGTCGGGCTGTCGGTCACGGTGCGCAGCACGGTCCCGCGGCCGTACCTGCTGGTCAGCGCGAACGGGTGGAAGATCGTCTGCCGCCAGGCGGAGCCGCCCGGCTCGGTGAAGATCGGGGCGATCACGTTGACCAGCTGGGCCAGGCAGCCGATGCGGACCCGGTCGGCGTGCCGCAGCAGGCTGATCAGCAGGTTGCCGACCACGACGGCGTCGACCGTGTTGTAGAGGTTCTGCAGCAACCCAGGCGCCTCGGGCCATTCGGTCGTCGGCCGCGGCTCGCCCATGTACCAGACGTTCCACTCGTCGAAGGACAGGTTGATCCGCTTCTTGTGCCGGCCCTTCGCGCGGACGTGATCGACGGTCGAGATGACCCCCTCGATGAACTGGTCCATGTCCGTCGCACAGGCGAGGAAGCTGCCCCGGTCGCCCTTGCGCTCCTCGTAGTAGGAGTGCAGGGAGATGTAGTCGACGTGCTCGTAGGTGTGTCCGAGGACGGTCGCCTCCCACGCGCCGAAAGTCGCCATGCGCGAGTTCGACGACCCGCAGGCGACGAGCTCGATCGACGGGTCGACCCACTTCATCGCCTTGGCGGTCTCGGTGGCGAGCCGGCCGTACTCCTCGGCCGTCTTGTGCCCGATCTGCCAGGGCCCGTCCATCTCGTTGCCGAGGCACCACACCGGCACCCGGTGCGGCTCGGTCGCGCCGTTCTTGCGCCGCAGGTCCGACCACTTCGTGCCGCCGGGGTGGTTGCAGTACTCCACCAGCGCCTGTGCCGCCTCCACGCCGCGGGTGCCGAGGTTGACCGCGAGCATCGGCTCGGCGCCCACCCGCCGCGACCACGAGCAGAACTCGTCGGTGCCGACGGCGTTGGTCTCCAGCGACTTCCAGGCCAGGTCCAGCCGGGTCGGGCGCTCGGCGCGCGGTCCGATGCCGTCCTCCCAGTCGTACCCGGACACGAAGTTGCCGCCCGGGTAGCGCAGCATCGGGGTGTCGAGCTCCCGGACCAGCTCCGCCACGTCCTCGCGGAAGCCCTCCTGATCGGCGGTCTTGTGGTCGGGCTCGTAGATGCCGGTGTAGACGCACCGACCGAGGTGCTCGACGAATGAGCCGTAGAGCCTCGGATCGACGTCACCGATGGCGAAGACGGGATCTACGGTGATGCGGGCGTCGGACACGCCGGTTCCCCTCTCGAGTCATGTCCTGCGGTGGCAGAACGGGTCACTTGATGCCGGTGTTGGCGATCCCCTCGACGATCCGGCGCTGGAAGAGCAGGAACACCAGGATCAGCGGCAGCGCGCCGAGCACGGCCGAGGCCATCACCTGGCCGTAGATGATGCCGTACGCCGACTGCACGCTCGCCAGGCCGACCGGGATGGTCATCAGCTTGGTGCTGGAGAGCACGAGCAGCGGCCACAGGAGCTGGTTCCACGTCCACACGAAGGTGAAGATGGTCACCGCAGAGATGGCCGGTTTGCACAGCGGCATGAAGATGCGCGAATAGATCCGGAACCAGCCGGCGCCGTCCAACCGCGCCGACTCGACCAGGTCCTTGGGCAGGCCGTCGAAGAAGGACGCGAAGACGAACACCGCGATCGGCGTCGCGATGGCCGGCAGGACGATCGCCCAGTAGGTGTTGAGCAGCTTCATGCTGTTGAACTCGCGGAACAGCGGGAGGATGAGCACCTGTGCCGGGATCAACAGCCCGGCAAGGATCAGCCCGAGCACGATCCGCTTGGCGCGGAACTGCGTGCGCGAGATGGCGAAGCCGGCCATCGAGCACACCACCACCGTGAAGGCCGAGGACAGGCCGGAGGTGATGATGCTGTTGACGTACCAGCTGGGCAGGTCGGTGGCGTTGATGACCTGGCGGTAGTTGTCGATGTTCCAGTGCGAGGTCCACCACGAGATCGGGTTGGTGGTGATCTCCGCCTCGGGGCGCACCGACGTGTCGATGGCCCACAGCAGCGGGACGAGCCAGATCGCGGCGAAGACGAGGAGCACCGACGCGCAGAACCAGTTGAAGTAGCGGGTGCGGTGGTCTCCGCGGCCGGCCACGGAGGACCGTCCGTGCCGGGCGGGGGTGCGGACTGTGGTGACAGCCATGGCTCAGGCCTCCTTGGCCTGGCGACGACTCGCCAGGAACCACACGATCGAGACGACAAGAATGAGCAGGAAGAACAACATCGACGCCGCTGCGGCGTAACCGGCGCGGTAGTCGGTGAAGCCGATGTCATAGATGTATTCGATCGCCGGCCGGGTGGCGTAGTTGGGGCCGCCCTGCAGCAACAGGTACATCTGGTCGAACACCTTCAGCGAGGCGATGATCTGCAGCATCGTCACCAGCAGCGTCGTACGCCGCAGCAGCGGGATGGTGATCGAGCGCATCTGCCGCCACGGACTCGCGCCGTCGACGGACGCCGCTTCGTAGAGCTCCCGCGGGATCTCCTGCAGCCCGGCGAGATACAGCACGAAGTTGAAGCCGATCGTCCACCAGATGGTCATGAGGACGACCGATGCCATCGCCCAGTTGGGGTCTCCGAGCCAGTTGGGCGGGGTGATGCCGATGTCGGTGAGCCAGCCGTCGAAGAGGCCGATCGACGGCGCGTAGAGCCAACTGAAGACCAGCGCGACGGCGGCGGACGGGACGACGTAGGGAGCGAAGAACACCAGCCGGAAGAACCACCTGCCGTGCCGGAGCCGGTCGGTGAGCAGCGCCATGCCCAACGCCAGGATGATCAGCGGCGGGGTGGTCAGGATCGTGAAGAGCACCGTGTGCCAGATCGAGGACCAGAAGTCGCTGTTCTTCAGCGCCTCGGCGTAGTTGGACACGCCCGCGAAGCCCGACAGCCCGGGCCGGACGAGGCTCGTGTTGAAGAAGCTCATCACGATGCCGTACAGGGTGGGACCGATGAGGAAGAGCAGGTAGAGCACGAGGAACGGGGTCATCAGCCCCCAGCCGGCGCGGTTGTCGGCTCGTTTCGTCTCGTTCCGGTCGGCCGCGTGGCTGGTCGTCGGCGCGGCGACGGTGGTGACCGCCATGGGAGAACCTCCAGTGAGCAGGCGTCGCTATCCGACGGGTGACTTGGCAACGGTGTAGCGGGTGAGCCCCTTGCGGATCTGGGCGATCGCCGCCGCCGGACTCAGTTGGCCGGACTCGACGGCCGAGATCGCCGAGCCGACGACGATCTCGAAGTCCGACCCGGAACCGGAGTACCAGCCGGGCGGGTCGTAGGCGGCCGCGTAGGCGGCATCCACGTAGTTGGACTGCGGCTTGAGTTTCTTGTAGGCGGCGCTCTTCTGGGTCGGCAGCCAGGCCGGGACGTGGCCGCCGGCGGCCCAGGTCATGCTCTGGTCGAGCATGTTGCGGATGAAGGCGAGGTCGAGGTCGAGCCGTTCCGGCGTACGCGCCGGGTCCTTGGGCAGCACGAAGGTGTGCGAGTCGGCCTGCACGGAGTACTTCGAACCGCCGAACACGTTGGGGAACCGGGTCATGCTGAACGGCGTCTTGGCGGTGAGGAAGGTCGTGACCTCCCACTCGCCCTGCATGAAGAACCCGGCCTTGCCGGTGGTGAAGAGGGTCAGTGCGCCGCCGTAGTCGATCGTCGAGGGCAGCAGCTTCTTGGTGACGGTCAGGTCCTGCAGGTAGGTCAGGGCCTTGGTCGCCTTTTCGTCGTCGAGGACGATCTTGCGCCCGTTGTCGGCCAGGACCTCGCCGCCCAGCTGGGAGTAGAGCGACTGGAAGATACGCCAGCAGGTGGAGGTGTCGGAGTTGATGCTGACGGCGCCGCCCCACTCGCCGGTCACCTTCTTCGCCGCCGTCAGGGCGTTGACCAGACCGTCCGGGCCGTCGATGTCCTTCAGCGAGCCGTCCTTGTTGAGCAGCCCGGCCTTCTTGCAGATGTCGGTGTTGTAGAAGAGCACGAACGGGTGGGTGTCGAGCGGGATCGCGTAGAGCTTCCCGCCGACGTGCGCGGACTCCCACGCCTTCGGGGTGAACTTGTCCGCCGTCATCCCGTGCCGGGCCAGGGCGGTTTCGTCGAACGGCGTCAGCAGGTCGGCCTGCGCCAGGGTCGTCGCCCTGGTCAGGTGGGAGATGCCGACGTCCGGCGGTCGCTTTCCGAGCGTCGCCAACTCGAGCTTGGTGTAGTAGGGGTTGCCCCAGGTCAAGGTGGTCGCACTCAGATCGATCTGCGGGTGCGTCTTCATGTAGCCCTGTTCCATGGCCACCATGCGCACGCCGTCGCCGCCGCTGAAGAGGTTCCAGTAGGTGAGGTCACGCGCGCCGGGGCCGACGCCGGACACCCCGGCGGCCAGCGACGACCCGCAGGCCGAAAGCCCGACACCACCGGCCGCCAGCAGTCCCGCGCTGCGCAACAGTTCGCGCCGGGAGAGACCGCGCACGCCGCCTGAATCCATGCTCATCTGTGATCCTTCCCTAGCGCGTACGGACGCGCGCTCGATCGTGGCACCGCACCGGTGGGACCGGCCGACGACTCGCGGACGACGAGGGTCATCGGCAGCAACAGTCGTGAGGCGACGCGGACCCCGCGGATCCGGTCGATGAGCAGGGACATCGCCCGCCGACCGGTCTCCCGGAAGGGGATCCGGACGGTCGTCAGCGGCGGCACCAGGTGGGCGGAGACCGGCAGGTCGTCACAGCCCACCACGGCGCAGTCCTCGGGCACCCGCAGGCCGCGGGCGTGCAGCGCGGAGATCACGCCGACGGCCATCATGTCGTTCTGGGCGAAGATTGCCGTCACCCGCGGCTCGCGGTCCAGGAGCTCCCCGGTCGCGACGTAACCGCCGGCGACGGTCCAGTCGGACTGCACGACATGGCGACGCGACAGCGCGATGTCCGCCCGCGCCAGCGCGGCCCGGAAACCGCCGAGCCGGCTCTGCACGACGCGCCGATGACGCGGGCCGATGATGGTCCCGATAACCCGGTGCCCGAGCTCGACGAGGTGGTCGGCGACGAACTTCCCGGCCCGCGAGTGGTCGGAGCCGACGACCGGGACGCCGCCGCCGGGGACGTGATGCATGCTGACCGCCGGGACCCGGCTGCGCAGCAGGTCGGCGACCCCCCGGTCGTCCTCGAGATTCGGCGCCGCGGCGAGGATCCCGTCTACCCGGCGCTCGAGCAGCTGCTGCGCGTAGGCGCGCGCGTCGTCCCCGCCGGGAAGCACCGCGCCGATGAGGACGACGTGGCCCTTGTCCCGCGCCTCCCGCTCGGCGCCGACGACGAACTGCGCGAGCACCCAGTCGTCGAGATCGTCCGCGACGATGCCGACCGTGAAGGTCGACTGGGTGATCAACCCCCGGGCGAGGGCGTTGGGCACGTACCCGAGGTCGGCCGCCGCAGCGCGGATCCTGGCCTGGGTCTGCTCCGACACCGTGACGGCACCGCCGTTGAGCACCTTGCTCACCGTCTGAAAACTCACCCCAGCTCGCGCGGCCACATCTTTCAACGACACATACACACCGGCTCCGTCTGTGTCTGAGGCGAAGCTTCGCCTGTCCGGAGGAGACATTGGCACGCCGATCTGCGGCCCGCAACCCGTTGCCCGGCGCAGTCTCATTAGGCCGAACGCGCGATTTGACAAGATAGTGGCTACTCACTACCTTTTCTCACATGGCCACCGCGACGAGACAGAGCGCCGAGCAGCGCCGCGAGACCGTGCTCGCCGCGGCCATCGAGGAGTTCGCCCGGGGCGGCCTCGGCGGCACCAGCACCCAGACCATCGCCGAGCGGGCCGGCATCAGCCAGCCCTACCTGTTCCGGCTCTTCCCCACCAAGAAGGACCTGTTCCTCGCGGCCGTGGAGCGCACCCATCGCCGCATCGTCGAGCAGTTCGAGTCCGCCGTCGGCGACCGCACTGGCGAGGATGCCCTGGCGGCGATGGGCGCGGCGTACGGCACGCTGATCGCGGACCGCACGTTCCTGCTCATGGAGTTGGCCTCCTACGCCGCCTGTGACGACGAGGACGTGCGCGCGGTGTCCCGCCGCGGCTTCCGCGACGTCTGGTACGCCGTCGAGCGGCTCTCCGGAGCCTCCCCGGAGGAGGTCCAGAAGTTCTACGCCTTCGGGATGTTGTGGAACGTCGTGACCGCGATGCAACTCGGCGAAGTGCACGAGCGGTGGGCCGAGCTTGCGTGTGTGTTCTCGCGCAAGGTCGTCACGCCCGAGTAGTCGAACCCCCCTTTTTTTTGATCCACGTTGTGAGTGATTGCTAACTAGCCTGGAGCTTGCGATGACCCCGATGAAACGCCGTACCGCCTGGACCTTCGTGGTGACCTCCATCGCCGCGTTCATGGTCAGCCTGGACAACCTCGTGGTGACGATGGCGCTGCCCTCGATCCGCCATGACCTGCACGCGGGCCTGTCCGGCCTGGAGTGGACCGTCAACGCCTACACCCTGACCTTCGCGGTGTTCCTGCTGACCGCGGCCGTGCTCGGTGACCGGTTCGGTCGCCGGCGCGTCTTCGGCATCGGGCTCGCCGTCTTCACCCTCGCCAGCGCCGGCGCGGCCCTGGCCCCCAACATCGAGACCCTGATCGCCGCCCGGGCGCTGCAGGGCCTCGGCGCGGCGACCGTGCTCCCGCTGTCGATGACGATCCTCTCGGCCGCGGTGCCGGCCGCCCGTCGCGGCGCCGCTCTCGGCGTGTGGGGCGCCGTCTCGGGCCTCGGCATCGCGGTCGGCCCGCTCGTCGGCGGCGCGGTCGTCGACGGCGCCGCGTGGCAGTGGATCTTCTGGCTCAACGTGCCGATCGGACTGCTCGTCCTGCCCGCCGCCTGGCGGCGCCTGGCCGAGTCCCGGGGCGCGCCGCGCCGGCTCGACGTGCCCGGGGTCGCCCTGGCGAGCACCGGCCTGTTCGGGATCGTGTTCGGCGTGGTCCGCGCCAACGCGCACGGCTGGACCAGCGTCGGCGTCCTCGCCAGCGTGATCGGCGGGCTGGCCCTGCTTGCCGCTTTCGTCGCGTGGGAGCGGCGTACCGCGCAGCCCATGCTTCCGCTGCGGTTCTTCGCCAACCGCACGTTCGCCGCGGTCAACGCCGCCAGTCTGCTGTTCAGCTTCGGGATGTTCGGCGCGGTCTTCCTGCTCGCCCAGTTCCTGCAGACCGTGCAGGGCTACTCGCCGTTCGAAGCAGGGCTGCGCACCCTGCCGTGGACCGGCATGCCGCTGCTGCTCGCCCCGATCGTCGGGCCGCTGGCCGACCGGATCGGTGGCCGTCCGCTCATCGCCACCGGCCTCGTCCTGCAGGCGATCGGTCTGGGCTGGCTGGCCCTGGTCACCACCACGACCGTCAGCTACATCGCGCTGGTCCCGGGGTTCGTGTTGGCCGGGATCGGGATGAGCCTGTTCTTCGTGCCGGTCGGCACCGTCGTCCTCGGCGCGGTCCGGCCCATCGAGCAGGGCCTGGCCTCCGGCGCGAACAACTCGATCCGGGAGATCGGCGGGGTCTTCGGAGTCGCCGTGCTGGCCAGCGTGTTCTCCGCCCGCGGCGGTTACGCCAGCCCGCAGGCGTTCGTCGACGGTCTGGTGCCCGCGGTCGCGGTCGGCGCGGCGGTGGTCGCGGTCGGCGCGCTCGCCGCGATGCTGATCCGCAGCCGCCGCTCGGAGCAGGCGGTGGTGCTCGAGCAGACCGCAGCCATCGAGCCCGAGGTCGCTCCCGTGCCGGTGGGCTGAGCGACCGCACGAAGACGCGGTGCCGGTGGGCCGATGCCCGCCGGCACCGCGTGCTGTCCGGCCAGAGCTAGGCAGCCAGAGCTAAGCAGCCAGCGCTAGACGGCCAGGGCGTCGTAGCCCGGCTTGATGACGTCGTCGATCATCGCGAGTCGTTCGTCGAACGGGATGAACGCCGACTTCATCGCGTTGAGGGTCAACCACCGCAGGTCCGACCAGGTGTAGCCGAAGGCGTCGACCAGCCCGCCCATCTCCGAGGTCATGGTGCAGCCGCTCATCAGCCGGTTGTCGGTGTTGACGGTGACCCGGAACTGGAGAGTCCGCAGCAGGCCGATCGGATGGTCCGCGATGGACGTCGCGGCGCCGGTCTGCACGTTGGAGGTCGGCGCCATCTCCAACGGGATCCGCTTGTCCCGCACGTACGCCGCCAGGCGCCCGAGTTCGACCCGCCCGTCGTCGTGCACGGTCACGTCGTCGATGATGCGGACGCCGTGGCCGAGCCGGTCGGCCCCGCACCACTGGATCGCCTCCCAGATGGACGGCAGCCCGAACCCCTCGCCGGCGTGGATGGTGAAGTGGGCGTTCTCCCGGTGCAGGTACTCGAACGCATCGAGATGGCGGGTCGGCGGGTAGCCGGCCTCCGCGCCGGCGATGTCGAAGCCGATCACACCGGCGTCGCGGTAGCGCACCGCGAGCTCGGCGATCTCCATCGACTGGGCCGCGTGCCGCATCGCGCTCAGCAGCGCCACCACGCGGATCCGGTTGCCGGCCGCCTCGGCCCGGCCGGTCCCCTGCCGGAACCCCTCGAGGACGGCGTCGACGGCCTGTTCGAAGGTGAGGCCGCGTTCGACGTGCAGTTCCGGCGCGAACCGCACCTCGGCGTAGACGATGCCGTCGGCGGCGAGGTCTTCGGCGCACTCGGCGGCGACCCGGATCAGCGCCTCCCGGGTCTGCATCACGCCGACCGTGTGCGCGAAGGTCTCCAGGTAGCGCTCGAGGGAGCCGGAGTGGGCGGCGCCGTGGAACCAGCGCGCGAGTTCGCCGGCGTCCTTGGTGGGCAGGGCGCCGTAGCCGGTCTCGTGCGCGAGCTCGATCACGGTGCCGGGCCGCACCCCTCCGTCGAGGTGGTCGTGCAGGAGGACCTTCGGGGCTGACCGGATCGTCTCGGCGGTGAGCAATGTCGGCATTTCTGCACCCTAGCCGCGGTCGGGCTCGTATCCGGCCAGATCCACGTCAGGGACCTCGCCGAGTGCGAGGGTGGCGGCCACGAGTCCGGCGTAGGGCCCGATCGTGAGCCCGGTCGGCCCGAGCCCGGTGGCCACCAGCACTCCCGGCGCCGAGGGCAGCGGGCCGAGCAGCGGCAAGCCGTCGGGCGAGAGCGGGCGGAAGCCGACCCGCGTCTGGTCGAGGGTGGCCCCGGCGAGGCCGGGGGCCACCGCCAGCGCGTCGTCCAGGACCTGCGCGATACCGCCCGCCGTGACCCGCCGGTCGAAGCCGCTCCCGGTCTCCCGGGTGGCGCCGAAGACGACCCGCGACCCGGGAAAGGCCAGCAGATAGCCGTGCCCGACCGCCTGGATCACCGGCCACCGGCCGGTGTCGGTGCCCGGCAGGAGGACGTGCACCAGTTGGCCGCGCTGCGGCTCGACCGCGAGCTCCACCCCCAACGGCCGGCACAGCTGCGCGGTCCATGCTCCCGCGGCCGCCACCACCAGGTCCGCGGGGATCGGCTCCCCGTCGACCCGGACACCGGTCACGGCGCCGTCGGTGAGGACCAGCTCGGCGTCCCCGCCGCGCTCGATGACGCCCCGGCGGGCGGCGGCCCGGCGCAGGGCCGCACACAGCAGCCGGCCGTCGACCCGGGCCGCGCCGGAGATGTGAACACCACCGAGGTCGGCGGCCAGCGCCGGGAAGAGCTGCTGAGGCCCGCCCGGAGGCAGCAGGGTCACCTCGCCGATCTCGGCGGCCTGCTCCCGCCGGCTACGGATCCGCCGGTACGCCTCGTCCAGACCGCCCGGGTCGGAGTCGACGTAGAGCCCGCCCACGCGGGCGAAGCCGACGTCGGTCTCCCCGTCCTCGGCGAGCGCCGCGAGCAGCGCCGGGTAGTACGCCGCGGCGGGATAGGCGATCCGGGTCCAGTCGGGCTGCCGGTCTGCGGCCAGCCACGGCCCGACAATGCCGGCACCGGCGTCGGTCGCCCGGCCGGCGTCGGCCCGGTCGACCAGGACGACCGGCACGTCCCGCCGGCTCAGGTGGTAGGCCGTGGCGGCGCCGACGATCCCCGCGCCGACCACGACGACAGGTCCGGAAGTCACCGTGCTCCCGGCGCTGATGGGTGACAATGGCACGAACCCCCGGTCAGGAGTAATGACTGATGACGTGGCTGCCCCGCCGTACGCACGCCCTGCTGGCCGCGGTCGCGATCGCGGTGCCGCTCGTCCTCCTCGCCTGTTCGCCGCAGGCCAACGCCGCACCGGACCACTCCGCCACCCACAAGCCCACCTCCCACGGGGCCACCTCCCACGGGGCCACCTCCCCCAGGGCCACCTCCCACAGGGCCACCTCCCACAGGGCCACCTCCCACAGGGTTCTCTGGATCGTGATGGAGAACCATTCCTACTCCGGCATCGTCGGCAACGCGGCGGCGCCGTACATCAACAAGACCCTGCTGCCCAAGGGCGGCAACGCCACCAACATGCACAGCGAGACGCACCCGTCCCTGCCCAACTACCTCGCGATGGCGACCGGCTCGCCTCAGGGTGTCGCCGACGACAAGGCTCCCGCCGCGCACCCGATCAGCGGGCCGAGCCTGTTCAGCCAGGTCGACCCGTCCTGGCGGGCCTACGAAGACGTCATGCCCACCGCCTGCCGGCAGACCGACACCGCCTTCACCGCCAACACCAACTACGCCGTGCGGCACAACCCCCCCGCCTACCTCGTGAGCCCGCCCATCGGGTCGCCGAAGGCGGACTGCAGCACCAACGACGTGCCGCTGGGCAGCGCCGGCTCAGGGGCACTGCAGAAGGCGCTGGCGGCCGGCACGCTGCCGAGGTTCTCCTTCGTCACGCCGGGCATCTGCCACGACATGCACAACGCCCCGGCGAGCAGCGTCTGCAACCCCTTCAGCCCGATCACGGCCGGGGACAACTGGCTCAAGCTGTGGATGCCGAAGATCTTCGCCTCCCCCAACTACACCAGCGGCTCGCTGGCCGTGTTCATCACCTGGGACGAGGGCGCCGGAGGGGCGAACATCAAGGGCATGGACTGCCAGAGCAAGCAGTACCGCACCGACGCCGGGTGCCACATCCCGACGCTGGTCTTCTCCAAGAGCACCCACGGCGGATCGACGAGCGCCACCTACTTCGACCACTACTCGATGATCAGGACCGCCGAGGAGCTGCTGGGCCTGTCCACCACCGCCCTCGGCACCCACGTGTCGGGTGCGGCCTCCATGCGCACGGCGTTCGGTCTCTAGCCCGCCGGCGACCGCTACTCAGGACCCGCCAGCCGGTCGATGACGAGCGGCATCGGCCGGCCGGGTCCGTCGACCTCGACCGCCCCGTCGAGTGCGGCAGCCGCGTGAGGGATCCGGGCCGGGTCGTGGGTGTGCAGTTCGAGCAGCGGGTCACCCGCCCGGACCTCGTCGCCAGGTTTGGCGCACAGCAGCACGCCGGCCACCTCGGACACCGGGTCCTCCTTGCGGCTCCGCCCGGCGCCGAGCCGCCAGGACGCAGCGCCCACGGCGTAGGCGTCGAGTCGGGTCAGCCGCCCGGTCGCCGGCGACGGGATCACGTGCACCTCCCCGGCCCGGGGCAGTGCCGCAGCCGGATCGCCGCCCTGGGCGGCGATCATCGCCCGCCACACGTCCATCGCCCGTCCGTCGCGGAGCGCCTCGGCGGGGTCCGTGTCGGGCAGTCCGGCGGCGGTGAGCATCTCCCGCGCCAGGGTGAGGGTGAGCTCCACGACGTCGGACGGGCCGCCCCCGGCGAGCACGTCGACCGCCTCGGCGACCTCCAGCGCGTTGCCGACGGCCCGCCCGAGCGGCGCGTCCATCGCGGTGAGCAGGGCGACCGTACGCACGCCGTGCGCAGCGCCGAGCCGAACCATCTCGCGGGCCAGCGTGCCGGCCGAACCGGCGTCCTTCATGAAGGCGCCCGAGCCGACCTTCACGTCGAGCACGAGGGCGTCGGCGCCCTCGGCGATCTTCTTGCTCATGATCGAGCTGGCGATCAGCGGGATCGACTCGACGGTTCCGGTCACGTCCCGCAATGCATAGAGCCGGCGGTCGGCCGGCGCGAGGTCGTCGCCGGCGGCGCACACCACGGCGCCGACGTCGCGCAGCTGGGCGGTGTACTCGTCGTAGGACAGCGTCGCCCGCCACCCCGGGATCGACTCCAGCTTGTCGAGGGTCCCGCCCGTGTGGCCGAGACCGCGGCCGGACAGCTGCGGCACCACGGCACCGCAGGCGGCGACCAGCGGGGCGAGCGGCAGGGTGATCTTGTCCCCGACGCCGCCGGTGGAGTGCTTGTCGACGGTCGGGCGGCCCAGCCCGGACAGGTCGCGGCGTACGCCGGAGTCGATCATCGCGCCGGTCCACCGGGACAGCTCGTCCCGGTCCAGCCCGCGGAAGAACACCGCCATGAGCAGCGCGGTCATCTGCTCGTCCGGGACGAGGCTGCGCGTGTAGGCGTCGATGACCCAGTCGATCTGCCGGTCCTCGAGCCGCCCGCCGTCGCGCTTGGCCCGGATCAGGTCGACCATGTCGACGTCGCGTGCGCCGGTCACGAGGTCAGGTCGTCCGGGCCGAAGGCGTCCGGGAGCAGGTCGGCGAGCGGCCGGATCCCGATCGCGGTGTCGACCCGCAGCGCCGGGCCGCCGTGCTCCCACAACAGCTGGCGGCAACGCCCGCACGGCATCAGGACCGCACCGTCGCCGTCGCAACAGGTGAAGGCCACCAGCCGACCGCCGCCGGTGACGTGCAGGGCGGAGACCAGCCCGCACTCCGCGCACAGGCCGAGGCCGTAGGAGGCGTTCTCCACGTTGGCGCCGACCACGATCCGGCCGTCGTCGACCAGCGCCGCCGCACCCACCGGGAACCGCGAGTACGGCGCGTAGGCGTGCGACATCGCCTCCCGGGCCGCGGCCCGCAACGCCTCCCAGCCGCCCGTGCTGCCCGGATCGTCACTCATACCGTCACCACTCATGACTTCACGTAGGGCTTGCCGTCGGCGGCCGGAGCCCGCACCTTCCCGACCAGGCCGGCGACCGCGAGAATTGTCGCGATGTAGGGCGCCATGTTCAGGAAGTCCGACGGGATGGGCGAACCGACGCTGCTGATCAGGCTCTGCAACGCGTCGGCGAATCCGAAGACCAGCGCCGCGACGAGCGCGCCGCCGGGGCGCCACCCGCCGAAGATCACCGCGGCGAGGGCGATGTAGCCCTTGCCCGACGTGATGTTCTTCCCGAACCCCCCGACCGACCCGATCGTGAACGACGCCCCCGCGATGCCGGCGATCAGCCCGCCGAGCAGGACGACGCGGTAGCGGGTGGCCCGCACCCTGATCCCGACCGTGTCGGCGGCCGTCGGGTGCTCGCCGACGGAGCGCACCCGCAGTCCCCACCGGGTCCGGAACAGCCCGACCTGCACCAGGATCAGCAGACCGTAGGTCAGGTAGAGGAACACGTTGCCGTTGAAGAGGATCGGGCCGATCACCGGGATCGAGCCGAGTCCGGCGACCTTGATGTTGGGGAAGAACCCCGGCGAGTTGAGCGTGTCCTGGTAGGGGATCAGGACCCGGTCGGTGAGGAAGTTGGTCAGGCCCAGCGCGAAGACGTTCAGGACGACGCCGAGGATCACCTGGTCGACGAAGTAGCGGACCGCGAAGAACGCGAGGACGAGGCCGAGTAGCGCGCCGGCCAGGGCCGCGCCGATCAGGCCGAACCACAGCCCGCCCAGGGCGCTGCCGACGATGGCGCCGGTGAAGGCGCCGAGCAGGAACTGTCCCTCGATCGCGATGTTGATGACGCCGGAGCGCTCGCAGAGCACCCCGCACAGCGCACCGAGCACGATCGGCACCGCCCGGACGACTGTCGCGTTGCCCAGGTCGACCAGGCTGACCGCGTTGCCCTTCCCCACCGCCGACCAGGAGAGGAAGGCGAAAAAGAAGGCGACCAGGACGAACGACGTGGTCCACGCGGTCGCCCGTCTCGGCATCGCTCCCGCGGCCTGCACACCGCCGAGCACCACCATGATCGCGCCGAGCACGATGCAGACGATCCGGACCGGGACCATGACGGCGAAGGCGCCGGGACCGTTGCCGGTCGAGAGCCCCAACGCGGCGTCCGCCCCGCCGGCCACGCCGACGCCGAACGCGAAGATCGTGAGCAGGCCGAGGCCGACCCCGACCGCGCCGAGGATCCGGGCCCGGGTGAACGCCATCGCCGGCCGGGGAAGGCTTGCTGCCAGGCTCACCCGTTCCACCCCTTCGACAGTCCGCGGCCCTCGCCGCCGATCCGGGCACCCTTCAGCCGGAAGATCCCGCGGACCAGCGGGGGTGCGGCGATGAAGAGCACGATCAGTGCCTGGATCACGGTGACCACGTCGACCGGGGTCGAGGTGGCCGCCTGCATGGTGGTGCCGCCGGCCTGCAGCGCGCCGAAGAGGAGTCCGGCCCCGACGGTGCCCCACGGCCGGGCCCGGCCGAGCAGCGCCACGGTGATCGCGTTGAAGCCCAGCGCGGAGACGACGCCGATGGACAGGAAGTAGTCGGTGCCCAGGACCTGCGCCGTGCTCGCCAGGCCGGCCAGGCCGCCGGCGATGAGCATCACCAGGATGTAGGTCCGCGGCACGTGCATTCCGGCGGTCCGGGCCGCCTCCGCGTTGGCCCCGACCGCCTTGAACTCGAACCCGAGCGTGCTGCGGTTGAGCAGCCAGGCGCACGCCGCCGCGGCCAGCAGGGCGACGATGATGCCGGCGTGCAGCGGGAGCGCCGAGCCGGCGAGCAACGGCAGCCGCCCGCTCGGCGGGACGATCGGGCTCACCAGGTCGGTGCGGCCCGGCCGCTGGAACGACGCCTTGTGCAGGAGGAAGTCCAAGAGCGACCCGGCGATGTAGTTGAGCATGATCGTCGTGATCACCTCGTGCGCGCCGGTGCGGGCCTTCAGCCACCCCGCGATCCATCCCCAGAACGCCCCTCCGGCGAATCCGCCGAGCAGCGCCAGGAGCAGGTGGATCCCGATCGGCAGGTGGACGGCGAAGCCGATGTAGCCGGCGAGGATCGCGCCCACCACGATCTGGCCCTGCGCGCCGATGTTGAACATCCCGGCCTGGAACGGGATCGCCACGGCCAGACCGGCCAGGATCAGCGGCGTCGCCTGCGCGATCGTCGCGCTGATCGGGTAGAAGACCTGGCTCAGCGTTCCGTTCCCGGAGACATAGGCGCTCACCGAACCGGGGTCGACGATCGACCCCTTGAAGAGCGCGCCGTAGGCCGCGGAGACCGAATCCCACGCCGCGGACAGGGCATCGCCCGGGGCGGCGAAGAAGTAGCCGAACTTCGGCAGGACGGCCGGGTCGGAGAAGGCGATCAGCAACGCGCCGAGAAACAGCGCGATGACGATCGCCAGGATCGTGACGACCACCGAGTTGCCGTGCACGATGTCGTCGAGCACCCGGTGGAAGAAGGACGGCCGCGCCGGCCCCTTCTCCGCGACCGGATCGGAGGTCGGCCCGTCAGGAGTCGGGCCGTCGGGAGTCGGGCCGTCTGGGGTCGGGCCGTCTGGGGTCGGGCCGCCGGGTGGTGGCGGCGCCCCGGTCACGACGACCGCTCCGGTTCGCCGAACTCCTCGCCGCCGCCGATCTGGGAGACCTCGCTCGGGTGCGCCTCGCTCTGCGCCCGGGCCTCCTCCGGCTCGACGCCGGCCATCATCAGCCCCAGTTCGTCCCGGGAGGCGCCGGCTCCGAGCACACCGATCAGCCGGCCGCGGTACATGACCGCGATCCGGTCGGCGAGCGCCAGCACCTCGTCCAGTTCGGAGGAGACGATGAGGACGGCGACCCCCTGGTCGCGGGCCTCGACGATCCGCCGGTGGATGGACTCCGTCGACCCGACGTCGACCCCGCGGGTCGGCTGCGAGGCCACCATCAGGCGCACGGTCCGGGACAGCTCGCGGGCCAGGACGACCTTCTGCTGGTTGCCGCCGGACAGGTTCCCGGCGGGCGTGTCGACCGACGAGGTCCGTACGTCGAAGGACTCCACCAGCTTCTCGGCGTTGCTGCGCACCGCCGCCCGCCTGATCGCGACGCCGGAGGCGAACGGCGCGACGTCGTACTGGTCGAGTACGAGGTTGTCGGCGACCGAGAACGTCGAGACGAGCCCGTCGCGCTGCCGGTCCTCGGGGACGTAGGCCACCCCGGCCCGCAGGGTCTCGCGCGGCGACCGGCCGGCGAGCTCGTGGCCGTCGACCTTGATCGACCCGGCGGAGGGACGGCGTACGCCGACCAGGGTCTCGGCCAGCTCGGTCTGTCCGTTGCCCTCGACCCCGGCCACCGCGACGATCTCCCCGGCCCGGACGTCGAGCGTGAGGCCGTCGACCCGAGGCTGGGCCTGCTCGTCGTGGACGGTCAGGCCCCGGATCTCCAGCACGGCACCACCCGGTTTCGCCGGCGCCTTCTCCACCCGGAGCACCACCGTGCGACCGACCATCATCGAGGCGAGCTCCGCCTCGGACGCCTCACCGGTCGTCGATCCGACCACCCGGCCGCGCCGCAGCACCGTGATCGAGTCGGCCGCCGCCTTGACCTCCTTGAGCTTGTGGGTGATGAACACGATCGACTTCCCGGTGGCCCGCAGGGTGCGCATCACACTCAGCAGGTCGTCGATCTCCTGCGGGGTGAGCACGGCCGTGGGCTCGTCGAGGATCAGCACGTCGGCGTCGCGCAGCAGCGCCTTGATGATCTCCACGCGCTGCTGGACGCCGACCGGGAGGTCCTCCACCCGCGCGTCCGGGTCGACGGCGAGGCCGTACCGCTCGGACAGCTCGACGACGCGGCGCCGCGCGACCTTGTGATCGAGGATCCCGGGGCCGCGAATCGGCTCGTTGCCCAGGGCGACGTTCTCGGCCACCGTGAAGACGGGGACGAGCATGAAGTGCTGGTGCACCATGCCGATGCCGGCGGCGATCGCGTCCCGCGGCGACCGGACGGTCAGCGGCCTTCCGTCGACCAGGAGCTGGCCGGAGTCGGGCTGGCTCAGCCCGTAGACGACATTCATGAGCGTCGACTTGCCGGCGCCGTTCTCCCCCAGCAGCGCGTGGATCTCCCCCGGCTCGATCGTCAGGTCGATGTCGTCGTTGGCGACGAGCGAGCCGAACCGCTTCGTGATGCCGCGCAGCTCGAGCTTCAGGGCGGGTCTCCAGGTCTCGTGCGACCCGCCGCCCCACTGCGGCGGGTCCGGTGATTATCCGGCTCGCCCCGTTCGCCGACCCGACGGGGGTCGGCCCGGCCGGGTCAGCTGCTGGGCGCGCTGGGTGAGACCACCTTGATCTGGCCGGAGATGATCCCCTGCTTCACCTGGGCGACCTCCTTCTGCAGTGCCGCCGGGACCTTGCTGGCGAACTGGTGGTACGGCGCGATCCCGACGCCGCCGTTCTTCAGCGTGCCCACGTAGTTGCTTCCGGTGAACGACCCGCTCTTCGCGTCGGCGCTCGCCTTCTGCACCGAGGACGCGATGCCCTTGACCACGCTGGAGATGAACAGGCTGCAGTACTGCGGCGCGCTGACGCATCCGTCGACGTCGACCCAGAGCATGTTGACCTTGCCCTTGCCGTCGGCCTTGACGGCGGCCGCCGCACCCAGGCCGACGTTGCCCGCGACCGGGAAGATGACGTCAGCGCCCTGCTGCATGAACTGCTCGGTGACCTGCTTGCCCTTGGTCTGGTCGGTGAAGTCGTTGGTGAAGGTGCCGTTCTGGGACTTCTCGTCCCAGCCGAGCACCTTCACGTCGGTGTGGTGCTTGCTGTTGTAGTACTGCACGCCGTCCCAGAAGCCGTCCATGTAGATCGTCACGGTCGGCAGCTTCTGGCCGCCGAAGGTGGCGACCTTGCCGGTCTTGCTCATCCCGGCCGCGAGGTAGCCACCCTGGAACCCGGCCTGCGCGGTGTTGTAGATCAGCGCCTTCACGTTGGGCAGCGGCTTGGGGTAGGAGAAGTCGACGATCGCGAACTTCTGGCTGGCGTTGGCCTTGGCGGCCTTCTCCGTCGCGTCGCCCATCAGGAACCCGACGGTGACGATGATCCCGCACTTCTGCTGCACGAAGGCGTTGATGTTGTTGGGGTAGTCGCTGGCCTGCTGCGACTGCAGGTACTTCGGGGTGACACCGCCGGCGCTGGCCGCGTCCTTGATCCCCTGGTAGGCCGACGCGTTGAACGACCGGTCGTCGATGCCGCCGGTGTCGGTGACCAGGCACGCCTTGAAGCTCCCGCCGGCGCTCCCGCTCTTGGAGCTGCCGGAACTGGCGGAGGAACTGCTCGGCGGTTTGCTGCCGCAGGCGGCGACCGCCAGGGCGACCGCCCCGAGAACCGCCGCCACCCGTACCGAACTCTTCACGTCGCCTCCACGCGTCGACCCCACCCGGTCGCCCGGCGCCCCGCCGTTGGGGCATGGCGGAGGCCAACTGCCTCCGACCGACGCTGAGGCTAGCCCGCAACCGGCTGTTGACGGCGATACCGCGCCCGCCCGAGACCCTCCTGTGACCTTCCGACGACCCCCCTCACCCCTTCGGACCAACCCCGGTCGACCAACCGCCGCCACGACGGCAACTTTTGCTCACCGGCCGTTCAGGGCAGGATGCGAACGTCGTTGACCGCCGAGGCACGTCGGGTGCCCGGCCGAAGGGAGCAGCGTGACCGAGAATCTGGACCCGGACGAGGGCCGCGGGAGCGGCGACGGTGCGCCGGGCGCGGGCGTGTCCCGTCGCCGGCTGTTGCAGGCCGCCGCGGTCATGGGTGGCGCCGGGGCCCTGACCCTCGCCCCCATGGGCTTCGCGGGAGCAGCCGAGGGTCGGCAGAGCCGGGTGATCACCGGCCATCTCGACACGGGTGCGGCCGACTTCGTCTACCTCCCGGTGCAGGTGCCGGCGGGCGTCCGGCAGATCAGCGTCGAGTATTCCTACGACAAGCCGACCGTGCCGGCCGGAGTGCCCGGCAACTCCTGCGACATCGGCATCTTCGACGAGCGCGGGACCGACCTCGGCAGCCGCGGTTTCCGGGGCTGGTCGGGCGGCTTCCGGACCAGCTTTGCGATCAGCAACACCGAGGCCACCCCGGGCTACCTCCCGGGACCGGTGAACGCCGGTACCTGGCACGTCATCCTGGGGCCCTACCAGGTCGCGCCGCAGGGACTGAACTACCAGGTCGAGGTGACCCTCGACTACGGCCCCCCCGGCCCGGCGTTCGTCCCGAACTACCCGCCGCACGGGGCGCACGGACGCGGCCGCACCTGGTACCGCGGCGACTGCCACCTGCACACCGTCTACTCCGACGGCAAGCGCGAGCCGGCCGACGTCGCCGCCGGCGCCCGCGACGCCAAGCTCGACTTCATCGTCTCCACCGACCACAACACGTCCGCGTCGCACGCGGTCTGGGGCGCGTACGCCGGACCGGATCTGCTGATCATCACCGGTGAGGAGATCACGACCCGCAACGGGCACTGCCTCGCCCTGGGGCTGCCGGCCGGGGAATGGGTCGACTGGCGCTACCGCGCCCGCGACCACGACTTCGAGCAGATCGCGGCGCAGGTCCACCGCAGCGGCGGGCTGGTCGTGCCGGCCCACCCCTACTGCCCCTACATCGCCTGCTCGTGGAAGTTCGGCTACGCCGAGGCCGACGCGGTCGAGGTGTGGAACGGGCCGTGGACCGGGGACGACGACTCCTCGGTCGACACCTGGGACGGCATGCTGGTCGCCGCCGTGCGCGGCGGAACGCGCTGGCTGCCGGCGATGGGCGACAGCGACGCGCACAGCCCCGGACAGGTCATCGGGCTGCCGCAGAACGTCGTCCTGGCCGACGACCTCACCGACACGGCCGTCCTCGACGGGCTGCGGAGGGGCACCGCCTGGCTCGCCGAGTCGTCGTCGGTCGACCTGGACTTCCGGGTGACCTCCCGGGCCGGCACCACCCGCACCGCCGGCATCGGCGAGCGGCTGTCCGTCGCGGCGGACACCCCGGTCGACGTGAGCATCACCGTGCGCGGCGTGCCGAACGGCACGGTGCGGTTCATCACGGACGAGGGTCAGATGCACCAGGAGTCCCTGCCGGCCGCCGGAACCGGCACCGTGACCTGGCGCACCACCCCGTCGCTGGCGGCCTACGTCCGGGCCGAGGTCCGCCACCCGCTGCCCGATGGCACCCCGGGGTCGGGCAACACCATCGAGACCACGCTGCCGTTCGGGGCGATGGCCGCGATGACCAACCCGATCTTCCTCGGCTCCGGTCGGTGAGGGGCGGCCCATCAGATCGACGTCAGGTATCCGCTAAGTCTCGATATCTCCGAAACGGATCGGCGGGCCGCGGTGGTCCGCTAGCCTTTTCGGCCATGAGCCTCGGGGGCCGTTTGGCGGTTTATGCGGGTGTGCTCGCTCTCCTCATTCCGGCGCTCGCCGTGCCGGCGGCGGCCGCGCCCGGAGCCGCGCAGCGGCCGTCGGCGGTCGGCGGTCCGCTGCTCGCCTCGCACGGCGTGGTCGCACCGAAGCATGCCCCCGCCCTGCCGGACGACATCACCGCCAAGGGCTGGGTGGTGGCCGACGCGAACACCGGTGCGGTGCTCGCCGCCCGCGACCCGCACGGGAAGTACCTGCCGGCCAGCACCCTGAAGACGCTGACCGCGCTGACCCTGCTGCCGCGCCTCACCGACCGGAAGCAGATCGTGGAGATCACCGACGCCGACGTCAACGTCGACGGCACCCGGGTCGGGATCGTCGCGCACGGCCGGATCAAGGTGGAGACGCTCTTCGAGTGCATGCTGATGATGTCGGGCAACGACTGCGCCAACGCCCTCGCCAGGGCGGCCGGCAGCGTCAAGTCCACCCTGAAGTTGATGGACGTCACGGCGCGCAAGATCGGCGCCCTCGACACGCACGCGGGTACACCGTCCGGGCTGGACGCACCGGGCGAGCACACGTCGGCGTACGACCTGGCGCTGATCCTGCGGGCCGACCTGAAGATCCCCGACTTCCAGCGCTACAACCACCGGCTCTACGGGGTGATCCCGAAGCAGCCGCCGCACTACAAGTCGATCGGGTTCGCCAACGACAACCTGCTGCTGGCCAACCACTACCCCGGCCTGCTGGCGGCCAAGAACGGCTACACCGACGCGGCGCACCAGGAATTCACCGCGGCGGCACAACAGCACGGCCGCCGGCTGATCGTGACGTTCATGCACGGTGAGCGCTACCCGGTCGAGATGTGGAAACAGGTCGCTCAGCTCTTCGACTGGGGTTTCAAGCTCCGGCCGGGCGTCGCGCCCGTCGGTCAGCTGGTCACCCCTCGCCCGCCCGCGACCCATCGGGTGCATGCGACGCCCACCCCGTCGGTCGCTCCGACCCGGGTGGCCGCCCGGGCCGCCGCGTCCACCGGCGCGGCCGGCGGGCCGGCCGGATGGGTGGAACCGGTGGCGATCGGGGCCGCCCTCGTCCTCGCCGCCATGGTCCTGGTCGGTCTGTTCCTGCGGCGGCGGCACTCCGGCTGAGCGGTCAGTTGCGGCCCCGGCGCCGCAGCGCGAGCACGGACAGGGTCGCGCCGGACACCATCCCGACTCCGAGCAGGCCGACCGCGACCAGCGCGCCGCTGGGCCCGGGCTGCGGCGGGCGGGCACCGGCAACCGGCTCCCCGGCCGCCTCGCCGGACCCCGCCTCCTCGGCTGCGGTCTCCCCGACGTCGTCCTCGAAGCCCGACCCGGTCGCCGTCCAGGCGGTCGCGAACAGCACGAACCGTGAGACCAGATTGACCCAGACCAGGAGGCCGATGATGCTGCCGAAGATCCCGGCCGACGGGCTCTGGGCCACCCGCGAGATGTAGTAGCTGGCGGCCACCTTCAGGGCCTCGAACCCCACCGCCGCGAACACCGCACCCTTGAGCACGGCGCGGGTCGGTATCGGGCTGCGCGGGAGCCGGACCAGCATCCAGGCGAAGATCAGCGTGTCGGCGGCCATCGCGACGACCAGGCCGACGATGCGGGTGGCGACGCCGACCCCGTGGCATGCTCGAGGTTCAGGGCGCGGACCAGCACATCGGTCGCAGCCGTTCCCGCCGCCGTCAAGGCCAGCGAGATCAAGGCGGCCAGGCCGAGGCCGAACAGCGCGAGCAGGTCCCGCGCCTTTGCACCAGCCAGCTCTCCTCCGCGATCTGCGTGTTCCAGATCGCCTGGATCGCCGTGCGGAGGTTGCCGACCCAGCCCAGTCCGGCATAGGCGAGACCGAGCACGCCGATGATGCCGACGACGCCGCGGTGGTCGACCGCCGAGTCGACGGCCTTGCCACGGTGTCCCGCCGCAACCCGCCGGCGATGCTCTCCTCGATCAGTCGCTGAATGTCGGCGAACAACTCCGGATGGCCGCTGAGGACAAAGCCGGCACCGAGATGCTGAGCAGAATCAGCGGGAAAGAGCGCGAGGAAACTGAAATAGGTGACCGCCGCACCGAGGTGGTTGCCGTCTTGGACTGTGTAGGTCGATCCGGCGCGGGCGAGGTGGTCGAGCCACGGACGGCGGGCGCGCTCGCTGCCAAACCATGCGCGGACGCGTCCACAGCGTCACCCCTCCCGGCTCCGTCCAGTGGGAACTCGCACTGCCGACGCCATCCCCGGCCGTCGTCCTGCTCGAACATCGTGAAGCCTGTCACGCCGAAACGCGCGTCGAAGCCGGACAGTCCGGCGTACGCCGCGTCCAGTTGAGCGCCGGAACGTTCTGCGCGACCGTCACGTGCGGGTGGTAGGGGAAGGTCGTCTCCCGGAACAGCGGCCCGGAGCGCACGTCCGCCTCGATCAGCTCGCACTGCGCGATGCCGTCCGAGACCTGGACGAAGACGACCGGCGAGACCGGCCGGAACGTCCCCGGCCCGGCCAGGTGCAGCTCGAACGGCGCGTGCCCGGACGAGACCGCCCGCAGGTGCTCCTCGACCTCGGGCAACGCGGCCACGGCGTCGCTCCGTAGGCGGCAGCAGGGTGACGTGCGGCGGCACGACCGCCGCCTGGGGGTCACCGGCCGCCTTACGGCGGTCCGCGGAGCTCGCCGTGGTAGGGCTCGGGGAGCCCGATCGCGACCCCGATGATGCGGTACGCCGGCTCGGTCACGAGACCGGCCCGGCTGCCGAGGTCATCCCTTCTCGGCCGGCAGGAAGCCGACCCGGTCGTAGGCCGCAGCCAGCGTCGCCGCGGCGACCTCCCGGGCCCGCTCGGCGCCGAGCGCGAGCACCCGGTCCAGCTCGGCCGGGTCGTCCAGCTACTGCCGCGGTGCGCTCCTGCGATCGGCGACACCGTCGCGACCACCACGTCGGCCAGGTCCTTCTTCAGGTCGCCGTAGCCCTTGCCGGCGTAGTCGTTCTCCAGGTCCTCGACCGTGCGGCCGGAGACCGCGGAGTAGATCGTCAGCAGGTTGCTGACCCCGGGTTTGGTCACGGGGTCGTAGCGGATCTCCCGCTCGGTGTCGGTGACCGCGCTGCGGATCTTCTTGGCGAGCGCCTTCGGGTCCTCGAGCAGGTCGATCAGACCGCCGGGGCCGCCGACGCCGACTTGCTCATCTTGCGCGGCCGGGTCCTGCAGGTCGAGGATCTTGCGCGGCGTCCTTGACGATGTAGCGGCTCGGGCACGGTGAAGGTCTTGCCGAACCGGGTGTTGAACCGCTGCGCCAGGTCGCGGGTGAGCTCCAGGTGCTGGCGCTGGTCCTCGCCGACCGGCACCCGGTCGGCCTGGTAGAGCAGGATGTCGGCGGCCTGCAGCACCGGGTAGGTGAACAGCCCGACGCTGACCTGCTGCCTGCCGGCGCCGACTTGTCCTTGAACTGGGTCATCCGGCTGGCCTCGCCGAACCCGGTGATGCAGCCGAGCACCCAGGCCAGCTGCGGGTGCTCGGGCACGTGGCTCTGCACGAACAGCGTGCACCGCTCCGGGTCGAGGCCCGAGGGCGAGCAGCTGCGCCGCGGCGACCCGGGTGCGCTGACGCAGCACGGCCGGGTCGTGCTCGACCGTGATCGCGTGCAGGTCGACCACGCAGTAGAACGCGTCGTGGGTGTCCTGCAGCGCCACCCACTGCCGGACCGCGCCCAGGTAGTTGCCGAGATGGAACGAGTCGGCGGTCGGCTGGATGCCGGAGAGCACCCGGGGGCGGTCGGCGTCGGACATCGACTCGCATTCTGTCAGGCCCGGTCGGCCTCGCTGCCGACCGTCCCCGACTCTGGGATCGGGTCCGCGGTCCGGTCTGCGATTCGTCTCTGCCGGACCGTGGGCTGCGCGATGCCGTCGGGACTCGGCACGCGGGACTGACACCGCAGCCGGGCGACCCGCCGGCCGTCCAGGGCGACGACGGTCAGTCGGCGACCGTCGACATCCGGACGCTGTCGCCCGCGGCCGGAAGCCGGCCGAGCGCGCTCATCATGAAGCCGCCGGCGGTCTCGTACGGCCCCTCCGGCAGCTCGAGGCCGGTCGCCTCGCCGAACTCGTCGAGGTTGAGCAGGCCGTCGACCTCGACCGTCGCCGGTCGGCCGGGGACCTGCCGGTCGTTGGCGGCCACGTCGTACTCGTCGCGGATGTCGCCGATGATCTCCTCGATCAGGTCCTCGAGCGTGACGATGCCGTCGGTGCCGCCGTACTCGTCGACGACGATCGCCACGTGGTGGCCCTCGCGGCGCATCTCGGACAGCGCGGCGAGCACCTTCTTCGAGCCGGGCAGCGCGCTTGACCTCGCGGGCCGACGTCGCCGACGGTCGCCGCCCGGCCGGCGCCCGTGCGGGCAGCGGGCCAGCAGATCGCGGATGTGGACGAAGCCGATGACGTCGTCCTGGCCGTCGCCGATGACCGGATAGCGGGAGTGCGGGGAGTCGGCGAGCGTCTTCGCCGCCCGGCTGACCGTCATTCCGGCTTCGAGGAAGTCGACCTCGGTGCGGGGGATCATCACCTCGCTGACCTGCCGCTCCCCCGCGGCGAAGACGTCGTCGATCAGCCGGCGTTCGTCCGCCGACAGCGCCTCGTGCGCGGCGACCAGGCCACGCAGCTCCTCCTCGGTGATCAGCGTCGCGGTTGGCGGTTCGGGATCGCCGCCGAGGACCCGCACCACCCGTTCGGTGCTGTGCGAGAGCAGCCAGATCACCGGGCGGACGAGGCGTGGCGATGCCGGTCCAGCGGCAGGGCGCACCGCCAGTGCCGCGCTCTCGGCCCGCTGCAGCGCGAGCCGCTTGGGCGCGAGCTCACCGAACACCAGGGTCGAAGAAGGACACGATCAGGGTGACGCTGATGAGCGATCACGCGTCGGCCAGCCCGCTCGACAGACCCCGCCCGGTGAAGACCGGCTTGAGCCTGGCTCGGAGAGGGTCGCCGCGCCGAACGCCGCGGAGAGCAGCGCGGCGAGCGTGACGCCGATCTGCACCGAGGCGAGGAACCGGTTGGGGTTCATCGCCAGCGTGGCGACCTTCTGGCCGCGGGCGCTCCTGGCCGCCATCGCGCTTGATCTGACTTTCGCGCAACGTGACCAGGGCCATCTCGGCGGCGGCGAACACTCCGCGCGAACAGGATGAACACACCGACCAGCGCGATGCTGCCGATCAGCTCGCCCATGGCCGGGTGATCGTACTCGGAGGGTCGCTCACGGGGTCAGTCTACGACCCGATAATGATGTTTCACACACCATGACGCCGATCATCGGTACAGTCCTGGCGGCTGTTGTCGATTTTGGCTGACCCGAGAGGAGCAGCGTGCGGCTGCTTGTCACCGGCGGCGCGGGGTACATCGGCAGTGTCGTCACTGTCCACCTGCTGCGACGCCGGGCACGAGGTCACCGTGGTCGACGACCTGTCGACCGGCCACGCCGACGCTGTCGCCGGCCGGGGCGCGGTTCGTACAGACCGGGATCGACGCGGCCGCCGCGGTGCTGGCCGGCCAGGACTTCGACGGCGTGCTGCATTTCGCCGCCAAGTCGCTGGTGGGCGAGTCGGTGGAGCATCCCGAGCGCTACTGGCGAGAACAACATCGTCGGCGACGCTGGCCCTGCTGGACGCGGTCCGCGACGCCGGGGTGCCCCGGCTGGTCTTCTCCTCCACCGCCGCCGACCTACGGCGAGCCGACCGAGGTGCCGATCACCGAGACCGCCGCGACGGCGCCGACCAACCCGTACGGCGCGTCGCAAGCTGGCCATCGACCTGATGCTGGCCGTCCGAGGCGGCCGCCCACGGGCTGGGCGCGGTGAGCCTGCGCTACTTCAACGTCGCCGGCGCGGTCGGCCGGCACGGGCGAGCGGCACGCCACGAGACCCACCTGATCCCGATCGCGCTGCAGGTCGCGGCCGGGCAGCGCGAATCGCTGCACGATCTTCGGCGACGACTACCCGACGCCGGACGGCACCTGCGTCCGCGACTACATCCACGTCGACGACCTGGCCCGGGCGCACCTGCTCGGCGCTGGACGCGGCCACCCCGGGCGAGCACCGGATCTACAACCTCGGCAACGGCGCCGGATTCTCCGTACGCGCAGGTCGTCGAGGCGGTCCGGGCGGTCACCGGCCATCCGCTGCCGATGACGGTCGCGCCGCGCCGGGCAGGGCGACCCGGCGATCCTGGTCGCGTCGTGCGCGAGTCCGGGACGAGCTGGCTGGGCTGGACGCCGGCAGCGCCGACGCCTGCTCGAGGACATGGTCGCCGACGCCTGGCGACTTCGCCGGCCGGGCCACATGCTCGGACCAGGTCAGCATGACGCGACGGGCCGCCGACCCTGCATCGCGCGCCGCGCTTCGGCGGGGCGCCGAGACGGTGCTGGGCGGCACCGGGCCGGGTCAACGTGATCGGCGAGCACACCGACTACAACGACGGCTTCGCGCTGCCGATCGCGCTGCCGACGGCGCACCGTCGCGGCGGTCGCGCGGCGGGCCGACGGCGTGCTCCGCGTCGGGTGTCCGGCAACGTCCGCGGCGAGGTCGGTCAGGGTCGCACTCGCCGACCTCGCGCCCGGGCGCGGTCGACCGGCTGGGCGGGCTACGTCGCCGGGGTCGTCTGGGCGCTGCGCGAGGCCGGCCACCCGGTCGGCGGCTGACGTCCTGGTGCGCACGCGACGTGCCGGAGGGCGCCGGGCTGTCCTCCTCGGCGGCGCTGGAATGCGCGGTCGGCGCCGCCGTCGCCGACCTCTCGGCCGGGACTCGGCAGTCGCACGGCCGGACCTCGCCCGGCTGGCGCAGCACGTCGAGAACGACTTCGTCGGCGCGCCCACCGGGATCATGGACCAGACCGCGTCGCTGCGGTGCCGCGAGCGGCCACGCGCTGCTGCTCGACGCCCGCAGCCTGGAGGCGTCGCAGGTTCCGTTCGACCTGGCCGCCGAGGGCCTGACGCTGCTGGTCATCGACACCCGGGCGCCGCACGCCCACGTCGACGGCGAGTACGCGGCGCGCCGGCGCAGCTGCGAGGAGGCGGCCGCGGATCCTCGGCGTGGCCTCGCTGCGGGAGCTCCCGAGCGATCTGCGCTCGACGGCCGGGGCTCGACCGGCTGGACGACGATCACGCGCCGGCGGGTGCGGCACGTGGTGACCGAGAACGCGCGGGTGCTGCGGACGGTCGACCTGCTGCGCGGCGGCCGGGTGCGCGAGATCGGCCCGCTGCTGACGGCGTCGCACGCCTCGCTGCGCGACGACTACGAGGTGTCCGTGCCGCGAGCTCGACGTCGCGGTCGACGCGGCGCTGGCACGCCGGCGCGTACGGCGCCCGGATGACCGGCGGCGGCTTCGGCGGCTGCGGCGATCGCGCTGACCGACGCCGACCGGCTGGACGGATACGCAGGCGGCGATCGAACGCGCACGTACGCCGACCGGGGTTTCGCCGCGCCCGGCTTCTTCCCCGCCGTGCCCTCGGCCGGTGCCCGCCGGGTCGACATGCCGCCGGCCGCGAGTGCTCCGACACCGGGCTGGTGGTGAACGACGAGCGGGAGCTCCGACGCTGGGCGATGTATGCCTTGGCCAACCACGGTGGGTCACCACTGTCGGCACCGTCCTGATCGGACCGTGGCTGCTCGCGCTCGCGAAATCGGCGTCGGCTCGAGACATGCGACGCTGTTCTCGTATCGGCCGTGGCACCTGTCGGCGTCGTCGTACCCGTCCTTCATCCTGGCCGTCGCCGCGCTGCGTGCAGATCCCGGTCCTGCCGGCGCTCGGCGCATCGGCGGACGCGCTGTCTGCGAAGAAGAGGCATCCTGCGCTGCACCTGCGGGATCGGCGCCGGCATTGCGGTGCTGCTCGCGACCAGCGGCGGCTCGGCCTGGCTCTATGCCGGGATCGTCTTCCTGGCCGGCAACCTCGTGTTCGGCGCGAGCGACGTGGTCTACAACGCCTTCCTGCCGCAGATGCCACCCTCGAACGGCGCGACGCCGCGTCCAGCCGCGGCTTCGCGGTCGGCTATCTCGGCGGCGGGCATGCTGCTCGCCCTCGACCTCGCGCTGCTGCAGGCTGCACCACGCGCTGGGCATCTCGCAGCCGACCGCCGTACGGCTGTGTTATGTCCAGCCGGGTCTCTGGTGGGCCGGTCTTCGGCGTCTACGCGATCGCCGGCCTGCATGACCGCGCCGCCACGTTCCTGCGTACGGAGCCACCGCAGCGCACCACTGCGCGGTCGGGCTCGGATTCGGCGAGCTGCGGGCGACGTTGGCGATCCTGCGCACGATGCCCCAGGCGTCGCGCTATCTGCTCGGCTACCTGTTCTTCTCCGACGCCATCTCGGCGGTGGTCGCGCTCTCCTCGACCTACCTCACCCACGAGCTCTACGGCGACGACGCGACCAAGGCGGCGTCTTTCCTCTTCTCGCTGATCCTGCTGATCCAGTTCCTCGCCGTCGGCGGGTCGCTGCTGTTCGCCCGCATCGCCCGGTGGACCGGCACCAAGAACGCGATCCTGGTCAGCCTGGTGATCTGGTGCGTCGTGGTCGTCTACGCCTACGCTGTCCTGCACACCAAGACACAGGCCGTGGCGATGGGCGTCGTCATCGCACTGGTGCTCGGCGGGTCGCAGGCGTTGGCCCGCTCCCTCTACTCGCAGATGGTGCCGCGCGGGCGGGAGGCGACGTTCTTCGGTCTCTACGAGATCTGCGACCGCGGAACGTCGTGGATCGCCCCGCTGCTCTTCACGATCGTCGTCGACGCGACCGGATCCTTCCGGCAGGCCATCCTCTCGCTCATCGCGCTCTTCGCGATCGGCATCGTCCTGCTTTCCGTGACCGACGTCGACCGCGCGCGGGACGAGGCGGCCGCCGTCCCCGCGGTACCGGTACGCCGGCCGTGAGCACTCTCCCGCTGGCGAGCCCCCCGGCGCTGCGGGTGCCGTGGCCCGGCCGGATCTGGCGCAGCCATCTCCTCTTCGCGGTGCTCCTCACCGCCGGACTCGCGCTGCGGCTCGCGACGACCTTCGCCTACCACCCGGCGCTTATCTACCGCGACTGAGTTTCTACCTGGCTACACGCACGGCCCATGGCTCCCCGGTACGCCGCGCACCACTGCCTATTCGATCCTGCTGCGCGGTCTGCTGGCCGCGCAGGGCCTCGACCTGGTCGCCGTGCTGCAGCACCTGATGGGTCTCGCGATCGCCGCGGTCCTCTACGTCTTCCTGCTCCGCTGGGGATGTCCGGCGCGCATGGGCGGCGTTGGCGACCCTGCCGGTCCTCCTCGATCCGCTGCAGGTCGTCCTCGAGCACTACGTGCTCACCGACGTCCCGGCCGAGGCGCTCGTCGTCTGCGGGCTCGTCGTCCTCGCGTGGCCGACGCCACCCCCGGCGGCGGGCCGCCCGCTCCAGCCGCCGTCACGCCGGCCGGGATCGGTGGGCTTCTGCTCGGTCTCAGCGCCATCACCCGGTCGGGCGAGATCCTGCCTCGGTGTCGTAGCGGTCGTCTCTCCTGCTGTTGCTCACCGGTGTGACCTGGCGGCGCCGGCTGCTGCATGCCGGGTTGGCGGCCGTCATGTTCCTGGCGCCGATTCTCGCCTATTCCGGCTGGGTGAACGCGACCCGCGGCACGTTCGGCCTGACTCAGGGCTACTCCGGGCATTTCCTCTACGGACGCGTCATGGCCTTCGCCGACTGCACCGGGCTTGAGCTTCCGCACTCCGAGCAGGCGCTGTGCTCGCCCGCTGCCGCCGGATCAGCGCAACCTGCCCAGCCTCATGTGGAGACCGTCGTCGCCCTCCTGGGCGATGATTCCGCCACCGGGCAAGACCGCCGACGAGGTCGACGGCGATTTCGCCCGCCGGATCCTGCGGCACCAGCCGGTGGACTACGTGCAGACGGTGGCCGCCGACTTCCTCTACAACTTCGGCCCCGACCCGCGGGCTGGGACCGGAACGCATTCCCCAACTGGTACTTCACCTACTGGCCGGGCTATCCGGCCGGTGTCGAGGACATGCAGGGGTCGTGGACGAAGTACGGCGGGACCGGACGTGGCGATCAACACCGCGCTCACCAGATCCCCGCAGACCTACGGCACCTGGTGGACGCCCGGCCGCTGCTCGGGCGCTCCTCCTCGCCGGGCTCGGTGCGGCGGCCGGTCCCGGGCGGGCCCGCGACACTCCGGCATGCGGCTCGTCTGCCTGCTGTTCACGGCCGGCCTCATGGCCACACTGATCGCGCCGGCATTGCTGGACGGCTACACGACGCGCTACATCCTCCCCGAACTGGTGCTGGCACCCGCCGCGGGGGTCCTCGGCCTCACGGCCATGCGCGCCCGGCGCCGCGACCCTAGTGGGCCAGGGTCTTCTGCAACCCCTCGTCGATCGCGGCGAGGAACTCCTCGGTGGTGAGGAACGGCTGGTCCTTGCCGACCAGCAGCGCGAGGTCCTTGGTCATCTGGCCGCTCTCGACGGTCTCGACGCACACCCGCTCGAGGGTCTGCGGCGAACTCCGTGCACCTCGGGCGTGCCGTCGAGCTTGCCGCGGTGCTCCAGGCCCCGGGTCCAGGCGAAGATCGACGCGATCGGGTTGGTCGACGTCGGCTTGCCCTGCTGGTGCTGGCGGTAGTGCCGGGTCACCGTGCCGTGCGCGGCCTCGGCCTCGACGGTCTTGCCGTCCGGGGTCATCAGCACGGAGGTCATCAGGCCGAGCGAGCCGAAGCCCTGCGCCACGGTGTCGGACTGCACGTCGCCGTCGTAGTTCTTGCAGGCCCAGACGTAGCCGCCCTCCCACTTCAGCGCCGCGGCGACCATGTCGTCGATCAGCCGGTGCTCGTACGTCAGCCCGGCGGCGTCGAACTCGGCCTTGAACTCGGCCTCGAACACCTCGGCGAAGATGTCCTTGAACTGGCCGTCGTAGGCCTTGAGGATCGTGTTCTTGGTCGACAGGTAGACCGGGTAGCCGCGGTCCAGGCCGTAGCGCAGCGACGCCCGGGCGAAGTCGCGGATCGAGTCGTCGAAGTTGTACATGCCCATCGCGACGCCGCCGCCGGGGAAGTCGGCGACCTCGAGCTCCATCGGCTCGCCGCCGTCGGTCGGGCGTGTAGGTGATGCGTGACCTTGCCCGGGCCGGGGACCTCGAAGTCGGTGGCCTTGTACTGGTCGCCGTGGGCGTGACGGCCGATGACGATCGGCTTGGTCCAGCCCGGCACGCAGCCGCGGGATGTTGCTGATGATGATCGGCTCGCGGAAGATCACGCCGCCGAGGATGTTGCGGATCGTGCCGTTCGGCGAGCGCCACATCTTCTTCAGGCCGAACTCCTCGACCCGCGCCTCGTCGGGCGTGATGGTCGCGCACTTCACGCCGACGCCGTGCTGCTTGATGGCGTTGGCCGCGTCGATCGTGACCTGGTCGTCGGTGGCGTCGCGGTGCTCGATGCCGAGGTCGTAGTACTCCAGGTCGACGTCGAGGTACGGGCAGGATCAGCTGGTCCTTGATGAACTGCCCAGATGATCCGGGTCATCTCGTCGCCGTCGAGCTCGACGACCGGGTTGTCGACCTTGATCTTGGCCATGCTGTCGGTTCTCCTCGTCACGGGGCCGTGCTCAGGATCTGCTGGTGTGCGCCGGCCGGCGGCTCACAGGTTCGCGATGTCGGCCTGCTTGGCGCGGACGGCCTCGGCGGCATCCCTCAGCTCGGCCAGTTCGGGCTCGGTGAGCGAGCGCTCGACGACCTGGCGTACGCCGCCGGCGCCGATCTCGGCCTCGACGCCCAGGTAGACGCCGGAGATGCCGTACTCGCCGTCGACCCAGGCGCAGACCGGCAGCACCGCGCCGGCGTCCTCGGCGACGGCCCTGGCCATCCGCGCCGCCGCCGCCGACGGCGCGTAGTAGGCCGAGCCGGTCTTGAGCAGCGCGACGACCTCGGCGCCGCCGTTGCGGGTGCGGATCGACGAGCTCCTCGATCTCGCTCGGCGGACAGCAGGTCGGTCAGCGGCCTGCCGTCCACCGTGCAGCGCGACGGGCACCGGCACCATGGTGTCGCCGTGCGAGCCGAGGGTCAGGCGTGCGGACCGAGCCGACCGGGACGTCGAGCGCCTCGGCGACGAAGTGGCTGAACCGCGCGGTGTCGAGCATGCCGGCCTGGCCGAGCACCCGGTTCTTGCGGGAAGCCGGTCGCGAGCTGGGCCAGCGCGGTCATCTCGTCGAGCGGGTTGGACACCACGATGACGACGGCGTCCGGCGCGTGCTTGGCGACGTTCTCGGCGACCTGCCGCGACGATCTCGGCGTTGGTCTCGAGCAGGTCCATCCGGCTCATGCCGGGCTTGCGCGGCAGGCCGGCGGTGATGACGACGACGTCGGAGCCGGCGATGGCCTCGTACCCTTCGCCGTTCTGGCCGGTCGTCTGCGCCGACGACCTTGGTCTCGAAGCCCTCGATCGGGCCGCGACTGGTTCAGGTCCAGCGCCAGGCCCTCCGGCTCGTCCCTCGACGATGTCGGTGAGCACGACGGTGTCGAAGATGTCGTACTCGGCCAGCCGCTGCGCGGTGGTCGAGCCGTAGAAGCCGGCGCCGACGACGGTCACCTTGCCCTTGCCCATGGCCTCGCTCCCAGAAATCGCCGAAAAACAGTGCTCGGTGCTACGCCGACGGTGTGTGGACGCTCCCGGCGAGGCTATCCGAGCGGATGATCGGCGCGGACGTCAGGGCGGCGCGCCTCCGCGAGGCCCGCAGGGCTAGCGCGGTGCCACCGAGCCGGTGGACCGCAGCCACAACCCGAGAACGATGAGCAGGACGCCGATGCCGACATAACAGACCACGTCCGCCGTCCGGCCGCGGACGGCGAGCTGGCCGACCCGGCGTACCGGCAGGAAGGCCCGGAACCCGCCGGCGAGCAGCATCGCGGCGGCCAGCACGAGCACCCCGCGCAGCCAGTGCATCCCCACCAGGCCGACGTAGGCGAGCCCGGCCCCGGCCAGGACCAGCACCGCGATCACCGGTCCGTTGCGGGTGTCGAACCGCCGCCGCGGCGGCCGTCCCGGGTCGTTCATCTTCGCGGGCCCTCCTGCTCCGCCGGCCGGGTCGGTCATGGGTTGATGACGTTCGGTCGGAGCGCCGGCGCCGGCTCGCCACGCAGCACGGTCAGCGCGGCGTCGGCCTGGGCGGCGCGGACCAGGACGTGGTCGGTGGTGAACCCCGACATCGAGGCGAACGGGATGCGGGCCGTCGCGAGCCGTCCGGCCACGTCGGCGAGGAAGCCCACGAGCTCCCACGGGAGCGGCCCGGCGAAGGTGATCCGCAGCCAGCCGCGCTCAACGGCGGTCGCCTCGGCGATCGCGTCGACCGCGGACTCGGGAAGGACCACCGTCGTCTCGTCCGGGTCGGCGAGCACCGCGAGCAACGGCTCCATCCGCTCCGTCGGCCACCACCCGGCCGGGCACTGCACAACCGCCAGCGGCGTCGGATCCAGGCTCGGCTGCAGGTCCGTCGACGGGGCGTCCATCTCGCTCACCGCTGATCGATCGGCGCCCACGCCTGCTTCGCGGGACCGATGTAGTCGCTGTCCGGGCGGATCAGCCGGTTGTCCCGGTGCTGCTCGAGGACGTGGGCCGTCCAGCCCGACATCCGTGACACCGAGAACACCGGGGTGAACAGGTCGGTCGGTATGCCGAGGGCGTGGTAGACGCTCGCGGCGTAGAAGTCGACATTGGGGTAGAGGCCCTTGACCTCGAAGACTGTCCGCTCCATCCGCACGGACATGCGGGCGTAGCGGTCATCGCCGGCGAGATCGCCGAGTCGCCGGGACATGGCCCGCAGGTGCGTCGCGCGGGGGTCCTCGGTCCGGTAGACGCGGTGCCCGAACCCCATCAGTTTCTCGCCCCGACCCAGCCGGTCGCGGACCGAGCCGTCGACCTCGTCCGGGGTGACGGCGGCCGGGTCGGCGGCGTCGCGGACCAGTGACTCGAGCACCGCCATCACCGCTTCGTTCGCTCCGCCGTGCAGCCGTCCCTTCAGCGTCCCGATGGCCGCGGTCACCGCCGAATGCATGTCGGACAGGGTGGCCGCGCAGACCCGGGCGGCGAAGGTCGAGGCGTTCATCGTGTGATCGGCGTGCAGGACGAGGCACTCGTCGAAGGCGTCGACGGCGACCGGGTCCGGCGGCCGCCCGGTGATCTGCAGCAGGAAGTTGCCCGCGATGCCGAGCCGCGGGTCGGCGTCCGGCACGGTCCCGCCGGTGCGCGCCGCCTGGAAGCGGGCGATCAGCACCGGGAGCTGGGCGACCAGGCGCACCGCCTTCGCCTCACCGGCGGCCGGGCTGTTGTCCGCGGAGTCGGGATCGTCGGCGGACAGCGCCGAGACGAGCGTGCGCAGCGCCTCCATCGGCGTGCACTTGCCGGCGAGCGCGGGCAGCACCGTCTCGACGGTCGGGCCGAGCGTCGTTCGGCCGTGGGAGAGCTCGGCGAGGTAGCCCTCGAGCTGCCCTGCCGTGGGCAGGCTGCCGCGCTGCAGCAGATAGGCGACCTCTTCGAAGGACGTCCGGCCGGCGAGGTCGTGGATGTCGTAGCCGCGGTAGGACAGCCGCCCGGCCTTGCCGTCGATGTCGCTGATCGCGGTGCTGGCCGCCACGACGTCGGCGAGCCCCTTGGCGGGGCCCCGGTCTGGCTGGTTGCCGGGACCCCGGCCTGGATTGTTGCCGGGCCGGCTGGCGGTATCACCCGAGGTGGAGGCCATCACGCTGCCCTTCCCGTGCGGCTCGTTACCGAGCGTATACGAACGGGTCCGCTCACCCGACGTGCTCCGCCGCGTCGACGACGCCGGCACCGGTCGTCCCGCTCTCGTTCGTGGCGATCACGGCCGTCAGTGTGCCAGGCGGGAGAATGGCACCGGGCGGGAGCGGCCCCGCCCACGACAGAGGAGCTGGCCGCACCGCGACGAGAGGCGGCGATCGGGTGACCGACACCCAGTTCGGGACGACCCGTACCCGGGCCTGGCGGGACGGCGCCCTCGAGGCCGAGGACTTCCCCCTCGAGCAGGTGTCGGACTTCCTCGACCGGGGGGACTGTGTCGTGTGGGCCGACGTACCCGGGGAGGACGAGCACACCCTCGCGCAGGTGGCCGAGGAGCTGGGGCTGGACTCGCACGCCGTCGAGGACGCGGTGATCGCCCAGGGCCGGGCGAAGATCGACCGCTACCCGAAGTACCTTTTCCTCACCTGCTACGCCACCTACCTCGACACCGCGTCCGGGACGGTCGACGTACGCAAGCTCTCGACGTTCGTCACCGAGCGGGCGGTGATCACCGTGCACCGCGAGGCGGACGCCCTGTCGCAGGCGATCGTCGAGCAGTGGGACGCGGCCTCGGACCTCGTGCAGTACGGCGTCACGGGACTCCTGCACGGACTGCTCGACGTGGTGATCGACACGCACCTCGACGCGGTGCAGGCGCTCGACGACCAGATCGACGCGCTGGAGGATCTGCTCTTCGACGATCAGCTGCGCACCCGCGGTGTGCAACGGCGTACCTACGAGCTGCGCAAGAGCCTGGTGCAGGTCCGCCGGGTGGTGTTGCCGATGCGCGAGGTCGTCAACACGCTGCTCCGCCGCGACCTGCACATCATCGACACCGATCTCACGCCCTACTACCAGGACGTCTACGACCACGTCCTGCGCGCCAGCGAGTGGACGGACAGCCTGCGCGACCTGGTGTCGACGATCTTCGAGACCAACCTGTCGCTGCAGGACGCCCGGCTCAACAACGTCATGAAGAAGCTCACCGCCTGGGCGGCGATCATCGCCGTCCCCACCGCGATCACCGGGTTCTACGGGCAGAACATCCCGTATCCGGGATTCGGCAAGCACTGGGGCTTCTGGGTCAGCACCGTGATCATGGTCGCCCTGATCGCCGCCCTCTACAACGGGTTCAAGAAGCGGGAGTGGCTCTGATCCGTGCCGCGGCGGCCGTCAGGTCCCGTCGTCCGGGTCGCCGAAGACCAGGCCGTGCGCGGCCGCGAAATGCACCGCCCCGTCGACGTCGATCCGGGCGCCGGCGAACCGGGACGACTCCCACACCCCCGCGTCGAGGACCGCGCCGCGCAGGTCGGCCCGGTCGAGGCGGGCCCCGAGCATGCGCGCCTCGGAGAGGTCGGCGCCCCGCAGGTCGGCGCCGGTGAGGTCCGCCTCGGTCAGGTTGATGCCGCGCAGCCGCTGACCCGACAGGTCGATGCCGGTGAGCGTGGCCCCGCCGAGCGACACCAGACTCAGATCGCAGTCCCGCAGGGTCCACGGCACGTGCCGGCAGTCGACGAAGACCGACCCGGTGAGCTTGCAGCCGATCAGGGTCGAGCCGCGGAGGCCGGTCCGCTCGAAGGTGCAGCCGAGCAGCGCCGTCGCCTCGAACCGGGACCGGGACAGGTCGGCGCCGGTGAAGTCGCAGCCGGTGAAGCTGCAGGAACGTACGACGGCGTCGGCGAATCCGGCGTCGCGGAACGTGCAGTCGACATAGGACTGCCCGACGATCTCCCGGTCGGACCACTCGACGTCGGAGAAGTCCTCGCCCTCGATCTCCGCGGCCGGTTCGGTCATCGTCTCAGGGGATGAGTCAGTGGAAGAAGTGACGGGTGCCGCTGAAGTAGAGCGTCACACCGGCTTCCTTGGCGGCCGCGATGACCTCCTCGTCGCGCACCGACCCGCCGGGCTCGACCACGGCCCTCACGCCGGCCTCGGCCAGCACCTCGAGCCGTCCGGGAAGGGGAAGAACGCGTCGCTCGCGGCCGCGCTGCCCGCAGCCCGGTCACCGGCACGCGAAACGGCCAGCCGGGCCGCGTCGACCCGGTTGACCTGGCCCATCCCGCACCCCGACGGTCGCGCCGCCGGTCGCCAGCAGGATGGCGTTGGACTTGGCCGCCCGGATGGCCCGCCAGGCGAAGGCCAGGTCACGCATGGTCGCTTTGTCCGCCGCGTCGCCGGCCTGCCAGGGTCCAGGTCGCCGGGTCGTCGCCGGGGGCATCGATGTGGTCGGCTTCCTGCATGAGCAGCCCACCGGAGATCTGCCGCAGTTCGATCCGCCGCGCCTTCTGCCGGCGGCGGGCATTCGCAGCAGGCGGATCGTGCTCTTGCGGGCGAGGATCTCCAGCGCCCCGTCCTCGTAGCCGGGGGCGACGACCACCTCGGTGAAGATCTCGGCGACCTGCTCGGCCATCTTCGACGCGTCACCGGACGGTTGGTGGCGATGACCCCGCCGAAGGCGCTGACCCGGGTCGCAGGCGTGGGCCTTGCGGTGGGCCTCAGCCAGCGGATCGTCGCGCGGCCGATGGCGATGCCGCAGGGATTGGCGTGCTTGATGATCGCCACGCACGGCTCGGCGTAGTCGTAGGCCGCGCGGCGCGCGGCGTCGGTGTCGACGTAGTTGTTGTAGGACATCTCCTTGCCGTGGTGCTGCTCGGCCTTCGCCAGCCCGGTAGCGCGTCCCGGTCGACGTACAGCGCAGCCCGCTGGTGCGGGTTCTCGCCGTAGCGCAGGACGCCGGAGCGGCTCCACGCACCGCCGATCCACATCGGGAAGCCTTCGTCCTCGGGCACGACGTCATTGGCGAGCCAGGACGCGACGGCCACGTCGTAGCTGCAGTGTGCGCGAACGCTTCGCAGCAAGCCGCAGCCGGGACGGAAGGTCGAACCCGCCTGCCTCGAGCGCGGCGATGACGTCCGCATAGCGGTCGGGTGACGTGACGACCGCGACGCTCTCGGCGTTCTTCGCTGCTGCGCGGATCATGGCCGGTCCGCCGATGTCGATCTGCTCGACGACCTCGGCCTGCCCGACGCCGGACGCGACGGTCTCGACGAACGGGTACAGGTTCACGATGACGAGCTCGAACGGCGCGTAGCCGAGCTTTCGAGCTGCTCGACGTGCGACGGCTTGGACGGTCAGCCAGCAAGCCGGCGTGCACACCCGGGTGCAGCGTCTTCACCCGGCCGTCGAACGCCTCCGGAAAACCGGTCACCTCACTCACCGGAGTCACCGAAACCCCGGCCGCGGCGATGCGCCTGGCCGTCGAACCGGTCGACACCAGGGCGACGCCCGCCGCGTGCAGGCCGCGGGCGAGCTCCTCGAGACCGGTCTTGTCATAGACGCTGATCAGCGCGCGCCGGATCACGACGCGGTCACCACCGTTGTCGCTCAGTCGCTCCCGTCGTCAGTCTAGTTCGCTCCTGCGTCGTCTCTCAGGCTCTCGTCCTCTCTTATCGTTCGCTCCTGCGTCGCTCACGGGATCGTCACCTTCCGTCCGGACACCGTCCATCCCTCCGGCACATCCGCTCGACCGTGCTCACGAGCAGGGTGCGCTCGACGCTCTTGATGCGTTCGTGCAGGGTCGCTTCGTCGTCGCTGTCGAGGACCGGGACCGACGCCTGGGCGATGATCGGCCCGGCGTCCACTCCCTCGTCCACGACGAACACCGTGCAGCCCGAGAGCTTCACCCCGTGCTCGAGGGCGTCGCGCACCCCGTGCATGCCGGGGAACGACGGCAGCAGCGCCGGGTGGGTGTTCATGAACCGGCCGCCGAAGCGGCCGAGGAAGTCCTTGCCGACCAGTTTCATGAAGCCGGCCGAGATCACCAGGTCCGGCCGGTGCGCCTCGACCGCGTCGGCCATGGCCCGGTCCCAGTCGGCGCGGTCCGGGAAGTCATCGACCCGGAGCGCGAACGTCGGGACACCCGCGCCCTCGGCCCGGGACAGACCCTCGATACCGGTCCGGTCCGCACCGACGGCGACGACGGCCGCCGGGAAGGTCGGCTCCACCGAGGCGTCGAGGAGCGCCTGCAGCAGGGTTCCGGTGCCGGACACGAGCACGACGATCCGCGCGGGATCTGGTGGGAGTGGCACGGACCGACGATATCGGGACGCCGGTCAGACAGGGTCGGCCGCCTCACGCCGACGCCGCCGGCGGCGGATCGCCAGCGCGGCAGCCATCGCGATCACGGTGATCTCGACGGCCACCGCCGCGCCGACCTGCCAGGTAGAGGGACCGACCGCCGACAGCCGGCCGTCGCCGACCTGGCCGCCGGCGAGGGCGGCGAGGGCGGCGAACAGCCCGCCCGCGACCAGCCCGGTGACCCCTGCCCATCCGAGCAGCGGGAACAGCCGCGCGTCGTCCAGCCCGCGGGCGAGCAGCCGGCCCGCGAGCGCCCCGGCGAGCACCGGAACGGCCAGCGCGATCCAGCGCACGGCCGGGACGTCGGGCGTCTGCGGCAGGGCGGCGAGCAGCGGGAAGGCCGGGACCGGACCGAGGGTGACGCCGAAGAGGGACACCGCCGTGCCGGTACCCACCGCGAACCCGGGACCGGTGAGGTAGGCCGCCGACCACACCACGGCGTTCGGCACGAAGAGCAGCCCGAGCAGCAGCAGCAGGATCCCGCCGACCACCCCGGGGCCGAGGCCACGGGTCAGCGCCGACAGCCGGGCCGAGTGCAGGCAGAGCGCGATCGCCGCAAGCAGCGCGCCGCCGGTCAGCAGGGTGAGCACGGCGAGCGCCGCCGCCCGGCACACGGGGCGGGTGGCGGCCGGCAGCCTTCCGGCGAGAGCCGGCCCGACCGGCGTACCGCGGAAGATCCCGACGGCCCCGGCGAGCGCGGCCACTACGAGCGTGGCGACGACGGCGTAGGGCAGGTCGACGTGATTCGTGGTGCCGCGGGCGGCCACGCCGACCGCGGCGGCGCAGACGGCGTAACTCCCGGCGAGCACCAGCACGGCCCGGCCCGCTTCGCCGATGCCGCGCAGGTCGACCCGGTGCGCGACGAGACTCCCGGCCCGGACGAGCAGCAGGACCGGCACCGCAAGCAGGCCGAGCGGCACCAGGACGACGGCGCCAACGCTGGTCCGGACGCTGCTGTGGTGCGCGAACAGCCATACCTGCCCGGCCGTCCGCAGGGCGTCGGGCGCCGACCCGCCGGTTCCGGCCTCGGCACCCCAGGCGACGAGCACCAGCGCGGCGACCACGACCAGGCCGCCGGCGGCGGCGCCGATCCCCGCGAGCGCGGGCAGCCACAGCGGCCGCCACGTGCGCCGGCGGTCTGGCGCCACACCCTCGCTCGACGGGCGGCGCAGCAGGTCGGTCACGACTCCTCACTGTTCCAGCGGCCGACGCGGGTCGGCGACAGGCGCGCCGGGACGACCGGCTAGTGCGGCTGCCCGTCCGCGGGGGGCTGCTCGGCCGGTGGTGCCGGCTCGGGCTCAGCGGTCGCCGGAGAGCCGGGATAACCCGACCGCGCCGGGCCCGACGGCGCCGGGCCCGCCGGACCGCCCGCCGGAGGCTGCGGGTATCCGGCCGGCGGTTGGCCGGGAGCCGGCGGTTGCCCGTAGGGCGTCGGCTGCGGGGGGTACCCGCCGGCCGGGCCGGGCTGCTGGTAGCCGGGAGGGTAGCCGTACTGCGGGTAGGTCGCCTGCGCCTGCTGGTATCCCGGCGGGTACCCCGGGTTGGCCCAACCCTGGGCGTACGGCGACGGTGTCCGCACCCTCGAGCGGGCCGGCATCGTGATCCGGCCGCTCGCGTGCAGCCAGCCCGCCACGGCGGCGGCCGCCTCGAGCACCGCGAAGATGACGACCAGGATCAGCCCCCACTGCCTGCCCAGCGAGACGTTGGCCACGTCGAAGAGGGCGCCGGCGCCACGGCTGATCTGCACGACCACCAGGACCGCTCCGACAACGGCGAGCACCGCCGCTGCAGGCGATGCGGGTCGCTTCTCCTCGCCGGTCTCGAGGAGCGGCAGGAGGGCGGCGACCCCGGCGACGACGAGCAGCGCGACGGCCACGCTGCCGAGCGGAAAGTCCCACGCGGAGAAGGTGGTGCTCGCCCCGTCGACATCGACGCCGAACCACGGCATGAAGGCGAAGACGAAGCACAGCACGGCGAGCCCAGCGACGGCCAGGTCGAACGGCGACAGGGCGGAGGTCAGCCGGTTGGAGGGGCGTTGCGGATTCGGCGCGGGATGGCCGGGCGGCGGTCCGGCCTGTGCGGGATAGCCCGTCATGGGTGGCCTCCTTCACCGCGGAGACACCCGTCAGGGTCCCCCGCGGAAACCCGCCAACTCGGACAGATCCACCACAACGGGTGGATCACACACGCACTGTAGCGCGGCGAATCCGCTCCACGCGGCACCTCACCGGATTGCCCTCATCGGACCGTCGGCGCATTCCGGCGCATGGCCGCAGCGGCCACGGCGGCCTGTACGGCGACCGTGGCCACCGCCACGATCAGCCAGCCGGTGCGCTGCAGGGCGAGCGGCTCGCCGAGCACGTGGGTCACCGGCGAGATCGCCACCCGGATGATGCCGAGGGCCGCGGCCGCGAGCGCCGCCGCAGCGGTGAGAACGCCGTGCCCCGGCCGCGCCGCGAGGAGTGCGGCGAGCGCGGCGAGCACCACACAGGACGACCCGACGGCGCTGGCCCAGGCCCACTCATCGGCGGGAACGACCGACCCGACCTGACCGCTCTGCTCGGCGGCGACGACGTGGAACCACGGCAGGAACGACACCGCGAGGACGAGGACGCCGAGCAGGCCGACGACGATCCTGGGCGACACCTCGAACTCCCGCGCCATCGCCTGCACCTCACCAACCCGGACCAACCGATCAGCCCCATGAGACGTCGCTAAACCGCCCGCGGTCCATGATCGCTCCGGAGCTACCCACCCGTCCAGACAAAACGCGCTGAGCTGGCACCCAGCGGTGACGAGGGGATGCAGGCTGACCCGCGTTTCAGTCGTGCTGAACCGTCTCCCTCATCAGGCGCGCGGTCTCGCTCGGCGTCTGCCCGACCCGGACGCCGGCGGCCTCCAGTGCCTCCTTCTTCGCCGCGGCGGTGCCCGACGAGCCGGAGACGATCGCACCGGCGTGGCCCATCGTCTTGCCCTCCGGCGCGGTGAAGCCGGCGACGTAGCCGACCACCGGCTTGGTGATGTGCGCCTCGATGTAGTCGGCCGCCCGCTCCTCCGCGTCACCGCCGATCTCGCCGATCATCACGATCGCGTCGGTCTCCGGGTCGTCCTCGAAGGCCTGCAGGCAGTCGATGTGGGTGGTGCCGATGACCGGGTCGCCGCCGATGCCGACGCAGGTGGAGAAGCCGACGTCGCGCAACTCGTACATCATCTGGTAGGTCAGCGTGCCGGACTTGCTGACCAGGCCGATCCGGCCCGGCCGGGTGATGTCGGCGGGGATGATGCCGGCGTTGGACTTGCCGGGGCTGGCCACGCCGGGGCAGTTGGGCCCGACGATCCGGGTGGTCCCGCCCGTGGCCATCGCGTGCGCCCAGAACGCCGTCGAGTCGTGCACCGGGATGCCCTCGGTGATCACGATCGACCAGCGGGATCCCGGCGTCGATCGCCTCGATGACCGCGACCTTGGCGAACCGGGGCGGCACGAAGACGCACGCGTGACGTCGGCGCCGGTCTCGGCCATGGCCTCGCGCGACGGAGCCGAAGACCGGGAGCGCCGCGCCGCTCGAAGTCGACCTTCTGCCCGCCCTTGCGCGGCGTTGACGCCGCCGACGACGTTGGTGCCGGCGGCGAGCATCCGGCGGGTGTGCTTCGATGCCCTCGGACGCCGGTCATGCCCTGGACGATGACCTGGCTGTCCTCGGTCAGGAAGATCGCCATCGGCTCAGGCTCCTTGCGCGGTCGTCGCCGCGAGTTCGGCGGCCCGTTCGGCCGCCCCGTCCATCGTGTCGAGCTGCGCGACACCGGGCAGGTCGGCCTCGGCGAGGATCGCGCCGGCCCGCCTCGGCGTTGTTGCCGTCCAGCCGGACCACCAGCGGCTTGTCGACCTTCTCGCCGCGGCTGCTCCAGCAGGCCGAATGCCTGCACGATGCCGTTGGCCACCGCGTCGCAGGCGGTGATCCCGCCGAAGACGTTGACGAAGACGCTGCGTACACGAGCGGGTCGGACAGGACGATCTCGCAGCCCGTCGGCCATCACCTCGGCGCTGGCGCCGCCGCCGATGTCGAGGAAGTTGGCCGGCTTGACGCCGCCGAGCCGCTCACCGGCGTAGGCGACGACGTCCAGGGTGGACATGACCAGCCCGGCGCCGTTGCCGATGATCCCGACCTCGCCGTCGAGCTTGACGTAGTTGAGGTCCTTCTCCTTCGCCCGCGCCTCCAGCGGGTCGTCGGCCGCGGCGTCGGCGAAGCGCGGCGTGCTCGGGCTGGCGGAAGCCGGCGTTGTCGTCGAGGGTGACCTTGCCGTCCAGCGCGAGCGACCTTGCCGTCGGGCGTCTTGACCAGCGGGTTGACCTCGACCAGCGTCGCGTCCTCGGCCGACGAAGACCTCCCAGAGCTTCAGCGAGGACCTCGCGCGGCCTGCTCGGCGACCTCGGCGCGGGAACTTGGCCGCGTCGACGATCTCGGCGGCCGTGGCCGCGTCGACCCCGGCGAGCGGTCGATCGGGACCCGGGCCAGTGCCTCGGGCTTGGTCCGCGGCGACCTCCTCGATCTCCATGCCGCCCTCGACCGAGCGCCATCGCCAGGAAGGTCCGGTTGGCGCGGTCGAGCAGGAAGGAGAAGTAGTACTCCTCGGCGATGTCGCTGGCCTGCGGTGACCAGCACCTGGTGGACGGTGTGGCCCTTGATGTCCATGCCGAGGATCGCCGTCGGCCTTCTCGGCCGCCTCGGCGGCGTCTCGGCGAGCTTCACGCCGCCGGCCTTGCCCCGGCCGCCGGTCTTGACCTGCGCCTTGACCACGACCGGCCCGCCGATCTCGTCGGCGACCGCCGCGCCTCGTCCGGGTCGTCGCGACCTCGCCGGCGAGCACCGGCACGCCGTGTTTGGCGAAGAGCTCCTTCGCCTGGTATTCGTAGCAGGTCCACTCTGCGTCCGTCCTCTTCGCGCCGTCGACCGCCGCCGCCTCGTGACGCGGGCCGCCTGCGAGCGTATCGACGCAGCGCCTGGCGTCCGGAGTCGGCCCTGCTACGCCGCGGGCAGCCCCGACGTGGTCGTTCACCCAGTCCACGATCGACTGGGTGGTCGCGCCGGGCGTGAAGACCTTGGCCACACCCAGCTCGCTCCAGTTCGGGGATGTCGTCCTCGGGGATGATCCCGCCGCCGAAGACCACGATGTCGGCGGCACCCCGCTCGCGCAGCAGCTCCAGCACCCGGGTGAACAGGGTCATGTGCGCGCCGGAGAGCACCGACAGCCCGACGGCGTCGGCGTCCTCCTGGATGGCGGTCGCGACGATCTGCTCCGGGGTCTGGTGCAGGCCGGTGTAGACGACCTCCATGCCGGCGTCGCGCAGCGCCCGGGCGACGACCTTGGCGCCCGCGGTCGTGCCCGTCGAGCCCTGGCTTGGCGACGACGACCCGAATGCGACCGCTCACTGGCCCTCCCGGACGACAACGACGGCCCCGGCGCCGACCGATCCAGTGTGCACTAGCGGCGGCCGCGTTGGCGTGCGGTCGGCTGCCCACCAGCGGGCCGGCCGCGCGGCGCACGCCCGGCCGGCGTCCGCGCTCCGCCCGGGCGGGTGGCCGGCTCGCCGCGGCCGGTGCGGACCGGCGGCTCGCCCCGCTCTGCCGGCCCGGCCGGGACGAGCGCGGCGGCGACGGCGAGCAGGAGGACCAGGACGGCGGACACCGCCTCGGCGACCGTGCCGACGCTCGTCGTGAGGTCGCGGGAGCGGGCGACCACCACCAGGTTGTCGAGGGAGAGCGCGAGGAGCACGACCCCCACCGACAGCAGGACGCCGACGGTGGCCAGCCACGGGCGGAACGTCGCCGCGAGCACGCAGCACACCACGACGACGACCGCCAGGATCAGCCCGCCGATCCGGTCGAGGCCGTTCTGCTGGATGACCGAGGGCGGCGCGACATTGAGCGCCGAGTCGCTGGGGGCCATGCTGACCGCGATCGCCGCGATGGCCCCGACGAACAGCCCCAGTGCGCCGAACGTCGGCCGCCACCCGTCCAGCGCGCCGTCGTCCTCGGTGACGGTGCGGGCCCATCCGGCGACGGCCGCGATCAGGCCCAGGACGAGGAGCCCGGCCGCGACGACCGCGAGCCACAGCCCGCCGCCGACGGCGTACCGGTTGCCGGCGACCGCCTGACCGCCCACCGGCAGGTCCAGGACGGTGCGCTGCCCGGTCCCGAACAGCCACACCCAGCGCAACCCCACCCCGACGGCCAGCGCGCCGGCCGCGCCGATCACCGCGAGCCCGACCCTCGGGACCCGACCGGTCAGGGCGGCGGCACCGGCCGCGGCGAGCAGCACGATCGCGGGGAGCCACCCGGCCAGGGACGCGATCCCCGGCGTCGCGCCCACCGGGTCGCCGCCGGCCGTGGCCAACGGCAGGAAGGGACGCACGAGAAGGCACAGCGCAGCGGCGCCGGCGGCGGCGCCGGCGACCCGGCTCCAGCCGGAGATTGCGCCGACCACCAGTCCTTGGCCACGCCAGCCGGCGGCGCGGATCGCCGGGGCACCGGTCGACCCGGTCACCGGCCCGCGCGCGGCCGAGCCCGTCCGCGCCACAGCGGGACGCGACTTCTTCGTCGTCTTGGCCACGCCACACGCTAGCAATCGCCCGCCCGCCCGCCGCACCGCCGACCCGGGGCCTCGGCCCGGCGCCCCGGCATGCCGGACTCGGGGGACGTGCCGCTGCTTTTCGCCGCGCCGCGGTGTCGGTGAGACCGACATGATCACACTGTGTAGCTATACGATTACAGCACGGCGAAGTGGAGATCCCCATGCGCAAGGTGGCTGTGCTCGCCGCGGTCGCCATCGCCGTCGTCGGCGTCGTCGTCACCGGTGTGGCCGGTGAGGCATCGGGTCCGGGCCGATCTCCCGGCCACCCGGGCCCGGGGGCGATCTCCGGCAACTACCAGGGCCGCGCGGTGCAGTGCGATCGGCCGACCACCCCGTTCGGCCAGGGCGCGATCATCTACCGGCGGGCCGGCGTGACGGTCCGCAAGTACAGCCGCTCGACCGGCACGCCGATGTATGTCGCCCGGGCGACGGTCAACGGCAGCCCCCGGGTCCGGCCGGGACCGCTGCTCCGCGGCCCGATCACCTTCCTGGAGACGTTGCGCGAGAAGTTCTCCACCTCCGGCGCCTACGTCGCGGTCAACGGCGACTTCTTCGACTGGGCCAGGTCCTGGGCGAGTCTCGGTCCCGAGGTGCTCCGCGGCGGACGGACGATCAAGGGCCTCAGCACACCGCAGAACGCCCTGATCAGGAGCCGGGACGGGCACGCGTCCGCCGGCCAGATCTGGCTGGAGACCGGGGTCTTTCTCGGCAAGGCCTGGGTGCACGCGGAGTCCTACAACACCGACTATCTCGCCACCAACGGCGTCACCGTCCTGGACGGCCACTGGGGTGCGGCCTCGCGCAGCTGGTTGGCGCCCACCCAGTCGCCGGTCCGCGAGGTGATGGTGCGGCACCGCAGGGTCGTCTCGGTGTCGAACCGCCTGACCGCCAAGCCGGCCCCGGCCGGCGGCTACGTCATCGTCGGGCAGGGCTGGGGCGCCCGGCACCTCGACGGCGCCGGCCTGCACGTCGGCGGGCCGATCACGGTGAACCTCCGGCTGCACAGCACGGCGGCCACCGGCGTCGACTCGGCCATCGGCGTCGGCCTGGGGCTGATCCATCGGGGCGCCTACCTCGGCCCCGCGTGCGTCGCCGACCGGCCGCTGGCCCGGACCCTGATCGGCGTCGCCGACGGCGGGAAGACCATCGTCGCCGTCACCTGCGAGGGCTCGATCGACGGCGGCAAGAAGGGCCGCCAGGGCCTCTCGTTGCGCGGAGCCAGCGCAGTGATGAAGTCGCTGGGCGCGACCGACGCGGCGATGTTCGACGGCGGCGGGTCCACCAGCATGGAGGTCCGGCGGACCTGGGGGGTCTCACAGCCCACCAATCCGGCGGACGGGTCCGACCGGCACATCCCGGAAGGCTACGCATTCTGGTCCCGCTGACCGCACCGCCCGGGATCGGTCAGCGTCATTCACGTCGGCGCGCGTGGCGTCCGGATGAATCCGGCAATCTTGGCTACCTTGGTTTTCCGTAGTTCGCAGGACGCGGAGGAGTGCGTAATGCAACCGACGACGACCTATCCCGTTCAGTTCTCCGTCGACTACCCGGATCGAACGCTGAATCGGCTGACCACGTTCTTCCGGGTATTCGTCGTGATTCCCATCGCCATCGTGCTGGGCGCCGTGTCGGGCCAGACCTGGCAATGGTCGTCCGGTCACTCGACCCGGGCGATCGCCGCCGGGGCCGGCGGCCTGCTCTTCTTCGCCCCATTGCTGATGATCCTGTTCCGCCAGAAATACCCCCGCTGGTGGTTCGACTGGAACCTGGAACTCCAGCGGTTCAGCAACCGCGTCACGGCATTCTTCGTCCTGATGGACGACCGGTATCCGTCCACCGACGACCACCAGTCGGTGCACCTCGACTACACCTACCCGGACGCGGAACGCGACCTCAACCGGTGGCTGCCGCTGGTGAAGTGGTTCCTCGCCATTCCGCACTACATCGTGCTGACGTTCCTGGATATCGCCGTCGTGGTGGTCGCGATCATCACGTGGTTCGCGATCCTGTTCACCGGCCGCTATCCGCAGGGGCTGTTCCATTTCATCGAAGGCGTGCTCCGCTGGCACAACCGGGTCCTCGCCTACGCCTTCGTCCTGGTCACCGACCGGTACCCGCCGTTCCGGCTCTCCGCCTGACCGGGGCGTGACACACACTGTGCCCGGTGACGACTGATCCGCTCCGGACGGTGCTCGACGCCTGGCGGCTGGAGCCGGTCCGACAGGTCGAACCGACGGCGCTGGGCACGATGAACGAGACCTTCGTCGTCACGACGGCGTCCCGCCGGCTGGTGCTGCGCCGCCACCGGCGGCGCGACCGCCCGGCCGTCGAACGCGAACACGAAGTCATCGGGCACGCCCGCCGGCGGGGTGTCCCCTCACCGGCCGCCCTCCTGGCGCCCGGCGGAACGCCGCTCGTCGAGCACGCCGGCCGGTTGCATTCGCTCTTCGCCTACGCCCCGGGCCACCAGGTGACCCGGGACCGGTTGACTGCCGGCCACGCCCGGTCGATGGGCGAGATGCTGGCCCGGCTGCACGTCGCGCTCGCCGACTACCCGTTCCGGCCGCCGGCCCCGCCCGATCTGCCCACCCGGGCGGAGACCCTCCTCCGCCTGCGGGACCTGGTCGCGGAGATCGAACGGTGGGTGCCGTCGGGCGAGCAGGAGGAATGGGCGCTGCACCGGCTCCGGACCAGGGAGCGCTGGCTGCGCTCCGACGACGTACCGGCCCCTCCCCCGCCGTCCGGGTCGGTGCAGATGATCCACGGCGACTACCAGGAGTCCAACCTCTTCTTCGCCGAGGGTGCGGTCGTGGCGGTCATCGACTGGGACAAGACCGAGCCCGCGGCCCCCGCCGACGAGATCGTCCGCGCGATGTACCTCGCGCTGCACCTGGACGGGCCCCGGTGCGACGCGTTCCTGGCCGGCTACCGGACGGTGCGGGACATGCCGACGGCGTCCCTCGACGCGGCGGCCGCCGGGTACGGCTTCCATCAGGCGCACAGCCTCTGGCTCTACGAGACGATCTACCTGCACCGCGAGGCCCGGGCGCGTCGGTTCCTCAGCCCCGGCCACTTTGTCCCCTTCGCCGAGAAGTGGACGACGGCCCGCATGAGGTTCGCCTAGCGGGCTAGACCTTCTCCACCGGCGCGTAGCGCAGCAGCAGCCGCTTCGCTGCCGACGTCGCCGCCGAAGTCGATGGTCGCCTCCGCCCGCTCGGCGACGCCCTTGGTCGACACCACGGTGCCCAGGCCGAATGCGTCGTGGGTGACCCGGTCGCCGACCTCCAGGGTGACGACCGGCCGGTTGCCGACGCCGCCGCGCAGGGTCCCGCGCGCCAGGCCACGGGCCGCGACCCGGGTCTGCGCGGCCGGCTCGCCGGTCCGCGGCGCTCGACCGCCGCTCCCACGCCACCAGGTCGGCGGGAATCTCGTCGAGGAACCGGGACGGCGGGTTGTAGCGCGGGCTGTCCCCAGGCGCTGCGCGTCACCGCCCGGGACAGGTACAGCCGCTGCGCGCGCGCGGGTGATGCCGACGTAGGCCAGCCGGCGCTCCTCCTCGAGCTCGGTCGGGTCGGCGAGCGTCCGCAGGTGCGGGAAGACGCCGTCCTCCATCCCGGTGAGGAAGACGACCGGGAACTCCAGCCCCTTGGCGGTGTGCAACGTCATCAGCGTGACCACGCCCGCGTCGGCACGAGTCGCGTCGGGGATCGCGTCGGTGTCGGCGACCAGCGGAGACCTGCTCGCAGGAATGTCCTCGAGGCCGTCGCCCGGCCGTCGGTCCGGCTGCCCGCGTCGGACCGTCGGTCGCGGTCGGCCGACGGCCGCGACCGGATCGTCGAGGCTGACCTCGACTCCCGGGCCACCGCCACGAGCTCGTTGAGGTTGTCCACCCGCCCCTCGTCCTGCGGGTCGGGGCTCTCCTGCAGCTCGGCGAGGTATCCGGTCCGGTCGAGCACCGCCTCGATGACCGTCGGCCGGGCCGCCGCCGCGCCGGCCGACCGCCACGCAGCTCGGTCATCAGCCGGCTGAAGCCCTCGATCGCCGCCAGCGAGCGGGGACGATGCCCGGCGCCTCGTCGGCCCGGTCGAGCGCCTCGGCGAACGAGATCCGCTCGCGGTCGGCCAGCGCCTCGACGCACGCCTGCGGCCCGGTCGCCGATGCCGCGGCGCGGGGTGTTGAGGATCCGGCGCAGGCTGACCACGTCGGTCGGGTTGGCGATCACCCGCAGGTAGGCCAGGAGGTCGCGCACCTCGCGGCGTTCGTAGAACCGCACGCCACCGACCACCCGGTAGGGCAGGCCGACCCGGATGAAGACCTCCTCGAAGACCCGGGACTGGGCGTTGGTGCGGTAGAACACCGCGACGTCCGCCGGACGCGACGCCCTCGTCGTCGGCGAGCCGGTCGATCTCGCCGGCGACCCAGCGCCGCCTCGTCGTGCTCGTTGTCCGCGACGTAGCCGAGCGACCTGCTCGCCCGCGCCGGCGTCCGACCAGAGATTCTTGGCTCGCCGGCTCGGGTTGCGGCGCGATCACGGCGTTGGCCGCGGACAGGATCGTCTGCGTGGAGCGGTAGTTCTGCTCGAGCAGGACCGTGGTCGCGCGTTGGGATAGTCGCGCTCGAACTCGACGATGTTGCGGATCGTCGCGCCGCGGAAGGCGTAGATCGACTGGTCGGCGTCGCCGACCACGCAGAGCTCGCCGGGCGGCACGGGTCGTCGGCTCGGCATCGCCGTCGATCGGCCCGACCAGATCGCCGTCCACCGTGCGGCGTCTCGGCGGTGCCGACCAGCTCGCGGACCAGCACGTACTGCGCGTGGTTGGTGTCCTGGTACTCGTCGACCAGCACGTGCCGGAACCGCCGCCGGTAGTGCTCGGCGACCGCCGGGAAGGCCTGGCAGCAGGTGGACGGTGGTCATGATGAGGTCGTCGAAGTCGAGCGCGTTGGCCTGCCGCAGCCGCCGCTGGTAGAGCGCGTAGGCCTCGGCGAGCGACCTTCTCCACGCTGGTGCTGGCCCGCGTCGGCCACGGTCTCCTCGGATCGACCAGCTCGTTCTTCAGGTTGCTGATCTGTGCAGCCAGCGCCCGCGGCGGGTAGCGCTTGGGGTCGAGGTCCAGGTCGCGTGACGACCAGCGTCATCAGCCGCTGGGAGTCGGCCGCGTCGTAGATCGAGAACGTTGACTGCGTCAGCCCGACCGTCTTGGCCTCGGCGCGCAGGATCCGCACGCACGTCGGAGTGGAACGTCGAGACCCACATCGCCCGGGCCCGCGGCCCGACCAGCGCCGCGACCCGCTCCTTCATCTCCGCCGGCGGCCTTGTTGGTGAAGGTGATCGCGCAGGATCTGCGCCGGGCTGCACGCCGCGCGCGGCGAGCAGGTAGGCGATCCGGTAGGTCAGCACCCGGGTCTTGCCCGAGCCGGCGCCGGCGACGATGAGCAGCGGGCCGCCCGCGTGGTCGACGGCCTGCGCGCTGCGGCGGATTGAGGCCGGCCAGCAGGTCCGTCGGATCGGACGGCGTGCCGCGCGGACCGGCGCGACCGGTCGTCCCGTCGGACCGGGTCGCCCTCGGCCGGCGCCGTCGGACGGATGTCGGAGAGGCTGTCGATCATCTCGGGTCCGCGCCACGATTCGGCGCGACCGACCGAATCCGCGCCCGCGCCGTCCCGCCCGGCCGGACTGGCCGGCACGCACGCCGGTGTGGCAGACTCAGCGCTGTGACGACGTCGCGAAGCCGCTTCTTCTATGGGTACCGGAGCCCGGTGCCCGTCGACGCCGTCTGACCCAGACCACCCGACGCCCCGGCCCTCAGCGGCCGGGGCGTTTTGGCGTCCCGGCGGTGGCCCCATCGCAGAGTCCCATGACCGCCCGATCGACACCCAGACAGCCGCCCCGACCGGCGCACACGACACCGACGACCCCGACCGCGCGGCGACGGCCGCCGCCGGAGACCGATCCCATCGGGCTGCTGCGAGCCCGCATCGACGCCCTCGACGAGGGCATCATCCGGCTGGTCTCCGAGCGGGCCCGGCTGTCCCGGCGGGTGCAGATCAGCGGATCGCCGCCGGCGGCGTCCGGCTCGAGCTCGACCGCGAGCGCGCGATCCTCGACTCCTACCGCACCGGGCTCGGCGACGGTGGCGGGTCGATCGGCGACGCGGTCCTGCGCACCTGCCGCGGCCCGCTGTAGCCGGCCGCCGCGCGCGGCCACACCGGCTCTACGATCGGACGCTTGACCCACCCCGACATCGCCCAGCAGCACGACGCCGACGTGACCCGCGCCGCTCGTGGTCGCCGCGCACCCCGACGACGTCGACTTCGGCGCCGCGGGCACCATCGCCGGCTGGACGGCGGCGGCGATCGAGGTGGCCTACTGCATCGCCACCCGCGGCGACGCCGGTGGTTTCGACGACACCCCGCGCGAGCAGATGAGCGGGCTGCGGGAGAAGGAGCAGCGCGCCGCCGCGGCCGAGCTCGGCGTGCACCGACGTCACGTTCCTCGACTTCCCGACGGCCGGCTCTACGTCACCCACGAGCTCCGCCGCGACATCACCCGCCAGATCCGGCGGCTCCGCCCGCACCGGGTGATCGGGCAGTCGCCGGTGCGCGACTGGCAGCGCATCGGCCGCAGCCACCCCGACCACCTCGCGGTCGGCGAGGCGACGCTGGACGCCGTCTACCCCGATGCCGCGCAACCCGTTCGCCGCACCCCGAGTTGCTCGCCGACGAGGGGCTGAGGCCTGGACGGTCGGCGAGCTGTGGATCGCCGGCGGCCCCGACCCCGACCCTACGTCGACATCACCGACACCTTCGACCGCAAGATCGCCGCGCTGCGGGCGCACGCCAGCCAGACCACGCACTTCGAGGACCTCCCCGGCCGGCTGCGGACCTGGGCCGAGGCAGGCGGGCGCGTCGGAGGGCTGCCCGAAGGTCACCTCGCCGAGTCGTTCCGGGTCATCGTCACCCGCTGACGCCGCGGCTCAGACGATGCCGGCGGTCGGACGCCCACCGGGTGAGCTCGTGCCGGTTGGACAGCTGCAGCTTGCGCAGCACCGAGGAGACGTGCGTCTCGACGGTCTTGACCGAGATGAACAGCTGCCCGGCGATCTCCTTGTAGGCATAGCCGCGGGCGAGGAGCCGCAGCACCTCGCGCTCCCGCGCGGTGAGCGGTCGAGCTCCGGGTCCACGACCGGGATGCCGTTGCGGTCGGTGAACGCGTCCAGCACGAAGCCGGCCAGTCGCGGGGAGAAGACGGCGTCGCCGTCGGCCACCCGACGGATCGCGGCGGCCAGGTCGTCGCCGGAGATCGTCTTGGTCACGTAGCCGCGGGCGCCGGCCCGGATCACCCCGATCACGTCCTCGGCGGCGTCGCTCACCGAGAGCGCGAGCACCTTGGTGCTGGCCGAGCGGTCCCCGATCCGTTCGAGGACGGCCCGGCCCGCCCCCGTCCGGCATGTGGACGTCGAGCAGCACGACGTCCGGACGGGTCGTGCGGATCCCCGACACGGCCTGTGCGACCGACCCGGCGTCCCCGACGACGTCGACCAGCCCCGCCGCCGCCCGCGCCAGCTCCGCCCGCACCCCCGACCGGAACATCTCGTGGTCGTCCACCAGGAACACCCGCAGTGCCGTCATTGCTGGGCCTTCGTCCGCGTCATCGTCAACTCCACCTCCGTGCCGGTCCCCGGCATGCTACGGACCGTCGCCGCACCGCCGTGCCGCTTCATCCGGCCGACGATCGAATCGGCCACCCCGTGCCGGTCGGCGGCCACCGCATCGGGGTCGAACCCGACGCCCGCGGTCGCGGACGAAGACGGTGACCGAGTCGGGCTCGGTCTCGGCGTACAGCGAGATCGACGGGGACCCGCTGTGCTTGGCGGCGTTGACCAGCGCCTCGCGCGCGGCCTGCACCATCGCCTCGGCGCGCGGGTCGAGGTCGACGTCGCCGACCACCACCGACTCGACGGCGATGCCGTAGGCATCCTCGACCTCCGCGGCGACCGACGCCATCGCCGCGGCGAACCGGGTGCCCTCGGCATCGGTGGGGCGGTAGAGCCAGGTGCGCAGTTCGCGTTCCTGACCCCGCGCCAGCCGCAGCACCTCACGGGGCGACTCCGCCTGCCGCTGGATCAAGGCCAGGGTCTGCAGCACCGAGTCGTGCAGGTGGGCGGCGAGCTCGGCGCGCTCCTGCGACCGGATCCGCTCCCGGCGCTCGGCGGAGAGCTCGCCGACCAGCCGCCACCACCATGGACCGGTGATCACGGCCAGGCCGAGCAGCACGACCACCGTCGCCCCGATCCCGTTGCGGGCGGCGGTGAGCTGACCGGAGACCGCCAGGAACCCGGCGATCCCGCTCGCGACCAGGACGCCGCCGGCGGCCAGCCGCAGCACCGCGGAACGGGTGCTGCCGGCACCGCTCAGCAGCGACGGCAGCCGTCCGGTGGCCCGGGTCACCTGGTCCCGCTGCGCCTCGTCGGCCTGGCGCCAGATCAATGCCGCACCGACCGCGACGATCGCCACCGGCCAGACCAGTGCGTCGACCTGCAGGATCCCGACGTGGCGGAGCAGCAGGACGACGCCGACCGCCACTGCGCCGATGGCCACCATCTGCCCGCGGTCCCCGAACCGCCGGGCGCGCGCCGGCTGGGGGTCCGCCAGGCTGCTCCGCGCGGGGACGACCGCCCACAGCACGGCGTAGAGAACCACGCCGAACCCGCCGAACACGGACAGGACGACGAACCCGACCCGCACCTGGGTCGGTGTCAGATCCAGATGCTCGGCCAGGCCCTGTGCCACGCCCGCGACGAACCGACCCTCGGCCGGTCTGCTGACCCGCCGGGTCGCGTATCGCGTCACGTCTGCCGACCCCTGTGCGGTGCTGATCGCCGCCTCCTTCGTACCCCGCCATGGTCACACGCCCGGAGGCCTCCGGACCATCCGGCGCAACCCTGGTCCTGCCCCCACCGAATCAGGGTCGAATCAGGGTCCTCCCCGATACCGCGCCCCCGCGCGAGGCAGCACCATCGCGGTATGAGCATCAATCCGGGCGGACCCACCCCGCACCGCCTGCAACGCAGCCGGGACAACCGCATGGTCGCCGGCGTCGCGGGCGGCCTCGCCGAGTACGCCGACGTCGACCCGCTGCTGGTCCGCGTCCTGATCGCCGTGCTGACCGTGTTCGGCGGTGTCGGCGTCCTGATCTACGCGCTGGGCTGGCTGCTGCTGCCCGATGCCCGCGAGGAGCACTCGATCGCCGAGTCGCTGATCGGCCGGGGACGGCGCGGCCGGCCGATGGCCGAGGGGATCGTGCTGGCGGTGATCGTGATCGCGCTCGTCGCCACCGTCGGCCGGGGCGACCCGCGCGACCTCGCCCTGCTCGCGGTGGTCGGCGTCGGCGGCGTGCTGATCTACCGGCACCTGCAGGACCGCGGACCGGGCCGGTCACAGAGCCCGGACAACCCGCCTCCCCCGCCGCCCCCGGTCGGCTCGGCGCCGCCACCGGCCGAGCCGCCGGCATCGACTCCCGGCGCCGAAACCCCGGCGACCGGCTCCACCCCACCGGCATGGGTCGCGGACACCGGAGCGACGCAGCCGATCGGCGCGCCCGACGCCGGCACCACCCAGCCGATCGGCGCACCCCACGCGGGCGGCACCCAGCCCCTGCCGGTCCAATACGCCGGAGCAACCCAGGCAACCGACGCGGGCGTGACCCAGCCGCTCGGCGCGCCCGGCTCCGGCGTGACCCAGCCGCTCGGCGCGCCCGACGCCGGCGTGACCCAGCCGCTCGGTGCGCCCGGCTCCTCGGTCCTTCCGGCCCGGCCGCTGCACCGCGGCTCGCTGGCCACCGAATCGATGGACGCCGTCAACCGGGCCGCCGAGCAGCTCGCCGCCGAACGGCTCGCCGCCGAGGAGCGGACCGACCCGGACAGCCCGTGGCCGCTGGCGGGGGCGCCCGCCGAGCCGCCACCGGCCGCGGCCGGGCCCCGCCGGCGGTCGCCGCTGCGCCGGATCACCCTCAGCCTGACCGTCGTCATCGTGGGCCTGATGATCGCGATCGACCGGGCCGGCGGCCTCGACATCTCGCTCCGCACCTATCTCGCGGTGGCCCTGGGCCTGGTGGGTGCCGGGCTGCTCGTCGGCGCGCGGTTCGGCCGGGCCCGCGGGCTCGCCCTGCTCGGCATCCCGCTGGCGATCGCCCTGCTCATCGCGGCCAGCGCACCGGTGATCGGCCACGGGCCGGTCGGCGACCGGACCTGGACCCCCTTGACAGCCGGCACCATCCAGCGCGACTACGAGGTGCGGGCCGGCACGGCGGCCCTCGACCTGGCCCGGGTCGACTTCTCCCACGCCGGCGACGTCACGAGCCGGGTGCAGATCGGAGCGGGGACGATCGACGTGACCGTGCCGCCCGACGTCGACGTCGCGATCCACGGGCACACCGGCGCCGGACAGGTGCAGTTGCTCGGCGTAGGACGGGCCGGGCTCGGCGTGGACCAGACCCTGAACGACACCGGGGCGGACGGCCCCGGTGGTGGGCACCTCGACCTCACGGTCGAGGCCGGCGTGGGAACCGTGGAGGTACACCGTGCAACGTCATGACATCGACGTCTTCTCGCTCGTGGCGGGCCTGTTCTTCGTCGGTATCGCCCTGATCTGGGGGCTAGCGGGCCACACGGCGTCGCTGGGCGGCAGCTGGGAGCTGCCGGCGCTGCTGATCGGCGTCGGCGCGGTCGGGCTGGTCAGCGCCCTGCCCCGGATGACCCGGCGGCGCGGCGAGCGGCACTGAGCGGCGGCGGGGCTACTCCCACTCGATCGTGCCGGGCGGTTTGCTCGTGATGTCGAGCGTGACCCGGTTGATCTCGCGAACCTCGTTGGTGATGCGGGTGGAGATCCGGGCGAGGACGTCGTAGGGCAGCCGCGACCAGTCGGCGGTCATCGCGTCCTCGCTGGCCACCGGCCGCAGCACGACCGGATGGCCGTAGGTGCGCCCGTCGCCCTGCACACCGACCGACCGGACGTCGGCCAGCAGGACCACCGGGCACTGCCAGACCTCGCGGTCCAGCCCGGCGGCGGTCAACTCGGCCCGGGCGATCGTGTCGGCGGCCCGCAGGGTGTCGAGCCGGTCGCGGGTCACCGCGCCGACGATGCGGATCGCCAGGCCCGGACCGGGAAACGGCTGCCGCCACACCATCTCCGCAGGTAGGCCGAGCTCCTCGCCCACCCGGCGTACCTCGTCCTTGAACAGTTCGCGCAGCGGTTCGACCAGGGCGAACTGCAGGTCGTCCGGCAGCCCGCCGACGTTGTGGTGGGACTTGATGTTGGACGCTCCCGCGCCGCCGCCGGACTCCACGACGTCGGGGTAGAGCGTGCCCTGCACGAGGAAGTCGACCGTCTCGCCGTGCTCGCCGACTTCCGCGACGACGTCCCGCGCGGCCTGCTCGAAGACCCGGATGAACTCCCGGCCGATGATCCGCCGCTTCTGCTCCGGATCGGCGACCCCGTCGAGGGCGGTGAGGAAACGGTCCTCGGCATGCACGACCCGCACCTGGACGCCGGTCGCGGCGACATAGTCGCGCTCGACCTGCTCGGTCTCGCCTTCCCGCATCAGGCCGTGGTCGACGTAGACGCAGGTCAGCCGGTCCCCGACCGCCTCGTGCACGAGCGCCGCCGCGACGGCTGAGTCGACGCCGCCGGACAGCGCGGCGAGCACCCGCTTGTCGCCGACCTGGGCGCGGATCCGGCGGATCTGCTCGTCGACGACGTTCTCCGTCGTCCACATCGGGCGGATGCCGGCGATGTCGTAGAGGAAGTGTTCGAGCACCTTCTGCCCGTACGGCGAGTGCACCACCTCGGGATGGAACTGCACCCCGGCGAGGCGGCGGTCGGGCGCCTCGAACGCCGCCACGGGTGAATCGGCGGTGGCAGCCGTGACGGTGAACCCGTCGGGAGCGCCGGTCACCGCGTCGCCGTGCGACATCCACACCTGGTGGCTCTCCGGCGTATCCGAGAGCAGCCGGGACGCCGGCGTGCAGAGCTGGAGCATGGTCGCGCCGAACTCGGAACGGCCCGTGTGGCTCACCGTGCCGCCGAGAGCCCGCGCCATCAGTTGGTGCCCGTAACAGATCCCGAGGATGGGGACGCCGGCGTCGAAGAGGCCGCCGGGCGCCGCGGGCGCACCGTCGGCGTAGACGCTGGCCGGACCGCCGGAGAGCACGATCGCGGCGGGCCGGCGGGCGAGCATCTCGTGTACCGGGGTGTCGTGGGCGACGATCTCGCTCTTGACCCGCGCCTCGCGGACGCGGCGGGCGATCAGCTGGGCGTACTGCGCCCCGTAGTCGACGACGAGGACGACGTCCTGCCCGGGATCCTCCTGCCCGGCGTCCGCATCGGGGCGGCCCGCCCGCGCAGGGTCCGGTCGGGTCGATCGCTCGGTGCCGCTGTCCACCACTGGAGCCTACCGATCGGGATCCGCGGGATCGATTTCCCCATCGGGCATATTTGGATGCGATGTGCGCCGGGGTGGGCGAGGATGGACGCCGCCGCCCTGCCCTGAGCGAAATCACCCGCCGCCTTCTCGCGCCCACTCCGTTTGTGTCGGACGCTGCTGGTAGGCAGTGACGACCGGGCGACGGCGCGACCGCACCCAGCCCGCTCGGCGTCACGACTCGGTTGACGAGCCAAGGAGAGATCACGCATGGCACAGCCAGAGGACACCAGTCCGGCCATCCTCGTCGAGGGGATGCGGAAGTCGTTCGGTTCGGTCCAGGCCCTGCGTGGCATCGACTTCGCCGTCCCCCGTGGCACCGTGCTCGGCGTACTCGGGCCCAACGGCGCCGGCAAGACGACCGCCGTACGCATCCTCACCACGCTGCTCACGCCGGACGCCGGCCGGGTGCTGATCGAGGGCCAGGACGTCGTCCGGGACCCGGCGGCGGTGCGCCGCTCGATCGGCCTGGCCGGCCAGTCGGCGGCGATCGTGGAGGAGCTCACCGGGCGGGAGAACCTCGAGATCATCGGCCGGCTGAGCCATCTCGGTCGGAGCGAGTCGCGGCGCCGGGCCGAGGAGTTGCTCGAGCGCTTCGACCTCTCCGACGCGGGCGACCGCAACGCCAAGACCTACTCCGGCGGCATGCAGCGCCGCCTCGACCTCGCGGCCAGCCTCGTCGCGCGACCGGCGGTGCTCTTCCTCGACGAGCCCACCACCGGGCTCGACCCGCGTAGCCGGATCGGCATGTGGGACATCATCCGCGCGCTCGTCAGCGACGGCACGACCCTGCTGCTGACGACGCAGTACCTCGACGAGGCCGACCAGCTCGCCGACGAGATCGTGGTCATCGACCACGGCCTGGTCATCGCGGGCGGCACGGCCAACCAGCTCAAGGACCGGGTCGGCGGCGACGTCCTCGAGTTCGCGGTCCCCGACCGCGACCGGTTGGGCGACGCGGTCCGGGCGGTCGCCGGCGTCGCCCCGGGCGAGCCGCAGGTCGACGAGGAGCGCGGCCGGGTGACGCTACCCGCGGGCTCGCTCGGCTCCCGGTCGCTGGTCGAGGTCGTCCGCCGGCTCGACGCCGCCAGCATCGAGCCCGAGGACCTGGCCCTCCGCCGGCCCTCACTCGACGACGTCTTCCTCGCCCTCACCGGCCACGCCGCCGAAGAGGACGGCACCGCTGAACCGACCGGACGGGGCCGTCGCGGCCGCCGCCCGGTCCGCACCGGAACGGAGAACTGACCGACATGGCTGCCATCACGATTGTGGCCCCGTCCGCCCCACGACCGATGCAGCAGGCGAAGTGGGCGGTGAGCGACTCGCTCACCATGGCCCAGCGCAACCTGCTGGTCTGGATCCGGGTGCCGGCCTACATCGTCTTCACCGTCGTCCAGCCGGTGATCTTCGTGCTGCTCTTCCGCTACGTCTTCGGCGGCGCGATCCCGGTGAGGGGCGGGAGCTACGTCGACTACATGATCCCCGGGATCATCGCCCAGACCGCAGGCTTCGCGTCGATGGGGACCGCGATCTCCCTGGCCATCGAGATGCGCAAAGGCGTCATCGACCGGCTGCGGTCGATGCCGATGTCCCGCTCGGCCGTGCTGGCCGGCCGGCTCATCGCCGACACCGTCCGGATGCTCATCACCATCCTGATCCTGGTCGGGATTGCCTACGCCGTCGGCTTCCGGTTCCACAACGGGTTCGCCGGTGCCGTGGGGATGGTGGTCCTGGCGCTCGCGTTCGGGGTCACCGTGTGCTGCGTCTCGGCCTTCATCGGGCTGGCCATCAAGGACGAGGAGTCGGTGCAGGCGTTCGGGATGATCTGGCTCTTCCCGCTGACCTTCGTCAGCTCGGCGTTCGTGCCGGTTGCCTCGATGCCCGGCTGGCTGCAGGAGTTCGCCCGCAACCAGCCGGTGACGGTCGTGATCGATACGATGCGGTCGTTCGCGCTCGGCGGCCCGCTCAGCGCGGACCTGTGGAAGAGCCTCGCCTGGCTCGGTGCCGTCGTGCTGATCTTCGCGCCGCTGGCCGTCCGCACCTACCGCCGGGGGAGCTAGCCCGGCGCCGGGCGGGACGGTCCGGCCGGGGTCTCCGCGATGAGCGGCAGGCTCTGGTCGGAGAGGTCCAGGACGCCGTCCTCCACGAAGAGGTAGCGGCCGGCCATCACCTGCTGGGCGGCGGCGTACTCGGCCGCGTCGTCGTTGGCCCACAGGTCGTGGAAGAGCGCGTCGACGCGGCGCCGGGCGCCCTTGCAGAACAGGTCGGCCAGCTCGACCGCGCGTTGCCCGTCGCCGGCCCGGTCGTCGTCGCCGTGCCGACTCCACCGGTCGGCGGGGTCGTCGTCCAGCAGCATCTGCGCGCGACAGACCGCGGCGCTCATGGCGAACAGCTCGGCGCCGATGTCGACCAGGCGGCCGAGGAAGCGCCTGCTTCTTCTCCAGCCGGCCCTGCCAGCGGGACATCCCCCAGAAGGTCGAACGGGCCAGCTTGCGGGACGACCGCTCGACGAACCGCAGGTGCCCGGCCAGCGGGCCGAACTCGGCGAAGGCGCGCGGGCTGTCCCCCCGGCCGACGGCGAGGGTCGGCAGCCACTTGGCGTAGAAGCCGCCGGCCTTCGCGGCGCCGCGGGCCTTGTCCGCCAGGGGCTTGTCGGGATCGATGATGTCGCCGGCCACCGCCAGGTGGGCGTCGACCGCCTCCCGGGCGATGATCAGCCGCATGATCTCGCTGGAGCCCTCGAAGATCCGGTTGATGCGCATGTCGCGCAACGCCTGTTCGGCGGCGAGCGGGCGCTCGCCCCGGGCGGCCAGCGAGTCGGCGGTCTCATAGCCGCGGCCGCCGCGGATCTGCACCAGGTCGTCGACCAGCCGCCAGCCCTGCTCGGAGCAGTAGAGCTTGGCGAGGGCGGCCTCGATCCGGATGTCGTTGCGGTCCTCGTCGGCCATCAGCGAGGACATGTCCACGACGGCTTCCAGAGCGAAGGCCATGCTCGCGATGGAGGCGATCTTCTTCGCGACCGCCTCGTGGGTCCCGACGGCGTGCCCCACTGGATGCGGCCGGCACCCCATTCGCGGGCGACCATCAGCGACCACTTCGCCGTCCCCGCGCAGATCGCGGGCAGCGACAGGCGGCCGGTGTTGAGGGTGGTCAGCGCGATCTCGCAGCCCCCGGCCCTCCTCGCCGACCAGGTTCTCGGCCGGGACGTGGACGTCGGTGAACCGGGTCACGCCGTTCTCGATGCCGCGCAGTCCCATGAAGGCGTTGCGGTGCAGCACCTCGACGCCCGGCATCGAGGACTCGACGATGAAGGCGCTGATGCCGCCGCGGTGACCCGGTGACCTGGGCACCGTGGCCATGACCACCAGCAGCGAGGCGACCACGCCGTTGGTGGTCCACAGCTTCGTGCCGTTGAGGACGTAGCCGCTGCCGTCCTCGGTGGGAACGGCGGTGGCGTGCATGCGCGCCGGGTCGCTGCCGACGTCGGGCTCGGTGAGCAGGAAGGCGCTGATCTCGTCCTTGGCGCAGCGCGGCAGGTAGGTGCGCCGCTGCTCCTCGGTGCCGGCGAACTTCAGCGGCTGCGGCAGGCCGATCGACTGGTGCGCGGAGAGCAGCGTGGCGAGCGAGGCGTGGGCCTGGCCGACCATCGCCAGCGCCCGGTTGTAGTACAGCTGGGAGAGCCCGAGGCCGCCGTACTCGACGTCGATCTTCATGCCGAGCGCGCCGAGGTCGGCGAGGCCCTTCGACCACCCGGTCGGGGACCTTGGCCGTGCGCTCGATCTCCCGTGGATCGATCTCGCTGCGGCAGAACGCCTCGAGCCGCGCCGAGGAACGCCTCGCCCCGCTCGACGTCCTCGGCCCGCGGGCGGGGGTGCGGGTGGATCAGGTCGGGCCGGAACCGGCCGAGGAACAACTCCTTGCCGAAGCTCGGCTTACGCCACTCCGTCTCCCGGGACTCTTCGGCGAGTGAGCGCGCCTGCCGCTCGCTCACCTGCGGGGTCTCCGTCATCGCACGCACCCTTCTGGTTACTGGCCAGTAAACCAGTGTCTACCAGGCTGGGCGCCCCGCCGGCGCGGTGCCGAAACAAACGCACCGCCGGTGCGCCACGGCGGTGCGGTACGGCGGGTCGCCGTACCACGCGCACGAGTGGTGCAAAAGGGGTCAGGCCGGCGTGCCGAGGGTGAGCTCGACACGCTGGAACTCCTTGAGGTCGGAGAACCCGGTCTTGGCCATCGCCCGGCGCAGGCCGCCGAAGAGGTTGGCCTCACCGGTCGGGTCGTCCGAGGGTCCGGTGAGGACCGTCTCGAGCGGTCCCACGGGCTTGCGCGGCGGGGCCACCAGGCCGCGGGGCAGCTTCGGGTGCGCGGCCGCGGTGTGCCACCAGGCACCACCGGCCGGCGCCTCCTCGGCGGCCGCCAGCGGGCTGCCCAGCATCACCGCGTCCGCACCGCAGGCGATCGCCTTGGCGATCGCGCCGCTGGACTCGATCCCGCCGTCGGCGATGACGTGGACGTAGCGACCGCCGGTCTCGTCGAGGTAGTCGCGCCGGGCGGCCGCAGCCTCGGCGATCGCGCTCGCCATCGGGACCCGGATGCCGAGCACGTCGTCGGACGTGGCGAAGCCGTCCGCGCCCATCCCGACGATCACGCCGGCGGCGCCGGTGCGCATCAGGTGCAGCGCCGTCTGGTAGGTCGCGCAGCCGCCGACGATCACCGGGATGTCGAGGTCGGCGATGAACTCCTTGAGGTTGAGCGGCGCGGTGTGCTCGGAGACGTGCTCCGCCGAGACGATGGTCCCCTGGATGACCAGCAGGTCGACCCCGCCGTCGAGCAGCACGGGAGCGAGCTCCATGGTGTGCTGCGGCGAGAGACGCACGGCGGTCGTGCTGCCGGCCTCGCGCAGCTCGCGCACCCGGTCGGCCAGCAGGTCGGGCCGGATCGGGTCGACGTAGGAGGCCTGCAGCCGGCGGGTCACCTCGCGCGGGTCGGCCGGCTCGCCGTCCTTGGGCCAGACCGCGCCGAGCAGTGCCGTCGGATCGTCGTGCCGCGCCCAGAGCCCTTCGCCGTTGAGGACGCCGAGGCCGCCGAGCCGGCCGACCTCGGCGACGGTGCGCGGGCTCATCGTCGCGTCGGACGGGTGCGCGACCAACGGCAGCGAGAACGGGAAGGCGTCGATCTGCCAGCCGACCGACACGTCCCGCGATCCGCGGGTACGCCGGGTCGGCACGATGGCGATGTCGTCCAGGTCATAGCCGCGCCGGGCCGTCTTGCCCGGCCCGATCTCCACGGTGTCACGCACGGCTCGACCTCACGGCTCAACCTCTCTCGGGTGGGGGATCCCGGCGGTCTCAGCGCGCGTGGTAGTTGGGCGCCTCGACCGTCATCTGGATGTCGTGCGGATGGTTCTCCTTGAGCCCGGCCGCCGTGACCCGCACGAACTGCCCGCGCTCCTGCAGCTGCCCGATCGTAGAGGTTCCGCAGTAGCCCATGGCAGCCTGCAGGCCGCCGACCAGCTGGTGGGCGACCGCGGCGAGCGGCCCGCGGTAGGGCACCTGGCCCTCGACACCCTGCGGGACGAGCTTGTCGTCGGAGAGCACGTCGTCCTGGAAGTAGCGGTCCTTGGAGTAGGACCCGGCACCGCCGCGGCCCTGCATGGCGGCGAGCGAGCCCATGCCGCGGTAGGACTTGAACTGCTTGCCGTTGATGAAGATCAGCTCGCCGGGGCTCTCCTCGACGCCGGCCAGGAGGCTTCCCAGCATCACGCTGTCGGCGCCCGCGACGATGGCCTTGGCGATGTCGCCGGAGTACTGCATGCCGCCGTCGGCGATCACCGGCACACCGGCCGGGCGCGCCGCGGCGCTCGCATTGCTGATCGCCGTGACCTGGGGTACGCCGACCCCGGCGACGACCCGCGTCGTGCAGATGGAGCCGGGGCCCACCCCCACCTTGACCCCGTCGGCGCCGGCGTCGATGAGTGCCTGCGCGCCCTCGCGGGTCGCGATGTTGCCCCCGATGACGTCGACGGCGGTGTCGGCCTTGAGCCGGCGGACCATCGCCAGGACGGCGCTGGAGTGGCCGTGGGCGGTATCGACGACGAGAACGTCGACTCCGGCGTCGACGAGGGCTCCGGCCCGCTTGTAGGCGTCCTCGCCGACCCCGACGGCGGCGCCGACGACCAGTCGGCCATCGGCGTCCTTGGTCGCGAGCGGGAACGCGTCGCTCTTGACGAAGTCCTTGACCGTGATCAGCCCGCGCAGCCGGCCGCCCTCGTCGACCAGCGGCAGCTTCTCGACCTTGTGCCGGCGCAGCAGGGCGAGCGCGTCCGGCTGCGACACGCCGACCGGGGCGGTCACGAGCGGCATCGGTGTCATCACCTCGCGCACCGGCCGGGAATGGTCGTTTTCGAACCGGATGTCGCGGTTGGTGACGATGCCGACGAGGACACCGTCGCGGTCGGTCACCGGGACGCCGGAGATGCGGTAGCGGGCGCACAGCACATCGACGTCGCGCAGGGTGTGCTCCGGCGAGCAGGTCACCGGGTGGGTGACCATCCCGGCCTCGGACCGCTTGACGAGGTCGACCTGGGCGGCCTGGTCCTCGATCGCGAGGTTGCGGTGCAGGACGCCGATCCCGCCCTGGCGGGCCATCGCGATGGCCATCCGCGCCTCGGTGACCGTGTCCATCGCCGAGGACAGCAGCGGGACGCGCAGCCGGATCGACCGGGACAGCCTGGTCGCGGTGTCGGCTTCGCTGGGGATGACGTCGGATGCCGCGGGCAGCAGCAGAACGTCGTCGAACGTGAGCCCCACGCCGATCGGCGCGGAGGAGACGGCGGGGATGCCTCCGGATTCCTGCATCGCACCTTCCTGGAACGCGCGGACGCCGCCACCCAACGCCCTCGAAGACTCATCGTAGCGGCAGGATGTTGCCGCCTTCCGGTCCGATGCGGCTACGGTGGAGGGCGTGACGGACGACGGACCCCTCGACCCGTTCTTCGGAGACCCGAGCGACCCGGCCGCCGCGCTCGACGACGACGAGGTCAGCGAGCCGCTGGAGCCGACCGAGCGACAGGACGTGCTGTCCGACCTCGAGGACCTCGAGGTCTTCGAAGCGCTGCTCGTGCCCCGCGGCGTGCGGGGCGTGGTGATCGACTGCGACGACTGCCGGGAGCCCCACTACTTCGGCTGGGACCTCATGCGGGCAAACCTGCGGCATCTGCTCGATGTCGGCCAGACCCGCGTGCACGAGCCCGCCTTCTGCCCGGACCCCTCGCTGTATGTGTCGTGGGACTACGCACGGGGCTTCGCCGACGGAGTGCTGTCGTCGGTCGACGAGGGTCAGCGCTAGGCGCCGGCCGGCCGGCGACCGTGCAGTCACCGGTGGTCGTGGTCCCGATGGTGCGCCTGGTGCATCCATCCGCCGTGCTCGCCGGCGGCATGACCCCACCGGAAATGGCCCGCCCAAGCATGACCCGACGAGCTATGACCCGAGTCGGCATGGCCCGCCCAGGCATGCCGCCGCGGGGGGTGCCCCCGGGCCGCGGTGTCCTCCGCCGCCGGTGATCCGGCCGCGAGCGGGGCGAACGCCGGGCTGAGGCCCTGCCCCGGAAGCCTGATCCCGGGCGGTCGGCGATACCCCGACCACGGGTTCGGGCCGACCGGCCGGAGGACCGGCCCCCGCTTGACCGGGGGCGGCGGGCTCGCCGTCGGGGGTGCGGGGCTGAGCGGCGCGGGTGTCCGCCGGACCGGCGGTGCCGCCCTGACCGGTGCACCGGCCGGGCGGTTCCGGGCGGCGCCGGACGGCGGCGGGACGGCCGCCCCGCCGCTCTGCGGCGGGCCGTCGGTTCGCCCCGACCGGGCGGTCGCCAGCGTCGACCCCGATCCCGACCCGCCGGCCGGTGCGCCGGCGCCGCCGTGCCGGATCGCCGCCTTCCGGTGCTGGCGGGAGCTGGCGCCGTGGTCGGAGGAGCCGGCGACGGCACGGGCGAGCCGCCGTTGCAGGGTGTTCAGCCACATCGTCAGCGCTGCCCGGCCGGCGGCGTCCGACACGGCCGGCAGCCGGGTCTCGGCCCGGTCGAGAGCGGTCCGCGCGGCGGCCCAGCGTCGGGCCGTGAGGGCACGCTGCGCGCGCTCCAGGTACTTCTGCACCCGGACCGCGGCCTGCCCGGACGTGGCGGGCGTGGTGCTCACGACCTGTCGGCTGTTCAGCGGCCCCTGCGGGCCCTCCTGGCGCAGAATGGACAGGCCGCCCAGGCAGATCACGACGACCGCCGCCGCGACCCCGACCACCCGGGCCGTACGCCGCCGGGCGTGCCGACGGGCGGCCGCCGCGGCCAGCGCCGCGGTCGGCAACGCGATCGCCGGCGGGTCGCGGTCCAGGCCGAGGCACCACTCCGCGAGCCCGCTCGCGAGCTCGTCCTCGAGCGGGATCCCGTCGTAGACGCGGGCGGCCAGGGCGTCGCACAGCTCGTCATCGCGCGCGACGCCGTCGCCGGCCAGATCGACGACGCTCACGAGACCAGCTCCGCGTCCGCCGAGGCGAGCGTCCGCAGCCGGCTCAGGGCCCGGTGCTGACTCACCCGTACGGCGCCGGCGGACATCCCGAGCGCCTCGGCGACCTCGCGGGCCGACATCCCGACGGCAACCCGCAGGATGACGACCTCCCGCTGGATCTCGGGCAGCATGGCCAGCAACCGGCGCAGCCGGTGCGACCGTTCCGCGGCAACCGCGATCTGCTCCGGGCCGTCGGCGAGGTCGGCCGTCTCCGGCAGCTCACCGGCCGGGTCCCGGCCGGCGGCCTGCAGGCGGTGCACGTCGAGCACCTTGTGCGCAGCGATGCCGTAGGCGAACGCGATGAAGGGACGACCGCGGTCCACGTAGCGCGGGAGGGCGGTCAGCACCGCGAGACACACCTCCTGCGCAACGTCGTCGGCCGAGCCCCGACCGCCGTCCCACCGGCCGAGTCGCGCGCGGCAGTAGCGGACGATCAAGGGTCGGAGGCGGACGAGCAGCGCCTCGGTGGCGGCCGGGTCACCCTCTGCCGCCCGGCACGCCAGCGAGCCGAGATCGTTCTCGTCATTCGGTGTCTTCATCGGAACGGCGCGTCCCCCTGTTACACCACCCGAGCCGGCCTCGCACCGAGAGCCGGTGTGACGCGCGTCGGTGACGTCTCATGCGTGCAGATCGGCCCCGACGATCATCGCCGGTCAGCGTAGGGCACAAAAGGCACCCGACGGCAGGGTCAATGCACCAATCCGCCACGAAATCCCTGGGCGACCGCCTGCGCGCGGTCGTGCACGCCGAGTTTGCGGAAGAGCCGGCGGGCGTGCGTCTTCACGGTGTCCTCAGAGAGGAACAGGTCGCCGCCGATCTCGTGGTTGCTCTTGCCCTGGCTCATCCCGAGCAGAACCTGCATCTCCCGCGGGGTCAGCGGCGGTTGCCCGTTCACCGCCGCCGGGACCGGGGGCGGCGATCCGGCCCCGTTGGGGGCCAGGGCGTGGGCCAGCGCGGCGAAGACCTCCAGGTGGGAGGCATCCCAGCACAGGAACCCGCGGGCGCCGCAGGCGAGCGCGGCGGTGAGGTTGGCGTGGTCGTCGGCGGCACCGAACACGAGGACGGCGGCGTCGGGGTGCTCGCCCATCAACCGGCGGATGGTCACGATGCCGGTGTCGATGGCGCGGTGGGTGCCGACGAAGACGACGTCGGGCCGCTCGTGCGGGTAACGCTCGAGCAGGTCCTCGCCGCTGGACACCGTGTTCACCGGGCCGAAGGCCGGGACGGCCGCCAGGAACCGGGCGAGGCGGTCCCGGACCTCTCGGCGCTCGTCGCAGATCAGCACGCTCGCCACCCGACCGAGTGAACACCCACCGCCCGCACGGTGTCAGGTCGACGGAGAATCACATGGAAATGACCCTGCGTGTCCCCCAGGGGCGCCGGGCCGCCCGGCGGCGAACAACCGGCGCCGATGTGGGCCCGCGACGGTGTGCACCGGCCGGGACGTGGGTAAGACGCAAGCCGTAACGCTGGTTTGAGCCACAGGTAACCGGCGGTATCAAGATCGTGACCACGACCGAGGGCGCGGTCGGCCGATCCGAGAGAGGTGCCTCGATGGCAGACATCCGCCGGCTACCTGGACCGAACGCACAGGTATGGGAATGGCAGTTCGCGGGGACCTGCCGTGATCAGGACGCCAATCTCTTCTTCCACCCCGAGGGCGAGCGCGGACCCGCCCGGGAAGCACGCGAGCAGGCCGCCAAGGCGGTCTGTGCCCGCTGTCCGGTGATCCGGCAGTGTCTCGACCAGGCCCTCGCCGTCCAGGAGCCCTACGGCGTCTGGGGCGGCACGACCGAGAGCGAGCGGGCCGAGATGCTCTCCCGCCGCGGCCTGGCCCCGGCGGTCTGACCGCCGACCACCCGCTCGTCGGCCGACCCGCCCGCCGACCTACCCGCCCGTCGAAGGCCCTCTTTTAGCCGACACTCGCCGGCCGGTCCACCCGGGACCGGCCGGCGAGTCATCGGATCGATCAGAAGCCCGGCCCGTGGCTGTGCCCGTGGCCGTGCCCGTGCCCGGCGTCCGCGGGCTCCGGCTCCTCCTCCGGAGCCTCCACGACCGCGCTGGCGGTCGTGAGGACCATGCTGGCGATGGACGCGGCGTTGATCAGCGCGGCCCGGGTGACCTTGACCGGGTCGACGATCCCGCGAGCGGCCAACTCGACGTACTCGCCGGTGGTGGCGTCGAGGCCCTGCCCGCCGCCCAGCTCGCGCACCTTGGCGACCACGACGCCGCCTTCGAGACCGGCGTTGGCGGCGATCTGACGCAGCGGCGCATCGAGTGCCCGCCGGACGATCGCGACCCCGACGGCCTCGTCGCCGGACAGGCCGCAGGAGCCGTCGAGCGCCGCAGCGGCGTGCACCAGGGCGGCGCCGCCGCCGGGATGATGCCCTCCTCGACCGCGGCACGCGTGGCCGAGATGGCGTCCTCGATGCGGTGCTTCTTCTCCTTCAGCTCCACCTCGGTGGCGGCACCCACCCGGATCACGCCGACGCCGCCGGCGAGCTTGGCGAGCCGCTCCTGCAGCTTCTCACGGTCCCAGTCGGAGTCGCTCGCCTCGATCTCGGCGCGCAGCTGGGCGACCCGGCCGGCGATCGCCTCGGCGGAGCCACCGCCGTCGACGAGGACGGTGTCGTCCTTGGTGACCGTGACCCGCCGGATCGAGCCGAGCACGTCGAGCCCGACCTGGTCGAGCTTGAGCCCGACGTCGGGGGTGACGACCTGCCCGCCGGTGACGATGGCGAGGTCCTGCAGGAACGCCGTACGGCGGTCGCCGAAGAACGGCGCCTTCACCGCGACCACCGCAGCGTCTTGCGGACCGAGTTGACGACGAGGGTCGACAGCGCCTCGCCCTCGACGTCCTCGGCGATGATCAGCAGCGGCTTGCCGCTCTCGATCACCTTCTCCAGCAGGGGAAGCAGGTCGGCGATCGCGCTGATCTTCTGGGTGGTGATGAGGACCTGCGCGTCGTCGTAGACGGCCTCCATCGCCTCGGAGTCGGTCACGAAGTACGGCGAGATGTAGCCCTTGTCGAACTCCAGGCCCTCGGTGAACTCCAGCTCCGTGGTGAGGGTGTTGGACTCCTCGACGGTGATGACGCCGTCCTTGCCGACGTTGTCCATCGCCTCGCCGATCAGTTCGCCGATCGTCGGGTCCTGCGCCGAGATCGTGGCGACGTGGGCGATTTCCTCGCGGGAGGAGATCGTCGGTCGCCGCCTTGCCGAGGGCCTCGCCCGACCGCGGTGACCGCGGCGTTCATGCCCCGGCTTCGAGCGCCGTCGGGTTGGCACCGGCGACGATGTTGCGCAGCCCGGCGTGCACCAGGGCCTGGGCGAGCACGGTCGCGGTCGTCGTACCGTCGCCGGCCACGTCGTTGGTCTTGGTCGCGACGTCTTGGCCAGCTGTGCGCCGAGGTTCTCGTACGGGTCGTCGAGCTCGACCTCGCGGGCGATGGTCACCCCGTCGTTGGTGATCGTCGGTGCGCCGAAGCTCTTGTCGAGGACGACGTTGCGGCCGATCGGGCCGAGGGTCACCTTGACCACGTCGGCGAGGTGGTTGACGCCGCGCTCGAGTGCCCGCCGGGCCTCCTCGTCGAAGCTGATCATCTTTGGCCATGGGGGTCCTTTCATGCCTCCGCCCCGGCGGCCCCGGTCACGGGTCCGCGAAGTCGCGGAATCGCTCACGCGGGCGCCGGGGCGGCGACGGACGGGTCGGTGTGTCTACTTCTCGATGACGGCGAGGACGTCGCGCGCGGACAGGACGAGGTACTCGTCCACGCCGTACTTGACCTCGGTGCCGCCGTACTTGGAGTACAGGACGGTGTCACCGACCTTGACGTCGATCGGGACGCGCTTGCCGTTGTCGTCGATCCGGCCCGGGCCGACGGCGATGACCGTGCCCTCCTGCGGCTTTTCCTTCGCCGTGTCCGGAATGACGATGCCCGACGCAGTGGTGGTCTCGGCCTCGTTCGCCTGAACCACGATGCGGTCCTCGAGCGGCTTGATGGTGACCTTGGTAGCGGTCGTCACGGTATGACCTCCCCCTCCTTGCGGGGTCGAATGCTGTCAGTTGAGGCGGGACGGCGGTCCTGTCGTCGCGGGTGCCAGGCCGTCGGCTCGCTGCCACTTGGCACTCTAGCCCCGAGAGTGCCAAGGGTTCAACACCGGGCCGGTCGTGGTGGACCGGTCCTTGTGGGTCGGTGCCCACCGTAGGGCACGCTGAACCGGTGGATGCACCCACCGTGCGGGAGCTGCAGACCCCGCCGGGAGCCCGGCTGCTCGCCGAGGTCACCGACCGGGGCGTCGACGACGAGGCCCTGCTCGGCACGCTCAGCGCGGTGCGGGCCCGGTTCCCCGAGCCCCTGGTGGCTGCCGCGGTCACCCAGGTGCGGTTGCGCCGGCGGGCGGTGCCGAAGTTCGGCGCGGACGCCGCGGCGATGTTCTTCACCCCGGACGGGATGGAGCAGGCCACCCGGGCGTCGGTCGCGGCCCACCGGGCCCGCCGCTACGCCGAGTCCGGCGCCGACCGGGTGCTCGACCTGTGCTGCGGCATCGGGGGCGACCTGATCGCGCTCGGGCGGGCCGGGCTGGCCGTGCACGGGGTGGACCGCGACGAGCTCACCGTCGAGGTCGCCCGGGCCAACGCCGCCGTCCTGGGCCTGGCCGGACCGGCCGAGGTCGAGTGCGCCGACGTGACGGCGGTCGACCTGTCGGGCTGGCCGGCGGCGTTCTGCGACCCGGGCCGCCGCTCGGGCGGCCGACGCGTCTTCAACCCGCGCAACTACTCCCCGCCGTTCGGTTTCCTCCACCGGCTCGCGGCCGCCATCCCCCGGTCCGGCGCCAAGGTCGCGCCGGGCATCCCGCACGAGCAGGTGCCGCCCGGTGCGGAGGCCGAGTGGGTCTCCGACGGCGGCGAGGTCAAGGAGGCCGCGCTGTGGTTCGGCCCGCTGGCGACGACCACGCGGCGCGCCACGGTGCTGCCGGCCGGCGCGACCCTCGTCGACCGGCGGCTCGGCCGGCCGCCGACGGGGGCTCCCGGCCGGTACCTCTACGAGCCCGACGGTGCGGTGGTGCGGGCCCACCTCGTCGCCGAGGTCGCCGAACTGGTCAGCGGCCGGCTGATCGATCCCACGATCGCCTACGTCGCCGCGGATGAGCACGTCGACTCGCCGTTCGCCCGTGCCTACGAGGTCGGTGCGGTCCTGCCGTTCTCCCGCAAGCGGCTGCAGGCGGTGCTGCGGGCCGACGGAATCGGCCGGGTCACGGTCAAGAAGCGGGGTTCGGCGGTCGACGTCGAGGCGCTCCGGCGCGGGCTCCGTCTCGACGGTTCCGGCAGGGAGGCCACCGTGGTGCTCACCAGGGTGGCCGGCGCGCCGACCGCCCTGGTCTGCACTCCGGTCGGTGCGGCTCAGCAGTAGCGGCGGGCGACGCAGAGTTCGTCGGCGTACGGCGGGGTGTCCAGCCCGACGATCTCCACGCTGCGGCCGGTGCGCGGCGCGTGCAGCATGCGGCCGTCGCCGAGCGCCATCCCCACGTGATGGATCGCCTCGGGCCGGCGGTCGTAGCCGAAGAACAGCAGATCGCCCGGGCTGGCCGCCCCGACCGGCACCGGGGCACCGGCCGCGGCCTGGTCGTGCGCATCGCGCGGGATGACGATGCCGTGTCGGTAGTGCCCCAGCGACATCAGGCCGGAGCAGTCGACGCCGAAGCGGGACCGTCCGCCCCACAGATATCCGACCCCCAGGAACTCCCGGGCGGTGGCGAGGATCGCCGGGCCGTCGGGTGGACCGGGCGGCAGGTCGGCGGCCGGCGGCGGGTCGGCGGTGAGCTGGCAGGCGGGGAGCCAGCCGGGATAGCCGCGCGGGTCCAATGACGACGGCTGCCGCGGGAGCACGACCCGGGCCCAGCCGGCCACGATCTCCTCGACCAGCACCGGCTCGCCGGACAGCGCCTGGGTGTCGACCCGGCCCGGCAGGTCGAGGCGGGCCGGGATGTCGAGCGCGGCCGCCCACGTCCGGCCGTCGGCGTCCGGTTCGGTCGCGGGGCCGTCGATCGGGCGGAGCCTGTCCGGTGCGGTCCAGAGGGTGGCCACCGGCGCGGCCACCCACATCGGCCGGCCGGTCACGAGGCCATGGCTGGTGGCGGACCGAGCCCCGGACCATCCGCCAGCAGCACCCGGTCCCGGTCGTAGCGCACGACCCGCTCGGTCGCCGGCGGCTCGAGCCACCACGCGGCGTCGAGGTCGTGGACGACGTCGGCCGGGCAGGTGGCGGCGAGGCTGGCCGCGGCCGCGACTGCAAGCTCGCCCTCCATCATGCCGCCGACGAGGGCGCCGATCCCGGCGGCAGCGGCGATGTCGAGGATCTGCCGGGCCGGGCGCAGTCCGCCGCATTTCATCAGCTTGACGTTGATCAGGTCCGCGGCCCGCAGCTCGATGACCCGAAGAGCGTCCCGGGCACTCGCCACGCTCTCGTCGGCCATCACGGGGGTGAGCACGTGGCTGGTCACGAACGCGAGCCCGGCCAGATCGGCGGCGGCCACCGGCTGCTCGACCAGGTCGACCCGGGCCTCGGCGCGCTCGCACGCGCCGATGATCGCGACCGCCTCCTTGGGCGACCAGCCCTGGTTGGCGTCCATCCGCACCGCGACGTCGGGGCCGACGGCGTCCCGGACCCGCAGGACGCGCTCGACGTCGTCGTGCCGCCCGTCGGCGACCTTCAGCTTCAGCGTGCCGAAACCCTCGGCCGCCCGCCGCCCGGCCTCCTCGGCCATCTCCTTCGGCGGCCCGGCACTGACCGTCACGTCGGTGCCGACCGACCCGGATGCGGCGCCCAGCAGGTCGTGCAGTGACAGCCCGAGGGTGCGGGCCCGGGCGTCGTGCAGCGCGATGTCGAGCGCGGCCTTGGCGCTGGTGTTGCCGACGACGGCCCGCGCGACCGACCGGAGCACATCCTCGAGGTCGTCGAGGTCCCGGCCCACCACCGCGTCGCGCAGCGGGCCGAGGAGCGCAGCCTCGATCCCGGCGAGGAGGTCACCGGTGATCACCGGTGTCGGTGCGGCCTCACCCCAGCCGGAGCCGTCGCCCGCGACGACCTCGACCTGGACGACCTGCACCCTGGTCACGGTGCGCAGGGCGGTCACGAACGGCTGCCGCAACGGGATGGTCTGCCGGCCCGTCCGGATGTCGGTGATCGCCGTCGTCACGCGCGGCTCACGGCGAGCACGTCGGTGACCGGCATCCCTGAGTCGGCCGGGATGTCCCAGCGCGACGGTGCGGCACCGGACTCGACCAGCCGGGCGCCGAGCGCGGCGACCATCGCGCCGTTGTCGGTGCACAGGCCGGGCCGCGGGACCCGCAGCCGGATCCCGGCGTCGGCGCACCGCGTCTCGGCGATCGCCCGCAGCCGGGAGTTCGCCGCGACCCCGCCGCCGATCAGCAGGTGGTCGACGCCCTCGTCCCGGCAGGCGCGCACCGCCTTCGCGGTGAGGACGTCGACGACCGCCTCCTGGAACGATGCGGCGACGTCGGCCACCGGCACCGGGTCGCCGGCCCGTTCCCGCGCCTCGACCCACCGGGCCACCGCGGTCTTCAGGCCCGAGAAGGAGAAGTCGTAGGCCGCGTCCCGGGGCCCGGTCAGCCCCCGCGGGAAGGCAATGGCGACGGGGTCGCCCTCCCGGGCGGCCCGGTCGACGTACGGGCCGCCGGGAAAGCCGAGGCCGAGCAGGCGCGCGACCTTGTCGAAGGCCTCGCCGGCCGCGTCGTCGACGGTCGCGCCGAGCGGGCGGACGTCAGCGGCCACGTCGGGCACCAGCAGCAGCGAGGAGTGGCCGCCGGAGACGAGCAACGCCAGGCACGGCTGGGGAAGCGGCCCGTGCTCGAGGGCGTCGACGGCGACGTGCGCGGCGAGGTGGTTGACGCCGTAAAGCGGCTTGCCGGCGGCCAGTGCGTAGGACTTCGCCGCGGCGAGACCGACCAGCAGCGCCCCGGTGAGGCCCGGCCCGGCGGTCACCGCGATCGCGTCGATGTCCGACAGCGTGACCCCCGCCGTGGCGAGCGCCCGCCGCACCGTCGGCACCATCGCCTCCAGATGCGCGCGGGAGGCGACCTCGGGCACCACGCCACCGAACCGCGCATGACTGTCCACACTGGAGGCGACCGCGTCGGCGAGCAGCCTGCTGCCCCGGACCACGCCGACGCCGGTCTCGTCGCAGGACGTCTCGATCCCCAGGATCAACGGCTCGTCAGCCACGCCGCATCACCACCGCGTCGGTGCTGCTCGGCTGGTAGTACTCGCGCCGGAGCCCGATCGGCCGGAAGCCGTGCCGCTCGTAGAGACGCTGCGCGTCGAAGTTGTCGGCCCGCACCTCCAGGAGCACCGCGGAACTTCCGCGGCGTTCGGCCTCGGCGAGCAGCGCCTGCAGCAACGCCGTGCCGACGCCACGACCCTGGTGATCCGGGCGTACGCCGATCGTCTGCACGCACGACTCGCCGTCGTAGCTCGCCAGGCCCGCGTAGCCGACCGGCTCGCCGCCGTCCATCGCCACGACGTAGTGCCGGCTCTCGTGCTGGGCCAGCTCGTTCCACAGCATCCGGTCGGACCACATCTCGGCGCCGAAGAGCACCCGGTCGATGTCGAGGAGAGCCTCGATGTGCCACCACCGCATCGGGGCGAGCGCGACGTCGGACGTGAGGCTGGTCATGCCGGCGTCACGGCCTTCCGGGCCGCGGGCGGCACCGCGTCCGGTCGGCGCAGGTAGAGCGGGGTGAGCGGCTCGGCCGGGTCGTGGGCGAGCAGCCGGCTCGCGGCGAGGCGCGCCAGACCGCCGACGGTCGGGTAGGCGGGCTCGACGAGCGGTCGGCCGAGGACCTCGGCGTACATCGCCGCGCCGGCACCGGCCATCGCGGTGACACCCAGGGCGGGCAGCCGCGCCGCCAATTCGGCCGGCCGCGACACGTCCGGGCGGGTGTTCCGACCGGCGCCGGCGTAGACGGCCCAGTAGACCTCGCGCCGCCGGGCGTCGGTCGCGACCAGCAGCGACCCGTCCCCCGGTGGCGCGACGGCCGCCGCCACCGCATCCAGCGAGCAGACGCCGTACGCCGGGACGCCGACCGCGTCGGCGAAGGTGGCGGCGGTCACCAAGCCCACCCGCAGGCCGGTGAAGGGCCCGGGGCCCACCCCGGCGACGACCGCGTCGATCCGGGCCGGCTCGCAGCCGGCCTCGGCGAGCACCTCCCGCACGGCCGGGGCGAGCAGCTCACCGTGCCGCCGTGCGTCGAGAACGACCCGCTCGGACCGGACCTCGATGCCGTCCGGCCCGACCCGGACGACGCCGGCCGTGACGGCCGGGGTCGCGGTGTCGATGGTCAGGACGAGCACCCGCCGAGGGTAGTTGAGCCGCAGACACGGCCGGACCGCGCCGCCGCCGTTCGCCCGGACGGCGCGGCGGAAACGGATACCGTGCAAGACGTGCGTGCAACGGTCGGCCACGCGGCCCTGGCCGCGGTCTGTCTCGCGGCGCTCGCCGCCGGATGCACCCAGCAGTCCGCGGGCGTCGGCGGGTTCGCCGGGTCGAGCGCCACCCCGGCCGTCGTGGCGTCCGGCGCCAGCCCCGGCGGCTCACCGTCGCCGGCCCGGTCCGGGCCGTCCGCCACCGGGCCGTCCGCCACCGGGACGGGCGGCCGGGGGTCGGACCATCCGTCCGGCTCGCCGACGCCGCACCGGGGACGGCATCCGACCGGCACCGCCCACCCCCGCAGGTCCGGCAGCCCGGCGCCGCCGAGTGGCCGGGCCCGGCTGTCGTGTGCCGGCTCGACGGTCGAACGGCCCGCCGGGGGGCCGTACTGCTACGACCGGCCGTTCGGCTTCCAGAAGGCGACACGGGCCCGGCTCGGCACCGCCCGCTGGGTCACGGCGGTCGGGCTGGACTCCCACGACGAGATCGCGACCGGGGTCTTCCGCGCACCGGCCAACACCGACGCGCTGCCCGACCGCGAGCTCCGCTCCGCCAACGACACCGTCGTACGCCGCGAGCTCGCCCCGTCGATCACCCTGCGGTCCGGGACCGGTCGCTCGCTGCGGGTGGACGGTGCCCGGGCGCTGGAGTATCAGGGCATCCCCAAGGACGCGCCGCGGACGCGGATCGACTACTTCTTCGTCTTCCGCGGCCACACCAAGCTGCAGATCAACTGCGAGTGGACGTCGCGGGGAGCCGCGGTGCGCAAGGCCTGCAGCCGCCTGCTCGACAGCCTGCAGGTGATCTCGATCAGCTGATCCGGTCGGCGAGCTCGCCCAGTCGGCGGGGCCAGGACCCGCCCGCGGCGATCAGCTCGGCGCCGCGGCGCTCGTCGTCCTCCGGCCGGGACAGCCGCACCGTGAGATGGGCGTCGTCCAGCTGCTCGACCAGCCCGTCGCCCCACTCGACGGCGGTGACCGAGTCCTCGACGGCGGCGTCGAGGTCGAGGTCGTCGACCTCCCCCACCGACCCGAGCCGGTAGGCGTCGACGTGCACGAGCGGCACCCGGCCCCCGCGGTGCACCCGGGCGATGACGAACGTCGGGGACAGGACGGGACCCGTGACCCCCAGACCGGCGCCGATCCCCTGCACGAACACGGTCTTCCCGGCACCGAGCGGACCGGACAGCACGACGAGGTCGCCCGGGGCCAGCAGGTCGGCCAGGGCCCGGCCGAGGGCCCGGGTCGCGTCCGCCGTCGGCAGGTCCAGCCGGAGCCGCTCGAGCCCGGGCCGGTCGAGCCGGGGCCCGTCGCGGCCGGTCACGGCTTCCCGAGGAGGGCCGCGGCCCGGGCCAGGTCGCTGCGCAGGGCGGCGATCGGCATTCCGGCCGGACCGAACCGGATGGCCGCGGACGGGTGGTAGCTCACCACGACCGGCCGCCCGTCCACTTCGTGCACGACGCCGCGGGCGGCGCCGAGCCGGACCCCGCGGCCGAGGAACCACGACGCGGCGGTCAGCCCGAGCGCGCACACCAGCTCCGGCCGGATCAGGTCGAGTTTGCGGGTCAGCCAGCCACGGCAGCGCGCGACCTCCGCGGCCCGCGGCGCCCGGTTGCCCGGCGGCCGGCACTGCAGGACGTTGAGCACCGCGACCTCGTCCCGGCGCAGGCCCGCCTCGGCGAGCAGCTCGTCGAGCAGCCGCCCCGCCCGGCCGACGAACGGCCGGCCGTTCCGGTCCTCGTCCGCCCCGGGTGCCTCCCCGACCAGCACCAGCCGCGCCCCCGGCGGCGCGTCCCCCACCACGACGGTGGTCCGCCCGGCCGCGAGCTCGGGGCACGCGGTGCAGGCCCGGCAGCCGGAGACGACCTCGGCCCAGCTGTCGCAGCCACTCGCCGCGGCCGCCACCTCCGCCACCCCGGCCGGCGCCCTCACGCCTCCCGCCTTCGCCGGGCGGCCCAGCCGCGGCCCGGCCGGCCGGCCGCCGCGGCCCGCCGCAGCAGGTCGCGCAGCGCGTCGTTGACGACCTCGGGGCGTTCCATCAACGCCATGTGCCCGGCGCCGGTGACGACCAGCAGCTCCCCGCCCGGCAGCTGCTCGGCGATCGCCCGGCTGTGCTCGGCCGGGGTGAGCATGTCCTTCTCGCCCACCACGACGAGGGTCTCCACATCCCGCAGCCGCGCCACCGCCGACAGCTTGTCGTGCGCCATGAACTCGACCAGGAACTCGCCGATCACGTCGACCGGCGTCGCGGAGATCATCTGCTCGACGTAGCCGACCAGGGACGGGCTCACGTGCGGCGTACCGAAGCTGTAGCGCCGGGTGAGCAGCCAGGCCAGGTCCCGGCCGGCCCGCCGCCCGCGCTCGACGACCGATGGGCCGGTGCGCATGCCGAGCGCCAGCACGGGGACGATCGGTCCCTGCAGCGACGCCAGTGCCGCCGGAAGCCCGAGCCGGAGCTCACGCAACCCACCCGTGGAGGTCGACAGCAGCGCGACACCGGCGATGCCGGTCCCGAACCGGTCCGGCTCCTGGTCGGCCAGCGCCATGATCGCCATACCGCCCATGGAGTGACCGACCAGCACGATCGGGCTGCCGTCATCGATCTCGTCGAGCAGCCGCCCGAGGTCCCGGCCGAGCTGGTCGATGGTCGAGCTCGCCGCCGGTCCCCGCCCGGACCGGCCATGGCTGCGCTGGTCGTAGAACACCATCCGCAGGGCGGGATCGGTCCGGCCGGCGAGATCGCGTCGCTGATAGTGCCAGGCCCCCATCTCCAGGGTGTAGCCGTGCACGAACACCACGGTCAGCGGGGCCGCGACCGGCCCGACCTCCTCGACGTAGAGCGGGACGCCGTCGTCGGCCACCACGATGCGGGTCCGGTCGGCCGGCAGCTTGCCGAAGGGCTCGTCGGCGGCGGGGTCGTCGCCGGTACGCAGCCGGCCGATGGCGTAGCGCTGGGCGGCGAGTCCGACGGCGGCACCGGCGGCCAGCAGGCCGACGGCGCCGCCGACCAGTCCTGCCTTGCGGGGCCTCACGCGCCACCCCCGGTCCGCGGGTCGGCTCCGCCGACGTAACGGCGCGGCACGCGGGCACCGACCCGGGTCACGATCTCGTAGCCGATCGTCCCGATCGCCGCCGCCCAGTCCGCGGCGGTCGGCTCGCCCCGGCCTCCCGGGCCGAAGAGCAGCACCTCGTCGCCGGTCCGGACCGGGTCGTCGCCCACGTCGAGCACGAACTGGTCCATGCAGACCCGGCCGGCGATCCGCCGCCGGCTGCCGCCGATCAGGACCTCGGCCGCACCGGACGCGTGCCGGGGTACGCCGTCGCCGTACCCCAGCGGCACCAACGCCAGCCCGGTGTCCCGCGCCGTGGTGTAGGTCAGGCCGTAGGACACCCCCGAGCCGGCCGGCACCCGCTTGGTCAGGGCGACCTGCGCGGTCAGGGTCATCGCGGGCACCAGCCGACCGGCGTCGATCGCGGGGCCCGGCGCGACGCCGAACACGGCGATCCCCGGCCGGATCAGGTCGAAGCCCGCGTCCGGGATGGTCAGGGCGGCCGCAGAGTTGGCCATGTGCCGGACCTGCGGCCGCACACCGAGCCGGTCGGCCACCGCGAGGGCCTCCCGGAAACCGACCAGTTGCGCGGCGTTGGCCGGGTTGCGCGGCTCGTCGGAGCAGGCGAAATGGCTCCAGACCCCGACGACCTCGATCAGCCCGTCGGCCGCCACGCGCCCGGCGGCGCGCACCAGGTCCGGCCAGGCGGCGGCGGGGGCACCGCCGCGGGACAGCCCGGTGTCGGCCTCCAGGTGCACGCGGGCGGCCCGCCCGGCGGTCCGGGCGGCCGTCGTCACCTCCGCCAGCAGCCACTGCGCACCGACCGACAGGTCGATCTGGCCCGCGATCGCGTCGACCAGCGGCTCGCCGGGGGGCACCACCATCGCCAGCACCGGCACGTCGATCCCGCCGGCCCGCAGGGCCAGCGCCTCCGCGACGAACGCCACGGCGAGCCAGCCGGCCCCGCCGGCGACCGCCGCCCGGGCGGCCGGCAGCAGCCCGTGTCCGTAGGCGTCCGCCTTGACCACCGCCATGACGCCGGCGGAGGTGGCGGACTTCAGCTCCGCGACGTTGCCGGCGATCGCGCCCAGGTCGACCACGGCGGCGCTGCGGGCGGCGCCGAGGTCGGTCTGTGCCGCGGGCTCGGTGGACAGGCTCACGGTCGCAGTCTCTCAGTCCCGGCCGGACAGGCTCCGCCTGGCGGCGGCCAGCGCGGTCAGGACGCCGACGGCGGTGGTGGGCGCCCCGTCGGCCGCGAGCCGACCGGCGTCCCCGTGCAGGTACGCCCCGCAGGCGGCCGCCTCCGGCGCGGGCAGCCCGGCGGCGAGCAGCGCGCCGATACAGCCGGAGAGCACATCGCCGGTGCCGGCGCTGGCCAGCCATGGGGTCCCGGTCCGGTTGACGTAGGCGGGCCCGTCGGGTGCGGCGACCACGGTGGCGTTGCCCTTGAGCAGCACCGTCGCGCCCAGCTCGGCGGCGGCCCGCTTCGCCGCGCCGATCCGGTCACCGCCCACCTCGCCGGCGACCCGCGCGAACTCCCGGTCGTGCGGGGTCAGCACGGTGGGTGCGCTCCGGCGGCGGACGAGGTCGGGCTCGGCGGCCAGCAGGGTGATGCCGTCGGCGTCGACCAGGACCGGGACGTCGGTGGCCAGCACCTCGCGCAGAAGGCCGGCGCCCTCCTCGTCCACGCCCAGGCCGGGACCGACGACCCAGGCCTGCACCCGTCCGGCCTGCCCGGGCCGCCCGTCGCTGACCACCGCCTCCGGCCAGCGGGCCCGGACGGCGTCGGCGGCCCGCCCGGCGTAGCGGACCATCCCGGCGCCGGTGTGCAGCGCGGCGCCGACGCACATGACCGCGGCACCGCCGTACGTCGGAGATCCGGCGACCACGCCGGCCACCCCGCGGGTGTACTTGTCATCGCCGGGACCCGGCACGGGCAGCAGCTGCCGGACGTCGGCCGCGCCGAGCACCCGGGTGCCCGGGGCGGGCAGGTGCGGCGCCAGGCCGATGTCGACGAGCACGACTTCGCCGGACCGGCCCGCTCCGTCCCCGATGACGAGGCCGGGCTTGAGCACCCCGAACGTCACCGTGAGGTCGGCGTCGAAGGCGGCGCCCTCGACCGCGCCGGTGTCGGCGTCCACCCCGCTCGGCAGGTCGACGGCGACGAGGGTGGCGCCGCTGTCGGCGGCCGCCAGCGCCAGGGCCGCGGCGTCCGGCCGCAGACCGCCCTTGCCACCGATGCCGAGGATGCCGTCGACGACCAGGTCGGCTCCGGCGATCTCGTCGGCACGGGCCGGAACCGCCCGGCCTCCGGCGGCCTGCAACGCGGCCAGGCCGGCGGCGTGCGCCCGGTCCGGCGCGAGCAGCAAGGCGTCCACCCGGGCGCCCCGGCCGGCCAGCCGGGCGCCGGCGTAGAGCGCGTCGCCGCCGTTGTTCCCCGCTCCGATCAGCAGCACTACCCGCGCGCCGTAGACCCGGTCGAGCGCCGCGGCGCAGTGCGTGGCCAGACCGGCGGCGGCGCGCTGCATGAGCGCACCGTCCGGCAGCCGCGCCATCAGCGCGTCCTCGGCGGCGCGTACCTGCGCCACCGGCCACACACCCCGCATCGACGTACCTCCTACTCCGGCGGGCCGGTCCCGGCGGGTCAGCCGCTCGACGACTCGGCGATCACCACGGCGCTGGCGATGCCGCCGTCGTGGGACAGCGACACGTGCCAGGCGTCGACGCCGAGCGCCTCGGCCCGGGCGGCGACGGTACCGGTCACCTCGAGCCGCGGCTGCCCCGCGTCGGTCACGGTCACCTCGGCGTCGGACCAGCGTAGGTCGCCGGGAGCGCCGAGGGCCTTGGCCAGGGCCTCCTTCGCCGCGAACCGGCCGGCCAGCGACTCCGGCGTACGGGCCTCGCCGGATCCGGTCCGCTGCTCGGCGGCGGTGAACAGCCGATCGATGAGACCCGGCGTGCGGGCCAGTGACTCGGCGAACCGCTGCACCGGGACGACGTCGATCCCCACACCGACGATCACCGCGCCACCCCGATAAGGCTCACTCGACGGTGACCGACTTCGCCAGGTTGCGGGGCTTGTCGACGTCGAACCCGCGGGCCTGCGCCAGCTCGGCCGCGAACACCTGCAGCGGAACCGTCGTCACCAGCGGGGCGAAGAGCGTCGGCGCGCGCGGGACCTCGATGAGGTGGTGCGCGTAGGGCCGGACCGACTCGTCGCCCTCCTCGGCGATGACGATCGTGCGGGCGCCACGGGCGCGGATCTCCTGGATGTTGGAGAGCAGCTTGTCGTGCAGCACCGCCCGCCCGCGCGGCGAGGGTACGACGACGACGACCGGCAGCCCCGGTTCGATCAGGGCGATCGGCCCGTGCTTGAGCTCGCCGGCCGGGAACCCCTCGGCGTGCATGTAGGCGAGCTCCTTGAGCTTGAGCGCGCCCTCCATCGCCACCGGGTAGCCGACGTGCCGGCCCAGGAACAGCACGGCCTGGGAGTCGGCGAGCTCGCGGGCCAGGCGCGCGTACCGGCTCGACCGTCGCCAGTGCCCGGGCCACCTGCTCGGACATCGCGACCAGAGCCTCGTACTCGCGGGCGACCTCGTCGCCGTACTTCTTGCCCTGCACCTGCGCCAGAGCGAGCCCGACGAGGCAGGAGGCGGCGCACCTGGGTGAGGAAGGTCTTCGTCGCGGCGACGCCGACCTCCGGACCGGCCCGGGTGTAGAGCACCGCGTCGGACTCACGCGGGATCTGCGAGCCGTTGGTGTTGCAGATCGACGAGCACCAGTGCCTTCTGGGCCCGGGCGTGCCGGACCGCCTCCAGCGTGTCGGCGGTCTCGCCGCTCTGCGAGATCGCGAGCACCAGGGTGTCGCGGTCGAGCACCGGGTCGCGGTAGCGGAACTCCGACGCGATCTCGACCTCGACCGGCAGCCGGGTCCAGTGCTCGATCACGTACTTGGCGATCAGGCCGGAGTGGTACGCCGACCCGCAGGCCACCATGAACACCTTGTCGATGTCGCGCAGGTCCTGGTCGTCCAGGCGTTCCTCGTCGAGCACGATCGCGCCCGTCGATCAACCTGCCGCGCAGGGTGTCGGCGACGGCGGCCGGCTGCTCCTCGATCTCCTTGAGCATGAAGTAGTCGTGGCCGCCCTTCTCGGCGGCCGCGATGTCCCAGTCGACGTGGAAATGGCGCGCCTCGGCCGGCACGCCGGCGAAGTCGGTGAGGACGTAGCCGTCCGCATGCAACTCGATGACCTGGTCCTGGCCGATCTCGACCGCCTCCCGGGTGTGGGCGATGAACGCCGCGACGTCGCTGGCGAGGAACATCTCGCCGTCGCCGACGCCGACCACGAGCGGTGAGTTACGGCGGGCACCGACCACCTGGCCCGGCATGTCGCGATGGACCACGACGAGGGTGAAGGCCCCGCGGAGCCGGCGGATGACGGTGCGCATGGCATCGGCCAGCGACTCCGACCCCGGCAGCACCTCCTCGAGCAGGTGGGCCACGACCTCGGTGTCGGTGTCGCTGCGCAACTCGTGCCCGCGGTCCTCCAGCTCGGCGCGCAGCGGCGCGAAGTTCTCGATGATGCCGTTGTGCACGACGGCGATGGCGCCGGTGCAGTCGAGGTGCGGGTGCGCGTTGGCGTCGGTCGGCGCCCCGTGCGTCGCCCAGCGGGTGTGGCCGATGCCGGTGTCGGCCGGTGCCCTCGATGCCGGCCAGCGCTTCTCGAGGTTGCGCAGCTTGCCCGGCCCGGCGGTCGGTGCAGAGCACCCCGGCGGACTCGACCACCGCGACGCCGGCCGAGTCGTAGCCGCGGTACTCCAGCCGCCGCAGGCCGTCCAGCACCACCTCGAGAGCCGACCCGCCACCGACGTACCCCACGATTCCGCACACGGAATGAGCGTAACGGCCGCCGGCTCCCCATCCGGACAAACCCACTAGACGCACGTTCCGGTCGGCGACCCGCCGGGCCGGACGGGTCAGCAGGTGGCGACGATGCCGGCGAGGTTCTCGGCCACGGCCTGCGCCTCGTCGTGGGTGGGCGCCTCGACCATCACCCGGACCAGCTGCTCGGTGCCGGACGGGCGCAGCAGCACCCGGCCGTCATCGCCGAGCTCGCTGCTCGGCCTCGGCCAGCGCCGCGCCGACCTGCGGGGCGCCGGCCACCCGGGTCTTGTCGGCGACCCGCACGTTGATCAGCACCTGCGGCAGCCGGGTCATGCACGCCGGCCAGCTCGGCCAGCGACCGCGCCGGTGGCGGCCATCCGGCTCGAGCAGCTGCAGCGCGGTGAGCATCCCGTCGCCGGTGGTGGCGTGGTCCGGGAACACGAGGTGGCCGCTCTGCTCGCCGCCGAGCGGACAGGCCGCCGCTCGGCCATCGCCTCCAGCACGTAGCGGTCGCCGACCGGGGTCGTCGAGGACGGCGATGCCCGGCGTCGCGCATCGCATGGTGGAAGCCGAGATTGCTCATCACGGTGGCCACGACGGTGTCCGCGCGCAGCGCACCGGTCTCGTGCAGCGCGCATCGCGCAGATCGCCAGGATCGCGTCGCCGTCGATGAGTCTGCCCGTCCGCGGTCGACGGCCAGGCAGCGGTCGGCGTCCCCGTCGTGGGCGATCCCGATGTCGGCACCGTACCCGGCGCACCGCGTCGACGACCGTCTCCAGATGGGTCGACCCGCAGCCGTCGTTGATGTTGCAGCCCGTCCGGCTCGGCGCAGATCGTGATGACCTCGCGCACCGGCCCGCCGGTAGACCTCCGGCGCGATCGGCCGAAGCCGCGCCGTTCGCGCAGTCGACGACGAGCCGCAGCCCGTCCAGTCGGTGGGTCAGCGTGGCGAGCAGATGGTCGACGTAGCTCGGTCCCCGTCGGGCAGCATCGCGCACCCGGCCGACGCCGGCGCCGGTCGGCCGGTCCTCCAGATGCGCCGCAGGGCCTCGACCGCGTCCTCGACCCCGTCCGGCAGCTTGAGGCCGCCCCGGCCGAACAGCTTGATGCCGTTGTCCGGCATCGGGTTGTGGCTGGCCGACAGCACGACACCGAGGTCGGCGTCGAGCTGCGCGGTGAGGAACGCGACCGCCGGGGTCGGGATCGACCCCGACCCGCAGCACGTCGCGCGCCGGCGCTGGCGAGCCCGGCCACGACCGCGGCCTCGAGCATCTCGCCGCTCGGCCCGCGGGTCACGCCCCACGACCGCCACCGGCGGTCCGGCCGACCCGGCGACCCGGACGACCCGGACGACGGCAGGACCTGCGCGGCCGCCGCGGCGACCGCCAGGGCCAGCTCGGGGGTGAGGTCGCGATTGGCGAGACCGCGGACGCCGTCGGTGCCGAACAGCCGGCCCATCGCCCGCGACCTCCCATGCCCAGAAATCTCCGGGGAGCCCCCACTGCCCAGCTACGCCCGTATCCGTCAGATCGCGGCGGCCCGCGCCACGCGGCCGGCCTAGCGCTTGGAGTACTGAGGCGCCTTGCGCGCCTTCTTCAGGCCGTACTTCTTGCGCTCCTTCGCCCGCGGGTCGCGGGTCAGGAACCCGGCCTTCTTCAGCGTGGCCCGGTCCTCGGCATCGACGTCGATCAGGGCCCGGGCCACGGCCAGCCGCAGGGCGCCGGCCTGGCCGGTCACGCCGCCGCCTCGCAGGGTGGCGATCACGTCGTAGATGCTCGGTCTTCTCCAGGATCACCAGCGGCTCGTTGCACGATCTGCTGGTGGACCTTGTTCGGGAAGTAGTCCTCGAGGCTCTTGCCGTTCAGGGTGAACTTGCCGGTCCCGGGCAGCAGCCGGACCCGGACGATGGCCTCCTTGCGGCGGCCGACCGTCTGCGCGGACGGCACCGTCGGCCCGGCCCACCGGACGCTCCCGGACGGCCGTGGCGGCGGCCGGGGTCTCGCTCTCCGGGCTGCTCACGGCCGCGGCCACCGACTGGGTCTCGGCCGGTACGGCGGACTCGGTCGGGGTCGCCGCGCTCTCGTCGGGGCTCACTGTCTCTTCCGTCACTGGGTCTCTTCCGTCACTGGCTTTACCCTCACTGGGCTACCTGGCTGATCTCGTAGGGCACCGGCTTCTGGGCCTGGTGCGGATGGTCGGGGCCGGCGTAGACCTTGAGCTTTCCGGCCATCGCGCGGCCGAGCGTGTTCTTGGGCAGCATGCCCTTGACCGCCCGCTCGATGACCCGCTCCGGCCGGCGCTCGAGCTCGTCACCGACGGTGCGCGAGGTCAGACCACCCGGGTAACCCGAATGGTGGTGCACCAGCTTGTGGTCCCGCTTGGTGCCGGTGAGCGCCACCTTGCCGGCGTTGACGACGACCACGAAGTCACCGGTGTCGACGTGCGGGGCGAACTGCGGCTTGTGCTTGCCGCGGAGCAGAATGGCCGCCTGGCTGGCGAGGCGGCCGAGCACGACGTCGGTCGCATCGATCACATGCCACTGGCGGGTGACCTCGCCGGGCTTGGGGCTGTACGTGCGCACGCCGTGTCGCCTTCTCATCGTCGGGTGGAATGGGTGCGCGCTCAGCGCCCGCGCTCGAACTGCTGAGCGCCCCGCACACCGACTGCTGACGATACCGGCTGGGCGGCGGCAGGGTCAAAGCGGCCGGCTACCGCGACCGCGAGCAGGCCCGCGCCAGGTCGTCGTCCCCCCAGACCGGACGATCCGACTCGATCACCGCGCCGCCGTCGGTAAATACGACATACCGGTCGAAGCCGCGCGCGAACCAGCGGTCGTGGGTCACCGCGAGCACGGTGCCGTCGTAGGACTCCAGCCCCTCCTCGAGCGCCTCGGCACTGGCCACGTCGAGGTTGTCCGTCGGCTCGTCCAGGAGCAGCATCGTGGCGCCGGCGAGCTCGAGCAGCAGGATCTGGAACCGGGCCTGCTGGCCGCCGGACAGGGTCTCGAACGGCTGGTCGGCCTGGTCCTGCAGCTCGTAGCGGCGCAGCACCGCGATGGCCCGGCCCCGGTCGAGGCCGGTCCGGTCCCCCTCGCCCCGCCAGAGGATGTCCACCGGGGCGCGCCCGACGAGCTCGGGGTGTTCGTGCGTCTGGGAGAACAGACCGGGCACGACCCGCGCGCCGAGCCGGCACCCGCCCTCGTGACCGACCCGGCCGCCGCCCAGCAGCCGGAGGAAGTGGGACTTGCCCGACCCGTTGGCGCCGAGTACGGCGACGCGCTCGCCGTAGAAGACCTCCAGGTCGAACGGATCGGTGAGCCCGTCGAGGGACAGGCCGGTGCAGGTCAGCGCGCGGACGCCGGTGCGGCCGCCCCCCAGCCGGACCCGCACCTGTTGCTCGCGGGGCCGTTCGGGCGGCGGTCCGGCCTCCTCGAACTTCGCCAGCCTGGTCTGCATAGCGTGGTAGCGCGAGGCCATGGCGTCGCTGTTCTTGGCCTGCTGCTGCAGGGTGCGGACGAGGTCCTTGAGCCGGCGGTGTTCCTCCTCCCACCGGCGGTGCAGCTCGTCGAGGCGGGCCACCCGGTCGGCCCGCGCCTCGTGGTAGGACGCGAACCCGCCGCCGTGCACCCAGGTCGTGTGGGCCTCGACCGTCACGATGCGTTCCGCCGTACGCGCCAGCAACGCCCGGTCGTGGCTGACGAAGAGCACCGTCTTGGGAGAGGCGATCAGTTCGTCCTCGAGCCACCGCTTGCCGGCGACGTCGAGGAAGTTGTCCGGCTCGTCGAGCAGCAGCACCTCGTCCGAGCCACGCAGCAGGGCCTCCAGCGCCAACCGCTTCTGCTCCCCGCCGGAGCACTCCCGCACCAGCCGGCCGGCGGCGACGTCCAACGGCTGGCCGAGAGCGGCAACGGTCGCCGTGTCCCACAACACCTCGGCGTCGTAGCCTCCCGCGTCGCCCCAGGCGACAAGGGCGTCGGCGTAGCGCAGTTGGGCCGCCTCGTCACCGTCGGCCAGCCGACGCTCCGCCCGGGCCAGCCGGGCGCCCGCCTCGCGCACCGCCGGCGCCGCGAGCGAGGTGAGCAGGTCCCGGACCGTGCTGCGGTCGGCGAGGGTGCCGATGAACTGGCGCATCACCCCGAGCCCGCCGGCCCGGGCGACCGTGCCGGAACTCGGCGCGACGTCCCCCGCGATGACGCGCAGCAGCGTGGTCTTGCCGGCGCCGTTGGCACCCACCAGCGCGACCTTGGTCCCGTCCCCGACCCGGAAGGACGCGTCGTCGAGCAGCGCCCGTCCGTCCGGGAGGACGAACGAGACACGCGCGACGTCGACGAAGCCCATGCCGGCAAGTCTCGTCAACCCGGCTCCCCGCCCGCACCCGATTAAGCGAGACCATCACCAGACCACCATCCGGGCGACGGCGGAGGTACCGGGATGACGGCGACACAGGCGTGGACCGAGAGCCTTGCGGCCTGGGCGATCCCGCAGCCGATCCTCGACCGGGCCGAGGACTCGCCGTGGGTGCTGCCCGGCGAGGTGTTCGTCCGGCGGACCGACCGCGCGCTCGCCGACCCCTCCGGCGCCTCCTACGACGAGGCCGCGGCGGCGCTGGCGGATCCGGGGACCGTGCTCGACGTGGGAGCGGGTGCCGGGGCCGCCAGCCTGCCGCTGGCCGGACGGGTGCCGGTCAGCGCGATCACGGCGGTGGATCCCAGTCCGGAGTTGCTGGCCCGGTTCACCGAGCGGGCCGCCCGCGTGGGCGTGCCGGCCCGGACGGTGCACGGAGTGTGGCCGGCCGTCGCCGACGCGGTCGAGCCGGCCGACGTGGTCGTCTGCGGTCATGTGCTCTACAACGTGCCCGACCTCGTCCCGTTCGTCGCCGCCCTGACCGGCCACGCCCGGCGGCGCGTGGTCGTCGAGGTCGCCGCCCGGCATCCGCTCACCGCGCTCAACCCGCTCTGGCAGCACTTCCACGGCATCGCCCGGCCGGACGGCCCGACCGCGGACGACTGCCTCGCCGTCCTCGAGGAGATCGGCATCCGCCCGACCGTGCTCCGGTGGACCCGGCCCGGGGAGGCCGAGTACGCGACCTTCGCCGGCATGGTCGAGGTGACCCGGCGCAGGCTGTGTCTCCCCCGCCGGGCCCGGGCCGACGTGGAGGCAGCCCTCCGGGAGCGCGGGGTGGACGCCGCCTGTCCCCCGGATCTGGGTTCTTCCGGCCGGGCGGTGGTGACCTTCGGCTGGGACGGCACCGGGGCGTGAGCACCGCCGGCGGTCAGGTGCTGCCGAACTCCGGCACCGCCATGAGCAGCAGAGCGGCGAGCTCGGCGTCACCCTCCATCCGGATGGGCATCGCGTCGGCGGTGGCCCGCCGGCCGGCGAGCCGGGCGAAGTCCCAGGCCGAGGCCGAGATGCTGACCGTCGGCGGGTGCTCCCGCGGGCCGAGCACCCATTCCCCGCCGCCCGGACCGCTCAATCCGATCTCCACCCGGCGCGGACCGCGGCCGCTGTCGGTGAACACATCCGGGGCGAGCCGGCCGATCACGACGTCGAGGACGGCCCGCAGGTGCTCGGCCGGCAACGGGTCGGACGGCCGTGCCGTGAGCGCGCGGATCTCCTCGGCGGTCAGGGTGGTCTGGAGCAGCCGGCTGACCAGCAACCGGTGGGCATGGGCCAGCCCGAGTTCGGTGATACCGACCTGTTCTCCCCAGCCGGACTGCCCGGACCCCGCCGGCGCCGGCGGTTCCGCGCGATGCGAGTGCTGGATGTAGCGCGCCCGGGCCTGGGCGGCCGCACCGCTGCCGATCTGGGCGAGCCGGGTGGTGTGGGTGTATTCGATCAGGATGAGGTCGTCGAGCAGGACACCGACCGTCCGGCCGTTGGCGTCGGCCCGCGCGAGATCCTCGGCGGTCAACCGGGCGAGGGTGTCGGCGAGCTTGCCGACCTCAGCGTGGTAGCTCGCCAGCGTCCAGCCCAGATCCCGGGTGGCGTCGCGCGCCGGGGCCCGGGTGTCGGACCCGGCGCCCGTGCCGTCCCCGACTGTCGTCATGACCCCCCGCTCACCGTGCGCCGCCCGGCCACCCCCTCATACCCTCCGGGACTCTACGTCCTGAAGTGGTGACATCACCCGATATCGGCGAAGCGGACGCCCGGAACCGCCCCGGGACGCCGGCTCCGGACACAGCAGAAGACCCGGGTCCAGCCGCCCCCCACGGGACTGGCATCCGGGTCTGCTGCCCTCCGGCCCTACCGGGCGGCGATCACATGGCCATCAAGGCCTTCCAGGCCGCGATCGAGGGGGCGTCGTTGAACGTCCAGTCGCCGCGGGCTCCGGTGTTGTACCAGTAGAGGAGTCCGGTGAACCCGGGGTGATTGAGCAGCCAGGTCCGGTCGGCGATCATGGTCGCGGCCCGTTGCGCCGACCACAGGTCGGTGGTGTGCCCGATCGGGTTGACCCCGACGCCGTACTCGGCGAACACCAGCGGCTTGCCGCGGTCCTTGACCAGGTTGTACCAACCCATGAACGGCGCGTCGGTGGCCAGGCCTTTGCCGGTCGGCTTGGCCTCGTAGTTGTCGACCGCGTAGAAGTCGACGTGGCTGGCCGTCGGCAGGTAGGTGCCGGACTGGCCGTAGCGTCCCCCGCTGTACTGGTAGGACATCGCTGCCATGCCGACGATGAGCGCCGGGTTGGCCGCCTTCAACGTGGCGTACTCCTGGTCGTACTGGGCCACGAAGGCCGCGCCGTTGCCGTTGTAGTCGTTCTCCGGCTCGTGGTGGAAGATGATCCGCGTTCCGGGCGGGCACGACTTCGCGAACGGCACCGTGTTCGTACTCGGTGACTTGTAGGAGATGAACGCCACCACTCCGGCCGGCACGCCGACCTTGGAGTAGTTGTCCGGCAGCGCGCCGGAGTAGAACAGCCGCACCGCGTGCAGCGGGCCCAGCAGGCTGTTCGTCGGGCCCCATTTGCCCGCCGAGGTGTCCGCGCCGGTCAGCAGCATCGGGGCGTGCTGTGTCGGTGTCGGTGTCGGTGTCGGTGTCTGTGTCGGCGGTCGGCGGCGCCGAGGTCGGCGGCGTGGTCGTCGGCGGCGCCGAGGTCGGCGGCGGGTCGTCGGCGGCTTCGAGGTCGGCGGCGTGGTCGTCGGCGGCTTCGAGGTCGGCGGCGTGGTCGTCGGCGGCTTCGAGGTCGGCGGCGTGGTCGTCGGCGGCTTCGATGTCGGCGGTGTCGAGGTCGGCGGCGGGGTGGTGAGGGTCCAGCCGACGGCCAGCACCGGGACACCGGCGCCGACGAACTCGGCCGACTCGACGCGGGCGACCGTGCCGGCGGTTGCCGCCTGCAGGGCGACGGAGACCGCGCCGTTCTTCGTGGTCATCGACTTGAGGTTCAGGGTGACGGTGTGACCATCGGTGGCGGTGGCGGACTTGCCGATGAGGGTGCCGCGGGCCGGGGCGTTGGCCGCGTCGAGCGTGCGCTCAGTCCAGGTCGTCGCGGTCTTGTAGACGTTCAGGGTGGGGATGTTGTGGCCACCCAGCCGCGACAGCGTCACGGTCGCTGAAGTGACTCTCGCGCCGACCGGGATCTTGGCCACGGCGAACCGCAGGTAGGTGGTCTTTCCCCGGCCAGGCTCAGCGGTGAGCTTCGTCGCCGTGCCGGTCACCAGCTTGGGCGAGGTGGGGGTGGTGTAGGCGTCATCGGAGGGCGACAGGTGCAGGACGCCCGTCCGGGTGCCCCCGGTCGGTGTCGGCGTCGCCCGCCCGCGCGTCGGCGACGTTCCGGCGAAGGCGAAGGTCGTGGTGAGGGCCAGAGCGATCGCCCCGATCACGGCAACGACGATCCAGCCAACTCTGCGATTGATACTCATGTGGAGCCCCCATGATCACCAGCTCCCCCGGCTGGTGCTTACTATGAGTATTGACTTGATTACCGATCGTTAACTTCGATTCCCGGGGATACCTGCCCTAGGTCCCGAACGGGACGCCACCGACGCAGGCGGCACCAGCCCGATTCCGCGACCGAGGGTGCACAACTCGGCGTAAGTCTGGATACAGAGAGTTGTAACGCTGCTACTCTTCGCGCAGGGTGCCCGGCGTCCGGAGCCTGCAGGACTCGGGAGCAAGGCTCGGGATTAGGGGGAGCAGTGACGACCCCGCGGTACCGGACCGTGTCCACCGCCGCGTCCGTCGACGCTGCTGGTCGGGTCGGCGACGGTCGCTGGGCACCCACCCCACCACCCACTGGCCCCGCCTGGGACCGACCCCGGCTGCGACTGACCGGGCCGCCCGCGGCCGCGGTTCCGGGCGGCTCCGGCCATGTCAGAGCGTCGGGACCCCTCCGGACCGGCGCCCCCGGGTCCGGGCCGACCGCACGGCCAGGTCGTCATCGGCCGGATAGCCGACCGCGAGCAGCGTCAGTCCGTGGGCGGCGGCCACGGCGACGGTGTCGGCGCGCATCCGGTGCGCCAGCAGGGAGGCCGGCCACTCCGCGGCCCGGCGCCCGTCGCCGACCGCGAGAACGGCTCCGACGAGGCTGCGCACCATCTGGTGGCAGAAGGCGTCGGCCTGCACCAGCGCGGTCAGGACGCCATCGGCGTCCCGGTCCCACTCGAACCGCTGCAGGGTGCGGACCGAGCTGGCCCGGTCCCGCCGCCGACAGAACGCCGCGAAGTCGTGCTCGCCCAGCAGATCTGCGCTCGCCCCGGCCATCCGGGCGACGTCGAGACGACGTGGCCAGGCGAGGGTGTCGGCCCGCCGCAACGGCAGCGCACCGTACGCCGTGTCGGCGACCCGGTAGGCGTAGCGCCGCCAGAGGGCGCCGAACCGGGCGTCGAAGTCCGGGTGGGCGGTCCGGATCGCGGTGACCCGCACGTCGGCCGGCAGCACTCCGGCCAGCCGGCGCAGCAGGCTGCCGCGGAGCGCCGACCACGCCGTGGCGGGGACGTCGACGTGCGCGACCTGACCGAGGGCGTGGACCCCCGCGTCGGTCCGGCCGGCAACGGTGAGGCCGGCGTCGGTGCGGAGCACCCGGGCCAGCCCCTGCTCCACCTCGTTCTGCACGGTGCGCCGGCCGGGTTGGCGGGCCCAGCCGGAGAATGCCGACCCGTCGTAGGCGAGATCGAGGCGCAGACGGACGAGCCCGCCGTCCCGGTGATCGGGAGCGGCGGGCTCGGCGTCGTGCTTCTCGGTCAGCTGCGCGGAGCCTCGTCGTCGGGGTTCTCCGGGGCGGCCTCGCCCGACGCGGTGTCGTCGGCCCCGTCCTCCTCCGGTTCGGTCTCCTCGGCCTCGTCGACGACCTCTGCCTGATCGACGACCTCGGCCTGATCGGCCTCGGCAGCGGCGGCCGCCTCGGCCGCGACGGCGGCGGCCGTCTGCGACTCGGGAGCGAGCTCGTCGGCGGCCTCTGCGGTGGCACCGGTGGGCCGGCGGCGACCGGCGAACCGGGTGCCGCGGGCCCGCTCGCCCTCGCCGACCGCCTGCTGGGCGACGGTCATGGCCTCGACCAGCTCGATCGACCGCCATCGGGGCGTTGTCGCCCTTGCGCGGGCCGAGCTTGGTGATCCGCGTGTAGCCGCCGGGCCGGGCCGAGTACATCGGACCGATCTCGGCGAACAGCCGGTGCACCACGTCCTTGTTGCGCACGACCGTCATCACCTGCCGCCGCGCGTGCAGGTCGCCGCGCTTGGCGAAGGTGATGAGCCGCTCGGCGAGCGGCCGGAGCCGCTTGGCCTTCGTCTCGGTGGTGGTGATCTTCCCGTGCTCGAACAGCGATGTCGCCAGGTTGGCGAGCATCAGCCGCTGGTGGGCGGGACCGCTACCGAGCCGATGACCCTTGGTAGGCGTGGGCATGTCTCACTCGCTCCTCGATCTTCCGGTCAGCTCGTCAGAGCTGGTCCGGTCTCAGTCAGCTCGTCAGAGCTGCTCGGTTTCGGCGTAGTCCTGGCCGTCGTCGTATCCGTCCGTGCCGTAACTGTCGACGACCTTCGACGGGTCGAACCCGGGCGGGCTGTCCTTCAGGGCCAGGCCCATCGAGGCGAGCTTCATCTTCACCTCGTCGATGGACTTCTGCCCGAAGTTGCGGATGTCGAGCAGATCGGCCTCGCTGCGCGACACCAGCTCACCGACGGTGTGGATGCCCTCGCGCTTGAGGCAGTTGTACGACCGGACGGTCAGCTCCATCTCCTCGATCGGCATCGAGAAGTTGGCGATGTCGGCGACCTCGGACGGCGACGGTCCGATCTCGATGCCCTCGGCCTCGACGTTGAGCTCCCGGGCCAGGCCGAACAGCTCGACCAGGGTCTTCCCGGCACTGGCCAGCGCGTCGCGCGGGCTGATCGACGGCTTGGTCTCGACGTCGACGATGAGCTTGTCGAAGTCGGTCCGCTGCTCGACCCGGGTCGCCTCGACCCGGTAGGTCACCTTGAGCACCGGCGAGTAGATCGAGTCGATCGGGATCCGGCCGATCTCCTGGCCGGCCTGCTTGTTCTGGCTGGCCGGGACGTAGCCGCGGCCCCGCTCGACGACCAGCTCGATCTCGAGCCGGCCCTTCTTGTTGAGGGTCGCCAGCCGCATGTCGGGGTTGTGCACCTCGACGCCGGCCGGCGGCGCGATGTCGGCGGCGGTGACCTCGCCGGGGCCCGGACTTGCGCAGGTACATCGTGACCGGCTCGTCCGTACTCGGAGCTGACGACCAGCTCCTTGAGGTTCAGGATCAGGTCGGTGACGTCCTCCTTGACGCCCGGCACGGTGGTGAACTCGTGCAGGACGCCGTCGATCCGCATGCTGGTGACCGCCGCGCCCGGGATCGAGGAGAGCAGGGTACGGCGCAGCGAGTTGCCGAGCGTGTAGCCGAAGCCCGGCTCGAGCGGCTCGATGGTGAATCGCGACCGGTGCTCGGAGACCGTCTCCTCGGAGAGGGTCGGTCGCTGGGTGATGAGCATGGTTGGTTCCTTTCCGGCCGCCCGCTATATGACGGCCGACAAGCGCGCCAGGCGGATGCCTGCGCGGGTGGTGCTACTTCGAGTAGAACTCGACGATCAGCTGCTCCTGGACCTGGGTGTCGATGACCTGCCGGGCCGGCAGGGAGTGCACCAGGATCCGCATCTGGTTGGAGATGACCTCCAGCCACGGGGGCACCGGCCGGGACCCGGCCTCTGCCCGGGCGACCACGAATGGGGTCAGCTCCCGGGAGGCCTCGCGGACCTCGACGATGTCGTTCGCGCCTACACGGTACGACGGGATGTCGACCTTGTGGCCGTTGACGATGATGTGGCCGTGCCGCACCAGCTGGCGGGCCATGTCCCGGGACTTGGCGAACCCCGCGCGGTAGACCACGTTGTCCAGCCGGCTCTCCAGGATCCGCAGCATCACCTCGCCGGTCTTGCCGGTCTGGCGGTTGGCCTCGTCGTAGTAGCCGCGGAACTGCTTCTCCAGCACGCCGTAGATGCGACGGGCCTTCTGCTTCTCCCGCAGCTGCAGCAGGTACTCGCTCTCCTTGCTGCGCCCGCGGCCGTGCTCGCCCGGCGGGTAGGGCCGGATCTCGATCGGGCACTTCGGGCTCTCGCACTTGGCGCCCTTGAGGAAGAGCTTCATCTTCTCGCGGCGGCACAGCTTGCAGTCCGCACCGGTGTAACGCGCCATGTCTTCGGTCTCCTCCTCCGGCTTCAGACCCGCCGACGCTTCGGCGGGCGGCAGCCGTTGTGGGGCTGCGGGGTGACGTCCTGGATGGTGCCGACCTCCAGGCCGGCGGCCTGCAGCGAGCGGATCGCCGTCTCGCGTCCCGCACCCGGGGCCCTTCACGAAGACGTCGACCTTGCGCATGCCGTGTTCCTGCGCCTTGCGGGCCGCGCTCTCGGCGGCCATCTGGGCGGCGAACGGCGTGGACTTGCGGGAGCCCTTGAATCCGACATGTCCGGCGGACGCCCAGGAGATGACGGCGCCCATCGGGTCGGTGATCGAGACGATGGTGTTGTTGAAGGTGCTCTTGATGTGCGCGTGCCCGTGCGCGATGTTCTTCTTCTCCCGACGCCGGGTCTTCTTCGCACCGGCGCCGGTGCGGGTCTTGGGGGGCATGTGGCCGTCTACTCCAAACGAGGTTTCGGGATGCTGGCCGGTGCTGCCGGGTCAGCGATGTCCTGGCTGCTACTTCCTGCCGACCTTCTTCTTGCCGGCCACGGTCCGCTTCGGGCCCTTGCGGGTCCGCGCGTTGGTGTGCGTGCGCTGGCCGTGCACCGGCAGCCCACGACGGTGCCGGATGCCCTGGTAGCAGCCGATCTCCACCTTGCGGCGGATGTCCTGGGCGACCTCGCGGCGCAGGTCACCCTCGACGCGGTAGTTGCTGTCGATCCAGTCCCGCAGCTTGACCAGGTCCTCGTCGGAGAGGTCGCCGGACCGCGAGGTCGGGATCTGACCCCGGTCGCGGCCAGGGTCTGCTGGGCCCGGGTCCGGCCGAGGCCGTAGATGTAGGTGAGCGCGACCTCCATCCGCTTCTCGCGGGGAAGGTCGACGCCGGCGAGGCGTGCCATGCTGTCGTTGTACTCCTCGTGTCGCGGAGGTCTGTCGCGTCGTCGTCCCGGTCCGATGTGCCCGGCGGGCCCCGGCCTCCGACCGGGGGTCGCGTCGGCGAGGGTGCGAGTGACGCGCGATGAATGCCGGTGTCCGCCTCAGCCCTGGCGCTGCTTGTGCCGCAGGTTCTCGCAGATCACCATGACCCGCCCGTGCCGGCGGATCACCTTGCACTTGTCACAGATCTTCTTGACGCTCGGCTTGACCTTCACGGCGCGGCCAACTCCTGTTCCTAACGCTGCCCGACAAAGTCGAGGAGGGACATCAGTCTCGAGGGGAAATCGGTCGATGCGGGACGGCTCACTTGTAGCGGTAGACGATCCGACCGCGGGTCAGGTCGTACGGCGACAGCTCCACGACCACCCGGTCCTCCGGCAGGATGCGGATGTAGTGCTGCCGCATCTTCCCGGAGATGTGGGCGAGGACCCGGTGACCGTTCTGCAGTTCGACGCGAAACATCGCGTTGGGCAGCGGCTCGACGACTCGGCCTTCGACCTCGATGGCCCCGTCCTTCTTCGCCATATCCTCCGCAATCGTGTGTCCGCCGTACGAGGCAAGCGAGGCTGGCCCCGACGACATCGGCATGTGTCCTACAACTCGGTGTCGCGCAGAAGGGCGGTCCTCTGATCGTGCGGCCACAGCGCAACCAGGGACAGCGCGGACACCAACGAGTCAGTGTACGGGGGGAAGCGCCCCCACGCCAATCTCCCCCCGCCCGATCGGCTCAGCGCAGCAGCAGACGATCCGCCGGGTCGGGGTCGGCGCGGCCCGCGGGCGGGTCGGCCAGCGTCTTGGCGTAGCTGACAGCGTCTGGTTCATCCCGGTATCGGCCGTATCCGGGCACGGGCTGGTAGCCCGCCGCGACGTAGAGGGCGATCGCCTCGGGCTGCGCCACGCCGGACTCGAGCACGATCCGCCGCCATCCGCGCCCGCGGGCGGCGTCCTCCAGCGCCCCGAGCACGACGCGGGCCAGGCCACGCCGCCGGTGCGTCGGGGCGGTCCACATCCGCTTCAGCTCACCGCTGGTCGGGTCCAGCCGGCGGATCCCGCCGCCGGCCACGGCCTGGCCGTCGACCATCGCCAGCACGAAGGCGCCGTCCGGCGGGCCGAAGTCGGCCGGGTCATAGGCCCGCATCTCGTCGTTGGGCCCGTAGCGGGCGAGGTACTCCGCCTCCAGCCCCGCCACCAGCGGTGCCGCCGCAGGGTCGGTCAGCGCCGTCCACCGCAGCTCGGGCGGACGGCCGTCCGGCCGGCTCACGACGGCCCGCCGTCGTCCGGCGCCGCCGGCGTCGCTCGGACCGCTGCCGCGCGTCACCCGCGCCGCCGATCACGCAGAAGACCAGCACCCAGATCCACCAGGGGTAGACCCAGCGGCCGCTGCTGATCGAGACGGCGGCCCAGATGATCAGGTTGATCCCGACCACGCCGGACATCGCCCCGATCAGCCAGCCGCTCACGGCCGAGACCGCGGCGGCGGGGCGGCTGACCGGGGCCTCGCCCGGCCGCCGGGCGACCTGGCCCGGGCCGGCCGTCGCCGGATCGCTCTCGGGCAGGTCGCGGGTCAGGGCGCGCAGCTCACCCAGGGTCTTGGCGGCGTAGGCCGCTGCGGTCCGCTCGTCGAGCTCGACCAGCTCGAGCCGGCCCTCGGAGAAGGCGGCCTGCAGCCGGGCCACCGTGGCGTTGCGCTCGGCGTCCCCGGCCCGCAGCGACCCCGTGGGGTCCGGTGCGCCGCCCGCCCCCTGGCCGGACTCGTCGGTCATGGCCCCGGTCAGCGTCCGTCGGGCACGGTCACACCGGCTTCGGCCAGGCGGGCGCGGCCGCCGTCGAGCGCGGTCAGCACCCACGGCCCGTCCGCGGTGACCGTGAAGGTGTGCTCGAAGTGCGCCGCGGCAGGACCCGTCGCGGGTGACCACGGTCCAGCCGTCGGCCAGCTCCCGGGTCCCCGGGTCGCCGACGGTCAGCATCGGCTCGATCGCCAGTGCCATGCCCTCGACCAGCCGGGGCCCGCGGCGGGCCACGGCCGTGGTTGAGCACGTGCGGGTCCTGGTGCATCTCGGTCCCGATGCCGTGGCCGCCGTAGAAGTCGACGATCCCGAACCCGCGACGGCCGCACCACGTCCTCGACGATCGCCCCGAGGTCGCGGATGCGCATCCCGAGCCGGGCCCGGGCGAAGACCGCCCACATCGCCTCCTCGCAGACCCGGATCAGCTCCCGCTGCTCGGGGTCGACCGGAGCCGACCGGCACCGTGATCGCCGAGTCCCCGTGCCAGCCGTCGACGATCGCGCCGCAGTCGATGGAGATGAGGTCGCCGTCGCGCAGCCGCTTGTCGCGGCGCGGGATGCCGTGCACGACCTCCTCGTTGACCGAGGTGCAGATCGTCTTCGGGAAGCCCCGGTAGCCCAGGAACGACGGGGTCGCGCCCTCACCGACGATGCATTCCTGGGCCAGGTCGTCGAGCTCCTCGGTCGTGACCCCCGGGCGCCACCGCCCCGCGCAGCTTGTCCAGCGTCCGGCCGACCACGAGCCCCGCCTGGCGCATCAGCGCCAGCTCGTCGGCCGACTTGATCTGGATCATCTGTCTCCGCCCTCCCCACCACAGCCTCAGTCGGCCGTACCGGTGCAACGCGTCGATCGCGCGCTCGGTCACGTCGTCGACCGGGCCGGTCGCGTCGATGCCGACCAGTAGCTCCGTGCTCAGCGTAGAACGCGATCAGCGGGGCGGTCTGCGCGGCATAGACGTCGAGCCGGTGCTGGATCGTGGCCGGCTTGTCGTCGTCCCGCTGGAAGAGGTCCCCGCCGCAGTCGTCGCATCGGCCCTCGCCGGGTCGGCGGGTCGAAGTCGACGTGCCAGATGTGGCCGCAGTTGCGGCAGGTACGCCGCCCGGACAGCCGGCGGATCACCTCCTCGTCGTCGACCACGAGTTCGAGTACGACGTTGAGGGCGTGCCCCAGTCCGCGAGGATCTCGTCCAGGGTCTCGGCCTGCGGCACGTTGCGCGGGAACCCGTCGAGCAGGAAGCCGTCCGTGGCGTCGTCCTCGCCCAGCCGCTCACGGACCATCGCGATCGTGACCTCGTCCGGGACGAGGTCGCCGGCCTCCATGTACTTCTTGGCCGCCATCCCGAGCTCGGTGCCCTGGCTGACGTTGCTCGCGGAAGATGTCGCCGGTCGAGATCTTCGGGATCGCCAGCTGGGCCGCGATGAACTGGGCCTGGGTCCCCTTGCCCGCGCCGGGCGGCCCGACCAGTACCAGTCTCATGCGCCCGACCTCACTGAGCCGGCCTCACCGCTGGGGCCTCGCTGGTGCGGCCTCACTAGCGCAGGAACCCTTCGTAGTTGCGCTGCATGCAGCTGGCTCTCGATCTGTTTCACGGTGTCGAGCCCGACACCGACCATGATGAGCACAGCTGTGCCGCCGAAGGGGAAGTTCTGGTTGTTGCCCTGCGTGATCGACAGGAAGAAGTTGGGTAAGACGGCCACGATCCCCAGGTAGAGCGATCCGGGCAGCGTGATCCGGGAGAGCACGAAGGACAGGTATTCGGCGGTCGGCCGTCCCGGTCGGATGCCGGGGATGAAGCCGCCGTACTTCTTCATGTCGTCGGCGCGTTCTTCGGGGTTGAAGGTGATCGACACGTAGAAGTACGTGAAGAAGATGATCAGCGCGAAGTAGACCAGGATGTAGACGTAGCTGTTCTGCTTGACCAGGTAGTTCGTCGACGAACCGCTTGATGGTGCTGGTGCCGTTGCCGTTGAGCTGGCACACCAGCTGCGGGATGTAGAGCAGCGACGAGGCGAAGATCACCGGGATGACGCCGGCCTGGTTGACCTTCAGCGGGAGGTAGGTCGAGGTCCCGCCGTACATCCGGCGGCCGACCATGCGTTTGGCGTACTGGACCGGGATCCGCCGCTGCGCCTGCTCGACGTAGACCACGGCGGTGATGATCGCCAGGCCGAGGACGCAGACGAAGAAGAAGATCACGCCGCCGGCGCCGCGCAGGATCGCGTTGCCCTCGGACGGGATCCGGGCCGCGATGCCGGTGAAGATCAGCACCGACATGCCGTTGCCGACGCCCCGGTCGGTGATCAGCTCGGCCAGCCACATGATGACCGCGGTCCCGGCCATCATCGTGATGATCATGGTCGCGAGGGTGAAGATCGACTGGTCGGCGAGCACCGACTGGGGGCAGCCCTGGAAGAGCTGGTTGTTCTTGGCCAGCGCGACCACGCCGGTCGACTGCAGGATGGCCAGGCCCACGGTGAGGTAGCGGGTGTACTGGGTGAGCTTGTTCTGCCCGGACTGGCCCTCCTTCTTCAGCGCCTCGAACCGGGGGATCACCACGACCAGCAGCTGGATGATGATGCTGGCCGTGATGTACGGCATGATCCCGAGCGCGAAGACCGAGAGCTTCAGCAGCGCGCCGCCGCTGAAGAGGTTGACCAGCGAGTAGACGTTGCGGCTCGAGCCCTGGTTGACGAAGTTGATGCAGGAGTTGATGTTCTTGGTCGAGACGCCGGGCGTGGGCATGCTGGCGCCCAGCCGGTAGAGCGCAATCAGCCCCAGGGTGAAGAGCAGCTTCTTGCGCAGGTCGGGCGTCCGGAACGCCGCTGCGAACGCGGAAAGCACGGATCCTCCTGCGCCGGCGGGCCGGACTCGGCCCGCCCGTCGGTAACGGCCGGAATCCCAGCCGGCGGGTCGGTCGGCAAGGTCCGACCTGGCGGAACTACCGCCAGACGGACCCTAGGCTGCGACTCTAACAGCCACGCGAGCGTACGGACGCGCTCGCTATAGCTCCGTGACCGTTCCGCCGGCCTCGATGATCTTGCTCCGCGCACTCTCGGAGAAGGCGTGGGCGCTGACCTGGAGGGTCGCCCCGCCGAGATCACCGGTCCCGAGCACCTTCACCGGCTGCCCCCGGCGTACGGCGCCGGCCTCGACCAGCTCGGCCGGGCCGACGGTGCCACCGTCCGGGAAGAGCTGACCCAGCCGGCCGGCGTTGACCACCTGGAAGGTGGTGCCGAACCGGTTGGTGAAGCCCTTGAGCTTCGGCAGCCGCATGTGGAGCGGCATCTGCCCGCCCTCGAAGCGGGCCGGGACCTGATTGCGGGCCTTCGTCCCCTTCGTACCACGTCCAGCGGTCTTGCCCTTGGATGCCCCGCCTCGCCCGACCCGGGTCTTCGGGGTCTTCGAGCCCGGTGCGGGCCGCAGGTGATGGACCTTCAGCGTCATGCGTTACTCGACCTCCTCGACCGCGACCAGGTGCGGCACGGTCGCGACCATGCCACGGATCTCCGGGCGGTCCTCCTTGACGACGACGTCGTGGATCCGCTTGAGCCCGAGACGTGCGCAGCGTCTCACGATGATTGGGCTTGGATCCGATCGTCGATCTGACCTGGGTGACCTTCAGCCTGGTCATGTCCTCACGTCCCCTGCGCCGCGCGCGCCCGCAGCATGGCGGCCGGCGCGACATCCTCGATCGGAAGCCCGCGACGGCTCGCGACCTCCTCGGGCCGCACCAGCATCTGCAGGGCGGTCACCGTGGCATGCACGATGTTGATCGGGTTGGACGACCCGAGGCTCTTGGAGAGCACGTCGTGGATGCCGGCGCACTCCAGCACGGCGCGCACCGGGCCGCCGGCGATGACGCCGGTTCCCGGGCTGGCCGGCTTGAGCAGCACGACACCCGCGGCCGCCTCACCCTGCACCGGGTGCGGGATGGTGGCACCGATCCGCGGGACCTTGAAGAGGTTCTTCTTGCCCTCCTCGACGCCCTTGGCGATCGCCGCCGGGACCTCCTTGGCCTTGCCGTAACCGACCCCGACCATGCCGTTGCCGTCGCCGACGATGACCAGCGCGGTGAAGCTGAACCGCCGGCCACCCCGGACCACCTTGGCGACGCGGTTCACCGTCACGAGGCGCTCGATGTAGGCGTTCTTCTCGGCGGCCGCCCCGCCCTGGCGGTCGCGACGGTCCCGGCGGTCGCCGGATCCCCCGCCACGACGCTGCGTTCCCGGCATCAGGCGTCCCTCTCCGTCATGCGTGCGGTGTCGATCATGTTCACCTGGTCTCTCATCAGAACTCCAACCCACCCGCGCGGGCGGCCTCGGCCACGGCCGCGACCCGCCCGTGGTAGGCGTTGCCGCCCCGGTCGAACACGACCTGCTCGATCCCGGCGGCCTTGGCCCGCTCGGCGACGAGTTCGCCGACCTTGCGGGCCTGCGCCGTCTTGTCGACCTGATCGCCGAGGGCGGCGGTGTCCAGCTTGTACGTCGACGCGGACGCGAGCGTGACACCGCGGCTGTCGTCGACCACCTGGGCGTAGACGTGGCGGGCGGACCGGCTGACCACCAGGCGCGGACGGGTCGTCGTCCCGACCACGCGCTTGCGCAGCCGGAAATGGCGCCGGGTCCGCGAGACCCGGCGGCGCGCGGAGGTGCTGCTCTGCGTCGACATCACTACTTCCCTGTCTTCCCGGCTTTACGGCGGATGACTTCGCCGGCGTAGCGCACGCCCTTGCCCTTGTAGGGGTCGGGCCGGCGCAGCTTGCGGATGTTGGCGGCCACCTCGCCGACCTGCTGTTTGTCGATACCGCGGACGGTCAGCCGGGTCGGCCCGGTCACCTCGAAGGAGATCCCCTCGGGCGCCGCCACCGGCACTGGGTGGCTGAAGCCGAGCGCGAACTCGAGGTTGCTCCCCCGGGCCTGCACGCGGTATCCGGTGCCGACGATCTCCAGCGACTTGCTGTAGCCGTCGGTGACCCCGGTGACCATGTTGGCGATCAACGTCCGGGACAGCCCGTGCAGCGCCCGGCTCTCCCGCGCGTCGTCGGGTCGGGAGACGACCACGGCGCCGTCGTCGGCCCGGCCGACGGTGATCGGCGCGGCGACGGTGTGCGAGAGCTCACCCTTCGGGCCTTTCACCGTCACCCGGGATCCGTCGATCGCAACGTCGACCCCGCCCGGCACGGGGATGGGCATGCGTCCGATTCGCGACATGCTGACCTCCCTTACCAGACGTAGGCGAGGACTTCCCCGCCTACTTTGCGCTTGGCGGCCTGCCGGTCGGTCAGCAGTCCGGTTGACGTCGAGATGATCGCCACGCCGAGTCCGCCGAGCACGCGGGGCAGCGACGTGGACTTGCAGTACACCCGCAGCCCGGGCTTGGAGACCCGGCGCACGCCGGCGATGCTGCGCTCCCGGTTGGGGCCGTACTTGAGGTCCACCACCAGTTCCTTGAAGCGGTTCGAGTCCGGGTCGGGCTCGGACACGTGCCACCCGGCGATGTAGCCCTCCTGCTGCAGGATCTCGGCGACGTGCACCTTGAGCTTGGAGTGCGGCATCACCACCTCGTCGTGATAGGCGGTGTTGGCGTTGCGCAGACGGGTCAGCATGTCTGCGATGGGGTCGGTCATGGTCATGAGGTCGTGCCTTTCTCGCCGCGGTTCCCGCGGGTCGCGGGCCTTCGGTGAAGGAGTTTCCGGGAGATCGTCACCAGCTGGACTTCGTCACGCCGGGCAGTTCGCCGGCGTGCGCCATCTCGCGCAGGCAGATGCGGCACAGCCCGAACTTGCGGAGCACCGAGTGCGGTCGCCCGCAGCGCTGGCAGCGCGTGTAGGCGCGTACCGCGAACTTCGGGGTCCGGTTGGCCTTGATGACCAGGGCCTTCTTCGCCATCGGTCAGTTCTCCTTGAACGGGAAGCCGAGCAACCGAAGCAGCGCCCGGCCCTCGTCATCGGTGGTCGCGCTGGTCACGACGGTGATGTCCATGCCGCGCTGGCGGTCGATCCGGTCGATGTCGATCTCGTGGAACATCGACTGCTCCGTCAGCCCGAAGGTGTAGTTGCCCTTGCCGTCGAACTGCCGCGGCGAGAGCCCGCGGAAGTCGCGGATCCGGGGCAGGGCCAAGGTGAGCAGCCGGTCGAGGAACTCCCACATCCGGGCGCCGCGCAGGGTGCAGCTCGCACCGATCGGCATGCCCTCGCGCAGCTTGAACTGCGCGATCGACTTGCGGGCCCGGCGGATCGCCGGCTTCTGGCCGGTGATCGCCGTGAGGTCACGGACCGCACCGTCCATCAGCTTCGCGTCGCGGGCGGCCTCGCCGACGCCCATGTTGACGACGATCTTGACCAGGCCGGGCACCTGCATCGCGTTGCCGAAGGAAAACTCCTCGCGCAGGGCGGGGGCGATCTCCTCGCGGTACCGCGTCCTCAGCCGGGGCGTCGGCGTGGTGCCGGTGCCGTCGGTCTCGGTGGCGTGGGTAGTGGCGGTCATCTCACAGTTCCTTACCGGTACGGCGCGACACGCGAACGCTGCGGCCGTCCTCGTCCTTGCGGTAGCCGACTCGACCGGGCTTCCCGTCGTCGTCGACCACCATCACGTTGCTCACATGGATCGACGCCTCCTGGGTGACGATCCCGCCGGTCTGAGCGCCGCGCTGGGTACTCGTGATCCGGGTGTGCTTCTTGACCCGGTTCACACCCTCGACCAGGACCCGGCCCTGCGCGGGGTAGGCCATGAGGACCTTGCCCTTCGCACCCTTGTCCTTGCCGGCGAGTACGACCACCGTGTCGCCCTTCTTCACCTTCATCGATGGACGGATCGTCGCCATCACAACACCTCCGGCGCGAGCGAGATGATTCTCATGAACTTCTTGTCCCGTAGCTCCCGGCCGACCGGCCCGAAGATGCGGGTGCCACGCGGGTCGCCGCCTTCGCGGATCAGCACGGCGGCGTTCTCGTCGAACCTGATGTAGGAGCCGTCGGGACGACGCTTCTCCTTCACCGTGCGGACCACCACCGCCCGGACGACGTCGCCGCGCTTGACGCCGGCACCGGGCAACGCGTCCTTGACGGTGCCCACGATGACGTCGCCGATCCCGGCGTAGCGCCGCCCGGAGCCGCCGAGCACCCGGATGCACAGGATCTCCTTGGCTCCGGTGTTGTCGGCGACACGCAGTCGCGACTCCTGCTGGATCACGTCAACTCCCGACTACTGCACCGGCCGGTACGACCGATGGCTGCTTGTCCCGACTTGTCCCGACCGCACGCACCTGCGCGGGTGCGGTGGTGCGGCGATCGCGGCTCACTTCGCCTTCTCGACGATCTCCACCACGCGCCAGCGCTTGGACGCCGACAGCGGGCGGGTCTCCATCAGCTGGACGCGGTCGCCCACGCCACAGCTGTTCTGCTCGTCGTGTGCCTTGAGCTTGCTCGTACGACGGATGATCTTGCCGTACAGGCCGTGCTTCACGTGGTCCTCGACCTCGACCACCACGGTCTTGTCCATCTTGTCGCCGACGACGTAGCCGGTCCGCGTCTTGCGGTAGTTGCGTGCCGACCGGGCGCCGGTCTCCGTCTCGCTCATGCCACACCCTCGCTCGGGGCGGCCGACAGACCCAGCTCGCGCTCACGCATGATCGTGTAGATCCGTGCGATGTCGCGGCGGATGGCCTGCAGCCGCCGGTTGTTGTCCAGCTGACCGGTGGCCACCTGGAAGCGGAGGTTGAACAGCTCCTCCTTCGCCTCCCGCAACCGGATCAGCAGCTCGTCGTCGTCGAGTCCGCGCAGCTCTGCCGGCGCAGTTCCTGCTGCCATCACGCCTCACTACCTTCGCGCCTGACGAACCGGCACTTCATCGGGAGCTTGTGGATCGCGCGGCGCATCGCCTCGCGGGCCACATCCTCGGGAACGCCGGCCAGCTCGAACATCACCCGGCCGGGCTTGACGTTGGCCACCCACCACTCCGGGGAACCCTTTCCGGAGCCCATCCGGGTCTCGGCCGGCTTCTTGGTGATCGGCCGGTCCGGGTAGATCGTGATCCACACCTTGCCGCCCCGCTTGATGTGGCGGGTCATGGCGATACGGGCCGACTCGATCTGCCGGTTGGTGACGTAGGCCGGCTCCAGCGCCTGGATACCGAACTCGCCGAAGCTCACCCGGGTGCCGCCCTTGGCCGCGCCCGAGCGTCCGGGGTGGTGCTGCTTGCGGTGCTTGGTCCGCCGGGGGATCAGCACGCCTCAGCCCTCCTGTCCACTGCCGGTCGACGACGGGCCGGCCTCGGCCGGTGCCGCCGGCGCCTCGGGGTCGGCCACCGCGACCGGCTGCGCGGGCGCCGACTGCGGGGCGGACTCCCCCGCCGCCGCTGCCCGACCGGCCTCGGTGCCACTCGAGGTCGTGCCCGACGCGCCGGACCGACGCGGCCGGGCGGGCCGCTGCCGCTGCTGGCGGGCGGCGGCCTCGGCGTCGCGCTCGACCTTGAGGTGCAGCGCGTCGCCCTTGTAGATCCAGACCTTGACACCGATCCGGCCGAAGGTCGTGCGCGCCTCGTACATGCCGTAGTCGATGTTGGCGCGCAGCGTGTGCAGCGGCACCCGGCCCTCGCGGTAGAACTCCGAGCGGGACATCTCCGCGCCGTTGAGCCGGCCGGAGCACTGCACCCGCACGCCGCGCACGCCCGGGCTCTTCAGCGCGGACTGCATGGCCTTGCGCATGGCGCGCCGGAAGTTCACCCGGCTGGACAGCTGCTCGGCGACACCCTGGGCGACCAGCTGCGCGTCGGCCTCGGGGTTCTTCACCTCGAGGATGTTCAGCTGCACCTGCTTGGCCGTGAGCTTCTCCAGCTCACCGCGGATCCGGTCGGCCTCCGAGCCGCGCCGGCCGATCACGATGCCCGGCCGGGCGGTGTGGATGTCCACCCGCACCCGGTCCCGGGTGCGCTCGATGTCCACCCGGGAGATGCCGGCGCGTTCCATGCCCTTGCTCATCATCCGGCGGATGGCCACGTCTTCCTTGACGTAGTCCTTGTAGAGCTTGTCCGCGTACCAGCGGGACTTCCACTCGGTCGTGATGCCGAGTCGGAACCCGTGCGGGTTGACTTTCTGACCCACTACTGGGCCCCCTTCGCATTCGGGTCCGTCGGCTCGGACGGACCACTCTGCCCCGCCGGAGCGGGGGGCGTGGATGTGGCAGGCGCCGGTGCGTCCGGCGTCGGTGTGGTGTGAGCCGATTCGGCCGGCGTCGATTCGGCCGCCGTCGATTCGGCCGGCGCCGATGTGGCTGGCGCCGATGTGGTGGGCGCCGATGTGGCGGCTGCGCGGGCGCGCCGGCCCGGGCCGGCCGACCGGGACTGCGGCCGCTCGGCCGACACGGCCTCCAGCTCGACCGTGATGTGGCTGGTGCGCTTGCGGATGCGGTAGGCCCGCCCCTGCGCGCGCGGCTGGAAGCGCTTGAGCATCGGGCCCTCGTCGACCCACGCCGCCCGGACGACCAGCGACTCGGTGTCGAGCTTCAGGTTGTGCTCGGCGTTGGCGACCGCGCTCGCGATCACCTTGGCCACCGGCTCGCTCGCGGACTGCGGCGCGAACCGCAGCACCGCCAGCGCCTCGTCGGCGGGGAGGCCCCGGATGAGGTCGACGACGCGGCGCGCCTTCATGGGCGTCACTCGCACATACGTCGCGCGCGCCCGGGCGCGCGGCAGGTCGTCGACCCGCGCGTTTCTCGCCTGGGTTGCCATTCGCGTTCCTCTCTCCTAGGTCCTGCTGGTCGGCGTACGGAGCCGGTCGGCCATCGATCCGGCCTGGGGCCCGATCTCAGCCACGCCGGGCCCGCCGGTCGTCGCGGATGTGGCCGCGGAACGTGCGGGTCGGCGCGAACTCACCGAGCTTGTGGCCGACCATCGCCTCGGTCACGAACACGGGGACGTGCTTGCGGCCGTCGTGCACGGCGATCGTGTGCCCGAGCATGTCCGGGATGATCGTCGAACGTCGGGACCAGGTCCGGATGACGTTCTTGGTGCCCTTCTCGTTCTGCCCGTCCACCTTCGCCAACAGGTGTCCGTCGACGAATGGGCCCTTCTTCAGGCTGCGCGGCATCTGGAGTCCCTATACCTTTCGACCGGTTCGCGTGGTCACCGGATCAGCGCTTCTTCTTGTGACGACGGCGACGGACGATCATCGCGTCGCTCGACTTGTGCCGGCGGGTCCGGCCCTCCGGCTTGCCCTTCGGGTTGACCGGGTGCCGGCCACCGGAGGTCTTGCCCTCGCCGCCGCCGTGCGGGTGGTCGACCGGGTTCATCGCCACACCGCGGACGGTCGGCCGCCGCCCCTTCCAGCGCATCCGGCCGGCCTTGCCCCAGTTGATGTTCGACTGCTCGGCGTTGCCGACCTCGCCGACCGTGGCCCGGCACCGCGCATCGACGTTGCGGATCTCCCCGGAGGGCATCCGCAGCTGCGCGTAGGGCCCGTCCTTGGCGACCAGCTGCACGCTCGACCCGGCCGACCGGGCGATCTTCGCGCCGCCCCCGGGCCGGAGCTCGATGGCGTGCACCACGGTGCCGGTCGGGATGTTGCGCAGCGGGAGGTTGTTGCCCGCCTTGATGTCGGCGCTGGCGCCGGCCTCGATCGGGTCTCCCTGGCGGAGGCGGGACGGCGCGAGGATGTAGCGCTTCTCGCCGTCGGCGTAGTGCAGCAGCGCGATCCGCGCGGTGCGGTTGGGGTCGTACTCGATGTGCGCGACCTTGGCCGGCACCCCGTCCTTGTCGGCGCGACGGAAGTCGATGACCCGGTAGGCCCGCTTGTGGCCGCCGCCCTGGTGGCGCACGGTGATGCGCCCGTGCGCGTTGCGCCCGCCCTTGGAGTGCAGCGGCCGCACCAGCGACTTCTCCGGCTCGTCGCGGGTGACCTCGACGAAGTCGGATACCGACGAGCCGCGACGTCCCGGTGTCGTCGGCTTGTACTTGCGGATGGCCATGTCGCCCTCAGTCCCTTATCTGTGTGCCGGTCAGGAGACCGGACCGCCGAAGATCTCGATCCGGTCGCCCTGCACGAGGCTCACGATGGCGCGCTTGGTGTCGTTGCGCTTGCCGTAGCCGGTGCGGGTGCGCTTGCGCTTGCCCTGCCGGTTGCTCGTGTTGACGTTGATCACCCGGACGTTGAAGACCTGCTCCACCGCGATCTTGATCTGCGTCTTGTTGGCGTCCGGGCGGACGATGAAGGTGTACTTGTTCTCATCGAGCAGCCCGTAGCTCTTCTCCGAGATCACCGGGGCGAGCAGCACGTCGCGCGGGTCGGGTATCACTTCTGCTCCTCTTCAACACTCGGCGTCTCGGCGTCGGACGTGCCGCCCAGGAACGCCTCGAGCGAGGCCTTGGTGAAGACGACGTCGTCGCTGACCAGCACGTCGTAGGTGTTGAGCTGGCCCGGGTCGATCAGGTGTACGGCGGGGACGTTGCGCAGGCTCTTCCACGCCAGCACGTCGTCGCGGTCGACGACCGCGAGGATGTGGCGCGACCCGGCCACCGACCCCAGGGCGGACAGCGCCGCCTTCGTGGACGGCGAGTCACCGTCGATCACCGTGCTGAGCACGTGCACCCGGCCGCCGCGGGCCCGGTCCGACAGCGCCCCCCGCAGCGCCGCGACCTTCATCTTCTTCGGCGTCCGCTGGCTGTAGTTGCGGGGCGTCGGGCCGTGCACGATGCCGCCGCCGGCGAACTGCGGAGCACGGGTCGACCCCTGCCGGGCCCGGCCGGTGCCCTTCTGCCGGTAGGGCTTCGCGCCGCCGCCGCGGACGTCGCCGCGCGTCTTGGTGCTGTGCGTGCCCTGGCGGGCGGCCGCGAGCTGGGCCACGACCACCTGGTGCATCAGGGCGACGTTCGCCTGGGCGTCGAAGATCTCGGCGGGCAGCTCCACGCTGCCCTGCGCCGTGCCGTCCGGCGTATGGACGTCCACGGTGCGCGTCGTTGCCTCGCTCATCGCGACACACCGCCCTTCGCCAGATCGGCCTTCACTGCGGTCCGGACCATGACCAGGCCACCGGTCGGACCGGGTACGGCGCCCTTGATGAGCAGCAGGCCGTTCTCGGCATCGACCTTGTGCACGGTGAGGCCGAGCACGGTGGTGCGCTCGTGCCCCATCCGGCCGGCCATCCGCACGCCCTTGAAGACGCGTCCGGGAGTGGCGCAGCCGCCGATCGAGCCCGGCGAGCGGTGCTTGCGCTGGGTGCCGTGCGACGAGCTGAGGCCGTGGAACCCGTGCCGCTTCATGACGCCGGCGGTTCCCTTGCCCTTGCTGGTGCCGATCACGTCGACCCGTGCGCCGGCCTCGAAGACGTCCGCGCCGAGCTCCTGGCCGATCTCGTAGTTGGTGGCGCTCTCGGTGCGCAGCTCCGCGACGTGCCGGCGCGGGGTGACCCCGGCCTTGTCGAAGTGACCGGTGACCGGCTTGGTCACCTTGCGGGGGTCGATCGCGCCGAACGCGAGCTGCACGGCCGAGTAGCCGTCCTTGTCGGGGGTGCGCACCTGGGTCACCAGGCACGGCCCGGCCTTGACGACGGTGACCGGGACGATCCGGTTGTTGTCGTCGAAGACCTGGGTCATGCCGAGCTTTTCGCCCAGAACGCCCTTGATCTCGTGAGCCATGTGAGTTCGCGCCCCTACTGAATGTTCACGTCGACGCTGGCGGGCAGATCGATGCGCATCAGCGCATCGACCGTCTTCGGCGTCGGGTCGACGATGTCGATGAGCCGCTTGTGTGTGCGCATCTCGAAGTGCTCGCGGCTGTCCTTGTACTTGTGCGGCGAGCGGATGACGCAGTAGACGTTCTTCTCGGTCGGCAGCGGCACGGGTCCGACGACCCGCGCGCCGGTGCGCGTCACGGTGTCGACGATCTTGCGCGCCGATGCGTCGATCGCCTCATGGTCGTAGGCCTTGAGCCGAATGCGGATCTTCTGTCCCGCCATGTCATCCTCGCTGTCGCCGGCCGCTGGTCAGTGGCCGTTGTCGGTGCCGCTCTTCGGGTTGCGCTCCGCAACCGGCGATGGCAGCCGGAAGGCCGCCATCGCCGGACACGGACTACTTGTCGATCTTGGTGACCCGACCGGCGCCCACGGTCCGGCCGCCTTCGCGGATGGCGAAACGCAGGCCTTCCTCCATGGCGATCGGCTGGATCAGCTCGACCTTCATCTCGGTGTTGTCGCCCGGCATCACCATCTCGGTGCCCTCGGGGAGGGTCACCACGCCGGTGACGTCGGTGGTCCGGAAGTAGAACTGGGGCCGGTAGTTGTTGAAGAACGGCGTGTGCCGGCCACCCTCGTCCTTGGACAGGATGTAGACCTGCCCCTGGAACTGGGTGTGGGGAGTGATCGAGCCGGGCTTGGCCACGACCTGGCCCCGCTCGACGTCCTCACGCTTGGTGCCGCGCAGCAGCAGCCCGACGTTGTCGCCGGCCTGGCCCTGGTCGAGCAGCTTGCGGAACATCTCGACGCCGGTGACGGTCGTCGTCTGCTTGGTGTCCTTCATGCCGACGATCTCGACGGTCTCGTTGACCTTGATCACGCCACGCTCGACCCGGCCGGTCACCACGGTGCCGCGGCCGGTGATCGTGAAGACGTCCTCGATGGGCATGAGGAACGGCTTGTCGATGTCGCGCTGGGGCTCGGGGATCGACTCGTCGACGGCGGCCATGAGCTCCATGACCTTCTCGCTCCACTCGGCGTCGCCCTCGAGCGCCTTGAGCGCGGACACCCGCACGATCGGCAGGTCGTCGCCGGGGAACTCGTACTCGCTGAGCAGCTCCCGGACCTCGAGCTCGACGAGCTCGAGGATCTCCTCGTCGTCGACCATGTCGGCCTTGTTCAGCGCCACGACGATGTAGGGCACGCCGACCTGACGGGCGAGCAGCACGTGCTCCTTCGTCTGCGGCATCGGGCCGTCGGTGGCCGCGACCACGAGGATCGCGCCGTCCATCTGGGCCGCACCGGTGATCATGTTCTTGATGTAGTCGGCGTGACCGGGGCAGTCGACGTGCGCGTAGTGCCGCTTCTCGGTCTGGTACTCGACGTGCGCGTACCGAGATCGTGATGCCGCGCTGCCTCTCCTCCGGCGCGTTGTCGATCTTGTCGAACGGCGTGAACGGGTTCAGGTCCGGGTACTTGTCGTGCAGGACCTTGGTGATCGCTGCGGTCAGCGTGGTCTTGCCGTGGTCGATGTGACCGATGGTGCCGATGTTGACGTGCGGCTTGGTCCGCTCGAACTTCGCCTTCGCCACTGGGTCCCTCCTGTGGACTGGTTCTTCGTACGCCCTATGACGTGCTGACGGGGATCTGGCCCGGCTTCTCGCCAGTGGCCTTCGCGATTCTTCGTGCTGAGCTCCGGGAGCCCTTCTCCAATGCGCTCACTCTCCCGTCGCCTTCGCGATGATCTCCTTGGCGACGCTCTGGGGCACCTCGGCGTAGGAGTCGAACTGCATGCTGTAGCTCGCCCGGCCCTGCGTGCTGCGACCGGAGATCACCGACGTAGCCGAACATCTCCGACAACGGGACGAGCGCCTTGACGACCCGTGACGCCGGTGCGCTCGTCCATGGCCTGGATGCTGGCCACGGCGCGAGTTGAGGTCGCCGATCACGTCGCCCATGTAGTCCTCGGGCGTGACGACCTCGACCGCCATCATCGGCTCCAGCAGCGCGGGGTCGGCCCGCCGGGCCGCCTCCTTGAACGCCATCGAGCCGGCGATCTTGAAGGCGAGCTCGGACGAGTCGACCTCGTGGTACTGGCCGTCGAGCAGGGTCACCTTGACGTCCACCAGCGGGTAGCCGGCGAGGACGCCGAACTCCATCGCCTCCTGGCAGCCGGCGTCCACCGCCGGGATGTACTCCCGCGGGATCCGGCCGCCGGTGACGTTGTTGACGAACTCGTAGCCCGCCGCCGTCGCCGCCGCTCGATCGGCTCGAGGTCGATCGACCACCTTCGCGTACTGGCCCGACCCACCGGTCTGCTTCTTGTGGGTGTAGTCGACCTTCTCGACCCTGCGGCGGATCGTCTCGCGGTAGGCCACCTGCGGCTTGCCGACGTTGGCCTCGACGCTGAACTCCCGCTTCATCCGGTCGACGAGCACCTCGAGGTGCAGCTCGCCCATCCCCGAGATGATCGTCTGGCCGGTCTCCTCGTCGGTGCGGACCTGGAAGGTCGGGTCCTCCTCGGCCAGCCGCTGGATCGCCTCGCCCAGCTTCTGCTGGTCGGCCTTGGTCTTCGGCTCGATCGCGACGCTGATGACCGGCGCCGGGAAGCTCATCGACTCCAGGATCACCGGGGCGTCGGGTCGCACAGCGTGTCGCCGGTCGTGGTGTTCTTCAGGCCCTGCACGGCCACGATCTGCCCGGCGCCGACGCCGTCACGCTCCTCGCGGTGGTTGGCGTGCATCTGGTAGATCTTGCCGATCCGCTCCTTGTTGTCCTTGGTGCGTGTTGAGCACCGGGGACCCGGTCGTCGAGCCTGCCCGAGTAGACCCGGATGTAGGTGAGCTTGCCGAGGTGCTTGTCGCTCATGATCTTGAAGGCCAGCGCCGAGAAGGGCTCGTTCTCGTCGGGCGTCGCGCTCGATGACCGCGTCCTCGTCGCCCAGCGCGTGGCCCTGGATCGCCCCGACGTCCAGCGGGCTCGGCAGGTAGTCGACGACGGCGTCGAGCATGGGCTGCACGCCCTTGTTCTTGAACGCCGAGCCGCACAGCACCGGGTTGAGCCTGCCGGCGATGGTCGCCCGGCGGATCGCCGCCCGCAGCTCGTCCACCGATGGCTCCTCGCCCTCGAGGTACATCTCCATGACGTCGTCGTCGTTCTCGGCCAGCGGTCTCCAGCAGCCGCTCGCGCCACTCGCGCACCGCCTCCTCGTGGTCGTCCGGGATGCCGACGACCTCGTAGCGGTCGCCCTTGCCCTCGGTCAGCCAGAGCAGGCCCTTCATGTCGACCAGGTCGATGACGCCCTTGAAGTCGCTCTCGACGCCCCAGGGCAGCTGCACGACCAGCGGAGTCGGCGTCGAGCCGGTCGACCATCATGTCGACGCAGCGGTGGAACTCCGCGCCGACCCGGTCCATCTTGTTGACGAACGCGATCCGCGGTACCTGGTAGCGGTCGGCCTGCCGCCAGACGGTCTCGCTCTGCGGCTCGACGCCGGCGACCGCGTCGAAGACGGCGACGGCGCCGTCGAGCACCCGCAGCGACCGCTCCACCTCGACGGTGAAGTCGACGTGGCCCGGGGTGTCGATGATGTTGATGCGTGTGGTCGCGCCAGCGGCAGGTCGTCGCGGCGGAGGTGATGGTGATGCCGCGCTCCTGCTCCTGCTGCATCCAGTCCATCGTCGCGGCGCCTTCGTGCACCTCGCCGATCTTGTAGTTGATCGCCGGTGTAGAAGAGGATGCGCTCGGTCGTGGTGGTCTTGCCCGCGTCGATATGGGCCATGATCCCGATGTTTCGGATCGTGGCCAGCGGTGCTCGGCGTGCCAGCGTCGTCGCTCAGTTGCGAAGCTGCTGCTCGGCGCGCTACCAGCGGTAGTGGGCGAAGGCCTTGTTGGACTCCGCCATCTTGTGGGTGTCCTCGCGGCGCTTGACGCTGGCGCCCAGGCCGTTGGACGCGTCCAGCAGCTCGTTCATGAGTCGCTCGGTCATGGTCTTCTCCCGGCGCTGCCGGGAGTACTCGACCAGCCAGCGCAGCGCCAGGGTCGTGCTGCGCGGCCGGCGCGCACCTCGACCGGCACCTGGTAGGTCGCGCCGCCGACGCGGCGGCTGCGCACCTCGAGGGTCGGCTTCACGTTGTCCAGCGCGCGCTTGAGGGTGACCACCGGGTCGGTGCCGGTCTTGTCCCGGCAGCCTTCCAGCGCGCCGTACACGATGCGCTCGGCGGTGGACTTCTTCCCGCGCAGCAGCACCTTGTTCACCAGCGAGGTGACCAGCGGCGAGCCGTAGACCGGGTCGACCACCACCGGGTGCTTGGGGGCAGGGCCTTTCCGGGGCACTAGCTCTTCTCCTTCTTCGCGCCGTATCGGCTGCGGGCCTGCTTGCGGTTGCGGACGCCCTGGGTGTCCAGCGAACCGCGGATGATCTTGTAGCGCACGCCCGGGCAGGTCCTTCACCCGGCCGCCGCGGACGAGCACGATCGAGTGCTCCTGCAGGTTGTGCCCGACCCCCGGGATGTAGGCGGTGACCTCGATCTGGCTGGTCAGGCGGACGCGGGCCACCTTGCGCAGCGCGGAGTTCGGCTTCTTCGGAGTGGTGGTGTAGACGCGCGTGCACACCCCGCGACGCTGGGGGCTTCCCTTCAGCGCCGGGGTCTTGGTCTTCTCGACCTTGTCCTGCCGGCCCTTGCGGACCAGCTGCTGGATCGTGGGCATGAGCGGCCTGCGTCTCCCTCTTCGAGCTCGTCCTGTGTCGTCGCGCTGAAGGCTGCCCATCCGACCCCCGCGGTCGGGCGTGTCGCCCGGACCACAGCCCACCCGGAGCGAATCGAGACGGGTGGACCACGTAGGTGTCACCGCGGCCAGCGACCGAGTCTCCTCGCACGGCGCAGTGCGCGGACGGCCCGGATCAGGACCCGAGGCACGCAGGATCCGCCAAGGTTACTGGACGGCCGCAGGCAGCGGTCAAACCGCAGGGCTGGTCAGCGACCGCGGTCCGCAGCACCCGCGAAGGCGCTGACCGGGAAGCCTACGCCGATCGGTCGGCCGATCCCGCGCCGGTCAGCCAGCGCTGCAGCGAGTCCGAGCCGAGGTGCTTCTGCACCACGAGGTAGGCCGACCCGTCCCGGTCCAGGCGGGACAGCCAGTCCCGGAGCAGGGTGTGCAGGGCATCCTTCCCGATCCGGATCGGCGGGTTGGACCAGATGGCGGCCAGCCGCAGATCCGCCGGGAGGTCCGCGGGGTCGGCCACCCGCACGTTGGACAGTCCGGCCGCGGCGGCATTGCTCGGCGCACAGCCGGCGGGCCCGCTCGTTGACGTCAACCGCCCACACCGTCGCGCCGGGGGCCCGCACCGCCATGGTAGCGCGATCGGCCCGTAGCCGCACCCGAGGTCCAGCAGGTGCCCCGCCGGCCGGCGGCGGGGGCACCAGGTCGAGCAGCACCGCCGTACCCGGGTCGAGCTGGTCGGCGGAGAACACCCCGCTGTCGGTCGCCAGGGTCAGCTCCCGGCTCCCGACCGGCGACCGTGACGGCGCCGGTGCGGTGCCCGGCTCGGGTGCCTGGTCGAAGTAGTGCGACACACCGCGAGTCTAGGAACGCCGACCGGACCGCAGGAGCCGGGCACGCCGATGGATGCCCGGCCCCCGGTACGGCGTCTGGTCGACGGCTACCGGTGTAGCTCGCTCCGGTAGTCGTAGTCGTCCAGCGGCACGGCCTGGCCGCCGCCGGCGCCGAAGGCGGCCGTCGTAGCTCGCCGTCGTCGTAGCCCGGCATGGAGTAGACCGGCGCGCGCGCCTCCTCGGTGGGCTCCACCCGGATGTTGCGGTAGCGGGCGATGCCGGTACCGGCCGGGATCAGCTTGCCGATGATGACGTTCTCCTTCAGACCGACCAGCGAGTCGCTCTTGGCGTTGATCGCCGCGTCGGTGAGCACCCGGGTCGTCTCCTGGAAGGAGGCCGCCGACAGCCACGACTCGGTGGCCAGCGACGCCTTGGTGATGCCCATCAGCACCGGGCGGCCGGAGGCCGGCTCGCCGCCCTCGGCGACCACCCGACGGTTCTCGCGCCTCGAACTGGGCCCGCTCGACAGCTCACCCGGCAGGAACTCGGTGGCACCGGACTCGATGACCGTCACCCGCTTGAGCATCTGGCGGATGATGATCTCGATGTGCTTGTCGTGGATCGACACACCCTGCGAGCGGTAGACCTCCTGGACCTCGCGGACCAGGTGCAGCTGCACCTGGCGCGGGCCCATGATGCGCAGCACCTCGTGCGGGTCGACGCGCCCTCGATCAGCTGCTCGCCGACCTCGACGTGACTCACCGTCGGTCGACCCGCGAGCCGCGAACGGCGGCTGATCTTGTCGTAGACGATCTCCTCGGTGCCGTCGTCGGGGACGATGACGATCTTGCAGCGCCTTGTCGGTCTCCTCGATCCGGATCCGGCCGGCGACCTCGGCGATCGGCGCCTTGCCCTTGGGCACCCGGGCCTCGAACAGCTCGACCACACGGGGCAGGCCGTGGGTGATGTCGTCACCGGCGACGCCACCGGTGTGGAACGTCCGCATGGTCAGCTGGGTGCCCGGGCTCGCCGATCGACTGGGCGGCGATGATGCCGACCGCCTCGCCGACGTCGACCAGCTTGCCGGTGGCCAGCGACCGGCCGTAGCAGACCGCGCAGCAGCCCGACGCCGGACTCGCAGGTCAGCACCGACCGCACCCGCACCGAGGTCACGCCCGCGGCCACCAGCTGGCCGATCAGCGACGTCGCCGAGGTCGGCGCCGGCGGCGACGACGACCTTGCCGTTCGCGTCGACCGCGTCCTCGGCGAGGGTCCGCGCGTAGACGACGGTCTCCACGTCGGGTCCTTGACCAGCGACCCGTCGGCTGCCGTGTGCGCGATCGTCATGGCGACGCCGCGCTCGGTGCCGCAGTCCTCCTCGCGGATGATCACGTCCTGGCTGACGTCGACCAGACGACGGGTCAGGTAGCCGGAGTCGGCGGTCCGCAGCGCGGTGTCGGCCAGACCCTTGCGGGCGCCGTGGGTGGAGATGAAGTACTCCAGCACCGACAGGCCCTCGCGGAAGTTGGCCTTGATCGGCCGCGGGATGATCTCGCCCTTCGGGTTGGCGACCAGTCCCTTCATGCCGGCGAGCTGCCGGACCTGCATCATGTTTCCGGCCGCGCCCGGAGTTGACCAGCATGTAGACCGGGTTGTCCGCCGGGAAGTTGGCCTCCATCTCCTTGGCGACCTCGTTGGTCGCCTCGGTTCCAGATCTCGACGAGCTCCTGGCGGCGCTCGTCGTCGGTGATCACACCGCGCTCGTACTGCTTCTGGACCTTGTCGGCCTGCGTCTCGTGCGCTCGAGGATCTCCTGCTTGTTCGGCCGGGACGACGACGTCGTCGATGGCGACGGTGACGCCCGGACCGGGTGGCCCAGTGGAAGCCGGCCTCCTTCAGCGCGTCCAGCGTCGCCGCGACCGTGACCTCGGGTAGTGCTCGGCCAGATCGTTGACGATCGCCGCCTGCCGCTTCTTGGGCATCTCGTCGTCGACGAAGGGGTAGTCCACCGGCAGCGCCTCGTTGAACAGCACCCGGCCCAGCGTGGTCTCCAGCCGGAACGGCTGCCCGGCTCCCAGCCCTCGGGCGGCGTCCACTCGCGCGGCGGCACCGACGTCGCCGTCGCAGCCGCACCCTGATCTTCGCCTGCAGGTCGAGGTCGCCGGCTGTCGCGCGCCATGATCGCCTCGGCGACCGACGAGAACACCCGGCCCTCGCCCGTGCGCACCCGTTCTCGGACCCGGCACAGGTAGTACAGGCCGGTGACCAGGTCCAGGGTCGGCATGGCCATCGGACGACCCGGAGGCCGGCGACAGGATGTTGTTGCTCGACAGCATCAGGATGCGGGCCTCGGCCTGCGCCTCGGCCGACAGCGGCAGGTGCACCGCCATCTGGTCGCCGTCGAAGTCGGCGTTGAACGCGGCACAGACCAGCGGGTGGAGCTGGATGGCCTTGCCCTCGACCAGCTGCGGCTCGAAGGCCTGGATGCCCAGGCGGTGCAGCGTCGGCGCGCGGTTGAGCAGCACCGGGTGCTCGGTGATGACCTCTTCCAGCACGTCCCACACGACCGGCCGGACCCGCTCGACCATGCGCTTGGCGGACTTGATGTTCTGCGCGTGGTTGAGGTCGACCAGCCGCTTCATGACGAACGGCTTGAACAGCTCGAGCGCCATCTGCTTGGGCAGGCCGCACTGGTGCAGCTTGAGCTGCGGGCCGACGACGATGACCGAACGGCCGGAGTAGTCGACGCGCTTGCCGAGCAGGTTCTGCCGGAACCGGCCCTGCTTGCCCTTGAGCATGTCGGACAGCGACTTGAGCGGGCGGTTGCCCGGACCGGTGACCGGACGGCCGCGGCGGCCGTTGTCGAACAGCGCGTCGACGGCCTCCTGCAGCATCCGCTTCTCGTTGTTGACGATGATCTCGGGCGCGCCGAGGTCGAGCAGCCGCTTGAGCCGGTTGTTGCGGTTGATCACCCGGCGGTAGAGGTCGTTGAGGTCGGAGGTCGCGAAGCGGCCACCGTCGAGCTGCACCATCGGGCGCAGGTCCGGCGGGATGACCGGGACGCAGTCCAGCACCATGCCCATCGGGCTAGTTGCGGGTGTTGAGGAACGCCGCGACGACCTTGAGCCGCTTGAGCGCGCGGATCTTCTTCTGGCCCTTGCCGCGCCGGATGGTCTCGCGCAGCGACTTCGCCCTCGGCGTCGAGGTCGAAGTCTCGAGCAGCTTCTGCAGCGCCTCGGCGCCCATGCCGCCCTCGAAGTACTCGCCGAACCGGTCCCGCAGCTCGCGGTAGAGGCCCTCGTCGGCGATCAGGTGCTTGACCTTGAGCTTGCGGAAGGTGTCGAGCACCTCCTCGAGCCGGTCGATCTCCCGCTGCGCCCGGTCGCGGATCTGGCGCATCTCGCGCTCGGCGCCCTCGCGCACCTTGCGGCGCACGTCGGCCTTGGCGCCCTCGGCCTCCAGCTCGGCGAGGTCGGCCTCGAGCTTCTTGTGCCGGGCCTCGACGTCGGAGTCGCGCTTGTCCTCGAGCTGCTTGCGCTCGACGGAGATCTCCGCCTCGATCGTCGGCAGGTCGCGGTGCCGCGCCTCGTCGTCGACCGCGGTGATCAGGTAGGCCGCGAAGTAGATGATCTTCTCGAGGTCCTTCGGCGCCAGGTCGAGCAGGTAGCCGAGCCGGCTCGGGACGCCCTTGAAGTACCAGATGTGGGTGACCGGGGCGGCCAGCTCGATGTGGCCCATCCGCTCACGGCGCACCTTGGCCCGGGTCACCTCGACGCCGCAGCGCTCACAGATGATGCCCTTGAACCGGACACGCTTGTACTTGCCGCAGTAGCACTCCCAGTCCCGGGTGGGACCGAAGATCTTCTCGCAGAAGAGCCCGTCCTTCTCCGGCTTGAGGGTGCGGTAGTTGATGGTCTCCGGCTTCTTGACCTCGCCGTGCGACCACTGCGCGGATGTCGTCGGCGGTCGCAAGGCCGATGCGCAGCTCGTCGAAGAAGTTGACGTCGAGCACGTGTGTTCGTCCTTTCGTGTCGTTGAGCGGTGGCCGGCCGGAGGTCGGGCGGCGCGGGCTTATGGCCCGCACCGCCGTACCCGGTTAACCGTCGACGTCGACGCTGCTCGGCTCGCGCCGGGACAGGTTGATTCCGAGCTCTTCCGCGGCGCGGAAGACGTCTTCGTCCGTGTCACGCATCTCGATGGACGACGCCGTCGCTGGAGAGCACCTCGACGTTCAGGCACAGCGACTGCAGCTCCTTGAGCAGCACCTTGAACGACTCCGGGATGCCCGGCTCGGGGATGTTCTCGCCCTTGACGATCGCCTCGTAGACCTTGACCCGGCCGAGGACGTCGTCGGACTTGATGGTGAGCAGCTCCTGCAGGGTGTACGCGGCGCCGTAGGCCTGCATGGCCCAGCACTCCATCTCGCCGAAGCGCTGGCCACCGAACTGCGCCTTACCACCCAGCGGCTGCTGGGTGATCATCGAGTACGGACCGGTGGAGCGGGCGTGGATCTTGTCGTCCACCAGGTGCAGCAGCTTGAGGATGTAGATGTAGCCGACCGCGACCGGGTACGGGAACGGCTCGCCGGTGCGGCCGTCGAGCAGCCGCGCCTTGCCGTCGGTCCCGACCAGCCGGTCGCCGTCCCGGTTGGGCAGCGTCGACCCGAGCAGGCCGGTGATCTCCTCCTCCCGGGCACCGTCGAAGACCGGCGTCGCGGCCTTGGTGCCAGGCGCGCGCCTCGCGCGGCGACCTCGGGCAGTCGCTCGGCCCAGTCCGGCGTGCCCTCGACCTTCCAGCCCTGCGCGGCGACCCAGCCGAGGTGGGTCTCGAGGATCTGGCCGATGTTCATCCGGCGCGGCACACCGTGCGGGTTGAGCACGATGTCGACCGGGGTGCCGTCCTCGAGGAACGGCATGTCCTCGACCGGCAGGATCTTGCCGATGACGCCCTTGTTGCCGTGCCGGCCGGCGAGCTTGTCGCCGTCCTGCATCTTGCGCTTCTGGGCGACGTAGACCCGGACCAGCTCGTTGACCCCGGGCGGGCAGCTCGTCGCCGTCGTCCCGGCTGAACACCCGGACGCCGATGACCTTGCCGGCCTCGCCGTGCGGCACCTTCAGCGAGGTGTCGCGGACCTCACGGGCCTTCTCGCCGAAGATCGCGCGCAGCAGGCGCTCCTCCGGGGTCAGCTCGGTCTCGCCCTTGGGCGTGACCTTGCCGACCAGGATGTCGCCGGTCGCGACCTCGGCGCCGATCCGGATGATCCCGCGCTCGTCGAGGTCGGCGAGCACCTCCTCGGAGACGTTCGGGATGTCCCGGGTGATCTCCTCCGGCCCGAGCTTGGTGTCGCGGGCGTCGACCTCGTGCTCCTCGATGTGGATCGAGGTGAGGACGTCGTCCTGGACGAGGCGCTGGGACAGGATGATCGCGTCCTCGTAGTTGTGGCCCTCCCACGGCATGAACGCGACGAGCAGGTTCTTGCCGAGCGCCATCTCGCCGTCGTCGGTGCACGGACCGTCGGCGATGACCTGGCCGTCCTCGACCCGGTCGCCCTCGTCGACGATCGGGCGCTGGTTGATGCAGGTGCCCTGGTTGGACCGGCGGAACTTGTGCAGCCGGTAGGTCTGCCGGGTGCCGTCGTCGGCCATCACGGTGATGTAGTCGGCGGACATGTCCTCGACCACACCGGCCTTGCGCGGCGACGACGACGTCGCCGGCGTCCATCGCGGCCCGCACCTCCATGCCGGTGCCGACCAGCGGCGCCTCGCTGCGCAGCAGCGGGACCGACTGGCGCTGCATGTTGGCGCCCATCAGCGCCCGGTTGGCGTCGTCGTGCTCCAGGAACGGGATCATCGCGGTAGCGACCGACACCATCTGCCGCGGCGACACGTCCATGTAGTCGACGTCGGTCGGGTCGATCAGGTCGACCTCGCCGCCCTTCTTGCGGACCAGCACGCGCTCCTCGACGAAGTGGTTCTTCTCATCGAGCGGGGCGTTGGCCTGGGCGATGACGTACCGGTCCTCCTCGTCGGCCGTCAGGTAGTCGATCTGGTCGGTGACCCGGCCCTTGACGACCTTGCGGTAGGGGGTCTCGATGAAGCCGAACGGGTTGACCCGGGCGAACGTCGACAGCGAGCCGATGAGGCCGATGTTCGGGCCTTCCGGCGTCTCGATCGGGCACATCCGGCCGTAGTGGGACGGGTGGACGTCGCGGACCTCGAAACCGGCCCGCTCCCGGGACAGACCGCCCGGGCCGAGCGCGGACAGCCGCCGCTTGTGGGTCAGACCGGCCAGCGGGTTGGTCTGGTCCATGAACTGCGACAGCTGGCGGTGCCGAAGAACTCCTTGATCGAGGCCACGACCGGGCGGATGTTGATCAGGGTCTGCGGGGTGATCGCCTCGACGTCCTGGGTGGTCATCCGCTCGCGGACGACCCGCTCCATCCGGGACAGACCGACCCGGACCTGGTTCTGGATCAGCTCGCCGACGGTGCGCAGCCGGCGGTTGCCGAAGTGGTCGATGTCGTCGACCTCGTAGCCGTCCTCGCCGGCGTGCAGCCGCACGACGTACTCGATGGTGGCGAGGATGTCGTCCTCGGTCAGCACACCCCGCGTGGTGGGCAGCTCGAGCCCGAGCTTCTTGTTGACCTTGTAGCGGCCGACCTTGGCCAGGTCGTAGCGCTTGGCGTTGAAGAACAGGTTGTCCAGCAGGGTCTGCGCGCTCTCCCGCGTCGGGGGCTCGCCCGGGCGCAGCTTGCGGTAGATGTCGAGCAGCGCCTCGTCCTGGGTCGCGATGTGGTCCTTCTCCAGGGTCGCGATCATCGCCGGGGACCAGGCGAACCGCTCCCGGATGCGCTCCTCGGTCCAGCCGAGCGCCTTCAGCAGCACGGTGACCGGCTGCCGGCGCTTGCGGTCGATCCGGACGCCGACGGTGTCGCGCTTGTCGACGTCGAACTCGAGCCAGGCGCCCCGGCTCGGGATGACCTTGCAGCTGTAGACGTCCTTGTCGGACGTCTTGTCCAGGGTCTTGTCGAAGTAGACGCCCGGCGACCGGACGAGCTGGGACACGACGACCCGCTCGGTGCCGTTGATGATGAACGTGCCCTTGCTGGTCATCATCGGGAAGTCGCCCATGAAGACCGTCTGGCTCTTGATCTCACCGGTGGAGTTGTTCATGAACTCCGCCGTGACGAACAGCGGAGCCGAGAAGGTCATGTCCTTGTCCTTGCACTCCTCCTCCGGCGCCTTGACCTCCTCGAAGCGGGGGTCGGAGAAGGACAGGGACATCGATCCCGAGAAGTCCTCGATCGGGGAGATCTCGCCGAGAATCTCCTCGAGGCCGCTGGCGATGTCCTCCTCGACACGCGTACGCCAGGCCTCGGCGCCGATCAGCCAGTCGAAGGAACCGGTCTGCAGGGCGAGAAGGTTGGGAACCTCCAGCGGCTCACGGATCTTGGCGAAGGAGATCCGGGGCGGAGCGCCGGGAATACTGGACGGGGCTTGCATGGTGGTCTGGGCGGAGCGGGAGACTGCCAAGATGTGTCCTTCCGAGGACAAGCGCCGGCTGTTCACGCGCAGCCCAGACGGTCCGCGTCAAGCGGACAGCAGAAATGAGGGCAGCGCAAACTAGCAGTGTAGCCACAGCCGCCACTGCTGTCGAGGCGCGCGCCCGATAACGGCGCCGAGTCGAGTCACCGTAGGTCCCAGCGTGACTCGGCCGGAGCGGATCGTCAAGCACTCGCGCCGGGATTCTGACGGATGCTGCGGAGCGGGCCGGCTCGGAACGTCCTCCGGACGGACCGAGGGGTGGCCGCCGGCGGGCCGGCTGGCCACCCCCTCGGGATGCCGTCCGGGTACGGGACCCGGCACGCAGGCGTGGCTACTTGACCGTGACGCTGGCGCCGGCCTTCTCGAGGGCCTCCTTGGCCTTCTCGGCGGCCTCCTTGTTGACCTTCTCCAGCAGCGGCTTGGGCGCGCCGTCGACGAGGTCCTTGGCCTCCTTCAGGCCCAGGCTGGTGAGCGACCGGACCTCCTTGATGACCTGGATCTTCTTCTCGCCGGCGCCCTCGAGGATCACGTCGAACTCGTCCTGCTCCGCGGGCGCGTCGGCCTCGCCGGCGGCCGCGGGAGCGGCGGCGGCGGCCGCGACGGGGGCGGCGGCGGTGACGTCGAACGTCTCCTCGAACTGCTTCACGAACTCGGACAGCTCCAGCAGCGTCATGTCCTTGAACGCGCCGAGCAGTTCGTCAGTGCTCATCTTCGCCATGGTTGCGGCGTTCCTTTCCTACGGTGTGCCGTGGGTCGATCCCGGGCGGCGTGGGTGGACGGGCGTCAGCCCGCGGTGTCGGTCGGTGCCTCGGCGCTGGGTTCGTCCGAAGCCGGGGGGGTCGCGTCGGCGGATGCCTCGGCCGGAGCGGCGTCGGCGATGCCTCGGCCGGAGCGCTGTCGGCAACCGTCTCGGTCGGAGCGGCGTCGGCGGCGCTGTTCTCGGCAGCGGCGTTCTCGGCAGGGAGCTTCTCCTGCAGCGCCGCGGCCAGCCGCGCCATCTGGGAGAGCGGGGCCTGCGAAGAGCCCGGCCGCCTTCGACAGGTTGGCCATCATCGCCCCGGCGAGCTTGCCGAGGAGCACCTCGCGCGACTCCAGGTCGGCCAGCCGGCCGATCTCCTGGGCGGAGAGCTCCGCACCGTCGACCACCCCGCCCTTGATGACCAGGGTCGGGTTGGCACGGGCGAAGTCCCGCAGGCCCTTGGCCGCCTCGACCGGGTCGCCCTGGACGAACGCGATCGCCGTCGGGCCTTTGAGCAGCGCGCCGAGGCCGGACAGACCGACCTCACCGGCCGCCCGCTTGGTGAGGGTGTTCTTGACGACGGCGTACGTCGTGGTCGACCCGAGGTCCCGCCGCAGCTGGGTCAGCTGCGCGGTCGTCAGGCCGCGGTACTCGGTCAGTAGGGCCGCGGACGCGTCGCGGAAGCGATTGCTCAGCTCGGCGACGGCGGCGACCTTCTCGGGTTGCGCCACGGGCCTCCTCTCATCGTCGGGCCGGCGTCTGCGGGCCCGGGAGAGGCGAAACGCCCCGGCGCAGGGCACGGGGCGCGAGACGGTGCGGAGGGCACCGGTCAACTCCGTCCACCTGCGCGGGCGCCCCAGCGGGCCTTCGGCCGGGCATGACCCGGCAACCAGCGGTCTTCGGTTGGATCGTCCAACAGCGTACGTGGTGGTGAGCCCCCGCACCAAACCCGTTCCCGAGCCTCCCCGTGAGCCCGACCCGCGGACCCACCGCAGACCCATGATCGTGATCGGAAAAAGCCGCGAAACGCCGTGCGAATCCGATCACGATCATGGTCGGGTGCGGGCCGCCCGCCCGCCCGAACCATGATCAGCGGGAGCCCCGCTCCATGATCAAGAGGGGATCCGTACGGCGTTTCGCGCGTGAATCCCCTCTTGATCATGGCCAGAGGGGGGTTGTCGGCTAGGGCGCCGGCGTGTCGTCGGCGGCGGCGACGTTGCGGGTCCGGTTGGGGTCGACCGGGATCCCCGGGCCCATCGTGGTGGCGAAGGTGACCTTCTTGAGGAACCGGCCCTTGGACGAGGACGGCTTGGTCCGCAGGATCTCGTCGAGGGCCGCCGCGTAGTTCTCGGCCAGGGTCTGGGCGTCGAAGCTCGCCTTGCCGATCACCAGGTGCAGGTTGGCCTGCTTGTCGACCCGGAAGTTGATCTTCCCGCCCTTGATGTCCGAGACGGCCTTCGTCACGTCCTGGGTGACCGTGCCGGTCTTTGGGTTGGGCATGAGCCCGCGGGGGCCGAGGATCCGGGCGACCCGGCCGACCTTGGCCATCTGGTCGGGGGTGGCGATCGCCGCGTCGAAGTCCAGGTACCCGCCCTGCACCCGCTCGACGAGGTCGTCGGAGCCCACCACGTCGGCGCCGGCGGCCTCGGCCTCAGCGGCCTTGTCCCCGGTGGCGAAGACGATCACCCGGGCGGTCTTGCCGGTGCCGTGCGGCAGGTTGACGGTGCCGCGGACCATCTGGTCGGCCTTGCGCGGGTCGACGCCGAGACGCATCGCGACCTCGACGGTCGGGTCGTACTTCGTCGTCGCCGTCTCCTTGGCGAGCTGGGCGGCCTCGAGCGGCGAGTAGATCCGCTCGGGGTCGATGTGCTCGGCGGCCTTTCGGTAGGCCTTACTGCGCTTCATCCGTGCTCCTCCTGCTGTAGGTCGTGGTGCGTCGGGCCGGAGCCGGCCCTCCCACGTCGTCCGATGGTGCCTGACCCGGAACGGTCAGTCCCGGACCGTGATTCCCATCGACCGGGCGGTGCCGGCGATGATCTTCTCCGCGGCGTCCAGGTCGTTGGCGTTGAGGTCCTCGAGCTTGCTCTGGGCGATCTCGCGGACCTGGTCGCGGCTGACGGTCGCCACCTTGGTCTTGTGGGGCTCGCCGCTGCCCTTGCCGACGCCCGCAGCCTTGAGCAGCAGCCGGGCCGCCGGCGGGGTCTTGGTGACGAAGGTGAACGAGCGGTCCTCGTAGACCGAGATCTCGACCGGTACGACGTTGCCGCGCTGGCTCTCGGTCGCGGCGTTGTAGGCCTTGCAGAACTCCATGATGTTGACGCCGTGCTGGCCGAGGGCCGGGCCGACCGGCGGCGCCGGGGTGGCCGCGCCGGCCTGGATCTGCAACTTGATGATCGCGGTGAGTTTCTTCTTCGGGGGCATGTCGACTTCCTGTGTGCGGAGAGTGGCGGATGGGGGCGGTGGCCAAGATCCTCGGGCGCTAGATCTTCGACACCTGGCTGAACGACAGCTCGACCGGCGTCTCCCGGCCGAAGATCGACACCAGCGCCTTGAGCTTCTGGTGCTCGGCGTTGATCTCGCTGATCGTCGCCGGCAGCGTCGCGAACGGGCCGTCCATGACGGTGACCGATTCACCCACCTCGTAGTCGACGACCTGGGTCGGGGCCTTGGCGCCCCCGGGCTTCTCGGGCTCGGCGGCCGGGGCGAGGATGCGGACCACCTCGTCGACGCTCAGCGGCGACGGGCGGGAGGTCGCGCCGACGAAACCGGTCACGCCCGGGGTGTTGCGGACGGCGCCCCACGACTCGTCGTTGAGCTCCATCCGGACCAGGATGTAACCGGGGAAGACCTTGCGCTGGACCTGCATCCGCTTGCCGTTCTTGACCTCGGTGACCTCCTCGGTCGGGACCTCGATCTGGAAGATGAAGTCCTCCATGTCGAGGGAGGAGATGCGGTTCTCGAGGTTGGTCTTCACCTTGTTCTCGTAGCCGGCGTAGGAGTGCACGACGTACCAGTCGCCCAGCGCCGTCGTCAGGGCGGCGCGCAGTTCGGCGGCCGGGTCGGCCGGCGCCTCGGGCTCGGCCGGCGCCTCAGGCTCGTCCGGCGTGACCCCGTCGGCGGCAGGGGCGTCAGCGGTCGCCGCCTCGACCACCGGCGCGTCCGCGGCAGGGGCATCAGCGGCCGGTACGTCGGCGGCGGGAGCTTCGGCGGCCTGGCCGTCGGCTGCCGGGGTGGTCCCGGTGTCGGGCAGCACCTCGCCGCCCTGCTCGGCGGCCTGCTCGGCCGCGCCGGCGGCGACCTGCGCCTCGGCCGACTCGTCCCGGGACGCCGGCTCCTGCGTAGGGCTCAGAGCTGGGCCGGTCTCGAACTCGGACACGCGGTGACTCACTTCCAGAAGACGGGTATGGCGGGCGGCATCATCATGACGGTCGTCGGGGGCGGACTCAGCCGAACGCCCACAACACGAGCTTGGCGAAGCCGATGTCCAGCCCGGCCACGATGGCGATCATGATCGAGACGAAGACGATCACCACGATCGTGTAGGTGATCAACTCCTTGCGGGACGGGTAGATGACCTTGGCCATCTCGGCGACGACCTCGCGCAGAAACCGCACCGCCCGCCCGAACGGCCCGCCGGAGCGAGCCGGCCCGCGCGAGGAAGCACTCGGTGCGGCGGACCGGGTCTGGGTCACGACTTCCTCTCCGTTCGGCTCGGTATCTGATCTGTTCGTCGGACAACTCGCCGTGGCCGCCGGATCGGCGGGCCGGAGACGATTCGCCAGGCGCAGGGGCGACAGGACTCGAACCTGCAACAACCGGTTTTGGAGACCGGGACTCTGCCAATTGAGCTACGCCCCTTCGGCGCGTCCCGTCCACCCACGGCGACCTGGCACGCCACCGGAACGCCGCCGAACCCTGCGCCTGCGGGCCACGGTTGGGCACAGCACAGGACACGGGTCGACACACCCCGGCGGTGCGAGTGTACGCAGGCCGCCGCGCTCCCTCCAACCTCGCCGCCCAACCGGCGGCCGCCAACCTCGCCGGGGATGGCCCGGCCGGGTTCTGCGACGATGGGCCACATGGCAGCCCAGACCTCCGCGCCGCCCCGTTCCCGCATTTCCGCCCGAATCGCCGGGATCACCGAATCGGCGACCCTGGCCGTGGACGCCAAGGCCAAGGCGCTCAAGGCCGCCGGCCGGCCGGTCATCGGCTTCGGTGCCGGCGAGCCGGACTTCCCGACGCCGGACGCCATCGTCGCGGCCGCCGTCACCGCCTGCGCGGACACCCGGTTCCACCGCTACACCCCGGCCGGCGGGCTGCCGGAGCTGAAGGCCGCGGTCGCGGACAAAACCCGGCGCGACTCCGGCTACGTCGTCGAGGCCGGCCAGGTCCTCATCACCAACGGTGGGAAGCAGGCGCTCTACGAGGCGTTCGCCACCCTGCTCGACCCGGGCGACGAGGTGCTGCTCCCGGCGCCCTACTGGACCACCTACCCGGAGTCGATCCGGCTGGCCGGCGGCGTGCCGGTGCCGATCCAGACCGGCGCGGACACCGGCTACCTGGCCACCGTCGAGCAGCTCGAGGCCGCGCGCACGCCGCGTACCAAGGTGCTGCTCTTCTGCTCCCCGTCCAACCCGACCGGCGCGGTCTACCCGCCGGACCAGGTCGAGGCCATCGGCCGGTGGGCCGCAGACACCGGGCTCTGGGTGATCACCGACGAGATCTACGAGCACCTGGTCTACGGCGATGCCCGGGCGGTCTCCATGCCGGCCGTGGTGCCGGACCTGGCCGAGCGCTGCGTCGTCGTCAACGGGGTGGCCAAGACCTACGCGATGACCGGCTGGCGGGTCGGCTGGCTGGTCGGCCCGCAGGACGTGGTCAAGGCTGCGACCAACCTGCAGTCGCATGCCACCTCCAACGTCGCCAACGTCTCGCAGGCGGCCGCGCTCGCGGCGGTGAGCGGGGACCTGTCCGCGGTGGCCATGATGCGGACCGCCTTCGACCGGCGCCGGCGGCGCATCGTGTCGATGCTGCGCGAGATCCCCGGGGTCGCGTGCCCGGAGCCCGAGGGCGCCTTCTACGTCTATCCGTCGGTCGAGGCGCTGCTCGGCCGGCCGCTGCGCGGCCGCACGGCGAACACCTCGGCCGAGCTGGCCGCGCTGATCCTGGACGAGGCGGAGGTCGCCGTCGTACCGGGTGAGGCGTTCGGCACGCCCGGCTACCTGCGGCTGTCCTACGCGCTGGGCGACGACGACCTCGTCGAGGGCGTGACCAGGCTGCAGCAGCTGCTGGGTGAGGCGACCTGACCGGGCCGATCGGTCAGGATCAGGGCAGCGCACCCGCCCGGCGGAGCACGGCCACCGCCGCGGGCAGCCGGGCCAGCGCGCGGGCAAGGTCGGCCGGCCGGGCGATCGTCCAGGCCTGCGCCGCGACGTAGCACCGCAGCGCCGCGTCGAACCGGGCCGGGCCGACCGCGGCCCGGGCCGTGAGCAGCGCCGCCGATCCCTTGTCGTAGATAGTCGTGAAGTAGCCGCTCTCGTCGGCACCCCAGCTGGCCAGGGTGCTGCCCACCGCCCCCGGGTCGTGCAGGTCGGCGGTGCTGATGTGCCCGTCGACCAACTCCTCGGCGTAGGTGGCGAAAGCCTCGTCCAGCCACGGGTCCCGGGCCTGGGAGTCGCCGACCATGCCGTAGAACCACTGGTGGGCGAGCTCGTGGGTCACCGTCTGCCGGTCGGTGCCGGCGAGCAGCACCACTCCCGGGTATTCGATGCCCCCTCCGCTGGCCGGCACGCTCACCGCGGCGAGCGTCGGATACGGGAACGGCCCGAACCGGCGGGCGAGGCCGGTGATCGAGGTGCGGACCTGCGCCGCCAGCGCCGGGAGCGCCGCGGGATCCAGCCCGGCGACGGTGACCCGGGTCGACCCGACCCGGGTCGTCCGGGTGGCGAACCGGCCGACCGCGACGGCGACGTCCCGCGCCGTGGCCGCGTGCGAGTGCCAGCGCCGCAGACCCGGCCCGGCCACGGTGGGCGGTCCGGCTCCCCCTGTCGCGAGGACCGTCTCGCCGGCCGGGGCGAGCACGGTCACGTCGTAGTCGGCGGCTTCGCTCGTGGCGCTCTCGGACAGGAACCGGGCCAGGGGTTCCCGGTGCCAACCGACCCCGCGCTGCCAGGACAGCAACGGCGCCCCGCTCCCCCACCAGGCGACGCCGTCGGCGCGGCCGAACCGCTCGAAGCTCGCGCTGCCGACCCGCATCGTGAACGTCAGGTCGGCGGTGATGGGCGTTCCGGCCGGGACGACCCTGCGGAGCGGCACCTCGACCACCCCGCCCGGGCTCCCGGCCGGGGCACCGGCGGACTCGACGGTGACGTGGGCCGGAGCGCCGCGGACGCGGACGGCGGTCACCGTCTCCGACGTACCCAGGTCGTACGACGTCGAGGTGTTGGCGGTCAGCCGGAAGACCAGGCGTTGCACCGGCAGGTCGGGGGTGAAGACGACGTGCTCGCGGCCGGTCACCGTGGCCAGCCCGGGCGCGACGGTGAATTGCAGCGCGATGCGGGGCCGGCGCGGATCGGGTGGCGGGTAGTGCGCCGGGCAGCCGGCGGCCGGACGGGCGGTGGGCCGGGCCGTGGGACTGGGTGACGGTCGCGGCGCGGGGCTGGGTGACCGCCGGGTCGGCGGCGCCGTGCTGCGTGGCGAGGGAGACGGCGCGCCGGAGGTCGGGCGGGAGGGCGGTCCGGCCGGGCGGGCGGCGCCGGAGGTGGTCGTCGTACAGGCCGCCGTCGCGGCAAGGACCACCAGCACCGCGGCCCGCCGCATGGCGGGTCAGCCGAGCCGGACCACCGCGCGGGCCTGTGCGAGCACCTTGTCCGCACCGCTGCGCGCGGTCAGCGTCACGACGACCTGGCCGGCGTCGCGCTTGTCGGTGACCACACCACTGACGGTAAGCCGCCCGCCGCCCTCGTCGGGCACAACGACCGGTCTGGTGAAGCGGACCCCGTATTCCACGACCGCGCCCGGGTCGCCGACCCAGTCGGTGACCACCCGCACCGCCTCGGCCATCGTCAGCATCCCGTGCGCGATGACGTCGGGCAGGCCGACGGAGGTGGCGAACCGCTCGTTCCAGTGGATCGGGTTGAAGTCCCCGGACGCGCCGGCGTAGCGGATCAGGGTCAGCCGCTCGAGCGGGAAGGTCTGCTCCGGCAGTTCGGTCCCGACCTCGACGTCGGCGTAGCGGACGGCGGACCCCATCACGCGGCCGTGCCGCGGGCGACCAGGGTCGAGAAGGCGGTCACGACGTGCTCGCCGTCGGCCGACACGTCACCCCGGCTGGTGAGGATGTCGTTGCCGCCCGCGGAGCGGATGTTCTCGATGGTCATCGTGGTCACCAGCCGGTCGCCGGCTCGGACCGGACGGGAGTAGACGAACCGCTGCTCCCCGTGCACCACCCGGGAGTAGTCCAGACCCAGGGCCGGGTCCTCGATGATCTGCCGGGAGGCCGCGAAGGTGACGACGACCGGGAAGGTCGGCGGCGCGATCACGTCCGGGTGACCCCGCTCGGCCGCCGCGTCCGGGTCGCGGTAGGCGGGGTTGGGGTCGCCGATCGCGTCGGCGAATTCGCGGATCTTCTCCCGGCCGACCTCGTACGCCGGCGTGGGTGGGTAGCTCCGGCCGATGAACGCCGGATCGAGCGCCATGCGCCGTCCCTTACCGGGTCAGCGGGTCTCGCGGTGCGCCTGGTGCCGCCGGCAGTGCGGGCAGAACTTCCGCAACTCGATCCGGTCGGGGTCGTTCCGCCGGTTCTTCTTGGTGATGTAGTTGCGGTTCTTGCACTCCTGGCAGGCCAGCGTGATCTTCGGACGGACATCGGTGGCGGCCACGGCGGCATGCCTTTCGACAACATCGGGGATACGGACCAGTCAGCGGTCCGAGGATAGTCGACCCGCGAGGCGCCGTCGACGACGACCACGCACCCGCAGTAGTAGCGGAGGCCGGATTTGAACCGGCGACACAGCGATTATGAGCCGCTTGCTCTGCCTGACTGAGCTACTCCGCCGCGGCGCCGGGTGCAACCGGCGGGTCGGTCCCCACGGACCACCGAGCCCCCTTAGGGAATCGAACCCTAGACCTTCTCCTTACCATGGAGACGCTCTGCCGACTGAGCTAAAGGGGCGGCGCGCAGTGAGGTTACACGGCGCGGCCGGACCGGGGAAACCAGATCGGCACTCACCCGGAAATGTGCAGCCGGCCCCCCGGCAATCCCGGCTGGGCAGGGCGGAGCACCGACCGTGCGGTGAACCACGCGTCGAGCCGGTCCGGCGGCAGGGCCCGACTGAGCAGGTAGCCCTGGATGATGTCGCACTCCATCCCCTCGAGCAGGTCGCGGGCCAACTCGTCCTCCACCCCCTCGGCCACCACCCGCAGCCCGAGGCTGTGGCCGAGCTCGACGATCGCCCGGACGATCGCCAGGTCGCCGAGGTCGGTGGCCATTCCCAGCACGAAGGCCTTGTCGATCTTGACCTCGTCGACCGGCAGCCGGCGCAGATAGGCCAGCGAGGAGTAGCCGGTGCCGAAGTCGTCCACCGACAGCCCCAGGCCGAGCTGGCGCAGCCGGTGCAGCACCGGGATCGACCGTTCCGGGTCGGCCATGACGCTGGTCTCGGTGATCTCGAGGGTCAGCAGGTCGGCCGGGACGTCGATGTCGTGCAGCATCTGCATGACCTGGTCGGCGAGGTCGGGATCGAGCAGGTTGCGGGCCGAGAGGTTGACCGCGACGCCGATCCGCATGCCCCGGTCGAGCCACTCCCGGCACTGGCGCAGCGAGGTGGCGAGGACATGCGCGGTCAGCGGGCCGATCAGACCGGTGCGCTCGGCCAGCGGCACGAACTCCGCCGGGTCGACGGTCCCGTAGGTCGGGTGCTCCCACCGCAGCAGGGCCTCGACCCCGAAGACGTCGCGGCTGCCCAGGGCGACCTTCGGCTGGTAGCGGACGGTCACCTCGTCGGTGGCCAGCGCCGACCGCAGGTCCGTGACCAGCTGCAGCCGGTAGAGGCTGCGGTGATCCATCGACGCGTGGTAGGTGGCGATCGCGTGGTCGGTCTTCTTGGCCACGCCCATCGCGACGTCGGCCCGCTGCAGGAGCGTGGCACCATCCCGGGCGTGGTCCGGCCAGGCCGCGACCCCGACCGACAGGGCGACGTCGATGCTGAGCCCGGCGACGTCGCACGGCGCCTGCACCCGCGCGTGCAGCGCCCGCGCCTCGTCGATCACGGTGGCCAGGTCCCGGGCATGCACGAGGACCGCGAACTCGTTCGCCCCCGTGTGCGCCGAGAACCCCGACTCCGGCACGTGCTCGGTCAGCCTCCGGGCCATCGCGATGCGCAGCTGGTCGCCGGCGTCGTGCCCGAGGGAGTCGCTCACCTCCTTGACGGCGTCGAGACCGAGGAGCAGCACGCCGACGACCCCGCCGGACCGTCGCGCGCCGGCCACGGCGTCCTGGGTGGCCTGCGCGAAGCTCGCGCGGTTGGGCAGCCCGGTCAGCGCGTCGTGGTAGGCGGTGTGCCGCAGTTGACCGACCAGCTGCTGGTTCTGCAGCGCGGCGGCCAGGTGGCTCGCCAGGTTGTCCAGCAGCCGGATGTCGTCCGCGGCGAAGGCGGAGAACTTGGTCTGCCGGTCGGCCACCTCAACCGTGCCGTAGACCTCGTCCCCGGCCCGGAGCGGGGCGACGATCACCTCGGCGGCCCCCCGCGCGCGCAGCGTCTCGGCGTCGCCGCGGGCCGGCCGGCGGCCGCGCCGGGTGGACAGCAACCGGCTCCGCCCGTCGGCGACCACCAGCTGGCGGATCGGGTCGGCGACGGTCACCTCGGGATCCTCGGGTACGGCGTCGCCGTCGGCCCCGATGGTGAGCACGGGGATCTGCCCGTGGTCGCCGGATTCCCCGGCGCGCGCGTCCCGGACCGCGACGAGGTCGGCCAGGCTCCCGGACGGGCGGGCCGGGTCGCTGCGCAGCCAGACCGACGCCCGGTCGGCGTTCAGCGTCTCCCGGATGTAGTCCAGCAGTTCGGCGACCACCGGCGAGGTGCTCTGCACCGACTCGACCATCTTGCTGAAGGCGTAGACGCGGCCGAGCCGTTCGTGCTGCGCCAGGAACCGGCCGTAGGCGCGGTAGCCGAACGCGAAGACGAGCAGCACCAGCAGCAGGAGGACGACACCCCACGGGTTGACCGAGACCACGAGCAGTGCGACGAGTCCCAGTGCGCTGCCGACCAGGCCGACCGCGAACGCCGGGATGCAAATCGAGGCCAGTCGCTGCAGGCTCGGCCGCTGGCCGGTGACCCGGATCGCCACCAGGACCAGCACCGCGCCGACCAGGTCGGCGGTCGCCGCCCCGCCGCCGACCGCCGCCCAGGTCACCGGCGATTGCACGCCGGCGGATATGCCGATTGCGTAGGCGATAGCGACCGCGACCCCGACCTCGGTGGCATCGACCCCGACGTTGAAGGTCGCCTTTCCCAGGCCCGGCCGACGAAATGCGAGAACGATCAACTCGGCGAGCAGTCGGGCCAGCAACAAGCCCACCGACGGCACCACGAGCAGCCCGATTGCCAGCGGAATGTCCGCAATCGAGAGCACAACCGTGTGCTTCCGAACTTCGACGAACAGTTGGGCCCGCTCGGCGATCAGAAATCCGACAATCAAGAGGACGACGGCAGAAAAGTCACCGATGATGCCGCCGGAGTTGCCGGCAGAGATTGGCCCGCTAAGCGTCGACCATAAAATTGCGGCGACGAGAATTGGGGAACAGTACAACGCCACGAATGGCAGATCCGCTCGTGGGATCCGCAGTCGCGTCAGCGCGCTTTTCGTGTCCTCGGACACCGTCCCCCCACCAGTTGTTCACCCGGCCGGGAAGGGTGGGTCGCCCAGCCGATGAGTCAAGCGTAGTCCGTGAGGGTGCATACGCGGGCGCGGAATGCGCAGCGCGACAGGCCCGATTACTTGTACCACTTCACGCTGGCCGGGGTAACGCCGTGGTACCACTTGACGCTGCCGGGGGCAGGTGCGCTGTACCACTTCACGCTGGCCGGCTTCGGGCTCGAGGTGGTTGCGGAAACAACGCCTCCCGTGCCGATCGCGACGGCGGCAACTGCCGCAGCGGCGGAAGCGACGGTACGAAGAAGGGTGTTGCGAAACATGGTGACTCCTTGCTGTTAGGGGGCTACTTTGAGCCACCGGGAATGATGCCTTAATTCCCGCTCGAATGCGCCGCCTCGCCAGATCGTGTCCGGCCGGAAATGTAGCGTGCGGGCGACAATCGGACAATAGGCCGACCATCGGGCACGATCCGAGCATTGTTTTGCCAAATCAACGATCGCGTCGACAACTGTCGTGATGACTGTCTGCAACGACTCGTAACCGCAGTGACCGGTGTGACCGACGGCCGGGGCCGCGGCATCCGGCCGGCGGCCGAGGGCAGGCGGGGGAACGTCGCTCCGCCGGACACGTGATCACCGGCCGCTGTGGTGCGGCACGTGCCCGGCGGTGGGTGGCAGGTGTTGGATTCGAACCAACGTAGGCTGAGCCGACGGTTTTACAGACCGTTCCCTTTGGCCACTCGGGCAACCTGCCGCGCGCCGGTGCACCCGACGCCGCCAGGGAGGATACAAGGTGCGAAGAGGTGCGCTCCACCACATCCCTCATAGGCCCCACAGGGAGCGCCACAACCCAGGCGCATAGCGCCGCGACCGAGGTGAGGAGATCCGCCGATGGCAGACCCGTCGTTCGACATCGTCAGCAAGGTCGACCACCAGGAGGTGGACAACGCCCTCAACCAGGCGGCCAAGGAACTGTCGCAGCGGTTCGACTTCCGGGGCGTGAACGCCTCGGTCAACTGGTCCGGCCAGGACGCGGTCGGACTCCAGGCCGACACCGAGGAGCGCCTGCGCGCCGCGCTCGACGTCTTCAAGGACAAGATCGTCAAGCGGGGCATCTCCCTGAAGGCGGTCGACGCCGGCGAGCCGCAACAGTCCGGGAAGACCTACCGGCTGACCGCGAAGATCCGCCAGGGCATCGACTCCGATCAGGCCAAGCGGATCGCCAAGCAGATCCGGGACGAGGGGCCCAAGGGCGTGCAGGCCCAGATCCAGGGCGACCAATTGCGGGTGTCGGGCAAGAAGAAAGATCAGCTCCAGTCGGTCATCGCGATGCTGAAGTCGGCCGACCTCGACATTCCGCTGCAGTTCACCAACTACCGCTGAGGAGCGGCCGACCGCCCGGTCAGAATCTGATTCCAGACCTTCTCTAGCGGAGAGGTATGGAATAGTGGGCGCATGCTGGTAGCCGACGCCCCACATCCGACAGGAGGCCACCCGCGCGTGCCGAACCACCCCGCCGCGTGGGCCGACCTCGCCCACCCGGAGACCGGCGAGGTGGCCGTGGCGCCGCCGGAGCCGGGATCGGGCTGGTGGTCCGGAGCGCCGAGCGCCCTGCTCCTCGACGGTGACACCTACCTCGCCTACCGGCTGCGCCGGCCGGTCGGCGCGGGCAGGGGATACGCCAACGTCGTCGCCCGCTCGCGCGACGGGGTGCACTTCGAGACCCTCGCCGTGATCGACAAGGACCGGTTCGGGGCCGAATCCCTGGAGCGACCGGCGCTGACCGTGACCGAGGACGGCCGGTGGCGGCTCTACGTCAGCTGCGCCACCCCCGGCACGAAGCACTGGCGGGTGGACCTGGTCGAGGCCGACAGCCCCGAGGGGCTGGCCGGCGGAACGATCCACACCGCGCTCCCCGGCAGCGCGGACCTCGCCGTGAAGGACCCGGTCGTCGTCCACCGCGACGGTCTGTGGCACTTGTGGGCTTCCTGCCATCCGCTCAGTGATCGCGCGCACACTGACCGTATGACGACCGAATACGCCACCAGCCGGGACGGCATCCGGTGGTCCTGGCACGGGACGGCCCTCGCCGGCCGGCCCGGTCGCTGGGATGCCCGGGGCGTCCGGGTGGCGTCGGTGCTGCTCGACGGGCCCGAGCCGGTCGCGTTCTACGACGGTCGCGCGAGCGCCGCGGAGAACTGGGAGGAGCGCACCGGCGTCGCAGTTGGCACTGCGACGCCCGGGGTGTTCCAGGCGGTCGGTGACGCACCGGTCGCGGAGTCGCCGTACGGGCCGGGTGGCCTGCGCTACGTCAGCGTGATCGCGCTGCCGGACGGCGGTCGGCGGCTCTACTACGAGATGACGCGGGCGGACGGGAGCCACGAGCTCCGCACGAAGCTGCACCCCACGGCCTGAGGCCTCCCCGGTCCTGATCCACGAGGAGTCTTCGTGGCGCTACCGAGCTTCTTCGTCATCGGCGTTCCCAAGGCCGGAACGACGGCACTGCACGTCGCCCTCGCCCGGCACCCGCAGATCTTCATGTCGCGGGTCAAAGAGCCGAAGTTCTTCCTCACCGGCGGCAGCCCGCCCCCGCAGCGCGGCGGCCCGGGGGACGCCAAGACCTTCCGCCAGTACGTCTGGCGCCGGGAGGACTACGAGGCGCTCTTCGACGGTGCCCCACCCGGCGCGGTGCGGGGCGAATCGACGCCGTTCTACCTCTACCACCCGCCCGCCCAGCAGCGGATCCACGAGCTCGTCCCGGAGGCTCGGCTCATCGTGCTGCTCCGCGATCCGGTCGACCGGGCGCACTCCAACTGGAGCCACCTGTGGTCGGCCGGGCTCGAGCCGGAGAAGGACTTCCTGTCGGCCTGCCGGCTCGAGGACCGGCGCGCCGCGGCCCGGTGGGCGCTGTTCTGGCGCTACCTCGACCTCGGCAAGTACGGCGAGCAGCTGGAGCAGCTCTACTCCCGATTCCCCCGCGAGCAGGTGCTCCCGGTCCGCTACCGCGAACTGCGCGACTCGCCGGCCACCGTACTCGACCGGATCTGCACCTTCCTCGGCGTCGAGGCGGGTCAAATCGCGACGATCCCCGCGGAAAACGTCACCACGCAGGCGAGCAACTCTCCCCGCAACCGGGCGGTCTCCGCGCTGCTGCGGACCGGATCGACGGTCGAGCACCGGCTGCCCGCCGGCTGGTGGCCCCGGGTCGACGCGTTCCTCTCCGGGCACCTGCAGCGCGAGCAGCGCCCACGCCAGCCACTGACCTACCAGCAGCGGGCCGCGCTGATCCCGCACTTCGCCGACGACGTACGCCGGCTGGAGCGGCTGACCGGGGAGGGCTTCGGCGCCTGGCTGGACCCGGGCCGCAAGCCGGACCGCGCCGCGCTGCCCCGGTCCGCCCGGATCGGCACGGCCGCCGGCAGCATCGATCGGCCGATCCCGGACCCGCCCCGCGTGTAGCCTCGGTCACCGCGCCGGTCGCGCGTGCCACCCGGGCACCGACCCGCGAACGAAGGAGCGGCCGGTGAAGGGCATCGTTCTGGCCGGCGGGTCGGGACCCGGCTGCACCCGATCACCCGGGCGGTGTGCAAGCAGCTGCTGCCGGTCTACGACAAGCCGATGGTCTATTACCCGCTCTCGGTGCTGATGCTCGCCGGGATCCGCGACATCCTGGTCATCTCGACCCCGACCGACACCGTCGCGTTCCAGCGGCTGCTCGGCGACGGGAGCGATCTCGGCCTGAACCTGTCCTATGCCACCCAGGCGGAGCCGCGCGGGATCGCCGATGCGTTCCTGGTCGGGGCCGACTTCGTCGGCGACGATCAGGTCAGCGCTGGTCCTCGGCGACAACATCTTCTACGGCAGCGGCCTCGGCGGGCTCCGTGTGGAGCGAGGCGGCGGCCGTCGAGGGCGCGACGCTGTTCGGCTATCCCGCATCGCCGATCCCGAGCGCTACGGCGTCGCCGAGGCCGGACCCGACGGGCAGCCTGCTCTCCATCGAGGAGAAGCCGGCCGCATCCGCGGTCCGACTCGCCGTCACCGGCCTCTACTTCTACGACAACGACGTCGTCGAGATGGCCCGCGACCTCAAGCCGTCCGACCGCGGCGAGCTGGAGATCACCGACATCAACAACCTTACGTGCGACGAGGCAGCGCCCGCCTGGTCACCCTCGGCCGCGGTACGGCGTGGCTGGACACCGGCACCCACGACAGCCTGCTCGAGGCGGGCCAGTTCGTGCAGGTCCTCGAGCACCGCCAGGGCGTGCGGATCGCCTGCCTGGAGGAGATCGCGCTGCGGATGGGCTACATCGACGCCGACCAGGCCTACGCCCTCGGCCGGGCGCAATCGAAGTCGGCGTACGGCGAATACGTCATGCGGCTGGCCGAGCAGGACGGCGCCCGGCCGACGCCGTAACCCGGCCGCAGGCCGACATCGTCCGCCGCGCACCAGACCTCATTCCGCATGAACGTGACGTTCAAGCGGCTAGACCGCATGAACGTGACGTTCATGCGGAATGGCGGCCTCGCTACCGGCCGGTCAGGCCGCTTCCCGGTGAACCCGCCATCTCCTCCAGGCGCGCGATCCGCTTGGCCATCGGCGGGTGGGTGGAGAAGAGATTGGCGATGCCCTCCGCGCGGAACGGGTTGGCGATCATCAGCGGGCCGGTGGTGACGAGCCGCTCCTGGGGCGGCAGCGGCAGCGCCTTGGTGCCCCGGTCGAGCTTGCGCAGCGCGCTCGCGAGCGCCAGCGGGTCGCCGGTCAGCTCGGCGCCGGAGGCGTCGGCCTGGTATTCGCGGCTCCGGCTGATGGCGAGCTGGATCAGGGCTGCGGCGATCGGGCCGAGGATGATCAGCAGCAGCTCGGCGAAGATCCCGCCGCCGTCGCGGTCGTCGTTGTTGCCGCCGCCGAAGAGCGAGGCGAAGACCGCCATCCGGGAGGCGAACACGATGAAGCTGGCGAGGGCGCCGGCGACCGAGGAGATGAGGATGTCGCGGTTGTAGACGTGGGAGAGCTCGTGGCCGAGCACCGCCCGCAACTCGCGTCGGTCGAGCAGCGGCAGGATGCCCTCGGTGCAGCACACCGCGGCGTGCCGGGGGTTGCGCCCGGTCGCGAAGGCGTTGGGCTGGTTGGTCGGGCTGATGTAGAGGCGCGGCATCGGCTGCCGGGCCAGGGTGGCGAGCTCGCGCACGATCGAATACATGCCCGGCTGTTCCGCCTCGGTGACCGGCCGCGCCCGCATCGACTTCAGCGCGATCTGGTCGGAGTAGAAGTAGGAGAAGCCGTTCATCCCGAGGGCGATGAGCAGGCCGATGATGAGCCCGGTCCGGCCCCAGATGCTGCCGATGCCGATGATCAGGGCCGACATCAAGCCCAGCAGCACCGCGGTCTTCAGGCCATTGAGGTGCCGGTGCACGTGAGTCCTTCCGGTGGTACGAGGCGGGACGGCCATTCGCCGTTCGCCGCCGATCGGAGTAACGACTGCTCGGGCGGCGACGTTCCCGATCGTCACCGCCCGGAGTCGCCGCCGGCCGCCTCGGTGCGCTCCGCCGCGGCCACCTCGGCCGCCATGGCTCCGAGCGGATCGTGCGCCGGCGGCGGTGGTGTCGTCCATACCCACTCCCGCAGCCGGTCCTTTTCGTGCGTCATCTCCCGGATGTCGAGTTCGGCGTACCCGAACTCCGGCGCCCAGAAGAGCGCGTCGTAGGGGCAGACGTCGATGCAGATCCCGCAGTACATGCACAGCGCGAAGTCGATGGCGAACCGGTCGAGGACGGCGCGCTGCCGGGGCCGGGCCGCGCCGGGCACCTCGACGGTCTCCTTGTGGGAGTCGATGTAGATGCACCAGTCGGGGCACTCCCGCGCGCAGAGCATGCACACGGTGCAGTTCTCCTCGAGCAGCCCGATCACGCCGCGGCTACGCGCCGGCAGCTCCGGCGTCCCCTCGGTCACGCGTCCCCCCGTCACACGTCTCCCCCGCCGTCCCGCTCCCCTTCCCATGATCGTGATCGGATTTCGCCGCGATTCGTCGGCGTGTTCCGATCACGATCATGAAAGTCGGGAGCGGGGGGCGGGGCGGCGAGCGGGTCGGCGGAGCTTGGCCAGCCGTCGGCCGGGTCGGGTACGCCGGGCGGCCGCATCCGCCGCCGTACCCGTCCCCGGGTGTGGCTCTCCCCCGGCTCCTTGGCGCCGGGCCACTCCTTGGCCACCCGCGAGGCGAGGACGAAGTCCTTGCGCAGCGGGTGCCCCTCGAATCCGTCCGGCAGCAGCAGCGGCGTCAGCCCGGGATGCCCGACGACGTCGATGCCGAACATCTCGTGCGTCTCCCGCTCGTGCCACGCCGCCCCGGCGAAGACGCCGGTCAGCGTCGGCACCACCGGCCCGGCGGCCGGGATCATGGTCCGCAGCAGGAGGTGGTGGGCGCGGCCGATCGAGTAGAGGTGGGCGACCACGGCGAAACCGGCGTCGAGCTCGTCGACGGCGCTGAGCCAGTCGAAGAAGGTGCAGTCGAGCTCCGGGTCGTCGCGCGCCGCCGTCGCCGCCGCCACCCACCGGTCGGTCGGTACGTCGACGGTCACCGCGCCGAAGGTGACGGAGTAGCTGGCCGGCTCGCCGATCAACCCGGCCAGCCGGGCACCGACCTCCTCGGGTGTCATCGGAGCGGCGGCACCGGCGGAGCCACCACCGGCGCGGTGTAGAGCGCGCCATCCCGGGGCCAGCCCGGCGCCGGCGGGCCCGAGAGTGAGTCCTGCAGCCGGAGGATCCCCTGCAGCAGAGCCTCGGGACGGGGCGGACAGCCCGGCACGTAGGCGTCGACCGGGATGATCTGGTCGACCCCCTTGGTCACCGAATAGCTGTCCCAGTAGGGGCCTCCGCAGTTGGAGCAGGCGCCGAAGCTGATCACGTACTTCGGGTCGGGCAACGCCTCGTATTGGCGCAGCACCGCGGGCGCGATCTTGTCGGTGACCGTGCCGGACACCACCATCAGGTCGGCCTGCCGGGGCCCCTCGGCGGACGGGTCCGCGCCGAGGCGGATGAGGTCGGGCCTGGCCATCGATGTCGCGATGAACTCGACCGCACAGCAGGCCAGCCCGAAGTTGAAGACGGACAGCCGGTAGCGGCGGCCCCAGTTGAGGACGAACCTCATCGGCGCCGGGCCGGCCGTGTCGTCCACGTGCTGCTCCTGACAGGTGTGCGGGCCACCGTCTCGTCAGGAAGCCTAGTTACCCGACGGTGCCGGGCGCCCCCGCCGTCCGGCCGGGAGCAGGCGGCGGGACGGCGATCTCAGATCGTGAGACACGGGGTAACGTATTCCCGACTGTGAGGTTCGCCCCCTGATCCTCCGGCTGCGGCCCCGCGCGCTTACCATCGTGCAGGGCCCGAACGCCATACCATCGTCTATTGGGGCCCGACGCCCCGGGACATCTTCGAGGAGGAGGACGGTGCCCAAGCAGGTCAAGCAGCTCGACCGCGTCATCATCCGGTTCGCCGGCGACTCCGGCGACGGCATGCAGCTGACCGGTGACCGGTTCACCCAGGAGATCCGCGGCGTTCGGCAACGACCTGTCGACGCTGCCCAACTTCCCGGCCGAGATCCGGGCCCCCGCAGGGCACCCTGCCGGGCGTCTCGTCGTTCCAGGTGCACTTCGCCGACCACGACATCCTCACGCCGGGCGACGCGCCCGACGTGCTCGTCGCGATGAACCCGGCCGCGCTGAAGGCCAACCTCGGCGACCTGCCGAAGGGCGCCACGATCATCGTCGACACCCACGACTTCACCACGCGCAACCTGACCAAGGTCGGGCTACGCCGCCAACCCGCTCGAGGACGGCTCGCTGGCCGAGTACGCCGTCCACGCCGTCGACCTCACCGGCATGACCGTCGAGGCGTCAAGGAGTCCTTCGGCCTGACCCGCAAGGACGCCGCCGCGCCAAGAACATGTTCGCGCTCGGGCTGCTGTCCTGGATGTACGGCCGCCCGTCGAGGCCACGGTCCGGTTCCTCGAAGCGAAGTTCGCGAGCAAGCCCGACATCGCGGACGCCAACGTCGCGGCGTTCCGCGCCGGCTGGAACTTCGGCGAGACCACCGAGACGTTCGCGGTCTCCTACGAGATCAAGCCGGCGCCGCTGCCGGCCGGCACCTACCGCAACATCACCGGCAACCTCGCCCTGTCCTACGGGCTGATCGCCGGCGGCGTGCAGTCCGGGCTGCCGCTGTTCCTCGGCTCCTACCCGATCACGCCGGCCTCCGACATCCTCCACGAGCTGAGCAAGCACAAGGCGTTCGGCGTCACGACCTTCCAGGCCGAGGACGAGATCGCCGGCATCGGCGCCGCCCTCGGCGCGTCGTTCGCCGGCGCGCTGGGCGTCACCACCACCTCCGGCCCCGGCATCGCGCTGAAGTCGGAGACCATCGGCCTCGCGGTGACGATCGAGCTGCCCCTGCTGGTCATCGACGTCCAGCGCGGCGGCCCGTCGACCGGCCTGCCGACCAAGACCGAGCAGGCCGACCTGCTGCAGGCGATGTTCGGCCGCAACGGCGAGTCGCCGGTGCCGATCGTCGCGCCGCAGTCCCCGGCCGACTGCTTCGACGCGGCCCTCGAGGCCGTCCGGATCGCGGTCGACCTACCGCACGCCGGTGATGCTGCTCTCCGACGGCTATCTCGCCAACGGCTCCGAGCCGTGGCGGATCCCCGATGTCGACTCACTGCCCGAGATCGACCTCGACCTTCGCGACCGAGCCAACCACACGCGGAGGACGGGACCCGGCGAGTTCTGGCCCTACCTGCGCGACGAGGAGACCCTGGCCCGGCCGTGGGCGATCCCCGGGCACGCCCGGCCTGGAGCACCGCATCGGCGGGATCGAGAAGGCCGACGGCCCCGGCAACATCTCCTACGACCCGGCCAACCACGACTTCATGGTCCGCACCCGGGCGGCCAAGGTCGACCGCATCGCCCGTCGCCTGCCCCCGCTCGAGGTCGACGACCCGACCGGCGACGGCGAAGGTGCTCGTGCTCGGCTGGGGGTCGACGTACGGGCCCGATCGGCGCCGGCCTGCCGCCGGGTCCGCACGCCGGCCTAGCACGTCGCCCAGGCGCACCTGCGCCACCTCAACCCGTTCCCGCCCAACCTCGGCGAGATCCTGCGCGGCTACGACAAGGTGCTGGTCCCGGAGATGAACCTCGGCCAGCTCGCCATGCTGATCCGGGCGAAATATCTCGTCGACGCCATCAGCTACAACCAGGTCCGCGGCCTGCCGTTCCGAGCCGCCGAGCTCGCCGAGTGCCGAACTGGTCGCAAGAAGGGGATCGCGCCGATGTCTGAATCCTGTCGACCTGGACTTCCCCGGCCTGGCAGGTGTCCCGGCCGACCGACGACGAAGCAGATCCGCGAAGGACTTCAACACCGACCAGGAGGTCCGCTGGTGCCCGGGCTGCGGCGACTACGCCGTCCTCAAGGCCGTGCAGGGCTTCCTGCCCGAGCTCGGCCTGCGCCGCGAGAACATCGTCTTCGTCTCCGGCATCGGCTGCTCCGTCCCGGCTTCCCCTACTACCTCGAGACCTACGGCATGCACTCGATCCACGGCCGCGCGCCGGCGATCGCGACCGGCATCGCCCCACCCGCGCCCGACCTGTCGGTGTGGGTCGTCACCGGTGACGGCGACGCGCTGTCGATCGGCGGCAACCACCTGATCCACGCGCTGCGCCGCAACGTCAACATGAAGATCCTGCTGTTCAACAACCGGATCTACGGCCTCACCAAGGGCCAGTACTCCCCCACCTCCGAGGTCGGCAAGGTCACCAAGTCCACGCCGATGGGCTCGCTCGACCACCCGTTCAACCCGGTCTCGCTCGCGCTCGGCGCCGAGGCCACGCTTCGTCGCCCGCACCATCGACTCCGACCGCAAGCACCTGACCTCGGTGCTGCGGCCGCGGCCGCCCACCGCGGCACGTCGCTCGTCGAGATCTACCAGAACTGCCCGATCTTCAACGACGGCGCCTTCGACGCCGCTGAAGGACCCGCAGACCCGCGACGACGCGATCATCCCGCTCGCGCACGGCGAGCCGATCCGCTTCGGCCGCGACGGCACGCAAGGGCGTCGTCCGCGACCCGGCGACCGGCGGCGTCAAGATCGTCGAGGTCGGCGACGGCCACGACAGGTCAGCGCCGACGCCTGCTCGTGCACGACGCGCACAGCCGACGACCCGACGACGGCGTTCGCGCTCTCCCGGCTGACCGACGCAGCGGCGGCTGCACCAGGCCGCCGATCGGCGATCTTCCGCCAGGTCGACGCGGCCGACGTACGACGACCGCATGCGCGACCAGATCGCCCAGGCCACCGCATCGAAGGACGCCGGACCTCACCGGTCTGCTGCACGGGTCGGACACCTGGACCGTCGGCTGATCACCCGCCGATGACCGAAGGACGCAGAGGTCTGCTCTTCGGCGCCGCGGCCTACGTGATGTGGGGGCTCTTCCCGCTCTACTGGCCGCTGCTGCGCCCTGCCGGCGCGTTGGAGATCCTGGCGCACCGGATCGTGTGGTCGCTGGTGGTGGTGGTCGCGTCCTCGCCGTCCAGCGCAACTGGCGGTGGATCCGCGAACTGCTGCGCCAGCCGGGCCGGTTGTCGCTGATGGCGCTCGGCGCCGTGCTCATCGCGATCAACTGGGGCGTCTACATCTGGGGCGTCAACCACAACGAGGTCGTCGAGACCTCGCTGGGCTACTTCATCAACCCGCTGGTCACGGTCCTGCTGGGCGTGGTCGTCCTGCGGGAGCGGCTGCGGCCGGTGCAGTGGGGCGCCGTCGCCCTCGGCGGTGTCTCGGTGCTCGTCCTCGCGATCGACTACGGCCGTCCGCCGTGGATCGGGTTGACGCTGGCCTTCTCGTTCGGCTCCTACGGCCTGGTCAAGAAGCACGTCGGCGCGCCCGCGTCGCACAGCCTCACGGTGGAGACGGCGACGCTGTTGCTGCCCTGCTTGGCCTACCTCGGTTTCCTCGCCGCGGACGGGCGCAGCACGTTCGGGCACGAAGGTGTCGCGCAGGCGGTGCTGCTGGTCGGCGCGGGTGTCGTCACCGCCGTGCCGCTGCTGTTCTTCGCCGGTGCCGCGCGCCGGCTGCCGCTGACGACCCTGGGCCTGCTGCAGTACGTCACGCCGGTGATGCAGTTCGCCCTCGGCGTGCTGGTCTTCCACGAGGCGATGCCGGCGCTGCGGCTGATGGGTTTCGCGCTGGTGTGGGTCGCACTGATCGTGCTGTCGGTCGACATGCTCCGCTACACGCGCACGGCGCGGGAGGAGCAGCGTGAGCGGCCGACCGAGGTCTCCGAGACCACACCGGTCTGAGGGCCGTCGATCAGCAGGGCGCGCTGTTCATGCGCGAGTCGCTCGATCAGCTGAAGGCCCGCACCGCCGGCTGGACATCCGCCAGATGTTTGGTCATACTTATGACCATGACGGCGGTGAGTTCCATTGCGGAAGCCAAGGCCCACCTCTCCGACCTGGTGGCGCGGGTTGGTGCTCAGCACGAGCGTGTGACGGTGACCGTGCACGGCCGGCCCACGGCGGTGCTCCTCGCTGTCGACGATCTTGAATCGCTCGAGGAAACCATCGCAGTCCTGTCGGACTCGGACGCGGTGCATGCGCTGCGTACGGCCGAAGACGAACTCGCCCGAGGCGAGGGTGAAAGCGAGCAGGACCTTGCGGCAGCGATGGACGCTCGGCGAGCCGGTGCGTGAACGATCGCCGTTACGACCTGGTGATTGCCCCGACGGCACGTCGACAGCTCGCTGAACAACTTCCCCAGCCCGTCGCCTTTGCGGCATACGAATTCATCATCGGCCCCTTGCTCGAGAATCCGCAGCGGGTCGGGAGACGCTTGCGTCGTCCGCTCGACGATCGGCACAGCGCGCGACGTGGCACTTACCGCGTCCTCTACCGCATCGACGAGGACCACCACCGCGTCGAGGTTGTCGGCGTGTTCGCCCGCTCGGACGCCTACCGGAACCGCTGAACCTTGCGCTAGAGAGACCCGTCGTACGTCGTGAGCCGCCCGCACATCCCGAGCTTCGGCCCGGCGGGCGTGTCGGCGAGCACGGTGGCCCCGGCGAGGTGGCTGTGGTCGCCGCCACGCAGGGCGGCCAGGCGCTTGGCGGTGAGCTCCGCGACGGCGGCCGCTCCGGCGCTGAGCCGGCTCTCCCAGGCCTCGAGCTTGGGCGCCACGAGCCGGAGCGCGGCGTCGTAGAAGGCGTCCAGCCCGGCGGGTCCCTCGGCCTCGACCCGCCGACGCAGGTCGACGAAGCCCTCGATCGCCAGGTCCTTACGACGGCGCGCGGCCGCCTCATCGGAGGCGTAGACGTGCCGGTCGTCGGCGAGCGACGCAGCCTCGGCGTAGCGGGCCGGGTCGGCGAGGGTGTCCGGCGGGAAGGTGAGGACGGCGTCGCCGGCCTCGGGCAGCCCGGCGTTCTGCATGACGACCACGATCTCGAGGTCGCCCTCGTTGACCAGCCGGTGGATCGTGCCGGGCGTGAACCAGACCACGGCGCCGGGGGCCAGCGGTGTCTCGGTGTAGCCGGCCGCGCCGAGGGTCTGCAGCCGGCCCGACCCGCGGACCACGACGTAGGCCTCGGTGCACAGCAGGTGGACGTGCGCGGACCCGCCCGGCTCGCCGTCCGGGCCGTCCCAGTCGTAGACGTCGAGGCCGGTGACCGCGGTGGCGCCGGGGAAGGCGAGCCGGGGGTCGGTCACGACCGGCCTGGTCCGCCGAGCGCGTCGGTGGTGCGCACCTTGTCCGCGACGACCTGCCCGACGCGGGCCGGGTCCCAGCTCCCGGACCCGATGAGGAAGTCGTAGCGCAGGCTGAGCGTCTCGCCGGCCGGCACCTCGAGGACCTCGTCGAAGAACGGCGCCGGGCAGACGCAGGCGTAGGGCTCGCTGCGGACGAACCACTGCGTGGGGTGCCGGACGTTGGCGGCGTTGTCGACGAAGACGATCGTGGAGGCACCGTCGATGCCGTCGTGCTTACCGACGTATCCGAGCCACTCCGCGCGCTGGCCCATCAGCGCCTCGCCGGAGGTGTCGGGGGCGAGGACCTTGCCGTTGTTGAACGACCGCGGACCGCGCCAGAAGAAGCCGCCGTAGCCGGCGGCCGGTCGCCCTTCGGTCGTGGGACTGCCGAACTGGATCGGCGTCTCCCGCCGGTTGAGCAGCGCCGTCTCGAAGGTCAGCACCCAGGCCGACTCCTCGGGGATCAGGTAGGCGCCGAACCGCCGCGTCTCGTCGAGCCAGTGCTCACCCTGCTCGGTGATCCAGGACAGCTGCTCGTCGATCCGAGCCACCCCGTCGATGACGTGGACCTGGGAGAAGCCGTCGTGGCGCTGGGTGCCGTTGTTGTGCAGCTGCACGTAGCCCTTGTCGCGCACGTAGGTCGGGCCGCCCCAGAAGTTGGCGTCGTCGACGTTGGGCAGCGCGAGCGAGATGCCCTTGTGCCACACGTGGTCGTGCGGCCGGTAGAGGGAGACCGCTCGCCGGTCGTCGTACGCAGCGGGTGCATGTAGGGGTGCGGGGACTCCAGCTGCGGCACGTCGGGCTGGAAGACGTAGCGGAACAGCTCGACTCCGGCGGCCTCGAGCGAGACGGTGGCGCCGGTCTCGGCGATCCGCATCTCCGCCGAGGACTCCTGGTGGTGCTTCGGCACGGCGAAAACCTTTCCGGTCGTCAGGCGGTCGCGGTCGGCGGGGCCCAGTCGGGGTGATCGCCGTGCAGCCGATGGTAGAAGGGGTGCCCGGGAACGAGGTCCTCGCGTCGTACCCGGGTGCCGGTGAAGGCGGAGGCGTAGAGGCCGGTGACCAGCTCGAGGGTGCGCCGGGCGCCCGCGCCGGTCGACCCGGGGCGCTCGCCCTTCTCCAGGCTGTCGAGGATGTTGCCGTACTGCGCCGCGTGCGAGCTCTTGACGTCGGGACCGGGGGCGGGCCAGACCTCGGGCCCCGCCTCCACGCCGGGAGCCGGGGTGAAGCGCCAGCTCTGCGCGTCGTACCCGTAGAGGTGGGTGAGTTCGACCGTGCCGCGGGCGAAGTCGAACCGCTGGTAGCTCTCCTCGCGCGGGGACAGGATGCTGTTGACGACGCTCGCGATGGCGCCGCTGGTGAAGGTCACGTGGGCGAAGGAGACGTCCTCGGTCTGCACGTGGCGGGCCATCCGGGACGCCGTCGCGGAGATCTCGGTCCACTCCCCGAGCAGGTGCCCGAGCAGGTCGATCTGGTGGATGCCGTGCCCCATCGTCGGGCCGCCGCCCTCGGTGTCCCACCGGCCGCGCCAGGGAACCTCGTAGTAGGCGTCCCCGCGGAACCACAGGGTGTGGCAGATCGAGACATAGGGGGCGCCGAGCACCCCGTCGTCGATCAGCCGCTTCACGTGCTGGCCGGCCGACCCGAAGCGGTGCTGGAAGACCGTGATGAAGTGGCCCTTGTTGCGCTTCTCGGCCTCGGCGATGCGGTCGAAGTCCTCGAGGGACAGACACGGCGGCTTCTCGACGAGCACGGACGCTCCGGCGTCGAGGGCGGCGATCGCCGGCCCGGCGTGCGCGCCGGGCGGGGTGCAGACGTCGACGAGATCGAGCTGCTCGGCGGTGAGCATGTCCTCGACGGACTTGTAGCTGTTGGGGATGCCGTGCTTCTCGCAGAATTCGGTGAGCCGGCCCTGGTCGACGTCCATGGCGGCGACCACCTCGGCCCGGCCCTCGTGCGCCTTGATCGCGCGGAGGTGCGAGTTGGCGATGTTGCCCGTCCCGACGAGCCCGACCTTGATCCGTTCCGGCATGATCAACTAACTCCTCTGGGGAAACCGCTTACCCGGTAACGTAGGAGTGTCCCCTTTGGCCTGTCAACCGAGGGCCGGGCCGGGACGGGACGGCTACGACGGCGGGGCGAACCAGTCGTTGGACAGCGGGAAGAGGTAGCGGTCGGTCACCGCGTTGAGCACCCGCCGGGCCTGGTGGAAGTGCTCGGCCGCGTCGCGGAGTTCGGCGGTCGTCGACGTCTGCGCCAGGGCCTGCTCGGCGGCGATCAGATACCAGCGCGCGCCGAACCGCTCGAGCAGCTCGAGCGGGTCGGTGTCGTCCGGAGTCCGGGGCAGCCCGGTGACCCGCGCGAGGCGGCTGGAGTCGAAGCGGCCCAGCGCGCCCGGCGCCGCGCGGTCCGGAAACACCCCGGTCAGGAAGAGCGCGAGATCACCCATCCGCCGCCAGACGCCCGGCTTCTGCTCCTCCGGTACGGCGTCCAGCAGCGCGGACAGCCGCACCGGGTCGAGCTCGTTCCACCGCCGCCGCTGCCAGCCGCTGTGCGTCCGGGTCCACGCGACCCCGCTCGACACCCGGGTGAACGACGCCAGCAGGTCGATCAGGAAGAGCCGCCGCCGGGCGAGGGCGAGATAGGCGGCCAGGTCGGCGGCGTCGAAGACCGGGACCCGCAGCCGCGGGCCGGAGCGCTCGGTCGTGTAATAGGTCTGGCCGAGGTCGGTGGCGGTCCGGTGCACCGCGGCGGCGAAGACCAGGAACGGCGAGACGAAGGTCAGCCGGTCCGACCGTCGGCCGGACGAGCCGGCCAGGTTGAGCAGCGCGTTGACGGTCGCCGGCCGGGCGAGGACGTCGAGCACCAGCGCGGGCTGACGGCGCAGGGCCCGGACCCGGCGGTCCTGCTCCTCGGCGGCCACCCCGTCGGCGCCGACCAGCGTGCGCAGGTCGGTGTCGCTGAGGTGCTCGACGTAGGCGCTGCCGACCGCGTCGAGCTCGTCGAAATCGGCTAGCACGCCCTCAGTGTCCGGCAGTCCGCACGCATACGCACGTATTTCACACCGAAGTTACGTCAGCACCCGGATCGGAGAACCGGACAGGAACGCCGCGATGTCCTCCACGGCGCCGCCGTACCACTGCCGGTAGGTCTCCTTCGTGACGAAGCCGATGTGCGGCGTGAGCACCGTGTGGGGGGCGGTGCGCAGCGGGTGCCACATCGGCAGCGGCTCGACGTCGAAGACGTCCAGGCCGGCGCCGGCGAGCTGCCCGGACCGCAGCGCGTCGTTGAGCGCCGTCTCGTCGACGATCGGGCCCCGCGAGGTGTTGACCAGGTACGCCGTGGCCTTCATCAGGCTGAGCTCCCGGCGGCCGACCAGCCCCCGGGTGCGGCCGCTCAGCACGGTGTGGATGGTCAGGATGTCCGACCGTTCGAACAGCTCGTCCCGCTCCACCCGGGTGACCCCGACCTCCGCCGCCCGCTCGGCGGTGAGGTTTTCACTCCAGGCGATGACGTCCATGTCGAAGGCCTGACCGACCCGCGCGACCCGGCTCCCGAGCCGCCCGACCCCCAGCACGCCCAGCGTCCGGCCCTCCAGGTCGACGCCGATCGTCGTCTGCCAGCGGCCGGCCCGCAGCGCCGCGTCCTCGGTCGGCAGATGCCGGATCAACGCCAGGATCAGCCCCCAGGTCAGGTCGAGGGTCGCGCCGCCCGACCCCTCGGTGCCGCAGACCACCACACCGTGCTCGCGGGCGCCGGCGACGTCGATCGCGGCGTTGCGCATCGCGGCGGTGACGATCAGCTTCAGCTGCGGCAGGCGCTTGATCAGGGACCGCGGGAAGGGGGTGCGCTCCCGCATCAGGACGACGACGTCGAAATCGACGAGCCGCTCGACGAGCCCCTCCTCGTCGGTGAAGTGGTAGGAGAAGAAGACCACCTCGGTGCCGTCGGGCAGCGAGGACCAGTCGGCGAGCGACCCGGCCACCTTCTGGTAGTCGTCGAGCACGGCGACTCGTGTCACGGATGACCTCCTACGCGGACGGGCGATTGTCGCGGCACCTGCCTACAGGAGACGCCCCCCTGCATCGACCGACATTGTGCTCCGTGCCGCGACGGCGCCACGACCCAGCCGACGGCGCACCGCCGTCGGCGAGGCCGGCCCCTCACTCGTTGCGGGCGGTCTCGGGTCCGGTGATCCGTTCGAGCAGCGGCAGGGTGGCGGCGATGATCGCCGAGCGAGGCGGCGATCCCGGCGACGACGATGAGGTAGTACCCGACGCCCGGGCGGCTGCAGCGTATAGTGCCAGCTGCGATCGGAGGAACAGGTACGCGGCGAGGAAGCCGGCCGCCGATCGACACCACGGCGACGACCAGCAGCGGGACGGCGCTCTCCAGGGCGACCACGCGGCGCAGCACGCCGAGCGGGGCGCCGGTCAGCCGCAGCAGGCTGAACGGCCGCTTGCGCTCGCTGAGCCCGGCGGCCACGCTGACGGCCAGGCGTGCAGCCGGCGATCGGCAGGCTGACGAGGATCACCACGTCGGCCAGCTGCCGCCACTCGGCGAGCGTCCGACTCCGGCTGGGAGTCGATGTCGCCGAGGGTGGCCGGCGGGCCGTGCGGACCCTGGAAGCCGGGATAGGCCGGTCTCGAGCACCGTCCGGGCTCCGCTCGATCGCCGCCGTCGACCCGTCGGTCGCCACGGCGATCGACAGGGCCGGCAGGTGCGCCGAGTCGCCCGGGAGACGACCGTGACCGCGTGGCCAGACCCGGCGTCGCGGTGGACGCCCGCCGGACGCCGAGGCCGGCGGCACGATCGCGGCGGCGCAGGCCCCGGCCGGGCAGCGGCCGAGCGCCGGCGTCGGGCCAGCTCGGCGCAGGAGACCAGGCCCCGGGCACCGCCGGCGAGTCCCGAGGCGGACCGCGTCCGAGCGGATCGGTGTGGACCAGCGTCACGCCCTGACGCCGGGATCGAGCGCAGCCGGGCCAGCGAGCGGGTCGGGATCGACGCGGACGGTGCGCCAGGACGCCCCGCGCCGGCCGGGGACTGCTCGGCAGAACTAGTCGCGACCAGCGTCGTCGCGGCCGCCGCGCCGTGACTCGCGCGACCCGCGGTTGACGCCTCGATCGTGGTGATCACGCCCGATCGGCGACGCTGGTGACGAACAGCGCGAGGATCAGCCCGCTGATGGCCCGGAAGCCGGCCCGCGGGTTGTCGGCCAGCCGCCGCCCGGCGATGAGGGTGGCGGGCCGGCTGGTGCGCCGGGCCAGCAGCCGGGAGCCGACCATCGTCAGCCACGGCCCGGCGACGACCAGCCCGGCCATGATCAGCAGGAACCCGGTGAGGTACGCCTGCGATCTGGCCCGGCGTGGCGGCCGGGCGCCGATGACGACGAAGTAGGCCAGCTCGCCGACGCCGGCCAGCAGCGGGATCAGCCGCCAGGCCCGCGGGGGGCGCGGGGTGACCCGCCGGCGTGACGCCGAGCGGCGAGATCGTGCACGCGGCGCAGCGCGAGCGCGGGCGGCGACCGCCGCCGCGAGCGGGCACGCCGAGCGCGACGAGCAGGACGTCGAGCAGCGCCGAGCGACAGGTCGCCGGGGAAGAACGGCGCGCCGGTGAACGGGATCGCCGCGAGCGGCGGGCGGAGCAGCGAAGAACAGCGCGAAGCCGGCGGCCACGCCCGGCGACGGCGGCGACGGTCGACTCGACCGCCGAGATCACCGAGACCTGCCGGGGCGTCGCGCCGACCAGGCGCATCGCGGCGAACCGCTGCTCGCGGCGTGCGGCGACGAGCCGGGTCGCGGTGCCGATGAAGATGAGCACCGGGAACAGCAGCGCCGCGCCACGACGGAGAGGATGAGGTCGATGCCGTTGCGTCGGTGCCGACCGACGTCGCAGTCTCGCCGTTGCAGCTGCTGGGCGCGGTCGTGCTGATGCGGCTGACCCGCTCGGCGCCCGGACGTGTGCGCGAGCTGCGTCGGGCGTGCGGCCGACGATGATGATCAGCGAGTTCGGCGCCGGCAGCGCGGCGGCGCCGATGGTGCCGATCTGCCGTGCCGGGGATAGCGGTCGCCGAGCTGGTCGGCCGGGGTGGAGCGCAGCAGCGCGCCGAGCGCCGGTGAGGCGTAGTACTGCCCCGGCCCGGGCAGGTGCGGGATGCCCGGCGGCACCGGCGAGTGCGGCCCGGTGGCGGCGACGTCGACCCGGCCGATCAGCTTGCCGTGGAAGGTCGTCGGCCCGCAGCCGCCACCACAGCGGGTCCGCGTCGCCGCCGGTGCGTGCGCCTCGCATGACGGTGCTGGTGTTCGAGCCAGGCGTAGCGGGCGTTCTGGGCGTTGACGGCGTTGATGCCGGCCAGGGTGGTCAGCAGCAGGCCGACGCCGAGCGCCACGGCCGCGGCGATGACGACGAGCCGGACGGCGGCCTCCCGCCCGCCGCGCAGGGCCAGCCGCAGCGCCGAGCCGGATCATGCGACCACGCGATCCGGCGAGCAGCGAGGTCACCCGGCCGTCGCGGACGACGACCTCGCGGTCGGCGTAGGCGGCGACCCGCGGCTCGTGGGTGACCAGGACGACCGTGGTGCCCTGCTCGCGGGCGGCGGCGACCAGCAGGTCCATCACCTGCTCGCCGGTGAGCGAGTCGAGCGAGCCGGTCGGCTCGTCGGCGAAGAGGACCTCGGGCCGCGGCGACCAGGCCGCGGGCCAGCGCGACCCGCTGGGCCTGGCCGCCGGACAGCTCGCCCGACCGGCGCTGCTCCAGCCCGTCCAGGCCGAGCCGCTCGAACCACGACGCGGGCCTCGGCGCGAGCGCGTCGCCGGCGACGCACCGCCGAGCAGCAGGGGCAGGGCGACGTTCTCCTCGGCGGTGAGCTCGGGGACGAGCTGGCCGAACTGGAAGACGAAGCCGAACCGGTCGCGCCGCAGGGCGCTGCGTCGCCGTCTCGTCGAGCCGGTGTCGACCCGCCGCCCGTCGAAGCAGACCTCGCCGGCGTCCGGCGTCAGGATGCCGGCCAGGCAGTGCAGCAGGGTCGACTTGCCCGACCCGCTCGGGCCCATGACGGCGAGGATCTCGCCGGCGCGCACGGCGACGGTGGCGCCGCGCAGCGCCGGGGTCTGGCCGAACGACAGCCGACGTCGCGGGCCTCGATCAGCGCCACTCGTCCGAGCGTGTCGGCGGTCATGCCCTGCACCTCCTCGGCAGGGTGCCCAGCCGGGCCGCGGTCAGGTCGATCCAGCGCAGGTCGGCCTCGAGGTGGAACAGGCCGTGGTCGGCGAGCAGCGCGTCGACCAGTCCGCCGGTGCGCCTGACCTCGGTCAGCTCGCGCATCCGCTGCAGGTGGGCGGCGCGCTGGGTGTCGAGGTAGCGCTCGGCCGGGCGGCCCGAGCATCAGCGCCAGCACGACCTTGGCGAACAGCACCGTCTGCAGGTGCGGCTCGGGCTCGACCGGCTCGGTCAGCCAGGTCTCGACCTCGCTCGACGCCCTGCGTCGGTGATGACGTACCGCTTGCGGTCCGGGCCCGGCGCCGGGCTCGGCGTCGCCGACGACCACCTTGCCGTCGCGGGCCAGCCGGCCGAGGGTCGCGTACACCTGGCCGAACGGCAGCGGCTTGCCCCGGCCGAAGTAGGTGTCGTAGTCGCGCTTGAGGTCGTAGCCGTGGCTGGGCTCGCGTTCGAGCAGGCCGAGCAGGGTGAGGGGAACCGTCATGTCCGAGACAATACACTCAGTGTATACACCGCGCTAGTAGCTTGTGGTCGTTGGCCACCAGGTGTTGACGTCGCGGACAGGTGTGCGCCATCTTCGCTCGACCCTCCCGGCTTAGCTTTCAGCCCGCCGGGGGACGACGCGGAGGAGATCGCATGCTCGGGCATGGCAGGCGGATCGCACGGACGGCTGCCGGGGTGTCCTCGGTCGTGGCCGGCGTACTGTTCGCGACGGCGCCCTCGACCGCTGCCGGTGCCGGGCCGGCCGGCTCGTCGACCGTCGCGCCCGCGGCTCATCGGGCGAGCGCCCCGGCGACCTGGCGGACGCCGGGCTACGGGTGGACCCAGACGGCACACTCTCCCGGGGTCAGCGTCTACGCCGGCACCTTGACCCGGCCGGCGGTCGCACCGCGGTGGGTCGTCACGATCTTCGCGCCCGCGGTGAGTTCGCTGACCGGCCTGCCCACCACCAGCGAGCTCGGTGACCGGCAGTGGGCCCAGCAGACCGCCGGTCGGCTGCGCGCCGCAGGAGTCACGCCCGCGGTGACCGCCTTGCCGTGGCCGGACTACAGCGACATTCCGCACGGCACGCAGGGCTGGCGCGTCCACGCGGGCGACTTCGCCGACGAGGCCGCGGCGCAGACCGCCGCGACCGCGCTCCAGGGCGAGGGTTTCCCGACGGCGACGGTGCAGTGGGGCGGCTACGACTCGGACCAGCCGATCGACGCCGAGCAGGTGCACGTCGCCGTCATCGACCCGAGCCGGCTGTCCGGCACGATCGCCGCGACCCACGGGCCGGTGGTCGCCGCGCGGACCACCACCTCGCAGCTCGCCCGGGAGAGCGCCGCCGTCGTCGCGGTCAACGGCGGGTTCTTCGTCACCTCCGACAGCGACGGCTTCCAGGGTGTGCCGTCCGGGCTGGCCGTCTACCACGGCGCGCTGCAGGCCATGTCCGTCGGCGACCGGGCCGCACTCGTGCTCGGCAGCGACAACCAGGCCCGCATCGAGCACCTGGTCTCGACCGTCACCATCCGCGCCGGGCAGGCGTCGTTGGACGTCGACGGCCTCAACCGCAAGCCAGGTCTGGTCCGCGACTGCGGCCGCCCGGGTCTCGACCCGACCGGCGAACCCCGCCAGGACTTCACCTGCACCGCCACGGACGACGCCGTCCTCTTCACCGCGCAGTTCGGCGCCGCCCTACCCACCGGCGCCGGCGTACAGGTGCTCCTCGATGCCGACCACCGGGTCGTCTCGGTCGGCTCCCCCGGCGGCACCGTCCCGGCCGGCGGGTCGGCGATCCAGGCCATTGGGGCAAAGGCCGACTGGCTCACCGGTCACCTCGACGTCGGCACCCGGGCCGCGGTGGGCGATCAGCTGCGGGACGACCGCACCGGGACGGTGGTCCGGCCGGACCGCACCCATGGGATCGTCAGCGCTGCGCCGACCCTCGTCACCAACGGGCGAACGGCGATCGACGCCGCGACCGAGGGGGTCATCGACCCGGCGGACCGCTCCTTCAACTTCGCCTGGGGCGAGATCCGCCAGCCCCGGACCATCGCCGGCACGGATGCCCGCGGCCGCATCATCCTGGTCACCGTCGACGGCCGCGAGCCCGGCACCTCCGAAGGCTTCACCCTCGCCGAAGAAGCCCGGTTCATGCAGGAACTCGGTGCCCGCCAGGCCATGAACCTCGACGGCGGCGGGTCCACCGCCATGGCCGTCGACGGTCAGCTGGTCAACCACCCCTCCGACAGCACCGGTGAACGCGCCGACGGGGACGCCGTCGTCGTCACCCCGTAGCCGCGCTGACCGGACCGGGCGCCGAGGGAACGACGCCTGGACGCGCTACCGGCAGGCGCAGGTACCGTCCGTCCGCAGACCGGTGTTGCAGTCCCGGCACCACTGCCGGCTGCCCACGTAGGCATCGCGGCCGGGGAGCACCTCCCGCAGGTGGGACGCCCCGATCTCCGCCTCCGCACGATCGGGATTGCCCCCGACGAGGTCCCGGTGCTCGGGGTCGGTGCCCAGCCAGATCGGCCACTCCAGATTCCGCATCGGATGACCGTAGGCTGACACGGCCGGCCGCGCATGCCGAGAGCCGGCTGCCCGGGGAAGAAGTACGACATGACCGCTCTTGCCCACACCCGTTCGGGATCCGGCGCGCCGCTGGTGCTGCTGCACCCGCTCGGGTCCTCGCGCCGGGTCTGGGAGCCCGTCCTGCCCGAGCTCAGCCGGCGGTTCGACGTCATCGCCGTCGACCTCCCGGGCTTCGGGGAGTCCGAGCCCCTTCCGCCGCAGGTCGAACCGAGCCCGACCGCCCTGGCCGCGTCCGTTGCGGGGCTGCTCGACGATCTCGGCGTCCCGTCGCCGCACGTCGCCGGCAACTCGCTCGGCGGCTGGGTGGCGCTCGAACTGGCCGGCATCCGGCCGGTGGCCTCGCTGACCCTGCTCTCACCGGCCGGCCTGTGGCGGGGCGGCGCTCCGCGCTACGACCTGCTCAGCCTGCGGGCGTCGCGGTGGTTCGCGGCACACGGCGCCGGCATCCTGTCCCGCCTGGTCGATCACCCGCTGGGGCGCATCCTCGTCCTCGGCCAGACCCACGGCCGGCCGGTGCGCATGACCCCTGACTACGCGCAGGCGAGCATCCGGGACCTGGCTACCAGCACCGGCTTCGACGCCGCCCTGCGCGGCACCGCGACGCGTCACTACGTCTCCGGTGCACCCATCGACGCACCCGTGACGATCGCCTTCGGCTCGCGCGACGTCCTGCTGCTCCCCTGGCAGTCCCGCAACTTCGGCGAACTCCCGCCGAATTTCCGGGTCGGGACGCTCCCCGGGTGTGGTCACGTGCCCGCCTCGGACAACCCGCCCGCCGTCGTCGCCCTGATCGCCGAGTCCGCCGCGCGTTCGGCATCAGCGCACTGACGCACCGCTCGGCAAGACCCGCTCCGGAGGGCGGCTACAGCGAGGCGCTGGCCAGCACCCGTCCGGACTGCGACGTCACCTGCAGGCCGGTCAGCTGGTGCTGGGACACCGACACGCCGGTCGGCACCTTGACCTCGGTGTTGGGGATCGCCTCCCATGTGGCCAGCTGGTGACGGTGACCGTTCTTGTCGGTCGCGACGAGGGCGTAGGAGCCGCCGTCGCTGCTCCAGCCCGGGTTGTTGATGTAGGTGCAGCGCATGAAGATCGCCGTACCCCAGGCCTTGTCGGTCAGCCGCGCGGTCGCCTTGACCGGCGCTCCGTCGACCGCCCGGAAGGTGAGCAGTCGGCTGGCGACGGCCGACGTACCGGGCTGGTTGGCCGGGTGGCCGTCGACGGTGCTGATGACCGCGGCGCTGCCGATCCCGACGACCGCGGCGGCCGCCGCACCGATCACCGCCACCCGCCAGCGGGACGTACGGCGCTCCCGGTGCACCTGGGTGAGCAAGCGGGGCAGCAGGGACGGTGGCGGCGGTTCAGGTTCGGCGCTGGCCTCGACCGCCTCCTCGGAGGAGATGCGGGCGAGCAGGCCGGGCATGCCGGAAAACTCCCGGACCGTGGTGGTGCAGGTCGGGCAGGTCGGCAGATGTTCCTCGAAGCGGTGCCGTTCCTCCGGGCTGAGCGCACCCAGCACGTAAGAGGCGCCGTCGTGGCTGTAGAAGCAGGTCACGCGGTCACCCCCATCTCCTCGAGCGCCAGTTTCAGGGCGCGTAGGGCATAGTGTGTTCGGGACTTCACGGTGCCGGGTGGCACCCCGAGCCGGGACGCCGCTTCGGCGACGGACAGGCCCCGGTAGAAGCATTCGACCAGGACCTCGCGGTGGGGCGGCGACAGCTGGCGGATCGCGTCGGCCACCAGCCACGACTGTACGGCGGTATCCGCCGCGTCCGGCACGCTCACCTCGGGCACCCGGTCGGTGATCTTCTCCGGCCGGACGCTGCGGGCCCGCCACTCGTCGATGACGACGTGCCTCAGGGTCGTGAAGAGCCACCCCCGCGGCGAGCCGCGTTCCGGGTCGAGCACCTCGGGATGGCGCCACGCCCGGAGCATCGTCTCCTGGACGGCGTCCTCGGCCCGGCCCCGATCCCCGCTGGTCAATCGCATCGCGTAGGACCACAGCGCGGTCGCGTGCTCGTCGTGGAGCACGCGCATGAGGTCGGCTTCCGGCGGCAAGGCTTCCACCCCCCTTTCATTGAATGACACGGAGGTAGGTCCACGGCGGTTCAACTGAACCGGAAGCCGATCTGCGCCGTATCTTTCCGATATGAGAGCACTTCTGCGCATTGCCGTGGCCGCATTCGCCCTGCTGGTCGCCGCCGCCTGCTCCTCCTCCGGCTCCGGGTCGTCCTCCTCGTCCTCGTCGCCGTCCGCTTCGTCCTCGTCGTCCCCGTCCTCCGCGGCGTCGGCCTCCTCGTCGCCGTCCAACGGGGCAGCGGCCGCGGGGGCCACGATCACGATCAAGAACTTCAAGTTCGGTGCGCCGCTGACGGTGAAGCCGGGGACGAAAGTCAAGGTCGTGAACGACGACTCCGTGCCGCACAACGTCACCTCGACGACCAACCTCTTCAAGTCGTCGACGATCACCGGGGGTCAGACGGCGACCTTCACGGCGCCCTCGAAGCCGGGGAAGTATCCCTTCACCTGCACCATCCACCCGTTCATGCACGGGTCGCTGACGGTCTCCTGACGTGGTCGGTCAATCGCGGGTCGCCCGCCAGCAGCGGCAGGCCATCGGCAGGTCGACCAGGTCGCGGCCGGCCAGGTCGGGATCGGTGCGGGCGAAGTCGGCGACGCGGTCGAGCAGGGCCTGCCGCTGGTCGTCGGGCAGGGTGATGATGCGGCTGTAGGTGCCGATCAGGCCGACGATGTCCTCCGGAGGGATCGGCCGAGACCACCGGACGGTGTGGGTCGCGATGTCGTGGAACGGCGCGCCGTCGGGGACCCGGACCCGCTCCGCGCGGGACCGCCGGTCGCGCGGCTCCGGCCCGGCGTGCCGGGTGGCGCTGTCGTCGCCCTGCGTGCCCTCGGTGACGATCTTCTCCAGATCGGCTACCCAACGCTCGTTCCGGTCGCGGCCGTTCCAGAGCAGTCCGAAGCGGCCGCCCGGCCGGAGGACCCGCGCGACCTCGTAGGGCGCACGCTCCGGATCCATCCAGTGCCAGGCCGAGCTCACCACGACCGCGTCGACCGAGGCGTCGGGCAGCGGGATGTCTTCGGCCGTCCCTTCCAGCACGGCCGCCGCCGGTGCTCGCCCGGCGAGCACCTCCCGCATTCGCGGGTCCGGTTCGACGGCGGTGACCTGCGGGATCTTCTCCAGAAGCACGCGGGTCAACGCCCCGGTGCCCGCACCCAGATCCAACGCCGACGAGCAACCCTCCTGCAGCAGCCAATCCAGCGCCTCGGCGGGAGGACCAGGACGGAACCGGTCGTAGTGTTCAGCGATCGATCCGAAGGACTGGGCACGGGTTCCGTCACGTGATGACACCCCGACACGCTACTGCCGCAACCAAACAACTTCGGAGAGCCAGAGTCAGTGACCCTCGATACCCGTCACTACTCTGCATCGGCAGACGCCGTCCTGCGAATTTCCTGCGCCTGACCTGCCGGTAGCCCCCCAACTGGTCCGCTCGCCCTACGCGACGCATCCACTCCACCAGAGCCGGTTCGGCCAGCACCGACAGAGCAGGCCGCGCAGACGCCCATGAGAGAGAAGAGGACGGTTCCCGTCCACGTTTGGATGACAAACAGTTGCGATAGGTTCCCGATCGCGACAGCCACCAGAATCGCTACCAGCGCGCCATGGTACGCGGCGGTCTCCGCATCGAGCGAATGCTGGGCGAGATGCCATGACCGCCGGAGATACATCGCCTCAAGGACGACCAGAAGCACCATCGCTAGGGCGCCACCTCGAAGCCCGTAGTCGAGATACTGATTGTGAGCCGGGAAGAGTCGAGCGAACTGCGCCTGTTGACCGCCCGCGAGGACACTGCTGTAGGGGACGAACGAATCACCGAGGAACGGGTGATGAAGAAGGCGCGATATCGCCTCGACGCCGAGTTGGACACGTTCGCCCCCAGACGCTGTCGCGGTGGAGCCGATCGCATCACGCTCGCCAATAACACCTCCGGATACGGCCTGCAGCGCGACAAGGACCGTTCCAATGCTTCCGATACCCGCAACAATGACCCGAACTCCGCGACTGACTCCGGCCGGTCGTGCCAGGTATGCGACAGCCCCCGCCATCACGAGCATTGCGATCCCGGTACGAGACCACATGAAGGGCAGCAGCGCGATGGTGCTTGCGATCGTTAAGCTGCCAAGAAGACGATCAAGCGACCACCGCGCTATCGCGAAGGAAAGCGCGCATACGAGCAGGAAAGGAAAGTAGTTCCGATATTGCGGGATCACGCTGTCAAGCTGATCCACAATGAAGTAGTTGCCATGTAGACCGACGGCCCCCGTCAAGGCGACGCCCAAGATCAGAAGTAGGGTTACTAGAACGGATATACTTACGCACCGAGCCGCAGTTCGGGGCGAAACCCCACTGTGGGCACAGATGTACCACGCCAGAAGCGGCACGGTAGTCTGTGCATAGTACACAATTCCCAACCGCCCGGCGCCAGAAAGCTCTCCCACCCCAATCGAGGCCGAAAAGCAGAGCAGCAGAAGACCAACCACAGAGCCACCGAGTAGACGTCCCCCATGCGTAGATCCGAATCGGGATATACCCGAGACGACCGCGAGAGCAGCAACGATAACGAAGCTCAGCTGTATTGCTTGACCCGCATCCTCAACAACACGGCCCGGCGCAAACAGATGAGCGAGCGTCAAAGTCCTATTCTTGATATCAACGAATAGAGGCAACGAGGCTACGACGATCATGGCTGTGGCGGCGCCCTTCCGGTGGGCTGCCATTACTGCCATGAGAACTGCCGACCCGACAAGAGCGGCTGTAACCAGCGGAAGGCGCGCCGCGCCGGCGCCTACGGCGGTGACACCAAGCACGAAGACCACCACCCAAAGGTGCCTGCCCTCGAGAGGTAACACTGTCGACAATGACTTGAGCCGTAGCCGCGTCCAGTACGGCATGCTCCCTGCGTCTTCCGCACCTGCGGGTCGAGCCTGCTCCCGCCTGTTCGACGACACCGAAAGAACCACCCCCATTGCGATGGCCATCGCTCCAGCAGCGCCTGTCAGGGCCCACAGCGCCCCGTTTGCGGCCCCACTTCTCACACCGATGCCGGCACCGACGATCGACGCAGCACCAAAGACGCCTCGCACATACAGCGTTCCCTTTGCGATCTGCATTCCACGAAGCCCTATCCACAGCCCGTAGCCAAGAGCATTTACTGCACTGAACACCGTCATGGGAATCAGGATCTGGCGTGCGGCCACCCAGTTTCCGCGAAAGATACCGGTGCCGACGTGTGGCGGGATCTTCGTCAATACCATGCCACCGAGGAGCATCGCCCCTGCCATTCCAGTCCCAAGGACCCAGGACAACCTGCGGAGCGTCGCATCGCGATGCTCCTCGTTGAGTCGGGCGGCCTCCGGGATCGCGAAAGAGTTCAATCCGCTCTGCATCGTAGTCAGCGGAGCAAAGAGCGATCGCGCTGCCGTAATTGCGCCAAGGACTCCGACGCCGCCAATTGCACCAATGGTCACCAACGCAATCTGCTCAGCACCACGATTGGCGATATAGTCCGCCGCAAAAGCCGGTCCGATGTCCCGGTGGGCTCGGAACCACGCCAGCGACCGTGCCGGGCGCGGCAACAGGCGGGCCTGCAAGGTGCCGATTATCGACGACACAAGTGCGGCAAGCCCCCAACCACCGATCAGGAATACTACCGTCAAACGATGAACGTAGAGAAGCATCGCGAATATCGCCGCTTGCAGAAACAGGAGACTGAGGTCGTTCCAGCACGCCGACTTGGGCGATCCGCGAGCGAAGAATGCTGACCGCCATGCGTCCTGGACGAGCAACCCCGGTAGCGATGCGGCCAAGGCGACAAATACCGGCCCAGCCTCGCCGCCCGCTACCAGTCCACCTGTCGCCATAGCCAGGCTGATGGCGATCGACAGCAGGAATGCAAAGCCAATTGCCGAACTCGCCGCGGCCATCCAAACTTTCCGCGAAGCGAATGCAAAGCGTACGAGAAGCGGCTCCATGGCGAATCCGCGAACAGATACAAGGACTAGAAAAAACGTCGTATAGGCCAGACTGAATATGCCAACGCCGGACAGGCTAGCTGTGCGGATAACGACAATCAGCAGAAGAAAGTTGGAACCGCTGGAGACGACCTGGTCCGAGAGCGACCACGCTGCCCGGCTTTTTGCCGACGCACGCGAAAACGTCGGTAACTCCTCAATGGCACAGTCAGCGAGATGCACTGCCATCGCTTAGTCGAGCCCGAACCGGAATGTGAATCCTCGGTCGTCATCTCCGACGAGTACATATCCAACCTCGCCCATCATTTCCGCATAGGATTCACAGGTCCGAGCCAAACATATGTACGGGTGGTCGCGCTTCAACGTGTTGGAAAGTCCGCGCAGCACCTCCCCCTCTGCACCATTCGTGGTGATACTCACAAGGTCCACATGCTTCATCTCTGCCTGCTCCACAAGATCATCGAGCGGGACTGCCGGAACTATGGACTCGTGGAATCGAGCGAGCTCTTCACTTGCATAATCGGCGTATCCAGCGGTGAAGTTCGTCGCTGGATGCGCTACGTCGATGTTCATCCGAAGAATCGAGTGTTCGAACCAAGCGGCCACGCAGACCACATCAACGTGAGCCATGCAGTGCCGCCGAGCGATGCGCGAAAACTCCGAGGCGCTCGTCGGATCCGGCTCCACAACCAGCACCCGCCCATTCGGGCCCGTCCGCCTCACAAAGGTCATGGCCCTCGAACGGCCGGCTCGCAGCGTATCTCGCGGTGCGCCGATCTGAATAGCCACCGAACCCGCCCCCAGCAAGGAATAGGGAAGCCTGTGGCGGCGGACCACGTCGCTGACCCTATACTTTGCCGCAAACGGAATCAGATTGAGGACTCGATTGGCCGCCCGAACCAGCGCCCGATGTGCGGGATGCCGGTGGGACCACCTGTATCGCAGTTTTGTACGGCCGACGGTATACGTGCCCTCATCTACGCTGCTCATGTGCCACTTCTAAGATGGTTCTGCGGCATCGGGCGTTCGTATTTGAGTTCGGCCAGGGCGTCGCCAACCTCAGCGTCAATCGCGTTGAGTTCTAATATGCTCAACGAGCCGTGTCCAGTCCCCACCCTCCCACGCACTACCCGTTGCTGCACTGATTCCAACTTTTGCGCGTCGATCTCGAGGCCAGCAAAGCTCGCCAGACGGGAGAGCTCAGCGGCCGGGTCGCTTACCAATCGCTCGTATCGCACCTCAGCAACCCGGACGTCCGATCGGTCGAACGCAGATTGCGCGTGAGTGACTGCGTGGTGCCATTGCCGGGCGCAGACAGTGAGTAGATCGAGGTTGACGAGGTCGTCGTCGATTCCCGGATACCGGACTCCCCATGTTCCCATTCGGCCGTTGTGATGTGCTCGACGCGCAGATAAGGAGCGAAGATACTTCACTCCATAGTGCGGTAGAAATCGCATGGGCACATGGCGCAACCTTGAGGCAAGGTACCCAAGATCAGGAGCCAAGCACCATTGGCGCATGGCAGACTCGATAACGTCAACGCCATCGCGAATAAGGTGAATGTACGCTGCGTGAGGGAAGACCGCAGCAACCGCAGGTACGCGGAGCGAGTTGCCAACCGTCTTTTCAATCACCGAGATCGGCTGCCCCTCGGCGTATTGATCTATGTACCGGCGAATAAACCTGCGGGCCTTCACGTCGATGTCGTCGGGACGCAATACGTCATCGGGACGTTCCTCGTTGCCATAGCGCCACACGTAGGATATGTCATAGGGTACTCGCCCAGCCCCTGTCGCCTCTGCTAACGCGTCCCGCAGCAACTTGGTGCCCGACCGCGCAGCGCCGATTATCACGATTCGATTCGGTGTTGCTGCTTCTTGACCGGAAATAGGTCGTACCTGCAGTCTTCTTGTGTGGGAGTTACTCATGTGACCCCGTCTCGATCGAGGCATTCAAATAGTTCCAGCCATTGAGCGAGCTTGTCGCTGGGGCGAAACTCTTTTTCGTAGAGAATGACGGCCTGTTTTCGTGCCTCGTCCTGCAGCTCGGCCCGCTCGGCAAACTGTCGGATTACCTCGGCTGTCTTGTTCCAATCGCGGGGATCTACCTGCAATCCAGCACCAGAACTCGTTATCGTCTGCGCAAGCTCGCTGTCTGCTTCGACAATCGCCAACACAGGGCATCCATGTCGCAGATAGGACATAGTCTTGCTTGGGTACGCCGTTCGGATGATCCCGGGGGCCAGGGACACGACCCCCAGGGTTGCGCAATCGCCTATGAACTGGGCTACTTCGCGAGGTGTGCGACGCCCGTGGAGTTCTATGTTGCGAATTCTGAGGTCGGCAACTCTACGCTCAAGGTCAGCTAACATGGGCCCGTCACCGATGAAGTTGAAGACGATTCCGCCATCATTTCTTAACGTTAGCGCCGCCCCGACCAGCGCTTCGATGTTTTGAAATCGACCAATGTTTCCCGCAAAGACGATTTGCAATCGATCGCCCTGCGGAAGGCTACGGTGGCCAGCATTATGCCTACGGTCGTCTGGCTCTAGCTCTAGCAGCCAAGGGTCGAAATTGTTGATGACCGCCACCCGATCGGCATCCACGCCCCTGGCTCTGACCGTCTTGGCCATGTCTTCGGAGAGGACGACGACCCGGTCGGACGCCCGGTCAGTCCGCGTGTCGCTCCAGCGCAGGAACGACGCCAGACGTCCGGGACGGAGTATCCCCGAAGCGAGTACGACCTCGGGATAGATGTCCTGCTTGTGGTAGACGAAGCGTGCCCCACAGCGTCGGGCTAGCCACGATCCGACCTTCGCTATCGCGATCGGCGGCGTGGAAGCCGCCATGACCACGTCGACCGGGCCGAGCCGACGGCCCGCAGCCATCAGTCGGGCACCGAAGATCACCAGGTTGACGGCTTTGACCACCGAGTGTCGGCGATCGGGGAGGACGCGCCAGCGGCGAACCTCGACCCCAGGCGCGATGAACTCCCGTGCGGGCGCATAGCGAACCCGTCCGCGATCGTAGGACGGCTGACAGGTGAGAACGGTAACCTCGTGGCCCGCCTCGCCCAGATGAAGCGCGATCTGCTTGAGGATGTGCGCGTAGGGCGGGGTGTCCGGCCAGAAGTATCGGTGCACCAGCACGACGCGCATTACGGACCCGCCTCGCGCCATGACTTGGCCCGGAGGCCGAGCCAGGTGGCGTGGACAGTCGACAATCCGTGGATCAGCCTGCTGACGCGCGCCGAGCAATCAGCGACCTGGTAATCCGCCGGGACATTCGGGCGCCAGCCCTCGTCCCACTGACCTAGAGCGAGCTCCACCGACCTTCTGATGCTCGCCGCATCGATCCCGGTCAGGATCACCGAGCCGACGTCGAGGGCCTCCGGACGCTCCATCGAGTTGCGGATCGTGACAGCGAGGAAGCCCGACAGCGCAGCCTCCTCACTGATGGTTCCGCTGTCCGAAAGCACACACCGGGCGTTGCGCTGGAGCTTGTTGTAGTCGAAGTAGCCGAACGGTTCGAGAAACTCGACCGAGCCATGAGCGGAGTTCGGGTGCTCGCTCAGGCGCTTGGCGAGCCGGGGGTGCGTGGTGACGATCACCCGTTGGCCGGTGCGCCCGGCCAGGTCGACGATGGCTCCGACCAGTACGTCGAGATGCTCCCGGTCGTCGATGTTCTCTTCGCGGTGCATCGACACAAGGAAGTAGTCACGCGCCCTGAGCCCCAGGCGATCAAGGACCTCGGAGGCCTCGATCTGCTGCTGATAGGCACTGAGAACCTCCGCCATCGGAGAACCGGTGACGAAGACACGACGAGCCGGGAGGCCCTCCGCCAGCAGATTCCGGCGGGCGTTTTCGGTGTAGCAGAGGTTGAAGTCGGCGACATGGTCGATGATGCGCCGGTTGACCTCCTCGGGGACGTTCTCGTCGAAGCATCGGTTGCCGGCCTCCATGTGAAAGACCGGAATACCGAGCCGCTTGGCGATCACCGCGGCGAGGCAACTGTTGGTATCGCCGAGCACGAGCACGACGTCGGGCCGTTCGTCAAGCAGGACAGGCTCGATCCCGGCGAGCACGCCACCCAGCACCGCACCGACGGAGGTGACAGGGATATCGAGCCAGTAGTCGGGCTGCCGAATGCCAAGTTCTTTGAAGAAGACGTCGCTGAGTTGCGGATCCCAGTTCTGCCCGGTGTGGACCAGCCGATGGTCGACCTCCTCCTCGAGGCGGCCGATGACCCGGGAAAGCCTGATGATCTCGGGGCGGGTGCCGACGACCGTCAGAACCTTCATCGGATCGCACCGGGACCGGGATGTCCGACGCTCTCCGGATAGGTGTCCGGCGCCTGCGGGTCGAAGACGGTATTGGTCCAGAAGAGGGTGACGAGCTCCTCGGAACCGGTGTTGGTGATGTTGTGCGCCCAGAGGGTAGGCATGTCGAGGATGCACGGCTCGTCCCCGGACACGTCGAAGGCGATGACCCCGTCGTGCAGCAGCCAGCGCAGGGCAATACGCGCCCGGCCCTGAAGTACCACGAACCTTTCGATCTTGGACAGGTGGAAATGCTCACCTCTCGTGATGCCGGGGTGGGTCGTGGAGACGAACGTCTGTCCCTGGCCGCCGTGGCTCCGGACGCACTCGACCAGATCACCCCTGGCGTCCGAGTGTTTGGTCAGGTCGATCGGGTATCGGTCAGGGAACATCGCGGCGCGAAGCGTATTGAACAGGTGCAGGTCGAACTCGCTCAGCAGTGGCGGCAGGTCGCCGGTCGTGTAGCGCCAGTGATGCGCCCGCAGCGTGTCGTAGACCTCGGCGACGGTTGTCCTGGTGCCTGTCGGCTGGAGCGTCGTCGTGCTGTCGAACGACAGTGCGTCGAGCAAAGCCCGTGCAGCATCCTGGACATGGAGGAGCTCCACCTCGCGGTCGTCGACGGTGGGGGCTTCACCCGTCGTCACAGCCTCGACGAAGCTCGCGACGAACGAGTTGTAGCGGGGCCGACCATGCTCACCGAAGAGGTTGGGAAGCTGCAAGTCGACGACCGTGCCACCGCTGCGGGCGCCGGCTTCGGCAAGCCGCTCTGCCGCCGCCTGCTTGCCGGTCCCGTACGGCGTGCCATTGCCCGCCTGAATCGAGTCCGCATATACGACTGTGAGCGGCTTGGCCGCCGATTCCATCGCGTCGGCCACATTGCGGGCGAGGTCGATGTTGGCTACCTCGACCTCTTCGCCGCTCGCCGCGCGGTTCACACCGGCCAGGTGCAGGATCGCATCGGCATCCCGCGCCAGATCCGAAAGCACCGGCAGCCGCCCCCGACCCACCGGAACTACCTCGTGGTTCGTCAGAGCCCGAAGCCGGCAACGGGTGTGCCAGCCTAGGAACCCGTCGCTCCCGGTGACCAGGATCTTCATCCGGCCACCGCCGCGCTGATCGCCTGAATCTGCGGCAGCTGCATCAGCAGATCCCTCGTCTCGCCCAAGTCGAGGCGCTCGGTGTTGCCGGAGGTGTAGTCCTCGTACTTGCGGGTCGTGCGATCCCCCTCGTCGAAGTAGACCTCGTAGGCCAGGGAACGCGCGTCGAGTGGCACGCGGAAGTAGGACGCCTGGTCCTCGGCGCTCGTCATCTCCTCCCGGCTCAGCAGTGTCTCGTGCAGCTTTTCGCCGTGACGAGTCCCGATGATCTTGATATCGGGCTCGAAGTTCCCGAAGACACCGGCCACCGCCCGGGCGAGTGTCTCGATCGTGCAGGCCGGCGCCTTCCGCACGAAGAGATCGCCCGGCTCCGCGTGGGTGAACGCGTGCTCGACGAGGTCGACCGATCCGTCAAGGGACATCAGGAACCGCGTCATGTCGGGTTCGGTGACCGTCAAGGGCTGGCCGGCACGGAGCTGGTCGACAAAAAGCGGTATCACTGATCCGCGGGAACACATCACATTGCCGTATCTGGTCACCGAGACGACGGTCTTGGACTCCGGATGGTTCCGGGCAAACGCCTGCGCGGTCTTCTCCATCAGGGCCTTCGACATGCCCATGGCGTTGACCGGGTACACGGCCTTGTCGGTGCTGAGGCAGACGACCGAACTCACGCCCGCGGCGGCCGCGGCCTCGATCACATTGTGGCTCCCTAGCACATTGGTCTTGACGGCCTGCTGGGGAAAGAACTCGCACGACGGCACCTGCTTGAGCGCCGAGGCATGGAACACGAAGTCCGATCTGGCCACCGCATTGGCCACGCTGTCATAGTCTCGAACGTCACCGAGGAAGAACTTCAATCGGGAGTCGGTAAACCGTCGTCGCATGGCGTCCTGCTTGGCCTCATCGCGGCTGAGGATGTGTATCGCTTCGACATCTCGGCCGAGCAAATACCCAACCATGGTCGAACCGAAAGAGCCTGTGCCACCGGTAATGGTGACCGTCGCCCCGCCCAGATGCTCAGTTGCCACGTGGCACCCTTTCCGACATATAGCACCACTTTCGCGATCCATCTGGAAACGAGACTCCAAAAGCATCCAGCGAAGGGTGACCGTCATCCTCGCAGTGCGGCCGACCAAACCGCAATGCCTTGGAGCCAACGCCCTCCAATTCGGCTACTATTCTCGACACCGCATGGGCGACGTCCCTGTGAGAATTGTCGATCAGCACCATCGTGAAACTCGAGTCTCGGGGCCGCGCATGACCACTGAGTTCCTGCCCTTCGCCCTGCCGGACATCGGCGACGAGGAGATCGAGGCCGCGGTCGAGGCGTTGCGCTCGGGCTGGCTCTCGACGGGTCCCCGCGTCCGCGCCTTCGAGACGGACTTCGCCGAGTTCCTCGGCGGCAGCGTCCACGCCATTGCTCTCAACTCGGCGACCGCAGGCCTGCATCTCGCCCTCGAGGCTCTGGGAATCGGCCCAGGTGACGAGGTGCTCGTTCCGACATGGACGTTCACCGCTACGGCCGAGGTTGTGCGCTACCTCGGTGCGGAGCCCGTCCTCGTCGACATCGATCCGACCACGCTCAACATCGACCTCGACGCCGCCCAGGCGCAGGTCACGCCACGAACTCGGGGCATCATCCCGGTTCACTTCGCCGGGCTGCCCGTGGCTCGGGCCGACCTCGAGCGATTCGCGAACAACCACGGTCTTGATGTCGTCGAGGACGCCGCGCACGCCCTTCCCGCGGCCTCGGGAGGGATGGCCGTCGGGAGTGGAACCAGTGCCGCGACGATCTTCAGTTTCTATGCCACGAAGACGGTGACGACGGGCGAGGGCGGCATGCTCGTTACCACGCGCGACGACCTCGCTCGACGCGCTCGCGTGATGCGGCTGCACGGAATCAGTCGAGACGCATTCGACCGCTACCGATCCCAACTGCCGGCGTGGCACTACGAAGTCGTGGCTCCGGGATTCAAATACAACCTCACCGATCCGGCGGCAGCCATCGGCCGTGTCCAGCTGAGGCGTGTCTGGCAGATGCGCGAACGCCGTGCGGCGATCGCCGACGCCTACGCCGCCCAGTTGAAGGACCTTCCTCTTGACCTGCCGGTCGGCGCCGGCGGCGAAGACGTCCATTCGTGGCATCTGTTCGTGATCCGGCTGCGAGATGACGGCACTCGGGACGCCTTCATCGCCAGGATGGCCGAGCTCGGCGTCACCTGCAGCGTGCACTTCATACCGCTCCACATGCATCCCTACTGGCGCGAGCGTTACGGCTTGAAGGACGCGGCCTTTCCGATCGCGACCGCTGCGTATGAGCACGTCGTCAGCCTCCCGCTCTACTCGAAGATGACTGACGCCGATGTCGACCTCGTCGTCGAGGCCACGAAGCGTGCCTTGTCATGACCAAGCGGGTGTTCGACGTGGTCGTCGCCGGTGCTCTTTTGATCGTGTGCTGCCCGATCCTTCTGCTCATCGCGGTGGCCGTACGGCTGGACAGCCGGGGCCCGGTCCTGTTCCGCCAGGAAAGGGTCGGCCGCGGGGGGTCCCGCTTCCAGATCCACAAGTTCCGGACCATGGTCGTCGCCAATTCCGGCCTGGCCGTGACAGCGACCGGCGACCCGCGCGTCACCCGGCTCGGGCACACACTTCGATCGACCAAGCTGGATGAGCTTCCTCAGCTGATCGACGTCCTCGTCGGAGACATGAGTCTCGTCGGTCCCCGGCCAGAGGTTCCGCGCTACGTCGCTCTTTGGTCTCCGCGAGAGCGAGCCGTCGTACTCTCGGTGCGCCCGGGGATCACCGACCCGGCGTCGGTCGCCTTCCGGCGCGAGGCCGAAGAGCTGGGCGCGGCCGAAAGCCCCGGAGATCACTACGTCGGGGTGATCCTGCCCCGGAAGCTCCAGATGTACGTCGAATACGTCGAGACCCGAACACTTCTCGGCGACGCGAGGATCCTGGCACGCACGGTCGCCGCTGTAGTCGGTCGCTGACCGGGACAGGGTGCGCTCGTAAGTCACCGGCCACCTCCGACGACACCCATGGGTCGAGGCGCGAGATCCTCGGAGACGCACGCCAGTCGGCGGAGACCTCCCGAATCCTGGGGGCCACTGGCCCTGACCCGATCAGCGGGAAGCGGGGGAACGCTCACGTGTGAGATGGCGCGATGGAACGGTCGGTGGTCGGTCTCGCCGTCACCGAAGAGGTCCTCGTGCAGTTTTTCGCCGTCGCGTAGACCGGTGTAGACCACGGGAACCTCGCGATCAGCGAGGTCGATGAGCTGTCGGGCGACGTCATCGATACGAACCGGGGAACCCATGTCGAGCACCAGTGCCTCGCCCGGCCGTCCGATCGCGGCCGCCTGGATCACCAACTCGACCGCCTCCGGAATCGTCATGAAGAAGCGGCTGACCTCCGGATGGGTCACCGTCACCGGGCCGCCGGCCGCGATCTGCTCCGCGAAGGCGACCACCACCGAACCCCTGCTACCGAGGACGTTCCCGAATCGCACCGACAGGTATGGCCGGTCGGACCCCGCGGCAAATCCGGCGGTCAGCCGCTCGGCGAGCCTCTTGGTGTATCCCAGCACACTGACCGGATTTGCCGCCTTGTCCGTGGAGATATTCACGAACCGTTCGACGCCAGCCCCTGATGCGGCCTCAAGGACGTTAAGGGTGCCCACGACGTTGGTCTTCCAGCCCTCCTCCGGATATTGCTCAAGCATCGGGAGGTGCTTCAGAGCAGCCGCGTGAAACACGACCTCAGGTCTGCGCGAATTGAACACGGAGCGTAGAGCGTCGCCATCTCTAATGTCACAGAGAATGACATCGGGGGTGTCGAGCAGCGCCCGGCCATAGAGCGAGAGTTGCACGGTATGCAGCGCAGATTCGTCCCGGTCGAGCATCAGAATCTCGGCCGGGCCGAAGTTCCGTATTTGACGACACAATTCTGAGCCGATCGAACCACCGGCCCCGGTGACGAGGACCCTTTTGCCCTGCAGGTAGCCCGCCACGGACTGGACGTCGGTCTCGATCTGGTGCCGGCCCAGGAGGTCGGTGAGGTCGAGATCGCGCAGGTCTGAGACACCCACGTGGTCGCGGAAGAGCTCACCCAGGCTGGGCAGCACCTTGACACCGAGCCCCGCATCGGTCGCCAGCCGGGAGACGTCACGGACCATTTCCGCGTCCGCGCTCGGCACGGCGATGACCAAGAGGCTGGCGTCAGTAGCCCTCGCCACGTCCGTCACGTCATCCCGGCGGCCGAGCACCGGAACCCCGCTCACCCGCAGATGACGGAGGTCACGCGAATCGTCCAGAAGTGCGACCGGAACGTAGCCCCCGCCCCCCGAACCCAGCATCGAACGCACCAGCTGACGCCCGGCGTTTCCTGCTCCGAAGACGATGACCCGCTCGGCAGATGTTCCCGGACGGTCGAGGCGCTCGCGGTAGAAGCGCATTGCTGCCCGCGATGTGACCACCAACATGAGAGCGACGAGCGTCCCGGTGAGCGGCACGGAGCGCGGAATCCATGGCGGTGAAGGCAGCAGGTCGGCGAAGAAGACGGCCCATCCGATCGCAATGATCAAGTAGGCGAGCCGCAGAATCTCGTCGAAGCTGCCCACCCAGTATCGGCCGCGATACAACTGCAGGACCCCGCCGATGGTCCACTGCAACACCACGGCCACGAGAATGCAGCGGGCCAGTCCGGCCCACCCGATCGGGTGGAGAAGCCAATCGAAACGGAACCACGTCCCGACCGTCAGGCCAATTGCCCAGCACCCAGCGTCGCACCCGGCGATAAGGAGTCTGCGGCCACGCCAAAGCCACTGCGATACCCGCATCTCCGGTCCCCCGTCTCCATCCACCCCCATGGAGATCAGTGCCGGAACGCTAGCAGAAGTCAAACTGCGCTGTATAGGGCCTTGCTGGATACTTCCCGACGGAACGCTTGATCCGATAAACAAGGGAAGCGGCAGCGGGAAAGAAGTACGACCAGATGCAATCAACGCGGAAGTGTGTACGCTGTCCCCCGCGTGGCTGTGCGGTAATCCGTGCATCCGAACGGGGGTTATAACGTTGGTGACTCTTTGTATTGCATTCCCGCAGACTTCTGACCAACGAAGCGGCCGGCGATGACTCTCCGTGGATATCTCGAGGTCCTCCGAGAGCGCTGGAAGATCATTCTCGCTGCCCTCGTGCTCGGCATTGCCGGCGCCGTTGCCTTCACGGTGACCGCGCAACCGCTCTACTCCTCCCAGGTCACGCTGTTCGTCTCTGCGCAGTTGGATCCCACCGATCCGACCGGCGCGTACCAGGGCAGCCTGCTTTCCGAGCAGAAGGTGAAGTCTTATGTCGAGTTGCTGGCCAGCCAGCGACTCAGCCAGGACGTGATCGCCGCCACCGATACGGCGATGAGCCCCAGCCGGCTATCGCATGAGATATCGGCGACGTCCCAGCCCGACACGGTGCTCTTGACCGCGACGGTGACCGACCCATCGCCCGCTCGCGCCCAGCTCCTCGCCAATTCACTCGGTGTGCAGTTCGGCTTGCTGGTGGCCGACCTCGAACGGCCGGCGAACGGAAAAACGCCTTCGGTCACGGCGCGGGTCGTGCAGAGAGCCCAATTGTCCGCGAGTCCCGTATCGCCGAAACCGGTGCGCAATATCGGCCTGGGGGCCGCCCTGGGCCTTCTCGTAGGGCTTGGTGCCGCCTTCGCCCGCAATGCGCTTGACACCTCGGTGAAGTCCGTCGAGCAGCTGGAGCGGGCCACCGGCGTTCCCAACCTTGGCACGATCGCCTATGACCCGAAGGTGCGGAAGCGCCCACTCATCGTCCAGGAGCACCCCCAGGCACCACGCTCGGAGGCATTCCGGCAGATCCGGACGAGTTTGCAGTTCATCGACGTCGACCGGCCCAACAAGATGATCGCCGTGACAAGTTCCCTCCCCGAGGAGGGCAAGACCACGACCCTGTGCAACCTGGCAATCGCTATGGCACAAGCCGGCAACAAGGTGGCGTTGGTCGAGGCGGACCTTCGTCGACCGCGCGCGGCCAATTACCTCGGCCTGGAGGGTGCCGTCGGCCTGACCAGCGTGCTCGCCGGGCAGGCGTCGCTCGACGATACCTTGCAGCCTTGGGGCGACGATCTGCTGTCCGTACTCGCCAGCGGTCCAGTGCCTCCGAATCCCAGCGAACTACTCGCGTCAGATCGGATGCGCAAGCTGCTGATGGAGCTCCAGGAAACCTACGACACGATCCTCATCGATACCCCGCCACTTCTTCCGGTCACCGATGCCGCGGCCGTCGCGGTCCACTGCGATGGAGCACTACTGATCACCCGCCACGGCGAGACATCCCGCGATCAGGTGCAGAAAGCCGTCGGCGTGCTGACCGGGGTCGGTGTGCGGGTGCTTGGCACCGTCTTCAGCATGACGCCTGCATCTGGTGCAGGTTCCTACTACTACGCCTACAGCTCGGACGCCACCGCCGCCAAGAGAGGGCTGCTGAGGTTCCGACGGTCGTCAACGTCTGCGGGTACCGGGACGATCGAGATCCCGAGCGACTCCGACCTTCAGCCCGCCCGGACCGCCGGAACCGGCAGAGACCCTGAGACGACGAACGAATCCCCCTCACCGTCGTCGACGATCGAGATCGACCGCGGCGAATCCGATGATGCGAACAACAGCGAATGGGCCGGCTCACGAGGGCAGAGTGGCTGACCAGGCGCACGTGAGGATCGATGCATGATGAGCAACAGTCGTGACGACCAGCGCCGCCGTTCGCTTGAGAACGCCGAAGGAAGGCCGATCTGGAGCGGCAAAGAGGTCGTAGAAGCGGAGTCGCCGCGCCAGCGTCGTCGCGGCCGCCGAATACTCCTCGGTAGCATCATCACAATTGTCGTGCTGATCGCCACGGCCGGCGGCATCCTCTATAGCGTCACCAACAACCTCGCCAGCAACGTGCATCGCCTCCCGCACGTGTTCGCCCCGCTGAATCAAGCTCAGCGGCCGACCACACCCGCGGTAGCCGCCCACAGCATGACGGTCCTGCTCGTCGGCGTCGACACCCGGTCGCCGGATGCGACCACCGGCAACGGAACGTCCTCCTCATCCTTCGTGGCGGGATCGAACAGCGACGTCATGATGGTGGTCCGACTCAGCGCGGACCGGAAATCGGCGTCGCTGGTGTCGATCCCCCGGGACAGCTGGGTGGCCATCCCCGGCCACGGCATGGGCAAGATCAACTCGTCGTACGCGATCGGCGGACCGACGCTGGCGGTGCAGACCGTCGAAGCCCTCACCCACGTTCGCATCAACCATTTCGCCACCATCGACTTCGACGGCTTCAAGGACATGACCACTGCGGTCGGGGGGGTCGACGTGCGGGTGGCGGCCCAGACCAGCAGCGGCGGGGTGACCTTCCACGCCGGCATCGACCATCTCAGCGGCAACCAGGCGCTGGCCTACGTCCGGCAGCGTCACGGTCTGCCGCGGAGCGACCTCGACCGGGTGCAGCGACAGCAGAACGTGCTGCGCGCCCTGATGACCAAGGCCGTCTCCGGCGGAATGCTCACCAGCCCTGGACGCACTTTCCACCTGCTGTCGGCGGTCACCAGGTCGGTGAGCATCGATGACACGATGAGCAACGGGGCGCTTCGATCCTTGGCCTTCGGCCTGCGGAACATGCGTCCCAGCCACGTCACCTTCATGACCGCGCCGGTCTCCGGCTTCGGGCGGGAGGGGACGCAGGACGTCGTCTACCTCGACCCGACCCGGGCACCGCTGCTGTGGAAGGCGATCAACAACAACAACCTGCCCTCGTATCTCGCGACGTACGGCGGCGACACCCTCCCCAGCAACCCCCGATGAATCGAGTCGACGACCCTGAGCCTTTCCGCATCCTCTTCGTGTGCACGGGCAACATCTGCCGGTCGCCGTTCGCCGAACGTGTCGCCCGTCGCCTCCTCGCCGACCATCTCGGCGATGAGGGCGCCGGCCGTTTCGTGATCTCCAGTGCCGGCACCCAGGCGGTGGTCGGGTCCGGTATGGATCTGCTCACGAGGGTCGAGGTGCGGGCGTGGGGCGGCGACCTTGACGGGTTCGTCGCCCGGCAGGTCGGTGACGCCGACATCGCCGCGGCCGACCTGGTCCTGACCGCCGAGCTTGCGCACCGGGCCTTCGTGGTCCGGCAGGTGCCCCGCGCGCTGCGGACCGCCTTCACCCTGCGGGAATTCGTCCGGCTCATCACCGCCGGGCGGCCCGGACGGCTGCTCGCCGACGACCCGGTCGCCCGGGCCAGGCAGGTCGTCGCCGCCGCCCGCGCCACCCGCGGCACCCTCGAGCGGGTGCCCCGCGAGGACAACGAGGTGCCGGACCCGCATGGGCTGCCGGTCGAGGTGTACCGCGAGTCGGCGGCGCTCATCGCGGCCGCGCTCCACGACATCGTCAAGCTCATGCTGGCCGGCGCCACCCCTTAGCGCGACCGCGCGGCCCACGCCGACGTGGCCATGTCGGCCAGATCGTGCTCGGCCCGCCAGCCGATCCGCTCGCGAATGAGGCCCACGTCGGCGACGACCCGGGCCGGGTCGCCGGTCCGTCGGGCACAGACCGTCGGCCGCACGCTCGTACCCGAGGCGGTCGAGATCTCCGCGAGGACCTCGCGCACCGAGTAGCCGCGGCCGCAGCCGATGTTGAAGACCTCCGCGCAGTCGCGATCGAGCAGGTCCATCGCGGCCAGGTGCGCCAGGGCGACGTCCCGGACGTCGATGTAGTCCCGGACACAGGTGCCGTCCGGCGTGTCGTAGTCGTCACCGAAGATCTGCGGTCGCTCCCCGCGCTGCAGGGCCCTGATCGCCCGCGGCACGATGCTGGTGCGGCCCGGGTCGCCCAGCGTCGCGCTCCCCGCGCCGGCGGTGTTGAAGAACCGCAGCGCCACGTAGCGCAGGCCGTCGGCGCGCGCGGCGTCCCGGAGCAGCCACTCGCCGGCCAGCTTGGTCTCGCCGTAGGGGTTGATGGGGACGCACGGAGCGGCCTCGTCCACCTCGGTGCCGTTGGCCTCGCCGTAGACGGCGCAGCTGGACGCGAACACCAGCCGATCGACGCCGACGGCCCGCATCGAGTCGAGCAGCACCCGGAGACCCTCGACGTTCTCCCGGTAGTAAGTCGACGGGTCACGCACCGACTCGGCGATGTCCTTCTTCGCGGCGAAGTGGAGCACCCCGAGGACCCGGTGGTCGCGGAGGACGTCCCGCACGAGGCCCCCGTCGAGCACCGAGCCGAGCACGAACGGCCCGCGCACCCGGTCCCGCGTCCCGGCGGAGAGATCGTCCAGGACCACGGAGCGACGCCCACGCTCCATCAGGACCGACTCCATGTGGGCACCGATGTAGCCGGCGCCGCCGGTCACCAGCCAGCACCCTTGCGCGCGACTCGATGCCTGCATCGGAGGTCCCCCACCCCCAGTAAGGCACCGTCAGCCACCCGCGTCCGGCGGATGATCTCGTTTGCGTGATCTCTCGATCACAAATCAGCCAACTCTCAGGTTTTTGACGGGGCCTGCGGCCATTCTTGAAGGGTGAGCGTGGTGCCGGACGTCGAGAGTCTCCCGCCCTACGTCGACGAGCCCACCTGGCGCCGTTTCTGCACTTCTGTCTTGATCATCCCGTCCGGCTGTCAGCTGTGGACCGGGCCCGCCGATGCCGACGGGCACGGCCGCTTCCTGGTCGACGGCACGGTCTGGCCGGCGCACCGCTTCGCCTGGTCCGCCTGGCACGGGCCCGTCTCGCGCTCGCAGCCCATCTCGCACCTGTGTGGCCACCCGCTGTGCGCCCCGACCAGCCGCGAACTGGTCGACACGCACCTGTCCGCCGACTCCGAGTTGGAGAGCCGGCTGACCCTCATCCACCACCGCGAGGCCGGCCGCCGGCGGCAGGCCGCCGCCCGCCAGGCCCACACCGCCATCGCCCGGGCGACCCAGAGCGCCAGCCTCGACGCCGTCCTGGCCGCCGCCATCGAGCAGGCCAACGGCGCATCCGAGGGGCCGTCGACTCCGTGATCGTGTGGACCCTGGATCAGCCCGCGCGGGCGATCACGAAGTCGGCCAGTGCGCCCAGCCCGGCTCGGGCCGGCACGTCCGGCAGTTCGGAGAGCAGGCCGCGCGCCTGCGTCGCGTACGACGCGAGAGTCCGCTGCGCCTCGGCCACCGCCGGTGCGGCCCGGAGCAGACTCAGTGCCTCGGCGTGCAGTGCGTCGTCGACCAGCGGGCCGCTGAGCAATTCCCGCAGCCGCGCCTGCCCCGGGTCGGCCGACCGCAGCGCGTAGAGCGGCGCCAGGGTCTGGACGCCCTCCCGCAGGTCGGTGCCCGGGGTCTTGCCCGACTCGGCCTCCAGCGAGGTGATGTCGAGCAGATCGTCGGAGAGCTGGAACGCCGTCCCCACCACCTCGCCGTAGCGCTGCAGGGACTCCACGACGGCGCGGTCGGCCCCGGCGAACATCGCGCCGAAACGGGCCGAGGTCGCGATCAGCGAGCCGGTCTTCTCCGAGACCACCCGCAGGTAGTGCTCGACCGGGTCGACGCCGTCCGCCGGGCCCACGGTCTCCCGGATCTGCCCGGTGACCAGCCGCTCGAACGTCCGCGCCTGCATCCGCACGGCCTCCGGGCCGAGGTCGGCGAGGGTGTCCGAGGCGCGGGCGAAGAGGAAGTCGCCGGTCAGGATCGCGATGGTGTTGGTCCACCGGGTGTTGGCCGACACGGCACCCCGGCGCACGTCGGCCTCGTCCATCACGTCGTCGTGGTAGAGCGTCGCGAGGTGGGTCAGCTCGACCACCACCGCAGCCGGAACCACCCCGGCGGCCTCAGGGTCGCCGAAGTGCGCGGCGAGCAGCACCAGCAGCGGCCGGAACCGCTTGCCGCCGGCCACCACCAGGTGCCGGGCCGGCTCGGCGATGAACGGCGCGTCGGTGTGGACCGCAGCTCCGAGCTGCGTCTCGACCCGGTCGAGACCGGCTCGGATCGACTTCGCCAGCACAGGGTCGGCGAACTCGAGGTCGGCCGCGCCCTGCGGCCCGGTCACGGGTGTTCGGTCACAGTTGTCGACACCTAAGAGACGAAGTGTGCTGCCTTGTCGGCGACATCCAGCATGCCTTGCGGCAGGATACCGAGAACGACCGTCACCGCCACGGTCACGGTCAGCGCGATCGCCGTGAAGGCGCTCGGCACCGCGACGGTCGGGCCGTCCTCAGCCGGATCCGAGAAGTACATCAGCACTACGACACGCAAGTAGTAGAACGCCGCGACGGCGCTGGCCACCAGCGCGATCACGACCAGCGGGCCGAGCCCGGTGTCGACGCCGGCCTTGAAGACCACGAACTTCGCGATGAAGCCCGACGTCAGCGGTACGCCGGCCAGCGACAGCATGAAGAGCGTGAACATCCCGGCGACCACCGGCGACCGCTTGGCCAGCCCGGCCCACTGAGACAGGTGGGTGGCCTCCCCGCTCGACGTGCGCACCAGCGTCACGATGGCGAAGGCGCCCATCGTCGAGAAGCCGTAGGTGAGCAGGTAGAACAGCGTCGCCGACAGCCCCGCGCCGTTGAGTGAGAGCACGCCGACGAGCAGGAAGCCGGCGTGCGCGATCGAGGAGTAGGCCAACAGCCGCTTGATGTCGGTCTGGGTGAGCCCCAGCACCGCGCCGACCACCATCGAGATGACCGCGATCGCCCACATGACCGGGCGCCAGTCCCAGCTCGTGGTGTTGAAGGCGACGTAGAAGACCCGCAGCAGCGCCCCGAAGGCCGCGACCTTGGTGCACGAACGCCATGAAGGCGGTCACCGGCGTGGGCGCGCCCTGGTAGACGTCCGGCGTCCAGGTGTGGAACGGCGCGACGCTGGCCTTGAAGAGCAGCCCGACGACGAGCAGGCCGAGCCCGATCAGCAGCAGCGTGTCGCCCTTGCCGGTGCCGCCGGCCGACTTGAGGATGCCGCTCAGGCTGACCGTGCCGGCGTAGCCGTAGAGCAGGGCGAGGCCGTAGAGGAAGAACGCCGACGCGAAGGCGCCGAGCAGGAAGTACTTCACCGCGGCTTCCTGCGACAGCAGGCGCCGCCGGCGGGCCAGCCCGGCGAGCAGGTAGAGCGGCAGCGAGAGCACCTCCAGCGACACGAACATCACCAGCAGGTTGTTCGCGGCCGGGAAGAGCATCATGCCGCCGAGCGCGAAGCTCACCAGCGGGAACGCCTCGGTCTGCACCCGCCGCGCGGTGGCCAGCGCCCGGTCGGCGCTGCTGCCGACGGTGACCGCGGCCTGCGCCACCAGCGCGCTGCCCGCCGAGTCCAGCGACCGCTCGGCCAGCAGCAGCACGCTGACCAGCCCGAGGGCGGCGAGGGTGCCGTCGATGAAGAGCGCCGGGCCGTCGATGGCCACCGCCCCGGCCGCGGTCAGCTCATGCCGCCCGGCCAGCAGGATCGACGCGACCAGCGCGCCGATGCAGCCCGCAGCGGCCAGCACGACCTGGGTCGTCCGGCGCGCCTCGCGCGGCACGAACGCCTCGACCAGTACGCCGAGCCCGGCCGCGCCGAGCACGATCAGCACCGGGGAGAGCGCCGCTGTAGGAGATCGAGGGCGCCGTGATGGTGCCCGCCGCCAGATGCCACGCCGCTCACTTCCTGCCTCCGGACACCGCGCTCGGCGCGGGATCGGTCTTACCCACGTCGTGCAGGGTCGCCTTCACCGCGGGGTTGATGACGTCGAGGACCGGCTTCGGGTAGACGCCGAGGAAGAGGATCAGCACCAGCAGCGGCGCGACCGCCCAGGCCTCCCGGCCGGTCAGGTCACGGAAGTGCCGCACCTTGTCCTGCGTCGGGCCGTGGAAGACCCGCTGATACATCCACAGCACGTAGAGCGCCGCGAAGATCGATCCCGATCGTGCGCCAGGATCGCGTAGGCCCGGTGCACGGTGAACGTGCCAACCAGGGTGAGGAACTCCCCGACGAACGTGGACAGGCCCGGCAGCGCGAGCGCGGCCAGCCCGGCGAACAGGAAGATGCCCGACAGCCACGGGGTCACCTGCCCGACGCCGCCGTAGTCGCCGATGAGCCGGCTCTTGCCCCGGCTGATCAGGATGCCGACGATGATGAACAGCAGGCCGGTCGCCAGCCCGTGGTTGACCATGTAGAGCACCGCGCCGGAGCCGCCCTGCGACGTGAACGCGAAGACGCCCAGCGCGATGAAGCCGAAGTGCGCGATCGAGGTGTAGGCCACCAGGCGTTTCATGTCGCGTTGGCCGACCGCGACGATCGCGCCGTAGAGGATGCCGATGACCGCCAAGACCAGGACCAGCGGCGCGAAGTAGCGCGAGGCGTCCGGGAAGAGCGGCAGGCAGTAGCGCAGGAAGCCGAAGGTGCCGACCTTGTCCAGCACGCCGACGAGCAGCACCGCGCCGCCGATCGGCGCCTCGGCACCGGCGTCGGGCAGCCAGGTGTGGAACGGGCACCAGCGGTGCCTTGATGGCGAACGCGAAGAAGAACCCGAGGAAGAGCAGCTTCTGGTAGCCCGGGTCGACGTTGCCGCACCAGCTTGGCGAACGCGAACGAGTGCGCTGGGGCTGGCGAACGTACAGCGCGATCACCGCGGCCAGCATGACCAGGCCGCCGAGCAGGCTGTAGAGGAAGAACTTCATCGCGGCGTACGCCGGCGCGGCCCGCCGAAGCCGCCGATGAGGAAGTACATCGGGATCAGCATGGCCTCGAAGAACACGTAGAAGAGGAAGACGTCGGTGGCCACGAAGACCCCGACCATCATGACCTGCAGCGCCAGCAGCAGGCGAAGAACGCCTTCGGGCTGCGGTTGCCCGGCGTCTCGTCGTTCCATGAGGCGACCACCACCACCGGCAGCAGCACCGCGATGAGCAGCAGCATGACCAGCGCGATGCCGTCGACGCCGACCGCGAAGCTGCACCCCGAAGGCCTTGATCCACGTCGTAGGACAGCGTGCCCTGGAACCGCGGGCCGGACGGGTGGTACTGCGCCGCGATGATGATCCCGACGCACCAGCGCGACCAGCGAGAACGCCAGCGTCAGCTGCTTGATCGCCTGCTCACGGGCGGTCGGCAGCGCGGCGACGGCGACCGATCCCACCAACGGGACGCGCCCAGCGCGATCAGCCAGAAGCCGCTCATCCGAACCTCACAGCCAACAGGGCGCCGACCACGATTACCGAGCCGCCGAGCATGGACAGTGCGTAGGACCGGACGAAGCCGGTCTGCAGCCGGCGCAGCCGCGCCGAGCTGCCGCCGATCGTGGCGGCGATGCCGCCGACCGCACCGTCGACCCCGCGGTTGTCGAAGAAGACCAGCGCCCGGGACAGCCACTCCCCCGGCCGGGCGAAGACCGCCTCGTTGAACGCGTCGCCGTAGAGGTTGCGCCGGGCCGGCGATGGTGACCGGCGAGACATGGGTCGGGGCCGTCGCCGGCACGTTGACGCCGGAAGACGTAGATCGCCAGGCCGGCCCCGATCGCCACCACGACCAGGGTGAGGATCGTGAGCAGGGTGTGGTCGATCAGGCGCGGCGGCCCTGCGCGGTCGACTCACCGACCGACCGGGGCGAGCCAGTGCTCGAGCGTGCCGCCGACCGCGAGCAGGCCGCCGGCGAAGACCGAGCCGATCGCCAGCACGATCATCGGCACGGTCATCACCGCTCGGCGACTCGTGCGGGTGCGCGTCCTCGGGCTCCACCGCCGCTTCGCCGAAGAACGTCATGATCATCAGCCGGGTCATGTAGAACGCGGTGAGCCCGGCGCCGATCAGCGCGGCGGTGCCGAGCAGCGCACCCGGACGTGCCGCCCTTGTCGAACGCCGCCTCGATGATCTTGTCCTTGGTGAAGTACCCGGACAGGCCGGGGAAGCCGATGATCGCCAGGTAGCCCAGGCCGATGGTGACGAAGGTGATCGGCATGACCTTGCGCAGGGCCGCCGTAGCGCCGCATGTCGACCTCGTCGTTCATGCGCGTGCATGACCGAACCGGCGCCGAGGAACAGCCCGGCCTTGAAGAAGCCGTGCGCCAGCAGGTGCAGGATGCCGAGCGCGTAGCCGGCCGGGCCGAGCCCGACGGCCAGGAACATGTAGCCGATCTGGCTCACCGTCGAGTAGGCCAGCACCTTCTTGATGTCGTCGTAGGCGCAGCCGACGATGCAGCCGTAGCAGCAGCGTGATCGCGCCGATGATGGTGACGACGGTGCGGCCGTTCTGCGGTGAGGTCGAAGATCGGGTTGCGACCGGGCGATGAGGTAGACGCCGGCGGTGACCATCGTCGCCGCGTGGATCAGCGCCGAGACCGGGGTCGGGCCCTCCATGGCGTCGGGCAGCCAGCCCTGCAGCGGGAACTGGCCGGACTTGCCGCAGGCGCCGAGCAGCAGCAGCAGCGCCATCGCCTGATCGCGGCGCCGCCGGACAGCGTTGCCGCTGCCGCCGAAGACCCCGGCGAAGCGACGTGCGTGCCGAGGGTCGCGAACATCAGCATGATCGCCAGCGACAGGCCGACGTCGCCGACCCGGTTCATGATGAACGCCTTCTTGGCCGCCGTGGCCGCGGCCGGCTTGAAGGACCAGAACCCGATCAGCAGGTAGGACGCCAGGCCGACGCCCTCCCAGCCGACGTAGAGCGACAGGAAGGTGTTGCCGAGGACCAGCAGCAGCATCGCCGCGACGAAGAGGTTGAAGTAGGCGAAGAAGCGGCGCCGCCGGGGTCGTGCGCCATGTAGCCGATCGAGTAGATGTGGATCAGCGAGCCGACGCCGGTGATCAGCAGGACGAAGCACAGCGACAGCGGGTCGAGCAGCAGCGCCGAAGTTGACCTGGAAGCTGCCGACCGGGATCCAGTTGAACAGGTTGCTGTCGACGGCGGCGCTGGTCGGCCGGAGCCCGTAGACGCGAAGAAGAGCGACCAGGCCGTAGACGAAGCAGACGATCGGTACGGCGACACCGAGGTAGTGGCCCCACTTGTCGCCGCGCCGCCCGACCAGCAGCAGCACGCACGCGCCGATGCCAGCGGCAAGCGCGATGCAGCAGCCAGGCAGCCTGCTGCAGCCCATCGGCTGGCGGGGTGCGCCACCTCGATGGCCGAGCGAGGCAGTCGACCGTGTCTGCACGGTTTCGATGCCGTTCATCGTACCGCGCTAGGCTTGGTCCTAGTACTTCAGCAGGTTCGTGTCGTCGACCGAGGCGCGAGCGCCGGGTACGGAAGATCGACATGATGATCGCCAGCCCGACGACGACCTCGGCGGCGGCGACCACCATCACGAAGAACGCCATGATCTGACCGTCGAGCGTGCCGTTGATCCGGGAGAAGGTGACCAGCGCCAGGTTGGCGGCGTTGAGCATCAGCTCGACGCACATGAAGACGACGATCGCGTTGCGGCGCACCAGGACGCCGACCGTGCCGATGCGGAACAGCGATCGCCGACAGCAGCAGGTACCAGCTCGGGCTCATCGGCTCCGCTCGCCCGCCTTCCAGCTCAGCCGCCGGCTCGGTGCGTGCTGCTCGAGCTCCGGCGATCCTCCGCGGTGCGCTGATCACGCTGGCCTCGCGCGGTGGTGCCGTCGGGCAGCAGCGCCCGGCGGGCGACCGGTCACCGTAGGCGTAGACGCCCGGACCGGGCTGCGGGCGACGGGTAGCCGCCGCCGCGGAGCGCGCCGTCGAGCAGCTCGCGCTGGGTGCGGCGCTCGCGGCTCGCGCTCCGATGTTGCCGAGCACCATCGCGCCGACGGCCGCCGTGATCAGCAGCGCGCGGTGAGCTCGAAGGCCAAGAGTAGTCGTGGAACAGCAGCCGGGCGATCGCCGGCAGGTTGCCGCCGCGTTGGCCTTTCCAGCCCGACGGCGCGGTTGCTGTCCAGGGCGCTGGCGATCGGCGACGACCAGCAGCGCGGCGAAGCCGAGGCCGAGCAGGATCGCGGCCGACCCGCTGCCCGCGCAGCGTCTCGATCAGCGAGTCGGAGGTGTCCCGGCCGACCAGCATCAGCACGAACAGGAACAGGATCATGATCGCGCCGGTGTAGACGATGATCTGCACGAGGCCGAGGAACGGCGCCTGCTCCAGCGATGTAGAAGACAGCCGAGGAGAACATCGTCGAGCACCAGCCACAGCGCGGAGTGCACGGCGTTGCGTGGACAGCACCATGCCGAGCGCGCCGACAGCGCGACCGGCGCCGAGGATCCAGAAGATCGATCGCCTCGCCGGTGCCGATCTGCTGACTGGCGGTCAGCGCCGAGCACGTGCCCCGTCATCGGTCGGCCTTCTTCGTCGCGGCGTCCGAGGTCGTCTCGTAGTGGCGGGCCCCCGGCGGTCGGCCTGGTCCTGGACCGCCGCGGGCGGGTCGTCGTCCTTCTCCGGGTATTCGGCGCCGGCGCGGACGCTCCGGAGTCCTGCATCGCGCCGGCGTAGTAGTCGCTTCTCGTCGTCGCCGAGCCGCATCGGGTGCGGCGGCTGCTCCATGCCGGGCAGCAGCGGCGCGAGCAGCTGCTCCTTGGTGAAGATCAGATCGCGCCGGTCGTCGTCGGCGAGCTCGTACTCGTTGGTCATGGTCAGCGACCGGGTCGGGCAGGCCTCGATGCACAGCCCGCAGAAGATGCAGCGCAGGTAGTTGATCTGGTAGATCGCGCCGTAGCGCTCGCCGGGTGAGAAGCGCGCGCTCGTCGGTGTTGTCGCCGCCCTCGACGTAGATCGCGTCGGCCGGGCAGGCCCAGGCGCACAGCTCGCAGCCGACGCACTTCTCCAGCCCGTCGGGGTGCCGGTTGAGCACGTGCCGGCCGTGATAGCGCGGCGCGGTCGGCGTACCCGCCTCCGGGTAGCTCGGTCGTCGACTCTTCTTGAACATCGTGGCGAAGGTGACGCCGAAGCCCTTGACGGGATCAAGACACGTGGAGCGCCTCCTCCCGGTCGTCCGGGGCGTCGCTCGGCGACCGATCGTGGCCGGGCCGGGATGACGTCCGCCGGCCCCGCGATCCGGCAGTGCGGCCGGCGCCACCGCCAGGTCGCGGCGGACGGCGGGACGACGAGGTCGGCAGCGGCCGGCACCGGCGAACGGCGCAGTCCGCCGTGGCTCGTCGTGCTCCTCGACCGGCAGCTCGCGCTCGTCGGCCAGATGCTCGAAGACGATCAGCAGCAGCACCGCGAGCGCGATGCCGACCCAGACGAGCCAGCTGTCGCAGGTCGGTCGCCGCGTCGAGCGCACGGTCCTGGACCGCGGCCGACCAGCAAGCAGCCACACCAGGCTGAAGGGCACCAGCACCTTCCAGCCGAGCTGCATGAACTGGTCGTAGCGCAGCCGCGGCAGGGTGCCGCGCAGCCAGATGAAGATGAACAGCAAGATCAGCAGCTTGACGATGAACCAGATCAGCGGCCACCAGCCGTGGTTGCGCCGAGCCCCACAGCGAGATCGGCCACGGGGCGCGCCAGCCGCCGAGGAAGAGCGTGGTGCACAGCGCCGAGACGCTGACCATGTTGATGTACTCGGCCAGGAAGAACAGCGCGAACTTCATCGAGGAGTACTCGGTGTGGAAGCCGCCGACCAGCTCGCCCTCGGCCTCGGGCAGGTCGAAGGGCGCCGGTTGGTCTCCGCCGACCACGGAGATGAAGTAGATGATGAAGCTGAGGCAGCAGCGCCAGACGTACCACAGTGGTGCCTGCTGGGCGCGACGATGCCGCTCGGCGACAGCGTGCCGGCCAGGATGAAGACCGCCACGAGCGACAGCCCCATCGCGACCTCGTAGGAGATCATCTGGGCGGCGCGAGCGCAGGCCGCCGAGCAGCGGGTAGGTCGAGCCGCTCGCCCAGCCGGCCAGCACGATGCCGTAGACGCCGATCGAGGAGCAGGCCAGCACGAGCAGCACGCGCGACCGCCGAAGTCGGTGAGCTGCAGCGGCGTGTGGTGCCCGGCGATGCGACACCAGTGGCCCGAACGGCACCACCGAGAACGCCAGGAACGCCGGGACCGCCGAGATCGACCGGCGCGAGGAAGTAGACCGGCTTGTCGACCATCGTCGGGATGATCTCTTCCTTGAGCGCCAGCTTCAGCCCGTCCAGCCAGGGTCTGCAGCAGGCCGAGCGGGCCGATCCGGTTGGGACCGAGCCGGTGCTGCATGAAGCCGACGACCCGGCGCTCGAACCAGATCGTGAAGAGCGTCATCACCACCAGGACAGGCGAAGACCACGACGACCTTGACAGGATCCCACGAGATCTCAGACCGAAGCTGGCGAGATCCGGCGGGGCGAAGGTTGCACGCCGAGCGTTCACGCGGGCTCCTCCGCGTCCGGGTGGACGTCGACGTTCACGACATCCCGGCGTCGACCCCGAGCGTCGCCGCGCACCGTGCGAACCGGCCGAGTTGGTGGGCAGCCAGACCACCCGGTCCGGCAGGTCGGCGATCAGCAGCGGCAGCGTGATCGCACCCCGCCCGGTCGACACCGTCGACCTCACTGCCCAGCGGCGCGCCGATCTCGGCGGCGGTGCCCGCCGACGATGCAGCCCGCGCGCTTGCGGGCGGTGCCGGCCAGGTGCGGCTCGCCGTCCTGCAGCCGGCCGATGGTCGAGCAGGTGGTGCCAGGTCGCCAGCACGGCCTGACCCTGCCCGGGGGGCCGGTACGGCGCCCGCGGCGTAGTCCGGAGCCGGCGGCGGTGCCGTCCCGGGACCGGGGCAGGTCGGAGATCTCCGCGGCGGATCACCTCGGCACTCGGCCAGCCCGAGGTCGACGCCGAGCTCGGCGGCGACGGTGTCCAGCACCCGGCCGTCGGTCAGCGCGCCGACCTGGTGCACGGTCTGCCTCGAACGGGCGGAACCGGCCCTCCCAGTCGAGGTAGCTGCCGTCCTTCTCGCACGGCTGGGGCGACCGGCAGCACCACGTCGGCGTGCTCGGTGACGGAGGAGTGCCGCAGCTCGAGGCTGACGACGAATCCGGCCGCGGTGAGCGCCTCGTCGGCCAGGCCGGGTCGGGCAGGTCGCCGATGTCGACCCCGCCGACGACCAGCGCCGGCGAGCGCGCCGTCGCGGGCCGCGCCGCAGGATCCCGTCGGCGTCGCGGCCGGGTGTCTCGGGCAGCCGGGACTCCCAGATGCGCTCGAGCTCGTGCCGGGCGACCGGGTCGGCCACCAGGCGACCGCCGGGCAGCATGGTCGGCAAGGCGCCGGCCTCGACCGCGCCGCGCTCGCCGGCCCGCCGCGGCACCCAGGCCACCCGCGCTCCGGTCGCCGCGGCCAGCCGCGCGACCCGGGACAGGCGCCGGGCACCTGGCCAGCCGCTCGCCGACGAGGATGACCGCGCCGTCGGCGTGCAGCGCGGTGGAGACGTCGGTGAGGTCGCCGCCGCTCTCCGCGAGAGCGTCGAGGATCTCCGGCTCCACGCCGGGAGCGCACTGCAACAGCGGCCGCCGGACACTTGGCCAGCGCCCGTGGTGGCGAACGGCGCGATCCCGAAGATGCGGGCGCCGTGCCGGCGGTTGCGCCTTGCGCAGCCGGAGGAAGACGATCGGCGACTCCTCCTCCGGCTCGAAGCCCACCAGCAGGACGGTCCGGCGCGTGCTCGAGGTCGGTGATAGGTGACGCCGCCGGTCAGCGGCGAGCGTACCCGCCGACCGACGGCGGCGCAGGAAGTCCAGCTCCTCGGCCGAGTGCGGCCGGGCGCGGAAGTCGATGTCGTTGGTGCCGAGCGCCACGCCGGGCGAACTTGCTGTAGGCGTAGGCGTCCTCGATAGGTGAGCCGGCCGCCGGGCAGCACGCCGACGCCGCCCGCGTCGCGGGCCTCGAGCAGGCCCTCGCGCGGCCCGCTCGAACGCCTCCGCCCAGGAGGCCGGCGCGCAGCTCGCCGTCGCGCCCCGGACCAGCGGGGCGGTGATCCGGTCGGCTCTCGCGGGCGTAGCTGAACGCCCACCGGCCCTTGTCGCAGTTCCACTCCTCGTTGACCTCGGGGTCGTCGCCGGCCAGCCGGCGCATCACCTTGCCGCGCCGCCAGTCGGTGCGCTGCGAGCAGCCGGACGAGCAGTGCTCGCAGACGCTCGGAGTCGAGACGAGGTCGAACGGCCGGGACCGGAACCGGTAGGACGGCGCCGGTCAGCGCGCCGACCGGGCAGATCTGGACGACGTTGCCGGAGAAGTAGGACTGGTAGGGCTCGTCCGGCGTAGATCGCGACCTGCTCCAGCGCGCCGCGCTCGAACAGCTCGATGAACGGGTCGCCGGCGACCTGCGCGGAGAACCGGGTGCAGCGGGCACACAGCACGCAGCGCTCGCGGTCGAGCAGCACCTGCGAGGAGATCGCGATCGGCTTCGGGTAGGTGCGCTTGATGTCGGGAACCGGGACTCGACCGGCCGTTGGACATCGCCTGGTTCTGCAGCGGGCACTCGCCACCCTTGTCGCAGATCGGGCAGTCCAGCGGGTGGTTGATCAGCAGGAGCTCCATCTGACCGCGCTGCGCCTTCTCGGCGACCGGCGAGGACAGCTGGCGTCTTGACCACCATGCCCTCGGCGACCGCGGTCGTGGTGCACGACGCCGCGGGCTTGGGCATGCCCCGGCCGTTGCCGACGTCGACGACCTCGACCAGGCACTGCCGGCAGGCGCCGACCGGGTCGAGCAGCGGGTGGTCGCAGAACCGCGGGATCTGGATGCCGATCTGCTCGGCGGCCCGGATGATCAGCGTGCCCTTCGGGCACCTGCACCTCGAACCCGTCGATGGTCAGGGTGACCAGATCGGGACGCGGGGGTGCCGCGGACTTCTCCGGAGCAACGGTCATGTCAGTGGGCCCCAACCAGCGCGGACTCCTTGGCGAACGGGCAGCCGCCGCCCTCGTAGTGCGCGACGTACTCGTCCCGGAAGTACTTGATCGACGACGTGACCGGGCTGGTCGCGCCGTCACCGAGGGCGCAGAACGACCGGCCGAGGATGTTCTCCGACAGGTCGAGCAGCGTGTCGATGTCCTTCTGACTCGCATCGCCGCGTTCGAGCCGGTCGTAGATCTGCACGTACCAGAAGGTGCCCTCCCGGCACGGCGTGCACTTGCCGCAGGACTCGTGCGCGTAGAACTCGCACCACTTCTTCACCGCGCGTACGACGCAGTCCTTCTCGTCGAAGACCATCAGCGCGCTGGTGCCGAGCATCGACCCGGCCTTGGCGACCGAGTCGAAGTCCAGCGGCAGGTCGAGGTGCTCGGCGGTCAGCATCGGCGTGGACGAGCCGCCCGGGGTCCAGAACTTCAGCTCGTGACCGTCGCGGATCCCGCCGGCCAGCTCCAGCAACTCGCGCAGGGTGGTGCCCATCGGCGCCTCGTACTGGCCGGGCCGGGTGACCCGGCCGGACACGGAGTAGATCCTGGTCCCGGGCGATCCGGCCGGACCCATCTACTTCCACCAGTCGGCGCCGCCGAGCACGATCGACGGCACGCTGGCGATGGTGCCGACGTTGTTGACCACCGTCGGCGAGTCGTAGAGCCCGTGGGTGGCCGGGAACGGCGGCTTGAGCCGCGGCTGACCGCGGTAGCCCTCGAGCGAGTCGAGCAGCGCCGTCTCCTCGCCGCAGATGTAGGCGCCCGCCCCGCTGTGCAGGACCACGTCGACAGTCGAAGCCCGACCCGAGGATGTTCGTCGCCGAGGTAGCCGGCGGCGTACGCCTCGTTGATCGCGGCCTGCAGCCGGCGCTGGGCGTGCACCAGTTCACCGCGCACGTAGATGAAGGCGTGCCGGCGCGCACCGCGTAGCAGGTGATGATGATGCCCTCGATCAGCGAGTGCGGGTCGGCCATCATCAGCGGCGCGTCCCGGCAGGTGCCGGGCTCGCCCTCGTCGGCGTTGACCACGAGGTAGTGCGGCTTGGCGTCGTTCTGCGGGATGAACTGCCACTTCATGCCGGTGACGAACCCGGCGCCGCCGCGGCCACGCAGGTTGGACTCCCGGACCAGGGCGATCAGCTCGTCGGGCTGGGCGGTGAGCGCCTTGCGCAGGCCGCGGTAGCCCTCCAGCTCCTCGTAGGTGGACAGCGTCCAGGAGCGGGGTGAGAGCCAGCGCTTGGTCAGGACGGGAGTCAGCGGCACCTCACTTGCCTCCCTTGCTCGAGTCCTCGGTGGAGATCGGGCTCGCCGGGTCGTAGGACGGTGCGGTCTCGCCGCGGTCGGCGGCGAGCTGCGCGCCGACCAGTGTCGGCGTACCGGCCGGGCCGGCGCGCACCGCCTCGGGGTCCTGGTCGTCGAAGCCGGCCAGCTGCCGGGAGATCTCGCTTGAAGGTGCACAGCGGCGCGCCGCGGGTGGGCGGCCGGGTGTTCGCCCGCCGCGCAGCTCGGAGACCAGCTCCGACGCCGACTCAGGCGTCTGCTGGTCGTAGAACTCGTAGTTGACCGTCACCACCGGCGCGTAGTCGCAGGCCGCCAGGCACTCGGCGTGCTCGAGGGTGATCGTGCCGTCCTCGGTGGTCTCGTCGTGGTGCGACGCCGAGCTGCTCCTGCAGCTCGGCGAAGATCTCGTCGCCGCCGAGCATCCCGCACGAGCGTGTTGGTGCAGACGCTGACGAGGTACTTCGCCGGCGGGGCGGCGCTTGTACATCGTGTAGAACGTCGCGACCGCGCCGACCTCGGCCTTGGTCAGTCCGAGCATCTCGGCGCACAGCGCGATGCCCTCGGGGGTGACGTAGCCCTCCTCGGACTGCACGAGGTGCAGCATCGGCAGCAGCGCCGACCGCGGCTGCGGATAGCGCGCGATGATCTCCGCGGCCTCGATCCTCGTCTGATCCGTCAGCGCCATGACCCGCGCCCTCTTCTACCGCCGTCGTTCTCATCGGTCGCACCCGCCCATCACCGGGTCCAGGGAGGCGATCGACGACGATGGCGTCGCCGATCATGCCGCCCTCGACGAGGGTCGCCGATCGACTGCAGGTTGATGAAGGAGGGCTCGCGGACGTGGACCCGGTACGGGCCGGGTCCCGCCGTCGCTGACCATGTGGTAGCCGAGCTCGCCGCGCGGCGACTCGATCGCCGAGTAGACCTGGCCCGGCCGGCACCCGGAACCCCTCGGTGACCAGCTTGAAGTGGTGGATCAGGGCCTCCATCGACTGGCCCATGATGTGCCGGACGTGGTCGAGCGAGTTGCCCAGCCCGTCGGCGCCGAGAGCGAGCTGGGCCGGCCACGCGATCTTCTTGTCGGCTCGACCATCACCGGGCCCGGCTCCAGCCGGTCCAGCGCCTGCTCGACGATCTTGCAGGACTCGCGCATCTCGTCCATCCGGACCAGGTACCGGGCCCAGCTGTCGGCGTCGGTGTCGATCGGGACGTCGAAGTCGTAGGTCTCGTAGCCGCAGTAGGGCTCGGTCTTGCGCAGGTCCCACGGCAGCCCGGCGGCGCGCAGCATCGGCCCGGTCACGCCGAGCGCCGACGCACCCGGATACGTCGAGGTAGCCGACGTCCTGCAGCCGCTTGTAGAAGACCGGCTGACCGGTCAGCAGCCCGTGGTACAAGTCGATCCGCTTCGCGCAGGTAGGGCAGCAGCTCGCGGATCTTCTCCTCGGCGCCCGGCGGGAAGTCCTGCGCGACGACCGCCGGGGCGGATGTAGGCCGTTGTTCATCCGCAGGCCGGAGGCCAGCTCGAAGATGTCGAGGATCCGCTCGCGGTCCATGAAGCCGTCGGTCATCGGCGTGGTGGCGCCGAGCTCGTTGCCGCCTGTGGCGAGCCACACCAGGTGCGAGGAGATCCGGTTGAGCTCCATCATGAGCACCCGGATCGTGGTGGCGCGTTCGGGAGCCTCGATCCCCAGCAGCTTCTCCACCGCGAGGCAGTAGCCGGTCTCGTTGAAGATCGGCGCGAGGTAGTCCGCCCGGGTCAGGAAGGTGACGGCCTGCGTCCAGGTGCGGAACTCGGTGTTCTTCTCGATCCCGGTGTGCAGGTAGCCGATGACCGGCCGGGCGTCGGTGACCGTCTCGCCCTCGATCTCGAGGACGATCGCGGAGCACGCCGTGGGTCGACGGGTGCTGCGGGCCCATGTTGACGACGAGGCGCTCCTCGTCGAGCGGGTCGCCGGTGCCGAAGAGACTCGTCCCAGTCGCCCGCCGGAGACGGTGTAGACCGCGGCCCTCGGTGGTTTCGCGTGACGCCCGCGTAGGCGTCGGAGGTCGGTGTGCTCATCGGTAGGCCCTCCGCTCGTCCGGCGGCGGGATCTCGGCGCCCTTGTACTCGACCGGGACGCCGCCGAGCGGGTAGTCCTTGCGCTGCGGGTGGCCCTCCCAGTCATCGGGCATCAGGATCCGGGTCAGGGCGGGGTGACCGTCGAAGATCGACGCCGAACATGTCGTAGGTCTCCCGCTCCTGCCAGTCGGCGGTCGGGTAGACCGGCGTGACGCTGGGGACGTGCGGGTCCTCGACCGTAGGTGGCGACCTCGAGCCGGATCCGGCGGCGGTAGGTCATCGACGTCAGGTGGTAGATCACGTGCAGCCGCTCGACCTGGTCGACGATAGTCGACTCCGGACACCGCTCGAGCAGAGCTCGAACCGCAGCGCCGGGTCGTCGCGCAGGATCTGGGCGACCTCGGCGATGCGCTCCTTGGCGATGAGGAAGGTGATCTCGCCGCGGTCGACGACCACCCGCGGACGGCGTCGGGGAGCCTTCGGGTAGGCCTGCTCGAGCGGAGTCGCGCGACCTCGTCGAAATAGCCGCCGAAGGGACGCTCGGTGCGGCCCGGCACGACCTGCCGGCGGACCAGCCCGCCGTAACCGCGAGGTGTCGCCGGAGCCGTCGACACCGAACATGCCCCTGCCGGCGCCGGCTGGGCACCGCGGCGCCCGCGGTGTCCGGCTACCTCGCCGGCGACCTGGCCCTCGGGCCGGTCCGGGGTTCGGGCATCTCGTCGCTCACGTGGTCGGCCTTCCCCGGCAGACCGAGGTGTTGCGCTTGCCGTAGCCGTCGAAGTCGGCGTGGTGCCTCGACGACGCGGGTGCCCCGTACCGCGCTGGCGACGAGCTCGGCCGCCGGTCGGGCCCGAGCGGCTCGTGCATGATCTTGTCGTGCAGCTTGAGGATCGCGTCGAGCAGCATCTCCGGGCCGCGGCGGGCAGCCGGGCAGGTACATGTCGACCGGGACGACGTGGTCGACGCCCTGGACGATGGCGTAGTTGTTGAACATGCCGCCGGAGCTGGCGCAGACGCCCATCGAGATCACCCACTTGGGCTCGGGCATCTGGTCGTAGAGCTGCCGCAGCACCGGAGCCATCTTCTGGCTGACCCGGCCGGCGACGATCATCAGGTCGGCCTGGCGCGGGGTCGGCGCTGAAGCGCTCCATGCCGAACCGGGCGATGTCGAACCGGGACCCGCCGACCGCCATCATCTCGATGGCGCAGCAGGCCAGGCCGAAGGTCATCGGCCACATCGACGCCTTGCGCGCGTAGTTGACCAGCTTCTCGACGGTGGTCAGCAGGACCCCGCTCGGCAGCTTTTCTTCCAGTCCCATCGCTGTTCCCAAGCTCCAGTCCAGTCCCGCCGCGGCGCCAGACATAGGCGTAGGCGATGAACACCGTGACGAGAAATCACCATCTCGACCAGCCCGAAGATGCCCAGCACCTTGTTCGCGCACGGCGCACGGGTAGAGGAAGACGATTTCGATGTCGAAGACGATGAACAGCATCGCCGTCAGGTAGAACTTCACCGGGAAACGGCCGCCGCCGACGGGCTGCGGGCTCGGCTCGATCCCGCACTCGTAGGCGTCGAGCTTGGCCCGGTTGTAACGCTTCGGCCCGGTGAATCCGGTGATCACCACCGAAAAGACGGCGAAGCCACCGGCCAGGAGGAACAGCACCAGGATCGGGATGTAGGGGGTGAGTGTCATCCCGGTTCCACCCTTCCATCGACTCGCATCGCAAACGGATTCACCGTAGAGCGAGGGCAATTGCTCGCGTGCACCGGTCCGAAGGCGGGTCGGGGAGCGCTCGCGGGCTCCGGACGGGGTGCTCATGCGGCCGGCGCCAGCCTGGTCAGCGCGTTGATCACCCGGTCCATCGCGTCGCCGCCGCGCGGGTCGCGTCAGGTTCGCCAGCAACTTGAGGACGAAGCGCATCAGCGTCGGGTGCGGCAGACCGTGCCGGCCGCAGACCTTCATCACCGTCGGGGTGGCCGATCAGCTTCACGAACAGCGCCACCGATCCGGTAGTAGCCGCCGTAGCGCGTCCTTCAGCGCCTGCGGGGTAGGCCTGCAGCGCCCGCTCCCGGGCGGCCGGCGGTCGGCCGGGCCAGCGCCTGCACGATGATGTCGGCGGCCATCTCGCCGGACTCCATCGCGTACGCGATCCCCTCGCCGTTGAACGGGTTGACGACCCCGCCGGCGTCGCCGACCAGCAGCAGCCCGTCGCGTAGTGCGGCGTGCGGTTGAAGCCCATCGGCAGCCCGCCGCCGCGCACCGGCCCGGTCGCGTTCTCCTCGACGAAGCCCCACTCCTCGGGCAGGCCCGTCGCAGCCAGCGGGACAGCAGGTCCGCGGTAGTCGATATTGCCGAACGCGCCGGAGCGTGTTGAGGATGCCGAGGCCGACGTTGGACGTGCCGTCGCCGAGGCCGAAGATCCAGCCGTAGCCGGGCAGCAGCGCGCTGCGACCGTCAGAGCCGGCGGTCCGACAGCTCCAGCCAGGACTCCAGGTAGTCGTCGTCGTGCCGCGGGCTGTCGGTAGTAGCGCGCGGACGGCGACGCCCATCGGCCGGTCGTCGCGCTTGGCGATGCCCGAGGGCGAGCGCGAGCCGGCCGGACACGCCGTCGGCGGCGACGACCAGCGGCGCGCGGTAGGCGGCGGGCGTCTTGTCCGGGCCGACCTTGGCGGTGACGCCGACGACCCGGCCGTCGTCGTCGCGGACCAGCCGGGGCGGTGGTCTCCTCCTGCAGGCGGGCGCCGCTCTTCTGGGCCCGGCGGACCAGCAGCTCGTCGAGCCCGGCGCGGGTGCGGGTCAGCCCGTAGTCGGGGAAGCTCGCCAGCTCGGGCCAGGGCAGCTCGAGCCGCAGCCCGCCGCCGATGACCCGCAGGCCCTTGTTCTGCAGCCACCCGGCTTCCGGGGAGGTGTCGATGCCCATGCGTGACCAGCGCCCGCACCGAGCGGGGGGTCAGCCCGTCGCCGCAGACCTTGTCCCGCGGGTAGGTCGTCTTCTCCAGCAGCAGAACGTCGACGCCGGCCTGGGCGAGGTAGTGGGCGGCCGCCGCCCCGCCCGGTCCGCCGCCGACGACGATCACGTCGGCGTCCGCGTCGGCGGGGCGACGCGGCGCTGGTGCCGAGGGGGCTGTCACGACGGTTTCCCTGGGTATCGATCCGGACATCGGTCGCGGATGTCAGATCAGCGGATTGTCGATCTTGGAATATCGGTCGTGCGGAACGGTCAACACCGCTTGTGAACGTCCGCTCACTGATCGGCTGAGCCAGCGTGACGCCGGCGGGCCGGCGTCCGCAGCGCGCCCGGCCTCCGCCGGTGACGGCGTGCGCCTGCCGGTTCCGGTCAGACCGCGAGCGTGATCGGGAGGGCCGCACGCAGGACGTTCGAAGACCCGGCCCCGATCATCGGCGGGCCGGCAGGCAGGCCCCGCCCGGTCGCACGGCTGGCGGTGCGGCTTGTCCGGGTGACGGTCCGTCCGCGCCGGTAGCGGCGGCGTCGGCAGTGCTGCCGCGCGGTCTCGGTGACCGTCTCGGTACGCGTCCGCGGCTCGGCGCGGCCGGTGCCTCCGTCGCCGGGGCTGGTACCCGCCGCCGGCCGGGCCGCGTCGGCCGACCGGCCGCTGCCGGGCGTGCGTCGTCGGCCTTCCCCTTGGTGATCATCTCGTCGGCCTTTTGGCCGGCCTTGGTGATCTGCTGGTGGTACTTGCCCTTGGTCTTCTCGTCGACGAAGCACCCGGCCTTGTCGACCGCGGACCGCACCTGGCCCTCCCGCTGCTGCAAGACTTCCTTGAACTTGTCGGCGAACCCCATCGTGTTCCCTCCGTCGTCGGTGGTCGTCCGTGGTCGTCGGGCTGGTGAATCTCCCGACAGTAGGGCGCCGGAGACCTCGCCGCCAGAATGGCTCGCGGCGCGGCAGAGCTCAGCGGGTCGCGCGGTGCAACGCGACGATGCCGCCGGTCAGGTCGCGCCAGCTGACCCGGCGCCACCCGGCAGCGGCGAGCCGCTCGGCCAGCGCCGGCTGGTCGGGCCAGGCGCGGATCGACTCGGCGAGATAGACGTAGGCGTCCGGGGCGCTGCTGACCCGGCGGGCGATCCGCGGGAGAGCCCGCATCAGGTACTCGTCGTACGCCGTGCGGAACGGCGTCCAGGTCGGGTGGCTGAACTCGCACACGCAGAGCCGGCCGCCCGGCCGGGTCACCCGGGCCAGTTCGGCGAGCGCGGCGTCGACGTCGGCGACGTTGCGCAGGCCGAAGGAGATGGTCACCGCGTCGAACACCCCGTCGGCGAACGGCAGGGCCAAAGCGTCGCCGGCGACCATCGGTACGCCGCGGCCCCGGCCGGCGGTGAGCATGCCGAGGGAGAAGTCGCAGGCGACGGCGGTCGCACCGGACGCGGCGAGGGTGACCGTGGACACCGCCGTACCGGCCGCGAGGTCGAGGACCCGCTCCCCGGGAGCAGGTGCAGGGCCTCGCCGGTCAGCCGCCGCCAGTAGCGGTCCCGGCCGAAGGACAGCACCGTGTTGGTCAGGTCGTAGCGGCGGGCGACGCCGTCGAACATCGCGGCGACGTCGTGCGGGTCCTTCTGCAGGGAGGCGCGGGTCACGCCCGCCATTCTCGCCGGTGGCCCGGGCGGGCGGCCCGGCCGGCCCGGGTCCGATCCCGGCTGCTGTCCCCTTGCTCCGCTCAGCGGAGCAAGGGGACAGGGACGGGAGCGGGGCATCATCGTGCGCCGTACCCGCACAGCTGGGTCGATCCGGCGAGTAGGGCGCACGATGTCGGCGCATGCCAGCCCCGCCGCCGAAGGACAAACGCCCGACTGGTGCGTTACGGACACCTTGTCCGGCGTGTCGCGGACCACAACGCGCGACTCGTGGCTTTTGGCGGGGGCGGGCGGCCGTACTCTGGGCCGGTGAGCGCAGCGCCCGGGCTCGCCCCGACCGTCGTCCGCACCCGAGCCATCACTGACCCGGGTGCGCTCCCCGACCGTCTTCCCGACGGGCCGGTGCTCTCGTGGATCCGCGACGGCGAAGGCATGGTCGGCTGGGGTACGACGGCCCGCCTCGACCTGCCCGGCACCGACTTCGCCGACCGCGCGGAGGCGTGGTGGCGGGCGCAGTGCCAGTCCCTCGTCGTCGACGACGACGTCCGGCTGCCCGGCACCGGACCGGTCGCCTTCGGCAGCCTGGCCTTCGACGCCCGCACCGGCACCTCCACCCTCGTCGTCCCCCGCGTCGTCCTCGGCCGCCGCGCGGGCCGTGCCTGGATCACCACCTACGACGACGCGGCCGTGCTGCCCCCGCCGTCCCGCTTCCACGCCCCGCACCGGGTCAGCTACGCCGACGGCGCCCTCAGCGCGACCGAGTGGACCGGCGCCGTCGCCGAGGCGGTACGCCGGATCCGGGCCGGCAAGCTCGACAAGGTCGTCCTCGCCCGCGACCTGCTGGCGACGACCCACCTGCCGATCGACATCCGGTTCCTCATCGCCCGGCTGGCCGAGCGCTACGCGTCGTGCTGGACCTTCTCCGTCGACGGGATGGTCGGCGCGACCCCGGAACTGCTGGTGCGGCGCAGCGGCGACCGGGTCGAGTCCCGGGTCCTGGCCGGCAGCGCCCGGCGCGGGCGCGGGCGGCGACGATCCGCTCCAGTCTCGGAGAAGGATCTCAGCGAGCACGAGTACTCCGTCCGCTCCGTGGTCGACGTCCTCGCGAAGTACTGCGACCCGCTCGACGTCCCGGCCACCCCGTCGCTGCTCCGGCTCCCCAACGTCGTGCACCTGGCCACCGACGTCTCCGGCACGGCGACCGGTGACGCCACCTCGCTGGCGCTGGCGGCCGCCGTCCACCCGCCGGCCGCCGTCTGCGGTACGCCGACCGACGTCGCCCTCGACCTCATCCCCGAACTCGAGCGGATGGACCGCGGCCGCTACGCCGGTCCGGTCGGCTGGGTCGACGCCGCCGGCGACGGCGAATGGGGCATCGCGCTGCGCTGCGCCGAGGTGAGCGACACCCGGGTCCGGATGTTCGCCGGCTGCGGCATCGTCGCCGACTCCGATCCGGTGCGCGAGCTCGCCGAGACGCAGGACAAGTTCGTGGTCATCCGCGACGCGCTCGAGGCGCACACCGTGGCCGCGCCGACGACCTGACGCCCGCCGGCCCACTCATTGCAGCGCGACCTCGGCGGCCGGCTCCGCTCACTGCAGCGCGAGGCCCACCGCGGCCCGCAGCTCCTCCTGCCGCGCGCGGGCAGGGCGCCGGTCGACAGTCACCTCGACGACCTGCACGCCCGCGGGCGGCTGCGCCAGGGCGGTCTGCAGGTCCGCCGCCGTGCTGACCCGCCGGTGCGGCGTCCGGGTCGCCGCGCACAGCGCCGCCAGGTCGACGCCGTGCGGTGTCGCGAAGACCCGCTCGAACGCCGCCGCGCGGCCCGGCTCCCCCGGTTCGAGCAGGCCGAAGATCGCGCCGCCGTCGTTGTTGACGACGACGACGGTCAGGTCCGGCCGCGGCTCGTCCGGGCCGAGCATCAGGCCGGTCGAGTCGTGCAGGAACGTCAGATCACCCACCAGCGCGTACGCCGCGGCCCCCGGCGACGAGCGCTGGTCGGCGAGCGCGGCGCCGATCGCGGTCGAGACCGTGCCGTCGATGCCGGCGACGCCGCGGTTGGCGACCACCCGCACGCCGGGCCGCGGGGCCGCGGCCAGACCCACGTCGCGGATGGGCTGCGACGAGCCGAGCACCAGCAGCGCCGGATCGGGCAGCGCGGCGACGAGGTCGCGGCCGACCCGCAGCGCGGTCAGCTCGGGCTCGGCGTCCAGCGCCCTGTCGAGCGCCGACCGGGCGGCCCGGTCGGCCTCCTGCCAGCCCCGCAGCCAGGCCGGGTCCGCCGCCGACCCGACGCGCGGACCCGACCGGCGTACGGCGCGGACGTTCTGGCCCGGCGACGGCCAGTCGGCCCGCTCGCACACGACGTCGACCGCGACTGCCGGGTCGGTGAGCAGCCGCTGCACCGATCGGAACAGCGTCGGCCGGCCCCAGCACAGCACCTGGTCCGGCCGCTGCCGGTCGAGGAACTTCTCGTCGTCGAGCAGCCAGACGCCGGTCGGGATCAGGGTCGGTGCGGCGCAGCCGGCGCCGGCGGTCTCCACGACCAGCGGCCAGCCCAACCGGGCCGCGCACTCCGCCGCCTGCGGGTCGGGCAGCCCGGCGATCACCAGCCCGCGCCCGGCGCCGTCGTACGCCGCCTCGTCCGGGACCGGCCGGGAGACCGCGACCGACGTCCACGGTCCGCCGCCGGCCCGCCCGTCGAGCGGCTCGCACCAGTCCTCGTCGCCGTCGGGCAGCAGCGGCTCGCGCAGGCCGAGGTTGAGATGCACGGGGCCGGGCAGGGACGGGTCGAGGGCCGCGGCGACCGCGCGGCAGGCCAGCGTCCGCCAGTAGGCGACCTGGCCGGGACGCCGTTCGGGAACGCCGACCTCGCGGAAGAGCCGGACCGCGTCGCCGTAGAGCTTGAGCTGGTCGACGGTCTGGTTGGCGCCGGAGCCGCGCAGCTCCGGCGGCCGGTCGGTGGTGAGGACCAGCAGCGGCACCCCGGCGTGCGCGGCTTCGAGGACGGCGGGGTGCAGGTTGGCCGCGGCGGTGCCCGACGTGCAGGCGACAGGCACCGGGCGGCCGGACCGCACGGCGAGCCCCAGGGCGAGGAACGCCGCGGAGCGTTCGTCGATCCGCACGTGCAGCCGGATCCGGCCGGCCGCGTCGGCCTCGTGCAGCGCGACGGCGAGCGGTGCGCTGCGCGAGCCGGGCGCGAGCACCGCCTCGCGGACCCCGCAGCGGACGAGTTCGTCGACGAGGACCCGGGCGAGTGCGGTGGACGGGTTCACCGCAGCGCCTTGGCGCAGGAGGCGAGCCGGTCCCGCCACCACGCCGCCCGGTCGGGCGGAGCGGCCAGCTCGGCCAGAAGCTCCGGGTCGGCGTCGACCGGGCCGACCGGCACGGCGCCGTCGACCGGGAGCAGCGGGCGGAGGGTCACGTCGCGGGCCAGGAGCGACCCGGTCCCGAGCCCGCAGGCGAAGGGCAGCTCGGGCAGGGCGGCCGCCAGCGCGATGCCCGCGGCCAGCCCGACCGACGTGTCGACGGCCGACGACACCACGCAGGGCAGGCCGCATGCCTCGGCGACCTCCAGCGCCCGGCGCACCCCGCCGAGCGGGGCCACCTTGAGCACGGCGATGTCGGCCGCGCCGGCGACCGCGACCCGCAGCGGGTCCTCGGCCCGGCGGATCGACTCGTCGGCGGCCATGGGGACGTCGACCCGGCGGCGTACGGCGGCCAGTTCGTCGAGGTCGCGGCAGGGCTGCTCGACGTACTCCAGCCCGCCGGCCGCCCGGTCGAGCTCCCGGATCGCCCGCACCGCCTCCGCCACCGACCAGGCGGCGTTGGCGTCGACCCGCACCTTGCCGCCGGCGGGAAGCGCGCCGGCGACCGCCTCGACCCGGGCGACGTCCTGCGCCAGCGCCTGCCCCGGCTCGGCGACCTTGACCTTCGCCGTACGGCAACCGCCCCCGGCCCGGACGATCTCGGCGGCCCGCTCCGGCCCGACCGCCGGCACCGTGACGTTGACCGGTACGGCGGCGCGCCGCGGCTCCGGCCAGTCGGCCTCTGCCGCCTCGCGGGCCGCCCGCAGCCACGGAAGGGCGGTCGGCACGTCGTACTCGACGAACGGGGCGAACTCCCCCCATCCCTTCGGGCCACGCAGCAGCACGGCCTCCCGCACGGTGATCCCGCGGAAGCGTTCCCGCATCGGCAAGGACACGACATGGAGGTCCACTGTGGACAGCCAGGTGTCCGTCGCCATCGACGCTCCTTCGGGATCTTCGCGGGCCACCCGATACCCTAGATCCCGAGATGCCCGCCCGCGGCCTTCAGGCCATTCCGTGCCCGCTCGACGCGGCGTCGGTGGAGGCATTTCTCCCGATCCTGCGGGCCGCCCTCGACGGGGGCTCGGCGCTGCTTCCGATGCCGCCCGGGCCGGCGACGCTGGTCGGGACGATGCGGCGGGAGTTGCGTCCCGACCTCGGCGTCGACGACCCCACGGCGGTCGTCATCGCCACCTCGGGGTCCACCGGTACGCCGAAGGGCGTCCTCCTCGGCGGCGACGCCCTGCGGGCGTCGGCGCGGGCGACGCACCGGCGGCTGGGCGGGCCCGGGCACTGGCTGCTCGCCCTGCCGGTGCACCACGTGGCCGGCCTGCAGGTGCTGGTGCGCACCATCGACGGCGGCGGCGTGGTGTCCACTGTGGACACCACGGCCGGATTCACCCCGGCCCGGTTCGTCGCTGCCGCCGCGGACCTGCCGTCGGGGTCACCGCGCTACACGGCTCTGGTCCCGACCCAGCTGACCCGCCTGCTGGACGACACCGCCGCCGTGTCGGCGTTGTCGACGTTCAACGGCGTACTGCTGGGCGGATCGGCGACGCCGGTGGCCCTGCTGGACCGGGCCCGGGCGGCCGGGATCGAGGTGCGCACGACGTACGGGATGTCCGAGACGTCCGGCGGCTGCGTCTACGACGGGGAGCCGCTGGACGGCACCCGCGTCGACGCCCGCGACGACGGCGTCGGGCCGATCCGGCTCGGCGGCGCCACTCTCGCGCACGGCTACCTCCGCCGGCCGGAGTTGACCGCGGGCGCGTTCGACGACGGGTGGTTCACCACCGGCGACATCGGGAGGTGGACGCCGCAGCGGCGCCTCGAGGTGCTCGGCCGGATCGACGATCTCGTCATCTCGGGCGGGGAGAACGTCGTGCCGCTGCTCGTGGAGCGGGTGCTCACCAGCATCGCCGGGGTCCGCGACGCCTGCGTGGTGGGCATCCCGGACGCCGAGTGGGGCCAGGCAGTCGTTGCCGCCGTCGAGCCGACCGATCCGGACGCACCTCCGGCGATCGCCGCCCTGCGGGACGCCGTCGCCGGCCAGGTCGGCCGGCACGCCGTGCCGAAGCGGGTGTCCTTTGTGGACGCCGTACCGCAGCTGGCCTCGGGCAAGGCCGACCGGACGGCGGTCGCGGACCTGCTGGCGGGCGCGGTGTGAGGCGCGACGACGCCGGGTCGGTCAGTCGCCGTCTCCGCGCAGTTGGTCCCGCAGCTCCGTACGGCGTTGCCGGCGGCCGTCGACCCGGCGTTCGACCTCGGTCGAGAGCGCCTCGCGTTGCCGACGGAGCAGCACGTAGGAGAGCGGGAGGCTGACCAGCAGCGCGAGCGCGACGAGCACGAAGGACCGCAGCCCGACGAAGTAGAGCACGGTGGCCACCACGGCGAAGACGGCCAGCCGGGCGACGGTATAGGTGAGGAACGCTCTCACGACGGCCCCGATCCGGGCGGACGATGAACGCCGACCACGCTACGCGCCGACCGCCCGGCCCGAGCGGGCGGCCGGGGTGCCCGATCGGGCACCGAGGTTGCCCCCTTCGCTGCCCTTGCGCCTGCTGACGCCGGCCGGGGCCGGCCCTAGGGTCGAGGTATGGCACGTGGCCTCTCTCTCGACACCCGATCCGGGGATCGCGCGCGCCTATCGTCGATCCGCGCGGACAGGCGGATCACCGATCCGGCAAACTGGGACGGGAAGTACACCGTTGCCAGGGGTGGTGCCGTGCAGAGGCCCGATGTCGAGGACCTGATCCGCCGCGCTGCCGACGGCGACCGGCGGGCCTGGGACGCGCTCGTCGAGGACTACACCGACCTGCTCTGGTCGATCGCGCGCGGCTTCCGGCTGGACACCGCCGATGCTGCCGACGCCGTCCAGACGACCTGGCTGCGGCTGCTGGAGAACCTCGACCGGATCAACCAGCCGGAGCGGATCGCGGGCTGGCTCGCCACGACGGTGCGCCGCGAGTGCCTGAAGCTCCTGCGCCGCCGGGGACGCGAGCAGCCGCACACCCACGACGACGCCGACCTCGACATCCCCGACACCGGCGAGCCGGTCGACGCGCAGCTGTTGCAGGCCGAGCGCGACAGCGCGCTCTGGTCGGTCTTCACCAGGATGTCCGACCGCTGCCAGACACTATTGCGGGTGATGATGGCCGACCCCGCGCCGTCCTACGACACGATCGCCGCGGCGCTGCGGATGCCGATCGGGAGCATCGGCCCGACCCGGTCGCGGTGCCTGTCGAAGCTGCGGGTCCTGCTGGACGAGGACGGTCGGCTGTCGGCGATCGACGGGGGACGGACATGAGCGGGCACTACGACGAGGATGCGCTGGCCGAGCAGCTGCGCGCGGTGGTCGCCGAGGCCGACCCGCCGCCCTCGCTGGTCTACGAGGCCGCGCGGGCGGCGTTCGACCTGCGCCGGCTCGACGCGGAGCTGGCCGCCCTGGTCCGGGACTCGGCCGACGACCCGGCGGCGGCGCTCGCCGTGCGCGGCGGCGCCGAGGAGCGGCTGCTGTCGTTCGAGGTCGGCGAGGTCACCGTCGAGATGCAGATCAGCCAGAACGCCGACCGGCGCGACATCCTCGCCCACGTCAGCGGTGCGGACCTGGCCGGAGCCGCGATCGAGACCAGTGGCGCCGGCGCCGACCCGGCCGGGGTGATCCGGCAGATCGACGTCCCGGTCGACGACGGCATCCTGATCGCCCGCGGCCTGCCGGCCGGGCTGCTCCGGCTCTCCCTCACGACGGTGGCCGGCGCGCTGCTGGTGACCAGTTGGGTTCGGACATAGGCCCCCATTCGGCCCGCTCTCGGAGCGCCCGTCTGGACAACCCGCGGACCTGGACCTAGCCTCCGGGGTATGCCGAAGAATCGGGATGTTGGCTCCTACAGCAACGCCGAAGTAGGCCGAGTGGCCCACCCTGCGCTGATCGGAATGCGGGGGTTCAGCATCACCGCCGCAGCCGACGCGATCATGGCGCTCATCCGGTACAGCCGGCGGCTGGTCGCGACCCACCCCCGCTGAGTTCCCTGCGCGCTGCGGCGCCGGGAGCACCCGATCGACCCCTCCATGCGCGACATCGTGCGCCGTACTCGCAGGTGAGGCCGCTTTGTGCGAGTAGCACGCACGATGTCGGGTCGGCACCCGTGACGAACGACGACATCGGACGCCGTACTCGCATCTCCAGCCCGGATTTGCGAGTAGCGCGTCCTACGTCGGCCCGGCGGCCGCAACGACGAACCGGCCCGGTCGGCGTGTGACGCCTACCGGGCCGGGTTCGTTCAGTGCTCTTCGGTGTCCGCGGCCTGCTTCTCCGGAGCGGTCTTCGCACCCTGGCTCGGCGGCCGGTGAACGTTCTGCGGGTTGGGCGGAGCGGGCTTCGGCGACGCGGTCTCCTCGCGAGGCTCGTCGTCCGGATGGGTCCTGGGCATCTAGATCAGTCCTTCCCGTAGGGCGAAGGCCACGGCATGTGACCGGTTGCGCAGTTGAAGCCGAGATGTGAGGTCGTGCAGTGCGTTCTTGATCGTGCGCTCAGAGTAGGCGAGCCGGTGGGCGATTTCGCTGGTGCTGTAACCATCGGCCACCAGCCGCAGCACGGTGAGTTCCCGCGGGGTGAGGCCGCCGAAGGTGAGGCGCGGGCCGGCCGGCGCGGGCCGGGCCGCGGCGTCGTCGTGGGAGAGCAGCCGGCCGAGCAGGTCCGGCGGCAGCATCCCCTCACCGCTGGCCGCGACCCGGATCGCCTCGACCAGTCGCTGCCGGGTGGCATCGATCCGGCGGAGCAGCGCGGTCACACCGGCCTCGACCGCCGCAAGCACCCCACCGCCGTCCACGCGTCCCACGACCGCGACCACTCGGGTCTGCGTGCGACGGCGCGCCCGTTCGATCAGCCGGATCGTATGCTCATCGACCAGATCGGCCACGATGACCGCCACCTCGGGTGGCCGCGCCGAGTCGGTGGGGAGGATGGTCAGATCGTGCTGGGAGCGCAGCTGGCCGACGACACCCGCCTCGGACACCGGATCGGTGGCAAAGACGCTCACGTGGATGGGTGTGGTCATCGTCTGCTCCTCAAGTGCGTGGCCGGTCTGCTGGCGTGCGGTCCCCGACATGAAGAGTCGGCCCGGGCGGGCACTGATACATGCCCCTCCGGGCAGGCGAGCGGCTCACCCCGGTGACGGCGCGGGAGCTCGCGGCCGAAGCCGACCGGCTGGTCGGGGTGTCGCCCCGCCGGGCCCGCCGGGTGGCCGGCCAGGCGGTCGCCGCGGCGGAGCAGGCGGAGGACCTGCCCGCGGCATCCGCGGCGCACCGCGCGGACGCCCGGGCCGCCTGGGCGCTCGGCGAGACCGGCGAGGCGTTGGCGATCGCCCGCCGCGCCCTCCGGCTGGCCGAACGCGCGGATTCCCCTGACGACACGGCCCGGGCCCGGATGCTGCTGGCCTACCTGCGGCACGCGAGTGGGGACCCGGCCGGCGCGATCGAGGAGCTGGACAAGGCGGAGCTGATCGCGGAGGGAACGACCGTCGGCCGGCTGCTGCACCAGCGCGGTCTGATCCTGCAGGAGTCCGGGCGCACCGAAGAGGCCCTCGCGGCCTACCGGCGGGCGCTGCCGAAGCTGCTCCGCAGCGGGGACCGGATGCGCGCGGCGCGGCTGCACAACAACCGGGGCGTGCTGCACGGGCAGCGCGGCGCCCTCACCGCCGCCGAGGCCGACCTCCTGCAGGCGCGGGAGCTCTACCGCGGCCTCGGCCAGGACACCATGGCCGCCGACGCGACCTGGAACCTCGGCTTCATCGCGGCCCGCCGCGGCGACGCCCCGGCCGCGCTGGCCCTCTACGACGAGGCCGAGACGATCCATACCCGGCACGGCGTACCGGAGCTGGAACTGCTGCTCGACCGGTGCGAGGTGCTGCTGTCCGTCGGGCTCACCGAGGAGGCCCGGGCCACCGCGGAGCGGGCCGTGCCGGCGTTGCGCAAGGCGGGGATGTCGACCCACCTCGCCGACGGCCTGCTGATGCTGGCGCAGGCCTGCGTCGCCGACGGTGACCCGGTGGGCGGCCGGGAGGCGGCGCTCCGGGCCGCCCGGCTCTTCACCCGCCAGCAGCGGCCCAGCTGGGCCCTGATCGCCGGGTACGTCGCCCTGCGCGCCGACGAACGCGCCGGGCGGACGGCGCGGCTGCGGCCGAGAGCGCTGCGCCTCGCCGACCAGCTCGCCCACACCGGCTGGCGGGCGCAGGAGCTGGACTGCCGACTGGTCGCGGCCCGCGCCGCGCTCGACACCGGGGCGCTCGCGACCGCGCGGGCGGAGCTCGCGCGGGCCAGCTCGGCCCGGCGAACCGGCCCGATGGAGCTCCGGATCCGGGCGTGGTACGCCGCCGCACTGCTGCGGATCGCCGACGGCAACCGGTCCGGTGCCGAGAAGGCGCTGCAGGCCGGGCTGCGGATCGTCGACCGGGAACGGGCCGTGGTCGGCGCCACCGAGCTGCGGGTGCACATGGCCGGGCACGGCGGCGATCTCGCCAGGCTCGGTCTGGAACTGGCCCGCAGCAGCGGCTCGGCGGCCAAGCTGCTCACCTGGGCGGAGAGCTGGCGGGCCGGCACCCTGCACATGGTTCCGGCCCGGCCGCCGGACGACGCGTCGCTCGCGGCGACCCTGGCCGACCTGCGCCGGGTGACCGCGGACATCGAGAGTGCGCTGCTCGACGAGCGGGACGCGGCCGGGCTGGCCGACCGCAAGACCGCCCTCGAAGAGCGGGTACGTCGGCTGACCCGCCGCACCACCGGCACCGGCGACCGGGCCGCGGCCCCGATCCCGACGGTCGAAGAACTGGCCGAACTGCTCGGCGACCGCGTCCTCGTCGAACTGGTCGACGACTCCGGCACGATGCTCGCGATCACCGTGCGGGACGGCCAGGCGCGGCTGACCGAACTCGGCGAGAGCGCCCCGCTGGTCCGCCAAGGGGAGGCGGCGAAGTTCGCCCTGCGCCGGCTCGCGCTCCGGCACGGCGCGACCGACCCGGCCGGCGAGGCGCTGCGGCGCGCGACCGGCCGGCTCGACGACGGCCTGCTGGCGCCACTGCAGAGCGTCGTGGCCGACCGGTCGCTGGTCGTCGTACCCCCTGGGTCTTTGCAGGCGCTGCCGTGGTCGGCACTGCCGTCCTGCGCCGGCCGGCCGGTCACGGTCGCGCCGTCGGCGGCGATCTGGCTGCGCGCCGCCCGGGCGCCCGCCGCGCGCGGCGACCGACGGGTGCTGCTCGCCGCCGGGCCGCGCCTCACCGGCGCCGCCCGGGAGGTCAGCCGGCTGGCCGAGGTCTACCCCGGGGCCCGCCGGCTCACCGGCGCCGACGCGACCGCCGAGGCGACGATGCGCCAGCTCGACGGGGCCGACGTCGCGCACATCGCCGCGCACGGCCGGCTGCGCCGGGACAACCCGCTGTTCTCCGCGCTGGACCTGGCCGACGGGCCGCTCACCGTCTACGACCTCGAACGCGTCTCCGCCGCGCCGACCCTCGTCGTCCTGCCGGCCTGTCAGTCGGGCGTGACGTCGGTGCTCGCCGGCGACGAGATCATGGGGTTGACGGCCGCGCTGTTCGCCCTGGGTACGACGACGATCATCGCGACCATCGTGCCGGTCGACGACGCGGCGACCACTCCGCTCATGGTGGCGCTGCACCGCGAACTCCTCGCCGGCCGCTCGGCCGCCGACGCCCTGGCCCAGGTCCGGGCCCGGCCGGGTACCGACCCGGTCGCCGCGGCGACCAGCGCGGGCTTCGTCTGCTACGGCGCCGGTTAGAGCTGGGCGACTGGATCGTTACGGCGCGGGATCGCTACGGCGCCGGTTAGCGACGCCGCCCGACAGCTCGGCGGCCGGGCAGCTGTCCCCTGGTGCTGCCCGACCGCCGGCTCCCCCGTTGACTCCCCCCGGACTCCCCCCGCGGAATGGAAGCACCCTCCCGTCGTCCTGATACGTCGATCGGGACAGGAATTCGGCGGCCGGCCCCGCCAGGACCGGCGATGGCCGCTCGACATGATCAAGAGGGGCGGCATGTCGCGCGCAAATCCCCTCTTGATCAAGGTCGAGGGGACGCGTCCGGGATCGAGGGGGACGCGTCCGGGATCGAGAAGAGCGGGTGTCAGGGCTGCGGGAGGCGGGAGTCGAGCGGGTGGGGCTCACCGCCGGCGACGACCACCGAATCAGCCGGACCGGGCGGCTCGACCTGAGCGGTCGTCTCCTCCAGCGACGGCGGGCTGACCGCGCGGCCCTCGAACCGGGTCGAGAGCACCACCGTCGTGCGGGCCTGCGCCACCCCGGGAATGCCGCGCAGCGCACCCACGGTGTGCTCGAGGTCGGCGACGCTGCCCACCCGGACCTTGACGACGTACGCCTCGTCGCCGGCCACGAACCAGCAGTCCTCGATCTCCGGCAGCGCGGCCAGCGCCGCGGCGATGTCGTCCTGGTCGCCGCCGGCCGACTGCACGATGCCGACGAGCGCGCACACCGGCAACCCGAGCGCGGCGGACGTCACGGTGGCGTGGTAGCCGGTGATGACCCCGGCCAGTTCGAGTTTGCCGACCCGCTCGTGCACGGCGGGGGCGGACAGACCGACGAGGCGCCCGAGTTCGGCGTACGTCGTCCGGGCGTTGGCCCGCAGTGCGCCGATGATGATCGCGTCGACCCGATCCACCTGGTCAGTGAACCTATGCGGTGGGATCGCCGTCAAGCATTTGGTGACACCGAGGATCCGTCGGCATACCTAGCGTAGTTCCCTTGAATTATTCGGCCATCGGCCCCGCGCAGGGCGCCGGTTACTCGCCCATTCCCGAGACAGAGTCCCATTCCGGGTGTTGTACTCATCGCCACAACAGCAGTCCGTGCGGGCGTAACAGGAGACGCCGATGGCCACCGTCAGCAGCCGCCTCGTGACCCCGATGAACCCTGGGGGGACCATGGATCCACGGGAGCGTCTCATGACGCCGGGCGAGGTCGCGGCCTTGTTCCGGGTCGACCCGAAGACGGTGACCCGTTGGGCCGCCGCCGGACGCATTCACAGCATTCGTACGCCGGGCGGACACCGCCGGTTCCTCGAGTCCGAGGTCCAGGCACTTCTCGAGGAGCTGTCGGGCGAGGACGAGACCCCGACACCCCACCCGCAGCATTCCTGACTGAGGGCGCCGCCCGCCGACGCGCGGGGCGGCCCGGTACCGGATACGCTGCAAGGGTCAGGGGGTGAAGCGCCGGTGATCGGTCTCGTCGCGGTACTTGTGGTCGTTGCTCTGCTCGTCGCGCTATGGCGCCTCGTCGGTGCGGCCCGGGCCAACCAACCGAGCCGGACGTCCCGCCCGCCGCAGCGCCGGCCGCTCGCCCCGGACGACGATCCGGACTTCCTGCGCGAATTGTCCCGCCGTCCGCGCAGCGACGACGACACCAGCACCTGATCGTCTCGCCGGACCCGCGTGAGTTCGGGTTGGATCAGTTCAGGCCGGCGTAGGAGTGCAGGCCGGAGATCACGATGTTGACCACGAAGAAGTTGAAGGTCATCGCGCCGAACCCGAGCAGGTTGATGGTCGCCGCCCGGGTCCCCTTCCATCCCGCGGTGGCGCGGGCGTGCAGGTAGGCGGCGTAGATCACCCACGCGATGAACGCCCAGGTCTCCTTGGGGTCCCAGCCCCAGTAGCGGCCCCACGCGGCCTCCGCCCAGATCGCCCCGCAGATGATGCCGAAGGTCCAGATCGGGAAGCCGAAGGCGACCGTGCGGTAGGCCATCCGATCCAGGCTCTGCGCCTCCGGGAGCCGGGCGCCGAGCGAGACCGGGAACCGCGCCGGACGTCCCGCCGCGACCGCGACGTCCCAGCGGGAGCGGATCAGGTAGAGGGTGGTCGCGACGCCGCTGACCAGGAAGATGCCGGTCGCGAGAGCCGCCGCGCTGACGTGGATCGCGAGCCAGTAGGAGTGCAGGGCCGGCACCAGCGGCTCGGCCTTGGCGTAGAGCACGGTGCCGGCCAGGAACATCACCAGGATGACGGGCAGCAGCACGAACACCCCGAGGTGCCGCAGCGCCGGCTGGCGCACGAGCAGCACCACGAACGCCACGACGGCGACGAGCCCGACCGCCGAGGAGAACTCGTACATGTTTCCCCACGGCACCCGGTCGACCGCAGCGCCGCGGATCGAGATGGACGCGGCGTGCAGCAGCGCCCCCAGCACCGTGAGCGCGATCGCCACGCGCCCGAACCGGCCGGCGGTCCGGCCGGTCCGACGATCGCTGCCGGCCGGCGGGGTCGCGGCCGGGGCCCGCGCCGGCGTTGCGGCCGGGGCGACGCCCGGCGGCGGGGTCGCGACCCGGTCGCCCAGCGGCGACGCGGAGTCGGCGGCGCCGGCGCCGACCAGCACGGGCGCCTGCGCGGCGACGGCCGGTCGGCTGGTGCGGGCGACCCGCCCGCTGCGGCCGAAGGCGTACTCCCCGCAGAAGCCGATCATCGCCAGGGTGTAGACGGCGATCGCCGTCGTGAACAGCGTGTCCGACAGATGAGCGAGTGTCGTACTCGGGCCCACGGTCAGTCCTTCCCTCGCGCCTGCGCCGAGGAGTCGCGCAGTCGCCCGGTGGTCCGGGCGAACTCCTGGGAGAAGACGCCGGCGTCGGTGCGGGCAAGCCCTCCAGCGTCGACAACCGTACGTCGGCCGTGCTCCGGCTCGTCGATCGGGGTCAGCCGGAGCCACAGCCGGCGACGCCGGATCCGCAGCGACAGCAGCAGACCGAGCACGATCGCGATCGCCGCGCCGAGCACCGCGTCCTGGGCCGGGTCCCGCGAGACCTGCAGGCTGGCCCACTGCTTGTAGCCGTCGAACCGGATCGACGTGCCGTCGGACAGCCGGTAGGTCTGGCCCATCGTCAGGTTCTTCTGCCCGACCCGCTTGAGTGCGCCGTTCTGCAGCTGTGCCCGGTCGATCGAATACACCGACTGCGGCGCACCGCTGTCGACCCCGAGATCGCCTTCGTAGACGAAGATCGCGACCGCCGGCGACTTCGGCACCGGTGACGTGGAGGTGAGGACGCCGCCTGCGGTGGCGGCGGTCGGCGCGAAGAAGCCGTCGAGGGCGAGTTGCTTCGGCTTGGCGTCGGGCAGCTTGAGGGCACCCTGTGAGGCGAAGTTGGGAGTTCTGCGGCAGGGGAACGGCGCCGGCACCCGGCGGAACACCTGGCCGCTGGCGTCCCGGACCGTGAAGACCGGCGAATAACCGTGCCCGAGCAGATAGAGCCGAAGGCCCCTCCATCCGCAGCGGATGGTTCACCCGGAGGACGTCCACCGGCGCGGCTGGCTCGACAGCCCCCTTCGTGTAGTGGTGTCGGCGCGGAACTGCTCCGCCGTCCCGTCCGGCTCGTAGCTCGCGCTGAACTTGTTCAGCGTCATGCAGAACGGTGCCAGCGCGCTCCCACTGACCTCGCGACCCGGGCGGAACGAGTCGTACTGCTGCCACGGTGTTGCAGAAGCCGTCCCCCCTGCACCAGCACCGAACCCGAGTAGCCCCACAGCTTCCCGATCGCGACGGCGACCAGCAGCGCGGTCAGGGCGACGTGGAAGACCAGGTTGCCGGTCTCCCGCAGGTAGCCCTTCTCCGCGCTGATCGTGACCACGCCGCCCGGTTCCTCGCGGGTGACGACCCGCCAGCGGTCGCCGCGCAACGCCGCGCGGGCGTCTTCGGCGATCGCCGACGGGTCACCGTCGGTCGCGTAGGACGTCGACTCCGGCAGCCGCCCGAGGTGCCGTGGCGCCCGCGGCGGTGCGGCCCGCAATGCCCTGGTGTGCAGGCGGATCCGCGGGATCAGGCACCCGATCAGCGAGATGAAGAGGAGCAGATAGATGGCGGCGAACCAGGGCGCGGCGAAGACGTTGAAAAGCGACAGCCGGTCGAAGAGCGGGCCGAGCGACGGGTGCTGCGCGAGGTAGGTGTCGACCTTGGTCGGGTTCAGCGGCCGCTGCGGGAGCAGGGATCCCGGCACCGCGGCGAGGGCCAGCAGGAAGAGCAGCACCAGCGCAGTACGCATGCTCGTCAGCCGGCGCCAGGCCCGGATCAGCGGCGCGAGCGCCCGCCGCCGCGGCCGGGGGGCCGACTCCGGCGGGGTGGGTTGCGTGGACAGCCGGGTTGCGGCATCCGCGGCGGACTGCTCGCCTCGCGTGGTCGTCACAGAGACGTCCCGAGCCCGGTGTGGGTGCCCGCCCAGGCCCGCAGGTAGGCCATCAACTGGTCCCACCACCCGGTGAGCACGAGTACGCCGAGGATGACGAGCAGGGCGCCGCCGACCCGGGTCACCCAGATCGAGTGCCGGCGTACCGCGGCGAAAGCGCCGACGAGCCAGCGGAATCCGAACGCCGCCAGCACGAACGGCACCCCGAGGCCGACGCAGTAGGCGACCGACAGCAGCGCCCCGCGTCCGGCGCTGGCGCTGTTGAACGCCAGGGTCTGGACGGCGCCGAGTGTCGGCCCGACGCACGGCGTCCACCCGAGCCCGAAGACGACCCCGAGCAGCGGAGCACCGAGCAGCCCGGCCGACGGGAGCCGGTGCAGACGCAACTCCCGCTGCGCCCGGGGAATCAGCCCCAGGAAGGCGAGTCCGAGCAGCACCGTGACGACGCCGAGGACCTGCTCGATCACCCGCTGGTGGGAGAAGAGGGCCCGACCGAGGCCACCGAATGCGGCGCCGTAGGAGACGAAGACGACCGTGAAGCCGAGTACGAAGAGCGCGGCACCGGCGAACGTGCGGGCCCGGGTGCCGCTCGCCTGCCGGGTCGTCGTGGTCGCGGTGGCGACCGCCGCACCACCGCCCCCGGCGGGTGCCGGTGCGGCGTCCACTGTGGACTCGGTGGCCTGCTGCGTCCCGGCGAGCCCGGTGACGTAGGACAGGTAGCCAGGGACCAGTGGGAGCACACACGGGGAGAGGAAGCTGACCAGGCCGGCCAGCGCCGCGACCAGCGCGCCGACGATCAGCGGCCCGTCGGCCACCGTGTGCGCGAAGCTCGCACCCACGCCGGCGGCGACGGTCACTGCCGCTGCCCCAGGATCGGATCGACGATCGTCCGCAGGTCGCTGGCGAGCAGCGGTCCGAGATGCACGGCAGCGACCTTGCCGGTGCGGTCGATGATGATCGTGGACGGGATCGAGTTGGGCGGGTAGTTGCGGAAGGCCAGGGCGACCCGGCCGTCGGGGTCCCACACGCTCGGGTAGGTCAGCGCCTTGTTGCGGATGAACGACGTCGCGAACTGCTTGTCGGCCTCCTTGACGTCCACCCCGAGCACCCGCAGGCCGCGGGCGGCGTCCTCCTTGTAGACGGTCTCGATGTCGGGCGCCTCGACCCGGCAGGGCGCGCACCACGATCCCCAGAAGTTGAGCACCAGGATCTTGCCGCGGAAGTCCCGCAGGGACACCGGCTTGCCGTCGAGGGTCCGCCCGGCGAAGTCGGGGGCGGCCTTGCGCGCGGCGACCGGGATCGCCTTGCCGGTGTCGGTCCCGGCGACGAACCGGAAGTCGCCGCCGGCGGTCTGATCGACGGCGTCGGCGCCGGTCGAGCAGGCCGCGAGCGAGCTGAGCGCGCCACCGGCCAGAGCCGCGCCGATCAGCGCCGCGACGACGCGGCGGCGTGCGGCGACGGGCATCGGAAAGCCTTTCCTGCGCGGTGGTGCGTCGCCATCCAGTGTGACCACCGCGCTCTCGATCACGCGCCCGGGGTCGCCTCCGCCGGGGTCGGCCCGGCCGGCTCGCTGTATTCGATCGAGTCGATCCGGTCGTCCTCGTAGATCAGGGTCGTCAACGACGCCAGGCCGCACTCCCGGCGTTGCGGATGGTGCCAGAGCCGCCGGCCCTCGAGCCGGCGGCGCAGGGTCCAGATCGGCAGTTGGTGGCTGACGCAGACCGCCTCGTGCCCCTCGGCCGCGGCCCGCGCGGCGTTGACCGCCTCGAGCATCCTGGCCGCGATCTCGGCGTAGGGCTCGCCCCAGGACGGGCGGAACGGGTTCCAGAGCTTCGGCCAGTTGCCCGGGTGGCGCAGGGACCCGTCCCCCACCCCGAACCGCATCCCCTCGAAGGCGTTGGCCGGCTCGATCAGCCGGCCGTCCAGGGCGGCGTCGAGGTCGAACGTCGTGGCGATCGGCGCCGCCGTCTCCTGGGCCCGCTCCAGCGGGCTGGAGACCAGGTAGCGTGATGTCGCGGGTGCCCAGCGCCCGCGCCGCCTTCTCTGCCATCTCCTTGCCGGCGGCGGACAGATGATAGTCGGGCAACCGTCCGTAGAGCACGCCCTTCGGGTTGTCGACCTCGCCGTGGCGCAACAGGTGGACGACCGTGCGGGTCACCGGCTGTCCCGGGGGGTCGCGGCGGCCTCGGCGGCGGCCCGGGCGGCCTCGGGCAGGGCGTCGGCGATCCGCTCGACGGCCCGTTCGTCGTGCGCGGCCGACACGAACCACGCCTCGAACGCCGACGGCGGCAGGTAGACGCCCCGCGCGAGCATCGCGTGGAAGAAGGCCGCGAACGGGCGGACGTCCTGGCGGCGGGCGTCGTCGTAATCCCGGACCGGCGCGTCGGCGAAGAACACCGAGAAGAGGCTGCCGGCCGTCTGGACCCGGTGCGGCACGCCCTCCTTCGCCAGGGCCGCCGACGCCAGCGCGGCCACCTGCGCCGCGGTCGCGTCCAGCCGCGGGTAGATGTCCGGCGTGCAGTGCCGCAGCGTCGCCAGCTCCGGCCGCGACCGCGATCGGGTTACCGGACAGGGTGCCGGCCTGGTAGACCGGCCCGGCCGGGGCCAGGGAGGCCATGACGTCCGCCCGCCCGCCGAACGCCGCCGCCGGCAGCCCGCCGCCCATCACCTTGCCGAAGGTGAACAGGTCGGCGTCGACCGGATCGACGCCGTACCAGCCGGCGGCGGACACCCGGAAGCCGGTCATCACCTCGTCGACGACCAGCAGCGCGCCGTGCCGGGAGGTGATCTCGCGCAGCCGGGCGTTGAAGCCGTCCCGCGGCGGCGACCACGCCCATGTTGGCCGCGGCCGCCTCGGTGATGACGCAGGCGATCTCGGCGCCGTGCTCGGCGAACGCGGCCTCGACCGCGGCCGCGTCGTTGTAGGGCAGGACGATCGTGTCCGCTGCCTGTGCGCCGGTCACGCCGGGCGTGTCGGGCAGCGCGAAGGTCGCGACCCCGGACCCGGCGGCGGCGAGCAGCGCGTCGACGTGGCCGTGGTAGCAGCCCGGCGAACTTCACGACCTTGCCGCGGCCGGTGAAGCCGCGGGCCAGCCGGATCGCCGACATCGTCGCCTCGGTGCCGGAGTTGACCAGGCGGACCTGCTCGACCGGGGCGACCCGGGCGACGATCTCCTCGGCGAGTTCGACCTCGCCCGCGGACGGCGTACCGAAGGAGGTCCCCCGGCCGGCGGCCTGCTGCACGGCCTCGACGACGGCGGGGTGGGCGTGCCCGAGGATCATCGGGCCCCACGAGCCGACCAGGTCGACGTACTCCCGCTCGTCGGCGTCGACCAGATAGGGGCCGTGCCCGCTGGCCATGAACCGCGGCGTGCCGCCCACGGCCCGGAAGGCGCGGACCGGCGAGTTGACGCCGCCCGGCGTGACCGCCTGTGCCCGGTCGAAGAGCTGCTGCGAGACCGGCGCGTCCTCCGGGTAGGTCATGACCGTCAGTCTGTCAGCCAGAAGCGCGTCGGCCGCGCGTGGCCCCGCCCGGTGTAGCCGACCACCCGCCGTGCCGGGTCTGTCGGGTCAGACCATCCGATGACCGCCGCCGACGTACACCGTCTGCCCGGTCACCCAGCGGGCCTGTTCGGAGGCGAGGAAGACCACGACATCGGCCACGTCCTCGGGTGACCCGACCCGGCCCAGAGGGGTGCTCCGGTCGATGTCGGGGACCATGTCGTCGGCGATCCAGCCGGTCTGGATCGGCCCGGGTGACACGACGTTGGCGGTGATGCCGGCCGGGCCGAGTTCGTGCGCAGCCGACCTCGTCAGACTCTCCAAGGCGCTCTTCGTCGCTCCGTAGGACACCTCGGAGGGGAAGACGTCGGCGCCGTCGGTGCTGATGTTGATCACCCGCCCCCGGGTCGCGGCCCGCGCGAGGTGACGGCGATGGAGTTCGGCCATCAGCAGGGCCGGCGCGCGGGTGTTGACGGCGTAATGGGCATCGAGGGTCGCGCCGGTGACCGCAGTCATCTCACTGTGGAACCGCGTACCGCCGGTCGGGATGAAGGTGTCCGGTCGGCAGTACGCGGCGTTGTTGACCAGGATCTCGACCGGGCCGAGCGTGGCGGCGGTGCGGTCGAACAGGTCGATGCAGGCGAGCGGGTCCGCGAGGTCGACCGGGAAAAGCTCCGCGACCCCGCCCGCAGCGACGATCTCGTCCCGCACCTGCCGGCCGTCGGCCGCATTGGCGGTCTCGTACCGGTCCGGCCCGGGAGACGGGTGGTCGTCCAGCGCCGCGGCGGTCCGCACGGGCAGGAAGGCCAGCGCGATCAGGGCTCCCTGCGCCGCGAGGGCCCGGGCTACTGCCGCGCCGATTCCCAGCGGGCTGTTGGCGCCGGTCACCAGCGCGACCCGGCCGGTCAGGTCGGTATCGATCATCCGCCGATGGTGTCAGCAGAGCTCCCGGCTGCTCGCGCGGCCCGGTGCAGAAGGCCCGGGGCGGCGGATCAGGTGGCCACGGCGGTCCGCAGCGCGGTACGGAGGGCCACCGGATCGCGACACGGCACCACCACGACGGTGCCGTCGGCGAGCCGCAACGGCAGCGGCACCCGGCCGCGGGGCACGCCCGATCCGCCGCCGAGGATGCGGGCGCCTGCGGCGGCACCTCCGACGTCGTCGGCGGACAGGAACGCCGCGTCCACTGTGGACAATGGGACGGTCTCCCGGCCGACGACGAGGTCGGTGTGCGACACCTCGACCCGGCCCGCGCTGCGCCGGGCGTAGGTCACCAATCCGGCGGCTCCACCGGCGATGAGAAGCAGCAGCAGCCAGCCGAGGGCACCCAGGCCTGCGCCGGGCACCAGCGCATCGACCGCGACGCCGACCAGCCAGAGTCCGAGGACGACGCCGAGCGGCCGCCAGGAGGCACCGGGTTCGCGGTATACCCGGCCGGGTTCGGTCATCCCAGCCGGCGGGCGACCTCGACCGCCCAGTAGGTCAGCACGATGTCCGCGCCGGCCCGCCGGATCGCGGTCAGCGTCTCCATGACGGCGCGGTCCCGGTCGATCCAGCCACGGGCCGCGGCCGCCTCGAGCATCGCGTACTCCCCGGACACCTGGTAGGCGGCCACCGGCACGTCGACGGCGTCCCGCACCCTGCTGAGCACGTCGAGGTAGGCCAGTGCGGGCTTGACCATCACCGCGTCGGCGCCCTCGGCGAGGTCCAACCTGACCTCCCGCAGCGCCTCGTCGACCGAACGGGCCGGGTCCTGCTGGTAGCCGGACCGGTCGCCGAAGCGGGGCGCACCCTCGGCGGCCTCCCGGAACGGCCCGTAGAAGGCCGATGCGTACTTCACCGAGTAGGCCATGATCGGCAGCCCGTCGAAGCCATGTGCGTCGAGCCCGGCCCGGATCGCCCCGACCTGACCGTCCATCATCCCGCTCGGGCCGACCATGTGCGCCCCGGCGCGGGCCTGCGCCACCGCGACCGAGGCGTAGCGCTGCAGGGTGACGTCGTTGTCGACCTGGCCGTCGTCGCGCAGCGGCCCGCAGTGCCCGTGGTCGGTGTATTCGCACAGGCACAGGTCGGCGATCAGCACCATCTCGTCACCGAGGTCGGCGCGCAGCTTGCGCAGGGCCTGCGCCACGATGCCGTCGTCGGCGTCCGCACCGGATCCGACGGCGTCCTTCTCGGCCGGTACGCCGAAGAGGAGCAGCCCGCCGACGCCGGCCTCGACCGCCTCGGCCGCCGCGCGGCGCAGCGACTCCACCGTGTGCTGCACGACGCCGGGCATCGAGTCGACCGGCACCGGTTCGTCGATGCCCTCCTTGACGAAGACCGGCAGCACCAGCTCCGCCGGGTGCAGCCGGGTCGCGGCCACCAGGCGCCGCAGCCCCGGGGTGGCCCGCAACCGGCGCGGCCGGACCACCGGGAACGCGTCGGCCATCGGCTACTGCGCAGCCCGGTCGGCGGCCTTCGGCCGGGAGGCACGGCGCCGCGGCGGCGGGCTGGCCTCGCCGTTCTCCCGCAGGTTCAGGGCGTAGGCGGCGAGCGCGTCGACCAGCGCGGGCACCAGGGCGTCGTCCGGCTGGACGTCGACCCGCAGGCCGAACTCCCGCGCCGTCTCGGCGGTCTGGGGCCCGATGCACGCCACGACGGTGCGGGCGTGCGGCTTGCCGGCGATGCCGACCAGGTTGCGGACCGTCGAGGACGAGGTGAAGCACACCGCGTCGAATCCGCCGCCCTTGATCGCCTCCCGGGTCTCGGCCGGCGGCGGCGCCGCCCGCACGGTCCGGTAGGCGGTTACGTCGTCGATCTCCCAGCCGCGCTCGCGCAGCCCGGCCGCCAGCGTCTCGGTGGCGATGTCCGCCCGCGGCAGCAGCACCCGGTTGATCGGGTCGAGCACCTCGTCGTACGGCGGGAAGTCGGCCAGCAGACCCTCGCTGGACTGATCGCCGGAGGGCACGAGCTCCGGCACGATGCCGTAGGAGCGGACCGCCTCGGCGGTGGCCTCCCCGACGCAGGCGATCTTGACCCCGGCGAAGGCCCGGGCGTCGAGGCCGAACTCGTCGAACTTCTCCCGCACCGCGCGCACCGCGTTGACCGAGGTGAACACGATCCACTCGAACCGGCCGGTGACCAGACCCTTGATCGCCCGCTCCATCTGCGCCGGCGTACGCGGCGGCTCGACCGCGATGGTCGGCACCTCCGCGGCGATGGCGCCGTGCAGCCGCAGCCGCTCGCTCATCACGCCGGCCTGGTCCTTGGTCCGGGGCACCAGCACCTTCCAGCCGTAGAGGGCCCGGCTCTCCCACCAGGAGAGCTTGCCGCGGCGGGCCACGACCTGGCCGATCACGGCGACGACCGATCCGCTGAAGTCGGCGGCGTCCCGCTCGACCGTGTCCAGGGTGCTGTCGACGGTCCGCTGGCTGGCGGAGGTCCCGTCCACGGTCACGCTCATCGGGGTCTCCGGCTTGAAGCCGTGCTCCACCAGGCTCGCGGCGAGCTTGCCCAGGTCGGCGGCCAGACTGGTCAGCACCAGCGGGCCCGGGGCGGCGGCGAGCACCGACCAGTCGACCCGGTCGATCTCGGCGCCGCGGACGTCGAGGACGGTCCGGGCCGAACCCAGCGGCACCCCGGCGTAGGCGGGTACGCCGGTGTCCGGCGCCACCCCCGGCACGACCTCGAACGGCACGGTCGTGCGGGCCACGGCCTGGCACTCCTTGACGACCGACTCCGCCGTCATGGGGTCGCCGGCGACCAGGCGGACGACGTTGTGCCCGGTGCGGGCCTCCGTCACGAGCGCCTTGGCCACCTCGTTCGGCTCGCCAATGGCGGGCCGGATCTCGGCGTCGGGGTAGCGCGGGCCGACGTCCGGGACGTCCGGATCGGTGAGCACCAGACCGGCCCGAGCGAGCAGCTCGGTGCCGCGAAGGGTCAGCAGGCCCGGGTCGCCGGGTCCGGCCCCGACGAAGGCGATCTGGCCGACGGGCTTGCGTGGGCGGGTCATCGTGAGCTCCCCAACAGATCGGAGACACCGGCGGAGAGCAGGTCGGCGGCGAGCCGCCGACCCACCTCCTCGGCATCGGTGGTCGGTCCAGTAGTCGAGAGTCGGACGGCGGCGGTGCCGTCGATCGCGGCCACCACGCCGCGCAGAACAAGGACGTCGGTGCGGTGGCGCACCGGGTCATCGGTGCCGGCCGGGTCTCCGGCCGGATCCAGGGTCGCCCAGGCACCGACCGGGGCGGAGCACCCGGCCTCCAGCGCGGCGAGCAACGCCCGTTCGGCGGCGACGGTCGCGCGCGACTCGGCGTGATCCAGGGCGGCGAGTGCGGCGCGCAACGCCGCATCGTCCTCCCGGCACTCGATCGCGAGGGCGCCCTGCGCCGGTGCCGGCAGCATCTGCGCCGGGTCGAGGACCTCGGTCACCGCATCGAGCCGGCCGAGCCGGGCCAGGCCGGCGCGGGCCAGCACCACCGCGTCCAGCGTGCCGTCGGCGACCTTGCCGACCCGGGTGTCGACGTTGCCGCGGACCGGGACGACGTCGAGATCGCGCCGGTGGGCCCGCAGCTGCGCCATCCGCCGGGGCGCGCCGGTCCCGATCCGCGCGCCGGCCGGCAGGTCGGCCAGTCGGGCGCCGTCCCGGGCCACGAGCACGTCGCGCGGATCCTCGCGGACCGGCACGGCGGCCAGGCACAGCCCGGGCGCCGGTGCGGTGGGCAGGTCCTTGTAGGAGTGCACGGCCAGGTCGATATCCCCGGCGAGCAGCGCGTCGCGCAACGCCGAGACGAAGACGCCGGTGCTGCCGAGCTCGGTCACGTTGCGGGTGGAGCGGTCGCCGGCGGTGCTGATCTCGACCAGGGCGACCGGGTCTCCGGTCGCCGCGGTCAGGGCGTCGGCGACGAGCCCGGACTGGATGCGGGCCAGCGCGCTGGCCCGGGTACCGAGACGCACCGGGCGGCGCTCGGTCGAGGTCGGGACCCGGGCGGTCATGACCGGGCCTCCGGAGGATCGGCCGGGTCGACGGACGTCACCGGGTCGACGGAGTCGACGGACGTCACCGGGTCGACGGAGTCGACGGACGTCACCGGGTCGACGGAGTCGACGGACGTCACCGAGTCGACGGCGGCCGGGGCCAGGCCGAACAGCTCGCGCAGGGCCTCGGCGTAGACGTCGCCGCCGGGTGACTCGGCGAGCTGCTTGACCCGCACCGTCGGCGCGTGCAGCAACGTCGAGACCGTGCGGCGTACGGTCTGGGCCACCTCGGCGCGAGTGCGCGCGTCCAGGCCCGGCAGCTTGGCGTCGAGCCGGGCCAGCTCGGCATCCACGACGGCGGTGGCCTGCGCCCGCAATGCGGCGACGGTGGGCACCACCTCGACGGCACGTTGCCAGCCGAGGTAGGCGCCGGCCTCCTCGCTGACGATGTCGGCCGCCGCGGCGACGTCGGCGCCGCTGGCCGACTGCGCCACCGCGTCCTGGAGGGTCTCGAGGTCGACGTAGGTGACGCCCGGCACCCGCGCCGCGGCCGGATCGACGTCACGGGGCAGCCCGATGTCGAGGATCACCAGCGGACGGCCGGCCCGGCCCGCCATCGCGCGTTCGACCAGGTCGCCCGGGACGACCAGAGAGGTCGAGCCGGTCGAGGTGACGACCAGGTCGGCGGCGGCCAGTTCCTGCTCGAGGGCGTCCAGCCCGACCGCGCGGGCGGTCAGCGTGCCGGCCAGCCGGTCGGCGTTGGCGGTGGTGCGGTTGGCGATCACCAGGCCTTCGACGCCGCGGCGCCGCAGGGTGGTGCCGGACAGCGCACCCATGGAACCCGCCCCGACGACCAGCGCGGACCGGCCGGTGAGCGACTGCAGTACGGCGGTGGCCTCGTCGAGCGCGAGCGAGACGACCGACGCGCCGGCCCGGTCGATGCCGGTCTCGGCATGCGCCCGCTTTCCGGCGGCCAGGGCGCGCTGCGCCAGCTCGTGGAGCATGCGGCCGACGGTCTGCTCGTGCACGGCGACGGCGTACGCCGACCGCAGCTGGCCGAGGATCTGCGACTCGCCGACGACCATCGAGTCGAGCCCGGCCGACACCCGGAACAGGTGGTGGACCGCGGCGTCCTCGTAGTGGACGTAGAGGTGGTCGCCGAGTGCGGACACATCCGTACCGGCGTGCCGGGCGAGCACTGCCGTGACGTCGAACAGGCCGCCGTGGAACTTGTCGACGTCGACGTAGACCTCCACCCGGTTGCAGGTGGAGAGCACCAGCGCCTCGCCGATGTGCTCGGAGCGGCTCAGCTCGTGCAGGGTCTTGGGGACGTCGACCGGGGCCACGCTGAACGCCTCGAGCAGCGAGACCGGCGCGGTGCGGTGCGACAGTCCGACGGCGAGCAGGCTCATCCGACCTCACCCCAATCGGAGGCGCCAGGCGCGCCGGACTTGCGCTCCTCGTGGAAGGAGAGGATCTGCAACTCCACCGCGAGGTCGACCTTGCGGACGTCGACGTTGTCCGGCACCGACAGGACGACCGGCGCGAAGTTGAGGATGCTGGTGACGCCGGCGGCGACCAGCCGGTCGCAGACCGGCTGCGCGGCCTCGGCGGGAGTGGCGATCACGCCGATCGACACCCGCTCGGTCCGCACGATGGTGTCGAGGTCGTCGATGTGGCTGACCACCAGGCCGGCGATCCGCTCACCGACCCGGGCCGGGTCGGCATCGATGAGCGCGGCGACGTGGAACCCGCGGGTGGCGAACCCGCCGTAGCCGGCGAGCGCGTGGCCGAGGTTTCCGACGCCGACCAGCGCGACGGACCGGTGGCGGGTGAGACCGAGCGCCCGGGAGATCTGCTCGACCAGGATCCCGACCTCGTAGCCGACGCCGCGGGTGCCGTAGGAGCCGAGGTGGGACAGGTCCTTGCGCAGCTTCGCCGAGTTGACCCCGGCAGCGGCGGCCAGCGCGTCGGAGGAGACGGTGGTGGTGCCCTTCTCGGCGAACGCCGAGAGCACCCGGAGGTAGATCGCCAGGCGGCCGACGGTGGCCTCGGGAACGGTGCGGACGCGCTCCCCGGACACCGCGAACGGCGTCGCCTCGGCCCCGCCGTCCTCGGGTTGGCCGGACTTGCCCGCGACGGTGGCGGCGGCCCGGGCGGCCTTGGCGGCGACCCGTGCTGCCCGAGCGGCGACCCCTCGTCCCGCGGGTACGCCATCGGCGTCCCGGGGCACACGGGAATCTGGTCGCTCGGTCACGGCTGCTCCTGCCCGCCAGCGCGTCCGACACCCCGAACGGCGGGATGGGGTCGCGCTGTGGTATCGGGGATGTCCGATAGACACGTTACTTGCTTGTGAACGCCTGCACAAAGTCGCGAACGGAGGCGCTCTCCACTAAGATCAGTGCGCCGCCCAGGCGTCCGGATCGGCCGTGAGCGACGTCACTTCCGTCGGCAGCCGGCCCGCGGCGATATCCGCGACCGTGACCGCCTCCAGCACGTCGCGCAGGCTGGCCCGCACGGCGATCCAGACATCCTGCAGCGCCTTGGCCGGCCCGTTGTAGGCCCGGTGTTCGGGCCGCTCACCACGCACCTCGGCCAGCGGGCCGTCGATGGCCCGGATCACGTCGGCCACCGTGATGTCCTCGGGCTTGCGGGCCAGCCGGTAACCCCCGACGGCTCCCCGCTGGCTGTCGACGAACCGGCTCCGGCGCAGATCACGCAGGATGCCCTCGAGGAAGCGCACCGGGATGGCCTGCGCCTCCGCGAGAGTGTCGGCGGTCACGACCGGGTCGCGCGCCACCGCCAGCTCCACCAGAGCCCGGACCGCGTAGTCGACCTTCGCCGAGATATGCACGCCCCCCATTCTGCCGCCCCGGAGCGGTCCCCGTCGCCACTCGCCGCCCGTGTTGCCCTCCGGAAGCGGCCCGACGCTCGTCAGGTGACCGGGACGATGCGGGCGCTGGTGAGCGCACCACCGGTCACGGTCAGGAGCCCGAGGGTGCCGCGCGGCTGCCGACGACGATCGCTCGGCGAACCCGGGTTGAAGACCCGCGTGCCGTCGGCCGTCTCGTCCAGCGGGATGTGCGAGTGGCCGAAAACGACCAGATCGGCGGTCGGGAACCGGCGTCCCATCCGTGCGGTACGCCCCTTCGCCGGACCGCTGTCGTGGACCATCGCGAGCCGGAAACCGTCGACCTCGAACTCCAGGCTCTCCGGCGCGCCCCAGGCGATCACCTCAGGCCCGTCGTTGTTGCCGCACACCGCCCGGACCGGCGCGTAGCGCGCCAGCTCGTCGAGCACCTCCGGAGTGCACACGTCGCCGGCATGCAGGATGAGGTCGGCCGTACGCAGGTGCTTGGCGACCTCGGCCGGGCAGGACCGCCACCGCCGCGGCGCGTGGGTGTCGGCCAGGACGACGATCCGGACCGAGGTCATCCCGCCCGCCGGCCGCTCGCCCGGACGATCATCGGAACCACCGCCCAGAGGACGAGCAGCACGGCCAGCGTGGCCGCACCGACGCCGATCCCGGCGCCCGTACCCACCACGACATCGAAGATCAGCAGGACGACGCCGGATACGGCGAGCGCGAGCAGGGCGAGTCCCACCTTCGCCATCAGGTCGGCGACGCGCACCAACGATCGCTTCTCGTGCTGGCGGAAGACCGCCCGGTGGACGGCCACCGGCATCACGAGGAAGCCCGTGGCGCCGATCGACAACAGCACCACCACGAGGTAGATCACCTCCTGCGGGTGGGTGATGGTCTCGAACCGCTGTTGGAACGGAAGGCTCAACAGAAACGCGGTGAGCAGCTGCACCCCGGTCTGGGTGACCCGCAGCTCCTGGAGCAACTCGGCCCAGTTGCGGTCCATCTGTTCCGGCTCGGTCTCATGCCGGAGCGACTGGTCATCGCGTTCTGGTCCGCCGCCGGGCACGCCGCCACCTTATCGATCTGACCGGTCCCCCACCGGCCGCCGATTGTGTCGCTCCCGCGTCCCTGGGTAAGAAATCTCTGAGGCCCTCCTCGTGTCCGGGCCCAGCTGGACCCGACGGAAGGGAGCTGAGAATCATGTGGGCACTGCTGTCCACCCGACTACGGACCTGGTTACTTCTGGCGATCGCGCTGCCGACCGCCCGGGCGATCGTGCACCGCCTCGCGGTCACCGCCGACCAGCGCAATCCCCGCGCCACGACATCGCGGCTCATGCGCCACGCGGACACCACCCTCACCTCGGTGTCCGGGCGTCGGGGCGGGCGGCGGAGGCACTGACCCCAGCCCGGTCGCCCCTTCAGGCGCGTCCACGTCCCGGCACGGAACGAGAGGAACGCCGCCATGTCCATAACGTCCAGGACTGATCCTTCGTACGGCGACGGCGAGTCGCAGAAGCGCTCGGCGCGGATCCCGGAGGGGCCGCCGCACCCCCGGAAAGGGGGTCTCGGCCAGACCCTGAAACGGACGCTGGCCGAGTTCCAGGAAGACAACCTCACCGACCAGGCCGCGGCGCTGACGTATTACGCCGTGCTGGCGGTCTTCCCGGCGTTGATCGCCCTGGTCTCCATCGTCGGACTGGTCGCGAGCCCGCAGACGATCACGAGGCAGCTGACCGACCTGGTCACCTCGATCGGCCCGAGCTCGGCGGTGAAGACCTTCCAGGGCCCGATCTCGAGCATCGCCCACAACGGCGGCACGGCGGGGATACTGCTGATCGTCGGTCTGGCGTCGGCGTTGTGGAGCGCATCGGGCTACGTCGGCGCCTTCATGCGGTCCTCCAACGTGATCTACGAGGTCGAGGAGGGCCGCGGCTTCATCAAGCTGCGCCCGCTCCAGCTGCTCGTGACCCTCGTACTGGTGCTCATGCTGGCACTCGTGCTGCTGGCGCTGGCCGTGACCGGCCCGATCGCCGGCAAGGTGGGATCCGCGCTCGGTGCCGGCTCGGCAGCGGTCACGGCGTGGAACATCGCCAAGTGGCCGGTCCTGCTGGTCGTGGTGGTCGCGATGATCGCCGTTCTCTACTACGCGGCGCCCAACGCCAAGCTCGGCGGCTTCAGGAGGGTGTTGCCCGGCACCCTCCTCGCCGTGGTCGTGTGGCTCGTCGCTTCGGCCGGTTTCGCCCTCTTCGTGGCGAACTTCGGGTCCTACAACAAGACCTACGGAGCGCTGGGCGGGGTCATCGTCTTCCTCGTCTGGCTCTGGTTGACCAACCTGGCCGTCCTCTTCGGCGCCGAGCTCAACGCCGAACTGGAGCGCAGCCGGCAACTCGACCGCGGTGAGCCCGGCGCCGAGCGCGAGTTGCAGGTGGAGGAACGGTCCCGGCCCAAGGCGCAGAAGCGGTCGCGCACCGCCTAGGGCCCACCGCCCTCGCCCCGCCGCTCACCCCCTACTCGCCCGCCGCTCGCCCCCCGCAGTTCCATGATCGTGATCGGATTCAGGCGGCGTTTCGCGGCTTTTTCCGATCACGATCTTGGTGCGGGGCTGGGGTGGACGGGGCTGGGGTGGGCTGGCGCGGCGTCGTACGGGCGCCCCGTGCACCTCTCCCATGATCAAGAGGGGATCCGCTCGGCGTTTCGCACCTGAATCCCCTCTTGATCATGAGTGGGCAGCTGCGATGGGGCCGAGGCTTCCGTACGGCGCACCGTCCCCCTTTCATGATCGTGATCGGATTCAGGCGGCGTTTCGCGGCTTTTTCCGATCACGATCATCGTGCGGGGCTGGGCCGGGCCGGGCGAGGGCGGGGCGGCCCGGGCGGGGGCGGGGCGGCCCGGGCGGGGGCGGAGGTGGGCCGCAACCGCGCACCTGACCGCACCGGACCAGCCGTTCGAGGCCCGGACTCCCCGATCGGGTGCCCTTCCGGACACCCGCCAGCGTCGTTTTCCCAAATCCCCACCATTTCGATAGGCTTGATGTACAACTAGGTCTGCGGGGGGACCTACCGCCTGCATGCAGCGATCAGGGAGAAGTACATGAAGGCAGTGAGATCCCGCCGACTGGTGGCTGCGGTCGCCGTTGCCGCAGCCGGAGCCGTCCTGGCCGCCGGATGCAGCAGCAGTGGAGCATCGGCCCAGGGCAGCAAGAACCTCGCTCTGGTGGCCTATTCGACCCCACAGGAGGCCTACTCCAAGCTCATCCCGGCGTTCCAAAAGACCAGCGACGGCAAGGGCGTGACGTTCTCGCAGTCCTACGGGGCGTCCGGCTCGCAGTCCCGCGCGGTCATCGCCGGGCTCAAGGCCGATGTGGTCGAGATGTCGCTGACCCCCGACGTCACGAAGCTGGTCAAGGCCGGCATCGTGCCCTCGAACTGGAACGCCAACAGCTACCACGGCATCGTCACCGACTCGGTCGCGACGCTGGTCGTCCGCAAGGGCAACCCGAAGCACATCACGGACTGGAGCGACCTGGTCAAGCCCGGCATCAAGGTCGTGACGCCCAACCCGTTCAGCTCCGGCTCCGCGCAGTGGAACATCATGGCCGCCTACGGCTCCCAGATCAAAGAAGGCAAGACGCCGGCTCAGGCGCTCGCCTACCTCAACCAGCTGTTCCACCACGTGGTCGCCCAGGACAAGAGCGGCCGCGACGCGCTGAACAACTTCACCAGCGGCACCGGTGACGTCCTGATCAGCTACGAGAACGAGGCGATCGCCGCGCAGCAGGCCGGCAAGGCGGTCGACTACGTGACCCCGTCGCACACGATCCTGATCGAGAACCCGCTGGCTGCGACCAAGGACGCTCCGTCCGCGGCGACAGCCTTCGTGAAGTACCTCTACACCGGCCCGGCGCAGAAGATCTTCGCGTCGAAGGGCTACCGACCGGTCGTCAAGGCCGACCTCGACACGAACAAGTTCCCGACTCCGAGCGGGCTGTTCACCATCAACGACCTCGGCGGATGGCCGCAGGTGCAGAAGACGTTCTTCGACCCGACGAACGGCAAGATGGTGGCGATCGAGAAGAGCGTGGGTGTTTCCACGAGTGGCAACTGACACCCTAAGCACGCGGCGGTTCAGCCGCCGGACGTCGGGTGCCACCACCACCCGACGCCCGGCGCTGGCCGGCGTGCTCAGCTCCGCGTACCTGTCCATCGTCGTCCTGCTCCCGATCGCCGCGTTGGTCGCCACTGCGGCGACCGGCAGCTTCTTCAGCTCGATCACGCAGCCCGAGGGCCTGTCGGCGTTGAAGTTCACCGTCGTCATCTCGTTGATCGTCGCGGTGATCGACTCCATCACGGGGCTCGCCATCGCCTGGGTGCTGGTCCGGGATGACTTCCCGGGGAAGAAGTTCGTCAATGCGCTGATCGACCTGCCGTTCGCGCTCCCGACCATCGTCGCGGGGCTGACGCTGCTCGCGCTCTACGGCAAGGGCAGCCCGCTCGGCATCGACGTGTCCTCGACCCGGATCGGGGTCCTGCTGGCACTGCTCTTCGTGACCCTGCCGTTCGTGGTCCGGGCGGTGCAGCCGGTGCTCGTGGAGCTCGACCGCGACGTCGAGGAGGCCGCCTCTTCGCTCGGCGCGAAGCCGTTCACCACCTTCCGCCGCGTCGTGCTGCCAAGCCTGCGCTCGGCGATCCTGTCCGGCGCCGGGCTGGCGTTCGCCCGGTCCCTCGGCGAGTTCGGCGCGATCATCCTGATCTCGGGCAACCTGCCTTACAAGACCGAGATGGCATCGGTCTTCATCTTCAACCAGTTGGAGAACGGCAACCAGGCCGGCGCCGCCGCGGTGTCGGTGGTCCTGCTCGTCGCGTCGTTCCTGCTCCTGCTCGGGCTGCGCGCACTGGCCAATCGAGGGAGGCGTCGTGAAGGGTAAGTTCGCCCTCCGTTTCGGCGCCCTGGGTTACCTCGCGCTGCTGCTCCTGCTGCCGATCGGCCTGGTCGTCTGGCGCACCTTCGGGCATGGCCTGAAACCGGTCATCGACACTCTCACCTCGCCGGCAGCGGTGCACGCGTTCTGGCTGACGATGCTGATGGCGGCCATCGCCGTACCGCTCAACACCATCTTCGGGGTCGCCTGCGCCTACACCCTGGTACGCCGGAAGTTCCGCGGGCGCAGCATCTTGAGCGTCATCGTCGACCTGCCGTTCGCGGTGTCGCCGGTCGTCCTCGGCCTCGCGCTCTACGCGCTGTACGGCCGGACCGGCTGGCTCGGCCCGTGGCTGTCCGACCACGGCATCCAGGTGATCTTCTCGATCCCCGGCATGGTCCTCGCCACCGTCTTCGCCTCGCTGCCGTTCGTCGTGCGCGAGGTGGTCCCGGTGCTGCAGGAGATCGGCACCGACCAGGAGCAGGCCTCCTCCACCCTCGGGGCGTCGGGCCGGCAGACCTTCCTGCGGATCACCCTGCCGGCGATCCGCTGGGGCATCGCCTACGGCGTCGTCCTGACCACGGCGCGGGCGCTCGGCGAATTCGGCGCGGTCAGCGTCGTGTCCGGAAACCTGATCGGTCAGACGCAGACGCTGCCGCTCTACGTCGAGAACCGGTACGACAACTTCGACCTCTCCGGCGCCTACACCGCGTCGTTCCTGCTCGCCGCAATCGCGGTGATCGTGCTGCTTTTGATGACCAGGCTCAACCGCTCGAAGGAGACGAAGTAATGGCGATCGAAGCAGTCGACGTCACCAAACGGTTCGGCGATTTCGTCGCCCTCGACGACGTCAACGTCACGGTGCCCGACGGATCACTGACCGCCCTGCTCGGCCCGAGCGGCGGCGGCAAGTCGACACTGCTGCGCATCATCGCCGGGCTGGAACAGCCCGACACCGGGCGCATCATGCTCGACGACGCCGACGTCACGAAGCGACCGGCCCGGGAACGCGGCATCGGCTTCGTCTTCCAGCACTATGCGGCGTTCAAGCACATGAGCGTGTGGCAGAACGTCGCCTTCGGGCTGTCCATCCGGCACACCCCCAAGCCGGAGATCAAGGAGCGGGTGTCCGAGCTGCTCGAGCTCGTGCACCTCGACGGGTTCGCCGACCGCATGCCGGCCAACCTCTCCGGCGGTCAGCGGCAGCGCATGGCCCTCGCCCGGGCCCTGGCGGTCCAGCCGCGGGTGCTGCTGCTCGACGAGCCGTTCGGCGCGCTGGACACCAAGGTCCGCACCGAGCTGCGGGATTGGCTCCGGCGGCTGCACGCCGAGATGCACGTGACGACCGTGTTCGTCACGCACGACCAGGAAGAGGCGATGGAGCTCGCCGAGCAGATCGTCGTGGTCAACCACGGCAAGATCGAGCAGGCCGGCACCCCGGACCAGGTCTACGACGCTCCGGCGAACCCGTTCGTCATGGGCTTCGTCGGCCCGGTCACCCGGATCGGCGACGACTACGTCCGCCCGCACGACATCGAGATCGTCAGCTCGCCCGGGCTCGACACCCACCGGGCGACGGTGGACCGGCTGACCTGGCTCGGGTTCCAGACCAGGGCCGAAGTCGTGCTGGCCGACGGCGAACGGGTGACGGTCAACCTCACCCGGGCGCACTCCGATGAGATCCACCTGAGTGACGGAGACGTCGTCCACCTCAAGCTCCGTCGGGCCCGCCGGTTTCCCGACGCCGCGACTCCCGAGCCCAAAGGTCAGCTCTCCCTCGCCGGGTGACTGAGCGGCCCGGCTGCCGGAGTCAGCGCTGGAGGGCGCGGCGCAACCGATCCTCTTCGATCCGGTAGTAGCCGTGCACGGCGCCGTCGATCAGGACGACGGGGATCAGCTCCCCGTACTCCGCGGTCAGCGTCCGGTCACCGTCGACGACGACCTCGTCGATCGGCGTGCCCAGCGGGCCGGCGATGCGCTGCAGCTCGGTGCGGGCGTCCTCGCACAGGTGGCAGCCGGTCCGGGTCACCAGCGTGATGCGGTGGTCTGTGGGTGGCACCCGCGAATCCTACGACGCGCGGTCCTCGGCGTCGCGCAGAGCCGCCGTGCGCACCTTGCCGGTCACCGAATGGGGCAGCTGGTCGACGAACTGCACCTGGGTCGGGCACTTGAAGCGGGCGAGTGAGCGCGCGCACCACTGGCGCACATCGTCGGTGTGCAGGCTCATCCCGGGCCGGCGTACGACGAACGCCTTGACGGCCTCGCCGGTGTATTCGTGCGGGGTCGCGACGACCGCTGCCTCGCTCACCGCCGGGTGCCGCATCAGCACCAGTTCGACCTCGGCCGGGTAGACGTTGAAGCCGCTGACGATGATGAGGTCCTTGCGCCGTCCGATGAGGTAGAGGTCGCCGTCGTCGTCGGGATAGGCGACATCGCCAGTCGCGAACCACCCGTCCTCGGCCGGCCCGCCTCGACCGTCCGGCCAGTATCCGGAGAACAGGTTCGGCCCGCGCACGACGATCTCGCCCGGGTCGTCCTCGTCGACCGATTCGCCCTGCTCATCACGCAGTTCGAGCGTCACACCGGGGATCGCCCGCCCCACCGACAGCGGCTTGCGCACCTCGCTCATCAGGGTGCTGGTGAGGACCGGCGCGGTCTCGGTGAGGCCGTAGCCCTCGTGCACCACCACGGAGGTCAGCTCCTCGATCCGCTCGAGTGTCGCGGCCGGGAGCGGAGCCGCCCCGGATAGCGCGAGCCGTACGTCGGCGAACGCCTCGGCGACCGCCCGCCGATCGTCGTGCCGGGCCCAGGCGACGTACATCGGCGGCGCCCCGACGACATTGGTCACGCGGTGACGTGCCATCACCTCGAGGGTGGCGGCCGGATCGAAGCGGTCGACCAGCACCCCTGTCGCACCGGCGTGAGCGAGCATCCCCAACCCGGGCCCGAGCCCGTAGATGTGGAACATCGGGAGGACGAGCAGGACGACGTCACCGGGTGCGAGGACGCTCGGCGTGATCCGCGCGCACTGGTCGAGGTTTGCCAGCAATGCCCGATGCGTCAGCATCGCGCCGCGCGGCCGGCCGCTCGTTCCGCTGGTGTAGCTCAGAACGGCGAGGTCGTCGTCTCCGGTCGTGGTCGCCGGGGGCGGCTCCGACGCCGCAGCGAGGACCGCGGCCAACGTCCGGGCGCCGTCGGGGGCGGTCGGTGCGGCGACCACCAGGTGCTCGACGGCGCGGAGTCGCACCGAGCCGATGGCAGCCACCGACGCGGTCACCAGCGCCCGCGCCCCGGAATCGGCGACCAGGGTGGCGAGCTCGGGCTCGGTGTATCCGGTGTTGACGGGTACGGCGACCAGCCCCGCCCGCAACGCACCGAAGAAGACCACCGGGAAATCGAGGACGTTGCCCAGTTGCATGGCTACGCGGTCACCGGGGACCAGACCGAGACGCAGCAGCGCCGCAGCGGCGCGATCGACCCGGGCATCAAGCTCGGCCCAGCTCAGCACTTCCTCGCCGGCGATCAGCGCGATGCGGTCGGGATCACGTGTCGTCGCACGACCGACCAGATCGGCGAGGTTGGCCATGTCGGCAGTGTGACATAGGGACGAACGAGGCCGGCCGATCAAGGCCAGAACCCCTGATGCAGCGGCAATTTGACCGAATAACGCCGATGGGGCCAATGGGCCTGCCACGCAGGCCCTTGTTCCCCTGCGCCGAGGCCCTCCGTTGTTGCACGCTGGACACAGCACGATCGCGCGCGACGGGTCCAAGGTTTCGGGGGTGGGCGCGATGGCTGTGATTCTCGCCCGCTGTCAGACGTGTGGGCCGGTGCGGGTGGACATCCGAACCGCCGTACTCGTCTTCATTCCGCAGGGCCGGCTGCGCCGGGCCCGCTACACCTTCCGCTGCCCGGGCTGCGAACGGGTACGTCTGCGCACAGATCTGAACGCGACCGACACGGCCCGATTGCTCGACGAGGGCGCCGGGTACGTCGCGGCCGAACCCCCCGAGGAGTTCTTCGACTCGGCCCGCACCAAGCCCGAGCCGTTCTCCCCGGCCCAGGTGGAGATCCTCGCCACCACGGTGCACGAGCTCACTTTCCTTGCCCGCACGGCCGAAGAGGAATAACCGCGTGGGCGTCACCGGAGATTCTCAATCACGTCTTGTGATCTTCATGTGACAGGTAGTGTCCAAGTGGTCGGATGGTCGGGAGTCGTCGACCGGTCCGCGTTACGGGGGGCAGGGTGAGCGTTGTGGTGTGGATCGGACTTGTTTTCCCACTCCTGCTCCTCGGCTTCCTGATGGCGATGCACGTGGTCGAGCAGCGCGTCTTCCCGGTGGTCGAGCCGGGTGCCGCCGAGACGAGCCCACCGATCCCCGCCAGGTCCCGGGAGATCGGGTTGGCTCCGGCACAGCAGGGCGGTGACCTGCTCGGGCTGGACCTCGCATCCGAAGCCGTGCCGCTGATCAGTGCACAATAGCTTTCAGCCCCACCAGCACCAGACCGAAACAGGCGGCTAGCAGGGCGCTGAGCACCAGGCCCAACCCGGTCGATCCGCTCCGACGGGCGGCGATCCATCCCAGCCAGAACAACACCAGCGTCGTCACACCCAGGGCGATCGTGACGGCGAGACTGACATCGGCGCCACAGACACCCGCCACGATCAGCACGGCCAGCGGGACGTAGGACGCCTGCACCATCGGCCACCGGTCGACCAGGTGCCGTTTGACCCGGCCCCACGACCGCTTCGTGGGCTGGTTCATCCGCTCGGCGAGCAGTTCTGAGTAGAGCTCGGCCGTCCAGTAGACCAGCACGGTGACGAGCACCGAGATGCACACCGCGAGCAGTGACCCGCCCTCGCCGGCGGCGGCCGTCACCGAGGCGCTGACGATCGTCCCGTAGATCGCGGCGGGTGCCGCCCGGGCCGAGACCAGCCCCCGCAGCCGCCGGTACCACCGGGTAGGTGCCGGATCGGGCGCGGCGTCGGCCGCCCGCGTCCCGCTCTGGTCAGCCGTGTCCACAGACCGAGTGTGGCGGCTGCGTGGCCGCCGCGAGGGTCAAGATCGAGATAGCGGAGTGCCCCCCTCATTCCGCTTGAACGTCACGTTCAAGCGATCTAGCCGCATGAACGTCACGTTCAAGCGGAATGGGGAGGGCGTTACCGACGGAATGGGGGGCGTTGCCGAGGCGGGCAGGGCCGACCGCTCGAGTCGACCGACATCATGCGCCGTACCCGCATCCTGGGGGCAGATCGGCGAGTAGGACGCACGATGTCGCCGATACGCAAGGCGTACGTCGACCTCGGACGCCGACCTCGGACGCCGATTTCGGCCGCCGACCTAACCGGCTCCGCGGCGCCGTACCGCCCCCTCATTCCGCTTGAACGTCACGTTCAAGCGATCTAGCCGCATGAACGTCACGTTCATGCGGAATGGGGAGCGGGCTGGGGGTGGGGGGTGGGGGTGGGGGTGGGGCTGGGAAATCAGGTGGTGCGCTTCTTCCCCGTCCCTGTCCCGGCCCGGCGGCGGGTGCCGCCGTTGCCCGCCGCACCCCGAGGGTTGCCGTTCGCCCGGACACCTCCGTTGGTCGTCGCGGCCCCTGCCCCGGCGACGGACGTCTCCGCGTACTGGACCGCGGCGCGGAGCCCGGGCAGCTGGGCCTTGGCCTCGTCGAAGCTCGCCACCCCGAGCCCCTGCTGGCGATCCAGCGCGGCGTCGAGGTTGATCGCGGCGTTGATGAGCGCGAGGTGGGTGAACGCCTGCGGGAAGTTGCCGAGCTGCTCACCGGTGATGCCGATCTCCTCGGCGAAGAGTCCGAGGTGGTTGGCGTAGGTGAACATCTTCTCGAACGTCAGCCGGGCCATCTCCAGCCGGCCCGAGCGGGTCAGCGCGTCGACGTACCAGAACGTGCAGATGGAGAAGGTGCCCTCCGAGCCGCGCAGGCCGTCCGGCGACGCCGAGGGGTCGTAGCGGTAGACCAGGCTGTCGGAGACCAGTTCGCCGTCCATCGCGTCCAACGTCGACAGCCATTTCGGGTCGGTCGGCGCGATGAACCCCACGGCCGGCATCAGCAGCAGCGAGGCGTCCAGAACGTCGGTGCGGTAGTGCTGCACGAACGCCTGCCGCTTCTCGCTCCAGCCGCGACTGTGGATCTGGCGGTAGATCTCGTCGCGCTCGGCGGTCCAGCGGTCGATCTCGCCCGGCCAGCCGTGCATCTCGGCGATCCGGATCGCCCGGTCGAAGGCCACCCAGGACATCAGCCGGCCGTAGGTGAAGTCCTGGGCTCCACCGCGGGTCTCCCAGATCCCGGCGTCGGGCTGGTCCCAGTGTTCGCACAGCCAGCTGACCATGCCGCTGATCTCGGCCCACCCGCGGCTCCCGATGACCCCGCCCTGCGCGTCGGCGAGGAACAGGCAGCCGAGCGCCTCGCCGTAGATGTCCAGCTGCAGCTGGTCGGCGGCGCCGTTGCCGAGCCGCACCGGCGCCGAGCCGCGATAGCCCTCGAAATCCGGCACGGTCGTCTCGACGAGATCCGAGGATCCGTCCACCCGGTACATGATCTTCAGCGGGCGCTCGCCCTCGCCGGCCTCGGTGCCGATCCGGTCGCGCAGCCAGGCGGCGAACGCGCGGGCCTCGTCGATATAGCCCAGGCCGAGCAGTGCCTGCACCGAGAACGACGCGTCCCGGATCCACGTGTAGCGGTAGTCCCAGTTGCGCTCCCCGCCCACCTGCTCGGGCAGCCCCGCGGTCGGCGCCGCGACGAGGCCGCCGGAGGGCGCGTACGTCATGAGCTTCAGGGTCATGGCGGACCGCGCGACCTGCTCGCGCCAGCGACCGTGGTAGGTCGACTTGCCCAGCCAGTTGCGCCAGTAGGTCGCGGTGTCCCAGAAAAGCTTGAACACCTCACGCGGCTCGAGCTTCTGCGCATCCTGTCCGGCGTCGGACTCGAGGATCATCCCCCGGGCCTCACCGCTTTTCAGCGTGTGCTCTGCCCGGACGTCGCGACCGTCCTGGCGCAGTGGAATGCCGGTGTGCAGGGTGTACGTCTCGTCTCCGGCGCGGAAGACGGCGCCGCCTTCGGAGATCTCCACCTCGTGGTCGACCCGGCCGAAGTCGAAGCGGGGGGCGCACTCGAAGGCGAACCGCATCTCGCCCCGCACGACCCGGACCAGCCGCACCAGCCGGTGGTTGTCGCTGGCGTGCTCCTCGTCGCTGATCGGCATGAAGTCGATGACCTCGCCGACGCCGTCGGCGGACATGAAGCGGGTGACCAGAAGGGCGGTGTCGGGCAGATAGAGCTGCTTGGCGACGTAGTCCTTGTTCACCGGCGCGATCTGCCAGCGGCCGCCCTTCTCTCGATCCAGGAGCGAGGCGAAGAGGCTCGGCGAGTCGAATCGGGGGCAGCAGAACCAGTCGACCTCACCATCGGTCGTCACGAGCGCCGCGGTGTGCAGATCACCGATGAGCCCGTGGTCGGCAATGAGCGGGTAGTCATCCATGGCTTGCCTTTCGTCGCCTTCCCGCGAGCGTCGCCGCCCGTGGCGGGGAGGGAATCACCCAGACGGGGTGAAGAACCGGGCGCCCTACGCCGGGGGCACGAATTTCGGCGCTCTGCCGGCACCGGCCGGGCTGCCGGGGTATGAAAGGGACGACGCCGTTGGAGGAGGGGGCCGTGGTCAGCGCTGTCCCCGTCCAGCCTGGCCCCACCCGGGCCGCCGCACCCGGTACGGCGACCCGGATCGACCGGCTCACCGCCGATGCGGGCCTGCTTCCGACCGGCGCCGCCCTTCTTCCGCCGTGGCAGCGTCGGCACCTGCGCACGCTCTACGACTACGCCGGCCTGATCCGCGGCACGGTCGAGCGCCCGGCCGCCGACCGGGCCGGTCTCCTCGACGCGCTCGAGGACGACCTCGACCGCCGGCACCCGCGCAACCCGACGGTGGCCCGGACCCGCCGACTCGCCCGCAGCCACGACCTGCCGTCCACCTGGCTGCACCACCTGATCTCCGCGGCCCGCCAGGACCTGCTCATCACCCACTATTCGTGCTTCGACGACCTGCTCGGCTACTGCCGGCTGAGCGGGGCCCCACTCACCCGGCTCGCCGTCGCCGTCCTCGGCGACGACGACCCCGAGCACGACGATCTGGCCGCGACCGCGGGGGCGGCGGCCCGCCTGCTGGACCTGGCCAACCGGGTCACCGTCGACGCCGACGTGCACCGGATCTACCTCCCCCAGGACGAGCTCGGCGCCCGGCAGCTGCGCCCGGACGATCTCACCGCGCACCCCGCCGGCTCCGCGGCCCGCGCCGCGGTCGAGGCGCAGGCCCACCGGGCGTACTACCTGTTGACCAGCGCAGCTCCCCGGCTCGCCGACCTGCGGTGGTCGGCCCGCATTGCCGTCACGGGCGTCGTCACCGACGCACTCGCCCTGCACCACGCGCTGCGGGTGGAGCGCTACGACACCAGCAGCGGTCCGCTCGTCCCGGCCCGCCCGGAACGCTTCCGGACATTCATGACCGGCCTGACCCGCCCGCACCGCCTGGCCGCCTTTCCCGACTGAGCGCGCAGCGGGCCGATCGGCTACCGTCGCGGTCCTGCACCGACGATGCGAGGAGGACCGGCGCAGTGTGGCCGCTCTCACGCCGAGCCCGCGACGGCCGCGCGGTGCGCGCGGTGCTGGCCGGTGAGGCCGCCGCCGCCGCCGCCGAGGTCGATGTCGCCGCCGCCGTCCCCATCGACCCGACCGCCGCGGCGTTCTTCGACGTCGACAACACGATGATCATGGGTTCGTCGATCTACTACTTCGCGCGCGGTCTGGCCGCCCGCAAGTTCTTCGACAGCCGCGACCTCGCGTCGTTCGCCTGGCAGCAGGCGAAGTTCCGGATCGGCGGGCGGGAGAACGCCGGGGACATGATCCATGCGCGGGAGTCCGCGCTGGCCTTCGTCGCCGGCAAGCGAGGTCGACGACATCATCCGCCCGCGCGAGGACATCTACGACGACCTGATGGCCGAGCGGATCTGGTCCGGGTACCCGCGCCCTCGCCCAGTCGCACCTGGACACCGGCCAGCGGGTCTGGCTGGTCACGGCCACGCCGGTCGAGCTCGCGTCGGTCATCGCCCACCGGCTCGGCTTCACCGGTGCGCTCGGCACCGCTGCCGAGCTGCGGGACGGCGTCTACACCGGCCATCTGGTCGGCGAGCAGCTGCACGGACCGGCGAAGGCGGAGGCGGTCCGCGCACTGGCCGACCGCGAGCGATTGGACCTCCGCCGCTGCGCGGCCTACTGCGACTCGGTGAACGACCTGCCGATGCTGTCCCTGGTCGGCCGCCCGGTCGCGGTCAACCCCGATGCGGTGCTCCGGTCCAAGGCGCGGGCCGCGGGCTGGGAGATCCGCGATTTCCGCACCGGCCGCAAGGCCGCGAAGGTCGGCGTGCCCTCGGCGCTGGGCGTCGGCGCGCTCACCGGTGCCGCGGTCACGGTCGCGGTGCGCCGCCGCCGTTCCGGCCCAGCGGTGACCGCCGGGCTGCGTAGCGTACGGCGCCTGCACATACCGACCCGATGAGCGAGCCGGTGACGACGTCACCCGGGTAGTGCACCCCGGTGTGGACGCGGGAGTACGCGACCGCGGCGGCCAGCAGGTGCAGCGGGAGGGAGAGCAGCGGGACCTCGTCGCCCGCCGCCACCGCGAAGGCGAACGCCGACGCCGCGTGGCCCGACGGGAAGGACGCCGACCCGGGCATCCGGACCTGCCGGGCGGACGGGACACCGGCGGCCAGCCGGTCCGGGCGGGCCCGGGTGTGCAGCCGCTTCGCCGCGATGTTCACCGTCGCGGAGGCGAGGCCGGTCGCTGCCATGCCGAGCACCGCCGAGCGGCGGCCCGGCCGGCCCCACACGCTCAGCCCGGCGGCGATGGCCATCCAGAGGCGGGAGTAGTTCGCCGCCGTGGACAGCCGCTCGAGCGCGGTGTCGAGAGCCGGTGACGGGGTCGCCGCGATGGCCCGGTAGACGGCCCGGTCCAGGGAGTCCAGCTCGCGGAGGGCCTGCCTCATCGACGGCTGCCGTGGCCCACGCCGAGGGCGAGCCGGCCCAGCCGGGACCAGGACATCGCGGCCTTGGCCGGGGGCACCCCCGGGCGGCTCCGCGGCACCCGGACCCGCAGCACGCCCGGGCGGATCGTGCAGCGCACCGGCGTCGGCATCGTCAGGGCCTCGCCGTCGACGCCGACCGGGATCTCGGCGGTGTCCGCGTCGACGGTCACTCCGCGGGTGCGCAACGCCGTCAGCCCCCGGGTACGGCGGGCGGCGAGCATCGCCCCCATGTGGGCGGCGTTCTCGACCCGGATGCAGAGCACACCGAGCACACCCTCGTCGAGTCGGGCCCGGCGCCCGAGACCGGCGATGTCGCCGAGGCCGTAGGGGTTGTTGCTCACCAGGACGGCCTGCGGGGAGTCGACGGTCACATCGTCGGCGTGCGCGGCGAGTCGGGGTCCCTTCTGACCGGTCAGCAGGTCGGGGAGCAGGTCCAGCGTCGTACCGGCCTTGTCGTCGCGATACGCCGGGCTCTGCACCACCGCAGCGTAGGCGCCGAACGACGCGTTGTTGACGAAGGTGCGGTCACCGACGAGGCCCAGGTCGATCCGGAGCACCACGCCGTCGCGGAGGGCGTCGAGGCAGCGGGCGGGGTCGTCCCGGTCCAGGCCGAGGTCGAGGGCGAAGTGGTTGCGGGTCCCGGCGGAGATGACCATGAACGGAACGTCGCGCTCGGCCGCGATGCCGGCGACGAGTGCCTGCGTCCCGTCCCCGCCGGCGACGCCGAGCAGGTCGGCCCCGTCATCGACCGCCTTGCGGGCCAGGGCGGCGACGTCGATGTGCTCCGGGCCCTGCAGCAGCGTCACGTCGGCACCGAGCGCCCGGGCCTTGTCCGCGAGCTGGAACTTCGTCACCTTCCCGCCGCCGGACCGCGGGTTCATGATGAAGAACGGCCGGGCCGGCGGCGGCTCGTCGTATTCGGGCATGGAGTCGCCGGGCGCCGAGCCGCTCAACGCCGTGCGACCGGCGAAGACGGCGACCGCCCACAGGCCGATGGTCACCAGGATCACCCAGATCAGCCCGCTGCCGGCGTAGAGCACCAGGATGATGACCGGAGCGGCGACGGCGAGCACCAGGGCCAGCGCACGGAGCAGACCGCGCCTGGTGAGGAACCACCACATGGCGGCGAAGAACACCGCGGCTCCGGCAGCACCGGCCAACCCCGCCGCGACCGCCTTGAAACCGGCGTAGCCGAGGAGCACCGCCAATGCTGCGGCCGCGGCGAGGAACGCCAGGCGGGCCAGCCACGGCTGCCAGCGCTGGACCTGCGGGGTCGACGCCGCCTGCCGGGCGTCCAACGTCGCTGCCATCGTCGCCTCCCCCGGACCGATCCGGCGGTGTGGGGCCGCACCGCGAACAGTCCTCGCCTCAGTGTCCCTGGCCGGCGCCTCCCGCGGGCGGCTCTTGCGCAGGGTGGCCCCCGAGCAGTCCGCCGAAGGCCGACCGGCGGCGCAGCAGCAACCGGTAGAGCGTCTGCTGGATGGTCTCGCGCACCTGGTCGGTGAGGTTGAAGACCAGCATCGGGTCGTCGGCCGCCCCGGGGTCGTAGGTCGTCGGTCTGGATCGGCTCGCCGAACTCGATCATCCACTTCGACGGCAGCGGTACGGCCCACCGCGGCCCGAGCCAGGGGAACGTCGGCGTCAACGGGAAGTAGGGCAGGCCGAGCAGCCGCGCCAGGGTCTTGACGTTGCCGAGCATCGGGTAGATCTCCTCGGCGCCGACGATCGAGCACGGCATGATGGGTACGCCGGTGCGCAGCGCGGCGCGCGACGAAGCCGCCGCGGCCGAACCGCTGCAGCTTGTAGCGCTCGGAGAACGGCTTGCCGATGCCCTTGAACCCCTCGGGCCAGACGCCGACCAGCTCGCCGCCGCAGAGCAGCCGCTCGGCGTCGGCGTTGCAGGCCAGGGTGTTGCCGGCCTTGCGGGCGAGCTCGCCGACAACGGGCGTCCCGAAGACCAGATCGGCGCCGAGCATCCGCAGGTGGCGATGGCCGGGTGCTCGTCGTGCACGGCCAGCGCCGTCATCACCGCGTCCATCGGCGACCGTGCCGGAGTGGTTGGCCACGACCAGCGCGCCGCCGTCGGCCGGGCATGTTCTCGATCCCGCGCACCTCGACCCGGAACCACTGCTGGAACACCGGCCGCAACACCGGCAGCAGCGCGTTGTCGGTGAGGTCGGCGTCGAAGCCGAACTCGTCGACCGTGTAGTCGCCGGTGATGCCGGCGGCGGAGGAAGGCCAGTCCGTCGGCCAGGCGGGCCTCCCAGTCGGAGCCGGTCGCTGAGCGGGCGTGGGCCGCGGCTCCTCCGGATCGTCGCCGTGCAGCGGCACGACCCTGGCGTCAGACCGTGGTCGGCTTCGCCACGTCCCTGTCACCAGACCGGGATCGCGCCGCTCGGCGGCCACGACCAGCCGGCGATCGACCAGCGGGACCAGCCCGCGGCCGCGGACGAACGCCTCGAACGCCCCCGCGGTGGTGTACGCGGGGGAAGTAGCCGAAGTCCGTCCCGCAGCCGGGCCGTGTCGACGACCCGGCCGAAGTTGCAGCAGCCGCGTCTGCTCGGGCGAGACGTCGATCCGGCCGGTGTGCCGCAGCAACCGCGCGACACCGCCGACCGCCGGCGACGGGATCGGGCAGACCGATCCGGCCGGCCCGCCGGATCGCCTGGGACAGCGACAGCACGCCGTCGCCGGCGACGTTGACGGTGCCCGGCCGGTCGTCCCGGGCGGCCAACCGGAGCACCTCGACCGCGTCGTCCTCGTGCAGGAACTGCAGCCGCGGGTCGAAGCCGAGCACCGTCGGCACGACCGGCAGCGCGAAATAGCGGGTCAGCGGCGTGTCGATCGTGGGCCCGACGATGTTGGCGAACCGCAGCATCGGTGACCGCCACATCCGGCCGGCGGCGGGCGAAACCGCGGACGTAGCCCTCGATCTCGACGGAGTCCTTGGCGTATCCGACCCGCGGCAGCGACGGCGGCTCGATGTCCTCGGTGAACATCGCCGGGTCGCTCGAGCTGGAGCCGTAGACCGCGCTGCTCGACTTGACCACGAGCCGGCGTACGCCGGGAGCCTTCTGGCACGCCGCCAGCAGCTGCATCGTGCCGATGACGTTCATCTCCTTCATCGTCGCCCGCCCGCCGACGGCCATCGGCGCGGCCGAGATCGACAGGTGGACGACGGTGTCGACCGACGCGCGCTGGCGATCACCTTCGCGATCAGGGGGTTGCGGATGTCGGCCCGGACGAACTCGACCCGCCCGAGCCGCCCCGGAGCCGGTGGGGCCGTGTCCACGCCGATCACCCGGTCGACCTTGGGGTCCTCGGCCAGCTCGGCGGCCAGGCGCAGGCCCAACTCGCCGCTGATGCCCGTCACCAGCACGACCGACGTCATCGCCGATCCCTACGCCGTACCGGGGCTCGGTGGCCAGTCGACGACCTTCACCTTCGCCGACGGACCGGTCACCGCCTGCTGCACCCGGGAGAGCACGATCGGGTCGCCCGGTCCGGCGCCCAGGACGAGGTCGGCCCGGCCCATGGTGGTCAGCACGGTGATCGCCCGGAACGAGTCCTCGTAGACGAAGGTGCGGCCCGGCGCCACGTCGCCGAAGCTCAGGGTGAACAGCACCTGCATCGTCTTGCCGCCGTAGCGGAGCTCGACCGTGTCGCCCAGGGCGATCCCCGACGCCTCCAGGTCGGAGCGGCCGATGTTGAGCTGCAGGTTGCCGAAGTGGTCGACCATCTCGACGGTGCCGTGCACGTGGTCGCCGTGCACGAACGGCGCCCGCGGGTGCAGGCTGACCAGATCGGCGGGCTGGATCAGGTCGCCGACCTCGTCGAAGTCCAGGCCCGCCGCCAGATGTGCGGCCACCGGGGCGAAGATGTCTCGGCCCCGGAAGCTGCGCACCGGCTTCGGGTGCCACAGCTCGGGGTTGTTGAGCTCCCGCACGGCCGTGACACCACCCATGCGATCCCAGGCCAGCGAAGCCACCCCGTTGTCCGGGCACACCAGGATCGACCCGTCGGCGCACCGGATCGCCACCGGCCGGACGACGCCGGGGCGGAGCGGATCCACCATCGCCAGGTGGACGCCGAGCGGGAGGTAGGGCATCGCCTCGGCGAGCAACCGGGCGCCGATGGCGACGTTCTGCGGCGGAACCTGGTGGCAGACGTCGATCACGCGGGCGTCGGGGGCGACTCCGGCCATGACACCCTTGCAGACACCGACGAGATGATCTTCAAGCCCATAGTCGGAGAGGAAGGTCACCCACGGTCTCGCCGGGGCGCCGGCTGCTTCCTCACTCGGCATTGCCAACCTCCGATGCCGCAGCGGGCCCCGTCCGCGTCGACGAGGCGCGCCGTCCGGAACTGGCTACTTCTTGTTGCGTCGCGCTACTCGCGTCCGCTTGAGCAGCTTGCGGTGCTTCTTCTTCGCCATCCGCTTCCGACGCTTCTTGATGACCGAGCCCACGGCAACTCCAGCTGGTAAGAATGTGGCCGGCTCAGCCTACCCGCACGGACACCACCCTGGTGACCTGCGCTCAGGACCGGCGTACGACGAGGGCCGTCGCCATCGCCGCGATCCCCTCGCCCCGCCCGGTGAGCCCGAGGCCGTCGGTGGTGGTCGCGGTGAGGGTGACCGGGGCACCGAGAGCGCCGGACATCAGGGCCTCCGCCTCGGCCCGCCGGCCGGAGAGCTTCGGGGCGTTGGCGATCACCTGTACGGCGGCGTTGCCGACGATCCACCCCGCCTCGCTCAAGCGGGCCGCCGCCTCAGCAAGCAGGACGCGGCCGGACGCACCGGCCCACTGCGGGTCCGAGGTGCCGACCAGCGCGCCGAGATCGCCCAGACCGGCCGCGGAGAGCACCGCGTCGCAGATCGCATGGGTGGCGACGTCGCCGTCGGAATGACCCGCGCAGCCGTCCACGCCCGGCCAGAGCAGGCCGGCCAGCCAGCACGGCCGGCCCGGTTGCACAGGGTGCACGTCGACGCCGACGCCGACCCGGGGCAGATCGGTCATGACATCGGCCCTCCTCCGGCCCGGTCGTGGTGGCCGGAGACGGTGCGCACCGGCATCCCGAGCCGATCGAACAGGGCTATCTCGTCCAGGGCGATCTCGTCGTCGTCGGCGGCCGGATCGACACCGGCGACCGCCCTGGCAAGCGCTTCCCGGTCGAACCCCTGCGGCGTCTGCACGACCCGCAGCACCGACCGGTCCACAGTGGACAGCAGTTCTCCCGTGTCGCTGACCTGCTTGACGGTGTCGGCCAGCGGGACGACCGGGACGACCGCCTGCGCCCCGGCCCGGACGGCGGACACGATGTCGGGGACGGCGCCCGGGTCGGCGGATCGACGATCGCCGGTAAGCACGAGAACGACGTCGACCTCGGCGGGCAGTGCTGCCAGCGCCCGGGTGAGCGATACCTGCCGGGTCGACCCGGGCGCGACGAGGGTTGCGGCACCGGACGCCGGGAAGGCCCGCTGCGCGGCAGCCACCGGGTCGGAAGCGCCGTCACTGTCAGTGACGACGATGAGGATGTCGACCGGCGCGACGACGGGCAGAGCACCGAAATCTGGACGATCCCCCACCCGGTCGGGGTCCTCGACGGCGGGCAGTGAGCACAGCACGATCGCCGCGAGGCTCATCGGGCCGGGTGCGGGCACAGCCGACCGGGGCGCGGCGGGCCAGAGGGGGTCAGGAGGCGAGAACCTCGTCGAGCAGCACCTCGGCCTTGTCCTCGTTGGTGCCCTCGGCGAGGGCCAGCTCGCTGACGAGGATCTGGCGTGCCTTGGAGAGCATCCGCTTCTCCCCGGCGGACAGCCCCCGCTCCTTGTCGCGACGCCACAGGTCGCGCACGACCTCGGCTACCTTGTTGACGTCACCGGAGGCGAGCTTCTCGAGATTGGCCTTGTAGCGACGGGACCAGTTGGTCGGCTCCTCGGTGTGCGGCGCACGCAGCACCTCGAACACCCTGTCCAGACCCTCTTGCCCGACGACGTCGCGGACGCCGACCACCTCGGCGTTGTCGGCCGGTACGCGGACGGTCAGATCGCCTTGGGCGACCTTCAGAACGAGGTAGATCTTCTCCTCGCCCTTGATGACCCGAGTCTCGATGGCTTCGATGAGGGCTGCCCCGTGATGCGGGTAGACCACGGTTTCGCCGACGTTGAACACCATGTGTGACTGACCCCTTTCGCTCAATCAAGGATAGCACGATCGAGGGACATCCCTGACTGTGAGAGATCGCAAAACCGCAGGTCAGAAGGCACATCAGAGGGCAGATGGGTATTGACAAGCGGCGGGTCGGCGCACTCAGACGAGGCACCGGGGCGGCCCCGTTTTCCCGATATCGGCTCTGGCGCCGCAGCCGCGAAAGGCGCAGGCTAGGCACGTGGGCTTCGACGAGCAGGGTCACCCGGGCGCCGACGGCTCGCCGTCGGAGTGGCAGCCCGGAGGCCAGCGCGACGGAGAGCCGCTCGCCGTACCGGACGACATCAGTGAGCTCGAGGCCGACATCAGGGCCTATCGGCGGGAGCAACGATCGGCCGGCCGGCGGGCCGCCATCGACCGGCTCTTCTTCCGCAGCCGATTCGGGCTCCTGATCCCGCTCGTGCTCGGGGTCCTGCTGCTCGCCGCCGTATCCAGTGCCGTCACCCTCGTCGTCTCCTCACCTGCCCCGCCGCGACCCGGAGCGCTACCGCTGGCCCGACCGTCCGCCGGCGCGGGACGGGTGGGCGGTCTCGTCCCGGACGTCGCCGTCCGTGCTCCGAACGGCTCCTCGGAGCGGCTGCGCTCGCTGCGGCCAGCGGTGCTGCTGCTCGCGCCCGCCGGGTGTTCCTGCGATTCGGCCATCCGGGCGTTGGCCACCTCGGCCGAGCACAACGAACTCCGGCTGACCGTCCTCGGCGCACGGCCGCCGAGACTTCCCGCTGACGTGTCCGCGACGCTGGCGGTCAGCCGAGGCGAGCCGACCGGCCGGTTGCTGCGCGTATTCGGCGTCACCGCCAAGCCGGTGGCCGTCCTGGTCCGCTCCGACGGCGTGATCGACCGGATCGTGCGCCGACTCCCGGCGGCCGCCCGGCTCGACGACGACATCGCCGCGTTGTCCGTCTACGCCCCACGCTGACCGTCCATAGTGGACAGTCTCCCGGCCGTGCCCCGGTCGCTGCTCCGCCGGACCGTCGCCCTCGCGCTCGCATGTCATCTCGCACCGACTGTGGCGGTGACCGCGGTGGCGACGGCGCTCGCGGTGACCATCGGCCGAGGGGTCGACGGAGCGGTGGCGGTGGCGGTCGCCGTACTCGCCGGGCAGTTGACGATCGGCTGGACCAACGACTACCTCGACCGGGACCGCGACCGCGCCGTGGGCCGGCGGGACAAGCCCCTCACCGGCGGTGTCATCACACCGCCGACCGTGCGCAACGCCGCGATCGTCGCGGCCGTCGCGGTGGCGCCGCTGTCCCTGCTCTCCGGGGTGATCGCCGCGGTACTGCATCTGGTGGCGGTGGCATCCGGGCTGAGCTACGACCGCTGGCTGAAGTCCACCGCGGCCTCCGTACTGCCCTACATCGTCTCCTTCGGCCTGCTCCCGGCGTTCGTGGTCGCCGGCCTGCCAGGGCACCCGGCACCACCCGCGTGGCTGGTCGCGGCGGGAGCGCTACTCGGCGCGGCAGCGCATTTCGCCAACGTGCTCCCAGACCTCGACGACGACCTGGCGACCGGCGTACGCGGCCTCCCGCACCGGCTGGGTCCGACGGCCTCCCGGGTGGTCACCGTTCTCCTTCTGACCGCGGTCTGCCTCACCCTCGGTTTCGCGCCACCGGGACCGGTCCGTCCGGGTCAGCTCGTCGGCGTCGTCGTGGCCCTCGTCGTGGGGGTCGGCGGACTGGTGATCGGGCGCCGGCCGGGGTCTCGAGCAGCGTTCTACGCCGTCCTGGTGGCGGCGGCGATCGACGTCGCACTCCTGCTCGCCGCCGGACAGGACGTCCCCGGCGTCGTACGGTGACCGCGCCGGTCTACGCTGTCGCTCGACGCGCATCGCCCGAGGAGGATCCGCCGCCGTGAGCCGCCCGATTGCCGTGCGCCGCGGCAGCCGTGTCTCCCCACGCCGCTTCGCCGTGGCTGCGCTCGGCGTCGCCGTCGCGCTCCTCGTCTCGGCGTGTGCGTCGGGCCAGATCGCCGAGACGGCCGACGAGGTCTCCGCGGTCGACGGGTCGTCCGGCAACGCCGGCAACCTCGACCTGCGCGACGTGACCCTGGCCTTCCCGTCCACCGGTTTCTACCCGGCCGGCTCCAACGCCCGCCTCCAGCTGGTCGTCGTCAACAACTCCGCCCATCCCGACGTGCTCGTCGGCGTGCGGTCGGCGAACGCGCGGGGAGCGGTCAGCGCGACGGGCGCCGCTCCGTCCCTGCCGGTGACGGTCGGGAACCGGGTGCGGGTGCCGATCGGGGCGCAGGAGAGTGTGACCGTCGACGGCGGTCATCCGTCCGTGACACTGGTCGGCCTGACCGGGAAGCTGCTTCCCTCGCAGACCATCCGCGTGACGTTCCAGTTCGCCCGGGCGGGTGCCGTGACGCTGCCGGTCCCGGTCGCGACGCCGACGAGCCCGGTGCCGGGCGGCGGCGCCGGCTGACCGACGCCGGGCCCCGCCGACACGGGCCGGACCGGCGGTGCCCGATGTTGTCGGGCCTGCGCACTAGCGTGACCCCCGTGACGATGTCGTGGCCGGCCGGACCGGCCCACCCGATGGTGAGCATCCGGTGGTGAATGCCCGATGGTGAGTGCACGGACGCGGGAGCGCCCGGCCTTCCAGTGCACCGAATGCGGTCAGACCGTGCCGCGCTGGGTCGGCCGCTGCCCCGAGTGCCAGCAGTGGGGATCGATCGGCGAGGTCGGTGCGGTGCGGGCCGGTCTCTCGCGGGTCGACGCCGGACCGGTGAGCGCACCGGCGCGGCCGATCGCGGAGATCGACGTGGAGGCCGCCCGGGCCCGGCCGACCGGTGTCGACGAGTTGGACCGCGTGCTCGGCGGCGGCCTGGTGCCCGGAGCGGTCGTGCTCCTCGCCGGCGAGCCCGGGGTCGGCAAGTCCACCCTGCTGCTCGAGGTCGCCCACCGTTACGCCGCCGGGGGTGACCGGCCGGCTCTGGTGGTGACCGGAGAGGAGTCGGCCGCCCAGGTGCGGCTGCGCGCGGAGCGCACCGGGGCGCTGCATCCCGCGCTGTACCTCGCGGCGGAGACCGACCTGGCCGCGATCATCTCCCACGTCGACGACGTGTTTCCCGGCCTGCTGGTCGTCGACTCGGTGCAGACCATCGCGTCGGCGGCGGTCGACGGCACCGCCGGCGGAGTGACCCAGGTGCGGTCCGTGGCTGCCGCGTTGATCTCCCTGGCCAAGGAGCGGGGCATCGCCACCGTGCTGGTCGGCCACGTCACCAAGGACGGGGCGATCGCCGGTCCGCGGCTGCTCGAGCACCTCGTCGACGTCGTGTTGTCCTTCGACGGCGAGCGGCACTCCACGCTGCGCCTGGTCCGTGCGGTCAAGAACCGCTACGGCCCGGCGGACGAGGTCGGCTGCTTCGAGCTCGGGGACGCCGGCATCGTCGGCATCCCGGACCCGTCCGGGCTGTTCCTCTCCCAGCGCGACGAACCGGTCGCCGGCACCTGCGTGACGGTGAGTGTCGAGGGCCGCCGGCCCCTGCTGGTCGAGGTGCAGAGCCTGGTTGCCGCCTCCTCGCTCGCGACGCCGCGCCGGGCGGTGTCCGGCCTGGACTCGGCCCGGGTCGCGATGATCCTGGCCGTGCTCGACCGCCGCGGCGACATCCCGCTCGCCAAGGCCGACGTCTATACGGCGACCATCGGCGGAGTCCGGGTGGCGGAGCCGGCCGGCGACCTGGCGATCGCCCTCGCCGTGGCCTCCGCGCAGCGCGACTCACCCCTGCCGACCGGATTGATCGCGCTCGGCGAGCTCGGCCTGGCCGGCGACGTCCGGCGCGTCGGCGGGGTCGGCCGGCGGCTGGCCGAAGCCGCCCGGTTGGGGTTCACCATGGCCCTGGTGCCGGTCGGTCAGGGCGGGCAGGTCCCCGGGATCCGGGTCCGCGAGGTCGCCGATGTCCGGTCCGCACTGGCGTCGCTGCGCAGCCAGGTGGTCCAGCTGCGCCGGCGTCAGGTGTGACGACTGCTCTCTTACGTGACGCAAACACACTGTCTTCGTCCCGCCGCCGGACTACCCGCGGGGCCGCCCGTAGACTGACTGCGGCGCAAAGACAACTCTGCGTGCACATCGCCCGCACCACCACCGGGGAGAAGCCGTGCCGACGTCGGACCGCGACGAGAAACTGCGGTCGACCCTGGCTCTGGTCGCACCGGGCACCGGACTGCGGGACGGCCTCGAGCGCATCCTGCGCGGCAACACCGGCGCCCTGATCGTGCTCGGCTACGACCGGGTGGTCGAACCGCTGTGCACGGGCGGGTTCGAGCTGGACGTCGAGTTCTCCGGCAACCGGGTGCGGGAGCTGGCGAAGATGGACGGCGCGGTGGTGCTGTCCACGGACTGCGCCCGAATCCTGCGGGCCGCGGTGCACCTGATGCCGGATCCCTCGATCCCGACCGACGAGTCCGGCACCCGGCACCGTACGGCCGAGCGCACCGCGGTGCAGACCAGCTTCCCGGTGATCTCGGTGAGCCAGTCGATGCGGATCATCAGCCTCTACGTCGACGGCCGGCGATACGTCCTGGACAACTCCGCCGCGGTGCTGTCCCGGGCCCATCAGGCACTCGCCACGCTCGAGCGCTACAAGCTGCGGCTGGACGAGGTCGCCGGCACGCTGTCTGCGCTGGAGATCGAGGATCTGGTCACGCTGCGGGACGCGATGAGCGTCAGCCAGCGGCTGGAGATGGTGCGGCGGATCGCCGACGAGATCGAGGGTTACGTCGTCGAGCTGGGTGTCGACGGCCGGCTGCTGGCGCTGCAGCTCGACGAGCTGATGGCCGGAGTCAACGCCGACCGCGAACTGATCGTGCGTGACTACGTGCCCAGCGGCCGGCGCAGCAGGTCGACCGAAGAGGTGCTGGTCGACCTCAGCGCGCTGTCGGCCACCGAACTGATCGACCTCACGCTGGTCGCCAAGGCGACCGGCTACCCGGCCACGCCCGAGGCCCTGGACAACGCTGTGAGCCCGCGCGGCTACCGGTTGCTCGCCAAGGTCCCGCGGCTGCCCACCACCGTCATCGACCGGATCATCGACCACTTCAAGGGTCTGCAGAAGCTGCTCGCCGCGTCGGTCGAGGATCTGCAGGCGGTCGACGGGGTCGGCGAGTCCCGCGCCCGGAGCATCCGGGAAGGGCTGTCCCGGCTGGCCGAGTCCAGCATCCTGGAGCGCTACGTGTGAGCGGTGCCGCTCTCGCCGCCACGGCGACCGCCTGGTACGACGTGCACGCCCGCGACCTGCCCTGGCGACACCCCGATGCTGATGGCTGGGCGGTGCTGGTCAGCGAGGTCATGCTGCAGCAGACCCCGGTTGCCCGGGTACTGCCGGCGTACGAGGCATGGCTGGCCCGCTGGCCGTCCCCGGCCGACCTCGCCGCCGACTCCCCCGGCGAAGCGGTCCGGATGTGGGGTCGGCTCGGTTACCCGCGGCGGGCGCTGCGCCTGCACGAGTGCGCGACCGCGATCGTCGCCCGGTACGCCGGCGCGGTGCCCGCCGACCCCGACGAGCTGCGCGCGCTGCCCGGGATCGGGTCCTACACGGCGAACGCGGTCGCGGCCTTCGCCTTCGGCCGGCGGGTGCCGGTGGTCGACACCAACGTGCGCCGGCTGGTCGCCCGGTCCGTGCTCGGCGTCGCCGACACCGGTCCGAGCGCGGCCCGCGACCACGCCGCGGTCGAGGTGCTGCTGCCGGCCGAGCCGGCACGGGCGGTGCGGGCGTCGGTGGCTTTCATGGAGCTGGGAGCGCTGGTCTGCACGGCCCGGGCGCCACGGTGCCCAGCCTGCCCGCTGCACGACGTCTGCGCGTGGCGGCGCGCCGGTTCACCGCCGTACGACGGGCCGGTCCGCACCCCACAGCGGTTCGCCGGTACCGACCGGCAGGTCCGCGGGCTGCTCCTCGAGGTGGTGCGCGACGCCGATCGGCCGGTGCCGGGCGATCGGCTCAACGCGGTCTGGCCCGACTCCGGGCAGCGCGCCCGGGCGCTGGCCGGGCTGGTCGACGACGGACTTCTCGCCCCGCTGCCCGACGGCCGCTACGCGCTGCCCGGACCCGGCTGAGGACGCCCCCGACAACAACGATCCCGCCCGGAGCGGCCGGATCGGCCACCCGCGGGGCGGGATCGTCATACGGTCATGCGCTGGTGCGGTCGGGCTACTCCCCGGCGGCGCCGCCGGTGTCACCGGCGGTTCGGGCGACTCCGACCGGCGGTGCGTCGGGCACCGCAGCCGGCTTGGCCTCGCCGCGGAAGGTGAACTGCGTCTCGGCGCCCTCACCCTCGGCGTCGACGAGCACGATCTGACCGGCCGACAGCTCGCCGTAGAGGATCTTCTCGGAGAGCTGGTCCTCGATCTCGCGCTGGATGGTGCGACGCAACGGCCGGGCACCGAGCACCGGGTCGAAGCCACGCTCGGCGAGCAGTTCCTTCGCCTTCGTGGTCAGCTCCAGGCCCATGTCCTTGTTGCGCAGCTGCGCGTCGACGCGGGTCAGCATCAGGTCCACGATCTCCACGATCTCGAGCTTCGAGAGCTGGTGGAAGACGATCATGTCGTCGATGCGGTTGAGGAACTCCGGCCGGAAGTGCTGCTTGAGCTCGTCGTTGACGCGCTGCTTCATCCGGTCGTAGTCGGTCTTCGCCTGGTCGCTGCCGGACTGGAACCCGAGGCTCACCGCCTTGGTGATGTCGCGGGTACCGAGGTTGGTGGTCATGATCAGAACGGTGTTCTTGAAGTCGACGATCCGGCCCTGACCGTCGGTCAGCCGGCCGTCCTCCAGCACCTGCAGCAGCGTGTTGAAGACGTCGGCGTGGGCCTTCTCGATCTCGTCGAAGAGCACCACCGAGAACGGCTTGCGCCGCACCTTCTCGGTCAGCTGACCGCCCTCGTCGTACCCGACGTAGCCGGGGGGTGCCCCGACCAGCCGCGACACGGTGTAGCGGTCGTGGAACTCGCTCATGTCCAGCTGGATCAGCGCGTCCTCGTCGCCGAAGAGGAACTCGGCGAGCGCCTTGGACAGCTCGGACTTCCCGACGCCGGACGGGCCGGCGAAGATGAACGAGCCACCGGGACGCTTCGGGTCCTTCAGGCCGGCCCGGGTACGCCGGATGGCCTGCGAGACCGCCTTGATGGCCTGCTCCTGGCCGACGATCCGCTTGTGCAGCTCGTCCTCCATGCGCAGCAGCCGGGAGGTCTCCTCCTCGGTGAGCTTGAAGACGGGGATTCCGGTCCAGGTCGCCAGGACCTCGGCGATCTGCTCGTCGTCCACCTCGGCGACGACGTCCATGTCGCCGGCCTTCCACTCCTTCTCCCGCTGCGCCTTCTCGCCGAGCAGCTGCTTCTCCTTGTCGCGCAGCGACGCGGCCTTCTCGAAGTCCTGCGCGTCGATCGCGCTCTCCTTCTCGCGGCGCACGTCACCGATCCGCTCGTCGAACTCGCGCAGGTCCGGCGGCGCGGTCATCCGGCGGATCCGCATCCGCGACCCGGCCTCGTCGATCAGGTCGATCGCCTTGTCGGGCAGGAAGCGGTCGGAGATGTAGCGGTCGGCCAGCGAGGCCGCGGCGACCAGCGCGGCGTCGGTGATCGACACCCGGTGGTGCGCCTCGTAGCGGTCCCGCAGACCCTTGAGGATCTCGATGGTGTGCGCCAGCGACGGCTCGCCGACCTGGATCGGCTGGAAGCGCCGCTCGAGCGCGGCGTCCTTCTCCAGGTGCTTGCGGTACTCGTCCAGCGTGGTGGCACCGATGGTCTGCAGCTCGCCGCGGGCCAGCATCGGCTTGAGGATGCTGGCGGCGTCGATCGCGCCTTCGGCGGCACCGGCCCCGACGAGGGTGTGGATCTCGTCGATGAACAGGATGATGTCGCCGCGGGTGCGGATCTCCTTGAGGACCTTCTTCAGCCGCTCCTCGAAGTCACCGCGGTAGCGCGAGCCGGCGACCAGGGCACCGAGGTCGAGCGTGTAGAGCTGCTTGTCCTTCAGAGTCTCGGGCACCTCGCCCTTGACGATGGCCTGGGCGAGGCCCTCGACGACGGCGGTCTTGCCGACGCCGGGCTCGCCGATCAGGACGGGGTTGTTCTTGGTACGGCGGGAGAGCACCTGCATCAGGCGCTCGATCTCCTTCTCCCGCCCGATCACGGGGTCGAGCTTGGATTCTCGTGCGGCCTGAGTCAGGTTGCGACCGAACTGGTCGAGCACGAGCGACGTGGACGGCGCGCCCTCGCCGGGGCCGCCGGCACCGGCCGGCTCCTTGCCCTGGTAACCGGACAGCAGCTGGATGACCTGCTGGCGGACGCGGTTGAGGTCGGCGCCCAGCTTGACCAGCACCTGGGCGGCGACGCCTTCGCCCTCACGGATGAGCCCGAGCAGGATGTGCTCGGTGCCGATGTAGTTGTGGCCGAGTTGCAGTGCCTCGCGCAGGGAGAGCTCGAGGACCTTCTTGGCCCGGGGGGTGAAGGGGATGTGCCCCGACGGCGCCTGCTGGCCCTGGCCGATGATCTCCTCGACCTGCTGGCGTACGCCCTCCAGCGAGATGCCCAGCGACTCCAGCGCCTTGGCGGCGACGCCCTCACCCTCATGGATGAGCCCGAGCAGGATGTGCTCGGTGCCGATGTAGTTGTGGTTGAGCATCCTGGCCTCTTCTTGGGCCAGGACGACGACCCGCCTCGCTCGGTCGGTGAACCTCTCGAACATCGTTGCTCCTCACGTGCCTCGCGGCACCGTGCGGGGAATCCGGGCCGCCGTACCCTCGCGGGTACTGACCCCTCCCACTGTAGTCGCGGTGGCTGATTCGCTCACCCGGAGATACGGGTTGGCCGCGATTCTGGATCACCCCACCGACGGTCCGTCGGCAGGCTCACCGGGCGCAACGAACGGGGCGGCAGGGGGCTTCCGGGCGCGGCTACGCCGAGAGCGAAAGCGGCTCGACACCGGGCGCGGCGCGGCCGGGCGCTACCGTGTGGGGCCATGAGCGGCTCCCCCGGCGGTGCGTCCGACAGGTCAGCGGTCCGGGGTGTGCTGCTCGACGTGGGCGGGGTGATGCTGGTCCCGGACCCGGCCACCATCGGGGAGGTGACCCGGCGCTACGGCGGCGACGACACCGCACATCGGATCATTCGGGCGCACTACGCGGCCATGGCCGCGGCCGACGACGGAGTCGCCTTCTCCTGGCCGACCTACCACCGGCACCTCGCTGCGGGCTGCGCCGTGCCCGGGCCGGGGCTCGGCGACGCCGCGATGGCGCTGCGGGCGGCGTTCGCGAGCACCAACCTGTGGCGCGCCCCCCTCGACGGCGCCCGGGAGGCGCTGGCCCGGCTGGCGGCCGGCGGGCTCGCGATCGCGATCGTGTCCAACTCCGACGGCACCGTCGAGAAGGCGCTGGCCATGACCGGCCTCTGCCAGGTCGGACCCGGGCCCGGGGTGCAGGTCGACCTGGTCATCGACAGCCACCTGGTGGGTGCGGCGAAGCCCGACCCGGCGATCTTCGCTCTCGCGCTGGACGCCCTGGGGCTGGCGCCGGGCGAGGTGGTTCACGTCGGCGACACCCGGTTCGCCGACATCGCCGGCGCCTCGGCCGCCGGCATCGCCGCGCTGCACCTCGACCCGTACGACGACTGTCCGCAACCCGACGGTCACGCCCACGTGCAACGCCTGGCCGACGTGGTCGACCGGGTGTTGCCGTAAGCGCGTCCCCGTCCCGGTCCCGCCTCCATGATCGTGATCGGATTTCGCCGCGAAACGCCGTGCGGATCCGATCACGATCATGAAACGGGGGGCGACAGCTATGCCGGCCGTCAGCGCTCGCTGTTGTAGATCTCCACGATCCGGGCCGGGATGCGGCCGCGCTCGCTCACCTCGTGACCGTTCTTGCGGGCCCAGTCCCGGATGGCCGACGCCTGGTCGCGGTCGATCGGGGCCTTGCCCCGCGCCCGGGACCCGGACGAGCCACCGGACCGGGCGGCCTTGCGAGCGTGGCCGACGTAGTCGGCGATAGCAGCGCGGAATGCCGCCGCGTTCTTCTTGGACAGATCGATCTCGTAGCTCGTCCCGTCGAGTCCGAAGGACACCGTCTCCTCGGCGGTTCCGCCGTCGAGATCGTCGACAAGAAGCACTTGAACTTTCTGCGCCACGGGGCTTTCCTTTCGATGCTGCGTGGGATTCGGATTACGGACACATTCCAACGAACTCATTCGCACGGCAAGCCTACCTGGATTGGGCTACCAGGATTGGTCCCGATCACTCCGGCCGTACGAAAGGAAACAGGATCGTATCCCGGATGCCGGCCCCGGTGAAAACCTGAAGCATCCGGTCGAGCCCCATTCCCATCCCGCCCGATGGTGGCATTCCGTATTCGAGTGCCCGCAGAAAGTCGTCATCAAGCTGCATCGCTTCCGGATCGCCCTTCGCCGCGGCCCGCGACTGCTGGATCAGCCGGTCCCGCTGGACGATCGGGTCGACCAGCTCGGAGTACGCCGTCGCCCGCTCGACACCGCCGATGTAGAGGTCCCACTTCTCGACGACGTCGGGCTTCGACCGATGCGGCCGGGTGAGCGGGCTGGTCTCGACCGGGAAGTCGCGCACGAACACCGGCCCGGTCAGTCGGTCGGCACACAGCTCCTCGAAGAGCTCCTCCACCAGCTTTCCCGCGCTCCAGGCCGGGTTCGCGCTCAGTCCGTGCGCACCGGCGAGCTCGCGCAGTTCGGCCGCCGACGTGGCCGGCGTCACCGGCCGGCCCACAGCCTCCGCCAAGGTGTCGTAGAGCGAGATCGACTCCCACTTGCCGCCGAGGTCGACCTCGGTCCCGTCGAGTCGGGTGACCGTCGTCGAGCCGAAGACGGTCTGCGCGGCCTCCTGGTAGAGCGCCTCGGTCAACTCGGCCATGGTGTCGTAATCGCCGTAGGCCTCATAGACCTCGAGCATCACGAACTCCGGTGAGTGGGTCGAGTCGGCGCCTTCATTCCGGAAGACCCGGTTGACCTCGAAGACCCGCTCGATACCGCCCACGACGGCCCGCTTGAGAAAGAGTTCCGGGGCGATCCGCAGGTAGACGTCCATGTCGAATGCATTGAAATGCGTGGTGAACGGCCGGGCCGTGGCACCGCCGTGCACCAGGTTCAGCATCGGCGTTTCTATCTCGGTGAATCCGCGCCGACGCAGAGAGTCACGAAGCGAGGTGGTGACGGCCGACCTGATCTCGACCATCTGGCGCGCCTCGGGACGGACGATCAGGTCGACGTAGCGCTGCCGGACCCTCGTCTCCTCCCCGGTCGGCTTGTGCGCGACCGGCAGCGGGCGGAGCGCCTTGGCCGCCATCCGCCAGGATTCGGCGAGCACCGACAACTCCCCGCGCCGGGACGTGATGACCTCGCCCGCGACGAAGACATGGTCCCCCAGGTCGACCTCGGACTTCCACGCCGCGAGGCCGTCCGCCCCGACCCGGTCGAGGGAGAGCATGACCTGCAACTCGGTGCCGGCGCCTTCCCGCAGCGTCGCGAAACACAGCTTCCCGGTGTTGCGGACGAAGATCACCCGGCCGGTGACGCCGACCTGCTGGCCGGTGGCGGTGTCCGGCGGCAGGTCGGGGTGGGCGGCGCGGATCTCGGCGAGGGTGTGGGTGCGCGGCACGCCGACCGGATAGGGATCGGTGCCGGCGGCCCGCATCCGGTCGATCTTCTCCCGACGCACCCGCATCTGCTCCGGCAGGTCGGAGGACGGATCGGAGTCGCTCGCGGCGGACCCGTCGGCCGGATGCTGGTCCTTCACCCGGCAAACCCTAACCGGCGGAGGAATTCCGGCATACGGCGGTTAGTCTTGCCGCCGTGCAGGACGACGCCGAACGCGCCCGTCACGCAGCCTCTTTCGACGGCGCCAGCGAGGCCTACGACCGGGCCCGGCCGGGCTACCCGGACGACGCCCTGGCCTGGCTCGTCCCGGCGGACGCGCGCGACGTGCTCGACCTCGGTGCCGGCACGGGGAAGCTCACCAGGCAGCTCGTCGCGCCTCGGCGGACGGTGACGGCCGTGGAGCCGCTCGCCGGCATGCGGGGGCGGCTGGCCGCCGCCGTACCGGCCGCTCAGCTGCTGGCCGGCGACGCCGAGGCGATCCCGCTCCCGGGCGCAAGCGTCGACGTCGTGCTGGTGGCGCAGGCCTGGCACTGGTTCGACGAGGCCCGGGCCGGCACCGAGATCGCGCGGGTGCTGCGGCCGGACGGTGTCCTGGGCCTACTCTGGAACACCGCCGACGAGACCGTGCCGTGGGTCGCGCAGCTCTGGGAACTGCTGCACGAACGGGGCGAGCAGGACGCCGACGACGACCCGGTGCCCGATCCCGGGCCGGATTTCGAGCGCCCGGTGCGCCGCGACTTCCGCCACCGGCACGCGCTGGACCTCGACACGCTGCTCGACCTGATCCGCTCCCGTAGCTACGTGATCCTGCTTCCCGAGGATCGCCGCCGCCGGCTGCTGGACGACGTCGTCGAACTCGTCCGCGGCCACCCGGACATCGCCGACCCGCAGGCATTCGCGCTGCCTTACGTCACGCAGTGCTGGCGCACCCGCCGTCGGTGAGATCATCACGCCATGGCGATGCACAGTGAGGTGTTCGGTGCGGCGAGCGACGAGGACGCCGAGGGCGCGATCGACAGGGGACCCCTGGCCCACGGGGTTCCCGGCGTCGTCGAGACCGGGGGGCTCACCTCGATGGAGATGGACCTGCTGCACTCCACCCTGACCGGACGACGGTTCGAGGAGATCCTGCGTAGTTCGGGCGGCGAGCTCATCGCCACCGGCGGCGACAACGGGCCGTGGGTGGAACGGATCCGGCGCGAGCTGACCGAGCTGCTGAGCGGGCTGTCCGCGGAGCAGGTGGCCGACGTCGGCCCGCGCTGGGCAGCCCACGACGATCTCGCCGGAGCCGATCCGGCCGACGTCACGGCGCTGCTCGCGGCGTTGGTCGACCTGGCCGGGACCGCCACCGCCGGCGGCGAGCAGCTGTATCTGTGGAACGCGATGTAGCTGTCGCGTCGCTCAGCCGGTGTTGCGCTCGAAGGCGAGCCGCAGCCCGATCAGGGTGAGATCCGGCTCGTAGCGGTCGATGGTGGTGCTCTCCGAGACGATGAGGGGGGCGAGTCCTCCGGTCGCCACCACCGTCGCCGCTCCGCCGAGCTCGGCGACGATGCGTCGTACCAGCCCGTCGACCTGGCCGGCGAAGCCGTAGACGATGCCCGACTGCAGCGCCTCCACGGTGCTCTTCCCGATCACCGACCGCGGCGGCACCAGCTCGACCTTGAGCAGTTGCGCCGCCCGGGAGGCGAGGGCGTCGACCGAGACCTCGATCCCCGGCGCGAAGGCGCCGCCGAGGAACTCACCCTGCGCGCTGACCGCGTCGAAGTTGGTCGCGGTGCCGAAATCGACGACGACCGCCGCGCCGCGGTAGAGGTGGTGCGCGGCGAGGGTGTTCATGATGCGGTCGGCGCCCACCTCCCGCGGGTTGTTGATCAGGATCGGTACGCCGGTACGCACGCCCGGCTCGATCAGCAGCGTCGGCAGGTCGGGATAGTGCCGGTCGAGCATCCGGCGCAACTCGTGCAGCACCGACGGCACGGTGGAGCAGCCCGAGATCCCGGTCACCGTGGTTCCCTCGAGCAGCCCACGGAACGTCAGCGCCAACTCGTCCGCGGTCGCCCTGGGGTCGGTGTTGATCCGCCACGAGTCGACCATCTTCTCGCCCTCGAATACGCCGAGCACGGTGTTGGTGTTGCCGACGTCGACGGTGAGCAGCATCAGACCTCTTCCCGGCCGGAACCCAGGTGGACGGCGACGTTGTCGATCAGGCGGGTGGAACCGACCCGGGCGGCCACCAGCAACCGGGCCGGGCCCCCGGCCGGCGCCGGCCCGAGATCGGCGGCGCACAGGTGAAGGTAGTCGGGGTCGACACCGGGTTCGGCGTCGAGGACGGCGCGCGCGGCCGCGAGAACGGCCTCCCCTCCCCCGATGCCGGCCGCGGAGCCGGCGGCCAGGGCGCGCGAGAGCGCCGTCGCGGCCGCGCGCTGCTCGCCGGACAGGTAGCGGTTGCGGCTGGACAGGGCCAGCCCGTCCGGCTCCCGCACGGTCGGTACGGCGACGACCTCCACGCCGAGGTCGAGGTCGCGCAGCATCCGGCGTACCAGGACCAGTTGCTGGTAGTCCTTCTCGCCGAAGAACGTCGCCTCGGCGCCGTCGACCATGTTGAGCAGCTTGCAGACCACGGTCAGCACACCGGCGAAGTGGCCGGGGCGGCTGGCGCCCTCGAGCAGCTCGCCGAGGGGTCCGGGGTCGATCCGCACCAGCGGTTCGCCGTCCGGGTAGACGACCTCTCCGGTCGGGGCGAAGACGACATCGACGCCGACCCGGCGACAGACCGCCAGATCGGCGTCGAGGGTGCGCGGGTAGCGACCGAGGTCCTCCCCGGCGGCGAACTGCAGCGGGTTGACGAAGACGGTGACCACGACGGTCTCGCAGCGCGCCCGGGCGTAGCGGATCAGCGCCTCGTGGCCGTCGTGCAGAGCGCCCATCGTCAGCACGACGCCGACCGAACCGCTCCGGGCGGCGAGCGCCGCGGACAACTCGGTCCGGTCGGTCGCGACGACCAGCCCGGTCCGGTCGGCCAGGTCCGGGTCCGCCCGCTCGGGATCGCCCAGGTCGGGTGCGCGCATGTCCGGTGCGCTCATGCCGGCCCGCTCATGTCTGGCCCGCTCATAACTGGGAGCTGCGCGGGCGGGTGGCGAGGACATCGAGCAGCGCCTCGGCGGACTGCGGATCGAGGCGGCCGGCGGCCAGCGCGCGGGACGCGGTCAGCCGGGCCATCGCGACGTAGGACGCGACCGAGTCCGGCGCCACCCGGTGCAGGGTGGCCAGATGGGCGGCGACGGTGCCGGCGTCGCCCCGCGCGACCGGGCCGGTGAGCGCGGCGTCCCCGCTGCGCAGCGTGTTGTCCAAGGCGGCACCGAGCAGGGGCCCCAGCACCTGGCCGGGGTTGTCGATCCCCGCCCGGGCCAGCAGGTCGATCGACTCGGCGACGAGGGAGACGAGATGGTTGGCGCCGACCGTGAGCGCCGCGTGATAGAGCGGGCGGGCCTCTTCGGGGACCCAGACCGGCTCGCCGCCCATCTCCACGACCAGCGCCTCGGCGACCGGCCGAAGCGGCTCCGGGGAGGTGACCCCGAAGGACACCCCCGCCAACCGGTCGAGGTCCTCGGGACGGTCGGTGAAGGTCATGACCGGGTGGATGGCGAGCGGCAGCGCGCCGGCGCGGGTCGCGGGGTCGAGGACACCGACGCCGTGGGCCCCACTGACGTGCGCGACGATCTGGCCGGCCCGCCAGATCCGCGTCTCGGTCAGCCCGTCGATCAGGCCGGGGAGCACATCGTCGGGCACGGCGAGCAGGACCAGCTCCGCCCGCCCGACCACCTGGTCGACCGGCAGCAGCTCCGCCGCCGGCAGGAGCCGCTCCGCGCGGCGTACCGATTCCCGGGACACCCCGGACGCGGCGACGACCCGGTGACCGGCCCGATCGAGCGCGGCGCCGAGCACGGCACCCACCCGGCCGGCCCCGACGACACCGACCTCGAGGCGGCCGGACCGCTGCGTCGGGCTCGCTGGTGCATCCATCCTGGTGTTCCAGTCCTCTCAGGCAGGTACCGGACACCGCGAGGTTACCCGCGCCCGGTGTCCGAGGTCGGTACGTCCTATTCTCTCCTCGTGGGGACCGGCGCCCGGGCCTGGCGCACCGCGATGGCCGAGGCGCTCTACGGCGACGGAGGGTTCTACCGCCGCGGCGAGACCCCCGGCAGGCACTTCCGCACCTCCGTCACCTCCGGCGGCGCCTCCCTTCTCGCGGAGGCATTGCACCGGCTGGCGCTCGCCGCCGGGCTGCGGACCGTGATCGACATGGGGTCCGGCGGCGGCGAGCTGCTCACCGCGCTGCACCTGCTCGACCCGACACTCGACCTGCACGGTGTCGACATCGCGGACCGGCCCGCCGGCCTCCCCACGCCGGTGCGGTGGTGGCCGGAGGCACCGGCCGGGCTCACCGGTCTGCTCGTCGCCAACGAGTGGCTCGACAACGTGCCGGTCGACGTCGTGATCCCGGCCCGCGACGGACCCCGCGTGCTGCTGGTCGACGGCGACGGCGACGAGAACCCCGGCCCCCCGCCGGACGCTGCGGACACCCGGTGGCTGCACCGCTGGTGGCCACCTGCCGCCGACCGCGAACGGCTGGAGGTCGGGCGGTCCCGCGACGAGGCCTGGGCCGCGGCGGTGCGCAGGCTCGCGGGCGGGCTCGCGGTCGCCATCGACTACGGGCATCTGTCCGGCGACCGGCCCCCACTGGGCAGTCTCACGGGGTTCCGGCGCGGACGCGAGACCCGACCGGTGCCCGACGGGACCTGCGACCTCACCGCCCATGTCGCCATCGACGCGTGCCGCATCGCCGGCGAAGACGCGGCCGGCCGACCCGCGCTGCTGATCCGCCAGCGGACCGCGCTGCGCGCGCTCGGCGTCGACGGCCGCCGCCCGCCGCTCCGCCTGGCGGCCCACAAGCCGCGGGAGTACGCCGGGAGCCTGGCCCGCGCGAGTATGGCCGCGACGCTGACCGACGCCACCGGTCTGGGCGCCTTCTGGTGGCTGCTGCAACCCGTCGACCGGCCGGTCCCCGCGGTGCTGGCGGAGGGATGACGGTCACCGAGGACCCGACGATAAGGTTTGCCGGGGAGGCATGATCATGGTCGACGACGTCACCAGCAGAGTCATTCAGCGGCTTGCAGGTTCCCAGCCGCCGGAGCCGCCGGACGGCGGCGCCGCCGGCCACTTCCTCGCCCTGGCCGGACGAGCCATGGGCGGGCCGCTCCCGTTCCGGGTCCGGGCATGGGACGGCAGCGCCGCCGGGCCGGCGGACGCCGCGGCCGCCGTGACGGTGAGATCACCCCGGGCTCTGCGCCGGGTGCTCTACTCGCCGAACGAGGTCGGCCTCGGCCGGGCCTACGTCACCGGCGAGATCGACGTCGAGGGCGACCTCTCGGCAGCACTGGAGGCGCTGGCCACCGCGGTCGAGACCTGGCGCCGCGCGATGTCGCTCTCCGACGCCGTCCGACTGGTCTCGGACGCCGCCCGGCTCGGCGTGATCGGCCTCCCGCCGAAACCGCCGGACACGGAGGTGAAGCTCTCCGGCCGGGCCCATTCGCGGGCGCGCGACGCGGCGGCGATCAGCCACCACTACGACATCCCGGCGGACTTCTACCGGCTCTTCCTCGGCGAGGTCATGGCCTACTCCTGCGCCTACTGGCCGGACGGGGTCGTCGACCTCGACGCGGCCCAGCGGGCCAAGTTCGACCTCGTCTGCCGCAAGCTCGACCTCCGGCCGGGCATGCGGATCCTCGACATCGGCTGCGGCTGGGGCGGTTTCGTCGAGCACGCCGCGCGGGAGTACGGCGTCGAGGCGGTCGGCGTCACGATCAGCGGAGCACAGGCCGGCGCGGCCCGGGAGCGGATCCGCCGGGCCGGGCTCACCGATCGGGTGACGATCCGGCTGCAGGACTACCGCGAGGTCGGCGACGGACCCTACGACGCGCTGGTCAGCATCGGGATGGCCGAGCACGTCGGCACGGCGAAGCTGCCCGAATACACGTCCCGCCTCTTCGATCTGGTGACACCGAGGGGCCGGCTGCTGCACCACGCGATCGCGGCACACCCCGGCACCAAGCCGCGCCGAGCGACGTTCATCCGGCGCTTCGTCTTCCCCGACGGTGAGCTGCAGCCGGTGGCCACGGCGGTGCGCGAGCTGGAGGACGCCGGCTTCGAAGTACGCGACGTCCATGCCCTCCGCGAACACTACGTACGCACCCTGCACGCATGGCTCGACGGGCTCGAGAAGCACTGGGACGAGGCCGTCGCACTCGTCGGACTCACGCGGGCCCGCACCTGGCGGCTCTACCTCGCCGGCTCCGCGGTCGGGTTCGCCCATCGCCGGATCGGGGTCAACCAGATCCTTGCCGTGCGCCCGGACCGGCACGGCGCGAGCGGGATGCCGGCGTCGCGCGTGGTCTGAGGGCGGCGACCTCAGCTGCCGGTGAGGATCTCCAGCGCCCGGTCGACGTCGGCGTCGGTCGTGTAGATGTGACACGCCAGCCGCAGCCGGCCGGCCCGCACACTGGCCCGGATCCCGGCCCGCGCCAGCTTCGCCTCGGCGTCGGGTACGTCGGCCGACACGATCGCGCTGTCACCCGGCTCGAGACCCAGCCCGGACCGCAGCCGGTTCGCCAGGCCGACGTCGTGGGCGTGGATCGCGGCCACCCCGATCCGCTCCACCACCTCCAGCGCGGGCCGGGTGCCCACCCAGGAGAACCACGCGGGCGACGTGTCGAACCGGCGGGCGTCGGCGGCCAGCCGCAGCGGCAGGCCGTAGTAGCTGGTGTGCGGGTCGTCGCCGGCGTACCACCCCGCGGAGATGGGACGCATCCGTTCGCGCAGCCGCGGGCTGAGCGCCACGAAGGCCGACCCGCGCGGGGACATCAGCCACTTGTAGGCATGGACCGCGAGCGCGTCGACCTCCGACGCGTCGACCGGCAGCCAGCCGCAGGCCTGGGTCGCGTCGACGATGACCAAGGCGCCGTGGTGACGTGCGGCGGCGACGATCTTCTCGAACGGCGCGACCGCACCGGACGCGGACTGCACGAGGCTGAAGGCCACCATCGTCGTCCGCGCGTCGATCCGCTCCGGCAGGTCGGACAGCGGCGCCGTCACCACCTCCACACCCCGATCGCCATGTACCAGCCAGGGGAACAGGTTGGACGTGTATTCGCCGTCGGGGACGAGCACCCGTGCCCCGTCCGGAAGGGCCGTCGCCACCAGGCCGAGCCGCTCCGAGACGGTGCTCCCGATCGCGACATCGGCCACCGGCACGCCGACCAGCCGGGCGAACGATTCCCGCGCACCCCCGACGTAGGCGTCCCACGGCTCCCAGCTGGTGCGCCCGGCGCGCCAGTCGGCCAGCACCGAGTTCACCGCCTCCGTGGCAGGCCGAGGCGGGAGCCCGTAGCTGGCGGTGTTGAAGTAACCCGGCTCGGGATCCCACAGCCCGTCGATGTCCACGCTTCCTACTATGGCTCGCCCGGTCAGCGCAGTGCGCGGTCGGTGCTCGTGGTGCCTCCCGTCGTGGCGGCGAAGCCGAGGAGGACCGTCGACCGCGCGGTCACCTTCCCGGACGGCACCGTCACGTGCACGGTGCGCCGCCCCGGTCCGGTCACGGCGATCGTCGCCCTCCCGAGAGTCCCGTTCCGGGGATCCCACACGAAGACGTGGGCCGTACCGGCGCCGGTGGCCCGCAGCCGTGCGGTCACGACGCCGCCGGTCGCGCCCGCCCGGCCCACCAGGACCGCTCGGTCCGTCGGCGGCGCGGCCATGTCGCCGGCCAGCGGAAGACCGACCGTCGCGGCCTGCCGGATCGACTGCGGCGAGTCGACGCTCTGGGCCGCCGTCTGCGGGATCACCGGGTCCTTGGGCATGGTCGGCGTGCCGGGCGGCGGCGTGTAATCGGGGAGCGTGGCGATGCCCCAGCGGTAGGGGTCGCCCTGCACGCCGCCGAACGGTGACCAGGCGATGCGTGACTTCCCGGTCTTGTCCTGCGTGTCGGAGTCGTAGACGAGCACGTTGAAGCCCATGTGGCCCGGGTCGACCGCGGACGGCAGGTCGGCGAACGGGATCTTCGCCTCCACCGTGTAGCCGGTGTACGGCGACGTCACCTGCGACGCCACCTGCATACCCGGCGCCGTGGTCGCGCCCGGACCCTGGTGGTTGTCCGCGTCCCGCTCGAAGCACGACGGGTTGCCGTTCTTGGGGTCGTTGGTGATCGGCAGGATGCCGGTCTTGAACGTCGTCGCGGTGTTCTCCGAGTTGCCGCGCGGGTCGACGTTGATCTCCACCGAATCGGTGCGCCAGTGACGCTTGCAGTCGGTGGCGTCGAACTTCGTCCCGAGAATGTTGTCGCGCACGTGCACCAGCACGTAGAGATCGGTGCCGTTCCACGTCGTCTTCGTGGTGGCCGAGCAGTCTGCGGCCGAGGCACAGTCGTCGCCCTCCCACCGCCGCGAGGTGTCCAGCGACGGGCCGGCGTACTCACCGGCGCCTTCCTTGCCGTCGACCGTCGGGGCCGTGGCCGCGTGCGGGATCGCCGTCACCGGGACGAGTTCGAGCCCCGCATTCTCCACGTCCGGCGAGCCGCTCTGGTTGGTCGTGGTGACGGTGTAGTCGTAGTCGCCGTTATCCGGCCCCTGATCGGCTGTCGGCAGCGACGCGTCGGAGTTGGTCACGGTGAAGGGGACCGTCCGGCTCGCGCCGGGCGCCAGCGAGCTGTAGGACCGCCGGGTCGCGTCCGCGGTGAAACCGGTCGGCAGCTTCAGTGTCACCGTGCCGGACTGCGCGGTCGTGCCGGCGTTGGTGACCGTGACCGGCACCGATCGTGACCCGCCCGATCCCATCGACAGCACCCGCTTGATGCCGCCCTGCAGCTGCGGTACGCCGGCCGTCGTCGCCCACGTGTCGAAGTCCGCCACCTGCGGAAGCAGCTGCGGGGTGGCGCGCACCGCCGGGTCGATCGACACGGCGCGGTCGGTGTGGCCGGTGGCGGTTCCGGCGTGCAGCGTGGCCGCCACCCGGAACCGGGTGTTCACCTTCGCCGTCGCGGCCGGCTGCACGTGGAAGACGGCCGTACGTTCGTGCCGCGGGCCGACGTCGCCGAACCGGCCGGCGCCGGTGACCTGCCAGCCGGACGGCGCCTGCAGGGTCGCCCGCGCCTCACGCAGGGCATGGCCGGCAGCAGCCTGCGCATGCGCGGTCACGGTGAACCCGGTGCCCTGGGTGACCCGGTAGCTGCTGGTGGTCAGGAAGAAGTCGGTGCCCAGGGGCAGGCCGCCGCGGGCCGGCGTCGTCGCCCCCTCGAGCATCGCGTCGCCGGCGCGGTTGCCGATCGTGTAGGGCACGCGCGAGGCGATCTGGGTGTAGTCGTTGCAGTCGATCTTGGCGGCATCGGTCGGGGGCGGCGGGATCACGCCGTAGCCCTGGCTGACGTATTCGTGCAGCGCGTCGACATCGACCGCGGCCCACGTCTTCTTGTGGGTGCGGGAGTAGGTGCCCTGCCAGACGCCGTACACGTCCTGCGTCGGGTCGGTCGGCGTAAAGGCGGTCGAGCACTTCGGGCCGGTCGGCCCGGTGCCGTCGGCGCCCTGCTCGAAGAGCCGGCCGACCCGCCACGGCGCCAGGTGCTCGCCGGTGAGCTGGGACGGGAACGCCTTCGGGTCGGCGGCGTCGGTGAACGCCTGCGTGGCGAGCCGGCCGGCCTCCTGGTGGTTGCCGTGCTGGCCCGGCACCGGCGCCGGGTTCATGGTGACGATCACGTGTGGCGTCGTCTCGCGGACCAGCCGGACGATCCGCGACAACGCGTCCCGCTCACCCCAGATCGAGCGGGTGAGCGGGGCGCTGACGGTGTAGAAGAAGTCGACCTTGTCGAGGTAGTCGATGTCGTGCACGCCGGCCATGCCCACGGCGCGGCGTTCCTCACCTTCCCGGATCAACCCCAACGCGGGGCCCTCCTCCGGCCCGGCCGCGTTGCCGCCGCCCTCGCCGCGGGTGATGGTGACCACACCGGTGCTGACGTGGTGGTACTCGTTCCACTGGCCGAAGGTGCCGAGATCTCCGCCCTCGTCGTCGGGGTGCGCCCCGATGAAGAGCACATCGACGTGCCCGGGCCGCGGATGGGCGGCGGGGACGGCGGTGTGCCGCGGCGCGGCGGCGAGCGCCGTACCCGACAGTCCGAGCAGAACTGCGGCAGCGGCGATCAGGCTCGTCGGCAACGACCTACGCATATAAGGAACCCCCTGCTCGACCCGGGCGACGTCAGCGCATGCACGCTGTCACACCTCGTGCACGTGGTCGAGGGCAATTCCGCTCCGCGCCGGGTCAGCGCTGCCGGTGGCTATAGCGACGCACGCACAGCGGGATCAGCACGGCGAGCAGCAGCACGCTCATCGAGAACGTCGTGATGACCGGGCGTTCCGTCGCAACCCGGCTCACCCCGCATTCCGCATCAACGTGACGTTGATGCGGCTAGACCGCTTGAACGTGACGTTCAAGCGGAATGGGGCCCCCTCCGGCCGCCTCCCGTTCGGCATGAACGTCACGTTCATGCCGCTAGAAGGCTTGAACGTGACGTTCAAGCCAAACGGAGGAGGAGGAGAGGAGAGCAAGGAGGGAACGGGGAAGCGGTCGGCGTCGGCGCCCGGGTCTCAGGCGATCTCGACGATCGCCTTGATGTAGCCGTCGGGCTTCTTGTCCATCGCCAGGAAGGCCTGGTCCACCTCGTCGAGCGCGAACCGGTGGGTGATCAGGGGGCCGAGGTCGACCCGCCCCGCGGCGAGCAGATCGAGCCCCCGCCTGGTGCTGTCCCGCAGCCGGGCCCGGTCCCGGACGTGGGCGTTGACCACGTCGAGCCCCTTCCAGTTCCAGGTCTTCATGTCCACCGACCGCGGCTCCTGGTGATAGCCCATGATCGAGACGATCCCGTGGGCACGCGCCAGGTCGGTGGCGAGATCGAGTCCCGCCTGGCTCCCCGAGGCCTCGACGACCACGTCGAACTCCTGCGGCGAGTGGGCCGGGAAGGGCGCCAGCGACGGCACCTCTCCCGGCGCGATCGCGAGGTCGGCTCCGTGCGCCAACGCATGCTCCCGGGCATCGGCGCGCGGGTCGATCGCCACGACCTGGCGCGCGCAGGCGTGCCGCAGGAGCTGGAGCAGGCACAGACCCATGAAGCCGGCGCCGATGACAGCGACACGGTCGCCGACGTCGACCCTGGTACGCCGGAGCACATCGACGACGCACCCGAGCGGTTCGCCGATGGCGGAGGTGGCCGGCAGTCCGGCCGGGACGATCACCAGGTCGGTTTCGTCCGCGACCGCGAAGTCGCAGTTCGACCGACCGACCCGGCCGGTGACGAGGTCTCCCTCGGAGCAGGTGGTGACGCCCGGGCCGACGGCGGCCACCCGACCGACCGGCTCGTGTCCGAGCCGGATGGCACTCGACGGCGGCGCCGATCGCCAGCCGGGCAGATCGCTGGCGCACACGCCGTTGACCAGGACGCGGAGCAGGACCTCTCCGACACCGCACTCGGGGATCGGCTGGGTGGTCAGCTCCGACCGGCCCGGACCGACGACAATACTGACCCGGTTGCTCACGATGCACCCTCTCGACGCGAAGGTCACCACGATGTCCGATGCGGGCGCCCGAGGGCAACAAGTTGCGCGAGAGCCGGACAGACGCCCGATTGCCGACGCCTGAGGCAACGGCCCATCTAAGGTCTGGGCTGGATCGGGTCGATGGTCACGGGCGGGACGTCGTGAGGGGTGCGCATCGGTGCGGGATGCATGGCTGGTCGTCCTCCTCAGCCTCTCCGCGGCGTTGGCGTTCGCCCTGTCCAGCTCGCTCAAGCACGTCAGCGCAGGTCACGCCCCCGACGCGCAGAGCCTTCGCCCGGGCCGGCTGGCCACCTTCATCCGGGCCACCCTGTCCCACCCGCTCTGGCTGGGGGGCATCGCCTGCGACGTCGTCGGCCTGACGCTGCAGATCCTGGCCCTCCACCTGGGCGCACTCGCGGTGGTGCAGCCGCTGCTGGTGAGCGGACTGCTCTTCGCCCTGTTCTTCCGCCAGCGCTTCGAGGGCCACCAGATCACCCGGCGGCAGGCTGTCTGGGCCATCCTGCTCACCGCCATGCTGGCCGGCTTCCTGCTGGTCGCGGGATCCGGCAACCCCCCGGGCCGGCATCAGACCGCCGACCGGTTGCCCGCCCTGGTCGCCGGGATCGTGGGGGCGGCACTGGCCATCACCTGCGTCGAGCTCGGCCGGCGGCAACGGGCCGAGGGACGCTCGGCGGCGTTGCTCGGCATCGCGGTCGGCATCGTCTATGCGGCGACCGCCGCCCTCCTCAAGGGCGTCACCGACATCGCCGTCCGCTCCCCCTCTACCTGCTGACCAGTTGGCAGTTCTACGCCGTCATCGCGACCGGAGCCATCGGGCTGTTACTCAATCAGCTGGCCTTCCAGGCCGGGCCCATCACCGCGAGCCTGCCGGCGACGGCGACCACGGACCCGCTGGTCAGCATCGCCGTCGGTGTGCTCGTCTTCGACGAGCACATCCGCACCGGTCCCGGTTCCGGCATCACCCTCATCGGCCTGCTGCTCCTGCTGGGGATCGCGGTGATCGAGCTCAGCCGCACCCTCGACGACGACGACGACGACCCGCCGCAGCCAATCGGTCCGGCGGAGGAGCGGGCCCCCTGAGGAGCGGGGACCGCTGACGAGGAGGCGGCGTGCCACGATGGCCGGATGGCGGGCGCGGACGAGGTGACGGTCGGCGTCGGCTCGGGTGCCGGTCGGCTCGAGGCCACCGACATGGTTCTCAACATCGGGCCGCAGCACCCGTCGACCCACGGCGCGCTGCGGCTCAAGGCTGGTGCTCGACGGCGAGCGGATCGTGCGCGCAGAGCCGATCGTCGGCTACATGCACCGGGGCGCCGAGAAGCTCTTCGAGGTGCGCGACTACCGGCAGATCATCGGTGCTCGCCAACCGGCACGACTGGCTCTCCGCGTTCTCCAGTGAGCTCGGCGTCGTGCTCGCGGTCGAGCGGCTGATGGGCATCGAGGTGCCCGGTCCGCGCCGTCTGGCTGCGGACCGCTGCTGGCCGAGTTGAACCGGGTGCTCAACCATCTGATGTTCCTCGGTTCCTACCCGCTGGAGATCGGCGCGATCGAGCCGGTCCACGCGGCGTTCCGTGAGCGGGAGACGATCCAGGCGGTGATGGAGGAGGTCTCCGGCGGCCGGATGCACTTCATGTTCAACCGGGTCGGCGGGCTGAAGGAGGAGGTCCCGGCCGGCTGGACGGCGCGGACCGCGCGCGGCGATCGCGCGGCGTCCGCACCGCGGCTGCCCGAACTGGACGGCCTGATCCGCGAGCAACGAGATCTTCCTCGCGCGCACCCGTCGGCGTCGGAGTGCTCCCGGCCGACACGGCCGCGGCAGTACGGCGTGTCCGGCCCGGTCGCCCGGGCCTCCGGTGCTCGACTTCGATCTGCGTCGGGACGAGCCCTACCTCGCCTACGCGGAGCTGGACGTTCTGCCGGTCGTGACCGCGGACGCCGGTGACTGCCACGCGCGCTTCGAGTGCTGCTCGACCAGGTCGCACGTCTCACTCGACCTGGCCGAAGCCTGCCTGCGACCGGGTCGACCGAGCTCGGCGGACCGGTCAACGTACGGCTGCCCAAGGTGGTCCGGGCGCCGGAGGGCCACATCTACGCTGGACCGAGAACCCGCTCGGCATCAACGGCTACTACCTGGTGTCCCGCGGCGAGAAGACGCCGTGGCGGTGCAAGTTGCGGTACCGCCTCGTACGCCAACGTGCAGGCCTGACCGACGCTGCTGCCGGGACGTCGCTGGCCGGATCTGATCGCCGATCCTCGGTTCGATGTTCTTCGTGGTCGGCGACATCGACAAGTAGCCGAAGGTCAGTCGTCGCGGTAGCGGCGCCGTCTGCGGACCGCGCTGTCGGACAGGGCCGGCACCGAACTCGGCCCGGTGTCGACCGAGTCCCGGCGGGCCAGCACGACAGAGGGCCGGTCGCCGTCTTCGCGGTAGTGCCGTCCGCGGGCGGAATCCTCCGGCACAGACGGTGCCGGGGCCGCCTCGACGACCGGCAGTTCGTTCGACCACCGCTCGGCCAGTGCGCCGCGCAGCTCACCGAGCTCGCCGCGCAGTGCCCGCACGCCCTCGAAGAGACCCGCCTCCAACTCGCGCCGGAGCTGTAACTCCAGGCCGAGCTGCTGTTCGCGGCGCGCCGCGATCTCGCGCTCAAGTTCGCGTTCGTAGCTGCGCCGCAGCTCGATTTCCCTTTCGGTAGGCAGTTCCGGGTCACGCCTGGGTCGGGTGGCGGCCATCATCGCGAAGACGAACGCCCACACCGCGACGACGACCGCGAGCCGCAGCCAGCGCGCATCGTCGGTGCTGATGAGGGCGACGGTCGCAGCGATGGCGAACGCAAAGCCGATGATCAGATAGGTGACGCGAAACGCATGCCTGGTCGAGGATCCGCGGGCCGATTCGGTTTCTGTCTCATCGTCGCCACCGAGCATGGCGAACAAGATACGACCAGTTGGCAGAGCCGTTGCAGGCGGGCGCGCGCCCATTCGGCCTAGCTACCAGGCGATCACGGACAGCCACAGCTGACCGCGCCGATCCGGACGGCTCAGGAGATGAGGCCCTTGGCCTTCAGGTAGCCGGATGCGACCACGCCGGGCTTCTGCTGGTTGACGTCGACCTGCTTGTTCAGCTGCGCCAGGTCTTCGGTGGTCAGGGTCGCCGACAGCTTGTTCAACGTGGTCTTGATCTCGGGCGTCAGCTTCTTGGTGTTGACGATCGGGACGAGGTAGTCGGCGTTCTGCAGATGCTTGTCGTCGGTGAGCACGACCAGGCCGGCGTCGGTGACCGTCGCGTCGGTGGTCAGCACCAGCGCCATCTGGTCGGCACCCTTCGCGACCGCCTCCTTGCCCTGCGCAGTGTCGACCCCGAGCGGGTCGATGCCGGTGACCTTGATGCCGTAGGTCTTCTTCAGACCCGGGATGCAGAAGGGCCGGGTGGCGCACTCGGGCCCGGACGCGATCTTCACCGGGATGCCGGACTTCCCCAGATCGGAGAGCGTCTTCGAGGTGGTGCTGCGCGGCGAACTTCTTGCTGACGGCGAAGGCGTTCTGGTCCACCGCCTTCGACGGGGTCAGCGGGGTCAGGCCCCTCTTCGCGGCGAGGGTCTTCAGTTGGGCGTAACTCTTGTCGAGGCTCGGCGAGGCCACCGACGGTGCGTTGGCGCCATTGATCTGCCGGTTGAGTTGGTCGGCGTAGGTGGCGACGTATTCCGGAACGACCGCGACGTCGCCCTTCTCCAGCGACGACTGGAAGATCTCGCTGGACTTGACGCTCGTCTCGGTGGTCTTGTAGCCGGCCTTGGCGAGCAGGTCGGCGTACATGTTGGCGAGGATCTGGCTCTCCGTGAACCCGGCATCGGCGACGGTGAGCGAGCCCTTGTTTCCGTTCGACCTGTTGACCCCACCGGTGTTCTGGCTCGCCGTTCCGCCGCAGGCGGCGACCAACACCGCCAGCATCGCCGTGAGAGTTACCGCGAAGACGCGTCTCTGCGCCACTGCCTCCACCCGCCTTCTGTGTCCCGCGCCCGATGGCGCGCGTGTCCCGGCGGGCCCCCGCCCGCTCCAATAACGGTCCCTCACGAGTCGAAAGAACGCAAACACCCGCGCCGCCTCAGTGGGCCGCGCCTGCCTCCGCCGTCGCCTCCGCCGCCACCTTGGCGATCGGCCCGGTCGCGGCGCGGCGGGCCCGCCGGACCGGGTCGATCCGGCGCTGCAGCAGGATGAAGAGCGTCTCCAGCAGGAGGGCCAGGACCCCCACGATCACGGCGCCTCCGCCGTACTGGCCGGGATCGTCGTTGTTGAACCCGTCGACGACGAAGCGGCCCAGCCCGCCGGCGCCGATCAGGGCGGCCACGGTCGTGGTGGCGACCACGGTCACGACGGCGATCCGCAGGCCGTCCATGATCAGCGGCATGGCCAGCGGCAGCTCGACCTGCCGGAGCACCTGTCCACCCGACATGCCCATCCCGGTGGCCGCCTCCCGCGCCTGGGGATCCACCTCGCGGACGCCGACGTAGGTGTTGACCAGCAGCGGCGGAATGGCGAAGGCGACCAACGCGAGCACGGTCTCGAATGTCCGGTGGGTGACACCGACGGCGACGAAGAGAAGCACCAGCAGCGCATACGTCGGGATGGCGCGACCGATGTTGGAGATGTTGATGGCCAGGGTCCCGCCGTGCCCGATGTGGCCGAGCCACAGGCCGATCGGGATCGCGATCAGACACGGCGACCACGACCGACGTCGCCGAGAACACCAGGTGGCTGGCCAGCCTGGCCGGGATGCCGGTGCTGCCCCGTGCCAGTTGGCGCCGTGGTGAGCCAGTCCCACGATCTGCTGCGGAAGCGTCATCGACGTCGACCGCCTTCCGGCGTCCACGGGCGTGAGCGAGCCACTGGGCGAGCACGAGACAGCGTCGGCGACGAACGCCAGCACGACGCACAGCACGCTCGCGGTCAGCGCCTCGAACCGTAGTTCTGCGCGAACGCCGTCCTCGATCAGGTTGCCCAGGCCGCCGTAGCTGACCACGGCGCCGAGGGTGGTGAGCGCGACCGTCGAGACGGTGGCGACCCGCAGCCCGGCCATGATCACGGGTAACGCCAGCGGCAGCTCGACCCGGAAGAGCAGCCGCGTCGGCCCGTACCCCAGCCCGCGCGGCCGCCTCGACTCGCACCTCGGCAGGTACGCCGGTCAGGCCGGTCAGAAGGCTCGCACCAGGATCACCAGCGAATAGATGCGCCAGGCCGATCAGGACGGCGAACGTGCTCGGTGATCAGCCCGTGAAGGGCACCAGGATCGGCAGCAGGGCCAGGCTCGGGATCGTGTAGAGGGCGGTCGAGCCGTCCCGAGGATCAGCGTCTCCAGCCGCGGGCACCGGCGGGCGAGCAGCGCCAGGCCGAAGGCGACGACGAGCCGATCACGCACGCCGCCGACGGTCAGTGAGATCGTGTTCCTGGACCGTGGCGTGCACGATGTCGTGGTAGCGGTCGTGATGTACTTGAGCCGCAGAACCAGTGCGGTGGCCGGGCAGCAGGCCCGGACGTGCGACTGGGAGTCACGGGCATGGACGCTACCGCCGCGAGCCGCACCATTCCGGCTCGAGGGCGTCGAGCAAGCATTACGCCGACGGCACGGCGGCCGTCAGCGAGCTCTACCTGGACATCGCCCACGGCGAGGCTGGTGCATGCTGGTCGGGCCGTCCGGGCTGCGGGAAGACCACCACCCTGAAGATGATCAACCGGCTGATCGAGCCGACCGGCGGGCGGATCTTCCTGGAGGGCGAGCGACGTCACCGACGGTCGACCCGGTCCAGCTGCGCCGCCGGATCGGCTACGTGATCCAGCAGGTCGGGCTGTTCCCGCACCAGAACGATCGCGACCAACGTCGCCACCGTGCCGCGGCTGCTCGGCTGGGACCAAGACAGGCCGCGTCCACGAGCGGGCACCGAGCTGCTCGAGCTGGTCGGGCCTCGACCCGGACGATGTTCGCCGACGCGCTACCCGCACCAGCTCTCCGGCGGTCAGCAGCAGCGGGTCGGCGTGGCCCGGGCCCTGGCCGCCGACCCGCCGGTGCTGCTGATGGACGAGCCGTTCGCGGCGGTCGACCCGATCGCCCGGGCCCGGCTGCAGGACGAGTTCCTGCGGCTGCAGGAGCGAGGTCGCAAGACCATCGTCTTCGTCACCCACGACATCGACGAGGCCGTGCGGCTGGGCGACCGGATCGCGGTGCTTCGCCAGGGCGGGCAGCTGGAGCAGTACGCCGACCCGGCGACCCTGCTGGGCGCGCCGGCCAACGACTTCGTGGCCGACTTCGTCGGCTCCGACCGCGGCCTGAGGCGGCTCGCGGTACCGACATCGACCCGAGCGACCTCGAGCAGCCCGCGGTCGTACACCTCGACGACACCCTGGCGCAGGCCCGCCGGTCGCTGGCCGAGGCGGGCGCCCGCTGGGCCGTCGTCCTGCGCCCGGACGGCGAGCTGCGCGGCTGGCTCTCCGGCCGACGGCGCCGACGGCGACGGCGACGGTCGCCGACCACGCCCGCCGGATGCAGGCCTGGGTCCCGGTCCGACGCGACGCTGAAGAACGCCTTCTCGGTGATGCTGCAGCAGGACGCCGGCTGGGTCGCGGTGCTCGACGGGTCGACGTTCCTCGGGGTGCTCACCCCCGAGTCGCTGCACGCCGCGCTGCGCCGCTCGGTCGACGACACGGTCCCGGAGACCGCCGGCGCGGTCTAGCGCATGCGTCAGGGCTTGCCGGAGTCCTTGGAGCTGCGCGCGTCCTGGTGGGAGTCCTTCGGCGGCTCGGGCGTCCGGCAGCAGTACTCCAGCCACAGGGCCGCGGCGACCAGCACGACCGCGCCGGCCGCGCCGACGATTCCGGCGACCAGTGTCTCCGCGGGCCGCGACGATGGTCGCCGGCGCGGGACGACGTAGCCGAGCAGGCCGGCCCAGGCCCCGCAGCATCACCGCACCGACGATGCGCGCTCGCCTTGGCCAGCGCCACAGTGCGGGCCGCGACGAGCGGCTCGACCAGGGCCTGGTGCCCGGCCGGCGGTGGATGCGGGCCCGCAACTGCAGCCCGGAGATCGCCTCGGCCAGCGCGAGGACCGGGAGGGACAACGGCACGAACCAGGCTCAGCCGCGGCAGGCTGCCGTAGAAACCGGCGAGCAGCCAGGACACGACCGCCGGCCGCCGACAGGATCGAGCAGCAGGTCCCGTAGTCCGGGTCGGCACGCATCAGGTCAGCTCCGAGCTCGGTGCGCCGTCGACGCCCGCGACGTCCACCCGCCGCAGCAGCTCACGTATCGGACCGTACCCCGCCAGCTCGGCGTCCGGCTCGATGTCGTGCCACGGCACGAGTACGAAGGCGCGCTCGTGCGCCCGTGGATGCGGCAGGGTCAGGCCCGGATCGTCGCTGATGACGCCGTCGACGGCGACGATGTCGACGTCCAGCGTCCGTGGTCCCCAGCGGATCTCCCGGGTGCGGTCGGCGGCCTGTTCGAGCTCGTGGGCGCGGTGCAGCCAACCCTTCGCGTCGGTATCGCCGTCGACGACGAGTACGGCGTTGAGGAAATCCGCCTGCTCGACACCGCCCCAGGGCGCCGTCCGGTAGACCGGTGAGATCGCGACGACGGCCGACCCAGTCCGTCCACAGTGGACTTCAGGTGGCCGAGTCGGTCACCGACGTTCGAGCCGATCGACAGGACCGCCCTGCTCATACAGCGCCGCCGTTTCGCTCCAACGCCACATTGGGGCAATCTAGGCGCCCCAACGCCACATTGGCGCAGAATGGGCTGGGCCGGAGCCGAGTGGGAGCGGGAGCGGACGCATCACGCCGGCACGATCCGGCCCTCGGACCCGGCCCGGTCGGACCGTACGGTCACCGCGACGTCGGCGAAGGTCCGCGGGATCGGCGCCGCCGGCTTGTGCACCGTGACTTCGGCGGCTCGGACCCGCTCGTCGCGCAGGCATACCGCGAGCAACCGGTGGGCCACCGTCTCGATGAGGTTGCACGGCTCGCCCTCGATCACCTCGGCCAGCCGCTTCGGCGAGCGCACCGTAGTCGACGGTGTCGGCCAGCTCGTCGGTACGCGGCGGCGGTCGCGGTGTCGAGGGCGAGCACCGCGTCGACGACGAAGTCCTGCCCGTCGCGACGCTCGTGCTCGAAGACGCCGTGGTGGCCGCGGACCCGTAGCCCGGTGAGCTCGATCCGCCCGTTCATATGGTGTTCCGGATGGCGGTGGCGCCCCGGATCGCAGCGGCGACGCGTACGGCGTCCGCGGTGGGCGCGTACCCGGTGTACGCGGACTCCCCAGGCACCCGTGCGCGGCCGCGTACATCGACAGCGCCGTCGTGGCGTCCTCGCGCAGGCCGGCCGGCCGCGGGTGCCGTCGGAGCCGGCCAGCAGGCGAGCCGAGGAAAGACTTGCGGGACGCGCCGACGAGCACCGGGAAACCCAGCTCTGATCAGGGAATCCAGGTGGGCGAGCAGCGCCCAGTTGTGCTCGGCGTTCTTGGCGAAGCCCAGCCCCGGATCGATGACGATCCGGGCGGCGTCGACCCCGGCGGTCAGCGCCGCGTCGATCCGCTCGGACAGCTCCCGGCGGACCTCGGCGACCACGTCGTCGTAGTGCGCCAGCTGCGCCATGTCGCTTGCTGTGCCCGCGCCAGTGCATCAGGATCCACGGGGCACCCGGCGTCGGCGACCACGCCGGCCATGTCCGGGTCGGCGAGCCCGCCGCTGACGTCGTTGACGACACTGGCCCCGGCCTCCGAGGCCGCGGCCGCGACCGCCGCCCGCGCTCGTGTCGACCGACAGCGGTGATGCCGGCGCCGGGCCAGTTCGGTGATGACCGGCATGACCCGGCGCGATCTCCTCCTCGGCCGGGACGCGTCGGCGCCGGGCCGGGTCGACTCGCCGCCGACGTCGACGAGGTCGGCGCCCTCGGCGCGCAGCGCGATGCCGTGTGCCACGGCCGTCGTCGACGGTCGGCGTACCGGCCGCCGTCGGAGAACGAGTCGGGGGTGACGTTGAGGACGCCGATCACCACGCACCGGTCGGGCCGGGGCAGTCGGTGCGCAGCCCTCCGGTCGCTCGACGCGGGCCGCTCACGGTCAGCGTCCGAGGATGAGGCTCATCGCCTCGGCCCGGGTCGACGCCGACGTCTGCGAACGCCGCCGCGCACCGCCGAGGTGACCGTCCGCGCCCCGGGCTTGCGCACGCCCGCGCATCGACATGCACAGGTGCTCGGCCTCGATCACGACGATGACGCCGCGCGGGTCCAGCCGAGCGCATCAGCGCGTCGGCGATCTGGCTGGTCAGCCGCTCCTGCACCTGCGGGCGCTTGGCGTAGAGATCGACCAGCCGCGCCAGCTTCGACAGCCCGGTGATCTGGCCGTCGGCGTTGGGGATGTAGCCGACGTGCGCCACGCCGTGGAACGGGCACCAGGTGGTGCTCGCAGGTCGAGTACAGCTCGATGTCCTTGACCAGCACCATCTCTTCGTGGCCCTCGTCGAAGACGGTCTTCAGCACGTCCGCCGGGTCGGTGTGCAGCCCGGCGAACTGCTCGGCGTAGGCCCGGGCGACCCGCTCGGGGGTGCGCTTGAGCCCGTCGCGGTCCGGGTCCTCGCCGATCGCTATCGAGGAGTTCCCGTACGGCGGCCTCGACCCGGGCACCGTCGAAACCGGCTCACGCTCACCGAGTCCCGGGAGGTGTCGTCCTCGGCGGGACGCCACGCGTCATTGCCCTGCCATGGCGTGCGGCTGCCAACCTCCGGTGGAGGAGCCCGTCGAACCCTCGGTCGACGTCGGGTCCTGCGGTCGCGGGTACGGCGACGGCCGCTGGTGTCGGTGACTGTGACGGCGCCGAGCCGTCGCCCGTCGGTCCGACCCAGGGCGGGGTTGCCGCCCGGCGTGCGGCGCGGAGCCTGCGGAGCGGACGCCAGAAGGGACCGATCGCGCCGTTGAGTCTCGCGCGGCGTCTCGCACCGGCGGGAGGTCGGACGGGGTGCGCTTGCCGAAGCCGGTGTAGCGGTTGTGCGGCGGGCGCTTCTTCACCGGACGCGAAGATCCGCTGGATGTCGTTCCTTGTCCAGCGTCTCCTTCTCGATCAGCTCGAGCACCAGGCGTCGAGGACGTCGCGGTACTGGACGAGGATCTCCCACGCCTCGTCGTGGGCGTTCTCGATCAGACCGCGCACCTCCTCGTCGATGCTCGGCGGCGATCTCGTCGGAGTAGTCGCGCTGGTGGCCGTAGTCGCGGCCCAGGAACGGCTCGGAGTCGCTGGTGCCGTACTTGACGGCGCCGAGCTTGGCGCTCATGCCGTACTCGGTGACCATCGCCCGGGCGATCGGTCGGTCGCCTTCTCGATGTCGTTGCTGGCGCCGGTGGTCGGCTCGTGGAAGACCAGCTCCTCGGCGGCGCGCCCGCCGAGGGCGTAGGCCAGCTGGTCGATCATCTCCGACCGGGTCTGCGTGTACTTGTCCTCGGTCGGCAGCACGCATCGTGTGACCGAGCGCACCGGCCGCGGGGCAGGATCGTCACCTTGTAGACCGGGTCGGCGTTGCGGCAGCGCGCAGGCCGACCAGCGCGTGCCCGCCCTCGTGGTAGGCGGTGAGCTTCTTCTCCTTGTCGCTCATCACCCGGCTCTTGCGCTCCGGGCCGGCGATGACGCGGTCGATCGCCTCGTCGAGGATCGCGTCGGTGATCCGCTGCTCGTTGCTGCGGGCGGTGAGCAGCGCGGCCTCGTTGATGACGTTGGCCAGGTCGGCACCGGTGAAGCCGGGGGTGCGGCGGGCGACGTCGTCGAGCTCGACGTCGGCGGCGAACGGCTTGCCCTTGGCGTGCACCCGCAGGATCGCCTTGCGGCCCTCGAGGTCGGGGCGGTCCACGGCGATCTGCCGGTCGAAGCGGCCGGGGCGCAGCAGCGCCGGGTCGAGGATGTCGGGCCGGTTGGTGGCGGCGATCAGGATGACGCCGCCCTTGACGTCGAAGCCGTCCATCTCGACCAGCAGCTGGTTGAGCGTCTGCTCGCGCTCGTCGTGGCCGCCGCCCATGCCGGCGCCGCGGTGCCGGCCGACGGCGTCGATCTCGTCGACGAAGACGATGGCCGGGGCGTTGGCCTTGGCCTGCTCGAACAGGTCGCGGACCCGGCTGGCGCCGACGCCGACGAACATCTCGACGAAGTCCGAGCCGGAGATCGAGTAGAACGGCACGCCGGCCTCGCCGGCGACCGCGCGGGCGAGCAGGGTCTTGCCGGTGCCGGGCGGGCCGTAGAGCAGCACGCCCTTGGGGATCTTGGCGCCGATCGGCCTGGAACTTCGCCGGGTTCTCGAGGAACTCCTTGATCTCCTGGAGCTCCTCGACCGCCTCGTCGGCGCCGGCCACGTCGGCGAACGTCGTCTTGGGCGTGTCCTTGCTGACCATCTTGGCCTTGGACTTGCCGAAGTTCATGACCCGGCTGCCGCCGCCCTGCATCTGGCTCATCACGAAGAACAGCAGGAGCCCGACCAGGATGAACGGCGCGATGGAGATCAGGAGCTGGACGAAGATGCTGCTGCCGCCGACGTGGGTGTTGTAGCTCAGCGTGCTGCCCGGCTTGGCGGCCTGCTTCTGCAGCAGGGCGAAGATCTGGCCGAGGCGTCGGCCGGGTACTGCGTGGTGATCTTCTCGTGCCCGCCGACGGCGTTCTTCAGGGTGACGTCGAGCGACTGGTCCTTGTCGTTGACCGTGACGGCGTTGACGTTGCCGGAGGAGATCGCGGTGATCGCCTGGGAGGTGTCGACCTGGGCGTAGCCGCCGTTGCCGCGCATCAGCGAGTTGACGATGAGCAGCACGATTACCGCGGCCGGGATCCAGAACCACGGTGATCGGAGAATCCGCTTGCGATCATATGTGTCTGCGAAGTCGCCTAAGCCAGGCTGTGGCCGGCGGCCCCGTCCCTCCTGCCCGTCCTGTGCGCGCCCGTGTCGTCACCGCCGCGCGTGGTCGAAATAGCCCGAATCCGGCGATCATCCCGGTAATGGGACGGTACACCGAGGTCCGCACGGCGCAGTGCCCGCACCGCACGACTCCACCCCCCCAACGCGGCCCGCCGCCGGGGTGTTCCGGTCACCGCACGTCCTGAGGTGTGGCTCAGGACGAGTATGCCGCGAACGGGACGCTGCGGAGTCAGTTCGCGTAGACCTCGGGTCGCAGCCGGGCCGACGTACGGCAGGTCGCGGTAGCGCTCGGCGTAGTCCAGGCCGTAGCCCGACCACGAACTCGTTGGGATGTCGAAACCGACGTAGCCGACGGGCACGTCCACCCGGACGGCGTCCGGCTTGCGCAGCAGGGCCACCACCTCCAGCGACGCCGGCTCGCGGGCGGCGAAGTTCTTCAGCAGCCAGGACAAAGTCAGGCCGGAGTCGATGATGTCCTCGACCACCAGCACGTGCTTGCCGGAGATGTCCCGGTCGAGGTCCTTGAGGATCCGGACGACGCCGGAGGACGAGGTGGACGAGCCGTAGGAGGAGACCGCCATGAATTCCAGTTCGACCGGCCGGGTCAGCGCCCGGGCCAGGTCGGACATGAACATCACGGCGCCCTTGAGGACGCCGACCAGCAGCAGTTCGCGATCGGCGTAGTCGGCGGAGATCTGCCTTCGGCCAGCTCGCGCGACCTTCGCCGCGATCTGGTCCTCGGTCGACCAGGACGGTGTCGATGTCGCCGTCGTACACGCGAACGCTCCAGTGGCTCAGCGGCGGGTCCGCCAGACGTGCAGCCTGTCATGCCGCCGCTGCACGGCCCACCCCGGGGCAGCGCGACGGCTCCCTGACCGTGCCAGTCGGTCACCAGCGCGTCGCCCGGTCCACGTGCACCGCGCCGAGCGGCCCGGCCGGCACGCCGGCGTCGAGCAGCGCAGGCCCGGATCACCCGGCCCCGCACCGCCTCGGGCAGCGCGGCGAGCCCGGCGACGTCCAGGCTCCCGTCGGCGCCGGTGAGCCCGGGCCGGAGGTTGCCGGCCAGCCGGTCCAGGGCATCGGCGTCGGCCCGCAGCAGTCGCGCGGTACGGGCCAGGTTGCCGGCGCAGTCCGTGGCCCGAGCGCCGTCCTCCAGCGTCGGCGAGCAGGGTGCGCACCCGGACCCGGGCGTACGCCGGGTCGCTGTTGTGCGGGTCCTCCCACGGCGTCGAGGCCGGCGTCGCGGCCGCGGCGGCCCGCACGAGCGCCCGGGCAGGCGAGGAGCGGCCGCCGGTAGATCCCGCGGCGCTCGGCCATCCCGGCCAGCGACCTGGCCCCGACCCGCGGGCCAGGCCGAGCAGCACGGTCTCCGCCTGGTCGTCGCGGGTGTGGCCGAGCAGCACCGCGGCGGCACCGTGCTCGGCCGCCGCCTCGTCGAGCGCGTCGTACGCGCGGCCCGGCGACCGCGGCCTCGGGTCCGCCTTGGCCGCTCGACGCCGACGGTCGCGACCACGACCGGGCCGAATCCCCGCCCGCGGCCCCAGTCGGCGACCGCCGTCGCCCGGTCGGCGGAGCCCGGGCTGCAGGCCGTGGTCGACGGTGACCAGCCCGGCCGCGCCGCCGCCCGGACGCGCCTCGAAGGCGGTCGCCGCGGCCAGGGCCGAGCGAGTCGGCGCCGCCACTGCAGGCGACGAGCACCTGGGCGCCGGGCGCGAGGTCGGCGAGCGAGCGGCGTACGCCGCAGCGGACCGCGGCGACCGGCGGCCGGCGGGCCGGACACCGGCGGTCAGGCGGCGGCAGCCGGCCGGTAGCCGTGCACCCGCTGCACCCAGTCCATCGGGGCGGCCAGTTCGGCCCGCCGGGGCAGCGTCTCGGCGACGCCCACACGGCGTTGAAGCCGTCCATGCCGATGGCGTCCACCACACGCGCGGACGAAGACCCGCCCCTCGGCGTACTGCCGCATCTTGACGTCGAGGCCGAGCAGCCGCCGGATCACCCGGTCGAAGCGGACCGGAGCCTCTTGCGGCGGCGGTCGAACCGGGCCCGGATCGCCGCGACGCTCGGGACCACCTCCGGCCCGACCGCGTCCATCACGTACTCGGCGTGGCCCTCGACCAGGCTCATGAAGGCGGTGATGCGTCGAGCACCGCCTGGGACGCGGGGCCCTGCACGATCGCGAGCAGGCCGTCCCCGGCCTGTCGCCGCCGCGGACGGCCTGCGCCAGTTCGCGCACCGCCGGCGACGGCCCGGTCCCGCAGGACCTTGGGGTCGAGCTCGAGGGCGTCGACCAGCGCGCCCACCTCGGCGCGCATGTGCTCACCCAGCCAGGGCACGGCGGTGAACTGCAGCCGGTGGGTGCACTCGTGCAGGCACACCCACAGCCGGAAGTCGCTGGGGTCGACGCCGAGGCTGCGCTCGATCTCCACCACGTTGGGGGCCACCAGCAGCAGCTCCCCGCCGTCCCGGCCGAAGACGCTCGTACTGCCCGAGCACCTTGCCGGCGAGGAAGGCGAGCACCAGGCCCGCCTGCGCCCCGGTCACCCGCGGGCCGACGGCCGACGCGACCGCGCCCGGCGAGGAGTCGCGGCGCTGCTCCAGCCGCTCGACGAGCGGGCCGAGCAGCGTGGCCAGCCCGGCGGCGTTGGCCCCCACCCAGTCCGGTCGGTCGACCACCCGGGTCGGCGGCAGCGGCCCGACCGGCTCGAGACCGGTGAGCTCCCGGACATGGCCGTCGGCCACGTCGGCCAGCCGGCGCAGCGCCGCCACGACGGCGTCGGCCTCGCTGCGCGACACCTGCGGGCCGGGGCGCACCAGGCGACGCGCGGTGCTGACGGCGAGGTCCCAGTCGACCATGCCGATGGGCTGGTTCATGCGGCCACGGTACGCCGCGGGAGTCAGCGGCAGCCGCAGCCGGCCAACCGCCCGGCCGCCACATCGAGGGCAGCTTCGGCGGAGAGAGTGCCGTCGGGGGCCACCCGGTCGGTGAGAAAGGCGAAGGCGAGCTGCCGGCCGTCGCGGTCCTGCACCACCCCGGCGAGCGAGCTCACCCCGGTCAGCGTCCCCGTCTTCGCCCGGACCTGGCCGGCGCCGGCGACGGCGGACCCGGTCCGGTAGCGATCGGCGAGCGTGCCCGCGTATCCGGCCACTGGCAGCAGGCCGAAGAGGTCGTGCAGCTGCGCCCGGTCGGGAGCTGCCGCCGCGCGCAGGGTCTGCGTCAGGGCCGCCGGGCTGATCGCGTCCTTGCGGGACAGCCCGCTGCCGTCGACGAGCCGGATGCCCGCGGACGGTGCGCCGATGCCCGCCAGGACGTGCCGGACCGCCGACGCGGCGCCGGCGAAGCTTCCGGGCGCCCTCGTGGCGAGGGCGACCTGGCGGGCGAGGCATTCGGCGAGCACGTTGTCACTGACCGACAGCATCTCCGCGACGATGCGCACGACCGGAGCCGACCGCACCTGCCCGAGGGTCCGGGCGCCCGCAGGCGCCGCTCCCCGGACCACCGGGGCCTTCGGCGCCCCGAGGGCGGCGGCGAGGGCACGGCCGGCGGCCAGGTCGGGGTCGGAGGAGCGGGCCGACCGGCCGGGCTGGATCAGTCCGCCGTCGACCATGGTGGCCATGATCGGGGCGACGTATCCGCCCGAGACGTCGTCGCTGTCCCAGCCGGGCGCCGTCGTGGCCCCGGTGAAGGCGTGGTCGTCGACCACGACCCGGGTCACCTTCCGCACCCCGGACCGGCGTACGGCGGCGGCGAGGTCACTGATCCGTGCCGCACCGGCGTAGGCCGTCGGCGTGCCCCGGCCGGCGGCGGACAGGGTCGGGTCGCCGCCGCCGACCAGCACCACCTGCCCCGGCCGGCGACCGGCGACCACCGCGGTGCTGAAGCGGTGATCGGCGGGCATGGCGGCGAAGACGGCGGCGGCCGTCAGGACCTTGGCGGTCGACGCCGGGGTGGTGGGCACCGATCCCCGGTCATCCAGCAGCGTCCGCCCGCTCGCGACGTCGACCACGCTCGCGGCGATCCGGCCGCCCAGCCGTGGATCGGTCAGAGCACTTCGCAGGGCGTCCGACACCCCGGCTGCGGTCGGTGCGCGCCCGGTCCCGCTGTCGGCCGCCAGCACCGGTGTGGGAGGCGGAGACGTCGGAGTGGCACTGCGGTGGCCGGCCGTCGACCGCGCCGTCGGACGGCCGGAATTCCCACCAGCGCGGACCAGCAGGGTGCTGACGACGGCGGCGACCGCGAGCACGACGATGACGCCGACGATCCACCCGCGTCGGCCGGTCAGAATGGCTCCCCAGCGTGGTCCGCGCACCACCATTCCCTTTCCGCGTGGGTCTCGTAGGTCACACTAGACGCGCCGCTACGAGCACCCTGTGAAGGAGCCGCTGTGGAGTTCGACGTCACCATCGAGATCCCGAAAGGCCAGCGGAACAAGTACGAGCTGGACCACGACACCGGGCGCATCCGGCTCGATCGGATGCTCTTCACCTCGACCCGCTACCCGGCGGACTACGGATTTGTCGAACACACACTGGGCCAGGACGGTGACCCGCTGGATTCCCTCGTCCTTCTGGAAGAGCCCACCTTTCCCGGTTGCCTGATCCGGTGCCGCGCGATCGGCATGTTCCGGATGACGGACGAGAAGGGTCCGGACGACAAGGTGATCGCTTTGCCGGCCGGTGATCCGCGTCAGGCGCACCTGCGGGACATCGCCGACATCGCCGAGTTCGACCGACTCGAGATTCAGCACTTCTTCGAGGTCTACAAGGATCTCGAGCCGGGAAAGTCGGTGGAGGGAGCCCGCTGGGTGGGCCGCGCCGAAGCCGAAGCCGAGATCACTCTTTCGCGGGAGCGGCTCACGAAGACCCAGACCGGCTGAACGCATCTCCGGCCGGCCATTGTCCGAACGTCCGGTCCCTCAGGCGGGCGGCGGCGCGGTGTCCGGGTCCGGACCGGGCAGTACCGGATCCGGCTGCGGGTCAGGTGGCGTCGGGTCCGGCGTCGGCGGAGCCGGCTCCGGCGGAGGGGTGGGTTGCGGCCACGGGGCCGGCGGGGTGGGACCCGACGGCATCGGCTCCGCGGGCGGCAGGGGATCCCCGGGTCGGGCCATGGCAGCCCTACTTGGCGGCGTGGTACTTCTCGAGCACCTCGTTCGGGATACGACCGCGGTCGCTCACCTTCATGCCCTGCTGCTTCGCCCAGGCACGGACGGCCGCGACGTCGGCCTTTCCGTTGGCCGAGGATCGCGATGACCGGCCGCGTCCACGCCCACGAATGGAACGCGTCGACGAACGCCCGGTCACACCGCGGGCGAAGTCGGCCCACTCCTGCACGACGCTTTCGAGTTCGTCGGCATGGACCTCGCACAGGTCGATCTCGTATTGCCTGCCGTTCAGGCCGAACTGCACGGTACGGACCGCGTCGACCTCACCGTCATGCACATCGCAGAGGAGTCGCTCGATAACTTGGCGGGCCATTGTGTGTTCTCCTTGTCCTGATGTCGACGCGCACTGAACTCAGGCAATTACCGTGCGCTGAGAGCTACTCTAGAGAACGGCTCTGCTCGAGGGGTGATGTTCGTCAGGTCGCGTTGTTGACGACGAAGTCGACGCCTTCCCGGAGTAGCAAATGTCCTCGTCGTGCCCACAATAGCGGTTCGTGACCCGGGATAGCCAACGACGGTCCTTCTCCGTTCCGCCCGCCCGATCCCGGCCCGATCGGCGTTTCCGCCCGCGTCCGAAGACGTTGTGTCAGCAATAGCTGTTCGATTGCGGAGAACACCGAACACCTGTTCTGACTACAGATGGATCGTCAATGAACAGCACGACAAAGCTCACCCGGCCGACGAGACGGGGGGCCCGTCGGCCGGGCGGCAAAGACCGGAAGGGGTGGCTTCCGATGCGCAGGAACATTCCCACCCGATGCCCGCTTAATCCTGCAACTTCATATGGTCGCCTGATCATCACGAAGGGTTATCTCAGCACGCGCCTTTCCCAATTTCCGAAGACCTGGTAACGAAAGACGACTACCCACCGGACCGGCACCGGGGCCGGTTCGCGGCCTCGCGCGGCGGGGTGGGAGCATGGTCAGTCGGAATCGCCCCGCAGCTGACCCCATCGGGACCGTGGCCGGACTCGGGGCGGTCCATCGGCTGGACCGGCAGAGAACGGGGCAGACGTCGTGGTCATGGCTAGCTATTCCACGGAGCGCGACAAGCGCGGCGTTGTCGTCGTCAGCGTGGTCGGTGAGATCGACGCCTACACCGCTCCCAAGATTCGCGGTGGTATCCGTACCGCCATCACCGACCCGGAGACCACCCAGCTGCGGGTGGACCTGACCGGAGTGTCCTTCCTGGACTCCTCCGGGATCTCCGCGCTGATCCGATGTCAGACCGAAGCGGAATCGCATGGTGTCGCGCTGGTCGTGGCCAATCCCCAGCCGCAGCCGCTCAAGGTCCTCGACATGGTCGGGTTGACGGAGTTCCTCGGAGTCACCGTGGACGACGACAGCGACTGACATTGACCGCGGCCCGCCGGACAGGAGTCCGGCGGGGGGTCAGCCGATGGACGGACCCGCTCCGTCCGGGTGCTCATGCGGTGCCTGCTGTTGCAGGGAGTTCACGATGCCGGCGGCGATGGTGCGCAGTTTGACGTTGCGGTTCTGGGAGGCGGCCCGCATCACGCTGAACGCCTGTTCAGGACTGCATCGCTGCTGGGCGATGATGACGCCGATGGCCTGATCGATGACTGCCCGGGACTCCAGGGCGTGCTGGAGTTGTTCGCTCAGTCGCGCCTGGGCGGCGATCCGGGCGGCGACGGTCAGTGCCCCCGCGGCCCGGTCGGCGAACCGGGCGGCCCGCCGCCGGTGTTCGTCGGTGAAGCTCCGTGCCCGGGTGGAGTAGAGATTCAGTGCTCCCACGATCTGGCCGTTGGACCCGATCGGCATCGAGAGTGAGCTGCGCAGGCCGTGCGCATAGGCGTCCGACTGGTAGGCACCCCAGCGGTCGTCGCTGGCCATGTCGTCGATCTGCACCACCTCACCGGTGTTGAGGGCGTGCATGCACGGCCCGATCCCGTCGGCGTACTGCATCTCGTCGAGCCGGGCGGCGAGCGTGTCACTGCTGGCCACCGTCACCGGTCGCCGATCGCTGCGGGCCGTGATGCCGCAGGACAGGTCCCCGCCCACCTCGCGGGCGGCCAGGACCGCCAGCTCCTGCAGAAAGGCCTCGAACGTGTCGGTAGCGGTCAGCAGTTCGAACAACTCTTCGGCCGCGCCGGTCCGATCGTCGATCGGTGGGCTTAGGGCGCCGTCGGGCGACGCGCCATCGCTGGCACACATGTGTGGCCGTCCCTCGGACCAGCAAAGCGGCCCGAATAGGTTTGTCACCGTGGACGGCGCACCAAAGAAACCAGCGCACGCGAGTAGCCCGCGATAACTCCACCATCCACTGTTCGACCACCGTTCGCAACCAGCCTGGTGCGAGCGGGGAGGCCCTGACCTGGGGTTTTGGGTTTGGTGGAACTCATTGCTCCTGTTGTACCGGCGGATCGACCGGTTCGCGCACGGCGGCCTCCACGGTGGGGAATATCCCGAAGACGTGGTCCAGCCCGGTGATCCGGAAGGGGACGAGCAACCGGTTCTGGGTGCAGACGAGCCGGAGGTCGCCACCGCGCGCTCGCGCCGACGTGAAGCCGGCGACCAGCACGCCCAGTCCGCTGGAGTCGAGGAACTGCACCCCGTCCAGATCAACGACCAGATCACACTCGCCCCGGTCGACCAGCCCGGCGATCCGGTCCCGCAACACGGGCGCGCTGTAGACATCGACCTCGCCGCCGACGTCGAGCACGGTGAAACCACCGGCATGCCTCCGCGTGGCCAACGACACACCCACCGGCACCCCTCCCCCATATCAGCACCCCGGCGCCACGACGAGCGGCTCACCGGCTGTTGCCGACCTTGTCAGCTTGCGTCGGACACCGCCACTGGTCGTTCCACTCGGCAGGATGGGGGATCGTACAGAAAGTAGTCAATCGATCACTCTAAGCTCGTGAGTATGGGTATCGTCGGGCTACCCAGAGTTAGACAAGACGTACTGGCATGAGATGTGCATCCTCAGGCCGGGCGAGCTCGGGTCGGCGTCGCCCTAGATCCTCTGCGGCGCTGTTCCCCTGCAACGGCAAGCGCCCGAGGATTCCGTGATCGAATCCAGAGTCATCCGTCAGCAACGCCAGATCGCACAACGTGATAATTCCGTCGGCGACCCGGCGGCGACCCGCCCCAGAGTGGCCGGGCAGCGTCGCCGGCGCGCGACGGGGGAGAGCCCTCCGGCGAAGCGGTGCACGTCGATCAACCCCCAGTCATCGAAGATCCACCCCGAACACGCGAATGGGAGTCCGGCGGCCGTCCGGGCTGGCGGACCTTCTTCTGGGCGGCCGTGATCAGCGGGGCCGTTCTGCGACTCGAGGAGTACCTCAGGGGCCAACCACCTGACTGGGCCATGCCGGTCGGAGGCGCGCTCGTCATCGGCGGCCTGATCTGGCTCCTGGCGTACGGCGGGATCGCGCTGAGAGACCATCGTTCGGCCACGTCGGTCGCACGCGCGCCGGCACAGCCGGCGGACGGTCGACCCCGCACGGCCCCCTGATTCAGTTCTGGTGGTGCGGCGCGTGTTGCGCGAGGGCGGCGACGGTGTCGGTGGCGACGGTGCGCAGTTTGACGTTGCGGTTCTGGGATGTCGCGCGCAGGACGGCGAAGGCCTGACCCGAGCTGCATCGCCGCTGGCTCATGATCGCGCCGATGGCCTGGTCGATCACCGCCCGGGACTCCAGGGCCTGCTTCAACTGTTCGCTGAGCCGGACGTGAGCGGCCATCCTCGTGGCGATGCTGAGCGCCCCGGCGGCCCGGTCGGCGAACTGCGCGGCCCGCTGCCGATGGTCGGGGCTGAAGGTGCGCGGCTCGGTGGAGTACAGGTTCAGCGCCCCGACGATCCGCCCACTGGCTCCGATCGGCATCGACAGCGAGCTACGTAGCCCATGCGGGTAGGCGTCGGAGCGATAGGCCATCCATCGTTCGTCGACGGCCAGGTCATCGATCTGCACGACCTCGCCGGTGTTCATCGCGTGCATGCACGGACCGACCTCATCACCGGCGTACTGCAGCTCGTCGAGCTGGGCGGCCAGCGCGTCACTGCTGGCCACGGTCACGACCCGCCGGTCAGAGCGTGCGGTGATGCCGCAGGACAGCTCGCCGCCGACCTCCCGCGCGGCCAGCACCGCAAGCTCCTGCAGGAACGACTCGAAGGTGTCGGTGGCGGTGAGCAGTTCGAACAGTTCGTCCGCGGCGGAGACCTGATCGTCGAAGACGTTGACCTGTGGATCATCGGCGCGGCCGTCGGCCGCGCCCTCGTGGACGCTCATGGGTGCCGTCCCCCCGAGCCACCACTTCAGCCCGGATTGGTTGTCCACCGTGGACGGCACGCCACTTCCTGACGCACGCGAGTAGCCCGCGATCGCCTCCAGCATCCTCCCGATCACTGTGGGTGGCAACCGTCGTGCGGCCGCGGACCGCGGGTTCGGGGTCCCTCCTCGATGATTGAATCGACGACAATTCGAATGCTTTACTATCAGATTTTTGAATCAACTGACAGGTGAAACTTTCACCACTTAAGTTACGGAGCGTAGATAGACGCACGCCCAGCGTGGTCGTGCCTGCTTTCGCGGGTCACCCTCCGGCAGAGCCAGCGGAGCATGGTCACGTCGCGTGCCGGCAAGCAAGCCAGGAAATCCATGGGGGGATCGTTCATGCGTACCAACATCGTCGCCGCAGCAGCGGCACTCGTGATACTCGGCGGCATCGGGGCCGCCACGGTCGCCGCAGACGCCGGCACCGCACCCGCCACCACGGCGGGTAAGACCGTGACCATCACGATGCGCGCGACCCAGACGTCGCAGACCTTCGTCCCGGTCCCCGGGCAGAAGGCGGGAGGCAACATGCAGCCGGGCGACCGGCAGATCAGCACCCAGCGGCTCACGGTCGGGGGGAAGTACTACGGCTACAACCAGGTTCAGTGCACCTTCATGGTGAAGCGGCTGTCCTGTCTGGTGGCGTTCGTGCTGCCGGCCGGGCAGATCACGGTCGCCGGTGCCATCCCGAGAGACCCGCAAGGGTCATTCACCCTCGCCGTCACCGGCGGGACCGGCCGCTACCGCAACGTCAGCGGGCAACTCACGATCACCCTCAGGCCGCAGTCCGGCTCCGGCACCGAAACCTTCGCCCTCCGCCTCTAGGGCAGTCCCCGATGATGAGGGTCGTTAGTCCATGGGCAGGTCGGTCAGTGGTTCGAGTGACATGGCGATGGCCGTGTCCAGCTTGTTCCACCCGAGTTGCCCGAATGGCTCATGCTCGGCACGGATCGCCGCTTCGACCTCGGCGGTCGCCTGAAGAGCCTCGAGTTCCTCGACGCCGGAGATCAGCCCGGCCGCGCAGGCCTGCTCGAATTCGTCTTCGTCCTCTGTCCGGACCTGACCTGGTGCATCGCTGAGGGGATCGAGTTCAAGATCGACGTAGGACCACCGACGATCGACAAGGACCGGGGGAGTGCATATGTCGACGCTGATTCGGCGTCGTCCCTGTTCCTCGTCGATGGCCCACGTGGCGATCCACCAGCCGTTGTGCGGGATGAGGTGAACGGTCGGGAGTCCGGGACGTTGCAGGTCCATGGCGCCGACGTGGCAATAGCCGACTACTCCGCCGGCTTCACCTCGGTACAGGCACCCAACGGGCGTGTACAGCCAGTGGCCATGATCATCATCGCCGAGAACGTAGGCCCCCCAGATGCCGCTACCTTCGGGGCGCTTCACCTTATGCACCAGGACCGTTTCCACACTCGGAAACCTAGTCTCCGCCCGGCAACGGCGAGCCGTCCGTCATCGCCCACCTGATTCGGCCTGGTCGGCAGCTGAGCCCCAGGGCCGATCAAGGCTCTGATCTGGGGTCTTGGTGGAGCCGCCTGTCGGAATCGAACCGACGACCTACTCATTACGAGTGAGCCGCTCTACCGACTGAGCTAAGGCGGCACGGCGCCCCTTGCTGCGTCGGGCGGGTGACCGCGGCAAGTGTAGCCGCCCGCTAGCCGGTCGGTGAGTCGCCGCCCACCGGGCCGTCGCTGGCGGAGCTGGCCTCGTACTCCTGGCGCGAGCCGCACACGCTCGCCCGGCTGCAGGCGCACCGACGGCCGCCGTCGTTGAGCCGGACCACGACGGAATCCGCCGGAACGTTGTGGCCGACCACCCGCCCGGGTCCCTCGGCCGTCTCCACCTCCGACCCCACCGCGGGAGCGGAGGCCGCGAAGTCGGCATAGAGCGGGTGTTCGTATTTCAGGCAGCACATCAACCGTCCGCACGCGCCGGAGATGCGCAACGGGTTCAGCGGCAGATCCTGGTCCTTGACCATCCGGATCGACACCGGCTCGAAGTCGCGGAGGAAGGTCGCGCAGCACAAGTCGCGCCCGCACGAGCCGATGCCGCCCTGCGCCCGCGCCTCGTCCCGGGCGGAGAGCTGGCGTAGCTCGACCCGGCACCGCAGGGTCGCACCGAGGTCGCGCACCAATGAGCGGAAGTCGACCCGCTGCGGTGCGGAGAAGTAGATGGTGGTGCGGTTGCCCTCGGGCAGGTGGTCGACGCCGACGACCTTCATCGGAAGCCGGTGCTCCCGGATGAGCCGCTTGGCGGCGACCTTCGCCTCGGCCTTACGCCGCCGCAGCTGCTCGTCCCGCTCGATGCGCTCCGTCGTCAGCCATTCCGGCCAGGACCGGGAACCCGCCGGTGTCCTCGGAGACCCACTGCGGCGCCCAGACGCATTCGGCGACCTCAGGGCCGTCGTCGGTGGGCACGAGAACCTTGTCGCCGACCGAGGGCGAGTGACCGCCGGCATCGAGGTAGTACAGCCGCCCGTAGCGGGTGAAGCTGACCGCGCACACCATGCCCACGTCAGTGCACCCTACGGCTCCCCCGGGGAAGTACAACACCGATGGCGGCACAGACAAGGGCGACGGCCTCCGCGATCGCGCTCACCGTCTTCTGGGTGAACCAGATCGGCTCGTAGAGGTTCGGGATCGGGCCGAGCTTGCCGACGTTCACGTAGCGGTAGAGCATCACCGCGCCGAACGCGCTGGCTGCCACCAGGAAGGCGAACGCGTAGGCGAGCCGGGCACCGGTGACGAGCACCATCAGCGCCGCGAACGACGCCACCCCCGCCTCGATCAGGAACAGCGTCTGGCCGGTGAACCAGCCGGTGCCGAACCCCACCGCGTATCCGTGCGCGCTGTCGACGTGCACATAGGCGTCGACGGTGAGTCCCGCCACGACGAGTATCCGCAGGACGATCTCAGCGGCCCGATACGAGGATGTCGGGCGATCGGTCATCGCCATCGTGGACATACGTCACCGCCAGCCGGCCGCGGTCACCCCCGGACGGGTGACCTTCATGATCCAAGGTACGAGAGCAGTCACCGACTGGTTCACCGTTTCGCCCGGAATGCTCGGCCGGGGCAGATCAGGGCAGGCGCAGCGCCGCGGTCATCGCCTCGACGGCCACCCGCGGCTTGACGTTGAGCTCCAGCGCCTCGCGGCAGGCGAGTACGGCGTCCAGCCGGATCAGCACCGCCTCGGGCGGGAGCTGCGCGACCCGGCGTACGCCGTCCTGCACGTCGGGGTTCGCCGGCGGGACCCGGGCGGCGCTCTGCACGAGCAGCACGTCGCGGTAGAAGCCGGCGAGGTCGACCAGTGCCCGGTCGAGGGCATCCCGGCCGGCGCGGGTGGAGCGGGACCGCTGCCGTCGCTCGAGCTCCTTGAGCGCCCCGGCCGAGCCGCGGGCGGCCGCTGCCGTGCCTTTACCGGTGCCACCTGCCCCGAGCGCCAGCGCCAGCGCCTCCCGCTCCGGTTCGTCGCGCTGGAGGGAGAGCGCCTCGGCCTCCTCCTCGGCGGCCTTGACCAGCGCGTCGGCGGCTTCCAGGCACGCCCCGAGATCGGTCAGCCGGGCCGGGATCTCGAGCACGGCCCGCCGCCGGGCCCTGGCCTGCTCGTCCCGGGCCAGGCGCCGGGCCCGTCCGACGTGTCCCTGCGACGCCTGCGCGGCCCAGCGGGCCTGCGCCGGGTCGACGCCGTCCCGGGTGACGAGCACCTCGGCCACGGCCGCGGCAGACGGGGTCCGCAGGCTGACCACCCGGCACCGGGACCGCACCGTCACCGCGACGTCGTCCGGGTGGGTCGACGGCGCGCAGAGCAGGAAGACCGTGCGGGGCGGCGGCTCCTCGACGGCCTTCAGGAGGGCGTTCGCGGCCGCCTCGGTCAGCCGGTCGGCGTCCTCGACCACCACCACCTGCCACCGCCCGCCTGACGGCGCCCGGGCTGCGGTCAACACGATGGACCGCATCTCCTGGACCGGGATCGACAATCCCTGCGGTACGACGAGGTGCACGTCGGCGTGGGTCCCGGCCCGGACCGTGTGGCACTGCGCGCAGTGGCCGCAGCCGCCGTCCGGGCACTGCAGCGCCGCGGCGAAGGCCCGGGCGGCGACCGACCGCCCGGAGCCCGGCGGGCCGGTGAACAGCCACGCGTGCGTCATCCCGCCGGCGGCCACCGGATCGCCGGCCACCACCCGGCCGGCCGCAGCGGCCGCGTCCTGCAGGGTCGGGACCGCCTCGGGCTGGCCGACGACCTCGTCCCAGACCGTCACCTCTTCCGCTCCAGTTCGGTCCGCTCGGCCGGCACCGGGCCGTCGGACGACCCGAGCCCCGGCGATGCCGGGGCGGCCGGCGCAGTCTCCGGCGATGCCGGGCCGGTCGGCGGGTGCCCGGGCGGGGAGGGTGCGGCCGACGCGTCCGGCCCCGACGCCGACTGGGCACCGTCCCCGTTTTCTGACTCCTCACCCTCGTCCGGAGCCAGGACGCCCCGCTCCCCCAAGAGGTCGTCGACGACGGTGGCGACCTGCCCGGCGAGGGTGTCCGCGTCGAGGTCGGCCGGCAGCACGAGATAGCCGTCCGGGTTGTTCTCGGCCAGGCTGAGGAAGGCCTCCCGGACCCGCTGGTGGAAGTCGAGGGACTCGCGCTCCAACCGGTCGGCCGCGCCGCGGGTGTCGACCCGGGCCAGCCCGATCTCCGGGTCCAGGTCGAGCAGGACGGTGAGATCGGGACGCAGCCCGTTGGTCGCCCATCGGGACAGCTGGCGGATCTCCTCAACTGCGAGTGCCCGGCCGGCGCCCTGGTAGGCCAGGGACGAATCGACGTAGCGGTCGGTCAGGACCACCGCGCCGTCCTCCAGCGCCGGCCGGATGACCGTGTCGACGTGGTCGGCCCGGTCGGCGGCGAACAGCAGCGCCTCCGCCCGGGGGCTGAGTACGGCGTCGCCCCGGTGCAGCAGGATCTGCCGGACCTTGCCGCCGGTGTCGGTGGCGCCCGGCTCGTGGGTGCTCACCACCGGCACGCCACGGGCCCGGAGTTCCGTCGCGAGCCGCTCGATCTGCGTGGTCTTGCCGACCCCCTCGCCGCCCTCGAAGGCGATGAAGAATCCGCCCTGGGTCAGCCGGCGCCGCTTGGTGCTGTCCCCCCGGAAGGCACTCACCAGGTCGGCGACCAGCGGCACGACGTTGCGGTCGTCCATCTGCCGGTAGGCCAGGATGCCGACCAGCACGCAGAGCAGGCCGGCGGCGGCCAGCAGGAACCGGGTGCCGTCGATCGTGATGTGCGCGCTCCCGACGGTGATCTGCTGCTGTCGGACGATGCCCACGAGGAAGGGCACCGCCGCCAGGGTCAGGATCAGGACCACCCGCACCAGTGACTGGACCAGGGCGAACGTCCGGCCGCGGACCTCGTCCTCGACCTCCGCGCCGATCAGGGTCATCCCGGACAGGTAGGCGATCCCGCCGCCGAACCCCACACCGACGATGGTCACGATCGCCAGCACCAGTACCGGCATGAACGCCATGAGCACCAGACACGCACCGGCGAAGACGATGGCGAGGCCGAACAGGCGACGCCGGGACAACTCCCGCGCCATGCGCGGACCGAACGCCATCCCGAGCCCGAGCCCGACGAAGATCGCGCCGAACAGCATGCCGTAGGACGCGTCACCACCACCGAGGCTGGCTGAGTAGATCTTGCCGGTGCCGATCACGGTGCCGGCGGCGGCGAAGGCCCCGAGAATCCCGATCAGCAGTCCGCGCACCATCGGGGACCTGCCGACGAAGGCGAGACCGTCGCGCATCAACCGCAGGATGCCCGGGCGGTCGACCGGGCCGCTCGGCTCCCGGCGGCCGCCGATCCGCTTGATCCGGGAGACGGTGATCGCGGCGACCAGGAAGGTCAGCGCGTTGAAGTAGAAGGCGAGATCGACCTGGTTGGCGCCGAAGAACGGCACCGCGAGCGCGAGCGCCTTGCTGGTCCACGCGAGGACCGCGAACAACGCGGCCGCCGCCACCGGAGTGATGCCGTAGGTGGTGATCAGCGACAACTGGTTGGCTGTCTCGATCTGGTCCTTGCGGTTGAGCAGGTTGGGGACCGACGCCTCCTTGGCCGGGATCCAGAAGAGGCTGAGGCACTCGATGAGGAACGACGCGATGAACAGCCAGACCAGGGAGCCGAGGATCGGGATGGAGACGAAGAGCGCGAAGCGCAGCACGTCGCAGAGGACCATCGTGCGTCTGCGGTCGAACCGGTCGGCGAAGGCACCGGCGAGAGGTCCGAAGAGCACCGCCGGCAGCAGTTGGGCGACGAGGACGCCGCCGAGCGCGAAGCTCGCGGCCCGGTAGGAGTGCACCAGATCGGTGGCGAGGGCGGTCTTGGCGAGCAGACCGAGCCAGTCCCCGACGCTCGACAGCGCCAGGGAGATCCACAGCCACCGGAAATCCTGGATCCGCAGCACGGTGCGGATCTTCTTGGTCGAGGACACCAGGTCCTGGTCGTCGCCCGCGCCACCACCGCCCCCGGGAACCTCCGGCGGCGGCACGGCGAGATCGCTGGCGATCATTCCCCCTGGCGTGAGGCAGCACGGTGACGGGTCGGCGCCAACCCGCCACCACTGTAACGACCTGCCCCGACGAGACGCCGGAGGTGAACGGCCGTCACCTCAACCCTGCCCATTCGGGCGAATTCCGGCATCGAAGGGCGCCAGGACGGTACGGAGGGAACCGGCGAGCGTCGCCTGCGCCCGCTCGGTCAGGCCACCCAGCAGCTCCCGCTCCCGCCCCAGCAGGTCGGCGAAGGCCGCGTCGACGGTCGTGCGTCCGCGGGCGGTCAGCCGCACCCGAACCGCCCGCCCGTCGGTGGGGTCGGGCAGCCGGCGGACCAGACCGCGCGTCTCGAGCCGGTCGATCCGGTTGGTCATGGTGCCCGAGCTGACCAGGGTCTGGGCGAGCAGCTCACCCGGCGAGAGCTGGTAGGGCCGACCGGCCCGGCGTAGCGCGGTGAGCACGTCGAACTCGTATCCCTCCAGGTCGTGCGCGTCGAAGGTCGCCCGGCGGGCCCGGTCGAGGTGCCGGGCCAGCCTGCTCACCCGGCTCAGGACGGCGAGCGGTGAGCAGTCCAGGTCCGGACGCTCCCGCTGCCACGCCGCCATCAGGCGGTCGACCTCGTCGTGCACCCGGACACAGTAGCGCCTGCCTTGACATCGAGATATCTCCTCGGCGAGGGTGGTCCGGACGAGTTATCTCGATATCGAGAAAGTGGTGTGGTCGATGCCGAAATGGGACCCGACGCAATACGACCGCTACGCCGACGAGCGGAGCCGTCCGTTCGTCGATCTCATCGACCGGGTGCAGGTCGGCGATCCGTCCTACGTCGTCGATCTGGGCTGCGGCGGCGGTGCTCTCACCGCGACGCTCGCCCGACGATGGCCCTCGGCCCGGCTGCACGGGGTCGACAGTTCCCCGGCCATGCTGGCGCAGGCCGCCGCGCGCGCCGTGCCCGGATTGATCGACTTCGAGGCCGGCGACATCGCCGACTGGAAGCCGGCCGAGCCGGTCGACGTCCTGGTGTCCAACGCCGCGCTGCAATGGGTGCCCGGGCACGAGACGCTGCTCGACGGATTCGTCGATGCGCTGCGCGGCGGCGGATGCCTCGCCTTCCAGGTGCCCGGGAACTTCGGCGGGCCGAGTCACACCGCGCTCGCCGATCTGGTCCGGTCGCCGCGGTGGTGCCACCGGCTCGGCGACGACCTGCTGCGCGCCGGCTCCCTCGATCCAGCCGACTATCTCGACATCCTCGCGCGCACCGGATGCACCGTCGACGCGTGGGAGACCACCTATCTGCACGTGCTGCCCGGCGAGGACCCGGTGCTCGAGTGGACCCGCGGGACGGCGCTGCGGCCGGTGCTCGACCGGCTCGACGACGGCGCTGCGGCGGAGTTCACGGCGGAGTACGCCGCCGGTCTCCGCGCGCTGTATCCGGCGGCCGACTACGGCACGGTCTTCCCGTTCCGCCGGATCTTCGTCGTGGCCCGCAAGCCCGGCTGACCGTCAGCGGCGCGCGGCGTCACTTGCGCGTCGTCGTGGACTTGGTCGCACGCTTGGCCGGCTTCGCGGCCTTGGTCGCCTTGGTGGACTTGGTTGCCTTGGCCGACTTCGTCGACTTGGTGGCCTTGGTACGACGGGTCCGCTTGGGCGCCGGCCCCCTCGCCCGCCGATCGGCGAGCAACTCCGTGGCCCGCTCCACGCTGAGCGTCTCGACCTCGTCGCCCTTGCGCAGGCTGGCGTTGGTCTCGCCGTCGGTCACGTACGGGCCGAACCGGCCGTCCTTGACCACCATCGGCTTTCCGGTCGCCGGGTCGTCTCCCATCTCGCGCAACGGCGGCGCGGCGGCCGCCTGCCGACCCCGCGGCCTTCGGCTGGGCGAGCAGCGCCTGCGCCTCGTCGAGGGTCACCGTGAACAGCTGCTCCTCGGTACGCCAGCGACCGCGACTCCTTGCCCTTCTTGACGTACGGCCCGTACCGGCCGTTGAGCGCGGTGACCTCCTCGCCGTCGGATGCGGAGCCGAGCGTCCGCGGCAGCGACAGCAGGCGCAGGGCGTCGTCGAGAGTCGAGCGTGTCGAGCGACATCGACTTGAACAGGCTCGAGGTCGGCGGCTTCTCCTTGCTCTCCTCGGGCAGCGTCATCGTGACGTACGGGCCGTACCGCCCGACCGGGCGACCACCTCGCGCCCGGTCTCCGGATCGGTGCCGAGCACGCGGTCGCCGGACGGGCGCGGCGAGCAGCTCCTCGACCTTCTCGGGCGGTCAGCTCGTCGGGGGCGAGGTCCTCCGGGATCGACGCCCGCGCTCCGTCGTCGCCGTCGCGCTGCAGATAGGGGCCGTAGCGACCGACCCGGACGACCGTCGCCGGCTGCGTCCCGTTGGCCGAGCGGGATCGAGTTGACCCCCCGGGCGTCGATCTCGGCGAGCCGGTCGGCACCAGCTCTTCAGCCCGCCGGCCCGCGCGATGCCGCCCTCCTGGCCCGCGTCGGCGCCGAAGTAGAAGCGGGTCAGCCAGTCGACGCCGCGGTCCTCGTTGCCGGCCGCGATCTCGTCGAGGTCGTCCTCCATCGACGCGGTGAAGTCGTAGTCGACGAGGCGGCCGAAGTAGGACTCCAGCAGGCCGACGACCGCGAACGCCACCCAGGTGGGCACCAGCGCGGTGCCCTTCTGCCAGACGTAGCCGCGGTCCTGGATGTCTGCAGGATCGTGGCGTACGTCGACGGCCGGCCGATGCCGAGCTCCTCCAGCGCCTTGACCAGGCTGGCTTCGGTGTAGCGCGCCGGCGGCGTCGTGGTGTGCCCGTTCGGCTCGAGCTCACGCGCGGTGAGGCGCGTCGCCCTCGGACGCGGCGGCAGCCGCCGCTCGGCGTCGTCGCGCTCGGCGCCCTCGTCGGTCTGCTCGACGTAGGCCCGCAGGAAGCCGGGGAAGGTGATGGTGCGCGCCGGTGGCGGCGAACTCGACGTCCTCGCCCGCTCGACCGCGGTGCCGGCGATCCGCACCGTGAGCGTCTGGCCGCGGGCGTCGGCCATCTGCGACGCGACGGTGCGCTGCCAGATCAGCTCGTAGAGCCGGTACTCGTCCGCGGACAGCTCGCCGGCCACCTCGCCCGGCGTCCGGAAGGTGTCGCCGGCCGGCCGGATCGCCTCGTGCGCCTCCTGGGCGTTCTTCACCTTCGGCGCATAGCTCCGCGGCTCCGGCGGGCACGTACTCGCGCGCCGTACAGCTCGCGGGCCTGGGTCCGGGCCGCGGTGAGCGCCGTCTCGGACAGGTTCGTCGAGTCGGTACGCATGTAGGTGATGTAGCCGTTCTCGTACAGCCGCTGCGCCGTCCGCATCGTGCGCTGCGCCGGGAACCGCAGCTTGCGGCCGGCTCTCCTGCTGCAGCGTCGAGGTGATGAACGGCGGATAGGGCCGGCGGCGTGTAGGGCTTCTCCTCGACCCGGCTGCACCGTGAACGGCGTGTCGGCGAGCGTCTCGGCCAGCGCCGCGCGGCACTGCCTCGTCGAGGGCCAGCGCGTCGGTGCGGACCGCGCCGGTCTCGGGGTCGAAGTCGCGTCCGGTCGCGACGCGGCGGCCGTCCAACGCCGACCAGGGTCGCGGTGAACGTCGCGGGCTCGGTGTCGGTGGCCGTCCGGCCGGTGTCGAAGAGCCCGGCGAGGTCCCAGTACTCGGCGGCGACGAAACGCATCCGCTCCCGCTCGCGCTCGACGACCAGGCGGGTGGCCACCGACTGCACCCGGCCGGCCGACAGCCTCGGCATGACCTTCTTCCACAGCACCGGGCTGACCTCGTAGCCGTAGAGCCGGTCGAGGATCCGGCGGGTCTCCTGGGCGTCGACCAGCGCCTGTCGAGGTCGCGCGGGTTGGCGACGGCGTCCTGCGATCGCCTGCGGGGTGATCTCGTGGAACACCATCCGCGTACCGGCACCCGGGGCTTGAGCATCTCGAGCAGGTGCCAGGCGATGGCCTCGCCCTCGCGGTCCTCGTCCGTGGCGAGGTAGAGCTCGCTGGCGTCCTTGAGCAGGGTCTTGAGCCGGGCGACCTGCTGCTTGCGGTCCGGGCTGATGACGTAGAGCGGCTCGAAGCCGTTGTCGACGTCGACCCCGAGCCGCGCCCAGGACTCGCCCTTGTACTTCGCCGGGATGTCGGCGGCGTTGCGCGGCAGGTCGCGGATGTGGCCGATGCTGGACTCGACGACGTAGCCGGGCCCGAGGTACCCGGCGATCGTCTTGGCCTTGGCCGGCGACTCGACGATCACCAGCGGGCTGCCGCCCCGGGCCGCCCGCCGGCGGGTCGCCGAGGCGCGCCGGGTGGACCCGGCGGTGCGAGGGCTGTCGGTCGAGGTCGCCACGGTTCTCCTGGATCGCGAGGGACGGTGCGTGCTGCGGCTGGTTCCGTTACCGCCGGACCGCACGCAGTGTGCGGCAGCGGACCGACGACGGCAAACATGCCAGCGCCCTAGCAACGTAACCGGCTCGCCAGATCATCCTCGCGCGGACCACCGAAGACGCCGGGATTACGGAGGAAGGTCCGCTATGGATTGCTTTAGGTCGTGCTGTCAGGGAGGCCACTCGTCCGCCCCGCCCGCGGGCGGCTCGCCGACGAGCTCGCTCAACCGGGCCAGCCGGCGCCGGCCGACCACCCGGTAGCCCGGCCCGTCGGCCCGCGGGCCGACGAAGACCGCCGGTATCCCGGCCGCCGCGAGGGCGGCACCGACCTGGGGCCAGGCGCCGACGTCGGAGGGGCCGAGGTGCAGCAGATAGCCGGCCGGACCGGCGGAACCCGCGGCCACGGCCCACAGCCGCAGCCGGGCGCCGTCGAGGGAGAAGCCGACCGGCGGCCGCTTGACCGCACCGTGCAGCCACCGCCGGGCGACGGGGAGCAGCCGCGGACTGAACGGCGTACGGACGACCAGGTCGCCGTCGTCGTCGCCGCGCCGCTGGGCGGCCAGATCGCGCGCGGCGCACTCCGCGATCAACGCGTCCGCGCGCCACGGCGCGTCGACCCGCACCGACAGCCTGGCGGCGTCGCGGCGGCGTACCGCCTGCCCGGGGCCCGCGAGGATGCCCTCGAGGTCGTCGATCTCGGGCGGGCGGATACCGGCGGTGAGGAACGACAACTGGCCCGACACAGCCGCAGCCTAGGGTCGGCGCCTAGACCTGGGTCGGCGCTGACGCGCCGGATCGTCGGCGCCCATCGCGACCTGGCGGCGCTTGGAGACGACCACGGCGCCGACGACGATCGCGACCGCGACGACCGCGATGACGGACGCGGCACGGCGTTGCTGGCGTCCTTGCCGCACCGAGAGCTTGACGATGGCCGGCGCGATGAGCACCGAGACCAGGTTCATCACCTTGATCAGCGGGTTGATCGCCGGGCCGGCGGTGTCCTTGAACGGGTCACCGACCGTGTCGCCGATGACGGTGGCCGCGTGGGCGTCGGAGCCCTTGCCGCCGTACGTGCCGTCCTCGACGATCTTCTTGGCGTTGTCCCAGGCGCCACCGGAGTTGGCCAGGAACACCGCCATCAGCACGCCGGCGGCGATGGCGCCGGCGAGGTAGCCGGCCAGCGGGCCGACGCCGAGAGCGAAGCCGACGGCGATCGGCGCGAGGACGGCCAGCAGGCCGGGGGTGGCCAGCTCGCGCAGCGAGTCCTTGGTGCAGATGTCGACGACCCGGCCGTACTCCGGCTTCTCGGTGCAGTCCATGATCCCGGGGTGGGTGCGGAACTGCTCGCGCACCTCGAAGACCACCCGGCCGGCGGCGCGCGACGACGGCGCTGATCGCCAGGCCGCGAGAACAGGAACACCACCGCGGCGCCGATGATCAGGCCGACCAGGATGTTCGGGCTGACACGAGATCGAGGATGAACGCAGCTCGCGTGAGGCTGCCGGCGCCGGTCGCCCGTGGTCTGCCAGCGCCGATCGCCGACGCGCCGGTGAACGACCCGAACAGCGCGGTCGCGGCGAGCACGGCGGTCGCGATCGCGATGCCCTTGGTGATCGCCTTGGTGGTGTTGCCGACGGCGTCGAGGTCGGTGAGGACCCGGGCGCCCTTCTCGTCGATGTCGCCGCGCATCTCGGCGATGCCCTGGGCGTTGTCGCTGACCGGGCCGAAGGTGTCCATCGAGACGATGACGCCGACCGTGGTGAGCAGGCCGCAGCCGGCGAGGGCCACCGCGAACAGCGACACGCGCGACCGAGCCGCTGCCCAGCAGGAACGCGCCGTAACACCGCCGCGCGATGCAGCACCGCCGAGTAGACCGCCGACTCCAGACCGACGCGATGCCGACAGGATGATGGTCGCCGGGCCGGTGAGCGAGGTCGCGGCCGACGTCGCTGGATCGGGCTGCGGGTCGGTCTCGGTGAAGTAGCCGGTGAGCTGCTGGATCACGACCGCCAGCACGATGCCGATGAGCACGGCGAGGAAGGCGATGAGCGGCGGGTTTCGCCCGTCGGGACGGCCGGCGACGTCTCTCGCGGTCCCGCCGAACGTCTGGACAGGTAGGTGGGCAGGCAGACGAATGCGGCGACGAGCACGAGACGAGGGACGCGCGCGCCGAGATGAAGAAGCCGCGGTTGATCGGTGACCAGGCCGCTGCGGTCGCTCGCCGCGCAGCCGGGTGGTGAAGATGCCGACGACCGCGCTGATGACGCCGATGGCGGCCGACGATCGAGCGGGAAGACCAGGCCCTTCGCGCCGAAGGCCGCCTTGCCGAGGATCAGCGCGGCGACCAGGGTCACGGCGTAGGACTCGAAGAGGTCGGCCGCCATGCCGGCGCAGTCGCCGACGTTGTCACCGACGTTGTCGGCGATGGTGGCGGCGTTGCGCGGGTCGTCCTCGGGGATGCCGGCCTCGACCTTGCCGACCAGGTCGGCGCCGACGTCGGCGGCCTTGGTGAAGATGCCGCCGCCGACACGCATGAACATGGCGAGCAGGGCGCCGCCGAAGCCGAAGCCCTCGAGCACTGTCGGCGCGTGCTCGTTGTAGAGATCAGCACGACTGCCGAGGCGCCCAGCAGGCCGAGGCCGACGGTGAGCATGCCGACGACGCCGCCGGTGCGGAACGCGATCCGCATGCCGCGTTGCTCGCCGCCGCTCGCGGGCGGCCGCGGCGACGCGGACGTTGGCGCGGGTCGCCATCGTCATGCCGATGTAGCCGACGGTGGCGGAGAAGGCGGCGCCGACGAGGAAGAAGACGGCCCGGCCGATGCGGACGCCGCAGCCGCCCTGTTCGACCGGCAGGACGAGCAGCAGCGACGAAGACGATGACGGCGAAGACGCTCAGCGTCCGGAACTGCCGGTCCAGGTAGGCCCTGCGCCTTCCTGCACGGCCCTGGCGATCTCCTGCATCTTGCGCGGTGCCCTGGTCGGCGCTGAGGACCTCCCGGACGAGGACGTAGGCGAAGACGAGGGCGAGCCAGGGCGACGACCGCGATGACCGCGGCGATTAGCCGTTCACTGCCAGCGATCGTCGCAGCGGCGAGCGAGGTACGTGCGCGGGCCATGCGATCCTCCTATGCAGGCGTCGAGCGCGCCCAGGGCGACCGAGCGTGACGGTCGGCGTGCGGGCGCGCGGCGTACCGCGAGCAGCCGACGCCGACATGGGTCGGGGAGTGTAACGAGGACGCCTAGCCGTGCGGGACGGCGGGTCGGGGCGGACGCCCGGCCGCGGTGGTCAGTCGCGCGCCGATGTCGGCGCCGTCGACGCTCGTGGATCGGTGAACACGTCGTCCAGGCCGGTGATCGCGAAGAGCTTGAGGATCCGCTCGCTGGCTGCAGACCAGATCCAGCGCGCCGCCGTGGTCGCGGGCCCGGTTCGAGGCCGCCGACGAGGACGCCGAGGCCGGTCGAGTCGAGGAACGCGACGCTCGTCGAGGTCGACGACGACCGGCGCCCGGCCGTCCAGGACTGCTCGGTGAGGCGCTCGCGCAGGGTCGGCGCGGAGTAGACGTCGACCTCGCCGGCCCACGCTCGACGACGGTGACGCCCGCGGAGTCGGTGCCCATGGTGAGCGAGAGGTCCACGCAGCCTCCATCGTCGTCGTCCCTGATCGTCGTTCATCAGTCAGCCGCACCGGCGATGCGCACGCCACGTGCCGGTGCAATCAGAGCCTGTCATGTACGAGTCGAACCGGCGTGGGCTCGCCCAAGGACAGCGGTACGCGGCAGACCGCTGCTCGATCGGGTGCTGATCGGGCAGTCGGCCGACGGTCGCCGGTCACCCACGTCGAGGAGCTCGCCGCCCGGCCCGGGCCGCCCGGCGAGTGGCCGCCGTGGGTGCCCGATCTGCTCCGGAGCGCGGCTCGCGGCCGCGGGGTCGACGCAGCCCTGGCAGCACCAGGCGCAGGCGGCCGACCTCGCCTGGGCCGGGACAGTCGGTGGTCGTCGCCACCGGCACCGCGTCCGGCAAGTCGCTCGCCTACCAGCTGCCCGGTGCTGACTCGACTGCTCGCCGACGACCGGGCTGCCGGGCGCTGCTACCTCGCCCCGACCAAGGCGCTGGCCGCCGACCAGCTGCGCGCGGTGCGCTCGCTGGCGCTGCCCGGACGTGCGCGCGGCGACGTATCGACGGCGACACCCCGCGCGAGGAGCGCGACTGGGTGCGGGCCCACGCCGAACTGAGTGCTGACCAACCCGGACATGCTGCACCGCGGCATGCTGCCCGGCGCACGCCCGCTGGGCGTCGTTCCTCCGCCGGCTGCGCTACGTCGTCATCGACGAGTGCCACGCCTACCGCGGGGTCTTCGGGTCGCACGTGGCGCAGTGCTGCGGCGGTTGCGGCGGGTCTGCGCGACGTACGGCGCCGCCCGACGTTCGTGCTCGCGTCGGCGACCGTGTCCGACCCGGCCGCCGTCCGCCACCCGGCTGGTCGGCGCTGCCGGTCACGGCGGTCACCGACGACGGCTCGCCGCGCGGAGCGACGACGTTCGCGCTGTGGGAGCCCCCGCTGACGGCGTTGCGCGGGGAGCACGGCGCGCCGGTGCGCCGCTCGGCCGGCGCCGAGGCGGCCCGGCTGCTGGCCGACCTGGTGGTCGAGGGCGCGCGCACGCTGGCCTTCGTCCGGTCGCGGCCGCGGCGCGGAGCTGATGGCGCTCTCGACGCGCGCGGCGCCGGCTGGCCGAGTCGGCGACCGGAGCTGGCCGCCGCGGGTCGCGGCCTACCGCGGCCGGCTACCTGCCCGAGGAGCGGCGCGCGCTGGAGGCCGGCCTGCGCGACGGCGCGCTGCTCGGGCGTCGCGGCGACCAACGCGCTCGAGCTCGGCGTCGACGTCAGCGGGCTGGACGCGGTGGTGCTCGCCGGCTTCCCGGGCACCCTCGCCTCGCTCTGGCAGCAGGCCGGCCGGGCCGGCCGGTCCGGGCGCGGAGGCGCTCGCGGTGTTCGTCGCCGCGCGACGACCCGCTGGACACCTACCTGGCCCACCATCCGGAGGCGGTGTTCGGCCGGCCGGTCGAGGCGACGGTGCTCGATCCGGACAACCCTTACGTGCTCGGCCCGCAGCTGGCTGCGCCGCGGCCGAACTGCCGCTGGCCGAGGACGAGGTGCGAGCTGTTCGGCGGCCGCGCCCGAGGCCCTGCTCGACGGACCTGGTGCGCCGCGGGTGTGCTGCGGCGCCGCCCGGCCGGGCTGGTTCTGGACCTCCGCGCGACCGCCCGACGCGCCGACATCCGCGGCACCGGCGGGCGCGCCGGTGCGCGGTCGTCGAAGGGCCGACCGGGCGGCTGCTCGGCACGGTCGACGCGGGCGCCGCGCACACGCACGGTGCATCACCGGCGCGGTCTACCTGCACCAGGGCACGTCCTACGTCGTCGACGACCTCGACCTCGACGGCGCGGCGGCGCTGGTGCACGCCGAGGAGCCGGACTGGACGACGTCGGCACGCGACATCACCGACATCCGCGATCGTCGAGACCCTGCGCAGCCACGGCGCTGGGCGAGTCGCTGTCGCATTCGGCACGGTCGACGTGACCAACCAGGTGGTGTGCTACCTGCGCCGTCGGCTGCCCTCCGGCGAGGTGCTCGACGAGATGCCGCTCGACCTGCCGGCCGCGCGAACTGCGCACCCGCGCCGTCTGGTACACGGTGCCCGATGCCGCCCTGGACGCAGGCCGGGCTGGCCGAGGCCGACGTGCCCGGTGCGGCGCACGCCGCCGAGCACGCGGCGATCGGGCTGCTGCCGCTGGTCGCCACCTGCGACCGGTGGGACATCGGCGGCGTCTCGACCGCGCTGCACCCGGACACCGGCCTGCCGACCGTCTTCGTCTACGACGGGCACCCCGGCGGCGCCGGCTTCGCCGACCGTGGCATTCGAGCGCTCGCGACCTGGCTGCGGGCGACCCGCGACGCGATCGCGGCCTGCGAGTGCGAGGCCGGGTGCCCGTCCTGCGTGCAGTCGCCGAAGTGCGGCAACGGCAACGACCCGCTCGACAAGGCCGGGGCGGTGCGACTGCTCGACGTGGTCCTGACAGCGCTGAGCGGTCCGGCCGGTCGCGGATCGGCGCGCTGACCGGCACCCGCGCGGACAGCGCGGCAGATGCCCCGACGGTCCGACGGTGCCATGCTGTCGGGACTCAGGCGGCCGATGCCGCGCTGAACACGTCCCGGGAGGTACGTCGTGGTCGTTATCGGTCTGCTGCTGCTCGTCGCGGCGGTGGTCGCGGTCGTCGGTGCCGTCACCAGTAACACCGGATCGGTCGACATCCACGTGTGGGGCATGTCGGTCTCCCACGTATCCGTCGGCCTGGTCTTCGTCGTCGGGATGCTCACCACGGTGGTCGCCGTCGTCGGCCTCATGCTCTTCGCCGGCGGGATGCGCCGAGGCCGTCGGCTGCGCAAGGAGAAGAAGCGGCTCGCCGCCGAGAACCGGCAGCTTGCGGCACAGGCCGGAGCGGGAACCACCCTCGGTGCCACGACGTCGGGTGAGCCGACGTTCGGCGGGATGAACGACGGCACGACACTGTCCGGGACCACACTGGGGGGCACCACATCGCGCGGCACCACCCTCGGCGGCACTACCCCAGGAGGTTCGGCCCCGGCCGCGGAATCCCGGACCGAAGCGGGCCGGTCCGGACGCGTCGACCCGGCCTGACCCGGACCGGGATGGTTACATGTGCGCGATGTCCTACACCGCGCGGCCGATCGGCTCGGTGATGTCGTCCCTCGTCGACCGGGATGCCGCCCCGCGGCAGGCCGACGAGGACGCTCCCGACGCGTGGATCGCGGTCGACGCGGAGTACGCGGCGGCGATGCGTGATCTCGCGGTCGGTGACGACATCATCCTGCTCACCTGGCTGGATCGCGCGGACCGGGCCGTCCAGGCCGTGCATCCGCGCGGCGACGCCGATCGCCCGATGCAGGGCGTGTTCAGTACCCGGTCACCGGACCGCCCCAACCCCGTCGGACTACACCGGGTACGCATCATCGCGATCGACGGCACCCGGTTCCAGGTGTCCGCCCTCGAGGCCATCGATCGGACGCCCGTGATCGACATCAAACCGGCCCTCGGATCGGTCGACGACAGGTGACCGGACCACGCAAGCCGGTCGCATCAAGGGTCGGGGCCGGCACGGGCCCAGCCGCGCGCCTGCCATCGGTGTAGCAGCGCGCCCGGCAGCCGCCGGGCGACCTCGACCTCTGCGGTGCCGCCGGTCAGCCGACAGGCGACGAGGCGTGCGTCGTTGTCAGCCGCGATCTCCCCGGCCCGGGCGCAGGGATCGGCGCCGCCACGCAGGCCGTCGAGCGCCGCAGCCAGCGCCGCGAAGTCGGCGGCCGTCTCGGCGTGGTGTCGGGCGACCGCAGCGGCACCGCGCAGCAGTACGCCCGCGGCGGCCACGGCGACGACGACCCCGAGGGCCAGCACCCACACCGCGCCGCTCCCCCGGTCCCGCGGGCGTCCGGCCGGCCGACCGACCGCGCCGGATCGCCGGTCCGGAGGTCGCCGGATGGTCATGGGCCGGCTCCGTCGGCCGGCTCGCGCAGCGCCACGGCGGTCCCGTCGACCGGGAAGGCGGGGAGCAACCCGCCGAGCGGCCGCACCGTCGCCCGCACCCGCACGCTGACCTGCCCGACGTCCTCCGTGACGCCGACCTCGGCCCCCGGCGGCGCGGACCGGTCGGCGAGGCTGCGCACCGCCGCCGGCGGCTCACCCCGGGCCGCCCCGCGGGCCGCCTCCCGCGCGGCGTCGATGCACCGCAGCTGCCCACCGACGACGTCGACCGCCGTGAGCAGCACCGCCAGCAACGCCACCAGGGCCGGCAACGCGACGGCGATCTCGGCCGTCACCATGCCCTCGTCCCGCCAGGCCCGATGCGGCCACGTCACAGGTGGACCGACAACGCCGAGCTGATGATGTGGCCCAGGGCGTGTGTCACGGTCGGGCTGGTGACCACCTTGTAGAGCACCACGGCGAAGGCGACCGCGGCGACGGTTCCGACGGCGTATTCGGCGGTCGTCATGCCGTCGTCGGACCTCATGCGGACCAGGAAACGCTTCAGCTGATTCATGCCGTCAGCCAATCTCCTGGGGCGGTCCGGCACAGCGGCCCTCGGGATCATGTGCACGGCGTATCGGCCTGTGGACACGCCCTTGACGACGGGCCGAAGAACCATTCGCCCGAACCGCGACGTGCGTACGATCGCGAGGTGGCGTGTCGATGGCGACTGTGCCCGCAACGGGGATCACCATGACCGGCCCACGGCGTGACGTCACGCCGTTGCCGGACCTGCTACACGGCCTGTCCCCCGCCGGCGCGGAGCGGCAGCGCCGGCCGGTCTACCTCGACCTGCTGCCACCGTGCAACGCGGGCTGCCCGGCCGGGGAGAACATCCAGGCGTGGCTCTCCCACGTCCAGGCGGGCGACCCGGAGCGGGCCTGGCGCCAACTGGTCGCCGACAATCCGCTGGCCTCGATCCACGGCCGGGTCTGCTACCACCCCTGCGAGAGCGTCTGCAATCGCGCCCAGCTCGACAGCGCGGTGTCGATCCATGCGGTGGAACGCTTCCTCGGCGACGAGGCGACCGTGCACGGCTGGGCCTTCCCCCGGCCGGCGCCGGCCAGCGGGCGGCGGGTCCTGGTGGTCGGGTCGGGACCGAGCGGCCTGTCGGCGGCGTACCACCTGGCCCTGTTGGGACACGAGGTCGAGATCCGTGATGCCGGACCCGAGCCGGGCGGGATGATGCGGTACGGCATTCCCGCCTACCGGCTGCCCCGCGCCGTCCTCGACGCCGAGGTCTCCCGGATCAGGCAGCTCGGCGTCCGCATCGTCTCCGATCACCGGGTCGAAGACCTTGTCGCCGAGCGGGACGAGGGCGGATTCGACGCAGTCTTCGCCGCGGTCGGCGCGCACCTGTCCAAGCGGGTCGACATCCCGGCGATGGATGCCGCACCGGTCCTCGACGCGCTGTCGTTCCTGCACGACGTCGCAGCGGGGGAGCGGCCGGCGATCGGCCGCCGGGTGGCCGTCTACGGCGGCGGAAACACGGCGATGGACGCGGCCCGGGTGGCTCGCCGGCTGGGCGCCGAGGAACCGATGATCGTCTACCGGCGCACCCGGGAGCAGATGCCGGCCCACGAAGAGGAGGCCGCGGATGCCGAGCGGGAGGGCATCCGGATCAATTGGCTACGGACCATCACCGCGCTCGACGGCCCGCAGATGACGGTCGAGGTCATGGAGCTCGACGAATCCGGACGGCCGCAGGGAACCGGCCGGTTCGAGACGCTCGCGGCCGACACGGTCATCCTCGCGCTGGGCCAGCAGACCGACACGGCGTTTCTGCGGGCCGTGCCGGGCGTCGAATTCGCCGAGGACGGCACGGTCCAGGTCTCGACATCGCTGATGACCGGCTGTCCCGGCGTGTTCGCCGGCGGCGACATGGTGCCGAGCGAACGCACCGTCACGGTCGGCGTGGGGCACGGCAGGAAGGCCGCCCGCAACATCGACGCCTACCTGCGCCAGACCACCGCAGACGCGCCCCCGAAGCATGACGTCGCGACATTCGACACGCTGCACCTGTGGTACTTCGGCGACACGACCGACCGCCGCGGATCCGAACTGGCGGTCGAGGAACGCGTCACCGACTTCGACGAGGTCGTCGGCGGCCTGACCGCCGAGCAGGCCACCTACGAGGCGCGCCGCTGCCTGTCCTGCGGCAACTGCTTCGAGTGCGACGGCTGCCTGGGCGCCTGCCCCGAGGATGCGGTGATCAAGCTCGGCGAGGGCCACCGCTACCGCTTCGACTACGACCGCTGCACCGGATGCGGTGCCTGCTTCGAGCAGTGCCCGGTGCACGCGATCGAGATGGAACCGGAGCCCGACTGATGCGTGCGACGGTCGACGGCAACGAAGCGGCCGCGTCGGTCGCCTACCGGCTCAACGAGGTCTGCTGCATCTACCCGATCACCCCGTCCTCACCGATGGCCGAACTCGCCGACGAGTGGTCGAGCAAGCGACAGCCCAACGTCTGGGGCACCGTCCCGGTCGTCACCGAGATGCAGAGCGAGGCGGGCGCGGCAGGTGCGCTGCACGGCGCGCTGCAGGGCGGTGCACTGAGTACGACGTTCACCGCCTCCCAGGGCCTGTTGCTGATGATCCCGAACATGTACAAGATCGCCGGCGAGCTGACCTCGGCCGTGATGCACGTCGCCGCACGGTCGCTCGCGACGCAGGGCCTGTCGATCTTCGGCGACCACTCCGATGTGATGGCGGTGCGCCAGACCGGCTTCGCGATGCTGGCGTCGGCGTCGGTGCAGGAGGCGCACGACCTCGCGCTGGTCGCGCAGGCCGCCACGCTGCGCACCCGCATTCCGTTCCTGCACTTCTTCGACGGCTTCCGCACCTCGCACGAGCTCAACACGATCGACCTGCTCGACGACGACGACCTGCGCGCACTCGTCCCCGAGCACCTGGTCAACGCGCACCGCGAGCGGGCGCTCTCGCCGGAGCACCCGTTCATCCGGGGCACGGCGCAGAACCCGGACATCTACTTCCAGGCCCGTGAGACCGTCAACCCGTTCTACGCACGCACACCGGACGTCGTCGAAGACATGATGAGGCGCCTCGGTGAGCGCACCGGCCGGCACTACCGCCTGATCGAGTACGCCGGCCATCCGGACGCCGAGCGGGTGATCGTGCTGATGGGTTCCGGCGCGCAGACGGCCCGCGAGACCGCCGCCTACCTCAACGCCCGCGGGGAGCGGGTCGGCGTCGTTCAGGTCCGGCTCTACCGCCCGTTCCCGGTCCGGGCGCTCCTCGATGCGCTCCCCGCCGGCGTACGCGCCGTCGCCGTACTCGACCGGACGAAGGAGCCCGGATCGCACGGCGAGCCGCTGTTCCTCGACGTCATCGCCGCTCTCACCGAGGCCCACCAGAACGGCGACCTCGCGGTGCTGCCCCGCGTGGTCGGCGGCCGCTACGGCCTGTCCTCCAAGGAGTTCACCCCCGGCATGGTCGCCGGCGCGTTCGCCGAACTGGCCACCGACCGGCCGCGGAGCCGGTTCACGATCGGGATCAACGACGACGTCGGCGGCACCAGCCTGCACTACGACTCCACCCTGGACATCGAGCCGCCGGAGACCGTCCGGGCCGTGTTCTTCGGGCTCGGCTCGGACGGCACCGTCGGCGCGAACAAGAACACCATCAAGATCCTCGGGTCCGATCCGCACATCCACGCCCAGGGCTACTTCGTCTACGACTCGAAGAAGTCGGGCTCGCAGACCGTGTCGCACCTGAGATTCGGGCCCGAGCCGATCGGTTCGCCCTACCTCGTGCGGGAGGCCGCCTTCATCGGCTGTCATCACTTCGGCCTGCTCGACCGGGTCGACGTGCTCGGCCACGCCGCGCCGGGAGCCACGCTGCTGTTGGACGCGCCGTACGAGCCGGACGCCGTATGGGACGCACTCCCCCGGCCGGTGCAGCAACAGATCCTCGACAAACGGATCCGGCTCTACGCCATCGACGCCGGACGGGTCGCCCGTGATGCCGGTCTTCCGGGCCGCACCAACACCGTGCTGCAGACCTGCTTCTTCGCGATCTCGGGCGTGCTGTCGCGAGAGGAGGCGATCGCGCGGGTCAAGACGTCGATCGCCGAGACCTACGGCCGACGCGGCGCCGACGTCGTCGCCCGCAACGACGCCGCGGTCGACCGCGCGCTGGACGCGCTGCACCACATCGAGGTGCCCGCACACCCGACATCGACCCGTGAGCTGCCGCCCGTCGTCCCGGCCGACGCGCCGGAGTTCGTCCGCGACGTCACGGCGGTGATGATGGCCGGCCGCGGCGACCGGCTGCCGGTCAGTGCGCTGCCCGTCGACGGCACGTACCCCAGCGGCACCACGGCGTACGAGAAGCGCAACGTCTCCGACTCGGTCGCGGCGTGGGACGCCGACATGTGCATCCAGTGCGGCAACTGCAGCTTCGTCTGCCCGCACAGCGTGATCCGCTCCAAGTACTACGACAAGTCTCGACTCGAGGATTCCCCGGCCGACTTCGCCTCCGCACCACTGGACGCCGTGGGCATGCCCGACGCCCGCTACACCCTGCAGGTGTACGTCGAGGACTGCACCGGTTGTGGCCTGTGCGTGGAGGCATGCCCGGCGCAGGCCCCGCTCGACCCGTCCCGTAAGGCGATCAACCTTGCACCGCGGTTGCCCCTGCTCGATCAGGAACGCGCCAACATCGACTTCTTCGAGGAACTGCCGGTCAACGAGCGGTCGCGGGTCGACTTCGGCACGGTGCGCGGCGCACAGTTCCTCGAGCCGCTGTTCGAGTTCTCCGGTGCCTGCGCGGGCTGCGGCGAGACGCCGTACCTGAAGATCCTGTCGCAGCTGTTCGGCGACCGGATGACGGTGGCCAACGCGACCGGCTGCTCGTCGATCTACGGCGGCAATCTTCCGACGACGCCGTGGACCACCGACGCCGCCGGGCGGGGGCCGGCCTGGTCCAACTCGCTGTTCGAGGACAACGCCGAATTCGGTCTCGGCCTGCGGATCGCGGCGGACATGCACACCGAGCTCGCCCGTGCCCGGCTCGCCGGGCTGCGCGACGACGTGGGTGGCGATCTCACCGATGCGATTCTCGACGCGCCACAGCTGCGCGAGTCCGAACTGGCCGATCAGCGTGACCGGGTGGCGACGCTGCAAGAGCGGCTGGCCGGGTTGTCCGGGCCGGTCGCCGACGATCTGCGCAGCGTGCTCGATCACCTCATCCGCCGCAGTGTGTGGATCGTCGGCGGTGACGGCTGGGCCTACGACATCGGATCGGGCGGGCTCGACCACGTACTGGCCAGCGGCCGCAACGTCAACGTTCTCGTGCTCGACACGGAGGTCTACTCCAATACCGGCGGGCAGATGTCGAAGGCCACGCCGCTCGGCGCCGTCGCGAAGTTCGCCGCGGGCGGCAAGACCGCCCCGATGAAGGACCTCGCGCTGCAGGCGATCGCCTACGGCAGCGTTTACGTCGCACGGGTCGCGATGGGCGCCGATCCGCAGCAGACGCTGCGTGCCCTCCGCGAGGCCGAGGCCTACGACGGGCCGTCCCTCGTCATCGCCTACAGCCACTGCATCGCACACGGCATCGACATGCGGAAGGGCCTCGATCAGCAGTACCGGGCCGCCGCGAGCGGGCACTGGCCCCTGATCCGCTACGACCCGCTGATCCGGGCCGAAGGCGGCAACCCGTTCCTGCTCGACTCGCCCCGGCCGCGCCTTGCCCTCGGCGACTACCGGTACCAGGAACTGCGGTTCACGATGCTCGCGAACTCCGATCCGGCCGAGGCGGAGCGGTTGCTCGGACTGGCGCAGGAGGCGGTGCACCAGCGGTGGGCGGTCTATGAGGAGATGGCGACCCGCGGTCCGGAACAGTTCACCGCCGACGCACGACGAGGCCGCTGATGGATCTCACCACCGACTACATGGGGCTCGCGCTGCGCAACCCGCTCGTGGCCTCGCCGTCGCCGCTGTCCCGAACGGTCGACGGCGTGCGACGGCTGGCCGACGCCGGGGTCGGCGCCGTCGTGCTCTTCTCGCTGTTCGAGGAGCAACTGCGCCGCGAGGCACTGGAGTACGCCCGGATCGTCGACGCCGGGACGGACAGCTTCGCCGAATCGCTGTCCTACCTGCCGGCGGCGGCCGATGAGAGCATCGGCCCGCACCGCTACCTCAGCCTGCTCGAACGCGCGGCCTCGGCGGTCGACGTCCCGGTGATCGGGAGCCTCAACGGCGTGACGTCGGGCGGCTGGGTGGACTACGCCCGTGCCATGCAAGATTCCGGGGCGGCCGCCATCGAGCTCAACATCTACTACGTCCCCGGTGATCCGCAGCTGTCCGGCCGCGACGTCGAAGCGCGGCACATCGACATCCTGCGCCGCGTCAAGTCGAACGTCAGCGTGCCGGTCGCGGTCAAGCTGAGCCCGCAGTTCAGCTCGGTCGGCGAGATCGCGCAGACACTGGACCGGGCCGGTGCCGATGGTCTGGTGCTCTTCAACCGATTCCTGCAACCCGACATCGACCCCGAGACGCTCGCCGTCACGGCCACGATCGACCTGTCCAACCCCGGGGAGGCCCGGCTGGCCCGCACCTGGATCGCCATCCTGCGCGGCCGGATCCGCACCGCACTGGCGGCGACGACCGGCGTCGAGGACCCGATGACGTCGCGAAGTACCTCCTCGCCGGGGCCGACGTCGTGATGACCACGTCGGCCCTCCTGCGGCACGGGCCGGAGCACGCGACCGCACTCGTGGACGGCCTGTCCGACTGGATGGTCCGCAAGGGATTCGCCCGGGTCGACGACTGCCGCGGGCTGCTCGCCGTTCCGCCCGGCGTGGACGAATCCGCCTACGAGCGCGCGGGCTATGTGCACGCGCTGGAGATCGCCGGGCGGTCCTACGGCTTGCGCTGATCGCGCTACCGCAGCGCACCGGACGCCATCCCGATGACGACGGGCACGACCCCCAGGCAAACGAACGCCGGGAGGAAGCACAAGCCGAGCGGCGCCATCGCGAACACGGACGCCCGGCGCGCGTCGCCCTCCCCGCGCAGGTCGGTCGCCGTCCGCCGGTCCTCGGCGACCCGTTCGAGCGCCGCGGCGAGCGCACTGCCGCTCTCGGCCGAGCGGGTGACGGCACGGGTGACCACACCCCACACCGGATCGGCGGCGTAGTCGGCCCAGGCGGTCAGCGGGGCGGCGCCCAGCCGGATCAGGGACGCCACCCGGGCGAGGTCGCCGGCGAGCGGACCGGCGCGAGCCGCCGCGACCGCCTCGGCGGCCGCGCCGAAGGGGAGACCGGCACGGAGGGCGACCGCGAGCAGGTCGAGGGTGGGCGGGAGCGCCGCCTCCCGGGCGGCCTGTCGGCGCCGGTCGGGGCCGCTGGTCCGGGCCCGCAGGAGCCGGTCGGTGACCGCACCGAGGACGAGGCCGGCGCCGACCCCGATGGCCGACCCGATGACCACCATGGTGGCGAAGGCGACCAGGCCCGCGACCACCCGCGGAGCGTCGGGTGCACGTCGCCGGGGCGACCGGCTGCCGCCGGCCACCTGCCCGCCCATCCGGCGCACCCGGTGCGCGGCCACGGAGCCGCGCGGTGCGGCCGGCCAGACGCCGACGGCCAGGCCGAGCGCCGTCAGCGCCGCCGCGAGCCCGTTCACGCGGGCCCCGGCCGGCACACCCGGCCTGGCCGGGGTGTCCCGACAGTCGCGTTCACGCCGACCGCCCCGCCGCGGTCACGATCCGCGCCGTCCACCACAGCCCGATCCCGTCGAACATCGCACCGGCAGCCAGCGCGGCCTGCCCCGGAACGGTGTGCAGGAGCACCCGCGCCGGGTGCGCCCCCATCGCCGCGCCGAGGGTGAGGCCGACGACCGGCAGCCCGGCGAGCAGTGCCGCTGTCGCCCGGGGCCCGGCCAACTCGGCGTCGAGGCGCTGCCGTCGCCTGCGGTCGGCCCGCAGGTCACCCTCGACCCGGTCGAGCACCTCACTGAGCACCGCGCCGCTGCGGGCACTGACCTGCCACGCCGCCGCCAGCCGCGCCAATCCCTCACCGACCGGACCGGGCCCGACCCGACCGGCCGCGGAGGCAAGTGCGCCACCGGCATCGCCGCCGAGCGCCGACGCCGCAGCGGCGTCGTGCAGGATCGCCCCGACCGGACCGCCGGCCACCTGCCCGCCGGCCCGCAGCGCGGCCGCCGGAGTCCGTCCCGCGCGTACGTCGGCGGCGACCGCGCCGACGGCTTCCACCAGCGCGGTCTCCTGACGCCCGCCCTGACGTTTGGCTCGGTGCACCGCCCACGCCGACCCGCCGACGATGAGACACACCACGGCGCAGACGCCGCATCCCGGGCCGCCAACGGCCGCGGAGACGACGCCGCCGCACACCGCACCCACCCGTCGGACCCGGCGGCCGGCAGCCCACCGGGCGCACCACCGCAGGCACCGCGCCCAGGAGGTCCGCGTCCCGCCGGTCGACCCTGGCGCACCGGCGATGGCCCGCAGTCGGGCATCGGCCCCGCTCGAGCCGGGCGCGGCGAGGAGGGCCAGCCCGGCAAGTGCCAGGCTGGTGGCCGGGATCATGGCCGGACTTGCCGAATCGCCGCGGCCGCCGGGGTCACGGCCCCACCCCTGACCGAAGACCGCTCCTGCGGATGTCCGGCTCACCGATGCCACGGGACGCGAGCAGCGCGGCGAGGTGGTCTGCGGCCGGTCCGGCTCCGACGGCGAGGTGGTCCACGGCCGGTCCGGCTCCGACGGCGAGGTGGTCCGCGGCCGGTCCGGCTCCGACGGCGCGCCGCCAAGCCGCCCTGACCCGGACGTGGTCGACGCCCGGCTCCACCACACTGATCTCGGCGAGCACCCGGCGGCCGGCGGCGTCCCGGGACAGGTGCAGCACGACCTGCACGGCCGCCGCGAGCTGACTGTGCAGCGCCGCCCTGCTGAGACCACCCAGGGCACCAAGGGCCTCGAGCCGCGCCGGCACCTCCGCTGCGCTGTTGGCGTGCACCGTGCCGGAGCCACCGTCATGGCCGGTGTTCATCGCCGCGAGGAGCTCGACCACCTCGCCGCCGCGGACCTCCCCCACCACGAGGCGATCCGGGCGCATCCGCAACGCCTGCCGGACGAGGTCGCGCAGGGTGACCTCGCCTGCGCCCTCGACGTTGGACGGTCGCGCGACGAGCCGGACGACGTGCGGGTGGTCCGGCCGGAGCTCACCGGCGTCCTCGACCAGGACGAGTCGCTCACCGTGTCCGGCAAGACTCAGCAGCGCGGCGAGGAGGGTCGTCTTGCCCGACCCCGTGCCTCCGGTGACCAGGAAGGCGAGCCGCGCCGCGACCAGGAGCCGGAGCAGCGCGGCCGAGTGGGGCGAGAGCGTACCGAGACCCACGAGCTCGTCGACCGTGAAGACGCGTCGGCGCAGTATCCGCAGGGACACGCAGGTGCCGTCGACGGCGATCGGGGGGAGGACGGCGTGCAGGCGGGTGCCGTCCGGAAGGGTGGCGTCGACCCAGGGCCGGGCATCATCGAGCCGCCGTCCCGCCGACGCCGCCAACCGCTGGGCGAGCCGCCGCACGGCCGCCTCGTCGGCGAACCGGATCCCGGTGCGCTCGAGGCCCCGCCCGCGGTCCACCCACACCTGCTCCGGCCCGTCGACCAGCACGTCGCTGGTCTCGGGGCCCCGCACGAGCGGCTCGAGGAGACCGGCCCCGACGAATTCGGACTGCGCGTCGCGGAGCAGGTCGAGCAGCGCGACGTCGCCGACGACACCTCCGGTCTCCTCGCGCAACGACGCCGCCACCTGCGCCGGCGTGACCGGGCCGCCGGCACCGGCGAGACGCCGGCGGACCCGCTCGGTCAGTGTTCCGTCGAGAGTCACGCGACCTCCCGGGCCGGTCCTGCGGACGCATCACCGCGGACGTCAGCCACCAGCCGCCGGCAGAACACCGCCAGCGGCCCCCGCGCACGGTGGGTCGGCACCTCGCCCCGCTCCAACGCCGCGGCCAGACCCGGCTCGGCCCGCAGCCAGCCGGCAAGGGGAAGCCCGAGGGACTCCGCGACAGCCGCTGCCGTCAGACCCGCAGGTGCCGGGCCCCGGACGACGACCTCGACCCGGCCGGCCAGCCCGGCGACCGCCGCCGCCACCCTGGACGCCGCCGCGCAGGCCCGAACCTCGGCAGGCACGACGAGGAGGACGAGGTCGGCGAGCGCCAGGGCCGCCTGGGCCGACGGGGTCGGCGCCCTCGGCAGATCGACCACGACCAGGTCCCCGTTGCGCCGGCCCGCCGTGATGACGGCGTGGGCCGCCTCGGCCGGGATGTGCGGCTCACCCTGCCTGGCCACGGCCACGACCGAGACCCCGACCGCCGCGGGTAGGGCGTCGTGCAGCGAGGCGGCCGCCACCCGACCCGAGGTCGCGGTCAGGTCCGGCCACCGCAGCCCGGCGACCGACTCGGCGCCGAGCGCCAGGTCGAGCCCGCCGCCCATCGGATCGAGGTCGACGAGCAGGGCGGCGCCCGGGGTCGTCCGCGCCGCGGATACGGCCAGGCCGACGGCGAGCACGGACGCCCCGGCGCCGCCGCGCCCTCCGACGCAGCAGACGACCTGTCCACTCCGCGACCGCGGCTCGCCTGCCTCACCGAGACGCTGGACGAGGGCCGGCTCCGCGGCCGGAAGCACCAGCACCTGCTCGGCACCCAGACCGACCGCCCAGGCCCACGTCTGCGCGCTCGGCTCCGATCTGGTGACGACCATCAGCCCGTGGCGACGCCCGAGTCGCGCCACGACGCACCCGCCGAGCGCGTCGCACCCGACAAGAACCAGCGGCGCGACGGTCCAGGACGACCGGCCACCGCCCGCGTCGGCGGCGACCTCGATGTCGACCCCCACCGCAGCGGCCAGCCGCAGGACGTCCTCGAGCAGGACCTCGTCGGAGGTGAGGAGAAGGGGACGGAGGTCGGTCATGGCGCGGACGGATGAGACATCGGGCGGCTCCTCGGCGGGACGATGTCTCGAGCACACCGGACCGGCCGGACGCGCGGAAGCTCAGCCGACCGGAGTGTGGATCACCCGGCTCCCTGTGGACGACGGGTTGACATGCGGCGCGCGAGTACAGCGCAGGCTGATGCCGGGGTCACCTGACGGGGCCGGACGTCGGAGGACCCAGAGACAAGGACCCAGAGACAAGGACCGGGCGAAAGAACGCAGAAGAAGGACGACCCCCGCCTGGGGGGGTAGGCGGGGGCCGTCTTACGCGGTCCGATTCCGGGGGGTTGAATCGGGCCTTGTGGAGGTCTGATGACCTCGGCAGAGTCGTTGTTCCCCACCTGTGGCGAGCCCAAACCATCGCGACCGCACCAATACACTTTATTTTGTGGGCTCCGCCGCGTTCTTCGACCTCGACAAGACCGTGATCGCCACCTCGAGCACCCTCGCCTTCGGTCGACCGTTCTTCCACGGTGGCCTGATCAACCGCCGAGCCATCCTTAAAGCGAGTTATGCACAGTTTGTCTACCTCATTGCCGGCGCCGACGCGGACCAGATGGATCGGATGCGGGACCAGATCACCCAGATGTGCGCCGGGTGGGAGGTCCAGCAGGTCAACGACATCGTCGACGAGACGTTGTTCGACATCGTCGACCCGCTGATCTACGACGAGGCGGCCGACCTGATCGAGCAGCACCGGGCGGCCGGGCGGGACATCGTGATCGTGTCGAGCAGCGGCGAGGAGGTCGTGGCTCCGGTCGGGGCGATGGTCGGGGCCGACCGGGTCGTCGCCACCCGCATGGTGGTCAAGGACGGCAGGTACACCGGAGAGATCGCGTTCTATTCCTACGGCGAGAACAAGGCCGCCGCGATCCGGGAGTTGAGCGCCGCCCACGGCTACGACCTCGCCGGCAGCTACGCCTACAGCGACTCGGTCACCGATCTGCCCATGCTCGAGGCCGTCGGGCACGCCACTGCCGTCAACCCCGACCGGGCGCTGCGCCGGACGGCTATAGAGCGCGGCTGGCCGATCCTGCGGTTCGACCGACCGGTCTCGGTGCGCAGTCGGCTGGTGACCGCGGGCCAGTCGCGGCCGGCCGTCGCCGGCACCGCGGTCGGCCTCGGTGCGGCGGCCGGCATCGCCTGGTACGCCGCCCGCCGCCGGCTCCGCAGCTGACCGCGCCCGTCGATCACCACCGCCGGAGCACCGCGTTTCGGCTGGAACACAGGGTTTCGTGGGTCCCCATGGCCCTTCCCTCCGCCCCCGGATCGGGGTACAAAGGGACTACGGAGAACGGCTCAGGCTGTTTCCCGGGGCACGGATACCAGGCACCCACGCGCGTCCAGCCGCGAGAGGCACGTCGGGGCGGATCCCTCATCGGGCCCGCGCTCGTCGAGTGAAGGTGCACGCTTGGTAACCCGATATCCGTCCGCGACGGCGCCCCTTCGGGGGCGCCGTTCGCATGTCCGGGCTCAGCGGCCGCCGCGGCGGATCGCCTCGCAGACCGCGAGACCCTCCTGGGCGCCGCGCTCCACGGCCGCGCAGCAATGTCGGATCCAGCGGGCCACCCCGTCCGCCCCGTCGAGCCGGTAGGACTGCAGGGCGGCGGCGTAGTCGTCGGGCCGCTCCGCATGACCGACCTCCGGGATTCCGAGCGCCTTCGGATCGAGCCCTCGCGAGATCATCGTCAACCGGGCCGCGCCGCGGGCGACTGTCCCCGACGCGACGGTGAAGGGCGCGGTCGCGAGCAGTTCGGCGTGCACGACGGCGGTGACGACCACGGCCGGTGCCGTCGTTCCGCCGGTCACGAGGGCCGCCAGCGCGCCTAACCGGGCCGACCGCTCCGGGTCGCCCGTCGGTCTGCCGAGGTCGTCGTCCGGCGCCAGCCCTGCGGCCGCGAGCATGTGCAGCCGGGCGAGAGCCTGCATCGGCGCCCGGCGCCAGGTGTCGACCAGCGCGCCCACACCCGCATTGACCCGCAGGGCCCCGGCGACCACGGGATCGTGGCCGGCGCCGGACCGGATCGCGGCCAGGTCCAGGTCGGTGCCCTCCAGTGCGGCCGACGCCCGGGCCCCGCGCAGCGCCGACTCGGCACTGACCTCGGCGCTGCGGCGGCGAAGCACCGGGTGGGCGCGGAGCCGGTCGACCCCGTCCCTGGCCCGCCCCGCCGCGTCGGCGACCCCAACGAGCCCCAGGAGAGGCGCGAGCGGGTCAATCGTCGGCGCCGGCACGGCTCCGAGGCTAGGGGACCGATGGGGCCGTCGTCCGGTCGGCCAACTTGATCGGTCAGGACGTTGTACGTCCGCCTCGCAGACCGCCGCGCGGCCTAGAGTCCAACCGCTGCATTTACCACATGCGTAGCGAATGCCGACATGAGGGAGGATCCATGGCACAGACCACTGGGCCCGGTGAGAACGGACCCGCCGTACCGCCTCCGACGCCGGCGATCGCGGAACCGGCGCCGCTGGGTCTGGCCGCCTTCGCGCTCACCACGTTCGTGCTGAGCTGTATCAACGCCAACATCGTCGGGATCGGGACCGAATCGATCGTGATCGGCGTCGCGCTCTTCTACGGCGGGCTCGTCCAGCTCCTGGCCGGGATGTGGGAGTTCCGCAACCGCAACACCTTCGGTGCGCTGGCGTTCTCGTCGTACGGCGGCTTCTGGATGTCGTTCGCGGCGATCATCATCTTCTACAAGCCGACGGGTGACCCCAAGGACGCGGCGAACGCGGTGGGCATCTACCTGATCGGTTGGGCGATCTTCACCATCTACATGATCATGGCGTCGCTGCGGGTGAGCGGCGCTGTCGCTGCCGTGTTCATCTTCCTGTCGGCGACGTTCGTGCTGCTGGCGATCGGCGCGCTCTACCCCTCAGCCAACGTCACCAAGATCGGCGGCTACATCGGCATCGCCACGGCGGTCATCGCCTGGTATGCGTCGTTCGCCGGAGTCACCAACGCGACCTGGAAGCGGGTCGTTCTCCCGACCTGGCCTGCCGGGACGCGCTGACATCTGCTAGAGAGAACCGGACCGGACAAGCTCACGACTGCGACCGGAGTACGCCGTGACCCACCCGTCAGATGCCGATGCCACCCTGTCCAACCTGCTGCACGAGAACCGCCGGTTCTCCCCGCCGAGCGACCTCGCGGCGGCGGCGAACGCCAAGGCGGACCTCTACGACCGGGCGACCGCCGACCGGCTCGGGTTCTGGGAGGAGCAGGCCCGGCGGCTGGACTGGGACAAGCCGTGGGACACCGTGCTCGAGTGGAAGGCCCCGTTCGCGAAGTGGTTCGTCGGCGGCACGCTGAACGCCTCCGTCAACTGCGTCGACCGGCATGTGGCGGCCGGCCGGGGCGACAAGGTCGCGTTCCACTGGGTCGGCGAGCCGGCCGACGACACCCGCGACATCACCTACGCCCAGCTCAAGGACGAGGTGTGCAAGGCGACCAACGCGCTGCTCGAACTCGGAGTGCGCAAGGGCGACCGGATCGCGCTCTACATGCCGATGATCCCGGAGACGGTCGTCGCCATGCTCGCGTGTGCCCGGATCGGCGCACCGCACACGGTGGTGTTCGGCGGGTTCTCCTCCGATGCGCTCAAGAGCCGGATCCTCGACTGTGACGCGCGGGTCGTGATCACCGCCGACGGCGGCTACCGGCGCGGCGCGGCCAGCGCGCTCAAGCCGGCGGTCGACGACGCCGTCGCCGGCTGCCCCGATGTGCGCAACGTCCTCGTCGTACGCCGGACCGGTCAGGACGTGGCGTGGAACGCCGACCGCGACGTGTGGTGGCACGACATCGTCGACAAGCAGAGCGCCGAGCACAACCCGGAGGCGCACGACGCGGAGCACCCGCTCTACGTCATGTACACCTCGGGCACCACCGCCAAGCCGAAGGGGATCCTGCACACCACGGGCGGCTACCTGACCCACGTCGCCTACACCCACTGGGCGGTGTTCGACCTCAAGCCCGACACCGACATCTTCTGGACCGCGGCCGACATCGGCTGGGTGACCGGTCACAGCTACATCGTCTACGGGCCGCTGGCCAACGGCGCGACCTCGGTGATGTACGAAGGCACGCCGGACACCCCGCACCGCGGCCGCTGGTGGGACATCGTCGAGCAGTACAAGGTGACAATCCTCTATACCGCGCCGACGACGATCCGCACCTTCATGAAGTGGGGAGAGGATGTGCCCGCGGGGCACGATCTGTCCTCGCTTCGGCTGCTCGGGTCGGTCGGTGAGCCGATCAACCCCGAGGCCTACATGTGGTACCGCCTGCACATCGGCGGGGACCGCTGCCCGGTGGTGGACACCTGGTGGCAGACCGAGACCGGCGGGATCATGATCTCGCCGCTGCCGGGCGTCAGCGCCGGCAAGCCCGGAGCGGCGATGGGCCCCCTTCCCGGCATCAGCGCGGACGTCGTCGACGACGCCGGGTCGCCGGTGCCGGACGGTGGCGGCGGCTTCCTCGTGCTCACCGATCCGTGGCCGGGCATGTTGCGGACCATCTGGGGCGACGACCAGCGCTACATCGACACCTACTGGTCCCGGTTCCCGGACACCTATTTCGCCGGCGATGGCGCGAAGAAGGACGACGACGGCGATCTGTGGCTGCTCGGCCGGGTCGACGACGTGATGAACATCTCCGGTCACCGCATCTCGACCACGGAGGTCGAATCCGCCCTGGTGTCCAACCCGAAGGTCGCCGAGGCCGCCGTGGTCGGCGCGACCGACCCGACCACCGGGCAGGGCATCGTGGCCTTCGTGATCCCGCGCGGCAGCGCGGCCGCTGACGAATCGGCGGGCGAGGCGTTCGTCACGGAACTGCGCAACCACGTGGCGAAGGAGATCGGCCCGATCGCCAAGCCGCGGCAGATCCTGGTGGTCGCCGAGCTGCCCAAGACCCGCTCCGGCAAGATCATGCGGCGGTTGCTCCGGGACGTCGCGGACCACCGCAGCCTCGGTGACGTGACCACGCTGCAGGATTCGTCCGTGATGGACCTGATCGCGAAGAACCTGCCGGCGGCCAGCGGCGAAGAGTAGTTCTGCCGTGCGGTCCCACCGCGGTACGTAGTCTGGACGGTGGGACCAGACCTCGCGCGCAAGGTCATGGTTGCGGGCGGGGGGCGGCGCGATGGAGCACGAACGTGGCGCTGCCGTCGGCACCGTGGACCGACCCGACGACGAGCGGGAGGCGGGCCGGACCGGCCTCACCCGTCACTCCCGTCCCATCCGGATCGGCGCGATGGCGCTGACCGTGCTGCTCGTGGTCGGCGGCCTCCTGACGCTGCGGGCGATGGTGCCGCCCGCTCAGGCCGCGGTCACGGCCACCGACCACGCAGGGCCGGACATCGCCCACCTGGAGACCTTCGACAACGCCCGCCGCTTCGACAGCGTGCGCGGGCGCACGCGGCTGCCGATCCCGCAGGTCAACGGAGACGTCGTGAGCGGCGGGCTCCCGGCGATCAGTGGTCCGAGCCGGGCGGGCGCCGGCCACGCGGTCGGGCTCGTCCTGCAGCGCTACTGCGCGCACCCCGCGCGTACCCGGGTCCATCTGGCCGACCGGAGCACCGGATGGTGGAACGTCAACGGTGAGGTCACCACTGCCGCCGGGCGGCTGACGATCTCGGTCGAGTGGGCCGGGCCGTCCTATATCTGGAGCGGGTCGATGCATGAACTGGTCGCCTGCCCCTGAGATAGAGCATGATCGGGGTCTCTGCGGCTGATCATCTGGGAGGGGACGCGTGAGCACTGAGCCTATTGAGCCGTCCGGCCGGCATCGGAGCGGGCGGGACGCGGCGCTACCCGCTGCGGCGACGCCGGCGATCGGGCAGGGGACGACCGAGCCGTCGGTGGGCGAACTGGTGCGGGACGCCTCGACGCATTTCTCCACCCTGGTACGCGGCGAGATCGAGCTGGCCAAGACGGAGATGGCCCGGGAAGCCAAGAAGGCCGGCACGGGAGTCGCGTTGTTCGGCGTCGCGGCGCTGATCCTCGCCTTCTCCCTCACCTTCGGCCTGATCGCCCTGGCCGAGGGACTGGTCGCGCTCGGGATCTGGCGCTGGGCGGCATACCTCATCGTCTTCGGCCTGCTCGTGCTGATCGCGGGTGCCGCGGCGTTCATCGGTTATCGGAAGGTGACCCGGATCGGAAAGCCGGAACGCACCATCACCACGGTGAAGGACACCGCAGAGTGGGCAAAGCACCCGACCCAGGCACCAGAAGCCGGCTGACGGCGACTCTCCCGGTCCGGCGCGGGGCGTGATGCCCCGGTGCCGGTCCCTGGTGTGCGACCCTTGGCGCCATGCCCGACGGGCCAGCTGCGCTGATTCACGCCGACGGACCGTGGACGCATCATGAGGTGAGCGCCAACGGTGTCCGTCTGCATGTCGTGGAGGCCGGGTCGGGACCGCTGGTGCTGCTGCTGCACGGCTTCCCGGAGTTCTGGTGGGCGTGGCGGCACCAGCTGGTCGCCCTGGCCGAGGCGGGCCTGCGGGTCGCCGCCTTCGATCTGCGCGGGTACGGCGGCAGCGACAAGCCGCCCCGGGGTTACGACGCCTTCACCCTCGCCGGGGACGCCGCCGGGCTGGTCCGCGCACTGGGTGAGCGGGACGCGATGCTCGTCGGCCACGACTGGGGCGGGTTGCTCGCCTGGACGGTGGCCGCGGCCCACCCGCGCGTGGTCCGCAGCGTCGTCGCGATCGGGACGCCGCACCCGCTGCGGCTGCGGGCGGCGATGGTCACCGACCCGCGCGGACAGCTCCGTTCGTCCCGCTACGCGTTCACCTTCCAGACGCCCCGCTACGCCGAGGCGCTCCTGACCCGCGAGGACGGCGCGGGCACCGGCCGGCTGATGGCCGACTGGGCCGGTCCGCAGTGGCGGCAGAGCGACGACTTCGCCGACGCCGTCGGCCGTTACCGGACGGCGATGCAGATCCCGGCTGCGGCGCACAGCGCGCTGGAGTACTACCGGTGGATGATGCGCTCGCAGGTGCGCCCGGACGGCTGGCGGTTCGCCAAGCTGCTGTCGCGGCCGGTGACCGCCCCGACGCTTCAGCTGCACGGTGCGCTCGATTCCTGCACGCTCCCCGGACACCGCACAGGGGTCCGGCCGCTACGTCGCCGCCACCTACGAATGGCGGCTGATCCCGTCGGTCGGGCATTTCCCGCACGAAGAGGCGCCGGATCTGGTCAGTGGCGAACTCATCCGTTGGGCGAAGTCCGGCTGAGCTGTTCCGCGCGGTGTCACTCCGACATCGTGCGTCCTACTCGCACAAACACCCCGTCGATGCGAGTACGGCGCACGATTCGGCAGCCCACTGCGGCGACCCAGACTGTGGCGACATCGGACGCTCTACGCGCAAAAAACCCTGCTGATATGCGAGTACGGCGTCCTTCGTCGCCGCCACCACCGGTCGCCCCGCGGATGAAGGGCGCCCGTCGACGTCGCGAGCCGCGTACAGGGGGTCAGTCGCAACCGCCGGTGCCGACCCTCGTCGTGGCCGTCGTACCGGTCCGAGCGTCCCCGGCTACCTCGTCGGCGGTCAGCGCGAAGCCGGTCTGCGTCTGGTCCAGTGCCGCGGCGAAGATCACGCCGTAGACAGTGCCGTTCGGCCGGAGCAGCGGCCCACCGGAGTTCCCGGCGCGCACCGACCCGCGCACGGTGTAGGCGTCGCGGTTGACCGTCTGGTCGTTGTAGATGTTCGGTCCCCTGATCTCCTGCCGGTCCCGCACCCGGGCGGCGTTGGCGGTCAGCGGCCCGTCCAGCGGGTATCCGACGATGATCGCGTCGTCGCCGCGCCCGGCGTCGGCGCCGGAGAAGGGCAGCGCCGGCACGGTCAGGTCGGGGACGTCCAGCACGGCGACGTCGCGGTCGGGGTCGTAGAGTACGACGGTCGCGGCGAGCTCGCGGTCGTCGACCTGCACCGACGGCGACTGCACACCGGCCACGACGTGGGCGTTGGTCATCACCCGGTGGGACGCGTAGACGAAGCCCGACCCCTCGATCCGACGCGAACACTGCGCCGCGAGACCGGTGACCTTGACGACCGAGTGCTGCACCTGCCGCAGGGTGGGATCGGAGAGCAGCTTCGGGTTCGGCGGCGCCACCGGCAGCACCTGCGTCGGCGAGAGCGGGCCGAAGACATCCGGGAAATCGCCCCTGTCGACGAGCTGGCGGAGCGACCGGTAGAGGTCGCGCACCGGCGGCGGCACCGAGGCGTTCACCCCACGGATCACGCTCGAGCCGCGCACCGCCGATGCGAGCCCGGGGTACGGCGACGACGCCAGCGGCGTCGCCACCATCCACGCGACGAGGAGTGCCGCCAGGGCACCCACGAGCGCGCCCAGCAGCGAATCGACGGCCCGCGCCGGGCTCCAGGTGATGCGGTCCCGCACCGCAGATCCGACCCGGACCGCGATGACCTGGCCGAGCAGCGCCATCCCGAGCACCACGGCGACCGCGACGACGACCTGTGTCCGGCCGCTGCTGAGCCGGGTGGCGATCGGCGTGGCCAGCTGGGCTCCGATCACGGCGCCGCCGAAGAACCCCACGAAGGACAGGATCGACGCGACGAAGCCGCTCCGGAATCCGTTGACCGCGAAGCCGACCGTCGCCACGATGACGATGATGTCGACGAGGCCCAGCCCCATCCCCGGCCCGCTTACCGCGGGAGGCCGCGCGGCCGGCCGGCGGCACCGTAGTCAGTCCGCATCCGGCTCCTCCTGACCTGTACCGCCATCGACGGTACCCGCGCCGTTGCCACCGGTGGCCAGTCCCGAGGACGTCAACCCCTGCCGGGCCAGGTCCGCCTGCCCGGACGGCAAGGGCCGCACCGGGCCGGGTCGCCACGGCCGCGCCCACCCACCGAGCTCCAGCAGCCGGTCGATCAGCCCGGCGGTGAAGCCCCAGATCAGCATGCCGCGTACGTCGAACGCGGGACCGATCCGGCCGGAGGGATGCCGGACCCGGCACCGGTTGGCCGGATCGGACAGTTCGGCCAGCGGCACCCGCTCAACCCGCGCGACCTCGGCCGGGTCAACCACCCGGACCGGCCCCGGCCGCCGCCACCAGCCGAGTACCGGAGTCACGGCGTAGCCGGACACGGAGATGAACACGCGCGGAAAGGCGCCGACGACCTCGACGCCCTCCGGATCGACCGCGACCTCCTCGGCCGCCTCCCGCAGGGCCGCCGCCGCGGGCCCGGCATCGTCGGGGTCGAGCGCGCCACCGGGAAACGCCGGCTGGCCGGCGTGGGTGCGCATGTCCCCGGCGCGTTCGATCAGGAGCAGATCGGGTCCGGACGGCCCGGCGCCGAGCAGGAGCAGCACCGCGGATTCGCGCAGGTCACCGACCGGATCGGGGACTGGCGGGTGGTCCAGCGCGGACAGCGCCTGCACCACCGCAGGCAGCCACCCGGGCGGGGCGTCCACGGTCCGATCCGGGTCGGGACCGACGTCAGCCACCGATCCGGACCCCCAACCGGTCCGCGACCAGACCCCGCAGCGCGTCGTAGCTCAGCACCTTCGGCTCGACGGCGGCCACCGACCCGTCCGCCCGGAGCAGGACCGTCCCGGGCAGCCCGGGCAGGCCCACCGCGTGCGACACCCGGCCGGCCTGGTCGTAGAGGCTCGGGAAATGCACCTTCGCGGCCTGCAGGAAGGACAGCGCGGCCGACGGAGAGGTCTCCTCCGTGTCGATCCCGACCACCCGCACGCGGGCCCCCGCGCTTCTCGCGAAGCGCTGGAGGTCGGGAAGCTCGCCGCGGCAGGGCGCGCACCACGTCGCCCAGAAGTTGACCACGGTGGGGATCCCGGTCACCCGGCGGAGCGGCACCGACGGGCCGCCGCTCAGGCAGCTCAGCGTGACGTCGGGGAGCACCGAGCGTCCCGCCGCCGGTCGGTGCGGCGCCGGGCATGGCTGCAGGGACGCCTTGGCCCGGAGTCCGGCGAGCCGGGTGTCCGGGGTGCTCGCGCCGGGGTGGGTGCTCGCGGGCGCGCAGCCGGCCGATGCCGCCGCGCACAGGGCCAGCGCGATCAGCACCCGCCGGCCGGTCATTTCGCCTCGGCCACCTCGGCCGGCGACTTCACCAACCGTTGCGCGACCACCGGATCGACCGGGCCCTCGCCGTAGGACGGGCACAGCCGGGCCAGCGTGCAGGCCCCGCACGCGGGACGGCGGGAGTGGCACACCCGACGGCCGTGGAAGATCGCCCGGTGGCTGAACATCGTCCACTCCCGCTTGGGCAACAATCCGGCGACGACCGCCTCGACCTTGACCGGGTCGGTCTCCGTCGTCCAGCCCCACCGCCGCACCAGCCGGCCCAGATGGGTGTCGACGGTGATCCCGGGAACGTCGAAGGCGTTGCCGAGAATCACGTTGGCGGTCTTACGGCCGATCCCGGGCAGCGACACGAGGTCCTCGAGCCGGCCCGGAACGGTCCCGTCGTAGCGGTCCACCAGCGCGGCGCCGAGGCCGATCAGCGAGGTCGTCTTGTTCCGGAAGAATCCGGTCGACCGGATGATCTCCTCCATCTCGGTGCGGTCGGCTCCGGCGTAGTCGGCGGCACTCCGGTAACGGCGGAACAGCACCGGGCTGACCTCGTTGACCCGTTTGTCCGTGCACTGGGCGGACAGAATCGTCGCCACCGCCAACTCCAGCGGAGTTCGGAAGTCCAGCTCGCAGTGCGCATCGGGGTAGAGGTCGTCGAGCTCCCGGTTGATCCGCCGGGCGCGGCGAGTGAGCGCGAGCGGGGTCTCGGCGGACGCCCGCCGCCTGACGGTCGGCACGTCGGCCAGCGTACGTCGGGGGGCGGGCCGCGCGCGGCCACGGGTGGCCCCGCGGTCGGCGGCCGGAGCGGATAGGAGAGAATCCCTCGCCATGATCGATCTGCTGGTGCTGCTCTTCCCGCTACTGCTGTTGGCGTTCATGCTGCTGCTCGAGCGGGTGGAGGAGCCGCTACGGCACCGGGCCGATGATCGGCAGGTGGAGGAGTTCCTCGACAACGCTCGTCCCGACGACGTCGACGTACTGGCGCGACTCGGGGTCGCACCTGCCCTCGAGCGGTGGCGGACCGGCCGGCACCGGGTCGCCCGACTGCTACCCAGCCGGGCAGGCCGGGACGCCTAGCGGTGCGCGGCGCAAACACGCAATCCTGGACGACGGTGGCCGCCCAGGCCCATATTTGGTGAGGTCCGCGCCGGTCGGGCGCGGTGAGGTCGGAGGGTGAACGTGGACGAGGTGCTCGCGAGGGCCGGGCTGTTCCAGGGTGTCGACCCGGCCGCCGCGGAGGCGGTGGCAGCGAAGTTCGAGTATCTCGACGCCCCCCGCGGGACGACCGTCTTCCGCGAGGGCGAGCCGGGCGACAGTCTCTACATCGTGCTGGCCGGCAAGGTGAAGCTCGGCCGCCGCTCCCCGGACGGGCGGGAGAACCTCGTCGCGATCATGGGCCCGGCCGACCAGTTCGGTGAGCTGTCGCTCTTCGACCCCGGGCCCCGGACGACCACCGCGACCGTCGTCACCGACGCCCGCCTCGCCCGGATGCCCAAGCAGGCGCTGCGGGAGTGGATTACCCGCTACCCCGAGATCGCCGAGCGGCTGCTGCACGTGATCGCCCGCCGGCTCCGGCGTACCAACAACGATGCTCGCCGACATGATCTTCACCGACGTCCCGGGGCGGGTCGCCAAGGCGCTGCTGCAGCTCGCCCAGCGCTTCGGCGCCGTCGAGGGCGGGCAGCTGCGGGTGACCCACGACCTGACCCAGGAGGAGCTCGCGCAGTACGTCGGCGCCTCCCGGGAGACGGTCAACAAGGCGCTGGCCGACTTCGCCTCCCGTGGCTGGGTGCGGGTGGAGGGCAAGTCCGTGGTCATCCTCGACCGGGAGCGACTGACCCGCCGGGCCCGCTGACCCGCCGCGGGCGGGGTCAGTGGATCTGGAACACCTTCACGAACAGCGGGGTGTCCTCCAGCGTGTGCGGAGCGATCGCGTGGTAGGCCCACACGTGCACCCAGGCGTTCGCGGTCCGCAGGGTGAGATAGGTCTTGAACATGCCCGGCACGGTGTAGGTGAGCAGCAGGAAGAGCACCGAGAGCGCCACGTCGGTGGGTGACTGGAACCTCGTCCAGCCGTCGAAGAAGTGCATCAGGGTGTAGGTGAGCCCGCCCAGGATCACGGTCGTCGCCGGCGACCCGGTGAGCCGCAGGTAGCGCGGGATCAGGATCGCGTAGATGAAGATCATCGTCGGGAGAACCGTGCCGGCGAAGGAGAGCGCGAAGGTCAGCGGCGCCCCCAGCAGGACCTGGTGCGGGCGCAGGTGCAGGATCGCCGAGCTGCCGAGGACGAGCTGGAAGGCTGCCTCCAGCACCAGCACGACGGCGATGACGACGGCGTCGCCGCGCCGGTCGCTGGACCGCAGGCCGAGCTCCTCCGTGCTGTAGCGCCGCCGGAAGAAGGCGAACGGCAGGACGGCGAAGACGACGACGTTGTACGCCGCCCAGCACAGCGCCTCGGCCGGCACGACCCGCTGGTGAGTGCCGAAGAGCATCCCGTCGAGGTGGAAGCTGAAGGCATGCCAGCCCAGCGCCCGGCCGAGGAGCAGGCCGCCCAGTGAGCCGAGCACGCCGTACCCGAGGAGCAACACCGTCTCCCGCCTCGCGGCCGGCCGCGCCGGTGCCCGGGCGGCGAGGTCGGGTACCTGTCGCCGCCGGGTGAGCCGGTGCACGATGACCATCAGCAGAGCGACCTCGAGCAGTTCGACGTTGGCGGCGACCACATGGTCGGTGGCGGACAGGCCGGCGCTGCGCGGCAGGTCGAAGGGCAGCCGGCCGTGCGCGAGGGCGATGAGGGCCACGTTGACCAGCACCCAGGCGGCGAGGGCCAGCCGCACGCTGCGCTGACGGAGGAGCCGGCGGAGCCGGTTCGGCCGGCTTGGCGGCGAGGGGGTGCTGACGTCGGTGGTGGTGGGTGAGATCGACATGGACAGCACCATACATCCGTACTATACGATCGTACAATACGTTTGTATGAGACGGAGGTTAGAGTGTGGGCATGAACGTGGACGGCGGTCGCCGCACGCAGGTGATGGACGCGCTCCAGGCGATCATCGCCGAGCGGGGTCTGGACGGCGTCAGCATCCGGGAGGTCGCCTCCAGCGCGGGGGTGTCGATCGGCACCGTGCAGTACTACTGCCGCAGCAAGGAGGAGATGCTGCTGCTCTCCTTCGAGCAGATCGTCGACCGGATCGGCGCGCGGGCCGCCGCGGCGGTCGACGAAGGCGGCACGGTCGGGCAGGCGCTGCACCGTGCACTGCTCGAACTCCTGCCGCTCGATCACCTGCGGCGCACCGAGAGCCTGGTCTACCTGGCATTCGCGGGCAAGGCGGCCGTCACCCCGTCGCTCGCGGCGGTGCAGCACGCCAAGCTCGACCAACTGCGGACGCAGTGCGCCGCGGCCTTCCGCCGGGCGCAGGAGATCGGCGAGGCGCCGACCGATCTCGATGTGGACGCCGAGGCCGCGACCACGGCCGCGCTCATCGACGGCCTGCTCCTGCACGTCCTGACCGATCCGGAGGGTCTGCCGCCGGCCACCGCGGAGGCGGTGCTGCAGGCCCACCTCGGCCGGTACCTCGACGTCGACGGCACTGGTGCGCGGCGCGCTCAGGAGATCTCGGCCCAGAGCTCCTCGTAGCTGCGCGCGAGTCGGCTGCGCGGCGCGAACGCGGGAACGGGTGCCCGCCGCACGGCCATCTGCTCGACCAGCGACATCGCCGGGATCACCGTCGTCAGGATGCCCGACCGTTCCACCGGAAGGCTATCCACGATCTCCCGGTGCAGCCGCTTACGCCGGTCGACCATTGAGAAGAACGCCAGCAGCTCGGGTCGCCGGCCGTCGAAGCCGTCGACGAAGGCGGTGAGCTGATCGAGGGTGCGCACCGACAGGGTCGTCGGGATGAGCGGGACGACGATGGTGTTGGCGGCGTGCAGCACGTTCTCCGATACCAGCGAGATGCTCGGCGGGCAGTCGAGGATGACCACGTCGTACTCGTCGCGGACCGGGCGCAGCAGACGCCGGATCCGGCGGACCGGCTTCTTCGTGCCGTCGAGCTCGATGTCCATGTTGCGGTAGGTGAAGTCGGCGGGCAGCAGGTCGAGGCCCTCGAAGTCGGTGCCCTTGATGGCGTCGTCGAGCGGCCGGGTCCCGCGCACCAGTGCCCGCCCGCCGCCCTTCACTCTCGGGCGGATCCGGAACAGATAGGTCGCGGCGGCCTGCGGGTCGAGATCCCACAGCAGGGTGCGATCGCCGCCACGGGCGGCGAGGTAGGCGAGGTTGACGGCGGTCGATGTCTTGCCCACGCCGCCTTTGATGTTGTACGTCGCAAAGACCCTCACCCCGTCACCCTGTCAGACAGGGTGTCGATGCGTCGCGCGTCCTCGGCGCTGACGAACCGGCGGATCAGAGCGCCGGACTCGGCGCGGGCGGCTTCCTGATCGGCGTCCAGATGTGCCATGAGCTCCCCCATCGCCAGCACGGTCGCGGCCGGAGCGGAGCGTTCGGTGACGATCTGCTCGGCGAAGACCCGGGTCGCCTGCCGGTGCACGGCGCCGTCCTGGAAGGCGCCGAGGCAGTCCTGCAGCCGTTTCAGGTCGCGCCCGACGTACCTGCTCGCCGACCGGTCGTGCAACGGCGCGAAGATCTCCAGCAGGTAGCGGAGCTCCTTGCACCGCTTGCGCAACGTGTGCAGCGCGTCGTCGGGCGAGTCCGGCCCGATCGACCTCCCCAGCCGGCGCACCCGGCGATAGGCCCGTCGTACCCGCTCGTCCGCGAGCTGCCGGAGGTCGACCTCCGGTGCGTCGGTGACGGCCGGATCGGTGAGGGCCGCCCGCCACTCCTCCTGCAGTTGCGCGAATGCCGGCGCCTGCAGGGCACGGACCAGTCGGCGGAGCTCGATCCGGCGCCGCCGGCGCAGGTCCTTCTCGAGCGGCGCGAGGTCGGTGGGCCGGCCGGACCGCAGCCGTGCCGTCAGGTCGGGCAGGCCCAGGAGGTAGACGTCGAGATCCCGGGTCGGCGTCGTCAGGTCGCCGAGTCGCCGGAACTCCGGCCCGAAGCGGTCCCGGACACCGGCCGGGAGCACGTCCCCGGTCAGCTTGAGGACCGACCGGGTCCGCCGGACCGCGACCCGCAGGTCGTGCAGGAACTCGGTGTCGATGTCGGCGACCACGCCGTCGACGTTCTCCGCGATGACGGTCGAGAAATGCAGCAGTACGCCGGCGATCGCCGCACCCGCCGGCAACGCCGGGGAGACCGCGCCGCGCTCGGTGGTGGGCGCATCGAGGGACCGCAGCGGGTGCGACCGCACCGCGTCGTCGTACGCCGACGTGGTGCTGGCGGTGATCCCGGGCACGCGGGCGAGCAACGTCGCGATGCGCGCGGTGTCGTCGTCGTATCCGCGCAGGGGGGTGACCACGATCCGGACGGGTCCGCGGGCGTCGGCCGACACCCGCTCCATCGTCAGCCGGGCGACGGTCTTGTCGTCGCCGTTGCAGATGGCCATATCGCGGACGGTCGTCCGTGCCTCGGCCACCGGCATCAGTGCCCGGATGCCGGCGACGGCGCCCACCCGGTCACGGACGGCGCCCGCGCGCAGGTCATCGACCAACGCCGGCCACCTCCGGGCCACACCGCCGGTCGCGGTGAGCCGGGACCCGTCGCTGTCCTGCAGGATCAGCGTGCCGGTGCCGCCGCGCCGATGCTCGAGGACCACCCCGGCCCCGCGCAGTCGCCAGTCGAACGTGTCCAGCCAGACCCGGCTGACCGTCGCCCGCCGCTCGTCCCGGGGCGAGTACTCCGGGCCGAGGATGCGGGCGATCCCGCGGAGGTCCCGGGAGGGCGCGGCCGTCCAGACCAGGGTCACCGGTCTATTCGTCACGCCCGCCTCCACCCTGCGGTCACCGAGATCGGAGCAGCCTCACTCCCCGTCGGCACCGTGCGTGCCGAGGCCGACGGTCGGGTTGGCCCGCACGCGGTCGTCGACAGCGGCGTCGGGGATGTAGGGGACGAGGAAGCCGTACTGGGCAAGCACCTCGGCCGGGATGTCAGGGTTCTCGCCCCAGGCCGCGATCTCCCCCCAGCACGGGGAGCCGAGCGAGCCGCTGTAGTGGCGCACCGACAGCCCCGCACACAGGTTGGCGAACTTCAGCCGCTGGTCGAGGGGCCAGCCGGCGAGCGAGCCGAAGACGAAGCCGGCGGCGAAGACGTCGCCGGCGCCGGTCGGGTCGAGTGCCTCCACGGGCAGCGCCGGTGCGCTCGCCTGCTCGCCGGTGACGTTGTCGATGGCGATCGCGCCCCGGTCGCCGGCCTTCACGACGCAGACCGGTACCCGCTCGGCGAGCGCCGCGAGCGCCCGCTCGGGGCTGTCGGTGCGGGTGTAGGCCATCGCCTCGACGGCGTTGGGCAGGAAGACGTCGACCAGCGCCAGGCTGTCCAGGGTGGCCGGCGACCAGACGCCGGTGGCGTCCCAGCCGACGTCGGCGAACACGGTCGTTCCCTGCGCCCGCAACTCGGTCGCCCACTCCGGCGGGCCGTGGTCGAGATCGACGAAGCAGGTCTTGGACTCCGGCGGCGCGCTGACCAGCTTCTCCGCCGCGAACGGCAGCGGCTCGCCGTAGGTGATCATGCTGCGGTCGGCGTCGTAGGACAGCGACACCGTCACGGGCGTCGGCCAGCGCGGCAGCCGACGGGACGGGCCGAGGTCGACGCCTTCCTGTTCGGCGATCGTCCGCCACAGGTAGGCGCCGAACATGTCGTCGCCGAACGCCGCGGCCAACCCGACCCGCAGCCCCAGTCGGCTCATTGCGACGGCGATGTTGGCGGCACCGCCGGGCGCCGAGCCGAGGCCGCCGGTGAACAGCTCGGTTCCCGGCGCCGGGAGGCCCGGGAGTCCGGTGAAGATCATGTCGATGAAGACCGTGCCGGACAGGAAGACGTCCAGCACCGGCGCATCGGCCTGGCTGCTGTGCAGACGGGCACTGGCCTCGTAGCGCTCGGCGCACGGGTCGGCCAGCGGCCCGGCGAGCGGCGGTTCCCCGGCCGGCGTGGACGGGCTGCCCGCACCGGCATCGGGCCGGCCCTTGTTCCTTCTGCTCATCGTGCGAGCATCCTCCGTTCCGGTGTCTTCCTCGGCGCGACCGGGCCGCGGCGGCCGAACATCATGCCTCCCCGGGCTCGGGCCTGGGGTGGTCGAGCCCGGGGTGGTCGAGTCCGAGGTGGTCGAGTCCGAGGTGGTCGAGTCCGAGGTGGTCGAGCCCGAGGTAGTCGAGCTGGGCCCGGACCGACAGCTCGGCGGCCCACCGCAGATCGGGGTCGAGGTCGGCGTAGACGGTCTGCACGATGTCGCCGGCGGTCACCGGTCCAGGATGCCCCTCGACCGCGGACCGCACCTGGTCGAGTCGCTCCATCCGGTGTGCGAGGTAGGCCGTCGCCACATCCGCGATGTCGGCGAGCTCGGGTCCGTGGCCGGGCAGCACCCGCCGGGGGCCGAGCTCGATCAGCCCGCGCAGGGACCCCAGATAATCGGCGAGCCGCCCGTCGGGGTGCGCGACGACGGTCGTGCCCCGACCCAGGACGGTGTCCCCGGTGAGCACCGAGTCCTCGACCACCAGACAGACCGAGTCGGCGGTGTGCCCGGGCGTCGTCCGCACGGTCACCTCGAGGCCGCCGCCGGCGAGCACCTCACGGTCGGACAGGCCGGCACCGCCGCCCCGCCGGTGCGCCGGGTCCACCGCACGCACGGGCGCCCCGGTCAACGTGTGCAGCCCGGCAGCGCCGGCGGCGTGGTCGGCGTGCCCGTGGGTCAGCAGGATCAGCGACACCGGGCCGGTCGCGGCGACCGCGGCGAGATGGCCGGGATCGTCGGGTCCGGGATCCACGACGACCGATCTGGTCTCGCCCGGGGCACGCAGCACCCAGGTGTTGGTGCCCTCGAGCGTCATCGGGGACGGGTTGGGCGCCAGCACGACGGTGGCGTAGGGCGTCACCGGACGGGGCCGTCCGTATGCCGGCCGCTCCACCGGGCGGTCGGTCACGTCGGCCGCCCGGGCAGCGGCATCCGCGTGCCGTCCGGGAGGAGCACCGCGCCGTCCTGCGCCACGGGCCGGACCGGGGTGACGGTACGGCGCTCGGCGGCGGCGATGACGTCGTCGACCCGGTCGTAGCCGCTGAGCTCGGTCAGCGTGACCCAGGTGGGCGGCAGCAGGCCCCGGTCGCCGGCCCGGGCCTGCGCCACTGCGTCCTCGGGACGCAGCCAGGCGGCGTCCGCGGCCTCGCGGGTCGGCGTGTCGGTCTGCTGGCCGGCCGGAAGGGCCGCCACGAAGAAGCGGGCGTCGTAGCGGCGGGGCTCCTGCTCGGGGGTCACCCATTGCGCCCAGGCCCGGAGCAGGTCGGTGCGCAGCACGAGACCCTCGCGGTGCACCAGGCCGGCGAGGGAGAGGTCGTGCCGTTCGACCGCTGCGCGAGCGGCCCGCCATTCCGGTCCCGAGACGTCGACCACCGACGTGGTGGATCGCCCGGCCAGCAGCACCCCGCACTCCTCGAACGTCTCCCGGACGGCGGCGCAGACCAGTGCCGTCGCGGTCGGCTCGTCCGTCGACAGCCGACCCGCCCAGGCGGCGGGCGTCGGACCGACCCAACCGATCGACGGTCCGGCCGCGGTCACCGTGTCGGCGGGATCGACCGCACCGCCGGGAAACGCGGTCATTCCGCCGGCGAAGGCCATCGCCGCGGCCCGGGTCAGCAGGTAGACCTCCACGCCGCGCCGGCCGTCCCGGAGGAGCGCCACCGTCGCGGCGTCGCGCAGTGACATGCCGCGCTCAGGCCGGGACAGACCGCCGGCCGGTCGGCGACCTCCACGACCAGTTCGACCTCGACCGGCGCACCGAGGGGCAGCTCCGCGACTCCGACCGCGGAGCGCGCGTGCCGGCCCGCGTCACCGAACACCTCGCCGAGCAGCTCACTGGCGCCGTTGACCACGCCGGGCTGACCGGTGAAGCCGTCGGCGCTGGCGACGAATCCGACGACCTTCACCACCCGCGCGACGTTGTCGATGCCGACCAAGGCGTCGACCGCGGCGAGCGCGTTGAGCGCGCAGGTGCGGGCCAGCAGGGTGCCGTCCTCGCCCGTGACCTCGCCGCCGACCTTGCCGGTCCGCGCGACGGTCCCGTCGACGATCGGCAGCTGACCGGAGGTGTAGACGAGGCTCCCGGCCCGCACGGCCGGCACGTAGCTGGCGAGCGGCGCGGCCACGCCCGGCAGGGTGATCCCCAGCTCGGCCAGTCGGTCACTAACGCTCATGAGGCGCCGAGCGGCCGCTTGAGGTAGGCGACCATCTGTTCAGGGTTGGGCCCGGGGATGACGGCGACGAGCTCCCAGCCGTCCTGGCCCCAGTTGTCAAGGATCTGCTTGGTCGCGTGGACCAGCAGCGGCACGGTGGCGTACTCCCACTTCTGCATGCCCGCACGGTACCCGGGCGGTCGCGGGGGCCGTGCGGGCCGCATCGTCCGGTTAGGCTGGGGCGGTGCCCCAGCCCGACACGTCGTGGCCACCCGCGCGCCTGCACGTGGTCACCGGCAAGGGCGGGACCGGCAAGTCCACCGTCGCCGCCGCGCTCGCGATCGCTCTCGCGTCCGGGGGCCGCCGTTCCCTCCTGATCGAGATCGAGGGCAGGCAGGGCATCGCGCAGCTCTTCGACACCCCGCCCCTGCCCTACGGCGAACGCCGGATCGCGGTCGCCCCGGACGGCGGGGAGGTGCGTGCCCTGGCGGTCGATCCCGAGGAGGCGCTGCTGGAATACCTCCAGATGTTCTACAACCTGCGGCGCGCCGGCCGCGCGCTGCGCCGGATGGGGGCGATCGACTTCGCGACCACCATCGCGCCGGGGATGCGTGACGTCCTGCTCACCGGCAAGGTCAAGGAGGCGACCACCCGGGTCGAGAACGGTCGGAGGGTCTACGACGCGGTCGTCCTCGATGCGCCGCCCACCGGGCGGATCGTCCGGTTCCTCAACGTAACGGCCGAGGTGGCGGGGCTGGCCAAGGTCGGCCCGATCAAGACCCAGAGCGACGGGGTGATGGCCGTCCTCCGGTCGAGCCAGACCGCCGTACACCTGGTCACCCTGCTGGAGGAGATGCCGGTGCAGGAGACGGTCGACGCCGCCACCGAGCTCGCCGCGAATCACCTGCCGGTCGGCGTTGTCATCATCAACATGACCCGCCCGCCGCTGCTGCCCGCCCGCGAGCTGGCCCGGGCGCAGGCCGGGCGCCTCGACGTGGCCCGGCTCGCGACGGCGCTGACCAAGACCGGGCTGGACGGCGGCGCCCTGGCACCCGCGCTCGCCGACGAGGCGCAGGAGCACGCCATCCGGTACGCGATGGAGGAGCGGGCACCGCGCCGACGTGGCCACCCTCGGCCGCCCCACCTACGAGCTGCCGCTGATCACCCCGCCCGTCGACCTCGGCGGGCTTTACGAGCTCGCGAGGCAGTTGCGCGATCAGGGCGTCGGGTGAGTCGGCCGGGGCGGGTGCCGCGCGCATGAGCGGTCGCCGGACATCGCCCGCGCTCGACCTGCGCAGTGTCGTTCTCGACCCGCAGACGCGGGTGATCGTGTGCTGCGGCAGCGGCGGAGTGGGCAAGACCACCACGGCTGCGGCGCTCGGTCTCTACGCCGCCGAGCACGGCCGCGCCGCCGTCGTCCTCACGATCGACCCGGCCCGCCGGCTGGCCCAGTCGATGGGTCTGAGCGAGCTGGACAACTCGCCCCGTGCGGTCGCCGGCATCGACACCTCCGAGGGCGGCTCGCTCGACGCGATGATGCTCGACATGAAGCGCACCTTCGACGAGGTCGTGCTGGCCCACACGACGGTCGAGAAGGCCGAGCAGATCTTCGCCAACCCCTTCTACCAGGCGCTTTCGTCGTCGTTCGCCGGTACGCAGGAATACATGGCGATGGAGAAGCTGGGCCAGTTGCGGACCACGGAGCGGTGGGATCTGATCGTCGTCGACACCCCGCCGTCCCGGTCGGCGCTGGACTTCCTCGACGCCCCGGCCCGGCTCGGGCGGTTCCTCGACGGACGGATGATCAAGCTGCTGACGGCGCCGGCGAAGGCCGGCGGCCGATTCGGCGCGAAGGTGGTCGGGGCCAGCTTCTCGATGTTCAGCCGGGTGCTGACCAAGATCCTCGGCGGCCAGGGGCTGGCCGACATCTCGGCGCTGGTGGCCGCGATGGAGACGATGTTCGGCGGCTTCCGGGAGCGGGCGCAGGCGACGTACGACCTGTTGCGCCGCTCGGGGACGGCGTTCGTCGTGGTGGCGGCGCCGGAGCCGGACGCCCTGCGGGAGGCGTCGTTCTTCGTCGAGCGCCTGTCGGTGGAGGAAATGCCGCTGGCCGGGCTGGTCCTCAACCGGATGCACCTGACGACCGCCGACACCCTCTCGGCGGCGCGGGCCGAGGCGGCCGCGGACGAACTGGATGTGCCCGGCGGCAGCCGGGTGGCTGCCGCCGTGCTCCGGCTGCATGCCGACCGGCTGGTCGTGGCCGACGCGGAACGCCGGCTACGGGCCCGCTTCTCGGTCGCCCACCCGGACGTCGCCATCGCCGAGGTTCCGGCGATGGCCACCGACGTCCACGACCTTGACGGTCTGCGTGCGGTGGCCGCCGCGCTGACCTCACACACCGCCGGCGCACGTCAGGTTCGCTGACGACGCCCGACGGCGCGGGTGATCAGGCAGCCGGCTCCCGGTCGTGTTCGCGCCGGGCCGCATCAAGTAGTGCGCGCCAGGACTTCACGCCGGGACGACGTCGCAGCAGCGCTCGGCGCTCCCGCTCGGTCATGCCCCCCCAGACTCCGAACTCGACCCGATTGTCCAGCGCATCGGCGAGACACTCGGTGCGCACCGGGCACGCGGCACACAACCGCTTCGCCCGATTTTGCGCCGCGCCCTGGACGAACAACGCGTCCGGGTCAGCCGTCCGACAGACTGCGCGCGCAGCCCACGTTGCACTACTATTCATGTGGTCAACCCCCCAGTCGACCGGTGAACTCCCCGACCACCGGTACTAGGGCTATTCTAGAAGAACCGGACACCCGGGTGCACAGTCCCCGTAGAGCGTATCTTGGTTAGACCTGCCGTTACTCCATTGCTGGGCGAGACGGCCGTGCGCCAACAGGCAAATGGCCTAATGGCCGCTCGGCCGCGGCCCGGGGGTGGTCGCGCCCGGCCCGGGACGCCGTACTCTGGCTCCCCGTGGCAGCGGCATCCGGAAAGACACTGACCACCACCGCCAAGTTCTCGTCGCCGCCGTCGTCGGCGGCGTCGTGCTCGCGGCGGTGGCTCTGCCCACCATCGGCGGCCTGGGGCTCGTGGCGAAGTCCGGTGCGCACACCTTCAACAGCCTGCCCACCCAGCTCAAGGACGACGGCAACCCGCCCGAGCGGTCGGAGATCCTCGCCGCCGACGGGCAGCGGATCGCCAACCTCTACCTGCAGAACCGCCGGGTCGTCCCGCTGTCGCAGATCGCGCCGGTGGCCCGCAAGGCGCTGGTCGCGATCGAGGACAGCCGCTTCTACCAGCACAAGGCGCTGGACTACCGGGGGATCCTCCGTGCCCTCGTCACGAACGGCAGGCGGCCGGTGCAGCAGGGTGGCTCGACGCTGACCCAGCAGTACGTCAAGCAGGTCCTGCTCTACCAGGCGACCACCCCCGCGGAGCAGCGGGCCGCGATCGCCGACAACCTCGGCCCGCAAGCTCAAAGAGGCGCGGCTCGCGCTGGCCCTGGAGCACAAGCTCACCAAGGACCAGATCCTCACCCGCTACCTGAACATCGCCTACTTCGGCGAGGGCGCCTACGGCATCGAGACGGCCTCCCACACCTACTTCGGAGTGCCGGCGAACGCGCTGAGCCTCGCGCAGGCCGCGCTGCTCGCCGGCCTGGTGCAGAGCCCGAGCGGGGACGACCCATTCCACGACAGGGACCGGGCGACCACCCGCCGGCACGAAGTGCTATCCCGCATGCAGCAACTCGGTAGATCTCGAAGGCGCAACTCGCCACCGCGGACCGGACACCGATCCAGCTTCGCAAAGTGATCGAGCCGGCCAATGGGTGACGGCCAGCCGCTGCTGGCGAACACCGGCTTCTTCTGCGACTACGTCCGCAGTCCTATCTGACCGACGTCCTGCACCTCACGCAGCCCAGCTCTACCAGGGCGGTCTGACGATCAGACCACGCTCGACCCGGCGATCCAGGCCAACGCCATGGCGTCGGTCACCGCGAACCGATGCCGATGGGCAACCCGGCGGCGGCGGTGATGGACGTCGTCCACCCGGGAACCGGCGCTGTGCAGGCCATGGCGCTCAACCGGACCTACGGCTCGACCCCGCCGACCAGCCCAGACGACGATCAACCTGGGCGCGCGGGCGGTCGCTCAGGCCGGGTCGACGTACAAGATCGTTCACCCTCGCCGCGGCGCTGCAGCGGCAGGTGCCGTTCTTCTTCCGGATCAACCCCCGCAGCACTTCACCTCGACTGTCTTCCACGGACAAACCCGTGCACAACGACAGGAGCGGACGAGGCGTGCGACTGCACCCTCGACCGCGCGACGGTGCAGTCGGTCAACACTTATTTCGTCAAGCTGCTCGACGGCGCGCTACTTCAACGGCGACCTGACCGATCCCGGTCCAGGACGCGCAGCGCATGGGGCTCGCCGCACAGTCGCTGCCCAATTCGCTGGCCGACAAGATGATCAAGGAGCAGCAGGCGTCCGTTCACGCTCGGGTCGCCCGCCACCAGCCCGCTGGACATGGCGAGTGCCTTCGCCACGATCGCGGCCAACGGCAAGTACTGCCCCCCGAACCCGATCCTCTCGATCACCACCCCGGACGGCCACGCCCTGAAGGTGCCCAAGACGACCTGCAGCCAGGTGCTGCAGCCGAAGATCGCCGTCGGCATGACCAGCATCCTGAAGGGTGATCCGAACAACCAGGAGCCGTGGGTCAGCTACAACACCGCGAGCAACGCCGCGCTCGACCCGAATCACCCGGCGGCCGGCAAGACCGGCACGTCCAACGACAACGCCGCCCTGTGGTTCGGCGGATACACGCCTAACCTGGCCGCCAGCGTCGCGGTGTTCAACCCGGACTCGCCGTCGAAGGAAGTGACCACGATCCCGGGCAATCCGGGGCCGCTCTACGGCAAGTTCGCCGCGCAGATCTGGCACGACGCCGTCCAGCCGATCGTCGCCAACGAGCCGGCGTGGACCTGGCCGGAACCCGACCCGTCCGTGGTCAACGGCGACTCTGTGCCGGTGCCGTGCGTGACCGGCGCGGATGTCAGCAGTGCGTCGAACACTCTGGCCACAGCCGGGCTCAACGCCGTGCCTGGCCGCGAGGTGGACTCGACGACGACCGTGGGCACCGTGCTGCAGCAGAGCCCGGCCTGCGGGACCCGCGTCTCGAAGGGGGCGAACGTCACCCTCACCACGAGCAACGGCAAGCCGTCACCGACACCGAGCCCGACGCCGAGTCCGACCCCCAGCCCGACGCCGAGTACCAATCCGAGTCCGACCCCGACGCACCCGATCCGTCCGCCGGGCCACCACCACGGGCCGCCGCACCACCTGCACATGCCCGGGCTGCCGGGCATCCCGCTCCCCTGACCCGTGCATCCGACGGCGAGCGCTTGCCAATGTCTGCGTCGGGCGGATGGTCAGCCGGCGGCGAGCTGACGCTTGACCTCGGCGGCGACCCGGCCGCCGTCGGCACGGCCGGCCACGGCGGCCTGGACCGCCTTCATCACCGGACCCATCTGGGCCATCCCCGTCGCGCCGACCTGCGCGATGCCGGTGCGCACGAGGTCGGCGAGCTCCCCGTCGGACAGCTGGGCCGGCAGGTAGTGGTCGATGACGCCGCCCTCGGCGCGCTCACGGTCGGCGAGCTCGGACCGGCCGGCCCCGTCGAAGGCGGCGGCCGCCTCACGGCGTTTCTTCGCCTCGCGGGTCAGGATGGCCAGCACCTCGTCGTCGGAGAGGGTGCGGGCGGCGGACCCGGAGACCTCCTCGGTGCCGACCGCGGCGAGCACCATCCGGAGGGTCGCGGTGGTCAGCTCGTCGCGGGCCTTCATCGAGGTCGCGAGGTCCTCCCGAAGCCGCGCTTTGAGATCGCTCACCCGGCGAAACTACTCTGTCCTGATGCGACGGCGTAGCGGACTACCTCTTGCCCTGCTGGCGACGGCGGCGGCCACCACGGCGTACGCCGGGCTGGTCGAGCGGACCCGCTGGACCTTGCGCCGGTACGACGTGCCCGTCCTGGCGCCGGGGAGCGCGCCGTTCCGGGTGCTGCACGTCTCCGACATGCACATGACCGAGGGCCAAGCCGGAAAGCAGGAATGGATCCGGGCCCTCGACGCTCTCGATCCGGACCTGGTGCTCAGCACCGGCGATCACATCGCCGGGCAGACCGCCGTACCGGGTGCCCTCTCCGCCCTGGGCCCGTTGCTGGCCCGGCCGGGAGCCTTCGTCTTCGGCAGCAACGACTACTACGCCCCGCGGCCGAAGAACCCGCTGAAGTACCTCTTCCCCGACGAGAAGCGGCGCCGGCCCGGCCCCCCTCTCCCCTGGCGTGACCTGCGGGACGCGATGCTGGCCGCCGGCTGGCAGGACCTGAGCAACACCCGGGCGACCGTCAACGCGGCGGGTCGCACGATCGCCCTCGCCGGTGTCGACGACCCGCACATCAGGCGGGACCGCTACGACGAGATCGCCGGCCGCGCGCTCCCGTCGGCCGATATCCGGATCGGGCTGTCGCACTCCCCGGAGCCGCGGGTGCTCGACCGGTTCGCGGCCGACGGCTACGAGCTCGTCGTGTGCGGGCACACCCACGGCGGCCAGCTCCGGCTGCCGATCTACGGGGCCCTGGTGACCAACTGCGGCCTCGACCGGGAGCGGTGCCGCGGGCTGTCCCGCTGGCAGGAGTCGTGGCTGCACGTCTCCGCAGGCCTCGGGACCTCGCCGTACGCCCCGGTGCGCTTCGCCTGCCCTCCCGAGGCCACGCTCCTCACGCTCGTCCCGCGGTCAAAGGGAGTCGACGCAGTCGGCTAGACTCAGGCGCACACCACCGGGGTGTGGCGCAGCTTGGTAGCGCGCTTCGTTCGGGACGAAGAGGCCGCAGGTTCAAATCCTGTCACCCCGACCATCAGATGCCCGAGAGTCCGGGACCTCGGTACGGTTGGTCTAGACCATCTCGTGTCGCACTGCAAACGCGGTTGTTAACAAACCGCTGGTCGGCGACTGCGACACGCTGCGAAGCGTGAGACGCACTGGGACGACTGTCATGATCCAGTCAGACGCACTCTTCGGCCCGCACAAAGAGGGCGATCGGGTGCAGTATTGCGAGCCGCCACCGTGACAGCGACATCCAGCGCCCTCAGACACCGTTCGTTGCGCTTCTGCCACGAACGAGGACGCAGGCCGCGACAGTCGCGCTATCGAACACCGCGGCAGTGGCTCTACTCTCCGAGGGCGACTTCCTGGAGGTAGCCGGCGACCAACGGGTACGCGGGGCCGTGGAACGCAGGTACCGGCTACACCAGAACCGGCCCGTGATCGACGCTGACGCAGCCGCCGCGATGACCCTGGAGGACCACCGCCGCGGGTTCGCCGCCGCCATAGCTGTCCTGATCGCCGAGTTCAACACCTACCTCGACCGCAACGGGGCCGACCCAGCAGCCGACGCGGTGTCCTATCGGCAGGCCATGGTCTGGCTCAGCCCCGACGAACTCGCCGAGATGACCCGAAAGGTACTCGGTGTCCTACGAGACTCGATCGCCAACAAACCCACGCCCGGCCGAACGCCCTACCTGCTCAGCCCGATTCTCTTCCCCACCGCGCAGCCACTTCCTGAAGCCAGCCAATAGCCGATCCACGCCACCGCCCCGGCCTGCGAAGGACCAGATCCGGAATCCGGCCCAGCCATTCCACGGATCCTTCACCGACAGTCGCAGCTTGGACGGACGCAGATCAGCGCGCGGCGACCGCCCCCCGATGCGCGATCTGAAAGACGTTGCCGTATGGAACACGGACCATCGCCCGCCTTTCGCCAATAGCTGGTTTCGAAGCTGTCGGGTGTCCCGAAAGTTGAGGTGCGGCATGTGGGTGTGCGGTGTTGCGCAGTCACGCACCCCTTGTTCGGTGGTCTGTCAACTCGCTTCGGGGTGGGTTCGGGGTAGTCCGAAGCGGGTCATGACCTCGGAGGTGAACCCGGTGATGGCGGTGATGTGGTCGCCGGCGGTGGTGATGACCAGCAGGCAGTAGGCGCGATACACACCGGCCGTCGGGTCGGCCAGGTACACGCCGAACGCGGGTTGGCCGTTGGCGCGGGTCGCGACCACGCGGTAGGCGCGGCCCGGGCGGAAGGTGACGGCGGCAAAGAAGCGCTGGGCGGAGTCGATGCCGCGGTATTCCAGCATGGCCGGCGGCATGGAGAGTCTGATGTCGGTGGCGAGCAGTCCGATCAGGACGTCCAGATCGGCGCGTTCGAGGGCGGCGGTGAACTGGCTGACGAGACGGTGTTCGGCGGCGGTGTCGGGGCGCGGCGCAACCCTGCCGGTGCCGATGCTGCTGGAGTCGGCGAGGTGGTTGTCGATGGTGGCGCGGGCGCGTTTGAGGGCGCTGCTGACGGCCTCCTGGGTGGTGTCGAGCAGCCGGGCGACTTCGGCGGCGTGGTAGCCCAGGACGTCGCGGAGGACGAGCGTGGCGCGTTGGCGCGGGGGCAGCAGTTGCAGGGCGGTGATGAAGGCGAGCGAGATCGCCTCGGTGGTCTCGTAGCGCGCCTCTGGTCCGGGGCGCTGGTCGACGAGTCGGTCGAGCAGGGCGTCGGGGTAGGGCTCCAACCAGGGCGGGGCGTCGCCGGCGCCGGTGGGTTCGGGCAGGGCGGCCTCGGTCAGCGACGGGGCGATGCGGGGGCGTCGGCTGTCGGCGCGCAACATGCTCAGGCACCGGTTGGTCGCGATCTGATACAGCCAGGTCCGCAGCGAGGACCGCTGGCCGAAGTCGCCGAGGTTACGCCAGGCGGACACGAGGGTCTCCTGGAGCGCGTCCTCGGCGTCCTGCAGTGATCCGAGGATGCGGTAGCAGTGCACTTGCAACTCGTGAGAGTGCCCCTGAACCAGATCGCTGAACGCGTTGTGGTCCCCAGCCCGGGCCTGAGCGATCAGGTCCGCCGCGTCCATCTCCATCGGCACGCATCCTCTCCTCTACTTCTCCCTGCAGGCGCGTTCGGCTCGTCTGAAAGTACTGACGCCGCCGGGCCCGCGAATTGGGCGGTGTCTGCGCGACCAATTCGCGGACCGGCTGGCGTCTACCCGGTTGGAGGCGGTCCCGGCCCGGGGCGCGCCGCGGATACAGAACAGGACCACAGATCATGGCTACGTACGTTTTCTCCTACCGTGTGCCCGCCGACTACGCGCCCAACGCCGAGACGCCGGCCGAGTGGCGGGCCTGGTTCGGCGCGATGGGCTCGGCCCTGGTGGACGTCGGCAACGCGATCACCGACTACGCGTCGTTCGGCGAGGTCGGCGGCAGCGGCTCCCGGATGATCGGCTACTCGGTGGTGTCGGCCGAGGACTTGGACTCCGCGGTCGCGCTGGCCAAGGGCTGCCCGGCGCTGCGGGTCGGCGGCGGGGTCGAGGTCGGCCCCGTGATGGAAGCCGCCGGGTCGTGAGCGAGGCCCTGACTGCATCGACGGCGCCGCCACAGGAGTCGTTGTTGGCGACCGGGCGCGGCAAAGCGATCCTTTCGCTGCTGTGCCTGGTGACGTTCTTGGATGTCATGGACGGCGCGATCGCCAACGTCGCGTTGCCGACCATCCGTACGCATCTGGGGTTCTCGGTGCCGAGCCTGCAGTGGGTGATCAGTGGCTATCTGATCACCTATGGCGGGTTCCTGCTGCTGGGGGGTCGGGCCGGGGACCTGCTGGGCCGGCGGCGACTGCTGATCGGCGGGACCCTGCTGTTCGCGGCCGCGTCGCTAACCTGCGGGTTGGCCGACAACCAGGGGGTGCTGGTCGGCGGCAGGCTCGCGCAGGGCTTCGGGGCGGCGATGATGACGCCGGCCGCGCTGTCCATCCTGACCACCACCTTTACGGACTCTGACCGGCACAAAGCCCTGGGCGTGTGGGCCGGAATCAGCGGCATGGCCTCGATGGTCGGGATCGTCCTCGGCGGGGTGCTCACCCAGGAGTTCGGCTGGCGGTGGGTGTTCTTCCTCAGCCTCCCGATAGCCGGCGCGGTGCTGTTCGGGACGTTCCGGCTCCTGGAAGCCGACCACGCCCGGTCCGTGCCGGGCGGTTTCGACGCGGGAGGGGCGGTGCTGGTGACCGCCAGCATGCTGCTGCTGATCTTCACGCTGGTGAAGGCGCCGGACGTCGGCTGGGGTGCGGGCCGCACCAAAGGCGGCCTGGCCGGTTCGGCGGTACTGGTCGCCGCCTTTCTGGTCAACGAGCAGCGGCGCACCCATCCGCTGGTCCCGCTGTCGATCTTCCGGATCAAGGGCTTGGCCGCGGCCGATGCCACCCAGATGATCGCGTGGGCGGGGTTCTCCTCGATGTTCTTCTTCGTCACCCTGTACATGCAGAACGTGCTGGGCTTCTCCCAGCTGCAGTCCGGGCTCTCGTTGGTGCCGGTGAGCGTCGGTATCGGGTTCGGCTCGACGGTGGCGACGAAGATGTTCGTCCGGGCCCGTACCCGTCCGATCATCGTCGGCGGCTCGCTGCTGTCCGCCGGTGGCATCTGGTGGCTGTCCCGCATTCCGGTGGACGGCAGCTACCTGGGTAACCTGCTCGCCCCGCTGGTGATCATGGGGCTCGGTCTGGGGCTGCTGTACGCCGGTGTGCAAACGGCCGCGAACGCCGGCGTGCCCGAGCATCAGGCTGGGTTGGCCGCGGCCCTGATCACCGCCTCATTCCAGCTCGGGTCAGCGCTGGGCCTGGCAGTATTCACCGGCATCGCGACCAGCCGTACCAGCCACTTGTTAGCCGCCCACACCCCGCCCCCGGAGGCACTCACCGCCGGATTCCAACGGGGCCTGTTCATTAGCGCCCTGTGCCTGGTAGGGGCCGCAGCCATCGCCCTGCGCGCCCCCAACACCCGCGGCGAGCCCGCCGCGACATCACCAACGCAAGAGGACCCGGAACTCTCCTACGACCCCGCAGCGTGGTGGGATCAACGTCTGCGGCGGATCAAGGCCCTCGCCGAGGCGACCGACGAGCAGTCGCCGACCAGATGACGAACCCGGGTTGGTCATGGTGACGGCGGGTCCAGTTCCGATGCCTCGCACAAGGTCGGTGAACGATGGAGCCGGTGTCGGGCGGTGCCACATGAGAGGCGGAGAGCGACCGAGCGCTCACGGCCCCGATCTCCGGGCGACCGCGCCGTTCACGGCTCGACGCGGTCAGCCCGCCGCGCGCGGCGGAATGTCACTGCTTCACAATTCGCGCAGACCCAACCCGGAGGGGGAACCTCGTGACGATCGCCTTCAACACGGCACTGATCCTGGCGGTGTTCTCCACGATGGCGTTACGGCCACCGGTACCGCGCCACTCGTCGCCGTTCAATGTGCAGTTCGTGCTGGGGTGGTGGATCAACGAGATACCGCTGGCCGGGCTCTGTTGGCTCGTCGCGGGCACGATCGGGACGCTGAACCGACCCCGAACCCAGTTGGTGGTGGTGGCTGGTTGCCGCACTCACCGCCGTGGACGTGCTGATGCTCGGGCGGATGGCGTTCCGCGCCCGCTCGGCGCGCCCCGCGCTGTCGGCGGCGCTGCAGACGGTGTACGGCGCGAGGGCAACGCCCCGCTACACCCGGCCGGTGTGGTGGCGTCTGCTGATCCCGGTCATCTCGTGGCGGCCGGACGTGCGCCGCATCCGCAACCGCCGCTACGGCCCCGCCCGGCGGGGGAACCGGCTGGACGTCTACGTGTCCCGTCGCGTCCGCGCCGGGACACCGCCGGCACCGGTGCTGGTGTACTTCCATGCCGCGTTCGGCAGCAAGATGCTCGGCTCCCGCGCGCTGATCTACCGCCTAGCCGCACAGGGCTGGGTGTGCGTTAGCGCCGGCCGCCGACAGTTCCGGGCCAGCCACCGGGATCAGCTCGCCGATGTCCGGGCCGCTCTGGTCTGGGTGCACGACAACGCCGCCGCCTATGGCGGCGATCCCGATCGGATCCTCGCAGCCGGAGGCTCCGCGGGCGCGCACCTGGCCGCGACCGCAGCGATGACCGGTAGCCACGTGGCCGGAATGATCGGCCTGTACGGCTACTACGGCGAAATCGGCGCCGGACCGGGGCCGACCTCACCCCAGCAGGTCATCAACCCCGACGCCCCGCCATTCTTCATGGTTCACGGCACCCTGGATACCCTGGTTCCGCATCATGAGGCCCGGGCATTCGCCGACCAGCTCGGCACGGTCTCCGACCGGCCAGTCGTTTATGCCGAACTTCCTGGCGCCCAGCACAGCTTCGATGTCTTCCAGTCCATCCGATTCCACGCCGTCACCGACGCGATCCTGCGCTTCGCGGCACTCACCCTGCAGGACGACGTCGCAAGATATTCGTAGCGGCCGTCACCGGGCGCCGGGCCTGGGCGGTCCTGAGCCCACAATTCGATCCGGCTGGGGATCGCTTCGACACTCTGCGAACCTTCCGCCGCGACAGGTCGGGTGCAGCGACGCCGACCTGGCCGGCGCCCCCGGGCGGGCGGTGATACATACACGCCGAACCGATCGTGGAAAGGACCGGCGCTCAGGGCGCGTGCAGGACGACCTCGAAGATCTCGCTCGGTGGCGGCTCCACACCGACTTGCGCGGCGGATCGCCTCCGTTCAGCGGTGCTCGCCTCAAACCGACGCACGTCTTCTTCGGTCTCCCAGAGAGAGATCACGAGAGCCTTCTCATCATTGCGGTCGATGAGGCAGTAACAGCCTCTGAAACCCGAAATCTCGCGCAATGCCGGGAGCTGCTGACGCCCGGCTTCGGCGACCTCTGCGAGCTTGTCAGCCGGCTGATGGAGAGTCTGAATCCTCGCGAACATAGAAAGCATCCCCTTCAACCAGAGTCTCTCAACGAGCAACAAGCATCTCAGAACCCGGGCCCACGCCCTTGCCCTGTTGCTCGCCAGAGCACGGTGATCGCGTTCCACTCGCTCGGACACGGCCCGGGCCCGGTCATCGTCGGCGGCGTACTCGGAGGGATCGGACTACCTCGCACTAGCGGCGGCGTTGGCCGGCCACTACGAAGTGCACGTGATGGAGCGCCGCGGCCGACCGGGAAGCGGACCTCAACACGCCGACCACGGCATCGAAGACGAGTGCGCCGACCTGGCGGCGGTGGCGGCAGCGACCGGCTCGACGGCGGCCTTCGGGCACAGCTTTGGTGGCCTGGTCGTCCTCGAAACGGCCCGGCGCCGACCGGTCTTCGACCAGCTGTTCGTCTACGACCCCGGCGTACCGCTTCGTGGGCAAATCGCTGCGGGCTGGCTCGACGGGTACCAACGACTCTTGGACAGCGGCGACCGGCGCGGCGCATTCGCCTGGATGGTCAAGAACGCGGGGGTCGCGCCCGGCCCGATCGGATCGATGCCGCTGCGGTCCGTCCGGCTCGTCCTACACCTGGTGATGCGCGGCTCCAAATGGAGCCGGATGGATCGGCTGTTGGACGCCAATCTGGTCGAGCATCGCCTACAGGCGGCACTCGACGCACCCAGCCCGGATCGGTTCTCGACGATCACCGCCCATACGATCCTGCTCGGTGGAGCAAAGAGCCCCGAGACCCTCAGTAGTGGTTCCTCGGCGAGCTGGTCAAGGTCATCGCGCACTCTACGATGGCCCTACTGCCCGGCCTCGGCCACCTTGCCCCCGAAAGCGATTCGGACCGCGTCGCCGTCGCCGTCCTCGATGCAGCCACGGGTTTGCGCAGGTAGACGCGACCAGCGAATCGATCTATAACGCCGCCGTCATGCGCACCATAATGACGCCGTAATGACGCCGTCGTCGGCCGCGCCCGCACGATATCGGCGCGCGTATTCGGCGTTCGGCCCGCATCGAGCCGTACCCGCCGTCGCATGCGTATGCGGTCAAGCGCATGGCGGCTCGCACATTGGGCCGTGCGGTCGGAGATCTGCTGGTGACAGCACTTTCCCACTGCGCAGCAGCGTCGGCGGTCCTCCGCGCGGGCAGCGTCCTTTCCCTGCTCGCAGCACTGGCAGGCCTGACGCACGCGGGTCAGCCAGGCCTGCACGTCGCGGACCTGCAGCCGGTCAAGCCGCTTAAGACCGAGTCCCGGCAGGATGTACAACCGCACCAACGTCGAATACGTCGCCGCCGTCAACGGAGCCAGGTTGGGCTCGACGACCTGCTCGAGCCAGTAATGCAGGAACGTCTCAACCGTTGGCGACGACGTCGCGATCGGCCCGCGCCGAGCGTCACCCTGCAGCCGGATCCACTTGTCGTGAACCTGCTCGCGGGTCTTGCCGTACACGTATTTTCGCTGGCGGCGACCAGCTGGCGTGGCTACCCACACGTAGGCGGCGAACCCGTTGCGGTAGGGGAAGATCGATCCCTCGCCGTTGGATCGCCGCCGCACAGCGGTCATGCGACGGAGTCGCGGGCCCGGCGCTCGACATACTCGTCGACCCACTGGGGCAGGATCCGGCGGCTGTTGCCGTCCTTGAGCGACCGGATTTCACCGGTGGCGATGAGCATCTTCGTTTTCGACAGGCCGTAGCCGAGCATCTCGGCGACCTCACCCACGGTGTGCCACCCTGCGTCGGATCACGATGTCGGTCATTGGTCTTCCTCCGTTCGGAGTGTCACCGGTCGTCGTCTCGTCGCAGGGGCCGTCGGGCGCGGGCGGAGTCGGCAGCCATTGCCGCGAGTTCGGCGTCGGCGGTAGTCCGCCAGCCGGTGCCGGCGAAGGACCAGTGGTTGACCACGAGCGTGGTCTCGTCCTCGACCTGGTCGTCGTCGGACCGGGTGGCGGCGGCGAGCTCGGCGCCGGTGACGGTGTTGCGCCGCCAGGTCTGCCGCGCCTGGCGGAGCGCTTTCAGCGTGGTGGAGTAGCGGCGGGACCGGGTGGAGAAGTGCCCGCCGAAGCCGAGCATGTGCGCCCACCTGCGCAACCGGCCCCAGTCGGCTCCGGCGTGGGGGTGGCCGAGTCGCCAGCAGGCGTCAATCAGCCGGGCCGGATGTGTCTGCTTGCCCGCGTAGGCCTCGATGGTGTCGGGGGGTGATCTTGTAGGCCACGAGTCAGCGTGCACAAAGTTCACGTGTGTGGCCATGCGACTACTAGATGAACAGCACACGAAACCTTCTGCGCACCGCAGGTCCGTCGTCGCACTCCCGCCTGCGGGGCGGCTCCGGTGGCCGGTCCCGCTTCCCCCGCGGGACGTGGTCACCGGCGCCATCGCAGTAGTTGGGTTGACCACCGGCCGGTGGCGCCCTAAAGGCTCTACCGTGCAATGTTCGCCGACGCGGCCATAACCACCGCCACCACTCGCTCTCTCGCGCCGAACTCGACAACAGCCAGGACGAACCCGTGACCCAGCACCCTGCTCGGGACCAGATCCATGCCGAACTCGAAGCAGCTCGCCTCGAGTTCCGTAGTCTCATTCAACAAAGCACCCCCGCGGACCTAGCACGCGCTTCAAACGGGACACGGTGGACCAACCGCGAGCTGCTGTTCCACATGCTCTTCGGCTACCTCATCACCCGAAACCTGCACTGCGTCGTGAAGATCATCAGCAGATCACCTCGGCCGGTTCAGCGCGGCTTTGCCGCCGTCCTGAACGCAGGAACAGGCCCGTTCCACGTCATCAACTACTGGGGTTCGCGACTCGGCGGGCGTGCACTGAGTCCGGCACGTATGGTGCGCTGGTCCGACCGGGTCATCGCCTCCCTACAGCGGACCCTCGACGCCGAAACCGACGCCAGCATGCACCGCAGCATGGCCTTCCCGACCCGCTGGGACCCCTACTTCACGCCCTACATGACCCTGCAAGACGTCTACCACTACGCCACGTTGCATTTCGACCATCACCGCAAGCAACTAGTCCTCCCGACCTAGCACCGCGCGCGACGCTCGAAGGTCACCAGCGCCTGAACGTCAACCGAAGCGTGCCCGTTGTTACCTGTCGGTTGCCGCTAGTCCGGCACGCATCTCAGCGAGGCACGCCGTGTTCGGGACCCGGCGCAAGCCGACACGGGCGAGGACGGATGCGCGCCGCGCCGGCGGTCCCTACCCGTGGGATGTGTGAGCGGTCACTGTCAGCGGCTGCGATGTAGCGGGTGTGCTGCAGCAGCCCGTGGATATCGCGCCGGTTGGTTCGTCGAACAGCCCGGCCCCTCCACAGACGCCGGTGTCGGGCAACGCCAACTCGACCCGCGCGGCGGCGTCGTGATCTCCCGCGAGTTCGGCGGCGATGCTGCGGACCTGCTCGTAGCCAGTCATCGCCAAGAAGGTCGGTGCGCGGCCGTAGGACTTCATCCCGACCAGGTACAGGTCGGATTCCGGCTGGGCGAGGTCGGCGGCGCCGGTGGCGCGTACGTCGCCGCAGGAGTGGATGTTGGGGTCGACCTCGGCGGCGATCCTGACCGGCGCCTGCAGGGTGGGGTCCAGTTCTAGCCGCATCTCGCTCAGGAACGACAGGTCCGGCCGGAAACCGGTGAGCACGATGATCTGGTCCGCGGGCGGCAACGCACGGCCGTCTTCGCCGACCAGGACGGCCCGCCGGTCGACGACGTCGACCCGATCAACGCGGAACGCCGTAACGAGCTCGACGAGCTCCTTCTCGACCGCCGCCTTCGCGCCGAGGCCGAGGGCGCCGCGCCGAGGCAGCTGGTCAGCGGTACCGCCGCCGAACGACACACCCGCCACACCACGACGCAACACCCAGGTCAGTCGAGTCCCCGGGTTCTCCTCGGCAATGGCGGCGAGTTGGATCACCGCAGTCATCGCCGAGTGCCCGGACCCCACGATGACGGTGTGCCTACCGGCAAGAGCCTTGGCGTCCCGCGGAGCGGGCGGCAAGTAGGACACGAGCCCGGTGGAGGCGGCGGCCCGCTCGCCGAGCGCAGGCAGCCCGTCGGCGCCGGCCGGGTTCGGTGACGTCCACGTACCGGACGCGTCGATGACCGCCCGGGCGTCCAGCTTGTCCTCCCGCCCGTCGGAATAGGTCACGTGCACGGTGAACGGCTGCTCGCCCCGCCCGGCATCTACGAGCCTGTCCCGCCCGCGTCGCGACACACCGGTGACCCGGGCACCGACCCGCACGTGCTCGCCCAGCGCGGCCGCAAGGGGAGCCAGGTAGGCGCCGATCCATTCATCGCCCGTCGGGTAGCCGGTGGTCGGCGCGTCCCACCCGGTCGGGGCGAGCAGCCGAGCAGCGGCCGGATCGACCAGCTCGCTCCAGCCGGAGAACAGCCGCACGTGTCCCCACCGCGACACGGCATGAGCAGGCGCTGGCCCCGCCTCGAGCACCAACGGCCTCAGGTCACGCTCCAACAGATGCGCCGCCGCGGCCAAACCCTGCGGCCCGGCACCGATGATCACAACCGGAAGATCAGACACGCCTACTCCTAACGTATCGAAGAACGTCGATACGCCAACTATCGCGCTTATATCGACGGTTGTCAATGTGATGTGCCGGATATGCGATCGACGCCAGAACAGGTCACGCTCGTACTGAGCAGACCGGCTGGGATCGTGGTTGGGTCTCCGGGGCGGCGCAGCCCGGCTCGCAAGGCGCCTGTGTTTTGCGGGAGCTAAATCGCGCTGGGGGCGAGCTCGTCGAGGAGGGCGCGAACGCGCCGGTCGATCTCGTCGCGGATCGGCCGGACCTCGTCGACGGGGAGGCCGGCGGGGTCGGTGAGGTCCCAGTCGAGGTAACGCTTGCCGGGGTAGATGGGGCAGGCGTCGCCACAGCCCATGGTGATGACGACGTCGGCCGCTTGGACGACGTCGTCGGTGAGCGGTTTGGGGAACTCCTTCGATAGATCCAGGCCGACCTCGGCCATCACCTGGGCGACGGCCGGGTTGATTTCGCTGGCCGGGGTGGAGCCGGCGGAGCGGACATGCACCCGGCCGGCGGCGTGGTGGTCGAGTAGGGCGGCGGCCATCTGGGAACGGCCGGCGTTGTGGACGCAGACGAACAGCACTTCGGGGGTGGTGGTCACAAGGTGTCCTTCGGCGTGGGCCAGAGCGGCGAGTCGTTCGCGGGCGAACCTGATCGACAGGACGGGCAGGTGCGTGCTGACGCGGGCGTTCGCGGCGAGCAGCGCGTAGCACTCTGCGAGCAGGCGGCGGACCGTCTCGACCGCGTAGACACCCGGGTAGGCGTCGGCCAGGTCGACCGCAGCATGGTCGAGAATCGTCTCCGGTGCCAGCAACCCGGCCTGGTGCGGCTGATCGACGTTAGGCATCAGGAACCTCCTCGGGCCGGGACGGCGGCTGGCCAACGCAGGCGGTGCCGCAGCCACAGGGCGACGTAGACGAGTGCAACGAGGACCGGGACCTCGATGAGCGGTCCCACGACCCCGGCCAGCGCCTGCCCGGAGGTGACGCCGAAGACCCCGATCGATACGGCGATGGCCAACTCGAAGTTGTTGCCGGCGGCGGTGAAGGCCAGCGTGTCGGTCTTGCCATAGCCGAGGCGCAACCGGTGACCGAGCGCGAACGATCCGCCGAACATGATCGCGAAATAGGCCAGCAGCGGCAGCGCGATCCGCGCGACGTCCAGCGGCCGGGACGTGATGGTGTGCCCCTGCAGGGCGAACAGCACGACGATGGTGAACAGCAACCCGTACAGCGCGATCGGCCCGATCCTCGGCAAGAACCGGTGCTCATACCACTCCTGGCCCCTGGCCCGCTCACCGAGCGTGCGGGTGAGGAACCCCGCGGCCAGCGGAATGCCGAGGAACACCAGCACCGACACCACGATGGTCCCCACCCCGAACCGGACGCCGGTCTGGTGCAGGCCGAGCCAGCCCGGCAGCACCTGCAGGTAGAACCACCCGAGCAGGCCGAACGCGACGATCTGGAACACCGAGTTGATCGCGACCAACACGGCCGCCGCCTCCCGGTCGCCGCAGGACAGGTCGTTCCAGATCAACACCATCGCGATGCACCGGGCCAGCCCGACGATGATCAGGCCCGTGCGGTAGGTCGGCAGGTCCGGCAGCAGCAGCCAGGCCAACGCGAACATCAGCGCCGGACCGACGATCCAGTTCAGCACCAGCGAGGTGACCAGCAGCCGCCGGTCACCGGTGACCCGGTCCAACTGCCGGTACCGGACCTTGGCCAGCACCGGATACATCATCAACAGCAACCCGACCGCGATCGGCAGGCTCACCGACCCGACCTGCACCGCGTCCAGCCCGTCGGCCAGACCGGGGATCGCCCGGCCCAGCCCGATGCCGACCGCCATGGCCGCGACGATCCAGACCGGCAGAAACCGGTCCAGCACCGACAGCCGGGCCAGCACCGGGGCATCGGTACCGGTGACCGGCTGTTCGGCGACCAGATCACTCACCGGCGGCTCTCCTCCGATTGGCCAAACCTCGATACATCGACTGTGGCCGATGCATCGACCATTGTCAATGAATGTGTCACACTGGGCCCATGCCATCCGCTCTGCCGCTGCTCGACACCAACCTGGCAGGCTGCTGCAGCCCCGTCACCGGCGGTGTCTTAGATCAGACCGACGCAGAGCGGTTGGCGCACATCTTCAAGGCCCTCGGCGACCCCACCCGCGTCCGGTTACTTTCACTGGTCGCCGCGCATGAAGGTGCGGAAGCCTGCGTTTGCGACCTCACCGAGCCGGTCGGACTCTCGCAGCCGACCGTGTCCCACCATCTCAAGGTGCTCGTCGACGCCGGTCTGCTGACACGCGAGCAACGCGGCAAATGGGCGTACTACCGCGTCGTGGACGCCGCCCTCGGCGTCCTCGCCGACGCATTGCGACGCCCCCCGACGTAGTAGCGGGCCACGCTCCGCCGGATCGTAGGCGACCTCAGTCAGACCGTTGTCAATGCCCGGTCAAGCCCAGTGCTGCGCGGACCGTCAGCGACGGCGGCGAGATAACGCTCGGCGTCGAGGGCGGCAGCGCAGCCAGTGCCGGCGGCAGTAATGGCCTGTCGGTAGATGTGGTCCACCACTTCTCCGGCGGCGAAGACACCAGGAACCCTGGTGCGCGTGGACGGCACGTCAACTTTGAGGAAACCCTTGTCGTCCAGTTCCAGCTGCCCGGTAAAGAGCCCGGTGCGCGGGTCATGGCCGATAGCGACGAACAGCCCGGTCACCGGAAGATCGCGGATATCGCCGGTGCGGGTGTCGCGGAGAGTGAGACCGGCCAGCATCCCGCCCGCCTCCTTGAGTGCGACAACCTCGCTGTAGAACGCGAAGGAGATCTTCGGATCGGCATGGGCGCGGTTCTGCATCACCTGCGACGCGCGCAGCACACCGCGCCGGTGCACGATGGTCACGGACCTCGCGAAGCGCGTGAGGAAGGTTGCTTCCTCCATGGCGGTGTCCCCGCCGCCGATCACGACGATGTCACGGTCGCGGAAGAAGAACCCGTCGCAGGTCGCGCACCACGACACTCCGCGGCCCGTGAGCTCGTCTTCCTTCGCCAGGCCGAGCTTGCGGTAACCGGAACCGGTCGCCACGATCACAACCTTCGCCCGGTGCACAGCGCCCGCGCCGTCGGTAACCTCCTTGACGTCGCCGGTCAGGTTCACTGCGGTGACGTCGTCGTCGATCATCTCGGCGCCGAAGCGTTCAGCCTGGGCCCGCATGCGCGCCATGAGTTCGGGGCCCTGGACGCCCTCAGTGAAGCCCGGGAAGTTCTCCACCAACGTGGTAGTCGTCAGCGACCCGCCGACGAAGATCGCACCACCGAACACCAGCGGCCGCAGACCCGCGCGAGCCGTGTACAAAGCAGCGGTGTAGCCTGCCGGGCCCGAGCCGATCACAATGACGTCGCGCATCTCGCTCACGTGGTCCCCTCCCAGGCAACCATGGAAATCACTTGCGACAGCTACACAGCGACTACGAGCCGCACCGAAGCTACGACCCTGGCGGTAACAGCCGTCTCTAGGAAGTAGCGGCCGCCGGCTTGCGCGCCCGGACGATCGCGTTGTGCATTCCGGGTGCCGCCTCGTTGGTGAAGGTGACCTCCGCGTCGAGGAAGCCCACTGCAGCGAGGCCATCCAGGTATTCACTGCGGGACAGCGCCCCGGCGATGCAGCCGACATAGGAGCCTTGTGCGGCTCGGTCTGAAGGCGTGAGGTGGTCCTCGGCGACGACGTCGGAGATCCCGATCCGCCCGCCGGGAGCCAGGACCCGGAACATCTCGGCCAGCACCGCCGGCTTGTCGACTGACAGGTTGATCACACAGTTCGAGATGACGACGTCGACGGCGGCGTCGGGCAGCGGCACGTCCTCGATGGTGCCCTTGACGAACTCGACATTGGTCGCGCCCGCCTTGACCGCATTCGCGCGGGCGAGATCGAGCATCTCGTCGGTCATGTCCACGCCGTAGGCGAACCCGGCTGGGCCGACTCGCTTGGCCGAGAGCAGGACGTCGATTCCACCGCCGGATCCCAGGTCGAGGATCCGTTCTCCCGCCCGCAAGTCGGCGACCGCCATCGGGTTGCCGCATCCCAGGCTCGCCGCCAGCGCCTCGGCCGGGAGCTCCCCCTGCTCCGTCTCGCTGTAGAGACCGGCACCGAACGACCGGTCCACCTGCACCGACTCCGGTGCGCACGACCCTGCCGAACAACACGATCCGGCCTCGGTATCGGTCGCAGTTGGTGCGCAGCACTGATCACCATCGACGACCGCCAACGCGTCCTGCCCACTCCCAGTCACTGCGGTCGCGGCAGCTGCATAACGCTGCCGCACCTGCTCACGCATATCGGCATCAGCCACGGGTACTCCCTCACATAGATGAAGCTCGATACATCGACTGTGGCCGACGCATCGACATTTGTCAATGGGCGGTCATCATCTGTCTTGACGCGGTAGGTCCTTGACGGATCTGTGTCGGTACCTGCTTGACGTTTCGCCTAGGAAACTGTGGTGTCAGCGGTCCGCGGCCGCTGTCCTTTGATGCTACGCACGGGCTGGTCGGTGGTGCGCCGCACGATCTCGGTCTCGGCGTCGGGCAGGTCGATGGCCAGCGTGGTTTCCGACACCGCGATGCTGACGGTCCGTCCCGCGTGGCCGCGGCCGAGGGCGACCTTCTGGCCGGCGACCATGATCACGCCGGTGTTCGAGGCCCGCCTCTGCACCCGGATCGGTTCGGTCGAGGGCCGCGGCACGGGTCCGACGGGCCGGGCGCGTTGCAGCCGGACCGCTTCATCGTGGCTGAGCGGGTTGGGTCGGGTGCGGAGCAGCTCGCGGGTATCGGGGTCGAAGAACAGCAGCGGGCAGCCTTCCTCGATATAGATCCCGACCCGGCGGCCGGCGAGGATCTCGGCGGCCGGCACGGTCTGGTTGCCCAGGGACACCCTGCCGTTGCGGGCCACGGTGCGTTCGACCTCGACGATCTTGCGGTTCGCCCGTGCGCCGGGGCCGCCGCGTGAGGCCAGCGGCGTCGGGCCTGGCCGGTCACCGGGTTGACCAGCTCGATGCCCCCGACGATGTCGATGCCCCACAACTGCATCGGACCCGGCCGCTCGAATCGGATGAACGACTCCCTCGACCGCCTTGCCTTGCGCTGACGCAGCAGACCATGACGGATCAAGATCCGGTCGATCGTCCGTTCCGAAGGCACCACGATGCTCTCCTGAGACCACGGCAACGGCTCGCGCAGCAACTCCAACCGGATCCGCCGTGACCCCCACCGCGGATGCTGCCGCCGCATTTCAGCAACCGCCACCTCCACCGCCTCGCCCGCCTGATGCGGGCACGACAGCGGACGATGCGACCGGTCGGCCAACCCCCCGATCCGATCGCTCAGATAACGACCGACCCACCGCTGAACGGTCGTGCGATGCACACCGGCCTGAGCCGCAACCTCACCGACTTGAGCGCCCGCCAACACTGCCCGGACCGCGTCCAAGCGCTGCTCCACCACCGACAAGACAACCAGTGCCAACCCGGCCTCCCGCATCCGAGACGCCCCACGGAGACGCCCGGATACAGGGTGCCGAACACGGCCCCTGATGCACATCACCTGTCGCACGAACGATGCACATCAACCGACGGAGGACATGGGCGGTCATCATCGAGGCGGGAGAAGTTTCTATACGGGTTCAAGGGCGGCGGCTCCGCCGCCGCCAACCACAGCTCCCGCCGGACTCGTTCCCTGCGCGCGGCGCTCCGCGCCGTGCTCGTCCACTCGCCCGGCATCCGCAGTCAAGCGTGCCGAAGCCCCGGCCGACACGAGAAGAAGACTGCTCGTCCGACCGGGACTCCATGTCGCTCGGGTCAGCTCAGCCCACAGGCTTCCGGCCTGCTCCTCTACGCCGCAGAGTCTCCGGGCCGTCCAGCCGCCGTCAAGACCGCCTCCGGCGTCGCTCCGCGATGAACCTCCGGGCCAGTCTTGACCGCGACCTCCCAGCCCTACAACCCGGCAGCTACGAGGACCAGCCCTCAATCTGGGGAACTCGAGGTACAGCAGCAAAGTACAGCAGCCGCTCCAATCGAAGCCGTCCAAAACGGACCACGGACGGCGGAAGCCACGCGTAAACGGCCATCGAAAACCAGCAGGCGTGTCGTTCGGGACGAAGAGGCCGCAGGTTCAAATCCTGTCACCCCGACCCACAAAACCGCAGGTCAGGACCCCTCCTCCGAGGGGTCTTCCTCACATCCCGGGACGGACCGCCCCCAGAAAGTCAGCAAACACGTCACGCACACGGTCGTATGGTCCCTTGACGCGTGGATGTAGCGGTCCAGCGTGGTCGATGCGTTCTCATGCCCCATGACGCTAAACCTTCGCCCGAAACGTCCCGCGGTGTTGCGGGCCGACAGAAACGACAGCCCGTCCGGCTCGGCGGCGTACATCGCGCGATGAGCGACCAGAAGTTCAACCGCGAATGCCGGAAGAGGCACCGTACGGCGTCCTGCACGCGTCTTCGGATATGGCTTGAAGGGGACGCCCTCGAAGACGGTCCCGAGTGGCTCGCGGATTGCCTTGTCGTACCAGGCCCGCCAGCTCGGAGACCTCATCGAGGAGCTGCGAGCACCTCGCGGATGACGTGCCGCGCGTAGTTCGCCGTCGCCGGGTTGGCGTCCTTGTAGTGCGGCAACACGCTCAGCGCCTGGGACAGCACGCGCCCGCGACCGCGGAGCCACGTCGCGTCGTCCACGTCCAGCGCCGCACGGAACTCGTCGCGGACGTTCGCGGGCAGCAGGTACCACACGGGGAACAGGTCGCACGCCGGATCGCCGACACCGCACGTCTCGAAGTCGAGCACCGCGGTCAGCCGGCCCTCCGCCGACACGAGCAGGTTGCTCGGCGTCAGGTCCGAGTGCACCCACACCTCGCGCCCGTCGTACGGCGCCGCGAGCGACTCCTCCCACGACGCCAGAGCTGCGCGAGTGTCGATCAGGCCGTCCAGCACGCCGATCGCCTTCCGCGTCGAGGAGTCCATCGAGACCATCGGAGCGCGCGTCCGGCGCTCGCCCGGATACGCCGGCGGCCGGTCCGGCAGGTCGGTCCGCCGGAACGCGTCGACGAACGCCGCGAGGTCCGTCGCCAGCCCACGCGGATCAACCAGCGCGCCGGGGGAGGGGTGGGTACCGGCGAGCCAGCCGTGGACAGACCACTCGCCCGGGAACGCGTCGGTGGGTGAGCCGATCGCCTCCACAGAAGGGATGGCCACAGGCAGGAACGGCGCAAGTGAGGCGAGTTTCGCCTGCTCCCGTCGGACTACGTCGGTGCCCGCGGGCCACAGCGACAGCCGTACGGACAGGTCGGAACCGAGGCGGTAGATCGCGTTGCACAGTCCGCCGGAGTTGACCGGCTCCAGCGGCAACGCGGCCCACTGCGGGAACTGAGCCGCCACCAGCTCGCGGACGAGTGGCGTGTCGATATCGGCCTGGTCGGCGTGCATCTTGCGGGGACTCACGGGCGCCTATCCGAACGGTCGGACCCGTCCGCTGTCAACCCGTTTCGGATCGAGTGGTCCCCGTGACGGAGCCCGATTGGACCACGCGTGCATGACGCCGCTCACAGAGACGCCGTGCCGGCCTGACGCCGTTCGTGCGGGCCTGACGCTGGCGTCGCACTGACCCGCCTACCCGACACCGGGTACCCGCCCCGGGTTTGTCGCACCGCGTTCGCGCGCAGGCTCGTGGAACGGATGGTCAGAACTCGGCCATCGAAGCTCAGCACAGTGTGGCGGCCCTTGACACTCGGGTGGATGGTCCGCGACTTGCGGGAAACTTGGCGAAGTGCAGCGCGTCAAGAGCTGCCCGAGAGTTGGTCTACCGCGCGACTGCGACCGAGCAGCTCGCGACGGCGAGCACGTGCTGTCCCACCGAACCTAGACGCAGCCCGGCAAAGCCGCCGCGTCCGCGCGATCCGACGACGACGAGGGACGCAGCCGTTGTCGCGTCCACGAGAACGTGGGTGGCGGCCCCACGAATCACGTCGCGCCGGACATGGACCTCGGGGTATTTCTCTTCCCATGTCCCGACGATCTCGTCGAGAAGCTTCTCGCCGGAACGCCGATCCGTGGCGTCGAGCTCCGGCCACGGCGGGAGGCCCACGATCGCGAGCGGTGCGTGTGCGGTGAAGGCATGCACGGCCACGAGATCGGACCCGCACCGGGCGGCCGTCTCGAACGCGAACGCGACGGCGGCCTCGTTGGAGGGTGATCCGTCGACGCCGACGACGACCGGGCCGCTCGGATGGACGGTCGGGCGGGTGACGACGACCGTGCAGGGCGCGTGCCGCACGGCCTGTGTGCTCACGGATCCGATGATCAGGTGTTCAAACCAGTCGGCCCCGTGGCTGCCGACGACCAAGAGCGCCTGATCCGCGGCGAGGTCGCGCAACTCGGCAGCAGGATGACCCATCCGGAGAATCCGACTGACCGGCAGAGCGGGTTCGCCGTGACGCGCCCGCGACGCCGCCCTGGCGACGATCTTCTCGCCGTGCGATCGCAGGCCCTCGCTCATCTCGGTCAGATCGGCATGTTCGTGGTGGTCCCGGCCCGGGAGCACACAGCAGACGGTGAGGTCCCGTCCGGTCTGTGCGGCGCAATGCGCTCCCCACTCGACCGCCTTCAGACTGGCCTTCGACCCGTCGGTACCGACGAGCACACCACCCTCGCGCCGCTGATACATGATGGCCTCCTCAGCGCACACCTGTACGTATCCATCACATCGCAGATGCAGTGCTGCCACCACGGTCCTTGGCCCCGGATCGCCGGGACCTTCGGCGCGCGGCCCGGCCGCCGCGTAGGTTTGGCGGCCAATAGGTAGGGACGGGCAACTCTTCGCCGGCGTTGCCGCAGTCGTGCAGATCCGCCTTCACCTGTGGGAAGACCCCCGGCCGGCTGAGCTCGCCAGGCTGGGAGTGGGCGGCACGGTTCGCGTCGAGCTACCTGACGGAGTCGATCATCCGGTTCGCGGGCCGGTCGGACGTGCTTTTCGCTTCGCACCACTGGCCGACCTGGGGAAGGGCTGAGCTGACCCGCCTCCTGGGCGAGCAGCGCGACCTCTCGGTCAGCCACAACGTCAAGGCGATCTACCAGCGACACATGGGCTGGTTCGACGGCAACCCGCACATCTGTGGGAGCATCCGCCGGCCGAGGCGGCGAAGCGCCATGTCGAACATGGGCGGAAGCGAACGGGTGCTGTGCAAGGCTCGCGCATCCTTCGACGAGGGCGACTTCCGATGGGTCGCGCAGGTTCTCGACTACGTGATCTTCGCCCAACCCGACAACGTCGAGGCGAAGTCACTCCAGGCCGACACCCCGGAGCAGCTCAGTTACGGCGCCGAAAACGGGACCTGGCGCAACTTCTACCTCACCGGCGCTCTCGAGCTGCGCGAGGGTTCCATCGGCACTCCGACGACCACCAATGCGCCCGACATCGTCGCCGCGCTCGGCGTCGACCAACTCTTCGACGCTCTCGCGCTCCGCATCGACGGGCCGAGGGCCTGGGCCGCCCACCTCACCATCGACTGGAACGTCATCGGTGCCGATCCCACCGCAGCATGCTGAGCAACGGGGTCCTCACCCACCACCGGGTGGAGGCTGGCGCGGCCGGTGCCGACACGGTCATCACCTGACCCAGGAACAGCTGCTCGGGCTGGCCGGCGGGGCGATCGCCTTGAGCGAACAGGTCGATGCCGGGACCATCGCCTTGACCGGCGACCCTACGACGGTGGCCACCCTCGCCGGGTATCTCGACGAGCCAGACCCGAACTTCGCCATCGTCACCCCCTGAGCAAGCACCCGTCCGCCCAGAACAGCACAGCGGAATACGTAGCGCGCGCCGAGATCCATGCCAGTGCGGGGGCGATGACCTCACGTGCTCTAGCGACCTAGGTCGGGTCGGACAGCTTGGACACCGCCCGCTCGACCTCGGTGATTACCTGCTCCTGATCCATGTCGGAGGTATCGAGAACGGCAGCGCGCGGGTGCCCGCGCCAGGTGTCCCACCCCCAGCCGCCGCTCTCACGGATGTGCTCTTCGGTGACCGCATAGGGACCTCGGCGATGCGGGTCGGTACGGACTCGCCTCAGCCGGGCCTCCACGCTCGGCAGGAGAACGATGGTGATCGGATTCAGACGGTCGAGGTCATCCCACATATGTCGCCACTCCGGCGGCTCGGCGGGACTGTCCGGAATTCTTGCACCGGAGAGCACACAGTCGACCCCTGCGGCGGTGATGCGGTCGGCCTGAGCGACGGCAACCCTCGCCGCGAACCGATACCGGGATGGAGCATCGGGCAGAGGACGCCCTCGCACCAGATCACTGTCCATCAGCGTGGCCTGAATGTCGTCCCAGTCGGCGGCGAACGTCGCCCGCGCCCGCTGCATGGTCCACAACTGTCCCGTGGTTGTCTTTCCCGACACCGTAGGGCCCGTGAGAAAGATTGTTTGACCGCGCTCGTTCTCCTCCGCCATGTTCGGTCATAGTGGCCGACGTACCCGACGCTGTCCTTCGATTTCCGTGCCCCTTCCGCGGTCCATGACGGCGGGAGTCACCTTGCTGACCGGGCGCCGATGACTTCCGGGCGGTGGTGGCGTCTAAGCTAAACCACGCCACTGACTCTGCTGTGGTCAGTTCGAGGCTGCCGCATGCGCGAGAGCCGATGGGCTCTGCCGGCCCACGATTGCCGGCGCCTCATGGATCAGTTCCTCGTTCGTGAGCGCGTCGACCATGAACCGAGCGAAGTCGACTCGGCGAGTGAGGTTGCTCTTCAGGATCGGGTCACCCACATGTCGGCTCCAAATCGGTAGGCCCTGACTCTCACCCTCCTCCAGGTCACTGCCGCGCACGAGGGTCCAGCGCGTCTGGCTGGCAAAGATCCGTCGGCAAGCTTCCACCTGATCGTCCAGATCTATGCGCCCGGTGACCTTTGCAAGTCGGGCGGCGAAGACCAGTGCTTTGACCTTCCACGGGTACACATCCTGCCCGTCGCGGGTGATGTGCCATCCCGACGAGAAGATCAGCCGCGCGCCTGGAGGTGCGAGGTCCAGGACCGCCTGCGCAGTTGTGGAGGCGTAGTGCCCACGCCCGATCGGGACCAGCACGGTCAGGACGCCGTCGCAGCCTACGACCGCCCGCTGGATGATGTCGCGGTCGTTCGTCGCGCCAGAGACGACGGTGATGCGCTCCTTGAGCGGACCGAGCTTTGCCACGCTGCTGGCGCGGCACACGCCGACCACCTCGTACCCGCGGTCGAGGGCATGCCGGACCATGTACTGCCCGAGCTTTCCGGAGATCCCGACGATGCAGATCTTGTGCACCGAGGGGCGGTCCGACGGGGCGAGATCGCCAGCGTCTTCCATGGCTCCACTCCAGACGTGCGGGAGACACCCGTGTGAGAGGGGCGGCGCCCCGGGGTGCGAGCTGTCTTCGTCCAATCAAGCATCGACGAGGCAAACCGTGTCAAGGGTGAACCGGTGAAGCCAGCCCAGCCGAAGATACGCAATTCGGATCATCGAACACCGCAGAGGTCGCTCGAGACGTATGGCAAAGTTGCATCTATGAGATGCCCTTGGTGCTGGTGGAATGGTGGCCCTGAAGAAGTCCAATTTCCCAGCACGTAAGGGCATTCTCGCTTCACGACGCGCTCACATCGCCCAGCTCATCGGCGGATCGAGGCTAAGGCAATAGCGTCAGGCACCAGTCACCGCGCCAACGGACGGCCCGAGACCATGGAGTGATCATGCGGAAGCTGATAGCGACAGTATTCAACTATTCGCTCGACGGCCTTCTCGCCGACGAGGGCACCGAGTTTTGGAAGTTCTGCTTCGACCTGCCCGAAAACCGGGAGCCGGACGACCCGGCGCACCTCGACTTTCTCCAGAGCGCGTACGCGCACGTCATGGGCCGCATCACCTACGAGGCCATCGCCCAGTCCATGACAACGTCCACCGACCACCCGTTCGCCCCCGTCCTGACCGCCGCACGCAAGGTCGTCTTCTCCCGGACCCTGCAGACGGCCGACTGGGCCAACACCACCATCGCCGCCGGTGACACGGCCGAGGAGATCGACAAGCTCAGACACGGGGGCGACGGCCACATCGTGGTCTGGGGCGGAGTCAGGCTCTGGCGGTCACTCATGCGGCTCGACCTGATCGACGAGCTCCAGGTGTCCATGTTTCCCTACGTCGCGGGTGAGGGCACCCGGCTGTTCGACGGCGTCCCCAGTTCCTACCAGCTCGACCTGGTCTCCAGCACCGCTTCCAGCAACGGGATCATCTACCTGACCTACCGGCGGCACCGCTGACCCACCCCATCACAACGAATGCAGACCTTGACGAATGTACGGCGGTTGGGCGAGAGTGGCGGCACGGTGGCGACCGGTCGCCGAGCTGTGGAACATCCGACCGGCCAGGGTTCCATCCGCGAAGGGGAATTCGCCCTCTCGGTCGTCGCTATCACAGGCCATTCTGCAACACCGCGTCGTCGGGGACGAAGGTGTTCAGAGGAGGCTTGTCATGACCAAGGATGCCGGCTTCAAGAAGGTCGTCCGGCGCCATGCCGAAGAAACCGGGCAGCGCTACACCGAAGCCTTGACGGATCTCGAGGACCTCGGCGCCCGGATGGATCACGAACCCGTCGTCGACCGCCTGATCGCGCATCTCCGGGATCGATACGGCATCGACCCCGCAGCTGCGACGAAACTCAGCGTGCACAAGACCTACGTCTTCCGCATCGACAGGAATGACGGCGAGCCGTGGATCGCGCGTGCGTTTCCTCCCGCTCGTCCGCGGGCCGGCGTCGAGGGCGACGCCGCGATCCTGCGGTTCCTGGAGCGGCGCGACTATCCCGCGGAGCGTCTTGCAGTCGACGACGCGGTGTCCGATTTCGACGGAAGCGCGGTCCTCGTCACACGGTTCGTCGAAGGCGTCCCGCTTCCCGATGGCGCGGAGAAGTTCGCCATCATGGGTGATCTGCTCGGACGCCTACATGCGCTGCCGCTCGACCAGTCCGTCCGCCGCCCGGGCGGAGCCAGTGGCGAGGACCCCCGCCGTGAGGGCGCGCCGCGGCAGGACCTGCTCGCCACCCTGGCATTTCTCGACGCCGTCGACACGAAGGTCGCAGCGGCCCATCGCCAGCGATTCGAGCAGATCCGCGACCAGGTGTACTCGGCCGACTACGGTCAGGGCCTTCCTGAGGCGCTGCTCCACGGCAACCTCCTCCACGCCCCCGATCACGCGGTGGTCAGCGCGCAAGGTCCAGTCGCAATCAACTGGAAGTCGTCCGGGCGTGGTCCGCGACTGGCCGACTTCGCCTACCTGATGTGGGGTACCTGGCTCAACGAGGAAATGATCGACGCGGGCGTCAATGCATACCGCCGACACGTTGAGCCCACCGACGAGGAACTCGACCGGCTCGAGGCGGTGATGTACATCAGGCCGCTGTACCTCATGGGCTTCGACTACCGCCGTCACATCGACAGGCACCAAGGCGGCGAGGTCGAGTGGTTCGACCCCGACTACATCCACGCGGCCGCTCACGCGACCCGAGCAGCGTTCAACAAGTGATCGGGTCGGCCATGTCGGGAGGGTTGGCACTCCATGAGGCGGCGCTGCGGGCTGGATGGCGGTTCAGCCCGGCAGGTCCTCCGGGCGCTTTTCGGCGAGCTTGCCGTGCAGCAGTCCGGTGGACTGGCCGACCTCGATGAGGTATCCGTCCGGGTCCCGCATGTAGCAGCGGATCTCTGCCCCGCGGTCGATCGGTGGCGTGACGAACTCTGCGCCCTTGGCCTTCCAGTCCTCGTAGCAGGCCTGGATATCAGCGACCCGCAGGTTGAGGAAGATCGAAGTCGTATCGCCGGGCTCGTAGTTGACCACCGAGATTCCCGGCTTGTCGGGGGTGGGCGGGCCCCCAGGGTTCATGATGATCCACGAATTGGACAGCCTGACCATGCACGGATTCTCCTCCAGGACGACGGTGCCGCCCAGGACGCGCGAGTAGAAGTCCCGTGACCGCGCGACCTTGCGCACGGTGATGAACAACGTCACGACAATGCCCTCGTCGGGCGAGGGGAGATTGGCGAAGTCGATCCGGTCTGCGGGTTCTGTCATGATCCCTCCACTCCGGTGGGCGCTCTGCCGGTCTGGAAGCCGACCGGGTCAGTCACCGATGACGCAGAAGATATTGCCCTCCGTGTCCGCGAGAACGACGAAGTCGGCACCCTCGGGATAGACCCAGGCGGGCTTCGTCGCGCCTAACTCCAGCAGCCGATCGACCTCCGCCTGCGCCTGACCCGGCGCCGCCCACAGGTCGAGATGGCTGCGGTCCGTCTCGTCCAGGTGCAGCCGGACGCTCTTACCGGAGGGGTCGACGAGGAAGTCCGAGTTGTCGGGCTTTGGCTGGTAGTCGAGCGCCTGGGACCAGAACGCCGACGCGCGGTGGCGGTCGGACACGTTCAGAATGATCGCTCCAATGTTCACCATCGCCGCATCGTCCCGTACCCCACCGACACCAGGGAAGAAGCTGGTCGTTGTTTTGCCCATGGAGAACCCGTAGGGGGCGCGGCCCGGACGCCTTTCGCCCACGCGACCGATGAGTTCCGGCTCGCCGACCCGTCTTCATGGTGAGATCGTCTTCCTTCCGCGCCCGCGGGAAGGCCGAGATGAGACAACGAGGAGCGTGGACACCGTGGCTCAGGAGAGCGTGAGCGCCACCCTGACGGTCGCCGTGGCCCTCACGCGGGTGTTCGAGTTGCTGGCCGACCCCACGACCCATGCTGAGATCGATGGCACCGGCTGGGTTCTGAACGCGGTCGACCGGACGCCCCTGACCGAGGTGGGGCAGGTTTTCCAGATGGACATGTATCACGCCAACCATCCCGACGGCGACTACCAGGTGGTCAACAAGGTCGAGGTGCTCGACCCGCCGCGCACCATCGGCTGGCTGACGGGGTACCGCGCGGACGACGGTCACCTGGAGCCCGGTGGCTGGATCTGGCGCTACGACCTGGCGTCGCTCGGTCCGTCCGAGACTGAGGTCACGCTCACCTACGACTGGTCGGCCGTGCCGCAGTTCAGACGGGAGTACATCCAGTTCCCGCCTTTCGGCCCCGACCATCTCGCCAACTCGCTGCACCACCTGGCTGCGCTCGCCGCCCAGCGGTAGGCGTCCTCGCGACCCGGACCGACGCGGGCATGTGTCCGGTGCGACCGGTCACGCCTCCGCAAGCGCCTCGGCGTGCTGCTCCACCCATGCGATCTCACGCGCCCCTTCGTCGAGCAGACCCCGACGGGAAAGCTCCGCCTCCCATGCAGAACCCTCGGCGGCGAGCTTCGACATGTGTTCCAGAAGGTGCCGCGTCCGCTCGATCCCCGCGCGAACGATGTCAACATCAGGCTCGACGCCGTACGCGTCGACCAGCAGGCGAAATCGGCGTGCCTTCTCGGCAACGCCGGGCGGGAGTCCGACCGCTCGACACTTCTCGTCCCGAAAGAACGGCACCCAACGCCAGGCGGCGAATCCCAGGTCCCACGCGCGCGGGCCCGGCGCCGCGGTGTCCCAATCAATAAGCGCCACCGGCACGCCAGACCGAAAAACCGTGTTCCACGGGAACAGTTCGTTGTGGCAGACCGTCTCCATGGGCTGCCGGGGCTCGAACATCCACTCACGCCCGGCCCATGGGAACGTCGCCGCGGCATCGTGATACGCGCGGATGAGCGCACCGAGATGCACGAGTACGTCGTCACGCCACACATAGTCCGGGAGACGAAGGTCGAAGCGGCCGCCTTCATCCGGGATGAAGCTTTCGCCCCGCCCGACCTCTCCCTCGACGTAGGTCAGAACCTCTCGCCCCTGGTCGTCGAAGCCCAGCGCACGCGGTGCGCCGGCGAATCCTTCCCGCTCAAGGTGCCGCAGCAGGTCGAGCACGGCCGGAGACCACGGATTCCCCGTGCGCCGAACTGTCTGACCGACCCGAACGCGGACCCTCCAGGGAGAGCCGGCCACGAGGGGGATCTCTGGCTCAACCATGCGTCCGGTCAACTCCGCTTCTGCAGATCTGCACAGCAGCGTAACGCGGTTTCTGAGATCAGCGGTTGATCCACTGTTGCATGCGCGGCGGGTAGCGGTCGCCGCGAACATCGACCTGACCAGAGACCTCGGAGAGTTCTTTCAGGTCTTCGTCGGAGATTTCGATGTCTACCGCGACGGTGTTCTCCTGCAGGCGGTGGATCTTGGTCGTGCCGGGGATGGGCACGATCGACGGACCCTGAGCCAGCAGCCAGGCCAGCGCCACCTGCGCTGCGGTGGCGCCTGTGCGCGTAGCTACCGCCGACACCAGGTCGACAAGGGATTGGTTGGCGGAGCGGGCCTCTTCGGTGAACCGCGGTAGGACATTGCGCAGGTCGGACTCGTCGAAGGACGTCGTGCTGGTTATTGCTCCCGTGAGGAAACCCTTGCCGAGGGGGCTGAACGGCACCAACCCGATGCCGAGCTCGGCCAGGGTCGACAAGATCTCGGCCTCGGGTTCGCGCCACCACAGCGAGTACTCGCTTTGCAGCGCCGCCACCGGCTGGACGGTGTGGGCGCGTCGTATGACGTCCACCCCGGCCTCGGACAGACCGAATTGCTTGACCTTGCCGGCGGCGATGAGGTCCTTGACGGCACCAGCGACGTCCTCGATCGGCACGTCGGGGTCGACGCGGTGCTGGTAGAGGAGATCGATGCTGTCCACGCCCAGCCGCTTGAGGGAGGCGTCGACAGTCGCCTTGATGTGCTCGGGCTGGCTGTTCAGCCCGGAGCGCCTGTCGCCGTCGAAGGCGAAGCCGAACTTGGTGGCGATGACGACCTGCTCGCGGACGGGCCCGAGGGCCTGGCCCACGAGTTCTTCATTGGTGAACGGGCCGTACACCTGGGCGGTGTCGAAGAACGTGACGCCGAGGTCGACGGCGGCGCGGATGAGATCGATGCCGTCGTGCTGGTCGACCGCGGGACCGTAGCCGTGGCTGAGCCCCATGCAGCCGAGTCCCAGCGCGGAGACCTCGAGTCCGCTGGTGCCGAGAGTGCGTTTGATCATGATTCTGCTCCTTGCGAGTTCGGAGACCTGCTCGACGATAGGTCGTGGCCGGGCGTCGAGAGAGGTACTGCCAGTACACGGGACGGGGCGCTGGCGTATCGGCGGCTGGGGTGTACTGGCAGTGCCTTCCTCGCCATATTGGGCGGCCCGTAGCGTCGAGCCATGGACCGTCAGGCTGTGCACGACTTCCTGGTCAGCCGCAGGGCCCGGATCATGCCTGAGCAGGCTGGGATACCGACCTTCGGAACGAAGCGGCGGGTCCCAGGGCTGCGGCGAGAGGAAGTCGCCTCACTGGCCGGAGTGAGTTTCGACTACTACGCCCGGCTCGAGCGTGGCAATCTGTCGGGAGCCTCGGACTCGGTTCTTGAGGCCCTGGCGCGTGCTCTCCAGTTGGATGAGGCTGAGCGTCAGCACCTGTTCGATCTCGCCCGGTCGGCGTCGGCGCCAGCTTCCCGGGCGCGCCGGACCAAGCAGGGTGCGACCCGGGTGCGGACGGCCCTGCTCAGCATCCTGAACGGGATGACCGGCGCGCCGGCCTATCTGCGGAATGCACGACTGGACATGCTGGCCGCGAACGACCTGTGCCTGGCCCTCTATGACGGCGTCCTGACCCGGGATGGCCTGCCATTCAACCTGGCCCGCTTCGTATTCCTCGATCCCTACGCGAAGGCGTTCTTCCTGGACTGGGACACGGTCGCCCGGGACATGGTGGGATCCCTACGCAGCGAGGTGGGCCGGGACCCCTCCGACCGTGGCCTGAGTGATCTGGTCGGAGAGCTCTCGACCCGCAGCGATGGCTTTGCGCAGGGTTGGGCCCGGCAGGACGTGCGGCTGCACCGCACGGCCCGCAAGCGCCTGGCGAACCGAGTTGTCGGGGAGATCGAACTGACCGGAGACGCCTTCGACCTGGCCGGCGACGGACTGACCATGGTTGCCTACTCCGCCGATCCCGGCAGCCACGCCGAGGACCAGTTGACGCTGCTGGCCGCCTGGAGCGCCACGGCGCACCCACCCCGTACGGATCGACAGGAAGGACATGACGAATGCAGTACCTACGGCTCGGATCCTCGGGGCTGAAGGTCAGCCGGATCGCCCTCGGCTGCATGAGCTTCGGTGACGGTTCACGGATGCCTTGGGCGCTGGACGACAAGCAGGCTGAGCCGATCTTCCGGCAGGCCGTCGAACTCGGCATCACGTTCTGGGACACCGCCAATGTCTACGGCTACGGCACGTCCGAGGAGATCGTCGGCCGCGCGATCAAGTCCTACACCCGCAGGGAGGACGTCGTCCTTGCGACCAAACTGTTCCAGAAGATGAGTGACGACCCTGGCGGCTCCGGACTGTCCCGCCGAGCCGTGATGGAACAGATCGATGCCTCCCTGACCCGCCTCGGCACTGACTACATCGACCTCTACCAGATCCACCGCTTCGACCCCGAGACACCGGTCGAGGAGACGATGGAGGCGCTGCACGACGTGGTGAAGGCAGGGAAAGTGCGCTACCTCGGCGCATCGTCGATGTGGGCCTGGCGGTTCGCCACCATGCAACACGCCGCTGACCTGCACGCATGGACCAAGTTCGTGTCGATGCAGGATCAGTACAACCTGCTCCACCGCGAGGAGGAGCGGGAGATGTTCGGGCTGCTCGGCCACGAGGGCGTGGGCAGCATTCCGTGGAGCCCGCTCGCAGCCGGCCGGGTCGCCCGGCCCTGGGGTGAGAAGCGCACGAACCGATCAGCCACCAATCCCGACGTCGACATGTACGGGCGCCCCCTGTACCTACCGAGCGACCAGGCCATCGTCGACGCAGTTGAGCGCATCGCCAAGACGCGCGGAGTGTCGATGGCCCAGGTCGCGATGGCTTGGGTGTTGAAGAACCCCGTTGTCACCGCTCCGATCGTCGGACCCACCAAATCCCACCACCTCACCGACGCCATCGCTGCCCTCGACCTCGATCTCACCGACGACGAAGTGCGTGCCCTCGAGCAGCCGTACGTTCCGCGCCTTCCCACCTACTTCTAACGCGCTGGAGCGGTCGCTACCCGGCGGACCTACCCGCGCGCGCCCTGGGGAGACACGCGATGATGCCGTGATGGATCTGCACATCGTGGAGGCGCCCGAGGACGCGAAGCCGGTCCTGCGTCGGCTACTCGAGTTCAATGCCTACGAGTTCTCGGTGTTCGATGGCCGGGACCTCGGGGCGCACGGAGAGTACGGCTATCCGTACCTCGATCACTACTGGACCGAGGGCGACCGCCGCGTTCCGTTGCTCTTCACGGTGGACGGGCACCTTGCCGGATTCGCGTTCCTCCGAAAGGGCCTACCACACGCGGTATCGGAGTTCCTTGTGCTGCCCAAGTATCGCCGGCAGGGCGTCGGCCTGGCCACCGCCAGACAGATTTTCACGCGCTGGATAGGTGACTGGATGACCCACGAGGTGGTTGGCAACGACCGGGCGGTCACCTTCTGGCGCCGCGCAATCCCCGTTCCGTTCGGCGAGACGGTGGACCCGTCGGGAACGACCCAACGGTTTCACATCCCGGACCACCACGAATAGGCGGCCGGCAGATGGAACTGCATCGACACCGGTCCGACGTCGTCCTGCCCGACGGTACGTCGATCATGGCCGCATCGTTCGATGCCGACGACCCTTACACCCGTGGCCGGCCGCCCGACTTCGGGCTGTATCTGGATCCTCGGTGGCAGCCGCCGTGGCCGCACGATCACCTCGACTGGCCGGATTTCAGCGTTCCCGCGAGCATGTCTGCGGTGGTCGCCGCTCTCCGAGCGGTGCTTGACCGGGCGCGTGCCGGCCAACGGGTGGAGGTCGCGTGCCTGGGGGGTCATGGCCGCACCGGCACGGCCGTCGCCTGGCTCGCCATCTTGAGCGGCCAACCGGCTCCCACCGCGGTCGAATGGGTGCGGACGACATATTGCCGCAGTGCGGTCGAGACTGCGGAACAGGAGACCTTCGTCGCCCAGTTCCACGGATAGCCTCCTGGCCGCCCCTCGGGCCGACCACGCATGATCAAGAGGGGATTTCGGTGCGACACGCCGAGCGGAACCCCTCTTGATCATGGAACAGGCGGTCGAGGCATGGACGCTATTATCGCCTTATGGCGATACCAGCGTCGAGCAACGATCTTGAAGCTGCAGTGGCCTTGTTCCGCAGTCTGGGTGATCCAACCCGGCTCGCCATCGTGCGGCAACTGGCGGCCGGGGAGCGGCGGGTGGTCGACCTGACCCGGTCCCTTGGCCTGGCCCAGTCGACGGTCTCGGCGCACCTGGCCTGTCTCGCCGACTGCGGGCTGGTGGCGTCCCGGGCGGTCGGGCGGGCGTCGATGTTCCGACTCGCCGAACCTTCCCTGGAGCACCTTCTGACGGCGGCCGAGGAGTTGCTTGCCGCGACCGGAAATGCGGTGGACCTGTGTCCGAACTACGGGCGGCCCGGCGTGCGCGGGGCCTCGGCGTGACGGACACCGGCCTGTCGCCTGCGCCGCCCCGGACGGAGATGTGGCTCCGGGCGGCGCGGTGGGCTCGCATCCTGGCGTGGACGTCGCTGGTGTGGATGACCGCCGAGGGTGCCCTCGGCCTGATCGCGGGCGTGTCGGCCGGTTCGATCTCGCTGGTCGGCTGGGCGCTGGGCTCGGTCATCGAAGGTGTCGCCTCGGTCATCGTCATCTGGCGGTTCACCGGATCCCGCGCACTGTCCGAGACCGCCGAGGGCCGGGCGCAGAAGGCCGTCGCGGTCTCGTTCTTCCTGCTCGCCCCGTACCTGGTCGTCGTGGCCGTCCGCGACCTCGTGTCCGGACACGCCGCGGGGGTAAGTCCGCTCGGGATCGCCGTCACCGCGGCGAGCCTGCTCCTCATGCCGGTGCTGGGGGTAGCCAAACAGCGTCTCGGCCGGACACTGGGCTCCGGCGCCACTGCCGGGGAGGGCGTGCAGAACCTGATGTGCGCCGGTCAGGCCGGCGCGGTCCTGCTCGGCCTGGCGGCGACCGCGGCCTTCGGCTGGACATGGCCCGACCCCGCCGTTGCCCTGCTCCTGGCCGCGTGGGCCATCCGGGAAGGACGGGAGAGCTGGCGCGGCGACGACTGCTGCTGACCGCACCCCGGCGTCCCGACCGGGACGTCTCTCAGCGAAACGCTGTGCTACCTCCTGCCGGCCCGGAAGACCAACAGGCGCCCCTGTACGACAAGTGCATCGCGTTGTCGGAGATCGGGCAGTTCGAATTCGACGCGCTATACGACAAGCTGGCGACCGTGTCGTGGTTGCACCCACCGAACGGCGCATCAGAACACCCGGCGGAGCCCGGCGCCTCCCCGGCCCAGGGCGCCGCGTTCATCGCCTCAGTCATCTCCGCGCTCGCGAGCAACCCCGACGTGTGGGCGTCGACGGTGCTCATCGTCAACTACGACGAGAACGACGGGCTGTTCGACCACGTCCGCCCGCCGACCGCGCCGCCCGATACCCCGGACGAGTACGTCGATGGTCTGCCAATCGGTCGGGTTTCCGGGTGCCGTGCATCATCGTCTCGCCGTGGAGCGCCGGCGGCTACATGTGCAGCCAGAAGTTCGACCACACCTCCGTGCTGCAGTTCACCGAGAAGGTGACCGGCGTCCACGAGCCGAACATCACGGCGTGGCGACGCCGAACCTTCGGTGACCTCACCCGCACCCTGCACTTCGTCCGGCACACCCCGCCCCCGGTCATGCCCGACACCGACGGCAACCTCAACCTCGCCACCTTTGAAGTCGCCCAACTACCCCCGCCAGCCTTCCCCGGCGCGAGCCAGGCCGTGCCGCACCAGGAGAAGCGTGAGAGGCCACACATCTGATCCCCGCGTGAGGTCGGGTCGACCGGCACCATCCTCATCCGTCATTGGGTGCGGAAGGTCAGGAGAGCGGCAGGTTGTCCGTAGGTCGGGTCGCCGAAACTGAAGTCCGGCGTGCCGTTCGTTTTGAGGATGACCGCGGTCATCTCGCAGTAGCTGATGGGGCCCGGGTCCGCGCAGTCGGTGCCGTCGGGAAGGAACCGCTTGGCCCTGTAGTGCACCCCGAATGTCCCGTCGGAGCGGACGTTCGTGCGGACCACTGGCAGCGTGTCCTCGTCGCAGCCGCTGCCCGCCGACGCCCCGTTGAAGCACAGCTCCTCGAAGATGCGTACTCCGTGGCCCTTCGCACCGAACGCCGTGCCGGTGACGGCGACCCGACGGCTTCGGGGGAGGTCGCTGTTCGGGCGGACGGCGATCGTCGCGGGCGAGCCGGAAAATTTGAGCGCGTTGGAGGTGAGTACCTGCTGAACGTCACTCGGGTCGGTCCAGGAAAGGAAGATGTGACAGATATCGGCCCGGCAGTAGATCGGCTTGGGGTCGCCCACCTCCTGGTTGCGATAGACCGGGTCGCCGAGGGTGACGTTGACAGAGACGCTCCCCCGGGTGTCGGCCATGGTCGTCGTCCGCGGGTTGCAGTCCCGCGACGGGTCGCCGTTGAAGATGTCGCACTGGACGACGTTGACGGATGCCGACGGCGTGATACCGCTCGCAGCCACATGGACCGTCTCGCCACCCGCGAGCCCTGTGGACGGGACCACCGACACCGGCGGGGCGTCCGCAGCCGCGGACCCGGCGACGACGACGGATCCGGCGGCGGACCCGACAACGAGCGCGGCACTGCACAGGAGTACGTGGAAGATCTTCATGCCCGACCCCCCGATCGGTTGGTGCGTTGGGTTGCAGTTTTGTCGTGTGCCGGCACTCATGCACAGGGCAGAAAGTCACAACCGCCAGATCGACTTTACCGCCGTCGAGAACCCCCGTGTCCGAGCGCGAAACAACCACTGCCGCAGGAGGATCCGGTCGATCGTGCGCTCCGTGGGCACTACCGGACGCGCACCGGCCCACGGACCGGGCCCGAGCAATCGGACAGTCGCGGCTGCGCTCCTGTCCGTCACCACGGCCGGTGCGCCTCCTGCAGAATGCGGCTTGCGAGAGCCGAGGTCGACTGACGCGCATCGAGGATTACCGCTCCCACCGACCTCATCTCCTGCTCGAAGATCGGTCGGCCCTCCAGGATCTCTGCCCGCAAGGCTTCGTTCCGGTGAGCATTGGCAGGTGTGTTGAGTCTTTCCAGCTGGGTTTCATGGTCCAGCGAGAGCAGGAAGACCATCTCGAACAGGTCGATCATGTCTCGTTGATTCATCGCAATCCCGCAGAAAAAGATGTGCTGCCCAGCGTCAGCCCGCGCGCGGATGGCTTCCTCCATGCGCGCACGACTCCAGACCCACCGATGGCTTAGCAGCCACTCGTTCGTTGCATGCTCCGGCCGGCTGACCTGAACGCCGGAGGACGTCTCCCAACCTGCGATCTCGTCGGTATCCACCGCGTTGAATCCCAGCCGCGTCAGCTCCGTGGCGACCGGAGGGCAGCCGGGACGGACGATCATCCCGTACATCGACGCCGACGCTACAGACATGCTGCTGGTTGCGACCCTCTAGCGCCCGGAACCCCGTAGACACGACAGACCGTAAAGGCTCCGTCACGGCCGAGATCATGCAGCAGGGTTCCGTGAGGCCGTCAGGAGACCGTCGTTGCCCGGTCAGCCCAGCCCTTTACGCCCCACGAGATGGAAGGGTCGACTGAGTTGGCGGTAGGGGTCTCGTCTGCTGGCTTCGAGTTCAGCTGCAGCCATCGCCGCCATCTGCTGGGGATCGCTGACGTCCAACTCGGCTCCACTGAAATCGAGCCAGTCCGTGAACAGCCAAACGCCGTGCCAGCGCAGCGGCTCGACGCCCTGGCGCCGCATCAGTTCGCTGAGGTGCTCCACCGTGTCTGCTCGGGTCGGCACGCCCAGCACCCCGACTTCGCGGGTGGCGTCGAACGCCGCCAAGGCATCGTCCCACCGCTGTTCCAAGGCCGGGCGCACCGCTCCCGTCTTGGCATTCCCCGACATGATCGAGACGACGCCACCCGAAGCAGTGCAGCGGCACAGTTGGTGGACCAACGGCTCCGGCTGCTCGAGGCGGCGCCGGTCATCACCGCTCTCCGATCGGTGCTCAACAGGGCGCAGGCCGGCCAACGGGTCGAGATCGGGTGCGTCGGGGGTCATGGCCGCACCGGAACCGCCTTGGCCTGCCTCGCCACCTTGACCGGCCGCCCGGCCCGTACTGCGGTCGGTTGGGTACGCACGACGTATTGCCCCGACGCTGTCGAGACTCCAGAACAGGAGACGTTCGTCGCCCATTTCCACGGGTGATGCGCTGGCTAACTCGCGAGATGGTTCTCCGCCCCGGATTTCCGCGCGACACGCCGAGCGAATCCCCTCTTGCTCATGGGCAAGCGGTTGGTGCTCCGGCTACACCACGGGGGAAGGGGTGGATCCGGCCGTCATGCGGTACTGGGAGTCGGTCTCGGCGATGTCGGTGAAACCGAGCCGCAGATAGAGCCGGCGCGCACCCGGGTTGTCCTTGTCGACGTAAAGAACCGCCGGGAAGTGGCGGGACTGCGCCTCCCGCACAAGAGCGGAGATGACCGCCGTGCCGGCGCCACTCTTCTGGTGTACAGGATGAATCTGCAGTCCGGCAATCTCCAGGCAGCCATCGGTCCGCACCACTCTGAGTCGACCGATCGGCGCCGTACCACGCTCGATGAGATAAGTGATGCTGTCTTTCACCTTTCCCTGCGCCTGCTGGAGCGTGGCTGCGCGCGTTCCGTCCGTGATGGCCTCGACATCGAGCTCCTGCCCCGGCTTGCTCTGGCGGTTGAGCGCCAGAAAGAGCTCGACCATAAAGTCGATGTCATCCGGCATCACCGGCCGCCACGTCGGCAACGCCGTCATGCAACTTCCGGGCTGATGACGTTCATACGACTCGCTCCCATGGCCACGCATGAGACCACGGACGCATTTCAGCAGCAGCTGATTTTTCGAGATGGCCGCCCGCCCATGATCAAGAGGGGATTTCGGTGCGACACGCCGAGCGGATCTCCTCTTGATCATGGGAAGGGGTGGGGGCATGGGACGGTCCGGTCGCCCGACACAGAGCGACCTATCATCGACGTGTGCTGATGCCGGCGCCGTACGACGATCCTGATGCTGCGGTTGACCACGGGTGAGCTCGGTATGACGGACACCGGCCTGTCGCCTGCGCCGCCCCGGACGGAGATGTGGCTCCGGGCGGCGCGGTGGGCTCGCATCCTGGCGTGGACGTCGCTGGTGTGGATGACCGCCGAGGGTGCCCTCGGCCTGATCGCGGGCGTGTCGGCCGGTTCGATCTCGCTGGTCGGCTGGGCGCTGGGCTCGGTCATCGAAGGTGTCGCCTCGGTCATCGTCATCTGGCGGTTCACCGGATCCCGCGCACTGTCCGAGACCGCCGAGGGCCGGGCGCAGAAGGCCGTCGCGGTCTCGTTCTTCCTGCTCGCCCCGTACCTGGTCGTCGTGGCCGTCCGCGACCTCGTGTCCGGACACGCCGCGGGGGTAAGTCCGCTCGGGATCGCCGTCACCGCGGCGAGCCTGCTCCTCATGCCGGTGCTGGGGGTAGCCAAACAGCGTCTCGGCCGGACACTGGGCTCCGGCGCCACTGCCGGGGAGGGCGTGCAGAACCTGATGTGCGCCGGTCAGGCCGGCGCGGTCCTGCTCGGCCTGGCGGCGACCGCGGCGTTCGGCTGGACATGGCCCGACCCCGCCGTTGCCCTGCTCCTGGCCGCGTGGGCCATCCGGGAAGGACGGGAGAGCTGGCGCGGCGACGACTGCTGCTGACCGCACCCCGGCGTCCCGACCGGGACGTCTCTCAGCGAAACGCTGTGCTACCTCCTGCCGGCCCGGAAGACCAACAGGCGCGAGTCATCTGCGAGCGATTCGCCGTGCCAACCGCCGCGCACGTCGACGTCGCAGAACCCCCCGCGCTCGAGGTCGGTGGTGATCTCTTCGGCCGTCCGGAAGTACAGAACACTCGTGTATACGGCGTCCCGTCCGTCCGGGAACACGTTGTGCGCGTCGAACACCACCCGACCCCGATCGACCTCGGTGACGTCGAGCCACTCACGGAGGTGTCCGAACCTGGTCTCCCGCTCGGTGTAGGTCGCGGCCGGGGTCCACTGCTCCCAGGCCCGGGCCGCCGGATTGCGACTCTCGAAGCTGATGACGCCGCCGACCCGCAGTGCGTCGGCCAACGATCTCAGCACCGACGGATAGGTCTCGGGACTCACGTGCATCATCGCGTTTCCGCTGCTGATGACCAGGTCGGCGTCGCCGGCACGCTCGATCACGGTTGCGTCGCCGTCGACCCAGGTCACGGCCGTCGACCCCGGCTGTCGGCGCGCGTAGCCCAACATTGTCGGGCTCGGGTCGACCCCGATCACGACGCGTCCCGACGTTGCCAGGCTCCTGGTCAGCAGTCCGGTGCCGCAGCCGAAATCGATGATCTTCCTTGCCGCCAGCGCGTCGGCGAGGGCGCGGTAGTACTCATGGTCATCGCCGGCTGCGTTGTCGCTGTCGTACAGCTCGACAAGCCGTTGGTCGCGGTACGGATCCCCTGTCGGGTCGATGTGGCGCATCGACTAGGCAGGATCGAGCCCGCGGCTGACGATCCAGGCGTGCTTGCCGACCTGTCGCCCGCGGGTGAAGCCGTAGTCCTCGAAGAGCTCGACGGTCGCGCTGTAGAGGAAACGGCCCTGCGCCTCGCGTCCGGCGGTCACCTCGGGGATGGCCTCGACGAGGCCGCCGCCGGCGTGGGACATCTGGTCGAGCGCGCCCTCCAGCGCCGCCCGTGCAACACCCTGACCCCGATGTTTCGGGTCGACGTAGAAGCAGGTGATCCGCCAGTCCGGCCACGCCGGCGCGTTCTTCTCGTATTCGCGCAGGTGCTTGATGCCCGGGAGTTCGGCCGGGCTGCCGTACTGGCACCATCCCTGTGCCGCACCGTTGTCGTCGAGGACGAGCGCGGCGTGGGCACGATCGGTGCGAACCCGATCCTCCTTGGCCGCGCGACGGCTGATTCCCCTCTGCCGACGCTCCGGGTGATACCCGAGACACCAGCAACCACCGAAGATCCCGTTGTTGCGCTCGACCAGCTCCGCGAACGCCTCCCACGTGGAGGCGTCGAGGGGACGGGACGTGTACGACGACGTCGCGTCGGCTCTCGGCTGCGCCGCCATCTCAGGCCTCGGCAGCGGCGGCAAGGAGCCGGGCCAATTCGGTCGGCTGGGTGCGCATCGGCCAGTGGCCGGAGTCGATGTCGACGAACTCGAGGTGCTTGACGTTGGGGAGCTCGGCCACCTGCCCGGCGCCGATCCACTCCTGTGCCTCGGCGGGGCTGAACTCGGGGCACACGAGCACGACCGGGACGTCGAAGCGCCGCTCGTCCGCCAGATGCACCACGCCCTTGGTCACCCCCTCGGGGACGGGAATAGTGGCAGCCGCGAAGCTGCGCCTGGCCTCCTCGTCGAGGTCGGCAGAGTCCGGGCCTTCGAACGGGCCCCACCCGGGGAAGGGCATGACCCCGTCCTTCGACTCGGGAACATGTCGGCGTAGGTGCTCCCGTCGGCGGACGGGAAGCCGCCGATCAGGGCGACCTTGGCCACCTTCTCCGGTCGCGCGTCGGCCGCCAGCCACGCCAGGGTGCAGGCCGGCGGAATGCGCCACCACCATGGGCCTTTCGGCGTCGAGTCCACGGCGGCGAGCACCGCTGCCACCTGGTCGTCGAGCGTGGCGGACGCCGACCCGTCGCCCTGTCCCGGGAGGGTCAGCGGCACGGGCCGGTGGCCGAGCGCCTCGAGCGCGGGTACGACGTCGGCCCAGGCGGATCCGTCGAGCCACAGGCCGGCAATGAGCACGATGTCCATGATCGGTCCTCTTTCCTCCAGTGCGGTCGGATCACGCTCGGCATCGAGCCGGTGCCCCCGGTCACGTCACGCTAGGCCATATTCCGGACGATCAACTTCCGGTTCGTCGGGGGACCGCCTAATCTGCTCAGGTGCCGATCCGATCTCAGCCCCACCGCACGCGCACTGCGCGCCCTCGAGATCCTCCAGGCCCGCCCCGGCACCACAGCCGACCAACTCGCCGAGAGACTGGGTGTCACGGATCGGGCCGCGCGGCGGTACGTCGGGATCCTCCGCGAGGCAGGCATCCCGGTCGAGTCGGCCCGGGGCCCGCACGGCGGGTACCGGCTCGGGCGCGGGACGAGGCTGCCTCCGGTCGTCTTCACCGAGGCCGAGGCACTCGGCCTGGTCATGGCAGTACTGGACGGCCAGCCGGCGGCCGCCGATGGCGACGACCTCGTGGGGTCTGCCCTCGGCAAGGTCATCCGGGCCCTGCCCGAGAGCGTCGGCCGGCAGGCGGCGGCGCTGCGGGAGCACGCGTCGGCCGCGCCCCGGCCGGAACTCGGCCCGTCCAGATCCGGCCACCACCAGCGAACTCGTCGCTGCCGTCGCCGCCCGGCGCCGCGTACTGGTCACCTATCGGAGCGAGACCGGCAACCAGTGGGAGGCCGAGGTGGACCCCTGGGCGGTCGTCGTCCGCTACGGGCGCTGGTACCTCCTGTGTCACTCACCATCGCGCGGATGCGATCCGCACCTACCGGATCGACCGCGTCCATGCGGTCCAGCAGACTGCGCGCAAGTTCGAGCCTCCCGACGGTCTCGACCCGGTGGCAGCGCGTGGAGGAAAACCTGGCGCCGGGTTGGGAGTTCCCTACCCGCGTCGTGTTCGACGCTCCGCGGCCAAGGTGGCGCCGTGGATCCGGCCCGCCATGGGACGCCTCGAACCATCGGGAGACGGCTGCGTGCTCGTCGGCAGCACGAGCAATCCGGCGATGTACGCACAGGAGTGGTTGGCGACCGATGCCGTTCGCCTTCCGCGTCGACGGCGGCGCAAGAACTCCGTGCCGCGGTCGCGACGGTCGCCGCGCGTTTCGCCGCCGCCCTGCCGGACTAGGCTCGGGCATCGACACCGACCGGGAACCCCTCTTCTGCGACCTCGCTCTCGCCGAGCGCATCGAGCGGGTCGAGGTGCGGTTGATCGCCGAATGTGCCGAGGCGGCCCGCCGGCGGCGGGTAGACAGCGCCGGGTTCGTGATCCCCATCGCCGGCGGCGTGGCCAGCTATGCCGACGCGGGCTCGCCCTTCAACAAGGTCGCGGGGCTCGGCTTCGGCGGCGTACCGGGTGCGGCCGACCTCGACGAGATCGAGCGGGCCTACGCCGCCCACGACGCGCCCGTGCAGGTCGAGGTCGCTCACCTCGCCGACCCCGCGATCGGCGACCTGTTGGCCGGACGGGGCTATCGGCTGACATCGTTCGAGAACGTGCTCGGCCTTGATCTGCACGGGCAACGCGAGCCGGTGACACCACCCGGGGTGGCGGTCCGGCCGAGCGGCGAGGACGAGTTGGAGGCGTGGCTGGAGGTCGTGGCGGAGGGCGTCGCCCACCCCGATGTGCAGGGCCTGTCCTCGCACGAGGAGTTTCCGCGGGAGGTCGCCGTCGACGCCATACGCGATCTCACGGCGGCCGGCGTCACGCGCTACGTGGCGTTCCACGACGGGGTCATCGCCGGCGGTGCGAGCTTCCGGGTGGCCGAGGGCGTCGCTCAGTTCACCGGCGCCGCGACCGCGCCCGCGCACCGGCGGCGTGGTGTCCAGACCGCGCTGCTCTCTGCGCGGCTCGCCGACGCCGCGGCCGCCGGCAGTGACGTCGCCGTCGTCACCACGCAACCGGCGTCGAAGTCACAGCAGAACGTCCAACGTCGAGGCTTCGATCTGCTCTACACCCGCGCCGTCCTGGTGAAGAGACCGTGAGTGCTCAGCCGGCGGGGTGCGACGAGACCAACGACGCATAGGCCACGATGTTGTCCTCGTAGCTCCGGGCGGAGAAGTCGAATCGTCCGCCACAGGTGATCAGCCGGAGCCCGGCGTGGTCGATGTTGCCGTAGACCTGCAGGGTCGGGAAATGGTCCTTCGGGTATTCGGCGACCCGGTCCACCCGGAACACCGCGGCGGTGCCGTCCGCCCGCGTGACCGTGACCGTCTCGCCTGGGCGAAGCGCGCCGAGCCTGAAGAAGATGCCCGGACCGTATTTCGCCGAATCGATGTGGCCGAGGATCACCGCCGGTCCGGGTTGGCCCGGTGTGGGCGAGTACCGGTACCAACCGGCCCGGGAATCCCGCCCGAGCGGCGGAACCTGCACGGTGCCGTCGCGGTTCTGCCCGAGGGGGAGCAGCGTCGAGTGCGCACCGATCGCCGGGATGGACAGGGAAACCGGTGCGGAGCGGGCGAGGACCGGCCCGCGGATTGCGGTGCCGGGCGACGCGGGGTGAGCGGCCCGACCCGGAGCGGTGGTCGTCACCGATGGCTGCGGCCGTTCCGCCGACGCCGACGGCTGCGGACGTGCAGCCGAAGCCGGTGGCTGCGGCGGGCTCTTCTGCGCCGCCGCAGCCACCGCAATCAGGATTCCCCCTGCGACGACGAGCGCGAGGGCGACCGCCGCAGCGACAAGCCCGCGACGGCCACCTCGCAATGACCGGAGGGTGTTTCTGAGAGGACCGGTCATGACTGCCCGTCAGCCGCCTTGATCAGGACTGTTCGCCGGTACGGCGCCGATAGGCGAACACCCCGAGCCCCGCGGCGGTGACAAGAGCCAGCCCGCCGAGTGCCAGTTCCGTGCTGTCCTCCGTGCCCGCAGTGCCTCCCCCACCGGTGTTTGCCGCCCCGGTGGGCATGTTGGTCATCTGCGAGGCGGTCAGCGAACCGCACAGCGCCGGTGAGGTGGCGGCCAGCGGCAGGGACGGGACGAGGTCGCTCTTCTCCCCCTGCGCCTGCTTGCTCAGGGTCGCCGGATCGAGACCGTGCACCACGACGACGGCCTTTCCGGCCTTCAGCGAGGACATGGTGGCCGAGTCCAGCGTGATGGTGCGGGAGTAGCTGAAGCTTCCCCCGCTGGGTGCGATCTTGAGGTTCGTGCCGTCCGCCGGCGTCGTTCCTCCGCTGGTCGACAGCGTCGTGCCGATCGGACCGTAGGACGGCGCGCCCTCGGTGGTCGACACGACACCGTCGCCGTTCTTGTCCGCCGACATGGTCGGACAGACACCGGCGGCGTTGATGTGGATGTGCTGCACGTGCGGGTACGGCGCCTTGCCGAACGTCGGAGCCAGACCGGAGACGTGCTCGGTGATCGTGGCCTGGTTGCCGGTCCCCTGCACCATCACGGTGCCCGAGGCGGACGAGTGGTTCAGCGGCTTCAGCGTCGCCTGGAACGACCAGCCGTCCTGGGCAGAGGCCGCGGCCGGCGCCAGCAACGGCAGTGCCGCAACGGCGAGCGGCGCGACGACCTTGAGTGCTCGGTGCATGAAGTCTCCCTCACTGAGGCGGAAGCGATCCCGCACGATGGGTTGATCCAGGGGATGTTCGGGCGAACGGCGGTCAGCGGTTCACCGATTCGCCGATTCGCCGATGCGCTATTTGCCGCTCCAGCAGCCCAGGATGTCCGACGCGACGGTGTAGGCGACGCCCGTCCGGGACTCGCCGTTTCCGGCGCGGCCCGGCAGGGCGGTGCCATCGACGACGAGGGTCTTGTCGTCCTTGAGGAAGACCACCGACCCGGTCCTGGTCTCGAACGCCGGCAACCCGAGGGCCGGGAGCCCCCTCAGCATCGTCACGGCGCCGGACTGTCTCCGGAGGGCGGCGAAGTAGCCGTGTGCGGCGGGGACGTCCGGCGATTCCTTGACGGAGACGACGAGCCGCCCGGTCGGCAACTGATACTTACAGGTGTAGCGATGATTGGTCCAGGTCGCCGTCGGCGCCGGGAGGGCCCGCAGAGCGAGGATCTTGCGTACATCGGTCCGGATCTCCGGTCCGCAGACCATCCGCGCCGATGCTGACGGCGCGGTCGTCCCGCCTGCTGCTGCCGGCTTCGCGTCCCGCTTGGGCATCCCCGGCATCGCCATGCCCGGGGACATCGACATTCCTGGGGACATCGACCTGGCCGGCGACGCGGGGCCGGTGGCCTGGGCGGTGGCACAGCCGGCGACCAACATCGACAACCCTGCGAGCCAACCCAGCGTCCAGGTACGACCACTCATCCCAACCTCCGGTCCGCGGTATGCCCAGCGCGATCCGGCGCCGGGCAACACCCTTCATTCGCGGACCCGGGCGTTGCGGTTCGGTGTGGAGTCGGGCGCGTCCCGCCGGCAGTACGAACGGAGGCCCGACCGCTTATTCGCGGGCGAGCATCGCCGCGGCCTCGCGTTCGAGGTCGACGTACGGGTCGCCGCTGACGTCGACGGCGACCCGCTTGATGGTGCCGCCGGTGAAGGTGTGCGGGTGCGCGCCGGGGTAGTCGCTGGTCACGGGCTCGCCGCTGTCGCGGCCGACGCACAGACCCTCGCCCGCGAGCGAGAACATTCCCGCCTGGGTCTTGATCCGAGCCTCGCCCACCTTGGTGTCGCCGTGGTAGAGGGACAGGATTCCGGTCGCGACACCAGGTGGGTCTTCACCGTCCTTGTCGAAGGACGCGGAGAGGATGAGACTCTCTCCCGTCGGCAGATCTTCCGTGCCATCGACCTTCTGCTCCATGACGCCGACGAAGTTGTTGACGTAGTGCAATCGGTTGTCCTTCACGTAGAGAGCGTGCCCGCCGAACCGTGCCCCCTGCGCGAACAGGACGCCCTGCGCCCCCGGAGCGGGGATGTCCACCAGAGCCCCGATCGTGTAGGACCGGTTACGGATGTTGACCGCCTGCTGTTCAGGGACCTCTGCGGTGCCCGGGAAATATGAATATCGATCCCGCGGCGTCGCCAGTAGTGGCCGCGGTGTCAGGATGATCTCCACCGGCGAGCGATCGTCGAGCGGGAAGGCGTCGTTGGCGCCGGCTTCGGCGAACCACAGGTTCACCAACTCCCGGACCTTGTCCGGATGCTCGGCAGCAAGATCATGCAGCTCCGAGCGGTCGACATCGGTGTGGTAGAGCTCCCAGGTGTCGTCGTTGAAGTTGCTCCAGCCGCTGATGGTGGGATGCGTGGTCACGGCTTTCCAGCCGTCGTGCCAGATCCCACGGGAACCCAGCATCGAGTAGAACTGCGTCGTACGCGTTGACGGCGCGGACGCCATCTCGGCGGTGTAGTTCATGCTCACGCCGTCGAACCGGCTCTGCACGTGGCCCTTGATGGTGGCCGGAGCCCGCACGCCCAGGGTCTCAAGAATGGTCGGCACGATGTCGATCGCGTGGTGGTACTGGTGCCGCAGCTCACCCCTGCCGTTCGCTGCGCCGGGCGTGCTCCTGGGCCACGAGATGATGCACGGGTCGGCCGTGCCACCGTTGAATTCATATCGCTTCCACATCTTGAACGGCGTGTTGAAGGCCATCGCCCAGCCGTTCGCGTAGTGGTTGTACGTCTTGGTCCCGCCGAGCTCGTCGAGCATGGCCAGATTCGCCTGGAGGTCGTCGGGCACCCCGTTGAAGAACTTGTTCTCGTTTACCGAGCCGTTCGGCCCGCCCTCGCCGCTGGCGCCGTTGTCCGAGACCAGGATGATCAGGGTGTTCTCCCGCTGCCCCGACTCCTCCAGGTAGTCCAGCACTCGGCCGATGTGATGATCGGCATGCGCGAGGAACCCTGCGTACACCTCCGCCATCCGGCAGAAGAGCCTCTTTTCATCGGCGGACAGCGAGTCCCACGGCTTCGTGACGTCGAGCGGCGGGAACGGCTTACCGTCCGGACCTGTGCGGGTCTCGGGAGTGCCGATCGGATTCACCGGCGGCAGCTCGGTGTCCTCGGGAACGATCCCCATCTGCTTCTGGCGGGCGAGAGTTTGTTCGCGCAGGGTCTCGTATCCCATGTCGAAGTGGCCCTTGAACTTGGCAATCCACTCCTTGGGCACCTGATGGGGTGCATGGGCGGCGCCCGGCGCGTAGTAGAGGAGGAACGGCTTGTCCGGCGCGAGCACCTTCGCGTCCTTGATGAACTCGAGGGCCTTGTCGGTGATGTCCTCGGTGAAGTGATAGCCCTCCTCCGGCGACTTGGGCTGATCCACCGGGTGGTTGTCGTAGACCAGGTCCGGATACCACTGGTTGGTTTCCGCACCGAGGAATCCGTACCAACGCTCGAAACCCCGTCCGGACGGCCAGTTGCGTCGCGTCGAGGCGACGTTCATCTCGATGGTCGGGCAGAGGTGCCATTTGCCGACCATGTAGGTGTTCCAGCCGGCCTGGCCCAGGATCTCGGAGATCATGCCGTTTTCCGGCGGGATGGTGCCGCTGGCGTTGGGGAACCCGACCGCCGCCTCGGTGATGCACGCCATCGAGTTGCGGGTGTGGTTGCGCCCGGTCAGCAGGCACGAGCGCGTCGGCGAGCACAGCGCCGTCGTGTGCCACTGGGTGTAGCGAAGCCCGTCAGCCGCGATCCGGTCGACGTTGGGGGTGTCGATGGGTCCCCCGTAGCTGGACATCGCGGAAAAGCCGACGTCATCGAGCACGATGTAGACGACGTTCGGAGCGTCCTTGGGCGCCTTGGGCGGTTCGAACGGCGCCCAGTCCGGGACCGAGTCCCTGATGTCGATGCTGATCTTGCCCTTGAATGGCTCGCTCACCGCGCACCCCTCCCGTTCGCCTGGTCCGGATTGTCGGCCGCCGACGACCGCGCGGCATCATCCGGAACGGGCGAGGCGGAGCGGACCACCCTGTTGGGGTGATGCGCAGCCCCCCGCGCCCCCGGAATGCTGACGGTGTCGACTTTGGACGGCCAGACGTTCGGGCGGAAAAGGGGTATCGGTATGGCAATTGGACCTGTACAACTCCTGGTGCTGGGATTCGAGAATCCCGACTTCCACGGCGAAATCATCGCCGAACTGGAGCGCCTGCGCGAGAGTGACACGGTGCGAGTGATCGACTCGCTGGCGGTCTACAAGGACGCGGCCGGCGGGATCGAGGTCGAGCACCTCAGCAACCTCTCCGAGCAGGAAGCCATCGAGCTCGGCACCAAGGTCGGCGCGCTGATCGGCCTCGGCATCGAGGGTGAGGACGGCATGGAAGCGGGAGCCGTCGCGGGCGCCGAGAAGGTGGCCGCCAACGGTGGCGTGCACGCGTTCACCGAGGAGGACGCCTGGGATGTCCTGGAGGAGATTCCCAACGACTCCGCCGCGGCACTGATCCTGCTGGAGCACCACTGGGCCGTGCCGCTGCGCGACGCGATCGCCCGCGCCGGCGGCTTCCGCATCAGCGACGGCTTCATCAGCCCGCTCGACCTCGTCGAGATCGGGCTGGTCTCGGCCGAGGAAGCCCAGGAACTGCACGCGCTGGCAGCATCGCCTGCCGCAGCAACGCCGTAACCCCACGAGACCCGACCAAGGAGGACAGAGATGCTCGGAGGACGCAGAGTAGCCCGGCGCACGGGCCGGCGTACCGCCCGCCGCGTGTCCCGCCGTCGCCGGTAGGGGCACCGGGCGGGGAACGTCAGGCGACGAGTTCGGCGACCAGGTCGTCGAGCACGCCGAGGTAGTGGCCGACATCGGCGGCCGTAGCGGGGATGCTGGCCGCCGGTCCGGCGCCCTCGATCGCCTCCCATACGCCGCGGTTGGCCATATAGGCACGCAGCAGCGCCCACAGTTCGGTGTCCAGGTCGGCGCGTGCCTCGAGGGCGTTGGTCGGCTGGGTGCCGGTGAAGCAGTACCCGGACCGGGCGAACAGGCGGTGGGCGCGCCACGGGAGCCCCGCCTTCCCGGCGATGCTCTCGATGCCGTCGCCGATGCGGGCGCCCAGGTCGGCGGTCCGCCGGTAGGCATCCGGGGTGAGCACGTCGCCGAGCGCCGCCCGCGCGGCCGCCATCGAGAGCGCGTTCCCGAACAGCGTGCCGCCGGTGCCCGTCCAGCCGTCGAACCGACGGGCCAGGTCGTCGGTCATTCCGTAGGCTCCGATCGGTACGCCGCCGCCGATCGACTTGCCCATGGTGACGATGTCGGGGTCCAGGCTCATCCGGCGCGTGAGGCCCCCCGGCCCGCAGATCTGCGTATGTGTCTCGTCGAGTATCAGCAGCGTGCCGGTATCCCGGGTGGCCCGGCGTAGCTCGTCGTGGAAACCGGGCAGCGGCTGGATGACCCCCTGGTAGTTGGTCATCGCCGGCTCGGCCAGCACGCAGGCGACCCGCTCGTCGGCCAGTGCGGCCACCAGTGCATCCGGGTCGTTGAACTGGACGAGGCGGACACCGGCCGCGGTGCCCGGCGCCAGGCCGGGCGCCTCCTCCACCACGGCGCCGTCCACCAGCACGGTCTGCATCTCATCGGACTGGCCGTGGTACTTGCCGTCGAACATCACCACCAGTGAGCGGCCGGTGGTGTAGCGGGCCAGCCGCATCGCCTCGACGTTGGCCGACGTCGCGGCAAGGGTGAACTGCCACTGCGGCAGCCCGTACCGCTCGGACAGCATCCGGGCGACCGCGATCGCATCCTCGCCGGGCAACAGGAACTGGACGCCCGTCCGGGCTGCGTCGGCGACCGCCGCTGCGATCGCCGGCGGCCCATAGCCGCAGAACATGCTGGTGTCGGCGATGTTGACGTCGAGGTAGCGATGGCCGTCGACGTCGGTGAACCATGCGCCCTCGCCGCCTGCGGCGAACGGCGGCGCACCGTCGAAGAGGTAGTCCAGCCAGCCCATCGGCACGCCGCCGGGCATCACCTGCAGCGCCTGCTGCCTCAGTGCCCGGGATCGAGGCCGCTCAGCGTCGAAGCGCTCGCGCTCCCGGGCACGCAGGTCGGCGACCCGCGCCCGGTCGACCTCGGACACGATTTCACCCTAACCTCGGCAGGACTCAACGAACTGCTGTTCGCGACACGTTGTCCTGCAGCCGGGCCAGCAGGTCCCCGAACCTGTCGACCTCACTGTCGGACAGCCCGGCCCGAAGCTGCTTGTCGAACGCGACGGCGGCCTCCCTCAGCCGGAGGAACAGCGCGTCGCCTTCGGCGGTGAGCTCGACCAGATGGACCCGTCGGTTGTCGGGGTCGCGGCGGCGAGTAACCAGTCCGGCCGACTCCATCGCGTTCAGGTGATGGGTGATCGTCGCGCCCTGGATCCCCACGGCGTCGGCCAGCTCCCGCTGGTTGGCCAGCCGGCGACTCTTGAGCGAGATCAGCACCAGCCACACCGGCAGAGACCCGCCGGCCCGGCTCAGGGCGTCGTCGAAGGCCCGGCTGACGGTCTTGGTGACCCGCGCGAGCTCCATGCCGAGGGGCGGCCGGGTGGTTCTGGGCATGCCAGCAGGCTAGCACCAATACGAAGACATCTAACCGTTTGACATCGTAGGGTTTGATGCCTAAGGTTCTCGCTCATGAAGGAGGACGGATGAATCAACTGCCGATGCAGAACCGGGTGGCACTGGTCGCCGGGGCGAGCAAGGGGATCGGTGCGGCCACGGCTGAGGCCTTCGCTGCGGCCGGCGCTTCGGTCGTACTCGCCGCCCGGGACGCCGACGCGCTGTCGTCGGTCGTCGACCGGATCGAGGCCCGGGGCGGACGGGCGATCGCGGTCCGGACGGACGTCTCGGACGTCGCCTCGATGCGCAGCCTCGTCGAGCGGGCGGTCGAGACCTACGGCCGGCTCGACGCGGCGTTCAACAACGCCACGGCCGGGCCACTCCCGGCGCCGCTCGCTGACATCGATTCCGAGGAGTTCGACCTCGGCATAGCGACCAACGTCCGCGGCACGTTCCTCGGGATGAAGTACCAGATCCCGGCGATGCTGGCCGGCGGCGGCGGCGCGATCGTGAACATGGCCTCGACGGCGGGCGTCAGCGGCACCGCGAATCTCGCGGCGTACGTCGCGGGCAAGGCCGGGATCATCGGCCTGACCAAGGTCGCGGCCCTCGACTACGCCGACCAGGGGATCCGGGTCAACGTCGTCGCGCCGGGGCCGATCCTGACCCACCACCTCGAGGCCGCCGGTCCGGAGGCGCAGCGGATGGCCGGCCAGTCGACTCCAATGCGCCGGATCGGCACCGCGGCCGAGGTGGCCGACGTCGTGCTCTGGCTCTGCTCGCCGCAGTCGTCGTTCGTCACCGGGACCGTCGTCCCGATCGACGGCGGACAGTCGGCCGGAAACAAGCCGCCGCAGATGTACCGGCAGGGGCAGGCGATGCGCGCCTCCGCCGACGACGTCGAGCTACGCGAACACGGTGACACCGCGATCGCGATCGGGCAGCATAGCCAGCAAGCCTCACCGGCCTGAAGGGAAGGACACGCGATGAACGTCGAACTCAACCACACCATCGTGCGCGCCCGGGACAAGGCGGCCTCCGCCGCGTTCCTGGCCGACGTCCTCGGCCTGCCGGTCGGCGCCCCCACAGGGCCCTTTCTGCCCATCGAGACCGGAAACCGGGTCACGCTGGACTTCATGACCGTCCCCCCGGAGACGATCAGCTCCCAGCACTACGCCTTCGCCGTTGCGGACGAGGACTTCGACGCGATCCATGCGCGGGTCGAGGCGGCCGGGATCACCTACTGGGCCGACCCGGGCCATCAGCAGGTCGGCGAGGTCGACAAGCGGTCGGGTGGTGCCCGCGGCTTCTACTTCAACGATCCGGACGCGCACAACATGGAGGTGCTCACAACGGGATCAGGCCGGCATTCGTCGGCGTGAAACCGCAGGCGTCGAAGTAGAACGAGCGCAGGTGCTCCTCGAAGTCGACGTGCAGCCATTCGCAACCTCCGGCCCGCGACCCGAGCACCGCACGGGCGACCAGCTCCTTCCCGACGCCGCGGCGTCGTACCCGCGACGTGACCACGGTGTCGAGGACGAAGGCGTGCACCCCGCCGTCCCAGGCCACGTTGACGAACCCCACGAGCTGGTCGCCGTCCCGGGCGCACACCCAGCCGAGGCTGTGCCGCTCCACCTGTCCACGCCAGTCGTCGCCGAGGAGGGCGTGACCGAACCCTTCGGCGTGCAGCGCGTCCACTTCGGCGCTGGCGAAGTCGCCCCGCCACTCGTAGCTGATCGACATCGTCCGGGCCTCCGGGGTTAGTGTCGCGGGCATGATTACCGCCGTACACACGCTGGTCTACGCCGATGACGCGACGGCCGCGCGGGCATTCTTCCGCGACGTCCTCGGCTGGCCGCACATCGATGCCCACGGCGGTTGGCTGATCTTCCGGAGCGGGCCGTCGGAGCTCGGCGTACACCCGACGTCGAGCCACAGCGGCGGCGAGCACGCGACGATCGGGCAGCACCACGAGATCACGCTCATGTGCGACGACATCGCCGCGACCGTCGCTGACCTCGAGGCCAAGGGCGCGGAGTTCACCCGCGGGGTCCGCGACGACGGCTTCGGCCTGACGACGGCGCTGAAGGTCCCCGGCGCCGGCGAGATGATGCTCTACCAGCCGCGCCACCCGCCGGCCTACGACCTCTGAGCGACCGGCGCTGGTCACTGCCCTAAACTCCCCCGGGTTTGCCCATCGAAGATCGACCGACGGGTCGCTCGCGGCCCGGAGAGGAGCCCATGACGGCGACCCGCGACGCGGCGGCGACTCGGACCACCGCGAGTCGACGTACCCAGGCGTTTCTTCGGCGGATGACCCTCGCGACCGGCGGCGGCATGTTCATCGACGGCTTCATCTTCGCGTCGTTCGCAGCCGCTCTCGCCGGCAAGGGCATGAACAACGCACTCGGCGTCACGACCGGGTGGGCCCAGTTGATTTCGTCCTCGACGTTGGTCGGGACGTTTTTTGGTGGGCTCGTGCTCGGCTACGTGACCGACCGGCTCGGCCGGCGACCCATGTTCACGATCGACCTGAGCGTCTTCCTGACCTGCTCGATCCTGATGTTCTTCGTGACCTCGAACTGGCAGGTGCTCACGCTCGGCCTGATCATGGGTCTGGCCATCGGCGCAGACTACTCGATCGGATCTCCGCTGTTGAGCGAGTTCACCCCCTCCCGGCGCCGGGGTCATTTCCTCGGAGTGCTCGAGATCGGGTGGAACGTCGGCTACGTCGTCGCCTTCCTGATCGGCTACGTCATCAACACGAACTTCCCCGGCGCGTGGCACGTCACGCTCGCGGCCAGTGCGGTCCCCGCCGTGGCGTGTCTGGTGATTCGGCACGGCCTGCCGGAGTCGCCGCGCTGGCTGTTGTCCAAGGGCCGGAGCGAGGAGGCCGAGGCCATTCTGCGCGACGATCTCGGTGTCGACCGGCTCGGTGACTTCGCCCGGGAGGAGAAGGCGGAGACCCGCTGGCGGGTCCTGCTGAGCCCGGATTACCTGCTCCGTACGGTGTTCGCCTGCACCTTCTGGATCTGCATCGTGCTGCCGTACTTCGCGCTGACGTTCTTCCAGGCCGAGGTACTCGGCGACATCGGGCTCGGGGACAACGCGCTCGCCGGTGCCCTCCTCGGGACGGTCGTCGCGCTGACCGGCGCGGTCGTCGGCTGGCGGATCGTCGACCGGGTCGGGCGCCGGAAGATCCTCATCGGCCCGATGTTCGTCTGCGGAGCGTTCCTGCTGACCGTGAGCTTCGCCGCGCACCTCCCGGTCGTGCTTGCGGCGTTCTGCTTCTTCGGCTACCTGTTCAGCTACGGCATCATGAGCATCCTGCCGGGCATCTACCCGATGGAGGTCTTTCCGACCTCCGTACGGACGTCCGGCGTCGGACTGGCCTCAGCGGCCAGCCGGGTCGGCGCGGCGATCGGTACCTTCGGACTGCCGTGGGTCCTGGCCCATTGGGGTCTCCCGCCCCTGATGATCATCATGGCCGTCGTGTCGGTGATCGGCGGTCTGACGTCATTGCGGTGGGCACCGGAGACCAACGGTCGGGAGCTGTCCGAGACCGCGCACCGGGACAACACCGGCTCAGCTCGCGCGTCGGTGCCGGTCGAGGATCTCGCGGCGTAGCCCGGCCCCGGACGTGTTCAGCGCCGCGAAGATGCGCGGGGTGAGGCCGTCGGTCTGCGCCGTCAGCGCCAACGCGAGGTGCTCGACCCCGAGGTAGTGGTCGTGCAGCCGCTCGGCCTCGCGGAGCGATCCGGCGAGGCAGGCCTTGGCCTGCGGGCTGAAGGGGATGTGACCCCGGATCTCGGCCGGATCTCGCCGCCGCCACCAGCGGTGTGGTCGACGCGGTGACGTGGCCCGCACCGCATCCGGGCCGAACGCGGCCTGGAGTCGGTCGCTGACCAGGTCGACGTCGATCCCGATGGCGGCCAGGGCATCGCGGTCCAGCGATTCGATCGGGCCGGTGCGGAGCAGACGGCGCAGCGCCGCCTCGACGTCGTCGGGCGCGATGCCCCGGGCGCGGAGGAGCTCTCCGGCGTCCCCGGCCGATCCCGCGATCGCCAGCAGCAGGTGCTCGGACCCGATGCGGTGGTGACCCAGCCGCCGAGCCTGGTCCTGGGCGTCGACGACGACGGCCCGGGCGGCGTCCGTGAAACGTTCGAACATCACCGTCTCCCTGTCCGCCGGCCGTGCTTGCGGTGCACGGCCTGCTTGGTGACCCCGAGCCGGGTCGCGATCTCCTGCCAGGACCAGCCCCGGTCCCGGGCGTTGTCCACCTGCAGCGCCTCGAGGTGTTCGGCCAGATGGCGAAGTGCCGCCACCGCGCGCAGTCCGACGTCCGGATCGTTGCTGGCCGCCCCGGTGGTGAGCTCAGCGGTCGTTGTCATGCCGTCAGCATATGTTGACGATCTGCCTGGCGTCAACACATGCTGACGATTCCTCAGCCGTGCGTGGACACCCCGGAGAACAGGCCGCTGACCGACTCGCCGAGATGGATCCGGCGGATCGCCTCGGCGAACAGCGGCGCCACAGACCGGACCTGCAGATGGTCGGCGGCCGTGTCCGGGCGGAGCGGGACGGTGTCGGTGGTCACGATCTCGACCATGTCGGTCTGCGCCGCAAGCCGCTTCATCGCGCCGCCGGTGAAGAGACCGTGCGTGCAGGCGAGGGAGATCCGCCGTACCCGGCGTTCGCGGAGCCGGTCGAGAAGCTCGATCACCGAGCCGCCGGTGGCGATCTCGTCGTCGAAGATGATGACGTTCTTGCCGTCGACGTCGCCGACGATCGCGTCGATGACGACATGGTCGTCGGAGAGCCGCTGCTTGCTTCCGGCGGCGACCGGGAGGCCGAGCAGGCGGGCGAACTGGGTCGCCGGCTTGGCGTTGCCCAGGTCCGGAGACACCACGACGGTGTCGGTCAGGTCCCGGTCCCGGAAATGCTCGGCCAGTTCGGTGACCGCGGTGAGGTGGTCCACCGGGATGCTGAAGAAGCCGTGCACCTGCGGGGCATGCAGCGTCATCGTGAGCACCCGGTGAGCCCCCGCGGCCGCGAGGAGATCGGCGACCAGCCGGGCGCCGATGGAGATCCGCGGCGCATCCTTCTTGTCCGACCGGGCGTAGGCGTAGTGCGGGATCACCGCGGTGATCTGGTTGGCGGAGGCGCCCCGGGCGGCGTCCAGCATGAGCAGCAGCTCGACGAGATGTTCCTGCACCGGCGGGACCAACGGCTGGATGATGTAGACGTCGCGCTGGCGGCAGTTCGCCCGCAGTTGCACCTGCAGGCAGTCGTTGCTGAACCGGTGGACCAGCGTGGGTGAGAGCTCGGCCCCGAGCAGCGCACAGATCTTCTCGGCGAGCTCGGGATGGGCACTTCCGGTGAAGACGGCGATCTCGCCCATCGCGATGTATGTCCCACCTGGTGGTCGACAAAACCGGGAAGCCACGACCAGCCTACTGCGCGGTCTCCGCCGCGAACAGGGACACCGCGGGAGGGTGAGAAATACCGGCCGTGGGTAAGAGCCACGCTTATGACCGAGATTCGCGCCAGCAGCTGGCACCAGATCGTGCGCCGAGCGTGGCAAGAGAGCAAGAACGACAACCTATCCATGCTCGCTGCGGGTGTGGCGTTCTTCGGGTTCCTCGCGGTCTTTCCGGCACTGATCGCGGCCCTGTTGATCTACGGTCTGATCGTGCCCGCCGATCAGGTCACCCACCAGGTGGACCGGTACGCCAAGGCACTGCCGCCGAGCGCCCGGCAGGTGATCTCACATCAGCTCACCTCCGTCAGCGACGGCGGCCGGTCCGCCCTCGGCATCGGACTGGTCATCGCGCTGGCCGGCGCCCTGTGGAGTGCCTCGGGCGGAGCATCGAACCTCATCAAGGCACTCAATGTCGCCTACGACGAACTCGAGACCCGCGGGTTCCTGAAGCTGCGCGGCACGGCGCTGTTGCTCACCCTGGGCGGCATCGTGTTCATGGTCATCACCGTGGGCCTGGTCGCCGTCGTTCCCGCACTGCTGACTCATCTCCACCTCGGCGGCGTCGGCCGGCTCGCCGCGCAGGTCCTTCGCTGGCTCCTACTGGTCGCCGCGGTGATCGTGGGTCTTGCGGTGGTCTATCGGGCGGCGCCCGACCGCAAAGGGCCCCAGCCGCGCCTGCGGTGGGCGAGCCTCGGGGCCGTCGTGGCCACCGTGCTCTGGATCATCGGCAGCGTGGCTTTCTCCTTCTACGTCACGACATCCGGCACGTACAGCAAGGCCTACGGCGCGCTCGGCGGCGTCATCGTGCTGATGCTCTGGCTCTTCCTGACCAGCTACCTGGTCCTGATCGGCGCGGAGATCAACTCCCAGGTCGAGAGGACCGCGGCACCCACCAACGCCTGATCGGTCAGTCCGACCGGTCGGCGGACTTGGCATCCGTGTCGGTCTCGGATTCGCCGTCCGTGTCGGGCCCGGCATCTGCCGTGGTGTCGGGATCTCCGTCCGTCCCATCGGGCGGTGGCTCGTCGCCGTCCGGCATCTTGTGGCCGTCGGCATCCTCGCGGCCGCTGAGGTATTTCGCGGCGGCGTTGATGGAGGCGACGACCGGAACTCCGAAGATGGCCCCGGGCAGACCCGCCAGCAGCGCCGCCCCGGTCAGCGTGATCGCGATCGCCAACGGGTGCAGGTGCACATATCGACCGACGACCAGCGGCTGCAGCAGGTGGCCCTCGATCTGGTTGCTGACCACGAGTACGGCGAGCACCACCACCCCGGCGATCGGGCCGACGGTCAGCATCGTCACCACGACAGCCAGTCCGCCGAAGATGACGACGCCGATGATCGGGATGAAGCTTCCGATGAAGACGAGCACGGCCAGCGGGGCGACCAGGGGCACCCCGACGATGGTGAGCGTGACTCCCATGACGATGCCGTGGAAGGCCGCGACGACGAACGTCCCCCCGATGTAGCCGGTCAGGGTGCTCCAGGCCCGTCCCCCGGCGTCGTGCACCCGCTCGCGGGAGGTGCGTGGGAAGAAGGCGACCAGCCAGTTCCAGATGTTCTTGCCGTCGTAGAGCAGGAAGAACGTGATGAAGAAGGTGAGGACGGCGAAGGTCGCGACGTCCGCGACGGTCCGTCCGGCCGTGACGACACCCGACGCGACCGTGGAGGAATGGCGGCTGAGGAAGTCGGTGATCGACTTCCCGACGTTGTCGACCGAGCTCGCCCGAAGGTGGAGCGGCCCGGTGATCAGGAAGTGCCGGACCTCCGTGCTGATCTTGTTCACCTGCGTGACCAGCTTCGGATACTCCTCGCTGGCGCGGTTGCTCGCGAAGAGACCGATGCCGCCCAGCAACGCAAAGGCGAGCAGCAGGACACCCCAGGTCGCGACCACCCGCGGAAAGTGCGCCCGCCGCCGCAGCAGGCTGACCGCGGGCGTGAGCAGTGCGCAGACCAGGGTCGCGGTGAACAGCGGCAGGACGACCAGCCACAGCTTCTCCATGAGCAGGAAGAGGCCGTAGAACGCCGCCGCCACGACGAGGAGCCGCCACGCCCACGCCGCACTGGCCTCCAGCAGGTTGGAGACCCGGAACGGCAGGCCGGGCGTCGGGTGCCGGTCCCCGTCGTCCTCCGGCGTCCTCGTCGTCACCGCCGGATAGTACGTGCCGAGGGGTCGCTGCTCACTCTTCCAGGAGGAAGACCTGCTCCATCGGTGTCCACCACTGCCCGGCTTCGGCGGTCGGGAGCGGCTCCTGGCACGGATCGGTGACCGCCCACCACCGCTGCGTGGCCTCGTCGTCGGCCATGGCCGCCATGTCCCCGGCCAGGTCCTCGCCGTGGTATTCGAAGTAGCTGAAGAGCAGGTCGCCGTGCAGGTGGATCGAGTAGTTGCGAATGTGGCTCCGGCGGATCCGGTCGAGGACCGCGGGCCAGACGTCGGCGTGCAGCCGCTTGTATTCCTCGAGCCGTTCCGGTCTGACCCGGATCACCTGGGCTACCCGCTGCATGGATCCGACCCTCAACTCAGGAACAGCTCGATCACCGGGACCGCGACGTCGGGCCGCTGCACCGGGAGCTCGAGAGTCAGGGTGTCGCCGGACAGTCCACCCATCGTCGTGTTGACCGCGGTGACGTCGGGGTCGATGACCCGCATGCCGACCTCGGATCCGTCGTGCAGCAGCTGGGCGTAATCCACCCGCCCGGCGAGGCCGGGCAGGTGCAGGTGCCGGAACGGCCAGCCGAAGACGTGCAGGTAGAGCCGGTCGCCCCGCTGGGTGAAGCGGCAGTCCGGCGGCGGCGGCAGGTCGCTGCGCCCGCAGCCGTAGATCGACCGACCGTGCAGCCGCATCCACTCACCGATCGCCCCCAGCCGGTCGACCGCCCGCGGCTCGAACTCACCGCGCGCATTCGGCCCGACGTTGAGCAGCAGGTTGCCGTCCTTGGCGACGCTGTCGACGAGCATCCGGACCAGCAGGTCGGCAGACTTCCAGTCCAGGTTGTCGCGGTCGTAGCCCCAGCTGCCATTGAGGGTCTGACACGCCTCCCACCGCACCGGGCGCCCGTCGACCTGCATCGGCGCGGCCGGCTGGTACTGCTCGGGGGTGATGAAATCCCCCGGGATGCCGAGCCGGTCGTTGACCACGATCTCCGGCTGCAGGTCGCGGACCATCGCCAACAGCTCCTCCGAGCGCCAGTCCGCGGCGCCCTTGCCGCCCCACACCCGCTCGGCGTAGGAGAAGTCGAAGAAGAGGTAGTCGATGGTGCCGTAGCGGGTCAGCAGCTCGCGGACCTGACCGTGCAGGTAGTCGGCATATCTCGAGATGTTGCCCGCACCCGGCCCGGCGTCCGGCCCGTCGTCGCGCTGCGGATGCAGGCCGTCGCGCGGGAAGTCCGGATGGTGCCAGTCGATCAGCGAGTGGTAGAAGCCCACCCGTAGGCCCTCGGCCCGGCACGCCTGGACGAACGGCCCGACCAGGTCCTTGCCGCCCGGTGTGGACACCACCGAGTAGTCGGTCAGGTCGCTGTCCCACAGGCAGAAACCCTCGTGATGCTTGGTGGTCAGTACGGCGTAGCGCATGCCGGCGGCCCGTGCCTGTGCGGCCCAGCGGGCGGGGTCGTAGAGGTCGGGGTCGAAATGCCGCAGATAGCGCTCGTAGTGACGGTCGTCGAGCCGCTCGCGGTTCTTCACCCACTCGTGCCGGGCCGGCAGGGCGTAAAGACCCCAGTGGACGAACAGTCCGAATCGCGACTCGTCGAACCAATGCATGGCTCGGCACCCTACCGAGCAGTCGGGTCGCTCGACAGGTCCCGTCGACCGGTATCGTCCTCTCGGTGACCAGCCCGGCAACCGAACCCGTGTGGGCCGCCCGTTTCCGCGCCGCCCGCGTTACCCTTCCCGACTGGGCGGACGACGCGCCCGATCGGTGTCTCTACGCCTCCAACGCCAGCGGCGTGGTGGAGCTCTATGCCTGGGATCGCGGCAGCGACACCCACCGCCAGGTGACCGACCGGCCCAACGGGACGATGATCGGCGAGCTCGACCCGACCGGTGCGGCGATCTGGTGGTTCGCCGACACCGATGGGGACGAGTGGGGCGTCTGGATGACACAGCCGTTCGCCGGCGGCGCCGACACACCCGCGGTGGCCGACCTCGCTCCGTCCTACCCGGCCGGGCTCGAGATCGGCCGGTCGACCGCCGTCGTGGGCCGGTCGACGGACGACGGGACCAGCGTGCACACGGTGCGCGACGGCACCGCATCGACGCTCTACAGCCACAGCAACGACGCCCACGTGGGCGGCCTGTCCCGGGACGAGACGCTCGTCTGCATCGCGCACTCCGAGCACGGCGACTCCCGGCACATGGCACTCCGGGTCCTGCGGGCCGACGGGTCGGGTCCCGTCGGCGACCTCTGGGACGGACCCGGCAAGGGACTGGAGCCGGCCGGCTTCTCCCCGGTGGCTGGTGATCAGCGGTTCCTCGCCGTCCACGAGCGGCGCGGCCGCCCGGAGCTGCTGCTGTGGGATCCGGTGACCGGAAGCCAGGACGAGATCGCCCTCGATCTGCCCGGCGAGGTCTACGCCGACTGGTATCCGGACGGCCGCGCGCTGCTGGTCGGGCACGACCACGCGGCGCGCAGCCAGCTCTACCGCTACGACGTCGCGGACCGGAGCCTGTCGCGGGTCGAGACTCCGCCCGGCGTGGTGTCCGGCGCGACCGCCCGGCCCGGCGGGGCCGTCGAGTTCGCCTGGTCCTCCTCGGAGGCGGCGCCGGCGATCCGGGATGCCGCCGGCACCGTGGTGTTGCGCGCACCCGGGCCGACGGCGCCTGCCTCCGTGGCGATCGAGGACGCCTGGGTCGACGGGCCCGGCGGCCCGATCCATGCGCTGGTCGCCCGTCCCCCGGATGTCTCGGCGCCGTACGCCACCGTCTTCGCGATCCACGGCGGGCCGTCGGCGGCCGACGTCGACGCCTTCCGGCCACGTCGTGCTGCCTTCGTCGACGCCGGCTACTGCGTGGTCCACGTGAACTACCGCGGATCCACCGGCTACGGCTCGACCTGGCGGGACGCGCTGGAGGGCCGGCCCGGCCTCACCGAGCTCGACGACATCGCGGCCGTGCGCGCGTGGATGGTCGACCAGGGCGTCGCCGACCCCGACCGCTGCGTCTTGGAGGGCGGTTCGTGGGGCGGCTACCTCACCCTGCTCGGCCTCGGCGTCCAGCCGAAGGACTGGGCCGCCGGGCTCGCCGCCGTACCGGTCGCCGACTACGTCGCGGCGTACGAGGACGAGATGGAGCCGCTGCGCGCCTTCGACCGGGCTCTGTTCGGGGGCGCCCCGACCGACGTACCCGAGGTCTACGAGCGCTGCTCCCCGATCACCTACATCGAGGCGGTGCGCTCGCCGCTGCTGGTGCTCGCCGGCGCCAACGACCCGCGGTGCCCCATCCGGCAGATCGACAACTACCTGCGCCGGCTCACCGAGCTCAGCACGCCGCACGAGGTGTATCGCTTCGATGCCGGTCACGGCAGCCTGGTCGTGGACGAGCAGATCCGGCAGATGGCCGCCGAGTTGGAGTTCTGCCGCCGGCACGTGCCGGCGCACCGGTAGGGCCCCGCGCCGGGCGGCGCCCGATTCCACGCAGCCCGCCCGCCCGGCGCCGTAACCCAGCCAGCCACCACCCGCACCCGCCCCTGTCCCCTTGCTTCGCTGAGCGGAGCAAGGGGACAGCAACCCGCGAAGCCCCAGCCGTCCTCCCACGGCGCCGACCGGGGAACCAGACACCACCCCCTCACCCGCCCCTGTCCCCTTGCTTCGCTCAGCGGAGCAAGGGGACAGCAATACGCGAAGACCGGGCCGTCCCCGCCACGCGGGGCTCCGCCGAGGCGACAGCGAGCCGCACGGGTCACCATCCGCAGGGTGAGGAGCGGAATCGCTTGGCCGCGTGCGGGACGGGGCGGGAAATTGACGGATGCCGAGGGCATGCTCGACGGCGTGGAAGAGCAGCCGGCAGTGGATGCTTCCGGGCTGATCCGTCGAGTCCGCCGGATGGCCGACCTGAGCCAGCGAGAGCTCGCAGCCTTCGCCGGGGTCAGCCCGGCCCGCATTGCGAGGATGGAAACCGACGCCGCGGCGGTGCCGGTCGGGCTGCTCCAGGCGTTGGTGGCCGCCGCGGGTCTCCGCCTTGCAGTGCTCGACGAGAACGGCAACGAAGTCGCGCCGATGCGTGCCGACGGACTGCGCAATGCCGTGGGAAGCCGGTTTCCTGCACATCTGGATCCAGAGCCGCTCGCCAGACGGACATGGACCTATCGGAGCCGCTACAACCGGCCGCGGCCGGTCGTCGTCTGCGATCAGCGCCGGCGGCGGGACAGCCGACGAAGGCTCGAGGGGACACCGGACAACCACCCCGGACCCGAGGCACTCCGGCTGCCACCCTGCATTCCTGACCGCGACCTTCCGTGGCCGGAGCCGTGCCGGTGCGGCCCGGAGTGTGAACGGCACTGCGTCGCGGCCTGCGAGTGCCAGTGCGAGCCCGCACGGCACCAGGGAGACCTGGACGAGGTCAGCGCAGCTCGCGAGCAGCGAGATCTCGACGACGCAACCCGCCAGCAGCACGACCTCGACGAGGTCAGCGCAGCTCGGCCGCCACCAGTTCCGCGATCTGAGCGGTGTTGAGGGCGGCACCCTTGCGGAGGTTGTCGCCGACGACGAAGAGGTCGAGCGTCTTGGGGAAGTCCATCGCCTGGCGGATCCGACCGACGTAGGTGGGGTCGGTGCCCACCGCGTCGGCGGGCGTCGGGAAGACGCCGGCTGCTGGCTCGTCGAGGACCACGACGCTCGGTGCCGCCTCCAGCGCCGCCCGCGCCTCCGCCACGGAGACTTCGGACGCGAACGTCGCATGCACCGCGAGCGAGTGGGTTGTCACGACTGGGACCCGCACGCAGGTCGCCGACACCGCGAGGTCGGGGATGCCGAGGATCTTGCGCGACTCGTTGCGGACCTTCAGCTCCTCCGAGGACCAGCCGTCGTCACGGACCGAGCCCGCCCACGGGATGACATTGAGCGCCAGCGGTGCCGGGAACGGCGACGGCCCGTCCCCGACCGCCTTGCGGACGTCGCCGGCCGTCTGGCCGAGCGTGCGGTCACCGCCGACCGCCTCGAGCTCGTCGTAGAGCCGATCGGCGCCGGGCTGCCCGGCCCCCGACGCTGCCTGGTAGGACGCGACGACGAGCTCGGTGAGCCGCCAGCGGCGGTGCAGCACGCCCATCGCATCCATCATGGTCAGCGTCGTGCAGTTGGGGTTGGCGATGATCCCCTTCGGCCGGATGCGGGCCTGGTCGGGGTTGACCTCCGGCACCACGAGCGGCACGTCCGGATCCATCCGGAAGGCGCCGGAGTTGTCGACCACGACCGCCCCGCGGGCCGCCGCCACCGGCGCCCACTGCGCCGACACCTCGTCGGGTACGTCGAACATCGCCACGTCGACCCCGTCGAACGACGCCGCGTCAAGCGCCTGCACGGTGACGTCCTCATCGCGCACCCGCAGCCGGCGACCGGCCGACCGGGGCGAGGCGAGGAGCCGGATCTCGCCCCACACGTCCGGGCGCTCGGAGAGGATCTCGAGCATGACGGTGCCCACCGCGCCGGTGGCGCCGACCACCGCCAACGTCGGGCGGCTCATCGTCCGGTCCCGCCGTAGACGACCGCGTCGACGTTGCTGCCGAGCTCGAACGCGTCGTGCAGGGCACGGACCGCGACGTCGAGGTCAGTGTCCCGGACGACCACGGAGATCCGGATCTCCGAGGTCGAGATCAGCTCGACGTTGACGCCGGAGTCGGCCAGCGCGCCGAAGAACACCGCAGACACCCCGGGGTGAGAGCGCATCCCGGCGCCGACGAGCGACACCTTCCCGACGTGGTCGTCGTAGAGGAGGCTGTCGAACCCGACCTGGCCCCGGATCTTGTGCAGGGTCTCCATGGCGAGCTTGCCGTCGGTCTTGGGCAGCGTGAACGAGATGTCGGTGCGCGCGGTCGCTGCCGCGGACACGTTCTGCACGATCATGTCGATGTTGATCTCGGCCTCGGCGAGCGCCCGGAAGATCGCCGCGGCCTCCCCGGGCTTGTCCGGTACGCCAACCACGGTGACCTTCGCCTCGCTGCGGTCGTGCGCGACGGCGCTGATGATGGCTTGCTCCACAGGAAGATCCTCCATCGATCCGGTCACGGTCGTACCGGGAAGCTGGGAGAACGACGACCGCACGTGCACGACGGTGCCGTAGCGCCGGGCGTATTCGACGCAGCGCAGGTGCAGGACCTTCGCCCCGCAGGCCGCCATCTCGAGCATCTCCTCGTAGGTGACGGTGTCCAGCCGGCGGGCCCGGGGCACGATCCGGGGGTCGGCGGTGAACACCCCGTCGACGTCGGTGTAGATCTCGCAGACGTCGGCGCCGAGGGCGGCGGCCAGCGCGACCGCGGTCGTGTCCGAGGCGCCGCGGCCCAGCGTGGTGATGTCCTTGGTGTCCTGGCTGACGCCCTGGAAGCCGGCGACGATCGCGATCGCGCCGTCGTCCAGCGCCGAGCGGATCCGGCCGGGCGTGATGTCGATGATCCGGGCCCGGCCGTGCGCGGAGTCGGTGATCACGCCGGCCTGCGAGCCGGTGAACGACCTGGCCTCCAGGCCCAGCGTGCCGATGGCCATGGCCAGCAGCGCCATGGAGATCCGCTCACCGGCGGTGAGCAGCATGTCCAGCTCGCGGCCCGGTGGCAGCGGCGACACCTGCTCGGCGAGATCACGCAGCTCGTCGGTCGTGTCGCCCATGGCGGAGACCACGACCACGACGTCGTTGTGTCCCTCGCGGCGCGTCGCGACGATGCGCTCGGCGACCCGCTTGATCCGCTCGGCGTCAGCGACCGAGGAGCCGCCGTACTTCTGCACGACGAGCCCCACAGACACCTCCCTTTCGCCGTATCAGCCTACCGGCGCTATGCTGGGCCCCGTGACTGGACGCCAGGCCGTCATTGGCCTGCTGCTTACCTGCCGCGGCGGGGGCCGATAAAGGCCCGCTCCCTCGCCGCGGGTTTTGTGCGTGCGTAGGCCGCACTCCTCGTCCGGCACCAGGGAGCAGCCCGAAATGACCCAGTCAGTAGCACCGACCAATCTGCAACGCCCCAGCGGCATGCCGATTCACAAATACGGCACATTCGCCCGGGTCGACATGCCCGACCGCACCTGGCCGACGCGGCAGATCTCCGCCGCGCCGCGCTGGCTCTCGACCGACCTGCGGGACGGGAACCAGGCGCTGATCGACCCGATGACCCCCTCGCGCAAGCGCCGGATGTTCGACCTCCTGGTGGCGATGGGCTACAAGGAGATCGAGGTCGGCTTCCCGTCGGCCAGCCAGACCGACTTCGACTTCGTCCGCCAGCTCATCGAGGGCGGCCACGTCCCCGAGGACGTCACGATCTCGGTGCTGACCCAGGCGCGGGACGACCTCATCCGGCGCACGGTGCAGAGCCTGGTCGGGGCGCACCGCGCGACGGTGCACCTCTACAACGCCACCGCGCCGGTCTTCCGCAAGGTGGTGTTCGGCTTCGGTCGCGAGGAGTGCAAGGCGATCGCCGTCGACGGCACCCGGTCGGTGATGAAGTACGCCGAGGAGTACCTCGGCCCGGACTGCCTCTTCGGCTACGAGTATTCGCCCGAGATCTTCATGGACACCGAGCTCGACTACGCCATCGAGATCTGCTCTGCGGTGATGGACGCCTGGCAGCCCGGGCCGGGGCGGGAGATCATCCTCAACCTGCCCTGCACGGTCGAACGCTCGACGCCCAACGTCTACGCCGACCAGATCGAGTGGATGAGCCGCAACCTGCCCAACCGCGAGCACATCTGCCTGTCCGTACACACGCACAACGACCGGGGTACGGCGGTCGCGGACGCCGAGCTGGCCGTGATGGCCGGCGCCGACCGGATCGAAGGGACGCTCTTCGGCAACGGCGAGCGGACCGGCAACGTCGACCTGGTGACCCTGGGCCTGAACCTCTTCAGCCAGGGCATCGACCCGATGATCGACTTCTCCGACATCGACGAGATCCGCCGTACCGTCGAATACTGCAACCAGCTGCCGGTGCACGAGCGGCACCCCTACGGCGGCGACCTGGTCTACACGGCCTTCTCCGGCTCGCACCAGGACGCGATCAAGAAGGGGTTCGAGGCGCTCGAGCGGGAGGCGGCCGCAGCCGGGAAGAGCACCGACGAGGTGCCCTGGACGGTCCCCTACCTGCCGATCGACCCGCACGACGTCGGCCGCAGCTACGAGGCCGTCATCCGGGTCAACTCCCAGTCGGGCAAGGGCGGCGTCGCCTACGTGATGAAGAGCGAACACGCGCTCGACCTACCCCGCCGGCTGCAGATCGAATTCAGCCAGGTGGTGCAGCGGGTCACCGACGACGACGGCGGCGAGGTGGCGCCCGAGCAGATGTGGGAGGTCTTCGCGGCCGACTACCTCGAGCCGCCCGGGCCGCTCGCCCTGCTGACCCACCACTCCTCGTCGACCAGCGAGGACCAGGACGTGCTCGCCGTCGAGGTCGAGGTGGACGGCGTACGCCGGGACATCGAAGGTGTCGGCAACGGGCCGATTGCGGCTTTTGTCGCGGCCCTCGCCGACGTCGACGTGCAGGTGCGGGTACTCGACTACGCCGAGCACGCTCTCTCGGCCGGCGGGGACGCGAAGGCGGCGGCCTACGTCGAGGTGGCCGTCGGCGACCAGGTGCGCTGGGGCGTCGGGGTGGACGCGAATATCGTGACCGCGTCGCTGCGGGCCGTCGTGAGCGCGGTGAACCGGGCGACCCGGTAGCCGAGCGACCCGGGCTGAACCCGCAGGCCGGGCGACCCGCGCGCAACCGGGTGACACTGGAACTGTGCGGGAGGACGTGCGGGCGCTCTACAGCGGGTGCTACCGCCGGCTCGTCGGAGCGGTGTTCGCTGTCGTCGGTGACCTCGGCGAGGCCGAGGACTGCGTGCAGCGGGCGTTCGCCCGGGCGGTCCGCAGGCCGCGGTTGCTCCGCGACGAGGGCGGCCCCGAGGCCTGGCTGCGGGCGTCGGCGCTGACCAAGGCCCGGGCGCGCCGCCGCGCCCGCGCCTTCGTCGACCGGGCACTGGGTGGTACGCCGACCGGCCGCACCGACCCGCCCGCCGACGAGATCCGCCAGCCGCCGTTCGACGATGTGCTGGCCCGGGCCCGGGCGGAGCGGCGTCGGCACCGGGCCGTCGCCGCCGCGACGGTCGTCCTCCTGGCGGCGGTGGTGTCACTCGGCACGGCGCTCGACCGACGCGAGCAGCTCCCGCACGGGACGCCGGTCGCCCAACTGCAGTTCGCCGACCGCAGCCACGGCTGGGCGCTCCTGCAGTCCTGCGGGCACCGGCCCTGCGGGCTGCAGCTCGCCCGGACGGTCGACGGCGGGCAGCACTGGTCCCGGGTCGCCGTACCGGAGTCGTTCAACGCCGACCCCGGAGCGGCCACGCTGACGGTGGCCGACGCCAACCGGCTGTCGGTCGATTTCGGCCGCCGGAGCCACGACGGGGCCGGCCCACTGGCGGCGGGGCTGTCGATCAGGACGGCCGAGATGGTCCGGCTCCGGGCGGTCAGTCACGACGGCGGCCGGACCTGGCAGACCGTCCCGGCGCCCGCCGTGTTCCGCACCGGCCGGCCCATCGCGACGGTGCCGCGAGGGTGGGGGCTGGGTGTCTTCTCGACCGGCGGAGACGGGCGCCTCCAGGTCGCCGCGACCGACCCGGTGGACGACACGACCCGGACACTGCGGCATCAGCCGGCCCTGGACGACCCCAACGCCGAGGCGCCGTTCCGGCCCGGAGGGCGGATCTGGGTGGACGGCTTCGACCCCGCGCAGCGCTTCGCACCCCGGCTGGTCGACAGCGACGACGCCGGCGCGACCTGGTCCCCCGTCCCGCTGCCTGCGCTGCGGCCGGACGAGGAGATCGCGGGCCTGTTCCCGACCACGCACGGCGGGCTCTACCTGCAATCCAAGCTGCCCGGCGACGGCACGGTACGCCGCACCTGGCGACTCGACGGCCCGGGCGGCCGGTGGCGGCTGCTCCCCCCGCTGGACCCCGGCCCCGGCGCCGTGGTGCAGGCAGTGCTGCCCGACGGCGAGCTGTGGCTGGCCGGCTACGGCCCGGCGACGTGGCGGACCGAGGGCCGCGGCACCCGACTGGCGCGGGTCGCCGAGCCGCGGGTCGCCAACCGGGCCGTTCCGGTCGTCCTTTCCGGCGTCACCCCCGACGGGGTGCTCTACGGCACCGGCCCGGACCACGGACGCCGCGACCTCGTCTTCACCTCGCGCGACGACGGCCGGCACTGGTCGGTCTCGCCGGTGGTGTTCTGAGCCGCACGGGGAGGGACCGGCCTACTGGTCGACCAGCCGCCGGCCCTCGAACGCCCGGCCGAGCGTCACCTCGTCGGCGTACTCCAGATCGCCGCCGACCGGGAGCCCGCTGGCCAGCCGGGTGACCCGCAGCCCCATCGGCTTGACCAGCCGGGCGAGGTAGGTGGCCGTGGCCTCACCCTCCAGGTTGGGGTCGGTGGCGAGGATCAGCTCACTGACCGCGTCGGCCGCCAACCGGGTCATGAGCTCGCGGACCCGCAGGTCGTCCGGGCCGATGCCCTCGATCGGGCTGATCGCGCCGCCGAGGACGTGATAGCGGCCGTGGAACTCCCGCGTCCGCTCGATGGCCACGACGTCCTTGGGTTCCTCGACGACGCAGATGACGGTCTCGTCCCGGCGCGGATCCCGACAGATCCGGCACTCCTCCGCTTCGGCGACATTGCCGCACACCCGGCAGAACCGCACCTCGTCCTTGACCCGGGTGAGGACTGCGGCGAGGCGCTGCACCTCACCGGGGTCGGCGGCCAGCAGGTGGAAGGCGATCCGCTGGGCACTCTTGGGACCGATGCCCGGAAGCGCCCCGAGTTCGTCGATCAGGTCCTGGACAGCGCCTTCGTACACGTCGGCCGCTAGAACGGCAGGCCGGGCATGCCGCCGAGGCCGCCCAGTCCGCCGGTCACCGGCTCCATCTTCTGGGCCGCGAGCGTCGTCGCATTGTGGTTGGCGTCGCGGACCGCGGCGACCACGAGGTCCTGCAGGGTCTCCACGTCGGCCGGGTCGACGGCCGTCGGGTCGATGGTGACCCCGGTCAGCTCGCCCGCGCCGGTCATCGTCGCGGTGACCAGGCCCCCGCCGGCGCTGCCGGTCACCTCGGCATCGGCCAGTTCCTGCTGCGCCGTCGCCATCTGCTGCTGCATCTTCTGCGCCTGCTTCATCAGTTCCGCCATGTTCGGCTGGCCACCCGGCTGCACGGCATCTCCCTCATCGGCGCTGGTCCGCTTCCAGGGTAGTCGCCACGGTGGGGCCAGGCCGCCGGGCAGGCGATGGCACGCTGGGGGGAGTGTCCAGACCCGCCTTCCGAGGTTCCCGGATCACCGCCGGCGCCGCCCTGCTCATGGCCGGAGCGGTCGGCCTCGGCTGCTCGACGACGGCCGGTTCGGGCAGCCCGGCGCCGACCCGGAGCAGCGCGGCGACCCATGCGAGCCCCCGGCCGCGGGCCGGAGCGACCCACCCCGAGCCGGCGCGGGGGCGGACCGTCGTCCTCGACCCGGGCCACAACGGCGGCAACGCCGCCCATCCCGGGGACATCAACCGCCAGGTGCCCGCGGGCCACGGTCAGCGCAAGCCCTGCAACACCACCGGGACGGCGACCGACGCCGGCTACCCCGAGCACGCGTTCACCTGGGACGTGGCAGGGCGGGTGCGGACCCTCCTGGCCCGCGACGGCGTCCGGGTCGTGCTGACCCGGCACAACGACCGCGGGGTGGGGCCCTGCGTCGACCGGCGGGCCGCGATCGGCAACCGGGCGCGGGCCGCGGCGGTCGTGTCGATCCACGGCGACGGCGCCGTGTCCGGGCACGGTTTCCAGGTCATCGAGGCTGCCGGCGACCCGGCCGGGCGGCGGGTCGCGGCGGCCTCGCGCCGGTTGGCCGTCGACGTCCACGACCGGCTGCGCGCCGACTCCGGGCTGACCACCGCCACCTACATCGGCCGCGACGGGTACTCCCTCCGCTCCGACCTCGCCGGCCTGAACCTCTCCGACCGTCCGTCGATCCTCGTCGAGTGCGGCAACATGCGCGACGCCGGCGACGCCCGGCTGCTGTCCAGTTCCGCCGGCCGCCGCCGCATCGCGGCGGCGCTCGCCGCGGGGATCGTGACGTTCCTAGCGCGCTAGCGCCCGAGGAACGTCAGCCGGGGTGCCGACCGCCTCGAGCGCGCGGGCGAGGACCAGGACGGTCGCGACCCCGACGCAGATCCCGCCCACCGTGTCGGTCATCAGGTGCCACCGGAGGCCGACCACGGCCACCGCCACGGCCGCCGTACCGAGCACCACCACCGCGATGAGGACGCCCCGCACCCAGGGCGGCCACGGCGGGCGGGACGGGCCGAGCAGCACGACGGCGACGACCGTCGCCACGCCGCTGGTCGCCGCCACGTGGCCGCTGGGGAAGACGAGGTAGGACGCGACCAGATGCGCGGTCAGCGGTTTGAGTGCCCACTCGGTCAGGGCGACGGCGACGGCTGGGCCGATCGCCGCCAGCACCGCCGCCCGCCAGCGATGCCCGACGACGCACAGCGCGATGATCACTGCGCACTCGACCAGGACACCCGGCGGTTCGCCGAGGGCGGCGACAAGTTCCAGCAGGGTGTGCCGGCCGGCGACCCCGCTGCGCAGCCAGGAGTCGAACGGGACGTCCACCCGGCGGCGCAGGTGCAGCCCGGGATAGACCGTGACCAGGAGCACGGTCACGACCACGCATCCGCCCACCACGAGCCAGATCGTCGATCGGACCCGCCGCGCGATCAGCATTACCGCGACCCTAGCTGGCGACGGCACACATCGCGGGGGTCTCCGTCAGGGAGCGGTGTCGTCGACCATCCAGCGGCGCGGGGAGCGATATCGCAGGCGAAGCAAAAAGGCCAGGATTCCGCTGAGCCCTCCGGCCCACTCCGCCGAGACCCCCCGCTCGTCGTCGGGGAACACGACCCGCCCGGACCGGTAGACCCGGCTGCCGAACATCACGGCGGCCAGGCCACTCGCCTGGGCGGGGTAGCTGTGGTTGGGCAGCACATCGGCCATGTCGAGCAGGAATTCGGCGTTGCCGGCGGCCCCGTGACACTGACCGAGCGCGGCGCCCGAGGCGTGATCGAGCACGGCCTGCGCTGCCATCTCGGCCAACGCACGGAACCGCTGCTGGCCGGTGGCGGCGTGCAGCCGGATCAGCAGGGCACCCACGCCCGCCGACCCATGGCACCAGTACGGCATCGGGAGGTCGACGCCGGGCCCGGCCGGCCAGCGCGCCGCTGCACCATCGGTGAGCGCGGTGGCCAGCAGCGTCTCGCCCGCACGGATGGCGAGGTGCAGACAGTCCGGTCGCCCGGTCTCCCGCGCCATCGCCAGCAGGAAGTGGCCGATGCCGGCGCTTCCGTGGGCGAACCCGTACGAACGCTGACCGGCGAAGAGCGACTCGAAGGTCGGCGGTGTCTGCCAGAGCACCCCAACCTGGTCCTCGACGGCGGTGGCGACCAACGAGTCTGCCGACCGATGTGCCCGCACCAGAAACTCCTCGGCACCGGTCTGTTGCCACAGATGGAGGAAGGTCAGGCCGATGCCCGCCGTGCCGTGGGTGAGGTCCGGGTTGGGCCAGCTCTCCGGCAGGGTCCTGGCAAGGGTCAGCGCCCGGCCGACGAGCTCGTCGTCGCCGATGGCGCGACCCGCATCGTGCAGCGCCCAGGCCACACCGCCGAGTCCGAAGTAGAGGCCCGGTGGGCGGGACAACTCGTGCGCCACCCGCTTCTCGATCCAGCTGCATGCGGCCGCGACGAGGTCGACAAGCCGCCGGTCGCCGGTCAGTCGCAGGCAGTCGGACAGTACGCCGACCACGCCGGCGGCGCCGTGCTGGACGGTGCAGGGGTCGTTGACGGACACCGACGTCGACAGGGGCCAGAACTCCTCCCCGGACGCGGTCGTCGAGTCGAGCAGATGGCCGACGATGCCGTCGACCGCCGCCGACCAGTCGTCGTCGTCGAGAGCCGGCAGCCGCCCCGTCATCTGGGCGGGCGTCGGTCGGATCTGCAGGCTGCGGCGCAGATCCGCGGAGGTCGCCCGGCGGTCCGGGTCGTCGGCCATCAGGCCGAGGATCGCCTCCTGCAGGTGCTGCGGCAGACCGACAACCGGTGCACCCGCGGCCAACCAGGTCCGCAGCCGTGCCCCGAACGGACGGCCGTCGGGATCGTCGTCGGCGAGCTGAGGATCCGCTCCGACGAGGACGAAGCACACCGTGGCACCCAGGCCGAAATAGTCGGCGGTCACCGACGGAGCCGCGCCGCGGAACTGCTCGGGAGCGCCGTACCCCGGTGTGCCGGCGGCGAGCGATTCGTCCGTGCCCTCCGTCGGCACGACGGCCGACTCGAGGTCGATCAGCCGCAGCTCGCCGTCGGGCAGCACCATCACGTTGTCGGGGGTGAAGTCGCGCAGCACGACCTTCGCAGCATGGGCGCGGTCCATCAGCTCGGCCAGCCGGCCGGCCACCGACAGGGCTTCCCCGAAATGACGTCGGGGCCCGGTGCGGCGCACCCGATCGAGCACCCACTGCCGCAACGGCGTTCCGGCAAGGAATTCCTCGGCGAGAAACACGTGCCCGCCCTGCTCGAAGACGTCGACCAGTCGCGGCGTGATCCCGAGCGTTCCGAGGCGATCGAGCATTTGCGCCTCGGCCCGGAGAACGCCCCGGACATCGCTGTGCTGCACGGTGGTCTGGATGTGCGGTCGCGCCTCCTTGACGACGACGTCGACGTCGGTCCGGGTGTCGAGCGCCCGGTAGACGCCGCCCTTGTTGGACTGCTGGATCACCTGCCGCACCGCGAACCGGTCGGCGAGGAACGCTCCGTGCGGAGAGGTGTCGCTGCGCGATGTCGAGAGATCCTCGGCGGCTTCGGGGAACGGCGACCGCGCCCATTCCGGTGGCGTGAAGCGGTCCTCACAGCGGTCGTCGACGAGTCGACCGTCCGGGTCGACGATCACCCGACGGTAGCTGCCGTCGTTGGACAGCACCCGTCGGTCGACGAAGGCGCCGTAGCGGTAGTGGACGAGACTTCCTGGCGCGTAGGGCCGGTCGGAGAGGATCCGGGGCCCGTGCAACCCGTGGGTGGCGCGGTGAAGTCGCTCGGCGAGCCGGGGTAGATCCTCGTCGGCGGCGGGATACGCGGTCAGGATCTTGCCCGAGGACGCCCGCGGTGCCCGTGCCGAGTTGAGTTGGGAGACCACCGCACCGGTGGCGGCGAATCTGAGGGCACACCGTTCGTCGAAGAGCACGGGCAGGACGGCGGCCAGCACGGCGCGGACGGACCCGAGCGTCGCCGACACGTGCAGCTTCCACCCCTGCGGCCGCATGACCTGACCCGCGGGCGTGACATGGCACCAGGTGTCGTCGACGACGACCTCCCACGCGCCAGCCTCGGCCCGCTCCGCCAACAGACCGCGGGCCACGTCGGACAGGACGTCGGCCGAAGGCCGCGCCGTGGCACCACTCAACTCCACACCCACCGCAGCACCCCCCATGGGCACTTCATGAATCGTGCTGGCCACGGCTCAGTGGCGAGAATCCCTGGCGGGTAAGAAGTCTCCCCCCAGGCCCCCACACTCGACCTGCGACTGCCGCAAAGTTAAGGGTCCAACCCGGTCCATTGTCAAGAGGTCGTGGCCTGCCGGACGGACCACCGTGACCACGCGAGCAGCCACTGCAGGCGGGCGTCGTCGGTCGGCCGCTCGGCCAGCCGCTCCCAGGCCTCCTGCGCCGGGCGGCTCGCGACCTTCTCGCCGTACCCGACGTAACGCAGCGTCTCCTCGACGGCCGCCGTCCGCAACTCCCGCTCGGTGAACCACTGGGCGTGCTCGACGAGGGCCGCCACGTGCTCGGCGAGGGACCGGACCGCTCGTGCTGCGGTCGCCCGGTCCACGGCTGCGAGGTCGCGCTGGGCATGCACGGCCCGCCGCCAGCGGGTCGGGTGCCGGCGGGTGAGCGCGGGAACGACGGACGGGTCCCGGACCACCAGTTCGACCACCGCCCGGTGGGCGTCGAGGCCGACCGCCCAGGGGAGTCGTTCCATCGCCGACGACCGGTAGTTCGCCCAGTACGCCGCCAGGTCGTCGATCTCCGCCAGCCAGACCGCCGCGACGGGCACCGACCGGGCGATGACGACGAGATCGAGGCCCAGCGGGCGGGTGGTCCTGGCTGCCCACGACGCACCGCGGGTGACCAGCGTGGCCGGGAAGGGCTCGGCCTGGACCACGAGGGTCGTCCGGTCCTCGACCGGCGGCGGGGCCCCGGGGCACCATCCGCTCGCGTCGAGCAGTTCGGCGAGGCTCCGCCGGCTCCGGCGAGCCTGCGGCAGGGCGGTGCGCACCGCCACAGCCGGGTCGCTCGGACCCCGGTCGCCGCCGTAGCGCACCGTCACCGACCGCCACCCGGAGGAGTCCCGCTCGTAGGTGTCCACCGCGTAGGGGCGCAGGTCCGGCGAGCTCAGACCCCACACGGGGAACGGCGGTGCACCGAGCATCTGATCGCGCTGCCGGCGCATGCGCTCACGCACCGACGCCAGCCACACGTCTCGCCCCGACACCGGGGACTGCCCGGACACGTCACCGAGCATGAGCCCGGCAGGGGGCGCCCGGCAATCGAGTTGCCCAAGCTATGCGGGACTGTGACGTCCGCCGGCGGTCAGGGCCGGCCCGGATCCCGGTCGACCGCCCGCGCGCCCAGCGTGCTGCGCAGCAGCGAGATCGCCGCCGCCTCGGGGTCCTGCCGCGGCTCGGCCTCCTCGGTGAGCGGGCCGTCGTCGCGGGGATCATCGGCGGCCCCGCCGCCCGCCTCTGCTCCGCTGCCCTGCACGTAGCGGATCCGCCACTCGACCCCGAGCACCTCGCGCAGCGCGGCCTGGGCGTGCCCGATGTTGGTCTCCTCGGCCAGGAGACGGGCCAGGGGGGCCGAGGTGATCGCCAGCACGAGGGTGCCGCCGTCGACGGCCGACACCGTGGCGTTGAGCAGCAGGGCGTGGGTGGTCCGGCTGCGGCGCTTCACCGCGTCGAGCACCTCGGGCCAGATCCGGCGTACCGCGGCGGCGTCGATGGTGCCGGCCGCGGCCGAGTCGTCGCCCGGCTCGACCGGCGCCGGCCGCGCCGGTTCGACCTGCTCGGCGGACTGGGGCTTCACGGCCCGAGGCTTGACCTCTTGGAGCTCAGCGGACTGGGACTCGGCGGGCTCGGCGGACCTGGGCTCGGCGGACCTGGGCTCGGCGGACCTGGGCTCGGCGGACCTGGGCTCGGCGGACCTGGGCTCGGCGGGCCGGGACACGGCGGGCGGGGTCTCCTGCGCGACAGCGATCGACTGGCGGCGTTCGAGCCGCTCCACCCGCTGCAGGACCGCGGCCAGATCGGCGGACGCACCGGGCAGCACCATCCGCGCACAGACCAGTTCGAGGAGCAACCGCGGCGAGGTCGTCCCGCGCATCTCGGTGAGCCCGGCGTGCACGACGTCGGCGAACCGGGACAGGGTCGCCGTGCCGAGTCGGGTCGACTGGTCGGTCATCCGCTCGAGCTGGTCGGCCGGGCCGTCGATCAGCCCCTTGTCGACCGCGTCGGGGACCGCGTCGAGCAGGACGAGGTCGCGCAGCCGCTCCAGCAGGTCCGAGGCGAACCGACGGGGGTCGTGGCCGGCCTCGACGACCCGGTCGACCGTCTCGAAGACCGCCGCCCGGTCCTGGGCGGCCAGCGCGTCGACGATGTCGTCGAGCAGGGCGGCGTCGGTCACTCCGAGCAACCCGACCGCGCCCCGGTAGGTGACGCCGTCGGCGCCGGCACCGGCCACCAGCTGGTCGAGGACGGACAGCGAGTCGCGGGCTGAGCCGCCGCCGGCGCGCACGACGAGCGGGAGCACCGCGGGCTCGACCTTGACCCCTTCGGCGGCGCAGATCTTCTCGATGAGCCCGCGCATCACGCCCGGCGGCAGCAACCGGAACGGGTAGTGGTGGGTGCGGGACCGGATCGTCGGCAGCACCTTGTCCGGCTCGGTGGTCGCGAAGACGAAGACGAGGAAGTCTGGCGGCTCCTCGACGAGCTTGAGCAGGGCGTTGAAGCCCTGCGTGCTCACCATGTGCGCCTCGTCGACGATGTAGACCTTGTAGCGCGAGCTGACCGGGGCGAAGAAGGCCCGCTCCCGCAGGTCGCGGGCGTCGTCGACCCCGCCGTGGCTGGCCGCGTCGATCTCGATGACGTCCAGGCTGCCGGGGCCGTCCGGGGCGAGGGCCACGCACGAGTCGCACTTCCCGCACGGGGTCGGGGTGGGACCCTGCTCGCAGTTCAACGACCGGGCGAGGATCCGGGCGCTCGAGGTCTTGCCGCAGCCCCGCGGGCCGGAGAAGAGGTAGGCGTGGTTGATCCGGCCGTTGGACACCGCATGGATCAGCGGCTCGGTGACATGGTCCTGGCCGACCACCTCGGCGAACGTGGCCGGCCGGTACTTGCGGTAGAGCGCGAGCGCCACGTCGTACCTCCGTCCCGGCTGTCGCGAGACCGACCCTAGAACACGTAAGGACCCCCCGTGCACCCGCCAGAGCCTGCTTATCCTTGCTGCCTTCCGGCCCTGGGGAGGTTCGCAGGGTGCACGTCGCACGAGGGGTCTAGCGGCCAGTGTAGAGGCCGGCACCGACAGCCCGCGCACCCTCCGCGGTCGGCGCCGCCCGGCCGGGACCGATCCCGTATCCTCACCGACGGAGGATTCGCCTAGTGGCCTATGGCGCACGCTTGGAAAGCGTGTTGGGGGCAACCCCTCGCGGGTTCGAATCCCGCATCCTCCGCCAGACCGCCCGCAGACCCCGCGCACGGATAGTGCGTTTGTCCGGGATGGGCGGCCCCGAGCTCAGGGAGGTACGTCGTGGAGCAGCGCAGGCTGGGAGCGTCCCTCGCGGTGTCGGCCGAGGGACTCGGCTGTATGGGGATGAGCGAGTTCTACGGGACCGCCGACGAGACAGAGGCGGTGGCCACCATCCACCGGGCCCTCGACCTCGGCATCACGTTCCTCGACACCGCCGACATGTACGGTCCGTTCACCAATGAGCAGCTGGTCGGGCGGGCCGTCGCCGGGCGCCGCGACGACGTGGTGCTGGCGACGAAGTTCGGCAACGAGCGCAAGCCCGACGGGACCAGGGTCGGCATCAACGGCCGGCCGGACTACGTCCGGCGCGCGGCCGACGCCAGCCTGCAGCGGCTCGGCATCGACCACATCGACCTCTACTACCAACACCGGGTCGACCCGGACACCCCGATCGAGGACACCTGGGGTGCGCTCAAGGAGCTCGTCGAGGCCGGCAAGGTGCGCCACCTGGGCATCTCCGAGGCCGCGCCGAAGACGATCCGCCGGGCGCATGCCGTGCACCCGGTGACGGCGGTGCAGACCGAGTACTCCCTGTGGACCCGTGACCCCGAGGACGACGGCGTGCTCGAGACGGTCCGCGAGCTGGGCATCGGCTTCGTCGCCTACTCACCGCTCGGCCGCGGCTTCCTCTCCGGCGAGATCCGCAGCATCGACGACCTCGCCGAGGACGACTTCCGGCGCTACAACCCGCGGTTCCAGGGCGAGAACTTCGTCAAGAACCTCGAGCTCGTCGACCGGGTCCGCGAGATCGCCGTGGAGAAGGGCGTGACCGCATCGCAACTCGCGCTGGCCTGGGTGCTGCACCAGGGCCCGGACCTCGTCCCGATCCCCGGCACCAAGCGGGTGCGCTACCTGGAGGAGAACGCCGCCGCGGCGGACATCTCCCTGACGGCGGCCGACCTCCGGCGCCTCGACGCGGCGGCGCCCTCGGGAGCCACCGCGGGCGACCGGTATCCGGACATGTCCGGCGTGCACATCTGACGGTGGCCGCGGCGGGCTAGCCGCTCGCCACCCGGACGCCGGCGCTCTCCCTGCTGCCGAACCGGATGCCCCGGGACTCCTTCCCGATCGCGGTCAATACGGCGACCGCGATCAGACCCGGGATGACCGTCGCGGCCAGCGCGAACGGGTAGCCGTGCGACTTCGCCAGGGCCTGCTGCAAGGGGAGATTGAACGCCGCGAGGCAGTTGCCGAGCTGGTAGGTCACGCCCGGGTAGAAGCCGCGGATCTCGTCCGGGCTGCGCTCGGCGAGGTGCGCCGGAATGACCCCCCATGCGCCCTGCACGCAGACCTGCATGAGGAAGGCGCCGAGCGCGAGCATGCCGGCCGAGGTGGACAGCGCGAACAGCGGCACGATCGGCAGGGCCAGCAGCGCGAAGCAGACGATCGCGCGACGCCGTCCGATGCGCTCCGACAGCGCGCCGACCACGGTTCCGCCGATCATCGCGCCGATGTTGTAGATCACCGCGATCCAGGTGGCGGTCGTCGGCGAGAGGTGGATCCCTTCCTTCAGGAAGGTCGGGTAGATGTCCTGCGTGCCGTGGCTCATCCAGTTGAACGCGGTCATCAGCAGCACGAGGTAGCCGAACCGGCGAAGGATCTTCGCGTCGAGGAACACCTGGGCCACCGACGTACGCGTGATCTCCGTGCGCTGCTTCGCGGTCTCCCAGACCTCGGACTCGCGGACGCGCGAGCGGACGATGAGGCTGATCAACGCCGGCACGATGCTGAAGGCGAACAACCACCGCCACGACAGGCCGAATACGCCGTTCAGCAGCAGGTAGAGCAACGCCGCAGCCATGTAGCCGATCGAGTAGCCCTGCTGCAGCACCCCGGAGAAGAAACCGCGCCGTGCCACCGGGATCTTCTCCATCGCCAGCGCGGCCCCGAGGCCCCACTCCCCGCCCATTCCGATGCCGTAGAGCAGTCGGAGCACGAGCAGCACCGAGTAGTTCGGCGCGAACGCGCACGCGAAACCCACCACCGAGTAGAAGCAGACATCGACCATCAACGGGATGCGGCGGCCCGCGCGGTCCGCCCACATGCCGAAGATCAACGCACCGACCGGCCGCATGATCAGCGTGACGGTCGTGATGAACGCCATCTTGGTCAGCGATACGTCGAAGTCCTTGGCGATCTCGGCGTAGACCAGCACCACGATGAAGTAGTCGAAGGCGTCCATCGACCAGCCCAGCAAGGCGGCGAGGAAGCTGTTGCGCTGGTCGGAGGTGAGTGGTTCCGCGGCCAAGAGGGCTCCTCTCCTGCGGACGCCGCCAGCCGACGTCGGCGGGAACCGTAGCCCCGGATCGGATTCGACGCGACCCCCGAGCGGAAGGGAATTGTGTGTACGGCGCAGGACGTTGCCCGCGCCGGCGGTCAGCGCAGCCGGCGGAGATAGGGGTCGGCGCCGGACGCCGGGGCCACCCGGATCTTCACATCGACGGCCGTGCACCCCTGGGGATGGACGATCAGCGGATTGATGTCGACCTCCGCGATCGACGGGAGGTCATCGGCGAGCCGCGCCACCCGGCGCATCGTGTCCTCGACCGCGGTGACGTCGAGCGGGGCGGCGCCCCGGAAACCGCGGAACATCGGCGCGACGCGCAGCGACTCCACCATCTCGGCCGCGTCGCGGTCGGTCAACGGCAGGAGGCGGGCGGCGCGGTCCTTCTCGAGGTCGGTGGCGACGCCGCCGGCACCCACCTGCAGCAGCGGGCCGAACGCCTCGTCCTGCGTCACTCCGACGAGCAGTTCCAATCCGGACGGCACCATCGGCTGGATCAGGACACCGTTCAGCTCGGACCCGAATCGCAGTGCCATCCGTTCGTACGTCGCCTGCACGTCCTCAGCGGTGTCCAGGCCCACCACGACCGCGCGTTGGTCGGTGCGGTGCACCAGCCCCGCGACCATTGCCTTGGCGGCGACCGGGCCGTGCGCGTCGGCGAAGGCCGCGACCGCGGCCGCCGCGTCGGTGACCACGGTTCCGGCGGCGACCGGCAACCGGTAGCTCCGGGCGATCGAGTCCAGGTCGACCCAGTCCAGCCAGCCACCGTCGGGGTGGGCGGCGAGGAAGCCATCGACGGTCTGCTGGGCGGTGTCGCGGTCCGTCCCCGACACCGGCACCATCGAGCCGGGATCCCGGGCGAGCCAGGACGAATACGCCGCGACGTGTGCGACCGCGCGGATCGCGGCGGACGGATCGAGATAGGTGGGGACCGGCCGCACTCCGGCCGCAGCCGTGCGGGCCGACAGGCCGACCTCCTGCCCCATGTCCACGACGACGTACGGGACCGGCAGATCGAGCGTCGCATCGGCGAAGAACTCCTGCAGCGTGCCCAACGCCGTCGGCGCGACGATCGCGACGAGCGTGTCCACCGCCGGGTCGGACGCGGTGATGCGGATGGCCTCGGCGAAGGTGGCCGCGTCGATGCCGGCGGTGGTGTCGACCGGGTTGGCTGTGCTGGCATTCGCCGGCAGGACCGCGGCGAGTTCGTCGATCGTGGTCGCCGACAACGACGGCAGCTCGACGCCGTAGCGGCTGGCGGCGTCCGCGGCGAGGACCCCTCCGCCGCCGACGTTGCTGACGATCGCCACCCCACGGCCTGCGGGCAGCGGTTGGTGGCTCAGCAGCGCAACCACGTCCAGCGTCTCCTGCAGGCCGTCGGTGGGGATCACGCCGGCCTGCCGGAAGAGTGCATCCCGCGTGACACCGGGGGTTGCCGTGGCCGCGGTATGCGAACGCGCCGCCCGTTGCGCGACCGGTGAGCCCGCGGCCCGCACCGCGACGACCGGCTTGTGGGCGGCCAGGTGCCGGGCGAGCCGGGCGAACTTGCGCGGGTTGCCGAACGACTCGACGTAGACCACCGCGATGTCGGTACGCGGATCGCCGGACCACCACATCAGCAGGTCGTTGCTGCTGACGTCGTACTTGTCCCCGGTCGAGACGAACGTCGAGACCCCGATACCGATCCGGCTCATCGACTCGAGCAGGGCGATCCCGATGCCGCCCGACTGGGTCACGATGCCGACGTTGCCGCGGGGTGCGTTTGCGCGGGCGAAGGTGGCGTCCAACGCGACGCTCGGATCGGTGTTGATGATCCCCAGGCAGTTGGGCCCGACGAGCCGCATCCCGTGGCGCGCAACGATTTTCCTCAGCTGACCGCCGGACGAATCGGGTCCCGATCCGGTCATTCCGGAGGAGATGACGACGAGCGCCCGCACTCCCCGCCGGCCGCACTGCTCCGCGACCCCGGGTACGGCGTCGGCCGGCACGGCGAGGACCGCGAGGTCGGGCACCTCAGGAAGCGACGCGACGTCCGGGTATGCGGTCAGTCCCGCCACGGTGTCCGCGTGGGAGTTGACCGCATAGACCATGCCGCGGAACTCGCCGACGAGCAGGTGCCGCAGGATCGCGTTTCCGACTGTGTGCTCCCGGGTGCTGGCGCCGATCACCGCGACGGAGGACGGCGCGAGCAGCGGCCCCATGCTGGTCACGTCGGCCCGGCGTTCTCGTTCGGACACCACGTCGAGGTACTTCTCGTCGTACCGCAGGGAGATCTCGACGATCAGGGTGTCGTCCTCGCGACGGGTCTGGGCCGGCAGTCCGGAGTCGGTGAACAGGCGGTAGATGGTGCCGTTCTCCGCGAGCATCTCGGCGTGGAAGCTCTCGACGCCGTTGCGCCGCGCATGCGACACGAGGTATTCGAAGAGGAGGGTGCCCACGCCCCGCGACTGGAATTCGTCGGCGATGGCGAGCGCGACCTCGGCCGCACGCGGCGAGCTGAGCGCCTGGTAGGTCGCCATCCCGACGACCTCGCCGCCGAGTTCGGCGAGGACGGAGTGCCCGAAGACCCCCTCGGACGAGACCGCGCGCCGGACGAACTCCGCCGCGGCCAACCTGTTCACACTGAAGAACCGGAGGTACATGCTCCGCTCGGACAGCCCGTCGTGCAGCCGCACCAGCCGGACCTCGTCGTCGGCCCGCACCGGGCGGATCGTCAACTGTCGCCCGTCGGTGAGCAGCGCCCGCCGTTCAGCCACCTGTTCGGCCATCGGATCCCCTCAGCCCACGGTCAGTATGGATGACTCACCATGGCGCGGGAGACGATCCGGCGGATACGGCCGAAGGTCCCTCCCGGGCCGACCGGCCGGCACACCCGGCCGGGTTCAGGCGCGGCCGAGGAGCCGTTCCGCCGCAGCGTGGAGGTTGACCAGCCCGCACCCGAGTGCCCCGAGGTAGTGGCCCGGGGCGAGCCCGGCGTCGCCCGTCGTGCCGGTCCCGACGACGACGCAGTCGGGCCGGGCCTCGACCGCCCGGCGGATCAGGTCGGCCTGCCACGGCTGGCGGTGCGCGTCGCGGACGGCGACCACCAGCGCCCGGCCGTCCGCCGCGCCGATCAGGGCGTCGTGGTCGACACCGGTCCCGGTGACCCGGACGCCGGAGACGGCCGGCTCCATCCCGGTCAGGACGTCGAGCAGCCCGGCCGACGTGACGCCGATCCCCGGCCGGAGCCGGACGCCCGCGTCGATGACGTACGGCGCCGAGCCCAGCGGCAGGGCGACGTCGACCCGCAGGGCGCGCCTGGCCACCTCCGTCCCGACCGCGACATCGGCCGGCCCGGCAGCCTTGGGGACCGCCCACCCGGAGAGCGCGTCGACCCGGCGGGCCGCCTCGGCGACCCGGGCGGCCGGGAGCCGGCCATCGTCCACCGCGGTGGCGATCGCCTGGCGGACCTCCCACTGGTCGTCGGGATCCAGGTCGATGCAGAGCAGGTCGACCCCGGCGCTCAATGCCTGCACCGCTCCCTCGGCGCACCCGATGCCCTCGCGGATCGCCGCCATGCGCATGCCGTCGCTGACCACGACACCGTCGAACCCCAGCTCGTCGCGCAGCAGGTCGGTCATGATCGCGCGGCTCAGCGTGCCCGGCCGGTCGTCCCAGCCCGGGTGGATGACGTGGGCCGTCATGATCGCCTTCACCCCGGCGGCGATCGCCGACCGGAACGGCACGAGGTCGATCGCGGCCGTCTCCTCCCGGGTGCGCGCGGCCGTCGGCAGGTCGGTGTGCGAGTCCAGCGCTGTCGCGCCGTGCCCGGGAAAGTGCTTGGCGCAGGCGGCGACCCGCCGGGACTGCAGCCCCTCGACGAAGGCCGCGGTGTGCCGGGCCACCAGCGACGGGTCGGCGCCGAACGCGCGGGGTCCGATGACCGGGTTCATCGGGTCGGTGTTGACGTCGGCGACCGGGGCGAAGTCGAGGTTGATCCCCGCCGCCGCGACCAGATCGGCGATGGATCCGGCGACGCGGGTCGTGAGGTCGGGATCGTCCAGCTCGCCGAGCGCGAGGTTGCCCGGGAACGACGATCCGCCGGGGTGCTCCAGCCGGCTGACGTCGCCGCCCTCCTCGTCCACCCCGACCAGCAGGTCGGGTGAGTGCCGGCGCAGCTCGCCGACCAGGTCGACGAGCTGGCCGGGGTCGACGATGTTCTGGCCGAAGAGGATGACCCCGCCCAGGCCGCGTTCCAGCCAACCGACCAGCTCCGGGCCCACCGTGGTGCCCGGCAGGCTCACCATCAGGCAGCGGTCGATGTCGCTCGGCACGTCGGACACGGATCGGCCTCCGGAACTCATCGGGCGGGGGTGTGCGGGCTGACCAGGATCTTCAGATGGTCGGCGGGATGGTCGACCAGGGCCTGCAGCCCGTCCGGGATGACCCGGTCGAGGGTGATCCGGTCGCTGATCAGCGGGGCGATCTGCACGCCGCCGCCGGCCAGCAGGCTGACCGCCGCGGCGAAGTCCTCGTCGCAGACGTGGGACAGCGACCCGATGACCTCCTTCTCCGTCCGCACGAGCTCGAGCAGGTCCAGGGGCGGAGCGGCCTCGGTGATACCGACCAGCACGATCCGCCCACCGCGGCGCGCTCCGGCGATCGCGGGTCCGACCGCCGCGGCGGAGCCGGAGCAGTCGAGGACGACGTCGGCGTCGATCGCGGCGTCGGGGAGCGCCCGGATTCCCAGGTGTTCGGCGACCGCACGGCGGGCCGGGAGTCGCTCGACGATGCAGACGTCGCCGGCGCCCATCGCCCGCGCCGCCTGGGCGGCGAGCAGGCCGACGGTGCCGGCTCCGATAACCGCGACCCGCTCCCCGGGCACCAGCCGGCCCTGCCGCAGCCCGTGCACGCCGACGGCGAGCGGTTCGGCCAGGGCGCCCGCCTCGGTCGGCAGTTCGTCGGGCAGCTGCACGCAGGTCGATGCGGGCACGTTGACGAACTCGGCGAGACCGCCGTCGGACATGATGCCGACCGCCGCCAGCTGCGGGCACAGGGTGATCCGGTGGCGGAGGCACCAGTAGCAGCGCCCGCAGGACATGATCCCGTCCACGCCGACCCGGTCGCCGGCCGCGAGGGCATCGACTCCCCCGCCGACCGCGACGACCTCGCCGCCGATCTCGTGGCCGAGCACGATCGGCGCCTGCGCCCCGGTCAGCGGGTTGGGTGCGTCGGCGGCGACGAAGAGCGGCCCGTTCAGCCACTCCTCGACATCGGTGCCGCAGATGCCGCACCACACGACCCGCACCGTGATCTCGCCGTCGGCCGGCGGCCCGGGCGGCGGGATGTCGTCCAGCCGGACGTCCTTGCGGCCATGCCATCTCAGCGCCTGCATCACAGCACCCGGAATCTCTCCCACACGTCGGCCAGCAACCCGCCCGCGAGCAGCAGGTCACGCGCCCGGTCCTCGGTGGTCGCCTTCTCCAGCGCCCGCGGCACCGCCTCGGCGACGGCGTCCGCGGGTACGACGATGACGCCGTCGGCGTCCGCCACGATCAGGTCCCCGGTGCGTGCGGTGACGCCGCCGACCGTGATCGCACCATCGGTGTCGGTGATCGCGACCCGGCCGAGGCTGTCGGTCGGCCGATACCCGCGCGCGAAGACCGGGAACGACATCGTCGCGATGCGGTCCCGGTCGCGGATCAGCCCGTCGATCACCGCGCCGCGGGCGCCGCGGCCGAGCGCGGCGGTCGAGAAGAGCTCGCCCCACAGCGCCGCCGGCTCGTCGCAGCTCGCGACGACCATGTCGCCGGGCTGCAGCGAGTCGATGAAGTCGATCTCGCGGCCGTAGGGCCGGTCCGGAGGCCCGTCCACCGCGGCCGACCGGGCCGTGCGGACCCAACCGAGAGCGGTGCCCCGACCGGCCGCCACGGGGGCAAGGCCGGGCGCGCAGGTCTGCCCGCGCAGCCCGAGGCCGTCGCACACATCGGAGAACACCGCGGTGTAGGTCAGCGCGGCGAGCCGGTCCAGGTCGACCGTCGGGGCCTCATGAGGCATGGGCCCCAACCTATTACGGCGGGTCAGCCCGCCGACCAGGGCCGGAGCTTCTCCGGGTTGCGCACCGCCCAGATGTGGCTGATCCGGCCGCCCGCGATGTCGAACGCGATCACCGTCACGGTGACGCCGGCCTGCTGAACCACCAGGCCGGGCTGACCGTTGACCGTGCGCTCCAGGATCACCAGGTCAGGCGCGTTTCCGACGACGTCGACGAAGGTGCGCGCGACCTGCTCGCCGCCTTCGACCGGGTGGAGCACGGCGCTGACCAGGCCGCCGCCGTCGGCGATCGCCATGACCTCGGGGTCCAGCAGGCCGATGAGCGCGTCGATGTCCTTGGCTTCCCATGCCTGCTTGAAGTTCCTGACGACATCGGCGTGCTGCGCCGTCGGCGCAGTCTGCGTTGTGCGCAGGCGACGGCGGGCCGACGAGGCCAGCTGCCGGCTTGCCGCCGGCGTACGGCCGACGATCTCGGCCACTTCGACGAAGGAGTAGCGGAAGACATCGTGCAGAATGAGCGCCACCCGCTCGGCCGGGGTCATCGACTCGAGCATCACCAGGAACGCCATGTTGATCGATTCGTCGAGGGTGACCCGGTCGGCCGGATCGACCGGTTTGACCGCGGTGCCCCCGGACCATGCGTTGACCATCTCCATCGGTTCGGGCACCGGCTCCGGGATCCATTCGCCCACGTAGCTCACCCGCCGGGCCCGCGCCGAGCCGAGCAGGTCGAGGCAGATGCGGCTGGCGACCGTCGTCAGCCAGCCCGCGGGGGATCCGATGGCGTCCTGCTGCTCCGGAGACATGGCGTACCAGCGGGCATACGTCTCCTGTACGACGTCCTCGGCATCGGCGAGGGAGCCGAGCAGCCGGTACCCGAGATTGATCAGCCGCTGCCGCTCGCTCATGATCGCGCTCAGGCTCGGATCGGGCCGGCCGGGTCCGGCCGCCCTTCGGGTGGTCATGGTGTCGACGACTCCTCGGTCGCAGGGTCCCTCACCATTTCGACGAGACACCGCATCGAACTGTGACGTCGGCCTCTCGCCTCACATTCCGGAGAGTTGCGTCGTCGTGTTGATGAGACAACCACCATCCGGCCACGCCGGCACGGAAATTAACCCGCGAGGGAAAGGACACCGACCGTGGAACCCGTGAACGCGGCAGTCATCTACTACAGCGCCACCGGCACCGTGCACGCCTTGGCGGAGGCCGCCGCCGAGGGCGCGGAAAAGGCGGGCGCCCAGGTGCGGCTGCGCAAGGTCGCCGAGCTGGCCCCACCGGCGGCGATCGAGGCCAACCCGGCCTGGGGCCAGCACCTCCAGGACGCCGCCGACGTCGCCGAGGCCGAACTCGACGACCTGGCCTGGGCGGACGTGGTGCTGTTCGGCAGCCCCACCCGGTTCGGCAACCCGGCCAGTCAGCTCAGGGCGTTCATCGAGACCACCGGGCCGCTGTGGCAGCAGGGCAAGCTGGCCGACAAGGTGTACTCGGCTTTCACCGCGAGCAGCACGGCCCACGGCGGCCAGGAGTCCACCATCCTGGCGCTGGCGAACACCTTCTACCACTGGGGCGGCGTCATCGTGCCCCCCGGCTACACCGACCCCATCCAGTTCCAGACCGGCAATCCCTACGGCACCTCCCACGTGTCCGGCGAGGGCGCACCCGGTGATGTGGCCCTGGAAGCGGCCCGCTACCAGGCCCGGCGGGCCGTGGACACCGCGGCCGCGCTCAAGGTGGGCCGGGCCGCGTAACGCGGGCAGGCCGGTTCAGGCTGGCTAGGATGCGGCCATGCCGATGATTGAGGTAAAGATGTTCCCCGGCAGATCGCACGAGCAGAAGACTGCACTGGTGCGCAAGCTGACGGAGGCATTCGTCGAGACCTGCGGCAGCCCCGGTCAAACGCCGCACGACATCTGGGTTGTCATCGACGAGATCTCACGCGATAACTGGGCCGTTGGCGGACAGCTCCGAGACGCTGCCTCCACGCGTCAGGAAGCCGCCACCTGACGCCCCGGGGGGCCCAAGGCGGGTGACATCGTGCGCGCTACTCGCACGATGAGGCCGGAGATGCGAGTAGGGCGCACGACGATGCCGCGTTGCCGGGCGGCGGCCGCGACGTCACCGCGAGTACGGGTGCGGGCCGGCAGATCCGGAGGTCCTGTGGCGGTGGCGGTGGGATTCGAACCCACGGAGGAGTTGCCCCCTCACACGCTTTCGAGGCGTGCTCCTTCGGCCGCTCGGACACGCCACCGCCGGTGAGGTTACCCGACCGGCCCCGTCGGGTTCAGCAGCGGTGGCCGGCGAAGAAGTCCCTCAGCAGAGCCCCGCACTCCTCGGTGAGGACGCCGCCGACCACCTCCGGCCGGTGGTTGAGGCGCCGGTCGCGGACGACGTCCCACAGCGAGCCGACTGCGCCCGCCTTGGGATCGACGGTGCCGTAGACGATCCGGTCGACACGGGCCAGCACGGCCGCGCCGGCGCACATCGTGCACGGCTCCAACGTGACGACCAGGGTGCAACCGGACAGCCGCCACCGGCCCAGTGCCTCGGCAGCCCGCCGGAGCGCGAGGACCTCCGCGTGCGCCGTTGGATCGCCCAGCCGCTCCCGGGCGTTGCCGGCCTCCGCGATCGGCGTCCCGTCCGCGTCGACCACCACGGCACCCACCGGGACGTCGGCCGAGCCGGCGGAGTCCCGCACGGCCGCCGCGAGGGCGAGCCGCATCCACGGCTCGTACGCCGTCATGCCTCGCGCAACATCTCGAGCTCGGCCAGGCAGCCGGCGTTCTCACAGACCGCGGCGACCACGTCCGAGGGCAACGTGCCCTCCTGGTCGCACAACGCGACCAGCGAGCGGGCCGGGGTCCCGAGGTCGCTGAGCAGGTCGGCGTCCCCGGCCGGCTCGGACTCGTGGCCGGCGGGGGCGTCCTCGTCGTCGACGTCGTCGGGGAGCTCGGCCTCGACCCCGTCGAGCAGCATCGCGGCGAGCCGGAAGTTGTCCACGGCCTTGGCGTCGGAGACGAAGACCCGTGGGTCGTCGAAGTCGTCGTCCACCCTCAGGATGGCGAGGTACTCGTCCTCCTCCTCGATGAAGAGCACCGTGGGGTGGGCACCCGCGCTGACTTCGCGGGCCAGTTCGGCTGCCCCGTCGACGTCCTCGACATCGTCGAGGTCGACCTCCGACGCGGTCCAACCCTCTGGGGACTTGGCGACAACGATCGCGGCGTAGGACACGTCCTTCCTCCGTGAGGTCGTGGCTGCAGCGGTGGGCGCAGGCTCAACGTCAGCGCGGCAGCGCGTCGACAACCTGAGCGTAGGCGTCTGCGAAACCGACGCGCCCGGCGATCGCCGCGATCATCTCGTCGGCGTAGAGATCCAGGTCGTCGAGGATCGCGCGGAACTCCATCTCGTCCAGGCCGAGGTCAGCGAAGATCGCAAGATCGCCCACCGGCCACACCTCGTCGAGCTCGTCCTCGCCCGGCGTCTCCTCGCCGAGATAGCGCACCGCCTGGCGGGCGAGATCGTAGTCCGCGGCCGCGGTGACGTCGGAGAGCAGCATACGGACATCACCCGGCCGTCCGGACCGCAGCGCGACGAAGAATTCGTCCTCGACGTCGATCAGGACGATCGCACCGCCCTCGCCGGGCTGGGAACGGACCGTCGCGACCGCCACGTCGAGGTCGTTCAGCACTGCGTCGGGCAACAGACCGCACTGCCACACGCCTCCGTCCTCGCGGTAGGCGGTCACCGCGAAGCCGTCGTCTGCCATGCCGCGCCCCCTCGACGTCTCTCCGCACGGATCGTTGCAGACCCGGACCTCTCGACAAAGCCCAGCACGAATATGCCACCTCCGGCCTCCTCCGACGTCACCGAGTCCGCGGGGTTGGGCGACCGGCCGGCTACCGGTTCGTCAGGCCGATCGGATCCGGCTCGGCGGTCGCACGCGGCCGGGGGCGTCGGGTCGCGAGCACCGAGCCCGCGATCACCAGGACGAAGCCGATCCCGGTCGCCAGCGTGAGCGGTTCGTCCAGCAGCACGACACCGAGGGTGACCGCGACGGCCGGGTTGACGTAGGTGAAGACGGTCGAGCGGCTCGGTCCGACCTCGGCGATCAGGGCGAAGAAGACGAGGAAGGCCACCGCCGTACACACCACCGCGAGCAGCAGCACCGAGGACAGCACCGCCGGACCGGGTACGGCGTGCGGCAACCGGGTCAGCGCGAACGGGAGGTAACCGAGGGCGCAGAGCGCGAGGGACGCGGCGACGACACCGAGCGCGGGCAGGGTGCCGAGGGAGCGGGCGAGGATCACCGGTCCCACGGCGTACCCGACCACGACGACGGCCATGCCGCCGAGCGACGGGAGGTCGACCGAGCCGAGGTCGAGACCGACCAGGGCCGCCACGCCGGCGATCCCCACGAGCAGGCCGACGACGCGGCGCGCCTCGAGTCGCTCGTGGTCTCCGGTGAACCGGCCCAGCACCGCGCCGACCAGCGGGACCGCGGCCACCAGCAGACCGGTCAGGGAGCTGGAGAGCCGCTGCTCCGCCCGGGACAGCAGCAGCCAGGGAACCGCCATCTCGACGACGGTGTAGACGACCAGCGGGCGCCAGCTGCGGAGCGCCGGCAGGAGCTGCCCCCGCGCGAGCGCGATCGGCACCAGCAGGAGGGCCGCGAGGCCGGTCCGGAAGAAGACCAGGCTGACCGGGCTGAGATCGCGGACGGCGACCTTGATGAGCAGGTACGGGATGCCCCAGACCACGCACATGATGACAAAAAGGAGCCATCCGCGTCTGGTCACCGGACCCCCTCAGTCGTCGGTCGTCAGTTCCTAAGCACTCCGGCCCCCCGCCTAAGGACCCCGGCCGGCCACAACACTGATTTTGTCCGATGTGGTGACCGGGGTCGTCGCGGGAACCTCGACGTGTCGGTCGAACGGCCGACGCAGGACGAGGAGGCACCATGTACACCGAGGTGACGGCCCGCATCGCCGAGCAGCACATCGCCGACCTGCGGCACGAGGCCGAGGTCCATCGCCTGATCGCCCGCCACTCCCCTGGCTGGTCCTGGTCGCGGCTGCTGCACCGCAGCGCGTCGGTGCCGACCCGGACGGCGGCCGTAGCCGCCACGCCGGCCCCGACGCCGGCCCGCCCGCCCGCACTGCGCGTGATCACGGGCGGTTCGACCTCCGCGGGCGCCCGCTGAGCGGGCCGCACGATGTCGGTGGTCGGTGGCATCCTGGCTGGTGTGACCACAGGTACCAGCAGCCCGGTCTTCGTCGGCCGGACGGCGGAGCTCGCCGCGTTGGGCACGGCACTGCGCGACGCCGGTGACACCGAGTCGCAGACCGTGCTCATCGCCGGCGAGGCGGGTGTCGGCAAGACCCGGCTGGTCACCGAGTTCGCCGCGGCAGCCACCGACGCCGGAGCCCGGGTGCTGGTCGGCGGAGCACTCGAGTTGGGCGCCGAAGGACTGCCCTACGCGCCCTTCACCGCCGCGCTCCGCAGCCTGGTCCGCGACGTCGGTGTCAACGCGGTCGCCGATCTGGTTCCCCAGGTCGGCGACCTCGCGCCGTGCCTGCCGGAGCTGGGCCGGCCGGATCGGCGAGCAGGCGACGAGACCGCCCGCGCCCCGCTCTTCGAGGGGTTTCTCCAGCTCATCGAGGGCCTCGCCGCGCAGCGTCCGTTGGTCCTCGTCATCGAGGACCTGCATTGGGCCGACCGCTCCACCCGCGAGCTCCTGGTCTTCATCGTGCGCAGCCTGCGCGCGTCCGGCGTACTGCTGATCGCCACCTACCGCTCCGACGACCTGCACCGCCGCCATCCGCTCCGGCCGTTGCTGGCCGAGCTCGCCCGGGCCCCCCGGGTCGAGCGGCTCGATCTCGACCGGCTGAGCCGGAACGACGTCGCGGCGCAGGCGGCCGGGATACTCGGCCGCGAGCCGGAGCCGGCTCTCGTCGATCTCCTCGTCGGCCGCGCCGAGGGCAACCCGCTCTTCGTCGAAGCCCTGCTCTCCTGCGAGGACGAGGGCCGTTACGACATCAGCGAGTCGCTCCGCGACCTGCTGTTGCGCACGGTGCAGCGACTCCCCGACCCGGCTCAGCGGGTGCTCCGGGTCGCCGCCGCCGGCGGCAACCGGGTCGGCCACCGCCTCCTGGACGCGGTCACCACCGAGAGCGACGACGATCTGGCCGAGGCGCTGCGCGCCGCCGTCGAAGCCAACATCCTCGTCGTCGACGAGGAGAGCTACGCGTTCCGGCATGCGCTGATCCGCGAAACCGTTCACGACGAGCTGCTGCCCGGTGAGACCACCGCGCTGCACCAGCGTTACGCCGAGGCCATCGAAGCCGACCCCTCACTCGTGCCGGCCGACCGCCGCAACGTGGAGATCGCCCACCACTGGTACGCCGCCCACGTGGTCGACCGCGCCGTCACCGCCGCGTGGGCCGCCGCCGACGACGCGGGGTCGACGTTCGCCTACGCCGAGCGGCTGGCCCTGCTCGAGCGGGTCCTGGCGCTGTGGGACCGGGCACCGGACGCCGTGAGCCGGCTCCCCGTCGACCACGTCGGCCTGCTCGAGGCCGCCGGGCAGACCGCCCGGACCGCCGGCGACCCGGCCCGGGCCGACTCCTACGCCACGGCCGCCCTCGGTGAGCTCGACGCCGACCGGGAGCCGATGCGCGCGGCGGTCCTGCTGGAGCTCCGGGGCCGCTCCCGGCAGCAGATCGGGCACACCGAGCGGTTCGAGGATCTGCGGGAGGCCGCCCGCCTCGCCGAGGCGCAGCCCGACCACGAGATGGCCGCTCGGGTGCTGGCCTTCCTCGCCGGTGTCGAGATCCTGCACTCGCTCGACGACCAGGCGCGAGCGACCGCCGAACGCGCCCTGGCGCTGTCCCGCCGGATCGGCGCCGACGGCTCGGCCGCGCACGCGTTGACGACGCTTGCCATGTGCGATTCCTACGCCGGGGATCTCGACGGCGCGCTGCGTCGATTCGACGAGAGCAGCGAGCTGGCCGAGCGCTGCGGCGACGACGAGAGCCTGTTCCGCGCGCTGGTGGATCGCGCCGACACCCTGATGGGCGCCGGACGCTACGACCAGGCCATCGCGGTGGCCCGCAGTGGCACGGGGCGGGCCACCGCCGCCGGGCTCGAGCGCAACCACGGCGCCTTCCTCGCCATCAACGTCGCGGAGGCGCAGTACGCCCTGGGCCAGTGGCCGGATGCGGTCGAACTCATCGACGACGCGCTGGCACTGGATCCGCCGCCGACCCATCGCCGCTTCCTGGTGCAGCTTCGGGCCGTGATCGCGCTTCGCCGTGGCGACATCGACGACGCCGCGCGGACGACCGCACAGTCCGCCGGGGCCGACCTGGCGGCCGACCCGATCGCCCAGCACCGCCTCCCCCAGTTCCGGCTCGAGGCCGAAGTCGCCCTGGCCCGCGGCGACCCCGCCCGGGCCGTCGACCTGATGGAGGCCGCGGCGATCCGCGACCCGCGGCCCACTCCTGCCCGGCATGCGTGGCCCATGCTGGCCATCGGCGCCCGGGCCTGCGTCGAGCTGCGGACGCAGGCGGCCGCGTTGCACGATCCTTCCGCCGCCGCACACGCCGACTCCGTCCTGGCGCGGCTGACCGACCGGGCCGAAGGCATGGGTGCCGCCAACATGTGCCAGGAGGCCGACCGGCTCACGTTCGAGGCCGAACGGCACCGCGGTGATGCGGCGGAGCTCGCGGCATGGGATTCGGCGGCCGCGCTCCGGGCGCGCCTCGCCGAGCCGTTCGAGCAGGCCTACGCCGAGTTCCGGGCCGCGGAGGCCGCGGTGCGGTCGGGCGACCGCACCGGCGCAGGCGACCGGCTCGCGAGGGCACGGGCGCTCGCGGCCCGGCTGCCGGCCCGATCATTGGAGCGGGAGATCACGCTCCTCGCCCAGCGGGCCCGGATCACCATCCCTGCCGGCGCACCGGCCGCGGGCACCCCGACGCCGGGTCCTACCGGCGGCGACCGGACCGCGACCGGTCTCACCGGACGCGAGCTCGACGTCCTGCGCCTGGTCACCGACGGCAGGACCAACCGTGAGATCGGCGCGACGCTGTTCATCTCACCCAAGACGGCGAGCGTCCACGTGTCCAACATCCTGGCGAAGCTCGGTGTCGACAGCCGCACCGCGGCCGCGGCGACCGCGCACAACCTGCGGCTCTTCGACCCGGTCGACGCGCGCTCGACGAGGTCGGCGGCGCGGTCGGGCTGACCGGGCGGTCAGGCGTCGGCGAGCCCGGCCCTGGCGGCGGCCGACGACCAGGCCCGCTCGTCGGGCTTCGGCTCGAACCGGCGTACCTGGTGGGTGGCCGCCACCAGCCGGCGCATGTCGGTGAGGTCGCCGACGGCACCGAGGGCGCGCGCCTGCACCAGGACGTTGCCGATCGAGGTCGCCTCGACCGGCCCGGCGAGCACCGGTAGGTCGCAGGCGTCGGCGGTGAGCTGGCACAGCAGGTCGTTGCGGCTCCCGCCTCCGACGACGTGCACCGCGTCGATCGAGCGCCCGGACAGCCGCTGCGCGGCCCGGATCGCCGTGCGATGCGCGAGGGCGAGGCTCTCGACGATCGTCCGCACCACCGCCGCGGGCCGGTCCGGCACCGGCTGGCCGGTACGCCGACAGACCGCAGCGATCCGCGCGGGCATGTCGCCGGGTGCGAGGAACGCCGGGTCGTCCGGGTCGACGACAGCGCGCAGAGCGGGTTCGGCCGCCGCCGCGGCGAGCAGGTCCGCCACGTCGGTCTCCTGCCCGGCTGCCCGCCAGGTCCGCTGGCTCTCCTGCAGCAGCCAGAGGCCCATGACGTTGCGCAGATAGCGCACCGTGCCGTCGATCCCCCGCTCGTTGGTGAAGTTCGCCGTCCTGCTGTCGGCCGCGAGCACCGGCTTGTCCAGTTCGACACCGACCAGCGACCAGGTGCCGCAGGAGATGTAGCCGAACCGCTCGTCGCCCGCGGGCACCGCGACGACGGCGGACGCGGTGTCGTGCGACCCGACCGCCGTGACCGGTACGGTGAGCCCGGTCTCCTCGGCCGCGGCCCCGCCGATCACGCCGACCGCGTCGCCGGGATGGCGCAGCGGCGGGAAGATTCTCGCCGGCAGGTCAAGCCGGCCGATCAGGTCGTCGGCCCAGGTCTCCCGGTGCAGGTCAAAGAGCTGAGTGGTCGAGGCGTTGGTCACCTCGGCCCCGACCTCGCCGGTCAGCCAGTAGCCGACCAGGTCGGGGATCATCAGCAGGGTCTCCGCGGCGTCGAGCTGCGCCGATCCGCGGGCCGCCGCGAGCTGGTAGATCGTGTTGATCGGCAGCTGCTGGATGCCCGTAGTCGCGTAGAGCTCCTCCGCGTCGACGACCCTCGAGACCGCGTCGATCGCACCCTCGGTACGCCGGTCCCGGTAGTGCACCGGATTGCCGAGCAGCGCACAGTCGCGGTCGAGCAGCCCGTAGTCGACCGCCCACGAGTCGACGCCGACACTGTCGACGGCGCACCCCCCGCCGGCCGCCCGGCGGAGCCCGTCGAGCACACCGCCGTAGAGCCGGAGGATGTCCCAGTGCAGGGTGCCGCGGGTCTGGACGGGCTCGTTGGGCACCCGGTGCAGCTCGCGCAGGTCGAGGGTCTGCGGGCCCACCTCGCCGAGCACCACCCGCACGCTGGAGGCGCCCAGATCGACGGCGACCACCGACCGGGTCATCGCAGCATCCGCAGCATCCGGGTGTTGCCGAGCGTGTTGGGTTTGACCCGCTCGAGGTCGAGGAACTCCGCGACCCCCTCGTCGTAGGAGCGCAACAGCTCGGCGTAGACGTTGTGCGGCACCGGGGTCCCTTCGATCTCGGCGAAGCCGTGCTCGGCGAAGAACCGGACCTCGAAGGTCAGGACGAAGACGCGCTCGACCCCGACCTCGCGCGCGGCCGCCAGCAACTGCTCGAGCAGCAGATGGCCGATGCCCTGGCTGCGGAAATCCGGGTGCACGGCCACCGTGCGTACCTCGGCCAGGTCTTCCCACAGCACGTGCACCGCGCCGCACCCCACCACCCGGCCGCTGCCGGGCTGCTCGGCCACCCAGAACTCCTGCACGTCCTCGTAGAGGGTGACGGTGTTCTTGCCCAGCAGGATGCGCTTCGCGACGTAGCCGTCGAGCAGCTCCTGGATCGCCGTGACGTCGCGGGTACGCGCCCGGCGGATGGTGATCTCCACGTCGAGCGAGCGTATCGGCGGGTCCGGGCGGTCCAGAATGGCCATCGGTCGCTACCGCAGGAAGGCGGCCGCCACCCCGGCGTCGACCGGGATCAGCAGCCCCGTCGTCTGCTGCAGGTCGCCCGCGGTGAGGGCGAACACCGCGGCGGCGACGTGCTCGGGCAGCACCTCCTGCTTGAGCAGGGTGCGCTGGGCGTAGTACTCGCCGAGCTTCGCCTCCTCGACCCCGTAGACCGCGGCACGCTGGGCGCCCCACCCGCCGGCGAAGATGCCCGAGCCGCGGACCACGGCGTCGGGGTTGACGCCATTGACCCGGATGCCGTGCTCACCGAGCTCGGCGGCCAGCAGCCGCACCTGGTGCGCCTGGTCGGCCTTGGCAGCGCCGTACGCGACATTGTTGGGGCCGGCGAAGATGGCGTTCTTGCTGGCGATGTAGACGATGTCGCCGCCCATGCCCTGCTCGATCATCAGCCGGGCGGCCGCCCGGGAGACGAGGAACGACCCCCGGGCCATGACCCGGTGCTGGAGGTCCCAGTCGTCGACCGAGGTGTCGAGCAGGCTCTTGGAGATGGACAGGCCGGCGTTGTTGACCACCAGATCGACGCCGCCGAAGGCCAGCGCGGCCGCGCGCAGCGCCTGCTCGACCGCCTCCTCGTCGGTGACGTCGACCTCGACCGGCACGGCGATGTCGGGGCCGCCGAGCTCGGCGGCGACCTCGGTCGCGCCGGTGACGTTGACGTCGGCGACGACGACGCAGGCACCCTCGGCGGCCAACCGGGTCGCGATCGCCCGGCCGATGCCCGACCCCGCGCCGGTGACGACCGCGACCCTGGTGGCGAGCGGCTTGGGCCTGGGCATGCGCGCGAGCTTTGCCTCCTCCAGCGCCCAGTATTCGATCCGGAACTTCTCCGACTCCGGGATCGGGGCGTAGCTGGACAGCGCCTCGGCGCCGCGCATCACGTTGATGGCGTTGACGTAGAACTCGCCGGCGACCCGCGCGGTCTGCTTGTCCTTGCCGAAGCTGAACATGCCCACGCCGGGCACCAGCACGATCGCCGGGTCGGCGCCGCGCATCGGCGGCGAGTCGGGGTCGGCGTTGCGCTGGTAGTAGGCGGCGTAGTCCTCGCGGTAGGCGGCGTGCAGCTCGCGCAGCCGGGCGGCGACCTGCTCCAGCGGGGCGGCCGGCGGCAGGTCGAGGACGAGGGGGCGGACCTTCGTACGCAGGAAGTGGTCGGGGCAGGACGTGCCGAGCGCGGCGAGCTGCGGGTGTTTGTCGTGGGCGAGGAAGTCGAGGACGACGTCGGCGTCGGTGAAGTGGCCGACCTGGCGGCGGTCGGTGGAGGCGAGCCCGCGCAGCAGCGGCGCGAGGTCGGCGGCCCGGCGGCGGCGTTCCTCCGCGGCGAGCGGCGCATGGTCCGGGATCGCCGACCCGAACGGCGTCGACGAGCCGTGCTCGTCGATGTAGTCGGTGGCCGCCCGGATCGTGGCCAGCGAGCGTTCCTGGCACTCCGCGGAGGTGTCGCCCCAGGTGGTGAGCCCGTGGCCGCCGAGGATCGCGCCGACCGCCTGCGGGTTCTGCTCCGCGATCCGGGCGATGTCGAGGCCGAGCTGGAAGCCGGGCCGCCGCCAGGGCACCCAGACGATGCGTTCGCCGAAGCACTCCTTGGTCAACGCCTCACCGTCGGCCGCGGTCGCGAACGCGATGATCGAGTCGGGGTGCAGATGGTCGACGTGGGCCTGCTCGACCAGGCCGTGCATGGCCGTGTCGATCGAGGGTGCCGCGCCGCCCTTGCCGTGCAGGCAGTAGTCGAACGCCGCCACCATCTCGTCCTCGCGGTCGACGCCGGGGTAGCCGTCGACGAGGGCCCGGAGCCGGTCCAGCCGCAGCGCGGCGAGCCCGGTCGCCGTCAGCGTGCCGAGGTCACCGCCCGACCCCTTCACCCACAGCAGCTCGACGTCCGTCCGGGTCACCGGGTCGGGAACGGTGGCCTTGGCCGAGGTGTTGCCGCCGGCGTAGTTGGTGTTACGCGGGTCGGCGCCGAGCTCGTGGCTGCGGTCGAGCAGCGCACGCACCTGCGGGTGGAGGTCGGTGTGCGGGTCAGTCAAGGTGGAACACCTCCGCGAGGCGGATGAAGCCTTCGTCGGGTCGTTGGTCGTCGAGGTCGACAAAGAAGTCTCCCATCTCCGCCTGCCACTCCGCGTTGACCTCGGTCTCGGCCATCGCCTGCTGAGCGGCGGCGAAGTCGTCGGACTCGAGGTATCCGACGAGCAGGCCGTCATCGCGCACGAAGAGGGAGTAGTTGCGCCAGCCGGTCTTCTGCAGCGCCTCCTGCATCCTCGGCCAGACCGCACGGTGCCGGTCGCGGTACTCCGCCAGCCGGTCCGGCTTGACCTGCAGCAGGAAACAGACCCGCTCCATCCTCGCCCCTCTCCGTCGGACCTCCGCCTCGCCTCCGCCCGATTCGATGCGCGGCGTGAATCGTTTCAATGCCGTCGGCCATCGTGTCAGGGCCGGTCGATCGCGTCAAGCGCAGGCGAAGGCCTTCTTGGTCGGCCGGGCCGTCGGGGCCGGGCGGGGCCGGGCGACATCGTGCGCCGTACTCGCATCTTCGGGCCCAAGATGCGAGTAGCACGCACGATGTCGACGGCCGGAGCGACCGAGCGGGCAGAACGGCGGCATCATCGGACGCTCTACTCGCATCTTCGGCCCGCATTTGCGAGTAGAGCGTCCTACGTCGCCCCGCGGTCGGGTACGAAGCCGGGCGAGGCCGAGTCGTGGCGCGGCCGGGGCCGGGGGCGGGGGCGGGTAACGGGGGGCCGGGCGACATCGTGCGCCGTACTCGCCTCTTCGGGCCCAATGTGCGAGTAGCACGCACGATGTCGACGGCCGGAGCGACCGAGGGCGGCCGGCGCCTCGGCACCGGACCCGCTCCGCCTCAGCGGGTGTGGCAGACCGCCTCGACGTTGTTCCCGTCCGGGTCCCGGACGAAGGCGCCGAAGTAGGACTCGTGGTACTCCGGCCACTCCCTCGGCGCGTGCAGCACCTCGGCGCCGAGCCGGACGGCGGCGTCGTAGAAGGCGACGACCGTCGCGCGGTCGGCGGCGCTGAACGCGAGATGCAGCTCCCGGGCCGAGCCCGGTGTGCTCGTCGGCCCGACCCAGAACTCGGGCCGATCGGTTCCGTAACCGACGACCTCGCCGAAGTCCATCGCCCGCCGCCCGCCGAGAGTCGCGAGTACGGCGTCATAGAACGCCGTACTCGCCGGGACGTCGGCCACCTGGATGGACATGTGATCGATCATCTGCCCGAGCTTGGCAGACTCGGGGGGACCGCGGAGCCGATCCGGAGGCGCCGGGTCACCTATCGAGGACTCCGCATGCCGGTCGACGTGTTCATCGCCAGCCCGCTCGAGGCCGACTTCGTCGAGCGCATCCGCGCGGGCGAGCCGCGCGCCCATGTCACCTACGCGCCGGAGCTGCTGCCGCCACCCCGCTATCCGTCCGACCACCGTGGCGAGCTCGAATTCCGACGCAGCGGGGACGACGAGCAACGGTGGCAGCAGCTGGTCAACTCCGCCGAGGTCCTCTTCGGCGTGCCGGGTGACACCGCCGACGGACTCGCCGCGGCCGTGCGCTCGGCACCGGGCCTCCGCTGGATCCAGGGCACCGCGGCCGGCGCCGGCGAGCAGCTCCGTCGGGCCGGACTCAGCGCCGACGAGCTGCGCGGGCTGACGCTGACCAGCGCCCGCGGCGTCCACGCCCAGCAGCTGGCCGAGTGGGCGATGCTCGGACTGCTCGCCTTCACCAAGGACCTCCCACGCCTGCTCGCCGACAAGGCCGCCCGTCGGTGGCCGCACTATCCGGTCCGCGAGCTCGCCGGGCAGACGCTCCTGATCGTCGGCCTCGGTGAGATCGGGCGCGAGGTCGCCCGGGCCGCGCGGGCCCTCGGGATGCACACCCTCGGCGTACGCCGGTCGTCGCCCACGACCCCGCCGGACGGGTCGGTCGACGAGCTGCACCCGACCACCAGCCTGCCGGCGCTCGTCCCGCGTGCCGACGCCGTCGTCCTCGCCCTGCCGGACACGGCGGCCACGCACCAACTGTTCGACCGCAGCCTGGTCGAATCCCTGCCCGGGCACGCGATCCTGGTCAATGTCGGTCGGGGCCACACGCTCGACCAGGCGGCGCTCACCGAGGCGCTGGCCCGACGCCGGATCGCCGGCGCGGCGCTCGAGGTCTTCGACACCGAGCCGCTGCCGCCCGACGACCCGCTGTGGAACCTCGACAACGTCCTGATCAGCCCGCACACGGCGGCCCTGTCGACGCAGGAGAACGCCCGCATCGTCGAGCTCTTCCTCATCAACCTGCACCGTTACTGCGACGGCGAACCGCTGCTCAACGTCGTCGATCCGACCGACTTCTACTGACGCGCGTCCTCACACACCGCGAGCGGGGCCGGCGGTGGCGGCGCGGGCGAGGGCATCGGCGAGCGGGCGGATCTCGCCGGCCGACATGGAGGCGATCGTGACCCGCAGTGCGGGCGGGCTCGCGAGCCGGAAGCGGGACCCCGGCGCGACCGCCCATCCGGCGGCCAGCAGCCCGGCCACTGCCGCAGTCTCGTCGAGCACCGGCACCCAGACGTTGAGGCCGGACCGGCCGTGGGCGGTGACGCCCCGTGCTGCGAGGGCGTCGACCAGACCCGCCCGGCGGGCGGCGTACTCCAGCCCGGCTCGGCGGACCAGGGCGCGTGCCTTCGGGTTGTCCCAGAGCTCGGCGACCGCCTCCTGGGTCGCGTGGCTGACCCAGCCCGGTCCGAGCCGCTGCCGGCCGCGGATCCGGTCGATGGTGCCGGCGTCGCCCGCAACGACCGCGAGCCGGAGGTCCGGGCCCCAGGCCTTGGACACCGACCGGACGTGGATCCACCGGTCGGTCGTGCCGGCGAGGGTCACCGACGGGGCGCCGGCGACGTCGGCGGCGTGGTCGTCCTCGACCAGCAGGACCTGGCGGCGGGTCGCCAGCACGCGGTGCACGGCCCGGGCGCGGGAAGGCGATACGGCGGCCCCGGTGGGCACCTGTGCCCGTGGGGTCACCACCACGGCGCGGCACCCGGCCGCCAGGGCGGTCCGGAGCGCGTCGGGCCGGACCCCGTCGTCGTCGACGGCCACGGGCTCCGCGACCAGCCCCATCGCGGCGAGCAGGTCGGTGGTGTTGGACCAGGCCGGGTCCTCCACCGCCACCCGGTCGCCGGGCCGCAGCTGTGCCTGCAGGCCCCGCTCGACGGCGTCCAGCGTGCCGTGGACGACGGCAAGATGCGCGGCGGGCACCCGGTCATCGGTCAACCGCCGGCGCGCGGCGGCCGCGAGGCGCTCCGCGACGTCGGGGTCGCCGTAGCCGCGCCCGGCCCACACCGCGGCTCCGTGCCGCAGAGCGTCGGCCGACCTCGGCAGCAGGTCCGATGCGGGCTGCCCGTCGCTGAGATCACGCACCCCGGCCGGAGGCTGGAGCGGCTCCGACTGCACCGGTGCGGTCGCCGGACGGCGACGAACGCGGGTGCCGCGGCGGCCGGCCGTCTCGACCACCCCGCGGTCCCGCAGGATCCGGTAGGCGGTCGCCGCCGTGTTCGGGTTGACGCCGAGCTCGTCGGCGAGGACCCGGATCGGCGGCACCAGCTCCCCCGGGCGCAGTCTCCCGCCGGCCACCGCATCCTCGACGCTCCCCGCGATCTCCCTGGCCGTGGACCCGGTCGGACGGTAATGTACTACCACGGAAGGTATTATGTACTAGTACGACAGGAGTCACAAGGTGTCTGCCGACTACCCGCCGACCCGGCGTACGACGCCCGCCCGGCTGGCTGAGCGCGCCCGCTACGACCGCGATGCGGTGCACGCCGTCTTGGACGAGGCGCTGATCTGCCATGTGGCGCACGTGCGGGACGGCGTACCCGTCGTGATCCCCACGATCCACGCACGCGACGGCGAGCGCCTCTACCTGCACGGCTCGACCGGCTCGACCGTCGCTCGCGCAGCGGCCGACGGTGTCGACATCTGCGTCGTAGCGACGGTCATCGACGGCATCGTCCTCGCGCGGTCGGCATTCCACCACTCGATGAACTACCGGAGCGTCGTCGCGCACGGCGTCGCGCATCTGGTCACCGACCCGGAGGAGCGCACCCGCGCCCTCGATGCCGTCGTCGACCACGTACGCCCGGGCCGGTCCGGAGAGTGTCGGCGGCCGAACACCAAGGAGCTCGCAGCGACGAGCGTGCTGGTGCTGGATCTGAACGAGGTCTCGGCGAAGTGCCGCACCGGCGACCCGGTCGACGAGCCGGAAGACCTGTCGGGTCCGTGGTGGGCGGGCGTCGTCCCCGTCAGCACCGTCCTCGGCCGACCCGTCGCCGCCGGCGACCTGTCGCCGACCGTCCTCGGCCCCTGACACCGATCGCCCGGACACCGATCGCCCGGGCCCGATACCCGGAATCCGTGCTCACTCCCCGCCGAGTCGGCGGATGATGCCTACGAGCGGGACGAGGAAGGCGCCGAAGGGCAGTTAGCATGTACGCCGCACTCAGCAGGGGCACGGACCGGCGCGCGGCGCCCGGTGGCCGCCGGTTCACCTCTGTGACGGCGGTTCTGCTGATCGCCGCCTCGGCCGCCTGGCTGGTCACCGTGCTCCAGATGCGTGGCATGGGCGGCATGCCCGGAACGGCGGGCCTCGGCCTGGTCGGGTTCCTCGGAGTCTGGACGCCGATGATGGCGGCGATGATGCTGCCGTCGGCGGCGCCGCTTGCCTCCATGTACGCCCTGTCCGTGCGTACCTACCGCGTCGTGCGGCTCTGCTCCTTCGCCACCGGCTATCTGCTCGTCTGGACGGTCATCGGCGTACCGGTCTACGCCGTCGCCTCGTGGGCCGATCACATCGCCGCGGGCCACGGCGCCGACACGCGGGCCATCGCCGTCGCCGTGTTCGGCCTCTGCGGGCTCTACCAGCTCACCGCCCTCAAGCAGCACTGCCTGGCGGTGTGCCGGTCGCCGTACGCGCACCTGTTGCGCTACTCCGCCTACCGCGGGCGGCTGCGCGATCTCCGCGCCGGCCTGCACCACGGAGCCTTCTGCGCCGCCTGCTGCTGGGCCCTGATGGCACTCGTCATCGCCTTCGGCGTCATGAACCTCTGGGCCATGGTGACTCTCGCCGTCGTCATCCTCGTGGAGAGGGTGTGGCGGTACGGCCCGTTCTTCTCCAAGGTCGTCGGAGTCGCCGCGTTCGGGCTCGCCATCGCCGTCATCTGGGTTCCCGGGCTCGCGCCGGGCCTGCAGCACATGGTCATGATGTGACCGGGCCGGCATCCGGGCCACCGGCGGACTGGCGGGTGGCGGGGACCTACTTCGAGGCCTGCAACTGCGACCCGATCTGCCCGTGCCGCCGGGTCGGCGGCCGGCCCGGCGGCCGCTCCACCCACGGCGTATGCCAGTTCGCGCTGTCCTGGCAGATCGAGGACGGCGGGACCGGGCGGGTGGACCTGGCGGGACTCGCGGTGGTGCTGGCCGGCTGGTACGACGACGACGAGACCGGCTCCCCGTGGCGGGTCAGTCTCTACATCGACGACCGGGCGGACCCCGTCCAGCACGACGCACTCGTCGCCATCTTCCTGGGCAAGGCCGGCGGCGGCACGCTCCGAAACTTCGCCGCCGCGATCGGCACCGTCCATGACGTGCGACGGGCTCGGATCGCGCTGTCGCACGAGACCGGCCGATGGTCGATCCGGGCGGCGACCTACGTGACCGTCACTGCGACCCGCTCGGTCGAGAGTCAGGAGACGATCGCGTGCGGCATTCCTGGGCACGACCACCCGGGGACCGAGGTCGTCTGCGATCGGCTGGCCGTGCTCGATGCGCCGTTGGACTGGGACTTCCGCGAACGCTGCGGTTTCAGCACCGACTTCGCCTACACCTCGAACGATTGATCGTCGCTCACCCGGGAGATCCTCCGGCCGCGCCCGCCGCCAGGTCGATCACGAAGGTCGGATATTCCGGTTGTGGACATGGCTCGCCCCGATAGCCCAGCCGTTCGTAGAACGGCGCGGACGTCTTCTCTCCGGCCTGCCACTCGACGTACCTCACCCGGCCCGCGGCCCAGCCCTCGACACCCGCCATCAGGACCCGGCCCACGCCCCGGCAACGGTCGCCGGGGGCGACGTAGAGGTCGTGCAGCCGGGCGATCCGATGCAGGTCGCCGATGCGAAGGTGGGGGCCGTAGTCCTGTACCGCGGCGTACCCGACCAGGCGGCTGCCGTCCACGGCTCCGAACACCGCCCACCTCGGGTCGGGAAGCAGTTCCTCGTAGCGCTTCCTGGCGACGGGCTCCGTGTCGTCGGTGCCCATGTCCTTCACCATCGGCCAGAACGCCGACCAGTCGGCGGCCGTGAGCTGCCGGACGGTGAAGCTCATACCCGGAGGGTCACAGCCCCGACACGGGAACGCCAATCAATTTCGGATCCACGAGCGGTCGCTATGAGGCCTGGGAAACGCTCACCGACGCTGCACCGCGTGGCGGCAAAACTGGCAACTGGGCCCACGCAGGCATACCCGGTCGCAATGCTGGCAATACCTCAGCCGCCCAGAGTGTGAGCCGGCGATGATGAGCGGCGTTGTGCAGCGACAGCGCGGCGGTGGCATGAGCGCCGTACCTCGATCGTTCGACAGGGCCGTGCAGGTCACGGCTCCGCGCATGTACCCGCAGCAGGCTCTGACAAAACACGGCTCAGCGGTGGGAGTATTCTCCCGGAGGTCCGCAGCGATGAGGAGGTGTCATCCGATGAGCACATTCCGGGTGTCGCCTGCCTCGACCAGGAGCTAGCTGCGCGGACCAGCAGGCGTCATCTCTCTACCGATCAGGAGATACGCCTTGCAGAACCTTTCTGGCCGTCCCTCGGCCACCGCACCCCAGATCCACCCGAACGGTCCGGCGGACGAGCGGCCACGGCTGACCGCCGCGATGGTGGCAACGGCGATGAGCGGCTTCCTGCACGAGCAGGTCACCGGGATCGAGGATCTGGCGGGATACGTCGGCAACCAGGACTTCATGATCCACACGTCCGGCGGGGACTTCGTTCTCAAAGCCGGCGACCGGCGGGAGCTGGCCGCAGAAGCCTGGGCGTGTGAGCGGGTCCGCGCGGTCGGCGTCGCCACACCCGACGTGGTCGCCCTCGAGGTGGATCAGCAGACGCTGCCCGCACCGTTTCTCGTGATGCGCCGGCTGCCGGGCGGTGCCGTGTCCGACGAGCGGGATCCGGCGCTGGTCGAGGCGGGCCGGCAGCTCCGGCTCGTCCATTCCCTCCCGATCGCTGGGTACGGCCTCCTCGCCGCCGGGGACGGCGAGGCGGACGCTCCGACGGGACTGCACCCGACCTGGGCGGACTTCGTCGGCGAGGCCGAGGGATGCGTGCCCGAACTGGTCGACCACTCGGTGATCAACGAGCGGCTGGCGGCGCGGCTGCAGTCCGCCCTGCGGGACCACCGAGACGACGTGCGCCTCGAGGGACCCGGGATGCTGCTGCACGGTGACCTCAAGCCGCCGCACGTCTTCGCCGACGCGGGTCGTCTCGTCGGCATCATCGACTGGGGTGACGCCGCGTCCGGCGATCCCCTCTACGACCTTTCCCGCTTCTCCCTCGCCGGCGGGGAGTTTCTCGAGCCGCTCCTGACCGGATACGGGCTGGCCCTCACCCCCGACCTGCGGACCACGTTCGCGGTCTACCGCATGATCAGAATGACCACCATCCTCCGCGACGAACTCCGGGCCGGCGGGGACTGGTTCGCCACCTACCGCGCGGCCATAGAATCCGATCTCCTGCTGCTCGGGCGGTAGCGTGCCCTATGCATTTCCGGTGGGACTGGCTGGGCCCGCTGGTGACGGTTCCCTTCGTGCCGACCATCGGCCCGGTACATCCGTCCGTCCTCACCGAGTGCCTCTTCACCGACGTCCTGAGCGTTGCGACCACCGGCTGTTTCCTTCCGTACGACAAGGACATCCGCTGGCACGCCGCCAAGGACGAGGCTGTCCTTGCCGGCGACGTGGTCCACCGACCGGACGTGACATTGATTCCCACGCTTTCCCGCCGCGGCTCGCGGCGGATCACGGTGCACGTCTATGACGGCCGGCCTGACACGTTTCCCGTGGCCGCCGAACTGGCCGGTAGGCTGCGCACCCGCAATTGCGCCACCGAGGCGAGGGTGCTCCGCTTTGCCGGTCCCGGCGCTCCGAACGGGCAGGGGGTCCGCATCCACCTCAAGGATTTCATGACGACCGATTGTCCCCGTCCGGACGGGCCGGTCCGATGCCTCCGCCGGGCGACACCTTCCGACGAGCACAGCTTCGCCACCTTCGCCGACGGGATGGATGCCGGCGGTTTTGCCTTCCTCCACGAACGCATGCAGTGCGGTGTTGTCGGCGAGATCCTGATTGCCGTCGTCGACGATCGGGTGGTCGGCGCGATCGGGCCCATGGAGATCCGGCCCGACGCGGCGGGAGGAGCCCAGCTGATGCCGCAGTACTTCGGCGTCCTCGCCGACCACCGTGGTAAGGGTCTCGGACGGCTCCTGTGGCGGGCGGCGATGCATTGGGGGCAGTCACACGGAGCCGCCTATCAGCTTCTGCAGACCCCCGTGGGAACCGCATCGGACCAGATCTGCCGGACGGAGGGAATGACGTCACTCGGCTTCGTCCATTCCCAGCCGGTCTGAGCGGCCCACTCCCCCGCGTCCGGCGGCGAAAGGAAGTTCGCGCCCACATGGCGGGCTCATACGATGTGCGCCATGGAGATGTCCCGGATCATCCAGGCGAACCGCGAGTCCTGGAACGCGATCGCTCCGGCGCGGCACGGTGCGCCGCCGGACTTCTACCTCGGCGGTGGCACCGCACTGGAGCCGGTCGAGACCGAGCTGGCCGGCGACGTGAGCGGCAAGGTCGTCCTGCAGTTGGCCTGCTCGACCGGGGACGAGGTCATCAGCTGGGCGCAACGAGGCGCAATCGCCTGCGGCATCGACATCTCCGAGATCCACATCGAGAAGGCACGCGCCAAGGCGGCCGCCGTCGGACTGACCTGTGACCTGCGGGTCGCGGACATGTTCGACCTCCCCCCTGACCTGACCGACCTCGACCTCGTCTACATCTCCTGGGGCGGGATTTGCTGGGCTCCCGACATCGGGGCGTGGGTGCGTGCGGTCGCCGACCGGCTGAAGCCCGGGGGTGTCGTCCTCATCAGCGAGCACCACCCCATGTGGGAGGTCCTCAGTGTGGCCGGCGAGAATTCGCTGACCGTCCGGACCGACTACTTCCAAGCCGGGTCGATCGCGTCGACCTGGGATCCCAGCAAGGCACCGGTGGGTGGGCGGGACCGCGATGCTCCGACGCTCCGCAGTTTCGTCTGGTCCTTGGGATCGGTCGTCACCGCGCTGCTGGGCGCCGGCTTCCGCATCGACGCGCTGCACGAGCGCCCCGACGCCGAGAGCTACGAAGGGCTCGGCGCCGCGAGCACCGCCATACCCGCGACGTACCACATCAAGGCCACCCGGACTGCAACAACTGTCTAAGCCAATTCTGTTTGCCCGCTGAGGTTATGAGCACCGAAAATGGCGCGATGCCTGGACTCGACTCACTGATCCAGGCCGCGTACCCGCGGTCCAGCACCTACGACGCGCAGTGGCAGGTGGACCGTTGCATGGGTCCCAACCCGCTGTGGCTGCTCGAGGATCTTCTGCACGACGTCGACCTGACACCCGGGATGCGGGTGCTCGACCTCGGCTGCGGCATGGGCATGACGTCGACGTACCTCGCCCGCGAGTTCGACATCGAGGTGGTCGCGGCCGACCACTGGGTGGCTGCGGAGGAGAACCGGAAGCGGTTCGCGCAGGACGGTGTCCCCGACCGGGTGACGGCGGTGGACGCCGAGGCGCACGCCCTACCCTTCGCGGAGGGTGAGTTCGACGCGATCATCTCGGTCGGCACCTATCACTACTTCGGCACCGCAGACACCTATCTCGCCTACGTGACGCGGTTCCTCAAACCAGGCGGTCAGTTGGCGATCGCGTCGCCGGGCATGACCCGCGAGATCCGGGACATCGGCTCCATTCCGCGCCACCTCAAGGACCTTGTCGGGTGGGAAGCCCTCGCGTGGCACACCGCGGACTGGTGGCAGTTCGAGTGGGACGTCACCGAACTGGTCACCGTTCGCTCCGCCCGGTCGCAGCCGCAGGGCTGGGCCGACTGGCTGCTGTGGTGCCGGGTCTGCGCTGAGCACTCGACCTCCGTCGACGTTAGGGAGGGTTCGCTGTCCTGCATCGGACCTCTCGAAGAGGACGGCGGCACGCTCCTCACCCCCGTCCTGGTGACCGCCCGGCGGAATTAGGGCGGGCCCGGTCCTCGGCGCCATCATCACCGGGCTGCGCGCTTGGACAGTCGCGCCCGCCCGAGAAGCGGTCGAGACGGCAGCCCGCCAGCAGCGGCTCCACGGCGCCGTCGACCAGCTCGCGCGCGACCAGGCGACCGACCGCCGCGGCGAGCGTGACCGCGGAGTGGAGCACCGCCACGTAGAGGCCGGGCACCGCACCGACCGGGCCGACGATCGGCTCGCCGTCGGCCGGCATGGGACGTGCGCCGACCCGGGAGCTGAGCAGCTCGACGTTCGCGGTGCCGCGAAAGGTGGACCGGACGGCCGCGAGAGTCCGTTCGGGCGAGTCTGCGGCGGCGACCAGCCGGTCCGCGGCGACCTGCCGGAGATCGAAGTCCGGGGTGTTGACCACTGTGCGGACCAGACCGGCCGGAGCGCGGAACTGGGAGAGCGTCGCCGGTGACGGGTCGACCGGGACGCGTATGCCGAGCGGCGCGCCCAGCGCGGCTGTGGCCGCCCCTGCCGCGAGCACCACAGTCCCAGCGGAGAGGGGTCCTGCGACCGTCTCGACCCCGACAACCCGACCCCCGGTGTCCCGGCGGACCGCGGTGAGCGGGGTGTCCGGATGGACCCGGGCGCCGTGGGCGCGCGCACCCGCGACCAGTCGCTCGGTCGCGCCCACCGGGTCGACGGCGCCGTCACCGGGTGCCCAGACGGCCCACTCCCGGGGCTGCCGCAGGTTCGGCTCGAGCGTCGCCACGGTGGCCGCGTTCACAATCTCCTGCCCGGGTCCCGCCTCGGGCGCGCGGTCCGCCGCGTCCCAGGACAGCGAGCCGGACCACATCACCGGGAGTCCCGGCAGTTCGGCCTCGAGCCGGTGGTACTCGTCCGTCGCGGTCAACCGCAGCGGGGCGGCTGGACCGGTGCGTACGCCGGACGCTCCGATCCAGGCGAACGAGTCCGCCGTCACGCCGGCGCCCGGCCGCCCGGCGTCGACGAGGGTCACGACGGCACCGGCCCGGGCGGCGTGATAGGCCACCGAGGCGCCGACGATGCCGGCGCCGACGACCACCAGGTCGCTGCTCACCGCCGGCTCAACACGTCGACGACGTTCCCGTCCGGGTCGCGGCTGGGCAGGTCCGTAATGCGCGTCGCACCCTCACCTGCGGCACGGTACCGCAGCGGCGCGACCCGACCTGATGTCACAAACGGCGGTGCTGTGTCGTCTCGGGTTGCGCACACTGCTCCGGACCGAGGTCAACAATGAATGAAAGGGTCCAGCCCACAATGAGTCTCCGTACGAGGGTGGCGGCCAAGGTGGCCGCCGTGGGAATTGTCGTCGCCTTGACGGCCGTCGCTGCCGTCATGGGCGGCACCGCATCGGCCGGCGCCGCGGCGGCCCCGGCGACGGACAGAAGAGTTGGCACACCGAGCGGCCCGCCTCCGTCGGGCGCCACGTGCGTGTCGACGAGCGGCGCGAAGTCGTGCTTCGTCGCGTACGGGGACCTGGTCTACGTGAGGGATACGAAGGCGAACGGCGATGGCGTCGCCGGCGTGATCGAGGGGCCAAGGCCTACGGCCTGGTACCACGAGTGCTACGACGGCCGCGGCGAGGCCGGTGGCTGGGTGATGTGCGACTTCGACGTGCCGGAAAACGTCAGCGGTTGGCTGTGGGCCTGCAACCTGCCCTTCGTCGGCAGCCAGACGCGCACGAAGATCTGGACCAGCGATCCCGCCTGAGCCGCACCTGTCGGCTCGGCTGGTCGGATCTATTCGGCCGGAATCGCCCCCGCCGATCGGAGCGCCTCGTGAACGGCCAGGAAGGACTGACGGCCGGCAGGGGTGCCGCAGTAGGCGGTGACGTGGACGAGTACTTCCTCGATCTCACCTACCGTTGCGCCGCTGGTCAGCGTTCCTCGGACATAGATGGCCAATTCCTCGTACCGTCCCAGTGCTGCGAGAATGCCGAGGCTCAGCAGTGCCTTCGACTTGCGATCGAGCGCTGTCCCGCTCCACGCACGGCCCCAGGCCAACTCCGTGACGAGGCGCTGGAACGTCATCATGAACGCATCCGATCCGGACAGGTTGGCGTCGACGTATTCGTCGCCGAGCACCTCGCGCCGGATGCGTGACCCACGCTCGAAATCGTCGCTGCCGCTCACGCCGGGGACGATACCGGCTCTCCGCGCGGACACCCCGATTTTGTCCCGTAGCCGCGCCGACACAACGGCACCGGGAACCTCAGACGAACAGGCAGAAGATGTGACCGACCGGGTCGGCGCAGACCCGGACCTGCTCCTGCGGCTGGTAGTCGGCCAGGGTCGCGCCGAGCTCGATGGCACGGGCGGTCGCGGCCCCGAGATCCTCGACCCGCAGGTCGAGATGGATCATCATCTGCTGATCGGTGCGGGTGGATGGCCACCGCGGCCGGCGCAGGTCGGGCTCGAGCTGGAAGGACAGGTGCGTGCCGCCGTCCGGGCCCTCGATGACGACCCACGTGGGGTCGTCGGTCACCACCTGCCATCCCATCAGGTCGGAGTAGAACCGAGCCAACGCGCGTGGCTCGGGCGCGTCCAGGACAACACCACTCAGGGCCTTGACCACCGCGGGCTTGCTCATCGCACTCTCCCGGTTCGGACTCGTCGGCGCCCTCCAGGGCCGGGCCGCATCGTCGTGCACCGTACCCGCACATCGCGGCCGGACCGGCGAGTAGCGCACACGATGTCGCCCACCCCGGCCGGAGGTGTCGGCGAAGTGCCGCACCGCCATCCGGCCGGCGAGCCGGAAGATCTGTCCGGTCCGTGGTGGGCGGGCGTCGTCCTCGTCGGCACCGTTCTCGGTGCTCCGGTTCCGGCTGCCGACCTGGCGCCCGACGTCAGCCGCCGCTGAGCGGTCAGCAGAATCTGATGCCGGGCGCCGGCGGGCAGGCGTGCGCGGCGACGCCGGCCGGGTGAGGCGCGACACCGGGTGTCGCCTTCGCGGGCGATGACCCCGGCAGGAGGAGCACCAGGAGCGCGACGGTAACGGCGATCGCCAGCACGGCGACTGCCGCGACCCTGCCCATGGCTGTGCGCGGAATTGCGTGCCTGCTGTGAACCGATGGTGATGCGACGGCGGTCATGGCAATGAACCTTCTTCGGTCTCGGGAACTTGGTCTTGCGACCGTATGGCGACCGGACCGGTGCCTACATCGGGAGAGACTCCCCAGATTTCTCACCGTGCCCCCCAGGTTTCCGGGTCGGACGGGCAGCGCGGCATTGCGCTAGGTGGCTGTGGTGGCAGCGGTTACCCGGACCGACACTGGTGCCATGGCCCTTCTGGAACGTGATCCGCCACTTGCCTTGCTGGCGGAATTCGCGGAGGAAGCACGTCAGGGCGAGGGTCGGCTGGTGCTCGTCTCGGGCGAGGCCGGAGTAGGAAAGTCCGCCCTGTTGGCCCAGTCCGAGCAGGACATCTGCTGCGCTCGGTGGGCGTGGGGGGCCTGTGACGGCCTGTCCACCCCTCGCCCACTTGGCCCCTTGTTCGACCTGTCTGCGCGCCTCGGCGGCGAACTGCTGGAGTTGTGCCGCGGCGGCGCTGAACGGGGGGCCCTTTTCGACGCGCTGCTGGGACAGATCAGTCAGCCCGGGGACCTGAACGTCGTCGTCATCGAAGACGTCCACTGGGCCGATGAGGCGACCCTCGATCTGCTCCGCTTCCTCGGCCGGCGGGTCCGCGGTACTTCGGCCCTGCTGGTGGTCACCTACCGCGATGACGGACTTGTGCCCGCGGATCCGCTCCGGTTGGCCCTCGGCGATCTCGCCTCACAGGACTCCACGAAACGCATCGCGTTGGCGCCCCTGTCGACGGAGACGGTTCACCAGATGGCCACAGCCAACGGCCTCGAACCGCTCGAGCTCTATCGCTTGACCGGCGGGAACCCGTTCTACGTGACAGAGGTGATCGCGGCCGGAACGGGAGGAATCCCCCCGTCGGCCCGCGACGCCGTGTGGGCCCGGGTCGCAAGGCTCACCAGCGGATCTCGGCAGGTGTTGGAAACCGCGGCCCTGCTCGGCGCTCGGATCGAACCGCGATTGCTGGTATCGGCGACCACCTGCGACCCCGAAATCCTCGACGAGCTACTCGAGTCCGGCCTTCTGATCGAGGACGGGGCATGGTTGCGGTTCCGTCATGAAATCGCCCGCCGGGCGGTCGAAGAAACGCTCGCCACACATCGGCGCGCCGTCGTCCATGCCCGGATTCTCGCCAGCCTGCGGTCATTCGACAGCTCGGACGACGCCCGGATGGCATTTCACGCCGAAGGCTCGGCCGACGGCCCGGCCGTGGTCGACCATGCCGCCCGGGCGGCGCGGCGTGCTGCCGAACTCGGGTCGCACCGTGAAGCAGCGGCCCAATACGCTCGAGCCCTGCGATTCGGGCACGTCGCCGACCCGGCGGTCGTCGCCAACCTCTATGCGGGCCTCGGCACCGAGTCGTCCCTCGTCGATCGGTGGCAGGACGCATGCGACGCGTACGGCCGGGCGTTGACACTGTGGCGGGAGGTCGGCGACCGGCTTCGCGAGGGCGACACGATGCGCCACATCTCGCGCGCGATGGGGAATCTCTGCCGGGGTGCCGAACAACTCGCCGCCATCCAGACCGCGGTGCAGATACTCGAGCCCCTGGGTCCGACCAAGGAGCTGGCGCAGGCGTACGCGGATCTGGCGGGCGCCCACATGCTCAACGCCGAGCAGAACGCGGCAACCGAGTGGGCGCAGCGCGCACAGGCGATCGCGGAACAGCTGGACGCCTTCGATGTGCTCAGCGATGCACTCAACACCGAGGCCTGCGCGCTGTCGTTCAGCACCGACGATTGGACCGGGCCCGCACAACGAGCGCTCGACATCGCTCTCAAACACAGCTTCCAGGCCCAGGCCGGCCGCGCATACGCCAATCTCTACGGGACGCTGTGCGATCAACGCAGATACGCGGAGGCAGAGCCCTTCTTCGTGGACGGCATGGCCTATTGCGATGAGCATGACATCGGCACGTACTCGATATTTCTCCGCTCGACCCGGACCACCGTGCTGCTGGAGACCGGCAGATGGGACGAGGCTCTGGACGCCAGCAGGAACGTGCTCGAGCACGGTGACGCCTCGCCGATCAATCGTATCTGTCCGACCTCGCGGATCGAGACGATCCGCGCCCGTCGCGGGGAGCTCCGGACCTGGGACGGCCTCGATGAGGCGCTCGCCGCCGCGGAGGGCGCCAACCAGCCGCAGTACGCGGTGCCTGTCCTGCTGTTGCGCGCCGAGGCTTATTGGCTGGAAGGCGACATCGTTGCTGCCCGGAACGAGGCCGAGTCGGCCGACGACCTCGCCCGCGATGCCGACGCGTGGCTTCGTGGCGAGGTCGCCGTCTGGCTGCGGCGTACGCACTCGACCCGGACTGTCCGAGGCGGTCTGGCCGAGCCGTTTCGTCTTCTGCTCGACGGTGACCATCGCGGTGCCGCCCGGTTCTGGACCAATATCGGCTGTTCCTTCAATGCCGCGATGGCGCTCTCCGACACCGACGACGAGGCCGCCCTGCGCGAAGCCCTGGCCATCTTCGAGGGGTTGGGCGCGCTGGCGACGGCCCGGATGACCCGGCAGAAATTGCGCCACCTCGGTGCCCGGTCAATTCCGGTCGGGCCGCGGTCGGCGACCCGAGCGGATCCGTCCGGTCTGACGTCACGCGAGCGGCAGGTGCTCGACCTCATCTGCGAAGGCCACACCAACGCCGAGATCGGTCGCGCGCTGTTCATCTCGACCAAGACCGTGGATCACCACGTCTCCGCCGTGCTGGCCAAGCTCGGTACGCCGACGCGGGGCGCGGCGGCTGCCGAAGCCGCCCGGCTCGGTCTCGCCATGGCGGCCGCACGGTAGTGCACCGGCCCGCCCGTTCTGTCGGTGGTGAGGTGTATCCCGGCGGGATGAGATGGTCCGAGATCGCGACGCGCCAGCCGAAGCTCGGTGCGGTCGCTCACGAGAAGTTGATCATGCCTGGTGCCCTGCTGATCGGCACGACTCGGCGCGACGGGTCGGCGCGGATCAGTGGCGTCGAGCCACTCGTGATGGACGACGACCTGTGGCTGTCGATGATGCGCACGTCCACGAAGGCGCAGGACCTCTACCGGGATCCGCGCATCCTTCTGCACAGCATCATCACGGGCCCGGAGCCGGCGGCCGAGATCAAGATGCGGGGTACGGTCCGGATCGAATCGGATCCGACGACCCACCAGCGCTATGCGTCAGCGGTCGCGACCGAGATCGGCTGGCAGCCGGTCGTGGGCGAGTTCGCGCTCTTCGCGATCGAGATCGACGATCTCACCTGCATCAGCTACGACCCCGACACCAGCGCGCAGCATGTCGCCCGCTGGCCCGCCGATATCGAATACCTGCGGCCCTCGACGACACCCACCAGCCTCGGACCACCACAACCGGTGCGGCGGCTGCTCACCTGACGACCGGAGCCTCGTTATCCATTAGCTCTGACCGCCCGCCCGGAGTGGCTCACCGAGCGCGTGCATGTGGCGGAGAGCGGCGGCGTAGGAACCGAAGAGACTCGTCTCGGTGTAACCGATCTGCAGACCGCGGCAGTAGGCCTGCACGATCGGCTGGGCCTTGCGCAGGCTGGCCCGCGGCATACTCGGGAAAAGGTGGTGCTCGACCTGGTAGTTCAGCCCGCCGAGCACGAAGTCGGTCAACCAGCCACCGCGCACATTGCGACTGGTGAGCACCTGACGACGAAGAAAATCGATGTCCCGGTCCGCCGGTACCGTCGGCATTCCCTTGTGGTTGGGGGCGAACGAGCAGCCCATGTAGAAGCCCCACACCGCCTGATGAATGGCGACGAACACAAGCGCCTTCACCGGGGAGAGCACGAAAAGCACCGCACCGAGGTAGGCGACCACGTGGACTGCGAGGAAGGCGATCTCGGTACGCCGTCGACGCCGGACATCGCCCTTCCGGAGCCAGGCCGCGCTCTGCACGTGCAGATTGAGACCTTCGAGCGTCAGGAGCGGGAAGAACAGCCACGCCTGGTGGCGGGCGATGAAGCACCCCACTGGGCCCGCCCGCAGCTCCGCCTGATCGGCGGTGAAGACCAGGATTCCCTCGCCGATATCCGGGTCATGGCCCTCGTGATTGGGATGGGAGTGGTGGCGGTTGTGCTTGTCGACCCACCAGCCGTAGCTCAGTCCCACGAGGAGGTTGGCGGCGACGATTCCGAGCGCCCTGTTCACGCGCTTGGAGCGGGCCACCTGTTGGTGGCCACCGTCGTGGCCGAGGAAGGCGACCTGGGTGGACACCAGACCCATGACCGCGGCGACGATCGTCTGCAACCACGAATCACCGACCCGCACAAAGACCCACCAAGCCGCGGCAAGAACCGCGACAGTGACGCCGATACGTACCGCGTAGTTGCCGCGTCGCCGTTCCAGCAGCCGCGCCGCCCGGATTTCGCGACTCAATCCGGCGAAGTCGCTTCCCCTGACCGTGACGCCGCTCGCGGTCATGGTGAACCCCCCGAGGTACGGACCTGCGCTGGCTATGGACCGATCGGTCTTTCAGAAATCCGCACACTCGGCGGTCGCCCACGCAACAGCCGACACCGTGAAAGCCACCGTAGCTGTGCCTGATGAATTCGGGTGACCCGTGCCGGGTGGTCGGCGTGTCATCTCTCGGCACAGCAAAAGCGCGCCCAAGGTGCCGCGACTCTTCGGGCCAGAGCCGGTGGGTCGACACCGTCCAGGACGACGCGGGCCGACCGGGCCGGTCGATGGGGAGGGGCCCGCATTAGGGTATGGACCGTCTGCAGTGCCCGAGACGACGCCCGAGGTGGAGCCTGATGCGCATCGGCTTGTTCCTCACCTGCGTCAACGACACGGCGTTCCCGGAGACGGGCAAGGCGGTGGTGCGGCTGCTCGAGCGGCTCGGGCACGACGTCGACTTCCCGATGGCCCAGACCTGCTGCGGTCAGATGCACGTCAACACCGGCTACCGGCCGGAGGCCTACCCCCTCGTCCGGCGGTTCGCCGAGACCTTCGCGCCGTACGACGCCGTGGTCTGCCCGTCCGGCTCCTGCGTCGGCATGGTCCGCGACCAGCACGCCACGCTGGCCCGCGAGTCGGGGGACGACGACCTGGCCGCGGCCGTCGCCGGCGTCGCGGCGAAGACCTACGAGCTGTCCGAGTTGCTGGTCGACGTCCTCGGCCGCACCGATGTCGGCGCCTACTACCCGCACCGCGTCACCTACCACCCGACCTGCCACTCGGCGCGGCTGCTCCGCGTCGGCGACAAGCCGACCCGGCTGCTGCGGGCCGTCCGGGGCATCGACCTGGTCGAGCTCCCGGCTCAGAGACCTGCTGCGGCTTCGGCGGAACCTTCGCGCTGAAGAACTCCGAGACCTCGACCGCCCTGCTCACCGACAAGGTGCGGTGCGTGCTCGACACCGGCGCCGAGGTGTGCACGGCCGGCGACAACTCGTGCCTGGCGCACATCGGCGGCGGTCTGTCCCGGCAACGAACCGGGGTGCGGGCGGTGCACCTCGCCGAGATCCTCGCCGCGACCGAGGAGGACGAGCCGTGAGCCGGACGTTCCTGGGCCTGCCGCGGCGTACCGGCGGCGGATTCCCCGCGGCGGCGCACGAAGCCCTGGCCGACTCCCAGCTGCGTCGCAACCTGCGCACCGCGACGACGACCATCCGCGCGAAGCGGGCCGCCGTGGTCGACGAGCTGCCGGACTGGGATGCGCTGCGCGACGCCGGGGCGGCGATCAAGGAGCGCACGCTGCGCCACCTCGACGTCCATCTCGAACGGCTCGAGCAGGCCGTGACCGAACGTGGCGGGACGGTGCACTGGGCCCGGGACGCCGCGGAAGCCGGCCGGATCGTCGGCGACCTGGTCGCCCGCACCGGATCCCGCGAGGTCGTGAAGGTCAAGTCGATGGCCACCGAGGAGATCGGCCTGAACGACGCGCTCGCCGCACGGGGGGTGGCGGCGTACGAGACCGATCTGGCCGAGCTCATCGTCCAGCTCGGCCACGACAGCCCGTCGCACATCCTGGTACCGGCGATCCACAAGAACCGCAGCGAGATCCTGGAGATCTTCCGCCGCGAGATGCCGTCGGTCCCGGCCGATCTGACCGACGACCCGCGGGCGCTGGCGATGGCCGCCCGGGCGCACCTGCGGGAGAAGTTCCTGTCCGCGAAGGTCGCGGTGTCCGGCGCGAACTTCGCGGTCGCCGAGACCGGGACGCTCGCCGTCGTCGAGTCCGAGGGCAATGGACGGATGTGCCTGACGTTGCCCGACACGTTGATCAGCGTCGTCGGCATCGAGAAGGTCGTGCCGTCCTGGGAGGACCTCGAGGTCTTCCTGCAGTTGCTCCCGCGCTCCTCGACCGGGGAGCGCATGAACCCCTACACGTCGCTGTGGACCGGCGTCACCCCCGGCGACGGGCCGCAGGAATTCCACCTGGTGCTGCTGGACAACGGCCGCACCCGCGTGCTCGCCGACCAGGTCGGGCGGCAGGCCCTCAACTGCATCCGCTGCTCGGCCTGCCTGAACGTCTGCCCGGTCTACGAGCGCACCGGCGGGCACGCCTACGGCTCGGTCTACCCCGGCCCGATCGGGGCGATCCTCACGCCGCAGATGATCGGCGTCGAGAACGCCCCGACCCTGCCCTACGCCTCGTCGCTGTGCGGTGCCTGCTACGACGTCTGCCCGGTCAAGATCAACATTCCGGAGGTGCTCGTCCACCTGCGCGGCAAGGTGGTGGAGCAGAAGCGGGCCGCCCGGATCCCGGGCCCGGAGGCCGCGGCGATGGCCGGTCTGGCCTGGGTACTCGCCGATCCGGGCCGGCTCGAGCGGGCCCAGCGGCTCGGCCGTCGGGGCGCCGGCCTGCTGAGCCGCGACGGGCAGATCGCCCGGTTGCCCGGCCCCTTGGGTGGGTGGACCGACTCGCGCGACGTGCCGGCCATGCCGCCGGAGTCGTTCCGCGAGTGGTGGCGACGTGAACGGCTCGGCGGCGCATGAGCGCGCGCGAGGAGATCCTCGGCCGGATCCGGCAGGCGCTCGGCGACGTGTCCGGCCCCGACGACGTCGTACGCCGGGACTACCGCCGCACCCTCGACCTGGATCGGCCGGCGACCCTCGACCTCTTCGCCACGATGGTGTCCGACTACCGCGCCACCCTGCACCGCACCGGGCCGGACAAGGTCGCGGAGACGGTCGGCGCCATCCTTGCCGCGCAGGGCATCGGCCGGATCGCCGTCCCTGCCGACCTGCCGCGCGAGTGGCTGCCCGAGACGCACGACGTGCTCGTCGACGACGGCCGGCTCGGGGCGGATGACCTCGATGCGGTGGCCGGCGCGATGACGGCCGCGGCGGTCGGCATCGCCCAGACCGGCACGCTCGTGCTCGACGCCGGCCCCCGGCAGGGCCGGCGGCTGCTCAGTCTGGTGCCCGACTACCACCTGTGCGTAGTCGGCGCGGACGACGTCGTCGGCTCGGTCCCGGAGGCGCTCGCCCGGCTCGATCCGGTCCGCCCGATCACGTTGATCAGCGGGCCGTCGGCGACCAGCGACATCGAACTCTCCCGGGTCGAGGGCGTGCACGGCCCCCGCACGCTCGACGTGGTGCTGGTCGACTGAGCCCGGCGGGCGGCACAGACGTCGGATGTCCGACGGGAACGCCGAACGGCAGATGCCCGCCGCCGGGCCGACTAGAGTTACCGAGTGTGACCGACCGTCGACTGTTCGTCGCGCTGCTGGTTCCGCTGGGGATGCTCGCCGCCTGCTCCCAACCCGCCTCGCGCGCCGACACGTCCGCGCCGACCAGTGCGGCGACCACCACGCACGCTCCGGCCACCAGCGCCCGCCCGACCGCCACCGCCCGCGCGACCCGCCACGCACCGCCCCAAGCTGGGCGCCGCGGCACCGACGGTCAGCGCCTCGGGCACCGGACACCACCGGGCGACGCCGACCCGCACGCCGACCGCCCGGCCGCCCACGACCCACGTCCCGACAGGCACCAGCCACCCGCGCAAGCACCCGCCGTCGACCCACCCGCCGACGCATCCGCCGACGACCGCCCACCCGCCGCGGGCCACCCGCAGCCCCGTCCCCCACCCGCCGGTCGTCGTCACGGCGCCCTGCCCGCCGAACGCCACAATCCTGCAGACCGCGAAAGCCGCCAACGGCGGCGGCCTGCCGCCCGGGGTACGGATCGTCGGCACGCTCTGCACCCCGCGCTACGTCGCCGCCCGGCTGACCTCCGACGCCGGAGGCGGCGTGCTGCTGCTCACCCGCACCGGGGCGACGCTGCACGTCGCCACCCTTGGCAGCTCCGTCTGCACCAACCCGACGGTGCACCGGGCACCGGCGGTGATCCGCCGGTTCCTGTACTGCTGACAATAGGCAGATGACCCCACCCTCGATCGCCGTGCTCGGTCTCGGCCTCATCGGCGGATCGCTGCTGCGTCGCCTTGCCGACCGGGACGCGGTCGGCTTCGATGCCGACGGGTCGGCCCGCGCGGCCGCCCGGGACGCCGGCCTGCGGGTCGCGGCGAGCGTCGCCGAGGCCGTCGCCGACCGCGACATCGTCGTGGTCGCCGTACCCCTGCCGGCCTTTGCCGGGCTGTTCGCGGAACTCGGTACGGCGGCGCCGGACGCACTGCTCACCGACGTGGCCCCGGTGATGGCCCCGGTGCGGGCACTGGCCGCGGAACGGTTCCCGCGGCTGCGCCTCGTCACCGGTCATCCGATGGCGGGCACCGAGCGGTCCGGCTTCGGTGCGGGCGATCCGGGACTCTTCGAGGGCGCCGCCTGGCCGCTGTGCCTGGAGCCCGACACCGATCTCGCCGGCTGGCTGACGATCGCCGGTGTGCTGACCGGGACCGGCGCCCGGGTCGTGCCCTGCGCCGCAGCCGACCACGACGCGGCGGTCGCCCTCGTGAGCCATCTCCCGCACGTGCTCGCCGCCGCGCTGGCCGCCGCTGCCGCCGACGATCCACTCGCCCAGGCGTTGGCCGCCGGTTCGTTCCGCGACGCCACCCGGGTGGCCGCCACCCGGCCGGAGTTGACCACCGCGATGTGCGAGGCGAATTCCGCTGCACTGGTGGCCGCACTCGATGACGCCGCGCGGCGGATCACCGACGCCCGCGCCCGACTGGCCGACGGGCGCGGGCTGGGTGAGCTCTTTACCGCGGCCCACGAGATGCGATCCGGTTGGCCCGCGCAGCCCGGTGTCGACGTCGAGATCGATCCCGCCGCCGAGGACGTGCGGGACCGGCTGCTCCGTCTCGGTGCGTCCGGCGGGTACGTCGTCGCCGTCGAGGCCGTCGTGCACGGCCGGCGCCCGGTCTGACTCAGCCCGCGGCCAGCCGGGCCATCTCCGCCCAGTCCTGCACCGTCAACGCCGTCGCCGGCCCGTGCCGCGGGAGGTCGCGGTCCCGGGTGAGCCGCACGATCTGCCGTCGCGTCAGCAGCCGGTCGGCGGCCGATTCCCATGGCCGGTCGGGGCGCGCGTATCCGGCGTCGAGCAGGGCGGCCAGGGCGCGCCGCTGCTGCCCGACGACCAGATCGGCCGGGCGGCGGCGTACGACGAGCACGGCGGCGTCGACGGACGGCGGCGGGGAGAAGCACCCGGCGGCGACCCTCCGCCCGGCCGTGAGGGTGAACCGCGCCGACCACCAGATGGTCGCCCGGTTGGCCGGTCGCCGGTTGGTGAGGGCGCGGCAGACTCCGGCCGCGACGATGATGTCGGCGGCGCGCAACGCTGACGAGTCGTCGAGCAGTCGACTCACGAGCCGGGTCGTCACTCCGAACGGAATGTTGGCGACAACCCGAAATCCCTTGCGTGGCAGGGGAATCCGACACACGTCGTCGGCGATCACGCGCACGCCCGGCTGGTCGGCGAATCGCCTCTGCAGCCGACCTGCGAGACGGGCGTCACGTTCGACCGCGAGCACGCGGGCGCCGGCGCGGACCAACGGGGCGGTCAGGGCGCCCGAACCGGCTCCCAGGTCGAGCACGAGTTCGTCGGAGCGGACCCGGGCCCGGCTGACCAGTTCAGCGGCGAGCCAGGGTGGGAGAAAGTGCGCGCCTGCGGGAGACCGCCTCGACGGCCCTTGCCCGGGCACGGCGGACCATGATCATGAGTAACCCTCCAGCGACGAGCGGAACGCCGTCACCGTAACTTCGGGCACGGATCGCCGCGAACGAATTTCAGGCCGACGGCTCGGTCAGCCGCGGCGCCGGCTCGCCCGCCGCCGGCTCGACCTTGTCGAGGCGCTCGGGGAAGAAGTACCCGGAGATGAGCGCAGCCAGGACACCGCCGACCAGGGGGGCGACGATGAAGACCCACACCTGCCCGAGGGCGCCGTTGCCGGCGAAGAGCGCCGGGCCGAAGCTGCGGGCGGGGTTGACCGACGTGCCGTCGAAGGGAATCCCGATGAGGTGCACGGTGGCCAGTCCCAGGCCGATCGCGATGCCCGCGACGACGGGCGACGCGACCTTGCGGGTGGCGGTCAGGACGACGAAGACGAAGAGCATGGTGAGGATGACCTCGAGCACGAAGGTGCCGCCGAGGTTCAGGCCCACTATCGAGTTCTTGCCGTAGCCATTCGCCCCGAGCCCGGTCTTGCTGGTGTAGCTCGATGCCTGCTTGGCCACCGCCCACAGCACGAGCGCGCCGAGGATCGCGCCGACGAACTGCGCGACCCAGTAGCCGATCGCGTCCCGGACGCTGATCCGCCGCACCACCAGGAAACCGATCGTCACGGCCGGGTTGATGTGACACCCGGACAGGCCGCCGATCGCGTAGACGAGGACGAGGAGGACGAGTCCGAAGGCCAGGGCCGTGGTCACGACACCGGCCGAGATGCTCGTCCCCGTCATCTTGAAGCCGAAGGACAGGGTGGCCGTGCCGACGGCGAAGAAGACCAGGAACGCCGTACCCAGCGCCTCCGCGACCAGCTTGCGGGTCTCGATCATCACATCCCCCTCCGGGCGGTCGCTCGAGAATCGAGCCGGATCTCGCCCGGGGACCAGTGTGATCGTTTTGCCGACCCACCGCCAGCGAACCCGCTGACTATGCTTCCCGCGTGGAAGTCGCCATCGGAGCCCTGGATGCCGTGCCTGTCCGGCAACGACCCGACCTGATCGCTGCACCGGTCGGCGCAGCGATCGACGCCCATGCGGGCGATTGGCCCGACGACGCCGTCGGCGTGGCCGAGATCGACCCGGACCTCGCGGACACCGCCGCCTTCTGCGAGCGGTACGCCGTGGCGCTGGAGGTCTCCGCCAACTGCGTCGTCGTCAGCGGCCGGCGTGGCGGGGTCGAGCGACTGGCCGCCTGCGTGATCCTCGCGACCACCCGGGCCGACATCAACGGCGTCGTCCGACGCAACCTCGACGTACGCAAGGCGTCATTCGCCCCGGTCGACGTGGCCGTCGCCGAGACCGGGATGGAGTACGGCGGGATCACCCCGATCGGGCTGCCCGAGGGATGGCCGATCTTCGTCGATGCCGCGGTCGCGGCGGCGGACCGGGTGGTGATCGGCAGCGGCGTACGCCGGTCGAAGCTGGTGGTGGCCGGGTCGCTCGTCGGCGGGCTGCCGGGCGCGACGGTGCTCGACGGCCTGGCCCGACCGGCGTGACGACCGCGCTGCCCGAGCAGCTGTCGGCCGACCTCGATCGGCTGGCCGCCGACGAACAGAGCCGCGGCCGGGCACCGTCGCTGCTCCTCGCCGTGGGCCGCTCCGGAGTGCGGCGGCAGCTGTGCACGGCGGGCCGGAACCCCGAGCCGACGGCCGACACGCAGTACCGCATCGGCTCCATCACCAAGACCTTCACCGCGACCCTCGTGCTGCAGTTGCGGGACGAGGGCCGACTGGAACTCGACGACCGGCTGGAACGGCACCTGCCCGGCACACCGGCCGGCGCGGTCCGGCTACGCCAGATGCTGGCGCACGTCTCCGGTCTGCAGGCCGAGCCGGACGGACCGTGGTGGGAGCGGTCCCCCGGCGTACCGGTCGACACCTTGCTCGCCGGGCTGACCCCCGGGAAGGTCGCGCTCCCACCCGGCCGCTGGCGGCACTACTCCAACCTCGCCTATGCGCTGCTGGGGGCGATGGTCGAACGGGTCACCGGCGAGCGGTGGATGGGCCTGGTGCAGCACCGGATCCTCGACCCGCTGGGCCTGCGCCGGACGACGTACGCGCCGCAGGACCCGGCGGCGAGCGGGTGGCTGGTGCACCCGTGGCAGGACACGATGCGGGAGGAGCCGAGGCACGATTCCGGCGCGATGGCGCCGGCCGGGCAGCTGTGGAGCACCGCCGATGACCTGCTGCGGTGGGGTCGGGTGCTCGTCGAGGGGGCGGACGGCGTACTCGCCGCCGACACGGCGGCCGAGATGCGCAACCCGGTCGCGATGGTCGATCCCGATTCGTGGACTCTCGCCTCCGGGCTCGGGCTGGCGCTCCCCCGCGTCGACGACCGTGTCTACTGTGGACACTCTGGCTCGATGCCGGGCTACGTGTCCTGTCTCGTCGTACATCCGGCGACCGGGTGGTCGGCGGTGACGTTCGCCAACTGCTACGAGGGGGCGGACGTCACGTCGCTTGCGCACCGGGCGCTCGGGGCCGTCCTCGATGGGATGCCCGAGCCGGCTACGGCCTGGGCATCGCAGGACCCGCCGCCCGCCGACATCGCACCGCTGACCGGCCGCTGGTGGTGGATGGGCACCGAACTCACCGCCGCCTACGACCCGGTTCGCCGGCAGTTGGTCCTGCGGTCGGCGTACGACGACGAGGACGACACGTCGTACTTCGAGCCGGCCGGCACCGACCGGTGGCGCTGCGTCGACGGCCTGGAGCGCGGCGAGGACATGTCGGTCGAGCGCGACGCGGCCGGTGCGGTGACGGCCCTGGTGGTGCGGACGTTCGTCTTCGTGCGCGATCCCTGGCCGGCCGACCCCCGCTGACGCCGTACCCCGAGTCGCGCACCGCTCCGCCGACTGCGCCACCCATTCCGCATCAACGTGACGTTGATGCGGCTAGAGCGCTTGAACGTGACGTTCAAGCGGAATGGCAGAGCAGCTCCATTCCGCATCAACGTGACGTTGATGCGGCTAGAGCGCTTGAACGTGACGTTCAAGCGGAATGGAGGGGGCGGGTAGCAGGTCAGAAGGTCAGGAGTCAGCGGGTCAGGCGTAGGCGGCGGAGTCGGCGAAGGGGAAGTCCCGACCGGCGACGTACGTCGGCTTCGGCTGGTACTCGTTCACGCCGAGCGCGCCGCGCAGGTGGAAGGCACTCGGGTACGGCGACTCGTCGCTGACGATCCGGGTCGACGTCGGGATGTAGCGGATCGTCAGCCCGCACCGCCGCCGGGGCGAGGTGTTGGCGTTGCTGCCGTGCATGATCCCGGGGTGGTGCACCTCGACATCGCCCGGCGAGAGGATCAGGTCGACCGCGTCGGACTCGTCGACGTCGACGTCGCTCTCCGATCCGAGCACGCTCTGAACGGCGTCGTTCTTCCGCACCCCGTACAGCGTGCCGCGGTGGCTGCCGGGGATCACCCGCATGCAGCCGTTCTCCGGCGTCGACTCGTCGACCGAGAGCCAGAGCGTGACGACCTGCATCGGCTCCAGCGGCCAGTAGGCGCCGTCCTGGTGCCAGAGCACCGGCTGCCCGGAGAACGGCGGCTTGGAGATGTAGTGCGTGGCGAACAGCGCCACGTCGGGGCCGACGAAGACCGACGCGAGATCGACCAGGCGCTCGTCGCTGATCAGCCGGACCCAGAAGGGGTCGTCCTTGAGATAGATGTGGCCGAGGTTCTCGGGGCGGACGTCCGGGTGCTTGGTCTGCAACCAGGCGACGTGGTCGCTGGCCTCGGCAACGAGCGCCGGGTCGATGACCTCGCGGAAGATGGCGTAGCCGTCCCTGTCGTACTGCTCGAGGACCGTCTGGTCCACCGTCTTCGTCGGCATCGTCGACCTCCAGGCCGCGCATCGGGGTGGGTCTCTGGTGGGCTCGATGATGCCGTCACCAGAGTGCCGGCGGCTACCACAGGATGTGCGAGAACATGCATTATCTTGACCAGATGCCCCGGGCCCCGCTCCGCTTCGCCGAGGCGGCCGGCGGCCGCCCCTACCACGCCGCACTGGTGCTGATCCGGCCGCGGACGCGGGTGTCCGAGCCACATTCCCACGACGACTTCTACGAAATGCTGTACGTCGTCGACGGGCGGGGCGAGCAGCGCCTCGACGGCGCCCGGCAGGACCTGGAGGCGGGCGACCTCGTGCTGGTCCGGCCCACCGACCGGCACGCGTTCGCGGCTGCGCCGGGGTCGCAGCTGCAGTTCATCAACGTGGCCTACGCCGCGGCCGCGTGGCGGGACTTCGTCTCGCTGACCGACCTCGACGACGCCGGCCGCTGGGACCGGTCGGCGCTCCCCCCGCGCGTCCGACTGAGCGGCGCCGACTCCGTCACCGCCGAGGCGGCCTTCCGGCGCGCGCTGTCGGCGTTCGACGGGCGCCCGAGGCCGCTGGACCTCGTGCGGCTCCTGGTCGGCAGCGTGCCGTGGTTCGACGACTCCGAGCCGGCCGCCGCGACCTACGAGCCGCCGTGGCTGCGCCAGGCCTGCGACGCGATGCGGTCCGAGGAGAGCCTGCGCGACGGGCTTCCCCGCTTCCTCGAGCTCGCGTCGGTCAGCCACGGCTACCTCGCCCGCTGCATGCGCCACCACCACGGAATGACGCCGGTGGCATTCGTCACCGACCTGCGGCTCCGCCACGCCGCCGCCCTGCTCACCTCGACGACGGCGTCGGTCAGCGAGATCGGCCAGCGCTGCGGCTTCAGCACCCAGTCCTACTTCACCCGATGTTTCCGGAGGGCGAACGGTGTGTCGCCCCGCCTATTCCGCGAACGGGAGCGCCGGATCGTCGTTCCGTGAGGGATAATCCCCGGCATGGTGACGATCGACCTTGCCGTCCGACTGCATGACGCCGGCCTGCGGTGGACGCCGGCCTCAGGCGACCGATTCTCCGTCCCCGGCCGGGAGATGGACGAGGACGTCTTCGTCCTCAGCGAGATGACCATCGACGTCCACGAGTCCCGCACCGGCACCATCATCGGTTTCAACGGCACCACGGAGTGGGCGCTGGACTCGCTGGAGCAGCGCGACGCCGTGTGGATCCCGAGCGAGACCCAGCTCCGGGAGCGGCTCCAGGGGACGTTCGTGCGGCTCGAGCGCGACGACGCCGTGCACCGGGTCGTCATCGCGGTCTCCGGCCGAGAGGTGGCGGTCGAGCACGAGGACCCCGCCCAGGCCTACGGGCTGGCGCTGCTCTACCTCATCACGGGTGAGTACGCCGCGGCGTGACCGCTGCCGGCCGGGTGCGCGCGACCTCGTGGGCCGCACCGTGCCAGAAGGGCGCCGCGGCGAGGTAGATCCCGCCGACCGCGATGGCGCCGATCGCCGCATCGACGCTGGTGCGGCCTTCCTTGGCCCAGTAGACGTCCTGCAGGTCGATAAGCAGGGCGAGTTCGTCGATGATCAGCGCGGTGCCGCTGCCGTATGTGGCCGCGACGAGCGGGTGGCGCTGCGCCTGCGCACCGCGCACCGCGATCGCGCCGACGCCGGTGATCATCGCGATGCCGATGTTGTAGTGGTGGAAATGCCGTCCGTGGATGGTGATGCCGCCGCTCGCCGGACCGTGTCCGACGTGCAGCCAGTGGGTGAGCATCCGGGTGAAACCGAAGGTCGCCCCGAACGCCGCCCACGACACCAGCAGCGACCTCTCCACCGGCCCGACCTGCGTGCCGTAGACCGCCCGCAACCGACGGCCCAGCGTGCGGCTCGACGCCGGCTCGCTGGTCCCGGCCGCCGTCTCGTCGTCGGCGTCCGCGGGTTCGGGAACGATGTGCACGGCCGCGGGGCTCTCGCCCTTTGCATGGCGTCGCAACGGCATCGCTGCCCCCCAACATCGGTGCCAGTGACTGTACGCCGCGCCTAGGAACGCACCAGCCGTTCGATCGCACGGGAGGCCTCGCGCACTTTCTCCGCGGCCTCGGGCCCGCCGGCGGCGATCGCGTCGGTCACACAGGAGTTGAGGTGGTCCTCCAGCAGACCCACCGCGACGGCCTGCAGGGCCCGGGTGGCGGCCGAGATCTGGGTGAGGATGTCGATGCAGTAGGCATCGTCGTCGACCATGCGTTCGACGCCGCGGACCTGCCCCTCGATCCGGCGGAGCCGTTTCCGCAAGGCGTCCTTCTCGTCGGCGTACCCGCGCATGGCCTCTCCTCGACGACGCCCGCCGCCATCGTCGGGAGCGGCGGGTGGCTGCGACTACTATACCCGTCCTGGGTATACCGGAGCGGAGTCGTGCGGTGCCGCCGAACCGCTCAGCGCAGGCCGGCCTGCAGGCTCTCGGTGGGCAGGTCCTTGACGTAAACGGCAGTGCCGGGCTGGTGTTTCCGGCCGCCGGTACCGAGAGTTCCGGCGTCGACGGCGTCGAAGCCGATCTCGGTGATCAGCCCGGCCGCCACCCGCTTGGCCTCGTCGTCGTCGCCGGACACCGGGATCCCGATCCGACCTGCTTGGCCGGCAGGGCGGCCGAGGTCACGCAGGTGCTCCCAGAAGATCGAGTTGAACGCCTTGACGACCCGTGCACCCTCGAGGTGGCGGGCCAACAGCTCACTGCTGGTGGTGCTGTCGTCGTCGAGTTCGGCGAACTGCCCATCGCGCTGCGCGTAGTAGTTGTTGGTGTCGATGACGACCCTGCCGGCGAAGCCCGTCGAGGGCAGCTCCCGGTAGCGACCGAACGGCACCGACACGACCACCACGTCCCCGTACGCCGCGGCCTCTTCGACCGTCCCGGCGTGTGCCCGGTCACCGAGCTCCGCGGCAAAAGCGGCCAGTGTCTCGCGGTCCCCGCGAATTGCTCAAGGTGACGTCGTGTCCGACCGCGACGAATTTCCGGGCCAGCGTGGCGCCGATGTTGCCCACCCCGATGATGCCGATGCGCATGCTCGCTCCCTTCACCGTCTCCGGACCCGCCTCCGACGCAAGGCGCCGCACCGCCCACCCATTCCTGCCCCGGGGATCGTGGCCGGCGCTGTGCGTCGCGTCACACCGTCGTCCGGCCGGGAAACTCCCCGATCAATCGCCGTTTGAATTCCCTTTGCCAAACCGCTTTGTTCCGCGCGGCGCGGCCGGCCCGAGCGGCCGGAATGAGTTGAGGCACACCTTAATTAGGCCTGCCTAGCCTTCGCCACCGGCAATTTGCACCGCCGCCGGGATTCACTACGGTCGGATGCGTCGCCCCATCTGCACCGTGACCGATGCGCCGATTCTGCGGCGCTCGGGGGATCGACCATCTGACCAGTCCGTGCACCCGTGACCCGGGAGATCGTTGATGCCGACCGAAGTCCATGGCCTGCCTGCGCATGTCCTGCTCGTCCACGCCGTCATCGTGCTGATCCCCCTCAGCGCGCTCGTCGTCGTGCTGTCCGCCGTGTGGCCGACCGCGCGGCGGCGGATCGGAGTGGGCTCTCCGCTCCTCGCGCTCGTGACACTCGCCTTCGTACCCGTGACCACCCACGCGGGGGAATGGCTCGCCCAGCGGGTGCCCCATTCAGCGCTGGTCGAGAAGCACACGTCGCTCGGTGACACCCTGCTGCCCTGGGCCGCCGGGATGTTCGTGCTGGCCGCCGCGGTGTGGTGGCTCGGTCGGCGGCAGTCCGTGGTCGACGACTCGCTCCCCGACGTCTCGCGCCCCGGCGACTCGCGCCGCGACGGCGCCGGTCCGGTCGCCTCGTCCGGCCGCGGCGGGGTGCCGCCCTTCGTCCGGGTCGGCGCGGCGGTACTTGCCGTCATCGTCTCGATCGGCGCCGTCGTGCAGGTCTACCGGATCGGCGACTCGGGCGCGAAGGCCGCGTGGCACGGCCAGTTCAGCCAGACCGCGAAGAGCGGGCAGGACGCGGGCTAGCCGTCACGGCGGCGCGGGCGGGTCGCCCGCCACGACCCGGACGTAGCCCTCACGCAGCACCGGCGCGACATCGGGGAGCAGCGCGGTCTGGGTCGCCGCGCTGATCGGATCGTCCCGCCACGACTGGGGATCGGTGCGGGCCGTGAACGCCTGATCCTGCGGCAGGCCGCTGGTCTTCGGCAGCCGGACCGTGGTCGGATCGAGCAGCACCGGCCCGATCCGGAACGACGGCGAGAGCCGCTGCAACGGCCCGCTCACCCACTCCCGCGCCATGCTGCACCGCGACCCGTGGCAGCACGCCACTGGTCGCGTGTACGGCGCCCCCGGGCACCATCACGACGGTCAGCCGGACGAGTTGGGCGGGTCGGACGGCCAGTGGTTGCTCGGTGTCGTCGACGTAGGGATGGCTGACCGGCTGCACGTCCGGGGCGGCTGCGCTGGACGGGCCGAGCACCGAGAGCTGCCCGACCTGGCGCCCGCCGGCCCGCGCCGCGGCGAGCACCTCCGGTGACACCGGGGTGAAGCGGGTGTAGTCGTCGTCGACGAAATACCCCAGCACCCCGTCGTCGGTGCGGGTCAGTTCTCCGAGCCGGACGGCGATCTGCCGGGCGGCGAACGTGTCGTAGGCGGCCCGGCGGGCCGTCCGCGCGGCGTCGTCCAGGTCGAGTTCGGCGTCCGGGCCGGCGCCGAGGTCGTCGCGCACCGCCAGCCGGAGGGTCATCCGGGCGACGGCGAGCGGGCGCCCCACCAGGCCGGCGACGTATTCGGTCCCGGTGGTGCCGAACGGGTCGACGCTCCACAGGGTCGTGTCGATGCAGCGCAGGAGTGCGCCGAGGGCGCTCTCCGGCGCCGTGCCGTCCACCGCGGGACGGCCGGCCGTCTCGGCGCGTCGCCGGCTGTCGGCCGTGACCATTCCGGCGGCAATCCGGACGACGTGGCGGGCGCCGCTGTCGTCCGCCGGCAGCGGCGCGGGCGGCGCTCCGGCCGGTCCGGGCAGCCCCGGCGCGCCCTCCCAGACCACCCGGCCCTCGACGTCCTCAAGCAGCATCCCGAGGGGTTCCGCGGCCGCGTCGTAGACCTCGAGCGAGCCGTCGAGGTGGTCGGCGAGCAGCCAGCCGCAGACCGGGCTGACCGTGCCGGCCGGATCGTTCTGGTCGACGACGGCCGGGGCGGGGACGACGCCGTCGGGTGCGGCCGGGTCGACGAAACCGAGTTCGAGGCGGGCCGGGCGGGTCAGCCGCGGCCGGAGCAATACCGGCGGCGGTGCGTCACCGGTCTCGGGCAGGGCCGGTTGCAGACGCTGGGCGACCACCAGGCGTTCGGGCGGGAGCTCCACGGTCTGCCCGAACGCGTCGACGACCCGCAGCCGGGACAGCACCGAGCTGCCGGCGCGGATCAGCATGGGCGAGGTGGCCGGCGTCGGCAGGGCGCGGGTGCCGTCCGCCCGGGCCGTCGTCCGGCCGACGGCCGCGGAATCGAGTCCGAGCAACTGCTCGCGGATTCCGCTCAGTCCGGCGGAGAGCAGGTCGAGCTGGTCGCCCGCCGCGCCGACCGCGGCCAGCGCCCGGTCCTCGTCGGCGTGCAACACCTTGGCGTCGTCCGGCCGCTGGTCCTCGGCCGCGACGAATGCCTGCACCTGCGCGGCGAACTGGCGCGCGGCGGCCGAGGTCAGCAGGGTGCGGCCGCGGACGACGGTCGGCGGGGTGTCGAGCGGGAGCGGCGCGTGGTCGGCCGCCACGTCGTAGTCGACCTGGCCGAGCGACCACACGTCCAGCGTGTCGTCGACGGTGAGAGTGGCCTCCCACTCGAGGTAGGAGGCGCCCAGGCCGGGCTCCAGGTCGTCCGGGCGATAGGGCTGGCCAGCATGCCGTCCCGGATCGACGGCGCGAGCAACTGCGGCCAGGGCGCGAACGGCGTGGCGTACGGCGCGAACATCCACGGCTGCAGCAGCAGCCACTCCGCGCCGAGCCGGTCCTGGACGGCGGCCGGGTCGAGCGCCAGCCGCCCGGCGACGTACTGGCTGACCTCGTCGATCCGGCTGACGTCGTCGAGGACCAGTTCGCGCAGCAGGTCGTCGCACTCCGGCGGGAGGGCGCCGTTCGGAAGCGGCAGCACGATCTCGTATCCGTCGACGACGCCGGCGTAGCTGGTCGGTACCTGTCCGCTCACCCGGCAGGCGACCGACCCGTCGGCGGCGAACCGCCCGTCGTAGCCGTGCCGCAGCGAGCGCTGCAGACCCTGCAGGGTGACGACCTGCTCCCCCGGCACCCGCCACGGGTCGGCCGCGACGTCGACGTCCCGAACTCCCGGAGCGGGCGTCGGGACGGCCGGCGGGACCGGCATGGTGCCCGGCGCGAGTGGCGGTCCGGCGGCCAGGACGGCGGGCGTTCCGGCGGTCTGCGCGCGGAGCGTGGTGAGGACGTCTGCGGGGCCGCCCGCGATCAGCAACCCGTCCGGCTGCGCGACGGTGGACCCGGCCACGCCGGGCGACGGGACCACTGCGCTGGACAGATCGAGCGCGGCAGCCGCCGCCGCGGCACCGTCCGACGGCGGCGGGAGCGGAGCGGTCGACACGTCGGGCGGTGGCGGGACCGGCGGCGCCGTCGACACGTCCGGTGGCGGCACCGGCGGCGCCGTGGACACGTCCGGTGGCGGCACCGGCGGCGCCGTGGACACGTCCGGTGGCGGCACCGGCGGAGGGGTCGACACGACTGGCGCGGAGCGCGCCGCGTCGGTGATCGTCCGGACCCGGTCGGCGTCGACGACCCGGTCGGTCCGGGCGACGCCACCGGGGGCGGTGGTGAATTCACCGGCGTGCTCGGCCTCGTCGAGCGTGACCAGCCCATCGGGCGCGTCGAGTCGGTCGAGCAGGCCGGCGCTGAACGCCGCCACCAGTCGTTCGTCGGTCGCCCGTTGGTCGGCCGGCTGACCGGCCGCGACGATCGCCGCGAACGCCTCCGTCGCGCTGCCGCCGACCGCCGTCTGCACACCGTCCGCGGCCGGGACGGACGGTCCCTGCAGCGGATTGACGCCGAGGACGCTGCCGTGCAGCAGGGTCTGGCCGACCCCCGGGCTCTCGGCGGTGATCACCTGGGCTGCGGTCGCGGCGAGGGCGGGATCGGGCGCGGCCGGTTCGGCGATCGACGGCGTCGGGGTCCCCACAGCGCCGCCCTGCGCGACGAACAGCCGGCGGGTCGTCTGCAGGACCGGCGGTACGGCGGGCACCGACCAGCCCAGTTCCGCCAGCCGGGCGCTGCTGTCGAGCACTCCGGCGAGCGGGTCGTTGGCGGGATCGGACCACCAGCCGCAGACGAGATAGGACAGCGGACCCCCGGCGTCCTCGGGCGCGAGGTCGTCGAGCGGGTCGTGCAGGGCGAACCGGTCCTCGGCGGCGTCGTAGACCGCCGCCCAGGCCGGGTCGCCGCCGCAGGTCGCGGTCAGCCGGCCGGCCGAGAGGTGCGGCGTACGACCGGGCTGGTCGGGCGGGGGGCCATCCGGGGACCAGGCGGAGAGGTCGGTGCTGCGACCGCGTTCGGCCTCGACCACCCACGCCCTGGTCCGGCGGGGGATCCCGCCGGCGAGCCGGACAATGAGGTAGCGGTCGGCGAGCGGGGGCAGCCCCGGGTCGGCTCCGGGCGACCCGTCCGCACCCGGGGTGCGCTCGCCGGCCCGGGTCAGGGCGTCCGGCGCGGCCCAGTGCAGGTAGACGCCGGTGGCGCGCGGCTGTCCGGGCGCGAACGGCAGCACCGGATCCGGCAGGGTGGGCGGCGTCCCGTCCGCCGGCGGTTGGGGTGCGGGATCCGGGAGCGGCGTGAGCACCTCGGCGTACGCCGTCTGGTCACCGGGCGGGACGACGAGCGCCTGCACGTCGATCGGAACGAGGACGCGCGGCGGGCGGGGCAGGTTCGGATCCCAGGTGGCGAGGGCGTCCGGCGACGTACCGGAGCGCACCTGCTGGGAGAACCCCGGCGAGAGGGTCTGCTCCAGCGGCACCGCCTGGGGCGCGCTCGGTTGCGGTGGGTCGGGAAGCCTCGGCTGGCCCGGCTGCCTCGGCGGGGAGGTCATGGCGTCGCTCCGATCGCGGGGGTGGAGGCGACGCCGTAGGACGGCCACTCCCTGATCTGGTCGATGTCGATCGTGGTGGTCAACACCTCGGTGAACGGCACCGTGCCCTGGGCGGATTCGCCGAACACCTGCCGGTAGGGGAATCGCAGCAGTTGCAGCACCAGACCGGTGACGGTGAGCGAGCCGGCCGGGAGCGCCAACGCGGTGGCGACCCGGTCGCGCAGCGCCGCCATGTCGATGACGCCGGGTGCTCCCGCCCGGAACGGCACCGTGACGCCGCCGCCGAGGTCGGCGCCGGAAACCGGGTCCCGCAGCAGGACGTGATAGGTCTGCGCGGCCGGCGGCGCGGCAACCAGTGCCGGAGCCGCGGCGCCGGCGGCGGGGTCGACCGGTGCCGAGGCCGGCTGTTCCGGGGTCGCGACCTCGACCGGCCCGCTGCGCGGTGGGGCGGGGGTCGCGGTCACCTCCGGCGGTGGTGGCGGACCGAGGTCGACGCCGAACTGCAGGCCGGTCCGGGGCTCCTCGACGTGGACCGTGGCCGGTACACCATCGAAGATCGCCAGCAGCACCGCCGGCGCGAGCCGTTCGAGCCGGAGCAGGTGCAGCCGGTCCGGCCCGTCGAGTGTGTCGTCGGAGTCGTCGGCGACCGGCGTCCGGTAGCCGCGCACGTGCAACGCCGGCCAGCCGCTCACCGCCCTCGACCGCAGCAGGAATCCGGTCGGTACGTCGGCCGGGCCCACCATCGCCTGCTCGTTGCCCGGCACCCGCACCTGCCGCTCGGCCGTGTCGAGCTCGTCCCGGACCCGGGGGTACGCCGTCTGCAGTTGGGCCCGGTCGGCCGCGGTGACCGCTCCGACCGACAGCGCGCCCTGCACCAGCGCGTCGGTCCAGTTGCGGTCCAGGTAGAAGAACCGCACCGACTCCGGCGGCAGCAGCCGGTCGTCGACGACGAGGTGTGCGAACGGCACGCCCTCGAGCAACCGCAACGAGGCCAGCCAGTCGCGGACGCCGTCGGGCAGCACCGGCAACGGCGCCGCCTGACGCTGCGTGGGGTCCGCGAACAGCTGCGCGGTGACCCACGGGACCGCGAGCGCCTGTGCGGCGTCGATGGTCATCCGGCTCCTTCCGGGGAGGTGCTGGGCTGCGGCTGTGGCCGCGGCTGCGCCGCGGCGGCGACCGTCGCCGCGAGGCGCGCGGTCAGGTGGGTGAAGTCCGGCGCACCGACGGCGGCGACGTCGCTCGGCAGCGTGCCGGTGACCGCGTCCGGCGGGAGCAACGCGCCGGGGGCACCGGCGACGAGCTGCGCCGCGACGGCCGGATCGAGGCCCAGGCCACGGGCGAGCGTTCCGGGTACGTCGGTCGTGATGCCGGCGACGACCGGCACCGGATCGATCGGACGCACCGGGCCGAGCATCGTCGCGGAGTCCGCGCCGAGCTGGGCCAGGACACCCGCGGCGACGACACCGGACAGCTGCGCCGGCGACTGGGCGAACGCGGTGAGCACCCGCTGCGAGAACGCGGATCCGTCGGTGAGCAGTGCCTGCAGGCGGCTCGCGCCGAATCCCTCGCGCCGCCAGGCGAGCAGCGCCGCGACGACGGACGGCTGGGACACCGCCAGCAGCCGGCCGATCTCGAACGCGGTGGCGAGGGAGAGATCCTCCCGACCGTCCGGCCCGACCCGCCGGGCCTGGTCGGCGGTGTGCAGCAACGGCAGCGCCGCGCCCGGGTCCGGCTCGGACCGGAGCACCTGCCGAGGGGTGAGCGGGCCGCGGTACCACGCCGGTCGGGTCTCAGCCCGCCGGCTGACCGAGGCCACCTCGACGTGTCCGGTGTCGGTGACCGTGAGGTCCGGCCGGGTCGGCGGCGGCGCCGCGGTGTCCCCCGGCGGGGGCAGCGTGCCGAGCGCGCCGACGTCGAGACCCTGCAGCAGCGACGCGAAGTCGCCGCCCTCGGCGCAGGTGAACGACCAGTGGGTGAGCACGGTGAAGTCGAAGCTGATGACGTCGGGATCGATGATCACCGGACCGATGCCGAGCCCGAAGAACTGACTGGTGCCGGTGACCGTCGGTGCCGGTGCGTCACTGCTCACGCCGGCGCCGATCGTGACGTCCGGCGACCCGGCCGTCGACCACGCGTCGCTGACCGGCACCGGCCGCGGCGACGCCGGTGCCGGAGCGACCGGTTGGGCCGCCGGCGGCTGCCCGTCGGAGCTGTAAACCGTGCTGCTGGTGAAGAAGTCGGTGATGGTGTCGGCGTTGGACAGCAGGTCGAGCTGGCCTTCGAGGCTCACCAGACAGGCGGTGTAGCGGATGCCGGGCTGCGGGATGCGGTTGGCGAGCACCACCGCGACCCAGCCGTCGTCGTCGCCCAGAGCCAGCTCGGTGTCGACGATGTCGACCTCGCGGACGTGGCAGAGCAGCGACAGGTCGGCCGGTCTGGGTAACACCTGGCCGACGACGCGTTCGCTGACCCGCAGCACGGTGCAGGTGTCGGCGTCGCGGTCCTGCGGGTCGGGCATGCCCACTCCGGCCGGCTGACCGGTGATGAGCTGGCCCTCCCCGTCGGCGATGACGACCAGCGCGAGCCAGGGCGCGTCCGGTTGGGCGGCGCCGCTCCGCCGTTCCCAGGGAACGGTCCGCCGCCGCAGCACGATCTGCGGCAGCCGGGTGGAGAAGTCGCCGACTGCGTCGTTCGGCGGGAACGTCGAGAGCACCTGGTCCGGCGGCAGCGCGAACCTCGGCCCGGTGATCAGCAGGTGTCGCTGCAGATCGGGGATCGCCGCGCCCGGCGCCGACACGGCCTGCGATGCGTGCAGCGTGTAGCTGCCGTCGGGCAGCGACGGGCGCACCGCCTCGTGCAGCACGAACGTCCCGGGGTCGACCACCTCAGGCCCCCTTCTGCGGTGCGGACCAGGTCACGGTGGCGGCGCCGGCCGGCGACCGCAGCAGGGGGGCCAGCAGTGCCTCGGCGCCCTCGGCGGCGAGCCGCCCGGCGACGGTCGCCGCCCCGTCGGCCCCGCCGTCGGGCCCGCCGACGACGCCGAGCAGCCGCCACCGGTCATCGCTGCCGACGCTGACGTCAATGGACGGTGCACCCGGGTCCGGAACGAGCTGATAGATCAGGTGGGACCGGGCGCCGGATGCCACGAGGGTCGGGGCGACCTCCGCGCCGTCGGCCCCGACGGCGCGCCGCGCCCCGTCGATCCCGAGGACCAATCCGGCCAGGTCCGCGCCGGGCTCGGGGCGCAACGCCACGACGACGGTGCGGGTGTCGGCCGGCAGCCTGGTCGTCACCACGCCGCGGCCGCGCACCGCCGACGCGGCGGGCACCTGGCCGACCGCGACCTGCCGCGCTCCGCGGCGCGGCGCGGCGGCGCCGTTGACGACGGCGTCGGCCGCGAGCGCGACCCCGGATCCGACGTGCGGGAGCCGGGCGTCGCCGTACCAGCCGGCCAGTCCGGCCGGCCGCGCCCCGTCGCCGCCCACGCACCACAACGCGACCCGCCCGGCGTGCTGCGGCACCGGTACGGCGCCGGACGCGACGGTCGAGTCGGCGAGCACCTCACCGGCCCGGGACAGCGCGACCACCCGGACCGCGGCCGTACCGGCGACGGTCAGCTCGGGGCGGGCGGCCGCCGCGTCGAGATCCCGGTGCGCGTTGGGAAGTTCGGCGACGACGAGCTGTCCCGGCGTGAGCGGGAGCCCGCCACCCGACAGCGACGACCCGGCCGCGTCGAGGCGCGCGCGATGGTCGGGGTGGACGCCCGGCGCCCGCACGAGTTCGGCCGGTACGCCGGCGCGCAGCGTCACCGGACCGCCGTCGGGCGGGCGCAGGCCGGCGGCCGTCGCCGACACGGTCGGCGCCTGCCGGTGCAGCGCCTGGGCGATCGCCGGATCGGCGGCCGCCAGCACCGTGGCCAGCTGCGGTGCCGGCATCCGCGGCACGCCGTTGCCGTTCGCCGCTGACGAGACGGCGGCCGGTGCGGCGGCCAGGACGGTTGTCGCCTCCGCGGCCACCGGCACCGTCCCGAGATCGAGGCTCGACCGGTCGACCGCGCGCTGGCTGGGCCCCGGATCGGAGGCGAGTACGGCGGTCACGATCGGCGGGTAGATGGTGAGGTCGATCGGCACCGGAGCGGCCGGCGGCGGGACGACCTGCAACGGCGGCGCCGGCGTGACCGGGGCGACGATGCCCTCCGTCAGCAGGCCGATGGTCGGCGGGGCGACCCGATCCCGGGTGAAGGTCGCCACACCGAGCGGCGAGAGCCCGGGCGCGAGCGCTCCGGTCCGCAGGTAACCGATGGCGGCGGCGTTGGCGGCGGGCGGGTCGACCGGCTTGTCGGTGGCGAAGGTCTTGGCGACGGCGGCGTCGGCCTCGCGCCCGCTCCGGTCGGCCTGCTCGGGACCGAAGGGCAGCAGCTTCCTGGCGTCCGCGGTGACCTCGACCCGATGGAAGCCGAGCACAATGGCCTCGGCCGGCATGGTCGCGGTGGCGCGCAGCAACGCGCCGGTGCCGGCGGTGATGGTGTCGCCGGTCGGCAGCTGGCCCTGCGGCGGGTTCGCGGTCCACACGCCCTTCGGCAGCGGCGCCGTCGTCGGCGTGGCCTGCAGCCCGGGAGCGCCGTTCCCGAAGGAGACCTGCTGCGGCCCGGTCGGGCCGTCGATCTCAATGGTCAGGTCCGAGGTCAGGTTGGCGATCCCCATCGACGCGATCCCGACGGTCTGGGACACCGGGTACTGCGACGCCCCGGCCGCGGTGAACAGATGCGTCGTCGCCACGGTGGTCGCAACGGCGAGCGACCACTCCGGGGCGAACCGCCACGGCCGGTCCTGACTGCCGTCGTCGCTGGCCGTGCCGCTGGCCTGCGGGCTGCCGATGACCTGGCCGGTCTGCGGCATCGCCGACAGCACCGGCGCGCCGCCGGCGGTGAGGTACTTCGCACTGAATCCGGTCCAGTCCAGCGCCCCGGTGCTGTGGTCGCTCGCGTCGCCGAACGCGATCGTGACCGAGGTGACGTCGAGGTCGATGGTCGCCGAGCCGTGGAAGTTCGGCCCCTCGACGTGCACCGTCGCGCCGAGGTGGAACGACGTGCTGATGCGCAGGTGACCGAACCAGCCGAAGTCGATGTCGATGGTGATGCCGGCCTCGATGGCCGCGTAGCCGTCGGCGACGAAGTGGAACGGGTCGAAGTAGATGATCGCGTCGACGCCGAGAGTCAGCGAGGCCCAGATGAGGCCGAGGCTCAGCGACGCGGTGAACCGCGTACCGGCCATGATCGCCTCGCTGGTGAGGGCGAAGTAGGACTGGCCGGAGATGGTGAGGACGTCGCTGATGGCCCAGACGAAGCCGACCCGCGGCACGACCGGGTAGCCGTCGCGGTGGAACGCCGGGTGGTAGCCGCCGATCGACAGGACGAACTCGCCGGCGTGCGGGTTGGCGCCGAAGAACGACACGAACGCGAAGCCGCCGGTGAGCCGGCAGGACGGCGAGAGCAGCCAGGAGTTGTCGGTCAGCTGGGCGAGGACGCTGACCACGCCCTCCTTCAGCGCGAAGCGCGCCTGCAGCGCGAGCTCCAGCTGCGCGATCGGTGCCTCCGGCGCGGGCAGCGCGAGGCGGGCCAGGCCGAGCAGCGCGATCTGCAGGTCGTCGCCGATCGACACCGCGACGACGGCGACGACCTCGACCAGCGAGAACGACGTGAAGCTGATGCCGGCGGCCAGCCAGAACGAGCCGCGTTCCGGCGGGAAGGCCACCGCGAGGCTGTCCAGAGCGCCGTCCGGGTTGCGGGCCAGCGCGCTGTTGGGGTCGAGCGCGGCGACCAGCGGGTAGTTGGGGAAGTCGTTCAGCGAGGCGGGCAGCACCAGTCGCCGGTTGACGCCGGCGCCTCCCCCCAGGCCGGTGATGAAGAATGCCGGTGGGCCGCCGATCGGGGCGCTGACCGCCGCCACCACGAACAGCGCCGTGAACTGATCGCCGCCCGGGACGGCGTACTTGCCGTAGCCGCCGAACGCCGTCAGCCCGTAGGGCCCGACCTTCGCGACGAGGATGCCGACGTAGTCCGGCGGGTTGGCGCGCTTGCGCAGCGCACCGGCGAGGCTGACGCTGCTCTCGGTCGCGCCGACGGCCAGTCCGCCGAGATCGATGCTCCAGGCCGCCGGGTCGGTGAGCGGCGGGCCGCCGTCGGTCGCCGTCGGCCAGTGCGCGCCGACCGACAGCTGCTCCACCGACAGCGCCAGCCCGGCCAGCGAGATCCCGCCGTCCAGCAGGACCCGTACGCCGGTGACCTGGTGGCCGTCCTGGTCGACGCCGAAGCCGATCTGCTCGATCGACAGCGGCCCGAAGTGCCGCTGTACCTGCACCCACCACGGTCCGTCGCCCGGACCGGCGCGCAGCGACCACTCCAGCCGACCGCCGACGGCGTACTGCAGCGCCAGCGCCGGGCTGAACGCCGGCCGCAACGCGGTCGCGTCGCCGCCGCTGCCGGTCTGTGCGGCGTTGCCGAGCAGGCCCTGCGCCACGGCGTTGTCGCCACCCGACGCCGATGCCGGCGCCATCGACAGGTCGGCGAGTTCGAGACGCGCGCCGCCGGCCTCGACCCCGCCCGGCCCGATCTCGAGCAGCCCGGAGACGGCCAGCGAGCCGACCGAGATCGCGGTGGCGAGCAACGGGCCGCTGGCCCGGGACACGCGCAGGCCGACGCCGTCGATCACCAGGCGCGGCGCCGCGGACAGGGTGAACGTGGTGCCGTCGTCGTCGAAGATCAGCAGCGACAGCCCGGGCGTCGCGTGGACGACGTCGACCCACGTCGCGTCGACCTCGACCGACAGTTGCAGCGCGCCGTGGGACAGCGCGACCCGTTGCCCGGCGGCGATCGAGATGCCGAGCCCGACGTGCGCGTCGGGCGCAGTGCCCTCTCTCGCGATGCCGACGGTGAGGTGTCCACCGATCGTCACCGACGGCGCGCCGGCGGCGATGTTGTGCGCCAGCCGCATGACCCGGGCGAGCAGGTCGGCCGGGTCGAGCGCGAACAGCCCGGTGTCCAGCCCACCGGCGTCGTCGAGCAGGACACCGGTGAGGACGCCCTGCAGCGTCAGGCTGCCGGCGGAGAACGACGCGCCGTGCACGGCCGGGCGGGCGAGCAGCGACTGCACTGTCGGGTTCTGCAGGGCGATGTCGACGACGGACGGCAGCACCAGGCTGCCCGCGACGGCACCGAGGTCGGGGGTCGGATCGTCGGTGCCGTCGGTGCGGGTGCCGACCGCGACGTGCACCGGCGCCGTGACGCCGATCGAGCCGAGGATGGCCCGGGTGTGTGCGCCGTCGCCGGTCACCAGCCCGGCCGCGACGTGCGGCCCGCCGACCGCCTCCGGGCCGACCTGTATGTCGAGCAACGGCGCGAGCGGGATCGGGCCGAGTGCCAGTGGCTTGGCGGGGTCGACCCCGACCGTCGCGTCGACGAGCCGGAGGCCGGTCGCATCGACGATCACCCGCACGCTGCCGTCGAGGCTCGCGGTGGCGCCGTGCGGCCCGCCGGGGAGCCCCGGCAGCGTGATGCCGACGCTCGCGTCGATGCGGAAGCTCGGCGGGCTGACGGCGTAGCCGAGAGCGACCCGCTGCCGGGTCGGTCCGATACCGACCGTGACGGCGACGGCGTGCGGGTCGCTGGTGTCGACGGTCCAGTCGCCGGGCAGGGCCGGACGCACGATTCCGATGAGCTGGCCGAGCGCGCCCGCACCGTTGGCCGCGAGCCGCCGGGTGAGTTCACCGGCGGGGTCGGCGGCGAGCTGGCGGACCTGGGTCGGGTCGACGTGGGGTGAGCCGAGCCCCAGCGCCGTACGGGCCGCGGCGACGGCCGCCGGGATGGGAGCCGGCGCCGATGCCTCGAGCCGGTCGAGGACGAGTGGCAGGGCGAAGGTGACCGCCCCTCCGGCCAAGCTGCCCAGCCCCGGTGTGTTCGGGAAGAGCGGCACGGTGTCGCCGGCGCCGGTCTTGAGGGCCGCGCCGAGCGACGTGCCGTCCAGCGTCAGGGTGAGCGCCGCCGTGCTCCCGGCCGGGCCGACCGTGACGGCGAGGTGCGGGATCGGCGCGCGGGCGGCGTAGACGGTGAGCCCGGCGTCGACCTCGACGGCGAGATGGCCGGCGGTGTCGGCCTGCCCGCGGGCGACCTCCAGGGTCAGCCGCGCGCCGTCGCCGTCCTTGGCGACGGCGAGACCGATTCCGCCGGGCAACGGCAGCGTGCCGTGCGGTGCGGCCGGCAGCGCGAGCAACGGGCGTACGGCGTCGACCAGCAGCGCGCCGCGTTCGCCGTCGATGCCGGGTCCATCGCCGGCGAAGGTGTGTTCCAGCCAGTGCACCGGGTCGGCGAACAGCCCGGCGGGCAGTCGCATCCGCGGCGGGGTGCTCCCGTCGAGCAGTCCGAGGAAGGTGAGCACCGGGTCGAGCCGGGCGGCGATGCCGGTGGTCGGGTCGGCGACGTGGCTGCGGGCGGCGGTGAGCACGAGCCGGCCGAGCTCGCCCAGCAGCAGCGCGGCCGCCACCGGAAGCGCGTCGACCACGGCGCCGCCGGAGGGCAGCGGCCACAGCGGCAACTCCGTCGGCAGTCCGGGCAGCCCGCCGTCGATGTGTACGGCGAGCGTCGGCGGGCTCCCCGCGGCGGCGGCGAACCGGAGTCCGGGCCGCCCGGCCGGGCCGGGCGGGCCGCTTGACGTGAGGTCGAGCGTGCCCGACCACGAGCCGCCGGTGTCGACGGACAGGTCGGCCGCGACGGCGGCGCCGCCGGGGAGTTCGACGCCGTCGGCGCCGGTCGCGAAACGCAGCGTGGGTGGGTCGGCCAGCGAGAGGGTGAGCCCGAGGCCGCCGTGCCCGACGGTGACGTCGGTGCCGGTTCCGGTCGCGGTCGGGATGACCCGGCGCAGCGCGTCCGCCGCCGCCGCACGCGCGGACGGTGCGACCAGCGCGTCGCGGAGCTGGCCTGCCGGGTCGAGGAACAGCCGGGTCAGCGCGTCGACGGAGAAGCCGACGTCGGGAGCGGCCGCCGGGTCGATCAGCCCGACCGCCGCGAGCAGGTCGACGACGCCGGCGACGGCGCTGTTCGCCGGTGCGGCGGTGAGGCTCGCGGCGAGCCGGCCGAGCAGCACCCGGGCCTCGGGGCCGAACGCCTCCCCGCCGTCGCCGAGGACCAGCGTCGCCTGGTCGAGCCCGAGCGCGGTGACGTCGGTGAGGGTGAACCGGACCCGTACGCCGGGATCGGCGGTGAGGTCGAGCTCGACCTGCAGGTCGGCCTGGCGCAGCGCCGGGGTCCGGGAGGCGCCGGCGCGCAGCGGTACGCCCTGCGGCCCGCCGGCCAGCCATCCCCCGGGCCGGGAGAGCGCGACGGTGACCGCGAGCGTCGGCGGTACGGGCGGTCCCCCGGCCAGGGGAAGCCCGCCGAGGTCGAGCCGCACCTCGGTGTCGACCGCGACGCCGGTCGCATCGGCGGCCGCCGCGACCGGCGCGGCGTGCAGCCGGGCCCGCAACCCGGCGCGCAGCGCGGTGGGCGGCGGGGCTGCTGTCGATGCCGCCGGCAGTTCGGCGGCGAGCCCGGCGCGGATGACCGCCGCGAGTGGCCGGGTCGCGTCGACCGTGCCGCGCACCGACCACGTCGGCGGGGTGCGGGTCGGGGTCGGCCGCGGCGGCGTGAACTCGGTCGCGGGCGCCGCGCTGTCGTAGGCCTGCCCGAGCGTGCCGAGCAGGTCCCGCGCGACAACGAGGTTGGCGTCGTCCGGCGTTGCCGGGTCGGCGGCCGGCAGCAGTCGGCGCAGCAGCTGGAAGGCGTCGGCGCCCGGTCCGACGTCGAGCACGTCGACATCCACCGGCTGGCCGGATACGCCGAGCAGCACCAGCTTCGCGACCGCGACGTCCGCGCCCGCGAGGAGGCGGGCCGCCTGGCCGACGGCACCGTGCGCCACCAGGACGACCTCGCCCGGGTGCCGCGCACCGACCGCGTCGACGACCCGGGCCAGCCGGGCCGCCTGCGCGGCGAGCTGCGCATCCGCGTCGGCGCCGCCGCACGCCGCCCGGGCCGGCAACCGCACGTGCCACGGCCCGTCCGCGGTCGTCGGCCGGGTGACGTCGAACGCGGTCGCCGCGAGCCCGGGTGCGGTGAGGTCAATGGTGCGGTCGGCAGTCCCCGGCCAGGGCGGGGTGAAAGGCCCGGTGACGTAGACCGTCACCGCCGGGTCGGGTACGCCGCCGAGCAGGGCGCCGAGGTCGACCCGGGCCGAGAGCTGGCCGTGGGTGACACCGGCCAGCGTCGACGAGGTGGCGCCCGGCAGGGCGGGGAGTCCGCCCGGCAGCAGCCCGTCGCCGCCGCTCAGCCGGGTGGCCAGGGCCGACAGTCCCGCTCCGGTCGCGTCCCGGCCGGACAGCAGTACGGGCAGTGGCCCGCCGGCCGTCGCCGCCGCCGTGCCCAGGAGCCCGGCGACGGCCGGCAGATCGAACGCCGCCGCGCCGGCCGTGCCGTCCAGCCAGCCCGCCAGTCCGGTCGGCTCCAGGACGGCGGTGAGCGCCGCAAGATCGGTCGGTGGTCCGGCCGGGTCGAGCCACACTGCCGCCTCGACCGCACCGGCGACCGGCGCCGCGGCCGCACCGGTGTCGATCTCGACGGCGAACGGGTCGTCCGGCGTCCCACGGCCGGCTACCGTCACCGCACCGGCCGGACCGGCGAGCTCGCCGAGTCGGGTGGCGAGGGCGCGCAGCGCGGCAGCCCCCTCAGGTCCGGTGACGACCGACGCCAGGAGCGCCTTCACAGAACCGATCGGGTCGTTGACGAGCGCGGCGAGGCCGCCGGGCAGGTGCGCGGCGAGACCACCGCCGGGGGCGCCGAGGTGCAGCAGGTCCGGGAGCCCCTGCACCCAGGCGGGATGCGCCGCCCGCAACGCATGCGCGAGGAGCGCCTCCAGCAGCGGCCACGGGACGTCGGTCGGCAGCACCAGCTGCCCGCCGACCAGCGCAGGCACGGGCAGCGCGGACGTCGTCCCGTCGACGGTGACGGTCGCGCCGGGCAGGCCGAGGTCGATGCGCAGTCCGCCGGCGGGAGACCAGGCCAGAGCGGCGATCGCCGCGGGGACGGCGAGCGCGAGCCCGGCGTCACCGGCCGCGAACGGCGCCCCGCGCGGCCCGCGCAGCGAGACCTCGAGACCGACACCGGGCAGCGCGGTGACCGAGACCGGCAGCGGGGTGGCGGTCGCACCCGCCGGCGGCAACACCAGGCCGAGCAGGCCGACCGACACGGCGAAGCCGGGGACCGGACCGCCGGATCCCAGCGCCGGCAGGGTGGGCGCCCACCGCAGGCCGACGTGCAGGACGCCGGCGTTCGCCGACACGGCGATGGCCACCCCGCCGACGAGCGGCACCGACCAGGGCGCGTCGTCGGTCCCGGACCCCTCGATCGCCGCCGTCCGGCCGGCGATGGCGGGGATGACGGCGAGCAGGTCGGCGTAGCCGGTCCCACCGAGCGCCAGCACGTCGCGGTGGTAGGCGGCGACCGCACCGATCGGGTCGGTGACCAGCGCCGGCAACGAGACCGTCGGCCAGGCGTGGTCGGTGGCGTGCGTGGGTGGCGGGTCGAAGCCGAGCAGCACGTTGACCGCCGTCCCGGCCGGGCCGAGACCGCCGAGGATGCCGGCGACGGCCTCCTTGCCGACCTCCGCCAGCGCGTCCGGTGAGGTCAGGTCCAGGACGTCGTGGTGGTGCGCGGTCGGCTTGTCGGCGCCGAGGTCGACCCGCTCGGCGGCCAGGACGAGCACCGGGCGCCGGTCGCCGTCGAGGGCCAGCCCGGCCCGCAACGCACCGACCTGCACGTAGGGCGGTCCGCTGATCGTGACCAGGGATCCGGTGTCGCCGCCGTACCGCGCCGACATCTGCAGATGCGGCAACGCCCGCACCGACGGGGTGTGCCCGAGCTCCGCCCGCAGCAGCAGCGCGTCGATGCCGACCGACAGGGCGGGTGTCCCGGCCGTCGCGACCGACAGCGCGATGCCCGGGGTGAGCACGAAGCCGCCGGTGTCGTCGCTGCCGACGCCGAGACTGACGGCGACCTGCGCGCGGCCGACCGCGAGCGAGACGGCGTACGGCGCGGTCGCCGACACCGTGCCGCCGACCAGGGTGGCGATGTGGGCCAGCCAGTCGTGCGTCGCCTGCGGGGAGGTCGCGAGCGCCTTCAGCCAGTCGATGAACGCCGGCAGCCCGCGGACCAGCAGGTCGCCGACCGGCAACGGCGGCACCGCACCGTCGGCGGGTAGCAACCCGGCAAGGCCGAGCAGTTCGCGCACCGCACCGGTGGCCGCCGCGGCCTCGGCCTGCACCAACGTCGTGAGCAGATGGGACAGCTGGCCGCCGAGATTCCCGGCGGTGTCCAGCGCCACATCGACCGGGGTCGTCGTCCCCGGCAGGGTCAGTCCGTGCAGCGCGACGCCGAGCGACGGGACGCCGCCGGCCGTCATCGGGACCTTGGCGCTGAGGCTGACGTCGCGCAACGCCGCGTCGCCGACGGTGACGGTGCCGGTAATCAGCGCGGTCGCGTCGTCGTGGTCCGTGGCGTCGGTCGAGCCGGGCAGGAAGCGCACCGGCTCACCGGTCGCGGTCGGCACCCGAAGCAGGGGAAGCAGCAGGATCGCCGAGGCGTGCGTCGAGCCGGGGGTCGCGGCGGAGAGCCGCAGCCCGACCGAGACGACGACGCCCTGCGTTCCGGTGCCGAGCACCAGTGAGAGGTGCGCGGCCTCGGTGAGCTGCAGCAGTGGTAGCCAGCTGCCGCCGGGAAGGCCGTCCGGCGGCGGACCGGCGTCGGCCATGAGGTCCTGCACGAAGCGGACCAGTGCCGCCCGCTGCCGCGGATCGCGGAGCACCCCGCCCATCCGGCTGGCCGGGTCGGAGAACCAGCCCGCGTCCACCTGCCCCGTCGCGTCGAGGAACCCCAACGCCGACGCGAGGTCGGCGACGTCCTCGAAGGCGTCCTGGTCGACGGTCACGCCGTCACCGCCCCGGGATCTGGTCCGAGGCGTGCCGGGCCTGCGGAACGACCTGCACCGTCGCCGAGTCGACCAGCAGGGCACCGGGGATGAGACGGGCGCCCGCCTCGTCGACGCCGGTCAGCAGCGACACGGCGTGGCTCACGTCGAGCAGCGCACGGTAGGCGGCCGCGGTCACCGCCTCGCCCCACCGGTCGGCCAACGCCGCCGGGCCGCGCGGTCGGGGTTCGGTGACGACGACCATGCCGGCCGGGCTGCCGGGGGCGCCGACGGCGAACGGCACGAGCAGCTCACCGGCGCCGGTCTGCGCCGACTCCAGGGTCATCGCGACCAGCACCAGACCCGGCTGGACGACGACCCGGGTGCGGTCCAGGTGCACCAGCACCTCGCTGTCGCCGTCGTACCAGACGACCTGCATCGGTGCGGTCCCGTCGACGGCCGGGACGTCGGCGGCCAGGGCGACCTGGAACAGCTCGGTGATCCGGCCGGCATCGAGCACCACCTGTCCCGCTGCTTCGCCCGCGGCGAGCGGCGGCACGGATACCGGGGGCGGCGGTCCGGTGGGGACCGGCTGCGCGATGGGGCCACCGCCTATCGGTCCCTGCCCCACCGCCCCGCCGCCGTCGGGCGGGGGCACTCCGCCGCCATCCGGCGGCAGCACGATCAGGATCGGCGTGCCCGGCGCCTGCTGCACGGCGCCACCGACCGCACCGAGCAGCCGCGACGTACCGGCCGCCGCGGCATTCTGTCCGGGCTCTCCGCCGGCCGCCGTCATCCGCTCATCCGCCGGACGTGTCGCGCGCGATCCGTTGTACCGACAGCACCAGGGTCTCCACCACGGTTACGGACGCGTCGCGCGCCTCCAGGTCCGACAGTGGCGACCAACTGGTCGGAACGCAGCCGAGGAGGTGGTAGGTGACCGCCGGGCGGCCGGCGAGATCGAAGAGCGTCACCTCGACGTCCTTCTGCTGCGCCCCCACGTCGGTGTCGGTCAGCGCGCCCGTCGCCCACGCCTCGAAGTCTGCGTCCGTACCGGCGTACCGGCGCAACGTCACCGGGAGGGGCGACGGTGTGGCCCCCTGCAGCCCCATCTCGAGCCTGCTCATCCGGTTTACGCCGGCGATGTCGTGGCCATCCCAGCGCACCCTCATGTGGTGCGCGGTGAGCCGCTCGGCGCCGGTCATGGCGCCGGGGCGGAAACGCCGGGTCCGGACGCGTCGCGGACAACGATGACGCAATGCGCCGATTGCGTGAATGCGACGACCTGGGTGGCCCCGCGCGAGAGCAGGATCAGAATCCGGGTCACCGTTCGGACCCCCGCACCGTATTTCGCATCGCGACCCCCCTCCCGATTGCTCAAGATCATGGCGTGAATTGCACGCCAAGGGAAGGAGGTTCGGCTCGCGCCGTGCACACATTCATCGCGTGTGCGAAATCCGCGAACGGAGGGCAGTACGGACGCTAGGTTGGGTGGTTTGCCGATCGACGCCGGCCGCCTGCCAGCACCATCCCGACGGCGGAGAACGTGGTGGCCACGGTGCCGTCGACCAGCGCGGCCCGCCGCCGGGCTCGGTCACCCACCGCCAACGCAAACATCGACGCCGCGTGGCTTGCGTCGACCGACGCACCGATACGGAGCGCGTCCGGACCGGACCGTCGGGCCGTCGCCGCGGCCTGCACCAGATGCCTGGCCCCGAGCACCCGGGCGGTCACCTTGATCCGGCGGTCCGCCGGGCTACCGGTCACACGACGGATCAGCGGACCGGGCACGCAGAGCAGTGCGGCGCCGTACCCGGCGCGGAGGATCGCGAAGACCGTCACCGCCGTCTCAGCGCGCCCACGAGGCCGCCGACGGCGGCGACGCCCGCCACCGCCGCAGACACCACCCGGGGATGGTGCGATGCCCACACCTGCGGGCTGCGGGCGTGTGCGCGGTCGTCGAAGATCCCGTGCGCGCCGTGATCACTCCCACGCGGCCGGTCCACCGGCGCCCACAGGTTGTTCGGCCGGTGCGGGTCGACCTTCTGCCCGGTCTGCTGCGAGCCGTAGCCGGTGCGCGCCAGGTAGCGGTCGAGCAGCGCCGGCGCCAGTTTCTGGCCGAGGAGAGTTCCGACGGTGCTCGCGCCCACCCAGTACTGCTTCCGCCGGGGATGGTCGGCGGCGAAGACGACGGCCCGGGCCGCGACCTCCGGCTGGTAGATCGGTGGGACCGGCTGGGGATGATCGGGCAACCGCGAGAGCACCCAGGAGAACTGCGGTGTGTTGACCGCCGGCATCTGAACGACGGTGATCGCGACGTGGCTCCGGTCATGGAGCAACTCGGTGCGCACCGACTCGGTGAACCCGTTGACCGCGTGCTTCGCGCCGCAGTACGCCGACTGCAGCGGGATGCTTCGCGATCCCAGCGCCGACCCCACCTGCACGATCGCCCCGGAGTTGCGCGGCCGCATCCGCGCCAGCGCCACCATCGTCCCGTAGACGAAACCGAGGTAGGAGACCTCGGTCACCCGCCGGAATTCCTCCGGTGTGATTTCGGTAAAGGGCGAGAATACCGACGTAAAAGCAACATTGATCCAGACGTCGATGGGACCAAGTTCGGACTCGACGCGCTCGGCCGCCGCCTCCACCTGCCGGTGGTCGGCGACGTCGGTCTCGATCGGGAGCGCGACCCCGCCGGCCTCCTCGACGGACCGCGCGGCGCCGTCCAGACCTGCGCGGCCGCGCGCCAGCAGTCCGACCTTGGCGCCCCGCGACCCGAATTCCTCCGCCACCGCGCGGGCAATGCCCGCACTGGCACCGGTGATGACGACAACCTGGGCATCCGCCATTCCCTGCCTCCTCAGCGGCCACCGCATACCTGGTCACGGTGGCGTCTCACGTTCGCGGGCCGAGTTGGATGGTTACCCGAGGACCCGGAGATCATGTCTGGCCGCTTCCGACGACCTCAGGAATGGGCGTCGAGTGTGCCGTTCCGCGCTCTGGGTAGCCTGATCTCATGACCGATTCCACGAACCAGCAGACTGTCCGCCTGTCCAACGGCACGGCGATGCCGATCATGGGCATCGGGACATGGCAGATGGAGGGCCAGGAGGCCTACGACGCCGTACGGCGTGCTCTCGATATCGGCTACCGCCACATCGACACCGCAACCGGGTACGGCAACGAGGCCGAGGTCGGTCGCGCTCTGAAGGACAGCGGCGTGCCGCGCGCGGACGTCTTCGTCACCACGAAACTCCCGCCGGACCACGCCGGCCGGGAGCGGAAGACCATCGCCGCCAGCCTCGATCTGCTGGGGACCGACTACGTCGACCTCTGGCTGATCCACTGGCCGCCGAACGGCACCGCCGGCGTCGACACCTGGCGCGAGTTCCTCGCCGTGGAGAAGGAAGGCGCCGCCCGCTCTGTCGGGGTGAGCAACTACAGCCCGGCGCAGATCGACGAGCTCATCGAGGCGACCGGTACGGCGCCGGCGGTGAACCAGATCAAGTGGAGCCCGCACGTGTTCGACGCGGAGCGCTTGGCGCACAGCCGGAAGCGGAACGTCGTCCTCGAGGGCTACAGCCCCTTCAAGGCCGGTGGGCTCAACGACCCGGTGGTAGCCGAGATCGCCGCGGCGCACGGCGTCACACCGGCGCAGGTCGTGCTGCGCTGGCACATCGACCACGACATCGTTGCCATTCCGAAGTCGGTGCAGCCGGAGCGGATCGCCTCCAACTTCGACGTCTTCAGCTTCTCACTCAGCGCCGACGAGGTCGCCCGGATCGACGCGACGTCCACCGTCAGCTGAGCGGAGCCACCACACGCGAATCGAACGGGTGGAGCGGGGATCGTCGTCCCGCTCCACCCGTTCCGCGTCAATGCACCGTAGTTCCGACCGCCCTCAACCTCCCGGCCCGGCCGCCGGCATCATCGGACGCCGTACTCGCGAGAACAGCCAAGAAATGCGGGTAGCACGTCCGATGATGCCGCCCCCACCCGCCAGCCCGGCATCATCGTGCGCCCTACCCGCACAACCAGCCCCATCATGCGAGTAGCACGCACGACGTCGACCGCCTTCAGCATCCCGGCCCGGCCGCCAGCAACATCGTGCGCCCTACCCGCACAACCAGCCCCATCATGCGAGTAGCACGCACGACGTCGCCGTACGACGCCCCCGCCGTACGACGCCCGCACGAGCGGCGCGCCGGACGGACGTCAGGTGGTGTGCTGGGACGGGTCGTCCCAGTAGTAGGCCTCCGGGTCGTAGACGGCCGGGCACGGGAGTTCCCAGTCGTTGGTGAGGCCGCCCTGCGCGAGGTTCTCGCGGCTGGGGACGTTGCGCAGGCCGTTCTTGACGATGACCGGCTGAAGGAAGTTGGCGACCGTCCCCATGAAGAACGGCCCGTCCGAGATGTGGATCTTGATGATGTTCCAGAAGAGCTGGGTGCGCTTGAGGTAGTCGGGCTCGCGCTTGGCCTGGTTGTACAGGTCCCACATCTGCTGGATCGGTCCGCCCTTGTCCGGCGCCATCCGAGGCGGGTTGCGCTTCAGAGGCGGGAGATTGAGCTCCGCCTTCTCCTTCGAGGTTCCGGTCTGTGCGTACATCGCACCCTCCAGCGGCGCCCACCGGGCCGGCTCCAGTGGCAGCAGCCACACCGCGGCCACCAACAGGCTGCCGTTGCTCACCTCCCAGTTCGTGTGCGACATGAACTGGCCGGCGGCCCATTGGTCGCCGAAGGTCACCGGTGAGATCGGATTCCGCACCATGTGCAGGCCGATGTCCTTGGCGTTGGCGACGAGCTGGTCGTCCTTCGCACCGTCGGTCGTGGAGATGTCCGCCGAGTACGGGATCTGCACGGTCAGCTTCGAGCCGTCCGGAAACTCGACGTAGCCGTCGTTGTTGGTGTCCTTCAGGCCCATCTCCGCGAGCAGGGCCTTCGCCTTCTTCACGTCGCGGGTCTTGTACGAGTCGCGCCACTGGTCGTAGAGGCTCGGCCCGCTGGGCTTGGTGTGATATTCCGGCGCCTTCGGGCCGAGGGTTCCGGTGGTGAGCTCACCGGTGCCGAAATACAGCGCCTTCTGCGCTGTGACCCGGTCCCATGCGTAGGAGATGGCCTGCCGGAACCGCTTGTCGCGGAAGAGCTTCCCGTACTTGGGATCCTTGGCGGTGTAGTCGTAGTTGAGGAAGAACATCGATCCGGTGCCGGATCCGCTCTCCCACAAAAGGATCTCGTAGTCACCCTTCTGCTTGCTCCGCGAGAGGGTGGCCACGTCGGAGAGATCGATCTGGTTGAACGGCCCGTGGCAGTAGTCGACCTTGCCCTGTTGCACCTGGAGCTTGATGACCTGGGGGTTCTGTACGACGTTGATCGCGATCGTGTCGATGTAGGGCAGCTGGTCACCGTCCTTGGTGACGGCGTAGTAGTACGGGTTCCGTTCGAGTACGACGCCCGTGTTGTTGTCGAACGACTTGCACTTGTAGCCGGCCAGTGTCGGGCAGTCCGGGTTGGCCATCCAGTCGGCCTTCAACTCCCACAGCCCGCCCGAGGTGTCCCAGTTCTTCGGCACCTTCGGGTTGTACTTCGGGTGGAACTGCTTCAGGTAGTGCTTCGGGAACATCCAGGCGGCACCGGTCTTTCCGATAGCGCCCTTCGCCCAGGAAGCCAGGTAGTACGGCAAGCCGGGCTGTGGCGAGTCGTAGCTGATCTTCAGCGTCCACTGGTCGATCTTCTTCATCGTGCAGACGTGCCCGGCGGACGAGAGGCACTCCGACGGGGGAGTCTGTGCGTCGTGGCCGGGAAGCACCATGTCCTCCCACCAGAAGAGGACGTCGTCGACACTGAAGGGTTGGCCGTCCGACCAACGCAGGCCCTCGCGGAAGTGCAGAGTCCACTCGCTGGCGTCCGCGTTGGAACTCCACTTGTCGACTGTGCCCGGCCCCACGTCGAGGCCGTCGTTGAGCCATCGCAACGGCGAGTAGCCGTAGAAGAACTCGTGGTTGGACGTGGCTGATTCTGCCCCCGTCGTGCTGAAGACGACCATGTTGAGGTTGCCGCCGTACTTGCCCCGGCCCACCCAACGGTGCGGCACCACGTAGGGATTCTTGGGGAGTCGCTGGGTGACCGGCGGCAGGCCCTTCACCGTCGGAGCTTGGCTGAACTTGGTCGGCACACCCAGTGGCTTCGTCGCCGAGCCCTTGAGGTTCCCGCCCGACCCGCCGGACCCCGTCGAGCCCGCGGTGGTGGAGCTGCTCGTACACGCGCTGAGCCCGACCGAGCCGGCCGCAAGCGCCGCCCCATAGAGAAACCGCCGACGTGACAGGCCTTCCGACCTCTGCACGACTACCTCGCCACCGTGGTTCCTACGATGAATCATTCAGATCCCTATGCCCTCGCTCTAGGTAGTGCTGCTTGTGGCCAGTGCCTGTTTGCGCGCGTCCTCGAGGATGTCGCGCACGCGCACCCGCTGTCGGGTCCGGGACGACTCGATCGCCGCATGCACCATCGCCAGGCTCAGCAGGTTGTCGTGGCACTCCCCCATCGGTGTCGTCCCGGTCCGCAGCGCATGGACGAACTCGGCCAATGAGCCCGCGATGCCGTCACCGGGCGGGGTGGCGTCACGGGCGCCGGCGACGTCCGAGCCGCCGGCGACCTCCGCCGCTGCGGGAGGGGTCTCTGCGGCCGGCGGGTTGTCACCGTCCCAGGTGGCGGAGCCGGCCCGTCCGCTCACTCTCCAGCGGCCGTTCCACGACGTCTCCAGGCCGGGGCTGCACCAGCTCCCGGTGTAGATATAGCGCTCTCCACCGGACATCTCGAAGACGGCGGTGCTGCCCGCGTCACCGGCGTACCAGCTCCACCGCGGGTTGTACTCCTCGCAGTAGACCGCGACCGGTTCGGCGTCGAGCAGGAAGCGCGCGCTGTCGAACGAGTGGATCGCCATGTCCAGGACGAGCGGATGGTCCATCGCGTCGCGGAAGCCGCCGAAGTGCGGCGCCTTGAAGAACTCGGTCGTGACGATGTCGACGTCACCGAGCCGTGCAGTCTGCCCCTTGAACGCGAAGAGGTTCCGGTCGTAGCGGCGGCTCTGACTCACCATGAAGAGCTCGCCCGCCTTCTCGGCCGCCGTCGTCAGACTCACCGCCTCAGCGAGCGTCGCGGCCATCGGCTTCTCCCCGAGCACGGGAAGCCCGAGAGAGAATGCCTCGACCGTGATCGCGTGATGCGCCTCAGGGATCGTGACATCGACGACCATGTCCGCCTCGACCGCGCGCGCCACCGTGGTCAGGTCGGTGCCCGTGACGATGTCGGCCACGGCCGGATCGTCGCCGAACACGTCGGCGAGTGCCGCCGGGATCGCGTCCGGGTTGACGTCGACCACCCCCACCAGGTCGACCTCGTCGGACCGGCCCAGGTTTCGCAGCCACCCGCGGCCCATCCCGCCGGCGCCCACCGACACCGCACGCAATCGCCGGTCATGCGGCACCGCGCGGAAGGACTGGGTCATGACCCCGAGCCGTCCTGGAGGAACCATCCCTTCTCGGATCGCTGCAGGTGGGGAACCCGCCGCTCCGGCCGCGACGGCGCGGCCCAGACCACACCGTTGGCGATGACCCGGCGTACGTCGGGGTGGTGGTAGACCGGGTAGGCCTGGTCACCGGGGCTGAAGTAGAAGACGCGTCCCTGGCCGCGGCGGAACGTGCACCCGCTGCGGAAGACCTCTCCCCCGGTGAAGGAGGAGACGAAGACGACCTCGTCCGGGGCGGGGATGTCGAAGAACTCGCCGTACATCTCCTGCTCGGGGATGACGATCGGGCTCGGCACCCCGGCGGCGATCGGGTGGGCGGGGTTGACCGTCCAGACCAGTTCACGGTCGTCGTCGTTGCGCCACCGCAGGCTGCAGGTCGTCCCCATCAGCTTGATGAAGATCTTCGAGAAATGGCCCGAGTGCAGCACCAGCAGGCCCATTCCGGACAGCACCCGCTCGTGCACCCGCTCGACGACCTCGTCCGACACCTTGTCGTGCGCCCGGTGCCCCCACCAGGTCAGTACGTCGGTCTCGTCGAGGACCTGGTCGGTCAACCCGTGCTCAGGGTCGTCGAGAGTCGCGGTGCGCACCGCGACGCCGTCGCCGAGATGCTCCCTGATCCCGCTGGCGATCGCGCCGTGGATTCCGTCCGGGTAGCGGGCGCCGACCGCTTCCTCGGTCCGCTCGTGCAGGCCCTCGTTCCACACCGTGACCCGCACCGGGCGGCGCGGCGCTGCTCCTGAACTCATCAACTGCTTCCCAACTGTCGGGGTGCATGACCAGGTCTCCGACGCTGACCGGCGCCCGCGGTCGGCGAGCCATCGATGGCGTCGAATTCATCGAATCGCTTCGATGACCAGCGAACTTAGACAACTCCCTGCGGCGCGTCAAGAGGTGGCGTCGCATAATGGGTGCCCGCCTCGACGTCGAGGCGGGCCGGCCACCGTTCAGGTATCCGGAACGGCGGATACTTCGAAGCGATTCGACCGCTCTCATCGACGTGAGGGGTGACGATCGGTGGCAACCATCGCGGATGTGGCTCGGGCCGCCGGCGTGTCGACCAGCACGGTGTCCTACGTGCTCAGCGGCAAGCGCCCCATCTCCGCCGGAACGAGGGAGCGCGTCGAGCGGAGCATCCGGCAGCTCAGCTACCACCCGCACGCCGGTGCCCGGGCGCTCGCCAGCAGCCGCACCAACGTGCTCGCCCTCGTCGTCTCCCTGCGGGCCGACGTCAACGTGCCCGTCGTCATGCAGTTCGTCGCCTCGGCCGTGACCTCGGCGCGGGTCTATGACCACGACGTGCTGCTCGTGACCAAGGACGAGGGGCCCGAGGGGCTGCGCAGGGTCGCCGGGTCGGCGATGGTCGACGCCATGATCGTCATGGACATCGAGAGCTCCGAGCCGAGAATCCCGGTCCTGCGCTCGCTGCCCTGCCCGGCCGTCCTCATCGGCGTACCGGAGGAGCCGGCGGATCTCAGCTGCGTCGACCTCGACTTCCAGGCCGCCGCCGCCCTGTGCGTGGCCCACCTCGGGGAGCTGGGCCATCGCGACATCGGCCTGGTCGGGCCGGCACCTGAGGTCTACCAGCGGGGCGCGAGTTACGCCGAGCGCTTCCTGCGCGGGTTTACGTCGGCGGCCCGCCAGCGCAGCATGCACATCACCGCGCAGCGGTGCGGACCCGACCGCGAGACCGTCCTGCGCTGTGTCGACAAGCTCCTCGCCCGGCCGGCGTTGACCGGCCTCGTCGTCCACAACGAAGCGGCGCTCGCGCCGCTGCTGGCCTATCTGGGACAGCTCGGCGTCCGGGTCCCCGAGGACCTGTCCGTCGTCGCGCTCTGCCCGGACGACATGGCCGAGAACCAGACGGTCGGGCTGACGTCGGTCGCCGTACCGGCGGCGGAGGTGAGCCGGCTGGCCGTGGAGATGGCCATGCGCCAGCTCTCCGGCGAGACTTCCCGGGAAACCAGGCTGGTGGCCCCCAGGCTGACCCGGCGGGCCAGCAGTACTCACCCACGGCAGTAGCCGGATTCCCGACGCCGTAGGCTTTTGAGCGATCGCGTCAGCAGGCTCGGCACCGCCGGCCGGGGCGAAGGCCCTTCTTCGAGCGCCCTCCCCTCGCGGCATCGGCACAGAGACAGAGGGGTCAGACGGTGGAATACCGCACACTCGGACCGACCGGATGCGTCGTGTCCACGCAGGCACTGGGCACGATGACGTTCGGCAACGAAACGGACGAGAAGGGCGCCCACGAGCAGCTCGACCGGTTCCTCGAGGCGGGCGGCACGCTCGTCGACACCGCCGACGTCTACAGCAGCGGAGTGTCCGAACAGATCATCGGGCGATGGCTGGCCGCCCAGCCGGCGGAGCTGCGTGAGCAGGTCGTCCTGGCGACCAAGGGTCGCTTCCCGATGGGGCCGGGCCGAACGACGCCGGACTGTCCCGCTCACACCTCAGCCGCGCTCTCGATGCATCCCTGACCCGGCTGGGGGTCGACACGATCGACCTCTACCAGGTGCACGCCTACGACCCGCTGACGCCGATCGAGGAGACGCTGCGTTTCCTCGACGACGCGGTGCGCGCCGGCAAGATCCGCTACGTCGGGCTGTCCAACTTCACCGGCTGGCAGCTGCAGAAGGCGGTCGACGTCGCCGACTTCCGTGGCCTCGCCCGGCCGGTCGACCCTGCAGCCGCAGTACAACCTGCTGGCCCGCGAGATCGAGTGGGAGATCGTGCCGGCCTGTCTAGTCCGAAGGGCTCGGGCTGCTCCCCTGGTCGCCGCTCGGCGGCGGCTGGCTGACCGGCAAGTACCGGCGTGACCAGCGGCCCGACCGGCGCCACCCGGCTCGGCGAGAACCCCGAGCGCGGCGTCGAGGCCTACGACCGGCGCGGGCGCAGTCCGAGCGCACCTGGGACGTCATCGACGCCGTGCAGACGGATCGCCGACAGCCGCGGCGTGTCCATGGCCCAGGTCGCGCTGGCCTGGCTCGCCGACCGGCCGACGGTGACCTCGGTCATCCTCGGCGCACGCACCACCGACAGCTCGAGGACAACCTCGGCGCCGCCGGCCTGCACCTCACCGGACGAGGAGACCGAGCAGCTCGACGCCGCGAGCGACCCCGCGCCGGCCGACTACCCCTACGGCGGACCGGGCGTGGAGCAGCGGGGCCGCCAGATCGCCGGCGGCCGCTGACCCGGCGGGCCAACGCGGCGCGGTCATGACCGGGTCGGCCGAACACGTCGACGTGGCTGTCGCCCGGGCGGTCTGGGAGGCGGGCGACGTGGTCGTCGACGTCCGGAGCGCGCAGGAGTACGCCGTCGGTCACCTGCCCGGCGCGGTCAACGTCCCAGTCGCGGAGCTCCCGTGGCGGCGCGCGGAGCTGCCGTCCGGACAGGTCCTGACGGTCTGCTCCACCGGCAACCGGGCCTGGCGGGCCGCGCAGTCACTTGCTGCGTCCGGACGTACGGCGCTCTGCCTGACCGGCGGGACCACGGCCTGGGCCGCCGCCGGGCTGCTGCTCGTCAGCGGCCCCGACCCGGGGCGCCGCGAGGCGCCCCGGGGCATGGGCCGGTTGCGCACCTACCTTCACCGGACGCACAGGCGACCGTGACGGTCAACAGCTCTGCGTACCTTTCTGGTACTGCAGGTTGAGATCGCCCTTGATGAGCTTCACCGGAGCACCGGTCACCGACCGCCATTCGACGTCGAACGAGTGGTTGTCGTTGGCCTCGAACGGCCCGGTTTCCTGGACGAAGGTGAACGAGACCGAGTCCTGGGGACCGGCCGGGATGAACCGCACGGCGCCCGGTTGCATGAGCCCGCCGCCGTCCTGCCGGATCTGCATACCGATCTGGCCGCCGTCGAGCTGCACGCTCAGGGTGGCCGTCACCTGGTGCAGGCTGCAGATGGTCAGCCCGGACAGGCCCGCGATGCGCACGAAGCTCGTGCTGCTCGTGCTGACCGTGGTGGTGGACCACTTCGACGACTGCTGATCCAGCGTGGAGTTGAATCCTCCGCCGGCGGCGAATGCGGTGGCCGGGACGACGACCGCGACGACGATGACACCGACAACTGCGAGCCATTTCTTCATGGCGCCCCCCTTTGGCGTCATGTCAGTCTGACACCTGCCGGGCCAGTGGGAAAGAACTTCTTTCCCACTGGGGCACAAGGAGATTCTGGTTGCCCGCTACGAACTAATCCGCGCTAGTCCGCGAGTCGGGCCGGGAAGCCTCCGGTGGCGATGGGCCCCCACCGGTCGGGCGTGACGCGCACCAGGGACTTGCCCTGGGCGCGCATCGCATCGCGGTATTCGTCCCAGTCCGGATGCTCGCCGGAGATCGCCCGGTAGTAGTCGACGAGCGGCTCGAGCGCGTCGGGCAGGTCGAGGACTTCGGCCGTGCCGTCGATGTGGACCCACGCGCCGCCGAAGTCGTCGGAGAGCACCACCACGCTGGCCCGCGGATCGCGGCGGGCGTTCCGCGCCTTCGCCCGTTCGGGGTAGGTCGACACCACGATGCGGCCGGCCGCGTCGACCCCGCCGGTCACCGGCGATGCCTGCGGACCGCCGTCCCGCCGGCGGGTGATCAGAAGCATGTGGTGCCGTGGCCGGACGAAATCCATCAGGCCGGCCCGGTCGACGGACGTCGTGGTGGCGGCGGTGCGGGGCATGGCGTCAGCCTAGGCGGTCGGGCAACACGCGACGGGCATGGGTCATTCGGCCCGTGCGCGGGCGAGCAGGAGATCGACCGCCTGCCGGGAGAAGGGTGGAGGGCTCGCGGCAGCCGCGGTGATCCGCGCGAAGCAGTCGAGCGCCCGGCCGATCAACTGCAGCACGTCGCGCGCCTGCGGTCCGGGCGGGACGGCCGGCACGAGGTCGGCCAGCGCGTCGTGCGGCCGCGGTCCCGGATGGTGGTTGGTGCGTTCGGCGACGTCCCGGATGACCATCGCGGCTTCGAGGCAACGCTGCAGCAGCCCGATCGCGAGATGGGTGCTGACGAGTCGTTCGCCCCGCGCCGCCTTCGCGGTCGCTATCGCGGCTTCGAAGAGCACCTGGTTCGCGATCTTTCCGAGGTTCCCCATGCCGTCGGTGTCCGTGTTCTCGGCGGGGGCCGAAGCGCAGGCGAGGTCGCGCCGGCGGGCGGCGGCCGCGCCGACGTCGGTCACGAGGACGTCGACGCGCCGGCCGTCGGCGAGGAGCAGCCGACTCGTCCCGCCGGGCGGCGACGCCGACTGCGAGTACGCGGCGACCTCCCCGAGATCGGCGAGCCACGACAGGTCGGGCCACAGCGCCCCGGCGCGGCCGGCCTCCGCGACGACGAGCACGTCGAGGTCCGACCACGCGTCCAGCCGGTCCGGCGTCTCGGCGGTCGAACCGACCGCGACGACGTCATCGATCGGCAGTCCGGCCGCGATCGTCCGCAGATCGGCCATCGCGGCGAGCTGCCACGGACCGTCCGACCTCGCATCGGGGGACATCCCTCTCCTCTCGCCCAGGCGGACCTACCCGGCCGGGCCGCCGGATTTGCACAACCACCCCGGGAGCGGGCACGGTGGATGGGCGTGCCGTACGAAGCGCGTCGCCGGCTGCCGTCGGCGGGCCAGATTCTGGCCTGCCACCCAGCCGTTGTGGCCGACGGGTCGAACCAGGACCCCACCGTCGCCGGTCAGCTCGAAGGACGACCGTGTCCGACCATCGCACTCTGCCCGACCACGAGGAGCCGATCAATGACCACGCCGTCACCCGAAAGCGCGTCGACGCTTGATGCTGCGCTTGCCGCGGCCGTCGCCGACAGCGACCAGACCGAGACGCTGCAGGCCGCCGTCCAGGCGCTGGCCGGACACAACCTGGTCCTGCCGCAGACCACCACTCCTGACGCCGAGGCGCCGCCCGAGGGGCAGATCACGCTTCCGGTGATCGAACAGGATCAGACGTCGTTCGTTCCGGCGTTCACGACCGCCGAGCGGCTCACCGAGAACCTGCCCGACGTGTCCGGGAGCATCGTGATCCCGGCGATCGACCTGGCCGCCGCGTGGCCGTCCGAGGACCTCTGGCTGGCCATCAACCCCGGTGACGCCGCGACCGCGCTCGCCCTTCCGGGTGCCGCTGTCCGCGCTCTCGCCGCGGTGGGCGGTCCGGCAGCGGGCTGAGCGGAGCGCCACGTGACCACCTCGATCCCCACCGAGGGCTGACTGGGTGGCTGCCGAGAACCATCGGGCGGACATCACCGAGCGGCTGATGGCACAGTTCGGCGGATCGCTCCCACTCGACGCCATCTCCGACACCGTGCGCGACACGGCCCGGGACCTCGCCGACCAACCGGCCGAAGATCAGCCGGAGTTGGTGGAACGGGTCGCCGCGGCGCGGCTCTCCGAAGCCGCCGACGACGCCTGACCCGGTCCGGCCGCACCCGGCAGTATCGGCTCAGCGCACCGGGCGCGGGTCGCCAGAAGGTTGGCGACCCGCGCCCGAATGTCCCGGGAGATGGGACCGGTTCGGCGTATCTTTATGCGTGTCTTGGCCGAACCCCCCGCGGCCAAGTGCTGACCTCCGCGCTCGGCCTCCCCCAGCCGCCGGGCGCGGAGGCTTCTCTGCAGGCGGAGAAATCCGGATCGCGAGCGCAGGTCCGACGGAAAGATCCCGGATGTCCGGGTCCGTCGATTGTGCTACCTTTCGGACGCGTCAGCATCTTTCCACGGGGGGAACCATGACTGGCCCGAGTGGCGTAAATCTCCGGGTTATCGACGAATTCCGAGCGACCGGCGGCACCGTGCCCAGCCTGCTGTGGCTGCTGCCGGGGGAGAAGTCACCGGCGGTGTTGCTCCTCACCTCGACCGGAGCAGGCGACGGCCTGCGCCGCACCACGCCGCTGATCTACGTCCCCGACGATGACCGCCTGGTGATCTTCGCGACCGCCGACGGCCTCCCCCGCCCGGACTGGTACGACGACCTGATCGCTCACCCCGAGGCCCTCGTCGAGGTCGGAAGCCAGAAGATCGACGTCACGGCGGCCGTTCCCGACGGCGCGGAGACCGATCGGCTCTACCGCCGGCGCGCGGCCGCCTATCCGTGGTTCGCGGAGCGGCCCCCGACCGACCGGTCAGCGATTCTGCTCGCGCCGCACCATCCCGAGGAGATCGCGGCGATCGCGCACCGGCCGTGGTCGGCGTCCACCCGCACCGACCGCACGCTCCCCCGGGACGCCCGCCAGCTCGGACGGTGGAGCCGGGCCGTGCGCCGGCTGCCCGCGCAGCGACCGTCGGTCGCCTGACCGGTGGCGGACGTCGATGTCCTCATCGCCGGGGCCGGCCCGGTCGGTCTGACCGCGGCGGTCGAACTCCGCCGCCGGGGTGTCGACTGCCTGCTCGTCGACCGGCTCGAGCAGCGGGCGCCGTACGCCAAGGCGGTCGGGGTGCAGCCCCGCACGCTGGAGATCTGGGACTCCGTCGGGATGGTCGGTGACGCGCTCGACGCCGCGACGCCGATGCGCGGACAACTCGTCTACGTCAACGGCGAGCAGGTCGCCGAGATGGTCCTCGAGCTCCCGCCCGCGGTGCCGTTCCGATTCGTCGCGCTGCCGCAGTACGAGACCGAACGCCTCCTGACCGAACAGCTCGAGCGCTACGGCACGTCGATCGAACGGTCGGTCGAGCTGACGTCGTTCACCCAGGACACGGACGGGGTGACCGCGCAGCTGACCGGTCCGGACGGTCCCCGCACCGTCCGGTGCGGGTACCTGATCGGCTGCGACGGTGCACACAGCGCGGTGCGCAGGGGTCTCGGGCTCGACTTCGGCGGTGACGCGTTTCCCGAGGAGTACATGCTCGGAGACGTCGAGGTCGACTGGTCGATGCCGCCCGGCTTCGGGATCCGGGCGATGCACCAGACCGACGGGCGCACCGACGACCTGCTGGTCGCCATCCCGCTGCCCGGGCACAACCGTTACCGGATGTCGATGCTGGTGCCCCCGGAGCTCGCCGACGCGGCACCGGCCGGCGGCGAGGTGGCGCACGGCCTGGAGAGCGGCTCGCCACCGCAGCTGCGCCACATCCAGGCCGTCCTCGACCGGCTGGCGCCGCAGCCGACCGTCGCGTCGCGGTTGCGCTGGTCGTCGGTCTTCCGCATCAGCCACCGCATCGTGGACCGGTACGCCGAGGGCCGGGCCTTCGTCGCCGGCGACGCCGCGCACATCCATCCCCCGACCGGCGCGCAGGGCATGAACACCGGAATCCAGGACGCCCACAACCTCGCCTGGAAGCTCGCCCTGGCGATCGAGGGAGCGGCCGCGCCCGCCCTGCTCGACAGCTACGACGCCGAACGACGGCCGGTCGGCGAGGAGGTCGTCGGCCGCACCGTGCGGCACGCCCGCGAGGGCATCGACGCCGACCCCGACGACCCGGTGACCCTGCTGCTGCGGGAGGCGCAGCTACTGGTCGCTTACCCCGACAGTCCGCTCGTGGGCGAGGACACTGACGACCCGTCGTGGCCGGCGCCGCGGCCGGGCGGCCGCGCGCCGGACTGCCGCGGCCTGGACCGCAGCGGGGTGGCCTTCCCGATCCGGCTGCACGACCTGCTGCGCAGCGGCCTGCACACGCTGCTGCTCTACGCCGACCGGCCGGACCAGATCGCCGAACTCGTCGGCATCGCCGCCTCCGCCGACGCCAGGGTGCCCGGCCGGCTCCGCAGCTACGTGGTCGTCGCGGCGGGCGTCGACCACGGGGACGGGCCGCCACCGGCGATCGTCGACTCCCTCGGGGAATTCCGGGCCGGCTACGACGCGTACGGCGGCTGCGGCTACCTCGTCCGCCCGGACGGCTATGTCGGCTACCGTGCACGGCCGCTGCGGGCCGAACCCCTGCTCGACCATCTGGGCCGCACCTTCGCCTGAGCATCGCGGCACGACATTCGGCCCGCCACCCGTTTGACCATGCCGAGGTGGGGAACGTCGGACCGGTGGACGACACCTTCTCGGCCCTATCCGACCTCGAGTGCCCACGGTGCGGGACGCGGTACGACGCCGACCAGTTGCAGGGAACCTGTCGGTGCGGCTCACCGCTGCTCGCCCGCTACGAACTGGGTCGGGTGACCGCGACGGTCGACCCGGCGGCGTTCACCGCCCGGGAACCGACGCTATGGCGCTACCACGAGTTGCTGCCGGTCAGGTCCGCGGACCGGATCGTCACCCTCGGCGAGGGCATGACGCCGCTACTGCCGATGCCGCGCCTCGGCGCCTCGCTGGGCATGTCCCGGCTGCTGATGAAGGACGAAGGGCTGATCCCGACCGGAACGTTCAAGGCGCGCGGTGCCGCGGTCGGGGTGTCACGGGCGGCCGAGCTCGGAGTGCGCGGGGTCGCGATGCCGACCAACGGCAACGCCGGCGGCGCCTGGGCGACGTACGCCGCCCGCGCCGGGTTGCAGGCCCTGATCGCGATGCCCGTCGACGCGCCGCCGATCACGCGGGCCGAATGTCAGCTCGCCGGCGCCGAGCTCTACCTCGTCGACGGCCTCATCGGTGACGCCGGCCGGCTCATCGCGGGCGCCGTCGCCGAGCGCGGCGGCTACCAGAACGTGTCGACGATGACCGAGCCCTACCGCCTGGAAGGCAAGAAGACGATGGGCATCGAGATCGCCGAACAGCTCGGCTGGCGGATGCCGGACGTCGTCGTCTACCCGACCGGTGGCGGCGTCGGGCTGGTCGGCATCGACAAGGCGCTGCGGGAACTGCGCGAGCTCGGCTGGGTCACCGGCAAGCTGCCCCGTCTCGTCGCCGTCCAGGCCAGCGGCTGCGCGCCCATCGTCTCGGCCTTCGCCAAGGGCGCCTCCGAGAGCGAGCCGTGGCCCGATGCGCACACCGTCGCGTTCGGGATCACCGTGCCGAAGCCGATCGGTGACTCACTCATCCTCTCCGCCCTCTACGACACCGACGGCGTGGCGATCGCCGTCGACGACGACGACATCCTCGCCGACCAACGCGAGGTCGCCCGGCAGGAGGGGATGTTCATCTGCCCCGAGGGTGCCGCGTGCTTCACCGCCGTGCGGGAGTTGCGCGCGCAAGGCTGGCTAGCCGCCGACGACGAGGTGGTGGTCCTCAACACGGGCACGGGCCTGAAATATCCCGAGCTCGTCCCGGTGGACGCGCCAGTTCTCCCCGCCGACGGCGCCATCCCGCCGGCCGACCCGGCTGCGCTCCGATGAGCCGGGCGGAAGCCGAAACGAGGGGGACCCACCGGTGGCGCATTCCGCTGGGGGCGCAGGTCCTCGCCGCGCTCGTCGTCGGCGCGATCATCGGGCTGACCGCTCCCGACGCCGGCGAACACCTGAAGGTCGTCGGTGACGCCTTCATCCGGCTGATCGAGATGACGATCGTCCCGCTGGTCTTTCCGCTGATCGTGACCGGGATCGCCCGGATGGACTCGGCCCGGGCGCTGGGGCGCGTCGCCCTCAAGACGCTCGTCTATTTCGAGGTCGTGACGACGGTCGTCCTCCTGATCGCGTTGGTGCTCGCACTGGCGACCGGAGTGGGCGACGGCGCGGCGCTGGGCGGAGTCAGCCAGCACGCGGTGAGCGGCATAGCCAGCTCGGTCGACTTCCAGACCCTGCTGCTCGACATCGTTCCGGACAACATCTTCTCCGCGTTCTCCGACGCCAACCTGCTCGCGATCGTCTTCTTCGCGGCGTTCTTCGGACTCGCCGCGGCGCAGGTCGGCGAGCGGGCCGAGCCGGTGCTCGTGCTGCTTGAACGCGTCGCCGAGATCATGGTGAAGGTGATCGGGTTCGTCATCCGGTTCGCACCGCTCGGCGTCCTCGGATACATCGCCTACGACACGGCGCACTACGGCTGGTCCGGTCTCCGCGATCTCGGCGAGTTCGTGCTGGTCGTCTACGCCGGGATGGTGGTCCTGCTCGTCGTCGTCTTCCCGATCATCGCCGCCGTCTTCCGGGTCCCGTACCTGCGTCTGATCCGCGCGATCTGGGACCTGCTCGTGCTGGCGTTCCTCACCCGCAGCAGCGAGGTGGTGCTCGCTCCGCTGATGCAGCGGCTCGAGAGTTTCGGGGCGGACAACCGCATCACGTCGTTCACGGTGCCGCTCGGCTACTCGTTCAACCTCGACGGCGCGACCCTCTACGAGGCGGTCGCGGTCGTGTTCATCGCGCACGCCACCGGCCAGCATCTGGGAATCGGCCAGCTGCTGGCCGTCATCGGGGTCCTGATCCTGCTCACCAAAGGCCTCGCCGGCGTGCCCTCGGCGGCGATCGTCGTTCTGCTCGCCGCCGCGAAGTCGGTGGGCCTGCCGACCACCTATGTTGCGCTCCTCCTCGGAGTGGACTTCATCGTCGACATGGCCCGGACCGCGGTGAACGTGGTCGGCAACTCGCTGGCGACCGTGGTCGTCGCGAAGTCCGAGAACGCCTACCAGCCGGCCACCGACGGCGGGCCGCGCCTACCCCGGGAGCGGGAGAGCGTCGCCTAGCCAGCTCCGCGGTCCGGCGGACGTCATCGGACCGCCGTCTCGCTCCAGAGCAGGCGTCGTAGCTCCGCGCCACGCGGCCGGAAGACCCACCACAGCCGCAGGTGGCAGCGGGTGAGCAGACTGACGACCGTGGTGCGTCGGGTGGGCCTGTGGTCGGCGGTGCGAACCAGGCGGAACGCCGAGGCCTGCTCGGACAGCTCGCTCCGCCGATGACCGACCTGTGCCCGCAGCACGTCGACGTCGTTCGTCGGCACCGTGCGCGTCATTTCTTCTCCTCTGCAAGTGATGTGGTCACGAAGATGCGGACCGCGCGGGCGCCCGCCGGCCGGAGGGTCGCGTCCTCGCCCCGGTCGGAATACCGGGTGGTGACCTCCCGCAACTCCCGGGTAAGCCCGTGCAGTTCCTCGACGGTGAGGAAAGTCGTCACGCCGGTCATGCCGGTGGCCTCCTGCCAGGCCTCGGGCTCCTCGCCCTCCCGACGGATCCAGCGCTTCAGGTTGGCGGTCTCATGGTCGAGGAACACGTTGGTGAGGGACTGCGCCACGAGCGTGCCTTCGGCGTCCATCCCCGCGCCGTGCTCCGACCAGCTCTGGTCGTGCCGGATGAGCCGCCAGGGCTTCTCCCGCCCCTGCCCCCCGGTGGCCTCCTGGACGAAGCCGTACTTCGCCAGCATGTTCAGGTGGTAGGAGCAGCTCGCCACGCTTTCCCCGGTCACCTCCGCGCACCGGGTGGCCGTCGCCGTGGTCTCCAGCCGCAGCAGGTCCATCAGCTCCCAGCGGAGCGGATGCGCGAGTGCGCGCAAGGTCTTGGCGTCGGTGATCTTCTGCGGCGAGTCGGCCATGTCGAACAAGATACCTTGCTCAAGGCATATTAATCAAGGGGTCTTGCTCAAGCTTCCTTGGCCCAGGGCGGGCGGCCCGTCAGGGCTGCCGTCGCAGGGCGAGCACCGCGACGTCGTCGTTCGGCGGGTCGGCGCCGATCAGCCGGTCGAGCACCGTGGTGCACACCGCCTCGGCCGGGCCGGGAACGACCGCGGCGCGCAGGCGTTCGAGACCGTCGTCGAGCGGGACCGTACGGCGCTCGACCAGGCCGTCGGTGAAGAAGAGCACCACCGTGCCCGGTGACACCGCGACGGCGGCGGTCCGGCGGCGGCGGGATCCGCGGACCCCGAGCGGCGGGTCGATCGCGACGTCCACGAGTCCGGTCGGCTGACCGGGGACGGCCCGCACCGGAAGCAGATGACCCGCCGTCGACAGATGCAGCCGCCCGAACGACGGCTCGAGCATCGCGTAGAGGACGGTCGCGGTCAGGTCCGGTTCGAAGTGCTGGATGTCGCGGTCCAGCCGGTCGAGCACCGCCGAGGGTGTGTCGCACTCGATCGCGTAGGCGCGCAGCGAACTGCGGAGCCGGCCCATCGCGATCGCCGCCCGCAGCCCCCGGCCGACGACGTCGCCGATGACGAGCCCGAGCCAGCCGGACGGCAGCGCGAAGACGTCGTACCAGTCACCGCCGACGCCCCCACCGTCTCCGGCCGGCAGATAGCGGGCGGCGAACTCCAGCCCGGGAAGCGCCGGCAGTCCGGCAGGCAGCAGGCTGCGCTGCAGCGCCGCCGCCTGGTCCATCTCGACCAGCCGGACGCCGGTGGCCAGCGCGACCCGGTCGGCGACCACCTGCAACAGCCGGACGTCCTCGGCCGTGAACCGGCGGGGGACGAGGGTGCCGACGTGCAGGACGCCGAGCACCGTTCCACCGACGAGCAGCGGCACACCGAGCACGGACCGGATCCCGGCTCGTCGCAGGGTCGGGTTCGTCAGCGAGGTGTGGTCGACCCGGTCGATGATCACCGGCTGCTTCCCCGCGACGATCCGGTCGGCGAAGAGGCCGGGAGAGAAGGGGATCTGCGTGCCGTGCCGGATCTGCTCCTCGATCCCGGCACCGGCGGTCGCCACCAGTTGCCCGGAGTGCGGATCGAGCATCAGGACCGCCGCGGTGTCGACGGCCAGAGCGTCCCGCACGTGGCCGAGCAGCCTGTTCAACAGGGACTGGATGTCGATGTGGGCCAGCGCCGCGTCGGTGACCGATTCCAGTCGACGGAGCCGGTCGTCCGCAGCCGTCGTACTAGCCGTGATCGACATACTACGAAGCGTAGCTATGGCCCGCGGGGAGAATCGCGCCTTGCCGAAAGCGGACCGAGTCCTCCGGCCGCCGGCGGCTACTCAGAGGTGATGGGGCAGGTGTGCGGCGCCCTCGATGCAGTCGTGGAGTTCGCGCTCGACGAAGTCGGTCCGGTAGTAGTGCCGGATCGCCTCGATGTCCCGTTCGTCAGATTCGTTATCGACGACCCGAAGGCGTGGCGCCGCGGAGCGCGGGGGTACGGCGTCGGATGCGGCGCTCGTCGGGGCGGGGATCTGCGGACTCACCGACACGGGGGACTCCCCTCTGACGACGCGTGCACCCCCGGGCCGGCGTCCCTTGCCGCTACACCGCGTGCGTGGCGCGGACGGTACCCGCACCGGTCACCCAGCGGTAGCCACATCGCCGAATACCTGCACCTGCGGCGCGCGGCACATCGCCCGGCGCCGCACACCGAGCAGCATCCGACGGTCCATGGCGAATCCGATCGGCTCGATGATCGCGGGCCCGAACCTCAGCCGGGTGGGGATGTCGTCGGACGTCGCCGCCCGATACCGGCTGATCACCCGGCACCGGTGCGGGCCGAGCGGCTCGACGGAGAACAGCCAGCTCGCGGCCGTCCACCGGGCTGTCGGGCCGGCCGCCTCGTCCGGTCCGGCGTACGCGACGAACGATCGACCCGGGACCACCGACACGATCCGCAGTGGGGGCACCTGGGGATGCAGGATCAGCGACCCACCCTCGCGGACCGCCCATGCGGGGTGGATCGTCTCGGCGTTCCGGAGCCGGCATCCCACGAGGTTCTCCAGCCACTGGTAGCTGTAAAAGCCGGCCCGGTCGGCGCCGATCTGGGCCACCCACGGCCAGACGTGCTCGGCGGCGGCCTCGATCTCGACACCGTGCGTCCAGCTCCATCGCGGATCGGTCACCCACTCGTCGCCGCTGCGGACGTCATCGGCGATCGCGCCGTCGACGCCCCAGCGGTTGCGGACGGCGCGCCGGAACGGTGTCAGGGCTGCGCCCACCATGACGGCCGCACCGCCCAGGCCCTCGGCGATGTCGCGCCAGTCGTCGCGCGGTTGGCGTCCCTCGACGCGCGCCGCGAGGTGCCGCAGCTGCGCGGTCTGCATCAGGTGGTGCACCGACCGGATCCAGGTCGCGTGCCGGCCGCCGCCGGCCGGGTACGCCGCCCGCGTACGAACCTGCAGCCGGGTCGTCCCGGTCTCGTCGGGGGTGAGCGCGAAGGCCCAGGTCACCTGCCAGAAGTGCGGCGGCCGGGGCGCTCCGAAGGCGCGCTGACGCTTCGCCGCCACGTCGTAAAGACCGCCGAGGACCAGGGCCCGGCCCGGTTCGCAGCCGAGCACCTCGAACCCGTCCGTGCCCTTCGGCGTCGCCGGCAGCACGTCACCGACGCGGACGTCCTGCAGTTCCGGATGGATCTCGCGAGCGCTGCGTTCGCATCCGTTGTCCAGCGCGTCGATGCTGTAGAAGCCGGCCCGGCGACGCCCCATCTGCGCCAGCCACGGCCAGATGTCCTCCGGCTGTGCGCGCAGCGTGCGCGCGTGGGTCACCTGGGCGACCGCATCGGGCAGGAGGTCGTCACCGGGCAGCGGGCGCACCTCCCGGGATTTCTGGGTGCCGTACTCACGGGCCAGGCCCGAGAGCACCGTCCGCCTGATCAGCCGTGACCATGGGCCTATGACGGCAAAGTACCGGCGGAACCGGCGCCACGATTCCTCATCGGTGGCGCCGACGCGGACCTCGACGGTGACCCGGGTGTCCTGCCCACCGAGAGGAGTCAGCCTGATCGCCCACGCGACCTTGACGTAGCCCGCGTCCTCGAAGGCGGCGAAATCCTCCGCCGTCGGCACGTATCGGAAGGCGATCGCCGGCCGCCACACCTTGCCGACCGCACCGACGACCACCTCGTGCGGCGGATCGTCGACGAGAATCTGAAAACCGGGCCGATCGGGCGAGGACCCGATGTCGTCTAGGCGCAGGCGTAGACCGTCCGGTGTCCGATGGCGCAGCCGGGCCGGAGCTGTGCGGATCGCGAACAGCGCACGGATAGCCGGCGAACGGGCGAGATCGGCATGTCGCACCACCTCCCACGCGCCGGCCACGGGGAGCGCCAGGTCGACCGAGTCCACCTCGACCATCCGTGCCGCCGGAAGGAGGCGTTCGAGGAAGGGCGGTGCGGTCGCTCCGGTGAGTTCACCCATGGCACCCCTCCTGGCGCGGCGCGGCCGCCAACCGGCTCATCCCACCGTGTCGCAGCGCTGCCCTTCCGGGCAGAGCCGAAGGTCCCCGGACCGGCCTCGACCAGGGCACCGGGAGCGGGAACAGCCGGGCCCCGCTGGCTTCCCGACATTTCGCCGATGGAGTAGTGACAGATCCGATTGTGTGAGGGACAGTGACTTTGGGTAGGTGAAAGCACACCTTTTGTAACTGACGGGGACGGGGTGCGCCGGATGACCCATCGGGGGGGCAACACCATGAGCGGTCGAGGAGCCGATCGGGCCGGACCGGACCCGATCACCGGAGAGGGCACCGACCAGAGGCCCGCGACGGATGTTGCGGGTCGATCGGCGGCCGGGGCGCAGGACCGGCTCCCCGAGCCGGGCAGCGCTCTCGCCGAACGCCTCTTCACCCTCCAGGACCTGCATGCGGTACGCGCACTGGTCACCGGCCACGCAAAACGGTGCGGGCTCGCCGAGGAGATCGCGCACGGGTTCGTTCTCGCCGTCCACGAGGTCGCGGCCAACAGCGTGCAGCACGGCGGCGGGCACGGGATCCTGCGGCTCTGGCAGGACCGGAACCGGCTGATCTGCGAGGTGCGCGATCGTGGGGTCATCGACCCGGGCCGGCTCACCGACGAGGCGCCGCCACCGGAGCAGACGGCCGGGCGGGGTCTGTGGTTGGCCCGCCAACTGTGCGACCTGGTCGAACTGCAGACCTCACCGGCCGGCAGCGTCGTCCGGCTGCACATCGTCGCCGGGTAACTGTCCGACTGCGGACCGACGGGCCGTCGACGCGGTCGCCGCCAGCACTGCTCAGCCGGCCAGGCGGTCGAACAGGTCACCGAAGACCGGATCCCGATCGAACGTCCAGATCTCCCGCGCCAACGGCCGATCCGGGTGCCACGCCCACGAGCCGGCGTCGGTGACGACCGGCGAGTGCACGATCGTCGAGGACGTCCACCCCGGATCGACCAGCCAGGCCACCGGGCCGATGTCCCAGATCTCCTTGCTGCGGGCGCGATGGTCGGCGTAGTAGTCCCGGAACACCGAGAGGAGATAGCTCCCCAGCGGAGCCGTCTGGTCGAGATGCTCCTGCAACTCCCACAGCGAGGTACGCAGGTGCTCGGTCACGTTGACGCAGGGCACCCGGACCAGCGGTGCGAGGCAGTCGAGGATGACCCGTGATGCCGCCGGATCCTGGTCGAGGTTGAACTCCGAGGCCCGGTGCCACCAGACGGGATTGCCGCCCAGCCACACGACCACGATCCGGTCGGCGATGTCCGGGGCGGCGGTGATGGCCGAGGCCACGTTGGTGGGGGCGCCGATGGCGACGACGTAGAGCGGCGACTCCGGGGTGGCCGTCGCGGCCCGGGAGATGAGGTCGTCGGCGGCGGCGCTACCGACCGGCGCGCCCGTGTCCGACATCCAGGCCGACGCGCCGGGGTGCGCAAGGTCCTGATCGGTGTCGAGCAGGTCCAGCAGCCGGCGGATCTCGTCGTGACTCTTGCGCATGCCGTCGGCGGGACCGGTCGACCGCGCGTTGTGGAACGGCGCGGCATAGACCGCCTCGACCTCGAGCCGCGGCGAGCGGAGCGCGTAGGCGATCGCGAACTGGTCGTCGATCTCGTTGTAGGCGTCGGTGTCGAGCACCACCCGGACGACCCCCTCGGGTGGCTCGAGCCGCGCCAGTACGTCGTTGACCATGTCCGATCCCTTCAGCCGGGGCCCACCGGGCGCAAATGTTTCAGAGGCAATTGAGAAGAAGGACAGAGCCCTCCGAGCGTCCAGTCCAGCATCGTCGATGGTGCACGCCGCGACCGGAACACCTGCCGGTGCGGTCGAGGACGACCGAGAGGAACGCCGATGCCTGTCGATCCCGCCGACCGGCCGATCTCCCCCGGGGTGTTCCGGCGCCGCGGCATGCGGCGACTGTCCGCGGCCACGGCCGGTGTCGGGGTCGCGGGCGTAATCGCGGCCGGAGTGGTCGCCGCCACGCTGCCGGGATCGACCCACACCGGCGCCTCGAGTGGCACGAGCGGAACCACCGGCGCCGGCACCCCCAACACCTCCGGCACCCACGCCACCTCCGGGTCGTCCGGCACGAGCTCCTCGTCGACGGGGAGCTCCACCGGCCGCGGCACCGGATCGGTGACCGCACCCACCACCGGTGGTGCCGACGCCACCTCCGGAGGGTCCTGATGACGACAACCTGCCCGCCGGGCGAAACGTCCACCGCGGCGGACTGGCCGGCGATCGGCACCCAGGTCCGGCTCGTCGTCACCGACCCGGCGCAGTTGGAGACCGGCCGGCGGCTGCTGGTCGACGACCTCGCCGCACTCGACGCCGCGTGCAGTCGGTTCCGCGCGGACTCCGAGCTCGCCATGGTGGAGCGGGCCGGCGGGGCACCCGTCCACGTCGGCCCGGTGCTCGCCGACGCGATCGACGCGGCACTGCACGCCGCTCGGCTGACCGACGGCGATGTCGACCCGACACTCGCCACCGACATGGCGGCGCTCGGCTACGACCGCGACTTCGACCTCGTCACCCGGGACGGCCCGCCGGTGCGCCTGACTGTCCGGACCCGTCCGCGCTGGCGGGAGGTCCGATTCGATCGCGACACCGGCATGCTGTCGATCCCGGCCGGAATGCGCCTCGACCTCGGCGCCACCGCCAAGGCGCGGGCCGCCGATCTGGCGGCGGCCCGGCTCGCCGACCGGCTGGGCTGCGGTGTCCTGGTCAGCCTGGGCGGCGACATCGCCATCGGCGGCGACCTGCCCGACGGCGGCTGGCGGATCCGCATCCAGGACGTCACCGGTCATCCGGACGACCCGCCGGCCGGTCCGGCCGCGGTGATCGCGCTCACCACCGGGGGCCTGGCCACCTCGGGCATCACGGCGCGCCGCTGGCGACGTGGTGGCATCACCCTGCATCACATCCTCGATCCGCGGACCGGGCTCCCGGTCACCCCGGTGTGGCGGACCGTCTCGGTCGCGGCCGGGTCCGCCTTCTACGCCAACATCGCGAGTACGGCGGCGATGATCCGCGGCCGCGCTGCGCGCGGGTGGCTGGCCGACCTCGGCCTGCCGGCCCGGCTGGTGGGGATCGACGGCGAGGTCCACCCGGTCGCCGGGTGGCCGGCGGAGATCCCGGCATGAGCGGGCTGACGCAGTCGACCGCGCTCTGGTACGCGAGCCGCGCGACCGGGGTGGTCTCGATGGTGCTGCTCTCGCTGGTCGTCGTGCTCGGTGTCCTGGTGAACAGGCAGGGCCGGCTGCCCGGGTTGCCCCGATTCGCGGTCACCGGACTGCACCGCAGCGTGTCGCTGATCGCCGTCGTCTTTCTCGGGGTGCACGTGCTCACCGCGATCGCCGACTCCTACGTGCACATCACACCGCTCGCCGCGATCGTCCCGTTCACGTCGAGCTACGAGCCGCTGCAGATCGGCCTCGGCGCGGTCGCCCTCGACCTGGGCGTCGCCGTGATCGTCACGAGCCTGCTGCGGGCCCGGATCGGCCGACGGGTATGGCGCGCCGTGCACTGGCTGGCCTACGCCGCCTTCCCGCTGGCGCTGCTGCACGGCGTCACCAGTGCGCCCGATCTCCGCTCCGGTGGACTGCTCGCCGTCACCATCGGCTGCGTACTGGCCACGGCCGGGGCCATCACCTATCGCATCTACACCAGTTCCCGGACCCCACAGCGGCGGATCCGACCGGTCGAGAAGGCGGCACTGCGATGACTCCCACCGCGACGACGGCGCCAGCGCCGACGACTACAGCGCCGACGACTACAGCGCCGACGACTACGGCGCCGACGACTACAGAGCCGGACGGGGCGCAGACGACGCGCCTGCTCGCACCCGGAGCCGACCCGGTCCCCCTGGTCCGGCACCGCCAGACGCACGGTCCGGTGCCCTACCGGGGCGGTCCCGGGCACCTGATCGCCGAGATCGAGGCCGCGGGCCTGACCGGAAGGGGCGGTGCGGCGTTCCCCACCGCGCGGAAGATGACAGCAGTCGCCGCCGGACGCGGGCGCCGGGTCGTGGTCGGCAACGGCGCCGAAGGCGAACCGGCCAGCCACAAGGACAAGCAGCTCCTGTGGAGCTCCCCTCATCTGGTGCTCGACGGCCTCCAACTGGCCGCCGAGGCCGTCGGTGCCCGTCGGGTCTACCTCTACGTGCACCGCAACGACCGGCTGCGCGCGCGCCTGGAGGACGCGCTCGCGGACCGGTCCGCCGCCCGGTCCGACCGGGTGCGGGTCCGGTTGGTGGTGGCGCCGCCGAGATTCCTCGCCGGCGAGGAGTCGGCCCTGGCCAACCGGATCGGAGGTGGCCTCGCGCTCCCGACGTTCACCCCGCCACGCACCTTCGAACGGGGCGTCGGCGGCGCACCGACGCTCGTCCAGAACGTGGAGACGCTCGCGCACGTCGCCCTCATCGCCCGGCATGGCGCGACGTGGTTCCGGTCCGCGGGGACCTACGCCGAACCGGGCACCATGCTGACCACCTGCCATCGGTCCGACGGCACGACCGAGGTCGTCGAGGCCGCGATCGGCGCGCCGCTGACCGCCCTGCTGGGCCTGGCCGACGCCCCGGCACAGGCGGCCCAGGCGGTGCTGACAGGCGGCTACCACGGCACGTGGATCCGTGCGGCCGAGGCGGCCCGGCTGACACTCGAGAACGCGGCCCTGCGGCCCGCGCGCGGTGTCCTGGGAGCGGGTGTACTCGCCGCGCTGCCGCTCGGGCGGTGCGGCATTGCCGAGACCGCCCGGGTGGCGCGCTACCTCGCCGCCGAGTCCGCGGGCCAGTGCGGGCCCTGTCTCGCCGGGCTGCCCCGCATCGCCGACGCGCTGGCCCGGCTGGCCGGGCCGTACCCCGATCCCCGCCTGCTCGCGCACCTCGAACGGTGGTCGGGCCTGGTGGCCGGCCGGGGAGCCTGTCGCCACCCGAACGGGACGACCCGGTTCGTGGCCAGCGCGCTCGACGTCTTCGCCGGGGAGGTCGACCGCCACCTGCGGGGCGGGTGCTCGGCTGCCGGGCCGGACGGGCACCGGCCCTTTCTCCCGGTCCCGGCCGATGGCCCGCACTACCGCGACGATTGGAGCTAGGTCATGCACCTGCGCCTCAACCCGATCGCGTGCGCCGGACACGGCGGGTGCGCCGAGCTGCTGCCCGAGCGGATCGACCTGGACGAGTGGGGCTACCCGATCGTCTCGGCCGAGCCGGTGCCCGACCGGTTGCAGACCTTCGCGCGGCGGGCGGTCACCGACTGCCCCACACTCGCCCTCCAGCTGGCAGCCCCCGATTCCGCTTGAACGTCACGTTCAAGCGCTCTAGCCGCATCAACGTCACGTTGATGCGGAATGGAAGGCCGGGTCGGGACGGGCCGGAGGCACCTGCGCGCCGGCGGGCCGTCGGACAGGGATGATGCAAGAGATGACCAGAACCGCACACCGGGACCAGGTCGGAGGCCTCACCCGCCCGGACGGGAGCCCCGTCCGGGTTCTGGTGGTCGACGACGAACCGACCCTCGCCGAGGTACTCGCCAGCGTGCTGCGGCACGAGGGGTGGGAGGTCCGCACCGCGGGGGACGGCGGCTCGGCGGTGCGGACGGCGCGGGAGTTCCAGCCGGACGCGGTGATCCTCGACGTCATGCTGCCCGACGTCGACGGGTTCGACGTGCTGCGCCGGCTCCGTGCGGACAGCCGGCACATCTGCGTGCTCTTCCTGACCGCCCGGGATGCCGTCGAGGATCGGATCGCCGGGATCACCGCCGGCGGCGACGACTACGTGACCAAGCCGTTCAGCCTCGAAGAGGTCCTGGCCCGGCTTCGCGGGCTGCTCCGCCGCGCCGGCGTCGCCCGGTCGGTCACCGACGTGAGGCTGGTGGTCGGCGACCTGACGATGGACGAGGACGCGCGCGAGGTACGCCGCGGTGGTGACCTCATCGAGCTGACCGCCACCGAGTTCGAGTTGCTCAGATACCTGATGCGCAATCCCCGGCGCGTACTCAGCAAGGCGCAAATCCTCGACCGGGTGTGGAACTACGACTTCGGTGGCCAGGCGCACGTGGTCGAGCTCTACATCTCCTACCTGCGGAAGAAGATCGACGCGGGCCGGGAGCCGCTCATCCAGACCGTGCGTGGCGTGGGCTACGTGCTCAAGTCCGCGGGCGGATGACGACGTACGCACGCGGCGTCGACGGGTCGCGCCGGGCCTCCGGAAAACGATGGCTGGCCGGCCGGACGCTGCAGGCCCGCCTCATCGCCGGACTGCTCGTGCTGTTCACCCTGGCCAGCGTCGGCGTCGGGGTCACCACCACGGTGGCGGTGCGCAACTTCCAGTTGAGGCAACTCGACCAGCAGCTTGCCGCCGCCTCCCAGACGTTCTCCATCGCCCTGGAGAACTCGGGCCGCGCCGGGCCACCGGCGTCGCACGGCTGCCCCGGTCCGCGCGCCGGGGACGAGGGCCCGCCGAGCGCGGCCGGACAGAAGGTGGGGACCTTCGCCGCCCGTTTCGCCGACGGCCGGATCACCTACGCCTGTCGGGTGACCAGTTCCGACGGCCGGATAGGCCTCCGCCCGGTGCCGTTGTCCACCGCCGACCTCGCCACGATGGCGCGGATCCCCCTCGACCGGCATCCGCGGTCCGCGCACCTGTCCGGCCTGGGTGACTACCGGCTGAGCGCCTTCACCGGCCCGGACCGCGACCTCCACATCACCGGGCTGCCGCTCTCCGGCGTCCAGGCAACGGTGAATGAGCTCGAGCTGATCGAGGTCATCGTCTTCGGGGCCGCCCTCGTCCTGATGGGTCTGGCGGGCGCCGGCTGGATCCGGTTCTCGCTCCGCCCGCTCGGCCGGATCGCGGCGACCGCGACCGAGGTCGCCGAGCTGCCACTGGACAGCGGCGAGGTGACCCTGCCGCACCGGGTCGACGATGACGATGCCCGGACGGAGGTCGGCACGCTCGGACGGGCGTTCAACCAGATGCTCGGTCACGTCGAGCGGTCACTCTCGACCCGCCAGGCCAGCGAGGCGCGGCTGCGGCAGTTCATCGCCGACGCGAGCCACGAGTTGCGCACGCCGTTGGCCGGCATCCGCGGCTACACCGAGTTCGCGATGCGCGCCACGGGCGCCGTCGACCCGCAGGTGCGGCACTCGCTCGGTCGCATCGATGCCGAGTCGGCGCGGATGAGCCGGCTCGTCGACGACCTGCTCCTGCTCGCCCGGCTCGACGCCGGCCGGCCGCTGGCCCACGAGTCGGTCGACCTGACCCGGCTGGCCATCGACGCCACCAACGACGCCCGGGTCGCGGGTCCCGACCACCGGTGGATCCTCGACCTCCCCGACGAGCCGGTGACCGTGACCGGCGACGATCACCGCCTGCAGCAGGTGCTGGCCAATCTGCTCGCCAACGCCCGGGTGCACACCCCGGCGGGGTCGACCGTCACGGTGCAGGTGAGCCGCGCCGGAGGCGGGGTGGACGTGGCGGTCAGCGACGACGGTCCGGGCATCCCCACCGAGGCGCAGGCGACGGTGTGGGAGCGGTTCGCCCGGGGTGACACTGCGCGCTCCCGTCGGGCCGGCAGCACCGGCCTCGGCCTGGCGATCGTTCGGGCTGTCGTCAGCGCCCACCATGGCCGGGTGTCGATGGAGAGCCGTCCGGGCCGGACGACATTCCGGATGTGGCTGCCTCCGGGCGGTCGGACGGCCGACTGACCTCGGTCGGCGGGCACGCATCGGATTTCGACCCGTCAGGCTGCTCCCCCGCGCCGAGCCGCATCCGATAGATGCCGTAACGCGCCGCCCACGCCACCAGGCCGATGACGACGGCGCCGACGAGGACGAGAAGGGGGTTCCACCGGCTGTCATGCGGGGCCTGCTGGACCGCCGCGACGAAGACTCCGCCGAGGAGCCCCACGCCGAGGAAGGTGCCGACACCGGGGCGGCGGGGCACCTGATCGTCGGGTGCCGAACGTTTCCGGGTCGACCGGTGCTCGACGGGACCGCGTTGGTGTCGCGCCCGGTGTCGGTTTGCCGTGCTGCGAGTCTGGGTCATCGGACGTTCCGCCGCTTCCTGACGGTCACTCTCGGTGGTTTCTCTCTACACCTAGTCACGATCCTCGCCGGGGCGCCTTCTGTCAGTCGCGCGGGGGATCTGACCGTCATCGGTGACGAAATGGTCCCGCAGGACCGAAATCACCCCGATTCAGGTCCGCTCTAAATCCTCACGATTCGTCTCGATGGTTTGATGTTATGTACTGTGCAGCAACTCGGTCATCCACCCGTAGGACTTCGAGGAGTGACCCCCTGTGCGAGATCTCGCCAGGCAGGTCCGGGCCCTGATCGTGGCCAGCGACAACTACCGCTACGCCTTCGCCGCCCGCACCGGAATCGGTTTGTCCGATGCCGCCACGCTCGGTCATCTGCACCACCACGGCCCGCAGAGCCCCAGCCAGCTCGCGCTGCGGCTCAACCTCACGCCGGCCAGCATCACGTCGCTCATCGACCGGCTCGAGAGCGCCGGATATCTCATCCGCACCCGCCACCCGCATGACCGGCGCCAGACCCTGCTCGAACTCACCACGGCCGGCAGCGCGCTGATCGAAAGTGGGTACGACGCCTTCGTCCATGACGTGGACCGGGCCGTCACCGACGCCCACCCCACGCTGGTCCGGGAGCTGTCCGCGGTCCTCGAGCAGATCACCGCTGTCCTCGAGGCCCGGGCCGCCGCGAACGCGCCCCCGCGCGGGCGGCGGGCCGGCGCCCGGACCATCACCCCGTAACCGGGGCACCCGGCGGATCCGCATCGGTCAAGATCCTCCACCGCGCCGTATCGCCTTGTCTGAATGACTCGCGCGCCGATAAAATCGCCGATCGTTTGGGGATCTGAACATCAAGGAACCGTAGTGGGGGCGATGTGGGCATGCTGGCCCAGCAAGTGCGCGCACTGATCCTGACCAGCGACGCCTACCGGCACGCCCTCGCCAACCGCGCCGGAATCGGCCTCACGGACGCCACCGCTCTCGGTCACCTCTACCACGACGGGCCGCAGAACCTCGGACAGATCGCCCACCGCCTCAACCTCACCCCCGGCGCCATCACCGCACTCGCCGACCGGATGAACACCGCGGGGTACCTCACCCGCAGCCCGCACCCGCACGATCGGCGGCAGAGCCTCATCGACCTCACCCCGGCCGGAACCCGGCTCGTGCGGCGCGCCTTCGACACGTTCGCGGCCGACATCGACAAGGCCGTCGCCGATGTCCAGCCCGCACACGAACGTGAGCTGTCCGCCCTCCTCGAGCGGATCACCTCAGCCCTGTGCGCGACGGCGTCCGAGCCCGGCGCGCACCGGCGCGACGACGGGGACACCGCCACCTAGTCGGTCACCGGCGGGAGATGTGCAGCCGCACCGTGGTGCCCTCGGTGGCGCTCGACCGGATCTGCACCAGGTCGCAGAGTTGGTGCACGAGCCACAACCCGCGCCCATGGTGGTCGCCGGTGGAGGGACGGCGTCCGACGGTGGACGGCCCGTGCAGTACGCCGCGGTCGTGGACCTCACTGGTCAGGCAGTCATCGTGCCGCCAGATCCGGAGAGTTCCGGTCCCGCCGCCGTGCACGATGCTGTTGGCCGCGACCTCGTCGACGGCGAGCACATAGTCATAGGCCCGGCCGCCACCGAGCCCGAGCCGTGCGGCGTGGCCGTCGACGAGGCTCCGGACCTGTGCCAGATCGTCGACACCGAAGACGTACTGCTCGAGCACCGACGCCGGCTCGACGAGGTGGTGTCCGGTGTAGCCGTCCGGCGGCCGGGTGCCGTCGGCGGTCAGGTCGGCACCCGGCCGGCGACGCAGCGAATGGGATCGCAGGGCCTCCTCGACCTCCGTCGCGTCGATCGCGTCGGTGTCATACGGGCAGAGCAGGCTGAACGGCCGGTCACCGCTGAACGCGGAGTCCAGCAATGACTCGTAGCGCTGCCCGTCGATCAGCTCGGCGGTGCTCGCCGGGCGCCGACCCGGCTCGCCGACGGCCCACACCCGGGTCCTGCTCCCGCCACCGGCCCGCGCGAGGTAGTCGTCCCAGTTGGGGATGAACCGGTCCGGGCGCCTGCCGTAGCCCAGCCGGGGCTCGACGAAGTAGACCCGGTCCGAGTCCGCAGCCAGGGCCGTCCGCAGCGCGCCGGCCCGCTCCGGGGCGAGTACCACCAGCACCGGGTCGCCGGCGTCCAGCGCGTCCCGGACGAACGGCCCGGCCCCGGCAAGGAACTCCGCCGGCCCGGCGTAGAGCAGCGCCTCGTGCCGGAGTCCCCGGTCGGCGTCCGGTGCCTGGTCGAGTAGCGGCGCACTGGTCATCGACTCCCCCGAAGGTCAGAGAACTGGTGCCGGGAAGGCTGACTACATTAGGTAGAGCTTCCCTTACGTTTAGTGATTTTCACTGCCGGAGAGCCGCTCGTCAATCGGTTCGGTTGTTCATCATCTGAAGTGTCGGACACCGCCCGCCGACGCTGACCGGCCCGCCGTGGACACCCGGTCGACGGACATTCCCCCGTACAGGTTTGACTCTTAGTTACGGAGTGAATACTCAACGTGAGAGCCGGGTTCTCGGTTCGCTCATGGGGGCATCCGATATGCGGACATATCGTAGAAGCATTCTCATCACCGTCGCGGTGATCGGAAGTGCGGCAATCGTGATCGGCGTCGCGCCCTGGGCATCGGCGGGAAGCACCACCACAGGGACCGGCTCCGGCAGTGGTGCATCGGCGGCGACGGCACGGTCCGGAGTGCTACGTCTTCGGCCGACTGACGATTCCTACACCGACCCGGCCCATCGCCGGCTGGTCAACGGCGCGTCAACCCGGCTTGCCGCCGAGCCGGCCGGTGGCAAGACCGCGTACCTGCGGTTCTTCATCCGCGGCGTGCCCGCCGGCGCCCGGATCACGTCCGCGACCGTGACGCTGTCCCGGCTGGGCGGCCACAACATCCCGGCACTCGCGGTCTACCAGACCGCGACGACCTGGAGTCAGCGCACCCTCGACGCGGCCAACGCACCGGCGCGGGGCAAGGCCCTCGGCCGGTCGACGACCACGAACGGGCACACGGCCACCCTCCACCTCGCGTCAGCGGTCCGGGGCAACGGCCCGGTATCGGTCGCGGTACAGGCGGCGACCACCGGCACCGTCGCGCGGGTCGAGTCGGCGAACCATCCCGCGCCGGGTGTGCCCGTGCTCGCGGTGGCCTGGACCCGCGCGAAGACCACGTCATCGGGAACGACGCTGCTGACCGGCGCCGACACCGTCACCGGGCGGTGGACCGTAGCCGACGCCCGGCTCGGCCCACTGCATGCGGTGCGGCTGTTCTACAAGGGCGCTCTACCGGCCAGCTACGCCCGGGTTCACGTACCGGCGGGCGTCAAGGCGTTCATTTCCTACAAGTCGCCGAGTACGAACACGGTGCCGTTCGCGAAGTCGTGCCCGCCCGGAACGCGGATCATCTTCCACCACGAACCGGAGAACGACTACAACGGCAACGGCGCGGCCTTCGTCGCCCAGTACGACACGCAGTACCGGACGTTGAAGGCGGCCAACCCGGCGCTCATCGTCGGCATGGCCGCCATGTCCTACCAGTACGAGGGTGGCCGGCACGGCCAGTCCGGGGCCTTCCTGCCGACGGCCAGCCACGCCGACTTCTACGCGGTCGACAACTACGAGGCCAAACCGAGCGGCAAGGGGCTGGCGACGGACACGGCGTTCCAGCACTGGTACGCGTTGGTGAAGAACCGCGGCCGCCCGCTCGTCTTCGCGGAGTACGGCGTGGGAGTCAACCCGGTCGGCGCACCGGACAAGTGGTCGAGCCGACGGGCCGCGACCATGCGGGCGGACCGAGGGTGGATCGAGGCACACCCGGGCTTCAATGCGGTCCTTTACTGGTACAACACCGGTGCCCGGGGGGACTGGCGCTTCAGTGACGGCCCGTCGATCGCCGCATGGAAGAATCTCCGGACCGGGTGACCGCCGGCGGCCACAGCGGGATTCGGCGGCGAAACGACCCGGCCCGCGATGGTCTCCCGATGTGATGAATGGGCTCAGTGGGTTTTGCGAGCAGGATGAGGCCGGATAGCGTAGATGGTGCAGATGTTTCCGTCTCGGGCACCATGGGTAGGCGAAACATCTGCCGACGAGTCCGTTGGTTACTAGTTGCACGCACGGCCGGTAGTGAGTCAGGGGCCGGCCGGGTCACGCATCGAGCGGACGCCGGATGCAGTGCGGCGCCCCGGCCGGACGAGGAAGGGTTCACCTCGTCCCGCCGGGGCATCGTCGTCTCGGGGATTGGCTCCTGGTGGGTTTCCATCCGAAGCCATCGGGCCTACCGTCGGATGTGCAGGTGGACGGGTGCAGCGATGCAAGGGGGGTCCCGGCTCACCTGACGGCGAGTTCGCTGGTTGCGCCGGTAGGGGGCAACCAGTGGGGCGGCCGGTGTGTCAGGCGTCGGCCGCGCCGCACCGTTGGGCAGACAGCGGATGCAGCAGTCAGGCGCCCCGGCCGAGCGGGGAGGGGTTCCCCCCGAATTGGCCGGGGCTTCGTCGTGTCTACGGGTCACGGACGGTGGATCGCCGGGCCGAGCGTGGCACCAGCGGTGCGCAGAAGGAGGCCCCCGGTCGGCGGTGACGCCGACCGGGGTCCCTTTCCCGTCGTGTTCAGATGGAGTTAGTTGTCGCCCTCCGACGACGGGAGGTAGGCACCCGGCACCTGCTCGGGCGAGTAGATCTTGGCCTCACCCGGGTAGGGCTTCGTCCACCCGTGCGTCTCGTACCACGTGAGGTGGTTCATCTGCGCGGGACTGGCGTAGTCGGGTGTGGCGTTCGGTCCGGTCAGGCGCTGGTGCGTCTTCCATTCCTGCCACTGCGCCGCGACCTGCTTCTGGCTCGCCGGCACCATGGTCGACGGCTCGGCGGCGGCGTCCTTCACCGGGACGTTGTCCAAACCACAGGACGGCGCGCCGCCGGTCAGACCCAGGGTCAGCGAGGTCTGGTTCGGCACGGCATTGAACGGCGTGTTGTCGGGCTTCGTGTCGAACGCGGCGCCCATCGGGGTGGCCGCGCTGTCCTTCTGGTTCATCGGGTGGATTCCGAGGATCTGTTCGATGGTGCGGATCATCGTGATCTGCGAGTAGTAGTGGTCATCGACAACGCCGTGCTTTGCCCAGGGGCTGATGATCTGGATCGGTGCACGGTGGCCGTCGACGTGGTCGAGGCCCGCTTGGCTGTCGTCTTCGACGACGAAGATCGCCGAGTTCTTCCAGTACTTGCTGTGCGAGATGGTGTCGACGATCTTGCCGGTGGCGAGGTCGTTGTCGGCAACCTGGGCGGCCGGGTTGAGCGGGCCGCCGGTGTGGTCGCTGGAGAGCCAGAACATGTTCAGGTTTGCCGGCCCGTTCTTCTGGAAGTCCTGATTCCAGATCTCGTACCGGTACAGGTCCGGGATCGAGGTGTCGAACTTCGGGAAGCCGTGGACGGACACGTCGTTAAGCGACGGGATCGGCGAGGACGACACCAGCGGGTACGCGGTGGGCTGACCGGTCGCGTTCATGTTCTTGGCGTCGCAGTAGAGGTTCTGCCAGGTCGCGCCCGCGGGCTTCGTCAAGAACTGCTGGAATTCACCGAAGTCCCGCACTGTCTGGCCCGCCGCCTCGGCGCCGGACCAGAGGAATCCCGAGCTCTGATGGCCGAGGGCGTCGTCCTCGGTGTCGTAGCTGCGCAGGTACTCGCCGGCCGAGGATTCGGTGTACTCCGGGTCGTCGGCCTGCATCAGCCAGTTGTGTCCCTCAGCGGAGTTGGTGCCGACGTCATAAGTGTTGTCGTAGAGCCCGAACTGCTTGGCCAACGCATGCTGATTCGGGGTCACCTTCTCTCCGAACTGGGCCAGCGACGGGTCGCCGTTGCCGCTCGCGATGTCGCCGTAGTCCTGGTCGTAGGTGCGGTTCTCCTTGACGATCAGGAAGACGTGTTTGATCGTCGACGGGTCTCCGATCCGCTGCGGAACCGGAACCGCTTTCGCCTTGCTCTTTCCCTTGGCGAACTGGACCGAGTTGGTGGTCCAGCCATTCTGCTGGAAGACCCTGGCGGTGTCGGTCTTGATCACGGTGTCGCTCGGAAGCGTGAACTTCTGCACACTCGACGTCGTGTCGTGGGTGCCGTGCCCGGCGGCGGTCGTGGGGCGGCGGGCGTCGATGCCGCGGGTATTGGCGATCAGCACGTCGTTGCCGGAGGCCGTAATTCCGTCCGGGAAGTAGTCGGTCGGCAACAGACCGACGTAGCTGACCGGCTCCTTCGGGCTGGTGTAGCGGTAGACGGCGACCGCGTTGGCCCGGCCGAGCGTCACCAGCAGGTGACCGTCGTTGGTGAGGGTGATCCCGTCCGGTTCGTAACCGACGGTCGCCTCCGGCCAGGGCTGGGTGGAGATCGTCTGGACGACCTTGTCGTTCGAGGTGGCGACGACGGAGACGGTGTTGCTATTGGTGTTGGCGACGAACACCGCGCCGCCCTTGACGTAGAGAGCGGTCGGATGCAGGCCGACCTCGATGCTCTTGGCGGCGGCGGCCGGGTGCGTCAGGTTGATGACGCTGACCGTGCCGGTGGTGGTGGCGCCGGTCACCGGGTTGGCCGGCACCTGCGTGTTGTAGGAGTTCATCGTGGTTTCGCCGGACCTCGCCGGGCGCCCGCCCTCGTCGGAGACGTAGATCTTGTCGCCGACGCGGACGATGTCGCGTGGGGCCGTCCCGACAGCCCAGCTCCGCTGGATGTCGCCGGTCGCCGCGTTGATGGCAACGACCCGGTTCTGACCGTTGACGGCGGCGTAGACGGTGGAGCCGTCGGCCGAAAATACCGCCTGCGCCGACAACGCGTGCTTGGGCCCGTCCGCCGGTATCGGGACAGTGGTCGGGTTGCTGAGGGTGCCGTCGGCGTTCACTGTGAACTTGGTGTAGCCGTCGGTCCGCGGCATCCAGAGCGTCTTGCCGTCCGGCGAGTACGACGGACCTTCCTGGCCGACGTCGCTGCCGGTGATCTTCAGGTTGTCCGCCGCGTTGTTCCCGACGAGCTGCTGCACCTTCCAGCTCTTGAGGTCCACGATGGTGAGCGCGGAGTCTCCGTCGGCAGTCAACGCCGCGAGGTGGCTCCCGTCCGGACTGACCGAGGAGGCCATGATCTTGCCGTCGTTGACGACGAGGTGAGTGCCGATCGGGCTGAGGTACTGATCGCTGGAGATGACCTCGCCCTTGTCGGTGGTCTGGCCGACCTGCTCGGTGCCGAACTCCTGCGTCGAGGCGAGTCCGACGCCGGAACCCAGGGCAACGAGGGCGACGCTGCCGGCGACGGCCGTGGCGACCCGGACCCGACGACCGCCGGGTAAACCCATGAGTCTGGAACGGGTCCTCTCGTCACGCCGATAGTTGCGTGTTACCTGCATCGGTCATCCCTTCGTGGTGGGGAGCAGGTCGACGTTCGCGTCGAACTGCCAAAGAGGGTTCGGTTCGTCTCCGGCCGGGGTCCGAACCTGGAAGTAGCCGTTCACGTCCTTCGGTCCGTCGCCGTCGGCGACGAACCGCCCGTCCGGCTTGACGTCAAGCTGGTAGATGGCCGACCCGGTGGCACCCGTGACCTGCGGGAGGTGCCAGGTGACGACGCAACGCCAGTCGTTGCCCGGCCCATGGGGGGCGGCCAGGCCGTCCCCCTTGTTGCAGGTCGCCCGAGCGGCCAGCTGCGCCTCGGTGACGTCGGGCCGGTGGAGTTGCCTGGCCTGCAGGCGGTAGAGGTGCGCGAACGCCGTGGCGACCGACCGCTGGACCTTGCCCTGCTCGATTCCGGCACTCGTACCTGAGGTCGATGCGGCGGTGATCGCGATCGTGATGCCGACGAGTCCGACCAGCGGGAGGACTCCGACGGTGATCTCGCGGCGCCCCGGGCCGTTGTGGGTGCCGCCGGTGAAGTCGCGCCGCACGAAGAGTAGGTAGGCCAGCGTCGTCGCGGTGGCAGCCCACACCAGGCTGACTCCGATGCCGATCAGTAGTGGGCCTACCTGGACCGGACTGGTGAACAGGCCGTACCAGGCGATGAAGGCATAGCCGGGCAGCGCGAGCCGTACCGCGACGGGAAGCGGAAGCAGCTGCGCAAGCTGCATCGCCAGGGCGACGACGGCGGGCAGCAAGAGCCCCATCGGGGAACGCCGCAACGCGACCGAGCCGAGTAGTCCGATCGCGCCGAGTGCCAGCGTCGGAGCAAGGACGCAGACCCAGGCGAGCAGGACCTTCCCGGCGGCATCGGCCGGCGCCAGCAGGTGGCCGTCGAGGCCGACCAAGGATTTGTTGCCGACCGCCGCGACACCGCCCACCGCGCTGGAACAGGTCAGCCCGGCTACGAGCAGCAGGATGACGGTGAGGCTGGCCAAGCCCTTCGCCACGAAGATCCGCCGGGACGACCGGACCGCCACCAACAGATGCCGCCAGGTGCCGAGCCGATCCTCCGTAGCGAAAACGTCGCCGGCTACCACCGAAGTCACCAGCGGCAGCGCCCAGGTGCCGGAAAAGCCGAGCATCACCAGCGCTCCGGCCCAACCCGTCGCGTGCATCCAGCGGCCGAAGAAGGTGTCGGTGGGGAGAGACGTCTGCTGACTCACCAGTGCGACGAAGACCGCCGGCGCGAGCCAGCAGGCCAGAACCAACAAGCGTATGCGCCACTGGGAGAGCAGCTTGACGAACTCGAAGCGGTAGCCGCGCGTCACCGGGATACGGCGGGCCTCGGCAACGTGGGTGTCGGCGACGGTGGCGGTCATCGGCTCGCACCCTCCTGCTCGGTGAGGGCGAGGAAGGCCGCCTCGAGCGGCGACACCACGGGAGCGAGCTCCCGCACGGCGATGCCGGCAAGCACGAGGCGCGACACCAGCTCGTCGAGTGCCGGGATCATCGCGCGCACGACGAGGACTCCGGTACGCCGTGCCGCGGCGTCGGGGCCGTCGACGATGCGGAGCCCGGTCATGCCGCGAGCCAGCCGGCCGGCTGCGTCTGGATCGGAGGTGACGAGCCGGTAGTCGAGCTCGCCGTTCTCGGCGGACAGCTTGCCCAGTGGGCCGGAGAAGACGATCCGTCCGGTCGCGAGGATGGTGACGTCGGAGCACAGCGCCTCGAGATCGTCCATCCGGTGGCTGGACACCACCACGGTGGTCCCGTCCCCCGCGAGCTGGGTGAGGACGCCGTGGACATGCTTCTTGCCCGCGGGATCCAGACCATTGGACGGCTCGTCGAGCACCAGCAGCCGGGGCTTGGTAAGGAGCGCGGCGGCGAGCCCGAGCCGCTGACGCATTCCGAGGGAGAAGGCGCGTACCCGGTCGTTCGCGACCTCGGTCAGCCCGACCTGGCCGAGCACGTCGTCGATTCCCGCCGTCCTTGCGTCCCGACCGCGGAGATCGGCCAGCGCGGCGAGGTTCTGCCTCGCGGTGAGCGTGGGGTACAGGCCGGGCCCGTCCACGAAGCCCGCGACCCCGTCAGGAACGGCCAGCGCCCGCCCGATCGGCGTACCCAGAATCTCGACCCGGCCGTTGTCGGCGACGGCCAGTCCCAGCAGCAGGCCGAGCAACGTCGTCTTCCCCGCGCCGTTCGGACCGACCAGGCCGTGGATCTGCCCCGGTGCCACATCCAGATCGATGCAGTCAAGCGCGACGACATTGCCAAAACACTTGGTGATCCTGCGGGCCCGAACTGCAAGCGCTGTCTCCACGATCCTCCTTTTCGACCATTTGGGAACGTAGGGACGGCAAATGTCCGGGGCAGGGGCTGCATTTGAACACTTACCGAACGGGAGATGGCTGACATCTGCCGCACCAATGCGTCGCCATCAGGACATGTCGCATGCCCGCGTGGTTTCGTCGGTGGCTTCCGAGGCACGAGAGGGCCAGGCCGTCCGAACGTTTGACCGGGCGACATCCGGAGTTCATGTTCGGCCACCGCCACGATGGGTAAACCTGTCTCGCGGGCTTCGGAAACAGGCCCGAGGAAGTGGGTCGCCATGGCTAAGCCATTGGCCACGACACCATCCGTCCTTGCCCTGCCGAACGGGCCCCACGCACCCGGGCAGGCGCGCGACTTCATCCGGGGCAGTTCGGTGTTCCGCACGGAATCGTCCCGTGACTCAGCGGTACTGATTGTCTCCGAACTCGTCACCAATGCCGTGACGCACGGGCGGCCGCCGATCGTCCTGAAGGTCGAGCGGGTCCAGTCCGGCGTGCAAATCAGTGTTGCCGACGATCATCCTCATGTGCCGGTGCTGCGGTCGCCCTCGCGCGTCGCTGTGGCCGGCCGGGGAATGCGGGTCATCGACGCGCTCGCCGCCTCGTGGGGCGTACGGAGCCGCAGCGTCGGCAAGTCGATCTGGGTGCTGGTCACCGACGACGGCTAGACCGGGATGTAACGCGGCACCAGTGGATCAGTCTTTCGAAGACAAACGTTTGACGGTGCAAATGTGGAGCGCATCTTGCGGTCGGGTGAATTGCCGTCGACGTCGTGGGGGGGTCGCACCTGCGGGAGCGGTTGATTCCCGGTCAAGCGGACAGCCGGTAATCGCGGGTAGGACTCGGACTTGGCAGGGGCCGGAGCGGATTGCCGACGTAGGGTCCAAGTGATGGGGAGTCAGCCCTCGCCCACCGCCGTCCCAAAGGTCTCGGCATGGCACAGAATGCGTCGTGGAAGAGCCGATCGGTGATCGGACTACCGGCTCCCCGTGGTCCCGCGCCGATGCTGGCCTGGTCTGCGATCACCGCGGGACCGCACGCCGAGCTGACTGTTCGAGGCGAACTCACCGCCACGACGGCGGCCCGGCTGCGGGAGGCGTTGGAGTGGCTGTACGGCGGGGGCCATCAGCGGATCACGGTCGATCTGGCCGGTGTCACCTCCTGCGACAGCGCGGGGTGGACCGCCCTCGTCGCGGCCTTCCGCCAGGTCGTCGGCTCGACGGGTCAGCTGCAGCTCACCAATCCCAGTGCTGCGCTGCGTCGCCTGCTCGGACTCCCTGACGACCCGTCCCTGCCCCTGCTCGCGCACCGGCGCCGCCGACCTGGGTGAAGGAGCGCACCAAACGGCAGGACACGCGATATGCGGGTCAGTTCGTGCGGTGCGTGACCCACCAGTAGCAGCCGGCGGCCGACGCGAGAGCGAGGGTGATGAAGATGCCGGCCTCGAGCCACTGGAACGTCCAGTACCGGTTGCCCGGTTGGTAGCGGACGAGGAGGTGGAAGGTCCTGCCTACCTGCGTGAGGCAGGCCCGACCCCCGTCCGGACCCACGACGCGGGCCACTCCCTGGCCGGCTTTGGCTGCGGACGGCGGGAGGCCGACGTTCGGGCAGTACTGGTGCAGGAACGCGGAGATTTGAGCAGAGCTGAGACTGTGACCGGAACCGGTCAGGAGCTGGCTGGACAGCGTCCATGAGCCTTTCGGCCCTTCTCCCTGCGCGAACAGTGTCAAGGGCCCCCCGTTCTGGGATCCCACACCGAGCTGCACCGGCTTGGAGGGGCCCGCGCCCAGCAGCGACATCGACGTGCGAACGGGCGTGAGCAGGTACGGCCGGATCCAGAGCGTCGTGGCGATGCGAGCGAGGACGAACACCCCGAGCGTCGCCGCCATCGCGGGCACGGTCCGTTTGATCATCGCGCCGAGGAGAGCTCCGCAGGCGAACGCGAACAACGCGTAGCCGATCGGGGCGATGTCGCGTCGGTCGAATACCGCGTACTGGCTCGTGGTGAGGGGGTCGAGTACGCGGTACCACCAGGTGATGGTGAGGGTGAGGACCCCGGCGAGAGCGACGGTGGCGGCCCCGCCGATCGCGAGCTTGGTGACCAGCCAGCGCGAGCGCGACACGCTCTGGGTCCACGCGAGCCGGTGGGTGCCGGTCTCGTATTCCCGAGCAAGGAGGGGCGCTCCCCAGAAGATGCCGAACAATGCGGGGACGGCCCGCGCCAGGAGGTCCAGCGCACGATCCATGACGTGGTCGTGGGTGAGGAACTGTTGCGTCGCGAAATCACACCCGGTGTGGCAGTGGGCGACGAGGCTGCCATAGAGGTGGGAGAGCTGGATGCCAGTAGCCGCGGCCGCGACGGCGAGCGCGGCCAGCAGGGCGGCCGCGATCAGCGTCTGACTACGGGACTGCAGCCAGGCGAACCGGGTCACCGTGCCACCACCATGCCGGTCGGCGATACCGGGGTGCGGTCGCGTGCCTGACGCATGTAGGCCAGCACGAGGTCGTCGAGGGTCACGGGCGTGACGGTCCATGTCGGGTCGAGGATCGGTCCCTCGCTTCGCACCAGCAGCGTGGTCTGGTTGTCCACGTGGCTCTCCTCGATCACCGATTGACTCGCCGGCAGTGAGGCGGTGTCGCGGCGGGTCCCGATCAGCCGGTGGTGACAGTCGAGCAGTTCGTCGACCTCGCCGATGAGCGCGACACGTCCCGCCACGAGAACCACCACGTAGTCACAGACGCGCTCCAGATCGGCGATCAAATGGGAAGAGAGCACCACGGTGACACCGCGGACGGCGACGATCCCCATCAGCGTCTGCAGGAACTCCCTGCGCGCGAGCGGGTCGAGTGCCGCGACCGGCTCGTCCAGAACCAGCAGCTCCGGCCGCTTCGCCACCGCGAGCGTCAACGCGAGCTGCGCGCGCTGACCGCCGGACAACGTGCCGGAACGTTGTTTCAGATCGAGCCCCAGCTCTCGGACACGGCCCGCGGCGAAGGCGGTATCCCACGTCGGGTTGAGCCAGGAACCCATCTGCAGGTGCTGACCGACCGTCAAGCGGGCGTAGGTCGGGCTGTCCTGCGCGAGGAACCCGATCCGCGCCAGCTGCGCCGACCCGGACCGTGGCCTTTCGCCGAGTACGGAGATCGTCCCGGCGCTCGGTCGGAGCAGGCCGACAGCAAGGTGGAGCAGCGTCGTCTTCCCGGCACCGTTCGGCCCGACGAGGCCGACGACCCGGCCGGGCGGGATGGACAGGGTGCAGTCGGTCAGCGCCCCGCGCCGGCCGTACCGCTTGCCCAGCCCTACTGTCTCGATGACGGTCGTCATGCCACCCCCTCCCCCTCGGCGAAGCAGTCGCGGAAGGCGGTCTGGTAGATCGCTTCGATCTCCTCTGCGCTGAGCCCGGCATCACGTGCCGAGCGCAACCACCCGGCCAGTGACTTGCGAAACCGCGCCTGCGCCGCCGGGTCGATCCGCGGCAGGCGGCCGACGACGAACGTGCCGAGACCAGGCCGTGCTCGCACCAGCCCTTCGCGCTCGAGATCCCGGTAGGCCTTCAGGACCGTGTTCGGGTTGATCGCCAGCGAGGACACCACCTGCTGCGCGGTGGGCAGCTGGTCACCCGGTTCGAGCAACCCCAGCTGCAGCGCCTGATGGACCTGGCGCACCAGCTGCGCATACGTCGGCACACCCGACGAGGGATCCAGATAGAACTCCACCATTCCACACTTCCACTAAGCGGTTAGCAGAATAATGCGTAGTGGAGGCTCGAGTTGTCAAGAGGCCGCATAGCGTGCTTCGACAACCTCGTTGCGCCGCCCGAGCGACGAGCAGGAGAGTGCGCGGGCCGCGGCACCAGTAGAGCGCGGCGCCGACCTGTCGAGGGGTCGCGCCGAGGGGCGAGTCCGACTTGGAGGATCTGCGCCGTGGGATGACGGCTACCGATCTGAAGACGGTCCTGCAGTCCTGACCGCGGTAGGTGTCAGACGCCGAGCTCACCGCCCGGCGGGACCGGTGAAACCTCTCTGACCTGGGGTTATGCGTGGCGCGCTCGGCGGGATTCGAACCCACAACCTCTTGATCCGTAGTCAAGTGCTCTATCCGTTGAGCTACGAGCGCAGACGCGGCGAGTATTCCACACCCACCCATCGGCGGAGGCTCCGGGATTTGAACCCGGGAGGGGGGGTTACCCCCAACCGCATTAGCAGTGCGGCGCCATAGACCGGACTAGGCGAAGCCTCCTAGGAAGCCTCACGGCCACCGGCTGAAGCGTACAAGGCCCGCCATCGGGTCGGCAAAGCGTCTCTCAGCGCTCCCGGCGCAGCAGCCGCTGCAGCGGACGGGGCCGCACGATGAACGCCTCGGCCTCGAGCGCGGCGAGCGAGATGCGGGGCAGGTCCCGTGATGTCGGGAACGACAGGAACCGCGGTTCCCAGTCGGGACGGAACTTCAGATTGAAGCGGTAGAGCGACTCGATCTGCCACCACCGGGACATGAAGACCAGGACCCGCCGCCACAACCGCAGCACCGGTCCGGCACCGATGCGCTCGCCCCGCTCGAGTGCCGAGCGGAAGGCGGCGAAGTTGAGGGAGACGCGGTGCACCCCGAGGTCCTGTGCGGACTCGATGAGCTTGACGATCATCAGCTCGTTCAGCCCGTTGTCCGCGCTGCGATCGCGCCGCATGAGGTCCAGGGACAGCCCGTCGGCCCCCCACGGGACGAAATGCAGGAGCCCGCGCAGCCGGCCGTCCTGCTCCGCGGTGACGATCACGCAGTCGCCGTCGGCCGGGTCGCAGAGTCGGGACAGTGCCATCGAGTAGCCGCGCTCCACCCCACCGCCGCGCCAGGCGGCCACCATGGTCAGCAACTCGCCCACCTCGGCACGGGCGAGCGCGCCGACCCGTCGGACCTGAACCTCGTAGCCGGCGCGTTCGACCCGCTTCACCGCCTGCCGAACGCCGCGCATCGGGCGACCGGACAGGCTGAAGGACGCGACGTCCACGATCGCCTCGTCGCCCAGCTCGAGCGCATCGAGTCCGTAGCGGGCGTAGATGGTCGCTCCCTGCTCGCTGTCCCCGATCACCGCCGGCACCCACGCGTGCTGGCGGGACAGCTCGAGGAACTCGTCGATGGCTCCGGGCCAGGCCTCCGGGTCACCGATCGGATCGGCGCTCGCCAGCGCCACCCCCGACACCACCCGGTAGGTCACCGCGGCTTTGCCCGACGGTGACCAAACCACGCTCTTGTCCCGGCGCAGCGCAAAGTATCCGAGAGAGTCCCGCTGGCCGTGCTTGCACAGGAGTTCCCGCAACCGGGTCTCGTCATCGGCGGTGAGCCGCGCCCGTGGTTGCGCCGAGCGCAGGAACAGATAGGTGGCGACGAACGCGATCAACAGGCCGAACGCCAGAAACGTCGCGGTGACGATGTCGTCGCCACGCTCGTGCCGGAACTGCAACGGCCCGCTGATCCCGATGAACCCGAGCAGAACCTCGCGCAGGTCCTGCCACAACGACGGCCGGCCGACGATCTGCCGGTGGTTGATCAGTAGCCCGGCCATCCCCACGGTGATCGCGACGATGAGCATCTCGGCCGTCGCCCGCGCGGCGTACCAGCGGGTCGTCGGATCGCCGAGGGCGTAGAACTCCTTGCGGGTGCCGATGAGCACCGCGAGCAGCACCAGCGAGATGGTGGCCTCTTCGACGTCGAGGCCCTTGAGGATATGGGTCATTGCGACGACCGCGGTCACGACGACCACCGCCCGCCACGCCCGCTTCTTGCGCCGGCGCAGGCCGAACGCCAGGAACACCAGCAGTACGCCGAGCGACATCGCGATCGCCGTCGCGGTCGCCGATGCCACGACCGGCAGGCCGACGACCCTGGTGAGGTAGCGGATCCGGTTGTGCTCGGCCGGAAGCAGCGAACTCACGATCGCGACCATTCCGACCAACCACGTCAGCGCGGCAATGATGCCGGGCGTACGACGGGCCGAGCGCAGCCACCACCGCTGGATGGTCGGCGTGCCGTGATCGTCCCGAACCCGGACCGGCGCGCTCACACCCTCACATCCCTACTCGCTGGCCCAATTTCCCGCAGGTCTTCGGTTCAGTGTCACCCGCCGACGGCAGGTGCGCCCGTCGAATCGCGGGCTACCTTCTCACGCTAGATCTCCGGAGCAGGCAACGGGTCGCGGGCCCGATCAGGGTCGATCACGAGGACCGCCGACCCGCAGGCGCGCCGCACCTGGCGGATCGTGTCGTGCCCGAAGCGACCCGGATCGGGATGCGGGCCGACCAGCACCACCAGTTCGGCGCCGGCCTCGGTGGCACGGCGGGCGATCGCCGCCGCCACATCGGGCGGCCCGCCGGCGGTCCGCAGTATCCGGCCGGCCGCGGGGATCCCGTGGCCGGCGAGCTGGGCGAGCCGGTCGTCGAGCATCCGGTCGGCGTCGGCGGCGGACTCGCGTTCGACCGCGTCGTCGTTCACGACGTCGGTCTCGCGCACGTGCAGCACCTCGACCGCCGCGCCGTGTTGGTCCGCGATCTCGGCCGTCGTCTCGGTCGCGGCTGCGCCGTCGGGTCCCGCGTCGACGGCCAGCAGCACCACCGGCCGCCCGGTCGGTAGCTCCCCGACCGTCCGGGCCACCTGGCTGTGCCGGTCCAGCGACGCGAAGAGCGCGTGGCCGCTGGAGAGCACGCACATCCCGATCAGTACGGCGCCGGCACCGACGTAGAACGGCACGTGCGGGGTGTACCACTCGGCCAGCTTCCCGGCCAGGTAAGGAGCGATCGCTCCGCCGGAGAACCGGATGAAGCTGTACCCGGCCGAGGCGACCGGTCGCTCGACCGGCGACACCCTCATCACCGTCTCGGTAACGAGGGTGTTGTTGACGCCCAGGAACCCACCGGCGCAGATCACGGCGAGGATCAGCGCCAACCGGCTGGTGGTGAACAATCCCATCGCCAGCAGGTCCAGGGCGAAGAGGCCGAGGACGACGTAGAGCGTCTGCACGGTGCCGAAGCGGCGCTGCAACCGGGGCGCCAGGAACACCGAGGTCACCGCGAGAACGACGCCCCAGCCGAAGAACACCAGGCCCAGACCGTGCACGCCGAGATCGAGCGGGAACGGCGCGTAGCCCAGCAGCGTGAAGAAGCCGAAGTTGTAGAACAGCGCGGTCAGGCCGACCGTCGAGCAGCCCGCGGTGGCGGAGCGCGCGGATCGGGTCGGCCAACGACGTGTGATGGTCCGGGCGCGGCGAGCGGGGCAGGAGCGCGAGCACCGCGACGAAGCCGATCGTCATCAGGACCGCCGTCCCGAAGAACGGCCCGCGCCAGCTGATCCCCCCGAGCAGGCTTCCGAGCAGCGGTCCGGTGGCGATACCGAGCCCGAGCGCGGCCTCGTAGAGGATGATCGCGCCCGCGACCCCTCCGCTGGCCGCACCCACGATCACCGCGAGTGCCGTCGCGATGAACAGCGCGTTGCCCAGGCCCCAGCCGGCCCGGAAGCCGACGATGCTGCCCACGGAGTCGGAGGCACCGGCCAGCGCACTGAACGTGACGATCAGGACCAGCCCGCTGAGCAGCGTCCGTTTCGCCCCGAGTCGGCTGGATACGACGCCGGTGACCAGCATCGCGACGCCGGTGATCGCGAAGTAGCTGGTGAACAGCAGTTCGACCTGGCTCGGCGAGGCCTGCAGGTCCTTGGCGATGGCCGGCAGGATCGGATCGACCAGGCCGATACCCATGAAGGCGATCACGCAGGCGAAGGCCACCGCCCAGACGGCCTTGGGCTGCTGAAGCAGGCTTCCGCCCGCCTCCTCCCGGGTCGCGGGGGTCGTCGTCATACCGGGAGTACCTCCTGGTCGTCGGCCATGACCGCGTCCAAGGCGGGTACGGCGGCCGCGAGCGCGGCGGTGTGCTCCGGTCGGAGCCGGTCGAGCCGCTCGCGCAGCGCTGCGGCGCGCGCGGCGACGACGCGGTCGAGTCGCTTCCGACCGCTCGGGGTCAGCGCGACCAGCACGCCCCGGCCGTCGCTCTCGTCCGGTTGGCGCTGCACCCAGCCCTGCCGCTGCATCCGCGAGATCAGCAGCGTCATCGACGGCTGGGTGACCTGCTCGCGCTCGGCGAGCTCGGTGATGCGCCGCGGGCCGCCGTCGCGCAGCGCGGCGAGAACGGACAGCTGCGCCCGGCTGAGGCCGGCGGCGGCGGTCTCGCGGCGCAGCATGATGATCAGCCGGCCGATCCGGGGAGCGAGGAGGTCGGCCAGATCTGGGGAGTGGTCGGCGTTCACGCGGCACACTTTAGATTGCTAAGCAATGAAGTTGCCACCCGAGGGGCTCCGGCATCGACGGCCCGGGCAGCGGCCGGCTCCGGATGGACCTCAGCCGGCCCGGATCATGGCGACATCGTGCGCCGTACTCGCATATCGGGAGCTCAGGTGCGAGTAGCACGCACGATGTCGAGCGGCGGCCGGCGGCATCGGACGCTGTACTCGCATCTCGAGGCCGCTTTGCGAGTAGTGCGTCCTACGTCGGCCGGGACCAGCAGATCGACTGCCCCATCGCCGACATCGTGCGCCGTACTCGCATATCGGGAGCTCAGGTGCGAGTAGCACGCACGATGTCGGGCGGCGGACGGCGGACCGGGGCAATCTGGGCACCCTGGGCTCGGCGGCTGGTGAGGCCAGGAAGGTGTCGGCCTGGTATCTGGCACCGCCGGACGACGGTCCGGGAGGCGACGGGAACAGGCCCGACACGCCCTCGGTGAGGGCCGATTCCGTAGCCGGCTAACTAAAGAATCGGGGAGTGGCTCATTGCCGTTTCCTGCGGCGATGGGCACGACCGGATCGCGCATCACCGAATTGGGCCATTCGGCCGCAGCAATAGCGACTGCTCGGTCTAGTTTGCGCTCAGAACGAGAACTCTTCGTAATATCGCGGTGGGTCACGTCCAGGTAACGAACGCGCCCGGTGGTGATGAACACGACGTCTGGATACGCCGTTCGGCTGTATCCGAGCTGCCACTTGGCGTAGTCACCTGCGGTCTCTCGGCCTACGGGTTCACCTCCGAACGGCTTCCCCTCGGGGCCGGTGCCCAAACTCCGGCTTGCTCCTCCGCACGGCTTTCCCTACGGTCTCCAACGGCTGCGTGAACGCGCAGACTCGCCACCGGGTACGCCTAGTCCTGCCCACCGGCCGGCGAGCCACAGCACAGATTCAGGGCAGGAGCGGGGGACCCAGGTGATCGGCGTCCATCGGACGCCTAGGGGTGAAGCCGTGGAGACACGGCCGGGCTAGACCTCCTGCCCGAACCCGACAGCTCACCTCGCCGGCGTCGAGAGGTGGATATTTTGTACTCCCCTGACTTCGCTCGGTCGTACTCGTACAAGGGCAAGCACCGGGCTGAAAGCCACTCGAGCATCAAGAGGGCTGCCGTCGCCGTCACCACGGTGGGCGCTGCAGCTGCGGTGCCGCTGATCGGCTCGGCCGGCGTTGCCGACGCCGCTCCGGCCAGCGCGTGGAACGCCGTCGCCGCCTGTGAGTCGAGCGGTGACTGGCACATCAACACTGGAAATGGCTTCTACGGTGGACTGCAGTTCACGCAGTCGACCTGGGACGGATTCGGCGGGCAGGCCTACGCGTCTCGCGCCGACTTCGCCACCCCTGAGCAGCAGATGGCGATCGCCAACAAGGTCCTCGCCGGACAGGGCTGGGGTGCCTGGCCCGTCTGCTCGCAGAAGGCCGGCGTGACCGGCTACTCGGCGAGCGGCCCGACCAGTGCTCCGCAGAGTGCCCCGCAGCAGAGTGCCCCGGTGCAGCACAGCGCCCCGGTGCACCACAGCAGCAGCGCGGACACCGAGCCGGATGGCGACGCGGACGACGCCGCCCCTGCGGCCAGCAGCTCCGGCAGCGGCAGCTACACCGTCGTGCAGGGCGACAGCCTGTTCAAGATCGCCCAAGCACACGGCATCAGCGGTGGCTGGCAGGCGCTGTACGCCAAGAACCGCTCCACCGTCGGTGGCGACCCCAACATGATCCTCGTGGGTCAGCACCTGTCGCTCTGATAACGGGCGGCCCATAAAGACATCGGGCCCCTGACCGCTCGCCACCCCCCCGCGATCGGTCAGGGGCCCGAGTTGTGCTCTCAGGAAGGCGGATCCGGACTGCCGACCGGTCCCCGGGACCGGGCCGGGGCCACCTGCTCGAAGGCGTAGTAGGCGGCGATGAGGAACTGCACGGCCAGCGTGACCGGAGCCGAGACGAAGGCCAGACCGACGGTCAGGGCGTAGACCACCGTGCCGCTGCTGAAGCGGATCAGGGAACGACGTTCGTCCCGCGGGTCCATCGGCGCGGCGATCAGCCTGCCGTGCCGCACCGCATGCGCCCACACCAGGCTGAACGCCACCGCCGCGAGAAAGAGATTCGCACTGTAGACGGCGGCCGCGACGTGCGCGTCGTGGGTGCCGGCATCGAGGTACCGGGCCATCAGCGCGGTGGGGAACGGAAGCAGCGCGGTCCACAGCAGCAGGAACAGGTTGAGGAACAGCAGCGGCCGGTCGACCCGCACGATCTGCCGGAACATCGAATGGTGGTTGACCCACATGATGCCGATGATCAGGAAGCTGGTCAGATAGGCGCCGAAAGCCGGCCACTCGTCGAGCAGGGCGTGCCACAGGCCACCAGGCCGGGCGAGCTCGGGAACCTTGAGTTCGAGGACCAGCAGGGTGATCGCGATCGCGAACACCCCGTCGCTGAAGGCCTCCAGCCGGGTGGTGTCCTTCGAGTCCAGCGCCGATGTCACGCCGGACAGATTCTCACGGCCGCGGTCAACCCGTCGCCGAAAGCGCGCCGACGACGCTCGCGCCGTACTCCTGCAGCGTGTCCTGCTTCGCGTCGTGCATGAGGTAGACGGCGAACTGGGTGGCCCCGATGTCCCGCAGTTCCTGCAGGCGCTCCACGTGCCGCTCGACCGGACCGAGCAGGCAGAACCGGTCGACGATCTCATCCGGGACGAAGTCGGTGCTCGGGTTGCCTGCCCGGCCGTGGTGGGAGTAGTCGTAGCCCTCGCGCGCGGCGATGTAGTCGGTGAGCTGGCGGGGCACCTCCCCCGACGTCGCGCCGTAGCGGGCCACCAGATCCGCGACGTGGTTGCCCACCATGCCGCCGAACCACCGCAGCTGGTCCCGCTGGTGCGCGAGGTCCGAGCCGACGTACGCAGGCGCAGCGACGCAGATGGCCAGTGACTCCGGATCCCGGCCGGCCGCCGCCGCGGCGGCCTTGACGCTGCCGATGGTCCACCGCGCGATGTCGGGGTCGGCGACCTGGAGCACGAAGCCGTCCGCGGCCGCACCGACCAGCGCCAGCGCCTTCGGCCCGTAGCCGGCCATCCAGATCGGCAGCCGGCCGTCGTGGACCCACGGCAGGCGCACCGGCGTACCGCGGTAGTCGATCTCCCGGCCCTCCGCGAGATCGCGGATCTGGCCCATCGCGACCCGCAGCGTCGCCAGCGACGCGGGCGGCCGGCCGGTCACCCGCAGCGCGGAGTCACCCCGGCCGATCCCGCAGACCGTGCGGTTGCCGAACATCTCGTTGAGGGTCGCGAAGGCCGACGCGGTCACCGTGACGTCGCGGGTGAGCGGGTTGGTGACCATCGGCCCGACGGTCAGTCCGGAGCTCGCGGCGAGGATCTGGGAGTAGATGACGAACGGCTCCTGCCAGAGCACTGTCGAATCGAACGTCCACGCGTAGCGGAACCCATTCGCCTCGGCGCGTACCGCGAGATCGACGACCTCCCGCGCCGGCGGATCCGGCTGCAACACGACGCCGAAGTCCATCCTGACCCCCCCAATCCGGACCCGGGTGCTACTGGAGCACCTGACATGCACCGCGCTCGAGGAATTTCCCGTGACCGGGCTCGCCGTGGTAGCCGGTGGGGTCGAGCACCACCCGGCCGCGGGAGAGCACGACCTCGACCTTGCCGCGCACCTGCCGGCCCTCGTAGGCGGAGTAGTCGACCGCCATGTGATGGGTGCTCGCCGAGATCGTGTGCGAGGCGGCCGGGTCGTAGACGACGATGTCCGCGTCGGCTCCGGCCATGATCTCGCCCTTGCGTGGGTAGAGGCCGAACATCCGGGCCGGCGTCGTCGCGGTCACCTCGACCCACCGGGACAGGCTGATCTCGCCGTTGACGACGCCCTGGTAGATGAGATCCATCCGGTGCTCGACCCCCGGCATTCCGTTGGGGATCTTGGAGAAGTCGCCGAGGCCGATCTCCTTCTGCTCCTTGAAGCAGAACGGGCAGTGGTCGGTGGAGACGACCGACAGCGTGTCGGTACGCAGGCCGCGCCACAGCTTCGGTGGGTGGTACGACGACCGCAGCGGCGGCGAGGCGACGTACTTGGCCCCCTCGAAGCCGGGCCGGGCCATGTCGTCCTCGGTGAGGAAGAGGTACTGCGGGCAGGTCTCGGCGAAGACGTTGCGGCCGTCGGCGCGCGCCGAGGCGACCGCCATCAGAGCCTGCTCGCAGGAGAGGTGGACGATGTAGAGCGGCGCGCCGGCGACCCCGGCCAGCCGGATCGCCCGCGACGTCGCCTCCCCCTCCAGGTCCGGTGGCCTGGTGGTGCCGTGATGCGCCGGGCCGGTCTCGCCGCGGGCCAGCGCTTGGCCGATGAGTACGTCGATCGCGATGCCGTTCTCGGCATGCATCATGATCAGCGAGCCGTTGCCGGCGGCGCGCTGCATCGCCCGCAGGATCTCGCCGTCGGTGGCGTAGAAGACGCCGGGGTAGGCCATGAAGAGCTTGAAGCTCGTCACGCCCTCGGCCACGAGGCCGTCCATCTCCTTCAGCGTCAGCTCGTTGACGTCGGAGACGATCATGTGGAAGCCGTAGTCGACGGCGCACTTCCCGTCGGCCTTGGCGTGCCAGGCGTCGAGGTTCTCCCGCAGCGTCGTGCCCTTGGCCTGTACGGCGAAGTCGATGATCGTCGTCGTACCGCCCCAGGCGGCGGCGCGGGTGCCCGACGCGAAGTCGTCGGCGGAGAAGGTGCCGCCGAAGGGCATCTCCATGTGGGTGTGGCCGTCGATGCCGCCGGGGACGACGTAGCGGCCGGTGGCGTCGATGACGCGGTCGGCTCCGGCCGCCCAGCCGGTGACCAGATCGCCGCCCGGCTCGGCGACGGCGGTGATCCGCTCCCCGTCGACGAGAACGTCGGCCCGCGTCGTACCCGACGACGACACGACAGTGCCGCCACTGATCAGTGTGCGCATCGCTGCCTCGCTCTCTGGGTCGCGGCGACCACCCGTCAGGGTGCGGTCAGCGGCTCGTAGGTGTCGGGCCGGCGGTCTCGGTAGAACGCCCACAGATGCCGGACATCCTGCAGCACGTCAAGGTCGAGGTCACGGACCAACACCTCGTCGTCCGAGTCCGACGCGACGTCGCCGACGAACTGCCCGCGCGGATCGACGAAGTAGGACTGGCCGTAGAAGTCGTCGTCACCGAGGGGCTCGACTCCGACCCGGTTGATCGCGCCGATGAAGTACTCGTTGGCGACGGCCGCGGCCGGCTGTTCGAGCCGCCAGAGGTACTCGGAGAGCCCGCGGCTGGTCGCCGACGGGTTGAACACGATCTGCGCACCGGCCAGGCCGAGTGCCCGCCACCCCTCCGGGAAGTGCCGCTCGTAACAGATGTAGACGCCGATCCGCCCGACGGCGGTATCGAAGACCGGGTAGCCGAGGTTGCCCGGCTTGAAGTAGTACTTCTCCCAGAACCCGGTGACCTGCGGGATGTGGTTCTTGCGGTGCTTGCCGAGGTAGCTCCCGTCCGCGTCGATCACCGCAGCGGTGTTGTAGTAGACCCCCGGCTGCTCCTCCTCGTAGACCGGGACGATCAGCACCTGGTGCGTTTCGCGGGCGAGGTCGCACATCATGGTGATCGTCGGCCCGTCGGGGACCCGCTCGGCGTAGGAGTAGTACTGCGGGTCCTGCACCTGGCAGAAGTACGGGCCGTAGAAGAGCTCCTGCAAGCAGGTGACCTGCGCGCCCGCGTCGGCCGCCGTGTGGATCGACCGGACGGCGTTCTTGACCATCGTGTCCTTGTCGCCGGTCCACTTGCTCTGCACCAGGGCCGCGCGCACGACGTTCGCCACGTTGCTCTCCTCGGGCTATTGGTTGGTCGGGAAGCCGAGATCGACGCTGCTGTGCTCCTGCCACCGGGACACGGTGACCTTGGGCCGGGTGTAGAAACGTACGCCGTCCGGGCCGTAGATACTCAGATCTCCGAAGAGCGAGTCCTTCCAGCCGCCGAAGGAGTAGAAGGACATCGGCACCGGGATCGGCACGTTGACGCCGAGCATCCCGGCGGTGACGTCCATCCGGAACCGGCGCACCATCCCGCCGTCGTTGGTGAAGATCGCGACGCCGTTGCCGCGGCTGTCGGCGTTGATGATCTCGACCGCCTCGTCGTAGGACGCGGCGCGGACCACCGACAGCACCGGGCCGAAGACCTCGTCGTCGTAGACCGGCGTACCCGGCCGCACCTTGTCGACGAGCGACGGGCCGAGCCAGTAGCCGCCACCGTGCCCGTCGACCGTGCAGCCCCGGCCGTCGAGGACGACGGTGCCGCCGCCGGTCCGCTCGGGGTCGAGGTACGAGGCGACCTTGTCCCTGTGCGCCGCGCTGATCAGCGGCCCCATCTGGCTGGCCGGGTCGGTGCCCGGTCCGACCTGCACCTGCGCCGCCTTCTCCCGGATCCGCTCGACCAGGTCGTCGCCGACCGGGTCCACGGCGACGACCACCGAGATCGCCATGCACCGCTCGCCGGCCGAGCCGTAACCGGCGCTGACCGCCGCGTCGGCGGCCACGTCGAGGTCGCTGTCGGGCAGCACCACCATGTGGTTCTTCGCCCCGCCCAGCGCCTGGACCCGCTTGCCGAACCGGGCCGCCGTCTCGTAGACGTGCCGGGCCACCGGGGTGGACCCGACGAAGCTGACCGCGCCGATCTGCGGGTGTTCGAGCACGGACTGCACCGCCTCGCGGTCACCGTGCACGACGTTGAACACCCCGTCGGGCAGGCCGGCTTCCGACAACAGCTCGGCCAGCAGGATCGCGGCGCTCGGGTCTTTCTCGCTGGGCTTGAGGACGAAGGTGTTGCCGCACGCGATCGCCAGCGGGAACATCCACATCGGCACCATTGCCGGGAAGTTGAACGGCGTGATGCCGGCGACCACGCCGAGCGGCTGGCGGACGGAGAAGGTGTCGACGTTGGTCGCGACGTTCTCCGAGAACTCGCCCTTGAGCAGGTGCGCGATGCCGCAGGCGAACTCGACGACCTCGAGCCCGCGGTCGAACTCCCCGCGGGCGTCGCTGCGTACCTTGCCGTGCTGCGCGCTGACCGTGGCCGCGATCTCGTCGGCGTGCTCGAGCAGCAATTGGCGGAACCGGAAGAGGATCGTGGTGCGGCGGGCGAGCGACATCCGCGACCACGCCGGGAAGGCCTGCGCGGCCGCCTGGACGGCGTGGTCCACCTCGGTCGCCGTGGCGAAGTCGACGTGCGCCGCGACCTCGCCGGTCGTCGGGTCGAACACCTCGCCGTGCCGGGCTGCGGGCTCGACCCACGGCTTTCCGTTGATCCAGTGTGTGACCCGTTCCACTATTCCTCCTCGCCTACCCGGCCGTCGTCCCGGCCGTCGTTTTGCCGACCCTCATTCCGCTTGAACGTCACGTTCAAGCAATCTAGCCGCATGAACGTCACGTTCATGCGGAATGGGGTCGGGGGGTCACGGGCCCGCCAGGCGGGCGTCGGTGGCGCCGATCGCCGCGGTGAGGATGTCCAGGCCGTCGTCGGCCTCCGCCGCGGTCACCGACATCGGCGGGGCGATCCGCAGCACGTTGCCGGCCAGGCCGCCCTTCCCGACCAGGAGCCCACGCTGCTTCGCCTCCTCGAGCACGAGGCTCGCGGCGGCCGGTGCCGGCGCCCCCGTCACCGGGTCGACCAGCGCGACGCCGATCATCAGGCCCTTGCCGCGGACGGCGCCGACGACGGCGTATTTGCCGACGAGTTCGCCGAGCCCGCGCAGCAGCCGGCCGCCGACGTCCCGCGCGTTGGACTGCAGGTCCTCGCGCAGCAGGTAACGCAGGTTGGCCAGTGCCCCCGCGGTGACCAGCGGGTTGCCGCCGAACGTCGAGATGCTGTTGGCGTTGACCGAGTCGACGAGCTCCGGCCGGCCGACGACGCCGCCGATGGACAGGCCGTTGCCGAGCCCCTTCGCGAAGGTCATCAGGTCGGGGCGGACGCCGTGCGCCTGGATCCCCCAGAAGTGCTCGCCGGTGCGGCCCCAGCCGGTCTGTACCTCGTCGGAGATGAAGAGGATGCCGTAGTCGTCGAGCACCTCCTTGATCGCGCCGAAGAATCCGTCCGGCGGCGTGATGAACCCGCCGACACCCTGGACCGGCTCGGCGATGAGGCAGGCGACGTCGCCCGCGGTGGTGGTCTCGATGACCTCGCGGACGTCGGCGGCCACCGCGGCGCAGAATTCGGCGTCGGACAGGCCGCGGAAGGCCCCGGTGGTGCGGTCGCCGTTGTGCAGGTAGCTGACGGTCACCGGGGTGAGGCTGGAGGCGGACCAGCCGCGGTTGCCGGTGATCCCCATCCCGGCGAAGGACCGGCCGTGGTAGCTGTTGCGCAGCGCGAGCACCTGGCTGGACCGGCGGTACTGGGTGGCGAAGAGCAGTGCGGCCTCGTTGGCTTCGGTGCCCGAGCAGCCGAAGAAGACCTTGGCGTCGGGGATCGCCGACAGCTCGGCGATCTGCTCGGCCAGCTCGATCATCGGCCGGATGAGGTAGAGCGTCGAGGTGTGCAGCATCCGGCCGGCCTGCTCCTGGATCGCCTCGACCACCTCGGGTACGGCGTACCCGGTCATCGTCGTCAGGATGCCGCCAAAGAAGTCGAGGTAGGTGCGTCCCTCGGCGTCGGTGACGTGCCGGCCCGAGCCGCTGACCAGCTCGATCGGCTCGTCGTAGTAGAGCGCCATCCAGTCCGGCAGCACCGCGCGGTGCCGTTGCAGGAGCTCGGCGTGCCGGCCGCCGCCCGTCCCGTGCTCGCTCATCTGTGGCCTCCCCACGTCAGCATGCCTCTCCACCGTCGTCCCCGGGCACCGCCCGGACAACCCCCTGCGCCACTCCCGCCCCAATCCGCATGATCGTGCCTCATGATCGTGATCGGATCCGCACGGCGTTTCGCGGCCTTATCCGATCACGATCATGGTTTCTGGGGGACGAGCGCGGCCGCGCGACCGGCCCGCCAGCTCCGCGGCAGCGTCGGGTAGAGCACCAGGTAGCCGACGAACGCCGCAACCAGGCCGACGACCCAGCTGTAGTCGTAGAGCGGCTTGAGCACCGGGATCAGGCCGTCGGCCGGGAACGGGCCGTTGCCCGGAGCCGAGTAGGCCCCGCCGACCGCGAGCACCATCCCGATCAGGCAGGTCGCGATCCCGACCGGATTCCATCCGTTCCAGAACCAGTAGCGGCTCTCCGGCAGGTAGAGCTCGGCGAGGTGGAGGTTGGTGCGGTGCACCATCCAGTAGTCGGCGATCAGGATGCCGGCCACCGCACCGAGCAGGCCGCCGTAGAAGCCGAGCCACGTGTAGATGTAGATGTGCGGATCCGTCAGCAACCGCCACGGCTGGACAGCGATGCCCACGACGCCGGTGATCAGGCCGCCGACCCGGAAGGCGACGAACCGCGGAGCCAGGTTGGAGAAGTCGTAGGACGGGCTGACCGTGTTGGCGGCCACGTTGGTCGCCAGCGTCGCCACGACGACGGTGATCAGCGCGAAGGCGATCGCCACCGGGTTGGTCAGCTTGCCGGACAGCTTGATCGGGTCCCAGATCGGCGCGCCGTAGACCACCTGCGTGCCGGAGGTGATCAACACGGCCACCAGGGAGAAAAAGGTCATGGTCGTGGGCAGACCCAGGACCTGGCCCCAGGCCTGCTTGCGCTGGCTGCCGCCGAACCGGGTGAAGTCCGGGATGTTGAGCGACAGCGTCGACCAGAACGCGATCATGCCCATCAGGGACGGGAAGAAGACCGGCCAGAACTCCGATCCCCAGCCGAGCTTCGAGCCCTGGTGCACCAGCGGACCGAGGCCGTGCGCCTTGATCGTGATGTAGATCAGGAGGGCGATCGCCCCGACGAGCACGAACGGCGCCGCCCAGTTCTCGAACCGGCGCAGGGTGTCCATGCCCCGCAGGATGATGGTCATCTCCAGCACCCAGAAGATCGCGAAGGACAGCCACTGGGTCCACGCATAGCCGAGACCGACCGAGGCGTCGGCCCAGCCGTGCCCGGCCAGGGCCCCGATGAGGACGAAGATCCCCTCGCCGCCGATCCACGTCTGGATCCCGAACCAGCCGCAGGCGATCAGCGCCCGGAGGACCGCGGCAAGGTTGGCGCCGCGGATCCCGAAGGAGGCCCGGGCGAAGACGGGGAACGGGATGCCGTACTTGGTCCCGGCATGGCTGTTGAGCAGCATCGGGATCAGCACGAGAAGGTTGCCGAGCGCGATGGTGAGGATGGCCTGCACCCAGCCCATGCCGAGCGCGATCAGCCCGGAGGCGAGCAGGTAGCTGGGGATGTTGTGGGCCATCCCCACCCAGAGCGCGGCGAAGTTGTAGGTGGTCCAGCGCCGCTCTTCGATCGTCGTGGGCGCGAGATCGTCGTTGCAGTACTTGCTCGCCTGGAGTCGGGCGTCGGTGACGTCGAGGGTCACCCGTCCGTCGGGCAGCTGTTGCTGCAGATCGTCGACCACCGCCATGTCGGCCTCCGCGAAGAGATGAACGTACGACGGGACACCCTACGGGTGGTCCGCGACGACGCCCATGGGTCAGCCCACCCAGACCGTCTTGGCGTTGCAGAACTCGCGGATACCGTGGCCGGCGAGCTCGCGGCCGTAGCCGGACCGCTTGACGCCGCCGAAGGGCAGCTCCGGATACGACGTCGTCATCCCGTTGATGAACACCTGCCCCGGCCTCGATGTCGCGATGAAGCGCTCCTGCTCGGCCGCGTCGTTGGTCCAGGCGTTCGAGCCCAGCCCGAACGTCGGTGGCGTTCGCGATCTCGATCGCCTCGTCGATGTCGGCGACGCGGAACAGCGAGGCGACCGGGCCGAAGACCTCCTCGCTGTAGATCGCGCATGTCCGGCGTGATGTCGGCGACCACCGTCGGCGGGTAGAACCAGCCCGGCCCGTCGGGCGGCGCGCCGCCGCAGAGCACCTTCGCGCCCGCTGCGACGGCGTCGTCGACGAGCTCCTCGATGTCGGCGCGGCCCGGCTCGGTCGCGAGCGGCCCGACGTCGGTGCCGTCGTCGATCGGGTCGCCGACCGTCAGCGCCTGCATCCGCTGCGACGAACCGGTCGGCGAACGCGTCGTAGACGTCGGCGTGCACGATGAACCGCTTGGCGGCGATGCAGGACTGGCCGTTGTTCTGCACCCGGGCGGTGACCGCGGTCTTGGCGGCCTCGTCGAGGTCGGCCGACGGCATCACGATGAACGGGTCGCTGCCGCCGAGCTCCAGCACGGTGGGCTTGATCTCGTCGCCGGCGATCGGCGCGACCGACCGGCCGGCGGGTTCGCTGCCGGTGAGCGTGGCGGCCGCCACCCGCGGATCGCGCAGGACCCGCTCGACCTCCGCCGGACCGATCAGCAGCGTCTGGAACGCAGCCGTCCGGGAAGCCGGCCGCGGGGGAACACGTCGTCGAGGTAGCAGCGCGGTCTGCGGCACGTTCGACGCGTGCTTGAGCAGCCCGACGTTGCCGGCCATCAGCGCCGGCGCGGCGAACCGGACGACCTGCCAGAGCGGGAAGTTCCACGGCATCACGGCGAGCACCACGCCGAGCGGCTGGTAGCGGGTGTAGGCGCGGCTCGCGCCGACCGCTCGCCGCGTCGGCCGGGCTCGTCGGCGAGCAAGCGACTCGGCGTTCTCGGCGTAGTAGCGACATCCCTTGGCGCACTTGACCGCCTCGGCCCGCGGCCGACGCGAGCGTCTTGCCCATCTCCGTCGTCATCATGCGCGGCGATCTCGTCGCGCTCCTTCCTCGAGCAGGTCGGCGGCGCGCGTTCATCCACTCGGCGCGCTGGGCGAACGCCGTGCGCCGGTAGGGCGAAGGTCGCGGCGGCCGCGCGAGCCGCTCCTCGACCTCCGCCCCAGTGAGCGACTCGAACGTCTTGACCGTCTCGCCGGTAGCCGGATTGATCGTTGCGAAGGCCATCCCGCCGTCCTTTCCACTCACTGCGGGTGCGACCCCTCGAACCTACAAGCCGGCGCACCGGAATGTGGCCGGCCGGTCGTCGGCCTGGTGTAACGTTATGTAACTATTCAACACACACAGTAGTCGGTGGCAGTCAGGTCCATGCTCGGAAGCCAGCGCATCACCATCACGCCCACCACCCGACTCCTGCGTATCGGGCCGGTCGTCGTCGGCGTGGTGGTGCTCATGCTGGCAGCCGGCTGCGTCGGCAGCGCATCAGCGGCCGACGCAGGCTCGACACACCGCAACACCCGCGCCTGCGATCGCCCGCCGCCGGGCGCGGCCGGCTGCCTGGCGATCCGGCACGACACGGTCGGGCCGTCCGGCAGAGTGGTGGCCCGCGCCAGGCCCTCCCCGGCCTACTACGCGCCCTCGGACATCCGTGCGGCGTACGGCCTTCGCACAGCGAGCTCGCACGGCCGCACGGTGGCGATCGTGGATGCGTACGACGACCCGAAGGCCGAGGCCGACCTCGGCGTCTACCGCAGACAGTTCGGCCTGCCGGCCTGCACGACGGCCAACGGCTGTTTCACGAAGGTCAACCAGACGCGGCGGCGCGACCCTCCCCAGGCCGACGGCGGCTGGGCGCAGGAGATCTCCCTCGATCTCGACATGGTCTCCGCGACCTGCCCCGACTGCAACATCCGGCTGGTCGAGGCGACGGCGACTACTTCTCCAACCTCGGGGCCGCCGTGAACTACCGCGGCCCGAACCCCCGGCGTCGAGCGCATCAGCAACAGCTACGGCGGGGGCGACTTCCGGCCAGCCGGCCTACAACCACCCGGGCATCGCCATCACCGCGTCGAGCGGGGACAGCGGCTACGGCGTGAGAGTCCCCGGCGTCCTTCGACGGCGTCGTCGCCGTGGGCGGCACGTCGCTGACCCGCAGTTCGGCCGCTCGGGGCTGGCAGGAGTCGGCCTGGAGTGGAGCAGGCTCGGGCTGCTCCACCCAGAATGCGCAAGCCCGTCCTGGCAGACCGCCGCGACGCACTGCAGCGGCAAGGGCATCGCCGACGTCTCGGCCGTCGCCGACCCCAACACCGGTGTCGCTGGTCTATGACTCCGACACCTATCAGGGCATCCAGCGGCTGGCTGGTCTTCGGCGGCACCAGCGTCTCGGCGCCGATCATCGCCGGCGTCTACGCGATGTCGCCCACCACCGCCGGCTACCCGGCGTCCTGGACCTGGCGCCACGCCACCGGCCTCAACGACGTGACGACCGGTCGCAACGGGACGTGCCGGACCGCGGTGTGGTGCACCGCCGGCAAGGGATGGGACGGTCCGACGGGCCTGGGGACGCCACGGGGCACCAGCGCCTTCTGACCCGACGGAGCCGTCCGGCCGACCGCCCGGTCAGCCGCGCTGCCGGGCGTCGAGCGCGAGGTTGAGCTTGACGACGTTGACGCCCGGCTCCCCCAGGAAGCCGAGGTCCCGGCCCCGGGTGTGGGAGCGCACCAGGGCCTGCACGGTCGCCGGGGACAGGCCCCGGGCCCGGGCGACCCGGTCGACCTGGATGGCGGCGTACGCCGGGGAGATCTCCGGGTCGAGTCCGCTGCCGCTCGCGGTCACCGCGTCGGCGGGCACGGCCGGCTGCGCCGGGGCGTCACCGCGGACCGGCACGATCACGCCGCGGCTGTAGTCGCCGCCGAATCGCGCGCACTCGACCCGCACGCCGTCGTACGTGAGCAGGAACGGCGTGGCCGGGCAGGCCTGGTTGACGCTGACCACCCGGACGACCGGGCCGACCGTGCCGTGGCCGGTGGATCACCGAGAGCACCGCGCCCACACCGTCCGGCGTGCAGAACGGCCGGGCGCCGTTGACCCCGTCCGCCTTGCCGACGGCCAGGCTGCGGCTGCAGACCTGGGTGAGCAGGCTCTGGGTGCCGGTGTCGGCCTTGTTCTTCGGGTCGGGCAGCGTGTCGACGATGTTCTCCGGCCCGAGGTTGCTGGCCGAGCTGGCCGTCGGGTCGTAACCGTCACCGGCGGCGGACGGGCGGCTCTGGAAGTACTGGGTATCGGCTTGCCGGCCTTGTCGGTGAAAGACTGGCCGATCAGGGATGAGCCGACCGACGCTTGCCGTTCGCGGCCGTGATGAACGACCCGTCGGCCCTGCTCTGCAGGCCGGGGATCTGCGCGATGCCGATGACGACGAGCGGGTAGATCACCCCGACGACGACCGTGAAGACGAGCAGCATCCGCAGCGCGGCGACGTGCTGGCGGAGCCAGCTGGGCATGCGCGTTCATGGCTACCGGATTCCCGGGATGAACTGGACGAGCAGGTCGATGAGCTTGATTCCGATGAACGGCGCGATCAGGCCGCCGACGCCGTAGATGTAGAGGTTGCGGCGGAGCATGCTCGAGGCGCTGCTCGGCCGGTAACGCACGCCCCGCAGCGCCAGCGGGATCAACGCGACGATGATGAGCGCGTTGAAGATGATCGCCGACAGGATGGCCGACTCCGGCGACGCCAGCCGCATGATGTTGAGGCTGTTCAGACCGGTGTAGACGCCGGCGAACATCGCCGGGATGATCGCGAAGTACTTCGCGACGTCGTTGGCGATCGAGAACGTCGTCAGCGCACCGCGGGTGATCAGCAGCTGCTTGCCGATCTCGACGACCTCGATCAGCTTCGTCGGGTTGGAGTCGAGATCGACCATGTTGCCGGCCTCTTTGGCCGCCGACGTGCCGGTGTTCATCGCGACGCCGACATCGGCCTGGGCGAGCGCCGGGGCGTCGTTGGTGCCGTCGCCGGTCATCGCGACGAGCTTGCCGCCTTCCTGCTCCTTGCGGATCAGCGCCATCTTGTCCTCGGGCGTCGCCTCGGCGAGGAAGTCGTCGACGCCTGCCTCGTCGGCGATCGCCCGCGCGGTCAGCGGGTTGTCGCCGGTGATCATCACGGTCCGGATGCCCATCCGGCGCATCTCGTCGAACCGTTCCCGCATGCCCTGCTTGACGACGTCCTTGAGGTGGATGACGCCGAGGACGCGCGCCACGCCGTCCACCTTCTCGGCGACGACCAGTGGCGTGCCGCCGGCGGCGGAGATGCCGTCGACGATCGAGCCGATCTCGTCGGGCACGTGCTGTCCGCTCTCCCGCACCCAGGCGATCACGGCCGCCGCCGCGCCCTTGCGGATCTGCCGGGGCGCTCCGTCGTGCGACTCGAGGTCGACTCCGCGCATCCGCGTCTGGGCGCTGAACTGCGACGAACGTCGCACGCGCCGAGTTCGCCTTCCGTGCGTTCGCGCAGGCCGTATTCGGTCTTCGCGAGGACGACGACGCTGCGGCCCTCGGGCGTCTCGTCGGCGAGGCTGGACAGCTGTGCGGCGTCGGCCAGCTCGGCGGCCTCGACCCCGCCGACCGGCATGAACTCGGTCGCCTGCCGGTTTCCGAGCGTGATCGTGCCGGTCTTGTCCAGCAGCAGCGTGTTGACGTCGCCGGCCGCCTCGACGGCACGTCCGGACATCGCGAGCACGTTGCGCTGCACGAGCCGGTCCATGCCGGCGATGCCGATCGCCGAGAGCAGCGCGCCGATCGTCGTCGGGATCAGGCAGACCAGGAGGCTGACGAGCACGATGCCGGTGACGCCGTTACGCGTCGAGCGCCGCGGTGTCGGGAACTCCGGGCTGGTTGGCCTTGGAGAAGATCGCCAGCGGCTGCAGCGTCGCGACCGCCAGCAGGAAGATGACGGTCAGCGAGGCGAGCAGGATGTTGAGCGCGATCTCGTTGGGCGTCTTCTGCCGGGATGCACCCTCGACGAGGGCGATCATCCGGTCGATGAAGCTCTCGCCCGGCTGCTGCGTCACCTCGACGACGATCCGGTCGGAGAGCACCTTCGTCCCGCCGGTCACCGCAGAGCGGTCTCCGCCGGATTCGCGGATGACCGGCGCCGACTCGCCGGTGATCGCCGACTCGTCCACGCTGGCGACGCCGTTGATGACGTCACCGTCGGCCGGGATGGTCTCCCCGGCCTCGACGACCACGTAGTCGCCCTGCTGCAGCTGCGGCGCCGCCACCGACTCGACCCGGTCGACGGCGACGGGCCGGTCGCGGTCGCCAGGCGAGCAGCCGGCGGGCGACGGTGTCGGTCTTCGCGCGGCGCAACGTTTCCGCCTGTGCCTTTCCGCTGCCCTCGGCCACCGCCTCGGCGAGGTTCGCGAAATACGACCGTGAGCCACAGCCAGACGGTGATCGAGCCAGGCGAAGACGCTGGGCTGCCGCGATCGCGAGCACCGTCGTGAACACTGCGCCGATCTCGCAGATGAACATGACCGGGTTGCGCCACATCGAGCGCGGGTCGAGCTTCCGGATCGCATCCGGCGTCGACCGCCACAGCTGCTTCGGGTCGAGCAGTCCGCCTGATACCCGCCGCGGGCCGGTGGGCGCTCCCGACGCCGCCGCTGTCATCGGCGCCTCGGCAGGAATGACGGTCATTTAGTGCAGCCCTTCCGCGAGCGGTCCAAGCGCGAGCGCCGGGAAGTAGGTGAGCGCGACGACGATGATGACGACACCGGTCACCATGCCGACGAACTGCGGTCGATAGGTCGGCAGCGTGCCGGCGGATTCGGGCACCGGGTTTCTGCTGGGCGAGCGAGCCGGCCAGCGCCAGGACGAAGACCATCGGCAGGAACCGTGCGGTCAACATGGCCAGGCCTAGCGCGGTATTCCACCAGGTGGTGTTCGACCGACAGCCCGGCAAACGCCGAACCGTTGTTATTGCTCGCCGACATGAATGCGTAGAGCACCTCGGAGAACCCGTGTGGGCCAGGAGTTGAGCATGCTGGCCCGTTCCCCGGGCAAGGCCATCGCGACCCCGGTGCCGACCAGCACGCAGCACGGCGTGGTGAGGATGTATAGCGAGGCGAACTTGATCTCCCGGCCGCCGAGCTTCTTGCCCAGATACTCCGGTGTCCGCCCGATCATCAGCCCGGCCACGAACACGGTGATGACGGCAAGGACCAGCATTCCGTAGAGGCCGGAGCCGGTGCCGCCGGGTGCGACCTCGCCGAGACCCATGTTGACGCATGCGTCACCATGCCGCCGATCGACGTGTACGAGTCGTGGAACGAGTCGACGGCGCCGGTCGATGTCAACGTCGTGGCCGAGGCGAAGACCGCCGACTGCGGCACCCCGAAACGGGTCTCCGTTCCCTCGGTCGACGCGCCGACGGCGATCGGGCACCGTGCCGTGGTGCGCGATCTGGGAGCCGACGATGACGCCGACACTGATCAGCGCCAGCAACGCCATCACCGCGACGATCGCCCGGCCCTGCCGCTTGTCGCCCACCATCCGCCCGAAGGTCCGCGGCAGCGAGAAGCTGATCGCCAGCAGGAGGTAGATCTCCAACCAGTTGGTCCACGTCGTCGGGTTCTCGAACGGGTGCGAGGAGTTGGCGTTGAAGAACCCGCCGCCGTTGGTGCCGAACTCCTTGATGGCTTCCTGGCTGGCGACCGGCCCACCGGGGATCGTCTGCTTGCCGCCGGCCATTGTGGTGACGGTGGGGAAGGCGTGGAAGTTCTCGATCATCCCCGCCGCCGATGAACACGATCGCCATGACGAGCGAGATCGGCAGCAGGATGCGCAGACAGGTCCGGGTCAGGTCCACCCAGAAGTTGCCGAGCTTGTTGGTGCGGTGCCGGGAGAACCCGCGGACCAGTGCGATCGCCACCGATATGCCGACCGCCGCGGACAGGAAGTTCTGGACGGCCAGGCCGGCCATCTGCACCAGGTAACCGACGGCGGACTCACCGGAGTACGACTGCCAGTTGGTGTTGGTGACGAAGCTCGCCGCGGTGTTGAACGCCGGTCGGGCTTCATGCCGGGGAATCCCAGGCTCAGGAACAGGACGGTGCTGTATCCGCAGGAATAGATACAGGAACAGCACCGAGACCGCCGAGAACGCCAGCACGCTGCGCAGGTACGTGCCCCACGGCTGCTCGGTGTCCGCATTGACCCCGCCGAGCCGGTAAATGGCCCGCTCCGCCCGCTGTGGCCGTGACGCATGAAGTCCGCGCCATGTAGTCGCCGAGGAGCTGTAGGTACAGGCCAGCGCGACCACCAGAGTGACGAGGAAGATAAAGACCGCCATGGTGTCGCTCATTTAGAACCGCTCCGGAAACAGCAGGGCGACGACCAGAAAGATCGTGATGAGAGCCGCCAGGATGAGCCCGGCCAGGTTCGCGGCGCTCACAGCTTTTCGGCCCCCTTCGCCGCCAGGGCCAGCAGCGCGAAGGCGCCCACGATGACCAGGACGAAGATGAAGTCCGCCATGACGTTCCTCGCTCTCGAGACGAACCCGAGGGCGCGACGCATTTCTCGCCGCGCCCTCGCCGACGTCACCGACTCAACGCGCTGCCGAGAGCCGGCGCGGCCATCCAGACAGGCCTGATACGCGGCGGAGGGAAGAATTAACGACCTGTATACGCCGGCGGCGTAGGACGCCGGCCCGTCCTGTCGCGGAGCGTCGAGCGGACGTCCCGGTCCGGGCGGTTGCTGCCCCCTACACCAGTCCCGGGGTCCGGGCGGTTGCTGTCGCCTACACCCCGGCGGCGGTGACGATGGAGTCGGTGACGAAGCCGGCGAGCAGGCCGATGAGGATGCCCCAGGCGAGCAGGTCGCGACGGCCGGCCTTGGCCGCGACGCCGATCAGCTGGATGACGACGTAGAGGATCGAGCCGGCGGCGAGCGTCAGGAAGATGACGCTGACCGGCTCGGAGGTGAACCGGTGGCCGACCACGGTGCCGACGAAGGTCGGGCCGCCGCCGATCAGGCCGAGCGTCAGCAGGAACGGCCCAGCTCGGCCGTTCGGCCTCGGTGTCCGCGGTCAACGGCGGCGCGACGATGCCGAAGCCCTCGGTGGCGTTGTGCAGGCCGAAGCCGATCACCAGCAGCGTGGCGAGACTGATGTCGCCGCGCCCCGGCCGATCCGCCGATGGCCAGGCCCTCGGCGAAGTTGTGCAGGCCGATGCCGACGGCGATGAGCAGGGCCAGCCGCCGGGCCGGCGACCAGCTGGCGATGCCGCCTCGGCGGGCGTCGAGCTCGCCGGCGGTCATCGCCCCCGGGCCGGCGCGGCGCGGCGCGCCCGCTCGCCGGCCCAGTGAGCGCTCGTAACCGACGAGGGACATCAGACCGACGGTCAGGCCGGCGGCGAAGAGGATGCCGTATCCGAAGACCGGGCCGAGTCCGCCGGTGTGGTCGTGCAGGTGCCCCAGGGCCGTGTCGATCGGCTCCTACGCCGCCGACAGCACGTCCCACACCAGGAACAGCAGTACTCCGACCGCGATCGCGTTGAGCGTGAGACGCAGGTTGGCCGCCGGGCGGCGCATCCGGCCGATCGGCAGTCCGAGCACGATCGTGACCCCGGCGATGAAGCCGAGTATCAGGGTCTGTCCGAGGCCCATCCGGGCCCTCCTCACGAACGACTGACGGAGTCCGTGCCACTGTACATGGTCAGGTAAGGCAACCCTAACCCCTGCGCTGGGGTTCGGACGGGGAACCGGCTAGCGTCGAGGACATGGCCGCACCGGACCGCCTCGCCGTCTTCGCCCTGACGGCGTTTGTGCTCATCGTGATCCCCGGCCCGAGCGTGCTCTTCGTGGTGAGTCGGGCCCTCTCCTACGGCCGGCGTGCGGCCATGCGCACGGTGGTCGGCAATGCGGTCGGCGAGATGGTGCTGGTGATCGCCGTCGCGGTCGGGGTCGGCGCGCTGGTGGAACGCTCGGTCGCGGTCTTCACCGTCATGAAGGTCGTCGGGGCGGCGTATCTGATCCTGCTCGGCATCCGGGCCATCCGGGACCGGCGGTCCCTTCCCGGCCTGCTCGACGCGGCCACCGCACCGCGCACCGGCCGGCGCACCTTCCTCGACGGGGTCGTGGTCGGGGTCACCAACCCGAAGTCGGTGATCTTCTTCGCGGCGATCCTGCCCCAGTTCGCCGACCGGTCAGCCGGTCACGTCCCGCTGCAACTGATCGTCCTGGGGCTGATCTTCACGGTGATCGCGCTCTGCTCCGACACCGCCTGGGGAGTCGCCGCGGGCCGGCTGCGGCGCTGGTTCGCGCGCTCCCCGCGCCGACTCGAGCGCATCGGCGGGGCGGGCGGCCTGGCGATGATCGGTCTGGGCGTCCGGCTGGCGGTCACCGGCCGGCACGACTGACGCGAAGTTCCGCGGCCTCATTCCGCTTGAACGTCACGGTCAAGCGCTCCAGCCGCATCAACGTCACGTTGATGCGGCTGGAGCCGGGTCGGGGGCGGGTGGTCGGGTCGGAGAGGTGGCGGTCAGGCCGACGCCACCCGGACCGGCTGTCCCTCGGCGGCGGAGGCGTACGCCGCCAGCACGATCTGCAGCGTCCGCCGGCCCACCTCGCCGTCGGGCTGGGGCCGCCTCCCGTCCCGGATCGAGCGCAGGAACTCCTCCATCATCAGGGCGTCGAGGTTGCTGCCGTAGCCCCGCCACACCGCCCCGCCGGCGCGGTCGTCGAACCCGTCCACGGCCTGACCGAAGGCGTCGAAGGACGCCGACCCGCCGGCCCCCTCGACGGTCAGGGTCAGCCCTCCCCACGTCGGGAAGGTCTCGGGCCGGTTCCAGCTGCAGTCGATCGTCGCGACCGTGCCGTCGTCGTAGGTGACCGACACCAGTCCGCCGGTCTCGACGTCGACCTCGGGGTGCACGATCCGGTTGGTCTGGGCGTAGACCTCGACCGGATGCGCGCCGAGCAGGTCGTCGAGCAGGTCGGCGAGGTGCACGGTGTGATCCATCAGCGACCCGCCGCCCGCCAGGTCGGGGTCGGCGAACCAGCTGCGGGCGGCGATCGGGATGCGCCCGTTGTTGGTGCCGGACGCCGATCGGATCGGGCCGAGCTCGCCGTCCTGCAGCCGCGCCCGCAGGGCCCGGAAGGCGGGGTGGAACCGGACGGGGTACGCCGTCATCAGGCTGACCCCGGCCCGGGCGCAGGCCGCGATCATCGCCTCGGCGTCGTCCAGGGTCGTCGCCAGCGGCTTCTCGCACAGCACGTGGGCGCCGGCCGCGGCGGCCCGCTCGGTGAGCGGCCGGTGCCGGGCGTTCTCGCTGCACACCACGACCGCGTCCGGTCCCCAGGCGAAGAGCTCGTCGTAGTCGTCGACGTAGGCGACGTCCAGTTTCTCCGCCAACTCCCGGCCGCGGACCTCGCCGGGTGCCCCGAGCGCGGACTCCGGGTCGGCGGTCAGCAGCGAGACGTCCGGTCGCGACCCGAGCAGCGATGCGTAGCCGGCGGCGTGCACGTGGGCGAAGGAGAGCAGGCCGACCTTCAGCGGCCGGTCATGGGGCACGGGCGCCGGGGTCACTGGGTCATCTCCTTCGGGCTCACCGCACGCCCGGTCCGGGCCGACTCCAGACCGGCGAGCGCGATGTCGAGGGCCGCGAGCCCGTCCTCGGCGCCGACCCGTGCCGGCGCGCCGCCGGTGATGGCATCGGCGAACTCCCGCAGCTCAGTGAGGAACGGCGACTCGGTGAACGCGTCGCCGGGCAGCAGCCCGCCGCCCTGCCGCCCGGGTTCGGCGAGGTCCCACGTCAACGCGGGCCGCCCGGTCGAGTCGTGCTGGAGCAGCCCGCTGGACCCGCTCAACGAGTAGCTGGTGCGGAACACGGTCCGCGGATGACCCCAGGCACCGGTGATGTGGGTGAGCACACCGCTCTCGTGGGTGAGCACGGCGTACGCCGTGGTCGGCTCGGGGTCGCCCCCGGTGATCCGGGCGAAGACGCGCTCCACGTCCCCGGCGATCCACCGCGCGAAGTCGATGTCGTGGATCATCTGGTCGACGATGATCCCGCCGGACAGGTCGACGTCGTGGAACCAGCCCCGGGACGGACCGGCGCCCCGGCGCGAGAACCGCAGCACCGCGGGGGTGCCGATGACCCCGTCGTCCACGGCCTGCTTGGCGGCGGCGTACTCCGGGTAGAAGCGGACGACCTGGCCGGGATAGAGGCCCACGCCGGCCGCGCGGCACGCCTCGATCATCGCGGCGGCCTTCGCGTGGGTCCGCCCGAGCGGCTTCTCACAGATCACCTGCCGGCCGGCCCGGGCCGCGGCGATCACGATCTCGTCGTGGGCGAAGGTCGGGGTGCAGACGTCGATCACGTCGGCCGCGGCGAGCAGGTCGTCGAGGCTCCCGCAGACCGTGGCCTGATGTGCCGCGGCGAGGGCGGGCGCCCGGTCGTCGATCGAATAGATGGCGATCTCCGCGCCGAGCCGCCGCCAGGCGGCCACGTGTGGGGAGGCGATGCCGCCGGCTCCGACGACGCCGACGCGCAGCTGGGTCGTCATCGATGCTCGTCCTGTCTGATTGCGGTGGTCATGGGAGGCCATCGTGGCAGAGCCGGGCGACCGCCCTCCCGCCGGCAACGACCCGGGGGTGCTGGCGACCGCGGGTATCGTCGACGGAGAGCAATCTGTGCGCGCCCGTCGCCACCGCGGTCGGCGTAGCGGCGATCAGGAGGTGTTGTGGCGGTCTGGGACGGCCACGGGTTGCCTCCCGCCGCGGAGGAGCGGATGGAGCGGTTCGGCCGCTCCGGGCTGCGGACCTCGCTGCTGCCCGTCGCCGGCGCTGCCGGCATCGAGTCGGTCGGGCTGACCCCGGTCGGCGAGGTGATGGGCTGCATGGTGCAGCAGATCGGCTGGCAGGGCTACGGCGGTTGCGGTGCATACGGATTCGGCGGCTACGGCTATACCCCGCGGACGGTCACCAGCGGGCAGGGCCAGCGGTTCGCCGGCTACCGGCCCTATGTGGACGCCCTCTACCGCGGCTACAACACCGCGTTGCGGCGGATGTCCACCGAGGCGGTGCGGATGGGCGCCGACGGGGTGGTTGGGGTGCGGCTCACCGCGGAACACATGTCCGGCTCCAACCGCGAGTTCGTCGCGCTGGGTACGGCGGTTCGGGCCCGGACCGGACCGCACGTGCAGAAGCCGTTCACCACTGATCTGGCCGGTCAGGATCTCGCCAAGCTCATGGGCGCCGGCTGGGTGCCGGCCACGTTAGGGATAGGGATTTCGGTGGCGGTCCGGCACGACGACAACCGCACCCGCTACCAGTCGTCGTGGAGTTCGCGGAACGTCGAGGTGGACGGGTATACCGAATTGGTGACCCATGTCCGCGCCGATGCGCGCCACCGTTTCGAGCGGTCGGTCGTGGCCGCCGGTGCCGACGGCGCCATCGTCTCGTCCATGTCCTTGAATGTGTGGTCCATCGAGCCGTCCGAGGGACATCGCGACCACGTCGCCGAATCGATGGTGTTCGGCACCACCATCGCGAGATTCCACAAGGGACAGACCGCGCCGACGGCCACGTTGACATTTCTTCCACTGCGATCGAAAACGGAGTCCACATGACCGAGGCGACGACGGCGCAGGGGGTGCCGGCCGATGCGATGCGCCGGCTCGCGGAGATGCGGCCCGGCCAGAACACGAGCCTTTTCACCTCTGATCTGAGTGTCAACGAATTCCTACTGGTACGCGAGTCCGGATTCCGCCCGCTCGGCCTGGTGCTCGGCTCGAGCATCTATCACGTCGGTTTCCAACTGGGCCGGTGGAACAAGAATCAGGAGCTCGACGTGCTGTCCACCGCGATGTATCACGCCCGGGAGTTGGCGATGACGCGGATGGAGGCCGAGGCGGACGTGCTGGGCGCGGACGGCATCGTCGGCGTCCGGCTGGAAATCGAGTTCAAGGAATTCGGCAACGACCTCGCCGAATTCGTCGCCGTGGGCACTGCGGTCAAGTCCGACGGTGACGGAGTTGGCGCAACAACACCGGTAAACCGTTCACCTCGGACCTTTCCGGCCAGGACTTCTGGACACTCATCCAGGCCGGATACGGTCCGCTCGGCATGGTCATGGGATCGTGCGTCTATCACGTCGCACACCAGCGGTTCTGGCAGTCGATGGGCAATATCGGGCAGAACGTGGAGATCCCCCAGTTCACCGAGGCGCTCTACGACGCGCGTGAGCTGGCGATGAGCCGGATGCAGGCCGAGGCCGAACAGCTTGCCGCCGAGGGGATCGTCGGCGTACAGCTGCTTTCCCTGCCGCACCGATGGGGCGGGCACACCACCGAGTTCTTCGCCATCGGCACCGCCGTCCGCCCCCTGCGCGCCGACCACACGATCGCGACGCCGCAGCTAGTACTCCCGCTGACCGACAGCTGAGTCGGATAGGGCGCTGTTGCGCCTGGCGGTGGCCCCGACATCGTGCGCCCTACTCGCACGAACCAGCCGAAGATGCGAGTAGGACGCGATACGTCGGCGAGCCGCAACCCCGAGCCGGCGCCGCGAGGTCGATGCCCGCAGCACCCCGACCTCGTGAACACGGCTCCGGCCGGTCACGACAGAATCGTCCGACCGACGACCCCGCGAAGGAGCATGGCATGGCGAAGCCGCCCGTCCCGGCGTACATCGACGACCTCCTCGCCCGAGCAAACCCCGCCGTCATCGCGACGGTGCGCCCCGACGGCACACCGGTCTCGGTCGCCACGTGGTACGTCTGGGACGACGGTCGGATCCTGGTCAACATGGACGCCGAACGACGGCGGCTGGCCTATCTCCGCAACGACCCGCGGGTCTCGCTGACCGTCCTGGACGGCGACAGCTGGTACCGGCACGTCAGCCTGCAGGGCCGCGTGGTGAGCCTGGCGGAGGATTCCGACCTCTCCGGGATCGACCGGCTCTCCCGGCACTACGGCGGCAAGGCGTACCCCAACCGGGAGCGCACCCGGATCAACGCGTGGATCGAGGTCGAGACCTGGAATGCCTGGGGCTTCGGCGACTCGTGACCCCGTCGACGCGGCTCAGCGACCGACGACCTCGAAGGTCACCGCGGCCCGCCCGTGGAACCTGTCGGCCGCACCGGAGCTGACGCGGGTCAGGAATTCGCGGGCGTACTCCGCGGCCGGTTGATCGCTCAGCGCCTCGATGTAGCTGCGATGCGCGGCCAGTGACTCCACCGCGAGGTCGAGAGTGTCGGTGATGTCCACCGCGTGGGTGGGGTACGGCGACCCGGCGACCGCGACCCACCGGGTCCCGCCCCACGGTTCGTCGCCCTCGGCGACCAGTTCCGGGAAGATCCACCGGTTGCCGGCGTCCGCGGAGGCGTCCAGGACGGTCCGCCCGACCGCCCGGTGGTCCGGCGTGTTCCAGGAACCGGGGCCCCAGGTGTCGTGGTGGTTGAGGGTGACGATCAGCTCGGGCCGGTGGCGCCGGATGACCCGGGCCAGGTCCCGGCGCAGCGGCAGGCCCGCTTCGATCTGGCCGTCCCGGTAGTCGAGGAACTCCACGTTGTGCACCCCGACGACGGCGGCACTCGCCACCTGTTCGGCCTCCCGCACCGTCCGGGCCTCCTCCGGCGCCATCCCGTCGATGCCCGCCTCGCCCCGGGAGACCAGCAGATAGTCGACAGCCCGCCCGGCGGCGGTCCAGGCCGCGACCGCACCGGCGGCGCCGTACTCCAGGTCGTCCGGATGGGCGACCACGGCGAGCGCACGCTGCCAGTCGTCGGGCATCGGATCGAGGTGCTCGCTCATTGTCGTTTCCTCCCGGCCGGACGGGCCGCTAGATTCGGCGGTCGTGTCCGACGATCCCGCGCTCGCCCCCGTACGGCGCCTCGACGCGCGGAGTTTCGTCGACTCGGTCAACGAGTACGCCGGCGTCGGGCTGGATCTGCTCGGCCCGGCCCCGGGTGGCCAGGTCGGCGCGGCGTTCGTGCGGTGGCCGGACGGCCGGGACGGGGTGCTGACCCGGTGGGGCGGAACCGCCGCGCAGGTCGAGAGCACCGCCGACGTCCTGCGCGTCGCGCGCGGACGGGGTCTCCCGGTGCCGCGCTACGACCTGATCGCCGAGGTGCCCGGTGCGGTCGCGATCGTGCAGGAGCGGCTGCCGGGCCGCAAACCCGATCGGGCCTCCCCGGGCGTCGTGGCGGCCATGGTGGAACTGATCGAGCGGTGCCGTGGCCTGCTGGCCGACCGGCCGGACATTCCGCCACCCAACCTCTACCTGCGGGAGAGTGGTCCCGGCTTCAGCGTGCACGAGACGCTGGCGGCGTACAGCGCCCGGACCAGGCGGCTGCTGGACTGGGTGCACGAGGTCGGGGCGGCCGAGTTGGGGACGGCGGGCGATGACCTCGTCCATCTCGACTTCCACCCCGAGAACGTGCTCGTCGACGACGCGGGCACGATCACCGGGATCGTGGACTGGGACGGCATCGCCCGCGGGGACCGCCGGTTCATGCTCGTCACGATGCGTTTTGCCGTCCTGCCGTTGGGTGGCGACGACGCCACGGCGACCGGGCTGGACAACCTGCTCGACGACGTGGACGACGCGACGCTGCGCACCTTCTGGGCGGCGATGAGCCTGCGCCAGGTGGACTGGATGATCCGCCATTTCGGCCCCGCGGAGGTGGAGCGGGAGTTGTCGCTGGCCGAGACCAGGATGGCGCTCTGACGGGTCGCCCAGGTGCGGCAACGCTGCCCGAGGGTCGGGTGGCCGCGTCCGGCTCGCCGGAGCGGCCATCTGAACCGATTTAGCTCCTCCGGCCCACCCTCCTGGCGTCCACACGCCCGATCCGCCCAGGCAAACAGGCGTTTGGGCGACCGGAGGCGGGGAAGAAAGGAGGCCAGTGGTTGGCGCAACTCGGAGCTATCGCAGTTCGGCCGTGTGGTCGGTACCGAGCGATCGGGCTGAGCCGCCACGCCCGAGTCACGGAGGTCCGAGATGGCAGAGGTCACCAGCAGCGCAATGCCGAAATCGGTTCTCTGCGACAAGATCGGGTGCCGCAGCCGCGCCGGGTGGGAGCTCGAGCAGGCCTGTGGTGGTGCCCGTACCACGCTGCGCTCCTGTCGTGAGCACACGTGGTGGCTGCTGAGCTGCTTCGCCGCCAAGGGCGTTCCGGTGATCCACGGTGCCGGCGCCGGTCAGCACGTGATCGTGCGGCCGCACTCCGGTTGGGAGGTCGGCGGACGACGTGCCGCCGCCGCGGCCCAACACCGCCGGACCGCGTGACGGCGACTCGATACCCCGCCTGACGGAGCGTCAGCCGATCCGGTCGAGGCCGGCCCTCACCTGCTCGGCGAACGCATCCAGTTCGGGGCGGTCGCGGGTGCGCCAGTCGGCGTCGATGCGGAACCCGTCTCCGGCGTAGCGGGGGAAGACGTGCAGATGCGTGTGGAAGATCTCCTGGAAGGCCGCCTCGCCGTCGGCGAGGAAGAGGTTGACGCCGTCGCAGCGCAGCGTCGTACGGCGCAACGCCCGGCCAGCCGGTGCGCGGCCACGTAGACCTCGGCACCCAGTCCCTCGTCGAGATCCTCCAGGAATGCGATGTGCGCCTTGGGGACGACGAGCACGTGCCCGTCGGTGACGGGAGCGAGGTCCATGAACGCCAGCACGTGATCGTCTTCGTAGACCGTGCTCGCCGGTGCGTCGCCCGCGACGATCGCGCAGAGCGCACAGGTCGGATCGGGGCGCGGCGCGGTCATCGTCCGGTCGTCACGCCTCGACGGAGAGCACCAGGCGCTGCAGGAGCCGGTCGGCGTCCTCGTCCGGGTCGCCGGTCAGCCCGGTGTGGACGGTCCCGGGCTGCACGACCGTGCTCCGCGGCGCGGTGAGCCAGCGGAACCGACGGCCGATCTCCTCGCCGGGCGCCGGGCCGCGCCTCGTCGCCGCGAGCAGATGTCGGCGGCCGCGCGCCACGCCCGCCTCGATCGCGAGCGAGTCCGCCGTCGGATCGAGCGCCCGCAGCCGGTCCGGAGTCGAGGTGGACGCGCGACGCCGAGATAGTCGAGCGCACGGCAGTAGACGACCACTCCCGCGTTGATCGCCTCGCCTCGCTCGACCCGCGGGACGACCCGCAGCACGGCGTACTCGAAGGGGTCCCGTTCCCGGTCATCGCGGCGTCCCCTTCCGGGCCGCGACGTTAGTCGCCCGGCCGCGCGTCCGCGCGCTGGTCGGCTCCGGGCGCGGTCACCGCGACGCGCGGCGCAGTCCTGCCAGCCACTGCCCGCGGCGGCGCAGCCGGGCGGCGAAGTGACCGGACGTAGGCCGTCACGCACCGCGCTCGGGGTCGTCGAACCCGGGCTCGCCGGCGAGCCAGTCGTCGGGGACGCGGCGACCGCGCCCTTGAGCAGCTCGGGCGTGACGGGGGTCCAGCGCCGCGTCGGCCGGTCGATCGGCGCGCAGCCCGATCAGCGACATGATCCGCGGCGTCGTACGGGCGGGCCGGCGCGCCGTCGGCCGCCGGCCAGTTGTGGTGGAACGTCAGTGTCGCGCCGTGGTCGATCAGGTAGAGGCGGCCGTGCCAGAACAGCATGTTGGGGTTGCGCCAGGACCGGTCGACGTTGCCGACGAGCGCGTCGAACCAGAGCACCCGCCCGGCCGATCGCCGGGATCGACTGTCGAACGCCGCCGGCGTCGAAGTCGAGGGCCCCGGGCAGGAAGTCGACGCCGAGGTTGCGCCCGCCGCTCGCCCGGAGCAGATCCTGCACCTCCTGGTCGGGTTCGCCGCGGCCAGGATCGGATCGACCTCGACGGTCACCAGGTCGGGGACGCGCAGGCCGATCGCGCGGGCGAGGCGCGCGCTGACCACCTCGGCGACGAGCGCCTTGCGGCCCTGGCCGGCGCCGTGGAACTTGACGACGTAGGTGCCGAGGTCGTCCGCCTCCATCAGCCCGGGCAGCGACCCGCCCTCGCGCAAGGGCGTGACGTAGCGGGTCGCGACGACATGCGGCAGCACGGCTGCCAAGCCTACGGCCTCACCGCTCGCGGATAGCCGTCCCGACGCGCCCCGAGCCACCCGGGCGCCCCCGGGCTCCCATGATCGTGATCGGATCCGCACGGCGTTTCGCGGCTAATTCCGATCACGATCATGGGACCGGGGTCGGGGGTGGGGATCAGGTCAGCGGCCGGTCGACCCGTCGAGCTGCTCCCGGATGATGTCGGCATGGCCCGCGTGCCGCCCGGTCTCCTCGATCAGGTGGGTCAGCACCCACCGCAACGGCATCAGCGGAGGTCCGAACGGGGCGACGGCGGCACGGTCATCGAGGCCGCGGTCCGCCACGATCCGTCGGGTGTGGGCTTCGACCTCGCGGTACGACGAGATCACCGACCCGGCCGAGTCCGCATCGGACAGCTCGTCGTCGAGGATGACGTCCTCCGGCTCCCCGGCGAAGGCGAAGTGCACCCAGAGCGTCTCGACCGCGGTGACGTGCTTGACCAGACCCAGCAGGCAGGTTCCGGTCGGAACGGTCGACCGCCGCAGCTGCTCCTCGTCGACGCCGAGCAGCTTGCCGACGAGACAATCGCGCAGGTAGGCCAGGAATCCCAGCGTGGTCTCTTTTTCGTCGCCGACGATCCGCGGCAGCGTGCGATCGGGCGGCAGCGACGCCGTGGCGAGGCGCCCCACCGTCACGAAGCCCACCCGGGCATAGATCCGCTCCTCCGCGCCTCCCGCCGCGTCCAGGAACGGGCGCGCCCCGGCCGCGAACGCCCGTCGCGCGAGGTCTGCGGACAGCGCGCTCGCGATGCCCCGGCGTCGGTAGCCCTCCGCCACGCCGATCGACGTGATCTGCGCGATGCCGTCCACGGGCGGGGTGCACAGCCCGGCGCCGACGGTCTCACCGGTGCCGGCGTCGACGGCCGCCACGACGAAGCCGCCCGCGTCGGCGGTACGGCGCAGCCGGTGCACGTCGGCCGGATCCAGCCCGGGCTCGCCGTACGCGGCGTTCTGGGTCGCGGCGGCGGCGGACAGCTCGGTCTCCGTCCGGGCGGGTCGGAGGTCGATGCCGGGTGGCGGCTCCGGGTGCCGGAGCGAGTCGCGGGTCGCCGTCATCAGCGGCAGCCCCTCATCGACGACGAACGCGGCGTCGGTGAGCGACCGTTCCACCGCCTCGGCCGGTACGACGTACTCCAGTCGGGGCAGCCGGTCCCGCCGGCGATAGAACGCCACGAGCGCGCTGAGGTCGTCGATGCTCGGCTCGTGGACGGCGACGGGGGTGGCGTAGTTGCGGTGGGGATTGGCGGTGTTGCCGTCGTACCCGGCGAGGAACGGGCCGATGCGGGCGGTCGCCGACTGCTCTGCGGTGGCGTGCAGGTAGCGCCGGATGTCGATGGTGGTCAGGGCGGCCGGGGGCGTCGCCCCGTCGGCGAGAGCGGACAGCATCTTCAGGACTCCGGATGTCGAAGGAGCATCCGGGCGGCCGCGTCAGTCCGCGAGATCTCCGCGCAGTGACGGCTTCCGACCGGAGCGAGGGCACGGCAAACACACGTGTCGCACGTGGCCTCACCCCTGCATCGGTCGGTCCCGCGGCGGCGTTCGCCCGCGGTCGGATCCACGCTAACAGCCCGATCCTGAGCGATCCACGGACTTTGGCCCCGTGCGGGGGACCGCCGTGATGGGCGAGGATCGTTCCCATGACTATGCAGACGTCGTTCACCGAGGCCCTTGGAGTTCAGCACCCGGTCGCTCTCGCGCCGATGGCGGGATCTGCGGGCGGCGCCCTCGCGGCGGCGGTGTCCAACGGCGGCGGGCTCGGACTGGTGGGTGGCGGCCGCGGTAACCGCGACTGGGTGGCCCGCGAACTCGCAGTCGTCGCCGGGCGGACCGACAACCCGTGGGGCATCGGCTTCCTCACGTGGGCGGTCGACATCGACACCGTCGCGTGGGCGCTGGAGCACCGACCGGCCGCGGTGATGCTGTCCTTCGGCGACCCGCGCCCGCTCGCCGGGCGGATCCGCGACGCGGGCGCCACCCTGATCGTGCAGGTGACCGATGTCGACGAGGCGAAACAGGCGCTCGACGTCGGTGCCGACGTCATCGTCGCGCAGGGTTCCGAGGCAGGGGGCCACGGCGGTCGGCGCGCGACGCTTCCGTTCGTGCCCGTGGTCGTCGATCTGGCGACACCGACACCGGTACTCGCGGCCGGCGGGATCGCCGATGGTCGCGGTCTCGCCGCCGTGCTGGCGCTCGGCGCGGCCGGTGGCCTGATCGGCACCCGGTTCCAGGCCAGCCAGGAGGCCCTCGTCCGTCCCGAGGTGACCAAGGCGCTCGTCGCCGGGCGGGGTGGAGACACCGAGCGCAGCCGGATTCTCGACATCGCCGGCGGCGCGAACTGGCCGCACGCCTACACCGGTCGCGCGCTGCGGAACCCGTTCCTCGACCGATGGCGGGACCGGGAGAGCGAGCTCGCCGGTGACGGCGCCACGAGGCAGGCGTACGCCGAGGCGGCGGCCCGGGGCGACATGGACGTCCTTCCGGTCTGGGCCGGCGAGGGTCTCGATCTCATCACCGACGTACCGCCCGCCTCCGACATCGTCGCGAACCTCGTCGCCACAGCCGAGCACGCTCTGGCCCATGCCGTTCGGGGGTGATCGACAGGCTTAAAGTGCTCTTTGGGTGAGGCATCGGTCGATGTGGCGGAGATAGGAGCGGCGTGAGTAGCGAGTCGTCGAACGACCTCGCCATCGAGGTGAAAGGGCTCGTGAAGCGCTATCGCGGCGGCCGGGGCCAGGGTGAGTTGGAGGCGGTCCGCGGCATCGACCTCGCTGTGCACCGGGGTGAGGTCTTCGGTTTTCTCGGCCCGAACGGCGCGGGGAAGACGACGACGGTGCGGATGTTGTGCACCCTCCTGCCGATCAGCGGCGGTCAGGCCACGGTGTCGGGCGTGGACGTGCGCCACGATCCTGCGCAGGTGCGGCGACGGATCGGGGTGGCGCTGCAGGAGGCCGGGCTGGATCAGCGGCAGTCGGGGCGGGAACTGCTCGAGTTGCAGTGCGGGCTCTATCAGATACCCGACCCGTCGACCCGCAGCGCCGAGTTGCTGCGGCTGGTCGGGCTGGGCGACGCCGCCGACCGGCTGATCGGCACCTACTCCGGCGGCATGAAGCGGCGACTGGACCTGGCGACGGCGCTCGTCCACGAACCCGATGTGCTGTTTCTCGACGAGCCGACGACGGGTTTGGATCCGGCCAGCCGGGTCACGGTGTGGCAGGAGGTCCGCCGGATCAACGCCGTCGGTACGACGGTGTTCCTGACGACGCAGTACCTGGAGGAGGCGGACCAGTTGTGCAACCGGGTCGCGATCATCGACGACGGCCGGATCGTCGCCGAGGGCACACCGGCCGCGTTGAAGGCGCAGCTGGGCAGCGACGTACTCACCATCGGCCTGGACCCGGCCGAACACGATCGCGCGACCGCCGCGCTGGCGCCCCTTCCGGGTCTGAATCACGTGACCGACGCGGCTGAAGGTCTGGCGGTGTACATCGGCAACGGCGCGGCGGCAGTGGCCGACGTGGCACGCCTGCTCGGCGAGGCCGGCATCCGGCCGTCGACGATCTCGCTGTCCCAACCGAGTCTCGACGACGTGTTCCTCGCCTCGACCGGGCGGCGCATCGAGGGCGGCGTCCCGGAGATGACGGCATGAACGAGACGGTGTTGCTGGCCCGCCGGGCGGTGCGGGAGGTGTGGCGGATACCCGCGGCGACCATTCCCGCCCTGTTCATCCCGGTGTTCTTTCTGGTCGTCAACCTCGGGCAGGTCAACCGGGTCTTCCCGCCGAGCACGCCGTTCCTCCACGGCCAGCACTACGTCGCGTTCCAGATCCCCGTGTCGCTCGTCTTCGCGGTCAGCTCCGCCACCTCCGGTCTCGCCATGGTCACCGACATCGATGTGGGATACCTCGACAAGCTGCTGGCCGCGCCGATCCGGCGTACCGCCATCGTGTGGGGCCGATTGGCGGCGGATCTGGCGCGCGGTCTGGCGGTCTCGGCCCTCGTCCTCGCCGTCGGGGTCGCCTTCGGTGCGCGGGTCGCCACCGGCGTCGTCGGTGTGGTGCTGCTCATCGTCCTGTCCGCACTGTGGGGCGTCGCCTACGCCGGGATCGCCATTGCGATCGCGCTGAAGACGAAGAACGTGCAGACGACCAACGCGTCGTTCATCATCTTCTTCCCGCTGCTCTTCCTCACTCCGAACTTCGTGCCCATCGATCAGCTCGCCGGCCCGCTTCAGGTGATCGCGCGGTTCAATCCCGTCACCTATGTCATCACCGGCCTGCGGGATCTCGTTCTCAGCCCGCACATCCGATGGGGATCGTTGGGCGCCTGTGTACTCACCATCGTGATCACCGGCATCGTGCTCACCGCGCTGTCACTGCGCGCTCTCGCCCGCTTCAGCGAGTAAGGCTGCCGCGGGTCATGGCGCAGGACTCGGCGAGCCGGGGACAGCAGCAGCGGCCCCCTGCTCGTCGAGGAACCGTTCCAGCAGGGCGCGGATCACGACCGCCATGCTGAATCCCTTGACCCGGGACCAGTCCCGCAACCGGTCGTAGTCGCCGGCCGGGAGACGCACCGGAAGGACCTTCAGCCCGCCCTCCGAGGTCGCACCGCTCGGGTCGGCGCCGAAGAGGTCGACCACGCGGGCCGCGCGATCGGCGCTGGACATCGGCCGCGCAGGCACGCCGGCCGGCGCCGAGTCGGGTGCGAGCCTCGCTCCCAGCAAGCCCCGCAGGACCTCATCCTGCTCGTCCTGTTCGAGCAACCGCACCGCCTTCAGCAGCAGCGCCGACATCCGGTCCGACATCGCGATATCGCCTCCCGATACCGCTGTAATATCGCGCGGCCCGGCCTGGCCTGTCAACCGTCGACCGGCGTCACCTCAAGCGGTCAAGCCCTGTGGCTGCCAGCGGAAGGACCGGGCCGCCACCAGCAGCCCCGCGATCCCCCACCCGGCGAGGACTGCCAGGTTGGTGCCGGTCAGGCCGGTGCTCCCGCCGACCGATGCCACGCTGCGCTGCATGCCCTCGGCCAGGTGGTAGAGCGGAAATACCCGGCCGATGGCCTCCAACCAGTTGGGCAGCGTGGAGACCGGGATGAAGACGCCCGAGATGAAGGACAGGATGACGGCCGTGAAGGGCCCGACGGTCGAGGCGACCTCCGCCGTGGGCGTGACCGTCGTGATCGCGATGCCGAGTGTCGCCAGGCTGAATGTGCCGAGTACGACGTAGACGGCGATCCCGACGATGCCGGCACCGGTCAGATGCACGTTGTAGACGCCGACGCCGATGGCGAAGAGCACCACCACCATCACCACGACCAGAATGATCGAGCGGAGGATGTAGCCGCCGATGAAGGTCCAGGACGGCATGGGCGTGCCGCGGAGCCGCTTCAACTCTCCGGACTCCCGCTGGGTCGTCAACGAGACCGCGAGCGAGGAGAAGGTCTGCAGCATGATGGCGTAGGCGGCGAGTCCTGCGGTGAAATAGGCCGCCGTCGAAATGGTGCCGCCGGCAAAATGCGTGGTCTTGTTGTCACCGCCGGCGAAGATCGAGTTGAAGAGCACCAGCAACACGATCGGGAAGATAATGGCGAAGAAGATGATCCGGGGGCTGCGCAGCGTCGCGGTAATCGCGTAGCGGGCCTGGATCATCAGGATCCGGAAGTCACGCATGCGGATTCTCCCCCGTCACCTCGAGGAAGACATCCTCGAGATTCGGCCGGCGCGCCTCGATGCCCTCGAGTTTGATCCCGGCGTCGTGCGCCCACGACGTGAGCCGCCACAGGGTGCCCTGCGCGTCGGTCGCGTCAATGGTGACGATGCTGCCGGCCACGTCGACCTTGTCCGTGACCTGGGACCGGATGTCATCCACGGGTACGCCGGTGGGCAGCCGGAAGCTGAGCCGGGTCACCCCTTCCTCGCCGATCCCCAACTCGTCCGGTGCGCCGGTGGCCACGATCTGCCCGGCGCGCAGGATCGCCACCCGATCGGCGAGGTGCTCGGCCTCCTCCATGTAGTGGGTGGTGAGGAAGACGGTCTTTCCGAGATCCTTGAGCCCCTCGATCATGTTCCAGGACTCGCGTCGGGCGGTCGGGTCGAATCCGGTGGTGGGCTCGTCGAGGAAGACCAGATCCGGGTCACCGATGAGAGCCACGGCGACGTCGGCCCGGCGCGCCTGCCCGCCCGACAGCGTGCCGAGCCGGGCGCCGCGCTTGTCCTGCAGACCGACCAGGTCGATCACCTCGTCGATGCTGCGGGGCTTTTCGTAGAAGCTGCCGAACAGGTCAAGGGTCTCGCGCACGGTGAGCACCGGGTTGAGTTCGCATTGCTGCAGCACGAGCCCGACCTGCTCCCGCCATGCCCTGGTGGGCTTCGACGGGTCGACGCCGAGCACACTCACCTCGCCGGCGCTCCGCTTGCGGTAGCCCTCGAGGATCTCGATCGTGGTCGTCTTGCCGGCACCGTTCGGCCCGAGGAACCCGAAGACCTCTCCGTGTCTGATCTCGAGATCGATGCCGCGGACGGCCTCGTGCGATCCGTAGCGCATCCGCAGACCCTTGACGCTGATCGCGGGCCCGTCCGTCGACGATCCGTTCCGCGGCGAAGACCCGGGCACCTCGGTCGCCGCGTGCCTACTGGTCACCAGCCAGCCCAGGGGACTCTCGGATCGCGACGGCGACCCGGCGGGCGATGCCGAACTCGTTGATGATTCGGCCGATGATGATCCCGCCGCCGTTCACCCGGAACTTCGTGGCCCCGGGTTCTGGATGCAGATGGACGTGGGCGTAGGTCATCGCACCTGACTTGACCGTGAAGACATCCGCGGACCGGTTCGATCTGCTCACCGTGTAATGGTCGCCGAGTTGGCTCCGTAGAGCCTCCATCGCCTCATCGGATGTCACATCGGCCCGCTGAACCGTCACGCTTGGCACGGCAATCCCCCTCATCTGCCGGCGGCGGACATCTGAGATCGCATTGTCCGCACAGTTACGATATCCGAGCCGGACCGGGCAGGACTGGCATTCTCCTGGCATGGCGAATTCGGCCGGCGGCGCCGCAGACGCTCGTGGGAGCAATTCCGGGATCTCCCTTCCCTTGACCCTCGCGATGTTGCTCACCGTGGTCACCGGAGCGATGGACGCGATCAGCTTCACCCGGCTGGGCGAGGTGTTCTCCAGTGTGATGACGGGGAACCTGGTGCTGCTCGGCGTGTCGGCCGGACGCGCCCAGGGCGGGCTGGCGGTGCATGTGGCTCTCGCGGTCGCCGCCTTCGTCGCCGGGATCCTGCTCGCCGGACGGATCACCGGGCGGCCGGCGGCGACGGCCACGGCCTGGCCGGTGCGGGTCCGGGTGGCCCTCGGCGTCGAACTGGCCGTCCTCGCCGGCTTCCTCGGCGGATGGGTGGCGACGGGTGGGCACCCGGGTGGGACGGGTCAGGCCGTCCTGCTCGTTCTGTCCGCTGCGGCGATGGGCCTGCAGACCGGCGCGGTCCGGGCCATCGGCGTCTCCGGGCTGTCCACCACCTATCTGACCGGGACCCTGGCCGGCGCGGTGGCGACGCTGGTCGTCGAGGGCCGGGTGCAGCGGCGCAGCCTTTCCCTCCTCGCGGCCCTGATCGTGGGAGCGGCGATAGCGTCGCTGCTGGTCGTCCACGTCCCGGTCGCCGCGCCGGCGCTCCCGGTCGGCGTTGTCCTCGTCGTCCTGCTCGGTGCGGTCGTGATGTGACGCGGTTGGCGTGGTCGGGATCCGGTGCTCGGGCGACGCCCTACGCCCGCCCCCGGGTGGCGACCTCGATGGTCATGGCATCGCAGTGCCGGCAGCGCCACTCCTCGATCCACGGGCAATCCGCCTGGACGACGGTGCAGTAGCGCTCCCACTCGTGATCGCCGTCGCGACAGGAGAGACGGCGGCGCGGCCGGGACCACGGAGTCAGTGCCGAGAGTCCACCCAGGCGCCCCGATGCCGCTGCTCTGTGGATCATGAACCGCACCTGACGACCGGTCGGGGGATGGACCCCACCAGTGAACGGCACACAGCCGGCTGCGCCCGCGCTGTCGACGCTCTTTTGGCGCGAACCCGCGGGAAATATATGGCCCTGTTACGCGGTCCGGCTCCCGAAGTGGTCGGGCGGGCGGGGACTCACGGTCCGGCCCGGGCCACCCGGCGCGGGCGCGGTCCGCCCCGGCCCCGCAGCGGCACCCCGACCTCGCAGAGCATCCCGTGCACCCAGCCGTAGGACCGCCCGATCGCGGTCGCCAGCTGCCGGATCGACTGACCCTGCTCATAACGTCGTCGCAGGTCAGCCGCGACGACAGCGCGCCGGCTGCCGGTCACCCACCGGTATCTGTCGAGGCGTTCAGGCACCACATCCCCAATCCTCCGCCATCGCGGCCCGGCGACGGAGTGATGACGGGCTGCGACTACGACGAGTTCGCGGCCTGCCAAGCCTGCTTGCCGGCCCGGGAGGCCGCATTGGCCTGCTGCCACTTCAGGGTAGCCAGTTCGCGCGGCGACGCATCCATCTGCTGCATCCAGCGTCGTCCTGCGGTGAGCGCGACGCTGCCCCCGATCAGCATCCCGGCGAAGCCGAGCGCACCGCCGACACCGATGAGCACGGCGGACGCGGCGAGCAATCGCTTGTCGACCTGGAACCTTGCCCCGTCAGCCTGGTGGTTCGTCATGCGCACAATGCTGTCGCGCTCGCGGGAACCGCGGATCACCCATGTCGGGTGACCTGCCGTAGTCTTCTCAGGGTGTGGGTCGGGGCTTGGTGCGGTCTGGTGTGACCTGACATGACCCCCCAGCGGCCGGCGCAGGCTTCCGAAGGTGACAGATCGTCACCGTTCGTCGGAAACAGTGCGATGGCGGCGGCGATGCGGTCATTCGCGTGGTCCGCCACGCCCCTGGGACCGCCCGACGACTGGTCCGCGAGCGTCAAGACGGCCTGCCGGATCTGCCTCACCTCTCAATTTCCGATCCTGTTGTGGGTCGGCCCGCAGCTCCGGATGATCTACAACGACACCTACATCCCGATGCTGGGCGACAAGCATCCGGCGATCGGCGAGCCGGGCGCGACGGTGTGGGCCGAGCTCTGGCCGATCATCGGCCCGATGCTCGAGGGCGTCGTCGCGACCGGGGAGGCCACCTGGTCGGAGGACCAGCTCCTGCCGATGAATCGGTACGGCTACTGGGAGGAGGCCTACTTCACCTTCTCCTACAGCCCGATCCACGAGGCGGACGGCAGCGTGGCCGGGGTGTTCACCGCAGTCAGCGAGAACACGGCACGGGTCGTCGGAGAACGGCGCCTGCGCACCCTGCGCAAGCTCGGTGGGATCACCGCCTCGCAGGCCCCGACCGTGGAGGAGGTGTTCACCACCGCCCTCGACATCCTCGCCACCCGACCCGCCGACGTCCCGGCCGCCGTGGCCTACCTGATCGACGAGACCACCGGTCAGCCGCGACCGGTCGGCAGCTACCGGGTCGCGTCCGACGCGGGTTCCGGACTGCCGACGCTGCCGCAGCCCGAGCTCGACCGGGCCCGGCAGCCCGGTGGCGGCCGACCCGAGGCGGCGACCGATCTCTCCCTGCGCTACCCCGGGGTGCTGTCCGGCGCAGCGGGGCCGATGGGCGACGCCCCGCCGGACGACGCGATGGTGCTGCCCGTCACGGCCGCCGGGCAGGATCGGCCGGTCGGCCTCCTGGTCGCTGCGGTGAGCCCGTTCCGCGAGCTGGACGAGGACTACCGGACGTTCTTCGAACTCGTCGCCGGGCAGGTGTCCACGGCGGTCACGGAGGCGCTGACCTACCAGGCCGAACGGCGCCGGGCGGAGGCGCTGGCCGAGCTCGACCGGGCCAAGAGCGAGTTCTTCGCCAACGTCAGCCACGAGTTCCGCACCCCGCTGACCCTGATCGCGGGCCCGGCGGAGGACGCGTTGGCCGACGCGGCCGACCCGCTGTCCGCAGGGCAGCGGGAGCGGGTGCAGATGGTCCGCCGCAACGCCGGTCGCCTGCGTCGACTGGTCGATGACATGCTCGACTTCGCCCGCATAGAGGCCGGCCGCCTCCAGCCGGAGAAGACGGCGGTCGACCTCTCGAATTTCACGACCGAACTCGTCGAGTCGTTCGCCCCGGCGGTCGACCGGGCCGGGCTGGCCGCTGCAGGTCGCGTGTCCCCCACTCTCCGGACCGGTCGCGGTCGACGCCGACATGTGGGAGAAGGTCGTCCTCAACCTGCTCTCCAACGCGGTGAAATACACCCCGGACGGCGGCATCGACGTCCGGCTGCGGGACGCCGGGGACCGGGTCGAGCTGACCGTCGCCGACACCGGTACCGGGATCCCGGCCGAGGAGCTGCCGCTGCTCTTCGAGCGGTTCCACCGGGTACGGCGCGGCGGTGGCCGCTCGCACGAAGGCGCCGGGATCGGGCTCGCCCTGGTCCATGAGCTGGTCCGGCTGCATGACGGCGACGTGGCGGTCACCTCGACCGAGGGAAAGGGGTCCGCGTTCACCGTCACCCTGCCCTACGGCAGCGCGGCACCTCCCCGCGGCAGATCGCCGCAGGGCTCGATGGCGCTGCAGTACATGCAGGAGGCTCTGCAGTGGAGCACCGACGATGTCGACCTGCCCGGGCCGACCGCCGGCCGGGGCGGACGGCCGGGGCCAGCGTGCTGATCGTCGAGGACAGCGGCGATCTGCGGGCGTTCCTCGCCCGCCTGCTCGAACCCCACTGGCAGGTGATGCAGGCGGCCGACGGGCGTACCGGCCTGCGGATGGCCCAGGCCCGGCGGCCCGACCTGGTGCTCTCCGACGTGATGATGCCGGAACTGGACGGATTCGGCCTGCTCCGCGAGTTGCGGTCCTACCCGGCGACGGCGGCCATCCCCGTCATCTTCCTGTCCGCCCGGGCCGGCGAGGAGGCGGCGGTCGAAGGCCTGGACGCCGGCGCCGACGACTATCTGGCCAAACCGTTCTCGGCGGCCGAACTCGTCGCCCGGGTGCGGTCCACCCTGGAGCTTGCCCGGCTGCGCACCCGGGAGTCGGAGTTCCGCCGCGCCCTCGTCGACTCGCTCCAGGAGGGCCTCTTCGTCTCCGACGCGGGCGGCACCGTCGTCGAGGTCAACACCACCTTCGGCGAGATCACCGGCTACGGACCCGACAGCGCGCCCTACGAGCCGCCGTACCCCTGGCTCGCGGACGACCCGTACCTGCGGCAGCTCTTCGAATCCGCAGCCACCGAGGCGCTGCAGAGCGACTCCGGACAGTTCATCGTGCCGCTGCAGCACCGCGACGGGCGGATCGTGTGGGGGGCGGCCACCGTCAACGCCATCCCGGACCAGGACCGCACCGGCAAGGTCATCGTCGGCACGCTCAGGGACGTCACCGCGGCCCGGGCAGCCGCTGAGCGGGAGTCCGCGGTTGCCTCCTTCGCCGAGGCGCTGGCCGGTGCGACGGGTGTCGCCGAGGTGCTCGGCGTCGGGCTGGTCGAGCTGCAGACCGCGCTCGGCGCGACCCAGGCGGTGGCCGCGGTCTGGCCGGCGGACGGCCCCGGGATCACCGTGGCCGGTGCGCAGCCGGTGGAGTCGTGGGCGAGCCTCCCCGAGCGGACGCGGGTCGCGCTCGAGACGGCCCGGCACGACCCGATCGGACGGGTCCGCGTCGGACCGCCCGCGGATGACCACGGCCACGTCGTCGGCGTGACGGCGCCGCTCGGCGGCAACAGCGACGCCGCGGTGTGGCTCGACCTCGGCGACCCGAGCCTGTTGACCGCCGAGACGGAGACGTTGTTCGAACTCCTGATCGGCAACCTCGGCCAGGCGCTGGATCGGGCCCGCAGCTACGACCAGGCCCGCGAGGTCGCGCTGACCCTGCAGCACGCGATCCTCGCCCCGACCGATCTTCCGCCGGGCTTCGCGGCCCGTTACGAGCCGGCCGTCCGGCCGCTCGACATCGGCGGAGACTGGTACGACGTGACCGAGCTGGCCGACGGGCGGATCGCGGTCGTCGTCGGCGACTGTGTGGGCCACGGCCTGGCCGCCGCGGCGGTGATGGGCCAGCTGCGCAGCGCCTGCCGCGCGCTGCTGCTGCGCACCGCCCGCCCCGGTCAGGTCCTCGACGAGCTCGACGCCTTCGCCCACCGGATCCCCGACGCGGCGTGCACCACCGTGTTCTGCGCCACGATCGATCCCGCAGCCGGCACGATCTCCTACAGCAGCGCCGGTCATCCGCCACCGGTGCTCACCTCCGACGAGAGCACGGCAAGCCTGCTCGATCAGGCGGGCTCGCTCCCGCTCGCCACCCTGCCTGTACCGCACCGGCCGGAGGCGACCGCGATCCTGCGACCGGGCGCCACCCTGTTGCTCTACACCGACGGTCTGGTCGAACGCCGGGGCCGACCGCTGACCGCCGGACTGGACACGGCGCGCCGCACGCTGACCCACGACCAGCGGCTGCTGCCCGACCAGCTGGCGGACCGGCTGCTCGTCGAGCTCATGCCGAACGGCGGTTACGAGGACGACGTCGCCGTCCTCATCTACCGCTACGAGACGCTCGGACCGCTGCATCGGGACCTTCCCGCGGCACCCGGTGAGCTGGCGGGGATGCGCCGCGACCTCCGCGCCTGGCTCAACACGATCGGCGCCTCGCCGCCCAATCGCGACGCCGTGCTCGTGGCCGTCAGCGAAGCGTGCACCAACTCGATCGAACACTCGGGTCTCACCCGGGACGATCCGCCGGTCGTCATCACGGCCGAGCTCGTCGGCGACCGGCTCGACGTCACCGTCACGGACTCCGGCTCCTGGCGGGTTCCGGATCCGGACCCGGGCAACCGCGGGCGCGGGGTGATGCTGATGCGCGCACTGATGGATCACGTCGCGATGGAGCACGACGGGCACGGAACCACGGTCCGCATATCCAAGGAACACCTGAGCAAGGGGCTGCCTCGATGACCGCCGATTTCCTGACCCGACGGCCCGTCGATCCCGACGCGGCAGCTCTCGTGCAGGTGACCGGCGAGATCGACCTCGCCAACGCCGACGAGTTCTCCGCGGCGCTGACCGATGCGCTCAACGACGCCGGCCGGCTGATCGTGGACCTCTCCCCGACGACCTACCTCGACAGCGCGGCGATCAAGGTGCTCTTCGAGATGGCGCACCGCGCCGCCCTCACCCTGATCGTGCCGAGCGACGGGATCGTCGCGCCGGTGATCGCGCTCGCCGGGCTGGCCACCGTCACCACCGTGCGCGACGCACAACCGTTGATCTGACCGCGAGGGTCCCGGCGGCTACGGCGTGATCGCGTCGAGGGCGCGGTAGATCCGTTGGTCGGACACCGGGTGCGCCGTACCGAGTTGCTGGGCGAACAAGCTGACCCGCAATTCCTCGATCTGCCAGCGGATGTCGCGGACGTCCGCGGCCGCCGCCCGCGTCGGCGGCAGGGCGGTGAGCAGATCGTCGTAGGCCCGCCGTACCTCCCACACCCGCAGCATCCTGGCCCGGTCCGCATCGACCCCGCCCGCGAGCTTCTCCAGCCGGCGGCCGATGGCTTCGACGTAGCGGATGAGGTACGGCAACCGGGTGGCTCCGGTGGAGGTCACGAATCCCTGCGGCAGCAGGGAATCCAGCTGATCGCGCATGTCGGCCACGGCCTCGGCGTGCGCCGGCGGAGGTGTGGCGGGCAGCGCCGCGCGCACGGTGGACGCGGCGGACAGGATCTGTTCACACCGACCGACGAGGTCCTGCGACGCGCGGGGCAGCTCGGCGCGGACTACGTCACGAAGGGACCCGAACGACGCCGCGTCCCACGCCGGGCCGCCGTGCCTGGCCACGATGGCGTCGACGGCGGCGTCGGCACAGTCGTCGAGCAACTCGCCGACTCCCCCGTCCGGGTTCATCCCCAGCACGAGCCGGGAGCGCGCACCCAGCCCGCGGCGGAGCGCCTTGACCGGCGAGGGGACGGCGAGCCGGAGCAGTCGGCGCGTGCCCGCGGCCATGGTGGCCTGTTGCTCGCTCTCACCGGCCAGCACCCGGACGGCCACGGTCCCGCCGGCGTCGACGAGTGCCGGATAGCCGCGGACGGTGTGGCCGGCACGCACCTGCTCCACGGCGGTGGGCAGCGGGTCGAGCCCGGCCGGCCAGTCGGTCAGGCCGTCCCGCTCCAGGCCGGGCGCCGTGGCGGCCGCCACCGTCTCGCGCATGGGACCGGACAGCTCGGCGCGTAGCGCGTCGAGATCCTTCCCCCGGGCGACGACCTGGCTCCCGGCGTCCTCGACCGCGAAGGTCACCCGCAGATGGTCGGGTATCCGATCGAAGGAGAAGGCGTCGCGCGGCACGAGTACGCCGGTCATCCGGTGCAGCTCCCGCTGCACCGCGTCCAGCAGCGGCTCCTGCCCCGGAGTCAGCCGGGCCAGGACCGCCCGTGCGGTGTCGGCCGCGGGCACGAAGCGCCGCCGCAGTTGCTTGGGCAGTGAGCGGATCAACGCGGTGACCAGCTCCTGCCGCAGGGCCGGCACCTGCCAACCGAAGTCGGAGCCGCCGAGGCCGGCGAGCACGTCCATCGGTACGTGCACGGTGACCCCGTCGTCCTGGGCGCCCGGCTCGAACCGGTAGCTGACCGGCAGCGACAGCCCGGCGTCCGTCCAGACGTCGGGGTGGTCGGCTTCGCTCACGCCCTCCCCGTCGGGGTTGAGCAGATCCTCGTGGCGGAGGGTGAGCAGTCCGGCGTCCTCGCGGCGCGCCTTCTTCCACCAGCTGTCGAAGTGCCGCGAGGACACCACGTCGGCGGGGATCCGCCGGTCGTAGAAGGCGAACAACTCCTCGTCACCGACGAGCAGGTCGCGGCGCCTGGTCCGGTCCTCCAGCTCGGAGATCTCGGCGAACAGCGCCCGGTTGTCGTGGAAGAACTCGTGCCGGGTGTCCCAGTCGCCCTCGACGAGGGCGTGGCGGATGAAGAGCTCCCGCGAGATCGTCGGGTCGACACCGCCGTAGTTGACCCGCCGGCTCGCGACGAGGGGGACGCCGTACAAGGTCACCCGCTCGAAGGCCATGACCGCCCCGCGGTCGCGCTCCCAGTGCGGCTCGCTGTAGATCCGGGCGACCAGATGGCCGGCGAGCCGCTCCACCTGGTCCGGCTCGATCCGCGCGGCGACGCGGGCGTAGAGCCGACGGGTCTCGACCAGCTCGGCGGCGACCACCCACCGTGGCGGGCGGCGCGTGAGCACCGAGCCCGGCGCGAGCACGAAGCGCGCGTTGCGCGCGCCCTGGTATTCCCGCGACTCGGCGACCCGGAGCCCGACGTGGGACAGCAGCCCGGCGAGCACCGCGGAGTGAATGCGCGCCGGATCCGCGGGCTGGTCGGACTCGGTGACGCCGAGGGACTTCGCGATCTGCCGCAGCTGCCCGACCAGGTCCTGCCACTCCCTGATCCGCAGGTAGTGCAGGAACTCCTCACGGCACATCCGGCGGAACTGGTTGCCCGACCGCTCATTCCGCTGATCGCTGCAGGTAGGTCCAGAGATTGAGGAAGCTCACGAAATCGGAATGCTCGTCGGCGAACCGCGCGTGCTTCTGGGCGGCGGCCTCCTGCTGGTCGGCCGGCCGCTCCCGCGGGTCGGGAATCGACAACGCCGCGGCGATCACCAGCACCTCACGCACGCATCCCTCGCGTGCGGCCTCGACGATCATCCGACCGAGCCTCGGGTCGACCGGGAGTTGCGCGAGCTGGCGGCCGATGTCGGTGAGCCGGCGGCGCGGATCGGGCTGCTCGGGGTCGAGCGCGCCGAGTTCCTGCAGCAGCTGGATTCCCGCGCGGACGCTGCGCCGGTCCGGCGGCTGGACGAACGGGAACTTCTCGAGATCGCCGAGACCGAGCGCGGTCATCTGCAGGATCACCGAGGCGAGGCTGGTGCGCAGGATCTCCGGCTCGGTGAACTCGGGACGCCGCGCGTAGTCCTCCCCGGAGTACAGCCGGATGCAGACGCCGTCCGCGGTCCGCCCGCAGCGGCCGGCGCGCTGGTTGGCCGACGCCTGGGAGATCGGCTCGATGGGCAGCCGCTGCACCTTGGTCCGGTGGCTGTAGCGGGAGATCCGCGCCGTACCCGGGTCGATGACGTAGTGGATTCCCGGAACGGTCAGCGAGGTCTCGGCCACGTTGGTCGCGAGCACTATCCGCCGGGCACTGTGCGCGGCGAAGACCTTGTGCTGCTCCGCGGTCGAGAGCCGGGCGTAGAGCGGCAGCACCTCCGTGCCGGGCAGCCGCAGGGCCCGGAGGGCGTCGGCGGTGTCGCGGATCTCCCGCTCGCCGCTGAGGAAGACCAGGATGTCGCCGGGGCCCTCCGCGCCGAGTTCGCGAACGGCGTCGATGATCCCTTCGACCTGGTCGCGCACCTCGACCCGACCGACCTCGTCTCCGTCGGGATCGTCCGGGTCATCGCGGTCCGGCGAGACCGGGCCTTCAACCACGAGCGGGCGATTCCGGATCTCCACCGGATAGGTGCGCCCGGACACCTCGACGATCGGCGCACCGCCGAAGTGGTCGGAGAAGCGCTGTGGGTCGAGGGTCGCCGAGGTGATGATGACCTTCAGGTCCGGTCGGTCCGGCAGCAGCTGGGTCAGATAGCCGAGCAGGAAGTCGATGTTGAGGCTCCGCTCGTGCGCCTCGTCGATGATCAACGTGTCGTAGCGCAGCAACCGGCGGTCCCGCTGGATCTCCGCCAGCAGGATGCCGTCGGTCATCAGCTTGACGAGGGTCGTGTCGCCGACCTGGTCGGTGAACCGCACCGAATACCCCACGGCTCCGCCGAGCGGTGTCTTCAGCTCGTCGCAGATCCGGTCGGCGACGGTCCGGGCGGCCAGCCGGCGGGGCTGGGTGTGGCCGATCATGCCCCGAACGCCGCGGCCGAGGTCGAGACAGATCTTGGGGATCTGCGTGGTCTTCCCCGAGCCGGTCTCCCCTGCCACGATCACCACCTGGTGACCGGCGATCGCTTCGGCGATCTCGCCCCGCCGCTGGCTCACCGGGAGTTCGGCCGGGTAGCCGATCGGCGGAACCGCCGCGCGGCGGCGGGCCACGTGGTCATCGGCCCTGGCGATCCGGCCGGCGATCTCGGTCAACGCCCGCTCGCGTGCCGCGGGCCGCCGGATCCGGCGTAGTCCGTCGAGCCGGCGGCCGAGCGTGATCTCGTCGCGCAACGTGAGTTCCGCGAGTCGCTCGCGGAGCTCGGGAAGCGACGGCGCCGACGAGGTGGACATGCTGGAGATCAGGATATGCGGGTCGACATCGGGCGTGGACACCGGGCATCCCTTTCGTGAATTAGTACGCGCTGTATTACCGCACTCACTCTTCGTGCTTTATTCCGGAGTCCCGGCGAATGACTCTGACCGAAATAGCCACCAATGACAACCGACTTTCGGCGTTCGTGCACCGTCGCATCCCGGCCGGTGATATCACCAAGAGGCGGGGGGATGGCATGGGGATTCACGGGAAGCAGCGCCGATTGTCGCAGGTAGCTGTCACGATTGCCGTGGCCGTGGCCGCAACGATTGCACTCGGCACAGTGACGAGTAATGCACAGGCAGCGACATCCGGCACGTTGATCGGGGCCTATTCCCGGGACTGGTCCTGGTTCGACGCGAACGTCGGCCGGATGCAGGTCTACCGCGGCTACGACACGGGATTTCAGTTCGCCACCTGGGGACAGACCGTCGCCGCGACGGCCCATCCGCAGGATCCAGCCAACCCGACGTTCGTCAACGACTACAGCTTCAACCTGCCCCCGAACAAGGTGGCGGACGGCAGTGACGACGCTCAGCTGACCAAATTCATCGCGACCACACCCAAGAACATCGTGCTCACCAATTATCACGAACCCGAGCAGGAGATCGACGCCGGACAATTCACCTTCCAGCAGTTCTTGAATTCCACCACTCACCTCGCCTATCTCGTCCATCAGCAGAATCTCGCCGACCAGGGCACCCGGCGGGTCAGCGTCATATTGATGGTCGAGTCATTCTCGGGCTTCAAGGGCCGGCACGCCATCAATTATTGGCCGACGACGCTGCCGAGCGTGACGAATCCGGTCACCCATCTCCCGGTCGGTGAGGACTTCGCGGACGTTATTTCGGCGGACGCCTACGCCCTGCCGCACGCGACGAGCACGGCCGGCGTGCCGGCCGGCTACACCGACGGACTCCGGTGGAAGAGCGCGGCCACCCTGCTCAGCCCAGTGCTGACCTTCGCCAACGCGAATCACACCCACTGGGCGGTGAGTGAGCTCGGCTACCTCGAGGACACCCACAACCCGACCCACCGGTCGACCGAGATCACCGCAGCCGCCTCCTACTCGTCGACCGGGAAGCTCACGCCGACGTCCGTGCCGAACCCGGCCCTCTACATCAACTACTGGGATTCCCGCGGCAGGCGGGCGGACTGGCAGCTGCGCTGGAACAACCCGCCGGTCCCCTCGACGTCCGGCACCAGCAACGCGGCCGTGACCTGGCGGCACCTCGCCGGCAACCCGTGAGCCCTGGCTCGGCCGGCCGGACACCTGACCGTCACCGGTACGGGCGGGGGTTCTTCTCGAGGTCGATGATCGGCGCCGGATAGTCGCGTGGGCGGGTGTCGGTGCTCTCGAGACGCCAGGGGCGGTGGACCACGGCGGCGTCGAGATCGGCCAGCTCCGGCACCCAGCGCCGCACGTAGTCGCCGTCCGGGTCGTAGCGTTCCGCCTGCCGGAGCGGGTTGAGCACCCGGTTGGGCCGGGTGTCGTTGCCCGTGCCCGCCAGCCACTGCCAGTTCAGGCAGTTGTTGGCGACGTCCCCGTCGACGAGATGGTCGGCGAAGTGCCGCGCCCCGTGCCGCCAGTCCAGGTAGAGCGTCTTGGTGAGGAAGCTGCCCGTGATCAGCCTCGCCCGGTTGTGCATCCAGTTCTCCGCCAGCAGTTGACGCATCCCGGCGTCCACGATCGGGATTCCCGTCCGGCCGGCCCGCCACACCTCGAGCGCCTGCTCGTCGTCGCGCCACCGGTCACCGCGGGGGCGGTAGTCCGTCGACGCCGCCGACGGCCGAGCGGCGAGCACCTGGTGGAAGAAGTCGCGCCAGGCGAGCTGGCGGAGGAATGCCTCGGCGCCCTCGCCCGGCATCGCCGCCGCCCGCCCGGCGAGCTCCACCGGCGAGACGCAGCCGAAATGCAGGTAGGGCGACAGGCGGGAGGTCGCGTCACCGGCGAGGTCGTCGTGCCGCTCGTGATAGGCCGAGGCCCCCGCGACGAGCCAGCGCTGCACCCGCCGCTGCCCTTCGTTCCGCCCACCCGGCCAGGTGCCGAGCTCCGCCGGCGTACCGGCCGGCCGGGCCCCGTCGTCCGGCATGGGGGGCAGCCGCAGCCGTCGCGGCGCGGCCACGGCCGGGCGCCGCGGTGTGGCCAGCCAGCGGCGGAGATACGGGGTGAAGACCGCCAAATGATCCTTGTCCGCACCGGTCGGCGTGATCCGGCCGGGACCGACGACGGTGATCACCTCGTCGTGGCACAGCAGCGTCCGGCCCTGCTCCGCCAGGGCCCGGGCGAGCCGCGCCTGCCGCCGCTGGGCAAAGCCGCTGACGTCCGCGGACAGGTGCACCTGGCCGGCGTTGACCTGCCCGGCGACCCGACACACCTCGTCGACGAACCGGCCCTGCGCCACGACGAGCCGGCCACCCATCCCGCGCAGAGCCGCATCGAGATCCGCGAGCGCCTCGGCGAGGAACCGCACCCGCGGCGGGCCGGCGAGTCCGCCGGCGGAGATGGCGTCGTCATGGACGAAGAGCGGAACGACGTGATCGGCGCTGCGGGCCGCCGCGCGCAACATCGGGTTGTCCCGCACCCGCAGGTCGCGGGTGAACAGTGCGATCGCGGTGGTCACCCGTCGACGCTCCTCGATCCGGTGCTCGGACTCGGCGAACCGGCAGGGCCCGGGACAGTCTAGCGATCGTCGTCAGCCGGTCTGGCTTTCAGACTGTCTAGGCTGGGATCGTGGGCAGTGCTTCGGACCATTCGGCGTCGCCGCACGAGATCGCGCTCGCGATGCGGCACCTGGTGTTCCGGCGGGGCGGGCGCTGATGGGAATTGCGCATTCCAGCGTCGTCGATGCGCCGCTCACCGAGGTCTTCGCCTGGCATGAGCGGCCGGGAGCGATCCACCGGCTGACGCCGCCCTGGCAACCGCTCCGGGTCGTCAGCGAGGCGGCGTCCCTCCGGGACGGGCAGGCCGTGCTCTCGGTGCCCCCGGGTGTCCGGTGGGTGGCGCAGCACAGCGGCTACGACCCGCCGTTCCGCTTCGTCGACGAGCTCGTCTCGCTGCCGCTGAGATGGCGCCACACCCACGAGTTCACCGCGGCGGGCGACGATGCCACCCGCGTCACCGATCGCGTCGACACGCCGGTGCCCGCCGCGCTGCTCCGTTCGACGTTCGACTACCGCCACCGCCAGCTCGCCGACGACCTGGCGGCCCACCGGCGCGCGGCCAGATTCCGCCAGGAACCGCTGACCGTGGCGATCTCCGGCTCCTCCGGTCTCATCGGGTCGGCCCTGGCGGCTTTCCTGACGACCGGCGGGCACCGGGTCATCAGGCTGGTCCGGCGGTCGCCCGGCAACGCCGCGGAGCGGACCTGGCGGCCGGCCGAACCGGACCCGCACCTGCTCGACGGCGTCGATGCCGTCGTACACCTCGCCGGTGCCTCGATCGCCGGGCGGTTCAGCGACGATCACAAGGAGGCTGTCCGCGAGACCCGGATCGGCCCGACCCGTCGGCTCGCCGAACTGGCGGCGACGTCATCCGGTGGCCCGTCCTGCTTCGTGGTGGCATCGGCGATCGGCTTCTACGGTCCCGATCGCGGCGACGAGGTGCTCACCGAGTCCAGTGACCGTGGCGGCGGCTTCCTCGCCGACGTCGTCGCCGAGTGGGAGGCGGCGGTGACACCGGCCCGCGACGCCGGTGTCCGGGTCGTGACGGTGCGCACCGGGATCGTGCAGTCCCCGCGCGGCGGCACTCTGCAGCTGCTCTACCCGCTGTTCGCCACGGGACTCGGCGGCCGGCTCGGGGACGGGCAGCAGTGGACGTCCTGGATCGGCATCGACGATCTGGTCGACGTCTACCACCGCGCGCTGGTCGACCCGGACCTGTCCGGTCCGGTCAACGGGGTGGCCCCGCAGCCGGTCCGCAACGCGGAATACACCGCCACCCTGGCCCGGGTGCTGCACCGCCCGGCGGTGCTTCCGGTACCGACGTTCGGGCCGCGGCTGCTCCTCGGCGCGGAGGGCGCGCGCGAGCTGGCCGAGGCGGGCCAGCTGGTGCGACCGCAGCGACTCCTCGACGCCGGGCACCGGTTCCGCTACCCCGACCTCGAGTCGACCCTGCGGCACCTGCTCGGCCGGACCCGCTGACTCCGGCCCTCACCCCGTCGTGTTCTGAAACTCCGTGGCCAGCCGCTTGGGCGCCCGCGCCAGCCATGCCTCGACGATCAGTTCTTCGAGGTCGGCGGCGGAGATCCGGTCGAGGCGCACCAGCACCGCCGGGTAGCCGTTGAAGTGCGGCGTGGTGAAGAAGACGTCCGGCTCGTCGGCGACGAGCGCCTCCTTGACCCCGACGTCGGCGACCTGCGCGGCCAGGACCGGCCCGTCCGGTGCGGCGTCGCCGAGGGCCTCGATGTCACCGCGCCGGAGCGGGCGTTCCCAGACGAATCCCTTGTCCTTGACGCGCCACGCGGGTGTTCCGCGGGAGGCCTGCTCGCTCGTCTCCGGCAGCCGCAGCGCGATCCGGCGCACGTCGTCCCAGGTGGCCATGGCCCACCACTCTAGGCGTCGGCGACCGCTCAGGCGATCACGTGCCCGCCGTTGACCGCGAGGCGCTCTCCGGTGACGAAGCCCGCCTCGTCCGAGGCGAGATAGACCACCGCCGCGGCCACGTCGCCCGGGGCCCCGAGCCGTCCGAGCGGCACCTCGTCGGCGTACGCCTGGAGCTCTTCCGGAGAGGCGGCGGCATGTCGTTCCACCGGGATCCATCCGGGTGCGACGAGGTTGACGGTGATGCCGAAGGGGCCGAGCTCACGGGCCCAGGTCCGGGTCAGGCCGAGCTGCGCACCCTTGGCGGACGAGTACGCGGACAGTCGCGGCTCCGCGCGCTCGAACAGGTCGGATCCGATGTTGATGATCCGTCCGCGACGACGGTGCTTCATCCCCGGCAGCACCGCCTGCACGAGCAGCGTCGGGCTCTTGACGAAGAAGACCAACTGGTCGAGGAGGTCCTGCCAGGTGAGGTCTTCCACGCCGATGGCGGGCTGTGGGCCTGTCGCGTTGGCGACCAGCACGTCGACCGGGCCGTACCGGGTCTCGACGTCGGCCACCAGTTCGCGCACCCCCGACTCGTCGGTGGCGTCGGCATCGAAGAAGTCGGCGCGGCCTCCGGCCTTCTCGATACCGGTCGCGACGTCCGGGGCCGACGCCGACCCGGGGAGGTCGTTGACGGCGACGGTGTAGCCCGCCGCCGCGAGCGCCCGGGCGATCTCCGCACCGAGTCCTCGCCCGGCGCCGGTCACCAGCGCCACGCGGTCGGTCGGCATTCCGGTCATCTCTCGCCCGGCCCGTCGTAGGTCATGTCCATAGCTTCCCGTACCTGCTCGAGGGTGCGGACGGCGATCTCGTTGGCGCGGGCATTTCCGCTGCGGAGCACCCGACGCAGGTGGCCGCGGTCGGTGGCCAACTCGGCTCGCCGGCGCCGGAGCGGGCGCAGGTGCTCGTTGATCGCCTCGGTGGCCATCGCCTTGAGGGCGGCAGCCCCACCGCCCGCGAGCGAGTCGGCAAGCTCGGTCGGATCCGCGCCGGTGCACAACGCCGTGGTGAGCAGCAGGCTGGCGACCTCGGGGCGGCGTTCGGGTTCGTAGGTGATGCTCCGCTCGGCGTCGGTCCGGGCCCGCCGGATCAGTGCCGCAGTCTGGTCCTCGGTGGCCCGGAGCTCGATCGCGTTTCCGCGGCTCTTGCTCATCTTGGTGCCGTCGGTGCCGAGAAGGGCCGGGGCGCCGGTGAGCAGCGCCTGCGGCTCGGCGAAGACCGTGGCGCCGCCGCCGTAGCGCTCGTTGAACCTCCTGGCCACCAGCCGGGTGGTCTCGACGTGCGGCAGCTGGTCCCGGCCGACCGGGACCAGGTTGGCGTGGCAGAACAGGATGTCGGCGGCCTGGTGCACCGGGTAGGTCAGGAGCAGCCCGCTCACCGCGCGGGAGCCGGCGGCGTCGGCCTCGGCCTTGACGGTCGGGTTGCGGCCCAGCTCCGCGGTGGTCATGAGGCTGAGGAACGGCAGCATCAGCTGGTTGAGGGCCGGAACCGCGCTGTGGGTGAACACCGTCGACGTCGCGGGGTCGATCCCCGCGGCGAGATAGTCCAGCAGGAGTTCGTCGACGTTGGCGGACAACCGCCCGACACCGTCCCGGTCGGTGATGACCTGGTAGTCGGCGATGACCAGGATGACCTCGACGCCGGCCCGTTGCAGGCGGACCCGGTTGGCCAGGGTTCCGAAGTAGTGCCCCAGATGCAGGGCGCCGGTAGGTCGGTCTCCGGTGAGCACCCGGAACCGTTCGGGGTGCCGGGTGATCTGCTCCTCGAGGTGCGCGCTGCGCGCCGCCGAGACGGCGAAGGAGTCGGTTGCGGTGATCGTCACGGGAAGCTCCACGGGCTGAGGAGCTACCTCCGGTGTCGCCCCGTCACGTGGACGCTGTCGAGCCACCCGAAGGCAGCTCGAGACAGGTTTGGGTCAGGGCCGCCGAATGGACGGCTGCCACCAGGTGTGCGACACGACGGACACAACCGACACGATAGCGGGGTCCGGGGCTGCGCGGACAGGGCATTTCGCCGGACCGGATCTCAGCGGACCGGCCGGCGGATCATGAACCAGTTGGGCAGGCCGATCACGGTGGCCTCCGAGACGACCGAGTATCCGTGCCGCTCGTAGAACCGCACGTTGTCCGGCTTGTCGGTCTCCAGGTATCCGACCTCGGCGGCGGCATCGAGCCGGCCGCAGTAGTCGGTCATGACCTGTGACCCGATCCCCCGGCCCTGCAGCGGTGCGTCCACGGCGAGCGGACCCAGGTGGGAGTGCGGCTGCTCGGGGTCCTGTTTCGCCCAGGCGCCGAGCCACGAATTGACGCGACGACTCGCTCCCGGCCCCATCGCCACCATGGCCGGGAGAAACCGGAGGCGCTGGCCCGCGGTGGGTTGACAGGTGCCGGTCGGCGCGATTCCCGCCACCGCGACGAGCGTCTCGCCGTCGACGGCACAGGTCGGCCGCTGGTGCCCGAAGACCCGGAAGAACGTGCCGAACATCCGCTCCAACGACCGCCGCCGCTGCTCCGGATCCGGCCCGAAGGCGGCGAGGTGGACGGGGTTGTCGCGCATGCCGCGGGCCAGCAATGCCACCGCCTCGGGCACCTCGCTGCGCCGCAGGGCTCTGACCTCGACCACGGTGCTCCCTTTCCTAGGACGAGTACCTCTCCCGTTGTACCGTCGCGGCATGCGGGTGGTCGCGGCAGGTGGGCACGGAAAGATCGCGTTGCGGACGGAACGGCTGCTGGCCGGCCGCTCGGACGCCGTCGTGGGGCTGATCCGCAACCCCGACCATCGGGACGACGTACGCGGGACCGGCGCGGAGCCGGTGATCTGCGACCTCGAGACCTCCGGCGTCGAGGAGGTGGCCGGGCACCTGGCCGGCGCGGACGCAGTGGTCTTCGCCGCCGGCGCCGGGGCGGGCAGCGGCGCCGCCCGCAAGGACACCGTCGACCGTGGCGCCGCCGTACTGCTGGCGGATGCGGCGGCCCGCGCCGGGGTACGGCGGTATCTACTCGTCTCCTCCGTCGGCGTGGACCGGCCGCCGCCCCCGGGCACCGACGAGGTGTTCGTCGCCTATCTCCAGGCGAAGAAGGCCGCCGAGGACGCGCTTCTCGGCCGCGACCTGGACCTCACGGTGTTGCGTCCCGGCTCGCTGACCGACGCGCCGGGCACCGGCCGGGTCCGGTTGGCGCCGCCGCCGGTTCCGCGCGGCGAGGTCACCCGCGACGATGTCGCCGCGGTGCTCGTCGCGCTGCTGGACCAGCCACGCACCGCCGGACTCGTGCTCGAGTTGATGGGCGGCCAGACGCCGGTTGCCGATGCGATATCGGCGTTGCTGCACTAGGGCGGTTCGGATGACCGGCCGGGCCGCCTGTCGACCGGCCGATCGGGGTGGGGAGAATCGGTTCATGACTCAGCGCAAGCCGCCTGGGGTCACCTTCGAGACGTGGATCGATATGCAGATCCGCGAGGCGATGGATCGCGGCGAATTCGACAACCTGCCCGGTGCGGGCAAGCCGATCCCCGATCTCGATCGGCCCTACGACGAACTGTGGTGGGTCAAGCAGAAGTTGCGCCGCGAGAAGCTGTCCTTCCTGCCACCGACTCTGGCGCTGCGGAAGGAGGCCGAGGACGCCGCCGCCTCGGTCGCGCACGCCCGGTCGGAGGCGCAGGTGCGCACGATCATCGGCGACATCAACGACAAGATCCGCGAGGCGACCCGGAAGCCGCTATCGGGTCCGCCGCTCAACCTGATGCCGTTCGACGTGGAGCGCGTCGTCACCGACTGGCGCGCGGCGGTCGCGAAGGTCGCGGCGGAGAAGGCCGCCGCGGCCCGGGCGGCCGAACCGGTGGTGCCGGCCGCTGCGTCACCGCCGCCCCGGTGGTGGAGTCGTGTCCTCGGTCGACGCCGGGTGTCGGGCTGAGCGGACGGCGTCGACCTAACGGACGATGCGGTATTTGACGTGGGTGACCGTCGGCGAGGCGACCACCTTCACCGGTTCGAGCGCGGGATCGCCGACATTCTCGAGCAGGCGTTCGCCGGACCCGAGGAGGACCGGAGCGATGTGCAGGTAGAGCTCGTCGAGCAGCCCGGCGGCGAGGAACTGCTGCACGGCGTTCGCGCCGCCGGCGATCGCGACGTTCTGGTCGCCGGCGACGCTCCGGGCCTGCTCGAGCGCCGACCGGATCCCGTCGGTGACGAAGGTGAACGTCGTACCGTCCTGCATGGGGAGTGGTTCGCGCTTGTGGTGGGTGAGCACGAAGACCGGCACGTGGAACGGCGGGCTCTCGCCCCACCACCCCCGCCAGGACTCGTCCCACGGCCCGTCGCCGCCACCGAACATCTTGCGCCCCATGATCACGGCACCGACGCCGGAGGACACCTCGTCGATGACCTCCGAGTCCGACGTCCGGTCGCCACCCTCCATCCCGTGGTCGCGACGCCAGTTGTCGGTGTCGAAGGCCCACTGGTGCAGACGCTCGCCACCCTTCCCGAGCGGGTCCTCGAGGCTCTGATTCGGTCCGGCGACGAAGCCGTCGAGAGATACCGACAGGTGACAGGTGACCAGGCTCATGTGGCTATGACCTCCGTGGGGACCCGAACTCATCGCCGACCGCTCGGGGGGATCGCGACCCTACCGCGCCGCGCAGGCCGGTGACGGTCCGCGATCGGGGCGATCGGGGCTTGCGTCTGAGCGTGAGAGGCATAACGTCAGTGGTGCGGGTGGCCTGGACGCAGCGATGCAAGGGGGGTGTTCGGACCACCTGACGGCGAGTTCGTTGCTTGCGTGTTGAGGGGCAACATCACGCGACTGGTGAATTAGGGGCGCTGGCCGTGCGCATCGTTGGGCAGACAGCGGATGCTGCAGTAAGGCGCCCCGGTCGGACGGGGAGGGGTTTCCCTCGTACCGGCCGGGGCCTCGTCGTGCCAGCCGGCTAGCGGCCATAGACGGAGACGTGCCGGACGCTCCGGTCGTCGAACGACTCCTCCCGCCAACCCGACCACCGCGCGTGCAGCCGCAGCCCGGCGATCCGCGCCATCAGGTCCATCTCACTCGGCCAGACGAAGCGGGTCACGATCGGTGACACCCGGATGCCGTCCTGCGACAGCGTCACGTGGGCTTCGTCGAGCAGCTGGGTCACCCTGTCGTACCGCCCGACGTCGAGAGTGACCCGGTCGGTCGCCACCGCCTCCGCGTCGACGTACCGGTCGCCGCGGCCGTACATCGAATCCGGGACGGCGGCCTCGACCAGAAAGACGCCGCCGTCGCCGAGATGCCGGGCGACGTTCTCGAAGCAGCGGACCTGATCGTCCTGGGTCAGCAGGTTGAACAGGGTGTTGAAGACGAGATAGACCAGCCGGTAGGTGCCGACGACCGGCACGTCGGCCATGTCACCCATCGTCACCGCGATCCGATCGCCGCCGGGCTTGGCGCGCAGCCTCGCGATCATGGCGGCGGACTGCTCGATCCCGTCGACCGGCACCCCGCTCGCCGCGAGCGGCAGCCCGATCCGGCCGGTGCCGATCGCCAGCTCGAGCGCCGGCCCGCCGCGGGCGAGCCGGCGCAGGCACTCCACGGTCTCAGCCTCGTCACCGCGCAGTACGTCGTCGTAGGTGGCGGCGACGTCCTCGCCGAAGCTGGCCATCGGGTCGAACTGCACACGGGAGTAAGGCATGCGCCCCATCGGCCGCACAACCGATTTGCGGCCGGCCGAATTGTTTCGGGCGATTTACCGGCCGGACCGGCCACCGCCCCGCAGCGGGTGGTCGGTGGTGATCAGCGGACCGAGGTGGCCGAGCTTGTCCGGGTTGATGACCGAGCGGACGGTCTGGATGGCGCCGTCGAGGATGTCGATGGCCAGCACGGTCAACAGCCGCCCGTCCGCGTCCCGGACCAGTGCGCCGGGCTGCCCGTTGACCGGGGCCCGGTCGAAATGCAGGCGGTGGTCGCGAGCTGCCTGGCTCATCACGGCAAGCAGCCGCAGCGCCTTCTCGCGGCCGTTGACCGGACGAGGGAACGACGGGCCCATCCCGCCGCCGTCGCCGTACACGACGACGTCCTCGGCGAGCATCGAAACGAGCGGCTCGAGGTCACCGTCCCGGATTGCGGTGAAGAACCGGTCGGCGAGCTCGTCGCGCTCCCGATCGCGGTCGTCGAAGCGCGGTTTGCCCTCCTCGACGTGCTGCCGGGCGCGACGCATCAGTTGCCGGCAGTGCGCCTCCGTCTTGTCGAGGATGCCGGCGATCTGCGGGTAGTCGAACTCGAACACCTCGCGCAGCAGGAACACCGCCCGTTCGGTCGGGCTGAGTGTCTCCATGAGGACGAGGAAGGCCATCGAGAGGCTGTCGGCCATCTCGACCTGCTCGAACTCCGGTGTGCTGTCGGTCTGGACGAGCGGTTCGGGCAGCCAGGGCCCGACGTAGGTCTCGCGCCGTACCCGGGCCGAGCGGAGATGGTCGATGCTCAGCCGGGTGACCACCGAGGACAGGTACGCCTTGAGCGAGGCGATCCGCGTGCCGCCGTCCTCAGCCCGACGCAGCCGCAGGTAGGCCTCGGAGACGATGTCCTCGGCGTCGGCGACGCTGCCCGTCATCCGGTAGGCCAGGGAGAACAGCAGCGGCCGCAGGGCGACGAACTCGTCGGTGCCGGCCGTGCCGTTCCCGGTCATCAGCATCCTCCTTGCCCGGTCCTCCTGGAGACGAGACAGCTCCGAAGTCCGTGACAGGACGAGGCTGTCACAGCCCCGCAACCGTCGTCGTCTCAGAGGAGTCCACGAACCATCGCTGCGACCAGTGAGGACCCTCGACATGCGACACCGGGTAGTGATCATCGGAGCGGGGTACGCCGGCCTGCCGGCCGCCAAGCGGCTGGCGCGCCAGGTGCGGCCGGACCAGGTCGGGATCACCATGATCAGCGCGTTCGACACGTTCCTCGAGCGCCCCCGCTTGCATCAGTTGTCCGTCGGACAGGACATCGACCAGGTGCCCCTGACCCGTTACCTCGACGGAACGGGTGTGGATCTGGTCACCGCATCGGTGACCGGGATCGACCTGGACGGGCGGGAGGTGCACACCACCGACCAGGCGGGTCGGCGGAGCGCGGTGCGCTACGACACGCTGGTGTATGCGCTGGGCAGCAACATCGACGTCACGTCGGTGCCGGGTGTCGCCGAGCACTGCGCCACCCTGGTCGGTCTGGCCTCGGCGGCCGACCTGCGCGCCCGGCTGACCGGTCCGGCGGACGGGGCCGGCCGGGTCACGGTCTGCGGTGGCGGGCTGACCGCCATCGAGACCGTCGCCGAGATCGCCGCCGCGTTCCCGGGGCTCCGTACCCAACTGGTGAGCGCGGGCGCCCCCGGCGGATGGCTGTCGGAGAAGGCCCGCCGTTACCTCGACACCACCTTCGCCGAGCTCGGCATCCCGGTCGTCGAGCACTCCCGCGTCGAACGCGTCGAACCCACGCACCTGCTGCTGGCCGACGGCGCGCACCTGCCGTACCGGCTCTGCGTCTGGGCCGGCGGCTTCGCGGTGCCGGCCCTGGCGCGCATCTCGGGACTGGCGGTCAACGCCTCCGACCGGGCACTGGTCGACGCGACGTTGCGGTCGGTCAGCCACCCGGACGTCTACGTCATCGGTGATGCGGCCGCCGTACCCGGCAGGTGGGGGGAGCAGCTGGCGATGGGCTGCCGCACCGGTGGCTTCACCGGGCCGAAGGTGGCCGACATGATCGCCGCCCGCCTCGCCGGCCGGGAGCCAGCGCCGTTCTCCTACCGCTACCTCCACGAGTGCATCAGCCTGGGCCGCCGGCACGGTCTGGTGCAGTTCCTCAACGCCGACGAGTCACCGAAGAACCGCATCCTGACGGGACGTAAGGCCATCCTCTACAAGAACGCGACCCTCAACGGCGCGAGGCTGCTCTTCCGGCACTCCGGGCCGATGCTGGCCCGGCGCCGGCACCTGGCCGCAACCCCGACGACCCGGATCGGCCCTCGAACACCCATCCGGCGTTGATGCTCACGGTGGCGGGAGCGCTCAGCAGGCGCGCTTCAGCAGCGCATGTGCCCCGTTGTCATGGGCCCCGGCCGAGTCGCCGCTCGCGGCGTTGGTGACCAGGAACTGCAGGAAGTTGAAGGTCACCCGGCCCGGATGGAACGACCCGGTGCTGTCCCCGAGGGTGAACGTGACGCGGTGCCACTGCCAGTCGCAGGGCACCGAGACGACCGCGACCCCGCTGGCCGACGCATCCCCCTGACCCAGCGTCGCGGATACTTCCTCGGCCACCCACCCGGGCTTGCACCGCAGCCGCGCCGCGACGGTCACCGACCCGTCCGCGTGCAGACGGGCGACGGCGCCCGCCTTGACCGCCGCCACGTGCGTCGGCCGGTCCCCTGTTGCCGCCGACGCCGATGACCCGACCGCACCGAGCGACATCGCCACGGCCGCTGCGAACAGGACCGCGAGCATGCGTCTCACCCACATGATGACCCCCCTTTGGTCAAAGGATCCTTGGTGTGCACCGGCGGAGCGACCGCCGAGGGGCAGCACGGGCCGGCAGCCGCCGGGCGCAGCCGGCAAAGCCGATCGGAGCAGGTCGCGACGACCGCAGCCCCTCGAGGTGACTGCTGGTCCGGACAGATCGCGTGGTCGATTTCCGACTTGGGACCTCACGGACCGGCACTGGCGCCCGTCTACTCCGTATGACCAGCGTGACGACGACGCCGACCACGACGCGATCGCAGCATGGAACCGGCCGACTACTGGCCGCACTGCTCGGCGGGATGTTCCTCGGCAACGTCGACATCGCCGTCACCAACACCGCCACCCCGGCCATCCAGGCCGGTCTGGGAGCATCCGGCGGGGAGCTGGAACTCATCGTGTCCGGCTACACCCTGGCCTACGCGATGTTGCTCGTCACCACCGCCCGCCTCGGGCAGGCCCGCGGCTACCGGCGGATCTACCTTTACGGCCTGTCGGTGTTCACCGTGGCCTCCACGGTCTGCGGACTCGCCCCGACGGCCCTTATTCTGGTGCTCGCCCGGATCGCGCAGGGTGTCGGCGCAGCGATGTTGACCTCCCAGGTGCTGTCGGGTATCCAGCTGCACTTCACCGGAACCGCCCGGCGCCGCGCGCTGGGCTGGTATTCCGCCGTCCTCGCCGGCAGCGCGGTGATCGGGCAGGTCGTCGGCGGGCTCCTGATCAGCGCCGACCTGTTCGGCACCAGCTGGCGGCCGGTCTTCCTGGTCAACGTCCCGCTCGGCGTGGCCCTCCTCGTCATGGCCGCACGGGCACTCCCCGCCGACGAGCCACACGGTGCGGCGTCGGTCGACCTTCCCGGGGTGGCCGCGCTGTCGGGCGCACTGTTGCTGGTCGTCGTCCCGCTAGTCCTTGCGCCGGGTTCGGGGTGGCCGACGTGGACCTGGCTGGCCCTTGCCGCGGCCGTCGTGTGCTGCACCATCTTCGTCCTCATCGAACGGCGAGCGGCGGTCGTCGGTCGGCACCCGTTGATCGACCTCGCCCTCCTGCGGCGTCCGGCCATCGCCTGGGGACTGCTCACCGCCGTGACGTCCACCAGCACCTATTTCGCGCTGCTGTTCGTGCTGGCGCTCTATCTCCAGCAGGGACTCGGTGCCAGCCCGGCGTTGTCCGGACTGGCCCTGGTCCCCTGGGTCGCCGCGTTCGGCGTCGCCGGCCCGGTGCTCGGCCGTGCGTCGGAACGGCGTACCCGCGTCGCCGCACCCGCCGGGGCGCTGATCCTCACCGGCGCGTTCGCGGGCATCGCCGTCTCGCTGCTCACCGGTGCGACCAGCACGGTGCCCCTGGTGATCCTGCTCGGGCTGGGCGGCCTGGGCTTCGGTGCCGTATTCAGTGGCACGCTGGGCAACCTGACCGGAGCCGTCACCGGCCGCCACGCCCCGGATATCAGCGGCCTCTTCAACACCGCGTCCCGCATCGGCGGCGTCGTCGGAGTCGCCGCCTTCGGCACCGTCTATCTCTCCCTCGCGCCAGGCGGAGGGAGGACGGCCTCGATCCACAGCTTCTCCGTCACCACGGTGGCTCTCGCCGGCACCGCCCTGGCCGCCGGGCTCTGCGCCTCTCTCGCAGCGCTTCGGCACCCGTCCCGCTAGCAGCGGACGGCTCCGGTGCGTACGACGACCTCCTCCGGACTGTCTCCGCAATGTCACAGCCGGCCGGGTTGTCTCGTCCCAGATCTCGGAGACAGACTCAGGGAATCGGGAAGGTGCTGGTCATGCGGGTGTTCGTGGCAGGCGGGACCGGGGTCATCGGGCGGCGGCTGGTCCCCCAACTGGTGGCCCGGGGCCATCAGGTGACGGCGACGACGACGGGCCCGGGGAAGCTGGGCATGCTGCGGCAGTTGGGCGCCGACGCGGTCGTGATGGACGGGCTGGATGCGGGTTCGGTCGGTAAGGCGGTGGCGGCCGCCCGGCCGGACGCGATCGTCCACCAGATGACCGCGATATCGGCGACGCACGCCGGCAAACCCGATTTCCGGCACTTCGACCGGTGGTTCGCCGTCACCAGCCGGCTGCGCACCGAGGGGACGGATCACCTGCTGGCCGCAGCCGAGGAGACCGGCGTGTCCACCTTCGTCGCCCAGGGCTACGCGAGTTGGAACGGCATCCGCAAGGGCGGCTGGGTGAAGACCGAGGAGGACCCGCTGGACCAACTCACGGGTACGGCGGCGCATGCGGGGATGGTGGCGATCGGTCACGTCGAGGATGCGGTCGGCAAAGCGGGTGGCACGGTGCTGCGATACGGCTGGTTCTACGGGCCGGGTGCCATCCACAACGAGGTCGAGGTCGTGCGCAAGCGGCAGTTCCCGGTCATCGGGAGCGGAGCCGGCCACGCCTCGTGGGTGCATCTCGACGACGCGGCGAGCGCTACAGTCCTCGCCGTCGAGCAGCAGGCGAAGGGCGTGTTCAACGTCGTCGACGACGACCCGGCCCCGGCCAACGAGTGGCTGCCCCACCTGGCCGCATGCGCAGGGGCGAAGAAGCCGATGCGGGTCCCGGTGTGGCTGGCCCGGCTCCTGGCCGGGGAAGTGGCGGTGGTGATGATGACCGAGGGACGCGGCTTCTCCAACGCCAAGGCCAGGCGGGATCTCGACTGGGAGCCGCGCTACCCATCCTGGCGCCAGGGCTTCAAGGAAGAGCTGGCCTGACTCCTACGCCGGTCCGGTGTCGGCGCGTCACGCGTCCGGCGGCTCGCCGGACAGGGCGTGTCATGTTTGGCCCGTAGTGTTCCCCGCATGCTGACCGTCTCCCGGACCCAGGCGATCCGTTATCGGCTGCATGCCAACCACCTGACGGCCCGGCTGCCGGCCGGGGCGTACGACGAGGCGGCCCGCTGCGCACTGCAGGACAGCTGGCCGCGCTCGGGTCTGGTCTCTCTCGCCGCGCGCGTGACGTCATGCCCACCGGACGCCTGGTGTGATCCACTGCTCGCGCAGACCTACAGTCCCCGTGCGGCGGTCCACCTGCTGCCGGCGGCGGACTTCGACATCTTCACCGTCGGCCGGCTGCCGGCCGACCCGGTGGCGCGGACGGCGATCGAGGCGGAGGCGGACCAGATCTGCCGGGCGCTCGGAGGTCGGTGCGGGGGCACCCTCGACCTACCCGCTGAGCTGCGGCCACGGCTGCGGGCGGCCACGGCGTCGGGCCGGCTGCTCGTCCGCTGGGATGCCCGGTCGATACGGATCCGCGAACGTCCCCGGCCCGCGATCGACCCGGCCGGCGCGTCGGCCGAGCTCGCCCGCCGACACCTGCACCACTATGGTCCGACCACCCCGGAAATGTTCGCCCGGTGGGCCGGGATCACTCCGAAGGACGCCCGCACCGTGTGGTCACGAATCGGTGCGGAACTGCAGGACGTGCGGATCGCCGATGCACCCGCCCGGATCCTCGCCGCGGACGCGGATCTGCTCGCCGCCCCACCACGCGCGGCCGGCCTGCGGTTCCTTCCCGCCGAGGAGATGCGACTCTTCGAGTTTCCCGGCACCGGGCGCATTCAGCCGCCTTACGCCGACCGATTCCACCCGCATGCGCTGCTCGTCGACGGCCGAACCGTCGGGGCGTGGGGCCGGCGCGGGAGCCGGTTCACCCTCGTCGTCGGCGACCCGTCCGGCCTCCCGCTCGAAGCGGAGGTCGCGACCATCCCGGTACCCGGCCAGCCGGCCCGGCTTGTGGTGACGAGAGCGGCCGCGTGACGGCAGCGCCGTACGAGGAGGGCCAACCGCCGGTGGTTCCGTTCGGATCACCGGCTGCGGCTGTCGGCGACGGGGGCTACTTTCGGCGCATGACGGTGCTCGACTGGTTGCTCGACTCCGATCCGGCGCTGCGCTGGCAGGTGCTGCGGGATCTCAGCGACGCGCCAGCCCGAGGCGGTAGCCACCGAGCGCGCGCGTGTCGCGACCGAGGGGTGGGGCGCCCGGTTGCTCGCACTGCGTGACGACGACGGCCAGTGGGCGGGCGGCGCGTGTTTCCCGGCGGACTTCCGCGGCGACTTCTCCCAGGGGCAGCCGTGGACGTCGACCTTTCCCACCCTGTTGCTGCTGCGCGATTTCGGCATCGACCCGGATGCTCAGCCGGTCCGCGAGACGGTCGCCCTGGTGGACGAGAACTGCCGATGGGAGCACGCCGGGCAGTCATTCTTCGCCGGCGAGGTCGAGCCGTGCATCAACGGGCACACCGTCGCGGTCGGCGCCTACTTCGGGGTGGACGTCGACGGCATCGTCGACCGGCTGCTCGGCGAGCAACTCGCCGATGGCGGCTGGAACTGCGAGGCCGAGAACGGATCCGTGCGGTCGTCGTTCGCCACGACGATCTGCGTGCTGGACGGGCTGCTTCGAGCACGAGCGGATGACGGGTGGCTCGGCGCGGGCTGTCGCGGCGCGCCGCCGAGGGCAGGACTACCTGCTCGACCGCCGGCTGTTTCGTCGGCTGAGCACCGGCGAGGTGGTCGACCCCGACTGGCTGCGGTTCTCGTTCCCGACCTGGTGGCACTACGACGTGCTGTGGGCCCTGGACTACTTCCGTGTTGTGGGAGGCCTGCCGGACCCGCGACTGGCCGAGGCGATCGCGTTGCTGCGCTCGAAGCGGCAGCCCGACGGCACCTGGCTTCTGGAGCACACCCATCCCGGCGCGGTGCACTTCTCGATGGAGGAGCGACGGACAGCCCAGTCGCTGGAACACACTGCGCGCGCTCCGGGTGCTGAACTGGTACGACGCCCACCTTGGCTGACGTGGCGCTCAGCTGACCCCGACGACACCCTCGGTGCTGCCGGTCATGACATTGCCGAGAGCTCAGCCTGGTTCGCTGCTGCCCACTCCGCAAGGTGCGCCAGGGGGCCGCGGGCGAACGAGGCTCCCAACTCGGTGAGTTCGTACACGGCGGTATCGCGTCGCGAATCCTTTGTCGCCTTCGTGACCAGGCCACGTGACGCCAGGCGCCGGAGGGACTCGGCCAGGACCTTGTCGCTGACTCCCGCGATCCGGTGAAGGAGGAGGCTGCGGCGGGTCGGACCCAGCCGCAGTGCGGACAGGACGACCGGGTCCCAGGCGTGGTTGATGAGCTCGACCGCAGCTCGCACCTGGCAGTCGGAAACGAACGACTCACAGTTCTCCTCGATCACCGGACCAGTGTCCCACCGCGCCTCCCTACCAATTGGTAGGAACACCCCTCCTAGCGTCGCAGTGAACACATCATTCGACGGAGGAGACCAACGTGAAAATCGGATTGCTCGGGACCGGAAATCTCGCGGCGGCACTGGGCAGGGCGTGGGCCGGCGCCGGTCACTCCATCGTGGTCACCGGACGCAACCCTGACCGCGCGAAGGGCGTCACAGAGCAGATCGGCGTCTCGGCAGTGTCGGTCGACCCGGCTCACCTGGCCGACCTCGCCGACGTCGTCGTGGTCGCGATCGCGTGGAGCGGACTGGGCCACGCATTGACGCTCGTCGGCGGTCCGACCGGAGCGCTGTCCGGCAAGACGGTGGTCGACTGCACCAATCCGGTCGACTACGCCACTGGACGTGTGCTCCCCGAGTCCGGGTCGGCGGCTGAGCTCGTCGCCGAACTCGCGACAGGCGCACATGTGGTCAAGGCGCTGCACCTGTTCGCCGGCGCATCCTGGCCATTCACCGGCGAGGAGGGCGCCTCGCCCGTCGTCGCGATCTGCGGTGACCACGGCGATGCTCTGAGCCGCGCCGGGGCACTGATCGCCGACCTCGGCGGACGCCCGGCCGTTCTCGGCGGCCTCGATGCCGCTCGCCAGGCCGAGGAGGCCGCGGGATTCGTGATGCGCCTGGTCGCCGCCGGAGCAAACCCGCGCTTCGCGGTTCCGGACGTCGACCTAGGCGGGATGGCTGTTGATGTTGAGGAGGTTGCCGTCCGGTGAGCGGACGAAGAACCGGCGGAGACCCCAGGGCTCCCGGGTGAGTGGGTGGACAATCTCGTAGCCGCGCTCCTGTGCCTCGCGATAGGCGGCATCGATGTCGTCCACGCTGATCGACGCCACCGAATCCTCCGGCGCGGTCGCGTCGCGGGTGACCAGCTGGACGGCGGCCGTTCCGTCCGGCGATTCGAGGCGGGCGACCCAGCCCATGTTGAACGCTTCGGAGCTGAGCCCGAGATAGTCCGCGTAGAACTCCCGTGCCGCATCGATGTCGGCGACCGGAAGGTTGACCATTACTCGCGTCGCTCGCACTGTGCCTCCACGAAACGGGGGGCAGCGCTGCGGAAACGGCCGCTCGCCCCAGGGGCAGGGATCATCACCCCGGCCTCTCACGATGGCACGGCCCGCTGACCGCGCCAAGGGTCAACGGCCGAGGCCGGATGTCGAAGGCACCGCCGGCAACGCGATGGTCCGGTCTCCGGCCTAGCCTCGCTCGATCACCGGGAGACCCAGCTGGGCTGCGGCGTCCTCGGCGCATTCCTCCGACGACCTCGCCGTCGTGTCGACCTCGGCCGCGTAACGCATCCCGTCGTGGATGTCCCTGGACTGCTGCACGGCCCACCCGTCGGGCCGCCGTTCGGGCCGAGCCGCCTCCCGGTGGGTCAACTCCGGGGCGGAGCACCGTACGCCGACGACCCGGAGGTCGAACGGCGCGAAGACCCCGATGCACTCGGCGCGGAGTTTGCGGTCCTCGTATGGCAGCGACCCATCGACGATCAGGTTGAACCCGGCGTCTGCCCACGAGGCGATCGACCGGTGGAACGCCAAGACGACGTCACCGTGCCCGTGGCCGAGGGACACCCACAGCGGGTGGTCAGAAGGGACATCCGGAAAGCTGCGGTCGGCCTCCACCAGGACCGCGGGAGCGCACAGTCGACGTTGGAGCGCTTTCGCCAGGCTCGTCTTCCCCGACGAGGAGGCGCCCGACAGCATGATCACCAGAGGTCGCGACCTGCCCGCATTCATCGCCACGCCGACACGCTAGCCACAACGACTCCCCGACCCCTACTCCCGACCACTCCCGCCATCGTGGAACACTTCGTAGGCTCGGCGCGCGTCAACCAGCCGGCCTATCGACGCCTTGCTTTGATCTGGATCGAAGCTCTCGACACGCCACCCAACGAGCTCGCCAATATTCAGAGGCGAAGTGACCGTGAGGCGCACTCTCTGTGTCTCGACCGAGTCACGTCACGCGTGTCGCACATCCGAGCATTGTCAGTTCCCGAGTCCCATCCACCAGTATTGGGCCGCCATTTCGGCCCGTGAATATGTGACAGATCCCGGGTAGCCGTTGATCTTGATGGTGTACTCGGCCCGGTTCGTCGGCACGTGGGGAATATTCAGCAACCTTTTGCACGCCGCGCCGCCCTTGTAGCCTGTCGCGGCTCCGAGCAGCGTGTTTGTGCCCTGCCTAATGTTGCAGCCCCTCCCCCGGTCCAGGTACACGTGGACAGGAAATTAGAGAGGGGAAGGACACGAAGGACAGCCCACCCGTTAGGGTGTCCTTCTAATTTTTAACTGTCTTCCCAGTTTCAGGGCATGTTCGTGGACACGGAGGACAGTTTCTATATACCCCGGCCGGTCGAGGCTTCGCCGGTCGGTGCGCTCTACGTCGTCTATGAGATATGCTAGGTTTTATGAAAGACCTCATCATCGTAGGCGGCACGGCGGGCGTTGGCAAAACCACAACGTGCCGCGAATTGCAGCAAATACTCCCGCGGAACGTATTTCTTGACGGCGACTGGTGTTGGGATATGCGTCCATTCTTGGTCACCGACGAAACAAAAAATATGGTGGAGAGCAATATCGGTCATCTACTCAACAACTTTCTCGATTGCTCGGAGTTTGAGAACGTTATCTTCTGCTGGGTGCTTCATGAGCAGAGAATACTGGACGACCTTATTGCCAGGCTAAACCATGGCGACTGCACAATACATTGCTTTTCGCTCATCAGCAACAAGCAGGCTTTGCTGGAAAGATTGAACCGCGACATTGCAGAAGGAAAGCCGCACGACATAGAGCGTAGCGTAGCAGCGATACCGCTATACGAAGCGCTTGACACTGTAAAGATTGATGTGAGTACTATTTCGGCGGCAGATGCGGCTAAGCGGATCAGAGATTGCCTGGCAAAGGTTTAGCCAGGCAGGGAATCGCGGGAATCTGGCCCACGTTGCTGCTGGCCAGAGTGTTGCAGGTCAGCCGTCATGGCCGAGTACCGTCCTGGCGGCCGAAAGATACCGATCGTTGTCTTTCCGCGTATCAACGCAGCTCATGCCGGTCTACCCGCGTGGGAGAACGACATAGCCGCGCTGCGTCGTGCTGGCGTGCACCTTGTCTACGGTGACGACGTCTGGCCGCTGCACCGACCGCGGGACGCCCCTGGCCGAGAACTCCCATGGGAGAGCATTCTCGACGCGATCTCCGCCGCACTTGTTGGCCGAGGAACGCGGGCAGAAGATTCCTGATTACTACCCGGACAGTTTGTCCGGGTAGTCGCTCCGCAGCACCTGTCTCCGAGTCGCGTGGCCAACACAGGTCACCTGATGACAGGAGGCAGCGATGCAGAGCAGCAACATTCCGGTGGACAGCGAGGCCGTGTTTCCGGACGGGCTGTATGTGACGGCCGAGGTGACCGCGTTGCGGGACTTCGATCGGTCGACGCCGGATGCGGCGGTGCAGACGACGGATAAGACGTCGGATCTGCCGGTGTGGTCGGTGCCGGTGCATGACGGGGATCCGCATGCGGGGAAGAAGCCTGCGTCGCGCCGAGGCACTGGGACTGCGGTGGGCGGACGTCGATCTTGATCTCGGAGTGTTGCGGGTCCGGCAGACGCACCAGCGGCACGGCGGTCAGCTGCACCTGGCGCCGCCGAAGACGGCGCGCTCCCGGCGGAGCCTGCCCCTTCCGCCGGCGTGTGTGGTGGCTCTCCGTGAGCACGGGGAGCGCCAGGCGGTGGAACGGGCGGCCGCGGGTGAGCGGTGGCAGGACGGCGGCTTGGTGTTCACGACCACCCTCGGGTCTCCGATCGAGCCGAACGACTTCTCGAAAGCATTCGCCCGGCTATGCGCGGCGGCCGGGCTACGACATGTCCGGCTGCACGACCTCCGGCATACATGCGCGTCACTGCTGCTCGGTGCCTCCGCGGGTGGTCATGGAGGTCCTCGGGCACAGCTCCCTGGACGTGACCATGAACATCGACGGGCACGTCATGTTGGACGCGCAGCGCGACGCCCTGCGTGGCTTGGACGACCTCTTCCGGGAGTGAGGGTTGCCGTCAATGCTGCCGTCAAACCCGGGCGTGAGGACCTGCAGGACCACCGGTGAACCGGCCCGGAGGTGCGTATGTGCAGGTGAGGGGCGGAGGGCGTGGGATTCGAACCCACGAGGAGCTTGCGCCCCTAGCGGTTTTCAAGACCGCCGCCATCGGCCACTAGGCGAGCCCTCCTAGCTGCGGTTTGTCCGATTCTGCCCGTCCGAGCCGATCCTCCGGCTCGCACTCGGCCACAGCTGTGGTCCCCGACCCGTTCGATCGGGAGCCGACGTCGAGTCTCTCATCTGCAGTGTCGCGGATGGCAACTACGGCTTGCCCGCATCAGTGCCGGGCGTGGCGGGGCTGCGGCCACTCAGCCGAAGACAAGACGCCGTGCTGGCTTGCCGGGCTCGAGCAGCTCGAACTTCAGGTTCAGATCGGTGCGGTTCAGGAGATCCACCTGCTGTGTGAACTGCTCACTCGTGACGTAGACGGTCTTCTCGAGCTTCCACCCGTCCGTGAACCACGCACGGAGTGCTGCGAGAAGACGCGCGTCCATTCCCATCGCCATCTGCGCCCGCCGAGCCCAGAAGAAGATGACGGCGTCGACGTCCGCCCACTCGTCGTCACCGACCGGAGTCACCGTGGATTTCGAGAGGAACGTGGCGCTCGTGGGAAACACGTAGACGCAGCCCAGGCATCTGGTGCCGCCCGGATCGAGCACCGTGTAGGTGAACGCGCGATGCGCAGCGTGGCGTTGTTCGAGGTCGACGAGATCTTTCCGGTTCGACTCCACCGTGAAGTCGTCCTCGGGCCACGTCGACTGTCGCCATAACCGCAGGTACTCACGCGTTTCCATCACTGCGGCATAGTCCATCTCCGCGTCGTCGGCCACGATCGGACGCAGGGCGAACTCCTCGGTCCTCAACGTCGCGGGGTCAGGTTGGGTCGAATCGGTGAACGGCACGTGCACCTCCTTCGACCGGCATCGCTAGGTACTGCTCATGCTAGGGGCGACGCTCAAATGGTTATGGCAGCCGGACCGACGGCGCGACAATGGCCGACATGGAGGAGGTCAAGGTCGTCGTCGCCCATCACGAGTGCGCGACCCTGCGTGTCGGCGAGGTGTTCCTGAAGATCGATTCTGATCAAAGGCGCACCGACGTCGAGGTCGAGGCGATGTCTCTGGCACCGATCCCGACTCCCGAGGTCCTGTGGCGGAAGCCGCCCGTGCTCGCGCTCGCCGCCCTTCCGGGGACGGCACTCGGCCGCCTCGGAGAGCCCTCGACCGCATCCCCGGCGGCGTGGGCCGCGGCGGGTGCCGCCGCACGGAAGCTGCACGACGCCCCGCTGCCGCCATGGGCCGGCCGAAGCCTCGACGTGATCGCATCGGACCTCGACGGCGAATGCGAGTGGCTCGTCACGAACGGCGTCCTTCCCACCGACCTGGTCACGCGTAACCGGCGGGTGGCCGAGGCTGCGCTCCGGCCGTGGACACCGGTGTTCGCCCACGGCGATCTGCAGATCACCCACGTATTCGTCGACGGGGACGAGATCACCGGCGTGATCGACTGGACCGAGGCGAGCAAGGGCGATGCCCTGTTCGACCTCGCCACCTTGACGCTCGGACACGAGGAGCACCTTGGCGACGTCGTCGCCGGCTACGGCACCGACGTCGACCTCGACGTGATCCGCGCGTGGTGGTCACTGCGAAGCCTGCTGGGGATCCGCTGGCTGGTCGAGCACGGCTTCGACCCGTCCTCGCCAGGCTGCGAGGTCGACGTGCTGAGAGCCCGGATGTGAGGCTGCCCGAACCCCAGGCCCTCAGATGTCCGCCACCACCCGGCCGCGGTCGAGGAAGTGGTCGAACGAGCCCCAGGGCCCGCTGCCGTCCTTGGTCTTGATGATCTCGCCGGAGTACTGCGCGAGGTAGGCCCGCCGGAGCCGGTCGGTCAGATTGGGCCCGCTGCGGTGCAGCACGACGCTGGAGAAGACCACGACCGTGCCCGCCGGCCCGGTCATCGGGATCCCCGGGTCCGAGCCGAAGTAGGCGACCCGGTCACCGATCGCCGGGTCGGGGATGTGCTTGACGTAGGACCTGATCCCCGAGCGGGAGTACGGCAGGAGATAGACCGCGCCGTTCTCCTCCGTGACGTCATCGAGAGCGATCCAGCAGGTCAGGTACGGCTCGTGATCCTCGTGCACGTAGCCGGAGTCCTGGTGCCAGGCGAAACTGGAGTCCGGATCGGTGCCCTTGATGACGTACTGCTCCCAGAAGAGATAGGCGTCCTCCCCCAGCGTCGCCCGGCAGATCTCGGCCATCGTGTCGCTGAAGAGGAACCGCCGGAGCTCGGGTCGGTCCTGGTAGATCATGCTGCTGAAGTAGCGCTTACCCCGCGCGTTGATCCCGATCCGGTCCACACCGGCCTCGTCGAAGGCCGCATCGAGCTTGTCGATGGAGTACTGGGCGCCCCCGCGCAACAGTTCCACCTGCTCCTCGCTGAGCGCTCCCTCCAGAACGAAATAGCCTTCGTCCCGGTACTGCGCCCGCATCTGGTCGGTGACCAGCCCGGCGCGCGTGCTCCCAGTGGTGGACATGCATTTCCTCCCGATCGGACATCCCGGCAACACCCCTGACCCTAGAAGGCCGACGCCCCGGTTGGGAATGGCCGGACCGAGCATCGACATGTACGTTCTGGCGCGTGGAGCACCGCAATGCCCGCGCCCGGATCGCCGTGTCCGACGCCCCGCGGACCCGGCTCGGCCAGCTCGTGCTGGCCGGCGAGGTGGTCGACGACGAGCCCCTCGGGATGCCTCCGACGCTGCGGGTGATGAAGGAGTACGTGCTGTCGGTCGTGATCGACGGCCGCGGCAGCTACCACGACGGCGAGGGGCAGCGGGCCGCGATCACGCCCGGCGCGCACACCGTCGTGCCGCCGGACCTGCCGCATTGGTACGGAACGTCGCCCGGTGAGCGGTGGACCGAGCTGTTCGTGGTCTTCGCCGGACCGCTCTTCGACGGGCTCGCGGCGGCCGGAGTGCTCTCGGGCACCGGTCCCCGGTATCCGCACCCGGCGCCCTCGATCGCCGTCCTGCGTACGGCGCTGCAGGCCGCACCCCGCTCCCAGCTCGCCGCCGAGCACCAACTACTCGCCCTGGCAGACTGGCTCCTCGACGCCGCCGACCCGGTCCCACCCGCGGGCCCGAGCCCGCCGATCGCGGCCGCGATGGACCGGCTCGTCGCCGCCCTCGACACCGGGGTCGACATGCGCACGCTCGCCGCCGAGGTCGGCCTGCCCTACGACACCTTCCGGCGGCGCTTCACCGCCGAGGTCGGAGAGCCGCCGCTCGCCTATCGCAACGGCAAGCGGCTGCAGGCCGCGGCGACGCTGCTCCGCCTCACCGACATGACCCACCGGGAGATATCGCGCACCCTTGGCTTCACCGACGAGTTCCACCTGTCGCGCCGGTTCCGAGCCCACTTCGGCCGCCCGCCGAGGGAGTTCCGCGGGTAGTGACCGGCTGGTCCCGGACGGTCAGGCACCGTCGGGTTGCAGCCGGAGCCTGGCCACCCCGGGCATCGGAAGCGTCAGCTCGACCTCGACCGTCCCGCCGTGCGGACTGGATGTGCCGAGCTCGTCGACGTCGAGCTGATCACGTCGACGCAGGTCCGCCCACAGCTGCGCGTCCGGCCAGTCGAGGCCGGCGGGGAATCCCGCGACGATGTTCGAGTGCTCGGCATCCACCCGGCTCACACTTGTCCGGTAGCCGGACCGGGCCAGTCCGGAGACCTCCAGCCGCACCACGCGGTCGAGGGTCGGGTCGCCCCGGAATCTCCCGGCGTCCGCGCAGGCGTTCCACAGCAGGACGTCGACGGTGCCGTCATCGTGCAGGGTGGGCCAGCTGTCGACGAGCGAGCCGGCGCCGTCCCCGTCCAGCTTGCAGTCGAGCACCAGATCGCCGAGCTCCTCCGCGAGGCGCACCGCCCAGTAGCGCGGCTTGCGCAGATTGCCCACCGTCAGCAGCCCGAAGCCGCCGTGGAAGAGGCGCGGCGGACGACCGAGCTCCTCGAAGTGGTCACTCACCACCCAGTAGGCGAGGTAGTCGACGCAGCCCTGTGCCGCCTTGAACCCGCGCAGGACGAACGGCGCACCGAAGACGCTGTCGTGGATCGGTGCGAAGTGCGTGTGTCCCACTCCCCACTCGGTCCACCAGATCTCCACGTCCGATAGGCCATACCGCTGCAGTGTCGGGCGCAGGTCGACCGGCGCATTGCCATACGTATGGGTGGTGAGAAAGTCCAGCGGGCTGTTCGCGTCGGCGACGTGCCGGACGAACTCCTCGACCCAGTCCACCGCGGCAGTGGCCGGGCCGCCCACCCGGAGCCGGCTGTCGACGGCCTTGACGGCACGCGCCGCGACGTCGTAGAGGCGGAAGTACTCGTCCCTGGTGCCGGTCCAGAACACCTCGAGGTCGGGTTCGTTCCACACCTCGAAACCCCACTGCGCCACCTCATCGATGCCGTACCTCTCGACGACGTGCTCGGCGAGACGCGCGTTGAGCTGCCCCCACAGTTCCCAGTCCCGGGGCGGAGAGATGATCCCCCGGTAGGTGAACACCGTGGCCTCCGGGTCGCGGGCGAGATCCCGGGGCATGAACGACAGTTCGAGGATCGGCCGGATCTGCAGCGCGGCGAGTCGATCCAGCAAGTCGTCGACTCCGGTGAAGTCGAACTGCGGGCCGGCGTCGGTCATGGAGAAGACGCCGACGTCGTCGTGGAAGAGCGCGTGGGCCCGGACGAACTCCACTCCCAGCTGATCGTGCGCCTGCTCCAACGCGGCGTGAAACTCCTCACCGACGGGGTTCCCCGCCGCATCCTTGTCCAGCCACAGCTGCTGCAGACGTTCGGACCCGATCATCCGCCAGACCCGCGAGAGGCGGGAGGTCGCTGCCGTCACGTCGATCCGCGCGGTCACCGGTGCGGCTGGTCCCTCGGGCACCGTCGCCGCCACGGGCGCGCAGCGCGGTCCCGGGTCGGCGTCGGAATCGCGGGTCGCCGCCACCGCGTACCAGTACTCCCGTCCGGGAGCCACCGCGTCCGCATAGGGGAAGGCAGGTACCGCCAACACGTCGCTGCCGCCGTGATCGAGCGCGACGTAAGGACCGTCCCGGTGGTCGGCGCGATAGACGATGTAGCCGATGGCCCCGTCGGTGGGCTCCCAGTCCACGGTCACCAGGCCCGCTCCGGGTGTCAGGCGCAGCCCCTCGGGGGCGCGCAGCCGCTCCCCGGTCGTGGTCTCCGCCTGGTCGGAGCGGCGATAGATGCGCTCCTGCCAGTCTTCGCGGGCGGGATTGCCGTGTTCTGCGGTCATGAACCGTCCTTGGCCGGTGGGGAGTCTGGCATCAGGCGGACCACCAGGCGATGGTCCGGAAAGTCATGGGCATCTGCGCGGATCACGGTGCGCCCGTTCTCGACGTACACGTGCGCCGGTGCGGGGACGTCGACGGGCCGGGCACCGTCGAGAACGATGGAGCAGCGGGCGCCGGTCAGCCGGAAGACGACCGAGTCCCTCGTCGAGCCGGCGATCTCAGCCGTCGCCCAGGCGATCCGTACACCGCCCAGGATGAGCCCGACCGGCAGCATCGCTCCCCGGCGATCGGGGAGCTCGACCGGCTCGCCGCCGAAGAGGGTTTCGCCACCCATCGCCATCCGGGTGCTGGTCGTGTCGCCGGTGAGGTTGATGGCGTGGATGAGGCGGCCCCCGTCGTCGTCCACAGTCGACGAGAGGAGAAGCCCGGGCTCAGCGGTGTCATGCGTCAGCTCGCGACGTGCGCCGAGCCGTTCCAGCGCCTCACGGTAGAACGCGAGATCACTGAAGTAGTCGGTCGTGACGGCGATCGCGCGCCCCTCTCCGACCCGTACGTCAAAGCCGCACCCGACGCGCGAACCGTAGTCATACAGGATCTGCTCACCGTGATCGGCATCGAAGAGTTGCGCCGTGGACACCCGCACCTCGGGCCGGGGTGCGGCCCACCCGGCGGCGCACACCGAGACGAAGAACGACGACGTGCTCACGCGCTCGCCGTGCGGCCGCAGCCCGAGAGCGTCGATGAGGACCGTGCACGGCCGGGCCTGCAGGTCGTGCGTGGGGAGCTGACCGAACGTCAACAGGTGTCCACCGGCGCGCAGATATGCCACCAGGCGCTTCTGCACGGCGCTGTCCAGGTAGGCGGCCGACGCAAGAGCCAGGACGGGAAGGTCGGTCGGGTCCAGCGTGCGGTGCTGGATGTCGATCGCCGGGAAACGGAATCCGCCGAGCACCATCGACCGGCCGAGCACCTGCCGCGCACCACCGCCACGGTAGGTCCGCAGGTTGTCGGCCACCGCCCGCATGACCGCGCTGCCCGGGTAGGTGTACTCCGTCATGAAGTGGTCGGGGACGAAGCCGATCGCGACGTTGTCGAACTCCGGCCGCATTCCCCCGAGACACCCGGCGACGCCCATCGCCGCACCGATCGCGTCCGCCGCCGCGCGATAGGCCGGCCCGCGCTGACCCTCCGGACCCACCGGCGCGGCGAATCCGTGCCGCTCGCCGGTGAACCCGAGCCGGTCGTTGCCGTCCCCGACCGCCTCATCCAGCCGGGGGTTCCGCCCGCCCGAGAAGAGGTAGTAGTTGATGAGCCGGTTTCCCTGCGCGATACACAGGCGCGTCTTGATATCGACCGCCGAACGATCGAACCGCATGCTCAGATCGTCGCCGTAGTCACCGCTCCCTGCCTCGAACTCCAGCGAGGTGAGGGGCTGATCGTCGTCGTGGACCGCATCCATGAAAGCGTTTACCAGATACAGGTCCGAGACGTTGCCCGCCGTAGGCTCACCCAGGTAGATGTCCGAGCCCGACACCACGCCCGGGACTCCGCTGTAGGACGGGAAGAGCTGACTGATCCCGATGGGAAAGGTGCTCCCCCGACCCGCCTCGGTGCCGTGGATGTTGATCAGGAACGGCACGTCGACGACGCCATTGCGCTCGGCAAAGCGGCGCAGGGTCGTGAAGTAGTCGGCGAACCGGTGCCGCATGAAGTGACCCAGATCGACCCGGAGGGCGGCGGCGAACTCCTCGTCGGGCGAGCGGAGTCGGGACCTCCACTCCGGCGCCCACCCGGCGAGGAACGGATACCGCCTGCCCGATTCGGCCTTGCCGTAGCGATCCTCGAGCCATCTGACCAGGTCGTCGAGCAGTGTGTCGGTGAGGTCCGGTGAGTTGGAAGCCCACGCCAACATGCCGACCTCGTTGTCGAGTTGTACGCCGATGACGTTGCCCCCGCCGGGCTCCAGCCGCGCCGCCAGCACCGGCATGATCGCGTCGTACCAGCGCGACACCTCGCGCAGAAACGCCGGGGCGAGGTAGTCGACGGTTCTGGTCGGCGCCGTCACGCCGTCCCACCCGATCGGGACGATCTCGGGATGCTGCTCGTAGAGCCGGAACGGCAGGCCCTCGTTCTTCAGTTCCGCCATCACGAACGGCCCCGGCCGGGCGATGAAGGACAGGCCATGGTCGTGGCACAGGTCGATGAACGCCCCCACGTCCCGCTCCGGGCGGGACCGTCCCGTGACGTCGATGTCGCCGTCGGGCAGCTCGTGGAAGATCCACGGGATGTAGGAGGCGATCGCGGTCGCGCCGGCCGCGCGGGCCGCCTCGACGCGGTCGGCCCACTCCGTGCGGGTCAGCCGGAAGTAGTGCACCTCCGCACTGATCATCAGCGTCGGCCGGCCAGCCATGATCAACTTTTTGTCCCGGATCTCGATCATTGCCTCGCTCTGTGTCTCATCGGCAGCGGAGAGTGCGTGGGATCGAGCAGGACGCGATATGGGCGTTCGGCCGTCCAGGCCTGCTCCGTTCGGCCCCGTGCGGTGAGGGTTGTCACAATCTAGGGGCGCTGTTAACGTTCACCGCCACGCTAACAGCGGCCCAACCTCCCGGACAAGAGACGGGCCGCGGGACCGAAGGTCAGGGTTCGATGCCACCCACGCTGAGAGAGATCGCCGAGTACGCCGGCGTCTCGATCCAGACCGTGTCGAGGGTGGCGCGCGGGGTCGGCCAGGTTTCCCCGGAGGTCCGGGAGCGGGTGACGGCGGCCATCGAACTCTTCAACTACCGACCCAGTCACTTCGGTCAGGCTCTCGTGACCCAACGCCACGCGGCGCTCGGGATCGTGTTCCCGGGTCTCGGTGGCCCCTACTACTCCGAGGTCATCCAGGGCTTCGAATCCGAGGCCGTCGCCGCGCGGTTGTCGGTGCTGATCCTCGGCACCCACCGGCTGCGCGAGTCCCGCGACCTTGCCGAACAGATGGCTGACCGGGTCGACGGAATCGCGATCATGGGCGGCACGGTCGGTTCGGACATTCTTCACGATCTCGTCGAGCGGGGCAGCCCCGTCGTCCAGCTCACGGGAACTCCTGTCCCCGGAATACCCACCGTCCGGACGGAGAACGCGGCCGCAGCGGAGAACCTCACGCTGCACCTGATCCGTGATCACGACTACGACCGGCTCGCCTTCATCGGCAATCCCACAGGCGCACCGGACACGACCGCCCGCTGGGACGGTTTCCGCGCAGCACACCGGCACGCAGGACTCCGGGTACCCCGGCAGCCGGTACGGGTCGGGCTCGAACAGTCCGACGGCATCGTCGCCGCCAACACTCTGCTCGACAGTTCCCGGCCGCCCCGCGCCATCGTCTGCGCCAACGACGAGACGGCGATGGGCGCTCTGGTCGCCGTACTCGGCCGCGGGAAGCGCATTCCCGAGGATGTGGCGATCACCGGGTTCGACGGGATACCGGCGGCGGCACTCACCAGTCCGGGCCTGACCACCGTGCACCAGCCCATGCGTGAGCTGGGAGCACAGACCGCCCGAACGCTGCGCTCACGGATCGACAACAAGTGCGATCTGTCACTCGATGTGGTTCTACCCACAGAACTCGTTCTGCGGGCAAGTTGCGGCTGCGACGACGCCGAGATGATGCCGCTCGCTCATGGCACCTCCTCGGCCCGCCGCGGCCGCTGATCGACGCTCATCTCGTTCATATTTCAGCCAGGAGGCGTTCTACGTGATGCTCTGGAAGAGGCTCGTCGTCTCCGTGCTTGCGGTGGTCACCGCCGGCGCGGTGACCACCGCCTGCCATGCCAACTCGCCGTCCGCATCGACGTCCCACGGCCGGGTCACCGCCCTGAACCTCGGTGACTTCGGCGGTGGGACCAACCCGCAGCGGAACTTCAACCCGTTCTCTCCGAACGCGTTGACCTTCGGCTACACCTTCGAGCCGCTCTACGTGGTGAGCGCGTACGCCTGCGACCAGAAGCCCTGGCTGGCTACCGGCTACAAGTGGTCCGGCGCGAAGAAGCTCACCTTCACGCTTCGGTCCGGCATCAAGTGGAGCGATGGGAAGCCCTTCACCTCAGCCGATGTCGCCTTCACCTTCAACATGTTCAAGAAGTATCCCGCGGTCGACCTCAACGGCATCTGGCGCTTCCTCTCCAGCGTCACGACCGCCGGCCCCGACACGGTGATCTTCAACTTCAAGACCGCGTCCACGCCGTCGTTCACACCGATCGCGCAGACCCTCATCGTGCCCGCCCACATCTGGTCCAAGGCCGGCGACCCGGCCAAGTTCGTCAACGCCAACCCGGTCGGGACCGGCCCGTTCACAGTCAAGAGTTTCAACGGACAGGAGCTCGTGCTGCAGCGCAACGCGAGCTATTGGCTGGCGGACAAGGTCAAGGTCGACCAGCTCATCCTGCACAGCGCCGGCAGCGGAGGCGAGGTCGACAAGCTCAAGCTCGCCAGCGGACAGTACGACACCAATGCGATGTTCGTCCCCGATATCCAGAAGACCTACGTCGCCAAGGACCCCCAGCACAACCACTACTGGTTCCCGTCCGGCGGCGCGATCACCCTCGACATGAACCTCACCGAAAAGCCGTTCAACGACCTGGGCTTCCGACGGGCGATGACCTACGCGATCGACCGTGACCAGATCGCCAAGAAGCCGGAGTTCGGCTACGTCCAGACCGCCAGCCAGACCGGGCTCGTACTCCCGAGGGAGAAGGAGTGGCTGGCACCCGGTATCGCCAACAACGGCAACATCCCCTACGACAAGGCGAAGGCCGACGCCATGCTCACGGCGGCCGGGTACAAGAAGGACGCCAGCGGCAATCGGCTGGACAAGAACGGCAAGCAGCTGAGCATGTCGTTCAAGGTCGAGGCCGGCTACCTGGACTGGATCCAGGCGGCGCAGATCATCCAGTCCAACCTCCGGGCTCTCGGCATCAAGGTATCGCTGCAGACCATCCAGCCCACCACGCTGGACAACGAGAAGAAGCTGGGCAACTACGATCTGGCCTTCGGCGTGCAGGGCGGCAGCTGCAACATGTTCCAGAACTTCCAGCAGCCGCTCGCGAGTGACCAGAGCGCACCGATGGGGAAGCCGGCCGTCTCCAACATCAGTCGTTGGATCGACCCGCGCACCGACCAGCTCCTGACGACCCTGCAGCGTGCGACCGATGTGACGCAGCAGAAGCAGCTCGTCGGCCAGTTGGAGAAGATCATGGTCGACCAGGTCCCGACCGTTCCGCTGTGGTACGGCGCCGTCTGGTTCGAGTACAGCACCGCCAAGGCGGTCGGCTGGCCGACCGCGAAGAACCCGTACGCGAACCCTGGCGACAACCTTCTCATCATCACCCACCTGACGCCGAGCAACGCGTCCTGAGGCGCCCCGCGGCCCCCGGTAGCTCCGGGGGCCGCGGGTCTGTTCGCTCTTTGGAGGACGAACGGCATGGCCTATTTCCTGCGCCGGACGGCGTTCTTCCTGCTCACCCTGTGGGCCGCCGTCACGCTGAACTTCATCATTCCGCGCCTGCAACCGGGCGATCCCGCACAGGCGATCGTGCAACGGCTGGCCGGGCAGAGCAAGACGGTCGACCCGGCGCAGGTGCACGCCATCCAGCTGATGCTCGGTGCGCCGACCGGGAACATCTTCACGCAGTACTGGTCGTACCTGGGGAGCGTGGCGCACGGGAACTTCGGACTCTCCTACGCCTACTTCCCCTACAGCGTCACGCACATGATCGGCCAGACGCTTCCCTGGACCCTGGTTCTGGTCGGATCGACGCAGATCATCGCGTTCGTCATCGGGACCCTCCTCGGGTCGTTCGCGGCGTGGCGGCGCAACACCAGGTTCGACTCGATCGTGAGCCTCGGCTCGACGTTCATCGGGACGCTCCCCTTCTTCTGGATCGCGCTGCTCCTCCTCTACATCTTCGCGTTCGTCCTCAACATGCTTCCCGAGAGCGGCGGCTACAGCGGCGGTGCAACACCCGGGTTCACGCTCGGCTTCATCGGCGACGCCGCCTACCACAGCATCCTGCCGGCGATGACGATCCTCGTGACCGCACCGATCGGCTGGATTCTCGGCATGCGCAACAACATGGTCCAGACGCTCGGCGAGGACTACACCAGACTCGCCCGGGCCAAGGGCCTGAAGGAACGGCGCATCGCTCTGACCTATAGCGCCCGCATCGCTGTCCTGCCCAACGTGACCGGGCTGGCGCTGTCTCTCGGAGCCATCATGGGCGGCACGATCCTCATCGAGCAGATCTTCGACTACCCCGGAATGGGAAGGCTGATGTTCCAAGCCCTGTCCAATCGGGACTATCCGCTGATGCAGGCGATCTTCCTCTTCACGACGGTCGGCGTGTTGTTGGCGAATCTCTTCGCCGACTTCCTCTATGGCATCCTCGATCCGCGGGTGCGGCGTGGGGGGGCGAGCTAGATGCAGCCACAGCCAGCTCCCGGAGCCGGAGCGGCGAACCTGCGTCCGGTCGCGGTCGACGAGGACCTCGAGCCGATCAGATCGTCGCGCCTTCCCACCTGGGCGAAGATCCTCTGGGCGAACGGAAAATGCCGCGTGGGCCTGGCCCTGCTCGCGGTCTTCGCCTTTGCCGCCGTATTCGCCCCGCTGATCGCTCCGTACGACCCGAAGAGCACGAGGTTCGGCCAGTCGTTGCCCATGTCCGGTGCCCACCTCATGGGGACCACGGCCACCGGCCAGGACATCTTCTCCCAACTCGTCTTCGGCGCGCGGACCTCTCTCGCGGTCGGCCTGCTCGCGGGCTTCTTCGCCACAGCGATCGCCCTCGTCATCGGTCTCACCGCAGGCTATCTGCAGGGATGGGTCGACGATGTCCTGTCCTTCTTCATCAATCTGGCGCTGGTCGTCCCGGCGCTGCCCTTGATGATCACCATCGCGGCGTACTCACCCGTCCACGGGATTCCACTCGTGATCCTCGTGATCTCGATCACCGGTTGGGCCTACGGAGCGAGAATCAAACGGGCCCAGATCATCAGTCTGCGGACCCGCGACTACATCACCGCCGCGAAGTTCGCCGGAGACCGCACGATGCGCATCATCATGCGCGAGATCATGCCCAACATGACTTCCCTGGTGGTCGCCAACTTCATGGCCGCTGCCGGCGGCGCGATCGGGGCGGAGGCCGGCCTCGAGTTCCTCGGGCTGGGAGATCCGAGCACGGTGAGCTGGGGAACGATGCTGTACTTCGCCGACAGCAGCGGCGCACTCCTGACCGGCCAGTGGGTCTGGCTGGCGGCGCCCGGGCTTGCTCTCGCGCTCCTCATCACCTCGCTGACCCTGGTCAACTTCGGGGTCGATGCCCTGAGCAACCCGCATCTGCGAGAGGGGTAGTCCATGTCACTGCTCGAGATCCGCGATCTCTCCGTCACATATGAGGCGTCCGGGGGGCGGCCCGTCCGCGCCGTGCGGGACGTCTCCTTCGACATCTCCGAAGGGGAGTTCGTCGGCCTGCTCGGTGAGTCCGGCAGCGGCAAGTCGACCCTCGGTACGGCGATCCTGCGGCTGACCGAACGCCCCGGTCGGATCAGCTCCGGCAGCGTGGTCTTCGACGGCGTAGACCTCACCACCAAGACCGACGACGACCTTCGGGCCCTGCGCTGGCGTGACCTGTCGACGGTCTTCCAGAGCAGCATGAATTCGCTCAACCCCGTCCTCAGCGTCGAGGCCCAGTTCCGTGACGTCATCGAAGCGCACACCTCCCTCTCCGGTCAGGCGATCCACAACCGCATCAGTGACCTCCTCAAGATGGTGCTGATCGACCCGTCGTACATGCGCTTCTACCCGCACGAACTCTCCGGCGGAATGAAGCAGCGGGTGTGCCTGGCCCTGGCGCTCGCCCTGGAGCCGAAGTTCGTCCTGCTCGACGAACCGACGACGGGGTTGGACGTCGTGGTGCAGAAGTCCATCCTGCAGAGCCTGCGCAGACTGCAACGCGAGCAGGGGTTTGCGGTGATGCTCATCAGCCACGACCTCGGCACCGTCATGGAGATCTCGGACCGGGTCATGGTGATGTACGCCGGGGAGCTGGTCGAGACCCAGGATGCGAGGGCGGCGCTCCGGCAGCCGCTGCACCCCTACACGCGCGGGTTGCTGGGTTCCTACGCCGACCCGCGCGCCGAGGAGATCAACATCTCCTTCATTCCGGGCCGGCCGCCGGACCTGTCCCGGCCGGCTCGGGGCTGTCTCTTCGCGCCCCGGTGCACCGACGTGGTGTCCCGATGCTGGGACGACAAGCCCGAGCTCATCCCCCTGAACGGCGGTCAGGCGTCCTGCCACGTGGCGGCGGAGCGGCTTGCTCAGAGGCCCGGTGAGAAGTCCGTCGCGGCTTCCCGGAGAGCTCCCGGAGGGGATGGTCTTCAGCAAGCGCGCGGCCGGTGGCGACGTTCTCGACGCGACTCCGACCGTGTTGCGGGTCGAGGGCGTCCACAAACGCTACGTACGGCGTCGCGGTTTCACCGTCTCCGCGGTGGATGCCGTGGTCGACGTGTCGCTCGCCCTGCGGGAGGGCACGGTCACCGCGCTGGTCGGACAGAGCGGAAGCGGCAAGAGCACGATCGCCAAGATGCTCACCGGGATCGAACGGCCCGACAGCGGCGCGATCTGGTTCGGGGACCAACGCGTGGACGCATTGCGACGGCGGGGCATGCGCGACTTCAGACGGCATGTCCAACTGGTCTTCCAGGACCCGTTCGCCGCGCTGAACCCGACGAGGACCATTCGGCATACCCTGAGCCGCCCGTTGCGCAACTATCACAGCCTCACCTCGCGGGAGGCCGCCCAGCGGGTCGAGGAACTGCTCGAGACGGTCGGCCTCTCGCCCGCGACGGCCTTCGTCGACAAGTTCCCCCATCAGCTGTCGGGCGGGCAGCAGCAGCGGGTAGTGGTCGCCCGCGCCCTCGCGCCCCGGCCGGAGATCATCGTCGCCGACGAACCGATCTCGATGCTCGACGTATCGATCAGGGCGGAAATCCTCGAGCTACTCGACAACCTGGTCCGCGAACGCCGTATCGCGATGCTCTACATCACCCATGACCTGCTATCCGCGCGACTGCTCGCCGACGAGATCCTCGTGCTCAACAACGGCCGGCTCGTCGAATCCGGGCCGGCGCTGGAGGTCATCCGGAATTCACGGGACGACTACACCAAGCTGCTCCTCGAGTCCCTCCCCAACCCGCTCGCGGCACGTCCCTGATCTCCGCGCTACCCGGCGTCGATTGTCAGGTCGTGACTGCGAGCGCGTTGCGGAAGTAAGGACAGCTCGGTTGGTGGACCGTGATGATGCCGACCATCCCGGGTGCCTGACGGGGATCGAGCCGCACGGACGCGATGCAGTCGGGACAGGCCGGCGCAGGCCGGTGGACGATCTCGGACCCGGTCGCGGACGGCCCCAGCGGTGACGCAGCGGCCGCATGGTGGAGGGCCCGGAGTTCGGTGTCGAGATCGGCCGCTGCGGTGCTCAGGCCGGGGTCGAGGAGGAAGGTGGCGCAGGGCTCCAACGGGCAGTTCGGGTCACCGCATCCGATCGTCGGCGATGCCATCAGGACGGCCGCTCGGGACGTACGTCCTCCGCGTCGGTGCAGAGCGAAGAGCCCGTAACACACCAGCCAGACAAACCCGCTGAGGACGATGGCGCCGGCGACCACCAGCTGCGCATCCCACCGACCGCCGTGCGGAGACATCTGGATCACGGAGATGAGCGCGCCCGCGATCAGCGCCACCCCGACGAAGGTGCGCCAGCCCGGGGGTGTCCGGGCCTCATCTCTGACTGCGTGGACATCATCGGCCCGCGAGCGGTCGGCGATCGCCTGTCCACCGCCGTACATGTTCCGGTTTTGCGCGACGCGATCGTCATGCGCCAGGAGATCGGTGGCGTCTCGCGCAGTCGCTGCGTGCCCGCGGGCCCGCGTGATCAGCCGTTGTTGACGGACCAGGGTCTGGGTGCCCATGAAGTCTCCGCAAGCTTGATTCGCCTCAGCAGAGGCGGTGGCCACACTGGCCTGCCCTGTCCCGACAGTTGCGTTGTGTAATCGTGTGGCTGTCTTTTAGTAACTGTGCCCCGCTGTCCCTCACCTGTCAGTCGGTTACGAGGACCGATGGTCAGGACGCCGACAAATCGATCACCGCACCACGGTGGCGGTCGCTCCGAGCTGCACCCAGTCGTAGAGCCATCTCATGGTCGGCGTCGGCAGATGCACGCACCCGTGTGAGCCCTCGGTCCGGTAGAGCGGGCTTCCGAAAGGCATCTTCTGCCAGGTCGCGTCGTGGAAGCCGAAGTCCCCGAAGAACGGCACCCAGTAGTGCACGAAGTCGGAGTAGTCGGGGCCGTTCAGATAACGGTCGGTCTCCTTGCCGTAGACCTGCCACGAACCGGTCGGGGTGCCACTGCCGTCGCTCTCCTTGCCCGTCGTGACGGGAGTGGTCCGCACCTGGCGGGTCCGCTGACACATCCAGGCCCGCTGCCTACTGAGGCTGACCAGGATGAGCTGCAGATCATTGTTCCGGGCGCAGACGGAGACCGCGGGTTTCGGCGACCTGGAATGTGCCGCGCTGGGGGCCCGCTTCAGTCGCGGGGGCTTCGGCCGCTCCTCCAGCGTCGAGGTCTTGTCCGGCCCGGAAGCCGCCGGGGTCCGGCCGTGGGCGGTGCGGCCGGGGGCATCGACGGAGTAGCTCGGGGTGGCAATGACGACGGCGAACGCCGTGATCGCCACAAGGACCGGAACGACGACGACCCGCCACCTGAAGGCGGCCACGAGCCGGCGCAGTGCACCCATTCGATCCCCCCGTGACGACCCGGATCCGATGCCGACGTCGGGCCGCGGCTAACTCTCTCACGACGCGGTACCTCCTGGCGATGTCGCGACAAAAGTCGGGCGGCAAGGGTGTGAGGATCGACCGGAACGCATGAGAGATCAAGATCAACTTCGAGTCTCGGGTGGTCTGGCCGGGAGGGAGATGCCGGGTGAACAACGTGCCAACGAGCAGGGTGGAGCCGCTGAGTGAACCGCAGGTCAGGGCCTATCTCGCGCGCATCGGGGCTTCGGCCATGCCGGGGAACGGGGCAGCCAGCACCCTCCAGGAGTTGCAACGTCGGCATCTGCAGACCACGCCGTTCGAGAACCTGAGCATCCATCTCGGCGAGCCGATCTCACTCGCTGTGGGTGACCTGTTCGACAAGATCGTCACCCGACGGCGTGGTGGGTTCTGCTACGAACTCAACGGCCTGTTCGCCTCGCTCCTGACCGCCCTCGGCTTCGAGGTGGCGATGCTCGGTGGCGGCGTCCACGGACCACGCGGTCTGGGCCCGCCGTTCGACCACATGGCCTTGCTGGTCAACGGGTGGCTCGTCGACGTGGGATTCGGCCGGCACAGCGCCTACCCGCTCCGCCTCGATCCGGGGGTCGATCAGCGCGACCCGTGCGGAGTCTTCACGGTGAAGACGATGCCCGGCGGAGATATCGAGGTGCTGCGCGACGGCGCCCCGCAGTACCGGCTCGAATCGCGCCCGCGAGCGTTGCCTGACTTCGTGCCGACCTGCTGGTGGCAGCAGACCCGACCCGGATCGCACTTCCGCAAGGCCCCCGTCTGCTCGCGGCTGACCACGACCTTCGGGTTGATCACGCTGGCCGGCCGCACCCTGATCAGCAGCGAAGGGACGGAGCGGACGGAGACCGGGATCGGCGACGACGAGGAGCTGCTGGCGGCCTACCGCGACCACTTCGGGATCGTGCTCGATCGACCGCCTGTTCCTGTGGACGGCTGACACCCGCTCCGCAGGAAAGTCGATCGGCCGGGCTTCGCTGCCGGGAATACCATCGGCCGATGCCGAGCTACGAGCCGCTCGATCTCGCCTCCGTCTGCAACGCCGGGCTGGATGTCCTCGGCGCCGCCGACACAGATCCGGCACTCGGCCGGGTGGAGTTACGCGGGCTGCCCTTCCTGATCGGTCCCGAGCAACCGTCGAAGGACCGCTGTTTCGTGGTGCCCCGCTCGACGGTGTCGGTCGACGTCGGACAGGCGGCGCGCCGGGTGATCGTGGCGCACCGCCTGCTCGAGCCCGGCGGACCGGCGGGCCACGGCGTCGGGCAGATCGTCGCGAACTATGTCTTCCACCTCGCCGGCGGCGCGCGGGTGACCGTTCCCGTCCGGGAGCGTTTCGAGATCCAGGTCGTCCCGCCGGAGTGGGGACGCGACCCGTTCCTGGCCGTCAGCGACACCCATGACGGCAACGAGGCCCGGTTCGAGGGCAACTGGGGTGCCGCCGGATATCGCCTCACCGAACACACCAAGGGCTGGGTGGCCAGCTACTACCTGTGGTGCTGGGAGAACCCCGAGCCCGATGCTCCGATCGACCGCATCGAGCTCGTGCCTGTGGGCTCGCCCTTCCTCGTCGCGGGCATCACGCTCGGTCACCTCGACGAGCATCCGTTCGTGCGTACGCCGGGCAGCCCGGTGCTGCTGACGGTCGACGATCCGGACGGCGCAGACCACGGCGGCCCGCTCGACGTCACCGTCGACCGTGGCGTCGCGACCTATGTGCAGCGGCTGCCCGGCGACGACGACCGGCCAGGCTGGGGCGCGGCGGTCGGCGAGCCGGGCACCAGTCCGGCCTACACCTCCATCGCGGCCGTCCCGTCGGCCACCGTCGTCGTACGCCGGGACGGACAGCAGCTCGGGCAGGCGCAGTGGGAGGAGGTGCAGCGTGCGGGCCGGCTCGACGACGGCCGGGTGCGCTTCGAGGTGGCCGAGAGCGGCCGCAACTGGGTGCACGTCACCGTGCTCGACGACGCGACCGGACGCCCGGTGCCGTGCCGGGTGCACTTCCGCTCCCCCGCCGGCGTCCCCTACCAGCCGCACGGTCACCACAACCACGTCGCCTCCAACCTCGGGACCTGGCACTACGACGTCGGCGGCGACGTCCGGCTCGGGCAGCAGACCTACGCCTACATCGACGGCACCTGCCAGGGCTGGCTGCCGCGCGGCGACGTCGTCGTCGACGTGGCCCGGGGCTTCGAGTACGAACCGGTCCGCCAGACCGTGCGGGTCGAGCCCGGCCAACGGGAGCTCACCCTGCGGATCGGCCGGATGACCGACCTGGCCGCCCGGGGCTGGTGGTCGGGCGACTCCCACGTCCACTTCCTGTCCACCCCCGGCGCGCAGCTGGAGCAGCTGGGCGAGGACCTGCGGGTCGTCAACCTCCTCCAGTCGCAGTGGGGCGCGCTCTTCACCAACACCGAGGACTTCAGCGGGAGACCGAGCGTCGTGGACGGCGGCGGCTACTTCACCTACGTCGGCCAGGAGAACCGCCAGCACGCCCTCGGGCACCTCATCCTCTGGGGGCTCAAGGAGCCGGTCATGCCGTGGTGCACCGACGGGCCGGACGAGGCGGAGCTCGGCGGCGCGCTGGACGCGACGCTCAGCGACTGGGCCGACCGGGCGCACGGCCAGGGCGGGACCGTCGTCGCGGCCCACTTCCCCAACCCCAACGGCGAACCCGCGGTGCTCGTGTCGACCGGGCGGGCGGACGCGGTCGAGATGCTCGCCCAGTCCGGCGACGCACTGCTGGAGTACTACCGCTACCTCAACTGCGGCTACCGGCTGCCGCTCGTGGGCGGCACGGACAAGATGTCCAGCGAGGTGCCGGTCGGGCTCTACCGCACCTACGCCAAGGTCGACGGCGAGCTGACCTACGACGGCTGGTGCCGCGCCGTGCGTGAGGGGCGGACCTTCCTCTCCGGAGGCCCGCTGCTCAGCCTCACCGTCGACGGCCGGGAGCCGGGCGACACCGTCGAGCTGAGCGGACCGGGCACGGTCACCGTCGACGCCACGGTCACGAGCATCTTCCCGTTGCGTTCGCTGGAAGTCGTGTGCAACGGCGAGGTGATCGCCGCGGTCACCGGTGATGGCACGCGGGAGCTCGCGCTCAGTGAACAGGTCCGCGTGGACGGTCACTCCTGGATCGCGCTCCGCGCGTTCGGCGTGGACCATCACCTCGACGAGTGGGGCCGGCGGGTCTTCGCCCACACCTCACCGGTCTACCTCGCGTGCGGCGGTGAGTGGGCGATGGCCGACCCCGATGGCCTGCACTACATGCGGACGCTCGTCGAGGGGGCCCGCGAGTATGTCCGCCACACCGCGCCCAGGCGGGACGACCGGCGTACCACCCACCACCACGGTGCGGCGGATCACCTCGGCTGGCTGGAACGGCCGTTCGGCGAGGCCCTCGACGCACTCGCCGCCCGGGCCCGCCGGCTGCGTTAGGCAGGGCTGATCTCGATCAGCTCGGCGCCGGGCATCGGCAGCTCGACGGAGAAGGACAGCTCCGCGGGACAGCGGGCCAGCTTTTGAGCCGGCTCCGCCTCGGCGAGCTCCTCACCGGCCCGGATCCGGGCGAGCTGCGCCTCGGTCGGGTCCTGCGGCGCGCCCTCCCGCAGCCAGAGCGTATGGGTGTTGCTGTGGTCCCGGTCGAGGCGGTGGCGGGTGACCGTCACCGCCCGGTCCGCGGTCGGCAGGCCGGTGAGGGTGACACCGACCGGCGAGGCGGCGGTCCGGTACTGGTCGTCGTCGTGCCGCCAGACGATGAGGGTGACCCGGCCGTCCTCGGCGACCGACGCCAGCCCGCCGACCTCGCCGGGGCGGTCCACCTCGCCGGGGCCGGCGCCGCTGAGCTCACCCGCGCCGCTGACCTCGACCGGAAGCCGGGTGTCGCCGAGCCGGTCGAGCATCCGGTAGCCGTTGACGACCGGGGCGGTCAGGTCGCCTGCGGTGAAGAAGCTGCGGGTCCCCTCGAAGTAGCGGTCGCCCTCGAGGTACCAGCTCCAGGCGGTCGCGCGGGTGATGCCGCGACGACCGGGGGTGTCGAGGTCCAGCAGGTTCCTCGTCATCTGGAGCTGGAAGACCGGGTAGTACGCGGTGTTGCGGAAGGCGTAGTTGGGGTTGTCGAAGATCCCGTAGTGGGCCGGCACCCCGGGGTCGCACTCGTCGACCAGGACCGGCACGCCGGCGAGGGCGGGAAAGGACCGGACGATGTCGAGGCTCCCCTCGACCTCGTCCAGCATCTTGGTGCTGCTCGGCGACTGCTGCTCCCCGCCACCCGCTCCGGTCGGGCCCACGGGGGTGTAGAGGCGGGGGAATCCCGGCGCCCCCTTGGTGTGGAAGGAGACGAAGTCGACCGGCGTACCGGCCCCGGTGCAGTGCTGGAGGAAGCGGCGCAGGAACTCCCGGCCACCGCCGGTCGTGGCCGGCCCGCCGACCGGCGCCTCAGGCAGCACGGACTTGACCGCCGCCGCGGTGACGTCGTAGAGCGCGCAGTACTCCTCGAGCGTGCCCTGCCAATACAGGATGTCCGGCTCGTTCCAGAGCTCCCAGTACCAGCCGGCGACCTCGGACCGGCCGTAACGCTCGGCGTAGTGCCGCACCGTCGCGGCGACCAGGCCGGCCCAGCGGGCGAAGTCCTTCGGTGGTGAGGCCCACAACTCCGACTCGTAGCGGCCGTACAGCGAGGGCATGGGCACGAAGGCGCCGCCGGGCCGGTCGCGGGTCAGCGCGAACGGACAGAAGCCGAGCTCCACGATCGGCCGCATCCCCGCGGCCCGCCAGGCGTCGAACGCCTCGTCGGCGATGCCCCAGTCGTAGTACGGGTTGCCCGACTCGTCCTCGTGATAGACGTTGCCGCTGCTCCAGTGCGGGACCGCGCGGCCGCTTCCGCTGGTGAAGATGTTGTGCGCGCGGACGACGGTCCCCGTACCGAGCACGTCGCGCAATCGCGCCAGGTTGCGCTTGCCGCGCGGGGTCGCCGTCCAGTTGAGCTCGTCGTAGCCGAAGCTCGCCCAGATCCGCTCCAGCGGACCGATCGGGGCCGAGCAGTCGACGGTGACGTCCGCGCGATCAGCCATCGCACCAGTCTGGCCCCTCGGCGTACCCCCGCCGAGCCACCCCACCCCGCCGGCAGGTGGAGGTCGGGCGACATCGTGGTGCAGGTGCCGGGTGTCGGCCATCCCCGTTTGGCTTGAACGTCACGTTCAAGCCTTCTAGCGGCATGAACGTCACGTTCAAGCCAAACGACGGGGCGTTCGCGCCGCCCCTCCCATTCCGCTTGAACGTCACGTTCAAGCGCTCTAGCCGCATCAACGTCACGTTGATGCGGAATGGGAGCGGCGGCGAACCGGGGCGGCGATTCGGGGCTGCGATTCGGGGCGCCGATCCGGGCCGTGGCTGGGGCGGGTGCGACGGGCGTGACACGAGGGACACGCCGCGCAGTCATGGGGATCGGTAGCAGCAGCAACGTGCTCCGGCCTGATGACAGCGCCCCCCTGTCCGCGTAGCGTCTTGGTCGAGCCGTGCCTCGGCCGGATGGTGCGCTCAGCTGTTCCGGCCGACTGGCCGGCTGGGGGATTTCATGGATCGCGTTGAGGAGCCCGGGCAAGCCCGGGTGGGCGGCCCCGAATCCGGAGTGTCGGATCTGGGCCTGCTCGACGCGCTCCACCTTCCCGTGGTCGCCGCCGATCTCGACCAGCGGATCGTCTACTGGAACCAGGCCGCCGAGGACTTCTACGGCCTCACCCAGGAACAGCTCAGCGAGACGAGCATGCTCGACCTGCACGTCGGCCCGGACGCCCGCGAGCGGGCCCACGAGATCATCACCACCGTGTCGTCCGGGCAGCGATGGGTCGGCGAGCTCTCCGTCCGATGCCGCGGCGGCGTCGTACGACGCCTGCGGGTCACCGACACCCCCCTCCTCGTCGACGGCCGGGTGGCTGGTGTCGTCGAGGTGGCCGAGGACGTCACCGACCGGGCGGGCGCGTTCGCCGCTGCCGAGACCTACGCCGCCCGCCTCGGCCAGCTGGCGCAGGCCACCGCCGAGCTTGCGGCGGCACGGGACACCCGGTCGGTCACCGATGTGGTGGTCACCCATGCGGCGGACGCGGTCGAGGCCTCGGTCGCCACCGTGTCCCTGCTCTCGAACGACGAGATCCTCGACCTGGTCGCGATCCGGGGCGGCCGGCCCGAGATCACCGACCGGTGGGCGAGCTACCCGGTCAGCGAGCAGAATCCCGCCACGGACGCGCTCCGGACCGGAATGCCCGTGGTCCTGGTCGGCCGGACGGCGATCCTCGACGAATACCCCGACCTCGCCGCGCTGATCCCCGACGAACGGTCCCTCGTGTGCCTGCCCCTGCAGGTCGCCGAACGCCCGCTCGGGGTGATCGGCCTGGTCTTCGCGGGCGCACGCACCCTCGACGAGCGGGAACTGGAGTTCCTCACCACGTTCGCCGACACCTGTGCGCAGGCTCTCGACCGGGTCGATGCCCTGGCCGAGGCGCGCACGGCGGCCGCCCGGTTGGCCTTCCTCGCCGACGCGTCGGGCGAGCTCGCCTCCAGCCTGGACTACCGGGTCACCCTGACCAACGTCGCCCGACTCGCCGTCCCCACACTCGCCGACTGGGCCGCGGTCGAGATCGTCGAGGACGGCCGGCTGCACACCCTTGCGGTCGCCCACGTCGACCCCGCCAAGGTCGAGCTGGCCCACGAGTTGCAGGAGCGCTACCCCACCGACCCGGACTCCCCGACCGGTTCGCCGAACGTGGTGCGGACCGGCGTCAGCGAGCTGTATCCGGAGATCACCGATGACATGCTCGCCGCCGGTGCGCGCGACGACGAGCACCTGCGCATCTCCCGCGCCCTCCAACTGCGGAGCGCGCTCGTCGTGCCGCTCGCCGCACCCGGCCCACGGATCCTCGGTGCCATCACCCTGATCCAGGCGGAGTCCGGGCGGACCTACGGTCGGGCCGACCTCGCCATGGCCGAAGACCTCGCCCACCGCGCGGCCGTAGCGATCGACAACTCCGAGCTGCACAGCCAGACCCGCGACGCCGCGATGCTGCTGCAGCGGGCCGTGCTGCCGGACCAGGTCATCGATGTACCCGGCTGGGACATCGCCGCGCACTACCAGCCGGCCGGGCGCACCGAGGTGGGCGGCGACTTCTACGACACCATCTCCCTCGGCGCGGACCGGGTCGGCGTCGTCATCGGCGACGTGATGGGACGGGGAGTGACCGCTGCGGCGGCGATGGCACATATCCGGTCGGCCCTGCGGGCCTACGTCGCGATGGACTCCGACCCGGCGACCGTGCTGACCAAACTCGACCAGATGTTCGCCACATATGACATCGCCCAGTTGGTCACGCTGCTCTACCTCGTCGCCGACCCGCACAGCACCCAGGTCGCGGTCGGCAACGCGGGGCACCTTCCGCCGATCCTGGTCGACGCCGACGGCACCGCCGACATCCTCGCCATCCCGCCGTCCGTTCCGCTCGGCACCCGCCCCGAGGGGCGGGACGACGCACCGCTCACCCTGCTGCCCGGCCAGACCCTGTTGATCTACACGGACGGACTCGTCGAACGCCGCGACGAAGACATCGACGTCGGCCTCGCCCGGCTCGCCGAGCACGCCGGGACGTTGGCCACCGGGTCGTTGTCGGAGGGCCTGTCCCGGCTGGTCGACATCGTCCACGACGGGGATCGGGAGGACGACATCACCGCCGTCGCGATCCGCTTCGACGGCGACGCGCACACCTCGACGGCGACGCACGCCCCGACGACGACGCACGCCTAGCGGCCCGCCGCGGCTCAGCGGACTCCGGCGAGCGCCTCCCGGATCTCGTCCAGCCGGCTCTCGTCGACGTCGAGGTGCGGGCTGATCCGGAGCACCGGGCGGCGAAGCTCCCCGGGTGCGCGTTCGACGCCGCACGCGGTGGTGAGGACGCCGTACTTCTCCAGGAGCATCGAACGGACGCCGGGGACGTCCACTCCGTCACGGGGCAGCAGGGTCGTGACGGCGGTCGGCTCGTCGACCGGCTCGACCACCTGCCAGCCGGGGAGTCCGGCGAGCACGCTGCGGGTGTGCCGACCCACAGCGGCGAGCCGCGCGAACACCCGCTCCGGTCCGGCGTCGCACAGGGCGCGCACCGCTCCGGCGAGGCCGACCCGGCCGGCGACCGAGCCTTCCCCGGCCTCGAGCAGGCGGGCCGTCGAGAGCGTCTCGTTCGTCCCGGGATCGTGCAGCCGGGCCGCCCGCTGCGGCGACACGGCGAGTACGCCGACCCCGCGCGGCCCGGCCAGCCACTTGCGCGACGGCGCGTAGAGCGCGTCGACGGCCAGCCGGCAGTCGACGTGGCCCAGTGCCTGCGCGGCGTCGACGACGAGCGGCAGCCCCGCCGCCCGGCACACCGCGGCGAGGTCGGCCGCCGGCTGCAGCAGCCCGCGATGGCTCGCCACCATGGTGAGGTGTACGAGGTCCGGTCGGTGCCGGCGCAGGGACTGCTCCGCCGCGCCGACGTCGAGCCGCCCGGCGCCGTCCGCAGGCAGCGGCACGACGCGCAGGCGATGGGCGGCGAAGGCGGCGAGGTTGGGCCCGTACTCCCCGGGCAGCGCCGCCACCGTCGCCCCCTCGCTGATCGGCCACGCGAGCAGCAGCCGGTGCAACGCCAGGGTCGCGCTCTCCACGAAGCACACGTCCGCGGCGGTCCGGCCGAGGAGGGCGCCGAGCCGGGACCGGGCCTCGTCGAGTTCCGGCTCGGCCCGGGCCTCGGCGACGTAGCCGCCGATCTCGGCCTCCAGTCGCAGGTGGCGCGCTGCGGCGTCGACGGTGGCCAGGCTCGGCCGGCCGCAGGCCGCGCTGTCCGCGTGCACGCCGCGGAACGGCGGCCGGGCCTCCCGCCACTCCGTGGCGAGGTCGTCGTACGGAAGTGTCATACGGCGGCGGAGAGCGTCAGGGCGAAGTCCTCCCCCGCGTCGGTCCACCAGTGGCGGGGATCGAAGCCGACCGCCGTGAGCTCGTCGACGACCCGCTGCCGGCGGAACTTCGCCGAGATCTCGGTCCGCATCTCCTCACGCTCGGCGAACCGCACGTCGAGGTCGAGCGCGTCCACCCGCACGGTCTGGTCGCGCAGTGACCGCAGCCGCATCTCGATCCACTCGTTGTCCGCATCCCAGACTGCGACGTGCTCGAACGCGTCGAGGTCGAAGTCCGCATCCAGTTCGCGGTTGACCACCGCGAGGACGTTCTTGTTGAACGCCGCGGTGACGCCCGCCGCGTCGTCGTACGCCGCGACCAGCCGGTCGGGGTCCTTCACCAGGTCGGTGCCGAGCAGGAACGTCGTCGCCCGGCCGCAGCGTCGACCCGCACGGCGGCGAGGAACTCCCGCCGCGCAACGGGTTCGAGATTGCCGATCGTCGAACCGAGGAACGCGACCAGCCGCCGGCCGGTGCGGGGCAGCAGTGCAGATGGTGCTCGAAGTCGCCGACGACCGCGTGCACCTCGCACCCCGGGATACTCGCGCGCGATCGTCTCGCCGGCCGTCCTCGAGCACGGTGCGTGTCGACGTCGAACGGGACGAAGCGTCGCAGCGTGCCGCCGCGCTGAGCGCGGTGAGCAGCAGCCGGGTCTTCTCCGACGTCCCGCTGCCGAGCTCGACGAGGGTCTCGGCCGAGGTGACCGCCGCGATCTCGTCGGCATGCCCGGCAAGGATGCCGCGCTCGGTGCGGGTCGGGTAGTACTCCGGCAGCCGGGTGATCTCGTCGAACAGCTCGCTGCCCCGCTGCGTCGTAGAACCACTTCGGCGGCAGGGTTTTCGGCGTCGCCGGTGAGCCCGGCGAGGACGTCGGCCGCGCAGCGCGTCGCGGTAGGCGAGGGCCGTAGATGCGTGTCGAGTAGGACCGTCACGCGTTCGACTCCAGCGCGGTGACGGTGACGCCGTCGGGGGTCACCTCGAGCAGGTGGTCGGTCGGGTACGTCGACCCAGCGCGGGTCGTCGTCGTAGCGGTTCGCTGGCGACCGCGACCCCGTCGCGCTCGACGAGGTAGCGACAGCGTGTCGCCCCAGGTGGTGGCGAGCGACCCGCTCGCCGTCGGTGAGCAGCAGGTTGAGCCGGGCGGCCGGATCGCGGCCGGCGACGTCGACCACCACGTCGGCGACCGCCTCCACGCCGCGCGCGAAGACGTGGGCGGCCAGCACGGCCGAGTCGACCCGCGACTCCGCGCCCTGCGACGTCGGGCAGCACGGCGCGGTCGACCCGGCCGTTGTGCGAGAGCAGCCAGCGCCCGTCGGTGAACGGCGCCGCCGCCGCTCTCGTCCACCGGCATGCCCGCCGTCGCCGAGCGCACCGCGGCCAGAATGGCGGCGAGCGGAGATCGCCGGGGCGACCGAGGCGAACGACGCGTCCGACCACAGCGGCCGTCGGCGACCGCCAGCGGGCCGGCGTCGTCCCGCCCGGTCGACCAGAACCCGACGCCCCAGCCGTCGGCGTTGACCAGGCCGTGCTTCTGCCGGCGCGGCGCGTAGGACTGGCGCAGCAGCCCGAGCGGCGGGTCGAGCACCAGCGACGCGAGGGTGCGCGGCGCGCCCAGCCAGGCGAGATGCCGGCACACGTCAGACGTCCCAGGCGAGGCGCACGCCGGAGAAGATCTGCCGCCGGATCGGCAGGTCCCAGTTGCGGAACGACGGCCGCACCGCCGCGGCGGCCACCCCCCACGACCCGCCGCGCAGCACCCGGTAGTCGCCGCCGAAGAACGGCGCGCTGTACGTGCCGTAGAGCATCGGCGTGAACCCCGGCCACGGCTGCAGCGACGACGACGTCCACTCCCAGACGTCGCCGATCAGCTGCTCGACGCCGTACGCCGACGCCCCGGCCGGATACGCGCCGACCGGCGCGGGCCGCAGCGCACCGCCACCGAGGTTGGCCAGGCCCGCGTCCGGCGGTCCGTCGCCCCAGGGCCAGCGCCGCCGCCGACCGGCGGCCGGGTCCCAGGCGCAGGCCTTCTCCCACTCCTGCTCGGTGGGCAGCCGGCCGCCGGCCCACGCCGCGTAGGCCTCCGCCTCGAAGTAGCAGACGTGCTGCACCGGCTCGTCGGGCGGGATGTGCTCGTCGACGCCGAACCGGCGGCGCGAGCCGTCCGCCGACCAGAACAGCGGCCGCTCCAGCCCGGCGTCGACGCGGTGCTGCCATCCGCGGGATGACCACCAGCGCGGCTGGGCGTAGCCGCCGTCGGCGACGAACTCCTGCCACTCGGCGTTGCTGACCGGCGACGCGCCGATCCGGAAGGCGGGCAGGTCGACGACGTGGGCCGGGCGCTCGTTGTCGAGCGACCACGGCTCGTCCGCGGCGTCGACCCCGAGGACGAACTGCCCGGCCGGCACCAGCACGCGTCCGTGCGAGACGTCCCGGCCCGGCGGCAGCGGCGTCCGGCCGCCGAGCAGCGGCTGGCCCGTCCCGCAGCTGGTGGGTGGCCAGCATCGTCTCGTCGTGCTGCTGCTCGTGCTGCTCGACCATCGCGAACGGGAACAGCGGCTCTCGTCGGCCCGCTCGAGCCGGTCGAGCACCCGGCCCCGGACGTCGGCGATGAACACGCGGGCCTCGCGCGGGTGAGCAGCAGGCCCAGGTCGGGCCGTTCCGCGCGCGGATGCTCGAACGCGTCGTAGAGCTGCTCGATCGCGGCCGGCAGCAGCCCCTGCGCCGCCGACGTCTGCCGCCGCGCAGCAGCCAGAGGTCCTCCTGCTGGCCGATGTGCGCGAGGTCCCAGACCAGCGGGCTCATCAGCGGGCCGTGCTGCGCGGTCAGCTCCGTCTCGTCGAAGTCGGTCAGCGCGAGAGTGCGGGCCCGGGCCTGCTCCAGGCCGCGGGCGAGCGTGCCTTCACGCATGGGCTTCCTCCTCGAGTACGGCGAGTGGGCCGGTCTGCGCCGCGCGCTTCGCGCAGCTCGTCGCCCGGGCTCCGGCCGGCGTCGACCAGTTCGGCGTAGGCGCTCGACCTCGGCGACGCAGATCGTGGGGGCAGCGCGCCGCCGCGACCTCGGCACACCGGGCGGCGGCGCGGCGCGAGGACCGGGTCGCTGCAGCCCGTCGCGGGCGGCGGTGTTCCAGGCGGCGGTAACCGGCTCGGCACGCCTCGGCCGGCGACGGCCGCGGCCGCGGGTCGTCGAGCAGCGTCGTCACCAGGCCCGCGAGTCGCCGGCCACCACCGCGTCGGGCACGGCGTCGAGGCAGCGCATCTCGAGGTAGCCGCGCAGCCGCACCGGCGGGAACAGCGTGGTGAGGTGGTAGGTCGAGATCGGCCGCGGTGGGTCGCCGTTCCGCGAGCGGGGCCGCGCCGGTCACCCACGCCGCGAACGGCACCCGGCGGGTCACCGGCGACATCGACCCCGTCCGGGGTCGCGGACGAGCATCACTGGCGCGCACGAGCGCGTAGCGCGCCCAGCTGTGCCGCCGGCTCGCCGCGGTCGAGCAGCGGCCCGCACCGCGCCCGGTCGATGCTGCCCCCAGACCTGCTGGCGCATCGACCGCCACCCCGAGGCCCTGCCGGCCACCAGCGGTGAGCAGGCCGAGATCGCCACCAGCACCGGGCCCAGGCGGTGCAGACAGGCCCACCCGGGCGGCCCACCCCGACGCCGGACCGGCGTCGAGGTTGACCTGCAGTGCGGCGGTCGCGCACATCATGGCCATGCCGGGCTCGGTGGCGCCGAGCGCGGCGAAGTGCTGCTCCATCGCGACGTAGCGGTCGCCCGGATTGATCCGGCGCACCGCCCGGGCCGGATCGGCGCCCAGCGCGGCCAGCAGCAGGCCCTCACCCGCCAGCACGTCGGTGAGTGCGGCCACGTCCAGCTCCAGCGCGCGTACGGCGGCACCGACGCCGTCGTACGGCGGTGTCGACAGCTCCACCTGGCCGCCCGGCTCGACGGTGACCTTGCTGCCGGCGGGCAGCGGGCGCAGGGCGCCCAGCAGGTCCATGAGCCGGGACCAGCCGACGCGGGAATCCGGCCGGCGGCTGTCGACCAGGTGGAACTCCAGCTCGAGGCCCACCGTCCCGGTGGATGACGGCGTCAACGCGCGCGACACGACATGTTCACGTGCCGCATCGAGGGAATCGAGACACGGCTGCGCCTGGGTCAGTGATTGAGCGGACATCCGCCCCCTCCAGGTCCGGACCGGTCTCCCCATCTCCGGAAGACCGCGGGTCGGTGCGGGGGCGGCTCAGGGCACGAACCGTCCTCATCTCCACCCTTACCCGCGACGGCCCCAATCGCAAGCGGAACCGGCATACGCTCGAAGATGACGGCCAGGCGTCTCGGCAGGATCGGGGGCGGGCGCAGTGGCGGAGGTGGTGGCGCCCGACACACGTCGGGTCCAGCTCGGCACCGGTTATGCGACCGCCGTCACCGACGAGGGGACCGGTCCCCCCCTCGTCCTCATCCACGGAACCCCGCTGGACCTTCGCGCCTGGTCCGGGCTGCAGCCTCTGCTGCGCAGCCACTTCCGGGTGATCAGCTACGACCTGCGCGGGCACGGCAGCGCACGTGACTCACCCGCCTTCGGCTATCCGGCCCTGAGTCGCGACGTCATCGCCCTGCTCGACCGGCTCGGCATCGAGCGGGCACACCTGCTCGGGCACTCCTACGGCGGCCAGGTCGCCCAGACCGCCGCGCTGACCTATCCGGAGCGTGTCAGCGCGCTCACGCTCATCTGCACCCGCTCGAGCCCGGTAGCCGCGATGGGTGCGGTGGCCGAGCAGGTCGAGCGTCTGGACGGGGCGGGCGCCGTGCCGGGAACACTCACCCGCTGGTTCAGCCCGGCCGCGATCGCCGAGGATCGGCCGTCGGTCCGTTATGCCCGGTCGTGCATCACCGACATCGACGACCGGGTGTGGGCGAGCGCGCTGCGCACCATCGCGGCGTTCGACGTCCTCCACCGGCTCGGTGATGTCGATGTGCCGGTCCATCTGGTCGCCGCCGAGCACGACGCCATCTCCACGCCGGCCGTCATGGGAGACATGACCGCGCGGCTGCGGCACGGACGATTGGCCGTCCTGCCCGGGGCCTGGCACATGGCGCCGGTCGAGTTCCCCGGGCGCGTGGCCGAACTTTTGCTCCCGCACTGAGGTGAGCTTGCCCCTGCCCCGGGTCAGCCTCCTAGCCTTCGTCGTGTGGGCCCTCTTCGTACGGACGACCGGGACGAACGCCTGCTGAGCATCGGCCCTCCTCTCCGAAGGACGCCTCCCCATGGCTCTGAACGAACCCGACGAATCCGCCCGACCGACCGAGCCGCCGGACGTACGCCGGCTCGCGACCGACCTCTTCAACGCCGTATGGGCGCTGATGGAGAAAGGAGACCGCACCCGTGACGAGGACGACCGCATGATCCACATGGCGCACGCCTCCCGGTACCACTGGGAGGCGGTCGGCACCTCGGCGAATCTGGCCCGCGGCGAGTGGCAGTGCTCCCGGGTGTACGCCGTCCTGGGGCGCGGCGAACCGTGCCTGCACCACGCCCGGCGGGTGCTCGACATCTGTCAGGAGAACGACATCGGCGACTGGGACCTGGCGTTCGCCTACGAGGCGATCGCCCGCGCCTACGCCGTGTCCGGCGACCCCCGGGCCGCGCGCGACTACACCGACCAGGCACTCGCCGCGGCAGAGGACATCGCCGAGGACGAGGAACGTGCGCTGGTCATGGCCGACCTGGAGACGATCCCCGGGCAACCCCGCTTCTGGTGACTGGACGCGGCCTGAACCATTCAGGTGGGTCGTCGTACCGGCGTCCCACGGGTCGGCGTGTGGTGATCGAAGGTCGACTCGAAGAGGCCCTCGCCGTGCGTGGCGCTGTGCAGGCCCCTCCGGACCGCGTCGACCGCGGCGGTGGGAAGGACTCCCGTGAGCACCGCGATCGTCTCCCTGGTCTGCGGCGCGTCAGGACAGCCGCGATGACGGCCGATCAGGTTGAGCACGGTGGACACGGTCTCAGCCGGTGCTTCCACCCGGAACCGGTCGAACGGCTCGCACACGACGGTCCCGGCCCGCTGGACGGCTTCCGCGGCGACGAGAGCGGTGGTGCGCCGGACGTGGGCCGGTAGCGGTCCGGGTGGTAGGTAACCGCTTTCGGTCACGGTGACGCGAACATCGGTCACCTGCCAGCCGTACGGTCCGGCGGCCAGTGGCTCGTCGAGATAGCGAAGAAGCGCCTCCCGGAATCCTTCGACGGTCGAGTAGACGTGCAGCGGCAGCGTTGAGCGGGGCGCGGTGAGCACCAACTCGACACCAGATCCCGGAGTCGCCGGTTCGACAGCGACACCGAGGGTTGCGCCGAAGAGATGGCCTGGGTCGCCCATCCGCAGCACGGCTGCTCCGCGTGCGGCGGGCCGCTCCACGCAGATGACGGTGGTGGCACGGTAGTCGACCTCAATACCGTGTTCGGCGGCCAGAGTCTCGGCGATGACCTCCTGTTGCACCTCGCCGTACATGGTGATCCGCGCGGCGCCGTGGTGATCGTCGGGGCGGAGTCGGATGAGCGGATCGACGTCGGCGAGTTCGGCGAGTGCTGCATGGAGCGCAACCTGCTGCCGTGGATCCCGCGCGACCACCGCGGTCTCCAACGCCGGAGGGGGAAACATCAGCTCAGGAACTCCCGCCGCGTCAGACCCCACCCGATCACCGATGCGGGCGGTGGTCAGACCGCGCACGCGCGCGATCTGGCCGGCGGTGGCCCGGTCGCGGCCGACCGCACCACCCGGTTCGTGAACCTCCAGCGCCGTGACGGTAGCGACCCGATCGTCCCCGAGTTGGACGTGATCGCGGACGGCGAGGGTGCCGGCGCGCATCCGTATCGAGCAGATCCGTTCGCCGGCGGCGGAGCGCTCCACCTTGAACAGCTGCCCGGCCGCAGAAGCGTCCGGATCCGCCGTTCCGACGGCGAACAGTGTCGTGACGACCTCCATCACGTCGGCGACACCTGCGCCGGTCATCGCCGAGCCGAACAACACGGGGTGGATCTGCCCGCCCCGGGTCAACCGGGTGAGAGTTCCCCGCAGCTCGGCCGCGCTGGGCGGTCGGTGTCGGGTGACCCATGTGTCCAGCAGCGCATCGTCATGTTCGGCGAGATCGGCAGTGACCGCTTCGGCGACACCCGGGTCATCCCACACCGCGGGGAGGTACGCAGCCGCGGCGGTTCCCGGATTGCGTACGGTGCCGAGCGGGGTCACGGCCGTGGTCAGGCGGCGTCGGATCGCGGCAAGCACCCGATCGGGATCCGCCCCTGCCCGGTCGATCTTGTTGATCATGAACACCGCGGGCACGCCCAGACGGCGCAGCGCCCGGTACAGCACGATGGTCTGGGCCTGCACGCCCTCAACCGCGGAGAGCACCAGTACCGCGCCGTCGAGCACCGCGAGCGAACGGTCGACCTCAGCGATGAAGTCGGGGTGTCCGGGGGTGTCGACCAGGTTGACGGTGACGTCGTTGAAGGAGAAGGTCGCCACCGCGGTACGAATCGTGATGCCGCGGCGACGCTCCAGCGCCAAGGTGTCGGTCTGGGTGGTGCCGTCGTCGACCCGTCCGAGCCGGTCCACCGCCCCGCCGGTGTGCAGCAGCGCTTCGGTCAGGCTGGTCTTCCCTGCGTCGACGTGCGCGAGCACCCCGAGGTTCAGCCAGCGTCGGTCCGACGCCGACTCGTTATCGGGTTCCTCAGCGTGTCGTGGGTTTGTCCTCGAGCGCGAACGATGCATCGGTCCTCGTGTCCACAGCATTGACGGTGGTCAGGGACACGGGGCCTCGCATCATGCGCTCCTCTCGCTTCGGATAGGTCATCCTGCCGACACGGCAAGTCCAGCCCGCCGGATGCCGCCTGTCAACGAGTTTTCCGTCGCAGAGTCTTCAGTCGCACAGGCCGGGTGCGGCCCGTCATCGCCCGGGCTGTGACGGCGAGGTCGACACATCGCCGTGGCGGTGGGGTGCGGCCGGGGCCGGCTGGCGGGCCGCGACGAGGTCGACCAGTTCGAACGTCGGTGGCGTCTCGAAGAGGTCGACGTTGTCCTGTGACAGCTTCGGCCCGCCCGCCGCGAGCAGAGCGTCGCGATCGTCGTTGTCGGCGAACGCAGCGAACGCCCCGTACCTGGTGGGGCTGACCTGGAAGGCGAACCATACGGTGCTCGGTGGCTGGTCATCGACGATCTGCAATCCGCGCCGAAAGAATTCGGCCGCGACCGACTCGTTGCCTGCTTTGAACTCGAAGGTGGCGAGAACGCCTACCGTGACCATCGTGTCGTCGCTCCTCTCGTCGAAACACCGGGGGGTTCGGCCGGCCCGGTAGCGCGACGACCCTTCGCCGATGTGGGGCCTGGCCCGGCTCGCCGGGAGTGACATCGGTGTCACGACACTTGTCGCAGGCAGAGATCCTCGACCTCGGTCAGGCTGCTGATCGACGGGCCGGTCCAGGTCACCGGGTCGATGACGTACCCGGCCGCGTGGTCGGGTGCGAGCAGCCGACGAGGGGTCATCCCGACCGCGTCGGCGCCGGCGAGTTCGTTGCTGTCGCCGTCCCCGACGTAAAGGCACTCCGCCGGCGCCACCTCGAGGCGCTCGCAGGCGAGCAGGTAGATCGCGGGATCCGGCTTCTTGAGGCCGACCTCGACCGAGAAGACCGGTGCGTCGACATACGCGGCGATGGCGAGGCCCGGCCACAACTCGGGCAGTTCGTGGGTGCAGTCGCTCACGACCCCGACCCGGAGCCCGCCCGCCTTGAGCCTGCGCAGAAGCGGCTCCACCTCGGGACGGATCCGGATGAGGTCGCGCTGCGTCCCGCGCCGTACGGCGCCGGCGGCGGCGCAGGTCTCTTCGTCGATATCCCGGCCGCATTCCTCCGCGAGCCGTCGCATCGACGCCGCGAAGTCACCCGTGCGCCCGCGGGACCGCTCCGGCCAGGTCCGGACGATCGCGTCGGCGTAGACCTCGACCGGGGCGCCGAGGACCGCGGCCACCTCTTCATGCCCGGCCTGGCGCTCCGCCATCGTGGCACTCGCCGACAGGGTGCCGAAGAAATCGAAAATCACCGCTTGCGCCGCCACCGGACAACCGTATCGGGCCGCCACCGACGCCCGGATTCCCGTCCGCCGACGCCCTCCCCCATTCCGCTTGAACGTCACGTTCAAGCGATCTAGCCGCATCAACGTCACGTTGATGCGGAATGGGGGCGCGGGATGCGGGCGGGTGACCGATGTCGCCGTACGCCGAGGGTGATGCCGGCGACATCGTGCGTCCTACTCGCCGATCTTGCCCGTGGATGCGAGTACGGCGCACGATGTCGACGCGGCGACGAGGTTCCCGGCCCCCGCGCTCCATTCCGCTTGAACGTCACGTTCAAGCGGTCTAGCCGCATCAACGTCACGTTGATGCGGAATGAGGGGGCGATGCGGAATGAGGGGGCGATGCGGAATGAGGGGGCGAGGCGGAATGAGGGGGCGGGGTGGGATGGCGGAGGGGGCGCGGGCGGCGCGCACCGGCCAGCAGGGGAACGGCGAGCACGAGACCCGCGAGCAGTGCCGCACCGTGGATGTTCTGCACCGCGCACAGCAGTACGCCGACGCCGCCTGCCGCCGCCAGCACGAGGGTGGGCACCGGGATGCGGTGCCGCTCCGCGTGCTGGACGAGGCCGGCGCCGGCGATGCCCACCGCGATCAGCGGGTAGAGCCACGTCGCCAGCAACGCACCGAACCAGACCATCAGGCCGACTACGCCGCCACGCGGTACGGCGGGGTTCCGCAGCCACACCGCGACCGAGATTGCCCCGGCCAGCCCGCAGATCGCGACCGAGTTGCCGCCGCCTACGGGCTGCCAGAAGTAGCCGGCCACCTCGCCGGCGAGCGCAGCACCGAAGTAGAACGCCAGCCACCGAGGCCGGGAGACCACCTGCTCGGCCACCGCGCCGATGACGAGCAGGAACGCGAGATTGGATGCCGTCCCGAAGACGCCGCCGTCCTGGACGAAGAGCGTGGTCAGCGATCGCCACCAGTCACCATGCGCGCCGGCGTGCGTGCGTTCCAGCGCGCTGAGGGTTCCCGGAACGGCGAACTGGACGGCGTTGACCGTGGCGGTGATCGCAAATACCACCAGGGTCACCACCGGCGTGCGGGCCAGGCCGTAGCGTCTCCACACCGTCATGCCGGCTCCAGGTCCCTGCACCGTAACTTATGTCGGACCTAATAGTAGCACGGCTCTAGAGTTTATCTGATGATTCCGTATGCTGTCTCCATGACCTCCGACGTGACCGGTCTGCGCGAGCGGAAGAAGCAGCAGACCCGGGACACGCTGTCCGCGGTGGCCACCCGGATGTTCGCCGAACGCGGGTTCGAGCACGTCACCATCGCCGAGGTGGCCGACGCGGCCAACGTCTCCAAGATGACGGTCACCAACTACTTCCCGCTCAAGGAGGACCTGGTCTTCGACCAGCACGAGCACATCACCACCCTCCTCGCCAGGGCCGTGACCACCCGGCCGGCGGGGACGAGCATGCTCGCGGCGGTACGGCGCGCCTACTCCGACGCGCTCGCCCGGATGGACCCGACCCTCGGTTTCCGGGGGGTGGCCTTTGCCCGCATGGTCGACGACAGCGCCGCCCTGCGCGCCCGGGAACGGGAGATCTTCGAGCAGCGTGAGGCCTCCCTCGCCGCCGTGCTCGTCGCCGAGACCCGGGCCGCTCCCGGCGACGTGAAACCGCTGATCGCCGCGGCTCAGCTCTCCGGCGTGTTCCGGATCCTCTACTACGAGGGCCGCCGCCGGCTGCTCGCCCGCGAGCCCGAAGCCGACATCATCGCGGCCCTGCGGCGATCGGCGCGCACGGCCTTCCACCAGGTCGAACACGGACTGCCCGCCGCCTACACCGCAGCCCGGCACACATCGGCCGCAACGTCGCGCGGGACCGCATAACCACCCTGTGGCGTGCATCTCCTCCCGCCAACCAGGTGCTGAACGCCAAGCAATTGGGTAGGTCACACGGAATGATGCACACGGCGTCGGCCGCGCTCGCCGCCGGCCACGGAGAGACCTGGCGGCAGGTCGGCGAACTGGTGCTGGCGTTCGGACTGTCCTCGATCGTCGGCCTGGAGCGCCAGATCCGGGGCAAGAGCGCCGGACTGCGCACGCAGGCGATCGTCGGCACCGCCTCCGCGCTCATCCTGCTCGTCAGCAAGTACGGCTTCGCCGACGTGCTGAGCTCCGGCACAGTGGTGCTGGACCCGTCCCGGGTGGCCGCCCAGATCGTGTCCGGGATCGGCTTCCTCGGCGCCGGCCTGATCATCACCCGGCGCGGTGCGATCCGTGGCCTGACGACGGCGGCCGCCGTCTGGGAGACCGCCGCGATCGGCATGGCCGCCGGGGCCGGCCTGCCGCTGCTCGCGCTCACCGTGACCGCGCTGCACTTCGTCATCGTTCTGGGGTACACGCCGCTGCTCAGGCGCCTGCCGAACCACGGCCGGGGCGCGTCCACGCTCCGTATCACCTACGAGGACGGGAGAGGTGTGCTCCGGCACCTCCTCACCGCCTGCACCGAACGCTCCTGGACGGTCACCGACCTCGCGGTCGAACGCTCGCCGTCACCGGAGAACGTCGACGATTTCGACGCCCTCGCCGCGCAGGAGAGCCCCCGGCCGGTGAGCGTCGTCATGGGTGTGGCGGGCAACGGCGTACCGCAGGATCTGCATGCGCTCGCGGCCGTCGACGGCGTGATCGGGATCGACCACGTCGAGGAGGAGGACGAATAGCGTCCGGCCGGTGGCCGGGATGCAGACCCTATCCGCCGGTCCGGGCATCGGTACCATGGCGCCGGCCCCGCTGACCGACCTGCTAGGGAAACGGCGATGAGTGACACCAGTGATGGAGCGCCCGTCCCAGCCGAGGAAATCCGCGCCTCCGACGCCGAACGCGAAGCCGTCGTCGCCCGCCTGAACTCGGCGACCAGCGAGGGGCGGTTGGCGCTCGATGAATTCAGCGAGCGGGTCGAGCGGGCGTACCAGGCCCGCACCCGCCGCGAACTCGACGACCTGGTCGTCGACCTCCCACCGGCCGGGACGCCCGGCACCGCTCCGGTCGCCGGCGACGGGCCGGTCCGGCCGGCCCGGACGGCGTGGCTCTTCCTGCCGATCGGCGGGGTGAAGCGGAGCGGGCGCTGGCGGGTGCCCGAGAGCAGCCTCTCGGTCACGCTGCTCGGCGGGGTGAGCCTGGATCTGCGGGAGGCCGAACTCGCCTCCCGCGAGGTGATGGTGACCGCGGTGACGGTGATCGGCGGCGTCGACGTCGTCGTACCGCCCGGCATGCGCGTCGAGATCGAGGGCATCAGCCTGCTGGGCGGACGGAAGCTCGACGTCGACGAGCGCACCGCGCCCGGGGCGCCGACACTCCGGCTCCGGGTCTTCTCGATCCTCGGTGGCGTCCGGGTCCGCAGCAAGCGGCCGTTCGACCGGTTGCGCAACGCCGCCCGCAGCGGTCGGTTCTGACCCCGGCAAAGGCCCTTCGCCTCTGCCGGGCGGCGGGGGCCGGCGGCGATCGTTGAGGTGTGACCACACGGCTCACGCCGCTCGAGACCGGCCGCTCCGACGCGGCGCCGGCCGGCGCCCCGGCACTGTCCGTGGCCCGGTGGACGGCCCTGTGCGCACTGGCCGAGGCGATCGGCATGACCGCGGCGGCGGCCGCCGCGAAGGCGTCGCAGGCGCTCGTCGGCGATCCGAAGGGCCACGCGGCGATCGCGGCGGCGTTGTCGCTCGTTGTCGCCGGCGGACTCGTCGAGGGCATAGCCCTCGGTGCGCTGCAGGCCGCCGGTCTACGCCGTTGGCTGCCCACCCTGAGCCGGCGTCGCTGGCTGCTCGTGACCGCCGCCGTCGCCGGCCTGGGCTGGGCAGTCGCGTCGGCACCCGGCGTCCTGTCCGGGTCCGGTGACGGTTCGACCCCGCCGCCGCTACTCGTCATCGGCGGCGGGTTCGCGCTCGGTGCCGCGATGGGCGCGTTGCTCGGTGCCGCGCAGGCACCCGGGCTGCGCGGCCTGGTGCGCCACCATCGTCGGTGGCTCGGCATCAACGCGGCCGGCTGGGCCCCGGCGATGGCGATCGTCTTCTTCGGAGCGACGGCGCCGGGATCGGACTGGTCGGTCGTCGCCGTCGTCCTGACCGGCACCGCGACGGGTGCCCTCGCCGGTGCGGTCCTCGGCCTGATCACCGGGTCGGCACTGCCCCGGCTCGACGGCAGCTCCCTCCTCAACCGGGTGGTGATGCGCATCCTGCGGTCTCGCGCACACCACCTGCTCGACCGGTCTCTCCTCGTGCTGCGTGTCCGCGGCGTGGTGACCGGTCGCGTCGTCGAGCTGCCGGTCCAGTACGCCTCCGGTGCCGACGGTGTGGTGATCGTGCCGGGTCACCCGGCGAAGAAGCGGTGGTGGCGCAACCTCGTGCAACCGGCGCCGATCGACGTCCTCGTCGACGGCTGCTGGCGGCACGGAACGGGTGTGCTGCTCGGCCCCGGCGACCCCGGCTACGCCGCCGCGCGCAGCACGTACGGCGGGCGGTGGCCGCACGTCCCCCTGCCGGACGACAACCCCGTGGTCGTGGTCCGGGTCACCGCCGTTGCGTCCCGGAGCTAGCCGGATCGCTCACCCGCCGGCCTGGTGGACGGCCTCCAGCCGGGCCAGCTCGTCCTCGGACAGATGCAGCGCGCCGGCGGCGAGGTTGGCGACCAGGTGATCGGGGTTGCCGGTGCCCGGGATGGCCAGCACGTTCGGTCCGCGCTGCAGCGTCCAGGCCAACCGGACCTGCGCGGCCGACGCCCCGTGTGCGTGCGCGACCTCGACCACCTCGTCGCGGTCGGTGTCCCGTGCCCCCGCCTCACGACCCTCCCCGGCGATCGCGAAGTACGGCACGAACGCGATTCCCTGCTCCCCGCAGGCGCGCAGGAAGCCGTCGTCCCGGCTGCGCGCACCGATGCCGTACCGGTTCTGCACGCAGACCACCGGCGCGATGGCCTGGGCCTCGGCGAGGTGGTCGGGCCGCACGTTGGAGATGCCGAGGTGCCGGATCAGCCCGGCGTCGCGCAGGTCGGCCAGTACGCCGAACCGCTCCGCGATCGAGCCGCGTCCGTCGGTCCGCAGATTCACGACGTCGAGGTGGTCCCGGCCGAGCTGGCGCAGGTTCTCCTCGACCTGACCCCGCAGCTGCTCGGGAGTGGCGCCGGGTATCCAGGCACCCGACGGATCCTTGCCCGGCCCGACCTTCGTGGTGATGACCAGGTCGTCCGGGTAGGGCGCCAGCGCCCGGTTGATCAGCTCGTTGGCCGACCGCAGCGGCGAGAAGTAGAACGCCGCGGTGTCGATGTGGTTGACGCCGAGTTCCACCGCGCGGCGGAGTACGGCGATCACCCGGTCGCGGTCACTCGGCGTACCGTCGGCGTTCGCGGTCAGGCGCATCGCACCGAACCCGATCCGGTTGACCAGCAGATCCCCGAGCTTCCAGGTACCCGCGGATGCCGCGGTGATCGTCTCCGAAGTCACGCGCGGAGTCTGCCACCAACGGGCCGGCAGTCCCACCGACGATCGTGGGAGATCAGCTGGAGACGTCCTTCGTCGTGAAGCGGGACCAGGCGAGTGCCAGGAAGAGAGCGGCGTAGGCCACCGCGACGACCAGCCCGTGCACGACGTCGCCGGCGGCCATCGGCGTGCGCAGCAGGTCGCCGAAGGAGAGCCACCAGTGGCTGAAGAGATAGGGCTGGATGGCGTGCAACTGCGGCACGTTGTCGAGGATCTGGACCGTGATCGCGACGCCGGCCGTGCTGGCCATCGCGGCCACCGGCGACTCGACGAGGGTCGAGATGAACAGGCCGATCGCGCCGAGCGCGGCCATGCAGCCGGCGACGTAGAGCGCGGCGAGGAACAGCCGCCAGACCGCGGCGCCGAAGCTGACCGCCGTACCGGAGAGCAGTGTCGCGGCACCGGACGGGAAGAGGATCAGCCCGATGATCACCCCGACGGCGGCGACCAGCAGGGTCGCGGTCAGGCAGTAGACGATCACCGCACCGTATTTCACGGCGAGCAGCCGGGTGCGGCTGACCGGAACGACGAGCAGGTAACGCAGCGTGCCGGTTCCGGCCTCACCGGACACGGCGTCGCCGGACACCACCGCGATCGCCAGCGGCAGGAAGAACGGGATGACGACGGTGAGTGCGGTGAAGGCGACGAACACGCCGTTCTGCGTGATCTGGCTGAGGAACTGCGGGCCGTCGCCGTTCCTCGGCGCCGAGATCTTGACCGCGATCGCGATGAGGATCGGGGCCGCCGCGAGGATCGCCAGGATCACCTGGTTGCGCCGGCGGCGGTAGATCATCCCGAGCTCGGACCGGAAGAACCTGCTACTCACCCTCCGGTGCGGCGCCGTCGCGGCGGCCGCGCGGACCGGCGCCTCAACCGCTGACATTGAAACCCTCCCCCGTCAACGACACGAAGACGTCCTCGAGCGTCGGGGCCTCGACGACGAATCCGCGAACCGGTACGCCGCCGCGGACCAGTTCCGCGCAGATGTCCTCCGGGGCACGGCCGTCGAGCACCGCGGTGACGTCGTTGCCCTGCCGGTGTACGCCGGCCATCCCCAGCCGGCCGAGCAGCTCGGCGGCGTCGGCCGCGTGGGAGCTGACCACCCGGACCTGCGCGGACTGCTGGGACCGCAGGTCATCGAGCGACCCCTGCCAGACCAACCGCCCGGTGTGCATGACACCGACGTGGGAGCACACCTGGTCGACCTCGGACAGCAGGTGCGAGGAGAGCAGCACGGTGGTGCCCTCGTCGGCCACCCGGTCGACCAGCGAACGCACCTCCCGGGTGCCCTGCGGGTCGAGGCCGTTGGTCGGCTCGTCGAGCACCAGCAGGTCGCGCGGCTGCAGCAGGGCCGCGGCGATGCCCAGCCGCTGTTTCATGCCGAGGGAGTAGGCGCGCACCTTCTTGCCTGCCGCGGCGGACAGTCCGACCCTGTCCAGGGCGGCGCCGATACGGGTCCGTGCGGTCGCCGGGTCGGCGGTCCGGTCGGCGGCGTCGAGCCGCTCGAGGTTGGCCTGGCCGGACAGGTGCAGGTGGAAGGCCGGGCCCTCGACGAGCGCGCCGATCCGGGGCAGCACCTCGGCGGCGTGGCCGGGCATCGCCCGGTCGAAGAGCCGGTGCGTCCCGGCGGTGGGCGCGATCAGGCCGAGCAGCATCCGGATCGTGGTGGTCTTCCCCGACCCGTTCGGGCCGAGGAAGCCGTAGACGCTGCCGTGCGGGACGACGAGGTCGATGTGGTCGACCGCGACCTGACCGCCGCGGAACTGCTTGGTGAGCCCGATGCTGGTGACCGCCGGAGCGACCGCGCCCGGGGAACGGTCGTCCAGACCGTCCCCCGGGGTCGCCGCCACCTGGCTGATCGTGCTCACCGATGGGCTGCTGCGGCGTAGAGCTGATCGGGCGGGACCGCGCCGATGATCATGCGGCCGTCATTGGTGAACAGCGCGCTGAACAGCGAGGACTTGAGCAGCGTGCCGCTGCCCCAGGAGCCGCTCACCTTCGGCAGCGAGCCCATGACCGCGGCAAGCTCACCGTTCCCCCTGCCGGCGGGCATGCTTACGCCGGGGATCACCGCGACCTGCGTCCAGCCCTTGCCGACGACGGTCGGCTTCCCGTGCGCCGAGGCGCCGAGGGGGTGCTTCATGACCGGGCCCTTCCCGCCAGGCGCCATCCGGTGCGCGCCGACCCGGGGACCCATCGCGCCCATTCCGAGGCCGCCAGGCCGGGCCTGGTGCACGGTCGCACCCTTCGGCGGCGCGAACGTGAACTGGCTGGCGTCCGGCGTCGCGAAGCTGACGTGCGTGAACCCGACCTCCAGGGCCGGCTTGGCGCTCGACCCCGAGGAGTAGATCTGCACCCGGAGCGGCACGTGGGTCGCAGAGTCGATCGCGATGCGCACCGAGCCGATCAGCGACCTGCTGTCGCGCGGTGCGAGCGTGATCTCGTAGGACGGCCTTCCGGCGACCGTGGCCGTCCCGGCGGTCGACACCTTGGTGGACGGGCTGATCGCCGCCAGCGCCTTGTTGGCCGCCTGCTGCGGGGTCAGCGCACCCTGCTGGTCGGGCAGGCTCTCGCGGTGGTGGGCCGCCCCGCCTGCCGGAACGGTCATGTGGGTCGCCGAGTTGGTGGTGCTCGACCACACCCACAGGTCGCGGCCGGAGCGGATCACGTCGGACTCGCCGAGCGTGCCGAGCAGCGCGAGCCGCATCTTGTCCGGCCCGGCGTACCAGACCCGCAGCGTGTGCGAGCCGGTGATCAGCGACGACAGGTTGGAGCTGCCCTGGCCGCCGTTCCGGGTCGGCAGGGCCGGCAGGCCGAGATCGGCGTTCTGGACGATCGTGCCCGACATACCGGCCACGTGGGCGTTGTGCACGTCGGTCAGGAGCTGGGCCGCGGACTTGTGCGGCAGCGGCGGGGACGCGCCCGCGGACAGCGCGCCGCCGATACCGACGCCGGCGCCGATGGCGACCGCCACCGCGACAGGGGCAGCCCATCGCCGAGATCGGGCTGACAACACCCAAACCACCCTCTTCGTGAGATTCGCCTATTTGGTGTTCGTGAGGCCATGCTGCCCGTTGCATGCTGTGAGGAGGCTGAGAGGTCGGTCGGAGGAGGCACGGTGCGGCTGTTGGTCGTCGATGACGAGGTCCGGTTGGTCGACGCGCTCCGGCGCGGGCTGGAGGCGGAGGGGTTCGTGGTCGACGTCGCCCACACCGGCCCGGACGGTCTGCACCTGGCCCGCGAGCACACCTATGACGCGATCGTGCTCGACGTGATGCTGCCCGGGCTCTCCGGCTACCGGATCGCCCGCGCCCTGCGCGCCGACGGCAACTGGGTGCCGGTCCTCATGCTCACCGCGAAGGACGGCGAGTACGACGAGGCCGACGGGCTCGACGTCGGCGCCGACGACTACCTGACCAAGCCGTTCTCCTTCGTCGTGCTGATCGCCCGGCTGCGTGCCCTGCTGCGCCGGGCGGCGCCACCCCGGCCGGCCGTGCTCGCCGCCGGAGACCTCAGCCTCGACCCGGCGAGCCGCCAGGTGTCCCGCGACGGGACCGACGTACCGCTGACCCCCAAGGAGTTCGCGCTGCTGGAGTACCTCCTGCGGCACGCCGGTGACGTCGTGTCCAAGACCGACATCCTCACCCACGTCTGGGACGCCAACTACGACGGCGACCCCAACATCGTCGAGGTCTACGTCGGCTACCTGCGCCGCAAGCTCGACACGCCCTTCGGCCGGCATGGGCTGCAGACGGTGCGCGGGGCCGGCTACCGGCTGGCGGTCGACGGTGGCTGACCGGACGGTCGATGACTGAGCCGTCGACGGCCGGGCGGCAGGCAGTCGGTCGCACGGCCTGGTGGCAGACCCGCAGCCTGCGGGCCCGGCTCACCGTGCTCGCCACGTCGGTGCTGGCGATCGGCCTCGGGGCGGGCGCGCTGCTGCTCGTCATCTCGCTCGGCCACAGCCTCACCACGGCACTGGACACCAGCGCCCGGCGTACCGCCCACGACGTGGCCGTCCTGGTGAACAACGGAGAGGCGTTGCCCGAACCGCTGCCGGTCGGCGACGGCAACACCGTCGTCGTCCAGGTGATCGACTCCGCCGGGCGGGTGGACGCCGCGTCGGCCGGCGCCGACCATCTCGTGCCGCTGCTTCCGCCGCCGGCCCTGGCCGAGGTACGCGCCGGGCACATCCTGGAGATATCGGGCGAGCGGGCCGGGGTGACCGGCTCGCTGCGGGTGCTCGGGGTGGCCGCGGGGCCGCGTACCGACCGCAGGACCGTCGTGGTGGCCGTCGACGCGAGCCAGACCGGCGAGAGCGTCCGGGTGCTGCGCACGGCGCTATTCATCGGCGTACCGATCCTGCTCGCGCTGCTCGCCCTGCTCTCGTGGTACGTCGTGGGCCGGGCGCTGCGTCCGGTCGAGGAGCTGCGTCAGGGTGCCGAGGAGATCACCGGCGCCGGCGGAGCGCGCCAGCTGCCGGTCGCGGCGAGCGACGACGAGGTGCACCGGCTGGCGTTGACGCTCAACGACATGCTCGGCCGGCTGGACACGGCGAGCGCGCAGCAGCGGGCGTTCATCGCGGACGCGGCGCACGAGCTGCGCAGCCCGCTGGCCAGCCTGCGCACCCAGCTCGAGGTGGCCCAGCACCTCGGTGACCGGGCCGACTGGCCACGGACTGCCGACGGCGCGCTGGTCGACGTGGGCCGGCTTTCCCGACTCGTCGACGACCTGCTGATGCTGGCCCGGATGGACGGCGCCGGATCGGCCCAGCAGCTGCGGCGTACCCCGGTCGACCTCGCCGGGATCGCAGCCGAGGTCGCGGCGACGTACGCCGGGGCGCGGGTGCCCGTCGAGGTGGGTCCGGCCGCACCGACCGTCGCCGACTGCGATCCCGACGCGATGCGCCGGGTGGTGGTCAACCTGGTCGACAACGCCGTACGGCATGCCACCTCGCGGGTCGCCGTCTCGGTCGCGCGTGCGGACGGCGGGGTGACGGTCACCGTCGTCGACGACGGTCCCGGCATCCCGGCACCGGACCGGGACCGCGTCTTCGACCGCTTCACCCGGCTCGACGACGCCCGCAGCCGCGACGGTGGCGGCACCGGGCTGGGGCTGGCGATCGTCCGCGAGGTGGTGCAGGCGCACGGCGGGACCATCGAGCTCGCCGACGCCGGCCCTGGCCTACGGGCGGTCGTCCACCTCTCGCCCGGTCCCGTCACCTGACCGCCCTCCCCTCCATGATCGTGATCGGATAAAGCCGCGAAACGCCGTGCGGATCCGATCACGATCATGAAGCGCCGCCGTACGGATCCCCTCTTGATCATGAAGCCGGGCGGGGACGCCGCCGGGCGTCACCCGGCCCCTCCTAGGCTGACCGGATGCATGCGATCACGCTGCCGTCGTACGGCGGGCCCGAGGCCCTCACCTGGGCCGAGGTGCCCGACCCGAAGCCCGACACCGGCGAGGTGCTGATCGACGTCGCCGCGACCGCGGTCAACCGGGCCGACGTCATGCAGCGGCAGGGTCACTACCCGCCCCCGCCCGGCGCGCCGCCGTACCCCGGGCTGGAGTGCAGCGGCCGGATCGCGGCCCTCGGCGACGGCGTCACCGGGTGGGACGTCGGCGACGAGGTGTGCGCCCTGCTGGCCGGCGGCGGGTACGCCGAGCAGGTCGCGGCACCGGCCGGCCAGCTGCTCCCCGTGCCGGCCGGCGTGTCCCTGGTGGAGGCCGCCGGACTGCCCGAGGTGACCTGCACCGTGTGGTCCAACGTGTTCATGGCCGCCCGGTTGCAACCCGGCGAGGTCTTCTGCGTCCACGGCGGGGCCAGCGGCATCGGCACGATGGCGATCCAACTGGCCGCGCGGCACGGCGCCCGGGTCTTCTGCACGGCGGGTACGCCGGAGAAGCGCGCCCTCTGTCGCGAGTTGGGCGCCGACGTCGCGATCGATTACCACGACGAGGACTTCGTCGCGCGGATCGCCGACGAGACCGGCGGGCACGGCGCGGACGTGATCCTGGACAACATGGGTGCGTCGTACCTGCGCCGCAACGTCGATGCGCTGGCCACCGACGGCCGCCTCGCGGTGATCGGGATGCAGGGCGGACGGATCGGCGAGCTGGATCTCGGTGCGCTCATGGCCCGGCGCGGCACCGTCACCTCGACCGGTCTGCGCGCCCGGTCCCGCGAGGGCAAGGCGGAGATCGTGTCGGCGGTGCTCGCCAACGTCTGGCCGGCGCTGGAGAACGGCGAGGTCCACCCGGTCGTCGACCGGGCCCTGCCGCTGACCGAGGCCGCCGAAGCACACCGGATCGTCGAGTCCGGCGGTCACGTGGGCAAGCTGCTGCTCACGGTCTGACGACCGCAGCGGTCACCCGCCGGCCGGCGCCTTCACGACGACCGTCTGGTTCCAGTCGGTGAACGACACCGATCCGCTGTTGCCGCTGGACTTGCTCGCCGTGATCTTGAGCGGGTAGGGGTGCGAGGTGCTGTTCGCGACGAACAGCGACCCTTCGCCCTTGCTGTCCTTGAGCTGGATGGCGTCCTGACCGTTCACGCTCGACGTGCCCACCTTGCTGACGGTGCCCTTGGGCTTGAGCGCCTGCGTGATCAAGGCGCTCTTGTCGGCGATGGTGGCGAGCTGGGAAGCGCTGGCGCTGCCGGCCGGCAGCTTGATGTACGGCGAGCTGCTCTGCTTGATCCAGAGCTGGTTGCCGACCTTCACGATTTTGATCGTCTGGCCGCGGGCCTGCACGCTTCCGGTCGCGTCGCCCTTCTTGTTCAGCTGCAGATCGATGCTCACGGTCTGGCTGGCCCCCCCGACGGTCCCCGTGATGTGCACCGAAGACGCGTTCTGAGCGGCCTGGGTCGCATCGCTGAGGATCGTCGACGGCGACTTGGCAGCCTCACCGGTGTTGGCAGAGGCGGTCGTACCGCTGCTGCAGCCGGCGGCGATCAGTGCCCCGAGGAGTGCCAAGGCAAGAAGTGGCTTCCGGGACATGGGCACCTCCGCGGGCCGCGAACCGGGTCCTCGCGACCGCCGGTCGGCGAGACGGGGAGTGGGATTCGGCCCCTAGAACGACAAATTGGACACTACCCGCGCTTTACCTGCGCGTCAGGGAGATGGCCGAACTGCCGCCCGCCTGCACTCCGAACACGCGCACTGCCAGCGCGTGTCTGTCGGCGACACGCCGGGCCGAGCGTTCGCGACGCACCGGTCGCGCACCCGGCCGGACGGAGGTGTGGGTCGGTGTACGGGGCGGGACGGCGTGGGTGAGGATGAAGGTATGAGCGAACAGCAGGGACACCAGGTGATCGTTGTCGGACCGGACGGTCAGCCGATGAGTCAGATGCCGTTCGGCCAGGCTCCGGGGGCGAGCGCCGGTGACATGGCCGCCGCCGCCGAGGGCGAGCACCCCGAGGTCAGCGACCTGGTCGAACAGCCGGCCAAGGTGATGCGGATCGGCACCATGATCAAGCAGCTGCTCGAAGAAGTCCGGGCCGCGCCGCTGGACGAAGCCAGCCGGGCCCGGCTGAGGGAGATCCACGCCTCCTCCGTCCGTGAGCTCGAGCAGGGTCTCGCCCCCGAACTCCGCGAGGAGCTCGAGCGGCTCTCGCTGCCCTTCTCCGAGGACAAGATCCCGTCCGAGCCCGAGCTGCGCATCGCCCAGGCACAGCTCGTCGGCTGGCTCGAAGGTGTCTTCCACGGGATCCAGACCGCGTTGTTCGCCCAGCAGATGGCGGCCCGTGTTCAGCTCGAGGAGATGCGCCGGCGCGCGTTGCCCGGCGGCTCCCAGCCCGGCACGCAGATGCCCCAGCCAGGGTCGACCGGGCAGTACCTCTAGCCCGCCGACATCGTCAGCCGCCACGACCCGTCCCTGGCGGGGCGGCGCACGGCGAGCGTCGCGCGGTAGAGCACCGGTCCCCACACCGGCGTGAGCCGCCGGTCGTCGATCGCGATCGGCTCGACCGTCACCGCCAGGGCGTCCGGGTCATAACCCAGCACCAGCGCGCGAGCGGCCTCCGGCGGTCGTACGACGATCTCGCCGGCGGACGCGGTGTCCACCGGCCCGGCGCACATCAGGTGCAGCACCACCGATTGCGGATCGTGGTCCAGCCGCCAGGTCTCGGCCATCGTGATCTGCGAGCCGGCGCGATCGAGGGCCACCTCGCGCAGCCAGGAGCCGATTCCCGCCTCCGCCGGATAGGCGCCGGCGAGGTCGAGCCGGATCGAGCTCCCGCCGTCGCCGGTGTGGGCCACGTCCCGCGCCCGACGGTCACGGCCCGGGGTCTGTTCGACGCCGTCCACCTCGGGGACGTTGTGGTAGCGGCTGCGCATCGTCCAGATGCGGTAGCGGTCCGGCCCGAACGTCGCCCGGGTGTATTCGCCGACGCCGACGTCGACCAGCGCCGGACGGCCGTCGACGGCGATCAGCACGCTGCCGACGTCGTTGTGGTTGTGGCACTCGGCGTTGTGGCCGCCCTTCACCGCCACGAACAGTCCGGCGGCCTCGCCGGCCTGCTCCCGCGCCACCCACAGCTCCGTCTGCGGCCACCACGCCTCCCCGACCAGCGGCGCCGGCTGGACCGGCTCGGCCGCCCACTGCGGGTCGGTCAGCGCCCGCAGCTGCCGCATCGCCGAGAGAACTCCGCCGACGCTCATCGTGGGCCCGGCCCCGCGCATGGCCCTCGCGTGCGCCCGCATCTGCGGGTCGCCGACCCGACGTCCGAAGGCATAGAGCAGGTGCGGCTCGTTGGACCCGTCGGAGCGGGCCGACCCGTCGGCGACGTTGACGTACCAGGTGCCGTCGATATGGATGCGGTGCGGATAGCGGCCGATCTCCCGGACGAGCGGCAGGTCGAAGCCGTCCAGCGCGCCACCGCTGCTCGACAGCATCAGCTCCAGGCAGTCGAACAGCGACGCACCCGCGCGCCACCAGTAACTCTGGCCCTCGTCGCAGCCCCCGTCGTCGGAGTAGCTGTCAAGGAACACGTCGAGACCCTCGAGAGCGCGCTGCACCGTGGTACGGAGGCCGTCCTGGTCGCCCTCGATCAGCAGCGCGCAGGCCAGCACGTTGGAGTGGATCCACGGGTTCCAGTTGTTGACCGGGTGCCCGCTCACCCGACCGGACCAGTGCCAGTCCGTGCTGCGGAACGGCACCAGGATCCGCTTCGCCACCTCGTCCCGCAGCCGCTGCACCGCTCCCGGTGCGCGGGCGGCCAACTCGTCGCCCAGCACCTCGTGCACCCAGGCCAGCAGCGCCGCCGTCTCCGCCGCGAACAGGTCGACGAAGGGCCGGGCCGGGTCGGGCAGGCCGGTGTCGGTGTGGGCGAACCGGTCATGCGCCGGGACCGACCAGGACGTCTCCTCGCAGACCAGCCACACGCCGTCGAGTACCTCGTCGATCCACCGCGGGTCGCCCGTGACGCAGGCCGCCTGCAGCGCTGCGGATATCCGGTGCCGGCGGGCGAAGTAGCGCGTCTCGTAGTCCGAGCGGTTGCCCGAACGCATGAACGCCAGCCACTGCGCCGCCGGCAGCACGGACCACTCGCCTGCCGACAGTGCCTCCGCCCGTTGCACGACCGCCTGCCTGGTGGCCGGGTCGACCTCCCAGCCCTCTCGGTCGGACAGCGGCGGCAACGGCCGCCACGAGCGCGGGGCCGGCAGCTTGGCGAGCGCCGGCCCGCCGAGCATCTCGGCCAGCCGGGGCCTGGCCGCCGTCGACGGTGCCTCGTCGGTCCCCACGATTGAGCCTCCTCGACCTGCCGGACGGGTCCGGAAGGAAAGCGTTTGCCCTGTCAGCGTCCCAATCGTTCCCGCCCGGCAGGGAACCGTCAACGGGGTCTTGACAACGATTGGGGCGGTGCCCAGACTGCTCGGCACACCGCAGCACGAGTGTGCCAGGCGACGCCGCCCAACTCTCGGACCAGACCGCACACCGACGTTCAGGCTCCGTCGGGTAAACCTTTTCCAGGAGGAGTAGTTGGCGACCAACGCCGAGGTCCAGACGAGGTCGGAGCACCAGGTCCGCGAGCAGTCCGACACCTCGGGCCACCGCCCGACGTGGACCTGGCGACGACGCCTGCGCCGCGACCGGCTACTTGTCCTGCTCGGAATTCCCGGGATCACGCTGCTGGTGCTCTTCCACTACCTGCCGCTGCTCGGCAACATCATCGCGTTCCAGGACTACCAGCCGTACCTGGGCATCATGCACAGCCCGTGGAACGGCGTCACCAACTTCGACGTCATCTTCAACGGTGACCCGGAGTTCCTCAACGCGCTCAAGAACACGCTGATCATCACGATCCTGCAGGTCGTCTTCGTGTTCCCGGCGCCGGTCGTTCTCGCCCTGATGCTGAACAGCCTGCTCTCCGAGCGGCTCAAGCAGGTGGTGCAGAGCATCCTCTACCTGCCGCACTTCCTCTCCTGGGTGATCGTGGTCGCGATCTTCCAGCAGATGCTGGGCGGCAGCGGACTGCTCAACGACTACCTGCGCTCGCACGGCCACGGCACGTTCAGCTTCATCGGCAACTCCGGGCTGTTCAAGGAACTGCTCACCAGCCAGGTGATCTGGAAGGACACCGGCTGGGCGACGATCCTCTTCCTCGCCGCCCTCTCGCAGATCGACGCGGCACTCTACGAGGCGTCCAGCGTGGACGGTGCGAGTCGCTGGCGGCAGATGTGGCACGTGACCCTGCCCGGCCTGCGGAGCATCATCATCCTGCTCTTCATCCTCCGCCTGGGGAACATCCTCACCGTGGGCTTCGAGCAGATCGTGCTGCAGCAGGCGCCGGTCGGGATCCCGGCCAGCGAGGTGTTAGACACCTACGTCTACAACAACGGGATCCTGCACGGTGACTGGGGCGTGCGCCGCCGCGGTCGGCCTGGTGAAGGGCGTCGTCGGCGTGGTTCTTGTCGTCGTCGCCAACAAGATCGCCCATGTCTTCGGCGAACAAGGGATCTACCAGTCATGAGCCGATCAAGCCCTGCCGGCGTCGCACCACCGTCGCCGGTGAGCCGTGGCATGAAGGCCGTGGTCCTCGTCGCCATCTGCGCGGTCGTCGTACTCCCCTTCGTCGGGATCCTCTCCACCAGCATCGCCAGCCGGGCGCAGATCACCAATGCCGGCGGGTTCGTGCTCTTCCCCGACTCGGCCAGCCTGGGCGCATACCGGGCGATCTTCGCCGGTGGCGTCGTGACGAGGGCCCTCCTGGTCAGTGTGGCGATCACGGTCATCGGCACGGCGCTGAGCCTGGCCTGCACGGCGCTGCTCGCCTACTCGCTGAGCCGACCGGGTTCCTTCGCCCACAAGCCGATGCTGATGGTCGTGCTGTTCACCCTGCTCTTCGGTCCGGGCATCATCCCGAGCTATCTCGTGGTGAAGCAGCTGGGGCTGCTCAACAGCTACTGGTCCCTCATCCTGCCGACCGCGATCAACGCCTTCAACGTGATCGTGATGCGCGCCTTCTTCATGGGTCTTCCGCACGAGTTGCTGGAGAGCGCGCGCATCGACGGCGCCGGGGAACTGACCATCCTGCGCCGGCTGGTGCTGCCGCTCTCCCGCGCCGTCCTCGCCGTGATCGGCCTGTTCTACGCCGTCAGCTACTGGAACGCGTTTTTCAACGCGCTGCTCTACATGAACGACACCACGAAATGGCCGCTGCAGCTCGTCCTGCGCACCTATGTGGTCAACAACGCCCCGATCGGCGTCGACCAGCTCGCCGGCAGCGGCGAGGCACTTCCCCCGCAACAGTCGATTCAGATGGCGATCCTCGTGATCTCCATCGTTCCGATCCTGCTCGTCTACCCGTTCCTCCAGCGGCACTTCGCCAAGGGCGTCCTCACCGGCGCGGTCAAGGGATGACCATGCCGGCCGGATATCACCGCGCCACACCCCCAAGGAGTTCAACGCCATGACCCACCGCACCTTCGATCGGCGGCTCTTCCTGCGCGGCGCGCTCAGCACCGCAGCCCTGTCCGCCGGCCCGGCCCTGCTCAGCGGCTGCGGCGACGGCGGCAAGAGCAACACCAACGCGGTCAACTCGAAGGTGAAGCTCCCGGCGTACTCCGCCTACAAGGGTCCGCAGCCGGACCTCCATGGCACCTCGGAGGGAGTCCTCGACGGGTTCCTGAAGTACCCGGCCAACCCGGTGCGCGCCACCAAGGGCCCGCCCGGCGACGGCAGCACGGTCACCGCATTCGTCGAGACCTACAGCCCGATCCCGCCGGGCCTGAGCCAGAACCAGTACTGGCAGCAGATCAACAAACGGCTCGGCCTCAATCTGAAGATGACCGTCATCACCTCCAGCGACTACGCCGACAAGCTCGCGACCACGACGGCCGGCGGTGACCTGCCCGACCTGCTGCAGCTGGCTGGCCTCGTGCCCCAGCTCCCCCAGATGCTGGCGGCGAAGTACGAGGACCTGACGCCCTACCTCGCCGGGGACGCCGTGAAGGAGTACCCGTTCCTCGCCAACATCCCGGAGATCTACTGGAAGTCGTCGTGCATCTACAACGGCGGGATCTACGGCGTGCCGATCCCGCGCTCCAAGATGGGTGCCGTCTTCTACCTGCGGTCGGACATCCTCGCCGCCAAGGGCCTCGACCCGCAGCCGGCGAGCTTCGCCGACTTCAAGAAGCTGTGCACCGACCTCACCGAGTCGCGGAAGAACAAGTGGGCGATCGCCAACCCGACCGGTGCGGTCAGCTTCGTGCAGCAGATGCTCGGGGTGGCGAACTCCTGGAAGGAGGAGGGCGGCAAGCTCACCAACGCCTGTGAGCTGGAGGAGACCAAGCAGGCGATCGCCGCGGTCGCGCAGCTGGCGAAGGCCGGCACCGTCCACCCGGACAGCTTCGATCCGACCCTCACGACCGACTTCAAGCAGTGGTTCAACGCCGGCAGCGCGGCTCTGGACTACGACAACTACACGGCCTGGCCGCAGTTCTACGTGCAGAACGTCGCCGGCCCGTCGTTCAGGATCGCGGGCGTGTTGCCACCGGCCTTCGACAGCGGCTCCAAGCCGGTGACCTGGCAGGGCAACCCGGACCTCAGCTTCACCGCGATCAAGAAGGGTGACAAGAAGCGGATCAAGATGCTGCTGGAGGTCTGCAACTGGCTCGCGACCCCGTTCGGCACCGAGGAGTACCTCTTCCGCACCTACGGCATCGCCGGCCGCGACTACGCCGTCAAGAACGGTGACCCGGTGGTCACATCGACCGGCGAGGCGGAGGTGCCCGGGCTGTCGATCGGCTACCTCGCCGAACGGCCCGACGGTGCTCTACTTCCCCGGGTTCCCGCAGGCCACCAAGGACGGCTACGAATTCCAGCGGAAGTTCCTGCCGATGTCCGTCGCGAACCCGACCCTCGGCATCTACTCGAACACCAACTCCACCAAGGGCTCGGAGATCAACCTGAAGATCACCGATGCCCAGAGCGCGATCCTGCAGGGGCGCGAGCCGCTGTCGTCCTGGGACGACGCCGTCAAGACCTGGCGGAGCTCGGGCGGGGACACGATCCGCAAGGAGTACCAGGACGCGCTGCAGAAGAGTTCGCCCTGACGCCCGATGCCGACCGTCAGGCGTCCCGGCTCGCGCGCAGCCAGTCCTCCGCCTCGCGGCGGGCCTCACGGTCGCCGCGGTGCTTCAGGAGAACGGCGAGGTTGTGCATCGCGTCGGGGTGGTCGGCGGCCGCCGCCCGGCGGAACCACTCCTCGGCCTCGGCCCGGGAGTCCCGGTCACCGCGGTCGTAGAGCAGGATGCCGAGGTTGTTCATCGCGTTCACGTGATCGGCCCCGGCCGCCCGGCGGAACCACTCCTCCGCCTCCTGAACCGACCCCCGGTCACCCCGGTCGTAGAGCAGCAACCCCAGGTTGTCCATGGCATCGGTGTGATCCGCGGAGGCGGCCTTCCGGAACCAGTCCTCGGCCTCGCGCCGGTCGTCGAGGTCCCAGCGGCGGACCAGCAGCAGGCCGAGGTTGTTCATCGCGTTCAGGTGGTCGGCCGCCGCGGCCCGGCGGTACCACGCCTCGGCCTCGTGCAGCGAGCGCCGGTCGCCGTTGCGGTTGAGCAGCACCCCGAGGTTGTTCATCGCGCCGGGGTGGCCGCTCGCGGCCGCTTCCCGGAACCACCGCTCGGCCTCGCGGACCGACTGCTCGTCCCCGCGGTCCACCAGGAGCAGTCCCCGGGTGTTCTTGTTCTCCTCGCCTCCGCTGCGGGCCCGCCATTCGTTGACGCCGAGCCCGACGACGGCCCCCAGGATGATCAGACCGATCTGCACCCAGACCGGCGCGCCGGCAAAGCGCGCAATCAGGGCGAAGAAGAGCCCGGCGATGATGAGGGCGGCCAGAATGGCCCACGACCGTCCCTGGTCGCGGCCAGCCCTCTTACCGGCTCGGTCGGCCACTCGGCAATCCTGCCTTGAATGACGGGGTCGGCGCGGGCAGTCGCGGAGATCCCGATCGACGATCTGCGATCTCCTGTGCTGATCTGGGCCGGGTTGTCCGGCTCGGACCGGGATGCGGGGCCATGGCGGGGCCCGTCAGTGTTCCAGCAGACGTTCGAGGACGAGCGCGACGCCGTCGTCGTCGTTGCTCGCGGTGATCTCGTCGGCCGCCTCGCGCACGCTCGGGTGGGCGTTGGCGACGGCGACCGAGTGCCCGGCCCAGTCGAGCATGGCGAGGTCGTTGGGCATGTCGCCGAAGGCCAGGGCCTCCTCGGCCGCGATGCCGAGCTCGCCGGCCAGCTCCGCCAGGCCGGAGGCCTTGGTCACGCCGTACGCCGAGATCTCCAGCAGGCCGTCCGCGGCCGACGCGGAGTGGGTGAAGGTGGCGAGGTCACCGGCCGCCTCGACCGCGAGGGCGAGCAGCACGTCGGGATGCAGCTCGCCGTGGCGGGCCAGCATCTTCGCGGCCGCGAGCTCCACGATCTGCTCCACCTCACCGACGACGGCGTCCACCCCGAGGTCGTAGGTGTGGTGGTAGGTCGGCTCGTGGGCGAAGGCGTCGCCGTACTCGACCGCGAAGGCCAGCCCCGGGATGGCCGCGCGCAGCCGGGCCGCGACCTTCGCCATCGTCTCGGGGTCCATCGGATAGCCGCCGACGACCTGCTCGGTGTGCAGGTCGTAGCGCAGCGCCCCGTTGGAACAGATCGCGAGGCCGGTGTGGCCGGTGGCCTCGGCGACCTCGTGCATCCAGCGCGGCGGGCGGCCGGTGACAAAGACGACAGTCCGGCCGCTGCGTTCGGCCGCCTCCAAGGCCCGGCGGCTGCGGTCGGAGATCGTGCCGTCGGTGCGGACCAGCGTGCCGTCGAGATCGGTCGCGACCAGCTTGACGGGCACCCCTGTCGCGTCGTTGGTGGCGGCCCGCTTCCCGGCGCTCACGGGGTCAGCGGCTCGATGCGGTCACGACCGCCGAGGTGCGGGCGCAGCGCTTTGGGGACGTAGACCGATCCGTCCGCGCGCTGGTGCACCTCGAGCAGGCACGCGATCGTGCGGGTGATGGCGCAGAGGGTGCCGTTGAGCGTGGCGGCCGGCTGCGGCTTGCCGTTGGCGTCGCGGTAGCGCACCCCGAGCCGGCGGGCCTGGAAGGTCGTGCAGTTGGAGGCCGAGGTCAGCTCGCGGTAGCGCTGCTCCGCCGGGAACCACGCCTCGCAGTCGTACTTGCGGGCGGCGCTCGACCCGAGATCCCCCGCGGCGACGTCGATGACGCGGTAGCTGCAGCTCGAGCTTGTCGAGGAACTCCTTCTCCCAGGCAAGGAGGCGGGCGTGCTCGTCCTCGGCGTCCTCCGGGCGGACGAAGCTGAACATCTCGACCTTGTCGAACCAGTGCACCCGGAAGATCCCGCGGGTGTCCTTGCCGTAGGAGCCGGCCTCGCGCCGGAAGCAGGCCGAGTAGCCGGCGTAGCGACGCGGTCCGGCCGAGAGGTCGAGGATCTCGTTGGAGTGATAGGCCGCGAGCGGCACCTCCGACGTACCGACGAGGTAGAGGTCGTCGCGCTCGATCCGGTAGATCTCCTCGGCGTGCGCGCCCAGGAAACCGGTGCCCTCCATCGCCTCCGGCCGCACGAGCGCCGGCGCGATCACGGGGGTCAGTCCGGCGGCGGTCGCCTGCTCCATCGCCAGGTTGAGCAGAGCGAACTCCAGCAGCGCCCCGGGCCCGGTCAGGTAGTAGAACCGGGCGCCGGACACCTTCGCCCCCCGCTCGGTGTCGAACGCCCCGACCCGCTCGCCCACCGCGACGTGATCGCTCGGCTCGACGTCGTACGCCGGCGGTTCGCCGGCCGTCTCCAGGAGGACGAAGTTGTCCTCGCCGCCGGCGGGTACGCCGTCGATCACGACGTTGGACACCGCCCGGTGTGCGAGGCGCAGCGTCTCATCGGCCGCGGCCTGCTCGGCCTCTGCGGCCTTCACCTCGTCGGCGAACTGCTTGGCGTGCTCGAGCAGGTGCGGCCGATCCTCGGGCGCGGCCCGGCCGACCTTACGTCCCAGCGTCTTCTGCTCGGCCCGCAGGTCGTCGGCCGTGGCGACCGCGGCGCGTCGGCGTTCGTCGGCCGCGAGGAGCGCGTCGACGGCTGCCGGGTCCTCACCGCGGGCACGCTGGGACGCCCGGACACGGTCCGGGTCGTCGCGGACGAGGCGCAGGTCGATCACGGTGATTCAGCCTACCGGGGCGCGGCGGCGGACCTCTCATGCTTACCTGGGCAGGCAACGGGCTCCGCGCCTTGGCGATCCCGCCCACGTGCCCCATGATCACGAGGGGATTTGCGGGCGACACGCCGTAGGGATCCCCTCGTGATCATGGGTCGGCGGGGCTGGGTCGGGGTGGCTGAGGGGAGGGCGACATGGTCGAGATGAGCCCGGACCGGTTCGACGAGTTGGTCGCCACGGCCCTCGACGAGGTCCCACCCGCCCTGACCCGGTTGATGGACAACGTCGTCGTGCTGGTCGAGGACGCCGATCCCGACGACGACCGGCTGCTCGGGCTCTACGAGGGCGTCGCGCTGACCGAACGGGGCCATGACTACGGCGGGACTCTGCCGGACCGCATCACCATCTTCCGGCTGCCGATCCTGGCGATGTGCGTGGACGACGAGGACGTGGTCGACGAGGTCGCCACCACGGTGGTCCACGAGATCGCCCACCACTTCGGCATCGGTGAGGCCCGCCTGCACGAACTCGGCTGGGGCTGACCTGCGGCGGACGAGGCGGCAGAGGTAGCGTGCCGTGACGTGACCGAGACCGACTCCGGCCTGCCGATCAAGATGCTGCACGACCGCGTGCTGGCGAAGTACAGCCGCGAGGACGGGGAGCGGCGGTCCACCGGCGGGATCGTGATCCCGGCGACGGCCCAGGTGGCCAAGCGGTTGTCCTGGGGCGAGGTGCTCGCGGTCGGCAACCACGTCCGCGCGATCAAGCCCGGGGACCGGGTGCTCTTCAGCGCCGAGGACCAGTTCGAGGTCGAGGTGCAGGGGCACGACTACGTGATCCTGCGCGAGCGGGACGTCCACGCCATCGCCGCCGAACGGGTCGAGCCGGCGACCGGGCTCTATCTCTGATCGGTGCCAGGCTCTACCGCTCCGCCGGCACAGGCGCTCGGCCGCCGGCGCACCTCGGGCGGCCGCCCGTCATGCCCGAGCCCGGTAGAGATCGCGGAGCAGCGCCAGCTCGGCGCCGTGGTGCGACAGTTCGTCCTGCGCGTGCAGCACCAGCGCCGCCCAGGTGTCCTTGGCGTAGGGCCCCCAGTCGTCGCCGAGCGCCCGCCACATCCCGTCCTCGCCGAGGCCGCCCAGCCCGGACCGGAAGGCGGCCCATCCCTGGTCCAGTGCGGCGAGCGCGTCGTCGACGTTCTCGTACCAGTCGCGGTCGGTGACCGCGAGCGGCCAGTCGCCCAACCCGGTGGACGTATATCCGGCGAAGCATTCGGAGCCGAGATGCCACAGCCGCCAGGCGACGGTGGTCACCGGGGCGGGGTCGGGGGTCGGGAGGGTCCGCTCCACCCGCCACCCGCCGCCGTCGGTGGGGCGCACCGACCAGCAGCCGGCGGCCGGCTCGAAGAGGTATTCGTCCTGGCTCAGACCCTCGAGCCGGGTGCGGACACGGGACCAGACGTAGTCGATGCTGCCGAGCAGCATCGGCGCGACCTGGCGGGCGGAGGCGGGTTCGGCTGACATGCCCGCGACGGTAGCCCGGGCGTCCGACAGAACCCCGCGCCGGGCGAGCCGGGGGTCGGCGCCGTGAGGATTCCGGCGGCCACTATCGGGTAAGCTGCCGGGCGAAGGGGAGTAGTCCAAAATCGGTGATCGACATGCTGGCGTGATCCTGCGCCCGGTCACCGGGCCCGGCGGTTGTCGGGCGGACGAGACCTTCGACCTCGACGCTTGTGTCGGGTCGAACGGTCGTCCCCGACCCTCCGGCCCGGCCCCGATGAGAGACCGGAGCCCTCCTCGTGAACCTCCTTCTGATCCTGCCTGTGTTCGCGGTCGTGCTGATCGCCGAACTGCCGGACAAGTCGATGTTCGCCTCGCTGGTGCTGGGTACCAGATTCCGGCCGCGCTGGGTGTTCCTCGGCGTCGCGGCAGCATTCCTCGTGCACGTCGTGATCGCGGTGGTGGCGGGGCACCTGTTGACGCTGTTGCCGCACCGGGTCCTGGAGATCGTCGTCGCCCTGCTGTTCCTGGCCGGCTCCGCCTACATGTGGCGGTCGGCCCGGACGGGCGCGGACGAGGAGTCGGAGGAGTGGCAGGACCCGGATCGCGCTGCGTTGGCGGGCTCGGCGTGGGCGGCGTTCGGGACGTCGTTCGGAGTGATCTTCATCGGCGAGTGGGGTGACATCACCCAGATCCTGACCGCCAACCTCGCGGCGAAGTACAGTCAGCCGGTCGCCGTCGGCGTCGGCGCGGTCCTCGGTCTGTGGGCGGCCGCCCTCCTGGCGATCACGGCCGGCCGCACCCTGGTGCGCTACGTCTCGATGGCCCTGCTCCAGCGGGTGGGGGCCCTGATCCTGCTCGGTTTCGCGGCCTACACGCTCGTGGAGATCATCGGGACCTGACCGGCAAGATCGGCTCAAAGATCCATTCGCCGCGCGGGCGCCGGTAATCTGGTCATTGAGTGGATTTTCACCGCCGGGCGCGTCAAGCCCGCCAGCTTGCCCGGAAAGAGGCCACCGGCCGTGTCCGACCCCCAGGAACCAGCGCCGCGAGGCGCCCCCGGACGACGCCGGCTGGCGTTCGCAGGCAAACTCCTCGCCGCCGTGGTCTCGGTGCTGGTGCTCCTGGCCAGCGGCACCGCCTGGGGCCCTGTACAACCGGTTCGCCGGCCAGGTCACCCACCTGGGCGGCGGGGTCGATCCGGATCGGCGAAGCAGAACGGCGGCGCCCACGACGTCGACGGCAGCGACCAGAACATCCTGCTGGTCGGCAACGACAGCCGCGGCGGGCTCACCAACGGCCAGCTCGCCGAGGTCGGCACCCAGGCCAACGCCGGGTTCAACACCGACTCGATCCTGCTGGTGCACATTCCGGCCAACGGCCGCAAGGCCACCGTGGTGTCCTTCCCCCGCGACTCCTACGTCACGATCCCCGGGTTCCGGAGCAACAAGATCAACGCGGCGTACGCCGACGGCGCATGCCTGCCACCGGGCGCGACCCAGTCGGTGTGCGGCACCACGCTGACCCCGGCGCAGAAGCACGGCCGGCGCAAAGGAGCTGGTGAGGACGGTGAGCACGCTCACCGGCCTGCACATCGACCACTACGTCGAGGTCGGGCTGCTCGGCTTCTACCAGATCAGCAAGGTCCTCGGCGGCGTCGAGGTCTGCCTGAAAGCACCCGCGCAGGACCACTTCTCCGGCATCGACCTGCCGGCCGGCAAACAGAAGATCGAGGGCGCCCAGGCACTGGCATTCGTCCGCCAACGCCACGGCATCCCCGGCGGCGACCTCGGCCGGATCAAACGCCAACAGGCCTTCCTCGGCGCGGTCGCCAACCAGATCCTCAGCGCCGACACCCTGCTCAACCCGATCCGGCTCAACCGGCTGCTCGACGCCGTCTCCACGTCACTGACCACCGACGACACCCTCGACCCGCTGCAACTGGCCGGCCAACTCCGCGACATCGCCGCCGGAAACGTCGTCTTCAAAACCGTGCCGATCGCCAGCCTGAGCTACTCGGCGGGGGGAATCAGCGACGCGGTGGAGCTGGACAAGGCCAAGCTCCCGGCGTTCTTCGCCTCGGTCGTCAGCGGCCACTCCGCGCATCGAGCGGGACACCGGCCGCCCTCGGCCAACCGGCCGGCCCGCACCGCGGCCAGCAAGAGCTGCGTGTACTAGCTCGGCGAGGTCGACGGTCTCGGCGAGCTCGTGTTCATGCCGCGCTGGGTCCCGATGCACGCGGCCACGGCGAAGCCGGCGGCGACGGCGGTGAGCACGCCGAACGCGATGCCGGCGATGACCAGGGCGATGTTGCCGACGGTCACCCCGGTGATCAACAGCGCCTCGACGACGATCAGGACCAGCACGGTCGCCGCCGCCCACCGGCGGTCGATCGGAACCCGGGCCCGCCCGACCGGGAGCAGGAAGCTCCGGCGGGAATGGGGGGCGCCCTGTGCCCGACCGCCGGAGAACGCCGCGAATCGGGCGGCCAGGCGCGGATCTGCCGCAGCGATTCCTCGTTCGATCCCCTGCAGTGCCCGGTACTCATGCGGGGACAGCTTCATGGTGTTCCTCCGGCACGCCGCGACCGTCAGGTAGTTGCTCATTGCCTACCCCATGCCGGTCGGAGCTATGCAGCGGGGGGGTAACCCCGCCGGAAGGGCGGGCGAGCCGTCGTCGCCCGACCTCCCGACGATTGCTTACCAGTAGTGCCGGCGGCCGGCGATCTCGCGACCGGTGGAGCCGACGATGAACAGGACGGCGCCGATGGCCAGGACGACGATGCCGAGCGTCCAGAGGATCGCGATGTGGGCCAGGAAACCGAGCGCGAGCAGAATGATGCCGAGAATGATCATGGTGATCCCCTTGCGGTGACGGATATCGGCCGCACCGGTCAGGAGGGGCATCGCGGAAGCGGATGCGCAGGGACCGACGCGTCGCGACGAGTGGCCGCAGGGTCCGGGCGGCATTCGTGTGACGGCGAGGGAAGTATGCGCACCGTCACGAGGGGCGCGCAACTCGGGCGGAGCCGGCGACGACCTCGGCCGACACGGCGGCGATCGGGCGGCGCCTGGATCGGGCCTGTGACCGCAACTGCTCGTAGGCTGCCCGGGCGTCCATACCGTTCTGCGCCATCAGGACACCCTTGGCCTGCTCGATGAGCGTGCGCGAGTCCAGCGCCCGTTGGAGTTGCCCTGCCAGCTCGGTCTGACTCGACGCCTGCATCATGCTCGCGATGAGGAGCGCGGCCAGATCGGTGAAGGCCATCACCGCAAGCTCCCCTTCCGGCGTCCATGGATGGGCGCTCTCCGACACCACCACCACGACGCCGGCCGGTTGCTGGTTGTACGGAATGGGGCTGGCCATGACCGCACGGACACCGCGCCCGATCGCGTCGGCGGAGAACAGCGGCCAGCGGTGCTGCGCGGTGAGATCCTCGACGCAGACCAACTGCCGCGACTCGAAGGCATCGATACACGGGCCTTCGTAATGCGTGACCTGCAGCTCTTCGAGGTGGGCGAGCCGGTCGTCGGACACCGCGACGTTACGCAGGTGATGCTCGTCGTCGGTGAGCATCAAGGCGGCACCGTCCACATCGAAGACGGCATGCGTGGTGCGCACGATTTCGTCCATGCCCTCGTGCACGTTCATCTCGCCGAAGCGCAGTCGGCCGAGTTCCTCGAGAGCGCGCCGTACGTCCTGGATGGAGACCGTCATCGTCGTTCCGCTCGGACCGTTGGGGTGGTCCGGACTATAGGCCGGTCGGTTCCGGGCGTTACTGCAGCCAGGGGCTCAGGGCAATACGGGTGGCGTCGCGGAGCCGCTCGCGGAGTTCGGCCGGCGCGACGGCGCCCGGATCGTCCGGGTCGAGCAGGATCTGCAGTGCGCCCGAGATCGCCCCGATGAACGCCCCGACCAGGGCCGCCGTACCGACCTCGTCCAGGTCGTCGGGAAACGCCGCGTACAGGTGCCGGACGATCTCGCGCTGGGCATCGAGCTGGACCTGCAACGCCCGTCCCCGGACGGCGGGCACCGTCAGCATGAGCCGGGTACGGAGCGCGGCGAGACGGCCGCCCATGTCGGTGTTGGTCTCCCCGACCTCCTGCAGGGCGCGGAGCAGGACGTCGGCCGGCCGGTCGTCGGCTCGCCGGTGGGCGATGGCGGCCACGACCGCGTGGATGCGGGCATCGCTGGCGGGGAAGAGCAGTTCCTCCTTGCTGCTGAAGTAGCTGAAGAAGGTCCGGGTGCCGATGTCGGCGGCGGCGGCGATGTCGGCCACGGTCGTCTCGTCGTAGCCGTGCCGGTCGAACAGGTCGGTGCCGGCGTCGACGATCGCCTGACGCGTGCGCTCCCGCTTCCGCTCCCGCAGCGTCGGTCCCCTGGCGGCGGACGGCGGCGGTGGCATGTCCACAGCATACTGCATTCGGCGCTGATCTGCATTGATTGCAATTTCGCATTCAGTGCAGCTATGCTCCCGGGACACCCACCGCCGCACGACGAGGAGAACTCCGATGAGTGACCGCACGGTTTTGGTCTCCGGAGCCGGCGTCGCCGGGCCGACGCTCGCGTACCGGCTCGCCCGGCAGGGATTCCGGCCCACTGTCGTCGAACGCGCGCAGGGCACCCGCTCCAGCGGCAATCCGGTGGACGTCCGCGGTCCCGCCGTGCCGGTGGCCGAGGGGATGGGCATCATGCCGCGCCTGCGCGCGGCCGGCACGCATGTGACCGGCATGAGCTTCCTCGACCCGTCAGGCCGACGGGTGAGCCGCGTCAACATGCGGGCCATGGCGCGAGCCGCCGGCAGCCGTGAGGTCGAGCTACCCCGCGGTGCGCTGGCCGCCATCCTCTACGACGCCAGCCGCGACGACGCGGAGTACCTCTTCGACGACACCATCACCGCCCTGCACCAGGACGACGGCGGCGTCGACGTCACCTTCGACCGTGCGGCTCCGCGCCGTTTCGATCTCGTCATCGGCGCCGACGGGCTGCACTCGTCTGTACGCCGCCTGGTGTTCGGTCCCGAGCCGGACTTCGTCCGGCACATGGGGCTCTACATCGCCACGGTGCCGCTCGGCGTTCCCGCCGAGGACGACCGCGAGGTGCTCCTCCACAACACGCCCGGCAAGGCGGTGTCGATCCATCCCGCGCGCGGGAACGCCCTCGTCGCCTTCATCTTCCGGAGCCCGCCGGTTCCCGGCTACGACCACCGCGACATGGAGCAGCACAAGCAGATCGTCACCGCGGCATATCAGGGCGGCTCGTGGCGGGTACCGGAGTTGCTCGACCGCCTGCAGGAGGCCGACGACGTCTATTTCGACTCGGTGAGCCAGGTGCGGCTACCGCACTGGTCGCACGGTCGGGTGGCCCTGCTCGGCGACGCGGCATCCAGCGTGTCGCTGTTCGGCGAGGGGTCGAGCCTGGCCATGGCCGGCGCCGCCACCCTCGCCGGGGCACTCGCCGCGAGTCCCGGCGACCATCAGGCCGCCTTCCGCCGGTACGAAGCAACTCACCGGACGCTCGTCGCCCCGAAGCAGCGGGCGGTGTCCCAGGCCGCCGCACTGATCGTGCCGGCGACGCAGCGCGGAATCGTGGTCCGCAACCTGGCCGCCCGGCTGTGGCCGGTCGCCGCGGCCGCGCAGTGGGTCGGCCGCCGGACCGGGCGCCCGTCCGCACCGATGGCTGATGTGCCTACGGCGCGGGCAGAGTGGACGGCGGCGTGAGCGCACCCGCCTCCGCGACCACTGCAGACTCCGGCCCGGCCGCCAGGCCGAGGACCTCGGCCTCGTCAAGGGTCCGACCGACCGCGCGCTCGCGCCGCCAGGCCGGCTCGCCCAGCAGGTCGCGGGCTGGGCCGAGCGCCCGCTCGAGCAGGACCACGTCCGGTGCCGGCGCCGGCATCCCGGCCACGTCCCGCATCCCCTCCGCGGCCGCGGCGAGGCGGGCGGCGTTCGCCGGTGCCCCGAGCCGGGCGGCGATCACCGCGGCGAGTTCCACCGCGGTCGCGGTGAGCTCGACGTCCCCGAGCTCGACGATGCCGTCGAGAATCGACCGCAGCAGGGCCTGCGCGGCCTCGGGGCGCCCGCCGAAGGCCAGGCCACCCACCAGGTTGGTCTTGTCGATCAGCACGTCGGACGGATCACCGCGCCGCTCGTCGATCCCGAGGCATTCCTCCAGCAGCGCGATCGCGTGCTCGTACCGGCCCGCGTCGACCTCGACCACGGCGAGGTTGGACAGGCCGGTGGTGAGGCGCTCCTCCGCGTCGAGCCTGCGGGCGATCGCGATGCTCTCCTCCAGCAGTACCCGGGCCTCGTCCAGCTCACCGACCATCCGGTGCGCCACCCCGAGGCTGCTGAGCGCCCGCGCGACCTGCTCCGGGTCGTCGATCGCCCGCCACAACTGCAGCGCCCGCTCCAGGGCGGTCCGGGCCGCCCCGTGCTCGCCCTGCTGGATCAGCAGGATGCCCAGCCCGTGAACGGCGCGGGCGAGATCGCGGCCGGTCCCCTCCGCGGTCTGGTCGACCGCGCGCTCCAGCCACCGGCGGCCCTCGGCCGCATGCCCATGCCCGTACCAGAACCAGGTCAGCGGGCCGACCAGGCGCAGCCCGATCGAGACGCGGTCGTCGTCCGGACCGGTCGGTGGCGTCGCCAGCGCCCACGACAGCGCGGCGCGCAGGTTGTCGTGCTCGGCCTCCAGCCGGTCCAGCCAGAGCAGCCGGTCGCTGCCGCTGAGTCGCTCGACGGCCCGGTCGGCGAAGCGCTGGTAATACTCGGCGTGCCGGCGGCGTACGGCGTCCACTTCGCCTGCCTCGTCCAGACGCTCCGCGGCGAACTCCCGGATCGTCACCAGCATCCCCGCCCGGGGGTCACCATCGACGCCCTCCCGCACCGTCGCGAGGTTGAGGTCGACCAGCGACGCGAGCACGTCCAACGGATCGTGGTCGACCAGTCCGCCCCGGGCGAGGGCCACCGCGGCGAAGCCATCGAGGTCACAGCCCCGGGAGAAGACGGACAGCGCACGGAATGCCCCGCGCAGGTCGGCGTCGAGCAGGTCGTAGCTCCACCCGATGGTCGCGCGCAGCGTGTGATGCCGGTCCGGACGCCCGCTCGGGCCCGCGGACAGGCCGAGGCTGCGATCGAGCCGGCCGCGCAGCGCGCGGGGCGAGAGCAGCTTGATCCGCGCTGAGGCGAGTTCGATGGCCAGCGGCAGCCCGTCCAGCCGCTCGCAGATCGCGACGACGTCGGCCTCGTTGTCCGCCGTGACCGCGAAGCCGGGCTTGACCATCGCGGCGTGCAAGGCGAACAACGCCACCGCCCCGGACTCGCGGATCTCGGCGAACGTCGCCCGCGGCTGCGGCAGGTCGAGCGGGGGTACCGGCAGCTCGTGCTCGCCCGGGAGATGCAGGGCCCGGCGGGAGGTCGCGATGACCGTCGCCTGCGGGGCGGCGGTGAGTAGCGCGTGCACGACATCGCCGGCCCCGTCGAGTTGCTCGAGGTTGTCGAGCACGACGAGAACCGGGCGCTCGGCGATCGCCGTCGCGACGAGATCGGCAGGTGCACCGTCCTCAGCGGCACCGTCCTCAGCGGCACCGTCCTCAGCGGCACCGACCTCAGCGGCACCGACCGCCCCGGCGATGGTCTGCCACGCCACGGCGGCGTCGGTCGCCGCGGCGAGGGGCACGAAGTAGACGCCCTGGTTGAACATGTCGTCGAGGTGACGGGCGGCGGCCAGCGCGAGACGGGTCTTGCCGCTGCCGCCCGGGCCGGTGAGGGTCACCAGGCGGACCTCCCCGCCGGCGAGCAGACCGTGGACGGTGGCCAGTTCGTGATCGCGCCCGACGAGGCGCGTGGCTGGTGCGGGCAGCCGCGTCGGCGCGCCCAGGCTCTTCAGCGGGGGAAACCCGGTCGCCAGCCCCATGGCGACCAGTTGGTGCACCCGCATCGGGTCGGGCAGGTCCTTGAACCGGTGCCAGCCGAGATCATGCAACTCGACCCCGCGCGGCAGGAGGTCCGCCACCGCGTCCCAGGTCCGGCCGGACACCAGGACCTGGCCGCCGTGCGCGGCGGCGGCGAGCCGGGCCGCCCGGTGGACGTCCAGTCCGACATAGCCGTCCTCGTGCCGCGTCGGTTCGCCGGTGTGCAGCGCCATCCGCACCCGCACCGTGACGCCCTCAGGCCATTCGCACCGGCCGAGTGCGCGCTGCGCCTCCAGGCAGGCGGCGAGCGCCTCCCCGGCGTGCGGGAAGACGACGAAGAAGCTGTCTCCCTCGGTGCCCATCTCGTGCCCGTGGCACCGGTGGAACGCCTCGCGCAGGGCCAGCCGCTGGAGGGACAGCGCATCGGCGTACCGGTCGCCGAGCCGGCGTAGCAGCGCCGTGGACCCTTCGATGTCGGAGAACAACATCGTCACGGTCCCCGTCGGGAGCGCCGTCGGGAGCGCCGTCGGGAGCGCGTCCATGCTGACCGATTGTGCTGCCCTGGTAGGGATCGGGCGGTCGATTCGCCCAAACACATCCGGACAAACCCCGAGTCACCGGACGGTCACCGGCACCGACCTCGCCGAACCGGTGGACGGAACCGCGGTGAGCTTCGAAGATCAGGGCCAGTTCTCGCGCTGCCGTCGATGGGGGTCAGGATGCGTCACTCCGGTTCGGTGACCACGGTCTCGTGGATCCCCAGCGAGGCGGTGACCGGCGCCGTCCTGAAGATGCCGTTCGACGCCGGCATGGCCCAGTACGACGTCCCGCCCCCGGACACCATCGTCGATCTCACCGCCTTCGTGGCCGGCGGCGGCTGCCGGTTCGCCAACGTCCTGACCGCCTCGATCGACGTCGAGGACGGCGTCGTGGTCGGCTACGGACAGTCCGGCTCCGGCCACCTCGGGGCCACGACACTGCGGGTGGCGCACCGGGCGCTGACCTTCGCCGCCGTCGCCCTGCCCGACCGGCGGTCCGCCCGCCGGATCGGTGACACGGCGGTGCGGTTCGAGCAGACGGCCGGCGGCCGGACCGGCGTGCCCGCGCCCCGGCGGGTCTCCCATCCGCCGTACATCCAGCTGAGCGCGCCGCTGGCCTGGACGACGTTGGCGCTCACCCTGCACGCCGACGGCGGCACCGAGTGGGAACTCGTGGGCGCGAGCGCCTTTCCCCGGCACTGGATCTATGACGCCGACGGCCGGCTGCACAGCAAGTCCTCGACGATCGACTACCACACCTGGAGCACCCGGGCCTTCGGCCGGCACACCCCGTGGGGGGACCAGGACTCGCCGGCGCTGGTGAACGAGGTCGAGTCGGCGTTCGAACGGCAGCTGTCCGCCCAGATCATGGGTGGCGACGTCGACATCCGCCGGCTCGCGGCCGGGCAGACCCTCACCGAGCAGGGCGCTCCGGCCGGCGAGCTCTTCCTGCTCCTCGACGGCCTGCTGCGGGTGGAGGTCGACGGTGCGCCGATGGCCGACATCGGACCCGGCGCGATCCTGGGCGAGCGGGCGGCCCTGGAGGACGGCCGGCGTACGGCGACGCTGCGGGCGATCAGCCGGTGCACGGTCGCCGCGACCGACCCGCGGGCGGTGGACGGCGACCTGCTGATGCGGGTCGCGGGCGGGCACCACCGGGAGGAGGCCGGTCCCCCGGCGTAGCAGGCACTTTCCACCCGAACCCGACCTACCGGAAATCCAGGCACGACAAGACAGGAATAGCAGCGCACCCGGTCTCGGTACGCTAACGTACAGCCTGCCTCGGGCGACCCGGTCCCAGTGGCAAGGGGGAGGTTGGGCCCGGGTCGCCTGATGGCCTTGACCTCCCGGCCGTGACCTCCCGGCCGCCGGATCGGCCCCGGGAGCCGCCGTGTTCAGCGGGTCGCGGCGGAGTCCACCAGTTCGCGGGCGACGTCGCGCAGCCGGATGTTGCGGCGCTGCGAGGCGGCCCGGAGAACGGCGAAGGCCTCCTCGGCGGTGCACCGGCGCTGGCCCATGATGATGCCCATCGCCTGGTCGATGACCGACCGGGAGGTCAGCGCGGTGCGCAGCTGCTCGGTGAGGGTGACCTGGTCGGAATAGCGCATCGTCATCGTGATCGCGGCGGCCGCCTGCGCGGCGAAGACCGCGATGTGCTGGCGCACGGACGCGTCGAACGGCGACGACTTCGAGTAGAGGTTCAGTGCACCGACAGTGGCGGAACCGGCCCGGAGGGGCATCGAGAACGACGCCTGCACGCCCTGGGACAGCGCCTGTTTGCAGTAGGTCGGCCACCGGTCCTCGACGCTCAGGTCGGCGATGGCGTTGATCCGGTCGTTGCGCAGCGCGTCGAGGCACGGCCCGGCGTCGACGCCGTACTGCACCTCGTCCAGCTCGGCGGCAAGGTCATCGCTGCTGGCCACGGTCAGCGGCCGTCCCTCCCCCTGCACGGTGATGCCACAGGAGCCCACCACCGGCAGGCTCTCCGCGGCCAGCCGGGCGACCTGCACCAGGAAGTCCTGCAGGCTCTCGGTCGCCAGCATGGCGGCGGACAATTCGGCGAGCCCGGCCGCGATCGGCACGCCCGGCGGTTCGATGACGTTGCTCATCGGTGTTCAGGACCCATGTCTTGGAGGTACGTGGGATCACCGCGGACGAGCGTCGGCGCTCACCGCGGCGGAGGCGGCACAGGTCCCGACCACCCCCTACCGCACCGTCACGGTCGAAGACTCGACTCGCGGGATGCGGCGGGCACAACAGCCACCATCCTGACGGCCGTGCAACGCAATGTTTACGGAATCATAGTGCATCTGGTGAAGCTCCGGTCAGCTCCTCCGCCCGGAGCAGCTGGTAGCAGGAGCACACCCGAGCGGTCAGCGCGGCCCGGTCGACGATGGAGATCGCCCCGCGCCGATAGCTGATCAGCCCGTGGTCCTGCATCTCGCGGGCGATGTCGCTCACGGTCGCCCGGCGGACCCCCAGCATCGCCGCGACGTACTCCTGCGTCAGCTCGATCCGGTCCCGACCCGAGCGGTCGGCGGTCGTCAGCAGCCACCGCGCCGCCCGCTGGGTCGCCGGGTGGCGCCCGTTGCAGGCGGCGTTCTGGCCGAGCTGCACCATGCTGAGGTGGCTGTAGCGCGCGATCCGCGCCTGCAGCACCGGCGCCGAACGGAGCACGTCGGACACGACGTCCGCGGGCATCTCGGCGGCCCGGCCCGGTACCTGACACAACGCCGCGTGCGGCGTGCTCTCGGCGCCGAAGACCACTGGCAGACCGGCCATTCCGTCCCGGCCGACGGTGTTGACCTCGACCATCTGCCGGTGGCCCGTGAAGCGCGCGACCTGCGAGATCACCGAGTCCAACGGGAACCACACCGACTTGATCGCCTCGCCGGCGTCGTACAACTGCTGGTGTGCCGCCATCGGGGCCAGCTGCAGGTGCGGCTCGACCACGTCGATTTCATCAGCCGGAAGGTCGCGCAACAGGACGTTTCCGCGCAGGTCCGCTGCGCGCGCCGTCGACCCAGGACCGGTCACGACCGACCACCCGGACCGGACCGCCGAACGCCCCGTCGTTTGCCTTGTCCGACAGGCAGAAGAGGAATGCACACGTCAGGTCCTTCCACCGTGGAACAGGATCCCGTGAGCCCCTTCTGCTTAAGGACGGGCGCTGACGCTACCTGTACCGGCCCGGGTTGGGAATCCGGCTACCCGGCCCGGCCGTCCCGGAGGCGGGTCAGCCAGGCCGCGGCGTCGGCGAAGTCACGGTCCGCCCGGCCGGGGGAAGGGGTTTCGGTGCTCCGTCCGCCCGCGGATAGGAGCCCAGATAGCGGACGTCGGCACAGATCCGGCGGAGCGCACCGAGTGCATCCCCGACCCGGGCCTCGGCGATGTGCCCCTCGCAGTCGATCGAGAAGCAGTAGCGGCCGAGCTGTTCCTTGGTGGGCCTGGACTCGATGCGGGTCAGGTTGACGCCGCGGACCGCGAACTCGGTCAGCACCTCGAGCAGCGCGCCGGTGTGGTCCTCCCGGATGAAGGCCACCAGAGACGTCTTGTCCCGGCCGGTCGGCTCCGGCGGCGGGCCGGATCGGGCGAGCAGGACGAATCGGGTCACGGCATCCGCGGTGTCGGCGATGTCGGCGGCGAGCTCGGTGAGCCGGTAGTGCTGGCCCGCGATGGGTGCGCTGATCGCGGCGTCGTACTTCCCGTCGGCGACGGCCCGGGCGGCGTCGGCGGTCGAGGACACCAGCTCGACCCGGGCCGACGGCAGATTGGCGCGTAGCCAGCCGCGGCACTGTGCCTCGGCGTGCGGGTGGGTGGCGACGGTCGCCACCTGCTCCTTCGTCGTGCCCGCTCGCGCCAGCAGCGAGAAGCCGACCGGCACGAACACCTCGCGGACGACGACCAGCGGGTCTCCGCTCGCAAGCCCGTCGAGCGTCGCCGGGACGGAGCCCTCGACGGAGTTCTCCAGCGGCACGACCGCCGCATCCGCGGTGCCGTCGCGGACGGCGTCGATCGCGGCGGCCACACTCGCCTCGGGCAGCAGGGTTCCGTTGATCGCGGCGGGGATGCTGCGCAGCGCAGCTTCGGCGAACGTACCCTCGGGTCCGAGGTAGGCGTAGCGGGTCGGCGGCACACCGGGCATGGGGCGAGGGTAGCGGTGCCCACCGGGGTGCCACGCCGCGCGGCGGCACGAGCGATGCGTCCACGAGCAGTCGACACAGGAGCAGACATGACCGAGTCCGACGACCGACCCGACGACCGCGACTCCGCCGAGCATCGCGAGCCCCCGGCCGAGCATCCGGAGCAGGACTCCGAGAGCCGGCTCGACCACGTCGACCCCGAGACGCAGATCACGCCCGACAAGGTGAAACGCGAGCAGGGCAGCGGCTGACGGCTCCTGCACGCAGGCGCGGCGACTGACGGCCCTGCAACAGGCGCGACGACCGCCCCCCTCACCGCCGGCGGCGGTCCCGGCGTACCGACACCGCCTCCCGGGTCGCCTCGAGAGCAGCCTGGGTGTCACCGAACGTCTGCTGCGCGACGCCGACGAACACGCAGTCGACCACGGTGAGCTGCGCCAGCCGGCTCGCGGTCGCGCCGGACCGGTAGGTCGTCTCGCGGGCGGCGGTGGTGAGGGTGAGGTCGGCGAGCCGGGCGATCGCCGACCGCGGCGCGTTGGTCAGCGCGACCGTGACCGCGTCGTGTCGGGCCGCCTCCGCCAGCGCGTCGATCGTCTCCTGGGTCGACCCGGTGTGCGAGATGCCGATCGCGACGTCGCCGGGCCCGAGCACGGCGGCGCTCGTCAGCGCGACGTGGACGTCGGACCAGGCGAAGGCGACCTGGCCGATGCGATGCAGCTTCTGCTGGAAGTCGGCGGCGACGAAGGCGCTGGCACCGACGCCGTAGATGTCGGTCCGGGAGGCGCCGACGATCGCGTCGACGACCTGCCCGAGCACCGTCACGTCCAGCTGCGCGGCGGTCTCCTCGACCGCGCGGGCGTCGGCGAAGGCGATCTTCTCGACCACGCTGGCGAGGTCATCGTCCGGACCGATGTCGCTCCCGACCACCCGGGTCGGGTCACCGCCCTGCAGCCGCCCGGCCTCGGTGGCCAGCGCGATGCGCAGCTGCGGGTAGCCGGGAAACCCCAGCTGGCGGCAGAACCGGACGACGGTGGTCTGCGACGTGCCGGCGCGGTCGGCGAGCTCGCCGATGGTCAGCGCCGCCGCCGAGGCGTCCTCCAGCACGACCTGACCGACCCGGCGCTCGGCCGGGGCGAGCGCCGGCAGCAGCGCCCGGATCCGCACGACCACCCGGTCCGGGCCGCCGCTCAGTTCGCGCTCGGCGTCCATCCGACCGCCTGGAACGCCGCCGGGTCCCTCTCGCCGTCGAAGAGCACCCGCTCCGCCCGCCGCGACCCGCACGCCGTCGACGTAGACGCCGCGGCCGTGGTAGAGCGGGTCGGTGGCGTAGCGCCAGCGCAGCTGCACCGGCCCGGACCAGCCGGCCAGGTCGGTCGACGCGTGCAGCCACTCGTGCCCGTCGTAGCCGGAGACCGAACCGTCGGTGGTGGTGTCGAGGCCACGACCGCGCAGCGCGAACGGGATCGCCGTCCAGGTCGAGCCGCCGTCACGCGAGCCCTCCAGGTGAAGGAAGTCCGACGCGGGTTCGGTGTCGTACCAGAGATCGAAGTCCAGCTGAGCCGGGCGGCCGGACGGAAGGGAGATCGGCGCGGTCAGCGTCGCCGTCGAGGCGTCGGCCATCCCGCCGAACCACGAGTCGCGGCCCGCGGCCGGGTGCACCGCGATCGCCCGGGCCACGTCGTCGGCGACGGCGCGCCGCGGCGGGTTGGTCGAGCCCCAGTTGCGGTTGGGGTGCACGTGATTGGTGAGCAGGATGACGAAGGAGTCGGTGGTCGGGTCGATGACCAGCGAGGTCCCGGTGAATCCGGTGTGCCCGGCGGTGTACGGCGTGGCGAGCGCACCCATGTACCAGTGCTGGTAGAGCTCGAAGCCCAGGCCGTGGTCGTCGCCCGGGAAGGCCTGGTTGAGGTTGGTCATCATCGCGGCCACCGACTCCGGTCGACAGGATCCGGGTATGCCCGTAGGCGCCGCCGTTGAGGATGGTCTGGCAGAGGATCGCCAGGTCGTGCGCGGTGGAGAAGACGCCGGCGTGGCCGGCGACGCCGTTCATGGCCCACGCGTTCTCGTCGTGCACCTGTCCCCACACCAGCCCGCGGTCGGGGGTGAGCTCGTACTCCTCCGCCGCGATCCGTGGCTTCAGCGACGCGGGCGGTGCGTACATGGTGTCGTGCATCCCGAGCGGCGCGGTGATGCCGTCCCGCACCGCCACGTCCAGCGGGGTGCCGCTGACGTGCTCGACGAGCAGCTGGAGCGTGAGCATGTTGAGGTCGGAGTAGATGTAGGCCGTCCCCGCCGCGGCGGTGGGCTTGCTCGCCAGGATGGCGGCGACCCGCTCGTCGTAGGTCGGATACGTCCACAGCGCGGGGCTCGGGTCCGGCGGCAGGCCGGAGGTGTGGGTCATCAGCTGCCGGATGGTGATGTCGCCCTTGCCGTTGGCCGCGAAGTCGGGCAGGTAGGAGGCGACGGTGCGGTCGAGCTCGAGCCGGCCGGCCTCGACCTGCTGCATCGCGACGATCGTGGTGAAGAGCTTGGACAGCGACGCCAGGTCGTAGATGGTGTCGGTGCGGGCCGGGATCCACTGGTCGCGGGGCAGTTCGGTGCCGGCCTGGTCGGCGTAGCGCAGGGCGTAGCCGGCTGCCGACTCCTCGGCGATCACGCCGTGCCGGGCGGCGAGCACCACCTCGCCCGGGTAGAGCGGGTGCCCGTCGACGCCGGTGCCCGCGGCGAGACCGGCGGCCGCGTCGGCCGGGATCTTGTCGGCGTACTGCGCCAGCAGGCCGGCCTGCCGCGGGGAGCCGGTGCGCAGGGTCCGCGCCGGCTGGTCGAACATGCCCTGCAGCGACTCGGCCGGGGCCGGCGAGCCGTGCCCGCGGGTGCGCTGCGACTCGACCGCCCCGCCGGCGCCGTCCGGGACGGCCGCGAGCGGAAGGGCCGCGGCGAGCAGGAAGACCACGGGGAGCAGCATTCCCGGTCGGGTGAGGCGCATCATCAGCGGCCTCCGTAGAGGAGGTACTTCGCCCGCATCGCGGCGAACGCCCGGAGCTCGTCCTGCCAGCCGGCGACGACCGCATCGGTGTCCTTGCCGGCGTCGATCGCCGTACGCAGGTAGTCCGATCCGGACAGCTTGTCGATCCAGTAGGGGTCGAGCGCGTCGCCGGTGTCGTAGCGCCAGGCGAAATCGGCCGGGTAGAGGCGCTTCGCGGTGACGATCATCGCGACGGCGGTCCGGATCGCGTCGAACGCCGGCCGGTCGGTGACGAATGCCTGCACGCCGGCGCACGTCTCGTTGACGTACTTGGAGAACGTCGGCACGGTGTAGGCCTCGCGCCACTCGACGCCGGGTAGCCCCTCCGCGCTGAGCGCCTCCGCCCAGTGGTAGTCGGCGTACGGCGCGCCGATCAGCTCGAACGGCCGGGTCGTGCCCCGTCCCTCGGACAGGTTGGTGCCCTCGAACAGGCACAGCCCCGGATAGACGAACGCCGTGTCGACGGTCGGCATGTTCGGCGACGGCATCACCCAGGGCAGACCGGTGTGGTCGTAGTCCATGCCGCGCCGCCAGCCGCGCATGGCGACGACGGTCAGGTCGACCCGGGCGCCGCCGGTCTCGGCCGGGATGAACTCCGCCGCGAAGAGCCGGGCGAGCTCCCCCACCGTCATCGCGTGCTGCTGGGCGATGGGCTCGAGGCCGACGCCGGTGGACCAATGCGGATGCAGCACCGGCCCGGTGGCGCGCGCACCGCCGAGCGGGTTGGGCCGGTCGAGGACGACGAAGCGCCGGCCCATCGTCGCGGCCGCCTTCATCGCCGTGTACATCGTCCAGATGTAGGTGTAGAAGCGGGCGCTCGACGTCCTGGATGTCGAACAGCAGCGTGTCGACGCCGGACTTGGTGAAGGCGTCGACCATCTGGTCGGCGGTCTTGGCATAGAGGTCGTAGACCGGCAGGCCGGTCTTCCCGTCGGTGTAGAAGCCCTGCGAGCCACCGGCCTGCGCGGTTCCGCGGAAGCCGTGTTCGGGTCCGAACACGGCGACCAGGTTGATGGCGGACGACCCGTGCATCACGTCGACCTCATGCTGCAGGTCGGTGGTGACGCTGGTGGGGTTGGCGATGATGCCGACCTTCTCCCCGGCCAGCGACCGGTATCCGTCGGCGACGAGGACGGCGAACCCCGTCGCGACGGCACCACCCCGGCCCGACGCGGTGGCGGTCGGGTCCGCGGCCCGGATGGTGGCCGCGTCTGCGGACCGGGCGCCGACGGCGACGGTGGCCGCCGCGGCCGCGGAGGCGGACAGGAACTGGCGGCGTTTCATGGTCGCTCCTCGGAGTCCGTGCGGGTCGACGTACAGGTCGGACGGCGCTGGTAACTCAGCAACGAGCCTGATCTTGCGGGCCGGAAGTTACCCACAACCGGACAGGGCGTCAACGCTCGCCCGTCCCGGCCCGAAGGGGCCGGACGGGGCGGCGTTAGGGTTCGCGGGTGCCCGGCGACACCACTCCCCCAGACCCGGCCGGCGAGACCGGTTTCGCCGACCTCGGGTTCGCCCGCCTCGACACCGACCGGCTGAGCCGGACCGGGGACCCCGAAGTGGTCTACGGCGCCGGCAAGACCGCGGCCCAGACGCTCGACCTGATCGCCGAACTCCGCCGTGCGCATCCCGACCGCCCTGCCCTGGTTACCCGGGCCGACGAGGGGATGCAGGAGGTGATCGCCCGCCACTACGCCGACGCGGTGACCGTCGACCCGCAGGCCCGCGCGGTCGCCATCGGAGCGCTGCCGCCGAGCCGCGGAACGGTTTGCGTGGTGACCGCCGGCACCTCGGACCTCCCGGTCGCCGCGGAGGCGGCGTTCACAGCCCGGGCCTTCGGAGCCGGTGTCACCCGGGTGACCGACGTCGGGGTCGCCGGGATCCACCGGCTGCTGGCCTCGCGGGACGCGCTGGAGGACGCCGACGCGCTCATCGTCGTGGCGGGCATGGACGGCGCGCTGCCGAGCGTCGTCGGCGGCCTGACCGGCGTACCGCTGGTCGCGGTGCCGACCAGTGTCGGCTACGGCGCGTCGTTCGGCGGCGTGGCCGCCCTGCTCACGATGCTGAACTCCTGCGCGCCGGGTGTCGTCGTGACCAACATCGACAACGGCTTCGGCGCCGGCGTCTTCGCCTCCCGGGTCGCCCGCCGCAGTGCCCGGGCCGCCGGGTCGGAAGCACCGTGATCGGCTGGCTCGACTGCGTCGCCGGCGCCAGCGGCGACATGTTCCTCGGCGCGCTCGTCGACGCGGGCGCACCGGTGGAGTCGATCCGGTCGGCGATCGCCGCGCTGGCGGTGGAGCCCATCGAGCTCGAGCTGTCCACTGTGGAGCGTCACGGCCTCGGCGCGACCAAGGTCGACGTCGTCGCCCCCCACACGGTGGTGACCCGGACCTGGGCCAACATCCGGGGCCGCCTGTCGGCCGCGGACCTTCCGGACCGGGTCAAGACCACGGCCCTGGAGGCGTTCGAACGGCTGGCCCGCGCCGAGGCCGACGTGCACCGCACCAGCCCCGAGCAGGTGCACTTCCACGAGGTCGGCGGCCTGGACGCGATCGCCGACGTCGTCGGGGCCGCCGCCGGACTCGCCGCACTGGACATCGACCGGCTCACCGCGAGCACCGTCACCCTGGGCTCGGGGATGGCCCGCGGCGAACACGGCATGGTCCCGGTGCCGGGCCCCGCGGTGCTGGCCCTGCTGCGGGACGCGGGTGCCCCGGTGTGGTCGGGGCCGGCGCCGTACGAGATGTGTACGCCGACCGGCGCCGCGCTGCTCGCCGCGACGGTGTCGTCGTGGGGACCGATGCCGCCGATGCAGGTGCGGGCGATCGGCATGGGAGCGGGCGGGCGCGACATCGACGAACTGCCCAACCTGCTGCGCCTCGTGGTCGGCCTCCCCGCCGACCAGCAGGCCGACCCGGTCGAATCGGCCGTCGTGATCGAGACGAATGTCGACGACCTCGATCCGCGGCTGTGGCCGACGGTGCTCGAGCGGCTGCTCGAGGCCGGCGCCTCCGACGCCTGGCTGACCCCGATCCTGATGAAGAAGGGCCGGCCGGCGCACACCCTGCACGTGCTCTGCCTGCCCTCGCTCACCGAGCGGATGCGCGAGGTCGTCTTCACCCACACCTCGACCATCGGGCTCCGCTCCCACCTCGTCGACAAGGTGGCGCTGCGCCGGGAGGAGTTCTCGGTCGAGGTCCACGGCCGCCGCATCGGGGTCAAGGCCGCCCGGCGGGACGGTCGGATCGTCAACATCAGCGTCGAGTACGACGACGTACGCCGGGTGGCCGAGGAGACCGGGCTCCCGGTCGCGGAGGTGCTGCGGATGGCCACCACCGTCGCCGACGACGCGGTGCGGTCCCGCCGAGATCCGTGATCTCTGGTCGCTGCGGCGCCCCCACTTCATGATCGTGATCGGATAAGGCCGCGAAACGCCGTACGGATCCGATCACGATCATGAAAGGCCTAGAGTTGGCCCGTGCGTACCGGCGGACCGGCCGCTCGTCGGTGGTCCGTCGTCGCCACCGCCCTCGGTACGGTGCTCCTCATCGGCGGGTTGCTGGCCGGGCTGGTCAACCGCAATGTGCTGGACGGGCCGCGGTTCGCGCAACACGTCGACGCCGTACGCCGCGATCCGGCGGTGGCCAGGCAGGTCGGCCTGGCGATCACCGGGCGGGTGCTCGCGGCCCAGCCGGACCTTGTCGCGGTGCGGCCGCTGGTCGAGTCGGTGGCGACGTCGCTGGTCGCCAGCCCGGCCTTCAGCCCCGTGGTCCGGTTCGCGGCCCGCCAACTGCACGAGGCGTTCACCGCCGAGAACCCCGGCCAGGTCCTGCTCCGCCTGGCCGACGTCGGTGCGGTCCTCTCCGGGGTGTTACCGGCGATCGCCCCGCAGGCGACGAGGCATCTCCCCGCCGACCTGAACGTCACCCTGGCCCGGGCCGGCGCGCAGAGCTACGCGGCCGCGACGATCCACCTGGCCCGGCTGTGCGCGCTGCTGGGCTGGCTGCTGCCGCTCCTGGCGGTGCTAACCTTCGCCGCCGGTCTGCTGCTCTCGCCGGACCGGGCCCGGGCGACGGTCCGGACCGGGTGGGCGGTGGCGGCGGCCGGCGCGGCGGTGGGCCTGGTGGCTCTGATCGGCACCGTCACGGCGTCCGTCGCCGACGAGAACACGCTGCGCGGAGCGCTCGTCGCGGCCGGTTGGCGGGAGTTCGGCGGGGCACTCTGGTGGGTGGCCGGGCTCACCGTGGGAGCGGGGATCGTGCTGGTCGCGGCGGCGAGCGCCCGCATCCCCACCGTCGACCTCGGCCAGCAGTTCCGGCGGACCTGGTCGTGGATCGCGCATCCACCCCGCGGGCGGTGGGCACGGGTCGGGCACGGAACGGTCCTGGTGGTGGTCGGCATCGGAGCCGTGCTCCGGCCCCGGCTCGTCTTCGGTGTCCTGGCCGCCCTCGTCGGCCTCCTGCTCGTCGTCGCCGGCGTGGGGGAGATCGCCGCCGCGGCGGGGGCGCGACGGGCATCGACCCGGCCCGGCCGGACCCGACGGCGGTGGGGACCCGCGGTCGCACTCGGCACGGCGGTCGCCGTGCTCGTGGCGCTCGTGGTCGTCGACGGGGTGCCAGCCGACCAGCGGGTCAGGACGGCGGCCGCCGCTGACGGCACGGCGTGCAACGGCCATGTCGAACTGTGCGGACGCCGCTACAACGACGTGGCCTTCCCCGCCACCCACAACGCGATGTCCGCCGCCGATGAACCCGGCTGGTTCATCCCGGAACAGCCGACCGGGCTGGTGGGTCAACTCGACGCCGGGATCCGGGTGCTGCTGATCGACAGCTGGTACGGGCAGCCGACGCAGCGCCCGGGCGTGATCGCCACGTCCGCCGGCTCGTACGCGGCGGCACTGGCCCAGGCGAAGGAGGAATTCGGGTCCACGGTCGTCACGAGCGCGCTGCGGGTCCGCAACGCCGTGACGTCGAAGCCGACCGGCCCGGTCCGCCCCTATCTCTGCCACGGGCTCTGCGAGATCGGCGCGACCGCGTGGGAACCGGTGATGGCGCAGGCCCGGGCGTGGATCGTCGCGCACCCGCGCGAGGTCGTGACCTTCTTCATCCAGGACGAGGTGTCTCCCGCCGACACGGCCGCGGTCTTCGACGAGGCCGGATTGCTCCCCTACCTGCACACCCAACGACCGGGCCGACCCTGGCCCACGCTCGGCGAGATGATCGATTCCGGGCGCCGGGTGGTCGTGCTGATGGAGAAACACGGCGGCGGCAAGAAATACCCATGGATGCTGCAGGGATTCGACTGGGTGCAGGACACCCCGTTCACCAACCCGACGGCGGCCGATCTCACCTGCTCGCTCAATAGAGGGACCCGCACGCACCCTCTCTTCCTGGTCAACTATTGGCTGAGCAATTTCCAGTCGCTCGTCACCGATTCCCGCAAGATCAACGCCTTCGACAAACTCTGGCCCTACCTGGCGAAGTGCCGCCGGCAACGAGGCCAGATCCCGAATTACATCGCCGTCAACTTCTTCAACGAAGGCAACCTCTTCCGGGCGGTCGACCGGCTCAACGGCGTGCGCTGAGCTCCGCGGGCGGCCCGGTGCTGTCCCGCTCGATCAGCGAGGTGGACAGTTCGATCCGCCGGGTCCGCGGCATCTGCCCGCGCATCGCCGCAACCAGGAGCCCCACCGCCGTCGCTCCCATCTCGTCCAGCGGCTGATGCACGGTGGTCAGTCGCGGAGTCGTCCACCGCGACTCAGGCCGGTCGTCGAAGCCGACGACACTCATGTCGGCCGGCACCTCCACCCGCCGTTCGCGCAGCGCGCGGTAGGCGCCGAGGGCGATCGGATCCGAGCCCGCGAAGATGGCCGTCGGGCGGGGCGAGAGGTCGAGCAGGTCCAGCGTCGTCTGCCTGCCGTGGTGGGTGTCCGAGCGGCAGTAACGGACGTAACCGGTCGGTACGACGAGACCGGCGCGGGCCATCGCGGCCCGGTATCCGTCGGTCCGCGCGCGGCTGTAGAGCAGCGGTGCCGGGCCGCCGATGGCGGCGATCCGACTGTGCCCCAGGCCGATCAGATGCTCGGTCGCCGCCAGCCCGCCGGCCCAGTTGGTGGCGCCGACCGACGGGATGTCGGCCGTCGGCAACGTCATCGGATCCACGACGACGTAGGGGATGCCCACCCGGCGCAGGGTCGCCTGATGTCCGGGCAGGAGCTCGACCAGGCACAGCAGTACGCCCTGCGACGACCGGGAGACCGCCTGCTCCAGCCATCTCGGCTTCGCCCGCCGCCGGTCCTCGGCGCGCGCCACCGAGACCACGACGCCGAGCCCGGCGTCGTGGCAGGCGGCCTCGACGCCGCCCAGCATGGACGCGGCCCAGGAGTTGTCCAGCGAGTCGATGACGACGTCGATCATCGGTGCGGTGGTGGTCCGGTCGGACCGCGCCGACCGGACGTAGCCACGCTTGTCGAGCAACTGCTCGATCCGCCGGCGGGTGGCCGGCGCCACGTCGGCGCGACCGTTGAGGGTCTTCGACACCGTGGGCACGGACACGCCCGCCTCGCGGGCGATGGTGGCCAGTGTCGGCCGCACGTCGGTACTCATCGACCGCTCATCCATCCGTCGCTTTCTCGAAATTTTTCGATCAGATCACGGTGAATCAAGCCTTGACGACCGAATTGCGCGTGCCTAGCGTGTCCGGCCAACAGGGCTTGGGGCGTCACCGTAAACCCGATGCCGCAAGTTTCGGAAGCACCGTTGTGGTTGCGGCAACGCCGCCTCGCTCAGCAACTCGCTGACGCACAGGAGAGCGCTTCCCGACCGGCCATCGGTGTAGGGAGAGGGGGCACCAGTGACCCGGATATCGCGACGCGGCTTTCTGCGCGCGGCAGGCACGGCGGCCGTCACCGCGGAACTCGGCGCATGTGCGCGATCCGGACCGACCACGGCGGCCCGTCGGTCGGACACCTTCAGCGTGCTCAACAAGGACGTGCAGGCCGTCCGCAACTACAACGCCTTCTCGCCGTCCAACCACGCCACCCCGTCCTTCGGCCTGATCTATGAGCAGCTCGTGCGGATCGACGCGCTGCACGGAGCCCGGGTCCGGCCCTGGCTGGCCAGCGGGTGGGAGTTCAGCGACGGCGGGCGGACGCTGACCTTCACGGTGCGTCGCGGCGTCACCTTCTCCGACGGCACGCCGATGACCGCCGACGACCTCCTCTACACCCTGCAACTGCCGCTGAAGCACGCGGAGCTCACCGCCTCCGGCGTCGACTACACGGGAGTGCACCGGGCCGGCCCCGACAAGGTCGCCATGACCTTCGACGAGCCGTCGTACCAGAACCTGGTCGAGTGCGTGAACGTGCGGGTCGTCCCCCGGCACATCTGGCAGTACCAGGATCCGGCGAAGTGGACCAACCCCGACCCGGTCGGCACCGGGCCGATGGTCCTGCAGAGCTTCTCGTCGCAGCAGAGCACATTCCGGCGGCGGAAGGGTTACTGGGGCGGCGACCTGCCGATGGAGTACGTGCGCTATCCCTGCGCGACCGAGGACGCCGCCAAGCTGATGCTGATCGACGGCGAACTCGACCTCGCGACGATCGCGTGGCCGGGCGCGAAGCAGCACTACGTCCCGCGTGACCCGCGGAAGTACCGCTACAACCCGCCGCCCGCCGGCGGGAGCGAGGGCGTCGCCTTCAACATGACCGGTCCGCCCTGGAACGACGTCCACGTGCGCCGGGCGATGTCGCTGTCGATCGACCGCAACGTCGTGTCGAAGGTCATGAACGACGGCCAGCTGCCGATGTACGTGACGAACCTCGACGACCACATCTACCGAGACTGGATCGCCCCGGAGTATCGCGGCAAGGTCCAGCAGCTCGACGTCGCGGGCGCCCGCCGCGAGCTCCGGCGGGCGGGCTGGTCGGTGCGCGCCGGCCGGCTGGTCAAGGACGGCCAGGAGCACCGGGTGAGCATGCGCTTCTGCAACGACTACCCGGCCTGGCACATCGAGTCGGCGGTGCTCGTCGACCAGTGGCGCAAGCACCTCGGCCTGGACGTGGAGCTGATCGCCCAGCCCGGGGCGACGTTCTTCGACCAGGTGAACGCCGGCCACTTCGACATCGCCCTGTGGTTCTGCGGCAACGGCACCAGCGTCTACCAGAGCTATCACAGCGTCATCGACCCGGCGTTGATCGTGCCGGCCGGCAAGGTCGCGACCGGAAACCCCGGGCGGTGGAACGACCCCGTCACCAAGCGGCTGCTGGCGGGCATGCGGGGGACCGACCACGAGCCGACTCTGCACAAGCTCGGGCACCAGCTGCAGAAGATCGTGGTGGAGCAGGTGCCGTTCGTCCCGAACGTCAGCGGCAACATGTGGTGCGTCATCAACCAGACCTACTGGACCGACTGGCCGGACGACCGTACGTCGAAGATGGTCGCCGCCGACTCCGGTCCCGACCTCGTACTCATGCTCCAACAGCTCAAGCGGGTGAATCAGGCATGAGCCAGGCGACTGCGGATCTGATCCTTGCCGAGCAGGAGTCCCGCTCGAGGACCCCGGTACGCCGGCGGTGGGGCTTCTTCGGTCGCCGGGTCGGCTTCTACCTGATCGCCGCGTGGTCGGCGGTGACGATCAACTTCCTGATCCCCCGGTTCATGCCCGGCTCTCCCGCCGACGCGGTCATCGCGTCCCTGCAGCAGCACAGCGGCGGCCCGCTCTCCCCGCAGACCATCGGGGCGATCGAGAAGATCTTCGGCGATCCCAAGGAAGGCCTCGTCCACCAGTACGGGAGCTACCTCGCCCAGCTGGCGCACGGGAACATGGGCCTGTCGACCAGCGCCTACCCGACCCCGGTCGGGTCGCTGATCGCGCAGGCGCTGCCGTGGACGCTACTGCTGCTCGGGGTCACGACCGTGCTCGCCTTCCTGATCGGCACGGCGGCCGGCGTCATCTGCGGCTGGCGGGCCGGCGGCCGGCTGGACGGCGGGCTGAGCCCGCTGTCGACGTTCATGTCCGCTGTCCCCTATTTCTGGGTCGCGCTGCTGGCGTTGTGGTTCTTCGGCTTCCGGCTGGGCTGGTTCCCGCTGGCCGGCGGGTACAACCCCGACTCGTCGTTCGGCTCCAGCCCGGGGTTCTGGCTGTCCACCCTGCACTACGGCTTCCTGCCCGCGGTCACCATCATCTTCTCCTCGTGCGGCGGCTGGCTGCTCGGCATGCGCAACATGACGATCACGACGGCCGGCGAGGACTACGTGCTGCTCGCCCGGGCCAAGGGCCTGTCGCCCGGCCGGGTCATCTTCCGGTACGCCGCACGCAACGCGATCCTGCCGCAGTTCACCGGCTTCGCACTCGCGCTCGGGAGCATCCTCGGCGGCGCGCTGCTGACCGAGACGGTATTCACCTACCCCGGGGTCGGGCACCTGCTCTACCAGGCCGTCTCCAACCGCGACTACCCGCTGATGCAGGGGATTCTGCTGATCACGACGCTGGCCGTGCTGCTCGCCAACTTCATCGCCGACTCGGTCTACGTACTGCTCGATCCGCGCACCCGGGAACAGGGGGAATAGCCGATGAAGAGCCGCCGTTCTCCGCAGCTGGAAGGTCCGGATCGGACTGGCCGTCTTCGTGGTCTTCGCGGTGGCGGCGATCTTCGGCCCGTGGATCGACCACAGTCTCCTCGGCCGGGACGCCAAGGCGCTCAACTATCTCGCCGTCAGCCAGTCACCGAACGGCCAGCACCTGCTCGGCACCACCTCGACCGGGCAGGACGTGCTCGCACAGGTCATCGTCGGCGCCCGCGACTCGCTGCTGGTCGGCCTCCTCGCCGCGGTGATCGGCACGACGCTGGCGATCCTCTTCGGCGTGACCGCCGGCTTCTTCGGCAAGGGCGTCGACACGATCCTGAACTTCGTCACCAACCTGTTCATCGTGCTGCCCATCTTCCCGCTCACCCTGGTGGTCGCCGGATACCTGCAGGGAACCGGGCCGGTGACGATCGCCCTCATCATCGGCATCTTCGGCTGGGCGGGCGGCGCCCGGACACTGCGGGCGCAGACGATGACCCTGCGGAACAGGGACTTCACGGTGGCGATGAAGATGCTCGGCGAGACCAAGCGCCGGCTCATCTTCGTCGAGGTGTTCCCGCAACTCTCGGGCTGGGTGTCGGCGATGTTCCTGCACGGGATCATCGGCGGGGTCCTCGCCGAAGCCGGGTTGGCGTTCCTCGGGATCTCCAATCCCGACACCGTGAGCTGGGGCACGATGATCCAGAACGCGCAGCAGCAGAACGCCATCCTCAACGGACAGTGGTGGTGGTTCGTGCCGCCAGGCCTGTGCATCGCCGCGATCGGCACCGCTGTCGGACTGATCAACTTCGGAATCGACGAGGTCGCCAGCCCGCGCCTTCGTTCTGCGCGCCGGGTGGTGCGCAAACGCACCAGCCGCGCACACCGACGCTCGGCCGCACGGCCGGAGACGGAGGCAACCGCATGACCACCACCACCGCAGCACGCAGCGCGGCTCCGGGCAAGGCGGCCGCGGACGAGGTCCTGCTCGACGTCCGCGACCTCTGCGTCGACTACGCGACGGCCGGCGCGCCCGTGCCGGCCTGCGCCGGGATCTCGGTGCAACTGCGTCGCGGCGAGATCCTCGGTGTGGCCGGCGAGTCCGGCTCCGGGAAGTCGACCCTCATCACGGCACTGACCCGGCTGCAGCGACCGCCCGCGGTCACCAGCGCCGGTCAGATCCTGCTGCGCCACGAGGGCCGGGAGATCGACCTCGTCCCCCTGACCGACAAGGAACTCCGTAGCCTGCGGTGGCGGGAGATGTCCATCGTCCTGCAGAGCGCGATGGACGCGTTGAACCCGGTCATGCGGCTGGGCGGTCAGTTCGCCGACACGCTGCGGGAACACGATCCAGGCCTGAACTCGGCGCGGATCGAGGAGCGCACCCGCGAACTGTTCGGCATGGTCGGGATCCCGCCGGACCGGCTCCGCAGCTACCCGCACGAGCTGTCCGGCGGGATGCGCCAGCGGGCGATGATCGCGCTGGCGCTCGCCTGCGATCCGTCGCTGGTCGTCATGGACGAGCCGACCACGGCGGTCGACGTCGTGATGCAGCGCCAGATCCTCGGGCAGATCCTGCGGCTGCGGGACGAACTCGGCTTCGCCGTCGTCTTCGTCACCCACGACCTGTCACTGCTGCTCGAGCTCGCCGACCGGATCGCGATCATGTACGCCGGACGCATCGTCGAGATCGGGACCGCCCAGGACATCTACGCGACACCGCAGGCATCCCTACACCCGGGGGCTGCGCGACTCGTTCCCGCCGCTGCATGCGCCGCTGACCGAACTGACCGGGATTCCCGGCACGCCGCCCGACCTGGGCAACCTGCCGTCCGGCTGCGCCTTCCATCCGCGCTGCGGCGACCGTTTCGAGTCCTGCGACCGGCACCGGCCGGAACTGCTGCCGGTCGCCGGCCAGCACGCCGCCTGCCTGCTCTACGACCCGGCCGCGCTGAGCCCGTCGCTGCAGCGGAGCGAGTCCCGATGAGGCGCGCCGAGACGGTCCCCGACCGGCGTCCGGACGACCGGACCGGGCCCGTGCTCGAGGCGGTCGACGTCACCAAGCACTTCCACGTGCGGGATTCGGTCGGCCACGGCGCGACGGTGCACGCCGTCGAGAACGCCACCGTGCGGCTCTTCCCGGGCCGGATCGTGGCACTGGTCGGCGAGTCCGGCAGCGGGAAGACGACCCTGGCCCGGCTGCTGGCCCAGTTCTACCCGCCCAGTGACGGCGAGGTCCGCCTGAACGGCGCCCCCGTGGGCAGGCGGGCCGCGGACCGGTCCTACTACCGCCAGGTGCAGTTGATCTTCCAGGACCCGTTCGGCTCCCTGCATCCCGGCCACAAGGTCCGCTACAACCTCGAACGCGCGCTGCGCATCCATGGCCACGCCGGCAGCCGGGCGGACGCCCGGGAGCAGGCCGAGGAACTCTGCGAGCGGGTCAGCCTGACCCCGTCCTCGGAGTTCCTCGACAAGCTCCCGCACGAGCTCTCCGGGGGCCAGCGCCAGCGCGTGGTCATCGCCCGGGCGCTCGCCGTACACCCGTCCGTCCTGCTCGGCGACGAGCCGATCTCCATGCTGGACGTGTCGATCCGCCTCGACATGCTCAACCTGCTGGCGAAGCTGCGAGACGAGGAGGGCCTCGCGCTCCTCTACATCACCCACGACATCGCCAGCGCCCGCTACCTCAGCGACGACATCCAGGTCATGTACGCCGGGCAGATCGTCGAGGGCGGGCCCAAGGACGCGGTCATCCACGAGCCCATGCACCCCTACACCACCCTGCTCACCGGCGCCTCGCCGGACCCGGAGCGGCGTACGGCAGAGCGCCCGACGGCCCTCTTCGATGAGGCCGCTATGCTCGGGGAACCGCCGAACCTGATCGACCCACCCAGCGGATGCCGCTTCCACCCACGCTGCCCGTTCGCGATGGAGGAGTGCCGGACGACCTTCCCGGAGCGGACGGAGTTCCCGGACGGGCATTGGGCACACTGTTGGATGCACCAGAAGGGCCGTACCGGTGAGTTGCGTGCCGGAGCCGGTGCCGACCGCCGTTGATCGAGGAGGAATCTCCGTGCCAGCAGACTTCGTCGCCGACAGAAGTCGTCGCGCTCTCGTCGTACGCGGCGGCTGGGACGGTCACGTCCCGGTCGAAGCCACCGACGCCTTCCTGCCGTTCCTCAAGGAAAACGGCTTCGAGGTCGAGATCAGCGACTCCCTCGACGTCTACACCGACGCCCAGCGGCTGGCCGACACCGACCTGGTCGTGCAGTGCTGGACCATGGGTGAGGCCACCAGGGAGCAGGTCGAGGGACTCGTCACGGCGGTGCGGGCGGGCACCGGGCTGGCCGGCTGGCACGGCGGGATCGTCGACTCCTTCCACAACTCCCCGGCGTACCAGTGGCTGACCGGCGGCCAGTTCATGCAGCACCCCGGCGGCTTCATCGACCACGAGGTCGAGATCGCCCCGGACCGGGCCGATCACCCGATCGTGGCCGGCGTCGGCCCGCGGATCGCGCTGCACACCGAGCAGTACTGGGTGCTCTCCGACGTGCTCAACGACGTCCTCGCCACGACCACCTTCGAGCCCGGCTCCGACACCGACTGGCACGGCACGGTCACCGTCCCGGCCGTCTGGACCCGGCTGTGGGGCGCCGGCCGGATCTTCGTCTCGACCGTCGGCCACAAGATGGACGACTTCGAGGTGCCCGGGATCCGCACCATCACCGAGAGGGGCCTGCTGTGGGCAAGCCGCTGAGGGTCGGCATCGTCGGCGTCGGCGCGATCAGCGGCGCCTACCTGGGCAGCCTTCCGCGCCTTCCCGGCCTGCAGCTCACCGCCGTCGCCGACCTCGACCACCAGCGGGCGCAGGCGGTCGCCGACAGCCAGACCGATGTCGCCGCGCTCTCCGTCGAGGACCTGATGGCCGGCGACGCGGTCGACGTCGTCCTCAACCTCACGATCCCGGCGGCGCATGCAGGCGTCGCCCTGTCCGCCCTCGCCGCCGGCAAGCACGTCTACGGGGAGAAGCCGCTCGCCGCCACCGGCGCGGAGGCCACCCGGGTCGTGGACGCTGCCGCGGAGGCGGGCCTGCGGGTCGGCTGTGCCCCCGACACGGTCCTCGGCCGCGGCACGCAGACCGCCCGCAAGGCCGTCGACGACGGTCTGATCGGCACGCCCGTGGCGGCGACGGCGTTCATGGTCACGCCCGGCCACGAACGCTGGCACCCGGCCCCGGAGTTCTACTACCGCCCCGGCGGCGGGCCGCTGCTCGACATGGGCCCCTACTACCTCAGCGCCCTGGTGCACCTGCTCGGCCCGGTGCGGCGGGTCGTCGGCGCGTCGTCCCGGCCGCGCGGGTCACGGACGATCGGGAGCGGCCCCAAGGCGGGTGCCGAGTTCGACGTCGAGGTGGACACGCACGTGACCGGTGTCCTCGAGCACGCCTCGGGTGCGCTGACCACGATGGTGATGAGCTTCGACATCTGGGCCGGGCAGTTGCCGCGGATCGAGGTCTACGGCAGCGACGGTTCGCTGTCGGTGCCCGACCCCAACGGCTTCGACGGGCAGGTGCAGGTCTTCGCGCGGGACTCCGGAGAGTGGACCGACCTGCCGCAGTCCGCCGGGTACGCCGACGCCGCCCGCGGCTACGGCCTCGCCGATATGGCCCGCGCGATCGAGACCGGCCGGCCGCACCGCGCGTCGCTCGAACTCGCGGCCCACGTCCTCGACGTCATGGAGTCGCTGCTGCAGGCAGCCACGACCCGGTCGTCGATCGACATCACCAGCACCTGCGAGCGTCCGGACCTCGTGCCCCTCGACGTACCCCCCGACCTCGCCTGACGACCGATGCTGGCGGGGCGGATCATCCCTGCCAGCGGGCCTCGCCGTCGTCGTACGCGCCGGTCGGGCTGAGGCCGATCGACCGGGCCACGGCATTCGAGGCGTGGTGCTCCGGGTGCACGTGCGCAGCGATGGCGGTGATGTGCTGCTCCCTGAGCCAAGTGGCCATCAGGTGCGCGGCCTCCCGTGCGTAACCGCGCCGCTGGTACGGCGGTGCGATCACCCAGGCGACCTCGGCGGAGAGCAGGCCGTCCTGCTCGCCGACCGTCGCCTGCACGAACCCGACCGCCTGACCGTCGGAACGACGCCGCACGATCCAGTTCAGCCAGCGTTGCGACCCGTCCGGTGAATGCCCGGCGACCTGCCGGGCGTACCGCTCGCGGAGCTCTCCCAGGGTGGCGGGCCGACCGCCGGTGAACGCATGGATGGCCGCGTCGTCGAGCAGCGGCGCCATCTCCTCGGCGTCGTCCACCCGGAGCGGCTCGAGCCCGAGCCGCTCGCCCTCGAGCGGCGGCGCCGTTCCCCAGTCGTCGACACCCACGAGTTGCACGCTACGGGACAACGCTCATGACCCGGACGTTCCCGCGAGCACCTGGACCTCCATCGGACGCAGTGCCACTTCAACGGTGCAGACCGGTCCCGAGGTGACGGCACTGCCGTCGTCGACCGACACCGAGCCGGCCGGCCGGCCGACCGTCGCCGCGGGATCTGCTGCGGCGGGTTGATTGCTGTAGATCACGGCCAACTTCGTCTCGGGTGGGGTGAGGTTGGTGTCGACGAGGACGTGGCCGGCAAACGCCTCGGTGGTACTGGTATTGGCCACCACGACGACCTCGGCGTCGGCGAGGATCCGCGAGAAGGCGAGGACCCCGCCGTTGAACGGCGAATGACCGAAGGTGGTGCCGTCACCCGAGAGCGGTCTGAAGTAGTGCCGGCCGTAGCGCAGCTCGGCCCGACCCGCGCGCACGGAACTCAGGCTCTGCAGCGTTGCCGCGTAGGGCTGCCGGGCCAGATCGAACGCTCCGGGCGCGCCCCAGAGTGCCTCCCGCACCGCTTCCGGTCGATCCCCCGATCCGGAGAAGCCGGCTTCGGTGCCGTAGTAGACGCACGGCACCCCGGGCAGGCAGAACAGCAGGGCGAGAGCCAGCGACACCTGATCGTCGTAGCGGTGCGGGTCGGCCGGGTCCTCGTGGCGCAGCCGTGCATGCTGGTCGTGATTGTCGGCGAACGTCACGAAGTAGGCACTGGCGTCGCCGTGGCTCGAGATCACGCCGTCCTCGAGCCGGCGACGCACCGCGAAGGTGTCGACCAAGGCCTGTGGCGGCAGGAGCGCCTTGGCGACTGAGGGCAGGATGTAGAACAGCGGGAAATCGAGGGCCGCGTCGACACCGACCAGGTCGCCGTCCCCGACATGCCGGCCGACGTAGCCGCTGATCTTGGTCTCGTCGGAGTACACCTCACCGAAGGTGAAGAAGTTCTTCTTGCCGAGGCTCTCGGCGTACTCCCGCATGGCGTTCCCGAACGTGAGCGCGAAGTCGCGCTCCACGTACATCAGGGTGTCGATGCGGTAGCCGTCGATGTCGAAGCGGCGCATGACGTCGGCGTAGCAGGCTATGAGCGCGTCGCGGACGACGTAACGACCGGCGCCGTCCTGCAGCGCGGTGACCATTTCCTTCAGGCTGAAGAAGTCACCGGCCACGGTCGGATCGTGGCCGGGCGCATCGAAGGCATTGCCCAGGCGACGGAAGGCGTCGTTGCGCAGCAGCGCCGGCGGATGGACGGCCGCGTCGGCCGGCGGTGCGTCGGGAGCATCCGCCCAGGACGGGTCGGGTCGGCCGTCGGCGTCGCGCCAGTGGATCGGGTAGGCCGGATCGTCACGCCACGGCGCGATCGATCCCAGACCGTCGTAGCCGAAGACGTCGCCGGTGTGGTTGATCACGATGTCGAGAACCACCGACAGGCCCCGCGCGTGCGCGGCGTCGACCAGGTCCCGCAGTTGTGCGTCGGCGTACGCCGGGTCGGTCCGCGCCCGAACCGGGTCGGCGCAGAAGCGCGGTTCCACCCGGGTGAAGTTCTGGAGGCCGTAACCGTGGTAGGAGGAACGGTCGGACGCGACGTTCTGCAGCACCGGGGACAACCAGATCGCCGTCGCGCCGAGTGCTCGTACGTAGTCCAGTTGCGCCGTCACGCCGGGCAGGGTGCCGCCCTGGAAGCCGCTCCACGGCACATTCCACGGATTGTCCGGTGGCCGGGTCGGGTTGTTGAACCGATCGAGCAGCGCGAAATAGATCCACCCGTCGCGCCAGTCCGCCGGAGACGGAGTGATCGTCACGCGTCCCTCCCCGCCGCCGGCCAGCTAGAGCATCCCGGCACGACCCATGATCAAGAGGGGTTTCGTACGGCGTGTCGCAGGTGAATCCCCTCTTGATCGTGGGGTGCCCCGCGCCGTCGTGGCTCCGGAGAGTCGTGGTTGGCCTGGTCGAGGGCTCTCCCGGCGTCGGCGCGTATCTGCGCCCGCCACACGCCGGCTTGGACCGCCTTCGCAGCGTTCTCCAGCGAGCCCCGCTGTGGGTCGAGCGACCGCACCAGTCGGCTCCACACCGGAGCGAATACCAGGTTGGCGAGCATCTCATTACCCCCGAGTGTCGATCGCACTCCCATTGACGACCTGGCGGTGCCCGGAGAACCGCCACCTTCCGGACGGGTGAACATCGCCAATTTGGCAGCGCATTCCGGGAGGTGTCAACCACGCCTCGCTGAACGGAAGGCAAAGACACCGCTGACCGTCGGGCATTTCGACCGTCGGATCATCGAACCATTCGCCAGCCGGCGGTTGGCGTCGGCCCTTGGGCCCGGTCAGCGGTGGGTCGGCCAGGTGAAGGTGGCCAGCGCTCCGGCCGGCAGCGCGTAGGAGAAGGACGAGCCGCCGTCGTGCACCGACACCGTCTGCGCCGCGGTCTGGTCGGCGTTCCACGCCACGAGGGCGACGGTGCCGTCGGGGTTGCGGAAGGCAACCGTCTGGACGCCGGTGTCGCCGCCGGTCGTGCTGGCGATCCGGACCGCGCCCGGCCAGACGAACCTCGCCAGGTGGCCGAGCGTGTAGTACTCGGCGTTGCGATAGATGCTGCCGTCGGAATTGACGGTCACGACGCCGGTGCAGGTCCCGCAGCCGCCGAGGTGCGGGCCGAAGTTGTCGTCGAGGGCGAGGTTCCAGTTGATCATGCTCTTCGCCCAGTTGCGGAGATTGCCGATCACCAGGTTCTGGGTGTGCCACTCCAGCGTGCCCGCGAAGGTCGCCGCGAGGTCGGTGCTGCCGCTCCCCGAGCATTCGGTGAAGTAGATGTCCTTGGCCGGGAACGCGTTGTGCAGGGCCGTCTGCGCCGACGGGTCGCCGCTGTAACAGTGGTACGCCGTCCCCGCGACCCACTTCGCGGCGTCGGTGTGCAGCACGTCGTACGGGTAGTTGGGCTCCGGGTCCTCGTGGAGTTTCTTCGCCGTGTCGATGTCGTTCGGATGCTCGGTCCAGTTGTGGTCGTAGGACAGGATCTTCGTCCGCAGATGCGCGGCGCGCAGCATCGGGCCGAGCGTGTCGATCAGCCGGACCTCCTGCGCCACCGGGAAATCCATGCCCGGGTAGCCCGCGGGTTCGCGGTTCTGCGGCTCGTTCTGCAGGGTCACGAAATCGACCGGTACGCCGGCCCGCTGGTAGGCCTCGACGAACTTCACGAAGTAGAGCGCGTACGCCCGGTAGACGCGCGGGTCGTCGATGAGCTTCCCGCCGACCAGCGAGTCGTTGGTCTTCATCCACGCCGGCGGGCTCCACGGCGTGGCCACCACGGACAGCTGCGGGTCGAGCCGCTTCGCCTGCCGCAGCAGCGGGAGGATCTGCCGGTCGTCGTGCGCGACCGAGAAGTGCCGCATCGCGTAGTCGGTCTGCCCGGCCGGCAGGTCGTCGAAGGTGTAGTCCTTGCCGTCGACGAAGTCCGACGCTCCCATCGGCTGGCGCAGGAAGCTCAGCCCCTCGCCATGCCGCGGGTCGAAGAGCTCGGCCATCAGCCGGTCGCGGGCACCCGGGTCCAGCCGGTAGAGATCGACGGCCGAGGAGTCGGTGATCGAGGCGCCGAAGCCGGTCATCCGCTGGTAGGTCTGCGACTCGTCCACCTGCACCTGCTGGCCGGTCGCGCCGCCGGAGAAGGGCAGCGGCCCGTCGTCGTGCAGCAGCTGCGCCCGGTCCGGCGTGGTGACCCAGACGTGGGCGGCGGTCGGGTGCGCGGGGGCCGTCGCGGCCGACGCGCCGGTGCCGACTCCGAGACCGGCCAGCCCGATCGCCGCGGCGAGAGCGATACCGGTCCTGCGGTGGCGTCTGGTCATCGTCGGTGGTCCTTCTACGAGGTCGTACGCCGGCCCCATGCCGCGCGCCGCCCCGGGGACCGTAGGCCCAGTGCCGCACCGGATCAAGGGCTTCGGAGGTCGCAGCACCCGCTCAGCGCAGGCCCGCGGCGATCACAGCCGCGGCGGCGACGATCCGCGGACCCACGTCGTCGGCGCGCAGCTCGCGCAACGCCACCACGCCGACGCTCGCCTGCAACCCGGGTACGCCGCGGATCGGCGCCGCGACGCCGTACGCCCCGTCCTGCAGCTCACCGACCGTCTCGGCGTAGGGCTCGGTCGCGGCCGGGTCGCGCGCCAGCAGGATCGCCCGCCCGGCGGCGCCCTGCCCGAGCGGGTGCCGGGACCCGACCCGGTAGGCCACGTGCAGGTCGGTCCAGCTCGGTTCGGCGACGGCGAGGGCCAGCCCTTCCTCGCCGTCGGCCACGGTGAGATGCGCGGTCGCCCCCACGTCCTCGGCGAGCGCGCGCAGCGGCGGGAACGCGATGTCGCGCAGGTGCGGCTGCACGTCGTGCGCCAGCTCCAGCAGTCCGAGCCAGAGCCGGATCCGGCCCTCGGCGTCCCGGCGCACCAGACTCTGCCGTTCCAGGGTCGCGACGAGGCGGTAGACCACCGCCCGGCCGACGCCGATCTCGGTCGCCAGGTCGGCGACGGTACGGCCGTGCGACGCCGCGCCGACGAGCCGCAGGATCCGGATCCCGCGGTCCAGGGTCTGGGCGGTCTCGGGCATCGATCGACGCCTACGCCGGCAGCGTGATCGCCGGGGCGACGGTCCCGGACACCGGCCCGAACCCGATCCGGTGACCATCGTTCCCGGGTGCCGTCGCCGTGATCGAGACGGTGTCGCCGTCGTCGAGGAAGGTCCGGGTCGAGCCGTCGGACAGGTGCAGCGGCTCGGTGCCGTTCCAGGTCAGCTCGATCAACGACCCGCGCTGATCCGGGGTCGCGCCGGAGACGGTGCCCGACGCGAAGAGGTCGCCGGCCCGCAGCGACGCGCCGTTCGCGGTCAGGTGGGCGAGCTGCTGGTCGGCGGTCCAGTACATCCCGGCGTACGGCGGCCGCGAGACCACCGCACCGTTGATCGCGACCTCGAGCGCAAGGTCGAGCCCCCACGGCTCGACCGACCGCAGGTAGCCCAACGGCGGGGTGTCCCGCGCCGGCGGCGCCAGCCGCGCCGCCTCGAGGGCGTCGAGCGGGACCACCCACGGCGAGATCGAGGTGGCGAAGGACTTACCGAGAAACGGCCCGAGCGGCACCGTCTCCCAGGACTGGATGTCGCGCGCGCTCCAATCGTTGAGCAGCACCACCCCGAACACGTGGTCGCGGAACGCCGCCGTCGGCACCGGATGACCGGGATCGGTGGGGACGCCGACGACGAACCCGACCTCCGCCTCGATGTCCAGGCGGGAACTCGGCCGGTAGACCGGCCCCGAGTCAGTGCGGCACTGCCCGTGCGGGCGGACGACCGGGGTTCCGGAGACGACCACCGTGCCGGCCCGGCCGTGGTAGCCCACCGGGAGGTGCTTCCAGTTCTGCGACAGCGGCGGCTGACCGGGCCGGAAGATCCGGCCGATGTTCGTCGCGTGGTCCTCGGAGGAGTAGAAGTCGACGTAGTCGCCGACCGTGAACGGCAGTAGCGGGTCGAGGTCCCGCTGGTCGAGGAGGAGCGCACCGACGCGGTCGGCGTACCGAGGGTCGGTGAGCAGTTCGGTGACCCGCGCGCGGACCGCCGTCCACCGCGCCCGGCCGGCCGCGAGGAACGGGTTCAGGGTGGGCCCGGCGAGCAACCGGTCCGGGTCGGGGACGAGGCCGGTGTCGGCGGCGGCGGTCAGGTCCAGCGCCCGGGTCCCGATCGCGACGACGACGTGCGGATCGTCCCCGGTCCGGGCGACGCCGTAGGGCAGATTGTCGACCGGGAACGGCGAGCCGTCCGGCACCGGCACCCAGGACGTGGTTGACACATCCGTGACGGTAGCCCACCCTACAAATATAGGACAACAATGTCCGATAATCGGGCACACGAGGAACGGGCCACGCGAAATCGGCCGCACGGAGGTCGTCATGCCCTACTACCGCGCCGTCGGCGCGATCCCGCACAAGCGGCACACCGCGTTCCGCAAACCGGACGGCACGCTCTATCCCGAGGAGCTGATGGGGGTCGAGGGCTTCTCCGCCGACTCGGCACTGCTCTACCACGAGGGGCTGCCGACGGCGATCATCGACAGCCAACTGCACACCGCCCCGCCGGCCGAGCGCAAGGCCAACCTGCCACTGCTGCCGCGGCACCTGAAGACCCACAAGCTCGACACCACCGGCGCCGACCCGATCACCGGCCGGCAGTACCTGCTCGCCAACGACGACTGCCGCATCTCCTACGCCGTCGCCGACCGGCCGAGCCCGCTCTACCGCAACGCCGTCGGCGACGAATGCGTCTACATCGAGTCCGGCGCGGGCCGGTTCGAGTCCGTCTTCGGCGCCTTCGACGTCGGGCAGGGCGACTACATCATCGTCCCGACGTCGACCACCTACCGGCTGCTGCCGACCGGCACGCCGCCGCTGCGCACCTACGTCGTCGAGGCCAGCGGGCACATCTCCCCGCCCAAGCGCTACCTGACGGCCAAGGGCCAGTTCAACGAGTTCTCGCCGTACTGCGAGCGTGACCTGCGCGCCCCCACCGAGCCGCTGCTGGCTGAGGGCGACGACGTCGACGTCCTGGTGCAGCACCGCCGGGGCTGGACCCGGCTCACCTACGCCCACCACCCGTTCGACGTCGTGGGCTGGGACGGGTGCCTGTATCCCTACGCGTTCAACGTCGCCGACTTCGAGCCGATCACCGGCCGGGTGCACCAGCCGCCGCCCGTGCACCAGGTCTTCGAGGGGTCGAACTTCGTCATCTGCAACTTCGTCCCCCGCAAGGTCGACTACCACGAGGGGTCCATCCCCGTCCCCTACAACCACGCCAACGTAGACTCCGACGAAGTGATGTTCTACTGCGGCGGCGACTACGAGGCGCGCAAGGGCGCGGGCATCGAGCAGGGCTCGATCTCCCTGCACCCCAGCGGTTTCACCCACGGTCCGCAGCCCGGCTCGCCGGAGCGGGCCATCGGCGCCACCTTCTTCGACGAGCTCGCGGTCATGGTCGACACGTTCCGCCCGCTCGACATCTGCGACGCCGGCTTCGGCTGCGAAGACCCGACCTACGCCTGGACCTGGTCCGGCACCCACCGCCACTGATGGCGATCCGTCGAGGGCGGGACCGACAGCGGGGCTCGGTGCACCCGATCCGGTTGCTCGGCGACCCCGTGCTGCGCACGGCCACCGACCCGGTCACGTCGTTCGACAAGGACCTCGAGCGGCTGGTCGACGACATGTTCGCCTCGATGTACGCCGCCGAGGGCGCGGGCCTCGCGGCCAACCAGATCGGTGTCGGCCTGTCCATCTTCGTCTTCGACTGCGCCGACGAGTCCGGCCGCAAGCACGTCGGCCACGTCGTCAACCCGAGCCAGGTCGTCGCCGACGGCGGCCCGCGCACCGACCCCGAGGGGTGTCTCTCCGTTCCGCACCTGTTCTTCGAGGCCGAGCGCCAGTCCAACGCCGCCGTCGAGGGGGTCGACCTGCACGGCGAGCCGGTGCGCGTGCAGGGCGACGGCTACCTCGCCCGGTGCCTGCAGCACGAGACGGACCACCTGCGCGGCGGCGTCTTCCTCGACCGGCTGACCGGCGACGAGCGCAAGGCGGCCCTCCGCGAGGTCCGCAGCGCCGACTGGTCGCACTGACCGGCCGCGCGGGCGTCGACCCGCGGCCTCTCGCTCAGCCGGTCGCGATCAACGTCACCGCGACGACGGCGCACAGCATGCCGAGCACCTGCACCCGCGTGCTGCGCTCGTGCAACAGCACCGCGGCGAGGATGACGGTCACCGCGGGATAGAGCGAGGTGAGCACGGCGACCACCGACAGCAGGCCGTGGGCGGTCGCGAAGATGTACAGCGTCGTCGCGAGCACACCGAGTGCGCCGACCGTGGCGATGCCGGGGAGGACCGCGGCGCTCGGCCGCAACGAATAGCCGCGCGGAATCGCGATCGCCACTACCACCAGGACCGACACGCCCTCCGACGGGAGCAGCGGCCAGGCTCCCGCCGCGTGGCCGGCCCGCTGCAACGCGACGAAAAGCAGCGCGAAGCCCACGCCGGCGGTGATCCCCTCGATGACGCCGGACGGGCGATCGGACTCCGACGGCGACGACGAGAGCGACACCAGGACGATCGCGGCCAGCGCGACGGCGATCCCGATCAGGGCGAGCGCCGACGGGCGTTCACCGGTGAGCAGCCCGACGAAGACGGGCAACGCCGCGGCGATCACGCCGGACAGCGGGGCGACCACGTTCATCCGGGCCTGCGCGAGCCCGCGGTAGAGGGCCAGCGTGCCGACCGTCGTACCGACCCCGGACACCGCGCCCCAGGCCATGCCGCGGGCGGTGGGCGATCCGGGCAGGAAGGGCAGTGCGATGAGCAGGAAGATCACCGCGGAGGTCTGCGCGAACGCCACCACCGCCCAGGTGCCAGCCCGCCGGGACGTGAGACCGCCGACGAAGTCGGATGCTCCGTAGGCGACGGCGCCGATCAGCGCGAGCACTACCGCCATCGCCCACCTCTCCTCGACAGCGAGAGTAGGGGCGGCCACCGACCGCCGGGGATGCGACCTGGCCGACCGCTGGGCGTCGATACGGTGGAGATCTACGACCGGGCGGTCCCGCAGCCGCTCACGGGCGGCATCGCCGGACAGGCAGGATTCCTACCACCGTGGTGATCGATCGCTACTGCGCAGAGGGTGACCGGATCGCCCGACCCGGGGGCCCCTCACCGCGGTCATGCTCCCGGGTGGAGCATTCCGCCCTTCTGGTACTCGGGCCAGGAGAGGTTCCAGTCGCCGTAGCCGTCCCACACCGGGAGCACCTGGGAGGTGCCGGTGTGGGTCCAGGTGACCGGATCACCGATCTCGGACCAGTTGTAGTACCACTCGGCGTCGGCCGGCGCCATGTTGGTGCAGCCGTGGGAGAGGTTCGCCTGCCCGAGCTCGCCGTTCCAGTAGGCGTCGTGCAGGAATTCGCCGTCATAGGTGACGCGGACCGACCAGGGCACCTCGATGCTGTAGTACGGCTCGCCCGGCGAGCTGGTCATGAGCTCCGGGTTGGACTTGGCCATGGTGACGGCTGTGCCGAGGTAGGTCGGCGTCGAGGGGGCGCCGAGTGAGATGCTGAAGGTACGAATGAGCTTGCCGCCGTCGTACACCCACATCTTGTCGACACCGGGTTTTCCGTTGATCTGCACGATGTGGGCGGCACCCGTCTTGATGGTGAGCGCCGGGCTGCTGTCGAACACCAGCCCGCGACCGGCCCACAGGCCCTTGATCGGCATGCTCACCCGGATGACCGAGTGCGCCGGCCAGTAGTGCTGCGGCCGGTAGTGGGCTTCGAGCGCCTGCGCCGCCTGGGACGAGTGCTCGAAGTACCAGGCGCCGTGCGCCGGTGCCCCGTTCACGGTGACCTTGGCCACCTTGTCGAAGACGGATGCGTCGGTGGGCTTGCGCGAGAAGTAGGCGATGATCGGCATCGCGACGCCGTAGGCCTGCCCGTCACTCTCGAGGAAGGTCACGTGCACCGGCGCCCCCGACCCCCGTCGTGGCCCGGGTGGTGCGGTGCGGGTCGGGTGCGGTGAGGGAGTCGGGTGCGCCGCCGCGCCGAGGGCGTGTGCGGGACGGCCCGTGGTGGTCTGCGAGTGGGCGGTCGCCGTGGAGCACCCCGCCAGCAGGAGCCCCGCCAGGACGATCACGGCTGCAGCCGATGACCTGCTTCTCGTCGTCACCAGATCACGTTAGGTCGCCGCTGGAGCGGCCCGCACGATAATGCGATTTAAGACGAGAGTGGCTCAGGCCTGCGCCGCCGCCGCCGCACCCACCGGCTGCAGGAGCCGGTGCGGCCGCCGGAGTTCCCGCGCGACGGTGTCGTCGCGGGTCGCCCGCTTGTGGCCAGGTCCCGGCCGCATCTCGATGTCCTCGATCGCGGGGGCCTGCCGGCACCTGGGGCAGGTGCCGGCAGGGTCGAGGCGGGTGCCGCAGGCCGCGTGGTGGAAGGTGCGGGCCGCACCCGCCGAGGTGGCGTGCCGTTCGCCCCAGCGGGCGAGCCCGTGGACCGCCGGCCACAGCTCCTTGCCGGCAGCGGTGAGCACGTAGTCGTAGCGCACCGGTGCGTCCTGGTACGGCACCTTGCGCAGCACCCCCGCCCCGGTCAGAGAGGCCAGCCGCGCGGTGAGCACCGCGCGCGGGATGTCGAGGTGGGTGAGGAAGTCGTTGAACCGGCGTACGCCGTAGAAGGCGTCCCGGACGATCAGCAGGCTCCACCGCTCGCCGAGCACCTCGAGGGCACGCGCCAGCGAGCAGTCCTGCTGGGCGTAGTCCGTCCCGAGCGCCATGGCCCCAGCCTACCAAAAGAGTTCAATGAACAGACTCACCGTGCTAGCCTTCCGTGAGTTCATTCACCGTACTTACTCGAGGTTGCCGTATGACCGCACAGTCCACGCCCACCGCCGGCCGGCACGGGACCGATCCGGGCCGCGGGGCGGTCGTTGCGCCGGGCGGCGCGCGACCCGCCGGCTCGCGCGGAACGCTCGTCGCGGTGAGCCTCGGCACCCTGGTGACGCTGATGGCCTTCACCGCACCCGCCACGACGCTCACGGCAACCGCCGCCGGCCTGCACGCCGGTTCGAACGCGCAGACCTGGATGTTCACGGGTACGCCGGTGGGCCTGGCCGCCCTGCTGCTCACCGCGGGGAGCCTCGCCGACGCCCGCGGTCGCCGGCGGGTCTTCGGTGCGGGGGCGGCGCTGCTCGCGCTCTCCTCGGCGCTGTCGGCCGCGGCGCCGGACACCGCGCTGTTCCTGACCGGTCGGGTGGTGCAGGGCGTGGCGAGTGCCGCCCTGCTGGCCGCCGGGCTCGGCCTCATCGCGCACGCCTACCCGGCCGGCCCGCACCGGATCCGGGCCACCGGCATCTGGGGCGCGATGGTCGGCGCCGGTATCGCGGCCGGGCCGGTCTACGCCGCGCTGCTCTCCGACGCTGTCGGCTGGCGGGCGATCTACTGGGGGCTCGCGGCGCTGTCCGCCGCCGTTTTCGCGATCGTCATGTGCGCCGTACCGGAGTCGCGGGCGCCGCGCCCGCGGGCCCTCGACCTCCCGGGCGCCCTCGTTCTCGGCATCGGGGTCTCCTGCCTCGTCGCGGGGTTCGGTGCCGGCCGCGACGGCTGGGCCCGCTGGCCGGTCGGGGCGCTGGTGATCGTCGGTCTCGCGCTGACCGCGGTCTTCTGGCAGATCGAGAAGCGGGTCGCCGAACCGATGCTCGACCCCGCCCTGCTGCGCAGCAGGGTCTTCCTCGCGGCGAGCACCGGTGCGGTCGTGACCGGTCTCGCGATCGTCTCGTTGATGAGCTTCCTGCCCACGCTGCTTCAGGTGATCATCGGGATGACGCCGCTGGACACCGGTCTGGTCCTCGCCGTGTGGTCCGGACTGTCGGTCGTCTCGGCGCTCCAGGCCCGCCGGTTGGCCGGTCGGATCCCCGCCGCCGCACTGGTCGCGGCCGGCCTGCTGCTGGCCGGCATCGGTGAGGCCGGACTCGTCGGTCTGCGCTCAGCCGGCGGCTACGCCCACCTGCTGCCCGGCCTGGTCGTGGCCGGTGTGGGCAGCGGGGTGCTGAACGCCGCCCTGGCCCGGCTCGCCGTCGCCAGCGTACCCGCGGACCGCGCGGCCATGGGATCCGGCGCCAACAACACCGCCCGTTACGTCGGCTCCGCACTCGGCCTGGCGCTGGTGGCGTCGGTCGTGACCGCGTCGGATCACGGGGCGCCCGCGGCGCAGGCGTTCGCGTCCGGCGCCAACCACGCGGCCGTGCTGTCGGCGATTCTCTGCCTCGCCGGGGCTGTTGCCGTACTCCTCCTGCACCGGGCGACGGAGCGGACGGCCCGGGCCTGAGACCGTCACGTCCGCACGGTCTCCGCGAGGTAGTCGTGGTCGTCGTCGACGATCTCCAACCGGGTCGTGAGCCCGTCGCAGTCGAAGGCAGGTACGGCGGCCTTCGGCACCGGAATGGCCATGCCGGGAAGGAAGGACGGCCGGCAGTGGATCATCCCGATCATGTGCCTGGCCACTGAGCCGGTGTTCGGCACGCCGCGATGCCAGAGCCGGATGTCGCGGAGTACGGCGTCGCCCTTCGCGGTCACCGCCCGGACGGGCGGGCGGATCGCGCGGCGCTCCGCCTCGGCCTCCGCGGTCACGGCGCTCGGACCGGGGATCCGGTGGGTGCCGGGCCAGATCTCGGTCGCCCCGTTGGTCTCGTCGACATCGACCGGGGAGATGTTGATGACAATGGCCGTGGTGACGGCCAGCCGGTTCAGGTCGAGATTTCCGCTGTCGCGGTGCAGCGGCTGGGTCACGCTGCCCGGCAGGTTGGTGTTGCCGTTGTAGAAGGAGTTGTGCAGGTCCGCTCCCAGGACGGCAGCGGTGACCTGGATGACGAGCGGATTGGTGATGATCTCGGGGTGGAGGTACTCGGGGTCCCGCGGCATCGACTGCTGGAGATGGCCCGGCCGCCGGCCGGCGCCACCCCAGCTGCCGCGGCGGAGCAGTTCCGCGGTGTCCTCGTCGAGCTTCGGCCTGATCGCGTCGAGGGCCCGGAGGTCGACCGCACCACCCAGGATGACGTAGCCGTCCTCGGCTATCGCCGCGACGGCGGCCGCGAGGCCGTCGTCGGTGAGCCGCCCGGACTCGTACTCGGCGGTGCTGATCTGGACCCGCATGGGACGCGACCCTCTCGATGTGGGTTTTTCCGGTGCTCTACCAGGGGTCGAGGCCGAGCAGCTGCCGGGTGAGCGGGCTCATCGCCGCGCGCTGCAGGTCGTTGTAGCGCGCCGGGTCGTAGCGCTCACCCTCGCCGTGCGGATGGTCGGTGCGGACGTAGCGCTGGAACTGTGCCACCCGGGCCCGCGAGCGCCGGTTGTGCGACGCACCGTGCGGCATCAGGTGGTGCACGAGCGCGAAGTCCCCGGCCTCGCCGGTCACCTCGACGCTGTCCATGTGGGTGATCTTCTTCCAGTCGGAGTGCAGGTGCCGGCCCTTGGCGTCGGCGCGGGCCTCCTGCTCGACCAGCCGGTGACCGCCCGGGACGACGTGGATTCCGCCGCCGTCGGGCAGGACGTCGGTGAAGTAGAAGCAGCCGCCGAGCTGCACCTCTTCGAGGCTGAAGAGGAAGTTGTCGAGGGACGTGGGCACGGAGGCGTCGAGGTGCAGCGTCTGGCTCCGCGCGGTGTCCCGGGAGGCGTCATTGCGCAGGGTCACCCCGAGCGAGCCGTCGAAGACCCGCAGCCGCGGGCTCTCCAACAGCTGGGTGGCGGCCGCGTAGAGCCGCTCGTTGCCGAAGAGCGGCAGCAATTCCGGGGTGTCGTAGGTCTGGTCCTGGGCGGTGCGCATCGGCTTGATCCGGCCGTCGGCGACGTGCCAGTGCGGGGGCATGGACAGGTCGCGCGGGATCAGATCGGTGATCACCCGGCGGTAGTGCTCGGCCTCGTCCCGGGACAGGACGCCGCGGACCACGAGATAACCCTGCTCCCAGAACTGGTCGACCTCCTTGTCGTCGAGGACGCGAGGGACGTCGAGCGCGCGGGTCACGGTGGCCTCCAGGCGGATCACGGGTAGTGGACGACGCGACTGGTTGACGAGTCTAGGCACCTACGGCGACACCGGCGGGATCGATTTAGCGGGTCGGCCATTCCTCGCCGAGGCCGTCCTCGTCCGATCCGGTCGACCGGGGGGCGGCATCGGCGGCGGCGTGGACGACGGCGGCGGCGACGGCCGCGCTGACCTGGGGGTCGAAGACGCTCGGCACGATGTAGTAGGGGTTCAGTTGCTCGTCGGTGACGACGTGGGCGAGCGCGTCCGCCGCGCCGAGCATCATCTCGGGGGTGATGTCGCGGGCCCGCGCGTCGAGCAGGCCGCGGAAGACCCCGGGGAAGGCGAGCACGTTGTTGATCTGGTTGGGGTAGTCGCTGCGACCGGTGGCGACGACGGCGGCGACCTCGCGGGCGGCGTCGATGTCGACCTCGGGATCGGGATTGGCCAGCGCGAACACGATTGCGTCCGCGGCCATCCGGTCGAGGTATTCGGCCGGGAGGACGTCGGCGGCGCTGACCCCGATGAAGACGTCGGCGCCGTCCAGGGCGACGTCGAGGCCGCCGCGCCGCTTCTCGGGGTTGGTCGCCTCGGCGAGCGCGCGCTTCGCCGGCGAGAGCCGGTCGTCGTCCGGGGACAGGATGCCCTCGCGGTCCCAGACCACCAGGTGCCGGGCGCCGGCGGCGAGCAGCAGCGCGACGATCGCCGTACCGGCCGCGCCGGCGCCGGCGACCACGACCGTCAGGTCAGGCAGGTCCTTGCCCACGCAGCGCAAGGCGTTGGTCAGCGCGGCCAGCACCACGATCGCGGTGCCGTGCTGGTCGTCGTGGAAGACGGGGATGGAAAGGCTCGCCCGCAGCCGGCGTTCGATCTCGAAGCAGCGCGGCGCGGAGATGTCCTCGAGGTTGACCCCGCCGAAGCCGGGCGAGATCAGCTCCACTGTCCGCACGATCTCGTCGACGTCGGTGGTGTCGAGGCAGATCGGCCAGGCGTCGATCCCGGCGAACCTCTTGAACAGCGCGGCCTTGCCCTCCATCACCGGCAGTGCCGCACCGGGGCCGATGTCCCCCAGGCCGAGCACGGCGGTGCCGTCGGTCACGACCGCGACGCTGTTGCCCTTGACGGTCAGCCGGGCCACGTCCTCCGGGTTCGCGGCCAGCGCCAGCGCCACCCGGGCCACGCCGGGGGTGTAGGCCATCGACATGTCGTCACGGGTCCGCAGCGGCACCTTGGACGCGACCTCGATCTTCCCGCCGATGTGCAGCAGGAAGGTGCGGTCGCTGACCTTGTGCACGGTGGCCCCGGCGACCCCGCGCAACGCGGCGACGATCTCCTCGGCGTGCTCGCCGTTGGTCGCCGAACAGGTCACGTCGATGACGAGCCGGTCGTGGCGCGACTCGGCCACGTCGATCGCGGTGACCACGCCGCCGGCCTGACCGATCGCCGTCGCCACCCGGCCGACCACCGACGGGTCGGTCTCGGTGACCAGCCGCACGGTGATGGAGTACGACGCGCTCGTCGGCAGCGCGCGGCCGTTCCCGGGCTGCGGTTCGGCCGGCGTTGTGCTCATCGCGCCGACAGCGTACGGCGATGCGCCGCAGGGCCGCCCGCTGGGCCGTCCGGGCGCAGCCCGCCGGGCCGGAGAACTGTTTGACACCGAACTGTTCTTGGTCGAACAATATCGGTGTGGACCTCGACGCCGACCAGATCGAGCGGCTGAACGCCTCGCCGCTGCCACGGCTGGTCGCCATCGCCGGCGGCCTGCTGAGCAGCGGCTGGCGTCGGGTCCTCGAGCAGCACGGGCTCGCGACCTCCGGCCTGGTCCTCCTCTTCACCCTGTCCGCCGAGAACGAGCTGACTCACCGCGAGGCGGCCAAGCGCTGCTGGGTGTCGGCCGGCACCCTGACCGGCGTCGTCGACTCGTTGGAGGAGGAGGGTCTGGTCACCCGGCACCCGGACCGCAGCGACCGGCGGATCGTGCGGCTCGCCCTGACCCCCGCCGGCAAGGAGCGGGTCAGCGCGGCGGGCGCGGCGCTGGCCCGCGAGTTCGGGCCCGTCGGCGGCGGGCTGACCGACGACGAGGAGGCCGTCGTACGGCGCTACCTCGTCGACCTGATCACCACCCTGGAGAGCACCGGGCGCAGCGACGCCGGCCGGCGCCTCTCTCCCACTGCCCCGGAGGGATCGTGACCACAGAGCTCGCCCCGGTGATCGACCACACCGCGACCATCCCCGCCGTCGAGGTCACCGAGCTCGTCAAGCGCTACCCGAAAGCCACGACCAACGCTGTCGACGGCGTGTCGTTCACCGTCGAGCCCGGCGAGATCTTCGGTCTGCTCGGCCCCAACGGCGCCGGCAAGACGACCACGGTCGGCGTTCTGACCACCCGGGTGCGGCTGACCAGCGGGTCCGCGCGGGTCTCCGGCATCGACGTCAGCCGGGACCCGGTCGGCGCGCGCCGCCGGCTGGCCGTCGTCCCGCAGCGCAACAACCTCGACCGGTCGGTCTCGATCCGGCAGAACCTGCTCTTCCACGCGGCCTATCACGGCACGCCGTCCAGGGACCGCGGTCCGCGGGCCGACGAGCTGCTCGAGGAGTTCGGCCTTTCCGATCGCGCGAACGACAAGCCGGCCCGGTTCTCCGGCGGGCAGGAGCAGCGGGTCATGATCGCCCGGGCCCTGATGCACGCGCCGGACGTGCTCTTCCTCGACGAGCCCTCGACCGGGCTCGACCCGGCCGCCCGGCTCTTCGTCTGGGACCGGATCCGCGACCTCAAGGCCCGCGGCGTCACGATCGTGCTCACGACCCATGACATGGACGAGGCCGACGCCCTGGCCGACCGGGTCGGCATCATGGACCACGGCACGCTGCTGGCCCTGGACACCCCCGCGGCGCTCACCCGTTCGCTGCCCGGCAGCACGACCCTCGACGTCACGCTCCGTCCCCCGGACGGGGTGCCGCCGGACGAACTGATCGGAGCGCTCGCCACGCTGACCGACGTCGAACGCGTCGAGCCGGTGCAGGGCGCCGCCGGCGGGCCCGGCGGGGAGGAGGTGCGGCTCCGGCTCTACGTCAACGGCGAGGCACCGCCGCTGGTCGCGCCCGTGGCGACGCTGCTCCGCGAGCACTCCGCCACCCTGTCCGACGTGACGATCGGTACGCCGAGCCTCGAAGACGTCTTCATCCACTTCACCGGAAGGATGCTCCGATGAGCGGGCCTGCGACGACGACCACGAGCCGGCAGACCCACCGCACCGTCGGTCCGGCCGAGCCACCGCAGCCGCGTTCCAACTCCACCGCCGCGCTCCGGGCGCTGTGGGCGATCCTGCGGCGCGACCTCTACGTCACCTCGCGCGAGCTTCCGGTGTTCTTCGCGCAGGTCGTGCTGCAGCCGCTGTTCATGCTCTTCGTCTTCGGCAAGATCCTGACCAGCATCGGGTACGCCCGGGGCAATTTCGCCGAGCTCCTCTTCCCCGGCATCGTCGCGCTGACCGCGGTGCTCACGGCGCTGCAGTCGACGTCGTTCCCGCTGGTGCTCGACTTCAGCTTCACCAAGGAGATCGAGGACCGGCTGCTGGCCCCGCTGCCGCGTGGGCCTGGTCGCCATCGAGAAGATCATCTTCGCGACCGCGCGGGCCCTGGTGGCCGCCGCGGTGATGTTCCCGATCGGGATCCTCGTCCTCGGGTCGATCCCGTGGCGCTCGTCCGGCATCGCCCTGCTGATCGTCAGCCTCGTCCTCGGGGCCCTGACCGGGTCCGCGTTGGGCATGTGCCTCGGCACCCTGGTGCCGCCCGAGCGGATCAACATCATCTTCGCCGTGATTCTCACGCCGCTGCTGTTCACCGGCTGCACGCAGTACCCGTGGCCGTCGCTCTCCAAGCTGGAGTGGTTCCAGTGGATCACCGCACTCAACCCGCTGACCTACGTCAGCGAGAGCATGCGGGCCGCGCTCGTGCCGTCCATCCCGCACATCAGGCCGTGGATCTGCATCGTCGTACTCATCGGCTTCCTGATCCTCTTCACCTACATCGGCGTCCGCGGCTTCCTCCGGCGGGCGGTCGACTAGGGGCGAGATGCGGGGCGGGTACGACGGTGCAAGACTGCCGGGCGACCGTTAGTCCTGCGAAGGAGTGCGCATGCCCCGCCGCCGTCGTGCCTGGCTTGCCGTCCCGCTGACGCTCGCGCTCGCGACGGCCGGTGTCGCGACCGGACTCCCCGCCTCGGCGCACTCGTCGGCCGCGGCACCGGTCGAGCACGTGGCCACCGGCACCGGCGGCGCGGTGGTGTCGGACAGCCCGGACGCGACGCAGGCGGGGCTGTCGGTGCTGCGCCACGGCGGCAACGCCGCCGACGCCGCGGTGGCGGTCGCGTCGACGCTCGGCGTGACCGACCCCTACGTCGCCGGGATCGGTGGCGGCGGCTACTTCGTCTACTACGACGCCCGCACGCACCAGGTGTCGACCATCGACGGCCGGGAGACCACGCCGCTGCGGGCCACCTCGGACCTGTTCATCGACCCGTCGACCGGCAAGCCGATGACCTTCCCCGACGCCGTGACCAGCGGCCTGTCGGTCGGCGTACCCGGGACCCTGATGACCTGGCAGCAGGCGCTGCGCCGGTGGGGGACCCGCAGCCTCGGCGACCTGCTCCGGCCGGCCGAGCAGGTCGCCGACCAGGGATTCGCGGTCACCCCGACGCTGCGGGAGCAGACGCGGGAGAACGCGACCCGCTTCGCACAGTTCACCCCGACCAGCCGGCTGTTCCTCCCCGGCGGCGACCTCCCGGAGGTCGGCTCGACCTTCCGCAACCCCGACCTCGCTGCGACCTACCGGCAGATCGGCCGCGACGGGGTCGGCGCCTTCTACGGCGGAGCGCTGGGACGCGACATCGTCTCGACCGTGCAGCACCTGCCGCTCGCACCGGACGCCACGATCCACCCGCGGACCGGGCTGATGCGGCTGCCCGACCTGGCCCGCTACGCGGCGCCCTACCAGGCACCGACCCACGTGAACTACCGCGGCCTGGACGTCTACGGCATGGCGCCGTCCTCCAGCGGCGGCACCACCACCGGCGAGGCGCTCAACATCCTCGGCACCTTCGACCTGAAGGGGATGAGCCGGGTCGAGGCGCTGCACCACTACCTGGAGGCGAGCCGGCTCGCCTTCGCCGACCGCAACCGCTACATCGGCGACTCCGCCTACGTGGACGTCCCGCTGAAGCAACTGCTGTCGACGCGGTACGCCGCACAGCGCGCCTGCCTGATCGACCCCGACCACGCGCTGACCAGCCCGGTGGCGCCCGGCGACCCCTACGCCGCGGGCGGCGGATGCGCCACCGGCACGAGTCACGCCCGGCAGCCGGACGAGGGCACCAACACCAACCACTTCGTGGTGTCCGACAGGTGGGGCGACGTCGTCTCCTACACCAACACGATCGAGGAACTCGGCGGCAGCGGCATCGTCGTCCCCGGCCGCGGATTCCTGCTGAACAACGAACTGACCGACTACGACTTCACCCCGCTGCAGCCCGACGTACCGGACCCCAACCTGCCGGCCCCGGGCAAGCGGCCCCGCTCCAGCATGTCGCCGACGATCGTGCTGAAGCACGGGCAGCCCTACCTCGCGGTCGGCTCCCCCGGTGGCGCCTCGATCATCACGACGGTGCTGCAGATCCTGGTCAACCGGGTGGACCTCGGCATGACGCTGCCCGAGGCCATCACCGCGCCGCGCGCCTCCCAGCGCAATTCGGCGACGACCCAGGCGGAGCCGGACTTCCTGACCGAGCCGACGACCCCGGGACTCGAGCAGCTCGGTCAGTCGTTCGCGATCAGCGACACCTCGCCGCTGGACCCGACGATCAAGATTCCGCCGACGATCGGTGCCGCCTCGGGCCTGGAGTTCCTCGGGCACGGCGACGTGCTCGCGGCCGGTGAGACGGTCCGCCGCGGCGGCAGCGCAGCGGGGGTCGTGCACCCGGCGCAGTGAGCCGTTCCTGAGAGCCCGCTGTAAACGACGTTACGCACCGGCGGCCGCCAGCTAGCTTGTCGATCATGAACGTTCTGACGACGGCCGATCCGCAGCTCTCGGCTCGACCGGGGCACCAGCGGCGCCGCCGGATCGCGGCCGCAGCGCTGGGGGTGTGGGCGTTCGGCTACGCCTGCTACCGCGGCTACTACGCCCTCGGCGGGCAGGCCGGCATGATCGGCCGTTTCACGTCGGCCGCGGAGTGGCAGGCCATCAACGCCGTCGGAGCCGTCATCCTGCTGGTGGCCGCCGTACTCCCGGTGGTCGCGGTGGCCCACCGGCGCCGCCCGTGGGTACGTCGGTTACTGCCGGTCGTCTGCTGGGTGGCGGCCGTCGGATGCTGCATGCACGCGCTGGTCGACGCCGTCCTGCGGGTGTTGAGCCTCACCGGCGTGCACGCGCAGTCCTACCCGCCGGGCTTGTGGCTGTCCATCGACCGCCACGCCGCCGACCTGCAGGACCTGCTCCTCAACGAGCCGTGGTTCTTCATCGAGGGTTGCCTGTGGGCCGTCCTGGGCCTGGCCTGCGTCGGTGCCGCCGCACAACGGCGGTGGTGGCGATCGGCGGCGGTCGCCTGTCTCGTCCTGGTCGCGGTCGGCCTGCTCAGCGGACTCGGCGTCATCGGCTCGATGCGGATCGCCTGACCGGACCGCCCAGGACGGTCTTCTGTCTGGCCTGCTCCAGCAGGTGCGCGCTCTCGTCGAGCAGCTCGCGGGCCCGCGCCATGCCGCCGTCGCGGGCCGGGGCCGTCCCGGTAGGCACCCAGACCTCGCCGTCATCGGGCGACGCCACCAGCACCTGCGCGTCGAGGGTCAGCAGCTCGAGACGGCGGAAGAGCCGCGCATGCACCACGGCGTCGACGACGACGTCGGCACGCTGCGCGAGCCGGCTGGGCCGTCGGGTGACCCGAACACTCCGGACCCCGACGCGCCGCCGCCTCGCCGGGCGGGAGTCACCCCGTCGCGCTGCCACTGCTGTCCGACTCGCGGCCGACCCGCCAACCGTTGCCGGACCCGTAGTTCTCGAGACGTTCGGCGGCCTGCTGGGTCAGCTGCGTGAAGCGCTGGTACTGGTCCCGACCCGCCTTCGTGCCGAACACGTAACCGGCACCGAAGACAAGCATCGTCGTCAGTTTCATTCCTTCTCGTGCTCCCGCTTCGCGGACACGGCCGCGCTGATCGCGGTCGCTCCGACGAGTCCGCCGACCGCACCCAGCGCGCCCTGCGCGAATCGCTTGCCCTGCACCGCCTTGCCGGTGGCGTCCACCAGGTGATCCCACTTGCTCTTTCTCGTGAACAGTCCCATGTACGACGTTCCCTTCTCGGTTCGGAGTGGCCGGACGATGTCCGGATCAGACAGCCGCGGCCTTGATCGCGCCGACGATCTCCGCCTTGGTCATGCCGGCGGTGACCTCCTCGAGCGCCAGGTCGTCGACCATCTGCAGCAGCTCGCGCTTGGTCAACTCGTCCAAGCGCTCCGTGCCGTCCCCGTCGACGACGCCGGCCACGACGGCCTCTGCCGGAACCTGGTCCCGGGCCTGGCCCGCCGAAGCGGCCGAACGCTGCCGGAGCTGCTCGGCGTCCGCGGCGCGGCGGGCTGCCACCGCGGCGCGGTCCGAGGCCTGCTCGGAGAGCTCAGCGGCCTCCCGATCGGCTTCGGCGGCCATCTCCTGAGCGAGCCGCGCCGCCTGGTCGGCGAGGTCGCGGGCCCGCTCGAAGGCGTCGTTGGCCCGCTCGACAGCGGCCTCTGCCCTGGTCCGGGCGTCCTCGGCGCTCCGCTGCGCCTCGTCCGCGCCGGCCTGCGCCTCTGCGCGGGCCCGCTGGATCGCCTTCTGCGCCTCGGAGTCGGCCTGGACCCGTTCCTTCTCCACCCGGTCGGCCCCCTTGCGCTCCGCCTGCCGAATTCGCTCTTCGGCGTCCCGGGTCACGACGGCCACCTGCTCGGCGGCCTGCTGTTCGGCGGCCGCCACGCGGCCGGCCGCCTTGCGGCTCGCCTCCTGCTCGGCCTGGTCCGCGCGCTCATTGGCCTCTTCGGTCTGCTGCTGCGCGCGCTCGGCGGCCCGCTTCGCCTCTTCCGCGCGGGCGACTGCTTCTTCCTCAGCTGAGTCGGCATCGCCCGATGCCTCCTCCGCCCGCTGCAGCAATGACTCCAGAGAGCTTCCCGTAAATGGGACCACATCCGAGATCGACCGCTTTACCCTGCGCGCTTCTCCCCGAATTTCGGCGCCCGCCGATTCCACGGCGTCGCCAGCTCTCGAGGTGGTTTCCGTCGTCGCTCGGGATATTTTGTCGGCGGCCGACTGTCCAGGTTGCAAGGCCTTTGACAATACCCAGGCGGTGTTTCTGGGCAGGTCTTTCAATCCGGTCCTTGTCTGTTGCGACAGCCAATGACCGGAGGCAAGCTTCGACATTCGGCCTCCAGGGTTTGAGCCCCATAGTAACTAAAAGAATGCCCGGCATTTGTTGTATCAAACGCGAGGACGATTCTCACTGCGTGCAACATTCACCGCACACTGCGATGGAATTAATAGGGCGGCCACCCAATATGCGGCCACGCGGCGGGATCGCCACCGGCAAATGTCCGAAGGTCCCTGGTCTGAATGAGATCGTTATCCAGAGCTATCGATTTCTCGACGGCCTCGGCGCCGATGTGATCTGGCTCACCATGCCGCCGGGTGGGCCGGGACCGGTGGGCCACCGAGCCCCTCGCCTCCCACAGCGAGCCCACGCGCCCGCTGCGCCTAAGGTGGCACCGCGCCGGGCACGCACGTGCCGCACGTCTGCCGAGAGTGAGGACGTATCGATGAGCACCACCTACGACTTCGCCGTCGCGACACCCGACGGCGGGAAGATCTCGCTGAGCGACTACGCCGGCCGCGCCTTGCTCATCGTCAACGTCGCGAGCAAGTGCGGGCTGACCCCCCAGTACGAGGGTCTCGAGGCGCTCTACCGGGACACCAAGGACAGCGGGCTGGAGGTCCTCGGCTTCCCGTGCAACCAGTTCGGCGGCCAGGAGCCGGGGACCGACGCCGAAATCCGGGACTTCTGCACGACCAACTACGACGTCACCTTCCCGATCTTCAGCAAGATCGACGTCAACGGCCCGAACGCCGACCCGCTCTACACCTACCTCCGCGGCGAGGCACCCGGGGATTCCGCGACCGGCGAGATCGCGTGGAACTTCACCAAATTCCTCATCGGCCGCGACGGCGCGGTCGTCACCCGCTACGAACCGAAGGTCACCCCTGAGGAGATCCGCGGTGACCTGGACGCCGTCCTGGTCTGATCCGCTGGTCTGATCGGCCTCGGGTGGTGGGAGGCCCGGCTAATCTTGCCGGGTGACCCCCTCGGCGTACGTCGACAGCGAGGTCGGCCGGCTCCGGACCGTCCTGCTGCACCGGCCCGGGGCGGAACTCAAGCGGCTCACCCCGCGCAACAACGATCAGCTGCTCTTCGACGGCATCCCCTGGGTCGACCGGGCGCAGGCCGAGCACGATGCGTTCGCCACGGCGTTGCGGGACCGGGACGTGGAGGTGCTCTACGTCGCCGAACTGCTCGAACGGACGCTGCAGCTGCCCGCCGCCCGGCAGGAGATCATCGCGGTGGTGGCCGACGACATCCGGTTCGGGCACCGGCTCAAGGGGATCGTCGGTGCCTACCTCGCCGACCTGCACCCGGCCGACCTGGCCGACGTCCTGATCGCCGGGCTGGCCAAGCGGGAGCTGAAGACCGGGCGGGGCCTGTCCTACCGGCTGATGGACGACCACGACTTCGTCGTCGACCCCCTGCCCAACCTGCTGTTCACCCGGGACTCCAGCGTCTGGCTCCGGGATCGGGTCGCGGTGACGAGCCCGTCGATGGCGGTCCGCCATCGCGAGGCGCTGCTCCTGCAGAGCATCTACCGGCACCATCCCCGGTTCGTCGGCGTGCAGACGCTGTACTCGCCGGGACGGGAGTGGTTGGAGGGCGGCGACGTCCTGCTGCTCGGTCCGGGGGCGATCGCGGTCGGGGTGGGACAGCGGACCACTGCCGCCGGCGTCGAGACCCTCGCCCGGCACGCCTTCGACGCCGGTGTCGCGCACACCGTCCTCGTGGTCCCGATCGCCCAGGAACGCGCCACCATGCACCTGGACACCGTCTGCACGATGGTCGACGTCGACGGCGTGGTGATGTATCCGCCGCTGGCCGACACCCTGACCGCCTTCACCGTGACCGCGACGGACGGCGGGGAGCTCGACGTACGCGGGCCCACGCCGTTCCTGACCGCGGCCGCCAGCGCCATGGGCATCGATGCGCTGCGGGTGATCGACACCGGACTCGACCCGGTCACCGCCGAACGCGAGCAGTGGGACGACGGCAACAACACCCTCGCCATCGCTCCCCGCCTTGCCGTCGCCTACGAGCGCAACATCGAGACCAACGCCCGGCTCGAGGCGGCCGGTATCGAGGTCGTGCGCATCGCCGGGAGCGAGTTGGGCAGCGGCCGGGGCGGTCCGCGGTGCATGTCCTGCCCCGTCCTCCGGGACCCTCCGCCCACCGACCCGCCGGCCAACTGACCCCGCCCAGCCGCCCACCTCGCCCGCCCGGGCGGCGCTCTTCCATGATCGTGATCGGATCTGCACGGCGTTTCGCGGCATTATCCGATCACGATCATGGTCCCGCGCCGGGCGCTGCGCGCCGGCGCGGGGCGGGCGATCGGTCGGGACCGCGTGAGGGTGGTATCCGGGTCAGCCCGCGGACCGGGACCCGGCGCTGTCCGCGCCGGCGTCGACCGTCTGCGGCGGCTCGCACGGCGTGACGATCCGGGCCCAGACGGTCGTGCCGTCGGCGCCCTGCTCGACCCCCCACTCCTGGGCGAGGGTCCGGACGACGGCCAGTCCCCGGCCGGTGGTGTCGGACGGTCCGGCGTGGCGGACGTGCGGCGCGGCGTTGCGGCTGCCGCCGTCGGTGACCCGCAGCTGTACGGCGTCCTCGGCGCACTCCCAGCCGATGTTCACGCCGGCCCCGGGGACGGCCCGGGCGTGGCGTACGGCGTTGCTGACCAACTCGCTCACGACGAGCGCGATGTCCTCCAGCGCGGTCTGCTCCACGTGGTGCCCGGACAGGTCGCTCACGACGCGGCGCCGGGCCAGGGCGGCGCTCGCGGCCGTATGCGGAACGGTCATGGTGCCCACGAGACGCCTCCTTTCCCTTCTGCGTCCGCCCGCCTCTCACCCCCGTCAAGGGTGATCTCCCCGCATACGAGGCGGATAACCCTCTCGGCAGCCATGTCACCGTCTGGTCACCGTCGCTGCGACACCCGCCGCAGGACCTCGCGGGGACGATTGGTCGCGATCATGTCGGCGCCGAGCGCGAGCGAGAGCTCCAGATCGGCCGGCTTGTCGACGGTCCAGACATAGATCTGGTGCCCGTTCTCGTGCACCCGCCGGGCGTATTCGGGGTGCTCGCGCAGCACCCGGATGCCCGGGCCGGCGATGGCGACGCCGGACGGCAGCGAGCCGTCCCGGCGGATCTTGGGCACCTGGTTCAGCAGCAGGACCTTGGGCAGGCCGGGCGCGAGCAGGCGCATCCGGCGTACCCCCACCGGGGCGAAGCTCATCACGGTGACCCGCGACGCGTCCGGGTCGGGCGGGTCGGCGAGGCCGAACCGGCGGAGCACGCCGACCAGCTCCTGCTCGACCAGGCCGGCGTAGCGGTTGGGGTGCTTCGTCTCGATGTAGAGCTGTACCGGACGGCTCGCGTCGATGATCAGCTCGAGCAGCTGTTCGAGGGTCAGGACCGCCGCCGGAGGCACCGGCACCTGTTCGGGATCGATCAGGGCGTCGGCGGATGCGGGCAGGTCGTGGTGCCACCCGCCGAAGTCGAGGTCGCCCAGCTCGTCGAGGGCGAACTCCGAGACCACGCCGCGGCCGTTGGACGTCCGCTCGACGCGCCGGTCGTGCACGCACACCAGGTGACCGTCGCGGGTCAGCCGCACGTCGCACTCGAGCGCGTCCGCACCGTCGTCGATCGCCTGTTCATAGGCCGTGAGGGTGTGCTCGGCCACCGCGTGGGAGGACCCGCGGTGTGCCACGACCAACGGCACCGGCACGTCTCTATGCTCTCCCACCCGCCCACCGGGCGGGCAAGGGGCACGCCGACCGGTAGCGGACGAATGTCCGGATTCCGGTGCGGAGCCGACTTGTCCATCGGCCGGCCGTGCCGCAGGCTCGACGCCATCACCCGGTGTTGGGCACCACAGTCGGGGCATCACACCGTGGAGGGCACCACAGTGGAGGAGGGGCTGATGCACGGGCTCATGCAGCGGTATCCACTCACCCTGCCGCCGGTCTTCGACCGGGCCGAGCGCCTGTACGCCGACAAACGGATCGTCACGGCCACCCGACGGGGATCGAGCGGACGACCTACGGCGAGTGGGCCGCCGAGACCCGCCGGCTCGGCAGCGCCCTCGACGCCCTCGGCGTCTCCGCCGACGGCCGGGTGGGTACCTTCGCCTGGAACACCGCCCGCCACCTCGCCCTCTACTGGGCGGCGCCGTGCACAGGCCGGGTGCTGCACACTCTCAACATCCGGCTCTTCCCGGAGCAGCTCAGCTACGTCGTCAACCACGCCGAGGACGAGGTCATCTTCGTCGACCGCTCGTTGCTGGCCCTGCTGTGGCCGCTGGTGCCGACGTTCGAGACCGTGAAGCAGATCGTGGTGATGGACGACGGCGCCGACACCGAGATCCCCGACGACCCGCGGATCGTCGACTACGCCGAGCTGGTGGCGGCGGCCGATCCGGTGGCGTTCCACGTCGAGGACGAGGACCAGGCCGCCGCCATGTGCTACACGAGCGGCACGACGGGCAACCCCAAGGGCGTGCTCTACTCGCACCGCTCCAACTACCTGCACGCCCTGTGCGGCATGACCTCGGCCGCCACCGCCACCAGCGAGCGCGACACGGTGCTTCCGGTGGTGCCCCTCTTCCACGCCAACGCCTGGGGCTTCGCCCAGACGCCGATCTTCGCCGGCGCGAACATCGTCCTGCCCGGCCCGGACCTGTCCCCTGCGGCGATCGTCACCCTGCTCGAGCAGGAGCGGGTGACGATCACCGCCGGCGTACCCACCATCTGGCGGGGCATGCTGCCGCTGCTCGACGACCACGACCTGTCGTCCCTGCGGCTGGTGATCGGCGGCGGGTCGGCGGTGCCGAAGGCGCTGTCGGAGGCCTACCGGGAGAAGCTCGGGTTCCCGCTCGCCCACGCCTGGGGGATGACCGAGACCAGCCCGGTCGCCTCCTTCAACCATGTCCGCAGCGCCGACCTCGACCGGCCGGAGGAGGAGCTGGCGGAGATCCGCGCGCCCGGCAGGGCACGTCGTTCGTCGGCGTGGACTGCCGGATCGTCGAGCCCGGGAGCACTGACGAGCTGCCGTGGGACGACATGGCCACCGGCGAGCTGCAGGTCCGGGGCCCGTGGATCGCCGGTGCCTACTACCGCGACGACCGCTCCGACGATTCGTTCACACCGGACGGCTGGCTGCGCACCGGTGACGTGGCCGCGGTCGACGAGCACGGCAACATCCGGCTGGTCGACCGCACCAAGGACCTGGTCAAGTCCGGCGGCGAATGGATCAGCTCGGTCGAGCTGGAGAACCTCCTGATGTCCCATCCGGCCGTCGCCGAGGCCGCGGTCATCGGGGTGCCGCACGAGAAGTGGCAGGAACGCCCACTCGCCTGCGTCGTACTGCGTCCCGGGGAGACCGCCTCGAAGGAGGACCTGCTCGAACACCTCCGGCCGCGGGTCGCGAAGTGGTGGCTGCCCGACGACGTCGTGTTCATCGACGAGGTGCCGAAGACGAGCGTCGGCAAGTTCTCGAAGAAGGACCTGCGTGTCCGGTTCGCCGACTACCAGCTCCCCACCCGCGACTACCCCCGCCGCCGCCACCTCCCTCCCGCTCCCCCACCTGCTCGTTTTTCATGATCGTGATCGGATCCGTACGGCGTTTCGCGGCTTTTTCCGATCACGATCATGGGGCCGGGCGGCGGGAGGTCTCCTCGATCGCGTCCGAAAGCCGCTAGTCGGGGCGACCGGCCTCGGGCAGACTCGGGACTGTGAACGACGACTTCGACCAGCTGTACCGGGCCGATCGAGAGCCGTGACCGCCGGTTCGACGGCCGGTTCGTCATCGCGGTCACCTCGACCGGCATCTACTGCCGGCCGAGCTGCCCGGCGCAGACCCCGAAGCGCGCGAACGTCCGCTTCTACGCCGTCGCCGCCGCCGCGCAGGCGGCCGGGTTCCGGGCGTGCAAGCGGTGCCGGCCGCAGGCCAGCCCGGATCGCCGGACTGGGACGTGCGGGCCGATCTCACCGCCCGCGCCCTGCGGCTGATCGCCGACGGCGCGGTGGACACCGACGGCGTCGGCGGGCTGGCCAAGCGGCTCGCCGTCAGCGAACGGCACCTGCACCGCCAGCTGGTCGAGGAGGTCGGCGCCGGGCCGCTGATGCTGGCCCGCACCCGGCGGGCCCAGACCGCCCGGCTGCTGATCGAGTCGACCACCCTGCCGCTCACCGACATCGCCTTCACCGCCGGGTACTCCAGCGTGCGCCAGTTCAACGACAGCATGCGCGAGGCGTTCGGCTGTACGCCGAGTGCCCTGCGCGCCGGCCGCCCGTCGCGGTCCGGGCCGCCCGGCACCGGGGCGATCGTCCTGCGGCTCGCGCTACGCCCGCCGTACGACGCCGGGGCGCTGCTCGGCTGGCTGCGCTCTCGCGCCGTCCACGGGATCGAGCAGGTCGACGACACCGGCTACCGCAGGACGATCCGGCTGCCACGCACCAGCGGCGTACTCGAACTCGTGCCCGACGGCGACCATTCTGACGATGCGGCTCGTCGTCGACGACGCTCATCGACCTCGCCGGCGGCCGTCGCCCGCACCCGGGCACTGGCCGACCTCGACGCCGACCCCGACGCGGTCGGCGAGGTCCTCGCCGAGGACCCCCTGCTCCGGCCGCTGGTCGCCGCCCGTCCGGGCCTGCGGGTGCCCGGCCACGTCGACGGGTTCGAGCTCGGCTGTCGCGCGGTCCTCGGCCAGCAGGTCTCGGTGGCCGGTGCTCGGACGCTGCTGCGGCCGGCTGGTGGCCGCGGTGGGTGAGCCACTGAAGGAGCCGACCGGGCCGCTCACCCATCTCTTCCCGACGGCGGCCGCCGTGGCGGACGCCGACCTCACCGGCCTCGGGCTCACCGGCGCGCGGCAGCGCACGCTGCAGGCGCTCGGCCGGGCGGTCGCGTCCGGAGAGTTGCGGCTCGACCGCGGTGCCGACCGGAGCCGGACCGGCGCGCAGCTGCTCGCCCTGCCCGGCATCGGCCCGTGGACCGCGTCCTACATCGCCATGCGCGCACTCGGCGACCCGGACGCCTTCCCGGCCGGCGACCTCGGACTGCGCCGGTCCAGCGCCGATCTCGGCGGGCCCACCGATGCCGACGGGCTCGAACGGCGGTCCCAGCGCTGGCGGCCCTGGCGCGCCTACGCGGCCCAGCATCTGTGGGCCTACACCGGTCAGACCCCGTGACCGACGCCATACCTGTGGGGCCATGGCTGGCCGACCGCGGAGCCCCGAGCGCTCAGATCACCTCGGGCGGCGCGCCGGAGTCGCTCACCATCGGCCGGCCGCTCGCCGACCACGCCTGCATCCCGCCGGTGAGGTTGACGGCCCGATAGCCGAGTCCGGTGAGGTAGGAGGTGACCTGCGCGGACCGGCCGCCCATCCGGCACACGATCACGACGTCGCGATCGGAGGGGATCTCGGCGAGCCGGTCCGGGACGGTGTGCATCGGGACGTGTGACGCACCGCTGACGTGACCGGCGTTCCACTCGTCGTCCTCGCGGACGTCGACGATCATGGCGTCGGCCGGTACTGCGGCGACGTCGATGCTCGGGACGTGTGCTGGCCGCATGGCGGTCACCAGCTCCCGACCGAGCCGTCGACCTTCCGGCTGACCGGAAGGTAGGCGCGCTGGTAGGGGTGCTTCTCGGCGAGCTTCTCGTCGATGTCGATGCCGAGACCGGGCTCGTCGCCGGGGCGCAGGTAGCCGTCGGCGAAGTGCCAGCCGTGCGGGAAGACCTCGTGCTGCAACTCCGTATGGTGCGCATGCTCCTGGATGCGCGGCGTTGTGCGTGGCGACGCCGAAGTGCACCGCGGCCGCCATGGTCACCGGGGACAGGTCGCCGGCGCCGTGGCAGCCGGTGCGCACGTGGTAGGGCTCGGCGAGCGCGGCGATCTTGCGCATCGACGTGATCCCGCCGGCGTGCAGGATCGCGGCCCGGATGTAGTCGATCAGCTGCTCGGTGATCAGCTGCTCGCAGTCGTAGAGGCTGTTGAACACCTCGCCGACCGCCAGCGGCGTCGTGGTGTGCTGACGGATCAGCCGGAACGAGTCCTGCAGCTCGGCCGGTACGGCGTCCTCCAGCCAGAACAGCTGGTGGTCCTCGAGCCGTTTGCCCAGCCAGCCGGCCTGGATAGGCGTGAGCCGGTGGTGCACGTCGTGCAGCAGGTGGACGTCGAAGCCGAGTGCGTCGCGGGCCTGCGCGAAGAGCTTCGGGGTGAAGTTCAGGTACTTCTCGGTCGACCAGCCCGGCTCCTCGTAGGGGAGCCCGCCGCCGTCGCGGCCCTGCTGCGCGCGCGGTACGCCGTACATCTCCTCGATCCCCGGTACGGCGCACTGCAGCCGGATGGCCTGGTAGCCGTCCTCCCGCAGCTTGTGCGCCTGGTCGATCGTGTCGTCGATGTCGCGGCCGGACGCGTGGGCGTAGGCGAGGATGCCGGGCCGGCACTTGCCGCCGAGCAGATTCCACACCGGGGTGTTGAGGGCCTTGCCCTTGATGTCCCACAGCGCCATGTCGACCGCGGCGATGGCGGCCATGGTCACCGGGCCACGCCGCCAGTAGGCGCCCTTGTAGAGCAGCTGCCAGGTGTCCTCGATGTTGGCCGGGTCGCGGTCGAGCAGCATCGGGACGAGGTGCTCGGAGAGGTACGCCGCGACGGCGAGCTCGCGCCCGTTGAGGGTCGCGTCGCCGACGCCGTAGAGCCCGTCGCTGGTCTCGATCTTCAGGGTGACGAAGTTGCGCCCGGGGCTGCTGACGATGACCCGGGCCGCCGTGATCTTCACGGGTGGGATGGCCTTCCGATGGGAGTGGGATGAGGGTGGGCGGCCAGGTCCGGCAGCCGGTCGCGCCAGCTGTGCACCGCAGCGAAGCCCACCAGTTCGGCGGCGCGCGCGGTGGACCAGGCCGGCGTACTGCCCGGCAACGGTGCCCGGAGCTCGGTCGTGGGGTGGTAGGTGGCGATCAGCTCCTCGGTGGGGATATCCGACAGGGTGTCGGGCGCGACGATGTTGAGGACGTCGAAGCCGAGACCGGGTGTCTCGATGACGAGTGCGGCCGCCGTCGCGACGTCCTCGGGCAGGGCGTAGCTCCAGAGGTCGCGCATCGGCGTCCGTTGGGCCGGATCGGCCCGGATCGCCGAGACGGCTTCGGCGAGTCGTGGGCCGCCGGGGAGCCAAGGGAAGCGCAGCGCGGTGACCGCCATGCCGAACTGCCGGTGGATCGATGCGCCGATCCGCTCGGCGACCTCCTTCGACAGGCCGTAGTGGTCGGCGGGACGCAGCGGATGATCCTCGTCGATCGGGGCGTAGAGCGGCGAGAACGTCGGCTCCGCCCAGGCCATGCCGAGTGCCGAGGCGCTCGAGGCGATGACCGCACGCTCGATCCCGACGTCCGCGGCGGCCTGCAGCGCGGCGAAGGTGGACCCGACGTTGTTGCCGAAGACGACGTCGGGTTCGCCCCGGCGGGGTGTCGGGATGGCCGCGAGATGGATGAGCGCGTCGCACCCGGCGCAGGCCGCCCGCATCTGGGTCAGGTCGGTGACGTCGGCGACGACGGTCGGTTCCCCGTCGTCGGTGCCCCGCCGGTCGACCGCGACCAGGTCATGGCCGCGGCGGAGGAGTTCGGCGGCGACGTGGCGGCCCAGTCCTCCGGCGGCCCCGGTCACGACGACCTTCATGCCGGCCATCCTGTCATCGCCCGCGAGAGTGTCGCGACCCGCCACTTCCCGCTCCGCCGGCGGCCGGTCGACGAACTCGCCGGACCGGGCTATGACCAGGCGCGGGCGCGCGCGATGATCGCGGCGTGAGGTCCGGGATGCCCGCGGCGGGCAGAGCCAAGGGCGAGACTCCGGCGCTGCGGGTCGACCGGCTGAGCAAACGGATCGGCGACCGGGTCGCCTTCGCCGATGTCTCGTTCGAGATCGGGTACGGCGAGGTGTTCGGGTTCCTCGGGCCCAACGGCGCCGGGAAAACGACGACCGTGCGCACGCTCGGCACGTTGATCGCGCCGACGTCCGGGTCGGCGACGGTGGCCGGCCTGCCGCTCACCCCCGAGAACGGCGTCGAGATCCGCCGGCGGATCTCGATCATGCCCGAGTCGCCGGGCCTGTACCTGCGGCTGAGCGTGGCCGAGAACCTCGCCTGCTTCGCGGACCTGTACGAGGTGGCCGATCCGGCCCGACGCATCGCCCGCACCCTGGAGGCGGTCAAGCTGGCCGACCGCGCCGCCGACGCCTGCGGCACGCTGTCCAAGGGCCTCCGGCAGCGGGTCGCCCTCGCCCGGGCGCTGCTCAACGATCCCGAGGTGCTGTTCCTGGACGAGCCGACCTCGGGCCTGGACCCTGTCGCGGCGCGCGGCGTACACGAGCTGATCGGCTCGCTGCGGCAACGCGGCGTCACGATCTTCCTCACCACCCACCGGCTCGACGAGGCGGAGCGCCTGTGCGACCGGGTGGCGATCCTGAACACGACGCTGCGCACGATCGGTCGCCCGGACGAGCTTCGCGGCCACCTGTTCGCCCGGACGCTGACGGTGCGCACGCGTGTCCCGCTGCCGGCGCCGGGCGACGTCTTCACCGGCCTGCCCGCGGTCGACGGCTGGCGCGGGGACGGCGCGGACGGCTACGTCCTCACCGTGTCCGACCCGGTGACCGCGGCGCCACCGGTGACCCGGGCGCTGGTGGCGGCCGGCGCCGACGTGCTGGCGATCTCCGAGTCCCACCACTCGCTGGAGGACGTCTACCTCGAGCTGATCGACACCGACGGGGCGGCGATCGGCATGAGCCGGCGGCGGGTACGGGCCATCTTCGACAAGGAGCTCCGGGAGTACCGGCGCAACGGCAACATCGTCTACGCGATGGTCATCCTCCCGCTCGTCTTCCTCATCCAGCCGCTGATCCAGATCTTCGCGCTGCCGAGCTCGGCGTCGGTGCCGCTGCACCACGAGCACTCGCTGATCTACATGCTGGCGATCCCGGCGCTCGTACCGGCCACGCTGCGCGTCCTTCGCCGTGGTCGGCGAGCGCCTGCAGGGCACCCTCGAGCCGGTGCTCGCGACACCGGTGCGCCGGGAGGAGTTGCTGCTCGGTAAGGCCCTCGCCGCGTTCGTGCCGTCCCTCGCCGTGGCGTACGGCGTCTACGCGTTCTTCATCGCCGCGGTCGAGGTCTTCGCCCGCCCCGGTGTGGCCCCCGCGCTCATCCAGGGGCCGGCACTGATCGCCCAGCTGCTGTTCACCCCGCTGCTGGCCGGGTGGTCCATCTGGGTCGGTATCGCGGTCTCCGCCCGGTGCCGGGATCCGCGTACCGCGGGTCAGCTGTCGTTGCTCGTCAGCCTCCCGTCGGTCGCGGTCACCTCACTCATCGCGTTCGACGTGATCCCCGCGACCCTGCCCGTGGCGATCGGGTTCGCCGCGGCCCTGCTGATCCTCATCCGCGTCGGTTGGCGGGTCGCGTCGGCCATCTTCGACCGCGAACGACTCATCATCAGCATCAGATAGCGACGTCGGGGCGCATGGCGTGCCGTGCGGGCACGACCGTCCCGCGGGCGCGGTCAGCCGTCCGAGCGGGCGTGCACGACCAGTCCCCCGACGCACGCCACGCCGCCGGCGAGCAGTTCGGCGCCGGCCCACGGCCAGCCCGCGATCAGCAGCACCGCACCGGCCAGCAGCAGCACGCCCGCGAGCCAGCCGGCCCACGCGGTCACCGCGGACACGCGCTCGTCCGACCCGGTCCTATTGCCCATAGCCGGGAACGTACCCGGGGAACCGGGCGACTACCCGTTCGCCTCCGCCCTTTCTCATGATCACGAGGGGATCCGTACGGCGTGTTGCACGTAAATCCCCTCGTGATCATGGGTGGCGGCGGGGAGGGCGGGAGCGGGGCGGTGGTCCACACTCGGGCCGCCCGCCGGTTGTCCTGTGGACGCGGGGCCCGCACCGGCACGGCGCGCCTAGCGTCGCGAGGGAACGTCAGCGGGAGGGACCGTGTCCGACCACGCAGCAACCATCCACGTCCAGCCGGAGCAGCTGCACGCGCTCGGCGAGTCCGTCTCCCGGTGTGCCGGGCCGGTGGCGTCCTCGGCCCGGGCCGTGCGCGGGATGGCCGAGCTCTCGGCGGCGACGCCGGTCGGCTCGGCGCTCGCCGACTTCCGGGCCGGCTGGTCGGCGCTGCTCGCGATCGTGGCGGAGGACGTGGCCCGCTGCGGACTGGCGGTCCTCGCGGCCGCCGACGCGTGGCAGGCCCAGGAGTCGGCACTGGCCCGCGGCATCGCCCGGTCCGGTGGCCGGGTGCCGGCCTGACGGGCCGACGATGGACGACGACGCGGCCACCGCCTTCCCCTATCCGCCGGACGACCCGGACCTGGTCGGGGTGATCGCCGCGGCAGCGACCGCCGGCGCACAGCTCGCCGAGCCGGCGCACCTGCTCCGCGTCGCGCGCACCCTCGCCCAGCCGGGCTGGGACAGCCGGGACGGCGACGCTGCGGTCGCCGAGTTGGCCCGGCTCGCCGCGCTGGTCGACGACGCGGGCGCGGCGATGCAGACCGCGGTGGCGGCCCTGCTCGGCTACCAGCGCGCCATCCTGACCGCCCGTACCGAGATCCGTGCGCTGCGCCGGTGCTACGCCGCTGCCGTCGCCGGTCACGACACCGCGGCGATCGGCGTCCTGCACGCCCGGCGGCGCTGGGTCGACGTCGACCTCGCCACGGCCGCCGCCGGGACGGCCGCGGCGCTACGCGAGACGCTCGGCCGGCTCGGGATCGCCCGCCCGGTCGGGATCACGCCGGCGACCGTGCGCGACCTGGCGACCGCACGGCTGCCCGGCTGGGCGGCCGAGACGGCGCGGGCAGCGGCATTGCGGGCGGTCCGGCGACTCGATCCCGACCGGCATCCGCCGTTGCGCCCGGAGCAGCGGGCCGCGGTGATGTCGTCCTACCGCGACCGGGCCGACGAACCGGTGTTCGCCGCGGCGCTGCTCGCCGGACTCGGCCCGGAGCGGGTCCGCACACTGCTCGCCGACGACGTGCCCGGCGTCTACGACGACCGGGAGCGGCCGACGCTGGACCGGGTGTTCGGATTTCTCGGCTCGGTCCTCGCCGCCGGCACCCTCGACCCGGCCGCGCTACCCGCCGGTTGGCTGGGCCGGCTCGTCGCCGACGCCGGTCGGCCGGACGAGCACGCCCTCCGGATGGGATTCGGGCTCGCGTTGCGGCACGGTCGCTTCGGGAGCGCCCTGCTCGACGCCGTCGTACCCGCCGTGCTCGCGGCCGGTGCCGACCACGGCTACAGCCTCCAGCAGCCGCGGGACGATCCCGCTGCCGGTGTCCTGCGTGCGCTCGCGACGAACGCCGCCGCCGCGCGGGCACTGCTCGACCGACCCGGCATCGTCGCCGGGCTGCTCGCACGCCCGTGGCCGGACGACGACGGCGCGGCACTCGGCGACGCGCTCGCGGTGACCTACGCCCCGCGGGACGACGCCGCCGTACGCATCGTCGAGGCGGCGGTGGCCGCGGTCGGCGCCGCTGGCGAATCGACACCGCTCGGCATCTCCCCGGGCCTGGGACTGCTGCTCGGCCGGTTCGTCGACGACGTCAACCAGGGTCTTGTCGACCGCCGCGGCGACCCCGCCGTCGAGATCGACGAGGCGCCGCCCCGGCTCACCGACGGCCCCCATCCGCAGTTCGACCGGACCGCACTCGCCCGAGCGCTCGTCGTCGCCATGCACACCGAGCGGGGTACGGCGACGCTCTTCGCCCACCAGACCGGCTACGCGCGCGAACTGCTGTCCGACGCCCGCGCGACGACCGCCGTCCTCCGCCCGGTCGCCAAGAACTACGGCCGCCTCTCGGCGCTGCACCAGATGGCTCTCGACGACTCCGCCCGACGGGCAGGTGTCGACGAGCAGGCGCGGCTGCGCAACCGCGAGGTGTGGGTCCTTCTCGCCAAGATCGCGGTCGGGATGATCCCGTTCCCGCACGCCGGCGTCGTCGTCGGGGTGGCGCGCGGCCTGACGATCTCCCACCTCGCCGACGGGCTCCTGCAGCGCTACTACACGCGCCCGGTCGCCCAGTATGCCGCGGCCCGGCTGGCTGCGAGCGCCGCCGCCGGCGGCGCGGAGGAGCGGGCGTCGAAGCTGCTCGTGCAGCATCTAGGGGGACAGCGGGCCGCCGGCACCGCGGCCGGCCGGGACTCCGGACCGGGCGCGGTCAGTGACGCCTTCCAGGCCGGGCAGCGCGATGCCGAGGAATACCTCGTCCCCCGGTGAGGCGGGGGAGGACGGGTCGACGGCGCCGCGCTGCCGGAGGCCGATCAGCCGGGCACCTTGTCGAGGAACCCGAGGACGGCGGAGATCCGGCCCTCCTCGTCGGTGACCGCGACGTCGAAGCCCACGACCAGCGGCTCGGCTCCCTCGGGCCCCAGGCCCCAGGTGAATCGCGCCTGCCGGTGGTGCGCGTCGACCGGTCCCGCGAGGGTGAAGACGAAGCCGGGGAACTGCGCCTGCACCGCGGCGATGGTGGCGTCGATGGCGTCGCGGCCCTCGGCCTCGGCCATCGGGTCGACGTAGCGGGCGTCGGCGGCCCAGACGTCGTCGACCAACTTGCGTCGGGTGGTGGCGTCGGTCTCGTTCCAGCACTCGAGGTAGCGGGTGATCACGTCGTTCATCGGAATCCCTTTCTCGGTCGGTTCTTGTCGTTGTCGACGAGTCGATGCTGGCGAGCGCAGGGACGCGTGTCGATGACGTCGGAGGTAATGCCGGACCCTGACCTGGGAGGTAATCGCCGCGCAGCGCGACGCCGGATAACGTCGGCGAATGACCACGATGACCCCGCCTGCGCCGGGCCTCCGGCGCGTCGGAGAGCTCCTGCGCGGGTGGCGGGAACGACGCCGGCTCAGCCAGCTCGACCTGTCGATCCAGGCCGAGATCTCGACCCGGCACCTGAGCTTCATCGAGACGGGACGCTCGCATCCGACCCCGAAGATGATCATGAGGCTCACCGAGCAGCTTGACGTTCCGCTCCGGGAGCGCAACGCGCTGCTGCTCGCGGCGGGCTACGCACCGGCGTACCCGCAGCACGGGTTGGACGAGCCCGAGCTCGAGAGCGTCCGGGCCGCCCTGCGCCAGGTGCTTACCGGGCACGAGCCCTACCCGGCCGTCGTCATCAACCGGTGGTGGGAGCTGCTCGACAGCAATTCGGCCGTCGGCACGTTCGTCGACGGATGCGCTCCCGAGCTGCTCGACCCGCCGGTCAACGTGCTCCGGCTGAGTCTGCATCCGGACGGAATGGCGCCCCGGATCGTCAATCTTCCCGCAGTGGCGCACCCACCTGCTGACGCAGCTGAAGCACCGGGCGGCCACTCTGGGGGATGAGCGCCTCGGCGACCTGCACGAGGAGCTCCTCGGCTACCCGGGCGGCACCGCCGAGCCGGTCTCGCCGACCGGCGTCGTGCTCCCCCTGCGATTCCGCAGCGGCGACAGGGAGCTGTCGTTCTTCAGCATCAGCGCCGCGGTCGGCACCGCGACCGACGTCACTGTCGAGGAGCTCGCCATCGAGGCGTTCTACCCCGCTGACGCGGCGACCGCACTCGCGCTGCACTCCGGGAGCCCGGGGTAGCGCCACGGGTCGGGACGCCGCCGGTGCTCCCGACCACTGGTCGTACCCGGCGCCGGAAGATCTCGTCCGAATCCCGGAAGACTCCCGGCATCCGGCGACCGTAGGATCCGATCGGTGTTCAACGGCTGACGTGTCACAGCGCCGTGGATGACGTCAGAACGCCGGTCCAGAAATGGGAGTGCGTCATCCTTGAGCTCGTCCGTGCCCACCGGGCACCGCGCGCCGCGAGCGCGCGAGTCGAGCCGCACCCCGCCCATCATTCGTCGCCGCCGGGCCGCCTCGGCCATCTCGTGATGACACGTGGAGATCGGTGCGACCAGTCATGACCACGCCGGGCCCGGGCCACGGGCCGCAGAGGAGGAATCCGACATGACCGAGCGCAGACTAGGGGTGGGCGTGATCGGTGCCGGCGGCATCTCACGTTTCGCCCACATCCCCAACCTGAAGCGCAATCCTCGCGTCGACCTCGTCGCGGTCGCCGACATCGACCCGGCCAAGGCGAAGGCGGCCGCCGAGGACTTCGACATCGACCGCTACTACGACAACTACCAGGATCTCCTCGACGACCCGAGGGTCGAAGCGGTCACCGTGACGACCTGGCCGACAGCGCACGCCGAGCCAGTCATCGCCGCCGCGAAGGCCGGGAAGCACATCCTGTGCGAGAAGCCGATCGCGCCCACCCTCGCCGAGGCCAACGCCATGGTGGAGGCCGCAGACCAGGCGGGCGTGAAGTTCGCGATGGGCTACCAGCACCGGTTCGGGACCGGCCTCCCGCTCGTCCGGCGGCTGCTGGACGAGGGGGTCGTGGGACGCCCGATGGGCATGACGCAGGTCGGCCTCGGACCGTCCGCCCACCGGGTGCCGTGGTTCCTGCAGAAGAAGCTCTCCGGCGGCGGCGTACTCATGGACTGGGGCATCTACACAGCGCACACGATCCTGTGGCTGATGGGACCGGTCGAGAGCGTCTACGCGACCAGCGCCATCTTCCGCCCCGACGTCCAGGTCGGCGACGAACTGCTCACCGACGTCGACGTCGAGGACACCGTCATGGCGACCATGCGGTTCCGCAGCGGGGCGATGGGGTCCTGGTACGCCGCATGGGCGGTGGCGGCCGGGCACCACTCCATGTCGATCGACGGCTCCGAGGGGTCGATCGTGACCCGCCGGGAGTCACCGGGGATCGACGTCTTCAGCAACACCTTCGGCGAACCCGCCCACCTGCGTGGGTGGCGGCACATCAACACCGTCGAGCCGCCTCTCGGCGAGATCCACTACCGCAAGCTGGCGCACCTCGTCGACGCGGTGCTCGACGACCAGCCGCTGCAGCTCACCGGCGCCGACGGCCGGGACGCGCTCGAGCTCGTCGACGCCGTCTACCGCTCGGCGGAGAGCGGGCAGGCCGTGACCCTGTCCCGCGCATCGGCCGACACCGGCATCAGCGCGGCCTAGCCATCCACCTCTGAGGAGAGCCTCGACCATGGCGACAACATCGACCCGCATCCGCCTGGCGTTCGTCGGCGGCGAACACCTGCACTTCAAGGGCCTGCTCGAATCGGCGCTGAAGAGCCCCACCACAGAGGTGGCCGGCATCTCGATCGCGGATCAGGAGCTCCGCGAGTTCTTCATGAAGGAGTATCCGGACGTGCCGGCCTTCGGCACGTCGGACGAGCTCTACGACAAGGCCCGGCCCGAGGCCATCGTCACCTGCGCCGACAACCGGCGGGCCGCCGAGGTCGTGGCCGACGCCGCGGCCCGCGGCGTGCACATCATGAAGGAGAAGCCGATGGCGGCCGACGTCGCCCTGGCCGAGGCCATGGCGACGACCGCGGCCCGGCACGGCGTGCGGCTGATGGTCAACTGGCCGACCAACTGGCGGGCCGGCATCCACGCCGCCAAGCGGCTGTGTGACCAGGGAGAGATCGGCCGTCTCCTCGGCATCTACCACCGCGCCGGTCACGGCGGTCCGCCGCAGGACTACGCGTCGCGCGGCCCGATCAGCCGGGTCGGGTGGGGCTGGCTCATCGACCGCGAGACCAACGGCGGGGGCGCCGCGGTCGACTTCTGCTCCTACGGCGCCGCGATGTCCCGGTGGTTCATGGGACAGCCCAGCCACGTGATCGCCCACGGCGGCCGGTACACCAAGGAGTTCTTCACCGTCGAGGACACCGGCACGATGATCCTCGGCTACCCCCGCGGTCACACCGTCGTCGAGGGCAGCTGGACCCAGCCGGCCGTCCCCGTACGCATGCCGACCATCGTCTACGGCGAGAACGGCGCGATCGCCCTCACCGGCCCCGACGAGGTCAGCGTGGCCAACACCGGACAGTCCGGGGAACGGGTCTCCACCGAGGCGCAGGTGATCCAGGCGGATCCGCTGCCCGCGCACTACGCTTCGGGCCCGGACTACTTCACCTACTCCCTGCTGCACGACGAGCCGTTCGACGGGATGGTCTCGCCGCAGCTCGCCCGCGACACCCAGGAGATCCTCGACGCAGGCCTTCAGTCGATGTCCACCGGACGCCAGGTCGGCCTGCCGCTGGCGACCTTCGCCTACTAATTCCGAACACACCGAGCAGGAGCCAGTGATGCTGAACCCCGAGGTCACACCGGGACCGTTCACCGAACTCGACAAGTTCGTCTTCGAGTCCTGGGGCTACTTCGTGATCCCCGACGTGCTGTCTCCCGACGAGGCGGCTGAGTGTTACGACGCCTCCGAGCGGCTGCACAAGGCGCGCGACCGCGCTTTCGGCCAGCTGGGCAGGGGTTACGAGACCGAGCCGAGCCTCGAACGCCTCATCGACCACCCGGCCGTCCTGCCCAAGGTGCGGGGGCTCTACGGCGACCGCTTCGTGCTGCAGGCCAGCTGGAACACGATGCAGCCGGCGCATGCCGGCCTCGGCGGATGGCATCAGGACGGGTCGAGCGCCTACAACTTCAACCAGGTCGGCTACCCCGTTCCGCTCATCCAGCTGCGGGCGTCGTTCCTCCTCACCGACCAGACGCAACCCGGCATGGGCAACATGGAGCTGATCCCCGGGAGCCACCGCAGCCAGGTGGCTCTCCCGGAGGAGATCCGCAGCCAGAAGGGTGAGACGCCGATCGGGCACGTGATCTGTGCGACGGCAGGGTCGGTGCTCCTCTTCCACAACGGCGTCTGGCACCGCACCTACCGCCACGACGGCGACCGGGACCGCTACACCGCGCACTACGTCTACAGCCCGCCGTGGGTCCGGCCCGCGGATCGGTTCGACACCTCCGATGACTTCCTGCAGCGCACCACGCCGATGCGGCGCGCGCTGATGGGACAGTTCGAGCGGCCGGACGCGCCGTTCGGCGCGAGCTACGAACCGCTGCCCTTCGGGTAGCGGCCGGGCGGACGGGCCGGCCGCTCAGAGGCGGTAGTGCTCGTCGATCTCGGCCTGGTAGCCGGCGACCGCTCCGGAGAGGACGTCGTCGACCCGCACGGCGCCACCCGCGAACGACGATTCGAGGATGGCGTAGGACATCGCGAGGTCGGCGACGCCCTCGTCGGCGTCGGCCTCCATGGCCAACCCCGTCGTGACGGCGCGGGTGAAGTCGAGCAACTCCAGCCCGAAGGCATCGGTGAGTCCGCGGGGGAAAAGCTGCTCCCGCAGTGCGTCGGGTGCCTTGGCCGACAGCAGCTCCTCCGCGGCGCCGATCGGTCCGTTGTCGCCGGACACGTCGGCACCCCGGATGCACCCGGTGTCGCCGTAGATGATCGGGCTGGCGTCGAGCCCGGACCGCTCCCCGTGTCCTCCCCAGCTCGAGAAGGCGCTGCCGACGGCGCCGCTGGCGAACCGGAACTGCGCCAGGTAGAGGTCCTCGAGCTGGTTCCCGACCGAGGCGCCCGTGTCGCGGTCCCGGCGGACCGGCTCCAGGGTCTTGGTGAGGGCGCTGACCTCCTCGATCGGTCCCATCAGGTAGCGGATCTGGTGCATGAGGTGCACACCGTGGTCGATCGCCGGGCCACCGCCGCCGTCGAGCTTGCGGTGCCGCCAGGCGGTGTGCGCCACGATCCGGTCCGGCGCCCATTCCCCGCCCACGTTTCCCGACAGCCACAGCTGCGGCGTGCCCACCAGACCCTCGTCGAGGACCCAGCGCAGGGCCCGGGACCGGCTCGTGTAGCGGACGTTCTCGGCGACGCCGGCGACCAACCCGCGGCGCTTGGCCTCGGCGGCGATGGCACGTCCGGCCCGGACCGAGATGGCCAGCGGCTTCTCCAGGAGGACGTGCTTGCCGGCCGCGAGCGCGGCGAGCGCGATCTCATGGTGCAGACCGACGGGCGCCAACACCAGGACGGCGTCGACGACGTCGGCGTCGAGCATCGTGCGCCAGTCGTCGTAGACCTCCGGGAGCACGTCCGGGTGCAGGTCGCTCACGTACCGGTGCGGGGCGCCCAGCGGATCCGCCGGGTTGCCGGACGCGGGCGGACGCGGCGGAGGGCCCTCGCCCCGGCGCCGGAACATCACGGCGTCGTCGATCTGCCGGGCGCACAGCGCCGTGATCCGGACGGGGTCGATCCCGACCGCCTGCAGGTTGGCGATCCCGCGCAGATGCGCGGGGAGGATGCGCGCGCATCCCACGATCCCCAGCCTGATCGCCTGATCTGTGGTCGATGTCACGAGCTACGCATGCCCCTGTCGCGTCGACGGTCCAGAGCACCTGCAAGGCGCCTGTATACCGCACTGCCGGGCAGGTCCGGATACCTGCTTTCTTTTCCGGCCGGCTACCGGACGGCCGGATCCGGCTCGATGATGTAGAGCGGGGGTCGCCCGTTCCGACAGTTGGGTAGAGGGCCCCGCACCACCGGGGCCACCGACCGTGAGGAGAACGGACATGAAGTATCTGCTGTCGATCTACGGCAACCAGGAGACGTGGACGAGTTTCCCCCCCGGGGAGCTGGAGAAGGGGATCGCCGCACAGGACGCCTTCAACAAGGAGTTCTTCGCGACCGGCGAGCTGCTCGGCGCCTACGGACTCGCCGACGCCCCCAACGCCAAGGTCGTCCGGGTGCGCGAAGGCTCCCCTGCGGTGACCGACGGTCCCTACATCGAGGCGAAGGAATACCTCGCGAGCTTCTACCTGCTCGACTGTGAGAGCGAGGAGCGGGCGCTCGAGATCGCCGCCCGCATGCCGTTCGCCTTCCGGGGTGTGGAGCTGTGGCCGGTCCTGCATGGGGGCGGAGCCGAGATGTGAGACCCGACAACCGCGTCGAGGACCTGCTGCGCCCGCTGGCGCCGCAGGTCCTCGGCGCGCTGGTCCGCCGGTACGGGCACTTCGACGCCTGCGAGGACGCCACCCAGGAGGCGCTGCTCGCCGCGGCCGTCCAGTGGCCGGCCGACGGTCTGCCGGACAACCCGCGCGGGTGGTTGATCACCGTCGGCGCCCGCCGGCTGACCGACCAGCTCCGCAGCGACCAGGCACGGTGGACGCGCGAGATGGCGCTGGTCGGCCGGCTGCGGCCCGCCGACGTCGCCGTGCCCGCGCCGGGCGAGGAACTGGTCTGTGAGCAGGACGACAGCCTGACCCTGCTGTTCCTCTGCTGTCATCCGGCACTGACACCGGCATCGCAGATCGCCCTCACGCTGCGCAGCGTCGGGGGCCTCACGACGGCGGAGATCGCGCACGCGTTCTTCGTCCCGGAAGCGACCATCGCCCAGCGGATCAGCCGCGCCAAGCTGAAGATCAGGGCGGACGGCAGCCGGTTCCGCCCGCCGCCTCCCGACGAGCGGGCCGCCCGGCTCGCCGCGGTGCTGCACGTGCTCTACCTCATCTTCAACGAGGGCTACACCACGTCGACCGGCGACGACCTGAACCGTCCCGAGCTCACCGTCGAGGCCGTCCGGCTGGTCCGGGGCCTGCACGCACTCCTCCCCGACGACGGCGAGGTGACCGGCCTGCTCGCGCTGATGCTGCTCACCGAGGCCCGCCGCCCCGCGCGGACCCGGCCGGACGGCGCGCTGGTCCCGCTCGCCGAGCAGGACCGCGACCGGTGGGACGCGGATCTCATCGCCGAGGGCGTCGGCCTGATCACCGGCGCTCTGGCCGCCACCGTCCTCGGCCCCTATCAACTGCAGGCCGCGATCGCCGCGATCCACGACGAGGCACCCCGGGCGGCGGACACCGACTGGGTCCAGATCCTCGCCCTCTACCGCCTGCTCGAGCGGATCTCCCCCAACCCGATGGTCACGCTGAACGCCGCGATCGCCGTCGCCGGCGTACACGGGCCACGGGCCGGGCTGGCCGCCCTCGAACCGCTGGCGGCCGACCCCCGGATGAAGCGGCACCACCGCCTGCACGCCGTCCGGGCGCATCTGCTCGACCAGGCCGGCGACCGCGAGGCCGCGCGGATCTCCTACCTCGCCGCCGCGGAGGCCACCACGAGTGGGCCGGAGAAGCGGTACCTGCTCGGCAGGGCCGCCGGGCTCGGCCCGGCCAGCTCCTGACCGGCTACTTCAGCAGGCGGGACAGCCGCCGGTCGGCGAGCGGCTGGCCACCGGTTTGGCAGGTCGGGCAGTACTGCATCGACTTGTCGGCGTAGGACACCTCGCGCACGGTGTCGCCGCACACCGGACAGGGCATGCCGGTGCGGGCGTGGACGGCGAGCCCGGACCGCTTCTCGGCCTTCAGGGTCGCCGCGCCCTGACCGGCCGACCGCGCGACGGCGTCCCGGAGCGTGCTCGAGATCGCGTCGGCCAGCACCGCCGTCTCGTGCTCGCTCAACTTCCCGGCCGGCTTGAACGGCGACAGCCTCGCGGTGTGCAGGATCTCGTCCGAGTAGGCGTTGCCGATGCCTGCGATCAGCGTCTGGTCGGTCAGCACCCCCTTGAGCTGGCCCCGCTGGCCGGTGAGCAGCGCGGTCAGGCGTTCGGGACTCAGCTCCAGCGCATCGATGCCGAGCCGGGCGACACCGGGCACCTCGGCCGGGTTGCGGACGACGTAGGCGGCCAGGCCCTTCTTCGTTCCCTGCTCGGTCAGGTCGAAGCCCGAGTCGTCATCCAGCCGGATCCGCAGCGCCAGCGGACCCCTCCCCGGGCGGGGGGGAGCGGGCGGCAGCGTCTCCCGCCAGTGCAGCCAGCCGCCCCGGGCGAGATGCACGACGAGGTGCACGCCGCTCACGTCGAGGTCGAGAAACTTCCCGTGCCGGGCGGCCCCGGTCACCTCCAGCCCGGGGAGCGCGGACAGCGGCGGGTCGAACGTCTTCAGCGCGCTGACCGCGACGAGATCGGCGCGGGCGACGACCCGGCCCACCACGCGGTCCCGCAGGAAGCCGGCCAACGCTTCGACCTCGGGCAGCTCGGGCACCCGACCAGTGTGGCACCCGCCACGACGTTCCGCCGTCGCGAAAACCCCGCCGCGTCCTCCACCCACGCCCGCCGTCCGCCTACACTCGCCCCCCATTCCGCTTGAACGTCACGTTCAAGCGCTCTAGCCGCATCAACGTCACGTTGACGCGGAATGGCGGGCGGGCGTGGCCGGGCCAGAAGGCGCGGTGCGGGTCCGGGTCGCGCGGCCGCTACAGCTCGGCGAGGGTGGCCAGCGCCGCCGTCGACAGCTCGATCCCGGCGGCCGCGACGTTCTCCTCGAGGTGCTCGATCGACGCCGTGCCGGGGATCGGGAGCATCGTCGGCGACCGGGCGAGCAGCCAGGCCAGCGCGAGCTGGCCGGGTGTCGCGCCGTACTGCCGGGCGACGTCGGCCAGCGGGCCGTCCGGCGCGGCGAGCGACCCCACCTCCAGCGGGAACCACGGGATGAACGCGATCTTCTCGTCGGCGCAGTAGTCGACCACCGGGTCGTGCGTCCGGTGGGCGAGGTTGTAGCGGTTCTGCACGCTGACCACGTCGACGAGGTTGCGGGCCTGCTCGATCTGGGCGACGGTGACCTCGGAGAGGCCGATGTAGGCGATCTTTCCCTCGCCCTGCATCTCCTTGAGGACGCCGAGCTGGTCGGCCAATGGCACGGTCTGGTCGATGCGGTGCAGCTGGTAGAGGTCGATCCGCTCCACGCCGAGCCGACGCAGGCTCATCTCCACGCACTGCCGCAGGTATTCCGGCCGCCCCAGCGGATGCCACTCCTCCGGCCCGGTCCGCACCAGGCCGCCCTTCGTGGCGATCGTCACCCCGTCGTAGGGGTGCAGCGCCTCCCGGATCAGGTCCTCGGCGACGGCCGGCCCGTAGGAGTCGGCGGTGTCGATGAAGTCGACGCCGCATTCGACTGCCCGGCGCAGCACGGCCCTGGCCGCCTCCGGGTCCTCCGGCGCACCCCAGATCCCCGGCCCGGTCAACCGCATCGAGCCGTAGCCGAGCCGGGTGACCGGCAGGTCACCGCCGATGTCGAAGGTGCCACTGGCCGCGGCCGGGCGGGCGGGCGTCGGAACGTTGTCCGTGCTCACGCAGGGTTCCTCTCTTCGTGCGGGGAGCCGAGATCAGCCGGCCGGAGACGCATCGCCGTCGTCCGCCTGGACGAGGCCGATCCGATGGCCGGGCTGGATCTGCGGGTACCTGTCGCGGTCGACGACGTCGGCGTGGTCGGCCGGCAGGCTCGAGTCGATGGTCTTGGCGTCGTAGTGGTCGGTGGGCACCGGCGCCGGGATCACTGGCGGGTACGCCGACGGTTCAGGATAGGCCCGGCCGCAGCCGGCGACCGGGCGGTGGGCCGCCGTCGACCAGATCACGGCGGCCGACGCCGGCGGTCGGCAGTGGCGGCGGTCCGTCACGCTGCCTCCGTCTCTGCACGGTCGCCCGCGCGGCCCCTGGACGGGTCGCGGTGGTGTCGCCCGGACGGGTCAACAATGTACGCCTGATCGCTGACGTCGGAGCCCACGCGGCGGGGGAGTTCGCGTCCGGAGCGGGAGGGCGAGTCACCCGGGCGGGACCGGGCCGGGTGGTCCGGGTCTGGTGGGCCCGGCGAAACAGCCGGGCAGTACCTAGCCGACGAGGGCCGGGGTGCGTCCTGCGGACGAGGACCGGATGTCCAGCTCGCCGTCCAGCCCGGTGAGCCGGAACAGCCGTCGGGCGGCCGCGGTCGGGCGGATCAGGGTCAGCTGGCCGCCGGCGGACCGGAGGGCCCGGTGGGCCCGCACCAGCACGCTCAGGACGGCGCAGTCGAGGAACGTGAGCGCATCGAGGTCGAGCGTGATGTGCCGGTGACCGTCTCGGCGAAGCCATTCGACCGTTTCGTCGAGCAGCCGGGCGCTGGAGGCATCCAGCTCCCCGTTGACGGATATGTGGCTTCGGCCAGGTTCGTTGCGGATCTGCAGGTCGACGAGCGTGGCGTCCACCGACTGTCGCGCAGACGGCAGTTCAGACTGCATGCTGTGGTCCCCCGAGGGCCGTCCCCTGTGCTGTGGCGGCTGCGTACCCAACCGATGTCGAGGCTACCTTGGCCGCGTCAGAGGCGGTAGGTCAAGCCGAAAACCCGGCCCGGCGATGAGTCAGCGGCGGGCGACCCGCAGCCGGATCACGGTCCCGGCGGCGGAGGATCGGGTCTCGACGAGGTCGCAGAGCTGATTGACCAGCCAGAGGCCGCGACCGTACTCGTCGTCGAGTGTCGGATGCACCCGCCCGACGAGGGGCGCCTCGATCCGCCCGGTGTCGCGGATCTCACAGACGAGGGAGTCTCCGTCCGGCCAGATACGCAGCAGCCCGGCGCCACCGCCGTGCCGGACGCTGTTGGTCGCAACCTCGTCGACGGCCAGCACGAACTCGCTCGCCCGGTCGTCGGAAAGGCCGAATTCGGCGGCCCGGCGGGCGGCGAGCGACCGCAGCGCCCGGAGCTGGTCGAGGTCGAACGCGAACTCCTCGGGTGCCACGGCCGGCTCCGGCAGCGGCTCCGTCCCGACGAACCGCCATCCGTCCAGCCCCAGGTAGGTGCCACTGTCGGACTGCCGGCCGTGCTCGGTGACCACCGGGTGGCTGGAGCGGGCCGCGTCGATCAATGCGGGGTCGAGCGCGTCCACGTCGTACGGGCACATCAGGGTCATCGCCCGGTCGCCGGCGAACGCGACGTTGAGCAGCGACTCGTGCCGCTGGCACTCGGCGACCTCGGCCGGCGTGCGGCCGGCCCAGATCGGCTCGCCGATTCCCCGCACCCCGCGGCCGTCGGACGCGCAGCGGCCGACGAATTCGCGCCAGGCCGGGATGATGCGGGCCGGGTTGCGGCCCACCTGGCTCATGTCGGCGAAGGTGACGCGGGCGCCGTCACTGCCGAGCGCCGACCGGACCAGATCGACCTTGGCGCCCGGGACCATCACCAGGACGTCCTCGTCCGCCGTCAGGCCGGTGCGGATGAAGGAGGTGGCGGCGGCGCAGAACTGGTCGGCTCCGGCGTAGAAGAATGCCTCGTGCGCAAACCGCGTCAGTGCGTCTGCCTGCCAAATCGTGCTCATGCCGGCCCCCTTAGTTTGGCGCCGTCATCACCGACGAGCCAACCGGCGTAACTGTCCGTGCGTGATCTGTCCGTGCTGCGGTGCCTTCTCCCTTGTGCCCAGATCGGGAGCCGATAAACGCCGTCGAGAAAAAGGAGGGATCCGGATTTATGACACCAATGGACAAACGTTCTCAGGTCGCATCAAAGGCCAGGCGCATCAAAGGCCAGGCGCATCAAAGGCCAGGCGCATCAAAGGCCAGCGTGGCCGGCAGGGTGCCCTCGAGCTCGAGCAACCACCGCTTGACGTCGAGCCCGCCCCCGAAGCCGCCGAGACCGTCGGCGGCGAGAACGCGGTGGCACGGCACCACCAGCGGGATCGGGTTGGACCCCATGATCGAGCCGACCCCGCGGGCACCCGTCGCGCGGAGCTCATCGCCGTAGGCCCCGCTCCGGGCGGCCAACTCGCCGTAGGTGGTGCTCGCCCCGTATCCGACGGTGTCGTAGAGCGTCATCAGTACGGTGCGCTGCACCCCGGTGGTCAGCGACCAGTCGACCGGCATGGTGAAGGCGGTGCGCTCGCCGGAGAGGTATTCGGCGACCTCGCCGGCGAACGGCCTGGTCCGATCGCGGTCCGCGACGAGGTCGGCGCCGACCCGCCGGGCGGCCGCGCGCAACGACCGGAGGCCGTCGCCGAACGCGAGGTAGGCGACCCCGACCTCGGTCACGCCGACGGTCAGCCGGCCGATCGGTGCCGGAGCGGGAACCGTCGTCCAGGCGAGTGTCACGCCGCCATTGTGGCGGCCCGCACCGACAGTTCCTGCGGAGGACCGGTCAGCTCGCTGCGGTCCCCGGAACGGGGCAGGACACCCCGGTGGAGTGCACCGGGCAGTAGCCGTTGGGCACCTTGTACAGGTACTGCTGGTGGTAGTCCTCGGCGTAGTAGAAAGGCCCGGCCGGGGCGATCTCGGTCGTGATCGCGTCGTACCCGGCATCGGCGAGGCGCTTGCCGAAGTCGTCCCGGGACCGCTCGGCGGCGCGGTGCTGCTCCTCGTCGGAGTAGTAGATCGCCGAGCGGTACTGGGTGCCGACGTCATTGCCCTGGCGGAAACCCTGGGTCGGGTCGTGGTTCTCCCAGAAGACGGCGAGCAGCGCGTCGTAGGACACCGCATCGGGGTCGAAGACGACCAGGACCGCCTCGGCGTGCCCGGTGCGACCGCTGCACACCTCCTCGTAGGTCGGGTTGGGGGTGTGGCCGCCGGCGTACCCGGCCGCCGTGCTGTAGACCCCCGGGGTCTGCCAGAACAGCTTCTCGGCACCCCAGAAGCAGCCGAGCGCGAACTGCGCGGTCACCATTCCGGCCGGGAACGGCGGGACGATCCGGTGCCCGGAGACGGCGTGCTCAGCCGGCACGACGATCGGCTCGGAGCGGCCCGGCAGCGCCTTGTCGGCGCTCGGGATGTCCTGCGTGCGATGGAAGAGACCCATGCCGACCAGGTTAGGTCGCGGGCCCGCGCGGCGCAGCGTGCTCCGGATCACCCGGACGGACATCCGGCGAAGTCCACTTGGTTACATAGAGTACTGATATGGTCGCTGTGGGAGTTCGCCGGGCTCCATCCGGTGGAACACCTCGCTCATGCCGGGTCCGGGGGGGCACCGATGCGAGTCGCACTGCGCCGGGCCGTTCCCCTCGTCGTCATCGCCGCCGTCATCACCGCGGCCGCGGCCACCGCCGCCAACGCGACTTCGCCAACGGCACCGCCGACCGGGCCCCCGACGAAAACCATCAGCTACGAGGGCTACCACGTCCGGGTCCCCCCGTCGTGGCCCGTGTACGACCTGACCCGGTGGCCGACGACCTGCGTCCGGGTCGACGTACACGCCGTCTACCTGGGCCATCCCGGGACGAAGCAACGCTGCCCCGCCCACCTCGTCGGGCGGACCGAGACCCTGCTGCTCGAGCCGTACGACGCGACCGCGCGCCGGCACGTGTCCCGGGACGCGAGCGACCTCCAGGTGCTCTCGCCCGGTCGGCGGGTGCTGGTGACGGCGACCTACGGCGGCAGCCCCCGGGCGGCCCGCGCGCTGCTGGCGCGCGGATCCCGGCCGGACGCCGCCCGGCCGGTGGCCGAGCCGATCCCGAAGGCGCCGCCCGCCGCCGCACCGAACCGCCGCACGACCGCGGTGCCGCGGACCGGGGCCATGCCGTCGATGCTCACTACCAGCGGATCCGGCTTCGACACCTGCGCCGCGCCCGACACCTCGACGATGCGGGCCTGGGTCGCGTCGCCGTACCGCACGGTCGGCATCTACATCGGCGGCATCAACCGGGCCTGCGACTACGGAAACCTGGCGCCGGACTGGGTCAAGGCCGTCTCCGGCTACGGCTACACGTTCATCCCGGCCTACGTCGGGCTCCAGGCGCCGTGCACGTTCAGCGGTGGCACGAGGATGTCCGAGGACCCGGCCACGACGACCGCGCAGGGGACGAACGACGCGCTCGGCGCCGTCCTGGACATGCAGGCGCTCGGCATGGGAACGGGAAACCCGATCTACCTCGACATCGAGCATTACGAGGGCGACAACGCGTGCTCGCTCGCCGTCCTGCGCTATGTCAGCGCATGGACGAGCGTGCTGCACCGGCACGGCTACGTGTCGGGCTTCTACGGCAGTGCCCTCACCGACGTCAACGACTACTACCGGTCGACGGCGTTCGCCGGCCCGGACGCGTTGTGGATCGCCCGGTGGAACGGTGTCGCCACCACGACCGGCGACCCGGTCGTGCCGGACTCGCACTGGGCGGGGCGTCGCCTGCACCAGTACGCCGGCGGCCACTGGGCGACGTACGGCGCGGTCAGCGTCGACATCGACAGCGACTACGTGACGGGCCCGGTCGGTGGTCCCGGCAGGCTGGGCTCCGCCACCGGCGCCAGCGGTGTGGGCAATCTCGGTGGCGCGCTCCGCGGCGGACCCGACGTGACCTCGCAGGCCACGAGGCGACTCGACACCGCGGTCCGGGGGCCGGGCAACCACCTCTACGTGAAGTCGTTCGACGGGAAGGCGTGGTCGGGTTACCACGCCCTCCCCGGAACCGTGACCTCCGATCCGGCCATCGTCTCGTGGGGTCTCGGGCGGCTCGACGTTTTCGCCCGCGGCGGGAGCGGCGAGCTGGTGCACGCCTGGTCAGTGAACGGTCGTTGGTACGGCTGGGACCACCTCGGGGGGCACATCGTCGGTGGACCGGGAGCAACGAGCCAGGGAGTACGTCGGCTCGACGTCTTCGTCCGCGGCACCAACTCGCAGCTCTACACCGACTCCTTCCACGACGGCCGGTGGACCGGATTCCATGTGCACGGCGGAATACTGCGGTCCGATCCGGCCGGTGTCTCGTGGAGCCGGGGGCGACTCGACGTCGTGGCCCAGGGCGACGGCGGCATCCTCGTGCACCGGTCCTGGGTCAACGGCACATGGTCGAGTTGGGGACATCTCCGCGCGACGCTCACCGGCGGTCCCGGAATCGCCTCGGCGGGTCCGGGATCGCTCGACGTCTACGCCCGCGGAGCATCGGGGCAGTTGCTGCAGCTCAGCTGGAAGGGCCGGTGGGGATCGTGGCGGGCGCTCACCGGCCGGCCCACCTCCGATCCGGCGGTGACGTCGGCACCCGGCCGCACCGACGTCTTCTTCCGGGACTTCGCCGGCAACCTGGCCCACCGCTGGTACGCCGGGCCATAGCCGGAAGTGGCCCGCCGGCACGAGGTCGGCGGGATAGTTTGCCCCTGTGCACCCACGCGAGCGGGCGGCGTCGATCCACGTCCACCTCCCCGATGGTCCGGTCCGCGGCGTCGCGATCGTCCTGCACGGCGGGCGGGCGCACAGCATGGGAACCGCCGAGCCGTGGCAGCTGGCCGCGTTGCGGATGCGGCCGTTCGTCCGCACCCTGGTCTCAGCCGGCCGCGGCGACGGCCTGGCGGTCTGGACGCTCCGCTACCGCTACCGGGGCTGGAACGGCGACGCCGCGCACCCGGTCGCCGACGCCCGCTGGGCCCTCGACCAGATCACCGGGCGGTACGGCGAGGTCCCGGCCGCCCTGGTCGGCCACTCGATGGGGGCCCGGGCGGCGCTGCGCGTCGCCGGTCATCCGCGGGTGGTGAGTGTCGCTGCGCTGGCTCCGTGGCTGCCCGAGGGCGAGCCGGTCGATCAGCTCGTCGGGCGCACCATCATGATCGCGCACGGCGACCATGAGCGGATGACCGATCCGGGCCTCTCGTACGCCTACGCCCTGCGTGCCCGCAAGGTCACGAATCAGGTCTGCCGATTCGACGTCCGCGGGGACGGGCACGCCATGCTCGGCCGGGCCCGGGACTGGCACGACCTGACCCGCCGATTCGTGCTGGGAACGCTCGGAATGAAACCACTCGACGCCGAAATTGCGAATGCTCTACAGGACCCGACGCCCGATGGCCTCCGGGTCCCGCTGTCCCGCACGCGATGAGAGGAGCGTCATGCGCCCTGCGCCACCTGGCACCGGGACGGATCGCCCCGCGATCGGACGGCCCCGACTGGCGGTCGTCGGCAGCGGCGTCTCCGGTCTCACTGCGGCGTACGTCCTGCAGCGGGCGTATGACGTCACGCTCTTCGAATCGGAGCCACGGCTCGGCGGGCATGCCCACACCCACGACGTACCGACGTCGGACGGTCGGTTGATCCCGATAGACACCGGCTTCATCGTGCACAACGAGCGGACTTACCCCCATCTGCTCCGGTTGTTCCGGGAACTCGGGGTGTCCACTCAGGACAGCGACATGAGCATGAGCGTGCGCTGCGACGGCTGCGGGTTGGAGTATGCGGGCGCCCGGGGGCTGCGCGGGTTCGCGGCCCAGCCCGGCGCGCTGATGCGCCCGGAGTACCTCCGGCTGCTGGCGGAGGTGCGGAAGTTCCATCGTCAGGCGCGCCGGGTGCTCGACTCCGACGAGTGCGAGGGCCTCACCCTGGGCGGGTTCCTCGCCCAGGGCGGCTACTCGACGTTCTTCTCGCAGCACTTCATGATGCCGTTCGTGTCGGCGGTCTGGTCGGCCGGCCTGGGGTTGGCCCGCAAGTATCCGGCCCGCTACCTGTTCGAGTTCTTCGCCCACCACGGGATGCTCACCGTGTCCGGCGCGCCGGTCTGGAAGACGGTCGTCGGCGGGTCGCGGACGTACGTCGACCGGGCCGTCAAGGGCCTGTCCGCGGTCGAGATGTCGACGCCGGTCCGCTCGATCCGCCGGTACGCCGACGGGGTCGAGATCCGCGACGACATGGACCAGGTGAGCACCTTCGGCCAGGTGGTGGTCGCGACCCACGCCGACCACGCGCTCTCGCTGCTCGAGAACCCGACAGAGGAGGAGTCCGCCGTACTCGGGGCGATCCACTACTCGCGCAACGCGACCGCCTTCCACACCGACTCGTCCGTGCTCCCGCGCAGCCGCGGGGCGCGGGCGTCGTGGAACTACCTGCTCGAGACCTGCGCGCCGAAGGACGAGCGGGTCCACGTCAGCTATCACATGAATCGCCTGCACCAGATCGACGAGCCGCTGGACTACGTCGTGACGCTCAACGAGGCGGGACTGGTGCGGCCCGCGGCCGTCCTCGACCGGATGGTCTACGAACACCCGATCTACACGGCCGAATCGCTGGCGGCACAACGCCGGCTGCCGTCGCTGAACCTCGAACGCACGGCGTACGCCGGCGCCTACCACGGGTGGGGCTTCCACGAGGACGGCTGCCTCGCCGGAGTCCGCGCCGCGCAGTCGTTCGGTGTCGAATGGTGACGACGTCGTCGGACCGGCTCACGGCCCCGGCGATCTACCGGTCCCGGGTCACCCACGGGCGCCGGCAGCCGATGGCCCACGAATTCAGCTACGACCACGCGATGTGGCTGGTCGACCTCGACGACCTCCCCCGGCTTCCCTGGTGGCTCCGGCCGTTCGCCCGGTTCGAGGCGCGCGACCACCTGGGCGACCCGCGCCTGTCGATCCGGTCCAACCTCGACAGTTGGCTGGCCACTCAAGGGGTGGACGGCGCCGACGGTCGCGTGGTGATGCTCACGAATGCCCGGTCGCTCGGATACGTGTTCAACCCGATCACCGTCTACTGGTGCCACGACGCGCACGACGCACAGGTCTGCGTCGTCGCGGAGGTGCACAACACCTATGGCGAGCGGCACTGCTACCTGCTCCGGCCGGATGAAGCCGGCCGGGCGAGCACGGCCAAGGAGTTCTACGTCTCGCCGTTCCTCGAGATGGGGGGGAACTACCTGATCCGGGTCGCGCCGCCCGGGGACGCCCTGCACGTGACCATGGCGCTGCGTCAGGGCGGCGTCACCCGGTTCGCGGCGACCCTGACCGGCCGGCGGCGGCCGGTGACCCCGGGCGCGGTCGTGTCGTCGATCCTCCGTCATCCGCTGGCGACGTACCGCGTGAGCGCGTTGATCCGGTATCAAGGGGTGAAGCTCTTTCTGCGGAAGGTGCCGGTGGTCCGGCGTCGACCGCATATCCCCCAGGAGGGTGTGCAGTGAGTTCGGACACCGCCCGAAGTGGTCCTGTTGCGCCACGCGGCGTCTCGGCTCCGGCCGCCGACCGGTGGCCCGGCTTGGCGATCCCACCGTCCGCACGGGTCCGGGCACAGCTGGCCAGGGTGGTGTTCGCGCGCGCCGTCGGCCGGGTGGGTGTCCGCGCCACATTCCCCGACGGTCGATCGGTCGGCAGCACCGATGCGGCCGCGCCGGTGATGCGGATCGTCGACGCGGACGCGTTCTTCCGCCGGCTCGGAGCCGACGGGAAGATCGGCTTCGGCGAGTCGTACATGACCGGCGACTGGGACACCGACGACCTGCCCGGAGTGCTCACCGCGTTCGCCTCGCACGTGTCGACGCTCATCCCGCCGCAGCTGCAGTTCCTGCGCCGCTGGTACGACGCGCGCCATCCGGACGACGAGGACAACACGATCGAGGGAGCCCGCGCGAACATCCAGCGCCACTACGACCTGTCGAACGAACTGTTCGCGCTCTTCCTGGACGAGACGATGACCTACTCCGGTGCGTGGTTCGAGGCCGGCGACAGTCTGGCCGACGCGCAGATCCGGAAGGTCGACGGGATCCTCGACATGGCGCAGTCGGCGCCGGCAGCCACGTCTGGAGATCGGCACCGGCTGGGGGGCGCTGGCGATCCGTGCGGCTACCGAGCGCGGGGCACGGGTAACGTCACTGACAATCTCAGCGGAGCAGAAGGTCCTGGCCGAGGAGCGGATCCGGGCGGCCGGCGCAGCGGACCGGGTGCAGGTGCTGCTGCGCGACTACCGCGAGGCGCAGGGGCGGTACGACGCGGTCATCAGCGTCGAGATGATCGAGGCGGTCGGCGAGCGCTACTGGGCGACGTACTTCGCCGCACTCGATCGGCTGGTCAGGCCGGGCGGGCGGGTGGCGCTGCAGTCGATCACCATGCCGCATGACCGGCTGATGGTGTCCCGGCATTCCTACACCTGGATGCACAAGTACATCTTCCCCGGCGGACTGCTGCCGTCGATCGCGGCGATCGAGGACAACCTCGCCGACCACACCACGCTCCGCCTCGTCGCACGGCGCGAACTCGGCAGCGACTACGCCGAGACGCTGCGCCGGTGGCGGGCACGGTTCCTGGCCCGGCGGTCCGACGTACTCGGCCTCGGTTTCGACGAGACCTTCGTCCGGATGTGGGAGTTCTACCTCGCCTACTGCGAGGCGGGCTTCCGGGCCGGCTACCTCGGCGTGAGCCAGCTCGGCCTCGCCCGCTGACCCAGCCGTGCTGGCCGGCGCCACGGCCGTGCTGCCCTAGGCCTGAGCCGCGGTGCCCGGGCGTCAGCCGTGTTGCCCTGGCTTCAGCCGTGCTGCCCGAGCGTCAGCCGCGGTGCCCCGGGACGAGAACGGTGTGCGCTGCCACGAGTCTGAGCTGGTCCGCCGGTCCGTCGGTGAACATGTCGCCCGGGATGTTCTGCCACCCGCTACCGGCGACCCGGAACTGCACGGTCCACACCAGCCGCGGCGACACCGCGACGGTCCCGGTCCGCTCGTACGGATGCTGCACGTAGCCCGCACAACCGTCCCGTCCGCACGGTTCACTCGCCGTGTAGTCCCGCCCCGGCCAGGTATAGTCCGCGGTCGACCCGTCGCCGAACGTCCAGTGATAGGTGCGGACGTGCGCCCGCGCGGTCACCATCTGCCCGAGCAACGGGAACGGCCGGAACGTCTCGTCCTGCGGGGTGGCCACCGAGAAGATCACCGGCATGCGCACCAGAGCGTCGCCACCCGGCGGCTGGTGATGCCAGACACCCTTCGGCAGCAGTTTCTGCACCTGCTGCCGCACCATCGCCGGCGACACCTGCGGCTGGGGATCGATCACCGCGTAGTTCAGGCACTCCCCGCCCGGCGTCAACGGGACCCCCCACGCGGCAGCGCCGACCCGACGCCGCCACACCTTGGACAAGCGCCAATCATCCTGTGGAGTCCGGTTACGCGCCTGGCACTGATTGACGCGAGCCGGGACGCACCCTCCCCACGTCGGATCATCGAAGGCACACGGCGTCTCGTTGATTACCTGGTATTCGAACGCTCCTGGATTTGCCCCTCCCAGCGGATCACTTCCGCCGCCACGTAAGTATTCGTCTTCAGTGATCGTGAACGCCTCACCTGAACCCGAGCCGTGCCTGTCCGCGACCGCTGGACTCGCAGAGCTGACGGCGACAAGAATCGCTGCGAAGGCCGCACCCAACACTCTTAGCACAATCAGGAAGCCCCGCCAGTATCCTCTACCGCAGGAGAGCTCACCACTAGTGTTTCTCACGGATCAAGATAGTCGAAGTCCTGCAGAAGCCAATGAGATCCGCTCCAAGTGAGCAGACACACAAACCTCTGGTGCGGGTACTCCGGTCCGCCGCCAGCTGGGTCTTCTTTACTCACGTAAGGGTTGCCATGTGGATCGGTCACTCGAAATGCCGATATTGAAACGGGAACGGAAACGCTACTCGTCATCGTCTCCCGGTTCATTCCACCGTATCTCGGTGGCCCAATAACCCTCGTTTCTCCGCCCGAGAAGTGATAGCCCTGTTTCTTGCGAGTAAGGATTGCGTGAAAGAAGTTCTCACATTTGCTACATGACACAATGCTCACTGCCCGCAGTGGCTTTCCATCCTGCCGGAGGTAGAGCTCGTTTAACGCGTCGTCCGCCCGCAGGGCGGTCGCGATGGCGCTTTGGGCGGTGGGCTGGGGCGGTGCCTTCGTGTGGGCTTTGGTCGGGGTCGGGCTTGTGGAGTGCTTCTTCGGCAGCGGACCCGCGTAGGGCTTGTCGGCGTGGCTGCACGCGGCCGCTGCGCCCATCACGAGGGCTAGACAGGTGGCCGCGAGGAGCGCGGGTCGGCGGAGCACCCGCGCATGGTGCCATATGCATCAGCGGGTGAATACCCGTCTGTCCACAGGCCTTGGAGCGAAGATCATCAAGGTTGCCGGAGGCGAAGAAACCCATCGAAAGTCCGGTTCCACAAGGCTTCTCGCAGGATCACGAATGGTGAAGGTCCGGTCCGGTCATGGTGGTTGGACGGTGTGGTGGCCGTCGGGGGTGCGGGTGATGCGCCAGTGGTGTTCGTGGACGAGTCGGTGGTGGTGGCGGCAGAGGAGGACGAGGTTGTCGAGGTTGGTGGGTCCGCCGTCGGCCCAGTGGGTGATGTGGTGGGCGTCGGTCCAGGGGGGTGGGCGGTGGCAGGTGGGGTGGATGCAGCCGTGGTCGCGGAGGGCGAGGGCGCGGCGTTGTGCGGGGTTGATGGTGCGGGTGGCGCGGCCGGCGTCGAGGATGGCGCTGGGTCCGGCGGTGAGGATCGGGCTGATGGCGGCGTCGCAGGCGATGCGGCGGGCGGTCTCGGGGCTGATGGGCCCGGTCCACTGCATTTCGGCGGGTTCGGCTCCGGCCTGGCCGCGCAGGGTGGTGAGGTCGACGGTGACGGTCAGGTGGGGGCGTTCGCCGTTCTGGTCGGGGAGTCCGTGGTTGAGGGCGTGGCGGGCGAGGTCGGTGAGGGCGTCGGCGCGGGCCTGCCCGGCTGTTCGGGTGTCGTCGGGGGTGCGGTCGGCGGCGCGTAGCGCCTCGATGGCGGTGATGAGTGTCGCGCCGGCTTCGGGGTCGAGGATGCCGTCGACGGCGACCATGCCGGCGAAGGTGGGGGACAGGGTCAGCCAGCGCCGGTCGTGGCGGGCCTGCGCGTCGGTCAGCGCCCCGTCGGGGTTGATCAGGTAGGTGAGGCGGCGGGCGAGGACCGCGAGCCGGCCGGCGTCCAGGTCGACCGCGGCGGGCGCCAGGATCGCCTCGGCGGCCGGCACCCGGTCCGCGGGCAGGTCGCGGATCGCGCGGGTGATGACCGCGGCGTGCCGGTAGCCGATCGCCCCGTCGGCCAGCCCGGCCGCCACCGCGGGCAGGGACCGGTCCAGGGCCCGGGCCACCGCCACCCGCTGCGCGGCGTCGCGGGGGGCCAGCCGGCACCGCCAGCGCAGCCACGCCTGGGTGGATGCCGCCCCGTCGGCGCCGCACTCCCCGCGCCGGTCGAACTCGGCCAGCCGGCGCAGCAGCTGCGCGTCCAGCCGGGCCGCGACCCGGGTCAACTCCACCAGCTCCGCGCCGATCGCCGCCCCCGCCACGTCGGTCAACGGCACCGCGGCCAGCGCGTCGAGGCCCGCGTCCAACCCTCCCACCACCGACCCCACCATCATCGAACTCATGTTCGAATACTAGCGGCTCCCACCGACGAAAACCCCTACACACCAAGCACTGTGGACAACTGGAGTCGACGGGCACCCCCCGCGCCCGGTAGTGACGAAATGGCGGGAAACGTCATCCCGTCGGACGCTCCCGGCCGCGGCGTCGATCGCCAAGTCAGCTCGGCGACTGCCGCCTCCGTTGCCGGTACGCGGCCGCCTTCGCGCGATCCCCGCAACTCTTCATGCCGCACCACCGACGCCGACCGCCGCGCGATCTGTCGAGGAAGATCCGTGTGCACGTCGCGTCCGCACATCGTCGGAGCAGGTCGGCCTCCGGACTGCCATAGAGAGCCAGGCCGTCCTGGGCAAGTGCCGCCAGGACCGACGAGAAGTCACCCTTGCGCTCGACGGCACCATCGCGGGCGAGGGTCAGTGCCGGTCCCGGACGAGCCGCGGCGCCGTTGATCAGCTCGCGCACCCCTCGGACCGGCCGGACATCGTCGATACGCCCCATCAGCAGATCGAACAGCGCCTCCCGCAATGTCCGTGCATCGTCGAGATGATCCGGCGTCACCTTCACCAGGCCATCGACGATCCCCGCCTGTCGTGCCCACACCGCGAAGTCGCGTGGACTCTGCAGCTTTTCGTCCTCGGTCGGACCGCGCTCGGCGACGGTTGCGACGAAGTCGAGCACCGGCCGGTCTGCGATGAATTCGAACTGGCCCACGTCACCACCTTGACCGGTGACTCCCCGATACGCAAGACTCTCCGCCGCGTCACCTGTTAAAGCGGTGATGGAAGGCATAATGGAGGGATCGACAACTGGTGTCCGGCCGCGTCGTGCACTACACCGTCGCCGCCGTGCTCGTCCGGCTCGCCGACGAGGGTGCACGAGTCGCGCTCACGCTGCTCGCCCTGCAACGCACCGGCAGCGCGGCGGTCGGCGGCGCATTGGTCGCTGCGCTGCTGGTTCCCCATGTCATCGCTGCGCCTGTTGTCGGCCTGCTGACCGACCGTTCGCGCCGACCGCGTCTCCCGATCGCTGCGTCGGCGTTCGTGTTCGCGATTGTGCTCGCCGCAACTGCGGTGTCCGCGGGGAGGCTTCCGGTCTGGGCAGTCGTCGCCATCCTGCTGATCGGCGGGTGCGGCGGTCCGGCACTGACCGGCGCTCTCTCTAGTCAATTGCCAGGTCTGGTCGGTTCGGCCGCACTGAATCGCGCCTTCGGGCTCGACTCCTTGACCTACAACCTCTCAGGAATCCTCGGGCCGGCTATCGCCGCCGTCTTCAGCGACCTCACCTCACCCGCCACGGCCACCTGTGCACTCGCCGGTGCCGCAGCCCTGGGAGCGGCGGCGATCGCCACGCTTCCGACGGCGCCACCCATACCGGTGGGCGCCGCCGCCCGGTTTGCAGCCGATCCCACCCCGGCCGACCGCGTCACGGCAGACCCCGTCACGGCAGACCCCGTCACGGCAGACCCCGTCACGGCAGACCCCGTCGCCGACCCGGTGCCCAAGCTCACCGACGGGATCCGGGCCTTCGTGCACGACAAGACTCTCGCAGCCGTCACCCTCGCCACCAGCGTCGGCCAGCTCGGTGCCGGAGCGCTGCCCGTCGTCGCGGCCGTCATCGCCGAGCGCCACCACGACGCATCCGCGGCCGGCTGGCTGCTGACGGCATTCGCTGCCGGAGGCCTCGCCGGCTCGCTCCTCTGGACCTGGCGTCCGGCGTCCCCGGCGAACGCCGCGAGAATCGTCATGGCCGGCCTGATCGGCGTCGGGCTACCGATCGCCGCAGCGGCGGCCACCTCGTCGCTGCCCATGATCGCGGCGATGCTCGCCGTGTCCGGCATCTGCAACGGGCCGTTGTTCGGCGCGCTTCTCGCTACCCGGCAGCAATGTGCGCCCGAACAGCTGCGCAGCCAGGTCTTCACCCTCGGCGCCGGCGCGAAGATCACCGCGAACGCCGCAGGAGCAGCCCTCGCCGGTGTCGTCATCCGCGTACCGGGTCCGGCGCAGCTCGTCATCGTCGCGGCGTGTCCCCTGCTGGCCGGCGCACTCGGACTTCTCAGGCTCGCCCAACCTGGCTCAGGGCGGCGGCTGGAGGCGACGGGCATCCCGTGACGGCGCGGGCACCCGCCCCTCAGTGTTGACATCGATGGCCTGCCGGGTTGAATCGATGGCGACCTAGTAAGGAGACCTACCGTGCGTGCTGTCGTCATCGACAAGCCCGGCTCCATCAGCATCGCCGACGTTCCTGATCCGGCGCCCCGCGCCAAGGAGGTTGTCGTCGCCGTCCGCTCCTGCGGGATCTGTGGCACGGACCTGCACATCGTCGACGGCGAGCTGCCACCTACGCCGTACCCGATCATTCCCGGACACGAGTTCGCGGGAGAGGTCGTCGCGGTGGGGGCCGAGGTGACCGACCTGCGGGCGGGTGACCGGGTCGCGATCGAGCCCTCGCTCCCGTGCGGGCACTGCGACTTCTGCCGCGACGGACGCGGCAACATCTGCGCCACCTGGGTCGCGATCGGGGTGACCGAGCCGGGCGGCTCCGCGGAGTACGTCGCCGTCCAGGCGGCCAAGGCCTACCCGATCCCCGACGAGATGTCCTGGTCCGCGGCTGCGCTGATCGAACCACTGTCCTGCGCGGTGCACGGCTACGACCGCCTGCCGCGTCGGCTCGACTCCCGTTACCTGATCTACGGCGCGGGCACCATGGGGCTGTTCATGCTGCAGCTGGCCCATGGTGCGGGTGCTTCGTCGGTCGAGGTTGTCGACACCAACGCGGGGCGGCTGGAGGTCGCCGCGCAGCTCGGGGCGACCGCGACGGCGACCGACGCCGACGCCCTCGACCGGCCGGTCGGCTGGGAGGTCGTGATCGACGCCACCGGGGTCATCGCGGCGATCGAGGACGGGCTGACCCGGGTACGGCGAGGCGGGACGTTCCTGCAGTTCGGCGTCGCGCCGACGGAGGCGACCGCGCGGTTCTCGCCGTACCGCGTCTACAACGAGGAGATCGACATCATCGGGTCGATGGCGGTACAGAACAGCTACCGACGAGCGGTCGATCTGATGGCCGGCGGCGTCATCGACGCCGAGACAATGGTCAGCGACGAATTCCCGATCTCCGACTATGCCCGGGCCATCGAGACGTTCCGCGCGGGCTCCGGCCGCAAGCTGCAGGTGCTCCCGAAGGGCTGACCGGCCCGACTCGCACAGACGCCCCGCGCCGCGGGAACGGAGGATGAACCACGGCGCAGGGCGCTGGCGACGGCCCTCTCGGACCATCGATCGCGTCGTCCGTGGAACCCAGATCCACGTCGGACGCGCTCCGCTGTGGGGGTTACCCGACCGCGTCGGCGACCAAACGAGTGTCGCCCGGAACTGCACGGAGACAACCCGAATGGGCGACGGCCGCCGGAGGATCGGGCCGGCGGTCAGCCGCCGTGACGAAGCACGCCGAGCGACCTCTGGTACTCCTGCTCGTCGATCTCGCCGCGGGCGTACCGCTGCGCCAGAACGCTCTCGGCGGACGCGGCCGAACGCCACGATCCCTGCCTCCGTCGGCCGCGCGTGACGAGGCGGAAGATCAGGAAACCCAGCAGCAGCGCAGGCAAGGGGAAGTGGACACCGGAGTGCCAGTGATCACCGGCGTGCCACGACGCGACGATCAGCAGGCCGGAGATCACGGCGATGACGGCCGCGGCACGGGCCATGCCTGGGTCCAACCGGCGCCATCGCGGTGGCGGCGCGACCCGTGGCGGCCCGGGGTCGACCGGGAGGTCGGCGGTCAGCGGCCCCAGCTCGTCCCGGTACCGCGCGTCGTAGGCGGCGGCCAGCCGCTCGTCGGCCTCCTCCAGGGTGAGCAGCCCGTCAGCGGTGGCGGTGGACAGGATCTGGGCGATCCGCTCGCGCTCGGCGTTGGACGCGCGAACGCGGTGCGGCCCAGCGCCGGGTCCTGGCGATCCAGCTGCTGCTGATCCAGTTGATAGGGATCCAGGTGATGGGGATCCAGTTGATGGGGACTCCGACGACATGGTGACTCCTCGACGGCTTCGGACCGGGCCGCGACGGCGACCCTGCCTCGAATATCCGCCCGCCGGCACACCGCGTCATCGGGTCAGCGGAGGCTCTCCGACTACGTCGGCCGGCGGTCCGACCTGCCGGGCGACTACCTCACCCGGCGTACGCCGACCCGGCGGGGCTCAGCGACCGGCCGCGTAACCCTGCATGCCGCGCGCATTGGCCGCCGCCCGCAGGATCCCGCTCGCCGGGTCACGGGACACCGCCGAGAGCCGTCCCAAAGTCCACGGCCCGGACACCGTGACCTGGTGACCACGCCGGCGGAGGTCGTCGATGACATCCTCGCCGAGTCCCGGCTCGACGACGACCTCTCCCGGGGTGGCGTTGCGGGGGAAGAACGACGAGGGAAACGACGTCGTGTGCCAGCTCGGGGCGTCGATGGCGGCCTGCATGTCGAGCCCGCCGGCGATGTGGGCCAGCAGGAAGACCAGCTGCCACTGGTCCTGCTGGTCGCCACCCGGAGTCCCGCAGGCCATCACCGGGGTCCCGTCGCGCACCACCAGGGTCGGGGACAGCGTCGTCCGCGGCCGCTTGCCCGGAGCGAGCGAATTCGGCAGCCCGTCCTCGAGCCAGAACATCTGGGCCCGGGTGCCGAGCGGAAAACCCAGCCCCGGCACGACCGGCGAACTCTGCAGCCAGCCGCCGCTCGGCGTCGCGGAGATGATGTTGCCGTCCCGGTCGACCACGTCGACGTGGCAGGTGTCGCCCCGGGTCATGCCGGTCCGCTCCACGGTGGGCTCGCCGAGCCCGTCTCCGGCGACCTGGTCGCCGGCGCCGCTCCCGACGAAGGCCGGCAAACGCGGCGGACGGCCGTCCGGGGACCCGGGACGGAGCTCGTAGGACGCCCGGTCGCCGATCAGCGCACGTCGCTGTGCGGCATAGGCCGCCGAGAGCAGGGTCGGGAGCGGGACGTCGGGGACGTCGCCGTACCACGCCTCCCGGTCGGCGAACGCCAGCTTCGCCGCCTCGACCGCGGCGTGCACCAGGTCGGCCGACCCGTACGGCGCGTCCACGCCGTCGAGCAGCGCGAGTTGCTGCAGCAGGACCGGCGCCTGGCTCCAGGCACCGGCCTTGCACACCGACAGGCCGCGCCAGTCGACCGAAACCGCCGGCTCGTAGCTCGCCTGCCAGGCCGCCATGTCCTGCCCGGTGAGTACGCCGGCGTGGCGGGTCCCGGAGTTGTCCATCACCTCCGTGCGGGCGAACGCATCGATCGCCTCGGCCACGAAGCCGCCGTACCACGCGTTGCGGGCCGCCTCGATCTGCGCCTCGCGCCCGGCGCCGGCGGCATCCGCCTCGTCGAGCAGCCGCCGGTAGGTGGCGGCCAGCGCCTTGTTGACGAACCTCTCCCCGGTGCCGGGCCGGTGGCCGCCGGGCATCCACACCTCGGCCGAGGTGGGCCAGTGGGCGTCGAACATGTCGCCGACCGTGGCGATCGCGCCGGAGACCCTCGGTGCGAGCGGGTGGCCCTGCTCGGCGTACTCGATCGCGAAGCGCAGTACGTCGGCCAGCCGCTTGGTGCCGTGATCACGGAGCAGTGTGAGCCACCCGCCGACCGCACCGGGGACCGTGGCGGCGAGGAATCCGGTGCCGGGGATCAGGTCGAGACCGAGGCCGCGATAGTGCTCGATCGTGGCACCGGCGGGAGCGACCCCCTGACCGCACAGCACCTGCGGCGTCGGGTCGGCCGCGGTCGCGAAGATCGCCGGCACCTCGCCGCCCGGGCCGTTCAGGTGCGGCTCGACGACGTGCAGGGCGAAGCCGACCGCCACCGCCGCGTCGAAGGCGTTGCCGCCGTCCTCCAGCACGGCCATGCCGGCCGCGGTCGCCAGCCAGTGGGTCGAGGCGACCATGCCGTAGGTGCCGGCCAGCTCCGGTCTGGTGGTGAACACAGCCGCATCCCTTCGTCCCCGCACCGCGGGAACTACTCGTCTCCGTTTCGACGTGTCTTCGAGCAGGCTACTTCCGTTCACGGCCGGTTACCGGGCGGGTCTTGCGCCGGACATCCGGCCGCGTCATGCTGCCTTCCGGTCATGATCAATCCTGCGCCGAGAGGACCTCACATGCGGCACGAGCGGTCGGACAGCCTGACGAGGCGTCGCTTCCTCGGCGCGGCCGGCGCGGTCGCGGCCGGAACCGCCGGACTCTCCGCGCTGCCGGGCTCGATGCGCAAGGCGCTCGCGGCCACGTCGGAACAGTCGCTGCGCTCGCTGGATCAGATCGAGCACGTCATCATCCTGATGCAGGAGAACCGGTCCTTCGACCACTACTTCGGCACCCTGCCCGGCGTCCGCGGCTTCGACGACCCGCACGCGGTCACGCTGCCCACCGGGCGTTCGGTCTTCTATCAGCCGGATCCGCAGAATCCGGACGGCTACCTGCTGCCGTTCCACAACGACACCAAGACCACCAGTGCCGCCATCGCCTACGGCACCAGCCACTCGTGGCAGTCGCAGCACCTGTCCTGGAACGGCGGCCGGATGGACAACTGGGTGCCGACCCACCGTGCGGCCGACGGCCAGGTCCACGGGCCGTTCACGATGGGCTACTACACCCGCGCCGACCTGCCCTTCCACTACGCACTCGCCGACGCCTTCACGGTCTGCGACAACTACTTCTGCTCGGTGATGGGTCCGACGCACCCCAACCGGGTGATGGCCATCAGCGGCACCATCGACCCGGACGGCGCACTCGGCGGTCCGGTGGTCGACAACTCACTGACAGGGTTCCGGTGGACCACCTACCCGGAACGGCTGCAGGCGGCCGGGGTCAGCTGGCGCTACTGCACCGCCTATCCGCCGGACACCGACCTCGGCTGGTTCAAGGCGTTCCAGGACGCCAAGCCGGGCGACGCGCTCTACGACAACGCGATGGTGCCCTATTCGCCGTCACAGGTGGCCGACATCATCCGCAAGGATCAACTGCCGTCCGTGACGTGGCTGGACGCGCAGTACCTGCCGTCGGTCTACGGCCTGCCGGAGTCCGCCGAGGGGCCCGGTCACTTCTCCGCCGCCGGAGCCGAATACATGTACACCATTCTCGACGCGCTAGGTTCCCGCCGCGACGTGTGGGACAAGACGATGTTCATCATCAACTACGACGAGAACGACGGCCGTTTCGACCACGTGCCGCCTCCCACCGCACCGGAAGGAACGCCCGGAGAATGGGTCACGGTCTCGCCGTTGCCGAGCACCGCGTCAGGGATCGCCGGTCCGGTCGGGCCGGGCTTCCGGTGCCGGCCCTGGTGATCTCGCCGTGGAGCCGGGGTGGGTGGGTGTGCAGTGAGGTCTTCGACCACACCTCGACGCTCAAGTTCCTCGAACGGCGGTTCGGCGTCCGCGAGCCGAACATCAGCGCGTGGCGCCGCAGGACAGTCGGAGATATGACGTCGGCCCTGCGCCTCGGCAATGGCGACCCGCACTTCCCCAAGCTCTTCGACCCGGCCCCGTTGTACGCACTCGAGCAGCAGGAGGCGGCGACGCTGCCGCCGCCGACCGTCCCGACCGTGCAGACCGTGCCGCATCAGGAACCCGGCCGAAGGCCGCACACCCCCTGAGACCGGAGGGTCAGCTGAGCGCCGCCCGGTCGACGATCGCCTTGCTGTCGACCGTGGATGACAAGGTGCCGAAGACGTGGCCCCAATCGCCGTTCAGCCGGCTCGCGCAGAACGTGTCGGCGACGTACGCCGGTGCGTGGCGCACCAGCAGTGATCCCTGCAGGCACAGCGCCATCAGCTCCGCGACCCGGCGCGCCCGCGACTCCATCGCGTCCACCGTCGCCATCTCGTCCCGGAGCAGCTTGATCGCCAGGTCCAGCCGGCGGTCGGCGCCCGCCGCAGCGTCGAGCTCGGCGAGGAACGACTCGACCGAGTCCTGGTGCCGGGACATCGCGCGCATCAGGTCGAGCGCGATGACGTTGCCGGATCCCTCCCAGATCGAGTTCAGCGGCGCCTCGCGGTACAGCCGGGGCATACCGCTCTCCTCGACGTAGCCGTTGCCGCCCAGGCACTCCAACGCCTCGGCCGTGACCATCGGCGCACGCTTGCAGACCCAGAACTTGCCGACCGCGGTGGCAATCCGGCCGAAGGCCTGGTCGTTCGCGTCGAACGCCGCGGCCAGCCGGACGAAGGTCGCGGTGGCGGCCTCCGCCTCGATCGCGAGGTCGGACAACACCGCGCGCATCAACGGCTGCTCCCGGAGAGTCGGCGCCGAAGGCCCGCCGGTACGTCGCGTGGTGCACGGCCTGGGTGACCGCCTGCCGCATCGTCGCGGCGGCCCCGGTGACGCAGTCGAGGCGGGTCATCGTCACCATCTCGATGATCGCCCGGACCCCACGGCCCTCGTCCCCGACGCGCCATCCGACCGTGCCGTCGAACTCCACCTCGCTGGACGCGTTGGACCGGTTGCCGAGCTTGTCCTTCAGGCGCTGCAGCCGGAACACGTTGCGGCCGCCGTCCGGGAGCACCCGCGGCACCAGGAAACAGGTCGGTCCCGCGGACGTCCGGGCGAGCACGAGGAAGACGTCGCACATCGGCGCGGAGCAGAACCACTTGTGCCCGGTCAGCCGCCAGGTGCCGTCCGGCGCCTCGGTCGCGACGGTCGCATTGGCGCGTACGTCGGACCCGCCCTGCTTCTCGGTCATCGCCATGCCGGCCAAGAGGCCGGCCTTCTCGACCCGGCGGGCGGAGCCCGGGTCGTAGTCCATCGCCACGAGGCCGGGCTGGTAGACCGCGGACAGCTCCGGTGCGGCCCGCAGCGCCGGTATCGCCGCGTAGGTCATCGAGATGGGGCAGCCGTGCCCGGCCTCGACCTGCGTCCAGAGGTAGAAGCCGGCGGCCCGGCGGGCGTGCGCGTGCCGGTCGGAGGTCACCCAGGGAGCTCCCTGCAGGCCGCGCGTGACCGCTACCTCCATCAGCCGGTGCCACGAGGGGTGGAAGTCGACCTCGTCGATGCGATGGCCGAACCGGTCGTGGGTACGCAGGACGGGCGGGAAGGCATTGGCCTCGGCGCCCCAGCGCTGCGCCTCCTCGGTGCCGGCCAGCCGCCCGAGCTCCTCGACGCGCGCGTCGGATCCGCCGTGCCGGCCGAGGCACTCCACCAGAGCGTCGTCGCCGCCGTAGAGGTCTTGTCCGACGAGTAGCGGCGGTTGGTTGGTCACCCCATGGGTGTCCGGCACGGCCCCTCCTCGTCGGACCAGCGGCGATCCGAACCCGAACCCTGGGCACGCCCCGACCCCTCCGACGGTGCGGACCCCTGCGTCAGATCTGCTCGCTGGCGAAGCAGGTGCGGTCGCGGCCGGCACCCTTCGCGCGGTAGAGCGCGACGTCCGCGCTCGGCGAGCAGTTCGGTCAGGTCGGTGCCGTCGGTGTCGAACATCGATACGCCGATCGACACCGTCACCCGGACCGGCTCGACGCCGGCGGGGGCCACGATCAGCGCGGCGATGCGGTCGCGCAACCGCTCGGCGACGATGTGGGCGCGGGCGCTGTCGGCGTCGGTGAGGAAGAGCACGAACTCCTCGCCGCCGAACCTGCCGGCGACGTCGTAGGTGCGCACCTCCTCCTGGATCGCGGTGGCGATAACCCGGAGCATCTGGTCGCCGACGAGGTGGCCGTAGGTGTCGTTGACCTGCTTGAAGTGATCGATGTCCAGCAGCAGGACGGCCAGCGGCTTCTCCGTCCGCGTGGCCTGCCCGATCTGGCGCTCCGCTTCGCGGTTCCATGCGGCCGCGTTGAGCAGCCCGGTCTTGGCGTCGGTGCGCGCCTCCGAGCGGAGCTGCTCGTGCAGCAGGCTCCGCTGCAGGAGCAGGAACGGCGGCAGCGCGACCGGAACGATCGCGGCACTGAGGGCGGCCAGAATGGAGACGATCACCCCGGAGGTGGTCTCGACGAGCTCCAGCTTGCGGGTCTCGCGGTCGAAGAGGAATTCCCGCAGCGTCATCTCCGGCGACCGCAGCCGCATGGCGATGACGACCAGCAGGGTATTGACGACGGAGTAGACCGCCCCGCCGAGCAGCATGATCCCGACGGTGCTCGCCGGGTGCGCCGCGAGCATCGACCAGGACAGCGGCGCATGCGCCAGCTGGTGGAAAAGTACCGCCGCGCTCACGTAGGACAGACCGATAGCGGCTGCGCTGAAAATCCGCCGATAAGGCTCGGTACGCCGGATCAGCAATTGTTGCGCGATCGTCAGCGGGATCGGCGCGAGCAGCACATACAGTGGCGGGAGCAGGAAAGCCATGGGCAGGGCCCAGGCCGCCTCCATGTCGTTCATCAATCCGGTCGGCTCGCCGCTGCGCCGCAATGCCTCGAGCGTCAGGACGGCGCAGCCGAGGAGGGTGACGGCCAGGGCGACGTCGTGGAGGGCGATGGAGGTATGCATCGCATAGTGGACGAAAACCACGACCGCCGCGGCCTCGACGACGAGGAGGTAGAGGCGCAGAGTGCGCGGAAACTGCCAGATAGCCCAGCCCGACATCCGCCGGAAGGCGCTGATTCGCGCCACCGACAGGGCTGAACTATTTGACACCTGTAGTCCCCACTCCTCGAAGCGATCACACTGGTGGTAGAGCCGTTGTGGCTACAGCCAGTAGTAGCACCGCTAAGTCTAGGTCACAACGGCCCCGGCACGGCCCTGTCTCTGTACAAACTCAGCATTCAATGGGGGAATCCGTTGTTTGATCGATAGTTTTCAACTGTATCCGAAGCAAAGTGACCTTTCGTCGCCCGACCTTACGACCCGGATGGGAGAAGTGCCCTTAAATGTCGCATTCACTCCGATCCATCGCTGAGACAAAGGAGGAGCCCTCATGCGCGGTTGGCACTGGACTCGCTAGAGAGATCGATGACGCTCTGTTCCTGATACATCGAAGGAGGAAGACCATGCGCGGCTGGCACTGGACCCGCTGATCCACCCCCAATGACCCCGATCCGCCATCAAGCAGACAGGAGACCCACTATGCGTGGCTGGCACTGGACCCGCTGATCCACCCCCAATGACCCCGATCCGCCATCAAGCAGACAGGAGACCCACTATGCGTGGCTGGCACTGGACCCGCTGACCGACCTCGTTCGCCTCTAGATCCGGGCCAGCTCCGAACGGAGCAGGTCCAATCCCATCGACCCAAGATCGAGCGCGGTGGCGTGAAACGCCCGGAGATCGAACCGGTCTCCGTGCCGACGGCGCGCATCGTCGCGAGCAGCGAGCCACATGCGCTCCCCGACCTTGTAGCACGGCGCCTGACCCGGCCAGCCGAGATAGCGGTCCCGCTCATCCCGGAGGTAGGCATCGTCCATGCTGCAGTGGGCACGGAGAAATTCCAGCCCCAGTTCGGGCGACCACTGCTCACCGTCGTGGAAACCGACGCCCGCGGGGATCGGCATTTCCAGATGCATCCCGATGTCGACGATGACCCGCGCTGCCCGAAATGCCTGGGCATCGAGCATCCCCAGCCGGTCTCCGGGGTCCTCCAGGAAACCGAGCTCGGCCATCAGACCGCTCCGCGTAGAGGGCCCAGCCCTCACCGTGCGCGGGCACCCAGCACAGGACCCGGCGGTACCGGTTGAGCTTCTCCGCCCGGTACGCCGTCTGGGCCACCTGGAGGTGATGGCCGGGGACCCCCTCGTGGAAGACGGTGGTCGTCTCCCGCCAGGTCGTGAAGGACTCGACGCCCGCCGGCACCGCCCACCACATCCGGCCCGGCCGGGTGAAGTCCTCGCTGGGTCCGGTGTAGTAGATGCCGCCGTCGTGGGTCGGCGCGATCCGGCACTCCAGGCGGCGTACCGGTTCGGGGATGTCGAAATGCACGTCGGCGAGCTCGGCCACGACCCGGTCGGAGAGCTGCTGCATCCAGTCCCGGAGGGCGTCCGGGCCGGGCATCTGCCGGGACGGGTCGGCATCGAGCGCCGCAATCGCCTCGGCGACACCGGCACCCGGTACGACCTTCTGCGCGACCTCGGCCATCTCCGCGTCGATCCGGGCGAGCTCCTCCCAGCCCCACGCGTAGGTCTCGTCGAGGTCGATGCGACTGCCGGTGAAATACCCGAACCACAGGCCGTAGCGGTCCCGGCCGACCGCGTCGCGGACCGGGGCCCGCTCGATCAGGGACTCGGTGAGAAACCGGCCGAAGTCCTCCATCGCCCGCGTCGCCTCCTGCGCGGCGTCCTCGAGCGCGGAGCGCAGGGCGCCGTCGACGCCGGAGCGGGCCACCAGCCCGGCGAAGAACCCGGACCCGTCCCGCCCGGACCACTCCCGGCTCAGCTGCGCGCACCGCTCCACCTGCCGGCGGGCCGACACCCGCCCGTCGGCGGCCGAGGACTCCAGGCTGGCCCGGTAGCCGTCCAGCGCCGCCGGGACGGCAGCGAGCCGGGTGGCGATGGCCGCCCACGCGGCCGCCCCGTCGGTGTCCATCACGTCGAAGACCTGGCGGATCATCTGGAGCGGGCTGGCGACCACGTTGAGGTCGCCGGTGACCAGGCCGGCCTCGGCCAACTCGACCTCCCGGCTGAGCCGCTCGGTGAGCAGTGCCCGGGCGATGCGGCCGTCCTCCTCCGAGTCCGGAACGGCGGCCACCTCGCGCAGGACCTTCCGCGCCAGGTCGGTGCGGGCGGCGAACCCGTCCGGGCTGTAGTCGGTCATCTCCGCGTCGTGCCCGGGGATCCCCAGGTAGGTGGCGGCACACGGGTCGAGGGCGGCGAAGGCGTCGACGTACCGGTCGGCGATCTGGTCGGAGAGCGTGCCCATGCGCGGGGTCATCCCGCGAACCTACCCGCCGGGGTCGGGCGCCGGAGCCTCCGCCAGCGTCGCCCTGCCAGGTCGACGACGATCCCCGGCGTCTCCGGCTAGATCGGCCACGCGGACGGCATCACCAGCGGCCCGCCGGACGGGAGCCCGATCCCGGCGGCGAGGTCGGCGAAGGGCCCCCACGCCTCGAGCCGTACGGCGGCCGCGGACTGATCCTCGCTGGACTGCGCCGGGCGGAGCCGGTCGACCGGCGACAGGTGCGGGAAGACCCGCACGTCGATGGTGTCGTCGCGCGGCGGGAGACCGGCCCGGCGCCGGGCCAGTTCCACGGCGGCGGAGAGGCCTCCGAAGTCGTCGATCAGCTTGTGCTCGCGCGCGTCGGCGCCGGTCCACACCCGGCCGCGGGCGACCTCGTGCACCTGCTCGCGGGACAGGCCGCGGTCGGCCGCGACCTTGGCGGTGAAGTCGTCGTAGACCCGGTCGAGCCAGCGCTCGAGCAGGGCCCGCTGGCTCTCGTCGTACCCCCGCCGCGCGGAGAACATCAGCGCGTTGGCCCCCTCGGCGACGGAATCGGTGCCGACCCCGATCCGCGCCAGCAGGCCCTCGATGACGCCCTTCCCGCCGAAGACCCCGATCGAGCCGGTCAGCGTCGCCGGCATGGCGAGGATGGTGTCGGCGGCCATCGACACGAAGTAGCCGCCGGATCCGGCCACCTCGCCCATGGACACGATCACCGGCTTGCCGGCCCGGCGCGCCAACACCACTTCGCGCCGGATGGTGTCCGAGGCGACGTAGGAACCGCCCCGGCTGTCCACCCGGAAGACGATCGCCTTGACATCGGCGTCGGCGACGGCGGCCCGCAGCGCGGCACTGACCGTGTTCGATCCCATCGACGGGCCGGCGAGCGGGCTCCGCCCGCTGCGGCCGACTCGGATGCCGCCGGTGCCGTAGACGAGCGCCACCTTGGCCCCGCCTCTCGCCGCGACCCGGTTGCTCAGGGCTGAGCTCGCGGAGTGCAGGTAGCGACTCACGAAGCGCAGCCGCATCGTTCCGCCGACGCGCCGGCGTACCGCGTCGTAGACCTCGTCCCGGTAGCCGACGTGATCGACCAGCCCGGCGTCCTTCGCCTCCCCGGCCGACAGCGGGCTGGCGTCGACCAGCTCGCGGACCCGCTCGGGCGGAAGGCCACGGCCCTCGGCGACGCCACCCACGAGCTGCTCCGCCGTGGAGGCGACGAGCCGGCCGGCGGCCTCGCGGTGGGCAGGCGTCATCTCCCGCTCGGTGAAGGCGTTGGCGGCGTTCTTGTACTCGTAGCGCTGTCCCAGCTGTACGTCGATCCCGGCCCGGCCGAGCGCGTCCCGCAGGAAGGTCGCCTGGGCGCCCACACCGGTCAGGCACAGGTCCCCGGACTCCTGCAGCCAGACCTCGTCGCACGCGCAGGCGAGGTAGTAGCCCACGCTGCCGGGACCGAATTCGCCGAAGGTCTCGGCCCACGCGAACACGGGCTTGCCGGCGCGGGAGAACCGCAGCACCGCGTCGCGCAGCTCCTGGGCGAGCGCCAGCCCGAACGGCGACCCGCCGAGCTTGACCACGGCCCCGGCGACCTCCGGATCGGTTTCGGCCCGCCGGAGCCCGTCGACGACGTCGCCGAGCCGGGGGCGCCGGCGGGCCCGCGCGGCCGAGAGCGGATCTCGGGGTGGCTCGACGAGCAGCGGCTCGGTCAGATCGAGCTCGAGCACGAGCGGCTCGCTGGGGCGCACGCGATGGACGAGGACACGGGGGTCACGCTGCATAGGGGCCAGCCTGCCACCGGCCCGTCGCCCCGCGCACTCTGCTCCCTCCGCGCCCGCCCCCCGATTGCATGATCGTGATCGGATCCGCACGGCGTTTCGCGGCTCTTTCCGATCACGATCACGGGACGGGGAGGGCGGGCGCTCGCGGTCTGGGCAGCGCCGGAAACGATCTAGGCTGAGGAAGTGTCACCACGAGCGACCACCCCGGCAGATCTGGAACGGCGGCGCGCGCTAGTCCGGATGAAGGCGGTCGCCGCCGGACTCCTTCTGTTCGCCGCGCTGGTGTGGCTGCTCTGCGTCCTGCTCGGGCCCGGGCACGGCGCCTGGGTCGGCTACGTGCAGGCCACCGCCGAGGCATCGATGGTCGGCGCCCTGGCCGACTGGTTCGCCGTGACCGCGCTGTTCCGGCGGCCGCTCGGGCTGCCGATCCCGCACACCGCGATCCTGCCGCGCAAGAAAGACCAGTTGGGCGCGGGGCTCGGCGAGTTCGTTCAGACCAACTTCCTGTCCGCCGACGTGGTCTCGGAGAAGCTGCGCTCGCTCGGCCCCGCGCAGCGGCTCGGCGAGTGGCTCGCGGATCCGGAGCACGCGCGCCGGATCGGGGACGCGGTCGGCGCGACCGTGGGCGGCGCGGCCGAGGTGCTGCGCGACGACGACGTCCAGGCCGGGTTCGAGCAGGTGCTACTCGCCCGGCTCCGGGCCGCCCCCAAGGCGCCCTTCCTGGGCCGGCTCGTCGACATCGCGGCCGAGGGCGGGCACGACCAGCGCCTGCTCGTGACCGGCGTCGAGGGACTCCGCCGCTTCCTCGACGACAACCGCTCGGTGCTGCGCGACCGGCTCGGGCGGGAGTCGCCGAACTGGGTGCCGGAGAAGCTGGACGACGTGGTGTTCGGCCGGGCGTTCGCGGCCCTGCAGCACTTCCTGGAGGAGATCGCCACCGACCCCGACCATCCCCTGCGCAAGGACGCGACGGTCAAGATCCGCGATCTGGCCGAGCGGCTGCGCACCGACCCGGACATGGAGCAGCGGGTCGACAAGGCGATCGGGCAGGTCCTGGACAGCACCGCCGTACGCGCCCTGGCGGCGTCGCTGTGGTCGACGGCGAAGAAGAACCTCATCGCGATGTCGGCCGACCCCGACTCCGAGCTGCGGCACCGGCTCGAGGCGACGATCGTGTCGCTGGGCCGGTCGATCCGCGACGACCCGTCGATGCGGGACAAGGTGGATCGCTGGATCGACGAGGCGGTGCGCTACGTCGTGCACACCTACCAGGCCGACATCGCCGACCTCGTGACCGGCACGGTGGCCCGGTGGGACGCCGAGGAGGCCAGCCGGCGGATCGAGCTCCAGGTGGGACGCGACCTGCAGTTCATCCGCGTCAACGGCACCGTGGTCGGCGGTCTCGCCGGACTGCTCATCTACACCGTGGCGCACCTGATCCACTGACGCCGCGGCCCGATGCGGTCGGCGCGGCTACCAGTCCGACTCGGCCACCGGTGCCCGGTCCCGCAACGGCTCCCACCACGAACGGTGGTCGACGTACCACTGCACGGTCTGGTAAATGCCCTGTTCAAAGGCCACCGCGGGCGCCCAGCCGAGGGTGCGCAGCTTGGTGCTGTCCAGCAGGTAACGGCGGTCGTGGCCGGGCCGGTCCGGCACGGTCTGGCGCAGGTCGGCCGGCTTGTCGAGCAGGGAGAGCACCGTGTCGGCGAGCTGGGTGACGGTGCGTTCCTCGCCGGAGCCGACGTTGTAGGTGCCGCCGACCTCGCCGCGATGCAGCACCAGGTCGATGGCCGCGCAGTGGTCGGAGACGTGCAGCCACTCGCGTCGATGGTCGGCGCTGGCGTAAACCGGCAGCGGCTGGTCGTCCAGCGCACGGGAGATGAACAGCGGCAGCACCTTCTCCGGAAACTGGTACGGCCCGTAGTTGTTGCTGCAGATGCTGATGGTCACGGGCAGCCCGTAGGTCTCGTGATAGGCCCGCGCGACGTGGTCGGCGCTGGCCTTCGAGGCGTTGTACGGCGTGCGCGGGCGGTACGGCGAGTCCTCGGTGAACGCTCCCGGATCGTCCAGCGCGAGGTCCCCGAAGACCTCACAGGTGGACACGTGGTGGAAGCGGGCCACGCCGACCCGCCGGCTCGCCTCGAGGATCGCCTGGGTGCCGAGCACGTTGGTGCGCAGGAACCGGGCCGGATCGAGAACGGCGAGGCTGTTGTGCGACTCGGCGGCGAAGTTGACGACGACGTCGATCCGGTGCGCGCGCAGCGCTTCCTCGACCGCGGCGAGGTCACCGATGTCGGCGCGCACGAACGGCACCCGGTCGCTCACCGACTCGAGGTTGGACTCCGACCCGGCGTAGGTCAGCGCGTCGAGCGCGACCACGGAGTCGTCGGGGTGCACGGCCAGCCAGTGGCGGACGAAGTTGGTGCCGATGAACCCGGCCGCGCCGGTGACCAGGATCCTCACAACCCGCCACCGTACCGGTGCCGCCCGGCCGGCCCCGGACCGCTGCGGCGGCGGTAGCCGCGGCGCCGTACCGTCGAGGCGTGTTGCGCACGCTCCGCACCCGCCGCTACGCCGTGCTGTTGATCATCGCGGTTGTCGTTGCCGGCGGGTGCTTCGCCGCCGGTGTGTGGCAGGTCCACCGCTACGGCTGGAAGCATTCGGCCAACACCACCCTGGACCGGGACGCGGCGGACGCCGTGACCCCGGCGGCCGACCTGCTCGCCCCGGGCCGGCCGGTCGGCAAGGCGCTGCAGTTCCGGCAGGTGCGGGCCCACGGCCGCTACCAGCTCGCCGGGCAGCTGCTCGTCCGGCAACGCGAGGTCAACGACCAGCCGGCGTTCCTGGTCCTGACGCCGCTGCGCACCGACGCCGGGCCGACGCTGCTGGTGGTCCGGGGATGGGTGCCGATGTCGGGTGCGGCCGCCCGTACGCCCGCCGTACCGGCGCCGCCTGCCGGCCCGGTCACGGTCACCGCGCGGATCTATCCGAGCGAGCCGGGCGGGCGGCCCGGGGAATGCCGGCCGGACAGATCGAGCGGATCGACACGACAGCGATCGCGGACCGGCTGGGCGTCGCCACCTACGGCGGCTACGCGGAACTGATCTCCCAGACGCCGCCGACGCCCCGGCTCGCCGTCCTGCCCGGCCCGGACCTGTCCAACCCGGCCGGCGGCGCCAGCGAGCCGCAGCACCTCGCCTACGTCTTCCAGTGGTTCGTCTTCGGGCTGATCGCGCTCGCGGCGCCGTTCCTGCTGGCCCGGCTCGAGGACCGCCGCGCCGACCAGGGCCCCCGGCAGATCTCCGCGCCGGTCGCCAACCACACCCCCACGACCTGATTCCCCACGCGCTCGCGCTCGCCATTCCGCACGAACGTCACGTTCACGCCCAAATGGCCGCCCCCCATTCCGCTTGAACGTCACGTTCAAGCGCTCTAGCCGCATCAACGTCACGTTGATGCGGAATGAGCGCGCGGTCGGGGCGGGGCGCCCGGTGGCTCGAGCTTCATGATCATCAATTCCTGATCCTTGACGGTGGGACAGTCGCGATATATCGTGAGCGCGTCGCAATACGGTGACGAACCAAGGAGTGAGACAGATGAGTTCCAGTTATTCGATGCCCGGCGGTTGGCCGGGCGAATGGCGTGGTGGCCGGCCCCCGTGGCTCGAGCATGTGCTCGACATGGCCGCCATGGCCCAGCAACACATGACCTCCGAGTCCGGACCCGGTCCCGATGACGGAGGTCACCACCCGCACGAGCACGGCGGCCACGAGCGCGGCCGGCACGGCGACCATCCTCGCGGTGGGCGCGGCCGACCGGGCCGGGGCGGCGGACGTCGCGGCGGCCGGCGCGGCTTCGGGCCGGGCGGTGACTTCCCGTTCGGCGGTTTCCCCGGGCCCATGTTTGGCCGGGGCGGTCCGCGGGTCGGCCGGGGCGATGTCCGGACGGCGTTGCTCGTCCTGCTCGCCGAGGAGCCGATGCACGGCTACCAGATGATCCGCGAGCTCGGCGAACGCAGCGGCGGTGCGTGGCGACCCAGCCCCGGGTCGGTCTACCCGACGCTGCAGCAGCTCGAGGACGAGGGTCTGGTCCGGGTCGAGACGACCGACGGACGACGGATCTTCCACCTCACCGAGGCCGGCCGGGCCGTGGCCGCCGAGCGCGGCGCGGACGAACCGGCGCCGTGGGACACCGTGAACCATGGTGTCGACGACGGCGTCCGGGGGCTCTACGACGTCGTGATGCAGGTCGGAGCCGCGTCGATCCAGGTCGCCCGCGCGGGAACGCCGGACCAGGTCGAGCAGGCCCGTGCCGCGCTGGCCGACGTACGGCGTGGCCTCTACCGGATCCTGGCCGAGGGCGAGCCCGAGGCCAACGGTGACGGGACCGACGCCGGACCCGACGAGCGCTGAGCGTTCCTTCAGCGGACCGCGACGACGGTGCTGTCAGCCGGCGGTGTCACGATGCACGGGTGACGGAGAGTGCGGATCCGACGGCGGTACGGCGGGCAGTGCCGGCGGATGCGGAGGAGCTGACCCGGCTCCGGGAGCTGATGTTCGCCGACATGGGCCGGCCCGCCGACCTGCTCGACGACGTGTGGTGGAAGCGCAACGTCGACCACTTCCACTCCCGCCTGGCCGAGACCGAGACGTTCGCCGCGTTCGTGGTCGACAAGCCCGACGGCGGCCTGGCAGCGGTCTCCGTCGGCTGGCTCAACCGGCATCTGATCGGCGTGACCAACCCCTCCGGCCGGGTTGGCTACGTCGCCAACATCTGCACGGACCGCGAGTTCCGGCGGCGTGGCTACAGCCGCGCGACGCTGACCGCGTTGCTCGACTGGATGCGGTCGACCGGGATCCAGCTCGTCAATCTGCACGCGAGCGCCGACGGCGCCCACCTCTACCGATCGTTGGGCTTCGCGGAGCCGGACGAAACCAGCCTCACGCTGCGGATGCACTGATCCTCAGCGCAGCGGCCGGGCGATGCCGAAGAGCACCCGCAGGACGAGCACCGCGCAGACGACGAGCAGGTTGTAGCCGAACATCTGGAACAGGCTCACCGCCGGCGTGATGGCCGGGCCGCCGGAGGTGCCGAGCAGGAGCACGGCCATGATCCCCGCGGTCCCGCCGAGGAAGGCCAGCAGCACCTGGTGCAGCAGCCCGGTGACGACCCGGCGGTCACGCTCGTCGGCCAGCAGGCGGACGTTGACGCCCAGCCGACCCTGTTCGAGCGCTGTCGTGAGGCGTTCGGCCCGCCGCGGGAGGCGGCGGAGCACCGGGAGCAGGCCGAGGAGCTCGTCGGCGGCCGCCGCCTTCAGCGACGTCGGCGTCAGCCGCTCGACGATCTGTGCCGCCGCGAACCCGCGCGACTCGGCGACGATGTCGAAGCCGGGTGCGAGAGCGGTGAGCGTCCCCTCCAGCGTGCCGAGGGCCCGGAAGACCGCGGCCACCTCGGGCGGCACCGCGAGCCCGTGGTCGGACACCAGCCGGAACAGGTCGACGAACATGGCGATGTCCGGCGCCGTCCCGGCCCGCAGGTGACGGGACATGAACTGGGCGAGCGCCCGCTCGAGCCGGGGGCCGTCGATGTCCTCGGGCCGGGTGACGACCTCGAGCAGCGCGTCGGTGAGCGCCTGCGGGTCGGCGCGATCGATCGCGACGAGCAGGTTCTGCAACCCGGCGCGCAGCAGCGCGTCGATGCGGCCGACCGAGCCGAAGTCCAGCAGCCCCAGCCGGCCGTCGTCCAGCAGGAGGACGTTGCCGGGATGCGGGTCGGCGTGGAACGTCCCGTCCAGCATGATCTGCCGGAGCAGCGCGGCGAGGAGGGTGCGGGCGAGGGTCGCGCGGTCCAGCCCGCGCTGCTCGATCGCCGCACCCGCAGCGCCGAGCGGCATCCCGGGCAGCCGCTCCATCACGAGCACCCGCTCGGTGGACAGCGACTCGTGGGCGACCGGCACCCGGACCGGAGCGTCCGTACGCCGGCCGCCGGAGGCGGTGGCGATCGCCGCCATGTTGCGAGCCTCGATCCGGAAGTCGAGCTCCTCCCGCAGCGCCTGCGCAAAGCCGTCCGCGAGACCCAGCGCCCCGATCTGTCGTCCCGGGCCGCGCGCTTCCATCGTCGCCGCGATGCGGCAGACGATGTCCAGGTCGCGCTCCACCACGGGCCGGATGCCGGGCCGCTGCACCTTCACGACCACCTCCTCGCCGGAGCGCAGCCGGGCGGCGTGGACCTGCGCGATCGACGCCGCGGCCAGCGGCCGCCGGTCGATCGAGGCGAAGATCGCATCCGGCGGGGCACCGAGGTCCTCCGCCAGGACCCGCTCGATCTCCTCCCACGACGCCGGCGCGGCGTCGTGCTGCAACCTGCCAAGCTCTTCCGCCAGGTCGGTCGGCGGAAGGTCACGCCGGGTGGACAGCAGCTGTCCCAGCTTGACGAAGGTGACCCCGCCCTCCTCCATCGCGAGGCGCAACGAGCGAGCCGACGAGCTCCCGCCGTCCGGCTCACCGGCCGACCGGTGCCGGCGCCCACGCAGGTACGGCGCCAGCCCGTGGCGCACCGCGATCGCGCTGATCTGCGAGTAGCGCCGGGCCCGGCCGACGCGCCGTCGCGCCGCCCGGACCCACCGGTCGGGGCGCGGCCGGAAACCGTTGGGCAGCAAGGCCTCGGTGCAGAAGAGGAAAACCATCGCGAACACCAGGGCCATCCCGAGCTGCACCGTCACGAAGAGCACGGAGCCGCCGGACGGCGGTGTCACGGACGCGTTGAAGACCCACTGGGCGACCAGCGCGCAGCCGCCGGCGCCGACCGCGCGGAACCCGCCGATCTGCACCCCGAGCAGGCGTCGGGCCCCCACCGCCATTCCCGCGAGGAAGAGGAACATCGTGAGCGGGGCGACCACCACGACGACCAGGACGTTCATCGACGCGCTCACCCGACCCGGGTCAGGTCGGCCCGCTCGAGTTCACGGGCGGCGGACTCCCATTCCCGGCGCGGTTGCTGGATCTGGCCGAGCGCGACGACCTCGCGGCGGAAGAACAGCGCCAGGGTCCAGTCGGCGATCACCCGTACCTTCCGGTTGAGGGTCGGCACGGCCTTCACGTGGTAGGTGCGGTGCAGGAACCAGGCCAGCCAACCCCGCACCCGCATGCCGTAGATCTCGGCCACGCCCTTGTGCAGTCCGAGGCTGGCGACCGATCCGGCGTCGGCGTGCCGGTAGGGCCGGAGCACGCCGCCGCGCAGGGAGACGACGATGTTGCGGGCGAGCCGCCTCGCCTGCCGGACCGCGTGCTGCGCGGTGGGCGCGCAGAGCGCGTCGGGGTCGCCCTTCTTCGACAGGTCCGGTACGGCGGCGCAGTCCCCAGCGGACCAGACGCCGTCCACTCCGCGCACCCGCAGGTCGGTGGTGCAGACGATCCGGCCCCGCGTGTCGACCGGCAGTCCGGCGCGGGCGGCGAGCGGGTTCGCCTTCACCCCGGCCGTCCAGACGACGGTGTCCGCATCGAACTCCTCCCCGTCGGAGAGGACGACGTGCCCGTCGACCATCGAGGTCACCCGCGTGGTCAGCCGCACAGCGATCCCGCGCTCGATCAGCCGGGTCAGGGTGTAGGCGCCGAGGGACGGGCTCACCTCGGGCATGATCCGCGCGGTGGCCTCGACGAGGATCCAGCGCATCTCGCCGGCGTCGACCTCCGGGTAGAAGCGCAGTGCGTAGCGGGCCATGTCCTCCAGCTCCGCGCACGCCTCGACCCCGGAGTAGCCCGCCCCGACGACGACGAACGTCAGCGCGCGGCGCCGGAGGTGGGCGTCCTGCGTCGTTGCCGCGACGTCGAGCCGGGACAGCACGTGGTTGCGGAGGTGGATCGCCTCGCCGACGTTCTTGAACCCGATCCCGTGCTCGGCCAGCCCCGGGATGGGCAGGATGCGGGCCACCGACCCGGGTGTCATCACCAGGACGTCGTAGGCCAGCTCGAACGGGTCGCCCTCGGCCGGGACGAGTGTCGCCACCCGGTGGCGGGAGTCCACTGTGGACACCACCGCGGTGAGCACCCGACAGCGGGGGAGCACCCGTCGCAGCGGGATCACGACGTGCCGCCCCTCGATCGACCCTGCGGCCGCCTCGGCCAGGAACGGCTGGTAGGTCATCGTCGGCTGCGGGTCGACGACGGTGACGGTTGCCTCGCTCCTGTGCAGCCGCTTCTGCAGCGCCAGCGCGGTGTGCATCCCGACGTGTCCGCCGCCGACGATGAGGATGTGCGGTCGATCCGCCATGGGAACGGGCCCTTCTGTCGTGGTCGGGCGACGGTCTCGTCGCTGTCCACGACAGTGCCGGTCGAGGGGTCCCCGCCGCGTCGGCCGCGGGTCTCGACCAGGTCCGCCTACAGGCGTAGCCGGCGCCGCGCCCGGTCATCCTCGAGTCGTCGATCGGGTCAGCGCCCGGGTCGGACCAGGCCCTGCTCGTAGGCCAGCACCACAGCCTGCACCCGATCGCGCAGACCGAGCTTGGCGAGGATCCGCCCGACATGGGTCTTCACGGTCGCCTCGGACAGGAAGAGCCGGCCGGCGATCTCCTGGTTGGACGCGCCGGTGGCGACCTCCAGGAGCACCTCGCGCTCGCGGTCGGTGAGCCCGGCGAGCGGGTCCGGCCCGTCCGCCGGCGTCGGGAGGTCGCGGGCGACCTGGTCGATCAGCCGGCGGGTGGTCGACGCGGCGATCACCGCGTCGCCGCGGTGCACGGTCCGGATCGCGGTCAGCAGCTCCTCCGGCGGTGCGTCCTTGAGGAGGAAGCCGCTCGCGCCGGCACGCAGCGCCGCGAACGCGTATTCGTCGAGGTCGAACGTCGTCAGGACCACGACGCGCGGTGCCGGGCCGGGCCGGGCGAGCAGCTGGCGGGTCGCCTCGACGCCGTTCATCCGGGGCATGCGCACGTCCATCAGCACCACGTCGGCGGCGGTCGCGGCGAGCTTGGTGAGTGCCTGTGCGCCGTCGCCGGCCTCGCCGACGACGCTCATGTCGTCCTGGGAGTCGACGACCATCCCCAGGCCGGCGCGGACCAGTGCCTGGTCGTCCACCAGAAACACCCGGACCGTCACGAGGCACCCTCCTCGGCCGGAACCGAACGGTACGGGACGCGGGCGCAGACGAGGAACCCGCCGCCCGGGCGCGCTCCGGAGGTCATCGAGCCGCCGACGACGGCGAGCCGTTCGCGCATGCCGATCAGGCCGCGCCCGCTGCCGTCCGACGACTCCAGGCCACGCCCGTCGTCGCCCGTGGTGACGCGCAGGTCGTCGCCGGTCCAGACGAGCTCCACCTCGGCGTCGGCACCCGGGCCGGCGTGTTTGAGCGTGTTGGTCAGTGACTCCTGCACGAGCCGGAAAACCGCGAGCTCGGCGGCCGGACTGAGCGGGTACGCCGCTCCGCGTTCGGTGTGCTGCACGGCCAGACCGGCCGCCCGGACCCGGGCGAACAACTCGGGCAGCTGCGCCAGGCCGGGCTGCGGGCCCCAGCCGGCATCGGCGCCGTTCCGGTCGACCTCGTCGTTGTTCAGAACGCCGAGCAGCCCGCGCATGTCGGCGAGCGCCTGCCGGCCGGTGTCGGCGATCGTCTCGAGGACGGCGGCGGCCTTGTCCGGCTGGGCGCGGGCGGCGTAGCGGCCGCCCTCGGCCTGGCTGACCACGATCGACAGCGAGTGCGCGACGACGTCGTGCATCTCACGGGCGATCCGGGCGCGTTCGTCGGTCGCCGCCCGCCGGGCCCGCTCCTCGCGGTCCGCCTCGGCCCGCTCGGCCCGCTCCTCAAGTGCCGAGACGTAGGCGAACCGCAGCCGGCGGAACCGCCCGGCGCTCCAGGACGCGACGACGGCCGCGAGCAGCGCACCGCCGAGGAAGAGGACCTGGATCACGCCGTGCGGCAACTGAGCGACACCGGATTTCGGGACGAGCCCGATCCGCACCGTTGCGATGAGCGCCCCCGCGGCTCCGACGGCGAGCCCCCAGCCGGGTGCCGGCCGGCCGTAGGCGCAGACCGCGTAGAGCGAGAGCAGGAAGACCAGCGACGACGGAAGGAACAGCGGCGGCACCACCCCGGTCGAGGAATAGCCGTCCGGGGTCAGCGCCACGACAGCCATCGCCACCGTCACCAGCGCGAACGACGCGACCGGAAGGCTGCGGCGGGCGGCGAGCGACACATGCAGGACCACAACCGCGAGCACCAGGACCACCGACCATCCCACCGGCAGCCGGAGGTCGGGGATCGCGACGACCGAGGAAATGCCGAGCACGGCGGCGGCCAGGGCGGCGATGAGCAGGTCGGTGGACCACGGGTGCGTGCCGAGCCAGCGGTCCAGCCGCTCGAACGGGCGGCGCGGCCGGCCGGCGTCGGGTCCCATCCGGCGATCGTAGGCAGCCGTGGGCCCGCCGGGCGTCACCCCCGGGACGGACCGGCGTCCGTCCCAGGTCGTACGCCGCCCGGAGCACTCGTTCACCGGAGCACCCGTCACCCGGAGCACGCACCGCTCGGAGCACGCACGTGGAGTGCTCACCGGCCGGGCGGGATCAGCTTTCCCGGGTTGAGGATGCCGACCGGGTCCAGTGTCGCCTTCACGGCGCGCAGGATCTCGACGCCGAGGTCGCCCACCTCGTCGACCATGCCGCCGCGGTGGTCGAGCCCGACCCCGTGATGGTGGGTGATCGTCCCGCCCCCCCGGATGATGGCCGCGTCGGCGGCCTCCTTGGCCTGCCGCCATTGGGCGACCGGCTCGCCGGACTGGGCGGCCGCCGCGGTGAAGTAGAGCGACGCCCCGGCCGGATAGACGTGCGAGACGTGGCACCAGACGAGTGCCGGCGTGCCCGGTGCCGCCAAGGCCCGGACGAGCGAGTCACGCACCTGTGCGTGCAGCGTCTCGACCGATGACCAGTAGGTCGCGGTCTCGACCGTCTCGGCGAGCACACCGGCGTCGAGGACGGCGTCGCGCAGGCGCGGCCCGCGGAACCGGCCACGCCGCCACCGCTCTCCGGCCGGGGCGGACAGCGGAGTGCCGCCGGCGGCGGCCAGCACGGCGGTCGCCGCCGCACGGCGACCCTCGACATCGCTGGCGGTGCCTTCGTAGCCGACGACCGCCGCGCACCCGCCGGTCTCGCCGTCCCCGTTCATCAGCCGGTCGACCGCGGTCTCCGTCTCGTCGGAGAGCCGGGTGATCGTCGGCAGGACCCCGGCCTGCGCGAGCCGGCGGAACGCCAGCACTCCGGCGGCGAAATCGGGAAGGACCCACGCCTCATCGACGACGACCTCGGGGACGGCGCGGACCATCGCAGTGACCTCGGTGATCACGCCGAAGGTGCCCTCCGACCCCAGCATCAGCGCCCGGAGGTCGGGTCCGGCCGCCGAGGCCGGCGCCCGGCCGATCCGCAGGTCCCCCCGCGGGGTCGCCACCCGCATCCCGAGGACCAGGTCGTCGAACCGGCCGAAGCCGGAGGACGCCTGGCCGGTGGAGCGGGTCGCCGCGTACCCGCCGATGCTGGCGTGCGCGTAGCTCTCCGGGACGTGGCCAAGGGTGAGCCCGTGCCCGGCGAGCAGTTCCTCGGCCTCCGGCGTACGCAGGCCGGCCTGCAGGGTCGCGGTCATCGACAGGTCGTCGGCCGCGACGAGGTGGTCGAGGCGGCGCAGGTCGAGCGCCACGACGGCGGCGAACCCACCCCGGATCGGCTCGACGCCGCCGACCACGCTGGTGCCTCCGCCGAAGGGCACGACCGCGACCCGCTGCTCCACGCACGCCCGGAGCACCCCGAGCACCTCGTCGTGGCCGGCCGGCAACACCACCGCGTCCGGCGCATGCACGTCGCCGGACCGCAGACGCAGCAGGTCGACGGTGCTCCTTCCCCCCGCGTGCCGCAGCCGCGTCGCCGGGTCGTCGCGGACGGCGTCGCCGCCCACCACGGCGGTCAGCGCGCGCCGGGCGGCGTCCGGCAGCCGGGCCGGAGGCAGGACGACGGCGCTCTCCGCCACCGCGGGGGTGTGCGGTCGGGTCACCTGCAGGGCCTGCGCCAGGAGCTGCCGCTGGTCGTCGGACAGCGGCTCACGCCGCTCGTCCCAGCCGGACCAGATCATCTCGTCGGCCCGTCGACGCGGCGACTCCACGCTATAGTTTTACATATTGTGTCAATTCGTAAGGACGATCGCGTCCTGGACGCCGCCCGCGAGTGCATCCTGGCCTTCGGCGTGCGGCGGACGACCATGAGCGAGGTCGCCCGCCGCAGCGGGCTCAGCCGGCCCACCGTCTACCGCAGCTGGCCCGACGTCACCACCCTGGTCGCGGACCTCATGACCCGGGAGATGGCGTCCATCGTCGCCGCGACGGCGCCGGCACCGGGACGGACGGCCAGCGCGCGGGAGGGCATGGTCGAGCACGTCGTCGCCATCGTCGACGCGCTGGCCGACAACCTGCTGTTCGTGAAGATCCTCGACGTCGACCCCGAGTTGGTGGCCACCTACGTGCTCGACCGGCTGGGGGCCAGCCAGCACGCCGCGCTCGACTTCCTCGACGGCCGGATCCGCGCGGGGCAGGCCGACGGGTCGATCCGGGCCGGCGACCCGGCCGAGCTCGCCCCGATGATTCTGCTGGTGGTGCAGTCGGTGGTGCTCTCGGGCCGGCTGGTCGCCGACCGGCTGCCGCACCGGCGGCTGGACGCCGAGCTGCGCCGGGTCCTGCACGGCTACCTGACGCCCGGCGGGCCCTGATGGCCGGGGCCTCCCGCCCCGCGTCGCTCTCGGCCGAGCGCCGGTCCCGCGAGCTCGAACAGCTCGCCGCCCGCCCGGAGACCGACCTGCTCGTGGTCGGCGGCGGCATCACGGGCGTCGGCGTCGCGCTCGACGCGGCGAGTCGGGGCCTGTCCGTCGTCCTCGCCGAGCGCCGGGATCTGGCCTTCGGCACCAGCCGGTGGAGCTCGAAGCTGGTGCACGGCGGGCTGCGCTATCTCGCCCACGGCCAGGTGGGCGTGGCCTACGAAAGCGCGGTCGAGCGCGACATCCTGCTCCGTACCACGGCGCCGCACCTCGTCCGCGCGCTCCCCATGCTCCTGCCGCTGCTGCCCGGGGTCACGAGCAGCCGGTACGCCGTCGCCCGGTGCGGCTTCGCCGCCGGCGACCTGCTGCGTGCCGGGGCCGGCACGCCGTCGACGACGCTCCCGCGGCCCCGCCGGATCGGTCCCACCGAGACCCGCCACCTCGCTCCGGCCACCCGCGCGGACGGGCTGCGCGGTGCGCTGCTCGGCTGGGACGGCGTACTCGAGGACGACGCGCGTCTCGTGGTCGACCGTCGCGCGGACGGCCGCGGCGTACGGCGCCCGGATCCTGACCCGCACCTCCGTCGAGGCGGTGCACGGGCGTGGCGGCCTGCTCCGCGACGAGCTCTCCGGTGCGCGGTACCCGATCCGCGCGGCCGCGGTGGTCAACGCAACCGGCGTCTGGGCCGGGCAGCTCGTCGACGGCATCGCCCTGCGGCCGAGCCGCGGCAGCCACCTGCTGCTCCCGGCGGCCGCGCTCGGCGACCTGCGGGTCGGGTTGACGATCCCCGTGCCGGGCGGGAGCAGCCGCTTCGTGCTGGCGGTGCCGCACGGCGACGGCCGGATCTGCGTCGGCCCCACCGACGTCCCCCTCGACGGCCCGGTGCCCGACGTGGTCGAGGCGACCGAGGCCGAGATCGGCTGGCTGCTCGACACCCTCAACTCGACCTTGCAGGCGCCGGTACGCCGCGAGCAGGTCCTCGGCACGTTCGCCGGCCTGCGCCCGCTGCTCGACACCGGGGCCGGAAGGCCCCGCGACAGGGCCACCGCCGGCCGGGCCACCGCCGACAGGGCCACCGCCGACCTGTCCCGCGCCGGCCGGGCCACCGCCGACCTGTCCCGCCGGCACGCGGTCCGGGTGTCCCCGTCCGGGGTCGTCACGATCGTGGGCGGCAAGCTGACCACCTACCGCCGGATGGCGCAGGACGCGGTCGACGCCGCGGTCGCCCGCGCCGGACTCGCGGCCGGGCCGTGCCGCACCCGGCGGCTACCGCTGATCGGCGCCGGCGAGCCCGATCCCGCCGCTCCGGCCGGGATCGCCGCCCGCTACGGCACTGAGGCCTCCGACGTCGTGGCCGAGGCCGCCGGCGACCCGGCCCTCCTGGCACCGATCGCGCCCGGCGTCCCGACGACGATGGCCGAACTGCTCTTCGCCGTCCGGCACGAGGGCGCGCTCGACGTCGACGACCTGCTGGATCGCCGTACCCGGATCGGGCTGGTCCCGGCCTACCGGGACCAGGCGACCCGACCGGCCCGCGAGGCGCTGGCCCGGTCCGGCGTGCCGGTCACAGCCGGCTCCATGCCTCGGTGAGCACCGACCGCAGGATCTGCTCGATCTCGTCGAACTGCGACTGGTCGCAGATCAGCGGCGGCGCGAGCTGGACGACCGGGTCGCCCCGGTCGTCGGCCCGGCAGTAGAGGCCGGCGTCGAACAGCGCCTTGGACAGGAATCCGCGCAGCAGCCGTTCGGACTCGTCCTCGTCGAAGGTCTCTTTCGTCGCCTTGTCCTTGACCAGCTCGATGCCGTAGAAGTAGCCCGTCGCCGCGGACGTCGCCGACGATCGGCAGGTCGGTCAGCTTCTCCAGCGTGGCCCGGAAACCGGCCTCGTTGCGGCGGACGTGCCCGGTCAGGTCCTCGCGCTCGAAGATGTCGAGGTTGGCCATCGCGACCGCGGCCGGACACCGGGTGCCCGCCGAAGGTGAAGCCGTGGGAGAAGGTCGTATCGTCCCGTCAGGAAGGGCTCGACCAGGCGGTCGCTGGCGATCATCGCGCCGATCGGCGAGTAGCCGGAGGTCATGCCCTTGGCGCAGGTGATGATGTCCGGCTGGTAGCCGTAGCGCTCGGCGGATCCGAAGTATTGCACCGAGCCGGCCGAAGGCGCAGATCACCTCGTCGGAGACGAGCAGCACGTCGTAGCCGGTCGCAGATCTCGCGGACCCGCTGGAAGTAGCCGGGCGGCGGCGGGAAGCAGCCGCCGGAGTTCTGCACCGGCTCGAGGAAGACGGCGGCGACCGTGTCCGGACCCTTCGTACTCGATCGCCTGCGCGATCTGGTCGGCCGCCCAGCGGCCGAATGCCTCGAGGTCGTCGCCGTGCTCCGGCGCGCGGTAGAAGTTGGTGTTGGGCACCTTGAACGCGCCCGGCACGAGCGGCTCGAAGTCCTCCTGCGCGGCCGGGATGCCGGTGATCGACAGCGCGCCCATCGTCGTGCCGTGGTAGGCGATGGACCGGCTGATCACCTTGTGTTTGGTGGGCTTGCCGCTGGAGCTTGAAGTACTGCGCGCCAGCTTCCAGGCGCTCTCGACGGCCTCGCCGCCGCCGGTGGTGAAGAAGACCCGGTTGAGGTCGCCCGGGGTCAGTGAGGCGAGCCGCTCGGCGAGCTCGATCGCCTTGGGGTGCGCGTAGGACCACAGCGGGAAGAAGGCCAGCTCGCTGGCCTGCTTGTAGGCCGCCTCGGCGAGCTCCGTGCGGCCGTGGCCGACCTGCACGACGAAGAGCCCCGGCCAGGCCGTCGAGGTAGCGGCGCCCTGGTCGTCCCAGATGTAGGGGCCCTCGCCGCGCACGATCACCGGGACCGGGTTGTCCCGCATAGCGACGACATCCGGGTGAAGTGCATCCACAGGTGGTCGCGCGCGCTGTCCGACAGCGCCAGTTCCGAATGTGCCGCACCGGAGGGGGAGGACGAGGTGATCGGAGTCTGCGGTGTCGTGGTCATCGGGTCCCCCAGGAGTAGGTCTGCTTCGCCAGCCGGAGGTAGACGAACGTCTCGGTCGCCCTGACGCCCCGGAATGGCCGGATGCTGTTGTTGAGCAGGTCGAGCAGGTGGTCGTCGTCCTCGCACGACCACCTCGACCAGCAGGTCGAAGGAGCCGGCGGTGACGACGACGTAGTCGATCTCCGGCGAGCTCGCGCTGAGCTTGTCGGCGACGGCCTGCAGGTCTCCCTCAGCCTTGATCGCCGATCATCGCCTGCCGGTGGAAGCCCGACGGTGAGCGGATCGGTGACCGCCACGATCTGCATCACCCCCGCATCGAGGAGGCGCTGGACCCGCTGCCGGACCGCGGCCTCGGACAGGCCGACCGCCTTGGCGATGGCGGCGTAGGACCGGCGGCCGTCCTCCTGCAGTTCGTCGATGATGTTGCGGGAGACCTCGTCCAGTCCGGCATCGCCGACACCGCTCCGGGCGCTCATCGCCGGCGGGACGGGCTCGGACCGGACATGAGGGAAGGCCTCCTGAAGCGGCGGTCGGCCGACCGCTGTGCCGTCATCGTGTCATTCCTTTCGATCCTGTCAAGCGAATCAGTCGTCAACTCTACCTGAAACGACGGAATCCCTTGTCAGGGGCCGCGTGATCTGCGAGGGTCGAGGAGCGTAAGCAACCCGGACAGCCCGTTACCAGTGCCTCGCCCGCAAGAGCCGTCGAGCTGGAGGTCGCCGTGAGCAACAGCGCGCCGAACGGCGCACCGCGCCGGCTGCAGAACTTCGTCGGCGGGCGCTACGTCGACGCCGCGGACGGACGCAGCATCGCCGCTGGTCGACCCCAGCACGGGCGAGGTCTTCGCGCACTCACCGATCTCCGGCCCGGCCGACGTCGACGCGGCCCTGGACACGGCCATCGACGGCGTTCGAGGGCTGGCGCGACACGACCCCCAGCGAACGCAGCCTCGCGCTGCTCCGGATCGCCGACGCCTTCGAGGCCCGCGCCGAGGAATTCGTGGCCGCCGAGACCGCAGAACACCGGCAAGCCGGTCGCGCTGACCTTGTCCGAGGAAATCCCGCCGATGGTCGACCAGATCCGGTTCTTCGCCGGCGCGGCCCGGATGCTGGAAGGGCGCTCGGCCGGCGAATACCTGGCCGGCCACACCTCGTTGATCCGGCGCGAGCCGATCGGGGTCTGCGCGCAGGTCACGCCGTGGAACTACCCGATGATGATGGCGGTCTGGAAGTTCGCGCCGGCCATCGCGGCCGGCAACACCGTCGTCCTCAAGCCGTCGGACACGACCCCGGTGTCGACGCTGCTGATGGCCGAGATCGCCGCGGAGTTCCTGCCGCCCGGCGTATTCAACGTGATCTGCGGCGACCGGGAGACCGGACGTGCGCTGGTGTCGCACCCGGCGCCGGCGATGGTGTCGATCACCGGCAGCGTGCGCGCCGGGATGGAGGTCGCGAAGGCGGCCAGCCAGGACCTGAAGCGGGTCCACCTCGAACTGGGGGGCAAGGCCCCGGTGATCGTCTTCGACGACGCCGACATCGCGTCGGCGGCCGAAGGCATCGCCGGGGCCGGCTACTTCAATGCCGGCCAGGACTGCACGGCGGCGACCCGGGTGCTCGCCGGGCCCCGGGTGCACGACGACTTCGTCGCGGCGCTCGCCGAGCAGGCCGGCAAGACCGTGGCCGGCGGTCTCGACGTCCCCGACGCCGACCTCGGCCCGCTGAACAACGTCGACCAGCTGAGCCGGGTGACCGGCTTCCTCGACCGCACTGCCGACCCACGCGACGGTCGCGGCCGGTGGACACCGGATCGGCGACCGCGGCTATCTCTTCGAGCCCACCGTGGTCGCCGGACTCCGGCAGGACGACGAGATGAGCCAGAACGAGATCTTCGGACCGGTCATCACCGTGCAGCCCTTCTCCGACGAGGAGCAGGCGCTCGCCTGGGCCAACGGCGTGCAGTACGGCCTGGCATCCAGCGTCTGGACCAAGGACCACGGCCGGGCAATGCGGATGGCCAAGCGGCTCGACTTCGGCTGCGTCTGGATCAACACCCACATCCCGCTGGTCGCCGAGATGCCGCACGGCGGCTTCAAGCACTCCGGCTACGGCAAGGACCTTTCGCATCTACGGCTTCGAGGACTACACCCGCATCAAGCACGTGATGAGCAACCTCGAGGCATGACGCCGGGCCCCGGCCGCGGCATTCCTCCGTCCGGGAGGGTCCAGCGATGAGTCGGTACGGGCCGATGTTCGGGCCGGACGTGACGTTCCTCGGCGTCCCGGCGTGCGACCTCGCCGACCCCGCCTCCTACGCCGGTGCCGACGTGGTGGTGGTCGGCGCGCCGTTCGACGGCGGTACGTCGCACCGGCCGGGCACCCGGTTCGGCCCGATGGCGATCCGGACCACCGACTACCTGCCGCACGACGCCTCCCGCCCGCACATCGCCCTGCACGTCGACCCGCTGGTCGACCTGCGGGTGCTCGACGCGGGCGACGTGGAGATGCCGCCGGGCGACATCGAGAAGAGCCTGGCCGCGCTCGCCGACGCCGTCACCACGGTGTCGGCCGCCGGTGCGGTGGCGGTGGTGCTCGGCGGCGATCACTCCATCGCGCTGCCCGACGTCACCGGCGTCGCCCGGCACGTCGGGTGGGGCCGGGTCTCGGTGGTGCACTTCGACGCGCATGCCGACACCGGCGACGTGCAATTCGGCTCGCTCTACGGGCACGGCCAGCCGATGCGCCGGCTGGTCGAGTCCGGCGCCGTGCGTGGCGACCGGTTCCTGCAGATCGGGTTGCGCGGCTACTGGCCGGAGCCCGAGGTCTTCGCGTGGATGGCCGAGCAGGGCTTCCGCTCCTATGAGATGACCGAGGTGGTCGGGCGCGGCCTGGACACCTGCCTCACCGAGGCGTTCGGCATCGCGACCGACGACTGCGACGGGGTCTTCCTGTCCGTCGACATCGACGTCGTCGACCCGGGCATGGCACCGGGCACCGGGACGCCGGAGCCGGGTGGGCTCACCGGACGGCAACTGCTCGACGCGGTACGCCGATGCGCGCTCGAGCTGCCGGTCGTCGGAATCGACGTGGTCGAGGTCTCGCCGCCGTACGACAGCTCCGAGGTGACGGCGTTCCTGGCCAACCGCGTGGTGCTCGAGGCGCTGTCCGGGATCTGCGCGCGGCGCCAGGGCCGGCGCGACCGGACCCCGCCGGCCGCGCCCTAGCCGCGGACGAGGAGCACGATCGCGACCGTCGTCCCGACACCGACGACGGTCCAGCGCAGCACCTGGGCCGGGATCCGCCGGCCGTAGTGCGCGCCCACCTGCGCGCCGACGATCGAGCCGGCGGCGAGCAGCCCGGCGGCGCCCCACGCGACGTGCGTGACCGAGATGAACAGCAGCGCCGCGACGACGTTGGCCAGCCCGGCGAGGACGTTCTTCAGGGCGTTGAGCCGCTGTAGGTGCTCCTCGAGCACGATGCCGAGCAGCGCGATCAGGATGACGCCCTGCGCCGCGCCGAAGTACCCGCCGTAGATGCCGGTCAGCAGCACCCCGGCCAGCCCGATGATGCTGAGTCCGTGCCCGCGCTCGCGGGTCAGCCGGCGTACCAGCACCGGCTGGACGGTGATCAGGGCACAGGCGAACAGGATCAGGGCCGGGACGACCGCGGCGAAGACGCTGCCCGGAAGGGTGAGCAGCAGTACGCCGCCGATCAGGGCGCCGATCGTCGTCGCCGTCCCGAAGGTCAGGCAGCGGCGGAGCTGGCCCTTGAGTTCCCGCCGGTAGCCGACCGCGCCGCTGCCCCCGCCGAGTGCCAGCCCCACCGTGTTGGACACGTTGGCGACGACGGGCGGGAAGCCGAAGGCGAGCAACGTCGGGAAGGTGATCAGCGAACCCGAGCCGACGACGGTGTTCATGCCCCCGGCGGCGAAGCCCGCGGCCAGGATCCCGATCGCCTCGAGCGGGCTCAGCACGCACCTCCGGTGACGGCGACGGACACCGGAAGCCTACGGGGGGGGATCAGTGGCCGGCGAAGGCCTTCTCGAGCACGGTCAGGCCCTCGTCGAGCAGATGCGTCGGGGATGACCAGCGGCGGCAGGAGGCGCAGCACGTTGCCGAAGGTGCCGCAGGTGAGCACCACCACGCCCTGCTCGTGGCAGGCCTTGGCGATCGCCGCGGTCAGCGCGGCGTTCGGCGGCTCGGTCGTGCCGGGGTGCACCAGCTCGACCGCCATCATCGCGCCGCGGCCGCGGACGTCGCCGATGACGCGGGAGCTGCTCGGCCATCGAGCTGCAGCCGGGGCTGACCATGAGCTCACCGATCCGGCGGGCCGGGCGACCAGGTCCTCCTCCTCGATCGTCGCGATCGCGCCGAGCGCGGCCGCGCAGGCGACCGGGTTGCCGCCGTACGTGCCGCCCAGGCCGCCGACGTGGACGGCGTCCATGATCTCGGCCCGGCCGGTGACGCCGGCCAGCGGAAGCCCGCCGGCGATGCCCTTGGCGGTCGTGATCAGGTCGGGCACGACGCCTTCGTGGTCGCAGGCGAACCAGTCGCCGGTGCGGGCGAAGCCGGTCTGCATCTCGTCGGCGACGAAGACGATGCCGTTGGCCCGGCAGTATTCGGCCAGCCGCGGCAGGAATCCCTCGGGCGGGTACGATGAAGCCGCCCTCGCCCTGGATCGGCTCGATGACCACGCACGCGACCTGGTCCGCCCCGACCTGCGCCTCGATCGACTGATGATCGCGTCGGCGGCGGCCTCCTCGCCGCAGCGCTGCGCGCCGCTCGGCCAGCGGAACGGGTAGGCCATCGGCGCCCGGTAGATCTCCGGCGGCGAACGGACCGAACCAGTGCTTGTAGGGCATGGCCTTGGCGGTCAGCGCCATCGTGAGGTTGGTGCGCCCGTGGTAGCCGTGGTCGAAGGCCACCACCGCCTGCCGGCCGGTGCGGGCCGGGCCATCTTGACGGCGTTCTCGACCGCCTCGGCGCCGGAGTTGAACAGCGCCGACCGCTTGTCGTGGTCACCGGGGGTCAGCCGGTCAGCTCCTCGCAGACCGCGACGTAGCCCTCGTACGGCGTGATCATGAAGCAGGTGTGGGTGAAGCGGCCGACCTGCTCCTGCACGCCCGCGACGACCCGGGGGGCGGCGTTGCCGACCGCCGACCACCGCGATCCCGGAGCCGAGGTCGATCAGCGAGTTGCCGTCGACGTCGACGAGCACGCCGCCGCCGGCCGCCGCGACGAAGACCGGCAGCGCCGCGGACACGCCGCGCGCGACCGCAGCCTCGCGGCGGGAGGCGAGCTCCGCGACCGCGGGCCCGGGATCGCGGTGACCAGCCTGCGGACCTGCTCGAGCCCAGGCCCACCCGCCGGTCCGTCGCCCTGCTTCGATGCGCCCGAGGTCACTGCCTGGCCGTCGGCTGCTCAGGGTCGGCCGGGGCGACCGGCACCTCCGAGGTGAGCTCGTCCGCGTCAGGGACGAGCGTCGGAGTGGACCGGGTCAGCACCTCGCCCTTGAAGAACGGCGGTCGCGCGATCATGTAGACGATCATCAGGACGATCCCGATGACCAGCGAGACGAAGGCGATCAGGAAGACGCCGCCGATCCGCCAGTGCGGCCAGAACGGCATCAGCCACGTCGTGTAGCTGTTGTCTGGTCGGCGGTGATCAGTAAGCAGACGCTATCACATGGCGAAAAACATGATCACGCCGCCGAGCGGGCATGATGCCCTGAACCACAGGTCGCGGGCATTGTGCGTCAGCGTCTTGCGGTAATACCACGTGCAGGCGAACCCGGTGAGGCCGTAGTAGAAGGCGATGAAGAGCCCGATCGCCGCCACCGAGTCGGCAATGACGTTGCCGCTGCGACGCGTAGTTCATCACGATGTACAAGATGATCGACATCGCACCCATGACGATGGTCGAAACCGTGGGCGTCAGGTGCTTCGGGTGGATCTTGGCGAATTCCCGCGGGATGCGCCTTGTAGACGGCCATTGACAGGGTGGTGCGGGCCGTCGGCAGGATCGTCGTCTGGGTGGACGCGGCCGCCGAGCTCAGCACCATCAGGATCAGCAATTGGGTGAAGACATCGACCCGCCGTCGAGGTCCGAAGACGGCGTGCCCCAGCACCGAGATGACATCTCCGGCGTTGTTCTCGTTGCCCAGTCCGATTCCGTGGCGCCGATGCCGGCGAACGCCTGCGCGGCGACCGTGACCAGCGCGTAGGTCACCAGCAGCACGATCGTGGACAGCACCGCGGCCCGTCCCGGCGTCTTGTCGCGCTCGGTCCGTCTCCTCGTTCACCGAGACGGCGGAGTCCCAGCCCCAGTAGATGAAGATCATCAGCAGTATGCCCTCGGAGAACGCGCAGAAGGACGGGAGTTTGGAGGGGTCGAACCAGTACGCCGCCGGATGGACCGACACGCCGGCCGCGTTGTCCGATGTAGACACTGATAAGCGCAACCACCGCGAAAACCGCCAGCATGACGATTTCGATGGATAGCAAGACCTTCTGGAATTTCGCCGACAACTCGATGCCGCGATAGCAGATGTAGGTCATCACGACCATCCACATGCAACCGACCAGCAACACCCAGCCACTCGTCGGGTTCGATCCGATGCCGTCGGCATCCAACAGCAGGAATAGGTACTGCCCGGCGACCTGCGCCAGGCTCGCCATCACCAGGACGTCGGCCGCGATGATTCCCCAGCCGCCGAGCCATCCCGTGCTTCGGACCGAACGCCTTGGTTGCCCAGGTGAATGTCGTGCCGCAGTCCGGCTCCGCCTGTTCAGCTCGCTGATATCCGATCGCCACGAACAGGATCGGCATGAAGGCGAGGATCACGATGATCGGGGCCTGCAGTCCGACCACCGCCACGACGAAGCCGAGGGTCGCGGCCAGGCTGTAGGCGGGCGCGGTCGATGCGACCCCGATGACCACGCTGGATAGCAGCCCGAGCGCACCCCCTTTGAGGCCTTTCTCCGCGACCTCTCCGCGCGCAGTGACCGGACGGGATGAAGAATGACACGGCCATCGGAGGCTCCTCACCAGGCTACGACTCAGCTCTGCATACTGCGTTTATCGCAGCTGGAACCGTTCTCACAAGCCTTTCAGTCGATCAGGTCATTTTCTGTTACGCTTTCAGTAGCCAAACCGGCCATTGGGGGTAGTGTCGATGCGGGTACTCGTGGTCGGCGCCGGCGGAGTGGGTCGGCGGTCGCCCTGATCGCCGCCCGACGCTCGTTCTTCGAGGCGATGGTCGTGGCCGACTACGACCCGGAACGGGCGAAGCGGGCGGTCGACGCCGCCGCGGACCCACGGCTGACCGCCGCCGCCGCCGACGCCAGGGACGAGAAGCCGCCGTCGGCCGACTGCTGACCGAATACCGCTGCGACGTGCTGCTCAACGCCACCGACCCGCGCTTTGTCATGCCGCTGTTCCGCGCCGCGCTGGCCGCCCGCGCGCACTACCTCGACATGGCGATGTCACTGTCGCACCCGGACATCCGACGCGCCGTATCGCCAGACCGGGGTGAAGCTCGGCGACGAGCAGTTCGCGATGGACGGGGCGTGGAGAGCCGCCGGACCGCTCGCGCTGGTCGGTATGGGCGTCGAGCCGGGCCTTTCCGACGTGTTCGCCCGCTACGCCGCCGACCACCTCTTCGACGAGATCGACGAGGTGGGCATTCGGGACGGCGCCAACCTGGAGGTCGCCGGACTCGACTTCGCGCCGTCGTTCTCGATCTGGACCACGATCGAGGAGTGCCTCAACCCGCCGGTCATCTACGAAAAGGGCCGCGGCTGGTTCACCACCGAGCCGTTCAGCGAGCCGGAGATCTTCGACTTTCCCGACGGGCATCGGTCCGGTCGAATGTGTCAATGTCGAGCACGAAGAGGTGCTGCTCGTCCCCCGCTGGATCGACACGGCGAAACGGGTCGACCTTCAAGTACGGGCTCGGTGACGGAATTCATCGACGTGCTGCAAGACCCTGCACAAGCTCGGGCTGGACTCCACCGACCCGGTGCGGGCCGGCGGGGTCGACGTCTCCCCGCGCGACGTCGTCGCTGCCTGCCTGCCCGATCCCGCGACACTCGGCGACCGGATGAGCGGCAAGACCTGCGCCGGCACCTGGGTGCGCGGCACCGGCAAGGACGGAAAGCCGCGTTCCGACGTACCTCTACCACGTGGTCGACAACGACTGGTCGATGCGCGAGTACGGTGCACAGGCGGTGGTCTGGCAGACCGCCATCAACCCGGTCGTCGCGCTGGAACTGATCGCCGCCGGCACCTGGCGGGGCGCCGGGGTGCTCGGCCCGGAGGCGTTCGACGCCGCGCCGTTCCTCGACCTGCTGACCGCGTACGGCTCACCGTGGGGAATGCGCGAGCAGTAGATCCACGGCGAGTGTCGCGGGCGCGGTGCCCGGGTGGTGGCCATCCCGCTGTGGGCGGGGGGCTGGCGTGGCGGCCATCATCGGACGCTGTACTCGCATTTTGGACCCGGATTTGCGGGTAGCGCGTCCGATGTTCGGCCGATATCCGCCGGACCTGGCCGGCTTCCGGTGCGGGCTGGTCATCATCGTGCGCCGTACCCGCATGTGGGGGCCGATTGTGCGGGTAGCCCGCACGATGTCGCCGGGGTCTCCCGCTGTGGGCACGGGGCTGGACTGGGTGGCGATCATCGGACGCTGTACTCGCATTCTGGGGCCGGATTTGCGGGTAGCGCGTCCGATGTTCGGGGCGGCCCCCGCCGTTCGGTCGTCGGCCGGCGTGGGCCGGTCATCATCGTGCGCCGTACTCGCATATTTGGCTGCGATGTGCGAGTAGGACGCACGATGTCGCCGGGGGTCCATGTCCCGATCGCCTTCGGTGCGGCTAGGTGGTAGGGGGCTCCAGCTCCGGTCGCCGGCCCTGTGCGGTGACCCCGGGTGGGTCGGGCCGGCCGGGTGGGTCGGGGAGGGTGGGGAGGTGGTGGTAGTGGTTGCGGCGGGGTGTCTGGGTGGGGTCGATCCAGGGTGGGGGCAGGAACTGCGGTTGGCCGTGCACGATGCGGGTCTGCCAGCCGTGGTGGTGCACGGTGCGGTGGTGGTGCCCGCACAGTAGGACCAGGTTGGTGATCGCGGTGGGTCCGCCGTCGGCCCAGTGGCGGATGTGGTGCCCGTCGCACCAGGCGGGGGGCCGGTCGCAGCCGGGGAACGCGCAGCCCCGGTCCCGGGCAATGAGGGCGCGGCGGATGCCGGTCGGGATGCTGTAGCTGGCCCGGCCCACGTCCAGCGGCTGCCCGCCGCCACCGAGCAGCACCGGGATCAGCTGCGCGTCACACGCGATCCGCCGCGCGGACTCGGCGGTGACCGGCCCACCCCAACCCAGCAACCCCGTCCCGGCCCGGCCCGGCATCCCCGTCCCGGCGCGGCCCGGCTCCCCCGTGCCGGCGCGGCCCGGCTGCCCGGCACCCAGCTGCTTCCGCAGGCTGTCGAAGTCGAGGGTGACCGTCAGCTGCGGCCGCAGCCCACCGGCGTCGGGCAGGTCCCCGGCGGTCAGGGCGCGGCGGGCCAACTCGATCAGCCCGTCCGCGGCCCGGCGGGCCGGTGAACGCGGGTCCGGGCCGTCCGCGGCGGTGGACGGTGCCGGGGCGGTGAACGGGTCGATGGCGGTGCGCAGCACCGCCGCCCCCTCCGCATCCAACCGGCCCCGCACGACGGTCATCCCGTCGACGCTCCGCCCGAAGGACAGTTCCCGGTAACGCACCGCCTCCTCCTCGGCGGCCACCGCCCCGTCCGGGTCCAGCGTCGCCACCATCCGCCGGGCGATCCCGGCCAGCGCGTGCGCGTCGAAGTCGCGGGCCTGCCCGGCCAGGAACGCCTCCGCGCGGGCCCGCGTCGGCGGATCCACCCCGGCCGGCAGCCGGCGCAGCGTGTCGAAGATCAACCGGGCCTGCCCCGACTCGATCCCCCCATCGGCCACCCCCGCCGCCGTCACCGGCAGCGCTGCGGGCTCGATCTGTCCGGACGGGCTGGTCCGGCCCAGCAGCTTCTCCGCCGCAGCCACCCGCCACCCCGCCTCCGCCGGGGTCACATTCAGCACCTGCCGCAGCAACGCCGGCGTCGAACACGCCCCCCGATCCGTGCCCAGGCCGCGGGCATCGACCTCCGCGACCAGCCGCAACGACGCCGCGAACAACCGCCGCGCCTGACACTCCACCACCCGCATCACATCGACGACCTCATCGCCGCCCAGCCGCCACAACGACGCGCCGGCCAACCCGTCCACCGCCGCGGCCAGGCCGGCCGCGAAACCCCACACCGGATGCTCACCAGCACCGGAACCATCGACCATGCCACCACGATAGAACCAGCCACCGACAAAACCGCGATGCCGAAAACCCCTGCCACACAAGAACTTTCCGTCACCCAACGGTGGCTCGATGTGTGGGCGGCAGTCAGCTCCGCGAACAGAGCGCACTAGCCTCTGTCCCATGCCGCAACCTCCGGACCTGCGCGGAGCCGTCGTCGTGGTCACCGGCGTCATGGCCTCGGGCAAGTCGACCGTCGCGCAGCTCCTCGCCACCCGGATGCCGCGGGCCGCGCATGTCCGGGGCGACGTCTTCCGCCGGATGGTCGTGGCCGGACAAGCCGTGATGACCCCCGACGAGCCGGACGAGGCGATCGCCCAACTACGACTCCGCTACCGGCTGGCGGCGCTGGTCGCCGACGAATACGCGGCGGCCGGGTTCACCGCGGTTCTGCAGGACATCGTCCTGGGCCCCGCTCTGACCGACTACGTCGGCGCGTTGCGCAGCCGACCCAGGTATCTCGTCGTGCTGGCGCCGCGGCCGGAGGTCGTCGCGGCCCGCGAGGCCGCGCGGGGCAAGTCCGGCTACGGCGACTGGACGGTCTCCGGTCTCGATGACGCGTTGCGCCGCGACACTCCCCGCCTCGGGCTGTGGTTGGACACCTCGGATCAGGCCCCGGACCAGACCGTCGACGAGGTGCTGTCCCGGCTCGCGGAGGCTCTCGTTCCCTGATCGCCCCCAAACCCGGCGACCAGCGGGGACCATGAAGACTTGGGAGCCTCGGGGGGTCCGATGACGACCGGATACGGACAACAGGTCGCGCCGGGCGGTCCGCCACAGCCCAGGCCGAAGGGCCAGGGCTGGACGGCAGGCCGCACGGTGCTCGTGGTGCTCGGCTCGCTGATGGCGCTGATCTCGCTCGGCCTTCTCGCGGCCGGCGGGACGGCGCTGTGGGCCGACCAGACGCAACGGAGTCAGGGCTACATCTCGACGAATTCCGCGGTCTTCACGACCAACGGGTATGCCCTGGCGAGCAACAACGTCCACCTGTGGGGCGTCGGCCGCTCGCTGCTCGGCACCGTCCGCATCCGCGTCAGCGACGCCAACGGCGGTCCGCCGATCTTTGTCGGGATCGCGCCGACGAACCGGGTGGACGGCTATCTGGGCAACGTGCAGTACACCCGGCTCAAGGACTTCACCAACAACAACGGGGCGGTGTCCGTCCACTCCGGTGCGGCGCCGACGACGGCGCCGGCGACCGCGCCGATCTGGGCCACGAAGGCGACCGGCGCAGGCACGCAGACCCTCATCTGGAAGGTCCAGGACGGTCAGTGGACGATCGTCGCGATGAACGCCGACGGCTCTCGCGGCGTCTCGATCCGTGCTGACGTCGGCGTGACGGTGCCCTGGCTGATCTGGGCCGCCACCGGACTGCTCATCGGCGGTGCCGTACTCCTCATCGGCGGGATCGTGCTGATCGTCGTCAGCGTCCGCCGCGCCTCCCGCCGGCCGGACGCCGTACCCCAATATCCGGCCAACCCGGCCAACCCGGCGACCTAGTACGACGCCGGCGATGTCGGCCGACCAGTGCCGGAACGGTCGGTCTCAGGACGACGCGAGCACCTGCTCGGCGTGATCGGGAACGTAGGTCTGCTCGGCCCGCGGTGGCCGCTCGTAGCCGTTGGACGGCAGACGCGGCGGCAGTTCCAACTGCGGCCGGTCCACTTCGACGTAGGGAATGGTCGAGAGCAGATGGGCGATCATGTTGATCCGGGCCCGGCGCTTGTCATCGCTCTCGACGACGAACCACGGTGACTCGGGGATGTCGGTGTGGATGAACATGTCGTCCTTCGCGCGGGAGTAGTCCTCCCACCGGCTGATCGACTCGAGATCCATCGGGGAGAGCTTCCACCGGCGCATCGGGTCTTCGAGCCGGGACTCGAAGCGCTGCTCCTGTTCGCCGTCACTGACCGAGAACCAGTACTTGCGCAGCAGGATGCCGTCCTCGACGAGCATGCGCTCGAAGATCGGGCACTGGTAGAGGAACCGGCTGTACTCGTCGCGGGTACAGAACCCCATCACCCGCTCGACGCCGGCCCGGTTGTACCAGCTGCGGTCGAAGAGCACGATCTCGCCGGCGGCCGGCAGGTTCTCGACGTAGCGCTGGAAATACCACTGGCTGCGCGCACGCTCGGTCGGCGCCGGCAGGGCGACGATGCGCGCGACGCGGGGGTTGAGGTACTGCGTGACCCGCTTGATCGTGCTTCCCTTGCCCGCCGCGTCGCGGCCCTCGAAGACCACCACCATGCGGATGTCTTCTTCGCGCACCCACTCCTGGAGCTTGACCAACTCCAGCTGCAGCCGGGCGAGCTCCTTCTCGTAGACCTTGCGCGGCATCCGGTCGGGCAGGCGGCCGTTCACCGCGCTCTTCGCGTGCTTGCCCGCCTTGCCGGCCACCGGCGTCGCCTCCTCGGCCTCGACAAGGCAACGGTAGGCCGGGCGGACGGCGCTGTCCCGTCTTCGGCGCAGACTCAGGCGGCGCAGACTCAGGCGGTCCGGCCGGCCCCGACCAGCACCGCGTCGGCGACGTCCGGCGCGCCCCGGTCGGCGGAGCCCACCGGCGCGGGCTGGTGGGCGGCGGTGACGAGGCGGGAGCGGTCGAGTACGGCGATACCGGCGACGACCGCCACGGCTCCGGCCGCCTCGAGCAGGTACGCCGCGGGGTGGTGGCTGATGTGCTCACCGAAGACCGTGACGGCGATCCCGACGGCGACCAGCGGCTCGACCACGTCGAGCAGTGGCAGGGCGACGGAGAGCGGCCCGGCCTGGAACGCGCTCTGCGACAGGACCAGGCCGACGATGGCGGCGATCGCCATGGCCCAGGGCTGCCACGTGGCGAGCATGCCCGGGCCGCGCTCGAGCAGGAGGCCGGTGACCGACTTGGTCAGCGCCGACATCAGGCCGAACGATGCGCCGGCCGCGAGGGCGAGCAGGCTGGTCCGCCGTACGCCGGGCCGTGAGCCGGCGGACAGCACGCCCGCCACGACAACCAGGGCGACGGCGACGATCCCGATCAGCCAGTGCCCGGTGCCGGGCTGGTCCGCACCGGCCCGGGGGGACGCCGCGGTCAGGAAGGTCGCCAGCCCGGTGACGACCAGGGCCGCGCCGGCCCATTCCCGGCCGCCGAGGCGGGTGCCCGTCAGCCGGGCGGCGAGGGGCAGCGCGAACAGGAGGTCGGTGACGATCAAGGGCTGGACGAGGGTGATCGGGCCCAACGCCAGCGCGACGGCCTGCAGGCCGAACGACCCTGCCGCGGCGAGGATGCCGGCGACCCAGATCGGTGTCCGGGCCAGGTCGACGAGCAGCCGCGGGCGCATGGTGTGCTCGTCCGGGGTGGCCTGTGCCCCCCTCTGCTGCAGCACGGTGGCGACGGCGAAGCAGGCGCCGGCGGCGAGCCCGACCAGGACCGCCGCGATGCTGATCTGCGAACCGGCCATGATCCTGCCCTCCTGACGCGCTGCTCGAGGAATAGAGCCCCAACCCCCCTCATGTGATGCACGATCGGGCCCGGATACTTCCCGGGTGTTCCCGTGTTCTCGGTCACTTCTGGAGCCGGACGCCCTGCTCGGCATGCTTCGGAGGGACTACCGGCTCGCCGGCCTCGACCGGATCGTGCTGCTGCGGTCCCTGGTCAACGACGTCTACCGCGTCGAGACGACCGGCCCGGCGTACGTGCTCAAGGTCTACCGACACGGCTGGCGCTCCCCCGACGAGGTGGGCTGGGAGGGGGACCTGATCGCGCATCTGGTCCGCCGGCGGGTGCCGGTGAGCCCGCTGGTCACCCGGTCCGACGGCAGCCTGGTCGGCGTCGTCCCGGCGCCGGAAGGGCCCCGGCCGGTCACGCTCGCGGCCCACACCGACGGGGACGATCCGGCGCAGCCGTTCACCGGGCCGCTCTACCGGGACTTCGGCCGGCTGATCGGGCTGCTGCACGCCGCCGGTGCCGGCTTCGCGAGCCGGCACCGCCGGCGCCCGGCGGACCTGGCGCACCTGCTCGACCGACCCCTGGCGGCGGTCCTTCCCCGGCTGAGCGACCGCCCGGCGGACCGGACGGCGATCGCCGCCCTGGCCGATGCCGCCCGCCGGCACATCACGGAGCTGGCCACCGGCGGTCTGACCCGCGGGATCTGCCACGGCGACGTCACCATGGACAACGTCCGGGTGACCCCGCAGGGGCGGCTCGTCATCCACGATTTCGACCTGAGCGGCGAGGGGTGGACGGCCATGGACCTGTGCGGCGTCCGGGCGACGCCCTGGTGGGAGGACTTCGCCGCGGGCTACACCGAGGCGCGGCCGCTGCCGCCGGTCGATCTGGAGGCCATCCCCTGGCTCGACGTCGTCGGCCGGATCCACAACCTGCGGTTCCACCTGGTGGACAAGCCGGCCTGGCGGGGCACCGAGTCGATGGGCGAGGGCTATCTGGACCGCGAACTCGACGCGCTACGAGATGCCGCGCGCGACCTGGGCTGATCCGGTGCGCACCCGGACGCGGTAGCCGGCCGGGCTGTCCCCGAAATACTGCCGGAAGCGGCGGCTGGCGTAGTTGGGGTCGTGCCACCCCACGAGCCGGCCGATCTCGGCCACCGGCAGGTCGGTCTCGACGAGCAGTCCGGCCGCCCGCTCGGCCCGCAGCCGGCCGAGGTAGGTCATCGGCGACATCCCGACCTGTGCGGCGAAGAGCCGGACGAGGTAGCTCACCGACAGGTGGACGCAGCCGGCGAGCTCGTCGAGGGACCACCGGTCGGCGAGGTGCGCGCCGAGCAGCCGGGTGGCCTCCGCGACCGCGGGGTGCCGGACCGGCTCGACCCGCTCGACCGCGCCGCCGACCGCGGCCGCGAGCTCGGCCAGGACGCAGAGCAGCATGCCGACCCGCCGGACGTGGTCGGACGCGGACCGGTCCGGTCTCCCCGCGAGCTGCGGAAGCCATTCCTCGACCCGGTGCAGGGCAGGTGGCTCGAGGTAACTCGTGCGGTCGGCGACCCGATCGGCGACCGGGTCGTCGTCCCCGGGCCAGAGCACCGGGCCGAGCCGCGGGTCGGTGCGGATCCAGGACAGCTCGCGCTCGAAGATCTCGCCGCCGACGTAGATGTTGTACATGCACAGATCGCGGTTGTCCTCGTAGCCGTGCCAGTCACCGGGGCGCAGCGCCACCACCGAGCCGCGGCTGAGCCGGCGCCGCCCGGCGGCGCAGAAGTGGGTCGTCGCCCCGGTCGTCACGACGACGAGTTCGGCAAAGTCGTGGCTGTGCGGCCGCGCTCCCGGCGCGGCATCCATCCGCTCCCCGGCCACCAGCGGCCCTGGCGACGTGGTCACATCACGCCGGAACACCCGGTCCACGACTCGCCCCTTACCTCGGTGGCAGCACGCACATCCTGCTACGAGTGGCGCATTCCGTGCTAGTCCAGATGCGTCTGCCCTGCGAGCCTGTGCGGGACACCACCCGGCGCCCGCCCGTGGTCGCCGGTCCGTGGGAGCTGTTCTTCTCATCCGTCTCGAGGAGTAGAGGGCCATGAAGCTCGGATGCAACACCGTCGTCTTCGGCGGATTCGACCTCCGTACGGCGCTGGAGCATGTCGCCTTCGCCGGCTACGCGCACGTGGAGCTGGCCGCGATCAGCGGGATGTGCGAGCACGTCGAGGCCAACGCCGACGCGCCGGAGATCCGCCGGGTCAGCGAGCTGGTCGCCGGACACGGTCTGACCCCCACGGCGATCGAGGCAGGGGCGGCCGACCGGGAACGGCTCGAGCTGATCTTCGCGGTGGCCGAACAGCTGGGGGTGTCGATCGTCAACATCGGGTCGGGCGGCACGTCCGACGACGAGGAGTCGACGGTGCGCGCGATCGCCAACATCGCCGACCTGGCGAAGCTGGCCGGCGGGCACGGGGTGCGCCTCGCGGTGAAGCCGCACGTCGGGCAGGCCATCTACGACTCCCGGACGGCCCTGCGGCTGATGTCGGAGGTGGACGAGGAGGCGCTCGGGCTCAACTTCGACCCCAGTCACCTGTACCGCGCCGGCGAGGACCCGGAGGACGTCGCCATCGCCTGGGGCGGTCGGATCGTGACCTGCCACATCCGCGACTGCGCCAGCCGGGAGCGGGCGGTCGGCCCGCCGGAGACCCAGATCCCCGGCCGCGGTGCGGTCGATCTCCCCGCGGTCCTGCGCGCGCTGCGCACGGTGGGCTACTCCGGACCGATGAACCTCGAGGTGATCGGGACGACGAAGTACTCCCTGCCCCGGGCGATGGGGGTCGCCGCGGAGAGCCGCGGCTACCTGCACCGCTGCCTGGCCGAGCTCGACTGACCGACCCGGCCGACCCGGCCGACCGACCGACCGACCGACCGACATCAGATGATCACCGGAAGGAGCGCGAGGCAGCAATGCTGCGAGTAGCAATCGTGGGGCTCGGCGGGATCGGGCGCACCCATGCACGCTGGTACACCGCCAACCCCGACGCCGAACTGGTCGCGGTCTGTGACCAGCTGTCGGAGCGGGCCGACGCGGTCGCGGAGGAGTACGGCGTCCCGGCGTACAAGAGCGTCGACGACCTGCTGCAGAACGAGGAGATCGACGCGGTCAGTGTGGCGACCGCCGGCCCGGAGAACGGCGGCCACCACTTCGAGCCGACGATGCGGCTGATCGAGGCCGGCAAGCACGTGCTGGTCGAGAAGCCGATCTCCAACGACATCGGCGAGGCGCGGCAGATGGTGCGCAGCGCGAAGGAACACGGCACGCTGCTCGGCGTCGACCTGAACCACCGGTTCACCCCGGCGGCGGACCGGGCGAAGCGGCTGCAGGAGGAGGGCCGGCTCGGCGACGTCCTCTTCGTGAACATGGCGCTGTGGATCAACAACCCCAACGAGAGCTCGCCGTGGTTCCACCTGCGCGCACTGCACCCGCACTCGATCGACGTCATGCGCTTCTTCGCCGGGCCGATCAGCAAGGTGCAGGCCTTCCTGCACAAGGGGCCGGGCCGCACGATCTGGTCCAACGCCTCGATCAACGTGCAGTTCGCCAGCGGTGCCGTCGGGCATCTGACCGGGAGCTACGACGCCAGCCGGTACCACCCGATCGAGCGGTGCGAGGTCGGCGGCAGCGCCGGCCGGTTCGTCATCGACGACGTCTTCCAGCGGCTGGACTTCCTGCCCCGCGACTCCGCGGAGAAGCTGGTCGTCGACAACCCGATCATGGGCGGCATGGACGGGTTCGGGCAGACGTTCAAGAACCGGATCGACGCCTTCGTTCAGCAGGTGGCCGCGGGCGGCCCGCTCGCCGCGTCCGGCGACGACGGTCTCGCCGCGCAGGAGGTCATCGAGGCCGCGATCCGCTCCTTCGAGGGCGGCTCCATCGAGGAGGTGGCCGGATGAACATCGTGCTGATCGCCCTCGACACGCAGCGGGCCGATCACCTCGGCTGCTACGGCTACGGCCGGGACACCAGCCCGAACATCGACGCCCTCGCCCGCGACGGCGTCGTCTTCGAGTCGTGCTTCGCCCCCAACATCCCGACCCACCCGAGCTTCACGACGCTCTTTTCGGGCAAGGAGGCGATCACCCACGACATCGTGAACATCGGCGGTGGCGTGCCGATCCGGGACGGCGTACGGCTGCTGCCGGAGATCCTCTCCGACAACGGCTACGCGACGGCGGCCGTGGACAACATGGGCCGGCACTTCACCCGGGGGTTCGAGAAGTACCACGAATACCAGTGGGACAAGTCCGACCCGACCGTGCTGCGCAAGGCCGAGGCGGTCACCGAGCTGGCGCTGCCGGCCATCGAGGACCTCAAGGGCGACGAGCGGCCGTTCTTCCTCTTCCTGCACTACTGGGATCCACACACGCCGCTGCTCCCCCCGCCGGGCTACCAGGACCTCTTCTACGACGGCGACCCGTACCAGCCGGACAACCGCAGCATGGACGAGGCGTGGAGCTGGGAGCCGTTCAAGTGGTACTTCCATGACTGGATGCCGGGCGTCACCGACTCGGACTACGTCGTCAACCTCTACGACGGCGAGATCCGCTACATGGACCACCACCTGTCGCGGGTCTTCGAGGCGCTCGAGTCGGTGCGCGATGACACCCTCGTACTGATCACCGCCGATCACGGCGAGATCCTCGACGACCAGCTCGGCTACTTCGACCACCACGGGCTCTACGACCCGACCGTGCGGGTGCCGTTGATCATGTCCCATCCGAGCCTGCCGGCCGGCCGCCGGGTGCCCGGCATGGTGCAGAACGTCGACGTCGCCCAGACGCTGCTCGATCTCACCGGGATCCAGCAGACCGAAGGCATGGAGGGGTTGAGCCTGCTCCCGTCGATGTACGGCGTACGCGACGGCAACTACGACGAGGTCTACCTGTCCGAGGCGACGTGGGAGGTCAAGCGCGCGATCCGCACAAAGCAGTGGAAGCTCATCCGCTCGATCGAGCCCGACCCGCACGGTCGTCCGATGACCGAACTCTTCGACCTCGCTGCCGATCCGGGTGAGCAGGTCAACGTCGCGGACGCCCACCCCGGGCAGGTGCGCGACCTCGAGGGACGGCTCGACGGGTGGCTGGCCCGCCGGCTCGCCGAGACCGGCCGGAGCAGCGATCCGGTCGCCGACCAGGGTGCCTGCGCGACGCGCATCGGCGCACCCCGCGACGAGGTCGTCGGTCCGGGAGCGGTCCCGCTGGGCGAACGGACCGGGCAGGCCGCCGGGATCCCGGACCCGAGCCACCTCAACGCGCGGGCGGCCGGAGGCTGACCGCCATTACCGACCGCCCGCCGAACATCGTCGTGGTCGGGGTGGACACGCTCCGCCCCGACCACCTCGGCTGCTACGGCTACCACCGGAACACCTCGCCGAACATCGACGCGCTGGCCGAGCGCTCGGTGGTGTTCGACCGCGCCGTCGCCGCCGGCATCCCCACGACGCCGTCGTTCACGACCCTGCTCACCGGGCTGCACCCGTACCGCACCTCGGTCGTCACCCACCCCGGCCGGGACCGGCTGCCGGAAGACGTCGTCCTGCTCCCGCAGCTGGCGCAGGACGCCGGTTACGTCACTGCCGCGGTCGACAACCTCGTGGTCCAGGGCCGCGGGCGCGGCAGCTGGTTCGCCCGCGGCTACCACCACTATTCGGGCTTTCTCTACGCGCCGTTCGGCCAGCAGAGCGCGCAGCTGACCGACAGCGCGCTCGCCTTCGTCCACGGCGCCGCCGACCGGCCGCTGTTCCTCTTCGTGCACTACTGGGACCCGCACACGCCGTACGGGCCGCTGCCGCCGTACGACACGATGCACTACGAGCCCGACTCGGGCCCGTTCGACATCGACGAGGTCCGGGCGATCCAGCCGGAGTACTACGAGGCGTTCCTCGCCGACATGCAGCTCGAGAATCCCGACGACTACGCCTACATCGTGGCGCAGTACGACGGCGAGATCAGCCAGGTCGACGCCCAGATCGGTCGGCTCGTCGCCGGCCTGGAGTCGATGGGCGCGTGGGACGACACGGTGTTCCTGCTGGTGTCCGACCACGGCGAGTGCTTCGGCGAGGGTGGCCTGCACTTCGACCATCACGGCCTCTACGACGCGGTCACCCGGCTCGCGATGATGCTGCGACTGCCGGGCCGGTCACCGGGCCGGCTCGACGCGCTTGTCTCGCACGAGGACCTGCTGCCCACGCTGTGCGAGGCCGCCGGCCTGCGGCTGCCCGACTATCCGCTCACCGGGCAGAGCCTGTTGCCGGTGCTGGACGGGGCGGCGGGATCGGCGCGGTCCCGGGTGATCTCGACGGAGTGCACCAGGCAGGCCTCGGTGGCGCTACGGACGACCGACGAGAAGCTCATCGTGCCGATCACCGAGACCGCCGACGGGCAGCCGTTGCCGGACGTCTACGGCCGGCCGCGAAATCCCGCTCCGCTACTGTTCGACCTGCGTACCGATCCCGGGGAGACGCACGACCTGTCGGCCGCGCGCCCGGACCGGGTCGCCGCCCTGTCCGGGGAACTGGCCGCCTGGCGGGCCGCCAGCCTTGCCGGCACCGATCGCCCCGACCCGATGACCAGCCAGGGCCTGAGCCTGCCCTACCAGCACTTCGTCGACCGCACCCGCAGGCGGGTCGCCCCCCGCCGCCCGGCCTGAGCCCCCATTCCGCGCCATTCCGCATCAACGTGACGTTGATGCGGCTAGAGCGCATGAACGTGACGTTCAAGCGGAATGAGGAGGGCGGACGGGCGGCTGTCGGCGGGTCAGCGGCGGGAGACGTGCATGCGGACGACGGTTCCGGCCGACGACGAGGACCGGATCTGCACCAGGTCGCAGAGCTGATGCGCCAGCCAGAGCCCGCGGCCCTCGGTGGCATCCGGTGCGGGGCGCTCCCAGCCCGCGAGCGGGTCGACGATGTGGCCACGGTCGCGTACCTCGCTGACCAGCACCTCGTCGGCCTGCCACAGCCGCAGGGTGCCCTCCCCACCGCCGTGCCGCACGCTGTTGGCCGCGATCTCGTTCACCGCCAGCACGAACTCGGCGACCCAGTCACGACCGAGACCGAAGGTGTCCGCCCGCGATTCGATCAGCGCGCGTACGCCGTGCAACCCGTCCGGGCCGAACGTCAACTCCTCGAGCACGGTGGCCGGCTCGGACAGTCCGTGGCCCGCGTCGAGCGCAGCCATCCGCGCGCCGAGGTCGTCGAGTCGTTGGTCGACCTCAGGTGCGTGCCGCGCCTCGGCCTGCCCCAGCACGGCCGGGTGCAACGTCTCGACGTCGTACACGCACAGCAGCGACCAGCCGCGGCCCTGATCGGAGGCCAGGTCGAGCAGTGATTCGTGCCGCTGGGAGTCGGTCAGCGCCGACTGGTCGCGCGGAGCAAAGACCGGCTCGCCGATCCCGCGGGCCCGCTGCGCGGCCATCGACCGCTCGGCGAGGAAGACCCGCCAGGCGGGGACGATCCGGCCCGGGTCGCGGCCCAGCCCAGTGGGGTCGACGTAGCAGACGCCGTCGACCCGGCCCAGCGCCCGGCGCAGCATCGCCGCCTTCGGGGCGCTGAGCACGACGAGGGCCGGCTCGTCGGCCGCGAGCCCGTCCCGGATGAACGAGGCGGTGCCCTCGACGAAGTCCGACCAGCCGGCATGCATCAGTGCCTCGTGGCGCAGGGGCTCCTCACCCACTGACCCACCCGCAACTGCGACGCAACACACGGCACGCTCCCCCGACGCCTCTCCAATCGACCGGACCTTACCGCGCTCCGACTCGGCGCTTTGACCAGCCCGCCGTCTGGCGCCCGGCCGGCTCGGCACGGTTCCCGCTCGTCCGAGGGGGCGGTTCACCCCGATGGGGTGAGGCCACCGGGCCGTCGCCGCTGTTCAGTTAGGGGTGAGCGCCAGGCCCGGCGTGCGCTGATGAGCGTGCCCGGGTACGGCGCGCCGGCGATGCTCGCCGGGTCCGAGGAGGACCGGATGTCCGCACCTACGGGAAACACCGGGGCCCACGGCACCGGGGCGCACGACGCCGGAGCACAGGACGCGGCAGCGCACGACGCGGCAGCGCACGCCGCCGGGGCGCAGGACGCGGGAACACAAGCCCCGGACGCCCAGAGCACGGCGGCGCAGAGCCCGGAACAACTGCAGGCCGAGATCACCCGGCTTCAGACGGAGCGCGACTCACTCGCCTCGCGACTCGACCGCAAGCAGGCCCGGCGGGAGCGCGGGGGGATGTTCCGGCGGATCGGGGTGACCGTGCTCATCGTGCTCACCGCGATCCTGATCCCGGTCGCGGCGACCCTGACGTGGGCGCATCAGACGGTGCTCAACACCGACCGCTACGTCGCCACGGTCGCCCCGCTCGGCAGCAACCCCGTGATCACCAGCACCCTCGCCACCCAGTTGACCAACCAGATCTACACCGCGGTCAACCCGCAGCCGAGGATCGCGGCGATCCTGCCGCCGAAGGCGTCGGTGCTGGCCGGTCCCATCGCCAGCGGCTTCAAGACCGTGCTCGGCGACGGTGTGCACAAGGTGGTGACCAGCCCGCACTTCGCGCAGCTGTGGACCACCGCCAACCGGTTCGCCTCGGCCAAGCTGATCGCCGTACTCCGCAACAAGGCGCCGGCGATCCAGACCCAGGGCAACAACGTCGTGCTCAACCTGGTGCCGTTACTCAACGACGCGATCAAACAGGTGTCGACGCAGATCAGCGGCCTGGTCGGCAAGAAGATCAACATCCCGACGATCTCGGGCAACGAGCTGCCCTCGGCGGCGTGCAAGAAGATCTCCACGGCCCTCAACCGGCCGGTGCCGACGAACTGCGGTCAGATCGTGCTCTTCCCGGCATCGAAGCTGAAGGCTGCACAGCAGGCCGTGGGCCGGTTCGACAACCTCACCCTGCTGATGCTCATCCTGGCCCCGGTGCTCTTCATCCTGACGCTCATCGTGACCCGGACCCGGCGGCGCACGCTGCTGCAGCTCACCTTCGCGAGCGCCTTCACCCTGGTCGTCGTACGACGCCTCACCTACTACATGCAGGGACGGCTGGCCGACGCGGCCAAACCGGCGAACCGCCCGGCGGTGCGGGAGATCCTGAGCACCGTGCTCGGCGGATACTTCACCCTCACCGCCTGGCTGCTGGCCGGCGCTCTGATCATCGCGCTCATCGCGCTGGTGACCGGCCCCTACCGGTGGGCCCGCGCGCTCCGCCACGGCGTGTACGTCGCCGGTGCCGCGGTCGGGCGCGTCGTCGCGGGGGCCAGCCGGACGCTCGCCGGCCGGGCCAAGGACGACGGCACCCTCCGCTGGATCGCCGAGCACAAGGGCTGGCTCTACGCCGGCGGCGCCGTCCTCGGCGTGATCCTGCTGCTCGCGATCGACATGACACCGGTGTGGATCCTGGTCACGGTCCTGCTCGTTGCCGCGTACGAGCTCGGGGTCTACTGGCTCGCCAAGAGCCCGCCTCCGGTGCCCACCGAGCACAACGGCCACGGCGGGGCGCCACCGACGGCGGGGGTCGGCGCCCACACCGGCAACGGGCAGCCGTAGCCGGAGGTCCGCTGCCCACCGCCCCCACCATGCACCGGTAACGGGCAGCCGCAGCCGGAGCACCACTGCCCGCCGTCTGCACCATGATCGTGATCGGATAAAGCCGCGAAACGCCGCCTGGATCCGATCACGATCATGGAAATCGGGACGGGCAAACCCCCGGTCAATCCGGCCAACCCGGTCAGCCCGGTCAGCCTTCGACGCCGAGCACCAGCGGGTAGACCGGGCCGGCGCCGGCCCGGCGCAGCTGCCGGGCGATCACGGCCAGCGTCCACCCGGTGGACCGGTAGTCGTCGACGAGCAGCACGGGCGCCCCGTCGAGGGCGGCGACCGCGCGGGAGAGGTCGTCGGTGAGCGGGTAGGCGTCCCAGACCTCGCGCAGCCGCTAGGCGCTGTTGGTCCGCGCTGGTCGCGGACGGGCCCGCGCGTGGGCGACGGCGCCGAGGTAGGGCAGTCGGCCGATCTCGGCCGAGCCGGGCCGCCAGACTCGCGACAAGCAGCGGCCGGCTGCGCGAGCCGACGCCGGACGACCGCGGCCGGACGCTGCTCCCACCCCCACGCGGCGAGCACCTGCACGGATCGCCGTGACCAGGTCGTCCGGCACGCGGCGCCGTCGGCGGCGCGTCCGCGGCGAGGACGGCACGGACCCGCGGGCCGAAGCCGAGGTCGGTGAAGCGGGCGACCGCCCGGCCGGGCTCGGCCTGCTCGCTCGACCGCGATCTTGCCGCGCACGTCGATGCCGAGCGCGGTCATGGCGGTCGGCCACTGCCGGCGCGGGTCGAACGGCGACGCCGGGCGCGCGACAGCCGGTCGCCGCGGCGGACACTGCCTGCTCGCACCGCTCACCCCGGCGGGAGGGTGATCCCGCCGCAGTTGTCGCACCGCCCGCAGTCGGCCGCGTCGCGGGTCGTCCAGCTGCTCGCGCAGGAACCGCATCCGGCAGCCGTCGGTCGCGGAGGTAGTCGCGCATCGCCGCTGCTCGTCGCGGCGCACCTGGGCGACCTTGCGCGTAGCGGTCGGCGTCGTAGTGCCACGGCCGGCCGGTCGCGATCCCACCCGCCGCGCACCCGCTGCGCCGCGCCGTCGACGTCGAGCACCTTGAGCATCGTCTCCAGCCGCGACGGCGCAGGTCCACCCGGGTCTCCAGCGCGGCCGTCGCGATCGGCCCGCCCTCGCAGTGACGTGCGCAGCGCGATCCGCACCTGCTACTCGGTGCGGAAAGCCCGACGGACGCGAAGTAGTCCCAGATCGCCTGGTCCTCCGTGGCCCGGCAGCAGGATCACCTCGGCGCTCGCCGACGCCGCGGCCGGCCCGGCCGACCTGCTGGTAGTAGGCGATCGGCGACGCCGGCGCGCCGAGGTGGATGACGAACCCGAGGTCCGGCTTGTCGAACCCCATCCCGAGCGCGGACGTCGCCACCAGCGCCTTGACCCGGTTGTTGATCAGGTCGTCCTCGGCGGCGAGCCGCTCGGTCTGCTCGGTCTGGCCGGAGTAGGCCGCGACCGTCGAAGCCGCGGCCGCGCAGGTGGTCGGCGACCTCCTGCGTGGCGGCGACGGTCAGCGTGTAGATGATCCCGGAGCCCGGCAGCGTCGCCCAGGTGCTCGGCCAGCCACGCCAGCCGGGTGCGGCTCGTCGCGGCAGCGTCGAGCACCCCAGGTGCAGCGACTCGCGGTCGAGGCTGCCGCGCAGCACGAGCACGTCCGCGTGCGCTGCGTGCCCGAGCCCGAGCACGTCGGCGACGTCGTCGACGACCCGCGTGTTGGCGGTCGCGGTGGTCGCCAGCACCGGGATGCCGGCCGGGAGTTCGGGCAGCAGGGTCCGGAGCCGGCGGAAGTCCGGCCGGAAGTCGTGGCCCCAGTCGCTGATGCAGTGCGCCTCGTCGACGACGAGCAGCCCGCAGGTCGCCGCGAGCTGCGGGCAGCACGTTGTCGCGGAACTCGGGGTTGTTCAGCCGCTCCGGCGACAGCAGCAGCACGTCGACCGTCGCCTCGGCGTACGGCGTCGTAGGTCTCGCCGCCACTCGCTCCACGTTGGTCGAGTTGATCGTCGACCGCGCGGATGCCGGCCCGCTCGGCGGCGGCGATCTGGTTGCGCATCAGGGCGAGCAGCGGGCGAGATGATCACGGTCGGCCCGGCGCCGGCCTCCCGCAGCAGACGCCGGTCGCGACGAAATAGACGGCGCGACTTGCCCCATCCGGTGCGCTGCACGACCAGGGCCCGGCGCCGATCGGCGACCAGGGCCTCGATCGCGGTCCACTGGTCCTCCCGCAGCGTCGCGTCGTCGCCGGCCAGCGCCGACAGGAGCGTCTGCGCCCGGTCCTGCACCGTCGACCTGCTCTGTACCGCCATGCCGGTCATCGTCGCAGCCGGCCCCGACAGCGACCCAAGTGGACAACAGTCCGGATGGACGGTGATCCTGGTGGGAGGTCCCGAAGTGGGCGAGGGGGGAGTTGAACCCCCACGTCCTTGCGGACACACGGACCTGAACCGTGCGCGTCTGCCATTCCGCCACTCGCCCGAGCGGTCACCGACACTAGCACGCAGCGGTCGGCCGCCCGGACCCGGAACCGGGCCCCCGACCGGGTCCCGGTGGGCCGGTGACCTGGGACGGAGCAGGCTCCGGGCCGGTAATGGCTGCCCGGTCGGGGTAGGGATGACGCGCGAGAGCCCGCACCGACCGGCCCGGATACGATCAGAGCGACGGAACGGAGGATCACCGTGGGTGTGCTGCAGCGCTTCGAGAGCCGGCTCGAAGGCCTCGTGGGCGGCACCTTCGCGCGGCTGTTCAAGGGTCAGGTCGAGCCGGTCGAGGTGGCGAAGGCGCTCCAGCGGGAGGCCGAGGACAAAAAGGCCATCCTCGGCGCCAACCGGGTGCTCGTGCCCAACCGCTACACCGTGGAACTCGGGCCCGCCGACCACGACCGGCTCTCGCCCTGGGCCGGGCAGCTGACCCGGACCCTGGCCGAGATGGTCCAGGAGTACGTCGACGACGAGGGCTGGTCGGCGTACGGCGACATCGACGTGGCCTTCGCCCGCAACGAGGCCCTGCGCACCGGCGTCTTCCGGATCGCGAGCGACGTCGACGTCGACGTCGCGCCCCGCCGCCGCCCGCACGACTCGCTCTCGATGCCGGCCGTCCCGAGCGAGCCCGCGCCCGAACCCCGCAGCGATCCGACGCCGACCCGCGCCGTCCCGCCGGCCACCGCCCAGGCGCCGGCCGCACGCACCGCCGCTCCCCGCCGTCCCACCCCCGTCCCCATGCTGATCGTCGACGACACCGGCCGCCGGATCCCGGTCAAGTCGGGCTCGACCCTCATCGGGCGCGGCCAGGACGCCGACATCCGGCTCGCCGACACCGGCGTCTCGCGCCGGCACGCGGTGGTCCGCTACGACGGGCGGGCGGTGCTCATCGAGGATCTCGGCTCCACCAACGGCACGTTGGTCAACGGCCAGCGGATCCGCACCTCCCGGCTCCAGCAGGGAGATGTGATCCGGGCCGGGCACAGTGTCATCGTCTTCCGGATGGAGACGCAGTGACCCGACCACCCCGATCACCCCGACCCCGGGTGCCGCGATGAACGCCCCGATCGTCATCCAGGCCATGCGCTTCGGCTTCCTCGTGCTGCTCTGGCTCTTCGTCTTCGCCGCACTGCGGGTCGTCCGGTCCGACGTGTTCGGCCACAACCGCCCCCGGCCGGCGCCGAGCACCGCCCGAGGCGCCGAAGGCCGCCAAGCAGAAGGCCAAGCCCAAGAAGCGCGGCCGGGCCGCCCGCCAACTGGTCGTGACCGCCGGGTCGCTGTCCGGCACCAAGATCCGGCTGGACGAGCAACCGGTCACGATCGGGCGGGCCAACGACTCGACGCTGGTGCTCACCGATGACTACACGAGCTCCCGGCACGCCCGGCTGACGGCGCGGGACAACGACTGGTACGTCGAAGATCTCGGCTCCACCAACGGCACCTACCTCGACCGGACCAAGGTCGCGGGACCGACCCTGGTGCGCCCCGGGGTCCCGATCCGGATCGGGAAAACCGTGCTCGAGCTCCGCTCATGACCTCGACGACCCCGTCGTCTGATCGGCCCGGGAGCGCGCAGTGACCCTCGCGCTGCGCTACGCCGTGCGCTCCGACCGTGGTCTGACCCGGAGCAACAACGAGGACTCGGTCTACGCCGGGCCCCGGCTGCTGGCGGTCGCCGACGGGATGGGCGGCCACGTCGGCGGCGCGGAGGCCAGCCGCACGGTCATCTCGGCGATCACCCCGCTCGACGACGACAACCCGCACGGCGACCTCATCTCGCAACTGCGGGACGCCGTCGACGGAGCCAACGCCGACCTGCGGCAGGCGGTGGCGGAGAAGCCCGACCTGGACGGCATGGGCACGACCCTGACCGCGATCCTCTTCGCCGGCAGCCGGCTCGGGCTGGTGCACGTCGGCGACTCCCGCGGCTACATGGTGCGCGGTGACCAGCTCTTCCCAGATCACCCGCGACCACACCTTCGTGCAGGCCCTGGTCGACGAGGGCCGGCTGACCGCCGAGGAGGCGAGCACCCACCCGCAGCGGTCGCTGATCCTGCAGGCCCTCACCGGCCGCGAGGTGGAGCCGGACCTCTCGATCCGGGAGGCGCGCCTGGGCGACCGCTACCTCATCTGCAGCGACGGGCTGTCCGACGTGGTCTCCGCCGACACGCTGCTGGACGCGTTGCGGATCGAGGACCCGCAGCAGGCCGCCGACCGGCTCGTCGAACTCGCCCTGCGCGGCGGCGGGCCGGACAACATCACCTGCATCGTGGCCGACGTCATCGACGCCGAGTACACCGATGACGCCCCGGTGGTCGACGGCGCCGCCGGCGCCGGTGACCGGCGGCGGCACGACCTCGCCCGCGACAGCGCCGCCGCCCGGGCCGCCGCCGCGGCGCCGCCCCCGCCCGACGACGGCGCGGACGAGGACGACGACGCCGACGACGACGAGCCCGCCCCCCGGCGGCACGTCCGCCGCCGGGTCGTGATCGGGTTGGCCGTGCTCGTCGTCCTCGCCGGTGGTCTCTTCGGTTTCTACCGCTGGACCCAGACCCAGTACTTCGTGGGCGTGCAGGGCGACCGGGTCGCGGTCTACCGCGGCCTGCACGTCTCGCTCGCCGGGCTGCGGCTCTACCACCGGGTGGCGACGAGCTCCCTGCACCGCCAGGACCTGGTGCCGGTGGCCCGCGACCAGGTGGAGAGCGGCATCAGCGCGGACAGCCGCAGCCAGGCCGACGCGATCCTGGCCAACCTGGTCAGCAACCAGACGCTGCCGCCGTGCCCGACCGCCACGCCCTCCCCGAGACCGTCCCCGACGCCGAGCGGGCGGGCCACCCGCACCCGGCGGTCGCCGCGGCCGAAGTCGACGGCCACCCCGACCCCGTCGCCCAGCCCGGCCGTGCCGCTGCCCACCCAGGTGCGCGGAAGGGACTGCCGATGACCGCCGCGATCCGCCAGGCACCCAAGCGCCGCGGCGTCGAGTTATCGATGCTGATCTTCGCGGTCCTCGCGGTGGTCGCCGCCGATGCGATCGTCGACGAGAACACCCAGGGCCACCTGGCCAAGGACATCGTCTACTACGGCGTCGGGTTCGCGCTGATCTGGCTGATCGCCCACCTCGTGGTCCGCCTCGTCGCGCCGTACGCCGACCCCCTGCTACTGCCGGCCGTCGCCCTGCTCAACGGTCTGGGCCTGGTGCTCATCCACCGGCTCGACTACGCCGCGGCCACGCAGGCCCGCAGAGCGGCCAGCCGGTCCCGTCATCGGACGCGCGGCTGCAGATCGTCTGGACCTGCATCGGGTTGGCGCTGTTCATCGTCGTGCTCGTCGTCGTCCGCAACCACCGGATGCTCTCGCGTTACGCCTACACCCTGGCGCTGGCCGGCATCATCCTGCTGGTGCTGCCCGCCGTACTCCCGGCCAGCTTCAGCGAGGTCAACGGCGCGCGGGTGCTGGATCCGGCTGGCCGGCTTCTCGATCCAGCCAGGCGAGTTCGCCAAGCTGGCGCTGATGATCTTCTTCGCCAGCTACCTCGTGGCGAAACGCGACGTGCTGTCGCTGGCGAGCCGCCGGGTGCTGGGCATCGACCTGCCGCGCGGCCGCGACCTCGGCCCGGTGCTCCTGGCGCTGGCTGATCAGCCTGCTGATCCTGGTGCGGGAGAACGACCTCGGGACAGTCGCTGCTGCTCTTCGGGCTGTTCGTGGTGATGCTCTACGTCGCCACCGAGCGCACCTCCTGGCTGCTGATCGGTATGCGTGCTCTTCGTCGGCGGCGCCTACGCGGCGTACCATCGCGTTCGGCCACGTGCGGGACCGGGTCGACGATCTGGCTGCACCCGTTCAAGTCTCCACGGCTGACCAGGGCTACCAGATCGTGCAGGCGACTGTTCGGGATGGCACGGGCGGGCTCTTCGGCACCGGCCTAGGTGCCGGGCGGCCGGAGTCGGTGCCGTTCGCGGCGACCGACTTCATCGTGTCCACGGTCGGCGAGGAGCTCGGCCTGTTCGGCCTGGTCGCGATCCTGGTGCTCTACGCCGTGATCGTCGATCGCGCGGCTTCCGGATCGCGCCTCGCCGTCCGTGACCCGTTCGGCAAGCTGCTCGCGACCGGCCTGGCCTTCTCCTTCGGGCTGCAGGTCTTCGTCATCGTCGGCGGGGTGACCAAGCTGATCCCGCTGACCGGCCTGACGACGCCGTTCCTCTCCTACGGCGGGTCGTCGCTGGTGGCCAACTTCGCTTTGATCGCGCTGCTGCTGCGCATCTCCGACGCCGCCCGCCGGCCCGGCTCGGAACCCACGCCGCGGGCCCCGATCGCCGAGGCGGCGACCGAGGTGGTGCGCCGATGAACCGGCCGATCCGTCGCGTCGTGGTCGCCGTCATCGTGCTGTTCGGCGCGCTGATCGCCAACGCTCACCTACGTGCAGTTCGTCGCAGGCCGACTCGCTGCGCCACAACCCGGCCAACTCCCGGGTGCTGCTCGGCGAGTACGAGCACCCGCGCGGGCAACATCGTCGCCGACCAGCGTCGCGATCGCCTCCTCCAAGGCGACCACAGACCGGCTGAAGTACCTGCGCACCTACGCGCAGGGCAAGGTCTTCGCACCGGTCACCGGCTTCTACTCGCTCGTCTACGGCCCGGCGGGCATGGAGCGGGCCGAGAACGGCGTGCTGGCCGGCACCGACGACCGGCTCGCGCTGCGCCGGCTCTCCGACCTCTTCACCGGCCGCGACCCCAAGGGCGGCAACGTCGACCTCACGATCTACCCGCAAGGCGCAGGAGACGGCCTACGCGCGCAATGGCCAAGCAGTCCGGCGCGGTGGTGGCGCTCGACCCGAAGCACCGGTGCGATCCTCGCCATGGTCAGTACGCCGTCCTACGACCCCAACGTGCTCTCCTCGCACGACCCGGACAAGATCCGGGCGGCGTACAACAGGCTGATCAACGCTCCCGGCGACCCGCTGCTGGACAAGGCGATTGCGCAGACCTATCCGCCCGGCTCGACGTTCAAGACCGTGGTCGCCGCCGCGGGTCTCAACGCCGGGCGCACCCCGCAGACCCAGCTCGACGCACCCACCGCGCTGACGCTGCCCCAGACCAGCCACCATGCTGCACAACTTCGACGGCGAGCAGTGTGGCGACGGCCGGACCGACAGCATGATCGACGCGCTGACGATCTCCTGCAACACGGCGTTCGCCAGACTCGGCATGGACCTCGGTGAGCACGCGGTCCGCGACCAGGCCACGAAGTTCGGCATCGACGACCAGAGCTTCACGATGCCGCTGACGGTCGCCGGCAGCAGCCTCGGCGACATCCCCAGCGCCGCGGCGCTGGCGCTCTCCTCGATCGGGCAGCAGGACGTCCGGCTCACCCCGCTGCAGGGCGCGATGATCGCGTCGGCCATCGCCAACCACGGCGACGCTGATGACGCCCTACCTGGTCAAGCAGATCCAGGCGCCCGACCTCACCGTCGTCGACACGACCAAGCCCGAGTCGAAGGGCCAGGCGGTGTCCCCGAAGGTGGCCGGGGAGCTGACCACGATGATGAAGAGCGTCGTCGACAACGGCACCGGCAAACCGGCGCAGATCCCGGGCGTGCAGGTCGCGGGCAAGACCGGCACCGCCGACAACGCCCCCGGCAAGGCGCCGCACGCGTGGTTCATCGGCTTCGCCCCGGCCAACAACCCCAAGGTGGCCGTCGCGGTCATCATCGAGCACGGCGGCGTCGCCGGTAACGAGACGACCGGCGGCCTCGCCGCCGCACCGGTGGGCCGGGCCGTGATGCAGGCCGTGCTCTCCCAGCAGGGTGGCCATTGATGACCGGTCCGCGCCTGCTCGGCGGACGCTACGAGCTCGGTGACCCGCTCGGCCACGGCGGCATGGCGGAGGTCCTGCGCGGCCGCGACGTGCGGCTCGGCCGGGAGATCGCGATCAAGGTGCTGCGCCCCGACCTGGCCCGGGACCCGTCGTTCCAGACCCGCTTCCGCCGCGAGGCGCAGGCCTCGGCGGCGCTGAACCACCCCTCCATCGTCGCCGTCTACGACACCGGCGAGGACGCCAACGGGCCCAACGGCGCCACGCCGTTACATCGTGATGGAGTTCGTCGACGGGCGGACCCTGCGCGAGATCCTCACCGACGAGGGCCGGCTCATGCCGGAGCGGGCGATGGAGATCACCGCCGACATCTGCGCGGCGCTCGACTTCAGCCACCGCAACGGCATCGTGCACCGCGACGTCAAGCCGGGCAACGTGATGATCACCCGCACCGGCGCGGTCAAGGTGATGGACTTCGGCATCGCCCGGGCCGTCACCGACAGCGCGGCCACCGTGACGGCGACCGCTGCAGGTGATCGGCACGGCGCAGTACCTCTCACCGGAGCAGGCCCGCGGTGAGAACGTCGACGCCCGCTCGGACGTCTACTCCACCGGCTGCCTGCTCTACGAACTGCTCACCGGCACGCCGCCGTTCACCGGCGACTCCCCGGTCGCGGTCGCCTACCAGCACGTCCGCGAGAACCCGACCCCACCCAGCTCGATCAACCCGGACGTGTCCCCTGCGGCCGATGCCATCGTCCTCAAGGCGATGGCGAAGAACCCGGCGAACCGCTACCAGAGCGCCGGCGAGATGCGCGCGGACCTGCAGCGCGCGGAGTCCGGACGTCCGGTGCTCGCCGAGCCCGTGCTCTCCGACGACGACCGCACCACGGTGCTCGGGGACACCGAGGGCGAGACGGCAGCCACGGAGGCCGCCCGGCGCCGGCGGCGCATCACCGGTTTCGTCCTGCTCGGATTGCTGCTGCTCGGGCTGATCGTCGCCGGAGCGCTGCTCATCCCGAGGCTGCTCGGCGACAGCGCGAACCAGTCGACCGTCCCCTCACTGAGTTCACTCACCCGCAGCCAGGCGCAGGACCGGCTCAAGGCCAACGGCCTCAAGCTCGGCAAGGTCTCCCCGCTCGCCTCCGACCCGACGCAGAAGGGCAAGGTGCTGACGCAGAGCATCTCGCCGGGCACCAAGGTGAAGCGCGGCAGCGCGGTCAACGTGCAGATCGGGAGCGGCCCGGCGACGACCACCGTGCCGCCGCTGAAGGGCCTCTCCCTGCCCGCCGCGAGGAGGGCGCTGACCAACGCCCACCTCAAGGTCGGTGGCCCGATCTCGCAGGCCAGCACGCAGGCCGCCGGCACGGTGCTGGACAGTCAACCGCCACAGGGCCAGAACGTCGCCCCCGGGAGCACCGTCACGCTGATCGTCTCCAGCGGCAAGGTGACGGTGCCCAGCGTGCTCGGCAAGACCGACGCGCAGGCGCACCAGATCCTCGCCAACCGGGGCTTCACCAACGTCACCAGCGTCACCCGCGTCGGCAACGGCACCCCGGGCACCGTGATCGACCAGAACCCCGCCGGGGGCGCCGATGCCAGCCCGAGCGCCGTGGTCACCTTGATCATCGACCAGGCGCCCGCGCCGAGCCCCAGCCCCAGCCAGCAACCGAGTCCCTCACCCAGCCCGAGCCAGCAGCCGAGTCCCTCACCGAGCCCGAGCTCGAGCGCGACCCAGAGCGTGCAGTCGAGCCCGAGCTCGAGCGTGTCGCCGAGCCCGAGCCCGGGCGCCTGACCCGGCCGCCTGACCGGACGCGCCCGACCCGGCGATCCTGACCCGGCTGATCCGTCGGTCGGTGCCGGGCTCAGGCCGGCTGGAGTGAGGCGAGCCGGAGCCGCTCCACCGACGCGGCCAGGTCCGGGGCCCGGTCCAGCGCCGCGGGCAGGCCGCAGCCGGCGAGCCAGGTCCCGAGCAGCAGATGACCGCCCTGGGTGAGGACCGACTCGGGGTGGAACTGCACGCCCTCGATCGGGCGGTCGCGGTGCCGGAGCGCCATGACGACACCGGAGTCGGTGTGCGCGGTGACGGTGAGCTCGGCCGGGAGGGTCTGCTCGACCGCGGCGAGGGAGTGGTAGCGGGTGGCCGTGAAGGGGTCCGGCAGCCGGGCCAGGACGCCGGCCCCGGAGTGCCGCACCTCGCTGGTCTTGCCGTGCAGCAGTTCGGGCGCCTGGGTCACGGTCCCGCCGTAGGCGACCGCGATCGCCTGGTGCCCGAGACAGACGCCGAGCAGCGGCGTACCGCGCTCGGCGCAGGCATGCACCATCGCCACGCTCACCCCGGCCCGCTCCGGGACGCCGGGTCCCGGGCTGAGCAGCACGGCGTCCACCCCGAGGCCGTCCAGCTCGCCCGGGTCGACCACGTCGTTGCGGCGTACCACGCACTCCGCGCCCAGCTGCGCCAGGTAGTGGACGAGGTTGTAGACGAAGCTGTCGTAGTTGTCGACGACGAGGACCCGGGTCACGTGATCACCGTATCGAGGGTCAGGCGAGGCGCACCGCGGATCCGGACGCGGCCGAGGCGTTGGCGGCCTCCATCAACCGGGTCAGATCGGCGCCGATCTCGACGTTGTGGGCCGCCCAGCTGCCGTCGGTGGCGTGCTGGACCCACCGCGAGAACGCCATCTGCTGGTCATCGGGAATCGGCACCTCGGACCAGTCGGAGTCGTCGCCGGCCCGGACCTTGAGGGTCGAGGCGGAGGTGTCGAAGAGCAGGCTGCCCTCGGTGCCGTAGATCTCGATCGTGAACGGCGAGTGCCCGGCGGCGAAGCCGGCCTCGACCACCGCGAGCTTGCCGCCGGGGTACCGCAGCACCGCCACCGCGTTGTCCTCGACCGCGTGGCCGGTAACACTGCCGTAGCTCGCCGTGAGGCTCTCCGGCATCCCGCCGGCGAAGAGCCGGGCGAGGTACATCGGGTGGCACCCCAGGTCGACCATCGCGCCCCCGCCGCACGCCGTCGGGTCGAAGAAGTGGTCCGGCAGCCATGCCTTTCCGACCGCGCCGTTGTGGGCCAGCCGGGTGCGGACGAGCGTGACCTCGCCCAGGCGCCCGCCGGCCAGCACCTCGCTGATCGCCTGCGTGTAGCCGTGGTAGAGGCGGGGCAGCGACAGCACCAGGGCCACCTTGGCGTCGCGGGCCGCGGTGATGAGGGCGTCGGCGTCCGCCGAGGTGAGCGCCAGGACCTTCTCGGTGAAGACGTGCTTGCCGGCGCGGATGGCGGCGCCGATGACCTCGGGGTGGAGGTTGGTCGGCGTATCGACGATCACGCCGTCCAGGTCGGGGCTCGCCAGCAGTTCGGCGAGGTCGTCGTAGTACTTGACCCCGAGCTTCTCGGCGCCGGCCCGGCCGCGCTCCGCGTCGTCGTCCCAGGCGCCGATGATCTCGACATCGGGGTGCTCGGTGGCCTGGCGGGCGTAGTCGCCGGCGTGGACGTGCCAGAAACTGAGCATTGCGACGCGCAACATGCGGGAGCCTTCCGTCGGGGGCCGGTATCGGCGTGACGACCCTACCTAGCGCCCGGCACCACCCGGCATGGGCCACGGTGATCGACATAGACCAGGAACCGCCGGAGGTCGTCGTGGTGCGCATCGATCACCGGCGGGCTAGCGGGCCACGCGGGCGAAACCGAGCTGCACCGGGCCGTCGTAGGCCGGCACGGTGAGCCGTCGGCTCGTGGTGACGCGGTAGCCGAGCCCGAAGGCGGCCGCGGCCTCGCGGTAGATGACCACGCCCGGCTCCTGCCCGAGCGCCCGGGCCATGCCCGGCACGTCACCGACCGCGGTGATCCGGTACGGCGGGGAGTAGGTACGTCCGTAGAGCAGCAGGACGTTGCCGACGCACCGGACGGCGCCGGTGGTGATCAGCCGCTGCCCCATGATCGTCATGGCCTCGGCGCCGCCCGCCCACATGGCGTTGACGACCGACTGCACGTCCTGCTGGTGGACCACGACGTCGTCGGCGCTGCGGGCGCCGGGCGGCAGCCCGCCGCCGGGCGGCCGCGGGGCGTCGTCGAGGGTGACGGTGAGCGCGGGGCCGCGGACCGCGCGCAGGCCTACCGGAAGCCCCAGCGCGTCGGCGGCGGATCGGGCCCGGGTGGTCCGGCGGTCACCGGCGCCGGCCTCGGCCGCCAGCCGGCCCACCTGGCGCTGCAGCCGCCCGACCTGCGCGGACAGCCCGGCGACGGTGCTCTCCTCGGCAGGGATGAGCTGGGCCAGCTCGAGCCGGCGCCCGGCGCGCAGGTCGGTGCCCCGCGCGGTCTCGGCGCTGGTGGCGAACAGCGCTCCGGCCAGCACGCAGGCCACCGGGACCAGCACCCGCCAGGCCCGTGCGCGCCGCACCGGGCCACCGCCGCCGGAGCCGGGCCGCCCCACCCCCGCCCACAGCAGGGTGGCGAGCCCGGCACGGAGCCGGGGCGGCAGCCGGGGCCGTCCCCGCATCATGTCGCCCACTCGTCCCAACGCGTCCCAACTCCACCGCCGGCAGCCGTCGCGCGCCTGCGCGACCTGCGGTCGCCGTCTACGCTAACCGGCAAGGAGCACAGGAGGAGAGCCGTGCCGAAGTCTCGAGTTCGCAAGAAGAACGTCTACACGCCGCCGTCGGACGTCCTGCCCTCAGCTGCGACCCGGGAGAAGCGCAAGGGCCCCAGCCCGTCGTGGTACCCGATCGTGATGGTCACGCTGATGCTGGTCGGCCTGATCTACATCGTGATCAACTACCTGGCCCCCAACGCCCTGTTCTTCTCCGCCCTGGGCAACTGGAACTTCGCCGTCGGCTTCGGATTGATGGTCGGCGGGCTGGTGATGGCGGTCCGCTGGCGCTGACGGCACCGGCCCTCACGGCGCGCGGGAGCACCGAACGACACCCGTGTGATTCGTCCCCAGGACTTATGCACATTGTGGACAACCCCCCGGGCTGCCGGGCCCGGGCGAAAGCAGCGGCGGGTGGACCCGGCTCTGTCATGCTGCCGACATGCGATGGGCACCCCGGGTCGCGGAGGTCGTCGCCCTCGCCGCGCTAGGCGCGATCGCGCTGGCGGTGGCCTCGACGACCGACGCCGCCGGCGCCCTGCTGGGTGTCGTCGCCGGGGTTGGGCTGCTCGCGCTGGCTGCGGTGGACGCCGTCGTACGCCCACGGCTGGCCGCCGACGGGGCAGGCCTCTCGGTGCGATCGCCGGGCTACCGGCTCGATCTGGCCTGGGCAGACGTCCAGCAGGTGCGGGTCGACGACCGGAGCAGACTCGGCCGGCGGGTGCGGACGCTGGAGATCGACACGGGTGAGACGCTCCTCGTCCTGGGTCGGCATGCGCTGGGTGCCGACCCCCGCGACGTCCACGCCGCCCTCATGGGTCTGCGCGGCGCTCCCGGCCGGGACCCGCGCGACGGGGCTAGCTGAGCATCCGGTCGAGCATCCCGGTGCGCCAGACGGTCAGCCCGACCATGATCGCCACGATCAGGGCCACTCCTGCGACCTGGAAGTACGCCCGGTGGACACGGGGCGCGTAGACGAAGACGGCCGCCGCGACGGCCCCGACGACGAGCCCGCCGAGGTGGCCGAGCCAGGAGATCCCCGGCACGCTCAGCGTGATGTAGACGTTGATCAGGATCGTCGGGATGAGCGCCCAGATGTTGAGGCCCATCTTGCGGTAGACGACGATCAGCGCGCCGAACAGCCCGAAGATCGCTCCGGACGCGCCGGCGACGTTGTTGAACCGGTTGTCGAAGAGGTAGACGGCCAGCGCGCCGCCGAGGGCACCGAGCAGGTAGATCGCCAGGTAGCGCCACGCACCGAACACCCGCTCGAGAGCCGGGCCGAGCACGAACAGCGAGAACATGTTCACGGCCAGGTGCAGCACCCCGTAGTGCAGGAACGCCGAGCCGAGGAACCGCCAGAACTCGTCGTTCTCGGCGATGATCGTGGGGTTGAGCACCAGCCGGCCGAAGATCCGGGACGACTCGTTGTGACTGAAGCCGGCGGGTGCCGTCACCGCCGTGGCGACGAACGCGACGACGTTGAGCCCGATGAGCGCCATCGTCATCAGCCCGGTCCGCGCGGCGATCCGGCCGCCGTAGGGCAGGGACGGCGTCCGCGCCCGGGAGCGCCGCCCGACGCACTCGGGGCACTGGAAGCCGACCGGGGCGTCCCGCAGGCAGGCCGGGCAGATCGGCCGATCGCACCGGGTGCAGCTGACGAACGTCTCCCGGTCGGGATGGCGGTAGCAGCGGGGCGCGAAGTCGGCGTCGGCGGGCTGCTGGTGCGGCTGGCTCATCGCACCCGCTCCAGTTGTCTACTCCGCGTCGCGCCCTTCATACCGCTCGTGCTCGCCGGCTGCGCCGGTCGTTAGCCCTCCGGTCGTTCGATCGTCACCGACTCGACCACCACGTCCGTGGTCGGCCGGTCGTTGCGCCCGGTCGGGGTCGCGGCGATGGTGTCGACCACCTTCTGGCTGTCGGCGTCGGCGACTTCGCCGAAGATGGTGTGCTTGCCGGTCAGCCACGTGGTCGGCGCGACCGTGATGAAGAACTGCGAACCGTTGGTCCCCGGCCCGGCATTGGCCATCGCCAGCAGGTAGGGCTTGGTGAAGCTCAGGTCCGGGTGGATCTCGTCGCCGAACTCGTAGCCGGGACCCCCGCTGCCGGTGCCGAGCGGGTCGCCGCCCTGCACCATGAAGCCCGGGATGACCCGGTGGAAGAGGGTGCCGTCGTAGAGCGGGTTCTTGCTCGAGGCGCCGGTGGTGGGATCGGTCCATTCGCGGCTGCCCTGAGCCAGCTCCACGAAGTTGCGGACCGTCTTGGGAGCATGGTCGGGAAACAGCTCCAGCCGGACATCTCCGGCGCTGGTGTGCAGGGTCGCGTAGCTGGTGGCCACCGGGACGGCTCCTTCGACGGGGACGGCGGTGAGTTCATGCTCTCACGCGCGGGTTACCGTTCCCTCTGAAGGGTACGAGCGTCTACAGATCACCACGACGAGGTTTCTGGCCGATCGTTTCTGGCCGATCTCGACAGTGCTTCCGGGAGGGACCCTGATGTCAGGTTCAAAGGTGAGTGCACGCGTCGCTCCGGCGGTACGCACTGCGGGTGACGCGACCGGGACGGCCGCGGCAGAGGTGGCGCGCGCCGCCGAGCTGCTCCGCGAGCAGGCCGGCCCCGCCGTCTGCAGTGCCGTCGAGGCCGTCCGGGAGAAGGCCGGCCCGGCCGCCGTGATCGCGGTCGAAACCGTGCGCGAGAAGGCCGGCCCGGCCGCCGTGATCGCCGTCGAGGCGGTACGCGAGAAGGGCCTGCCGGCCGCCTCAGCGGCCGCCGACACGGTCCGCCACCGGGCGGTCCCCGCGGCCGTGGCCGCGGCGGGCTCGGTCCGCGAGCACGCGTCGCCGGCGTTGTCCGGTGCCGTGGGATCGGTCCGGGACCACGCTCCGGCCGTCGCGGCGGCCGCCGACACCGTGCTCGCCCGGGCCCGCACCGTCGAGAAGCAGACCCGCGGTCAGCGCCGGGAGGCCCGGCGCCGGGCCCGGCTGGTCGGTGCCGCCGCCCGCGGCGAGCACCCGCGCCGCTGGCCGCTGGTCGCCGGGGCGTTCCTGCTCGGTGCCGCACTGGGAGCGACGGCCGGACTGGCCCGGCGCCGCGCCGCCAAGCAGTCGGCCGAACCGGCGTACGGCGAGGGGCTCAACGGCTCGAGCAGCCAGGAGTCGGTGACCCTCGCCGAGGAGAACACCGACCGCTGACCTGCGCGGCTGACCCGGGTCACCGCCTGTTCCGGCACCGCCGGACGGGCGCCCCGGTCAGCGACGCGGGCGGGTCGACTTGCGCGGGGCGCGGCCGGGCGCCCGGCGGGAGGGCGCCCGGCCGGTGCTGTCCCGCTCGATGAGCTGTGCTGCGACCCGGACTGTGCGCGGCTGAGCGGGCCGCTCGAGCACCAGATCCATCGCCCGCTCGCCGATCTCGCGGAGCGGGAGCCGGACCGTCGTCAGCGTCGGCGTGATGTCCCGGGCCAGCTCGATGTCGTCATATCCGACGACGGACACATCGTCAGGGACCCGGTGGCCCGCCTTGCGCAGGCTGCTGATCGCGCCGGCGGCCATCAGGTCGTTGGCCGCGAAGATCGCCGTGAGCTGGGGCCGGCGGGCGAGCAGCGCCGCCGTCGCGGCCGCTCCGCCCTCCCGGCTGAAGTCGCCCTCTTCGATCGCCTCCTCGGGAATCGGCGCGCCGAGCCGGGACATCTCGCTGCTGAACCCGGTCAGGCGCTCCCGCACGGTGGTGAGCCCGAGCGGGCCGCACACGACCCCGACCGACCGATGACCGAGCTCGCGCAGATGCCGGGCGGCGTCCCGGGCTCCGGCCCGGTGGGCGGGCGCGACCGTGTCGCCGGACATCCCGTGCCGGCCGATACCCACGACCCGGCCGCCGGTGCCGATGTAGGACTCGACGGCGCGGGCCACCCGACCGGACTGGCCACGATCGGTGAAGCCGCTGCCGGCGAGGACGATGGCCCGCGCGCGCTGGGCACGCAGCCGATTGACGTACTCGACCTCGAGTTCCGGGTCGCGCGACGTACTGGTGACGAGCAGTAGCAGGCCGTTGGCACGGGCGACCGCCATCGCCCCTGACGCGATCGCGGCGAAGTAGGGGTCGTCGACGTCGTGGATGACGAGCCCGACGATGTCGGTCGCCGCGCGGGCCAGCGCCTGTGCCGGGCCGTTGGACACATATCCGACCTGGCCGGCGACTGCGAGGACCTTCTCCCGCAGCGCCTCGCCCACGACCCGCTCGCTGCCGTTGAGGACCCGTGACGCGGTCGCCAGGGACACTCCGGCGAGGTCGGCGACGTCCTTGAGCGTGGCCGAGGTGGAGTGCACCGGGGTCGCGGACCGTGTTGACGAGGAGGCGCGCACGCAGCGACTATATGGTGTCAGAGGTGGGCAAGCGTTTTCCCACGCTTGGCCGAGTGATCTGTCCGGCGCTACGAACGACGCACGGAGGGCCATAGATGAGTCGCAGGACCATCGGTATCGCGATGAACGGTGTCACCGGGCGGATGGGCTACCGGCAGCACCTGCTGCGCTCGATCCTGGCGATCCGGCAGCAGGGCGGTCTCACGCTCCCGGACGGCACCGTGGTGTGGCCCGAACCGCTGCTCATCGGCCGCAACGCCGAGCGCCTCGCGCCGATCGCCGAGCGGCACGGTCTGACCCGGTGGACCACCTCGCTGGACGAGGCTCTCGGTGACCCCGACGTCGAGATCTACTTCGACAGCCAGGTCACGGCGGCACGGGAGAAGGCGCTGCTGCAGGCGATCGACGCCGGCAAGCACATCTACACCGAGAAGCCGGTCGCCGACGCGGTCGAGGGCGCCCTACGGCTCGTCCGGGCCGCGAACGACGCCGGCATCCGGCACGGCGTCGTCCAGGACAAGCTGTTCCTGCCCGGGCTGATCAAGCTGCGTCGCCTGGTGGAGGGCGGTTTCTTCGGCCGGATCCTGTCGGTGCGCGGCGAGTTCGGCTACTGGGTCTTCGAGGGCGACTGGCAGCCGGCCCAGCGACCGTCCTGGAACTACCGCGCGGAGGACGGCGGCGGCATCGTCGCGGATATGTTCTGCCACTGGCGCTACGTGCTCGATCAGATCATCGCCCCGGTGCAGGCGGTCACCGCCCGGGCGGTCACGCACATCCCCGAGCGCTGGGACGAGCACGGCGATCGCTACAAGGCCACGGCGGACGACGCGGCGTACGCCATCTTCGAGTTGGCCGGCGGCGTCGTAGCCCAGATCAACTCCTCGTGGGCGACCCGGGTGCACCGGGACGAGTTGGTCGAGTTCCAGGTCGACGGGACCGAGGGCACCGCCGTAGCCGGGCTGCGGTCGTGCGTCGCGCAGCACCGCGCCGGCACACCGCTGGCGGTGTGGAACCCCGACCTGCCGGTCGCGGTCGACTTCCGGTCGCAATGGCAGGACGTTCCGGACAACGCCGCCGCTCGACAACGGCTTCAAGCGCCAGTGGGAACTCTTCCTGCGCCACATGTCGTCGACGGTACGCCGTTCCCGTGGGACCTGCTGGAGGGCGCGAAGGGGGTGCAGCTCGCCGAGCTCGGGCTGCGCTCCTCGGCGCGAGGGCCGCCGGCTGGAGGTCCCGGAGTCTGCGGCCGATGAGCGTCACACTGCGCGCTGCCCGGCCCCGACGGCGTCGTCCGCACCGTCCTGCGCGAGGACCGCCGAAGTCGCCCACCGGCGGGCCGCTCACCTCACGCGCCGTCTACGCCGCCGCGCACGTGGTCGCCGACCCGTTGGCCGACAACGTGCCGGGCGCCTCGGCAGGCTCGACTGGGACGCCACCCTGGCGTTCCGGCACCACCTGTGGAGACTCGGGTCTGGGCGTCGCCGACGCGATGGACACCGCGCAGCGCGGCATGGGGCTGGACTGGCCCGCGACGTGCCGAACTGATCCGGCGGTCCGGCAAGGAGGCGCAGTGCGGTCGGCGGCGCGGCTGGTCTGCGGCGCCGGCACCGACCAGCTGCGCCCGGCCCGCGCCGACCTGCTCGACGATGTCCGGGCCGCCTACGAGGAGCAGCTCGCGCTCGTCGAGGATGCCGGCGCCGGCATCGTTCTGATGTGCTAGCCGGGCATCTCGCCGCCGCGCGCCCGGGCGCCGAGGACTACCACGCGCGTCTACGACACCGCTCCTCCGCCAGGCCCGGCGCGCCGGTGATCCTGCACTGGCTCGGCCCGATGTTCGACCCCGCGCTGGCCGGCTACTGGGGATCGGCCGACCTCGACGCGGCCACCGAGTCCGTGCTCGCGCTGATCGCGCGCCCACGCCGACAAGATCGACGGCATCAAGGTGTCCCTGCTCGACGCCGACCGGGAGATCGCGCTGCGCCGGACGACTGCCCGCCGGCGTCCGGCTCTACACCGGCGACGACTTCAACTACCCGCAGCTGATCGCGCGGCGACGGTATGCGGGCACAGCGACGCCCTGCTCGGCATCTTCGACCCGATCGCCGGCGGCCGCGGCCGCCGCATTGCGCGCGCTGGACGCCGGCGACGCTGTCCTATTCGGCGGCGTTCCTCGACCCGACCGTGCCGTTGGCGCGGCACCTTTTCGGCGCACCGACCTACCACTACAAGACCGGTGTGATCTTCCTGTCCTGGCTGGCCGGCCACCAGGACGCACTTCACTATGGTGGGCGGCCTGCACAGTCGGCGCGCTCGGTCGCCGCATCTCGTCGAGCTCGTCTCCGGCTCGCCGACGCCGCCGGCGTCCTGCCCGACCCGGATCTCGCCGCGCAACCGGATGCGGCACTTCCTGGGGACCGCGGGTTCGGGCAGTGACCACACCGCCCGGTTGTCGCTCAACCAGGCCACGACGAAATACTGGACGCTGGCCGAGGCCGTGCGCCGGCTGCGTCGACGCCGGGATCGGCCGGCATCGGCGCTCTGGCGCGACCGGCTCGCCGAGGTCGGCGTCGGGGCGCGCCGCCCGTCGTGGCCGACGCCGGCCTCACGGTCACCAGCCTGTGCCGCGGCGGGTTCTTCAGCGACCCCGAGCCCGCCGCCGGAGGCGGCGTACGACGACAACCGGCGGGCCGATCGACGAGGCCGCCGCTCGTCGGCGCGCCGGCTCCTGCTCGTCGTGCGGCGGTCTGCCGGCCGGGCAGTCGGGACCTGGCGCGCCGCGCGGGCGGCGGTGGCCGACGCGTCGGGGGCGCTGGTGCCGCATGCGCAGGCCGCCGGGGTGCGCCTCGTCATCGAACCGCTGCACCCGATGTTCTGCGCCGACCGGGCCGTCCTCTCGACGCTGGGTCAGGCGCTGGACATGGCGGCGGCGTACGCCCCGGCGCAGGTCGGCGTGTGCGTCGACAGCTACCACGTGTGGTGGGACCCGACGCTGGCCCGACCAACTCGCGCGCGCGGCCGGGCGGATCGCGCTCTACCAGGTCTCCGACTGGGTGACCGCCGCTCGCGGCCGACGCGCTGCTCGCCGGGGCCACCTCGGCGACGGCTGCATCGACTTCGCCGCGGTCACCGGCCTGGTCACCGCCGCGGGCTACTCCGGCTGGGTCGAGGTCGAGATCTTCCGCCAGGACGTCTGGGACACACCGGGCGCGGAGACCGTTGCCCGGGTCGCCTCGACATTCGACCGGCTGGTCGCCGGGGCCCTCCCGCCGCCGCGATAGCCGCGGCCGGCGACCGGCGTTCTCGGGTCCGGCCGGGCCGGTCGCCGGTCGACCCGCCCGGACATCGTGCGCCGTACCCGCATCTTTGGGCCTGATATGCGAGTAGGACGCACGATGTCGGTGGTCGGTCCCACCGGCGGGGGGTGCCGGGCGTGGTCGCAGGCAGATCGCCCAGGATAATTCACTCCATGTAATTCGTGACAACGCTGTCATCCGTTGCGTGCCAAGGAATCCGGGGATGTGTCGATTTGCGCGCTGCACTAGGGTCGATGTCATGGATTACGAGTGCTTGGGAGAACAGGTGTAAAGGTCAGCCCGCTTTGTCTGGGCGCGATGATGTTCGGCGCCGGCGGCAACCCCGACCACGACGACTCGGTGCGGATCATCACGGCGCGCCCTCGACGCCGGGATCAACTTCGTCGACACCGCCGACGTCTACTCGCACGGGGAATCCGAAGAGATCGTCGGCAAGGCGCTCGCCGGCGGCCGGCGCGACGACGTCGTGCTGGCGACGAAGGCGCACGGCAGCATGGGCGACGACCCCAACGCGCAGGGCAACTCCCGGCGCTGGATCATCCGGGAGGTCGAGAACAGCCTGCGCCGGCTCGGGACCGACTGGATCGACCTCTACCAGATCCACCGGCCCGACGCGACGGCCGACATCGACGAGACGCTCGGCGCACTGACCGACCTGGTGCGGGCCGGCAAGATCCGCTACTTCGGATCGTCCACCTTCCCGGCGTACCAGATCGTCGAGGCGCAGTGGGTGGCCGAGAAGCCGCGGCCGCGAGCGGTTCGTCTGCGAGCAGCCGCCGTACTCGATCCTGGTCCGCGGCATCGAGTCCGACGTGCTGCCGGTCTGCGAGAAGCTACGGCATGGGCGTCATCCCGTGGAGCCCGCTCGCCGGCGGCTGGCTGTCCGGCCGCTTCCGCAAGGGTCAGGACGCGCCCCAGACGCACCGCGCGCGGCGGCTGCCGGAGCGCTTCGACCTCTCCGAGCCGGACAACCAGCGCGAAGCTGGACGCCGTCGAGCAGCTCGCGCAGCTCGCGGAGAAGGCCGGCATCACGCATGGTCGACCTCGCGATCGCCTTCGTCACTCAGGCATCCCGCGGTCACCTCGGCGATCATCGGGCCGCGCACGATGGAGCAGCTGGAGTCGCAGCTCGGCGCGGCCGACGTCACGCTGAGCGCCGAGGTGCTCGACCGATCGACGAGATCGTGCCGCCCGGCACCAACGTCAACCCCGGCGACGCCGGCTGGCAGCCCCCGGCGCTCACCGAGCCGGGCTTGCGGCGGCGCTGACCGCCCAGGGCCCGGGCCGGTCACGCTGAGACGGTCCCACTGAGACGGCCCGGCGGCGAGGGGTTTGGCATGCTGTCCGCGTGCCGATGATGACCCTCGCCGCCGCGCCGTACCCGGTCCTGCGCCGGTCGGCGCTGGCGACCGGGCTCGTCTTCGCGCTGTCCGGCCTGGTGCAGGCCAGTTGGGTGTCGCGGATCCCCGAGGTACGCGACCGGCTGCACGCCGATCCGGGATCGCTCGGCCTGGCTCTGCTCGGGGTCGCCGTCGGGTCGATCCTGGCCACGCCGATGACCGGCAAGCTGGTACGGCGCTACGGCAGCCGCACGGTGGTCGCCGCCAGCTGCGCGCTGTCCACCCTCGCGCTGGTGGGCGCCTCGCTGGTGGGGTCGGTCGTCGAACTCGGCCTGGTGCTGTTCGTCTTCGGCGCCGGCTACGGGTCGTGGGACGTCGCGATGAACATCCACGGGCACGGCGTCGAGACATCCGCCGGCAAGGCCTGGATGCCCCGCTACCACGCGGCGTGGAGCGTCGGCAGCTTCCTCGGCGCCGGGCTCGGCGCCCTGGCCGTCGCCATCGGGCTCCCGGTCGCGGCGCACCTCTCGGTGGCCTCCGCGGCCGTGCTCGCCGCCGTGCTCGGCCTGCTGATGCTCTTTCTCGCCGACGACGACGCCACCAGTGACTCCGAGCTCGACGCCGACGCCACCTCGGCCCGGCACGAACAACGGACCGGTCGACTCTTCAGCCTCTCCCTGCTCCTGCTCGGCGTCGTCCTCGGCTGCTCGACGCTCGTCGAGGGCGCGGCGTCGGACTGGCTGGCGATCTACTTCGACGACGTCCGGAACGTCACCCCCGCCGCCGGCGCGGCGGCGTTCACGACCTTCGCGGTGGCCATGGCCGCCAGCCGGGGCGCGGGCACGTGGACCATCAGCTGGCTCGGCCGGGCGGGAGCGGTGCGGGCGAGCTCCGCGCTGGCGCTCGCAGGGGTCGGGCTGCTGCTGCTCTCCCCGAACGTCGCCCTTGCCTACGTCGGCGCGGCCCTGTGGGGCCTCGGGACGGCGATCGTGTTCCCGGCGGTGATCAGCGCCGCGGGCGACACGCCCGGCCGTTCGGCCGAGGCGATCTCGATGGTCGCGCCGATCGGATACAGCGGATTCCTGCTCGGACCGCCGCTGATCGGTCTGCTCGCCCGGTCGATCGGCATCGGCAGCGCGCTGTGGGTGGTCGGCGCGCTCGCGGCCGTCATGCTGGCCTTCGCCGGGGCGACCCGGGAACGGCAGCGGGACGAGGCGATCCCCTAGCGCCGGGCGGTCCGGCCGCGCGGCTACCCGACGGCGAGCATGACCTCGGTCGCCTTGACCAGCGCGTCGACCTTCGTGCCCGGAGCCAGCGCCAGCTCGTCGGCGGCGTCGCGGGTGATCGCGGCCGTGATGGTCTGCCCGCCGTCCAAGGTGACCTTCACCACCGCCATGGCCTCGCCGTAGGTGATCGACTCGACGGTGCCGGCGAGTTGGTTGCGGGTGGACAGGCGCATGCGGACCTCCCGGGACGATGACCGCGTCGGCCCTCGACACTAGTCACGTTCGGCGGCCCGGCGGTCGACGCCCGCACGCGTACGGCGCATATTCGGCTCGTTCGCCCTTGCTCGTCCGCAACTGCCACCCGATTGTCGCCATCCCACCGCGCCCGCGGATACAGTCGGGTGCGTGCCCACGTTCCGGATCCGGCAGGCCGCCGAGCTGCTCGGCGTCAGCGACGACACCGTGCGCCGCTGGGCGGACGCGGGGCGGCTCGACGTCGCCGCGGACCCGCCGGGCGCCAGGTCGTCAACGGGCGCGGCCCTCGCCCGGCTCGCCGAGGAGCTGGCCGCGGCCGGCGACCGCCCGAGCCCCGGCCCGTGGTCGGCGAGTCGGCGCGCAACCGCTTCCTGGGGCTGGTCACCCGCGTCGTGCGCGACACGGTGATGGCGCAGGTCGAGATCCAGGCCGGCCCGCATCGGGTGGTCTCGCTGATGAGCCGCGAGGCCGCCGACGAGCTCGGTCTCGAACCCGGCGTCCTCGCCATCGCCGCCGTCAAGTCGACCAACGTCGTCGTCGAGCTCCCCGCTCACCGCTGACCCACCACGAAGGAGACAGCCGTGCGTCGCCCCCTCACCGCGCTCGCCGCGCTCGCCGTCGCGCTGCTCGCGGCGGGCTGCGGATCCTCCTCGCGGTCATCGCGGGTCCGCGGACATCGACGCCCTCGGGAGCCTCGTCCTCGCGCGTCCAGCCAGCCCTCGGCCAGTTCCCCGACGGGGCAGCTGACGGTGCTCGCCGCGGCCTCGCTGCAGGGTGCGTTCACCACGCTCGGCCAGCAGTTCGAGGCGGCCCACCCGGGGTGCACCTGCAGTTCAGCTTCGGGCCGAGCTCGGGCCTCGCCGAACAGATCACCCAGGGCGCGCCCGCCGACGTGTTCGCCTCGGCCAGCACCAAGAACATGGACGCAGGTGGTCAGCGCCGGCGCCGCCGCCGAGCCGACCAACTTCGCCAAGAACGTGATGGAGATCGCCGTGCCGCCCAAGAACCCGGCCGGCATCAGGACCGTCGCCGACCTGGCGCCCAAGAGCGTGCAAGGTCGCCCTCTGCCAGCCGCAGGTCCCGTGTGGCGCGGTGGCCCGCACCGTCATGTCGAACGCCGGCGTCACGGTTACCCCGGTGACGTTGGAGACCGACGTGAAGTCGACCCTGACCAAGGTCGAACTCGGTGAGGTCGACGCCGGCATCGTCTACGTCACCGACGTCCAGGCGGCCGGCGCGAAGGTCGCCGGTGTCCCGATCCCCGCGAAGATCAATGCGGCGACCGAATACCCGATCGCCGCCCTCAAGAAGTCCGCCAACACCGCCACGGCAGCGGCATTCGTCGACGTACGTGCTGTCGCCCACCGGGTCCAAGGTGCTCACCGCGGACGGATTCGAGAAGCCCTGACCGCAGGCCAGCCTCCCGACCTGATCGGCCGGCCACCGGGCGCCGGCCGCGGGCCGGGCCGGGTCGGGTTCCTCCGGCGCCGGACCGCGGCGTCGCGCCGGGCCGGGCCGGCCGCGCGCGGGGCACCGGCCCTGCTCGCCGTACCGGCGACGCTCGGGGTCCTCTTCCTCCTGGTGCCGCTGGCCGCACTGCTGGTCCGCGCCCCGTGGCGCGGGCTGGGCCGGATCCTGCTCGACTCCCAGGTGCTCACCGCGCTGCGGCTCTCCCTGGTGACGTCGACCTGCGCCACGGCGGTGTCGCTGCTGCTCGGCGTCCCGCTGGCCTAGGTGCTGGCCCGGGTCCGGGTGCGCGGCATCGGGTTGCTGCGGGCGCTGGTCACCCTGCCGCTGGTGCTGCCGCCGGTGGTGGGCGGGGTCGCGCTGCTGCTGGCGTTCGGGCGGCAGGGGCATCGTCGGGCGTGAGCTCGACGCGTGGTTCGGGATCACCCTGCCGTTCACGACCGCGGGGGTCGTCGTGGCCGAGGCCTTCGTGGCGATGCCGTTCCTGGTCATCACCGTCGAGGGCGCGTTGCGCTCCGCCGACCTCGGACTCGAGGAGGCCGCTGCGACGCTGGGCGCGTCCCGGCTCACTGTCTTCCGCCGGGTCACGCTGCCGCTGATCGCCCCGTCGCTGCTCGCCGGGTCGGTGCTGTGCTGGGCCCGCGCGCTGGGTGAGTTCGGGGCGACGATCACCTTCGCCGGCAACTTCCCCGGCACCACGCAGACCATGCCGCTGGCGGTCTACCTCGCCCTCGAGACCGACCCGGAGGCCGCGATCGCGCTCAGCCTCGTGCTGCTGGTCGTCTCGGTGGCCGTGCTCGTCCTCCTGCGGGATCGGTGGCTGCGGGCCGGGGTCGGCCGGTGACGTCGGCCGGCCTCGTCCGTGCGCGCCGTCGTGGACCGCGGCGGGTTCACCCTCGACGTGGCCTTCGACGCGGCACCGGGGCAGGTGCTCGGCGTTCTCGGGCCCAACGGTGCCGGCAAGACCACCCTGCTGCGCACCCTGGCCGGGCTCACCGCCCTGACCGACGGCCGGATCACGCTCGGCGGGACGGCGCTCGACGACGCCGGGACCGGGGAGTTCGTGCCGGCCGAGCAACGCCGGGTCGGGCTGGTCTTCCAGAACTATCGGCTCTTCCCGCACCTGACCGTGCGCGACAACGTGGCCTTCCCGGCGCGGGCCGGGCGCGTCCGCCCGGCGGGAGGCCCGCCGGCAGGCCGACGGATGGCTGGCCCGGCTCGGCCTGGCCGATCTCGCCGGCCGCCGGCCGGACCAGATCTCCGGCGGGCAGGCGCAGCGGGTGGCGCTCGCCCGGGCCCTGGCGGCCGACCCGGGGCTGCTGCTGCTCGACGAGCCACTCGCCGCCCTCGACGCCGGCAGCCGGCTGGAGGTCCGCGGGGAGCTGCGCCGGCACCTGGCCGACTTCCCCGGCCCGACCCTGGTGGTCACCCACGACGCGCTCGACGCGATGGTGCTGGCCGACCGGCTGCTGGTCATCGAGGGCGGCCGGGTCGTCCAGCAGGACACCCCGGTGGCAGTGGCCCGCCGGCCTGCGACGGCGTACGTCGCCGGGCTGGTCGGGCTCAACCTCTACGCCGGGGCGGTGCCGGCCGACGGCGCCGCTCCGTCCGCCGCCGTGCGGGTGCGACTGGACGCCGGTCCGGTCTTCACCGCCTCCGCCGACCCGCGGCCGGCCGCCGGGCGGGCGCTGGTCGCCGTCCGGCCGACGGCGATCACCGTGCACACCGAGCCGCCCGGGCACACCAGCTCGCGCAACGTCTGGCCGGGAACGGTGGCCGGCCTCGAGCAGCTCGCCGACCGGGTGCGCGTCCAGGTCGACGGTGCGCCACCGGCCGTGGTGGACGTGACCGCCGACGCCGTGGCCGAACTGGCGCTGGGGCCGGGCGTGCCGGTGTGGCTCTCGGCGAAGGCGACCGATCTCGCCAGCTACCCCGCGCCGGGCTCCCCCGGCACTCCGGCCGGACCACGAACCGGCTCTGGCGCATAGGCCGGCTTCGTGCCAGCATGTGCGCCGGTCGGGGCGTTACGGAGGGGTGGCCCGGTGAAACTCAGAGTGATCTCATCCTGTCTTGCGGCGGCCGTGACGATCGCCGGAGGCGCCCTGGCCGCGCCGGCCTCGGCGGCGGTCCCGCGGCCGGCCCTCGCGGTGCTGCACGTCGGGCAGATCGACCGGCAGGACGTCGCGTCCCAGCCGAAGTCGGAGCCGGACACGCTGGTGGAGCCCGACATCGAGGTCGACCCCTACAACGCCCGGGTGGCGGTGGCGGTCGCCCACGACAGCCGGTTCCCCGACGGCGGCGCCGTCGACATCGGGTACGCCTGGACCCACGACGGAGGAGCGACGTGGCACCACGCGCCGGTACCCGGCCTCACGATCGCCGCCGGCGGGACCTGGCCGCGCGCCTCCGACCCGGTACTCGCGTGGGGCCCGGACGGCAGCGTCTATCTGTCGATCCTGGCCGTGAATACGATCGACTGCCCGTCCGGGGTCGCCGTACTGCGCTCCACCGACGGAGGGAAGACCTGGAGTAAGCCGGTCCTCGCCGACAGCCAGACCAGCTGCGGTTTCTCCGACGACAAGAACTGGATCGTGGTCGACCGCAGCCCGGACAGCCCGTTCTACGACCGGGTCTACCAGTTCTGGACGCCGTTCCTCTACAGCGCGAGCGGCGACTACACCGGCAGCCCCCAGGCGGTGCGGTGGTCCGACGACCACGGCCAGACCTGGAGCGGCCTTCACTTCCTCACGCCGAAGACCGAATCGACCCAGAACTCGCAGCCGATGATCCGGTCGGACGGCACCATCGTGGACGCCTATGACAGCTACCCGGACGGTGGTGGGGAAGGCCCTGAGACCCCGATGGGGGAAGGAAAGGGCGGCGCCCAGTCGCTCCGGGCGGACGCCGTGAGTGGGGACAACCTCGTGGCGCGGACCAGCAAGGACGGCGGAGCGACGTGGAGCGCCGAACACGTGGTCGCCCCCAACATCGGCGAGGGGCCGACGGGCGTCCGCTGCTGCCTGGCTTCGGCGACCATCGACCCGACGAACGACCGGCTCTACGCCGCGTGGCTGGGTGACGGGCCCGGCGAGCCGATCACAGTGTCGACGTCGACGAACGGAACGACCTGGTCGGCCGGGAAGACGGCGAGCAGGGACGGCGCCGCGGCAACGATGACCCATGTCAACGTCGACGTCGCGGCGTACCGCCACCGGGTGGTCGTGAGCTACGGCACCCGGGACACCGCGGTCGCGGACGGGCGCTACGTCCAGCAAAAGGTCGCGTCCTCCGCCGACGACGGCACCCACTTCGGGTCACCGCGCGCCATCGGGCCCCGATCGGACCTGACGTACGCCGCGCAGGCGGGTGGGGCCTTCCCCGGCGACTACATCGGCACGTCGGCAACAGCCGGCCGCATCTACCTCGCCTGGTGCGTCTCCTCGCACGTCCCGGGAATGTTGGGGCCCTACCACCAGACGCTGTACGCCGCCGTCTTCGCCTCCTGACACCGGCGCGCCCGCACGGCCGGCCCGGAGGATCCCGGGCGGCGCGGGCTACCGTGGGGCATCTCCGAGTCGCGGGAGCCGGGATGCGGGGCGGTGACTGGCGGACCACGCTGGCTTCGGTCGAGGCGGCGTCCCGCGAGCGAGTGTTCCGCCTCGTCCGGCGCGGCCGCACGCCCGGGCTGCGGACCGCGAAGACCACCCTCGCCGCGGTCCTGTCCTACGTCATCGCCACGCAGCTGGGGACCAGTGCCCAGCCGGTGCTCGCGCCGCTGACCGCGATCCTGGTGGTCCAGCTGACCATGTACGAGACGGTCACCCACGGCCTGGGCCGGGTGGCCAGCGTCCTCGCCGGGGTACTCGTCGCGGTCGGTGTCGCGTCGTTCGTCGGGCTCACCTGGTGGAGCCTCGGCATCGTCGTCGCGGTGTCGCTGGTCATCGGCCGGCTGCTGCGGCTCGGCCCGCACCTGCTGGAGGTGCCGATCTCGGCGATGCTGGTGCTGGCCGTGGGCGGCGCCGAGACGGTCGCGGCGGGCCGGGTCTACGAGACCGTGATCGGCGCCGCCGTCGGCGTCGCCGTCAACGTCCTGATCGCCCCGCCGCTCTACGTGCAGCCGGCCGGCGACGCGGTGAGCGAGCTCGCCGACCGGATGACGGAGTTTCTCCGCGGCCTCGCCGGACAGCTGCGGTCCGGCTGGTCGCGGGCCGCCGCCGATCGGTGGCTCGACGCCGCTCGGGCCCTCGACAACGAGGTCGCGCACGCCGACCGGACACTGGCCCGCAGCGAGGAGAGCGCCCGGCTGAATCCGCGGGGCGGGCGGGCCCGCGAGGCGCAGCCACCGTTGCGCACCGCGCTGAACGGGCTCGAGCTCACCCAGGCCGGGCTGCGCAGCCTGGCACGGGCGCTGCTGGACCGCACCTACTTCGTCCCCGACGACGAGGAGGGGACGGCGTACGGCGAGGAGGTCCGGGCCGCGCTCGCCGACGTGCTGGACGCCGCCGCCGACGCGGTCGAGCACGTCGGCGGGGTCACCTCGCCCGGTGGTTCGCCGGACGAGGCGCGCCGGGAGGTCGACGCCGCCCTGGCGGAGCTGCAGCGGCGCCGGGACGGGCTGGCCGACCTGCTGCTCGTCGACCCGCACGCCGACCAGGGCGCCTGGCAGCAGCACGGGGCCCTGCTGGCCGCGGTCGACCGGATGCGCATCGACATCGAGGCCGCCGTCCGGACGCCGTCCGCTCCCTGGCGCCCGCCGCCGGTCACCGACCGGCAACGCCAGGCGGTCCGCCGGATGTTCGACGCCCGTGCCGCCCGCCAGAACGAGCGCCGCCGGCGCAACCCCTCCTGACCCCTCTGCGTCGGCGGGGCCGGTGCGTTTGCCGGTGCAGCGGCATCGCGCCGCGGCGTTGGGTACCTTCGGATGGATGGAAGAGAACCGGGCCCGGCACGTGGTCGATGCGCTGCGTGAGCGGGGCGTCGACGCCGACATCTCGAAGCAGGGCGTCTACCAGTTCGGTATCAGCGTGTCGCTGTCCGGCGGCCGCGAGGCGGTCTGGGACTCCGACGACACCGCGGGGCTCGAGGCCCAGGTCATGCGGGACGGGATGCTGGTCGGCTACGTCCCGGTGATCGACGGGTCGGAGGATTTCGACGAGGGCCAGGTTATCGACGCCATCGTGCGGACGGACTACGACCAGCCGGTCGCCCGCCGCCGGAGCACCGCACCGCCGCCGGCGCCGGCGCTGCCGCGCAAGGGCGGGGTCTTCCGCCGGTTCCTGGACGGGTTCCGCTACCGCTAGCGGGTCAGGTGGCCGGCCGGACGACGTTGATGTTGAAGTCGCCGTTGCCGACCACGCCCATCAGGGAGAGCCACAGCGGCATGTACATCTCGAGGCCGCGGGCGGCCCGGATCCCGCCGAGGTCGATGATGCTGCCCGCCGGCCAGCCGAAGGTCTGCACCAGGTCGGTCACGGCGCGCTTCGCCGACTCGTCCTCACCGGCGACGAAGATCTGGTGGTCGCCGGGCACCCGGGACGGCTCGACCATCACCAGGCAGTTGACGGTGTTGAGGCACTTCACGACCCGGACCGCGGGATACGCCGCCTGGATCTGCTCGGCCAGGCTGTCGGTGTTGGCGACGGTCAGCGTGGGCGGGAATCCGGCCGAGTAGTCCAACGCGTTGGCGGCGTCGAGGAGCACCTTGCCGTCGAGGTTGCCCGCGCCCGCGGCTCCGAGCGCGGCCAGCGATCCCGATCCGGACGTGGCGTTGACGATGAGGTCGGCGGCCGCCGCCGCGTCCGCGAAGTTCTCGAGACCGACCGTCCCGTGCTCGGTGCGCCACTGCGCGAACGGCGGGTTGCCCATCCGGTCGGACTCATCGCGGGCGAGGGTGGCCTGCGGGTCCCGCGTTCCCACGGTGACGTCGTGTCCGAGGTCGGCGAGCTTCGCCGCGAGGACACGGCCGACCATGCCCGTGCCGAACACCGCAATTCTCATGGTGGGTCCCTCCTTGGCATCCCCGGCAGACCGTCGACGCTGACCGCGTTCTTGTCCGCGCGGTAGTTGGCCATCCATTCGGGTCCGCGCCGTTCGGCCTGCTCCGCGAGCAGGTCCCGCTCGCCGACCATTTCCATCACCGGTACGCCGAACCCGCACGAGTCGCTCACCCTGGTGACGTCGACGACGATGGCGGCGCGGGTCCCGGGATGGACGGGGTGGCGGGCCACCAGGTCGGCGTAGTCGGCGTCGCCGTCGAGGGCGACCCGGCCGCGCCCGTGCAGCCGGACGATCCGCGGCCGCGCCCCGAAGGAGCAGAACATCAGGCAGACGCGGCCGTTCTCGCGCAGGTGTGCGATCGTCTCGACGCCGCTTCCGGTGAGGTCGACCCAGCCCACGCGGTGCGGCCCGAGCACCGAGAAGGCGTCGTGGCCGCGCGGGCTGACGTTGACCGGGCCGTCGGCCGCGAGCGGCGCGGTGCCCACGAAGAACATCGGCTGCTCGGCGAGCCACGCCGTCAGCCTGTCGTCGATACCGTCGTAGACCTTTCCCACCCCGGCAGGCTATCGCCGCCGGGGCGTCCACCTAGCGCGCGGCCAGCGGTTCGTCGACGTCGGCGGTGGCGGTGGCGGTCGGGATGCTCCGGCAGGCGAGCAGAGCGGTGTCATCGCCGGCCCGGCCGCCGGAGAACTCGCGGACCCGGCCGAAGAGCCGACTCGTCGTCTCCTCGAGCGGCTCGTCGGGATCGCCGCCGGACAGCGAACTGAGCAGGCGGTCGAGTCCGAACTGCTCGCCACCCTCGTTGCGGGCCTCGACCAGCCCGTCGGTGTAGGCGAGCAGTGTGTCGCCGGGCAGGAACCGCTGGTCCAGCGTGCTCCAACTCCAGGTGCTGACCACCGGGGACAGCAATGGGCCGGTCGCGGGGAGTTCGATGACATGACGGCCGGACGGGATCGTCCGGCGGGGCCGCTCGCCGCGCCGTAGCTGCGAGCCCGGCCGGGCCGGCATGGCGAAGATCAGTCCGGCGGGATGCCCGGCGTTGGCGTAGCGCAGCGTTCGGCCGCGGACGTCGACGGCCGCGATGAAGACGGTCGCGAACCGGTCCTCGGGCACGTCGACCAGGTGCTGGTGCGCCGCCCAGGACAGCGCCTCGCCGGGGTCGCGGCCCGCTTCAAGGCCGGCGACGAGCAGCTCCTTGAGCTGCAGGGCGAACACCGCGGGAATCGGGCCGTGACCGGAGACGTCGCCGAGCAGCAGGCCGAGCCGGCCGTCGTCGAACTCGACCGTGTCGTAGAAATCGCCGGCCAGAACGCCCTCCGCGGGGTCGAGCCGCCCCGCGACCTCCAACCCCGGGACGGTCGTCAGCGTCGGGGTGAGGGCGGTACGCAGCGCCGCCACTGCGGGCCCCCGCTGCTCCAACCCCTCCACTGCCGCCCGGGCGCTGTCGATCTCGGCGACGAGCTGGCGGCGCATCTCCTCGACGTCGCGACCGAGCTCGCGGAACTCCGGCGGGCCGGTGGTCTCCACCGGACGGTTGAGGTCACCGCCTGCGACGGTGCGCGCGTATCGCCCGATCGCGCCCAGTGGCTCCAGCACGTCGCGCTGCAGGGTCGCCCAGAGCATGCCGACCAACGCCGCCAGCAACACCAGAGAGACGATCACGAGAATGGTGAGCCGATTGGTCAACATCCGGGCGTCGTGCATCGCGGCCGCGTCCATCCGGTCGAGGCTCGCCTGCGCCGCCGCGACCTTGCTGCGCAGCGTGTCGAAGAGGATCTTCCCTCGTCCGGTGCCCACCGTGGCCCGGGCCTGGGCGAGATGTCCGGCCGCGGCGGCCGCTACCGTCGGGCCGATGCCGAAGCGCAACCAGTTGTCGTGGGCGACGGTGATCTGGTCGATCTGTCCCGGCAGCGGGGGCAACGCGGTCACCCGCCGCTCCAGCGACCGCGTCACTCCGGGCAGCGATCTGGACGCCGCCCGGTAGGGCTGCAGGAAGGCTGAGTTCCCGGTGATGATGTAGCCGCGCCCGCCGGACTCCTCGTCGATGTAGAGGGCGAGCGCGCGGCCGAGTTCGGTGGTCGCCGGGGTCAGCTGGTGCTGCTGGCGATCCTGAACGTCGCGCAGCGAGATAACTGTCAGCGACAATGCGATTGCGGCACCGACGACCACAACGACGACCACGGAGAGCAGCACCTGGACCCGCCGCTGCAGCGACCATCCGGTCGCCGGCCGCCGGGCGGTGCTCCGCCCCGCCCGGCTCGCCATCACCCGATCCTTCCGGTCACGGGGTCCGGCGGCAAGGCGTCGACTACACGAGGCGGTACTGCTCGATCACGTCGATGGGGACACGCCCGCGCGCGCTGACATCGATTCCGTTCTCGGCCGCCCATTGCCGGACGAGTCTAGGGTCCACGTCGCCGTGGTGCTTGCGCTTGCCGACATGCATCCGGTGATCACGCCGTCCGACCTCGACGTATTTCGCGAGGGCCCGGCGCAGTGCTGCGGCGTTCTTGTCCGAGAGATCGACCTCGTAATGCCTTCCGTCTAGGCCGAAACGGACAGTCTCCGTCGCGGGGCCACCGGAGAGATCGTCGGTGAGAACGACCTCGGTGCGTCGTGTCATGGCATTCCCCTTACGTCGACCGGTTCGCTCGATCATAGAGCGAAATGTCCGCCGAGGAATCGACAACTTACCATTTGCCGTGAAGTCAGTAATGCCGCCACCGGTCGCGGCCATCACTGGCCGGCTCGCACACGAGTAACCCGAACTCAGTTGCCACGGTCTGACCCTCCGTCGCACAGAATTCTCCAGGCCTGGGGCCGGACGACGTTGACGGGGCCGGTGATTCGGATGGATGGATGCTGGCGCCGACAATTGTTCCGCCGGAGACGGTATAGGTGCCGGTGTAGTGCTGAGCCGACCCGTCGGATTGATACGCCGTGAGGTCGACCTGCACGGTCTCTCCGCCTACACCGACAATCCGCAGAATGTCGTGGTCAGTGCCCTGGAATCCCTGCACGAAGGCGGCGTACGACGTCGCGAAATATCGTCCGCCGAGTCGCCACGCCTGCGAGTACTCATGGGCGTTGATCGCGGCGTAATAGGACCCGACGACGCTCGCCGGATTCGTCGTCGTATTCGGAGTCCGGGTCGCTCGGGGCGCGGGCGCGGAAGCCGATTCGTAACGGTGCCAGGCGGCCACCCAGTTCGTGGCGATCGCCTGCTGCGCCGTCTGCAGCGGAAGCCGACCTGAGCAGACCAACGCGTGCAGGTGGTTTTCCAGGGCGTCCTTGTCCGGGCCGGTCGAGTCGTTCTCGGTCTGCGGTTCCGGCCAGAGGTTGGTGGTGCTGTTGTCGCCGCCGACCTCCAGCGGCACAAGATGATCGAGTTCGTACAGAGAGTGCCTGGCGTAGGGAATCCCGTACGCCGCGAACACGGCATAACGCTCACTCGACGTGACATCGCGGTGCGCCGCGGACCAGCCCGGTGTGCACACCGCCGCGGTGGTGGCGCCGGAGAAGACCGAGCCCGGGGTGAGGTGGGGGTCCGGGAGCGGCAACCCGGCGGCGGTCGGACCGGCCGCCGTGCGCCTCGGTCGCGGCCGCGACGAGTGGGCCGCCGACCGGGTCGGACGCGGGGTCACCGTCGGTGCCGCGGTCGTCGTCCGGGTCGGACGGGGCGCGGGTGACGACGTCGCGGGTGCGGCGCTGCTCGGTGACGTCGAGGGTTCCGACGCGGTCGTCTGCGCCGTCGAACACCCTGCCAGCGCGGTGGCGCAGGCCACCGCGATGATCACCTTCCGCATGTGCGTTCCCCCATCGGTGCGCCTCGGCACCGGCGCCCCCGCAGTGGCGACGGTAGTTTCCGGGCACATCCGGCGCGGGCTTTCGAGGATTCCGGGCGGGCCGGACCGAGGTGGCGATGTCGTTGAGTGCTCGACCCGACACCGTGCGTCAGAGAAATCGGCGGCTCAGGCGTTGCTGCGGAAGACCGCCCGGAAATGGTCGTCGGCGTACTGCCGGGCGAGGAGCACCGCACCGCGGATCGGCGCATCGGCGCCCAGCGCGGCCGGACGCAGGGTCACCTCCCGCACCGCCTGCGGAAGGGCGCCGCGCCGCATCGCGGCCTCCATCGGCCCGAGCATCAGCGGGCCGACGTCGGCGAGACCTCCGGTCACGATGACGATTCCCGGGTTGACGATGTTGACCAGCCACGAGGTGGCGGTGCCCAGCAGGTCGGCGGCCTGCTCGATCACCGTGATCGCCAGGCGATCACCGCGTTTCGCCGCAGCGGCGACGTCCCGGGCGGTGGCCGGGCGCGGCAGACCGGCGAGCGTCGACTCGCGACCGGCGGCGACGGCGCGGGCGACCGCGCGCTCGATCGCCGGACCGGACGCCAGCGTCTCCAGGCACCCGACCTTGCCGCAGTTGCAGGCCTCCGTACCGCCGGGAATCGTGCAGTGCCCGAGCTCGCCCGCGACACCGGCGCTGCCCAGGACGACGCGTCCGTCGCGCAGCATGCCGGCGCCGACACCCGTCGACGCGTAGACGCAGACAACGTCGTCGTGGCCCCGCGCGGCGCCGTCCTCGGCCTCGGCGACGACGACGGCCTGGGCGGTGTTGTGCACGAAGACGGGCGCCGGGAACTCTGCACCGAGCAGGTCGGCGACCGCGACGTCGTGCCAGCCGAGGTTGGGTGCCAAGAGGCACACCGACGTGGTCGGGTCGACGATCCCGGGGACGACCACGCCGATGGCGGCGACCGAGGTCCCCTCGGCACCGGCCTCGCGGAGCAGCGCGCGGATCAGACCGGCGGTCGCCCGGATCGTCGACCGCGGTTCGCCGCCCGGAGTCGGAGCGCTCCGCCGGGTCAGGGCGTCCCCCATCGCATCGGTGACCACGGCGGTGGTGGTCCGGGCTCCGATCGCGACACCGATCAGATGTCGGGACGAGGGATCGACGCGCAGCAGCCGAGGCGGCCGGCCGCCGGCCGGTGCGCTGGCTCCCTGACCGCTCTCGTGCACCACGCCCGCCGCGATCAGTTCCTCGACGACGCTCGAGACCGTGGCCTTGGCCAGGCCTGCCCGCCGCGAGAGCGCGGCCCGCGACATCGGCCCCTCCGTACGCAGCAGGGACAGCACGGCCTCGGAGTTGATCCGCCGGGTGACGCCCTGCCGGGCGCCCAGCCCGGCGGCTCCGCGGTCGTCGGTGCGCGTCATCGCGTCCTGCCCGGTGCTCGGCGGGAGAGGGGATGTCGGGCCACCGGAGGGCACGACCAGGCATCCCAGGTTCGGTCGGTGACCTTACTTACCCACTCGGCGGCCATCTAGCCGGCGTCCGGCCAGATGCGGGCGGCGAGGACGGTCAGGTTGTGCCGGCCGAAGACCGCGTCGATGCCGCCGGTGTCCGGTGCGGTCCGGTACACCGACGGCGGCGTTCCGAAGGCCGCGCTGAAGCTGCGGGAGAAGTGGTACGGGCTCGCGTACCCGCATGCCTGGGCGGCCTGCACGACGGTGAGGTTGGTGTGCACGAGCAGGCTGGCCGCGTGCGCGAGGCGCAGCAGCTCGAAGGTCTTGGCCGGGCCCAGCGCGAAGGCGGCCCGGAACTGCCGGGACAGGTGCCCCTTCGACGTACGCGCCGCGGTCGCCATCTCATCGAGCGGGATCGGGCGGATGCCCCGCGGCCACAGGCGGCGCACGTAGTCCGCGAGCCGCTCGATGGATTCGGGCAGCACCACCGCGGTGTCGCACTCCAGCAGCGTGCCGGAGGCGACCAGCCGGAGCAGCGCCTCCACGGCGGCCCCGGCCGGCTCCTGCCAGCCGTCCGGGAGCGTCTGGCCCAGCCGCAGGAGATACCCGAGCAGCGCGTGCCGCACGTCGGCGCCGGGCAACCCGATCACCTTCGGCCAGTCATCGCCGACCCGCCCGGTCCGCACCTCGAAGTCCACGTAGGCGTGCGCACAGCGTCGGCCGACGGCGGCGTCCTCGTCGCCCGCGGACCAGTACAGCGTCTCGACCGTTCCCGGCGGCACCAGCAGGAGCTGGTCGGGCGCGAGCACCGCGGAACGGCCGGCGCAGACCCACCGCGCCCCGCCCGCCTGCATCCACAGCAGTTCGAAGCAGGACAGGGTGCGCGGCCCGTAGACGCTGCCGGCCGGCGCCTCACCGCGACCGATGGCGCCGACCACGACCCGCGGGTGGTACTCGGCCGATGGCACGATCAGTCATCATGATGCGTCCGGCAGGTATGGGCAAGCACTGTCCCGCCGGATGAGAGTGTCGACCGTGACCGATGCCCCGACCCTGTCCCGACGTACCTTCCTCTACGGCTCGGCGCTGGTCGCCGGGTCGGCCATGCTGAGCGCGTGCACCTCGGCGGCCAGCACCGCCGCGAAGGATTCCGGCAGTACCGCGAAGGGCTCGGCCCGCACGCCGCTGGCCGCGCCCAAGACCTTCACCGAGGCACCCGCGCTCGCCCGGCTCTCCAAGGCCGGCATGCTGCCGTCGGTCGCCGACCGGCTGCCCGAGCACCCCTACGTCGTCCCGCACAACTGGGTCGAGCGCGGCAGGTACGGCGGTGTGCTCAACATGATCACGTTCTCGAGCGAGGGTGCGTCGGCGGCCGACTCCAACCGCGAGTTCTACTACGGCAACTCGCTGCTGCGCTGGCTGAACGACGGACTCGACGTGGGCCCCGGCCTGGTCGAGAAGTGGTCGGCCAACTCCGACGCGTCCGAGTGGGTGTTGCACCTGCGCAAGGGCGTGAAGTGGTCCGACGGCCACCCGTTCAGCACCGACGACATCCTCTTCTGGTGGGACGACCTGGTGCTGCCGGCCCACTTCGCGCAGGTCCCGCCCGACGAGTGCCGCTCGGGAAAGGGGACGCTGGTCAAGATCGCCGCGCTCGACGACCTCACGCTGACGATGACCTTCGACGCGCCGGCGCCACTCACCGCCGACCGCCTCGCCGAGTGGGCCAACGGCGGGATCGGCCACAACGGGCCGATCTGGGTGATCCCCAAGCACTACGCCAAGCAGTTCCACCCGAAGTACACCAGGAACGTCCCCAAGAACTGGGACACCGTCGGCGGCCTGTGGGAACAGAAGACCGACTGGATGCGCAATCCGGACTGCCCGGTCCTGATCGGCTACAAGTGCAAGTCGTTCAACAACAACACCGGGGTGGTCCTCGAACGCAACCCCTACTACTGGGCCGTCACGAAGCACGGCGACCAGTTGCCCTACATCGACGAGGTCGTCTTCAAGACGACGCAGGACGCGCAGGTCGGCCAGCTGCAGGTGCGCCAGGGGTCGGTCGACTTCTGCCACGGCCCCTACAACCAGATCGACCTCTCCGACGTGTCGACGCTGAGCCAGTCCACGAAGAAGGCGGACACCCGGATCATCCTGTGGGACAGCGGATCGGGCACCGGCTCGATGTTCTTCCTCAACTACGACTACCCCGACCCCACGCTGCGCAAGCTGTTCCGGGAACCGAAGTTCCGCCAGGCGATCTCCCACGCGTTCAACCGGGCCGAGGCGCAGAAGAGCCTCTACTTCCAGACCGGAGAGCAGACGACCGGAACGATGAGCCCCAAGGCGGTGGAATTCCGGGGCGCCAAGGGCCGGCAGGTCTACGAGCAGTGGCGGGACTCCTACAAGTCCTACGACCCGGCGAAGGCGAAGGCGCTGCTCGCCGAGCTCGGACTGAAGGACACCAACAACGACGGGTTCGTCGAGCTGCCCGGCGGTAAGAAGCTCACGATCCGGATCGACTACTCAGCCGACATCAGCACGACCGAGGGCGCCAAGGACGACCAGCTCGTCCGGGACTGCAAGGCCATCGGCCTGCGGATGGTGCGCAATCCCATCGCCCCGCAGACCTACGGCGACCAGTGGGCCGCCGGCCAATTGATGGTGCACACCAACTGGGAGGTGAGCAACGACCCCAGCTGCCTTATCTACCCCCAGTGGCTGGTGCCGATCGAGAACGCGCGCTGGGCGCCGCTCGAGGGACAGCTCTACGCACTGCGGGGCACGCCCGCCGAGCACGAGCAGAAGAGCGTCGACCCGTGGAAGCGCAACCCGCCGCGGCTGGAGCCCGACGCCGGCGGTCCCATCGCGGCGCTGTGGGATCTCTACGACCGCAGCAAGGTCGAGCCGGACGAGCAGAAGCGGACCCAGCTGGTGTGGGAGATGATCAAAGTCCACATCGACCACGGGCCGTTCTTCATGGGCACCGTCGCGAGCTATCCCCAGGTCGTCGTGGCCAAGACCGACCTGCAGAACGTTCCCGGGAAGGAAAACCTCGCCCAGGGCGGGTTCACCAACACCTGGGGACTCCCGACTCCCGGCGTCTACGACCCGGAAGTCTTCTACTGGCAGAACCCCGCACAGCACACGACCTGACCGAGCCCGTCCACCCCCAGGAGCACCTGCCCGATGCCCACTGTCGATGACGAACGCCTCGGTGTGCTGCAGATCGGCGCCGGCGGCGCCGGGATGGCGCACCTGCGCGTGGTTGAGAGCCACCCCCGGTGCCGGCTGATCGCGGCCGCCGACGTGTCGCCGCAGGCCCGCGAGGCCGCCACGGCGGAGTTCGCGGTCCCGGCGTACGCCGACTACCGGGAGCTGCTCGACCGCCATGCGGGAGAGGCGCAGATCGCCCAGGTGGTGGTCCCCCACCACGTCTACCCCGAGGTGATCGACGCGCTGGCCGCGACGGACCTGCACATCCTGAAGGAGAAGCCGTTCGCCCGGAACCTCGACGACGCCCGGCGGATGGCCGGGGTCCTCGGCGGCCGCGACCGCGTCTACCTGACCTCCGGCCAGCGGCTGCTCGATCCGGCGTACCGGCACGCGCTCGAGCTCGTGCGCAAGGGCGAGCTCGGCGATATCTACCTCGCCGAGGGCCGGATTCTCTACGCCTGGAACCCGGACGGGGAGAACTGGGGCTGGCGGGGGGACCGTGCGCTCTCCGGCGGTACGGCGATCCTCGACGCGGGCTGGCACATGCTCGGCGTACTGACCGCGTGCAAGGGGCTGCCGGAGCGGGTCTACGCGGTAATCGGAGCGATGCGGGCCTGCCCTGGCGACTGGACCTCCGATGACAAGGGCGCGTTGACGCTGGAGTACGCCGACGGATCGGTCGCCACGGTGGTGACCAGCCACGTCGCGCTCCCCGACCGCTTCGAGCTCTTGCTGCACGGGACGCAGGGGAACCTCGAGGTCGACCTGTCCCGCCTGGTCCGCTACGACCGCAGCGCCGGGGTCGACACCAGGGAGTGGACCCCCGGCAACCTCCTCGCCGAGCAGCTCGACCACTTCCTCGCCTGCATCGACGGGCGGGAGACGCCGGAATCCGGGCTGCCCGAATCCCTGGACGTGCAACGCATCGTCGACGCCGCCTATCGTTCAGCGGCGACCCGGCAGCCGGTCGACCTGCGCGACACGGAGGTGGTGGCATGAGCAGCGAGAGTCGTCCCGCGGTGGAGGAGCAGGATCTGGCCCCCCGGGAGCTCGACGGCGACTTCCCGGTGTCCGACGCGGACGTCAGCACCTTCCAGCGGGACGGGCAGATCATCCTCCGCGGCCTGGCCTCGCCGGCCGAGGTGGCGGCCTACCGGCTGGTGATCGGGGCGGCGGCGAGTGCCACCCCGAAGCACGCCGCGTCGGCCGACGAGGGCGAGGCCTACGCCCGAGCCTTCGACCAGTACATCAACCTGTGGCGGCGCGACCCGCGGGTCGCGGCCTTCACCCTGTCCCGCCGGTTCGCCCGGGCCGCCGCCGCACTGCTCACGGCGTCCGGGGTGCGGCTCTACCACGACCAGGCGCTCTTCAAGCAGGCCGGCGGCGGCCGGACGCCGTGGCATCAGGACATGCACTACTGGCCGCTGTCCACCGACCATGCGCTGACCATGTGGATGCCGCTCGTCGACCTGACCCCGGACATGGGAGAGCTGATCTTCGCGGCCGGATCGCACCGCGACGGGGCGATGGCGAACGTGCCGATCTCCGGATCGTCGGACGCGATCCTGGAGAAGGAGCTCGCGACGCGGGGCTACCCGCTGAAGTCCACCGGCACGATGGCCGCCGGCGACGCGTCGTTCCACGCCTCATGGACGCTGCACTCGGCCAGCGCCAACCAGACCGGCACGCAGCGGGAGGTCATGACGGTGATCTGGTTCGAGGACGGCGCCCGCCTGATCGAGCCGACCAACGACGGCCAGCGCGCCGATCTCGAGAACTGGTTCCCGGAACTCACGCCCGGCGATCTCGCCGCCAGCCCGCTGAACCCGAACCCGCTCGGCTGACCCGGGCGGTCACTTCCGCCGGGCGACCAGGTCGACGGCCGGGCTGTTGCGGCGCCGCGGGCGCACGTCGAGGTCGACGTCGGCGAAGCCGGCGGCGATGGCGTCCCGGGCCAGCTCGTCGGGCGGCAGACCGAGGACGTGCCGGTGCACACTGAGGACCAGCCGGCCATCCGCGCGCAGCACGCGGGCGATCTCGGCGAAGCCGGCCGGACGGTCCCACAGCATCACGTTGTTGACCGAGATCACGACGTCCATCGAGGCGTCGGCGCAGCCGGTCCGGTCGGCGGTCCCCTCGTGCAGGTCGATCAGCCCGGAGTTGATCTGCGCGGCGCACCGCGTCGTCGCCATCGCCCGCATGTCCGCGGACGGATCCACGCCGACGACGTGCCCCGCGGCCGTGACGGCGGAGGCGGCCAATTCCAACCCGACCCCGGGCCCCGGTCCGACGACGAGCACCCGATCGCCGGGGAAGAGCCGGGCCCGGCGTACCGCCCAGCGCTCCTGCTCCACGTTGCCGCGCACCATGAGCGCGCCGCCGATCCGGCCGAGGATCCCGTGGGGATGGCCGAACCCGGCGTCGAGCACGCGCTCGCCCAGCGTCCGGATGTCCAGTGACCGGATGCTCATCGTCGCTCCGTGGCGTCTCGGGTCCGCGCCCCGCGCGGCTGACCAGCGCACCCACGGTACGACGATCCGCTGATCCGGACTATCCGCGGCGGGCCTGCAGCCTCGACACGCCTTCCTTGATCCCCAGCCCGAGGGCGACCACCACCAGCACGCCGATCACCGCCTTCGTGCCCGCGTCACCGATCCGCTCGGCGATCTCCGCGCCGAGGAAGTAGGAGAGGCCGACGTAGACGCCGACGAAGCCGACCCCGGCGACCAGCGCGCCGAGCGTGAATGTCCGCAGTCCCACCCGGAAAACCCCGGACACGACGGCGGGCATCGTCACCGACGCCAGGAAGGTGTGCCGGCCGAAGGAACGGTCGCCCTTGGCGAGCAGCTTTCGGCGTCTCTTCTCGAATCGCCCCGGGTGTTCGAGCAGCCCGCGGCCCTGGTGAAGGCCGATCTCGTATCCGGCGAGCGAACCGGCCAACCAACCGGCCATTCCGATGGCAAGCACGACGAAGACGTTGAGCCGGCCCTCACCCGCGAGCGTGCCGGCCGCCATGAGCGAGGCGTCGCCGAGGGCCGGCACGCCCATCCCCATCGTCACGACGAGCACGAACAGGAGGACATATTCGAGCAGGCTCATGGTTGCGCCCAGCTGTGCGCCACCTGCCCAGTGTGCGCCCGAACGTGCCCGGATCGGCCGTCAGCTGAACAAGACGACCGCCACGATCGTCCCGACCACCAGGCCGCTGACCACCGGGATGAAGCACCGGCGGGCGAGGTCGATGACCGGCACCCGCGCGAAGCCCGCGACCGCGATCAACGACGACCAGGCGACAAGGGTGCCGCCACCGGACCAGATGTTGCCCATCTGGCCGACCGCGGCGAGCGAGCCGGCGCTGATCCCGGCCGTCGGGCCGAGGCTGCCGGCGAGCGAGCCGGTGAGCGGCAGCCCGGAGAAGCCGGACCCTTCGAGGCCCGCGATCATCCCGATGATGAGGATGCCGAACGCCGCGATGAACGGGTTGTGCGGGATGTGGTGCTGCGCGGAGTTGACCAGGTCGTAGAGGAATGCCGGGCCCTTCGTCGGGTCCGCCGTACCGAGGATCTGGCCGGAGAAGTCGCCGTTGCCGATGAAGAAGAAGCCGGCGATCGGCAGCACGACGCCCATGGCCTTGAACGCGAACACCAGGCCGTCGACGACGTGCTCGGCCGAGGCCTCCATGAACGTCTTGCCGTCGTAGGCGAATGACGCCAAGAAGACGATCAGCGCCGCGATGCCACCGACCAGGGCGGCCGCGTCGCCGCCGGCGAGGTCGGGCACGCTGCTCGACACCTTCGCGACCACCAGGTAGACGATCAGCGCCAGGTAGGCCAGCGGGACGAACAGGGCGAAGAACGTCGATGCCCGCGACGACGAGACCGTCGATGCCCGCGACGGGTCATCGGAGTCGCGCTGCCCGCCGGTGTATTCCGGGCCGAGCGCCACGCCGTGCCCGATCGTCGGCGCACCACCGCGCAGCGAGGGGATGTCGGTGCCGCCGCCTCCGGTGCGTCCGCCGCCGCCGGCCTCGATCAACTCCCGCTCGTCCTCGATGATGGCGAGGTCCTCGACCAGCTCGGCGTCGGCGGTCACCGCACCCCGGTCGCTGGTGGACTCCCACTCGGCCAGCAGTGCCGCCGACGGCTGTCGCATCTTGCGGAACTCCATGAGGTAGCCGACGGCGAGGGCGACTCCGCCGACGACCAGCGACAGCACCATGGCGCGGTCGGCGACGACGTTGGGGTCGACGCCGGCCGCCTTCGCCGAGAGCCCGGGCGCGACCCGGATGACGTAGTCGGAGGAGAGCGCCATGCCCTGGCCCGCGATCGCGACGACCAGGCCGACCGCCATGGGCCGCAGCCCGGCGCGGATCGCCACCGGCACGAGGACGGCACCGATCAGCGGCACCGCCGGGGTGGGCCAGAAGAACAGCGAGATGAAGTAGGTGACGACGACGAGCGTCCAGAACGCGAGGTGCCCGTTGCGCATGACCCGCCGGAACGGCGCCACCATCTTGCGGTCGGCCCCGATCGCCTGCAGGGAATGCAGCATCGCCGTGACCAGCGCGATGATCAGGAAGATGTTGAAGAGGTTGGTCGCCGCGACCAGGCTCGCGTTGAAAACCGAGGACAGCCCGCGGATCAGGCTGTGGGAGAAGACGAGCGCGGTGATAAAGGTCGCCACGACCGCCGGCACCACGATGTTCTTGCGCGCGATCATGGTCGCGATGATCAGGACCACCCCGGCCAGGTAGACCCAGTGCGCGGCTGTTAGATGCATCTCTTACCTCACTGCCCGACCCCGAGGACGTTGGATAAGGATGAAGAGTCCGCGCTACGGGGTACGTCGTCTATTGCCGATCTGCACAGTGCCTGGGCCCAGGATTGTGCAGGCTGCCATAGCACCCGCGCCATGTGACACCGGAGGCTCGAAGCCGTGACGACCGTGTTACGGCGCCCGGCCGCGACCCGACGACTGACCCTGCCGACCCTGCTCGCGGTGACATTGATGGGCACGTTGATCAACAACATCCTCAACGTGCCGCTGCGCGCGATCAGCAGCGATTTCGACGTCTCGCCGTCGTCGGGCGTGCTCGTGGTGAGCAGTTTCGTGCTGGTCCTCGCGGCCGCCATGCCGCTGTCGGGATGGGTCGGGGACCGGTTCGGGCGGCGCCGTACGGTCATCGCGGCCCTCGCGCTCATGACGGCGGCGATGATCGGTGCGGCGCTCGCTCCGTCGCTGCCGGTGTTGATCGGGTTGCGGGCCGTGCAGGGGCTGGCCTGTGCCGCGTTCCCGCCGGCCGTGATGGGCCTGCTGTCCACGATCTACGGCCCCGGCCAACGGGCCCGGATGATGAGCGCCTGGGCCGGCGCGAACGGCGTCGGGCAGGCGATCGGGCCCCCCGTCGGCGGGCTGCTCGCCGGTCTCGCCGGGTGGCGGTCGATCTTCTGGCTGCTGGCCCCGCTGACCGCCGGTGTGCTCGTCGCGACGGTGCGTGGCGTCCCGGACGACCGCGGCCGGCCGACTCCGCTGCACCTGCCGGGGGCGGTGTCGCTGACCGCCGGTGGTGCGCTGCTGATGACCGCGGCGACCGCGGTGCCGCAGGACGTCGTACCGCGCTGGCTCGTCGCCGCCCTGGCCGCCGTCGGTGTCGGCTTCGTCGCCCTCTTCGTCGCCCTGTCGGCGCGGGCCGCGCAGCCGATCATCCGACCGCGGCTGATCATCGAGTCGCGATTCCTGCGCAGTGCGGTGGCGGCGTTCGCGCAGATGTTCTGCCTGGCGACCGTGCTCGTCGGCGTTCCGCTCTACGTCACCGGGACGCTCGGGCGCACGACGGCGGTCACCGGGCTGCTGGTCTTCGCCCTGCCGGCGACCATGGCCGCCTGCGCGCCCGGGGTCGGCGTACTCAGTGAGCGGCTGCACCCGCGGCGGGTGCTGCGCGGCGGGCTGGTCCTGCTCGGCGTGGTGGAGCTCGCGCTCGGGTGGTACGTCGGGGCGGGGCACCGCAGCCTGCCGGGCCTCGTGGTGCTGCTCGTCGCGGTCGGCGCCGGGGTCGCCCTGGTCCAGACCCCGTCCGCGACCGGGGCCACCCGGTCACCGGCCGGGCGGGCCGGCGCGGCGCTCGGGCTGTTCAACATGATGCGGTTCGGCGGCTCGGCCCTCGGCGCGGCATGGGTCGCGGTCGGCTACCCCGGCGGCAACCTCTTCGTGCTGTTCGCCGGGTGCGCCGTTGTCGCCGGGGTCGGCCTGCTCGTCAGCTTCGCCGGCCCCGACCCGGCCGACCCCCGGACGGCGCAGCCCGATCAGGCGGTCATCTCGGGTTGACGTCCCGGTCGACGGCGGCGGCCGTCTCGGCGAGCAGGTCGAGCTTGTAGGCGAGCCACACGGCGAACTGGTGCTCGGCCTTACGCAGGTCGAGGTGCAGTGACCGCGACGCCCGGTCCAGCTTGTAGAGCATCGTGTTGCGGTGGATGTGCAGCTCCCGCGCGGCGGCATTGAGGTTGCCGCCGGACTCGATGTAGGTGATCACCGACTGCTCGACGTCGCCCGCACCGGCCCGGGGGCCGCGGAGCGGGGCGAGCATGTCGCGGGCGAAGGCCTTGCCCTGCTCGCTGGCGGCCAGCTCGGCGAGAGTGGCGTAGACCCGCAGGTCGTCGAAGCCGCAGGCCCGCTCGAGCCCGAGCCGGCCGCGCAGCCCCAGGGCCAGCCGTGCCTCGCGGTAGCTGCCCACGATGCTGGTCGCCGACCCCGCCGGACGCCCGTAGGCGAGCGCGACCGGATGGCGCACCCGGCGGGTCAGCTCCTGCTCCAGCGCGATCGCGTAGTCGGCCAGCGCCCGGCCGGCGGCGTCCGGGGTTCCGGTCCGATCGTCGACCGCGAGCCAGCGGATCACGGCGAGGACGTCGCCGACCACGGTGGCCAGGGTGTGGCTGCCCGGCCGGGGCACCAGTCGGGCGGCTTCGCGGGCCAGCTGGAAGAGCGCCGTGATCGACTCGGCGCCGCCGGTCCCGGCGAGATCGCCGACCACGATCACGCCGTACTGCCCCTCGGTCGGGAAGTCGTAGTGCGCCGCGCGCGCCTCCAGGTCGCGCGCGGTGGCGAACCTCCCGTGCAGCAGGGCGTGCACGAAGTCCCCGCGGGCCCGCTCCTCGGCCTGCTCGACGCTGCGCATCCGCAGCATCTCGGTGCCGACGATGGTGGCGCCCTGCTCGACCACCACCCGGTGTTCGGCGATGTCGTGCGGATGCGGTGAGTCGTCGGCCTCCACGACCACCACCCAGCCGTCGTGCCGGCCGGCGAGCAGGATCGGGTTGACGACGCACGTCGCGTCGGTGCCGTCGAGCCGCAGCGGCCACACCCTCGGGTTGCCGTGCTCCGGCTCGGCGCCGATTCGGCGAGATCTCGGCCTCGGTGCGGACCGCCGCGGCGACCGCCCCCGGCTCGAGGATCCGGTCCCGGCTCTGCTCGAAGGCGAGCACCCGGTAGTGCGGGTCGAGGATCGCGGCACGGCGCACCCGGACAGCCGCGCCATCTGGTGACAGAGTGCGGCGATGCCCGCGCCGCGATAGAGCAACTCGACCAGCGAACGGTGCACGGTGATGGCCGTAGCGCAGCACGTGGGTCTCGCGGGCGAGGGCGAGATCGGCGACCAGGTGGCTCAGCTCCCGGAAGCCGACCCGGCCGCCGACCAGCCAGCACGGGGACGCCGAGCTCGGGCGGTGCGGCGTCCTCGGGCACGCCGGCCACGACGACCGCCGCGGCGCCGCGGGTATCGAGCGACTTGAGCTCGGTATCGCCGAGCTGGTCGACCCGGTGCGTAGACCAGGACACCGTCGAGCGGGTCGTCGGTGCCGCCGCCTGGTCCCAGGGCAGGCACCAGGTGACCAGCGGTCGGCAGGCTTCGGCGTCGACCGTCGTACGGGCGCTGCGGAGCAACCGCTCCTGCAGCAACCGACCGAGCGTGAGCTGGTCGTCCGTCGGACCCGCCGGGCCCGTCGTCGGATGCACGGCCCCCGTGTCGTCTACCATGGCGCCTCCTTGGACACCGTGCACAACTGTGCGCATCGTGCCACTGCAGCCTGGCCATTGTTGCGGCGCCATTTGCTCCCGGCAGGCTGGATTCGGTCAAAAAAGCCGCGGCCGCGGCCCGAGGAGGATGACAGTGCACAAGGTCTACCGGATCACGCTCGACGACGCGCTGCCGTCTTGGCGGCGGCTCGCGAGAAGGCGGAGGAAATCGGCGTCAGGCAGACGATCTGTGTCTGCGACGACGGCGGTCACCTGCTGGCGCTGCATCGGCTGCCGGGCGCGCGGCTCACCGGCGTCGAGATCGCGATGGCCAAGGCCTTCACCGCCGCCGGCCACGAACGGCCGACCCACAAGTTCAACGAGCCCCCGAACGGCCCGGCCCTGCCCGGTAACGAGGCATTCGGGATCAGCCACATGTACCCGGGCAAGTTCGCGATCTTCGTCGGCGGCTTCCCGATCGAGTACGACGGCCAGGTCGTCGGCGCGGTCGGTGTCAGCGGGGGCAACGGCGAACAGGACAAGGCGGTGGGCGCCGCCGCCCTCGACGCGTTCGCCAAGCACGTCGCGGCTCTCGGCGTGGCCGGCTGACCGCCGGACGTCGCCCCCACCCCCACCCCCACCCCCACCCCCACCCCCCACTCCCACTCCCACTCCCACTCCCATGATCGTGATCGGAAAAAGCCGCGAAACGCCGTGCGGATCCGATCACGATCATGGAAGTCGGGGGCGGGCGGCTGGGTGGCGGGGCGGGGCGGATGGGGTCAGCCGACGCGCTTGCGCCGGCGCGGGCCGCCGGCAGCGACGTCCTCGCTGGTGATGCCGACGTAGATCTCGCCGCCGTCCTCGCGGACCGGATAGGTCTTGATCGCCTCGGTGGCCGGCGGGTAGATCGCGTCGCCGGACTCGAGGTCGAAGACGCTGCCGTGGCACGAGCAGCCGATGCCGTCGTCCACCAGTTTGCCGGAGGAGAGCAGGCAGTCCAGGTGCGTGCAGTAGTTGGACGTCGCGTAGGCCTTGCCCTGCAAGCGCGCGAGGCACAGCTCCAGGTCGCCGGCATAGAACCGGCGGACGTAGCCGTCGGGCACCTGGCCCGACCGGGCCACCCGGACGAACTCCACGGCACTCTCCTCGGTCGGGCCGGTCATGGGCTCAGGTAGACCGTCTTGTCGACGGTGTAGAAGTGCATCATCGACTCTCCGGCCTGTTCCTTGAAGGTCTGCGTGCTGGAGTGCTTCACGCCGCCGAACGGTGCGTTCATGGCCATGCCGGTGGTCGGCTGGTTGACCTTCACCAGACCGCTGTCGACGGCGTCGGCGAAGCGCAGCGCCCGGCCGACGTCGGCGGTGACGATGCCCGCCGACAGGCCGTACTCGGTGTCGTTGGCGACCGCGACGGCCTCGTCGAACGAGCCGACCCGCAGGACGCCGAGCACCGGGCCGAAGAGCTCCTCCTGCGCCAGCCGGGACGTCCGCTCGACGCCGGTGACGACGGCCGGGCGGGCGAAGAGGCCGTGCTCGTGCTCCGGCCCGAGCGGCTCGCCGCCGGTGCGCAGGTCCGCGCCGGCGACCGGGCCGAGCGCGTCGCGCACCCGGTCCAGCTGCACCCGGGTGGCGAGCGGGCCCATGTCGACGCCGAACGCCAGCCCGTCACCGATCGTGCGGCCGCGCGCCGCGGCCACCAGCCGCTCGACGAGCGCGTCGTGGACGGCGTCGTGCACGATCACCCGGCTCGTGCCGGTGCACGCCTGCCCGCTGAGCCCGAACGCGCCGCGTACGACGATGCCGGCGGCGCGGTCGAGGTCGGCGTCCTCGAGAACGACGACCGGGTTCTTGCCGCCCATCTCGAGTTGGCAGCGCTGGGTCGCGCCGACCGCGCGGTGGATCGCCGTCCCGACCGCGTAGGAGCCGGTGAACGTCACCGCGCCGACCCGCTCGTCGGCGACGAGAGCTGTGCCGGCCTCGGCTCCGCCGTGCACCAGCGCGATCGCGCCGGGCGGCAACCCGGCCTCCAGCAGCGCCTCGACCAGCCGCTGCCCGAGCAGCGGGCTGACCTCACTGGGCTTGAAGACCACACCGTTGCCCGCGGCCAGGGCCGGGCCGAGCTTGCGGGACGGGATGTTGAGCGGGAAGTTCCACGGGGTGATCGCCACGACCACGCCGACCGGCGCGCGCGAGGTGTAGACCAGCCCGCCGTCGCCGGAGGCGAAGGTCTCGCCGGAGAGCCGCAGTGCCTCGCCGGCGTAGAAGCGCAGGTTGGCCGGCGTACGACGGGTCTCGGTCAGCGCCTCGGTGAGGGTCTTGCCCTCCTCGCGGACGAGCTCACGGGCGAGCTCGTCCGCGCGGCCGGCGAGGATGTCGGCCGCGCGCTGCAGCACGGCCGCCCGCGCGTCGGGTCCCTGCGCCGCCCACTCCCGGTAGCCCGCGGCGACGGCGGAGACCGCGTCGTGGGCGTCCTTGGCGTCCGAGTCGGGCAGCACCGCGACGATCTCGCGCTGGTCGGCGGGGTTGCGGCGCTCCAGGGTGCGCCCGCTCGCCGACCCGGCCCAGTCGCCGCCGATGAAGTTGCCTTTCAGGGTGGTCACAGCCGTTCCTCCTCCAGCACGGTCAGCTCGGCGAGGTCCACGTCCTCGTCCCGCAAGGTCCACGGGTCCACGCTCACCCGGCCGGCGATCAGCTCCTTGGCGAGCAGCACGTCACCCCCGCGGTCGACCCCGAACGCCGCCCGGATCACCCCGTCGCGCAGGTAGAACGCGCAGAAGTCGAGCTCCTCGACCGAGCCGCGGATCACCAGGTCGTCCCACTCGCGGGCGTGGCCGGCGTACTGCAGGTTGACGTCGTACTGGTCGGACCAGAACCAGTGCGGGTCGTCGAAGACGGCGTCGCGGCCGAGCATGTTTCCCGCCGCGGCCGCTCCCTGCCGGCTCGCGTTGTCGAAGTGCTCGACCCGGATCCGTTCACCGAACAGGGGATGCAGATGGTTGGCGACGTCGCCCGCGGCGTAGACGTAGGGCACGCTGGTGCGGCAGTACTCGTCCACCAGTACGCCGTTGTCGACCGCGAGTCCCGACCGCTGGGCGACCTGGACGTTGGGCGTGATGCCGATCCCGACCACGACGTGATCGCCCTCGACCCGCCCGCTGCTGGTCGTGACGACCACGCCGCCGGCGGTCTCGACCACCGACTCGACGGTCTCCCCCAGCCTCAGGTCGACGCCGTTGCGGCGGTGGATCTCCGCGCAGGCGGCGCCCATCTCCCGGCCGAGCGCGCGCTGCAGCGGCACCTCGAACGTCTCGATCACGGTCACCTCGGCACCGGCGCCACGGGCGGTCGCCGCGACCTCCGAACCGATGAAGCCCGCCCCGATGACGATCAGCCGGGTGCCCGGATGCAGCTGGCGGCGCAGCCGGTCCGCGTCGGGCAGGGTGCGCAGGTAGTGCACCCGGTCGCCCTCGACGCCCGGCAGCCGGCGGGCCGTACCGCCGGTCGCGATGAGGACGGCGTCGGCGGAGACCTCCGACCCGTCGGCCAGTTCGACGGCGGCCCGGTCGGGGTGGATCCGCGCGGCCGGACTCCCGGCCGGAGGTGGACGTCGTTGTTCGGCGCACCACTTCTCGGTCAGCAGGAAGAGACCGTCGTCGTCGCCGGCGGCGAGGTAGTCCTTGGACAACGGCGGCCGCTGGTAGGGCGGCAGGTGCTCGTCGCCGATCAGCTCGATCCGCCCGTCGAAGCCACGCCGCCGAAGGGTGCGCGCGGCGACCGCGGCGGTCTGGCCGGCCCCGATCGTGACGATCGTGCCGGTCATCGCAGGCCCGCTTCCGCCGGTGCGGCGCCGGTCACCCGCACCCGGCCGCTCCGGGTCGACGTAGACCTTGCCGTCCTCGACCCGCACGTCGTACGTCGGCTGGCACCGGTCCTGCTCCGCGACGTAGCCGGTCGCCGGGTCGAACGCCCACTGGTGTCCGGGGCAGATGATCTGCCCGTGCAGCAGCACGCCCTTGCTGAGCGACCGCTCCTTGTGCATGCAGGTGTCGTGCAGGGCGAACACCCGGTCCCCGACCAGGAAGAGCGCGACCGGGTCCCCGCCGACCGTCACCTGCTTCTTCTTACGGCGCGTGAGCTCGGACAGCTCCGCGGCCAGCACCCAGTCACTCACCAACACCCTCCTGCCGGTCGGCGTTGGCGGCGATCAGGCGGCCACCAGGTCCGGGGCGACGTAGGTGTCGTAGAGCGCCCGGGTGTAGGAGAACCGCATCTCCGCGCCCCAGCGGACGAACTGCAGGCAGCGCTGCTGCAGTTCCGGCGTGTCGGCGTGGTCCAGCACGATCTGGTAGCCGCGCTCGCCGTGCACGACGTCGGAGGTGATGTGCAGGTCGAAGAACTCGATGTCGTCCTCGTTGAAGCCGTAGACCCCGCGCAGCGGCACGATCTGCTTCGTGTAGATGCTCGGGACCTGCGACTCGAGGCCGACCACCATCGCCGCCGTCGCCACCGCGAAGTGCTCGCGCATCGAGGTGGCGTAGCACCACGCCTGCAGTCCGCGGGTCACGGCGTTCATGTTGTTGGGGTCCTCGACCCGCTCGCGGGTGGTGCCGCAGACCTCGGCGAAGCGGATGAGCAGGTCGGTGTGCCGGATGTCGGCCAGTTCCTCCTCGTACATGTTCTGGAGCAGGAAGTCCTTGGCGTCGGTGAAGCGGTCCGGGGTGTTGCCGTAGATGTAGCCGAGGTAGTCGGCGAAGGGGCCGACGTAGTGGTAGTGGTTCTCGGCCCACCGGGCGAAGTGGTGCCGCTGCAGCTTGCCGTCGGCCCAGGCCTGGCTTAACGACGCGTTCTTCGCCTCGCGGCCCTTGATCGCACCCTCGAGCGCGGCACGGAAGTCGTCCCGCGAGAGAAGCTCGGTCATGGTGAGGTGCCCCTTCCGTCGGCTGGTGACCCCACGCTAGGCAGCGGACGCCAGGCACCCCACGGACATGGTGCACATCGTTCGGCCCGATTTCCTGTGCAGATCGCAGACCGTCGGCGGCGCCGGCTCGGCGGTCCGGGCGGGTAGGCAGATCGGGCGTACGTCGATGAGCTGTCGCGAGGGCGTTAGCCTGGATCTTCCATGGAAACCGCCGCCCGACCGCTCGATGCCTCAGGTTCTGAAGACCTGTCCACGGGCCAACGCGATCGCATCAGCTGGGTCAGGATCGCGCACATCAACCTCCCGCTCGAGACGCCGGTCAGCGATGCCAAGGTCCTGACGGGTGTGCAGCGGCCGCTCACCCACGTTGCCCTGCTGTTCGCCGAAATCGTGACGGCCGGCGGATCGGAGGGACTCGGCTTCAGCTACGCGAAGCGCGCCGGCGGCCCCGGGTTGTACGCACATGCCGAGCAGATCGCCACCGAGCTCCTCGGTGAAGACCCGAGTGATATCGGCCGCCTCTGGCACAAACTCGTGTGGGCGGGAGCGTCCGTCGGTCGTAGCGGTCTCGGCACTCAGGCGATCGCGGCTTTTGACACGGCGCTGTGGGACCTCAAGGCACGCCGGGCCCGTCTTCCACTCGCCAAGCTCCTCGGCGCATATCGCGACTCGGTCCCCTGCTACAACACCTCGGGTGGCTTCCTGTCAGCCCCTCTGCCACCGTCCTCGAGAACGCCGATGCCGCCCTCGCTCGCGGAGTGGGCGGTATCAAGGTCAAGGTCGGGCAGCCGGACGCATCGGAAGATCTCCGACGCGTACGAGAGATCCGGCGCCACCTCGGCGATTCGGTGCCACTCATGATCGACGCGAATCAGCAGTGGGACCGGGCCACCGCACGCCGGTTCGGTCGCCGCATGGATGAATACGACCTCGTCTGGATCGAAGAGCCGCTCGACGCCTACGACGTCGACGGCCACGCGCAGCTCACGGCCACTCTGGACACGCCGATCGCCTCTGGCGAGATGCTGACCAGTGCCGCGGAGCATGCCCGGATGATCGAGGCCGGGGCCCTCGACTACATCCAACCCGACGCTCCGCGCGTCGGCGGCATCACTCCGTTCCTCAAGGTCGTCGGACTCGCCGAGCACAAAGGTCTCAGCATGGCACCGCATTTCGCGATGGAGATCCACGTGCACCTCAGCGCGGCCTTCCCCGGCCAGACGTGGGTGGAGCATTTCGAGTGGCTCGAACCGCTCTTCAACGAACGCATCGACATCCGCGACGGCCGGATGCTGGTGCCCGACCGCCCCGGGCTCGGGCTCAGTCTCAGCGATCGGTCTGCTGAGTGGCTCAGCGACGCCACCGAGTTCGGTCAGCGGCCGTAGCGACTCTCTTGCCGTGCCCTAGTCGCTTTCCGCAATCCGTTGCCACCTCAACGTCGGCACGGCCAGAAGTCCCGACGACACCCCGTCCATGGCGAGATCGAGATCCTGCATGCTGAACCGGCGCCCGTACCGAGCGGCGCTCTGCTCGGCTGCTTCCCGAATGGCATCGTCGCGGTCGAGCGCGTTCGCCGCCGTGTTGAACACCACGATCCGCAGGTGATTGACCCCTGGCACGGCGGCAGGGAGAAGGTCAACCTCGTACGGCGGGGCCCAGAGAGTGCCGCAGCTTGCTCCATTCATGGTCACGACGGCGACCTCGCGGACCGGCGCGGACACGTGCACGCGATAGGAACTCCCGCGGATCCCGCGGCCGGGCATCGATCCTGAATCCTCAGCGACGGCGCTGCCGAAGTCGAGCACCAGTCGGTCGTTCGCCGCGAGCGCCTCCGGACTGATGTCCAAGGAGGTCTCGTACGAGGCCGAGCCGGAGTAACCCGCGGACCTGTCCTCCCACCGGTCGGGGAGCAGCACGTCGTGCACGCCGGCCGGGCCGCCATCGTCCAGGAATTGCACGGCCCACGGGCCGTCGATCTGACGCAGCTCGGTGTCGAGGTATCGCGCGTGACGCTGAGCCGGGCCGGCATCGCGCGCGTCCATGGCGACGACCACGACGGCGGCGTACGGCGGAAGCTGCAGGGGAATCGGTCCGGACAGGGTTCCGGCCGAATGCACTCCCCCGTGCGCCGGGTCCCATACCTCGTAGTGGGAGCGCTCGGTCCGGGGGTGGAAGGTGAAGGTGCTGTCCGCGTTCCCGGTATTCGCTACGAGATAGAGATCGACGTTTTCACTCCTACGGTGCAGTACGCCGACCTCCCCCGCGGCCGGAGAGATCGAGTAGTCGGGCGGCACGAGGCGCGCGAGGTGAGTCGCGAAGCGCTCCACCGGCACGATGTCGACGTCGCCCGTCCCGGGTTCGTCGACATGGATGACGGTTCCCCCGGAGCTCGCGACCGCATCAAGCCACTTCTGCGTCAAGGCTGGGATCACGGTCGTGAAGGGGAGAACGACAGCTGTCACCTGCTCGGGGTCGAGGACGGCGAGTGCGTCATCGTCGACGAGATCGAAGTCGAGCCCGCACTCGTGGATGATGCGGGGGATGTCGGGTCCGATGTGCCGCTTCGTCTCGCGCCACAGATCGAGCGACACGTCATCGGTTCCCATCGTGGCGTACACATCGGCCGCGGGGACGTACAGCTTGACCGGGGCGACGTGGTCTCCTTGACGAAGCAGCCAGCTCAGGCGCTGAAGAGAGGAAGTCAACGCCGGCATCGCCGGCCACCAGGGGTTTCTGTCGTCGATCGCGCCGGCGGCATAGAACATCCAGCCCAAGCCCGGCGCGTCCGCCGGCGAATACGGCCAGCCGTGCCCGATCAGCTGATTGACCCCGGCGAGCAGGTGCTCGTGGGCCTCGCCTTTGAGATCGAGTGGTGTCGCCCGGAATGACGGCGAGTGGACCCAGGTCCAGACCTCCGAGGACACGATGGGGAGGCCGTAGATGTGGGCGGCCGATGCGGCCCACCTGGTCTGGGTGATCTCGTTCCAGCCCCAGCCTTCGCCCTCGAACAGGTCGGCGAAGCGGTAGCTGCTCACCGACGCGGGCGGGGTTCCGTATCCCTGGATGCGGAACGGCAGGCCGAGCGTGCCTGCCCATTCCCTGAGTACGGCGACGAAGTTCTGCTCGTACAACTCGGTCAGGGTTCGATGAAAGTCGACACGGAACGCAGGCGATTCGGGTTCGTCCACGATGAGTCTGTAGAGAGTTGGCGCGGCGTCGTACCCACGGCGCTTGTCGAATTCGCGGAGGAATTCGGGTGTCCAATTCGACTCGTAGACCTCGAGACTGTCGCAGAAGACACTTCCGATGCTGTCGGTGTCCACGGCGGCGACGAGGGGCGCGGCGAAGCCGGCGATGTGGGTCGCCGTCGCTTCGGCCGAGTAGTGGTCGAGGACCGGACCCTCACCGCCGGCCGCCGCACGCTTGACGTTCTGACCGGTGAGTCGGGAGAACGCGAGCAGGACCACCCGAGGGGATCGGCCCTCCGGTATCCGTAGGACCTGGCCGGACACCGCCAGCGGCGCGATTTCCGTCGGCATCTCCTGGACCGATCCGTCACCGACGAAGGCCGCGATCAGCTCGTCACCGGGCCACTGCGCATCGGTCGGCACGTCGAGGGCACCGCCACCCACCTCGCGCTGTTCCCAGACAAGCTGCCGCGCCGCGTGTTCGGCACCGATGTGCGGGCCGCCGAAGGACCACCCGGTCCCGAGGGTGAGATCGAAGCGCAGGCCGAGCGCCTTGGCGCGCTCGGACGCGAACCGGATGCGGCCGAGGAAGTGCTCGGACAGCAGTGGGTGGGCGATCGACGACAGCGGGTACACGTACGAGACCTCGACGCCGCCGAATCCGGCATCGGCGATGGCTCGCAGCTCCGCGTCGAGCTCATCGTCCTGAACGTCCGGGCCGAACCACCACCAGCGCATCATGGGCCGGGCCGACCCTGGCGGCCGAGTGAATTGCTCCCGGAGCTCACTGATCGTCAGCGTGGTGCCGTCGACGTCGGCCACCGTGACAATCTAGCGCGGCGTGCTACTTCGGCGGCGCCGGGTCGAGGTAGCCGCTGAGGGTCGTGACGGTCGGCGTGGCTCGCGTGGTGAGAACGCGGACCCGGAGCCGATCGGTCGTGACGTCGTGCCCCAGGGACAGCAGCCGCGAGGCGCCGATCGTGTCGCCGGTGGCGACGGTCTGCCACGCCCCGGACTGCCACGCATCGACGGCGAACGACTCCACCCGCTGGCCGACGTCGAGGCTCTCCTGCACCTTGACCACGTTTATGGTGGCGGGCTTGGCCAGGGTCACCTGCCAGGTCCGGCGGGTGCTGTCGGGGACGGGGGTCGCCGCGCCGGTGACCGGCGTGCCGAAGGCGCCGTGCGCCCACGCGCCGAACTCGGCCAGCCGGCTCACGTCGTCCGGGTGCAGCTGACCGATCTTGTCCGGCGGTACGTCGAGCAGCAGCGGGCAGTTGCGTCCCACCGACGTGTAGTAGATGTTCTGCAGCTGCGCGAGCGTCTTGGGTGTCTCGCCGGCGTGCCAGAACCAGTTGGGGTTGATGCGGACGTCGCACTCGGCCGGGTACCACCCGAGGTAGCTGGCCTGGTTGGTCAGCCGGTCCCGCCCGCCGAGGTCGCCGTTGTCCTCGGAGGCGACCTCCTTCCGGCCGGACGCCGGGTCGCCGTAGAACGGCAGCGGACTCCACTCGCTGGTGCGGGCCGCCCCGTCCTCGTTGCCGACCCAGCGGATGTCCCGCCCGTTGAAGATCGCGGCGTGCGGCTGCAGCGCCCGGATCATCGAGAACCAGTCGGCGAAGTCGTAGGGCTCCGGCCGGTTGGTGGGGTTGTAGCCGTCGAGCCACACCTCGTCGATCCGCCCGTAGCGGGTCATGAGCTCGTACATCGTGTTGAGGTAGTAGGCGTTGTAGTCGTCCAGCGTGAAGTGGAACTGCGGCCCGGGCGGGGCACTGCCGTCGACCGGGGTCGGAATCGTGACCGGCTTCGGGGTGCTGCCGTCGCCGTACCGGCCGCCGGGCAGGGCCTCGTGCAGGTCGGCGGGCGAGAGGTAGAAGCCGACCTTCAGCCCGTACTTGTGCGCGGACCGGACGAAATCGGCGACCAGGTCGCCGTGCCCGTCCTGCCACGCGGTGTCGGACTTCACCGAGTAGGCGGTGTAGCGGCTCGGCCACAGCAGGAAGCCGTCGTGGTGCTTGGCCACCAGGATCACCTTGGTGAAGCCGGCGTCGTGGAACGAACGGGCCCACTGGTCGGTGTCGACGTGCGTCGGCGCGAAGGTGGTCGGCGGTTCGTTGCCCGTCGGCTGCGGGTAGGCCGAGTTGCCCGGCTCGGCGTTGGTGAACGTGTCCGGGCCGAAGTGGATGAATCCGGTCAGGTCGTGCTGCTGCCAGTCCTTCTGCGTCTGCGTCGGGACGACGTGCGCCGCCTTGTCGACGATGGTCTGCGGGCTGTCGCACGGATCGACCGGGACGACCTGCGCGGAGGCGACCGGGTGCCGCACCGTGGGGACCGGGAGCCGGAAGTCGTGAGTGCTGAAGGCGCCGGTGAAGGTGGAGACGGCGACGCCGCGCAGACCGCCGGCGAGGCCCCGGTCACCGGCCTGCGGGTCGCGGCCGAAGCCGATACCGGGGACGGGGGCCGCGGCGGGCGCCGCCGCACGGACGGTCGGCCCGACCTGGCAGCCGTCGACGTAGGCGGACAACGTCGACGCACCGTCGGCGGCCGCCCGGTAGACCAGCGCGACGTGCTCGAAGCCGGTGTCGCTGACGTCGCGCGACCCGCCGGTCGGTGTCGCACCACCGGACATCCCGAACTCGGTGGCGCCGGTGACGGCCTGCGGGTAGCGGTAGTAGGTGCCGCCGAAGATCCCCAGCAGGGTGCTGAGCGGGGCGACCGTGGTGTTGCGCTTGACCAGCACCTCGGCGATGAGGCTCTTCGTCGCGGTGGTTCCGGTCCGCTGGTCGGCCGACGGGAGGAATTGCAGGCCGGACGTGCCGCCGTCGAGGCTGACGGTCTGCTGGTCGAGTGACTCGCGACCGCTGGTCCGCGTCAGCGCTCCGCCGACCCGCTCGCCCTGTCCCGGGACGTAGCTGTCGCCGTGGAACGTGCCCCGGAACGACACGTCGAGCAGGGTGTCGACCTGGCTGCCGGCGGCCGCCGCGCGGACCGGCGTCGCCGCAGCGACCGTCACGGCGCCGAGACACAGCGCCGCCGAGATCGCGGCCACGAGCCACCGGGTGCGCGGCCGAGCGAGGGACTTGCGGCTGCTCCGCATCGGTTCCTCCTACGAGGTGCCTGGGTCGGCGAGGTGCCTGGGCGGGCGGGGTGCCTGGGCGGGCGAGGTGCCTGGGCGGGCGAGGTGCCTGGGCGGGCGGGGTGACTGGCCGGCGGTGTGTCTAGCCGGCCGCGATCTGCCAGGTCGCCCGCCCGGCCACGTCGCGCGGTTCCTGGACGACGGTCCGACCGGGTCCGGAAGCGTCGGCCGCCTGCTGGGTGGTCGCGTTGACGATCCGGTAACCGTCCCGGTCCGGCTCCAGCTGCCACTTCTGCGTGTTGGCCGTGCTGCACGTCTCCTGGGAGAGCGTCGCGCCCGGCTGCTCGATGACGCCGAGCCGGTTGGGCGTGCCGTGCTTCACCTCGGCGCACAGTCCGTCAGTGCTCGACTTGACCTGGTAGTAGCCGTCGTCGGTCGGGGTGAGCTCCCAGGTGGTGGACCCGGCCGGGTCGGCGACCAGGTCGGTGCCCGAGGCGGTCGACCCCGCCTCGGCGCCCAACCGACCGCCGGTCGCGGCGTTGCGGATGCGATAGACGCCGTGCCGCAGCGGCTGGCTCCACGCCGGGCCCCAGCCCGGACCGTGACCGAGGGTCTGGGCGAGGGTGGTGAAGGCCGCGTAGCCGCCGGCCGGATCGGGACTCCCCCACGTCGCCTGGGCGAGGACACGTAGCGGCAGGACGAGACCCTGCTGCGCGGTGTTCTCCGTTTCCGCGCCGTAGTTGTCCGGCCAGACGGCCAGCTCGGCCCCGGTGAGCCCGGCCTGCCCGGCGGCGACGGTCTGGTCGACGAAGTCGAGCGGGCTCCAGCCGGTGTCGTAGAGCTTCGCCGGGTCGAGATGGCTGCCGCCGCGGATGTAGTAGAGCGCCGCGGACGCGTTCATCACCGGATGACCTTCGTCCAGCAGCATCTGCGGCGTGATCTTCTCGCCGAGCCAGTGCTCGACCACGACGTCCTTGTTCAGCGGCACCGTGTTGTCGCCGGTCAGACCGTCGTTCCAGATCCGCAGCGTCTGCCCGTGGGCCCGGACGTAGCCGTCGACCCGGTTGATGAAGTCGATGTAGGCGTCCTGGGCGGTGGCGTTCGGGCCGTACTTGGCCCGGGCGTAGGCCAGCAGCTGCGGATAGTTCGCGTACGCCGACCCGAGCATGTATTCGTCCGCGCCCATGTGCCAGAACGGCCCCGGGAAGACCTTCCGGTAGGCGTCGATCAGCCCGGTGTAGAAGGAGAACGCCGCGGGCTTGGTGATGTCGAGGCGGGTCGGGTCCGCGACGCCGCTCTTGTCGACGAGTTGCAGCTCCGGATGGCCCTCGAGGTAGGGGTCGATGTGACCCGGTGAGTTGATCTCCGGCACGACGGTGATGTGGTAGCGCGTCGCCAGCGCCACGAGCCGGCTGATTTCGGCCGGGGTGTAGTAGGAGAAGGAGTTGATGCTCGGGTCGGTCGAGCTCTTGACCTTGATCTCGAGGTGCAGGTAGTTCAGCTTGAGGTACGCCATGTCGCGGATGAGCCGCTCGAGCCACGCGTCGGTGTAGTAGGTGTAGCAGGCACAGACGGCGACTCCGCGCTCCCGGTACTTCGGGATGTCGACCGTGCTGCCCGCCGGTATCCGGGTGCCGGCGGCGAGCAGCTGCAGGACCGTGCGGGTGCCGTAGAAGAGACCGGCCGGGGTGGGCGCGGTGATCGCCACCTCGCCGCGCGCCTGCAGGGCGTATCCCTCGTCGCCGAGGTCGTGGCGGGCGGCGTCGCTGCGCAGCACGATGTCGCCGGGCCGCGCGGATCCGGCCGGGACGAGCGGCGTGTGCCAGCCACGGCTCGCCTCGAGGTCGCCGGCGAGTGTCTGCGCGGTTGCCTCCGCCCCGCGGTCCCGCGGGTCCACCGCGATCCGGGTGTGCGACGAGAGCAGCACCTCCCCGCTGGCCGGCGTCCAGGTCTGCAGTGCCGGGATGGTGCTCGGAGCGGCCGCCGCGCTCGGCGGAGCGGCGGTCGCTGCCGGCGCGCCGGCGCTGACCACGACGCCGGCGACCAGGCCGATCGCCACCAGTCCGGAGGCCAACAGCCGGCCCCGTCGTCGCAGAACCTGGGTCATCCGCTCTCCTCGCGAGGCACGTGTCGATGGAGGTTCGTAATTTCACCGGCTACGGTGAGTCTGAAAATCTGGCCCTGGAAATCTGGCCTAGACGGGTAGCGGTGTCAAGGGAGCCCCCGATGGAATCTGTCGACGACGCACGATCCGCACCCGCCGAGCACGGCCAGGACGTCCGGTCCCGCATCCGCGGGCTGCTCCCCGAACTGCCCGAGGCGCTACGCCACGTCGGCGACCGGATACTCGCCGAACCGGCGGCGCTGGCCCACTCGACGATCGCGGACCTGGCCCGCCACAGCGGCACCTCGGCGGCGACCGTCACGCGGTTCAGCCGGGCGGTCGGCTTCACGGGATACAACGACCTCCGGCTGAGCCTGACCGCCGAGATCGCCCGGCACCAGGGGGCCGGCTGGGAGGTCGACGTGGGCACCGAGATCTCCCCCGAGGACCCGCTGTCCCACGTGATGAGCGTGATCCGCGCGGTCGACACGGCGACCATCAACGAGACCTGCGCCCAGCTCGACCTCGATCAGGTCGAGCTGGTCGCCACCGCGCTCGCTGCAGCCCGCCGCACCGACGTGTTCGGGATCGGCGGCAGCGGGATGATCGCCGCCGAGCTGCAGCACCGGCTGCACCGCATCAACCGACCGGCGTGGTCGTGGTCGGATCCGCACGCCGCCCTGACCAGCGCGGCGTTGCTGGGGCCGGACGACGTCGCACTGGCGATCTCCCATTCGGGCCGGACCCGCGAGAGCGTCGAGGTGCTGGCGGAGGCCGGCCGGCACGGTGCGACGACCGTCGCCATCACCAACTTCCCCCGCTCCCCGCTCGCGGCGGTCGCCGACCTGGTCCTGACCACGGCGATCCGGGAGACGACGTTCCACCCCGAGGCCCTCGCCTCCCGACACTCCGCCCTGGTCGTCGTCGACTGCGTCTACATCGCGGTCGCACAGCGCACCTACGGGCGGACCACTCAGGCCTTCACCGACACCGCGGCGGCGGTAGCCGGCCATCGCATCGGGCGGTCCCGGCCGACCTAGCTCATCGGCGGCCGTTCAGTGCGTCCCGGCCGAAGCCATCAGGATCCGATCCCGCCGGCGCTTGCTGTGCAGCGCGAAGCAGACCGTGAGAATGAGCAGCTCCTGCTCCGGCCAGCTGCCGGTCGTCGACACCTCCCAGGTGGGCCGGTGTCTCGGCCCGAGCCGGACCACGATGCGGTCGTCGCCGCGCGCCAACGTGCCGATGCGGGTACGGCCCTCGCGATGCTGCGCCCAGGTCACGGTGTCGCCGGCCGGGATCGTCGCGCTCCCGCCCGCCAGCCGGACCATGGGTCGCCCAGGGTCGCCGGCGGTGACGACGGTCCGGAAGCCTGCCGATCGACGGATCGGGACGCTGCGGCCCCGGACGCGGATCTCGCCGGTCCGGCGCCCACGTGTGTGTAGGACCACCTCGCCGCCCGCTCCGTCGCCGAGCCGGTACGCGCCGCGGCCCGACATCGGGGCGACGGTTACCGCCGTGGTCCGACCCGCCGTCACGGTCGCCGGGCCAACACGTCGAGCGCCGGGCTGCTGCGGCGGCGCTGCCGAACGTCGAGGTCGAGATCGGCGAGGCCGCGCGGGGAACCGAATCCCGCGTCGAGCGCACGATCTGCCAGTGACCGGATACCCATCCTCGCTCCCGTCGTCCTCGGCTTCCGCGGACTTCGCGACTGATCAGCGCCCACGCTACGACGATCGGCGGGTGCGGACCATCCGCGAGCGATCATCGGGACCACGGTTCCGGAGGCGTGTGATGCCTCCGGAGCGGTCGTGCGGCGTACCGTTCAGGGCAGAAACGGGAGGGGGATCATGTCCACGGCGAGCTCGAACACCCGGTGGAACGGCGACCACTGGGAGGGCTGGAACGGCGAGGAGTGGGTCCGGTGGACGGGCACCGAGTGGGTCTCGCCGACGCCCCGGGAATCGCCGGCCGGGCCGGCACCGGGGCAGCAACCGCCCGGCCGGCGCCCCTTCGCCCCGCAGCAGCCCTACGCTCCGCAGCAGGCCTACGTCCCGCAGCAGCCCTATGCCCCACGGACGGCATTCCCCTACCCGCGATATGTCACCGACCGGTCCGACAAGTCGGTGCAGGCGGTCTTCGCCTGGGTGTTCACCGCCCTCTCGTTCCTGTATTTCCTCCCGTGGGCAATTGCTGCCACCAGGGGAAAGTCGAATTCGGGTCTGCTCGGCCTGCTCACCCTGCTTCTCGGCTGGACGATCATCGGCTGGATCGTGCTGATCGTGATGGCCTGTCAGCCGCATCAGATCATCGGGCAGAGCAGCCCGATCACCAGCTATCCCGGTAACTACGGGTCGGCTGGAGACCCGCCGACGCGCTACTGACAGTCATCGCTCCGGACATTCCGATCAAAGGTCCGCCGGTGTGCGACTTTGTGCGCCTATGCTCATCTGCTGAGGGCCTGTGGTGTCCTCGGGGGGTCCGCAATGTCTATTGCGTCGGCGGTAATTTCGGCTCCAGTTAACCTGAATCATCCTGGTCATTACCTGCACTGGGGAGTAATCCAGATCTCGGTCGCGAACCTTGTCGTGATCGGGATCATGCTGTTGCTCTTCGTCCTGGCTCTGGTGCTGCCCTTCCCCAAGGGACGTGACCCGCGATGAGCGCGCCGGGACACTCCGCCACCTGGACCGGGCGGCTGCGGGGCCGGGCCACGAAGAGCCTGCCGCCCGAGCAGTTGCTGCCCGACAAGCAGCCGGTCTACGTCGCGTCGTGGATCTACGTGTTCGGCGTACTGACGGTGGCCGCGCTGCTCGTGGTGCTGGTGACCGGCGGCATCCTCGCGCTTGCCGGCCCGCAGTGGTGGCACACCTCGACCGCCGGGCACTACATCAACAGCCTGCACCTGTGGAGCGTCGAGCTGTTCATGGCGTTCATGGTCATCCACCTGTGGGGCAAGTTCTGGATGGCGGCCTGGCGGGGACGCCGCGCCATGACCTGGATCACCGGCGCGGTGTGCTTCCTCGGCTCGATCGGGGCGGCGTTCACCGGCTACGTCGTACAGTCCAACTTCGACTCCCAGTGGATCAGCAGCGAGGCCAAGGACGGCCTCAACTCGGTCGGCATCGGCTCGGTCTTCAACGTGCTCAACTTCGGCCAGATGCTGATGTGGCACATCGTGCTGCTTCCGCTGGTCGTGGGCGTCATCGCCGTCCTGCACATCCTGCAGGTCCGTCGACGGGGTGTGGTTCCCCCGCTCGAGGTCCACCCCGTCGATCAGCCGCAGGACGAAGTGCAGTCATGACGACCACCCCGACGCCCACCCCGGCGGCGACGCCCACGCCACCGCCCCCGCCCGCAGCACCTCCGCGGCTGACCGGCAAGCGTGTCAACGCCAGGACCTGGGCCGGCCGCTACCGCGAGTACGACCTCGTCAAGGAGTTTGTGATCGCCTTCGTCGTCGTCGCGGTGCTCACCGCCGCGCTGGCCGCGATCTTCTCCTCGCCGGACGAGAAGCAGGTGACGCTGGCGACCTGGAGCCGCACGGTGCCCAACGACTTCGTCGCCACGGCCGCCACCGAGCTCGACGGCACCAGCGGCACGGCGGCGTACGGCGCGCCGTACAACAAGACCGCCGATGCCGCGCAGAAGATCGGGCCGGTATCGCTGCAGCACATCGCCGGCGTCACCCAGCCGATCAACACCGCGAACGACTTCGTCGTCACCCCGCTGTCCGGCATCCCCGGTGACCCGCAGCTCACCGCGGCGCTCGCCCAGTGGCGCGGCGCGACCCACACCCAGCAGCTGGCCTGGGCGTCCGCCTACGACACCGCGCTGCAGAAGGCGCCGGATACCGACCCCGCGAAGGTGGCCGCCGGCGACTACGGGCCGGTCCCCACCATGCTCAACCGGCTCGAGGGCATGGCCAAAGCCGGCGGTCTGGACGGGGCGCTGCTGCTCCAGCGCGACTTCTACCAGACCAACTACACCAAGCCGCTGCTGTTCATCGCCGACGGCACGTTCCTCGAGGACCGGGCGACCGCGCAACACCTCGCCGGTGACCAGTGGGGAATGATGAACGAGACTGGGAACTTCCCGGGCCAGGCCTGGCTGTGGCTCTACACCTTCTGGTACCAGATCAGCCCGTTCTCGACCTCCGGCAACGCCGACGCTCTGATCTGGGGGATCATGGCGATCCTCAGCCTCGGGCTGGTCCTGATTCCCTTCATCCCTGGCGTGCGGTCGATCCCCCGCTGGATCCCGGTGCACAAGCTGATCTGGCGGAGCTACTACCGGGGCACGGGCACGACGTAACCCGGCAGGACCATGGCTCGGCCGATTGGACGATCTTCGCGCGGCGCCACGGATACTCTGAGGCGAAGCCGCATGTGCGGTGCGGGCGCCCCACTGGCGTCCGGCCATCAGCACCACCGGAAGGAACGCCGATGCCCGACGTGGAGATCAAGAGGATGGTCCGGCTGTCGAGAGCGGAGGCCGGCAGGCGTCTCATCACCCTGGGCGAGGCGCTCGTGGGAGGTCCGAAGTCCGAGGTCGAGTTCGACGGAGAATCGATCCACTTCGCGGTCGCCGACCGGGTCGAATGGGAAATCGAGCTGGAGGTCGACGGCGACCAGACGGAACTCGAGATCGAGATGAAGTGGACGGATGCCCCGGCCGCCACACCACCCATCAAGAAATCGGCGAGCAGGAAGTCGCCCGGCAAGCCATCTCCCAGGAAGGCCGGACGGGCGAAGGCGACCAAGGGCCGCGCCCGGAGCTGACCGGCCATCCCACTGGTCCGACCGGTCAGCGACCCCCGAACGAGGTGAACGCCAGCCCCTTGACGAGGTACTTCTGGAGCAGGATCACCAGGAGGACGGTCGGCAGGATCGCGATCGTCGACGCGGCCATCATGTAGCTCCAGTAGCTGCCGAATTCACCCTGGAACGTGCTGAGTCCGAGCTCGAGCGTCGACATGTTCTGGCTCTGCGTGACGATCAGCGGCCAGAGGAAGTTGCCCCAGTCGGAGATGAAGGTGAACACCGCGAGCACGGCCACCGCCGGCCTCACCAGCGGCAGCATGATGGTGAAGAAGATGCGGAACTCCGATGCCCCGTCGATCTTCGCCGAGTCACTGAGCTCCTCCGGCAGGGTGCGGAAGAACTGCCGGAGCAGGAACGTGCCGAACGCGCTGAACGAGATGGGCAGGATCAGGCCGAGGTAGCTGTCGTAGATGTTCAGATAGCGGGAGATCAGGAAAAGCGGGATCACCGTCACGGTGGCGGGCACCAGCAGTGTGGCGATATATGCGAGAAATATCCTGTCCCGTCCCGGGAAGGCCAGTCGCGCAAAGGCATAGCCCCCGGTGGTGGAGATGACGATCACCACGATCACGCCGCCGATTGACATGATCGCGCTGTTGAGCATGAAGCGCCCGAACGGGAAGAAGTTCCAGGCGGTCGCGAAGTTGCCCCAGGTCAGCTTGTAACCGACGAAGAAGTTGTTGGTGAGCGCGTTCTCCTCGGGCTTCAGTGCCGTGGAGACCATCCACAGGAAGGGGAAGAGACAGAGGACAGCGGCCGCGTAGAGGGCGACGTTCAGCGCCACCTGACCGGTGAGCCGCAGCACCCATTGCTCCGGGCGTCGCTTGCGCGCGTGGACCATGGCCATGTCAGGACCGCCCGTCTCCTTCGTAGAACACCCAGCGCTTCTGCAGGAGGTGGAACGCGCCGGTGACGATGAGGATGAGGATGAACAGCAGCCAGGCGATCGCCGACGCATAGCCGAGCCGGAAGTACTTGAACGCCTCCTGGTAGATCTCCAGCACCAAGGTCGTCGACGAGTCTCCCGGGCCGCCGGAGGTGAGGACGTATGCCTGCGTGAACACCTGGAACGACGTGATGAGCGTCAGGAGTGTCCCGAAGAAGACCACGGGCGACAGCATGGGGAGAGTGACCGAGAAGAACTGCCGGATAGGCCCGGCGCCGTCGATGGATGCGGCGTCGTAGAGGGAATCCGGGATGTTGCTGACACCGGCGATGAACAACATCATGTTGTACCCGAAGCCCAGCCACAGCGACATGATGATGATGGCCGGCATCGAGAACGTGGTGGAGCTGAGCCAGGGCACGGCGCCGATGTGGAGGAACTTCAACACCGCGTTGAAGATGCCGCCCTGGCCGTAGATCAGGGCCCACACCAGCGAACTCGCCACGAGCGGAGTCACCACCGGAAGGAAGAAGAGCACCCGCAGCAGCGGCTTTCCCTTGACGATGCGCGACCGTGGCCCCAGCAGACCGGCCAGGGTGAGCGAGATGACGAGGTTGAGCGGCACGTAGGTGCCCACGAAATAGAGAACGTTGATGACTACGTGCCAGAACCCGAAGCTCTCGACCGCGTTGATGAAGTTGCGGACACCGACGAATGACGTCTTTCCACCGCTCAACGGCCAGTCGAAGAACGCCAGGTACAGCGAGAAGAAGACCGGAACTACGGTGAAGAGGATGAATCCGATCAGATTGAGTGACAGGAATCCATAGGCGACCCGGTTCTGCCTTCTACGCCGGGAGCGGACCCGCTGCTTGTAAGGGTCCGCTCCCAGCGAGCCGTCCTGTGTGGCCGGCGCCACGGTGCCGGTGGCGGCTCTTTGCAACGGTCACTCCTTCGCTCGGGACTCTGCGGGCCGCCTGAGAGGTCAACCGGCGGCCAGCAGGCCCGAGACGTCACCCGGCGAGACACCCGTACCGGACCCGGACTTGCTCTGCACGTCCTGCGCGAACTGCTGCGCAGTGATCTTGCCCGACAACAGAAGTGGCTCGTAGTTGGTGAGCGCGGTCTGGAACTGGGACCAGTTGGTGGTGACCTCCATGGCCTGTGCCGGCTTCAATGCGGTCTGCATGGTCTCCCCGGCATCCTTACCCGCGAAGGACGTCCAGGTGTCATCATCCGCCAGCCTTGCCGGGAACGCGCGGCCCTTCGACGCGAGGTACTTCAGAGCTTCGTCACCGGTCAGCGCGGTGATCGCCTTGAACGCCTCATTGGGAGTCTTGCAGTCCTTCGTGATGCCGTATCCAGATCCCTCGTTGTAGGTGTGCATCCCCTTCGGCCCCTGCGGAAATTCAACCCAGCCAACGTTGAACTTCGCCTGCTCCTTGATGGAGATCAACCCCCAGGGGCCGTTCGCCTCCATCCCGACGTTGCCGCTGTCGAATTCCTGCGTGGCCCAGTTGGGTGACGTGGAGAAGGTCGGGGTGACGTGGTACTTGTAGGAGAGTTCGGCCTGCTTCTCCATCCCTTGAACCCATGCCGGATTCGTCGCATCGAACTTGCCGTTCTTCACGTATCCATTGGGCACGCCGGTCAAATCGTAGGCGAGCTCGTTGCTCAGCCCTGGAAGCCATCCATACGTACCGTTCCCGGTCAGCTTCTTCGCCGTGTCAAGGAACTGCTGCCACGTCCAGCCGCTCTGCGGCAGCGGAACGTGCTTCTTCGCGAAGAGATCCTTGTTGTAGGCGATCACCACGGGGCCGAAGTCATAAGGCAGCGCCAACAGCTTCCCGTTGTGCGACAGCTCGCGGATCATCGCCGGTTCGAACGGCTTCAGGCTGAAGTGGTTCTTCTTGATGAACGAGTTCAGCGGCATGAAGTTGTCGCCGACCGCACCGACGTATCCGAACTGGAGTCCGGCGATGCAGGGCATCGAGTGCGTCGATGCCTCGGCGGGAAGCTTCTGCCAGTAGCTCGTCCAACTCGTACTGCTGAAGTCGACATGGATGTTCGGGTACTTGTCCGTCACCAGCTGCGCGTTGTGCTGGGCGGCCTCGACCTCGGCGGGGCTGCCGACCCAGAAGTACCAACTCAAGCTGGACGCGGATCCGCCGCCGGAGGAACACGCCGAAGCCACGATGACGGTGGCGAGGACGACTCCCAGGGATCTACAGATGCCACGCCAAGGAACCCGATGCTTGCTGGCCATCTTTCGTCGTTCCTCTCTGCCGCTGCACGAGGCGGGAGTCCTGCGAGACGCTCGCATCCGGTGGACCGAGAACCTTGCTCGCTGCATCAGGACATCGGATGTTTGCGGGGACGCTAACCACAACGACGGGGGGTGTCAATACTGCGTCGCGGGGTTTGTCACGGCGGAGCGTCGTCTCTGGATCTGGTCGATACATCCAACCTGTCGTCGTTCGATCGCACGGCGAGTCACCGACTGCGTGGACGGTCTGTGACGTCGTGGATGGCGGCGATCCCGTCCATCGACCGGGGTGCAGAAGCGCGGCACCATCGCCCTCCTCGGCGGCAAGGACACGGTCAAGACCGGCGGCATGGTCAGTGGGGAAACGTCGGGTAGCTCTGCGGTGACTCGGCGAGAGAGTCATCCCCGACCGTCGTCCGGTGCTCTTCCTGGCAACGGCGTCCGGTCAAGGGATCCCGCTCAGCGGCCTGACACCGTCCGGTCAGCGCTTCAGGCGGACGTCCGCGTCGTCCTGGACGACCTTCTCCAGTGCGCGCCAGTGCCACTTCTCGCGGGCCAGGTCGCGGGCCGCCTCGTGCGGCGGAATGATGAGTACCGGGCAGGCCGCACGGGCCGTGCAGTACCTGCCGACGGAGCGGCGGAACGGCCGACGCAGGCGGGGTCGGGAGGCGCCCACGACGAGCAGGTCGTTGTCCTGGCTGGCGAAATCGACCAGCGCCGGGGACGGCCGACCATCCAGGGTCACCATCCGTAGGTAGACGTCGGCCGGCGGCCCACCCATCGCATCGTCGAAGGCGTGGGTGATGGTGCGCTGCGCGTCCTCGCGACTGGTCTCCCACACGTCGTACGTGCCGTGTTGGACCCAGGGCCGCTCGCTACCCGGGCCCAGACCGAAAAAGTCTGATCTGGTCGTATTGTGGAGGGCGACGTAGGCGCGCACCACGCACAGTTCGCGGCGCCGCCTCCGGGCCTCCGCGGTGGCCTCGCGAAGCGCGCGGAGGCCAGAGAGCGAGTCGCTGACGCCGACGATGACACGGCCGTGCCGTGACGAATTCATCTTTCCCCCCGGAAGGTGGATCCTCCTCCACCATCGCTGCTCGCGACGACATCCGCCAGAGCACTCGGCCCGGGGGGGAGAGTGACCTTCGCCTCCCCGCCGGGTGTCGGAGCGATAGGTCCACCGGAGCAGCCCCCGACTCCCAAGGTGGCCGAAGACTTCGGCATCCCCCGTGGCATGGACCTGGGTCTCCTGCGGCAGCCCGGCGACCGTCATCGTCGCGCGCCGTACTGCGGGCGACCCGACGACCCGGGCGCCGGGCCGGGCGGGCGCCCGCCATCATCGTGCGTCGTACTCGCATCCCGGCGGCAATTGTGCGGGTAGCGCGCACGATGTCGCCCGGCTCGCCTCGCCCGCGGGTGCGGGAGTGCCCATCATCGGACGCTGTACTCGCATTCTGGGGCCGATTGTGCGAGTAGAGCGTCCGATGTTCGGGCGGCTCGCCGGAGGTGGTGCGTGCTCCTCGCGGTGGGTGCTGGTCGGCCGGCGCGACGTCGTGCGTCGTACTCGCATCGTTGGCTCGGATGTGCGAGTAGGACGCACGATGTCGGCCCGAGACGGCGGTGCGGGGTGCTCGTCGCCGTGGTCGAGCTGGTGGTGACCAGTTGGGGTCTGTGCCGCTGCGCGGTTGCGGCTTCCCCGGGCGTCTCGGCTTCGCGGGGTGGGTCGGGGAGGGTGGGGAGGTGGTGGTAGTGGTTGCGGCGCGGTGTCTGGGTGGGGTCGATCCAGGGTGGGGGCAGGAACTGCGGTTGCCCGTGGTGGATGCGGGTCTGCCAGCCGTGGTGGTGGATGCTGCGGTGGTGGTGCCCGCACAGCAGCACCAGGTTGGTGATCGCGGTGGGTCCGCCGTCGGCCCAGTGGCGGATGTGGTGTCCGTCGCACCAGGCGGGGGGCCGGTCACAGCCCGGGAACGCACACCCGCGGTCCCGGGCGATGAGGGCGCGGCGGATGCCGGTCGGGATGGTGTGGCTGGCCCGCCCCACATCCAGCGGCTGCCCGCCACCGCCGAGCAGCACGGGGATCAGGGCGGCGTCGCAGGCGATGCGGCGGGCGGACTCCGCGGTGACCGGCCCGCCCCAGCCCAGCTCCGCCGCACCCAGCTGCTTCCGCAGGCTCTCCCAGTCGAGGGTGACCGTGACCTGCGGGCGTTGCCCACCCGCGTCGGGCAGGTCCCCGGTCTGCAGGGCGCGGCGGGCCAACTCGATCAGCCCGTCCGCCGCCCGCCGCCCCGGCGAACGCGGATCCGGCCCGTCGGCCGTGGACGGGGTCGGGGCGGTGAACGGGTCGATGGCGGTGCGCAGCACCGCCGCCCCCTCCGCATCCAACCGGCCCCGGATGACCGTCATCCCATCCGCCCCGCGACTAAGCGACAGCTCCCGGGACCGGACCGCCTCCTCCTCGGCGACCACGACCCCGTCCGGGTCCAGCGTCGCCACCATCCGCCGCGCGATCCCGGCCAACGCGTGCGCATCGAAGTCGCGGGCCTGCACCGCCAGGAACGCCTCCGCCCGCACCCGCGTCGCCGCATCCACCCCGGCCGGCAACCGGCGCAACGTGTCGAAGATCAACCGGGCCTGCCCCGACTCGATCCCCCCATCCACCACCCCCGCCGCCGTCACCGGCAGCACCGGCGCCACCGGCGCACCCGACGGGCCGCGCCGCCCCAACAGCTTCTCCGCCGCAGCCACCCGCCAGCCCGCCTCCGCCGGCGTCACATTCAGCACCTGCCGCAACAACGCCGGCGTCGAACACGCCCCCCGATCCGTGCCCAGACCACGGGCATCGACCTCCGCGACCAGCCGCAACGACGCCGCGAACAACCGCCGCACCTGGCACTCGATAACCCGCAACAGGTCGACGACCTCGTCATCACCGCACCGCCACACCTCGGCGCCGGCCAACCCGTCCACCCCCGCCGTCACACACCCCACCGCACCCCACACCGGATGCTCACCCGAGTGCTCACCGGGACCGGAACCATCGACCATGCAACAACGATAGAACCAGCCACCGACAAAACCGCGATGCCGAAAACCCCTACCACACAGGAACTTTCCGTCACCGACCAATCGCTGACGGCACCGCCGCAAGAGTTAAGTACTGGCGACCGGCCGTCCGACGATCATGGAGGGAAGCAGATCTCCCGCGAACGCCTGCGCGGTCTCCGGGTCCAGCTGCGCGCCGAGTCCATCGAGGATCCGCGTGAAGAATGCCCGGGCCGCGACGGCGTACACGACATCGGCGATCTCGGCGTCGGAGAGTCCGACATCATGCAGGTGATCGATGTCCGCCTGCTCCACCGAAGCGGCATCCGCAGCGACCTTCGTCGCGAACTGGAAGATCGCCCGGTCCTGCGGTTCGAGCGCCGCACCGTCGGGAGACTTCGCGATCTCGTGCAGGGTGCGTTCGTCCGCGCAGGCATCGCGGAGGAACTTCGAATGTGCTGCGGTGCAGTACGTCGAATGCAGGGTGCGCGCAGCCGCGATGGTGGCGAGCTCGAAGCGACGCCGGTCCATGCCCTCCCGAATGGTGACGCTGAGAGTGTTCCACGCCTCGGCCACGTCCGGCCGATGGCTGAAGGCCCTCGCATAGTTGGGCAGGAAGCCCCACATCTCGCGCTGTTGCTCGTAGTACGCCGCGACCGGTCCGGTGGCGGCGTCCTCGGGGACCGAATCGATGAACATGGCACCAGGATGACGTACGGCTGCTCCCGGAGCCAGCGCTTCTGGAGCGTCGTACGTTCACGGCGCAGTGGACGATCTCGCCGGAATCCAGCGGACCAGGTCCGACTTGCCTCTCCGCACGGTCACCCCGCGGGTCGGGCCGCCAGACGAGCCGCTGCGACGCGGGAGGTCCGAGGCCGTCGAGGAAGGGATCCCCGATCGTTCCGCCATGGCCGGCGCCGCTCTGACCGCGGCGTACCTCCCGCCGGGGAGACGGTGATCGGGAGAGCGACCCGGCCCTCGACGGTGCCGTCTGCGGCGTGGGCGCCGCGCATCTCGAGTCCGAGGCGGCGGATCAACGCGAAGACGGGCAGATTGTCGGCCGAAACCAGCACGGCGAAACGGCGGATGCCGGCCTGGGCGGCCCGCTCGCCGAGGCGGGTCATCAGCTGCGTGGCGATGCCGCGGCGGTGCCACGCGTCGACGACCGTGACGGCGACATCGGCGGCCAGGCGATCGTCCACGCTCCGGACATAGCGGGCGACGCCTAGTGCGCGCCCATCGGTCGTGGAAACCGCGATGAGGGCCTCGTGGTCGTGGTGGTCGATCTCGGTGAAGTAGCGCAATTCGGCCGCGGTAAGTTCCTGCTTCGCGGCGAGGAAGCGGGACCATCGGCTCTGATCGCTGAGCCGATCGAAGCCGTCGGCAAGCAGCGGTGCGTCCGTGGCTCGGATCGGCCGGACCAGCATCTGGGTCCCGCCGCGGAGGGAGACGAGTTGTCCATCGGCCGTCGCCCGGCGGTGCCACGCAGGATCATCCCTGCCGGTGACCGGCGGAGCGCAGTCGTTGATCATGATCATCGTCTCTCCTTGCCGCTGATCGGTGCGCCCATCTGGGGCTGCACTCCACCCTCGCCGGTGAGCAGCGACTCCCGCATCAGTGGCGGCCACGGATTTACGGCTCAGTGGTCTCCGCGACCGCCATCGACGGCTCCGGGGGTGAGCGGCGCGCTGTCGCCGGTGCGCAGACCGGGTGCCCATCAAGGTGGCCCGGCCGGCCAGGCAACGTGGCCCGCACGTTCCGCCGGCGCTGGCAGCCATCATCGTGCGGCGTACTCGCACCTCGCCGGCGATTGTGCGAGTAGGACGCACGATGTCACCCGCAACCCGCGCCGGGTCCCCATCATCGGACGCTGTACTCGCATTTTTGCGATGAAAGTGCGAGTAGCGCGTCCGATGATCCCTCGGTACGCCGCCCGTGACCTACCTGTGGCTGGCGGTATAGCCGGCGGCCATCTCGCGCAGCACCCGGTGAGTGTCGGGACCGGAGCTCGCGCCCGGCAGCCACTCCTTGCGGATCTTCGCCACCGACGTGTAGTTCGTGTCGCACACGTTGGCGAGCGGAGACTCGACGGTCTGCGTGACCAGCTGGTAGGCGTCGAGCTCGGAGAGCCCGTAGTCCCGGGCGACCCACCGCACCATGTCCACCTGGGCGATGCGGAACGCATCCTCCAGCGGCCGCGCCGAGCCGGCCGACATGATGTGCGTGTCGGACTCGAACCGTGGCCACGGCGTCGCCAGGCCCTTGATCAACTCGACGATGACGACAGAGTTCATCGCGCATTCCACGGCGACACCGCACGTCTCGCCCTCGCCCTGCCGGGCGTGCCCGTCCCCGAGGCTGAGCTGAGCGCCGTCGACGTTGACGCCGAGATAGCACGTCACGCCGGCGCGCACCTCGGGCGAGTCCATGTTGCCGCCGTACGCATCGGGCACGAGCGCCGACCGCACCTCGAGGTTGGCCGGCGCGACGCCGACCGTCCCGTGCATCGGGTCCATCGGCAGTTCGACCTGCACGTCGCTGTCCCGCGCGGAGAAGAGGCAGGTACGACGGTCCCGGTCCAGCTGCCACATCCACACCACCTCGGGAAGCGGCGGCTGCAGGGTGGCGGTCAGGTGCGTGGAGGTCAACGCGCCGAAGAGCGGCACCGTCGTCGAGACGGCCCAGTCCCGGGCCGGCTCGATCGACACGAAGTGCACGGCCACGGTGTCACCGGGCTCGGCACCCTCGACGTGGAAGGGACCGGTCTGCGGGTTCAGGAACGGGAACTGGCAGACCTCGGAGACCAGGTCATGCGCCGACTTCACCCGACCCGCGAAGGCGTCCTCGGTGTAGACCTCGAGCACGGTGCCCGGCTGGATGCGCGCGACGGGTGCCACGCCGCCGAACGTCCACGCGTACTCGCCCGGAGTCGGCTGCACCGACAGCACGGGAAGGTCGGCGCTCATGCGGTCCTCCGATCCGCGGCCTCGACGGCGGTCGCGTCGTCGAGTATGGCGCGGGCGGTCCGCGGGTTGGGCACGAGGGGATCCGCGCACAACGCCTGGATCGCGGTGGCGCGGTCTCCGCTCACCGCCGCCTGCACCGTCAGCTCCTGCTGCAAGATCCGGGCCGTCAGTACGCCGGCGATCGCCTCAGGCAGCGCCCCGACCGCCAGCCCCGTCACCCCGGCCGCCCCGATCACCGCCGGCACCTCGACCACCGCGTCGGGCGGCAGGTTGGCGATCGCCCCGTGGTTGGGCACGTTGACCGCCAATTCGATGATGTCGCGTCCGGTGAACAGCGCCTCGGCGATCGCCACCAGCCGTTCGCCTTCCTGGTTGTGCGCATCGACCGGGCGCTGCCCGTCGGCCTGCTCGTGCAGCCGGTCCCACAGCGTGCTCTTCTCCCCGATGTACTCCCGCGTCGAATCCAGGCCGCCCTGCAGACCCCACGGCAGCCCCGAGTCGGACCCGCCGTCGGTCAGGTACCACGGGAAGAACTCGGCCACGTGCCGGTCTCCCGGCGCCGGGTAGTAGCCGTACGTCGAGAGCAGGTCGGCGGACACCGCCTGGTGCAGGCCCTCTCCGGGCGACACGGCGGCCTGCGACCCGCCGGACGCCTCCGCCGCGGCGGCCGCACGCAACCGAGGGTAGAGATCGGCGGTGCCGTGCCGGATGTCGAGCAGCCAGCAGAGGTGGTTGAGGCCGGCAAAGACGGTGTGCACCTCGGCGGGCGGGAGTCCGAGCCCGCGGGCCAGCGCCGCCCGGGTGTGCATCGTGCCGTGGCACAGGCCGATCGTGCGGACCGGCGTCTCGCGGGTGATCGCCCGCACGTTGGCGGTCAGCGGGTTGGTGTAGTTGACCAGCCACGCGTTCGGGGCGAGGTCCGCTACATCGGCCGCGATACCCAGCAGCTCCGGGACGTGCCGGAGCGCGCGCAGCACACCGCCCGGGCCCACGGTGTCGCCGACCGTCTGCCGGATCCCGTACGCCGCCGGGATGTCGAGGTCGGCCCGCCATCCCTCGGCACCGCCGACCGCGATCGTCGCCGTCACCAGGTCCGCTCCGGGCAGGGCCTCGCGCCGGTCGACATGGGCCTCGACCCGCATCGCGGACCCGCGCTCCGCGGCGATGCGCCGGCCGAGCCGGGCCATCGTCTCGGCGGCGTCGGCGTCGAGGTCGATCAGGTGCACCGTCGCGTCGTCGAACACCCGCGAGGACGCGAGGTCGGAGAGCAGCCCGGGCGTGAAGACCGTGCTGCCGGCGCCGATGAGTACGACGCTGCGGCCCGTCATGACCCTCCCGTGGACAGCCTGGTCACCTGAGGCTGCAACGTCGCCGCAGCGCGCTGCGCCTCGGCCGCGTGAGGTTGCCTGCCCGTGCCGCCCACACCGCGCGTCGACAACGACCCACAGGCGCAGGCCAGCGCCAGCGCCTCCTCCAGTGACGCACCGGCCAGGTGGGCACCGAGAAAACCGGCCGTGAAGGTGTCACCGGCGCCGACGGTGTCCACAGGGTCGACGTCGAGTGCGGGCGAGTGGATCGCCTCCCCGCCGCGCATCGCGGACGCTCCGTCGGCACCCTGCTTGACCACCACCGTCGTACCGCCGGACGAGAGATGCCGCATCGCCCGCACCAGGTCGTCCTCCTTCGTGATGGCGGTCGCCTCGCCGGCGTTGACGAAGAGGATGTCGGTCCACTCGAGGAGGTCGAGGATCCCGTCCCACCGGCCGGTCGGATCCCAGTTGGGGTCGACGGAGGTCGTCGTGCCGGCCGCGCGCGCGGTCGCGAAGAGCTGCGGAAGACCTGGCCGCAGCGCGGTCTGCAGGTAGTAGGCGCCGACGTGGAGATGGCGGGAGCCCGCCAGCAGTGCCGCGGGTACGTCGTCGGCGCGCAGCCGGTCGATCGTGCCCGCCGCGGTCAGGATCGCCCGGTCCTCCGAGCGCACCAGCGCGATCGTCATCCCGGTCGGGACCGCCGGGTCCATGATGAAGCAGCCGACGTCGACGCCGTAGCTGCCCACCTCGTCGAGGAGGTAGTTGCCGAGCGGGTCGTCCCCGACCCGCGCCACCATCGCCGTGGACACGCCGAGCTCCCCGGCACCGCAGGCGGTGATCGACGAGGAACCGCCGATCGTCAGCGTGGCGGCGTCGACCATCTTCTCCACGTCGCCGAAGACGGGCGTCACATCCGGCCCGGTCACGATCACGTCGACGTTGCAGTCTCCGACCACGAGCAGGTCGCTCATTTGACGCTCCCGGTGAGCAGTCCGCTGACGATGTAGCGGTTGAGGACGAGCGCGATCAGCGCGGGTACGGCGATGGCGAGGACACCGGCCGCGTCGAGCAGTGTCACAGGGATAGTGTGCCGCGCCTGCAACGACGTGATGACGACGGTCAGCGGCTGCGTTGACGAGTCACTGGAGAGCACCAGCGGGAAGAGGAACTGCGCCCACGCCGCGAGGAACGTGATGATCGTCGTGGAGATCACTCCCGGCCGGGCGATCGGCAGCACGACGTGCCACAGCACCTGCATCCGGGTCGCGCCGTCGCACAGGCCGGCCTCCTCCAGCGAACTCGGCAGGCTGGAGAAGTAGTTGTAGAGGATCCACGTCGCCAGCGGCAGGAAGCCGGAGATGTAGACGAGCACGATGCCGGCGTAGGTGTTGACCAGCCCGAGGTCGGTCATGATCTTGTAGAGCGGGATCAGGGTCGTGTACGCCGGAAACGCCATCGTCACCAGGACGGCGTAGAAGAGCACCCGGCCGAAGCGGAAGGTCATCCGGGCGAACGCGTACGCCGCGAGGACGGCCACCAGGACGGTCAGGATCGTGGCCGCGCCGCATTCGACGAAGATGTTGAGGATCGACCGGCGGATCTGGCTGGTCAGGTCGGAGGACTGTCCCCCGAACCCGAGCAGCGACTCGTAGTTGTGCAGGGTCGGGTGCGGCGGGATGTAGTTCGACGGCCTCGCCGAGGCGTCGACATCGCGCTGCAGGCTGGTGTTGACCGCCCAGTAGATGGGGATCAGCGACCACAGCAGAATGAATCCGACGCCGACCCACCGCACCACCGGGTTGCGCTGCCGCATCAGAACTCCACCCGCCGGTAGACCAGCCGGACGATGCCGAGGGAGAGCAGCATGGTCGCGATGGTGATGAACAGGGACAGCGCGTAGCCGGCGCCGAAGTCGAGGTTCTGGAAGCTGACGAAGTACGTCTGCATCATCAACGATGTGCCGGTCGAGGCCGCGCCGTTGAGCACATAGGGCTGGTCGAAGACGTTCAGTGTCGCGACCAGCGCCTGCACCATGGCGATCGCGATGCCGGGCCGGGCCAGCGGAAGCGTCACCCGCCGGATCTGACCGCCAGGCGCCGCACCCGTCGAGCCGCGCGGCCTCGTAGAGCTCGCCGGGGATGATCTGCAGTACGGCGAGGATCAGCAGCACGGACAGGGGCGTGATCTGCCAGACCTGCACCAACTCGATCAGCGCGATGGTCAGCAGCCGGTGCGGGCCGAGGAAGACCGAGTACCCGCCGGTGATGTGCAGACTCGTGAGGACGCTGTTGAGCAGTCCGCTGTTGGCGTCGTAGATCCCGGACCACACGAGGCCCTCCACAACGCCCGGCAGCGCCCACGGCAGGATCAGTACGGCGATGACCACCGACCGGCCGCGGAACGGCGCCTGCAGGATCAGCGCCATGACGATGCCGACGATCGTGGACAGTGCGACGCCGATCAGGACGTAGAGCGCGGTGTTGCCCAGCGCGCTGCGGACCTCCGGGGTGTCGAGCAGCGCCCGGAAGTTGCCGAGGCCCAGGAAACGCGTCGGCGGGTCCAGCGCACTGACCCGGAAGAACGCCTCCACCGCGGTGAACACCGCCGGCACCAGTGCCAGGCCGATGATGAAGACCGCGAGCGGCAGCACCAGCCAGTAGGGCAGACAGATCGACGTGCCGGCGCCGGCGCCGTGGGGACGTCAGGCGCGGCGGGGTCGAGGTCTGGGTGGTGGACGCGAGATTGGTCATCGGGACGGTCCCGTCGCTCGTCGGCTCATGCCTTGCCCCGCAGTCGCTTGACCGTCTCGGCGATCGCGCCGACGGCCTGGTCGACCGATTCCTGTCCGACCGCGGCGCTGTGGATGTTGGTGTAGACCGAGTTGCTGAACTGCGAGTACCACGGCGGCTGGGCACCCGGGAATGCCGGGTGGGAGCCGTGGGTCAGCAGGTCGATGACCTGCTTGCCCTGCGGCAGTTTGCCGTGGGCGGCCAGCATCCGCAGCGCGGCCAGCCGCGCCGGGAAGGCGAACCCCTCGATGGCCTGGCCCGGCCCGTGCAGGCCGGCGAAGTCGGCCTGGTTCTGCGGCGCGATGAACCACTTGATGAATTCGGCTGCCGCCTTGGGATATTTCGCGGTGCGCGGGATGCCGATGCCGTCCGGGTTGTTGACGTTGCCGGCCGGCCGGTCGACACCCGGCGTCCTGATGTAGGTGACCTGCTTCGTCACGCTCGACGACGCGGGGACGTCGTAGAGGGTGCCGACGGCGCCGGAGTAGTCGCCGAAGGTGCTGGCCGCACGGCCCTTCGCCATCAGCGTCTGCTCGCCCTCGCCGTCGGTCACGTCGATGTTGCCGGGCGGCACCAGCCCCTGCTTGATCGCGTCGACCATCCACTTCATCGCCTGGTAGCCGGGCGACCGCGGGGTGGTGAACTGCGGCTGGTAGTTCTTGTCGAGGACCTGTCCGCCGAAGGCGTTGGTCACTTCGTACCAGTAGGTCGACAGGCCCTCGGCTGCGGAGAACGGGATGTTGAGCGGATGGGCCACCGTGCCGGTGGACTTCACCTTCCGCAGGTCGTCGGTGTATTGCCTGATCGTCGTGGGCGTCGTCGAGATGCCCGCCTTCTTGAAGAGCTTGGTGTTGACCGTCGTGACGAGGAACGACGTGTCGTAAGGGATTCCGATGACCTTCTTGTCGACGATGAAGGACGACAGCTGCGGCATGTCGTGCGCGAAGCTCTTCGTGTCGACGTAGTTGTTCATCGGGTAGAACCAGCCGGTCACGTTGAACTCTCCGACCCGCGACCAGTCGACGTCGGTGGCGTCGGCGAAGAAGGTCTTCGAGGTCGCGGCCGCGGAGATCTTGGTCTGCAGGCTGTCCCAGTCCAACTGCACCCAGCGGACCTTGATCCCGGTCTGCCGGGTGAACGCGGACAGCGCCGCCTTGCCCGGCGGCGGACCGGCGAGCGCGACCGTGATCGTCGCACCGCGCGTCTGGTTCGACGGAGTGATCCGGGCGCAGCCGGCGAACACGGCGGCGGCGAGCAGCAGCGCACCCGCGGCGGCCGCGGCCCGGCGTATCGGCCTCGTCGTCATCGCCTGCCTCGCTCTCTGCCGGCCAAACCGGTCGGTGCTCAGTGGGACAGGACGACCGACCGGGAGAGGTACGGCGGGAGGTCGATGTCACGGGACCGCCGGGCGGCCTCGGCCTCGGCCTGCAGGTGCACCCGCACCAACTCGACCATCGGGTCGAGCCCGGTTCCGTGCACCGTCGCGCCGGCGGCCCGCGCATGGTCGAGAACGTCGGCCCCCACCGGACCGAGCGCCCACACCACGGTGCGCTCGCTGGCGGCACTCACCGGCCCGTGGCGGTATTCGGGGGCCGGGTAGGCCTCGGTCCACGCCCCGGTCGTCTCCCGCATCTTCAGCGCGGCTTCCTGCGCCAGCCAGGCCGCGAACCCCTCGCCGAGGAAGACGAAGTGGTCGAACCGGCCGGCGTCGTAGGGGTGTGAGGCGGCGAGCACGCCGTCGGCCTGGTCGGCGAGCGGGGTGATGTCCTCGCCGAGGCCGGCGCGCAGCAGCGCCAGCGTCGAGGTGGCGAACCTGGTCTGCACGATCGACTGTTCGTCGGCGGCGTCGAGCAGCACCGGGTCGTCGACCTCGGCGGCCACCGGCGTGCCCGGCGTACCGACGATCGCAAACCGTTCGACGCCGGCGGGCTGGGTCTGCAGCCAGCGCAGGACCTCCGAGGTGGTGCCGGACCGGGACAGCGCCAGCACGGCGTCGTACCGGCGGCCGCGCGGTGCCTGCGAGGCGGCGAACCCGTCGGACTCGCCGGCGCCGGCCGCCTCGCGCCGGGCGGCGTAGGCGGCCGCGATGTAGTAGGAGGTGCCGCAGCCGGCGATCGCGAGGCGCCGGCCGGGCTGCGGCAGCTGGGTGCGGGTGCGCGCCACCTGCTCGGCAAAGTGACGCCAGAGTGCGGGTTGGCTGCGTACTTCCTGCGCATAGTGGCTCACCGCGCGGACTATAGGTAGCTCGTGCCGGTCGGTCAATGCGCGCCGTGGGCGCCATAAGCCCAGGTAACAAGGCGTTTACCAGGGCACGCAGGAATCCCCGAAAAGATGCGCGTCACGCGCAGTTCGATCCACGACGGCTACAGTCGGTGCGTGCGCCGTACGGAACGGATGAGTCAGATGCTCGACCGGCTGCTGGTCGACGGCAGCCTGGATGTCGAGCAGCTCGCCGACAGCTTCGGCGTGTCCTGCTCGACGATCCGGCGGGACCTGAGCTCCCTGGAGACCCAGCGGCTGCTCGTGCGCACCCGGGGCGGTGCGCAGACCCACTCGGCGTTCAACGACCTGCCGCTGCGGTTCAAGGTCGGGCAGATGCTCGCGGAGAAGCGGCGGATCGCGCGCACGGCCCGCGACCTGCTCGGGGACGCCCGGGTCGTCGGCATGACCGGAGGTACGACGACGACCGAGTTCGCCCGCACCCTGGTCGACACCGAACTCACCGTCGTCACCAACGCGCTCAACATCGCGGTCGACCTGCTGGCGGCCCGCAGCATCCGGGTCTTCATCGTCGGCGGGGAGGCGCGCAACAGCTCCTACGAGACGATCGGGCCGACCGCCGAGGACCAGCTCACCGGCTACCACATCGACCTGGCGGTGCTGGGCGTCGACGGGATCGACCTGCGGGCCGGCTGCACGGTCTACGACTCGCTCGGCTCCCGCACCACGACCGCGCTGGCCCGCCAGGCGCGGCGGACGGTGGTCGTCGCCGACGGCACGAAGATCGGCAAGGTGGCGTTCGCGACCGTCTTCCCGCTCGACCAGATCGACACGCTGATCACCGACCGGTCCGCGCCGGCGGACGCCCTCGACGCGATCCGTGGCGTGCTGCCACAGTTGGTGGTTGTCTGAGCCGACCGTCTCGCCGGAAGGGCACCACCGTGGCGCAGCACCTGATCGAGCCGACGCTGGAGACGGCGCAGGACGTCTTCTCCCGTGACCGCAAGCCGGTCCTCGCGATCGACCCGGGCGACACCGTCGTCGTCCGCACCCTCGACGCGCACGGCAACCTGCAGCGTCCCGATGCCTCCGGGCCGCTGGGCGACCGGCTGCTGCCGGACGCCCGCGGGCACTGCCTGTGCGGACCGATATCGGTCCGCGGCGCCCGGCCGGGGATGCATCTGGCGGTGCACCTCGCCGCCATCCGCCCGGGCGACTGGGGATGGACCGTCGCCGGCCGCAAGGACAACTGGCTCAACCGCCGGCTGGGCCTCGCCCCCGCCGATGCCGCCATGATCCGGTGGGATCTCGACCCGGACGCCGGCCTCGGGACGAGTCACCTGGGCCACGTCGTCGACCTGAACCCGTTCCTCGGCGTCGTCGGGCTGGCACCGGCCGAGCCGGGCGAGCACTCCACGATCCCGCCGCGCCCGTGCGGCGGCAACATCGACTGCAAGGACCTCGTCGCCGGCAGCACACTGTTCCTGCCGGTCGAGGTGCCGGAGGCGCTGCTGTCGGTCGGCGACGGCCACGCCGCACAGGGCGACGGTGAGGTCTCCGGTACGGCGATCGAATGCCCGATGACCACCGAACTGCAGGTCGACCTGGTGACCGACGCACCGCTCCCGGTCATCCACGCGACGACGCCCACCAGCCGGATCACGTTCGGCTTCGACGAAAACCTCAACGAGGCGATGGCGAGCGCACTCGACGCCATGGTGATCTGGCTGCAGTCCGGCACCGGACTGGATCGGCCGCAGGCGCTGGCTCTCGCCAGCGTCGTAGTGGACCTGCGGGTGACCCAGGTGGCCAACGACGTCTGGGGCGTGCACGCCGTACTCCCGAACAATGCCGTCCGGACGACGACATCCGGCTGACCTACCCGGCCAACTGGGAGAGGCCCTTCTTCAGGTCGTCGGCATTCATGATCGGCGACACGTCGATCTTCGCCCGGAGCTGTGAGAAGAGCGGCTCGACGACCGTGGGCAGCTGCCACGACTCGGTCATGTCGAAGACGAAGTAGGCCGCGCGGTCGCCGTCGAGCGGCCCGAAATACGCCGCCTCGGGATGGAGGACCTCCATCAACTTCTCCAGCCCCCGCGGCAGGCTGCCGTCCGCGATCCCGGCGTTGGCCGCCTGCGTCTCCATCCGCACCCGCAGCATCATCCGCATGTCGTGTACCCCTCCCCGTCGCCGGGCCCTTCGCCGGCGCTGACCCGAGCATCCCCCGCCGCCCGGCGGGCTGCGGGCCGATTCGGGGAACCCATGAGGAGGCCCGGGTGGACAACCGGGGCGGCTGCCAGGACGATCGACAGTCGTGTTCCTGCGCACCGGCGACGCCGACCTCGACCTGGCCTTCCGCATGGCCGTCGGCGATATCCGGGGAAACGTCGCACCCCATCAGGCCGGACTGCTGACTGAGCCACGCCCGGTGCTGCTGGCCGGGCTGGACTACGACACGCCCTGGACCCGCGACGCCGCCTTTCACGCGTGGAACGGCGCCTCGCTGCTCCTCCCGGACACCATGCGCGAGACCCTGCTGTCGGTCCTGGACCGCGACGGCGACCGGATCGTCATCGGCGGGCAGTACTGGGACGCGATCATCTGGGCGGTCGGTGCCTGGTCGCACTACCTCTGCACCGGCGACACACGCTTCCTGGCGATCGCGCTGGAGGCGGTGCGCCACACCCTGGCCCGGCGCGAGGCGGAGGAGTTCGACGAGCAGATCGGGCTCTTCCGCGGCCCGGCCTGCTACGGCGACGGCGTCGCCGCATACCCCGACCACTACGCCGGCCCGGGCGCGCCCAGCGGGATCCTCGCCTGGCCGGCCGCGCATCCGGAGTGGAAAACCGGGGGCGGCTACGGCATCCCGATGCACGCACTGTCGACCAACTGCCTCTACTACCAGGCCTACGTGCTGGCCGACACGATGGCGGCGACCCTCGACCAGGACCCGGATCCCGGGTGGGCCGCTCGCGCGCAGCGGCTGCGCGACGCAATCAACGGGCACTTCTGGGACGCCCGCTCGAAGCACTACCGCTACCTGGTCGACCGCCTCGGCGACTGCGATCACCAGGAGGGCCTCGGCAATGCGCTGAGCGTGCTCTTCGGGATCGCCGACGATCCGCAGGCGGTGCTCGAGGGGCAGCCGACCACTCCGGCGGGCGTGCCCTGCGTCTGGCCGACCTTCCCGCGCTACGGCGATCCGTCGGGGTCGGCGTACGGCCGGCACAGCGGCACCGTGTGGCCGCACATCCAGGCTCTGTGGGCCGACGCGTGTGCCGGCCAGGACCGGGTCGGCGCAGCCCATCGCGAGCTGCGGACCCTGGCCGCGCACGCCTGCCGGGACGCGCAGTTCGCCGAGATCTACCACCCGACCACCGGCCTCTCCTACGGCGGGCTCCAGGAGCGCGGTGCCGACGGCATCGTCGAGTGGCCGTCGTGCCGACGGCAGACCTGGAGCGCCACCGGCTACCTGCGGATGGTCCTGAACACACTGTTCGGCCTGCGGATGGAGCCGGACCGGCTCACCGTGTCGCCGAGCCTGCCTCCCGACCTCGACCGGATCGTGCTCGCCGGACTGCGCTACCGGGACGGGATCTGGGACATCGACGTCGGCCGCGACACGGGGACGACGGAGGTCCTCATCGACGGCCAGCCGGTCGCCGAGGCGAGCATCCCGGAACGGCTCGGCGGAGAGCACACGCTCGTCGTCCCGGCCGGGATCGACGCCGGCACAGCGCAGTGACCGCCTGGGAGTGGGACGTGAGCCTGTTCGACGGGACGGCCCGCCACTACGAGCAGGGGCGGCTCCCCTACGCCGAGGGCCTCGCGGACGCCTTCCGCGACGATCTGGGCGCGGACGGGACGGGCCGCCTGTTGGACATGGGATGCGGGCCCGGATCGATCGCGCTGCGCCTGGCCGGCCGCTACCGCGAGGTCGTGGGGCTCGACCCCGACCCGGGGATGCTGCGCGAAGCCGGCCGGCTGGCCGCGGAACGGCGCATCGCCAACGCGACATTCGTGCAGTCCCGGGCCGAGGATCCGCCCGGCGACCTCGGGCTCTTCGACAACGTCACTTTCGCGAACTCCTTCCACTGGATGAAGCGCGACACCGTGGCGGAGACGGTACGGACGATGCTCACCGCGGGCGGAGCCGTCGTCCATATCGACGCCGTGGACGAGTCGCCGGAACAGCCGACCGACAGGTATCCAGCACCCCCGCACGAAGCCGTCCGCGACCTCGTCCGTCGCTATCTCGGCGCCGAACGGCGGGCCGGCCAGAGCACCGGGTTCGTCTCACCCGGCAACGAGGAGGCGGTCTGGAGCGCCGCCGGCTACGACGGTCCCGATATCGTGCGGGTCCGCGACGGCCGCATCCTCGACCGCACCACCGACGACGTCATCGCGGGGACGCTGTCGATGTCCTCCTCGGCGCCGCATCTTTTCGGCGAGCGGCTCAACGCCTTCGAGAACGACCTGCGCGCGCTCCTTCAGGACGCCTCGCCGGCGGGTCGCTTCACCGTCGCCCTGCCCGACACCCGGCTGCGGATCTGGCGCCCGCGGTAGGCGTTCCGGCCCACACGCGCACGGCTGCCGGACGCCGCCTGGTCACCGCTCCGCGAGGACGTCGACGATCCTGCGGGCGCACTCCTGTGCACTCGTCGCCGTCGTGTCGACCTCCAGGTCGTAGTGCATGCCGTCGTGGACGACGGACGCCTGCGACTCCGCCATGCCCCGCGGGCGATCCGGACGGACGGCCTCCCGAGCGATCGCGACGTCCAGGTCGCAGCGCACCCCGATCCAGGCCACGGCCAGGCCGTCGAGCACGGCCCCCAACCGCTTCTGCCCGGTCCCGCCGCCCAGGAACACCTCGTCGACGATCACCCCGACCCCGGCGCGCGCGATCGCGGCGAGGCCCTGATACCAGCCGTCCTCGAGCCGGCGGAACCCCTCGTCGACCGTCACGACGCCGTCCTCGGCGATGCTGATCCCCTGCTGCTCGGTCGGCGACGTCGGCGGCAGCGCGTCGACGAACGTGTCGACGCCGAACGACAGGAACGGCAGCGGGAGGAGCGCCTGCAGCGCTCGCGCGATCGACGACTTGCCGGAGCTCGAAGCGCCGTTCAGAACGATGACGTCGATGCCCACGCAGGCACCCTAGCGGCGGTCACGGCGGTCCCGGCGGTCCCGGTGCGGGCGGTCCCGGCCGGTGGCGTCGTTGCCGAAGCCAGAACGGCGAGGTTCACTGGGGGCAGGTCGCCGATCCGGCGTGGGGTGGGAGGCCCGGGGAGGCCGCATGTATGAGAACGCCGAGCCGATCTCCTACCGGGGTGTCCCGAAGGGAGTCCCGATGCTGACGTCGTCCGGCCGGGAGTTCGGCCGGCTCGATCAGGTGCTGGAAATCCCCGCGGAGGATCTTTTCGACGGCATGGTGGTCACGACGAAGGCCGGCCGGCGGTTCGTGGACCGCGATCAGATCGGGGACATCACCACCCGCTTCGTGCAGTGCGACCTCGATGACGACGCGGTGCAGTCCCTTCCCGAACCCGACGCGCCGCCCGTCTACCAGATGGGCCGGCGGTTCCGACGGCCGCGCTGGAAGCGGCAACGCTGACCGGCGTCACCGTTCCGTAAGCGTGATGCCCAACCGGCGGCTGAGATGGTCGCGGGCCGCCCGCTCGAGGTCATCAGGCCACCGGCATCCGGTGCGTCCGACCATGTCCCGCGCGAGCGGGAGGAACGCTTCGGCGCACGCGACGTGCCCGGCCAGAACCGCCTCGCGGGTCGCCACCAATGGCGGCAGGGCGCGGAGAGTCGCGTAGTGGTCGGGGCGCAGCAGACGCGACAGGCGCAGCGCACCGCCGCGCTCGACGACGGACGTGTCTTCGGACATCAGGTCGATGAGCAGCGAACGGAGCAGGTCGACGCCACTGACGGCGGTGACGTAGTCCTCGCGACCGACGACCACGGGCGCCAGGCCGAGGACCCGGAGGAACTCGGTGACGAGTCGTTCCACCGCGGCCGGCGAGGGCGGCACCGGCTCACCGCTCGGACGTAGCCGCGACGCGAGGTCGGCCCGGTCGAAGAGGGGCCGGAGGGTGTCGGCGGTCCGGGTCGGGACCTGGTCCGGCACCCCGATCACGAGGTCGAACCGGTTCCATCGGCTGTCGACGTGGTTGAAGACGACAGTGCGGCCGAAGTCGAGCCGCTTTTCCAGCACCAGGTCGGTGATCTTCCGGCCGGCGGCCGGCCAGTCGGCGACGACGCCGTCGAGGTCAGCGTCGGCCACGACGATCCAGTAGTCGAGATCGCTGTAGTCGTCCTCGTCGCCGCGTCCGAAGCTGCCGGAAAGCCAGGCGGCCAGCACCCGGGGGTCGGCGCGCAGCGTCTCCTCGATGCTCCGGTGCAGCCCCGCACGATCCACCATGGCCTCCGGACGTCGCGCCGTCGTCCCGCGGACCGAGACGCTACGGGATCGGTGATCGAACGGCACGAAGCCCACCTCGTAGCGCCGAGGCGGCAGAAAATACGTGAATCGGTGAAGTGATTGACACGCCCACCGACCGGCAGGACAGTCACAAAATGTAGGCGCTGACGGACTGTGAGTGAACAGTGCGCCACTGCGGCTTCACCCAACTGACACGGAGGCGCGTCATGCTCACCAGAATCGCCATCGCCGGAGCCGCGCTCGTCGTGGTCGCCGGAGTCTCGGTCGGCGTCGCCGCCGCCAGCTCTCCCGCCCCGAACAGTGACGGCGCGACGACGAGTGCATCGGGCGCGCGGGTGCTCCGGCTCGTCGGCGTCCAGGCATGGAAGACCTCCGTCCCCGTCCCCCGCCAGAATCCGAACCAGAACCGGCTACCCGGCGACCAGCAGTTGATGGTTCAGAACGTGAATTCCCGGATCACCGGTCACCTCGTGGCCCACGCCCTGATCCACTGCCAGATGTTCCGGAAAGACTCCCTGTGCGAGATCACCTTCGTCTTCCCGAGCGGGCAGATCACCGGCGCCGGCAAGATACCGATGGACACGAACTCCCATCCGTTCATCGTGCCGGTCACCGGTGGCAGCGGGCCGTACCAGAACGCCCGCGGACAGGTGGTGGTCAGCAACTCCAACACCCAGAACAGCACCAACGAGACGATCTACCTGCTGCCCTGAGGCCGACGTAGCGACCGGGCCGCGCATGCTCAGCCGCCGAGCGGCACCGCACCTGCGGGCTCGAGCCAGTCGAAGGTCCGCTCGGACCCGCCGATCCGCCACCGTCGGGGCGAGGTGGTGGTGAGCCAGTCCAGTGGCTCCACGCTGCCCGGCTCGCCGCCGTCCAGCGCGACCTTCAGCGCGGCGCGCAGGTCCGCGTCGATCGCCGCGGTACGGGACTGCGGGTCGACGGAGACGAACAGCGCGGTCCCGGACCGGGCCACGAGGTCGAGGAACTGCCGGTTCTTCTCCCACGGGGTCACCGGGGTGCAGGGCACGCAGTCGGCGTCGGCGGTGAAGAACGTGCCGTGCTGGGCCAGCCGGAAGGCGAGCGAGTTGACCCCCATGCGCCGGGTGCGCTCCCACTGCCGGCCGGACGTGTCGTCACCGATCCGCTGCACCTCGACCAGCCCGGCGGCCAGGTGTCCGACCGTGTTGCAGCCGATGATTGCGACGTCACCGGCCGCGGCCCGGATGGTGCGGTAGAAGGCGAGGAGAACCTCGGCGTTGGTGAGCGATCGGTCCGCCCAGTTCCAGCCCGCCCCGGTCAGGTCGAGCTCCATGCGCTCGCCGAACCGACCGAAGGCGTCGAACGTCGAGAAGTCGTGCTTGATCAGTTCGAATCCCCAGCCGCGGATCCGCTCCACGTCGGCGCCGATGCCGGCCAGGTTGTCCGGGATGGTCAGGTCGAGGGGGAGCTCCGAGCGGTGCGAGGTCCGGGGCGAAGCCGGCGCTCGTCGTCGACGAAGGACAGCGCCGCGGGTCGCATCCAGATGCCGGGTCGCGCGCCGCGGGCCGCGATCGACGTCGCGAGGCCGGGCATGTCGTCGAAGACTCCGGCGAGCCCGCGCTCCCACGGGCCACCGGGGCAGACGCCGCCCGGCGCTCCAACCCGCGTCGACCACCGCGAACGGGCGGACCGGGTGCCCGTCGGCCAGCGAGACGATCACCTCCGCGTCGCGGAGGAGGTGCTCGGGGTGAAGTCGCGGCCATAGGCGTAGTACCAGTTGTTGCAGCCGACGACCGGGCCGGCCGCCGGAAGCGGATCGGTGCACATCGCAGCGCACAGCCGACGCTGCACCGCGAACGGCGTCTCGCCCGTCCGCGCCGGTTACCGCGACGATCGTCGCCGCGGTGAGCCGGCGGTCGCCGAGCCGGACCGGCCCTCCCCCGTTACGCAGGTCGAGCCACAACGACACGCCCGTCCTCGTCGACCAAAAAGGCGCAGAACGCCGATGGCCGGACCCGCACGCCGATCCCCTCGGTCCGGCCGGAGACCGGGTCATGACCCAGCCACGACCACGGCAGCACCCGCTCGGGCTGCGTCGACCGCCACTGGAGGTCGCCGTACCCGCGTTCCCACGCGTCGCCGAGCACCAGCGACCCGGCGGGCAACGGACGGCGCCAGCGCAGGACGACGCGGGACAGGTCGCCGTCCGGACACGAGACGTCGACCGTCGTCCCGTCGGCGGTGGCGGCGAGCGCCACCTCGGCCTGCCCGGTCGTGAACCGGTCGCCGTCGCGACGGGCCGCAACCAGGTCGTTGTCGGAGCCGATCAGAAACACGGAGTCCGGGAGATCGATCGTCACGTCGCCCTCTCTCGTCGTGGCTGTCGGGCAGCGTACCGACCCGGACGTCGCCCGGGCCTATCCGCCGGCCGGGCCGAACGCCGGATACACCGGCATCGTGAGTTCCTCGTCGCTCGACTCCGAGATGAGCCGGTCCCGGATGTCGCCCAGCAGCGCGGTGAACGACGGAAGGCCGGTCCCCGCCACGGCGAGGTAGCGGTCGAGCCGGAACCGGCACCGCACGGCGTACCCGGGAAACGTGGCGCCGTGGTGCTCGAACGTGCCCGCGGTCAGATCGCCGGGACGGGTCCGAAGGAGCGCCCGGATCTGTGTCGCGGTCCACAGCCCGCAGGCCCGGGCCAGACCGTCTCCCCACACCCGGTCGTCCCCGACCTCGGGAAACGCGGCCATGATCTCGTCGCGGTAGGCCGCGACGACCCGGGCCGTGACGTCCGCCGGGCTGTCCAGCACGCACCAGCAGGTCGGGAATGGCGCCATCGTGTATGCCGCGTCGAGGAAAAGCGAATAGCAGCCGGCGAATTCGAAGTCGAGGAAGCGCACGCCGGCCGGGGTCATCAGGTTGTTGTCCGGACAGGCGTCACCCGGGGTGAAGACGTCGAACGTCGACGGCTCGAGCAGTCGCTTCACCGCGGCCAGATCCCGGTCGAGGCCCGGACGCGGCGTGATGCCGAACCGGCGCTGGGCGAGCGCCGCCACCGTATCGACGCCGCCGCGCAGGTAGCCGTCCATCGCGTTCATCGACGAGCCCAGCCCGAGGTCCCGCTGCAACCGGGCCACCCGGGCCCGGGGATTCCGGGTCATCGCGCCGAACCGGCCGAGCGCACCCGCCCAGTCCACGAGTGCCTGCTCGGCCACCACCGCGTCGTCTCCGAGCAGCCGGTCCGACAGCGCCGGATGGACGCCGAGATCGGTCAGGACGAGGAGCCGATGCTCCCGGTCGGCGGCGAGCAGTACCGGTCCGATCGGCGGAGCCGGTAGGTCGCCGACCATGGCGACGGCGGTCGCGTCGTTCTCCCAGGCCTGGCCCGGCCCGACGGTGGACGACTGCGACGCCTCACCGTGGTAGGCCTTGAGGATGACGGTCGCTGCCGGAGCGTCGACCCCCACCACGGGGATGCGCATGACCGTCGATCGATCGCTGCTTGCGAGGTCGGAGGCCGCGCCGAGCTCCAGCCGCTCGCCCCACCTCGACCGCAACGCTGCGGCGGCCGCGGCGAGCATCACCGCACGATTCTCAGGCACCGTCAGATCCTAGACAGACCACCGAATCGCTACCCAGGAGTTGGAGCCCATGCCCCCACCCAGGATCGTCGTCATCGGTGCCGGCTTCGCGGGTTACCACGCCGCACGGTCGTTGTGCGATCACCTGCCGGACGCCGAGATCGTGCTGGTGAACCCGACCGACTACTTCCTCTACCTGCCGTTGCTCCCGGAGGTGGCCGGCGGTCTGCTCGACCCGCGGCTGGTGACCGTCTCCATCCCTGCCACGCTGCCCCGGGTGCGGCTGGTGCTCGGGTCGGTCGATGCGCTGGACCTGACCGAGCGGCGGCTGTCCTACGTCGACCCCGAGGGCCGGCGGAGTGAGCTCGGCTACGACACGCTGCTGCTCACGACCGGAAGCGTCAACAAGCTCCTTCCGATCCCGGGCGTCGCCGAGTATGCGCACGGCTTCCGCGACATCGCCGAGGCGCTCTACCTGCGCGACCACGTCATCCGGCAGTTCGAGCTGGCCGACGCCACGGACGACCCGGCCGAACGGGATGCCCGCATGACGTTCGTGGTCGTCGGAGCGGGATACACCGGTACCGAAGTCGCGGCCCAGGGCGTGCTGCTGACCGAGACCGTGGCCCGCGGGCACCCCCGGTTGGCGTCCCGGCGGGCCCGATGGCTGCTCGTCGACACGGCGCCGCGGGTGCTTCCCGGTCTCAGCAAGCACCTCGCGGCGACGGCGCACGCCGTGCTGCAGGAGAGAGGTGTCGAGATCCGGACGGGTACGTCGGTCGGTGAGGCGTCGGCGGACGGCGTGCGGCTGAGCGACGACACCTCCGTGCCGACCCGGACGCTGATCTGGTGCGTCGGCGTGCGGCCCGAGCCGATCGTGGCGAACCTCGACCTGCAGACGCGGGAGGGTCGCCTGGTGGTCGACGAGTTCCTGACCGTCCCCGGCCGGCCGGAGGTCTTCGCCTGCGGTGACGTGGCCGCCGTACCGGACCTGACGCGGTCCGGGGAGATCACGCCGATGACCGCGCAGCACGCCCAGCGACAGGGCATCCGGGCCGCCGGGAACATCGCCGCGGGCCACGGTGTCGGCCGGCGCCGTGCCTACCGCCACCACGATCTCGGCTTCCTCGTCGACCTCGGCGGATCGCAGGCGGCCGCCAATCCGCTGCGGGTACCGCTGTCCGGCCTGACCGCCAAGGCGGTCACCCGCGGCTACCACCTGCTGTCGTTGCCCGGCAACCGGGCCCGCACCGCTGCCGCGTGGTTCACCGAGGCACTGATGCCCCGACAGACCGTCCAGCTGGGTCTGATCCGGTCCGGCGACGTACCGCTGTGCACGGACTGTTCGACTGCGCCGCGGGACGCCGGACGGGTGAACTGAGGACCGACACCGAGGGGAGATCACCGATGGCCGACGATTCAGCATCCGCGGCGGGTCGCATTGTGGTGGGGGTGGACGGATCCGAGCCGTCGAAGGCGGCTCTGCGGTGGGCGGCGCGCATCTCGGCCGTGACCGGCGCGCCGATCGACGCGGTGCTGGCGTGGCAGCTGCCGTCGAGGATGGGCTGGTCCTACCCGCCGTTGGACTGGAGTCCGGTCGGGGACGCGGAGAACACGCTCGGCGTCACTGTCGATTCCGTGCTGGGCGAGACACATCCGGAGGGCATGCGGCTGATCGTCGAAGAGGGCAACCCGACGCAGGTGCTGCTCGAGCGCAGCAAGGGTGCGGAGTTGCTCGTGGTCGGGAGCCGCGGCCATGGCGGCTTCGTCGGGCTGCTGATCGGCTCGGTGAGCGCCAACTGTGCCGAGCACGCGACCTGTCCGGTGCTGGTCTTCCACGGTGCGGGCGACCAGGGTCAGGGCTGACGACCCTCCTCGGCCGGGGGCCGGCGATCCCCCTCCGCCGGGGAGGCTAGGCGATCCCCGTCGGTCGACTGTTGGCGATCCGCGTCGAGGCCGACGGAGGCCCAGATGTCCCGGCCGGTGTCGCCGCAGTGGTAGCCCCACGAACTGGACAGCCGCTGGATGATCGCCTTGCTCGGTCCGCTGACCCAGTCGCCGCCCAGGAGCGGCGGCATCACGGTCTCGTCGTGGATGCGCACGGTCACGCTGTCGTCGTTCAGCTCGACGAAGACGTCGACGCCCTTCCGGGCGTGCAGGACGGTCCTGGTGACGAGCTCGCTCGTGACCAGGACCGCATTGTCCACCAGATACCCGGGCAATTGGGATCGGCTGCACAGGTCGCGGACCAGGTTCCGGGCCAGCCTGGGGGCCGACGGGCGCGGCCGCAGCGTCGTCCTCGTGCTCGCCGCCAGCGCACTGGTGACGAGGAAGATGCTGCTGATGCTGATGGCCATGGCCGCCACTGCCCCCCGCTGTACTCCCTGAATCGTAGGCCGGACGATGCCGCCGTGCAGCGGCCTCGTGCGACGTACAGGGGACCTCGGGATCATCGGACTACGGGATCCGACCGTCGATCAGGCAGGTGGCGCCGGCGGCTCGCGCATGGACGTCGCCGAGGCGACCCCGCAGGACGGTCAGCAAATCCGGATCCCCGAGCGGTACGGCAACCTGGACCGGACCCTCCCGCGCCAGCTCGGGCAGCGCGAATACCGCATCGACGAGTTCCCGGCGGGTGGCCGCAGGCAGGTGCCTGCGCGGCACGTTGAACCGGAGCCGGACCACGCGTCCGACGGTGGACACGGCGACGTCACCGAGCGCTTCACCGTCGACTTCGACGATGACATAGGTATCTGCACCGTCCGCGATCACTCGGGTCACCGGTGTCGGTGCGGCCGTCACGGTCACCATCCCCCTCGACTCGTCCTCGCCACCAATCCTCCGCCCCGGGACCGGTCGAGGCACCGGTCCAACGACCGACCCGGGCAGGTCCTTGTGACATGACTGACGCAGGACCTTGCGCCCTGGCAGGAACAGGAGTGGTCTTCGCTCTTTCGGATTTTGCACAGCGTAATGCTCGGATCACGATGAGCAAAGGGCCCACGTCGGGCGGATACTCCTTGGTGAGTGCGTTCTCCGCGGGGGAGGCGACATGCGCTACACGCCCTGGTGGCTGGCCATCGCGGGCGTCGCTGCGCTGGTCGCGGCCGCGGCGGTCATCGGTGGCCCGACTGGTCACGCCGCGCCGATCGACCTCGGAACACTCGGTGGCGACTACAGCGAGGGCGACGCCATCAACGACCTCGGCCAGGTCGTCGGCTACTCCGCCAACGTGACGGGCGACTACCGGGCCTTCCGGTGGACGCCGGCCGGCGGGATGCGTGATCTCGGCAGCCTCGGCGGCGCCGGCAGCTCGGCGACCGCGATCGACGACCTCGGCCAGGTGGTCGGAACGTCGACTACGGCGACCGGCACCACGCACGGATTCCGATGGACTCCGGCCGGTGGGATGCGCGACCTCGGCACCCTCGGCGGCGACCTCAGCGAGGCCGTGGCCATCAACGACCACGGCCAGGTGGCCGGCTATTCGGCCACCGCGGCCGGGAGCCACCACGCGTTCCGGTGGACGCGGACGGGTGGGATGCGCGACCTCGGCACCCTCGGCGGCGACTACAGCATCGCGGGCGGGATCAACATCCTCGGTCAGGTGAGCGGCTACTCCACCACCGCTGCGGGGCGGTCCCATGCGTTCCGATGGACTCCGGCCGGCGGGATGCACGACCTGGGGACACTCGGCGGCCTGACCAGTCAGGACAGCGGGATCAACGACCGAGGCCAGGTGACCGGGAGCGCAGACACCGGAGCGGGCCAGACCCACGCGTTCCGATGGACTCCGACCGGCGGGATGCACGACCTCGGCACCCTCGGCGGCGTCGGGAGCTCCGCCGTCGGCATCGACGCGCTCGGCCGGGTCGCCGGCAACTCCACCACCGCGACCGGACAGAGCCATGCCTTCCGGTGGAGCCCGGCCGGCGGGATCCGCGACCTCGGCACCCTCGGCGGCGACTTCAGCAGCGCGACCGCCGTCAGCGCGGTCGGGGAGGTGAGCGGCTACTCGACGACCGCCGACGGTCGCTACCACGCCTTCCGCTGGACCCGTACTGGTGGGATGCGCGACGTCGGCACCCTCACCCGCGGAGATCTCAGCATCGCCTTCGGGATCAACGACCGCGGCCAGGTCGGCGGCCACGCGAGGACGGCCGACGGCCAGGACCACGCCGCCCTGTGGCGTCCCTGAGCATTCCGGCGAGGTCTACGGCCAGGGCACCTCGGGCGAGTGGAAGAAGGTGACGCCCATCGCCGTCCAGCGCGGTCCCTGCGCGGCGAGCCGGACCCGGTAGTCGGCCCACGAGTGGGTGCTCTGCGGCGACCAGCCGATCTCGGCGATCCCGGGCAGCCGCGGGAAGGCCATGAACTCGATGTCGTGCAGATCGAGCAGGGTCTCGCTCCACAGCGGCGCCTCGACGCCGCGGACGTCACTCTCCTCGATCCCCGGGACGACGGTGGCCGGGTTCCAGTCGTAGGCGTCCGACACGCTGTTGTAGCCGGCCCAGTTCAGCCCGAGCTTGGTGCTCGGGTCGTACTTCATGTCGAGGTAGTCCTTGTCCGCCGGGGACATGACCAGTTGTGCGCCCTGCCTGACGACCTGATGCGCCAGATCGATGTCCGGCTGGGAGCCTTCGGTGCCCCAGTACTGCGCCACCGACCCGGGCGCCAGGGTCGCCGACCCGATCTGGTGCCAGCCGAGCATCGACTTGCCGTGCGCGCGCACGATCTGCTGCAGACGGCCGACGTAGTAGACGTAGTCGGCGGCCGAGGTGCTGTGCGCCTCGTCGCCGCCGATGTGCAGGTAGGGCCCGGGCGTGAGCTTCGCGAGCTGGCCGATGACGTCGTCGAGGAACTTGTAGGTGATGGCCTTGTGCACGCAGAAGCTGCTGAAGCCGACGTCGGTGCCGGTGTAGAGCGGCGGCGCCTTGCCGTCGCAGTTCAGTGGGGCGTACGACGCGAGGGCGGCGTTGCTGTGGCTCGGTCCGTCGATCTCCGGGACGACGGTGATGAACCGGCGGGCGGCGTAGCGGACGATGTCGGTGTACTGCTGCTGGGTGTAGAAGCCGCCCTTGCCGCCGCCGACCTCGGTACTGCCGCCGTAGCTGGTCAGCCGCGGCCAGCCCTTGATCTGGATCCGCCAGCCCTGGTCGTCGCTGAGGTGCAGGTGGAACATGTTGATCTTGTACATCGCCATGAGGTCGATGTAGCGCTCGACCTGTTGCACGGTGAAGAAGTGCCGTGCCACGTCGAGCATGGCGCCGCGCCAGGCGAAGCGGGCGTGGTCGGTGATGTGTACGCCGGGAATCGACCACTCGTGTGCCACGCTCCGCACCGGGATCATTTGGCGCAGCGTCTGCACGCCGTCGAAGAGGCCCTCGGGGGTGCGCGCGACCAGCCGCACCCCGGCGCTGGTCACGTCGAGCCGATACGCCTCGCGGCCGGCCGGGGCGGACCTGGCGATCCCGAGGGAGACGTCGCCGCCGGCGCCGGACGACGCGGTCGCCACACGCAGCGGGTAGTGGGTCGACGACCGCAACACGTGGGCGAGGTAGCTGCCGGCCGGCCCGGCCTGGCGCGCTCGCGACGACACCAGGATCCGGGTGGCCGGGGTGAGCGTGAACGCGGTGCCCGGCGTCGTTCGCACCGAGACGGGCTGCGGGACCAACTTGGGGGCGGCCGTCGCCGCGGGTTGCGGTTCAGCGCCCGCCGCGCCTTGGCCGATGCCCAGGCCGGCCACCATTCCGGCCGCGGCAGCGGCCGCGATCATCCGCCGGTGACGCGGTCCTGCCCGATGCTCCCTGGCGATGTGCCCGACGACCTGCATACCGACCCCGCATCCACGTCCGGATGAGCGCTCGGCGGGCAAGCTACCACCGGTGCATCCGGTTGGCGATGCCTGAAATGATCGGATTCCGAAACGCTGACAAGCCAACCTCGGTGGTCAGGCGCCCGGATCGCCACGGGGATTCATCCCGTCGGCGTCGGGGGCAACCTGGGACGGCTTCGGCGGGTCCTCCTCGGCGACGATGACGAACGGCAGCCCCTGCAGGATGGTGAGCATCCGCACCTCGCGCCGTACGGGCTGGCGGGCGAAGAAGAGCAGGTCGAGCGGATACCACAGGCCGATCCAGAGGATGACCAGGAAGACACCGTTGCCGAGGAGCTGGTTGGCGATCTCGGGGATGAAGGGCCGGGTGAAGTAGTAGGACAGGCCGAGGCCCACGAGAAAGAGCAGCGACCCGGTGCGCAGGGACTGCATGCCCTGCCGCCAGATGAGGCGCAGGTTCCGGCCGCCTTCGGCGATGTGCAGCCGGCAGTACCGGATCACCGCGCGGTGGATCATCTCCGCTGTACCGGGTTGAAGTTCGCTCCGGGGCAGCATCAGGATGACGCGCTGTCCGGCTTCGAACCTCTTCCGCGCGAGCAGCTCCTGCGTGATCTCGTCGATGCCGCTGATCAGCCGGCCGGTTTCGGAGTAGATGCTCAGCGGGTCCGCGGTGAAGAGCTCGTCCACCTTGTTCAGGTGCAGGATGATGTCGTACCGGGACGACGACCGCGGGGTGACGGAGCCCATCACACAGCCCACTTCCGGTCGCCGGTGAAGACGACGCTGACCCACTTCTGATAGCCCAGGGGCTCCAGCAGGTCATCGATGTCCTGCCGCACGGCGTCGAAGTCGCGCACGTTCTGGGCGAGTGAGTCCTCGGCGACCACGTAGTCGATCTGGACGTCGAGCCGGCTGCCGACCTTCGACGACCGCAGGAACGACTCGGCGAAGCGGTACCGGCGTTCGACCTCGGTGACACAGGTCCACAGCTGGTCCCGGATCGGCGGAGCCGGAGCCATGGTGAGCACCTCGCGGAAACCGCCGGCGAGCAACCCGGCCGGCACCCGTAGGAAGAGTGCGGAGACGATCACGACCATCGCCGGGTCGACGTACCGGGCGATGTGGTTCTGGCCGGTCAGTTCGAGGACCAGCGCAACGAGGAAGCCGACGAGCACGCCCAGGCTCAGCAGCGTGTCCCCCATCCACTCGGCCGCCTCGGCGCGCACCAGGTCCGAACCCTGGCGCGCGCCGCGGCGCAGGTAGAAGGACACGGCGAGGCCGATGCCGATGGCGATCACGGCGTAGATGACGGCGGGCACCGCGGAGACCTCCCGGCCCCCGCGGGTGAGCTCGCCGACCGCACCGATCAGGGCGTAGACGCAGAGCCCGCCGAGAGCGGCAGCCTTGACGACGATCGTCAGCGGCTCCCACACCTCGCGGCCCCACGGATAGCGCTCGTCGGCGCCCTTGCGGGACGTCCGCAACGCCACGACGGCCAGCAGCGACAGCGCCACGCTGGCGAACGAGTAGAGCCCGTCGAAAACGATCATCTGTGAGCCGATGATGATGCCGAGCAGGAGCGAACCGACGGCGAACGCCGCCGACACCCACACCGAGATCAGCAGGAGCCGGGCATCCGGGTTCCGTCCAGCCGAGGCCATGCGTCCATGATCGGCTTCCCGGGCCCGTCCAGGTGTCGAAAACGGGCCTTCCCCGACCCCGCGAGGGGCGCCATCGGGGTGCCGACCACGCGGAATCAGGTGCCGGGTCCCGCAACCGTCATGGCAGGTGACCACCGAGCCAACGCAGCGGCCGGCCGACGAGACGGCTCTGGTGCCAGCCCCGCCGAACCACTGCCTTGCGCAACACCCGGAACTGATCCCGTGCCGTGACGGCGAGTCCCGTCTTCGACCGGTCCTCGACTTCCCACGCCCATTTGCTGACCGACCGGGCGCACCGGATGCACAGGGCCACCTCGGGATGGTTGCCCAGGTGGACCTGCCGCTCCGGGTCGTCGATCATGCCGCAGCACCAACATTCCGACCGCGCCGGCCACGCCTCCTCCGTACGCTGCGTCGTCATACCCAACCCCTCAGAGCGTGTCGGGACCTCACGCATTATCGCGCGCCGCGTCGGGACGGGTCAGATCGTGCGCAAATCGGGCTCCATCGATCTGTCGATTCACGTGGTTCTCGTTCGTGTAGTCGGTGACGGGGCCGAACCGGCTCGAAACCACGAGGAGAGGAATCCGATGCGCACGATCAGCGTCACCATGAACGTCACTCTGGACGGCGTCGTCCAAGGTCCGGGACGTGAGGATGAGGACACCCGCGACGGGTTCGCGCACGGCGGCTGGGGTAGTCGGTACCAGGACGAGGTGATGGGTAAGGAGATGGCCCGCGGCATGGCCGAGCCGGGCGCGATGCTGTTCGGCCGCCGTACCTGGCAGGACTTCCTCGGCTACTGGCCACACCAGAGGGACAACCCGTTCACCGATCACCTGAACTCGGTGACCAAGTACGTCTCGTCGACCACGCTGCACGACACCGAGGCGTGGCAGAACTCGGTGCTGCTGCCCGGCGACGCGACACGATCGGTGGCCGCGCTGAAGGCCGAGCCGGGCCCGAATCTCGCGATCATCGGCAGCGCCGAACTCGTCCGCAGCCTGCACGGCGCGGGGCTCATCGACCGCTACACCATGCTGATCTATCCGCTGGTGCTCGGCGGCGGGCATCGTCTGTTCGATCAGCCCTCACCCTTGACCGAGTTCGCCCTCGTCCGCAGCGTCCCCACGACGGCCGGCGTGATCATCGCGACCTACGACAGGCCGAAGCATGGGGCGGGCGATGACCCGACACCTGGCCGGTGACCACAGGTAGGTTCGTCCCTTGTGATCCCGTCCGAGACCGTTGGGTTGCTGGCGTCGAAATCCTTTGACCTGGGAACGGTGCTGCAGAGTCCGGTTGCCGTGGCGGAAGCCTGGTCCAACCAGGTGTTCCGTGTCGTCACCAGCTCCGGGCAGTACGCCGTCAAGGTGTTCACCGGTACGCCTCGCCGGGCCCTGACCACCGGGAGGCTCGTCGAGGCGGCGGCCGCCGCGACCGGCAGGATCCCGATGCCGGCACCGGTGGCCGCCGCCGATGGCGGCTGGTTCGTCCAGATCGAATCCCCCCATGCGCCGCAGGTCATGCGCTGCCACCGCTGGGTCGACGGCACACCCGGCTCCGTCGCAGCATCGAGTGCCGCCATCGCGAGGGACGTGGGCCGATCCCTCGGGGTTCTCCACGCACTGCGTCTGGATGGCGGGGACAGTTCGCAGTTGCCGCCGGTCGAAATGGATCGTTGGCACCGCGCGGCGACGGACGTCACCGGCGCCCACATCCCCTGGGCGCACCAGGTGAACGACCTCACCCCGCTGGTCGAACACCTCACCGAACGGGTGGACCACCTGCGCCGGGCCCGTCTGCCGGTACGCCTGAGCCACGACGACCTCGACCCCAAGAACGCGGTCGTCCGCCGCGACGGACGCGTCGCCATCACCGACTGGGACAACGCCGGCCCCGTCCTGCCCGACGTCGAACTCGTCGTCGCTGCGACCTCGTTCGCCGGCGGTGGCGCGTCGGCCGACGCAGAGCTGGTACGGGACTTCGTCTTCGCCTATCGGGACGCCGGCGGAGATGTGTCGGCGATCGACCCAGAGGTGATGGTCGTCGAGACCGGCAAGATCGACTGGATGCTGCGCAACATCGAAGGAGCGCTCAGACCCCGACCCGGCGACGACATGGTGGGTGGCCAGACCGCCCAGGAACTCATCGCCTCCTTCGCCGACGACGTCACCCGACTACGCGACTGGGCGACGCGAATCTCCTCCCTGTGACACGGGCCTTGCCAGGGGTCGGCGCACGGCTATGGCAGGTGCTTGCCCATCAACGTGAGCGCCCCCATTCCGCATCAACGTGACGTTGATGCGGCTAGAGCGCATGAACGTGACGTTCATGCGGAATGGGAGCGGGGCGAGGCCGCTCAGCGCAGGGTCTCGGCGAGCACGTCGTGCTGGGTCTCGCGGGCCTCGGCGTGCAGCTGGACGCCGGCCTCGGTGAGCGACACGAAGATCCCGCGCCGGTCGTCGGGGCACATGCACCGGGAGATCAGCCCGAGCCGCTCGAGCCGGGCGACCGCGCGCGAGAGGGCGCTCTGGCTGAGATACATGTCGCGCGCCAGGTCGACCATCCGGTATTGCTCGCAGTCCGCGTCGGCGAGCCGGTCGAGGGTCTCGAACTCGCTGAGTCCGATGCCGTGATCGGTCTGCAGCCGGTGGTCGAGCGCGCCGGAGACGGCCGCGTGCTGAGCGAGCAACTCCCGCCACCTGCCCACCAGAGTGGACTGCACCGTCCGCGACACGTTTCGCACGATAGCATGCCTGTGCATCAGATTCTAGTGCATTAAATGCTTGTGCATTGAATGCAGGCGCATGTAATGTCGCCGGGTGACTTCACCGACGATCCTCTCGCCCGTTCGCGAAACCCCTGCGCCTCCCGCCCACGCCGGCTGGTCGCTCCGGCTCTGGGGGCTGCTCCTCACCCTGTGCGTGGTGCTCTTCCTCGACGGCCTCGACGTCTCGATGGTGGGGGTCGCCCTGCCGTCCATCGGCGCGGACCTGCACCTCTCCACCCTGACCCTGCAGTGGATCATCAGCGGCTACGTCCTCGGGTACGGCGGACTGCTGCTGCTCGGCGGCCGGACCGCCGACCTGCTCGGCCGCCGCAAGGTCCTGCTGATCGCCCTCGCGGTGTTCGCGGCCGCCTCGCTGGCCGGCGGGCTGGTCGACTCCGGGCCGCTGCTGATCGCCACCCGGTTCATCAAGGGCCTGGCCGCCGCGTTCACCGCACCGACCGGCCTGTCGATCATCACCACCACCTTCGGCGAGGGCCGGGCCCGCAACAAGGCCCTGTCGATCTACACGCTGTTCGGCGCCAGCGGCTTCTCCTCCGGCCTGATCTTCGGCGGGCTGATGACCGGCATCGGCTGGCGGTGGACCTTCCTGCTGCCGGCGCCGATCGCCCTGATCGCTCTGATCGCCGGCCTGGCGCTGATCCCCCGCGACCGATCGACCGCCACCGGCGGGTACGACGTCACCGGTGCCGCCACCTCGACCGCGGCGATGCTTCTCCTCGTCTACACCGTGGTGTCCGCGCCGCATGACGGCTGGACCCGGCCGCGCACGCTCATCTCGCTGGCGGTGGTCGCCGCGCTGTTCGCCGCGTTCGTCCGGATCGAACGCCGGGCCGCCCACCCGTTGGTGCGGTTGGGAGTCCTGCGCAGCGGCAGCCTCCTCCGCGCCAACGTGGCGATCGTCGGCCTGTTCGGCTCATTCGCCGCCTTCCAGTTCATCGTCACCCTCTACCTGCAGTCGACGCTGCACTGGAAGCCGCTGCAGCTGGCGCTGGCGCTGCTCCCGGCCGGGCTGCTGGTCGCCTTCAGCGCGCCGTGGGCGGGGTGGCTGATCAACCGGTTCGGCACCCCCCGGTTGATCGTCGCCGGCCTGGCCTCGATGACGGCGGGCTACCTCCTTTTCTGGCGGATCGACACCCACCCGGCGTACATGCTGGTCATGCTGCCGACGGTGCTGCTGCTCGGCGTCGGGTTCTCGCTCGCCTTCCCGTCCATCAACGTGCAGGCCACCAGCGGCATCGCCGACCACGAGCAGGGGCTCGCGGCCGGGCTCGTGCAGACCTCCGGCCAGGTCGGCGCCGCCCTGGTGCTGGCCGTGACGACCGCGATCATGTCCACCGCCCCGGCCGGTCGCGGACATTCACCGGCCGAGATGCTCGCCACCTACCGTCCGGGGCTGATCTTCGTGACGTTCGTCGCGCTCGCCGGGCTGGTGGCCACCCTCCGCCCGCTGCTGCGCCGGCGCATCGTCCGGTCGGCGCCGATCAGCCCGGCAATTGCGGCCACCGGCGAAAGTCCTTGCGCCGGCGGCTGACCGGCAGCGGAGCGGCGCCGCCCACGGGCGGCGGGCCCGGCATGGCCACACGGGGCCGTGCCGGGCCGATGCGCACTACGCTGGCACGCGGAGAGCTTCTCTGCCGCAGAGAACCGGAGCATCGGGGATTGAGATGCCGTGGTTTCCCGATTTCGCCAGCGCCGTCGAGTTGGCCCGCGGGCAGACTCGAGCCTCGGGTCACGCCGATCCGGTCGGGCGGTACTTCGCGGCACTGAACGAGGGCGATGCGCGCACGCTGGAGACCATCTGGCCCGGTGAGGTGGTGGTCTTCGACCCGCGTGCCGGCGAGGTCCGCGGCCACAAGCAACTACGGCGGTTCGTCGGCGAGAACAAGTCGTGGCTGGCCGAGCGCCACGCCCGGATCGAGACCGTGGCCTCCACCTCCGCCGGTGGACGGGCCGTGGTGGAACTGCTCGCGCGACTGGACGACAGGCAGGATGCCGCCTGGCCGATTGCGGTCGTCGCCGAGTCACCCGACGATCGGTCGGTGGTGTTCCGCACCTACTGCAGCCAGTGGCCGGTCGACGGGCGGCGCCATTTCCGAGCCCCCGTACTCGAGCCCGGGCCGGCGTCGGCCCCCGACGTCGTCGCCCGCTACCAGGCCGCGCTGGACGCCGGTGACACCGACGCGATCGTGAGCACCTTCGCGCCGGACGGGTATCTCCGCGAGCCGATCGGCCCGCACTACTCCCACCGCGGCGCCGCCGAGCTCCGCTCGTTCTTCACCACGTGCTTCAGCGCAGGCGGCGGCATCGGCCTCGAGCACTGCACAGTGACCGACGACGGCGTGCGCTGCGCCCTGGAATACAACTGCGTCCGCTGGGGCCGGAACGACCTGCCTCCTCAGGCGGGGATCGCGGTCTACGAACGCGGCCCGGACGAGCTCCTGGCCGCCGCCCGCGTCTACGACGACGTCGAACCACCCGTCAGCCAGACCTAGGATCACCCGAGAGGACCCGCGGCCGTGGACATGAAGCTCGAGGTCGTGGTCGTTCCGGTCGCCGACGTGGATCGGGCTAAGGCCTTCTACCGGGCGTTGGGGTGGCGGGAGGACGCCGACTTCTCCACCGGCGCGGATTTCCGGGTCGTGCAGCTGACACCACCCGGCTCGACATGCTCGGTCATCATCGGCACCGGGATCACCTCCGCCGCGCCGGGCTCGGCGCAGGGCCTGCAACTCGTGGTGGCGGACATCGACGCGGCGCGGGCCGAGCTCATCGAGCACGGAGCCGACGTGAGCGAGGTGTTCCACGACGCGGGCGGGGTGTTCCACCACGCCGGGACCGAGGGCCGGGTGCCCGGGCCGGCACCCGAGCGCCAGAGCTACGGCTCGTTCGCCTCGTTCAGCGACCCGGACGGCAACGGGTGGCTGCTCCAGGAGATCACCGCGCGCCTTCCCGGCCGCTAGACCGGAGATTGGCGACGATCCACAGGGCGACGCCGAGGATCACGGCGCCGAGGAGGGCGTGGAACGCTCCGAGCACCCGGTTGGGATCGTCGGCGCCCGCTCCGGCCAGGAAGCCGGTTCCGGTGGTGAGGACGAGCAGCACCGCCGCAGCCCAGATATGGGCGCGGCCGAGTCTGGCCAGCAGGACGACGATCATCATGACGAGCGCGACCGCGTTGATGATCATGCCGAGGAGCTGGTGCGCCCCGAAGGAGTCCGAGTCCGCGACGCTGCTGTCCAGTCCGAAGGTGCCGAGCCCGGCCAGGAAGAACTGCGCTGCCACCAGCGCGACGAAGAGGAATCCGAGGTAGCGGTAGACCTGTCGGGTGCGCGGCCGCATCCGGTCGTGTTGCGCCGAGGTGTTCGGTGTCGACGTCATGGCGTCATCCTGACAAGAATGTGCGGGCCGAGTGGCAGGAACCGAATGGCGGACGAAGGCGCTTACTCCGCGGGCGACCCGGTCGCCGTCGCACCGAATCTGCGTTGGTAGGTGCGCGGCGACATTCCGTGGCGCTGTCGGAACCTACGGCTGAAGTGGGCCGGGTCGTCGTACCCGACCGACCGGCCGATCTCGGCGATCGACCGGCCGCCCTCCAGGAGCAGCAGCGCCGCCGCCTCGGCGCGCAGCCGCGCGAGCAGGGCGGCCGGCGACGAGCCGACCTGGGCCCGGCACAGCCGACTGAGATGGCTCGGCGACACGTGCACCTCGTCGGCGAGCGCGGTGACCGTCCAGTCGTTCGCCAGGGACTGCTGCATCAGCCGGAGGGTCTGCACCACGGCGGGGTGACCCGGACCCTGGCCGTGCCCGTCCCGGCCGACGAACGCCGGCGCGAGTGAGCCCAGGACACACATGACCAGGCCCGAGCGCAGCGTCGCCGCAGCGGGGGCGAGCGGATCGAGGGTGGTCAGCTCGCCGAACCAGCGCACCGTCCGGTCCAGGTCCGCCTCGCCCAGGGACGGCTGCGGGTAACCGGGCGGTGGGCGCAGCCAGCTCATCGAGAGGACCCATCGCAGCAGCGGGTCCGGCGTGGTCCAGATGTAGCCGCCGGGTGCGCCGTCGCCGAACAGGTAGAGGTTGAAGACCTCCAGGTCGTGGCAGTCCCGGTAGCTGTGCCACTCGCCGGGGTGGACCAGCACCACCGAGCCCGATCGCAGACTCCGGATCCCGGCGGCCGAGGTGTGCCGGGCCCGGCCGGACAGGACGACGGCGATCTCCAGGAAAGCGTGGCTGTGCGCGTCGACGGCGGCGGACAGATTGCCGATGTACTGGGCGGCCGCGCTCGCGGAGACCTCTCCCTCGAGGTCGAAGCGCCGCAGTTCGTGCACCGTCGCTCCGTTCAGGAAGCAGGAATGTCCAAGTTCTCGCGTGGCCGATCCTAGCTACCCCGCTTCTCCGGGCCGCACACTTGCCCAGAGCCTCCACCAGCGAAGGAGCAGGAATGTCCACCTCGACGCAGACCGCCCCGACCCGCGCCGGCGACCTGACCGCCGACCTGATCGGGTCCTATCGGCGCGACGGGTTCATCCGGATCCCGCACGTCTTCCCGGCAGAGCGGGTGGCCGAATTCGCGGCTGCGGCGACCTCGGCGCGCAAGCACGTGGCCGACCGCAGCGAGGGCCGTGCCGTGTTCGCCCAGCTGCTGCAGCTGTGGCAGCACGATCCGACGTTGCGCGAACTGGCCCTCGACGCCAACCTGGCCGCCATCGCCACCGAGCTCGCCGGGGTGCCGCTGCGGCTCTGGCACGACCAGCTGTTGATCAAGGACCCGCACAACGGGGCCCCGACCGAGTTCCACCAGGACAACCCCTACTGGCCGCATGCGGACAACCGGCACGCCCTGTCGGCGTGGGTCGCGCTCGTGGACGTCCCGGTGGAACGGGGCTGCATGACGTTCATCCCCGGTGCGCACAAGGACCACCGCGACCTACGCCCGCAGGACCTGGAGGACGCCGGAGACCTGTTCACGCTGGCCCCGGACCTGCTCTGGGCGCCGCGGCACACGATCCCGTTGCGGGCCGGGGACTGCACCTTCCACAACTCCTTCACCCCGCACACGGCCAACGCCAACGCGACCGACGACCCGCGGATCGCGCAGGTAGTCATCTACATCGACCGCGACACGACGTACACCGGGACACCCCATCCGGTGACCGATCCGCTGAGCCTGAGCGCGGGTGACCGGCTGCCCGACGACCAGTTCCCGGTGCTGCCCTGACCGGCAAGACGGCGCGACTGCGCGACTAAGTGCCGGCGGCGAACGGTACGTCGACCGCCATGCTCGTCTCCGGGTTGAGGAAGAGCAGCGTCGCCGAGACCGGCGACGACGTGGCGGCCGCGAGCGCCGTGCAGTAGGCGGTCATCTGGGGGGCGTAGTAGGTCACCCGGGAGGAGACGGCACCGGCCGGAACGGCGTCGGTCTTGTAGTCGACGACGGAGAGAGTCCCGTCCTCGTCCCGGTAGATCAGGTCGACGTAGCCCTCGAGCACCGTCCCGTCCTCCTGAACGGTGCCGACGTAGGTCTCGCGCCAGTGCTCCCGCGCGGCGGCGCGCCGGACCACGTCGGAGGCGAGCGCGGAGTCGACCAGCTTGCCGACGAGCGCCTCCTGCCCGACGACGCCCTCGGCCACGGCCTGGGCGGCGACGGCGGCGGTGCGGCCGTCGCCGGTCGCCAGGTCGATGACCTGCAGCACCGCGTGTACGGCGCGGCCGATGGCCGACCCGTATCTGCCCTTCGACCACGGCGGGAGTTCCAGGTCGCGGGGACCCTTGGCGTGGCCGGCGTCGGCGGCCTCGTCGAGGACGATCTCGGGCTCGGTGCCCTCAAGCCCGGACGCGCTGACCGCCGGCACGGCCGCGCTGCTCCGGGCCGCCGCCAGAACGCCGTCGAGCCACTCGTCGTAGTCCGGCGGTGGGAGCAGAGCGGACGTCTCGCCCACGCCTGAGTCGTCGAACGGATATCCGTCGAAGGACGACGCGCCCGCAGCCGTCACGCCCCCGGCGCCGGCGATGAGTTTGGCTGCGGTCCTCGCGGTCGAGCCGTCGACGCGATGGACCGAGACGACGAGATGGTCGCGGGCGCGGGTCGCCGCGACGTAGAGCAGCCGGAGCTTCTCCAGGTCGTCCATCTGCTCGTCGATCGGGACGGCGTTCTCGTAGTCGCCGGTCTGGACTGTCTTGGTCAGCTTGACGGCACAACCGCCGGTCGGCGGCCAGAGAAGGGACACGCCCGGTCGGCCCCTGCTCTGGGCCGTCATGCCCGAGAGAATGACGATCGGGAACTCCAGGCCCTTGGCGGCGTGGACGGTCATCACCTTGACCGACTGGGCATCGGTCTCGGGAAGCACCGCTTCGGCGACCCGGCCGACCTCCTGGCCCTGATGGGCGGCCCAGGCGAGGTAGGCGCGCAGCCCGCCGTGCGACACCTCGGACCAGGCGCGGGCCTGGTCGACGACGAACCGCAACCGCCGCCACGAGTCGCGTGCCCGTGGCCCCGTCCCGGTGGCGGCCACCTCGAACATCCGGCGGTCGGCGATGATCGTGCCGAGGACCTCGCTCGGCGCGAGCCAGCGCGCCCGGGAGGACAGGCCTTTCAGGTAGGTGAGCGCCGAGCCCACCGGCCCGGTGGCGAGCGGCTCCGAATCGTCGAGGGTCGACCAGACGGCGAACGTGCCGCCGGCCCGTTTCCACCGCCACAGGTCGTCGTCGCCGCAGCCGAACAGCGGCGACCGCAGCGCCGTGACCAGTGCCAGGCTGTCGCTGGAGTCGGCGATCGCATGGGCGCAGGCGAGCATGCTCCGAACCTCGGCGGCCTGGTAGACCAGCGAGCTGGCCTCGGCGCGGTAGGGGACGTGCGCCGCGTCCAATGCATTCTCCAGAAACGGCAGGGACGTCCGGGCCGGCACCAGGACGGCGATGTCGTCCGGACGCGCGGCCCGCCAGCCCTGAGCCTTGTCGAAGACCTGCCAGCGCTCGGCGAGCGCCTGGCGGATGACGGCGGCGACGTCGTCGGCCTCGCGCTGGCGCAGCACCCCGGCCCAGGCCCGGGGCAGATCGGTGTGAGCCTCGGCGCCCAGCACGGTCACGGCCGGTCCGGAGCCAACGTCGGCGCGGTCGCAGCCCAGCGGGACGTAGCCGGGCTGGCCGCCGGGCTCGGGCTGGATCAGCGTGCCGAACACGGCGTTGACCCACCGCAGGACCGGGTCGACCGTCCGGAAGTTGGTCGTCAGGCTGGCGGGTTGGCCGATGTGCTGCTCGGCGTCCAGGTAGGTCGCGATGCTGGCCCGCCGGAACCGGTAGATCGACTGCTTGGAGTCGCCGACGACGAAGAGCCGTCCCTCCGGGACCTCGACGTCCTGCCACCGTGGCGCATCCGCCTGCGCCCCACCGCAGATCCGGGTCGCGAGCTCGATCTGGATCGGGTCGGTGTCCTGGAACTCGTCGAGCAGCAGGCGTTGGTAGTCCTCGGACAAGGCGGCCCGGACGGCGGCGTCCCGCCGGAGCAGGTTGCGCGGCAGCACCAGCAGATCGTGGAATTCCAGTTTGCCTTCGCGTCGGCGGGTCTCGGCGGCGTCGAGGACCCGGTGTGCGACCCAGGTGGTCACCTGGCGCAGGCACTGATCGAGCACCGGCCCGATCATGTTCCGCGCCTCGGTTGCGAGGGCGTTGCCCTCGGCGCGGACGTCGGTGGCGGACGACACGGGCCAGTTGCCCTTCTGGCCGTTCTTGAAGACCAGTTGGGCGATCTGGTCGAGGCCGGCCAGCATCGACCCGGAGTCCGGCGCGGATTCCACGAGGTCGAGAAGCTCGGCGAGCTCGTGCAACCTCGGCAGCAACTTGTCGTCGGCCGCGGTGCAGGTCTCGCCGAGCCGCACGAAGGTGCGGGCGCGCGCGACGAACGCGGCCGGGTCGGGCACCTGGACCGGGGGCGGAGGTGCGGCCAGGACGCGGTCCTCGATGAGGTCCCAGTCCTTGCCGAGCAGCAGCGCCAGCGACCGGACGTGCTCCAACTTCATACCCATCGCGATACCGAGCAGCAGCGGTTCGGCGATGCCGTCGTCGTCGAGCAGGTCGGCCTGTAGCTCCGACCACCGCTCGTCGAAGGCGACCGACGAGCCGACCTCGTCGAGGACCTCGATGATCGGCGGCAGGCCGGCCGCGATGGAGTGCTCGGTGAGCAGCCGTTGCCCGAAGGCGTGCAGCGTGCCGATCGCCGCGCCGTCGAGGTCGTCGAGCGCCTGCTCGGCCGTGGCCTTCTTCGGACCGCCCAGGTCCTTCTCGAACTCGGCGCGGAGCCGGTCGCGAAGCTCGGCTCCGGCCTTCTCCGTGAAGGTCACCGCGGCGATGTGACTGAGCCGGACGCCGTCGCGCATCACCAGCGTCTGCACCCGCTCGATGAGCGCGGCCGTCTTGCCGGAGCCGGCACCGGCGTTGACGAACAATGTCGTGGCGGTGTCGGTGCAGATCCGCTTGCGCTCCCGGGCGTCGGCAACGGTCCTCGTCATGCGCCGAGCTCCTCGTCGGCCAACGCGTCCGCCTCGATCAGGGACACCAGCTCACGCAGCACCGGATCGTGCCGCTTGCTCTCCCAGCCCTTCCGGTTGTCACCGTGTCCGATGCCGTCCGGGTTGCAGTACCAGCACTGCACCCACGCGAAGTCGGGGACCTCCGGCGGGCGAAGCGGAAACAGCCCGTGCGCGATCGACCCGACCAGCACGGCCAGGGTCTCGGCGTAGATGCGCTCGACGCCGGGGGTCAGGTCGATCTCCCGGCGTCCCCGATCGCGGCGGACGAACCAGTACGCCGCATGCACCGGCGTTTCCGGCGTACCGAACCGGGACCGGGCGGCATGGGCATAGACGGGCAACTGCAGCTTGGCGCCACCGGAAAGAGGGTCGTCCTGGGTGATGTCCTTGAACTGCCGCTGACTTCCGGTCTTGAGATCGGTGACGTAGATGGTGCCGTCGGCCCCGACATCGACCTTGTCGGCGCTTCCCCGCATCCTGACCCGACCGCCGGGTATCGGGATCTCGACCGGAGCAACCCCCTTCATGCCGAACGGCATCTCACTGGCGACGACGCGCGCCCGGAGGCCCGCGCGCCACTCGTTGTCGTCGTGGAGCAGCCACCGTGCGTCGGCGCGGATCCGGTCCCGCTCACCGTCCCAGAGTCGGGGATGGCCGGTCAGTCCGCGCCGCTCGAAGTCGGCGGCCAAGGTGGCGACAATCTCCAGGAGCCGGTCGCGCTGTGCGTCCGACCACGGCTCGCCCGGTCCGGGAAGGGTGTCGGCGAACTCGAGGACCAGCGCCTCGACGCTCTGGTGGATGAGGTTGCCGATCTCGGCCGGCTCGATCTTGACGACGTCCTCGGGCTGCTCAATCGGCTGTACGCCGAGCAGCCGGTGCACGAAGAAGGAATGCGGACACCGGACGTATTCCTCCAGCGCCGTCGGGGACACCGGGCGATTGTCGACGGCGTAGTCCGGCAGGCCCTCCTCACCGGTGAGGTTGCCGTCGTAGCGGGTGAGCCCATCGGCCTGCCTCGCCCCGATCATGTCCACGCCCGCCACCACTATGTCGTCGCAGTCGAGCTTCCGGGCATAGGCCGTCTGCCGGGTGCGCCACTCCTGCTTGCTGGCGAGGTGGTCGGTCCGCAGCAGCTCGCCGGCGAACGACCCGGCGGAGGTGAGACGGCCGGCGTAGGTGAGTGGCTTGTCCCAGTCTGTTGCCGCGAGCGACTTGTCCCCGCTCAGTTCCCGCAGACTGGGCAGCAGCAGCCGGCTGGGCAGCCGCCCGGTCGAACGGCGCAGGTCGCCCCGGGGGAACGACGCCACCGCCTCGACCCGCGCCGCGGCGAAGGCGGCCAGCAGGTGACGGTGCTTGGCGTTGAGCCACTCCCGCGAGCCGGTCAACTCGCCGTCCGTGGCCTGGCGCACGCGTTCGGGCAGCAGGGCGTCGGCGCGGAGCCGGCCGGGGTAGAGGTCCTCGCTGATCCCCACGGCGAACACGACGTCGAGGTCGATCCCGACCGCCGCAGACAGCGGCGCGACCAGCACCCCCTCGCCGAAGTGGCGCACCCGCGGGAGAGAGCCGGCCAGTTCGAGTTCAAGGACGTCGCGGAGGGTGGCCAGCGTCGCCGACCCGTCCACGGCGTCGAGCCCGCCCAGGCCGCGGAGCAGCGACACCACAGTCGCGGCGGAGTACTGCTCCTCGGCCGGCAGCGTGCGGAGCGTGTCGTCGGAGCCGATCACCGTGGTGAACAGGTCGAGGCACCAGCCGGCGAGATCGGACCAGGTCGACATGGCGCCCGCCCGCTGGAGCTCGGCGCGCAGCCCGGTCGCGAAGTCCTGGAGCTGCCCGGCGACGCGTGCGTCCTCCAGGGAGCGCTCGGCCAGCCACCCGCGCGGGTCCTCGGTGGCCAGCTCCGCTTCTGCCTGCGCGCGCTTTCCGGCCTGGTAGGCATCCAGGCGGGCCGACCAGTCCGGCCCGGAGACCACGCCGGCGGACCGGGAGGCGCGCTCCCACCGGGAGACCGGGATCCGCTCCCCGGTGAAATCGCGCACCGGTGCGTTGGCGAGGGCCTGGAAGAGGTCGGCCCTCGGCAGGTCGTGGTCGACCAACGCGAGGAGCTCGATCAGGGTGCGCGCCACCGCGCGCTCCTCGACGGACCGGACGCCGGGCCCGTTGATCGTGATCCCGGCGGCCTGCAGCTGCTCGTGCAGCAGCCGCGCGTAGGGCGAGGCCGCCGCGTAGAGCACCGCCACCCGGTGCGCGGGCGTCGTCTTCAGCGTCTCGACCACCTCGCGGACGACGCAGCGGATCTCGTCGTCGGAGTCCGATGCGGTAAGCACCCGGGTCGCCATCCGCCGCCACGCCTTCGGCGGCGCGTCGACGCTGACGCCCAGCCGGCCGAGCGATTGCGTGATCGCCGCGTCGGCGCGGATGACCCCGGTCAGCCCGGCGATGAGGGTGAGCTCCGCGCGATCGGCGAGCGCGGTGACGAACGCCGCCTCGGCCTGGCTGAGCAGCTGCGGCAGATAGAGCACACAGGTCCCGAGCTCCGCCGCCGCACCGGCCTCCGTCAGCTGCTCCGCGGCGACGACGAGGACGTCGGTGACGTCGTACCAGTCGGCGCGTAGCACGGCGGAGACCGACTCGTGGAGCGTGACGAGGTCGTAGCCGACCGGGCTCGCGTCGCGGACCGCCGCCAACGCTCCGGGGCTGATGTCGCGGAGCTCGGCATGGGCGTCGGCGAGCGCCCGCACGGTCGCCGGGTGCCCGGCGATCTCCCGGAACCGCCCGGGGATCTCGGCCAGGGCACGACGCCATGCGGCGGCCAGCACCGTGCGGTTGGCCGGTCGCCGCGGTGCCAGCGCCGGTGTCGCGATCCGCTCGGCGAGCCGCGGCAGCGTCGTGAGTTCGATGCCCGCGATGCCCCTGCTGCCCGCCGTACCGCGGGCGAGGTGGCGCCGGGCGACGGTGCCCGCGATGTTGTTGGGCGTGATGACCGTGACCGGCGCCATCGGATCGGATCGCTTCGCGGCGGCGACGGCCGCCTCGAGCGCTTCGAGAGCCGGGGCGCCGTAGGACGACGTCTCGACGCGAACCCCCATGTGGCTCCCCCTGCCGAAGTAGACCTCCCCTATCTCAGCACTAGTCACCGACATCACGCGAGGGCCGGACCCGGTGTCCGCGCCCGATTGATCCGTCTCACGTCGGGGTAGAACGGCCCATAAACGCCCGGCCCGGACACGTCTCGGCATTGCGGAGGCGGGTCCTGACAACGGCGACTACTCTCAGTGGTGGTTGGACAGTCAGCCCACCCGCTCGTTGGACGCGTGGAGCTGGCACTGCGGGGCCCCCACGCCGCACTCTCTAGGGGGTGAGCTGTGGACGACGCAGCCCCACCATTGACGACAACGATTCCGGCCGGTGTGCCGCCGTTCGAGGTGCTGGTGAGTCAGGACGCCGACGTGTGTCGCATCGAGGTCCGCGGCGAGCTCGACCTGATCACCGCTCCGACACTCGACCTGACCCTCACCAAGGTGCGCCTCACGGGGATCGCCGCGACCGTCATCGTCGACCTGAGATGGCTGATCACCAGCTGCACCGCGGGTATCGGTCTCCTGATGACCCACCACTACGCGCTGCGGCGGGCCGGCAGTCGACTCGTCGTGATGTATCCGCCGCACCAGTTCCTCGAGCTCATCGCCTACAACCGGCTCGACGGCATCCTCGACATCCGTGGCTCGGCCGGCCCACTGACGATGCCGGGCACCGGAAGCGACATTCCCGCCGCCGTCTGAACCGGGTTGGTCGCCCGCCCCGGTGCAATGCCTCTCGGCGGCATCTGCCCGGGCCGCTATCGGAGTAGCGTCAAAGGCATCGCCCTGGACTCGACGAACCCGATCCGACCGACAGGCGGTACGAGGCAATCTCGCCTCCCGAGCCCGATCAACGGCGACCGGGCGCTGGACGCACCCGGTGCCGGGATCTCCGATCAGCGGTTACTCCGGATGGGGAGCGAGAGATGCCTACGACCGAGATGGACACGACGCCAGCCACGGACACGACCACAGCCACGGACACGACCACAGCCACGGACACGGTGCCATCGCCGGCCTGTGCGGTGTGCCCGCACCCGTTGGACGAGCACGACCCGATCGGTGCCAGATACTGCTCCGCGACCGCCGCCGGTCGACACGACCGCGGATGCGTCTGCGCGGGGAGTGCGCACGACAAGACCCACAGGTAGGCCGCTGCCCCACGCGCCGCCCCCTGCATAATCCGGTGAATGACGGACCGGGCGAACGCGTCGCCGCGGGCGGGTGCGGTCACGATGCGCCCGGCCCGTCCGGACGAGGCACCCGAGATCAGCGCGCTCGCCCTGCGCAGCAAAGGCCACTGGGGATACGACGCGGAGTTCCTCGCCGCCTGCCGCACGGACCTGACCATCGACCCGGCCTGGTGCGACGGGGTGCGGCTGATCGTCGCCGAGCGTGATGGCCTCCTCCTCGGCTACGCGCGCATCAGCGGCGACCCACCGGTCGGCGAGCTCGACGGTCTGTTCGTCGACCCGGCCGCCATGGGACAGGGAGTGGGAACGCAGCTTCTGCAGCGCGCCACCGCCTGCGCCGCCCGGCTCGGGATGACCCGGCTGTCGATCGACTCCGACCCCTACGCCGAGCCCTTCTACATGCACGCCGGCGCCGTCCGGGTCGGGGAATCGGAGAGCACGGTGTTCCCGGGACGGTTCCTGCCGCAGCTCGAGCTCGAGCTCGAGGTGGCCCCGGGGTCCGGCTGATCCCGCTACAGCCAGCCCCGGCGGGCAGCCTGCAGGCCCGCCTGGAACCGGGTGGTGGCCCCGAGCCGGTCGAGCAGGTCGCGGACCCGGCGTTGCACCGTACGGGGATGTGAGCCGAGGTGCCGCGCGATGGCGTGGTCGGTGAGGCCGCCGGCGAGCAGGCCGAGAAGTGTCACGTCATCGCCCTGCGGGCCGCCGCGCAGGTCCGGCGCCGATCCGTCGGGATGCACCGCCACCGCTTGCGTCCACACGTTTTCGAAGAGCGCGATCAAGGTGTCCAGCAACGACGACGCATGGATGACCAGGCTGGACTCGGCGCTGCCGTCGAGCTCGAGCGGAAGCAGCGCGATGTGGTCGTCGGCGATGAACAGCTTGACCGGTACGGCGGCCGCCACCCGGGCCTGTTCGCCTTCGGCGATGAGGGTGCGCAATGCCTTCGGCCGGCCCGGCAGATCGAATCCCGCCACGTGGTAGACGCTGCGGTACACGACATTGTCACGGAGCCGCTCGATCTCGATGGGATTCGCTGTGGGGTCGGTCACATACGGAGGCCGGTCGAAGGAGCGCACCTGCACCCGCGCGGAATGCTGCAGCTGTTCCCAGCGGTGGATGGTGCCCTCGCGGGTGGTGACGACATCGATCACCTCCTCCGGACGGCTCGCCAGCCGGGAGATCCGGTAGCGGTCGGTGAGCGCCGAGATCGTCAGCCGGGCGCGGGCGAGTTCCTGCTCCTTCTCCCGGACGAGGAGGTCCAGCGCGACGTCGGGCGGTTCGGCCTTGTAGCGCGGCGGTCGCCCGGCCACCCGGGAGATGAGAGCCTTGCGCTCGAGTGCAGCCAGCACCGCGTCCACACCGCCGTCGGAATGCCGATCCGCCAGATCGGCGGCACTCGCCGCGCCCAGATCGAGCAGCGTGAGATAGACCTTCTCTTCGGCCGGTGTCAGGTCGACTGCATCGAGCACCGGCGATCTCCTGTCGGTTTAGCGCTTTGCCGCAAAGGCGGCGCGCCGAGCCCACCGCTGAGCGACCTGTGAATGGCAGTGTCGTGGGGCAGCTTTTCGGCGTAGGAGGTCATTCGTGTCGGTCCGAAGGATACGGCTAAGAAGGTTCGGCGGAGCAGTCGTTTCATTGGCTCTTTCCGCAGCCGCCATCGTGGTGGCGTCGTCGACGGCATCCGCCGGATCCCCGGCGATGGCGCTGCGCGCAGCCCCCACCGTGGAGACGGTGCGCGGACCGGCGCGGACCGCGGAGCTGTCGGGCGGCAGCTACGCGGCCGTGTTCGGCTTCGGAGCGGTCGTGGCCCACGCCGCGGACGGACGTGTGCTCTGGAGCCGGGACACCGGAAGCCTCTATCGAGACTGGCACGTGCAGTGGCTGACCAAGAGCTACCTGGTGACCCCGCAGCTGGCCTGGGGGACCAACCCGGTCGACCCGCTGCAATTCGCGGGTCCGGCCCGGAACGCCGTATCCGACGTGAGCCCCTTCGCGGTCGGTGATCTGACCGGCGACGGTGTCGCCGACATTGCGACCGCCGACATCGTCGGGGTGAATACCAGCCCGGAAGTGAACTGCGGCGGCGCCCATTGCAAATGGCCGTTTGACATTCCGGGCTCCGACCTTCACCTGGGCACCTTCGTCACGGTCCTCGACGGCCGCACCGGCCGCATGGTGTATTCCGAACTCGAACCGGGATACGTCACGCAGCTCACGGCCGACCGCGGCCGGCTGCTCATCGGCGACGAGACCGGTGACCCGCAGAACGACGGCGGGATCGGCCAGTGGGGCTCGACGACGACGGTCCACGATCTCCGGCTGACCCGGCACGGCGCCAGCTTCACGGCGACCCGCGACTGGACCTTTTCGACGCACTCGCCGTGGGCGCGCCTGTTCGGTGTCGTCGCGGCGGGAAGCGACCAGGTGGGACTCGCGTGGAGTGACACGCCGCTGGAGCTCGGCGAGCCGGGCCCACCGGACGGCCACGTCGTCCTCCTGGACGAGCGCACCGGCAAGGTCCGGCACGACATCCGGACGGCCGGCTACCCGGTTCTCCTCGCCGCCGACAGGAGTCGCGGCGAGCTGGTCAGCGTGCAGGTGAGCGATGTGACCCAGCACGTCGGCTACGCCGTCACCGGCGTCCGGGTGCGCGACGGGCTGGTCGGACGCACGGTACGTCGGTCCGGTGCGCTCCCGATGTCACTCGCCGTCGGTGCCGGCCCGGCCCGGTCCGGTCACGATTGGCTCGTCGGCGCGATGGACGCGAAGGTGTCGGTCGGGGCGCAGATCCTGTACGAGCCCACCGCGGGCCGGGTCTCGTCGGTCGTCCCCGACGCCGGCACCGAGCGCTGGTCCACCAAGCTCCCCGACAACGGGCCGCTCGAACCGGCACAGCCGGGCGGCCTGGTCGCCGCCGACGGCGCGGTCTACGCCGGGTCCTGGCTGGGTGCGGAGACACCCACGGGCTCGATCCAGCGCGACCAGACCGACGAAGTAGCGGCGATGGATGCCGCGAACGGCAGGCTCCGCTGGCACGTGACCGGTGACCCCGGCGACCCGCTGTCCCTGTCCGCCGCCCGGAACGGCGACGTACGAGCCGTGAGTGACAACCAGGTCCTCCGCACCTACGACCGGCGCTCGGGTGTCGTCCACGCGACGGCCGCCGAGCAGGGCGACGTGCTCTCCACGACAACCGTCCGGACCGACCACGGCGCCGACGTGGTCGCCGGCGACGAGAGCGGCGCCGTCTCTTCCTACCCGGGTGCTGGACTGACCCCGACCGCCACGGGCTGGCCGCAACCGCGGTGGCAGGCCGTCCTTCCGGGCTCGGTGCACGATCTGCAGAGTGCGATCGTCGACGGTCACTCCGTCGTGGTGGCAGCGGCGAGCAACTCGGTCGGCATCGTGGACGCCACCACCGGCCGGGTCCGCTCGCTCATCCACGTCGCCGCCGGCTACGTGTGGACCACCACGATCGGGACGGTGGGCGTCCAACCGGCGGTCTTCGTTCCGGCCGGGCAGGTGCTCGACGCGTATTCGCTGCGCACCGGAAAGCTGCTCTGGCGGCACAGTGCTCCCGGCGGCGCGTCGTTCTCGAACGTCGCCGTCAGCGACGGCGTCGTACTCGCCGAATACTCCAGCCCGGACACCGCGGGGAATCCCGCCGCACACATGGCCGCGATCGGCCTGAACTCCGCGACCGGATCCCTGCGCTGGTCCGTGGCGAGCGACCCGGCGTCGACGCTGCGCGGTCAGCTGTGGAACGGCGTCGCCGCGGGTCCCGACATCCCCGGCGCATCCGGCCACGGTGCGGCATTCGCGTGGTCGACACCGCGCGGATCGGCACGCATCGACGTCCGCGACGCCCGCACGGGCGCGCTGGCCTACGCCGACAGCGACGACAGCCTCAACAACCACACCGGCTACGCGATGGACCCGTCGCTGGGACTCGTCGCGGAATCGCAGGCCGGCCTCGCGCGGATCACCCCGACCGGCGCTCTCGTCAGCACGGCGCCGAGCGGGCTGTCCACGGCGATTGTCCACACCGGTGGACAGGCGCTGGTGCTCGCCGCCAGCGTCGAGGTCGACGCCTATGCGAGCACCATCTTCACCGACCCGGGTGAGCCCGCCGTCGCGGGAGACGGGACCTTCAACGCCGGTTCGGTGCGGACCGTCGACCTCGGCAAGGGTGACGAGGCCCTCGCCACACCGGTGGACTGGCTCGCCTTCCGGGTCGTCAACGGCGAGTCGGGCTTCACCGTCGGCGCCTACTGGGAGGGGCTGCCGCACGGCATGTCGGTCCTGTCGCTCACGACCGGGACCGCGGCGAACGGCCGGCGGTCGGCCGCCGCGACGCATGCCGATCGTGCGCCGACGGGCGGCGTGCAGCGCGTCCCGACGGTCGACCCGGAGCCGTCCCGACTCGGCACGACCGTGCCGTACGCCGAGGTGCGCCCGAGCACGGCCGGCCCGGCAGCGGCGCCGCTCACGCCCGCTCTGGTCCGGTCCTCCCTCGGCCTGACCGGCGACGGCCGGGGACAGACCGTCGCGATCGTCGATGCCTTCGCCGATCCGACGTTGGTCGCGGACGCCGAGCACTTCAGCACGCAGTTAGGCCTCCCGGGCGTGTGCGGCGCGGGCGGTACCGCCGGTAACTGCTTCACCCTGGACGTCGCCGGCGGCTCGACGTCCACGGACCCGGGCTGGGCGCTGGAGACCGCGCTCGATGTCGAGTGGACCCACGCCGTCGCACCGAAGGCCCGCATCATGCTGGTGACGGCGAAGGACGCCACCTTCGTGAACCAGTTCCGGGCGGTCGACACCGCCGTCGCGGCGCACCCGGCAGCGGTCAGCATGAGCTGGGGCATCGGCCGGGAATTCAGCGACGAGACCTACTACGACTGGCACTGCGCAGCCACCCGGACGGTCTGCGTGATCGCGACCGGCGATCGCGGCCACCCCGGCTCCTACCCCGCGGAGAACCCCGCGGCGATCGCGGTCGGCGGGACGACGCTCGACCTCGACACCGACGGGTCCGTGGCGCAGGAACAGGCCTGGTCGGACAGCGGCGGCGGACGGAGTTGGGTCGAGCCGGAGTCCCCGGCGCAGCGCACCGTCGTGGCCGGCGGCGCCCGCGAGATCCCCGACGTGTCCTTCGACGCCGACCCGCAGACCGGGGTCGCCGTCTACGACAGCCAGCCGATCGGCACGGACAAGGGCTGGTTCCAGGTCGGCGGGACCAGCCTCGGAGCGCCGGTCTGGTCGGCGATCCTCGCCGACACCGACCAGGTGCGGGCATCGGCCGGGCACGGACCGCTGACCGCACAGGGCTACGCGGCGCAACGCGCGATCTACGGCCTGCCCGCCGGGGCCCTCGGTGACATCACGTCCGGCCCGCCGAACGGCTTCTGCCCGACCGGATGTACCGCCGGTCCCGGTTTCGACATGGTCACCGGGCTGGGCAGCCCGCGGTCGGGCATCGACCTAAGGCTGGCCCAGGGAGCCAACTAGTGGATCGCCCCGGCCCGACCGGGCACTAGGTTCGAGGCGTGGCGGCAGATCCTTCGAAAGCGGAGCCGAAGCTGGCGCAGGCGATCGGCTTCGCGGCGGCCATCGGCGGGCTGGCCGGCGTCGCGCTCACCGCTCATCGCGGGGTGAAGGCCGCGGCACTCGGTGCCGTGACCGGCTCGATCGGCCTGGGCACGTCCGAGGCGGTCGCCCGGGCCCGCCAGCGGCCCGGTGAGATCCCGGCGATCTGGCAACGGATCGCGGCCAGCGGGGCCATCGCTGCGCCGCTCGGCTGGCTGGCCGGGCGGCTCGGAGCCGGGCCGCGGGCGGTCGCCGTCGGTGCCGGCACGGTCGCCGGCGCCATCGCGCTCCGGCCGCAGAAGGTCGCGATGGGACCGCTGCTGGGCGCGGCCGTCGGGCAGGCGCTGGTCACGGGATCGCGCCGGCCGCCGGCCTCGGCGGTCGCCGCGACGACGGTGCTCGCCTACCGGATCACGTCGGCCCTGGTCTTCCGGGACGAGCAGGTGAGCCTGCTGGCCGAGCAGGTCCCCGCCGCGGACCTGCCCTTCGTCGTACCCCGGGAGTCCCGCTCGACCTACGTCGGCACCGGCTACGTGCGGGAGCTGGCCGAGACGATCGGCGGCACCTACGTCGCCGCGGCGCCTGACGTCGGCATCATCGGCTCGCTCGACGAGCTGGCCGGGCCGGACTTCGATCCGCAGCAGGTCGACCCGCTGGTCCGGGAGTTCTACGAGCACACCACCCGGTTCACCCTCGACATCATCCCGGAGTGGCGGCTGTGGGTGCGCCCCGGCTACCTGCTCTACCGCACTCTCGTGGCCCGCCCGCTCGGCCAGGCCAACGTGCCGATGAACCAGCGCGAGGCGCAGCGCGGCGTCAACAGCCGGATCGACACGATCACCCCGACCGACGACGACGTCGTCGCCATCCGCAGCTGGATCCGGTCCTTCGCCGACAACGACGAGCCCATCTACGTCGGCATCTACACGACGTACCGGCATGAGGGTCGCGGTTACGTCAGCGTCGGCTTCCCGCTGCCGCAGGCGAGTTTCACCGCCACCCTGCAGCCCAAGAACCGCCCCGGCGGCCTGATCCTCGACAGCCGCAGCGACCTCGACCAGCCCGGCCACTACCTGACCTACATCGACCCCGGGACCAGGGCCCTCACCGCCCTGGCCGTCCACGGCTTCGCCGAGCAGCTCGACGTCTACGTCGAGGACGGCGAGCTCCGGGCCGAGCACGCCTTCTGGGTCTTCGGCTTCCCGTTCCTCGTGCTGCACTACCGCATGCACCGCAAACCGGCCGCCTGATCCAGCCAATCGGCGACCGGGCGGGCGGCAACGGCCGACGATGGAAGCATGACGGACCCCTGCACCATGCGCGCGCTCTCGGTGAAGCAACCCTGGGCGTGGGCGATCCTGCAAGGCGGCAAGACGGTCGAGAACCGCGGCCGGGCGACGCACCATCGCGGGCTGCTCATCGTCCACGCCAGCCAGCAGCCGGCGACCCATGCAGTCGTGCCGGGCCGCAGGGCAGCCGCCCGCTGGAGCGCCCTCGGCGGAACCGCGGGCTGCTGGAACGCCATCTCGAAGCCGGTCCGGGGTGGCTACGCCGGCACTGCGACGAGCGCGCTGATCGGCGCGGTCACCGTCATCGGCTGTCACGAGGCCGCGGGCTGCTGCCACCCCTGGGGTGAGGTCCCCCTGCCCGGACGCACGCTCTGGCACTGGGAGCTGGAGAACCCGCGCATGTTCGTCCACGCCATCCCCGCCCACGGCCACCTCGGGATCTGGGCGATCCCGGACTCGCTCGCGACCCGCGTCGGCCGCGCCCTCCGCGCGGCGCGGTAGCCGCTTGGGTTGACGCTTTGTCCGGGTCGTGCTGTTCACCCGATCCGGGTGATGCGGGCCGCCGGGCCCGGGACGAGTCTTCGGGTCGGCCGGTCGGACAGTCGGGGAGGGCACGATGGCGCTCAAGGAATATCAGCCGGGTACGGCGTTCCCGGGCGTGATCGGGCGGACGACCGACGTGTCGAGCCCGGCCTGGCCGGAGCCGCTGCGGGCCCGGTCCGGCTCGCCCAACGTGCTGTTCATCGTCCTCGACGACACCGGGTTCGGGCAGCTCGGCTGTTACGGCAGCCCGATCGCCACGCCCAACTTCGACGCGCTCGCGGCCGGCGGCCTGCTCTACACCAACATGCACACGACCGCGCTGTGCTCGCCGTCTCGGTCGTGCATCATCACCGGCCGCAACCACCACGCCAACGCCATGGCCTCGATCAACGAACTCGCGACCGGGTATCCCGGCTACAACGGCAGCATCCCGTTCGAGAACGGCTTCCTGTCCGAGATGCTGCTCCAGCACGGCTACAGCACCTACATGATCGGCAAGTACCACCTGCTGCCGTCGGAGTTCGAGTCCGCCGCCGGCCCGTACGACCGCTGGCCGCTGGGCCGCGGCTTCGAGCGCTACTACGGCTTCCTCGGCGGCGACACCAGCCAGTGGTATCCGGACCTGGTCTCCGACAACCACCAGGTCGCGCCGCCGGCCACCCCCGAAGAGGGCTACCACCTCAACCCCGACCTCGCCGACAAGGCGATCGGGTTCATCGCCGACGCCAAGCAGGTCGCGCCCAACAAGCCGTTCTACCTGCACTACTGCACGGGGGCGACGCACGCACCGCACCACGTGCCCAAGGAGTGGGCCGACCGCTACCGCGGCAAGTTCGACGACGGCTGGGACGCCTACCGCGAGAAGGTGCTGGCCCGGCAGAAGGAGCTCGGCATCCTCCCGGCCGACGCCGAGCTGTCCCGGCACGACCCCGACGTACCGGAGTGGAGTTCGCTGTCCGACGACGCCCGCCGGCTGTCGGCGCGGATGATGGAGGTCTTCGCCGGCTTCCTCTCCCACACCGACCACCACATCGGCCGGGTGCTCGACTTCCTCAAGGAGATCGGCGAATTCGACAACACCCTCATCATGCTGGTCTCCGACAACGGTGCCAGCGCCGAGGGCGGGGTCACCGGCACCACCAACGAACTCCAGTTCTTCAACAAGGCCGAGGAGTCGCTCGAGGACAGCCTGAAGTCCATCGACCAACTCGGCGGGCCGTCGACGTTCAACCACTACCCGTGGGGCTGGACGTGGGCGGGCAACACGCCGTTCCGCCGTTGGAAGCGGGAGACCTACCGCGGCGGCACCAGCGACCCGTTCCTCGTGCACTGGCCCAAGGGCATCAAGGCGCGGGGCGAGATCCGCACGCAGTACGCGCACATCATCGACATGGTGCCTACCGTGCTCGAGGCGCTCGACATCGATCCGCCGGCCGCGATCCGGGGCGTCGCCCAGTCGCCGATCCACGGCGTGAGCCTGGCCTACACCTTCGACGACAAGGACGCGTCGAGCCGGCACGGCACGCAGTACTTCGAGATGTTCGGACACCGCTCGATCGACCACGACGGCTGGCGCGCGGTCTGCCCGTGGCCGGGGCCGTCGTTCGCCGAGACCGACAAGAGTTTCGGGGATCCGATCACCGGCGACATGCTGACCGAGCTGGATGAGAAGCACTGGGAGCTTTACCACGTCGCCGAGGACCCGACGGAGAACCACAACGTCGCCGACCAGCACCGCGACATCCTCATCTCGATGATCGCGCAGTGGTACGTCGAGGCGGGGCGCTACGACGTCCTGCCGATCGACGGCAGCGCGCTCACCCGGCTCATCACCGAGCGCCCGCAGATCGCCGAGGGCCGGTCGACGTACACCTTCCGGCCGGACACCCAGACGATCCCTGTGGCGGCGTCACCCAAACTGCTCAACCGCAAGCACGCCATCACCGCGGACGTCGAGATCCCCGAGGGCGGCGCCGAGGGCGTGCTGCTGTGCCAGGGCTCGGGGGTGGGCGGGTTCTCGTTCTTCATCAAGGACGGCAAGCTGCGCTACACCCACAACTACGTCCGGCGGTCGCTGCACCGGGTGTCCTCGTCCGACCCGGTGCCCAGCGGCCGGCACGAGCTGCGGTTCGAATTCGAGCCCACCGGGCAGCCCGACATCATGCACGGAAAGGGCTCACCCGGTCTCGCGCAGCTCTACGTCGACAAGAAGCTGGTCGGCGCGAGCCAGTTCGACGTCACGACGCCGATCGCGTTCAACCCCGGCGGGCTGACCTGCGGTGCCAACCCCAACCTGGCGGTCGACCCGGACTACACGTCGCCGTTCCCGTTCACCGGGACGATCCACACCGTGTCCGTGGACCTGTCCGGTGACCTGATCAAGGACAGCGAGGGCGAGATGCGGTTGGTGCTGGCCCGCCAGTGACCGGCCCCGGTTGCCTGCTTCCGGCCGCGTCGCTGCCGGCCGCGTCACTTTCCATGATCGTGATCGGATCCGCACGGCGTTTCGCGGCTATTTCCGATCACGATCATGAAGCGTGCGGGCCCGAGGGCCATCAGGCGCTGACCGGCGCGCCGGACATGCGGTAGCGGAGGTAGACGGTGCCGCCGGCGAAGCGGCGTTCGTCCACCAGCTCGAGGTCGAGCCGGACGTCGGGCAGGGCCCGGGTGCCGCCACCCACCACGGCGGGCACGGCGAAGAGGTGGTACTCGTCGACCAGGCCGGCCTTGATCGCCTGGCCGGCGAGGTCGGCACCGCCGATGCTGACGTCCCGCTCCGCCTGCGCCGTCAGCGCCCGGACCGCGTCGGGGTCGAAGTCGCGTTCGATCCGGGTTCGGGCGCTGGAGACCGAATCCAGGGTCGTCGAATAGACGACCTTCTCGGCCGCCTGCCAGACCTTGGCGAAGTCCAGCGCAATCGGCGACCGGCCGGCCGCGGTGTGGGCGGTCTCCCAGTAGACCATCGTCTCGTACATCCGCCGGCCGTAGAGGTAGGTGCCGATCGGCCGTTCGAGGTCGTTGACGAAGGCGTGCACCTCCTCGTCCGGCGCGGCCCAGTCGAAGTTGCCGGTCCGGTCGACGGTGTAGCCGTCGAGCGAGGCGATCGCCGAGTAGATCAGCTTGGCCATGATGAGGCGTGCCCTCCTAGTCCTGGAGTCGCTCGGTCAGCCGGACCGTGACCGTATCGCCCGCCTCCTTGCCGATCGCCTTGCGTACGTCGGCCTTCACCGGAAGCTTGTGCGTGCCGTCGCCCATCGCCATGAACGAACTCCGGAACGGGCTGCCGTCGATCGTGCCGCGCACTTTGACCAGCCCCTTGGTCCCGAAGAACTCGGCCGAGCCGGGCATGACGACGTAGGTCCAGGCGCCCTTGTTGTCGCCCTTCTGCAGGGAAGCGGTGAACTTCTTGTCCAGTGCCATCGGAGCTCCCTCGCCTCGGCGCCCCGCCCGGGGCCGTTCGACATGACGAGGGTAAGACCGCCGCCGGCCTGAGAACTCATCGTCGCGCCGGCGCCCGCCCCCTCCCCCATGATCAAGAGGGGATCGCGACGGCGTTTCGCCCCGAAATCCCCTCTTGATCAAAGAATTCTGCGGGCCGGCCGTCGACAGCCCGCGCCGCCGACCTCGTCATCCCACGCGGCCGGCGTCGCGAGGCGCCTCAGGCGAGCGAAACCGCGATCTGCTCGAGGTGGTCCATCGCCTCCTGCATGCCGTCCTCCATGCCCGAGTTGATGTGGGCGTCGCGGCCGGCCTGGTCGGTGTGCTGCACCAGAAGGGTGAGGGTGGTACGCCCGTCCTGCTCGGTGAACGTGTGGGTCACCACGGCGTACGCATCGGGCATGCCCTCGAAGACCTCGGTCGCGACGATGCGCTCCTCGGGGACGATCTCGCGGTATTCGCCATGGAAGGCGACCTCGAATCCGGCGTTCGCCGTCATCACGTAGCGCCAGGTGCCGCCGACCCGGAGATCCACCTCGGCGCTCGTCACCTCTCCCCGGTCGCCGCTCCACCAGCGCTTGATCAGCTCAGGCGTCGTGTAGGCCTTGTAGACCAGGCGTTTCGGTGCGTCGAACTCCCGCGTGATCAGGATCTGCGTGTCGGTCGGCAGCGTCACTGTCGCCGTACCGCTAGTCGTCATTCCCACCATCTCCGCTCTCCTCCTCCTTGAGCTCCTCCAAGACGGCGTCCAGCCGCTCGAAGCGTGTCGACCACGACCGCTCGTAGGACTTCACCCAGTCGTGGATGGGCTTGAGCGGAAGGCCGTTGAGGCGGTACATCCGCTGCCGCCCCTCGTCGCGCACCTCCACCAGCCCGACCTCCCTCAGCACCCGCAGGTGTTTGGACACCAGCGGCTGCGCCAGATCGAGCAGCCCGACGAGGTCGTTCACCGGTCGCTCGCCCGCGGCGAGGAGATCGAGGATCTGCCGTCGCCGGGGCTCGGCCACCGCGTTGAACGCGTCCGTCGTGGTCGCTGCCCGTGCCATGCTGCGATCATATCCCCATATGGGAATACGTCAAGTCATAGGCGGGAAGCGGCTCTGCTCTGGAATCATGGCTGCGGCCACTGCGGACGGGTTGAGGTCGACGTGCTCGGGATCAAGGCGGGTCAGGTCTTCGACGGCAACGCGTCCCTCGCCACCGGGTCGGTCGTGCTGGTCGAGGGGAGCCGCATCGCCGGCGTCCAGCCACCGGACGCCCCGCTGCCCGACGGGTGCGACCTGGCCGACTTCCCGGGTACGACGGTGTTGCCGGGACTCATCGACACGCACGTGCATCTGTGCTGTGACAGCGGCAACGGTGCTCTCGACCGGATCGCGAGGTTCACCGACGCCGAGCTGGTCGCGGTGATCGAGACCGCGCTGGTCGAGCAGCTCGCGATCGGAGTGACGACGGTGCGGGACCTCGGCGACAGCCGGTGGGCGGTGATCGACTGGCGCGACCACCACCGCGACGACGCCGCCTATCCCACCGTGCTCGGCAGCGGACCGCCGCTCACCGTTCCTGACGGACACTGCGCCAACTGGGGCGATGTGGCGCGGGGGGAGAAGGCGCTCCGCAGCGCGATCCGCGAACACGCCGAGCGCGGCGTCGACATCGTGAAGATCATGGCCAGCGGTGGCGTGAATACTCCGGAGACCGATCCGGCCCGCGCGCAGTTCTCCGTCGCCGAGATTCGCGCCGTCGTCACCGAAGCCCACGCCGCCGGCCTCCCCGTCACCGCCCACGCGCACGCCACAGAAGGCATCCGCCATTCGCTCGCCGCCGGTGTGGATGCGCTCGAGCACGCCACCTTCATCACCGACACTCGCGTCGAGGTCGACGACCAGCTCGTCGCCACCATCGTGGAATCCGCGATCCCGGTCTGCCCCACGCTGGGAGTGGCACCCGGCGTGGTTCCTCCGCCCGCGATAGCCGAGCGTTTGCGCAAGATCGGAGTGACCAATCGGGAGCGGGCGCAGGTCATCGGCGCGATGCATCGCGCCGGAGTACGCATCGTCTCCGGCTCGGACGGTGGCATCAACCGTGGCAAACGGCACGGGATTCTGCCTGAGTCGCTGATCTCGCTCGCCGATGGCGGGGTGTCGGCCGCGGACGTCCTTCGCTCGGCGACCTCGGTCGCCGCCGACGCGATCGGGCTCGGCGACCGGAAGGGTCGACTCACGGCCGGGTTCGACGCCGACCTGCTCCTCGTCGACGGTGACCCTCTCGCGGACGTCGCTGCGCTGCAGAGGATCGCCGCCGTCTACCTACGCGGGCGGCGCCTCACCCGGGCCTGATGTCACTTGCGCGGCTTGGGCGTGGCCAGCGACGGGGCCTTCGGCGCCGTTGCCGGCGGCGAGGCCGCGGGCGGGCCGACCTGCATCTTCTTCGCCGACGAATTCGCCGGGACGAACTGCCGCGTTCCCCGATCGGCCTTCGACTTGGTCGTCTCGACCTCGATCCGGTGCGCCTTGGCGTAGGCGTCCTGCCGGACGCCGGTGACCTGCCACGAGACCTCGAGTCCCGGCGTGCCGCCGGCGATGCCGAACTTGTTTCCGCTGACCTTGCGCGCGATGTAGACCGGCGCGCTCCCACCGATCGGCGTCAACTGGTAGCGGAAGTCGGTGTTCAGGGCATCGAAGTAGTCCGGGAGCTCGACCACCGCCGTCCCCGCACCGTCGAGGACGACATTGCCGTTGTACACGTTCATCATGTCGGGTGACTCGACGAACGAGTGCTGCAGCCACTTGCGCTCGGGGTCGAGCGGATGGTCGATCTTGAACGACCCGGCCGTCTTCGACAACGTGCCGGCCACGTGGGCATTGCCCTGGGACCAGATCCCGAATGCCGCGGCATTCGACGCCTGCCCGAAAACGCCGTAGGTCTGGTTGACGGTGTCGGTCGCCAGGCCGTAGACGCCGTAGGTCGTTCCTGCGCCCCACGCGCCGACGTAGCCGGAGTCGCCCGCGGATGCCGGCGGTGCGACCGCTATCGCCGAGTACGCCGTACTGCCCGCCGGTCCCGTGTACGGCGCTTCCGTTCACGTTGGTTGTCTTACCGGTGACACCTTCGGTGCTGCCGGAACCGTAGACTCCGGTCCCGCCGGAGCCGTAGAGGCCGTAGGTGCTGCCGGATCCGAAGATGCCGTAGGTGGTGCCCGTGCCGTAGACGCCGTAGCCCTGGCCCGATCCGTAGACGCCGATGCTGCCGCTCGAGCTGCCGGCGAAGATCCCGCCGTAGGAACTGGCGTCGCCGCGCACACCGGCGTATCCGCCCTTTCCGGTGACGCCATAGAGGCTGGTCGAGGTGCCACTGACGCCGGTTCCGGCCCCGGCGACGCCCGCCAACCCGGTAGAGGCCGAACTGGTGCTCGTGGTGGTGCCCCGCCCCGCGATGGCGAGTGCCGTCTTCACGTCGAGCGGGTACGCGGGCGCGTTGGTCCCGATGCCCAGCAGGCCGTCGCGGGTGAGCCGCATCCGTTCGGTGACGGGAGTCGTTGTCGTCGACCTCGTTTTGAAGATGACCGGCGCCGGGGTGGTGGAGCCGAGGAAGTTGGTGCCGTCGGTCTTGAGGCCGCTGTTGCCGGTGGTGTTCCACGGGGTGGTCGCCGCCGACGCGGGCGAGGCGGTCACCACTTCGGTCACGCCGACCGCGGCGACCGCGGCGCCGGCGGTGAGGAAGCCCCTGCGGGCGAATTGGCGGCGGGCCTCGTTATCGTCGGCGGACATCTCTCTCCCCAAGTTGTGTGCTCCCGGTGCACCCCGCCCAAGTGCATCAATAACGAGCGAGCATATTCCTGAAGAGAATTTGGTATAGGCGTTCGAGGAATCAGTGCGGATTGACGCCGGCCTGTGCCTGTTCGGGCAAGTCGAACGACACTCTTCGTGTGTCGAGAGCACGCCCGTCCGCGTTGGGTGTGTCATCGCGCGATCTCTTCTGGCCGGGGAAATGCTGCGGTCGGCGTGGTGCTTGTGGCCCTCGCCCTGCCCGCCGGCTGCCGCACCACCGATAGCCTGTCGGAGACCGTTTACGCCGACCCATCCTCACGGAGGACCCTCATCGTGGTCAGTTTCGGCGCACTGAGCTCGGCGTCCGCCGACGATGTCGCTGAGCTCACCGCGCACACCGCGGCACCCGAACGCTGGGCCGCCATGATCGGACACGGGCTGCGGACGGGCTCCACCCGTCCCGAATGGCTGTGGCGGGCGCGCGACGGCGACCGCCTCGTCGCGGCCGTGGCGTGGTGGTCGGGTGAGGACAACCGCCCGGAGATGGTCGACCTGCTCGGCGGCGCCGATCCCGCCGTCGTCGCCGAACTCCTGTCTCACAGCCGTGCCGTGGTCGGCGCCGCGACCGGCCTGTGCTGCATCCAGGTCGACGCGGACGTCGCGGCGCTCGGCGACGCGATGCCCGTCGCCGCCGAAGCCCTCGCGCGCTCCGGGTTCGTCCCGGAGGTGGATCGGGTGCGGGTCGAGTGGCGGCCGACGTCACCGGTCCCGGCACCCTCGGGTCGGTTGACGATGCAATCGGCCAGGGAGATCGCCGAACCCGACCTGCTGGAGGTCTTTGCCGCGGTGGGAGACGGGTCACTCGACCACGGGATGGTCGGCGAACGCACGCAGCACGGGCGGACCGGAGAGGCGGAACGCCGGATGCGGGCCGCTCGTGGCTGCGCCGGTGAGCCCGACTGGTTCGGCGTCGGCGTCGACTCCGCCGGCGCCCTGGTCGGTTACGTCGTTCCCGCGCTCGTCGACGGGGACCGGCCGGTCATCGCGGAGATCGGCGTGGCCGCACCGCATCGAGGCCACGGCTACGGTGCCGACCTGCTCGCCCACGGCACCCGGGTGCTCGCCGACGCCGGGGCGCCACAGATCCGTGCCGACACGGACCTGGCCAATGTGCCGATGCGTGCAGTGTTCCGGCGGGCCGGGTACGTCGAGTTCGCCCGCCGGTTCGACTACTCCTGGCGGGCCGATTCGGCGGTTGGCAACCTCACATCGCCCTGACCGACCGGCTGCGCGATTCGACGCCCATCCCGGACGCGTTCCAGGTCAGGTCTGCCAGCGCCGCCTGCCCACTCAGGTCGGGGTGGAAGAAGTCCAGCGTGCTGATCTGTCCGGCCGCGAAGTGATAGTTGTAGGTCGCGTATCCGTCCCACCGGCACTGCGCATACCGGTCGCACGCCTGAGACAAGATCTGGTTGAACGCCGCCTCCCGCGCCACCACCTGCTGCCGATCCGCTTCGGTATCAGACGAGGAGAGCATCGACTGGCAGATGCCGGCGGTCGACCACACGAGCCGCGCCAGCCAGTTTCCGACCAGCACCGACCGCAACTGGTAGAGGTTGGGAATGCTGCTCACGAAGATGCTGGTGTCCGGCAGTGACTGGTGCAGCGCATCCAGTGCGGCGTTCACCTCGTCGGAGAAGGTGGCCGTGGGCGTCATCGTGCCTGGCGACGACGTGCACAGGTCGTTGGCGCCGATCAGGATCGTCACGTAGTCCGGCCGCTGCCCGAGTGCTGCCGACACCTCGGACGACAGGGCACTCGCCTTGGCCCCGGTCACCGCGTCGTTGTATGCGTGTCCGGCGATGGCCGGGTTGAGCGCCTCGAGCCGCTCGTAGTGGCTGGTCACCCCGTCGATCGGGTTGTGTCCGGTCGCCCAGGACTCGGCCGGGTGGTCGCCGTACCAGCAGCACACGTCGGCGGCGCGGGTGATCGAGTCGCCCAGGGAGGCCATGCTGCTCGGCAGCGGTGCCGCCGCGTTGGCGATGGCCGGCAGGAGAAGCGACAACACGACAACGAGCGGAACGACCAGGATGCGCACGAGCTTCACCATGCGGGACTCCTCGCTGCCGAACAGCTCCACAAATGCTTAGGCCTGCGAGGAATGTAACGCGCGGGCGGTCCGAGCGCGAGACTCGTGCCGCTTCGGTTCAGCGGGTGCCACGGACGAACACGTCAGTCGTTCCGTTCGTATCTCCTGGGACGAGATCCGTCGCCAAGGACTGGAACGCGATCCTCGCCCCGTCCACGTCGACCGCCGGCCCGCCGCTGCTGCCATCGGGGTGTGCATTGTCGGGGTGCACACTGACCAAGCTCGTGATGCCCGTCGTCCGGTCCCACACGAAGACTTCGGCGAAGTTTGGCTGAACGAGTGCCGGCGAGGAGGAGGCCACGAACCGGCCGTCGCCACTGATGGCGACGGCATTGACACTGTGCCGGCTACCGACCCGGGTCGTCGCTCCGGTCACCCGGTCATAGATGTATGCGAGATTGCCACAGCACGTGTAGGCGACGTAGCGGCCGTCCGCACTGATCCCTCCGACACCGCCGTCGGTCGTGCCAAACGTCTGCCCGCCGACAGGAGCGATGACCTTCGATACGCCGGTCAGACTGTCGTACAAGATTGTCACCATCACGTCTGGCGGCGGTTCGTTCGGATGCTGGACCCCGGGATCTTCCAGGTTGGCGCAGCACTGCGAATAGACAACCCAGCGTCCCGATGCGCTGATCGCCGGGCTGTGGGGCTGGAGAATGTCGAACCCGGCGAACCCATACGGGAGTTGGCTGGTGGTGGCCGCCAGCCGATCGCGGACAAAGATTCCGGTGCTGAAAGGATCTCCGGACCCGAGGTTCTTCGCCAACGACGCGAAGACGACGTACCGGCCGTCCGCGGTGACCCGCGCAGATGTGCTCGAGCCGTCTCCCTGCACGTTCGTTGTGGAGACGCTGACCCGCCGCGTCAGACCGGCGACGCGGTCCCGGATAAAAATGTCGGTGCGGCCGTTGGTGTCGCCGGGCACCAGGTTCGTTGCGTCAGAGGAGAACGTGACGAACCGGCCGTCACCACTCATCGACGCGAAATAACTGCCGCCATTCGCCTGCTTATCTCCCGTCGACACGCTTACCCGGCTCGTCATGCCCGTCCGACGGTCCCGGAGGAATACGTCGGCGGCCTTGTTCGTATCGCCAGGCACCAGGTTGGTCGCGTCCGACGCGAACGCAACGAACCGGCCGTCCGAACTCACCGCAGGCTGGAGGCTCTGCGCATTTCCCTGCACACCAGCACCATTGATGCTCGAACGAACGGTGAAAGGCCCCGCCGTAGCCGGCCGCGGCGTCGCATCCGCCGCCGGAGTCCAGGCAGCAAGACCCAAACCGAGAAGACAAACCGCGAATGAAGTCGTCACAGACCGTCGCATGACGCCACCTCCGATCGGGCACCGCCACCGCAGACTGGATGAGCAGCGCCAACGGCCAGAGTGTGAGCCCCAGATGATCCGGGCGTCAGTCGATCGTAAGAATTTCCGTCGTGATTCCGTTGATCAGCTCGACTATCGTCCGAATAAACGGACCGCCGCCTGGACTTGGGTGAGTTACTGCGCCGCACACCGTGCGCCTCGCATACTCGGAGAATCCAAGGAGAAGAGGTCCGCCGTGCCGTTCGCGTTCGTCTTCGAGATGTCAGACATGCATCAGGCTGCGTACGACGGCTTGATGAAGGCGATAAACCAGGAGTCCCTGGACGACGCGAGCCCGACGGGGCTGATCGCTCATCTGGCCGGACCCATGCCGGAGGGCGGCTGGAGAGTCCTCGACCTGTGGGAGTCGGAGGAGGCGGCCGGCACCTACTACGAATCGGATCTGTTCCAGCAGAGTGTCGGGTCGGCGCCGTTCGAGATCCAGACCAAGCCCTGGCCGATACACCGGGCCGAGTTGGAGAAGACCGTCAGTTTTCTTCATTGACATGCCGCGTTGATTTCCCATGATCAAGAGGGGATTCGTGCGGCGTGTCGCGCACTTATCCCCTCTTGATCATGGGAATTCAGTACCGCGCTAGTTCACCTCGCGTCGCACGGTCCGGAAGATGCCGGCCGCGATCGGCAGCGCGATCCAGATCAGCATCGCGACGAGGATCTTCGCGACGTGCCCGCTCCAGTGGCCGTCGGTCACCCAGCCGAGCATGTGCGACGGGTCGATCCACTGGCCGACCGAGTGCAGCGGCCTCGCCAGCAGAGCGAACGCCGTGGGCAGCACGAAGATCGCGACGATCGCAATGGCACTGCGCTGCAGCAGCGCGCCGAAGCCGACACCCATCGCGACGTTCAGCGCGATGCCGAGAGCGGCGCCGATAGTGACGGACGCGCTCACGTGCCAGCTCACGTCGCGGCCGAGTCCGGCGGACACGCCCAGCGCGATCGCCGCGACCGCGGCGGCGAAGATGCAGGCCAGGACGGTAAGGATCGCGGTCGCGCCGATCTTCGCCAGCATCACCCGGCCGCGCCGGGGCTCCTGGGTGAAGGTGGTCAGCACGGTGCGCTGGCTCCACTCGCTCGTCATCACCAGGACGGCGACGACGGGCAGCAGCAGCGAGACGGCGAACGCCGCGAAGCCGAGATAGTCGTGCGGCCCCTGCTCGAACGACTTCGTCGCGATGACCGGGGCGAACATCATCCCGATCGTCACCACGGCGACCAGGGCGAGCAGCCAGCGGGACGCGCGGGTGTCGACGGTCTTGAACCACTCGACGCGCAGCAGCCGGCGGAACGGGATCCCGCTCACCGCAGGCGCCGGATGATTCGGCGGGGCCGCGACGGCCACGGGTGCGGACAGGGCAGTACTCATGGGAATGGTCCTTCGCGTTGGCGTGAGGAGGATCAGGCGGCGGCGGAGCCGGCGCCGGTGAGGGAGAAGAAGAGCTGCTCGAGGCCGTCGTCGGCCGCCCGCAGTTCGGTGACGAGTACGCCGTTCCGCACCGCCAGCCGGGCGACCCGCTCGGCGGTGACCTCACCGCTGATCGTGTCGACGACGAGCGCGCCGTCGTCGGTGTGCCGGAAGGTGAAGTGGTCGTCCCGCAACATCTGCTCGAGCGCGGCACGGTCGGGCGAGCGCACCAACAGACCGCCGGCGGCGAGCAGCTGCGCCAGCGGCCCGGACGCCGCGATCCGGCCGCCGGAGATCACGACCAGGTGATCGACGGTCGCCTGGACCTCGCCGAGCAGGTGGCTGGAGAGCAGCACCGTCCCGCCGCGGTCGGCGAAGTCGCGCAGCAGCGTGCGCATCCACGCGATGCCCTCGGGGTCCAGACCGTTGGCCGGCTCGTCGAGGATCAGCACGTGCGGGTCGCCGATCAGGGCCTGGGCGATGCCGAGCCGCTGGCGCATGCCGAGCGAGTAGGTGCCGACCCGCTGCCGCGCCGCCTTCGGCGACAGGCCGACGAGCTCCAGCGCCTCGCCGACGCGGTTCAGCGGCACATCGGCCAGCCGGGCCGCGATGGCGAGCGTGCTGCTGCCCGAGCGGCCGGCGTGCATCGCGGACGTGTCGAGCAGCGTGCCGACGGTCGTGATGGGGTTGGGGAGTTGGCGGTAGGGGACGCCGGCCACCGTCGACGACCCGCCGTCGGCGTTGGTGAGGCCGGTGATCATCCGCAGCGTCGTGGACTTGCCGGCGCCGTTCGGGCCGAGAAAGCCGGTGATGGTGCCCGGTTCGCAGGCGAACGACACGTCCTGGACGACCCGCGACCCGCTGTAGGACTTCGAGAGTGAATCGGCTGTGATCATGGCGTCGACGATGCCGGGCACGGCGGGTCCGCCACATCGGCATCCCGGCTACAACCGGCGGTCCGAACGGATGATCACGCCCGCCCGGACCCCCTACTTTCGGCTAGCCGGTGCATCGACCTTCCGCCGATGCCGGGCGGATCGGTCCCGGCCTAGGCTGTCGCGGTGGAGTCCGAGCTCGCGGTGGAGCATCCGGGGCTGGTGCCCGGGATGCTGCTGACGCCGCAGGAGCGCGGCTCGGGGCGGCGTACGGCCCGGGACTGGACCGTCGACGTCCTCTGGTTCGCCCTCGCGGTCGGGCTCGGGGCGGTCATCTACAACAGCGCGCTGACCTCGTCGGTCGGCCACGTGCCGCGCTGGCTCGACGTCGTCGACCTGGCGGTGGGGGGCGTGTGCTGCCTGGCGTTGTGGTGGCGGCGCACCTACGTCATGCCCGTCGCCGTGCTGGCCGTGGTGTCATCGCTGCTGAGCGCCTCGGGGTCGATGGCGGCCATCCTGATCCTCTTCAGCACCGCCGTGCACCGGCGTACGACGACTGCGCTCGGCCTCGCCCTGGCGACGAGCATCGGCGCGGTCCTCTCCAACGTCATCAGACCGCAGAAGGACTCGCTGCTCGTCTCGGTCGTCGTCATCGTGGCGGTCGACGCCGCCGTGCTGGCGTGGGGGATGTTCGTGCGGGCCCGGCGGCAGCTGGTGCTGTCGCTGCGCGAACGCGCCGAGCGGGCGGAGAGCGAGCAGCGCCTGCAGGGCGAGCGGGCCCGGCTGGCCGAGCGGACCCGCATCGCCCGCGAGATGCACGACGTGCTGGGGCACCGCATTTCCCAGATCGCGCTGCACGCGGGCGGTCTCGAGATCAACGCCACGCTGCCGCCGGAGCAGGTGCGCGAGACGGCGCACCTGCTGCGCTCGACCGCGCACCAGACCCTGGAGGAGCTGCGCGACGTGATCGGCGTGCTCCGCTCGGACGCCTCGGGTGAACCCGTGCCGACGCCGCAGCCGACGCTCGCCGAGGTGCCGCGGCTGGTGGCCGACGTCCGGCGCGCCGGGGCCAACGTCACGCTGGAGATGGAGGTCGCCGACGCCGCGGCGGCCTCGCCGACCCTGGGCCGCGACGCCTACCGGATCGTGCAGGAGGCCCTCACCAACGTCTCCAAGCATGCGCACGGCACGGCGACCGAGGTGCGGCTCGCCGGCGCGCCGGGTCGCGGCCTGCGCGTCCGGGTGCGCAACCGGCTGCCGGTGAACGGCGCCGCGTCGGCGCTTCCCGGAGCGGGCACCGGCCTGCTCGGGTTGCAGGAGCGGGTCGCGCTGGCCGGCGGCACGCTGACGCACGCGCCGGACGGGCAGGGCTACTTCGTCGTCGACGCGCGGCTGCGCTGGGAGACCGTGTGATCCGGGTGCTGCTCGTCGACGACGACGCACTCGTCCGCGCCGGCCTGCGGATGATCCTCGGGTCGGCCGAGGACCTCGAGGTGGTGGGCGAGGCCGACGACGGTGCCCGCGCTGCGGCAGCGGTCGCCGAGCACCGCCCCGACGTCGTCCTGATGGACATCCGGATGCCGGACATGGACGGGATCACCGCCACCGCGGGGCTGCGGGCCGGGAGCCGCCCGCCGCACGTCGTGGTGCTGACGACGTTTCACGTCGGCGACGAGGTGCTCCGCGCGCTGCGGGCCGGCGCCGACGGGTTCCTGCTCAAGGACTCGCCGCCGGATGCGATCGTCGAGGCGGTACGCCGGGTCGCGGCCGGCGACGCGATGCTCTCGCCGGCGGTGACCAAGACGGTGCTCTCGCACGTCGGCGACGCCCAGCTGGCCGAGCGCCGCCAGGCTGCGCAGCAGCGCCTGACCGGCCTCACCGACCGCGAGCGGGAGGTCGCCGTCGCGGTGGCCGGCGGCGCGTCGAACGCCGAGATCGGCGCCCGGCTCTACATGAGCGAGGCGACGGTCAAGGCGCACGTCTCGCGGCTGCTTGGCCAAGCTGGCGGCGGCCAACCGGGTGCAGATCGCGATCGTCGTCCACGACGCCGGCCTGGTCTGAGTCTCACCCCATCGGGGTGACGTCCTCGCAGGTTCTGCAGGCCTAGCGTCGAACCGCGGCCGGTCGCCCCGGCCGCGGGACTCCGCCGGTCGGCGGGTGATGGCGGGGGGTGCACCCGCAGACCGGCGGGACGTCTCGGCCGCGGGTGCGGCCGGCTCATCGACCCCGGTCAGTGAACGTTCGCCGCTGCGTCGTCGTGGTGAGGGGTACGGGCCGCCGTTCGGTCGCCCGGGACGAGATCGCCGCCAGCGGAGGCCGCACATGGGTCCGTCGACCGCCCCAACACCGGAGGCCGGACGGGGGACCGCCTGGCCGCGGGCGCACCGGGCCCAGCTGGCGAGGTCACGCACGGTGCCGTCGGCGGCCGCCGCATCGGCCCCGATCGGGCGGCGGGAACGGATCCTGGTCACCGAGCGCGAGGTGAACGGCGCGCCGGTGGTCGCCACCGCCAACGCGATCTACCACCGGCCCGTCGACGGCCCGGACTGGCTGCGGCTGGGCTGGGAGGACGTCGGCCGGGTCGCCTGGACCGCCCGCTCGGGCACCCTCACCCTGACGGCGCTGCCGGACAGCGGCTCGTCCGGCCTGCTCCTGCACCTGCCCGGCCCGGCGCCGCTGGTGGGGCTGGCCCGCGAACGGGTGGGCTCGACGTGGCTGACCGGCACCCTGGTGTGGCACGACGACCGGGCCTGCGCCCAGGTCATCGCCCGCCGCCAGCCCGGCACCGGTCGGATCAGCTGGATCATCGCCTTCTCCCGGGCCGGCGACATCGAGGATTCCGCCGTCCAGGCCGAGGTGGCCGACGCCATCGACGAACTGCGGGCCGAGATCGGTCTCCCGGCCCGCTGAGCCGCGGCCGCTCCCGGAGCAGCCGGTGGGCGAAATGCGTAGCTACAGAGCCCGGCGCAGTTTCGGGATCGGCTCCCGGCCGGGTCCTCTGCCCCGCAGTATGTGACCAACCGCCGGTCGAGCACGGATGCGGGGAGAGGCGATGGCAGGCGCTGGGGGACTCGACGCCGCCCGGGCCGCCTTCGCCCGCGCCGAGTGGTCGGCCGCCCGCGATGCCTTCCTCGAGGCGGACCGGTCGGAGCCGCTGGACGTCGACGACCTCGACCGCTGCGCCGTGGCGGCGTACCTGATCGGGGACGAGGAGCAGAGCATCGGGCTGCGGGCCCGGACGTTCCAGCTGGCGGAGGACCGCGGCGACCACCCGGCGGCGGTCCGTGCCGCGTTCTGGGCGGGGTTCCAGCTGCAGATCACCGGCGACATGGCACAGGCCGGCGGGTGGCAAGCCCGCGGGCAGCGGCTGCTGGACGCCGACCGGACCGACTGCGTCGAACGCGGGCTGCTGCTCCTCCCGCAGGCGGTGCAGAACCTCTTCAGTGGCCGGCAGACGGAGGCGCACCGGCTGTTCGTCGAGGCCGGCGGCTTGGGCGAGCGGTTCCACGACCCGGACGTGACCGCGCTGGCCTACCTCGGCCAGGGCCGGGCGCTGGTGTCGCTGGGCCGGGCCGCCGACGGCGTCGCGCTCTTCGACGAGGTGATGCTCCTGATCACCTCGGGCGCCGTCTCACCTGTCGTCTCCGGGCTCATCTACTGCGCGGTGATCAGCGCCTGCCAGGAGATGTTCGACCTGAGCCGGGCCAGGCAGTGGACGGCCGCGCTGACCCGTTGGTGCGAGGCGCAGCCCGACCTCGTGCCCTACCGCGGGCAGTGCCTGGTGCACCGCTCGCAGATCATGCAGGTGCACGGCTCCTGGCAGGACGCGATGCAGGAGGCCGACCGGGCGGTCGCGCGGCTGGGCGACCCGCCGGACCAGTCGGCGACCGGGATGGCGCACTACCAGAAGGGCGAGCTGCACCGGCTGCGCGGCGAGGTCGCGGCGGCCGAGGACTGCTACCGGGAGGCCAACCGGTTCGGGCACGAGCCGCTGCCCGGGCTGGCCCTGCTGCGCCTGGCGCAGGGCAAGGTGTCGGCGGCGGACGCGACCATCTGCCGCGCCGTCGACGAGGCGAACGACCCGGTGCGGCTGGCGACGCTGCTGCCGGCCCGGGTCGAGATCGCCCTGGCCGCGGACGACGTCCCCGCGGCGCAGGAAGCGGCCGATCGGCTGGACGTCGTCGCCGCCGGGCTCGCCGCCCGCTGGCCGCGGGCCCTCGCCGACGTCGCGCAGGGCGCGGTGTCGCTCGCCGCGGGCCGGCCGCAGGACGCGCTGAAGGCGCTGCGCCCGGCGTTGACCGCCTGGCAGGAGCTGGAGGCGCCGTACGAGACGGCCCGCACCAAGGAGCTGATCGCGCGGGCCTGCCGGGACCTGGGCGACACCGACACCGCGGACATGGAGCTCGAGGCGGCCGCGGCGGTCTTCCGTCGCCTCGGCGCCGCGCAGGATCTGGCGCGGGTCGCGGCGGGGCCGGCTCAAGGTGTGGAGATGCACGGGCTGACCGCCCGCGAGGTCGAGGTGCTGCGGGAGGTCGCGGCCGGCAAGACCAACCGGGTGATCGCCACCGATCTCTTCGTGAGCGAGAAGACCGTGGCCCGGCACGTCAGCAACATCTTCGCGAAGCTGAGCCTGACCAGCCGGTCGGCCGCGACGGCGTTCGCCTACGAGCACGACCTGGTCTAGGCGCGGCGTACACAGAATTACCCATTCCGACGGGGTGCCCGGTTGGGCACTTCGCCCGAAGCGACTGCGCCGCCTGCTCCCTAGCGTCATCGTTGACAGTTTCACCGACGACGAAAGAGGCCACGATGCCTACCGACGACACGACCACCGGCCGCCACGACACGGTGATCATCGGCGCCGGCCAGAACGGACTGGCCGTCGGATACCGGCTTGCGAGGCGGCACCAGGACTTCGTCCTCCTCGATGACCACCACCGGGTCGGCGACGGCTGGCGGGAGCGCTACGACTCGCTGCGGCTCTACACGCCGGCGAAGTACGACGGCCTGCCGGGGATGTCGTTCCCGGCGAAGCCCTACCACTTCCCGACCGGCGCCGAGATGGGCGACTACCTCGAGTCCTACGCGGCGCGCTTCGAGCTGCCGGTCATCCACGACGTCGCGGTGGACGGCGTCCACGCCGACGGCGGCGACTACCTGGTCACCGCAGGCGACCGCGCCTTCCGCGCCGACGAACGTGGTGATCGCCACCGGCGGGAAGCACGACCCGCACACGCCGGCGTTCGCCGACCAGCTCGACCCGGGGATCCGGCAGATCCACTCCGACGACTACCGCAATCCGGCCCAGCTGCTGCCCGGCGACGTGCTCGTCGTCGGGGCCAGCCACTCCGGTGCCGACCTCGCGCTGGAGTTCGCGGCCGAGCGGCATACAGTGCTGGCCGGCCCGCACCGGGGAGAGATCCCGTTCGACATCGAGGGCCGGCCGGCGCGGCGTCATCCTGCGGGTGCTGTGGTTCGCCGCGAACCACGTGCTCACCGAGCGGACACCGATGGGCCGCAAGATGCGGGCGCAGGTGCGCTCGCAGGGCGCGCCGCTGCTGCGGGTGAAGTCCGGCGACCTGGCCGCGGCGGGGGTCGAGTGGGTGCCCGAGCACGTCACCGGCGTGCGGGATGGCGTGCCTGTCCTGGAGAGCGGCCGGACCCTCGACGTGCGCAACGTGGTGTGGTGCACCGGCTTCCACCAGGACCTCAGCTGGGTGCACCTGCCGATCCTCGACGAGGACGGCTGGCCGAAGCAGCGCAACGGGATCGTGGCGAGCCGGCCGGGCATCTACTTCAACGGGCTGGTCTTCCAGTCGGCGTTCGCGTCGATGCTCGTCGGGGGAGCGGGCCGCGACGCCAAGGGGATCGCGGAGAGCATCGTGTCGCGTGGCCGGACGCGTTCGTCGGCGACGCGCACCCCGGAGGTCGCAGCCAGCGCGTAGCGTGCGATCACATGGCAGGGCAGCGATTCTCCTCCGTCGACGACTACATCGGCTCCCTTCCGGCCGAGGTCCGGACCGTGCTCGAGCGGGTGCGCGAGACGGTCCGGGCGGCGGTGCCCGGTGCCGGCGAGGCGATCAGCTACGACATCCCGACGGTCACGCTCGACGGCCGGGCGCTGCTGCACTTCGCCGGCTGGAAGCAGCACATAAGCCTCTACCCGGCGCCGAGCGGCGATGCCGACTTCGAACGGCGCGTGGCTCCCTTCCGGTCCGGGAAGGGCACGCTGAAGTTCCTGCTGGCCGAGCCGATTCCCTACGACCTGATCGGGGAGGTGGCGGCGCTGCAGGCGGCGCACCACGGGGGCTGAGCGGTCAGGGCAGGTCGCGCAGGAAGTAGATGTTGCCGTCGATGGTCTCGTCGCGCAGGCCGCGGTTTTCGACGACGACGAGGAGCCCCGGGCCGAAGACCGGCATGGAGAGGGCGACGGTGTTGAAGTCGGCGAAGGTGCCACCCCGGACCTGCGCGTAGGCGTTGTTGGTGGTGGGCCCGAAGTGCACGCTCCAGAGCACGTCGGGATCGTTGCTCGGGATCGAGAACATCAGGTTGACGGTCCGGGCGCCGTTGACGTCGAACGCCGAGCTCTCGACGAGGGTGCTGGGCGCCAGCGGGGTCTGGTCGGGGATGAGGACCTTGTAGACGATCTCGGGCATGGGTGTTCCTCCGCGCTGGGCCTGGGCTGTCGCAGAGTGTGGCATCCCGCCGCGTCCGGGAGGGGCGACTCGGCCGAAGCCGGACCGATCGGGCAGCGCGGGCGTTGGAGTCCGCCGGCGTGTCGTCCGCGGCGCTTGCTGTTGGCGGCGCGGCGCGCTTCACTCGAACCGTGCCCTCCTCGCGGTCCAAGTCCTCGGCCAAGGAGTCGCTGGCGCCGTACCGGCGCATGCGCGACTTCTCCCGGACGCCGGAGCCGTCGGGTGACTCGGCGGCGCGCCGGCGGCCTCGGGCGCGCCGCGGTTCGTCGTGCAGCGGCACCGGGCCAGCCGGCTGCACTACGACTTCCGGCTGGAGATCGACGGCGTGCTGGTCAGCTGGGCGGTGCCCAAGGGGCCGACGCTTGGACCCGGAGGTGCGGCGGGCGGCATTCCACGTCGAGGACCACCCGCTCGAGTACTTCGATTTCGAGGGCGTGATCCCGGCGGGCGAGTACGGCGGCGGGGACGTCATCGTGTGGGACGCCGGGACGTGGGAGCCGCACGAGATCGACCGACCCGGGCAGGGCGCGTAGCCGACGGCGAGCTGCACCTGGACCTGTTCGGCGAGAAGCTGCGCGGTCGCTTCGTGCTGGTGCGGACGCGGACCGACGCGTCCGGCAAGGAGGAATGGCTCCTGCTGCACAAGCACGACGACTTCGCCGTCGGCGGCTGGAACGCCGAGGACCACCCGAAGTCGGTGCTCAGCGGCCGGACCAACGACGAAGTCAAGGCAGACCCGGATCGGCTCTGGCGGTCGGACCTTCCCGCGGCGCGCGCGTCGCAGCCGTTGAAGCCGTCAAGCCCGAGGCCGCGAGCGACGACGACGCTGGCCGCGCTGGAGTCGCTGCGGGCGTCGGCGGGACGTGGTCGGTCTTCGGACGCGAGCTGCGGCGTCACCAACCTCGACAAGGTGCTCTTTCGCGCCGCGGCGCAAGCGCGAGCACCCGGTCACGAAGCGCGACCTGCTGCGCTACGCGGCCCAGATCGCGCCGACCGTGCTGCCCTACCTGCGCCGGGCGGGCGCTCAACATGCACCGCTTCCCGGGCGGCGCGGACACGCAAGGGCTTCTGGCACAAGGCGCTGCCCAGCCACGCGCCGGAGTGGCTGCCGCGCTGGGACAACCCGGCGGCCGACCGGGGCGAGGCCCAGACGTATCTCGTCGTCGACGAGCCGGCGGCCCTGGTCTGGGCGGCGAACTTCGGCGCGCTCGAATGGCACGCCTGGACCTCGCTGCGTCGAAGCCGCCGGACCGCCGACGTATGCGCTGGTCGACCTCGACCCGGGGGACGCGACCTCGTGGGCCGACCTGCTGGCGCTGGCCCGGCTGCACCGCACGGCGTTCGAGCATCTCGGGCGTCGTCGCGCGGCCGAAAGTGACCGGCCGGCGGGGCATCCAGATCTGGGTGCCGATCGCGGCCGGTCCCGACCTTCGACGACACCCGGGCCTGGGTCGAGCAGCTGTCCAAGACGGTCGGGGCCGTCGTCCCGGAGCTGGTCAGCTGGAAGTGGGACGTCAAAGAGCGCGGCGGGCTGGCGCGGCTGGACTACACGCAGAACGCGATCAACAAGACCTTGGTCGCGCCGTACAGCCCGCGTGCGGCGCTCGGCGCCCCGGTGTCGGCGCCGATCGCGTGGGACGAGCTCGACGACCCGTCACTGCGGCCGGACGGCTTCACGATCCGGTCCATGCCCGACCGGATCGCGGAGAAGGGCGACCTCTTCGGCGACCTGCTCGCCACGCCAGCAGCTGCCCACGCTGACGTAGGCTGGTCATCGTTATTTTGCGATTTATCTCTAGTTACATATCATAAAACACAATATCATACAACAGATCAACATGATCATAGCAAACAGTTATACGGAAAGATCTCGACATACGACGAAATACGATGAAGTCAATATATAACGTAAGCAGAGAAACGATAGAAACTGATGCGAGGCTATACGTGAAGACGACAAAGTCGCGGTCGAGGATCTGGCTACGATAATGGCCAGTGGCGTCATGCGAGGTGGTGATCATGACGTTGTCGTCAGTCAGCGAATGGATCGCGTCTTCGGGATGTCTGAAGGTCGCGTCCACGGAGGTTGGGCTCGACACGTATGCGCGCACGGCTACGACGCGGCATTACTTGAGGCCTGGGTGGGTGACGGATGCTCCGATGGCGAGGGTGGAGATGACGATTGTGCGGTCACTCTTCAAGGCGGGCATGGTGGTCCGTCATGTCTGACGCCGAGCGCCACTCGACTAGCTGCATTTTTCTCTCCATACCACTACAAATATCTTCCACTAACACAAAAAACTCACATTATTAATTACCTCATCATAATACCATTTCAAACCCCCATATCGATATGCAATGCAATTGACTGATCTGGCAGGTGTTTGCGTCGAAGAAGCGCCTGGCCGCCTCGTTCTTAGCCAGCCTCTACATGCGCTGGCAGGAGCATCTTGACCTGCTGATCAGCCCGGTCGATTGCCGCCAACATCCCGGCGTCCGCTTCCGCCTGGGCAAGCGCCTCCTTTGCGGCGTTGAGCATGCCGACGTCTGCCCTTGCGCGATCGAGTGCGCTTTGGGCTGCGGCGATGAGCGCAGGCCGTCGAGCCTCGATGGCTTGGAAGTTCGCGGCCGCAGTATTGATCGCCGCCGCGAAGCTGCGCGCCGTCAATCCGGCGTTGGGAGGACACTGAATCACACTGCTGAGCGTCGGCGTATCGACGAGCAGGTAGAGCTCCCGCATGTCGAGCACCTTGTTCTTCTTGGCGACGCCGCCGGCGACCACCCCGACCGGGCCAAGAAGCAGTCCGCCTGCGGCCATCCGGGTGAAGGTCGATCGGGATTGGACTGCAAGGTTTCCGGCCGTGTCGACGGTCGCACGGGCTCCCTGGAGGAATGACGTCCCCTGCGGGGTCACGATAATCCGCTCGAAGAGCCTGATGGCGCCGAACTGGCCGAGAGCCCGCCCGGTCGGGCTCTCGGCCTCAGTCACCTGCCGCTCTGCCAGGTTGATCGCGTTGTCGTGGGCTTTCTCTTCCCGTCGGACAGCCTTCCCCGCATCACTGATCTTGCGGTCACGGTTCTGCCTGGCCGCATGGAGCTCATGCTTCGCCGAGGAGAGGACCTTGCGGTGCTCGGTCTCAGCTCGCCCTCCCCGCCGCCGGTAGGGCACTGATTCCGAGGCTTCCCACATACATAACCGTCACTGCCAGCCAAACGAGCAACAGCGCTACGGCCACACCCACCCAGATGACGGCTCGTGCAGCAACGCTGCTTGGCTGTGTCGAGACACCCATGCCCGCGCTCGCTGAGCGGAACCTCTGTAACTGCTCGCCGGATACTGACCTTGTTGAGTCATCGTGGAGACCTCGATCTGACCTCGGCGAATGGTGCCAGCGGTTCCGGCCGTCGGACGCCGGGCCGCACACCATCGGCGTGCCCCGGTCGGTGACTCCGGTCGCCCCTTCCGGTGCGCAGAAGGCGCCGGGGTGCACGACCGTCCCTCCCGGCGGTGGTGTCGACGTTCGCGGTGCCGTGGCCTGGCTAGGTGTTGTGGTGTGAGTCGGCTCGGGTGCCGAGTCGATCGAGGTGCCGTCGTACCGCTGCCATGCGGTGACCCAGTTGTGCGCGATCGCCTGCTGCGCCGTAGCAATGGGTACCTGCCCAGAGCACACCAGGGCGTGCAGGTGGTTTTCGAGCGCGTCCTTGTCCGGCCCGTTGGTGTCGTTCTCGGTCTGCGGTTCGGGCCAGAGGTTGTGGGTCGAGTTGTCGCCGCCGACTTCGAGCGGGATCAGGTGATCCAGCTCGTAGGCGGAGTGCTGGGAGTAGGGGATGCCATATGCGGCGAAGACGGAGTACCGCTCCGCGGTAGTGACATCCCGGTGCTCCGACGACCAGCCCGGGACGCAGACCTGGGCGGCGGTGACCCCGGCGAAAACCTCACCGGGGGTGAGCCCAGGGTTCGGCAGCGGCAGACCTGCGTAGGTGTTGCCCTCGTGCGTGGGAGCCGGCTTCGGTTTCGGCGCCGGCTTCGGCTTTGGTGCGCGTGTGTGTTTCGGTTTCGGCGGTGGCGCCGACTTCTTACGAGTCGGTGACGGCGTCGGACTGGGCGTCGGCGACGGGCTCGCGGCCGACGATGTCACAGCAGCCGACGACGGCGCCGCTGTGGCGGTCGACCCCGCCGCGGACTGCGTGCCGGTGGCGGAGCAGCCACCGACGAGGGCAGCAGCCGCCGCGAGGGCGACGGACACCACGATTCGCTTCACTGTTCCCCCATGACCTTGTACGACGAGCGGCCCCGCGTCGGCGGGCTCGCGTCAGCAGTTGATGGAACCGCTGCCGTTACCCCAGGAGCAGGTGTCGATCTGGTGGCCCTGCGCGTCCCGCAAGGTGGCGCGGTCGCCGGTGTTGTTCCAGATGTAGGTTCCCGATCCCCAGTAGAGGCTCGTCGAGGTATTGGTGCCGCGTCCGGTGTGCACCGTCACCGACCGGCCGCCGCCGACCGTGACGTTGGGGAAGGTGTAGACGTGGCTCTGGTTGTCCCGCAGCGTCCAGCCGCGCAGGTTCCGGCTGGTACTGACGTGATTTCCGATGGTCACGTACTCGGAGTTCAGGCTCGCGTTGCTCCCGGTGTCAGCGCCGGGGGAGTTGTACTGGATGTGTCCGAGCTGTATGGCGAATCCGGCGGCAGACGCCGATCCCGCGGTAAGCAACACAGCCGCGACCGCGGCAAGAACAGGCGTGAGCACGGCAAAGCAACGACGCATTTGGTCCCCCCATGGGATCGAATACCAGAACGCAGCTCTCAGGCGCGTATGAGCCGGACCGTAATGGCGAGGCGCCCGCCGTGTATGGGCTTTCGGAATATGTCACCGTCGGGTGCTAGAGAATCTCACAATGCGCGACTGGTCAGGCACTGAAAGTCGCAGGGCGCCGGGCTCGGGGCTGCGCCCACGACGACCGTCTGACACGTGCGCACCGAGATCGAATGGACGTCGAAACGATCGGCGTCCGTGCCCACGTCACCGGATTGCGGTGTCGGCGCCGAGCGGTTCGGCGTCGTCGAGTTCCTTGATGCGCGAGCTCAGGTAGGAGCGGATCCAGTCGTACGCCTCGGCGCCCAGGGGTAGGCGGAGCGGCGGGTCGGGGTGGTGGACAGCGGCGACGATGGCCTCGGCGGCGCGGCGGGGATCGCCGGGCTGATTTCCGTGAAATGCCTCGAAGGCGCGGCGCGCGGGCGCGATGACCGGGGTGTAGTCGGGGAGCGGCCGTCCCCAGCGCAGCGACGTCCCGCCGAAGTCGGTGCGGAACGGGCCGGGTTCGACGATCGTGACGCGGATGCTCAGGTGCGCGACCTCGGCGGCGAGGGCCTCCGACATCGCTTCGAGTGCGGCCTTCGGCCCGGCGTACCCGGTGCCGCCGAGGCCGGAGATGACGCCGATCACCGACGACATCTGCACGACGTGCCCGGAACGGCGGCGGCGCATCCCGGGAAGGACGGCCCTCGTCACGGCCATCGCGCCGTACATGTTGGTCTCGAACGTGGCGCGCAGTTCGTCGTCGGTGAGCTCCTCGAACGCGCCGAGCAGCCCGAAGCCGGCGTTGTTGACCACGACGTCGATCCCGCCGAACGCCGACTCGGCGGCGGCGACCGCGGTCCTGATGGTGGCGGCGTCGGTCACGTCGAGGCGGGCGGTCCGGACACGTCCGGGCGCGAGCCGCTCGAGGTCGGAAATCCGGGACACGTCGCGGGCGGTCGCCATCACCCGGTCGCCGTGTGCGGCCGCGGCATGGACGAGCGCCCGGCCGATGCCGGTGCTGGTGCCGGTGATGAGCCACGTCTTCAGCGGGCTCCGGGATGGGTCCGGGTCAGGGTTTGACGTCGACATGCCATCGAGAGTGACAAAATATCGTATGGGTGTAAAGTTATAATCAATGGACGGCCTGCGGGAGCGGAAGAAGGCGGCGGCGCGGCAGGCGATGTCCGACGCCGCGACCCGCCTGTTCGAGTCGCGGGGCTTCGAGAACGTGACGCTGGCAGAGATCGCCGACGCGGCACAGGTGTCGGTCAAGACGATCTTCAACTACTTCGGTAGCAAGGAGGAGCTGTTCTTCGACGCCGAGGACCAGCTGTTGGAGAGCCTGTTGCGCGCGGTGCGCGAACGCGGCGCGGACCAGTCGCAGACGCGGGTGGTCCGGCCGCTGCTCCTCGACGGGCCGCTGCTCGACACGCGATGCCCATGGTCCGCGGTCGACGCGCAACGCTACGAGTCGCTCCGCGCCTTCTTCGCATGTGAGCACGCCTCGCCGACGCTGTCGGCACGCCGGCTCGTCATCACGAACTCCTGGGCCGCGCCGCTCGCACACGAGACGGACTCCGACGGGTGGGCGGCGATGCTCACCGGCATCCTCAACCTCCGCCACCGGCTCCTGGTCGAAGGCCTAGTCGATGGCCTGCCCATCACCAAAATCAAGGACCGCATCAGGGCAACGGTCGGACCCGCGCTCGACGGTCTCGAACGCGCCTACCCGGGCGCCAGGGTCAGCCGAGGGCGATGATCTCCCGGCGGTGCACCTGCTCCGCGATCTCGTCCGGCAGGTCGTCGCCGGCGGCGAGCAGCTGGGGAAGCAGATCCCGATCGGTGGTGGTGGCGCGGTAGACCAGTGAGACGGTCACGTCGTGGTCGGGGCGGTGGACGATCTCGATCGGGTCGCCGCCGCGGATCACCCCGGGAACGGCGATGCTGAGATAGGCACCCGGCCGGGCGACCTGGGTGAAGGTCTTCAGCCAGCCGCGTTCGCCGGTCCAGCCGCGGAACGTCGAGCACGGGATCCGCGGGCTGGTGACGACCAGCTCGACCGTATCGCCGATCCGCCACCGCTCACCGAGGCGGGCGTCGTTGACGTCGAGGCCGCGGGTGGTGAGGTTTTCGCCGAAGAAGCCGTTGGGTAGATCCCGCTTGAGGCGCTCCTGCCAGGCGTCGAGGTCCTCCCGGGTGAACGCGTAGACGGCCTGCTCGCTCCCGCCGTGGTGCTCGGTGTCACCGACGAAGTCGCCCACCAGGCCGCTGCCGAGACCGGTGCCCTTCGGCCCGGGGTCCCGCAGCTCGACCGGACCGGCCTGCGGGCGCTTGTCGATCCCGGTCGAGTCCACGGGCTTGTAGGGGTTGGGTGCCGGCGCACCGATGTTGACCGAATCCAGAACTGCCACCCGACGAGGGTATAGGTCGGCACGCTCGGAGCCACGTCGTTATCGGCGGCCGGCGCCGCGGGCGGACGGGCCGAGGCCTCTTGCTGCTTGATCGGCTAGCTCGACGATGACCCGGCATCACCCGGACTCGGTGCCATCAAGGTCGCCAGCGTCCCGTAACACCGCATGGCTGAGATCCGGCCGGCGTCCAGGTCGTAGACGAGGCAGTAGTGAAGCCGGGGCCGGGCTCCGCCCGATGGGTCCGCGGCGCCGCCTTCGAGGTACGCGTGGCCATCCGACACGACCAGGTCTCGCCCGTCCGCGTCGACCATCCTGCCGTGCAAGTCGAGGATGAAGTCACGGACGGGGTGGGGCCCGCGAATCTCCTGCCCCGTGTCGACCATCGTCCACGTGGTGTCGTCGGTGAAGAACCGGGAGAAGTCCTCGTCCTTGTCCATGGCGTCGAAGTACCGGTCCATGGTCGCCCGTGTCTCGTCGACGGACATTCGGGCTCCGGTGATCGCTACTTCGCCGGGCAGGGCAGGCTGGGGACGTCGCGGCGGAAGTCGTTGAACCGCTTGGTGATCGTGCCCAGGGGCGAGGCGGGGTAGGAGATCGCCCGTAGCTTGCCGTACTCGGACTTGGCCGTGCCGCCGAAGGTGTTGGTGGTCCCGGGGATATAGGGGCCGCCCTCCTGCCACATGCAGGTGCCGGCGACGGTCCGGGTGCTATAGATGGGGTAGAAGACGGAGTTGGGCGGCGGGTTGACGCAGCCGGTGCCGGGGCTCGGGTCGCTCGGGTTGAGCAGGTGCCGCTGGCAGGGCGTCTTGACGCCGAACGACGTGTCGTCGGACTCGTCGCGGGAGATGTCGGACTCGAAGGCCATCGTCGAGAAGTTTTTGCTCTTGGTGGTCGGGCTGGTGAAGAGGAACGACGACGGGTTGAGCAGGCGGTCGGCGACCGGGTTGCTGATCGAGCCGGGCCAGGTGAAGTTGTAGGACGCCCCGTCGAAGTCGCCGTCGATGTCGAGGCAGCCGCCGATCTTGACCTTGAGCGAGGCCGAGGCCGGGAGGCAGAAGTCGTCGTCGCCGAGCGGATCCGGGCCGGCGTTGTCGCCGTCGTTGGTGTCCGCGCCGAGCGGTTCGAGGCAGGTGCTGTTGGGGTCGGTGTCGACCTTGGCGCAGTATTCGAAGTGGCCGATCTCGTCGGAGAAGGCGACGTTGTAGGTGTGGGCGGCCGCGACGTTGCGGGTGGCCGGCGTCGACGTGCTGAACTCCGGGTGGAAGTCGTAGGGGTTGACCTGGCAGTGGGCGGCGCTCGGGTCGAAGACGACGTTGCCGAAGCCGTTGGCCGCGCTGGCCGTCATCGAGCCCTGGGTGTGCGTGGTGTGGTCGGCGATCGTGACCCGCATCCCGTGGGCGGTGTCGAAGAGGCGCACCGCGATGTCGTCGCCGGAGTTCATCAGGAAGTCGTGCGCGAGGTCGGGGGTGAAGTGCTCGGTGTGCAGCGGGTTGGCCGGCGAGGAGGCCACGCCGTTCTTGGTGAGGAAGGCGAAGTTGACCGGCTCCGGGCCGACGGTGTTGAGGCAGTCGGTGTTGTTGAACTGGCCGGTGTTGGAGTTCTGCGAGAACGTGTCGATGTTCATCGCGGCGCACCACTGGTTCGCCGTGCAGCCGACCCCGGCCGGCCACGGCGCCCAGCCCGGCGGGTAGAACTGCATCTCCTCGTAGGCCTGACCGGGGCCGAGGCCGAAGTAGTGCGAGCTCGCCGGGTTTTCGCTGTTGTAGATGTTGGTGTCGCTGTCCGGTACGCAGGGCTTGGTCGGGTGCCCGTCGAGCGCGGCGCCGTCGGGATTGGGCGAGCCCTGGTCGTCGCAGACGACCATGCCCAGCCAGAACGTCGGATGCAGCTGGAAGCTGTCGGTGCCGCCGCTGCCGTTCTGCTTGGGCTTGGTCGGCGGGTCCTTGGGCAGCCGCATCCGGTAGCTGACGTCGTTCCCCGAGCCGGCCCGGTTGGAGTAGAAGAGCGTCGCCGGCTCGTCGTGGCCGATGTAGCCGGAGATGTGCGCGCCATGCTTGATGGCCTGGTCGTATCCGGCGTACTCGTCCCAGTCCAGCGCGGGCTCGGTGCACTCGATGCCGTTGGTGCCGCACCAGTGCTGCGGGCCGGCCGTCCGCACCGTCGAGTTGGCGGGCCGGAGTGGGGCTGAGGCGGCGCCCGCCTGGCTCGACGTCGGCCCGCCGCTCGCCGTCAGGGCGAAGGGAAGGATGACGATTGCGGTGGAGAGGCCAGCCCAAAGCACACGCTTCATGTGTTCCCCCTCGCACGGACGGGACCGTGCCGAGTACGTATTACTCCCTCGCATCGGTCCGTGACAAGAGGCAGTTTCAGAAGGCGGCGGGTCAATGGGAGAGCAACGGCTCGGGCCGTCAGGTCGGCGGTGCGCCATCCGACCCGGCACCGAGCGCCGCCCGCAGCTCAGCGATCTCGGCGCGACGGCGTACGAGCGGGTTGAGGGCCGTTCCTCGCCCGGTCGACAGCACCATCCAGGTCGACGTCGTGGCCTCGTCGGACGAGTGGGCCGACTCGGACCAGCCGATGCCGATGACCGAAGTGGTGCAGAGCGTGCCGGTCGGGCTGACCGATGCGGCGCTGCCCGTGATCCGGCACGAGTTCAGCGACACCAAGTACCGCCACACCAGTACCAGTTGGCCGCCCAGCAGGTTCCGCCAGTACTTCGCGGACACCGACCCGGACGGCGCGTTCGCGACCAAGCCGTCCGACTCACCGGTCGACGTCCTCAGCACCGCGCGGCCGGTCCCGCCCGTCGTGGTCTCGATCGTCCCGGCGTTCCGCTGGACTGACGTGGGCCATACGACACGGGGCTGATCGACCCGTCGGACGGCATCATCGACGACGGCCACCCCCAGGACGGCCCCGGCTTCGAGACGCCGCCCCCCCGAGGGGCCGACTGACGATGGAGACGGATTCGAGACGCCAGAGCCCGAACTCCCGCAGGACGACGACGCGCCGTTCCTCCATCGGGAGCGGTCCGGCGGCCGGGTGCGGGTCGAGCTCGGCCTGCCCTGGTCCACGACCGGGCAGGGCGAGCAGCTCGCGCTGGTCATTCCGTCCACCGCGGTCTACCGCGACCCGCTGTACGCAGCGCCGGCACCGCAGCAGCCGTTCTTCGGTACGAGCACGCCCGGGATCCCGGTCGTGCAGGTCGACCCCGACGGCGCGGGTCAGGTGTCGGTCGCGCTCTTCGACGTCCGCTACGAAACGGCCGTCCTTTCGCCGACCTAGTCCTCCCCGGCCATCTGGGATGAGCACTCATTCGTTGGATGCATTAGTCCCGCGCCGTCGGCGAAGCCAGGACCCAAGTAAGAGTCGCGCCGGCTTCGACGCCACGATGCGTACTCGGCGATTACCGACGGGTCGCAGTCGGAGCTACGATGCCTCACAACTGACCGCTACACACGCGCAAGGCTTATAGATCGGGAAAAGCCTCTCGGAGCAATGCGACCAGTTCGCGTGCCTGCTGATGTGCTATCTGTATGGTCTGGCTCGTCTTACCAGCAAGTAGCCGATCTTCAGAACCATAGGTATCGAGCTGAAGCACACGCTCACCACTGTCACCGACAATGATTCGGTACCCACAGTCGACCGGCTTATGAAGCTTATCGCGCGGACCTGGGCCACGGTCAGAAAACGAACGGATTAAAGCCATTTCCTCCCCCATACGGTATTAGGTATCAGCGACGCATTTCTGGTTCTCCTTCGCGGATTAGCCGGGATAGCAACTTATTATGGCAGGGTCCGCTATAGTTCGCTACGAGACTGGTCGCCAAAAAGCGTCGACTTCTTGGCCTGTACCCAGATCCATGTCCAATCGTCTCCTCCAGCCGTACCTGCTGACCGACAAGCGTGGCGAATTAGTTTCGTGTTCGCGACGCCCACAACCGGCTCGGTCGAAGACCGGACAAGTCTTTGTGTCTGCGTCGCGGAGTCGGTCACGTGGCATCTGGGACCGAGGTCGGTGCTCGTGGGGACGGCCGATCGCCTAGTGCGACTTGAGCCACGACGTCGCGGAGGAAACTGGATAAGGTGCGCCTCGCGAGGTCAGAGGTGTTCACGGAATGACGCCCGGGCAGGCACGACGCGCCTCGACGGTGGCTACGATCCGGTCGGCCACTGCCTCGGCATCCTCGTGTTCCCAGATGCGAAGGGCAGCCATCCCCGGTCGGCCAGAGCCATATCGGTGTCGCGGTCACGCTGCCGGTTACGTGCGAATTTAGCGGACCAGTAGGTCGGGTTGGCGCGTGTACTGCGACCACCGTGTTCGGCGCAACCGTGCCAGAAGCAACCGTCGACGAACACGGCAACGCGGGATGGTCCGAACACGATATCGGCTCGACGTCTCAGACCCGGGATCGGTGCGGTGTCGACGCGGTAGCGCAGGCCTCGGGGCATGCAGCAAGCGCCGGACGGCAATCTCGGGGGCGGTGTCACGAGTGCGCTGCAGCTGCATGCGGCCACGTACTGCGGTGGTGCTCGCCCAGGATGTACCGCCGGTGTCAGCACGGGCTGTGCGGCTCGCGGTGGCAGGACGACCGTCACCACGGCTCGCGGGTCTGCCGAGGCTCATCTGGCGGGGCGCATCGGCGGCAAACCGAGTGCGTCGTAGTCGCGGTACGCCTGGGCCATACGCAGCAGGTGGGGCGCTTCGCCGCCGAGACTCACGTAGGCCTCGCCGACTCCGAGCGTGCGGATCTGTTCGGGAAGGTGGGAGTCATCACGATCGAGACGGCGCGCCGCCATGGTGCTGACGGTGGCGTCGGGCAGTCCGAAGCAGATCTTGGTCTGCGCGTTGGCGGCAACGACACCCGGCAGGTCGAGAGGCTGCTGGGTAGCCAGAACGACTGCCAGGCCCTTAGACCGGCCCTCGCGGATCATGGTCTGGATTGCGCGGAAGTCGGCAACACGATGTGCCTCGTCGACCACAGCAAGGTAGCGGATAGTGTTCGGGACGGGCGGCAGGTTCTGTACCCGCAGCAGCAGCGCGGAGAGGATAAAACCGGCGGCAAGACAGTGGTCTGCCCGTTACCGGGGATACGGGACAGGCCGAAGACTACATTCCGGTCAATAACCTCGCCGAGCGGCGGGCCGGACTTAAAGAGTTCGTAGCGGGTGAGGTCGCCCATGACGCCGGCGAGGTCGGCGTCAAGCTGGTCGTCCAGGGTGGCTAGCGTAGGCCAGCGACCTTCTTCGCGCCCAATCGCGTAAGCGTCGTGAAGCGCTTTCTCGAGCTTCTGCTTCTGGCGATGCCCCATTCGGACGAATGCGCGTGCGGCTTCGTCGACCGTGTCGCGTAATTCGATCACGGCAGTATCGACGGCGCGCGGGCTATCGTCCGCGAGGGCCAGAGGGTTGTACGGCGCACCGGTGTCCCAAAGGTCCAGGAAGTCGGCGGCAGCGAAGCTGGGAAGCCGGTGTCGGCGCTGTAGTCGTTCTTGAAGTCAGCAATGCCGAACCGGCTGCCGGTATGGCGGGACAACTGTCCGAGAAGGCTCATAGCGAACTGGGTCTTGCCCATGCCGGACGATCCCCAGATCTCTATGTGGCCGTTGTTGAGCGACTGTTGCGCGCCGGCGGGGTGCCAGCGCACTTCGCGACCGGTTGTCGCGTCCCAGCCGAGTACAGGCGAGGCGAACCCATGGGCCGTCGGCGGCACCGATCTTGGTCCCGTCGCAGGTTCGGTTTCGACGTCGTGCCCGTCTTCAGGCGCCGGATGCAATCCTGTGTGTTCCGGCTCAGATTGCTGCTCCTCCCGGTCGCGGCTCGCCTTCGAATCGGCTTCCGCGGTCGTAGTCGCGTCGGCTCTGTTAGACCGATTTCGTCGCAGCTCGTCACTCCGATCATCTGATGCGGGCTCGGCATCGCCCCTCCTGGCCTCAGGCCGACGGCGGAGACGGTTGGATTGCAGGGGAGGGCGATCAGTCTCTACTGTCCGCAGCTGGTTGAGGTTGGTGGCGGTGGCGTCCCGCAGTAGTTGCTCGGTGAGCTGAATGGTGTGCAGCGCGACAGGAACGATGTCGCTGCCGACTCGGGTTCGGTTGGATCTTGTGGAGCGGCTTGACTTTGGGGCCGAATACCAAGCCCGACTCCTGCCCACTCGAGGCTTCCGCGGCCGAGCCGGAACGTTTCCAGAGCGCGAGTTCCGCGGCGTCGAGCTTGAATCGGGATTCGCGCGCGACGGCGTAGGCGGCCTCGGCAATGCGGTTGAGCCACAGCCGGCTGTGGAGCTGCCCGGTTTCGGGTAGGCGGCCCACCGGGTGGCGGCCAGGGTCTGATTGAGCTGGTCGAGGGCCCCTGCAGCTGCGTCTGTCTTCGTCGCTGCGGCGGGCCTTGACCTCGATGGCGGCGACGTGGACGCCGCCTCTCGTCTGTGTCGAGGGCGATCGCGAGCAGGTCGGCTCGTTTGCCGGTGAACCAGTGCTGGTACTCGTCGAGGCTGACGAGCAGCACTCGGCAGCCGGGCGGCAGCGGCCACGGCGTCGTGGTGGTGGCGAGCAGGCTGAAGGCGACGACGTGGCCGACGAGTTCGTTGATGCCGGCGCCGCTGGTCGCGGCTTGCAGGGCGAGGATGCCGTAGCCCTGGCTGGCGACCTTGCGCAGCTCGGTGCCGATCTGCAGGGCGACGTCGGGGTTGGCGACGATGCCCGCGGCGCGCAGGCTGCGGCCGATAGCCCGGTCGGCGGGGCCGCCGGACTTCTGGCTGAGGACGAGCGAGAGCGGGCTATCGCCACCGAGGCGCTTTTCCTGGTGCAGGATGGCGACGTTGTCGCGGCCCAGCGCCTGCTCGAGGCTGTCGCGGGTGGCGTAGCGGTCCAGCGTTGCGACCCAAAGCGCGAGGTCGTGGATCTGCCGAGCTGGGCCGGATGTCGAGCGTCCGGTACGAACTTCGGGCACGCGGATCGGTGCGCCTGGCTCGGGCCAGGCGTCTTCGACGGCGTTCTGCAGCCGCAGCCAGGCGTGCCCGCTGGGCGTAGGCCGCGGGCGGCATCAGCAGCGTGCGCCGGTCCTGTCGCGGCGCGCTGCCAGACGCGGGGCGCGAACAGGACCTCGCCGTCGTCGCCGGGCGGTTCGACTTCGGGAGTTTCGATCTGGAGGCCGCTGTCCGCCTTCGGTCAGGCCGGTGACGAGCGCGAGGTGGACCGCCGGGCTGTCGCTGGTTGGGCCAAGCAATTCACGGGCGGCTGCGCAGGTTGTCGATGTAGCGCAGCTGGAGCACGTCACGTTCGCCGCGCAGCGCGTCGTCGGCGTCTGCGAGGGTCTGCCAGTCGGCTTGATCGTTCGGGTCCGTGCCGACACAGAAGATCTCGATCCGTGCTTATGACGGCGCGGCCGACGCGGGTGCCGATGAGTCGACGGCCTCGCCGACGAGCAGGTCGGCGGCGCCGGGGCCCCAGGCGAGGCAGCGCAGGTGGCCGGCAGCTTCGGGCTGCAGGTGAGCAGCTGAGTGACGACCGAACGTAGGGCTCGCCGGCAAAGCCGCTCTCGTCGCGCGTGGTGTCGCCGCCGTAAAGGCTCCACATCCGCCCTTCGCTCGTCGGCAGCAGGGCGCGATCCTGGGTGCTCAGGCGCAGGTGTGCGGGGTGGTGGGCGGCGGTGGCGCGGGCGACTCCCGTCGCGGCGGCCGCTGCGTCGCCGGGGTCGGCGTCGCTCGCTGGGTTCCTCGGCGTGTTGACCAGGCGCCACAGTGCCTCGAGGTACTGCGCGAGCCACTCGGCTTTCAGACGGCGCGAGCGCCGGTGAGCGCTGCGCCTGCGGTCGCCGCGCACGGCGCCGGCGAGGGCGAGGGCCTCGGCGGCGTCGGCGTCCGTCGCAGCCTCCCGGTCGGCGACGGCCAGGGTCCACGCGTCCGTCCAGTCGGCCGAGCAGCGTCGGGGTCAGCCCGCGGTCGAGGGCTTCACGGGCGGTTGCTTGCAGGGCGCGCGCCAGGGCGTGCAGCGACGGCGGCGCGACGCTGAGCGGTCGCCGGGTCGCGCCCGCAGAATGCGTGCAGCGTGGGCTCCCCGACGTGAGGCGAGCGTGAGTGCAGGTGCTTCGGCGAACAGCAGCGCTGGCGCGCAGCAGCGCGGCGTCGTCGAGGTCGGGTCGCCAGTCCACCTGGACGGTGCTGCCGTCGTCGGCGTGGAGTCGCAGCTGCAGCGGCGGCAGTGCCGCGCCTGCCGCGAGCCCGGCGTCGCCGAACGCGGCGAGCACGTCGCCGAGGTCTTCGTCGTCGGCGGCGCGGAGTAGCAGGCCGTCGACGTCTCCGCCGGTCTGGTCCCATGCTGTGCATCAGCCCGCCGAGCCGCAGCCGAGCGCAGGCCAGGGTGAGGACACGGCCAGCGCCGGTGCGGTTGGTCGCGGCCGGGGTGTTAGGGGCCGGCGGCTTCGGTTCGATCACCTGGACTCGCTGGATAAGCCCGCCGAGCTGTTGCGCCGCCCGCACGATCGCGGCCTCGGGGCAGGAAGGGTTGCTGCCGTTGACCGACTTGTCCCGCAGGAGACGCTCGAGCTTGTTGCGGGTGGCTTCGTGAATACTTGCCGCTGCTGGGCGTCGTCGAGGTCACACAGTTCCTGCGCGGCGGCTCGCTGCCCGGCGCCACGGCCGAGCTCGTCGGCGCGCTTCTCGTAGGTCTCCCAGGGCAGCGCCTCGGCCTGGCTGCCCGGCGAGCAAGTCCGGCTCGGAACTCGTGCGATCTCCCGGCGGACGACGAGCGCTGAGTGCCTCCGATCGCTGTTCGAAGATTTCGCGCGCTTCGTCGAACTCGCAGGCTGGATAGCAAGTCGGGGCTGCCGGCCTGCAGCTGCGCCATGACGTCGGCCGCCGCTCGCTGCGGCTGCGCCGGCTCGCGGAGGCCAGGCCTCTGCGCAAGGACACGTTCGGCGCGCTTGCGCAGGTCGGCGAACGCGGTTGGCCGAGCAGTTCGTCGCTGGTGCGACGCGCGGCGAGCGCCAGGTTGTCGCTGACGCGGCCGAGTCGATGCGCTCGCGTCCTGCGGCATCGGTCGGTGAACGCGCCCAAGACGGCAGGGCCCGAAGGGGGTCTGCGCCGCTTGCGAGCGGTCAAAGTATGCGGCGACAGCCAGCGGCGCTCGGCCGCGCTGCCGGCCTGGCTTGCACGACGCTTCGCGCACCGCACGTGCCGGCCCATCGAGGTCAACTGCGGGCTGCTGCCGCGACAGAATGCCCATGCCTTCAGTGGTGTCGAGTAGGACGCTAGGAGACACCGATTCGAACAGGTTTAGCGACTGGCGGTCCGGAACCTGTTCGCCGTCGCATAGTACGAGCACGACGCCGCGCAGTGCCGGGCCGGTTGCGCAGCTGTGTGCCGGACACGTCGATCAGCGCATGGTCGCCGAATCGGCGCGGTTCCGGCGAGACGACCGCCAGCTGTGGGCAGTGAGTCGTCCCAGGCCCGGCTCATGCCCTCGGCAACGGTGGCGGGAACGCCTTCGACCAGGACGAATCCGCTTGCCCGGGCACCAGGTGCCTACTCATGTACCTCCGCAGGTATTCGGCGAGCGCGGCGCCGAGCCGGGCGCTCATATGCTTCTCCGGCCAGCACGCTCGCCGACCATGGTGGTGCGGTCTGATAGCCCGAGAGCCAGGCCGGCGTCACTCATCAGCTTTTCCGCTTTCCGGGCGTTGCGTTCCAGCGCCAGCGCCGTCGAGCTGACGTGGCGAGCCCAGTGTCCGTGGCGGACTCCTGGTTGATGACGAGTCCCCATTCGCGCCGGACTGCGGCAAAGAAGTCGCGGCTGGGCATAGGCATCTCAGCCGACAGTGCGCCGACGAGTGCGGCAAGCAGGTCCGGTCCGGCGGTCAGGTACCGGTACGCTGCCGGTGCCAACGAGCGCGCCGACCGATTCGAGCAGCACCCGGAATCCGTCTTCGGCGCCGCGACCGTAGTCGGCCGTTTCGATGGTCGCGCGGGCAATTCGCTGGTAGTCCTCGATGTCAGCTCCATGGGGCAAGGTTCTTGAGCTGGTTGCTGATGCTTGACTCGTCGTCGTCGCTCTGCGCGTCGCGACGGAACAGGAACTCCGTCGGCCAATCGACCGGCTCGTCCTCGTCAGCGAGCTCGCGCATGCGCCGTGCCAGCGTCCGGACGGTGGCGTCGCCGAGCCGGATGCGGGCACGGCGGTAGGACTCCTCCGACCGCTGTCGCACCGGGTCTTCGGCTCGCGGACCCCCGCCGAAGCTCAGCAACAGGTACCGGTCGCGCTCCGGCGTCGCCGTCTCACACCAGGCGGTGCGGGCAACGTGAACAGCGAAGTCCAGGGCGAGGATGTGCGCAGCTGCCATAGGCGCGCGGGGCCGCCGGCTCCGGCTTGCAACATGACGCCTTCGGCGTGACGACATAGCCGTGCACCGAAGTCAGCAAGCCTAGGGTCTCGTCCTCGCTCCCATGCGGCTTGCTCATCGGTTTCCAGGTCGGGCGGCCGGGCGTAGGCCGCGGTCGCGGGTTCAGGCGCCTCTCGAGGTGGTTGCTGACCTTGCGGCAAGCGGGCTGTCGCCGGTGAGGGCGGCTCGAATCGCCGCGACCGCAGCGCGGCCGAGCTCCGCTGCAGCAGGGTCGGCCGGGTCGGCCAGCAACCGGGCGAGGGTGATGCCGCTTCCGCGCATGTAGACCTTGCGAACGGTATATTCGCTGCTGCTTGGCACCGGCCTTGCGGGCGTCGTACCACAGCAGCGACTCGTGGAAAGGGCCGCAGTAGCCACGCACCGGGCTGGCCCGCGCTGGGTCTCCGGGTCGACGAGTCCCTGCAGAGTTTGATGAGCAAGCGACAGGTGGGCGGAGCTGCGCACCTCGCGACCCGCGGCGAGGCTCGCGCCGTAGTCGGCAGGAGTTGTCTCGTCGTCGCCGGCACGACCATCGTCGCGACCGCCGAGGAAATTCTCGCCCAGAGCCAGGCTGCGCAGCGCGAACAGCTGTCGTTTCGGCGTGATGAGCCGGCCCAGCCTCGGGCGGAGCCTATCTGTTGACCCGAGGGTGAGTAACGTCTCGGCGCACAGCTGCGGGGCGCGCTCATCGCGGTCGGGTATCAGGCAGAACAGGTCCGCGGCGATCGCGCCCGGCGTGAGCCGCGGCTGCCTGGCAGGGTTCTCGACTTGCCGGCCATCAGCGGCTCCGCGAAGTGGGGCAGGGTGATGCGTGACCAGCGCCGGCGGATGCGACTCGGGATCGGCCACGCGCAGCGACTCTTCGCTGGCAGAAATCGGCTGCGAGGCGACCGTAGAAGCCGCGGAGGTCGTTCATCTCCGCGACGCCTTGGCCGACCGGCCCGCTGAACTCAGCTGCTTCGCGGATGGCCTCGTACATGCGCGGTCCGATCCGCAAGCGTCCAGTCACTGGACCGTCGACAACCAGGTCGACGTCGACGTGGTCGACATCGAGCACCTCCTCGACAAGTCCGCGGTCCGGGACGACTACGGTCGAGCCGGTCGATGGTGACGAGGCTGTGCACCAGCGAAGGACGGGCCGGGCGGAACGCACCGGGGTCGCGCGCGAACAGGCACGCCGGGTCTGGGACTATCAGAGCCCTCATTCGGGACTGGCAAAGCCAGTGACGAGGAAGTTGAGTCCGCGCACCAGCTCGCTCAGCTCGATGACGGTGTCACCGCCCGCTGCGGCCTTCGCCGCCAAGCGTCGACCAGGTCGTGGGCGTGACGATAAGTAGAGTAGACGTCGCGTGGCAGCGGCCGCTCCACCGAGCTCAGCAGACGCCTCGAAGTACAAGCGCTGCCGCCATAGCGTTTGCGCGGGCGCGTTGCCGACCCCGTCTCCGCGGACCAGGGCGTCAAGGCCGTCCTCAACCCGAGTCGGTGTCCTCGTCGGTGCTTACCATCTCCCCGAGGGCGTAGAAGGTCATCTCGTGCTGCTTGGTCCGGACCCGGTCCAGCGGCGAACGAGCTGCCGGTTCAGACCCTGACCGGTGGCCACCCCTGGCCTCGAGTTGTTGCGGGCGTGCCTGCGAGTACCCGGACCGACCGGGAGCGCCGTTGTGTCGCGCAGCCAACCGTCGACCTGGAGGTCGCTGACGTCGCCCGAGACCACACGACTGCAGGCCGGCCAGCAGCGGCGAACGCTCGGCGGCGTCGCTGCTCATCCCGCCGCCGACGACCCTGGTGAAGTAGCCTCTGTGGCGGTGAACGCAGCCTGCCCGAGGTCTCGGTTGCGCTCCTTGACGCGGCTAGCAGTTTCTGCCCGGCCACCGGCCCAGGAAAGAATCAGCTAGTACTTCCCGGAGTGTCGGGACGGCTTCGCCGGCGCCTAGCCGGAACAGAGTCCGCAGCTGGTCCCGCACATCGGGGCCGCCGCAGCTGCTCGGCATTGCTGCGCATGGGGCAGCCGCCATGTCGAAGGGGCAGTCGGCGCAGCCTGTCCACAGCTCGCGCCCGGGTGACGTAGTCAACGAGCTGGTCCCACAGGTTCTGGCCCGGTCGGGCCGCTGCCGGTTGACGTTCACGACCGTCAAGCTGCCCGTCCCGGGCGGCGCCGTGGCGCAGCGCTGCCTCGAGGGTTTTCGGTCGTGGCGTGCAGCCTGAGGTCGTCGAGCGCGTCTCGCAGCACGCCTTCGTTCGCGCACACCAGGGTCTGGCTTGGACGTCGCCGAGCGCATCGCGCATCGCTGCAGCGCGCGAGCGTGGTGATCCGGCAAGCCAGACAGGTCCTTCAGGACGCGCCGGCCTGGGCTGACCTCGACGAACGCGTCGTGGTCAGGCAGCGAGCACCGAGGGCGCGGCAATAGGCCTCGGCGGCCGCGGTCTTGCCGGTCCCGGCGTTTCCTGTGAGGACGACCGTGCCCGGCTCGCCCGGCTCGGCCCAGCTCGGTCAGGAACGCCCCGAGCTTGTCTGACGTCTTCGCCGAGAGCGTCGGCCAGTGCAGCGAAATGCTCGCGGTATGCCGCCGGCCTGGTCGGCGCTGAACACCGACAGCGCACGAAGCGCGGCCACCGCGGGCAATTCGTCGGGCCACGGTCCTCAGATTCGTGCTCGGTCACTGACCAGCCGCCTTTCGCTGCGATGCCATCGCGAGTGCGGCGGTGCAGCCGACGGCGTGCCTGACGCGAGCTGTCGCGAGCCGGTGCGGGCCGGACGCCAGCTTTGCGAGCGCACGTCGGCGAGTGCGGCGACGATTAGCCGGCCGCGGGCGGAGGCACCGCGTTGCCGATCTGGCGGCGCACCCGCGGGTACATGGACTTCGCCTCCCGCTCCCGGGCCGCAGCCGTGCTCGAAGACGAAGTCGTCCGGGAAACCCCTGCAGGCGCGCCTTCTCCCGGTTGCTCAGCCGTCGGGGCTCGACGTGATGATAGCCGTGAGTGCCACCACCGCCACCCGCGATCATCGTGTAGGCGGGCTTGTCAGGGTCCAATCGCCGGTACACGTGGCTTATCAAACCCCGTACCGCGAGCGGATGCCCAGTCGGGGATGACTTCGTAGTTGCTCCCGGGCGGAATCAACTTTGAGCCGCTCGACGACTCTGGCGTATCGAGCCCGACTCGTGGTTCGGCGCGTCAGGTAGCAACGGATTGCGTCCAAGGGCTTCGCGGACGGTGACCGGGGTTGCCCAGCGAACGGGGTGGGGATCACCGGCGGGCGTACGCCGAGGTCTCGCCGGACGCCGACCACGATCAGCCGCTCCCTGTGCTGCGGAACACCGAGGTCCGCCATGTCAACGACCTGCGCGCTCAGGTCGTACCGGACGGACGGGCCACCGGCTCCCGTGCCAGCAAAGCTGCGTCGGGGCGCGCAAGGCGTGCCGGACGAGGGTCCAGGCGGCCCCCCGGTTCGCCGACAGCAGGCCGGCACGTTTTCCAGCACGAACCCGGCCGGCCGCAGCGCATCAAGATAGCGGGCGACCTGACGGAACAAATTACCACGGGCGGTCTTGAGCCCGTCGTGATTCCACAGGGTGGAGTAGTCCTGGCAGGGTGGCCCGGCAAGCAGAATGTCGCAGGGCACGTCCGGCACTTCGGCGTTTCGGTAATATCCGCTTCGACCATGTGCCGACCAAGGTTGCGTCGATACGTTTCAACGGCCCAGTGCTCGTTGTCGATTGCCCATACCACCCTGCGCACGACCGGACTGCTCGGCCCCGAGGTCCATCCCGCCACAGCCAGCGAACAGCGACACAGCGGCGTAGCGCTGAGGGTAGCGGGCCATGTCACATGCTCCGATCCTAGCTAATAAGGTAGGGCACACTCGGGGGCAAGCGCCCCGACAGCTTCACCGACAACTTCCGGGCTCGAGCGCCATCGTCCGCGGTCAAGGCGGACGATCGCCGACTGAATCGTGCTTGGTCGCCTGGTCCGCGCAGCCCGCGACAAGGTCACGTCAAGGCGAAAGTTTCGCGGCGATCCCACAACACTCCGAGCTACGCCGGACAGTGTGCGAAAAGTGGGCCCCATGCGCTGGACGCTATATCCAAGCCGCGACAGTTTCGCGCTGACTCGCGGCGACAAAGTGTGGAGCGACTCGGCCGTCAACCATCACGCGACTCACGACATGGTGGAGACGAGGGTGTCTGGGTTCACGACATAGGCGACAAGTGTCTCGGGACATGGTGGACACCTTCGATCCCGGGGGTGCGTCGTGTTCCTGGCCCGCTACGTCGTGCACGCCGTCCGCATCGAGCACCGCTCACCGGCGGAGGTGGCCCGCTGCTACGGCATCTCCCGATCCTGGGTCTACCGGCTGCTGGACCGCTATGACAGCGACGGTGAGGCGGCGTTCCAGCCCCGTTCCCGCGCCCCGAAACACTCCCCGCAACGCACCAGCGCCACGATCGAGGACGAGATCGTGGCACTGCGCAAACAGCTCGCTCGACGCCGGCCTGGACGCCGGCGCCCACACCATCGCCTGGCACCTACCCGCACCACCCCGGCCACCGCTCCCCTCCACCGCCACGATCTGGCGGATCCTGACCCGCCGCGGCTTCGTCACCCCCCAGCCGCACAAGCGACCCACGAGCCTCCTACCTGCGCTTCCAAGCCGACCTGCCCAACGAATGCTGGCAGACCGACGTCACCCACTGGCCACTCGCCGACGGCACCGACGTCGAGATCCTCAACATCCATCGACGACCACTCCCGGCTGCTGCATCGCCAGCACCGCCCGACCGGTCTTCAACCGCCGCCGCCGTCGCCGCCGCTTCACCGACGCCATCGCCCGCCACGGCCACACCCGCCTCGGTGCTCACCGACAACGGCGCCGTGTTCACCGCCGCTACCGCGGCCGCGGCACGCGTCGCCCTCGAACACTGCCCGCCACGCCTCGGCATCGTCTTCAAACACTCCCGCCCCTACCACCCGCAGACCTGCGGCAAGATCGAACGCTTCCACCAGACCCTGAAAAGATGGCTCACCAAACAACCCCCCGCCGCCACCATCACCGACCTCCAACCCCGCACTCGACATCTTCGCCGACCTCTACAACACCGCCCGCCCGCACCGGGCCCTCGGCCGGCGCACCCCCAGCCAGGCCTACAACGCCCGCGCCAAAGCCACCCCGACAGCCACCACCCGCGGCATCGACCGGCACTACCGGGTCCGCACCGACACCATCGACTCCTGCGGCAAACTCACCCTCCGCCACGCCGGCCGCCTACACCACATCGGCATCGGCGCCCGCTGGCCGAGCAACCCCGGTCATGATCGCCGTCGCCGACCTCCACATCCGGATCAGCACCCGTGACGGCATCCTCATCCGCGAACTCATCCTCGACCCCACCCGCGACTACCAGCCACAAAAGAAAACACCCCCAGCCAGCAGCTGAAGGTGTTCACTATGACCCGAGACATCCGTCCACGATGTCCCGAGACATCACAATGGTGGAGACGAGGGGACTTGAACCCCTAACCCCCGCCTTGCAAAGGCGGTGCTCTGCCAGATTGAGCTACGTCCCCGAAGCGGTCAGACGACCTCTCAGCGCAGGTCGGCGCCGCGGTCGTCGCCTCGTGCCAGAGGTCTGCCTCGGTCCGGGCGTCCCGGCGCTTCTTGGCCAGCGCCGCCACGCCGCTGGCGAGGCCCGCCAGCACGATCAGCTTCTTCAGCATCGTCATCTCCCGGTGATCGAACGTCGCACAACGGTGGGCCTGGGAGGACTTGAACCTCCGGCCTCATCCTTATCAGGGATGCGCTCTAACCGTCTGAGCTACAGGCCCGCGCAGGCGCAGAGATTACCGTACGCCGTCAGCCCGCCCCAACTCGCGGCGGCCACCAGCGATCATGGCGACCCACCGTCACTAGTCGTGCTCGGCGAGGGTCACTTCCAGACCGCCGACCAGGTCGGCGCACAGGTTGTAGAGGAACGACCCGACCGTGGCCAGCGCCGAGAAGAGCACGATCGTCACCGCACCCAGCACGGCGGCCGCCGCCAGCACCAGCTGCGGGGTGACCACCTTGCCGGTGCTCCCGTTCAGCTCGTTGACCGTCGAGTTGATGCTGGTGAAGACGCCCATCCCGTTCAGCACGCCGTAGAGCAGCCCGATCGCCACCATCCACAGCACGAAGAGGGCGGCACCCAGCACGAGCGAGAACTTCAGCGTCGACCACGGGTCGATGTGCCGCACCGTCAGCCGGGCCCGCCGCGGTGCCCGGTCACCCTGACCGGCCGCCGCCGCCGCGCGCCGACGCCCCGCCCGCACCACCTTGCGGACCGTCTCGCCCGCCGACGGCCCGTCCTTCTCCTCCGAAACCGACTCCGGCTCGGTCGAGGCCGGAGCGGCCGCCGCGCCGGCAGCCGGCTCCCCGGCCCACGACGGCGTCTCCGCCGCGCCCGGGTCGTGGTAGAGCGACTCGCCGTAGGACGCGTCCCGGTAGGCCGCATCCCCCCGGCCAGCGCCCGGAGCCTCAGCCGGCGGCGCCTCTGCCTGCGCAGCCTCAGCACGCGGCGACTCGGTCCGGGACGAACCCCCACCCCGCACGTAGCCGCTGCGGGACAGCGCCTCCGCGTAGTCCCGCTCGGCGGTGGTCTCCGACTCCGACTCCGGCTCCGCCGAGCGACGCTCCGCCGTCCGACGCTCCGCCGGCGGGCGCTTCGACGCGGCCTGGTCCTGCGCGGCCGCGCCGCGCGCCGCGTGCCGCCGCCGGCGCCGCGGCTGCGACCCCGTCGACGACGACTCCCGCTCGGGTGCAGCCGGGGCGCCGGAGTCGTCCGGCACCGCGCGGAATTCCTGCGTCCGATCGTCGTCAGTCGTGCTGTGCTCGCTCACTCCCGAGCGGCGGGGGTTGGTCACCGTTGGCTCCCTGGGTGGTCGGGCAGGCGCTGGGGCTGTCGCCCCCGCGCGCTACTCGTCGATCTCGTCCACGTTGCGGGCAATGGCGACGAGGCTGACACCCTCCGGCAGATTGATCAACCGGACCCCCATCGTCTGCCGCTGTGCACGACGCACCTCCCGGGCATTGGTGCGGATGACCCCTCCGTTGGAGGTGATGGCGTAGAGCTCGTCATCCAACCGCACCACTGCCGCGCCGACCAGCCTGCCTCGCTTGGCCACGATCTTCGCAGTGAGCACTCCCTTGCCCCCGCGTCCCTGGACCGGGTACTCCTCGATCTTGGTCCTCTTGGCATACCCACCTTCGGTCGCGACAAGCACCTCCTGCCCCTCGTCGACGACCTCCATAGAGAGTAGTTCGTCCCCGCCCCCGAAGCGCATTCCGATCACCCCGGACGTGGCGCGCCCCATCGGCCGCAGCGTCTCGTCGTCGGCGTGGAACCGGATCGACTGCGCCCCGCGGCTGATCAGCAGCAGGTCCTGGGTCTGGTCGATCAGCGCCGCCCCGATCAGCTCGTCGTCGCCCCGCAGGTTGACCGCGACGATCCCGCCGGTCCGGTTCGAGTCGAAATCGGTCAGTTTGGTCTTCTTGACCAGGCCGCCCTTGGTGGCCAGCACGAGGTACGGCGCCGCCTGGTAGTCGGTCAGCGCGATCACCTGGGCGATCGTCTCGTCCGGCTGGAAGGCCAGCAGGTTGGCCACGTGCTGCCCGCGGGCCGTCCGGCTCGCCTCCGGCAGCTCGTAGGCCTTCGCCCGGTAGACCCGGCCCTTGTTGGTGAAGAACAGCAGCCAGTGGTGGGTCGAGGTGACGAAGAAGTGGGCGACGATGTCGTCCTGCTTCAGCGTCGCCCCCTGCACGCCCTTGCCGCCGCGCTTCTGCGACCGGTAGAGGTCGGTCTTGGTGCGCTTGGCGTAGCCGGTGCGGGTGATCGTGACGACCACGTCCTCCTCGGCGACGAGGTCCTCCATCGACATGTCGCCGTCGTAGGCCACCAGCCGGGTACGCCGGTCGTCGCCGTACTTCTCCACGATCTCGGCCAGCTCGTCGCGCACGATCAAGCGCTGCCGCTCCTCGCTGGCGAGGATCGCCTCGAGCTCGGCGATCTCCGCCTCGATCGCGGCGTACTCGTCGATGATCCGCTGCCGCTCCAGCGCGGCCAGCCGGCGCAGCTGCATGTCGAGGATCGCGGTCGCCTGGATCTCGTCGATCTCCAGCAGCTCCATCAGGCCGCCGCGGGCGGCCTCGGCCGACTCGCTGCCCCGGATCAGCGCGATCACCGCGTCGAGCTGGTCGAGCGCCTTGAGCAGCGCCCGCAAGATGTGCGCCCGCTCCTCGGCCTTGCGCAGCCGGAACCGGGTGCGCCGGACGATGACCTCGATCTGGTGCGCGACGTAGTAGCGCACGAACTGGTCGAGCCGCAGCGTGCGCGGCACCCCGTCGACCAGCGCCAGCATGTTGGCGCCGAACGTCGTCTGCAGCTGGGTGTGCTTGTAGAGGTTGTTCAGCACGACCTTGGCGACCGCGTCGCGCTTGAGCGTGATCACCAGCCGCCGGCCGATCCGGTCCGACGACTCGTCGCTGATGTCGCTGATCCCGGCGATCTTGCCGTCCTTGACCAGCTGCGCGATCGACTCGGCCAGGTTGTCCGGGTTGACCTGGTAGGGCAGCTCGGTGACCACCAGGATGGTGCGGCCCTTGGTGTCCTCCTCGACGGTGACCACCGCGCGCATCCGGATCGACCCGCGGCCGGTGCGGTAGGCGTCCTCGATCCCGTCCCGGCCGACGATCAGGCCGTGGGTGGGGAAGTCGGGGCCCTTGACCCGCTCCATCAGCGCCTCGAGCAGCTCCTCGTCGGCGGCCTCGGGGTGCTCCAGCGCCCAGGTGACGCCGTCGGCGACCTCGCGCAGGTTGTGCGGCGGGATGTTGGTCGCCATGCCGACCGCGATCCCGGACGAGCCGTTGACCAGCAGGTTGGGGATCCGGCTCGGCAGGATCTCCGGCTCGGTGGTGCGGCCGTCGTAGTTGGGCCGGAAGTCGACAGTCTCCTGGTCGATCTCCCGCAGCATCTCCATCGCCAACGGCGACAGCCGCGACTCGGTGTTGTGGCTGACGAAGCCGTTGGTGACGAAGGCGTGGTCGGCGGAGTCGACCCGCAGGCTGTACACCGGCTGCACGCCGGCGTCGGTGACCGCGGTGACCTTGGCGAAATGGAACGCGTGCGGGTCGCCGCCTCGCCGGGCACCCGGCGGGCCGCGTCGGCGTAGTAGCGCGGTGCCGTCGGGCAGGTCGAGCGGCAGCTCCCCGCTGCCCGCTCACCGAGCTGCAGGACGTCGACGTCGCCCGGCCCGATCTCGCCGACCAGTTTCCACAGCACTGTGGGGACGCTGTGGACACGGCCAGGCACAGCAGCGGGTGGTTGGCGGTGGCCGGTGACCGACCGGCCGCCGGCCTCGACCCGCAGCACCGGGTGCGAGCCGGAGTGGTGCAGCGCGCTGGCCCGCACCGCGCTGCCCTCCCGGCCGACCACCTTGATGTCGATCTCCACCGTCGACTCCGGCGCGGCTTCTGGCCATGTCCGCGATCGCGACCTCGCCGCTCGGCGTCGCCACGAGCGTGTCGCCGGTGACGCAGTAGCGCATCGCGGCGGCCGGGTCGTTGCCGGGCGAGCCGAAGTTGCCCTGGCCGTCGACCAGCGGCGCCCGCATCGACCACGGCTGCGCGAGCCGGACCAGGGTGTCGTAGATCGCCGAGTCGCCGTGCGGGTGGTAGTTGCCCATCACCTCGCCGACGACCCGCGAACACTTGACGTAGCCGCGGTCCGGCCGGAAGCCGGCGTCGTACATGCGTAGAGCACCCGGCGGTGCACCGGCTTGAGGCCGTCCCGCACCTCGGGCAGCGCGCGGCCGACGATCACCGACATCGCGTAGTCGATGTAGCTGCGCTGCATCTCCACCTGGATGTCGACCGGCTCGGTGCGATCCCCTGGTGGCTGGCCGCCGGGCGGCACAGTGGTCTCGGTCACGGATTACCTTTCTGGCGTCGTGCGTCTGCCGGGCGCGGTGCTGCCGCGCCCGGAGTCAGATGTCGAGGAACCGGACGTCCTTGGCGTTGCGCGTGATGAACGACCGGCGCGCCTCGACGTCCTCGCCCATCAGCACGCTGAAGAGCTCGTCGGCGGTGGCCGCGTCGTCGAGGTTGACCTGCATCAGCACCCGGGCGGCCGGATCCATCGTGGTCTCCCACAACTCCTTGGCGTTCATCTCGCCGAGGCCCTTGTAGCGCTGGATCGCGTCGTCCTTGGGCAGCTTCTTGCCGTTCTGCAGGCCGAGCTGCACCAGGCCCGTCCCGCTCCCGCTCGGTGTAGGCGTACTCCGGGTCGGCCCGCAGCCACTTGATCTTGTAGAGCGGCGGCTGGGCGAGGTAGACGTAGCCGCCCTCGATGAGCGGGCGCATGAAGCGGAACAGCAGGGTGAGCAGCAGCGTGGTGATGTGCTGGCCGTCGACGTCGGCGTCGGCCATCAGCACGAGCTTGTGATAGCGCAGCTTGCTGACGTCGAACTCGTCGTGGATGCCGGTGCCGAGCGCGGTGATCAGCGACTGCACCTCGGTGTTCTTCAGCACCCGGTCGATGCGGGCCTTCTCGACGTTGATGATCTTGCCGCGGATCGGCAGGATCGCCTGGAACATCGAGTCGCGGCCGGACTTGGCCGAGCCGCCGGCCGAGTCGCCCTCCACGATGTAGAGCTCGCTCTCGCCCGGGTTGGTCGACCGGCAGTCGGCCAGCTTGCCGGGCAGCGCGCCGACGTCGAGCAGCCCCTTGCGGCGGGCCAGCTTGCGGGCGTCCTGCGCGGCGCGGCGGGCCCGGGCGGCCGAACTGGCCTTGATGATGATGGTCTTGGCCTCGCCCGGGTTGCGCTCGAGCCAGTCGGCCAGCCAGTTGTTGCAGGTGGTCTGCACGAAGGACTTGGCCTCGGTGTTGCCGAGCTTGGTCTTGGTCTGGCCCTCGAACTGCGGGTTGGCGAGCTTCACCGAGACGATCGCGGCGAGACCCTCCCGGATGTCGTCGCCGGTCAGCCGCTCCTCGTTGGCCTTGATGAGGTTCTTGTCCGCGGCGTAGCGGTTGACCACCGAGGTGAGCGCGGTGCGGAAGCCCTCCTCGTGGGTGCCGCCCTCGATCGTGTTGATCGTGTTGGCGAAGGTGTAGACCGACTCGGAGTAGGAGGAGTTCCACTGCATCGCGACCTCGGCGGCGATGCCGTTGCCCTCCGCCTCGAAGCTGATCACCGACCGGTGGATCGAGTCCTTGGTGGCGTTGAGGTGCTTGACGAAGTCGGTGATGCCGCCCTGGTAGCACCACTCGTCGACGGTCGGGGGATCGGTGCGCTCGTCGCGCAGCGAGATGGCCAGCCCCTTGTTGAGGAAGGCCATCTCCTGCAGCCGGCGGGCCAGCGTCACGTAGTCGAAGTTGACGGACTCGAAGATGTCCGGGTCGGGCCAGAAGGTGATCGTGGTGCCGTGCTTGCGGGTGGTGGCGCCGCTGGACCACCGGCCCGGTCGGCTTGCTGTTGGCGTAGGACTGGGTCCACACGTAGCCGTTCAGGTGGATCTCGACCTCGAGCCGGGTCGCCAGCGCGTTGACCACCGAGACGCCGACGCCGTGCAGGCCGCCGGAGACGGCGTAGGACTTGCTGTCGAACTTGCCCCCGGCGTGCAGCGTGGTCAGCACCACCTCGACGGCCGGCCGCTTCTCCACCGGGTGCCGGTCGACCGGGATGCCGCGGCCGTTGTCGACCACCCGCATGCCGCCGTCGGCGAGGACGGTGACCTCGATCCGGTCGCAGTGCCCGGCCAGCGCCTCGTCGACGGCGTTGTCCACGACCTCGGTGAACAGCTGGTGCAGGCCGCGCTCACCGGTGGACCCGATATACATACCGGGGCGCTTGCGGACTGCCTCGAGTCCCTCGAGAACGGTGATGGAACGGGCGTCGTAGTCGTTGACCTGTGTCTTGGGAGCCACGTAACTACTCTCTCCCGCGCACACGCGGGGGCCGGTGGGTGCGTCGTACGGCACACTTGCTCGATCTACCTCGCGCGCCGCGTCGACGCACTCAGAGCCGCACGCGCGGTAACCAGTCTCGATTCTATAGGGAGAACACTCCTAGACGCTGCATTGCTCCCCGCTGATGTGGATCGTGCCGGGTGAACTGCCGTAGGCGATGGTCCCCCATGCGGAGCGGGGCGTCCACTGGGCGCCTGAGCGCCCTCAGCCAGTTCCGCCCGTGCGCCCGTCTGGCCCCTCCCATTCCGCATGAACGTGACGTTCAAGCGCTCTAGCCGCATGAACGTCACGTTCATGCGGAATGGGGGTGGGGCTGGTGCCCGAATCCATGATCAAGAGGGGTTTCGTACGGCGTGTCGCACGCAAATCCGCTCTTGATCATGGTCCTCGGGGGTCGGCGCGGTCCCGGCGGCCCCCACACCCATGATCGTGATCGGAAAAAGCCGCGAAACGCCGCCTGGATCCGATCACGATCATGGACCAGGGCGGTTCGATCATGGACCAGGGCGGTTCGATCATGGACCAGGGCCGCTGAGCATGGACCAGGGCCGCTGAGCATGGACCGGGGCGGTCAGCCATAGGTGTCGCGGGGTCCTCGCCCGGCCACCCGCCGCGGTCCGCGCCGCCAACTCGGCGCCGACGGCCCGTGCACGCGGATCCGGGTCACCACCCCCGCCCCCACTTCGGCGGTCAGCCGGGCCATCAGCCGGGTCGCGAGCAGCCGCAGTTGGGTTGCCCAGGCCGTCGACTCGGCGACCAGCACCAGTTCCCCGTCGCGCAGGCTGCTCGGCCGGGCGTGGGCGGCGATGTCCGGCCCGACGATCTGCTCCCAGCGGCCCATCACCGACGCGGCGGCGGTCGTCTCCTCCCAGCCGCGGTCGCTGACCAGCCGCCTGACCAACGAGCCGAGCCGCTGCGGGTCCCGCGGGTCGGCCGACGAGCCGGAGTAGCCGCCGCGCGAGGTGTCCCCAGCCGAGCGGCTGCCCGCGACCCGCGGCGGTCGGCCGGCACCGGACCTGCGGGCCGACGCCCGGGCGGCGGCCAGCGCGGTGCGGGCGAGGTCGGACGATTCAGCCGGCACGGTGCACCGCCCCCGCCACGACGTCGAACCGGGTACCGGCCAGCACGGCCGGCACGTCCTCGGGCACCGCAGCGGTCACCAGCACCTGGGTCGCCGCGGCCGCGCGGCGGGCCAGCCGGTCCCGCCGCGACGTGTCGAGCTCGGCGAAGACGTCGTCGAGCAGCAGCACCGGCTCCCCGCCGTCCGCGCACAGCAGGTCGTACGACGCCAGCTTCAGCGCCAATGCCAGCGACCACGACTCGCCGTGGCTGGCGTAGCCGCGGGCCGGCAGGTCGCCGATCGAGAGCGCCATGTCGTCGCGGTGCGGGCCGACCAGCGTGATGCCGCGCTCCAGCTCCCGCGGCCGCGACTCGCCCAGCGCCGCCAGCAGCGCCGCCTCCAGCGCGGCCCGGTCGGCGGCGAGCTCCGGCGCCGCGGCCGGATCGGCGGCGACGTCCCGCAGCCCGTCCTGGTCCGCCACGAGGCCCGGCAGCGAGCTCGCGTACGTCGCGACCGCCGGGCCGCCGCCCGCGGACACGTCGTGGTAGGCGTCCTTGACGTACGGCGCCAGCGCCTCGACCAGCGCGATCCGCCCGGCCAGCAGCGCGGCGCCGTTGCGGGCCAGGTGCCCGTCCCACACGTCGAGGGTGGACAGGTCGGCGTTGCGCCGGCCGCCGGCCGCGGACTTCAGCAGGGCGTTGCGCTGCCGCAGCACCCGGTCGTAGTCCGCGCGCACGCCGGCGTACCGCGGGGTCCGGGCCACCAGCAGGTCGTCGAGGAACCGGCGCCGCTCGCTCGGGTCGCCCCGCACGATCGCCAGGTCCTCCGGCGCGAAGAGCACCGCCCGCAGCGCACCGAGCACGTCACGGATCCGCCGTACCGGGGACCGGTTGAGCCGGGCCCGGTTGGCCTTGCCCGGCGTGATCTCCAGCTCGACCAGCAGTTCCCGCGCGTCCTGCACGACGATCGCGCGCACCACCGCCCGGTCCGCGCCCTGCCGCACCAGGGGGGCGTCGCTGGCGACCCGGTGGCTGGCCAGCGAGGCGACGTAGCCGACGGCCTCCACCAGGTTGGTCTTCCCCTCGCCGTTGCGGCCGAGCAGCACGCTCGGTCCCGGGTCGAGCGCCAACTCGGCCTCGGTGTAGTTGCGGAAGTCGGTCAGCGTCAGCAGCCGGACGTACACCTCAGCCGGGCAGCCGGACCGGCATGATCAGGTAGCGGTAGTCGACCTCGCCGTCCGTGTCGCCCTCCGCCTTGCCGGAGAGCACCGCCGGCTTGCTCGCCACGGTGAACGACATCCGGGCGCTGTCCGAGTCGACCGCCCCGACGCCATCCAGCAGGAACGTCGGGTTGAACGCGATCGTGATCGGCTCGCCCTCGAAGGTCACCGCGAGCGACTCCTCGGCCCGGCCCTCGTCCTCGCCACCGGCCGACAGGGTGACCCCGCCTTCACTGAACGCGCAGCCGCACCGGCGTGCCGCGGTCGGCGACCAGCGACACGCGCTTGACCGCCTCGACGAACGGCGCGACCGGGAGCTCGGCGACGCCGTTGGACTCCTTGGGCCACAGCGACTGGTACTTCGGGAACTCGGCGTCGAGCAGCCGGGTCGTCGTACGCCGGTGGTGCCGGCGAACCCCATCATCCCCTCGCCCGCGCCGCCGGCGGAGAGGGCGAGGGTGAGCTCCGGGCCGCTGGCCAGCGTCTTGGCGGCGTCGACCAGGGTGCGGGCCGGCACCAGCACCGCGTGGCTCATGCCCGGCTGCTCGGGGTGCCAGGTCAGCTCGCGGACGGCGAGCCGGTAGCGGTCGGTCGCGGCCAGCGTCAGCCGCTCCCCGTCGATCTCCAGCCGTACGCCGGTGAGCATCGGCAGCGTGTCGTCCCGGCCGGCGGCGACCGCGACCTGGCTCACCGCCGCGGCGAAGACGTCGCTGGACACCGTGCCGACCGTGGTCGGCATCTGCGGCAGCGTCGGGTAGTCCTCCACCGGCATCGTCGGCAGGGAGAACCGGGCATTTCCGCAGGTAATGGCCACCCGCGGGCCGTCCACCTCGACCTGACCGGGTGCGGCGGCAGCGACCGGGTGATGTCGGCGAGCAGCCGCCCGCTGACCAGCGCCCGGCCGGCGGTGGTCGCGTGCACGTCGAGGTCGACCTGGGTGGACACCTCGTAGTCGAACCCGGAGACCGACAGCCGGTCGCCGTCGACGTGCAGCAACACCCCGCCGAGGACCGGAACCGGCGGCCTCGGCGGAAGGGACTTCGCGGTCCACGCGACGGCGTCGGCGATCGCGTCCCGATCGATCTCGAACTTCATCGGCGACGGCCTCCTGGGCAGGTCGAACAACTCAACGGGGTGGGGTGGTGCGGGGGGATATCCCCAGGGATCCACCGGACAGATGGCGTGTGAGGTGTCATCCGGAGATAAGACTCGTCGTCGTCATAGGTGCTGTGGATAGTGGGGACGACCGGTGTTTGCGCAGGCCAGCGGGGGTGCGGCGATGTGAACAACCGGTGAGGACGGCGGGGACCGACTACGAACGGGCGGTGGACGACCGGGGGGTGCACGCGGGGTGCGCCGGGTTGTCCACCGTTTTCCACAGACTTCTCCCCAAGCTGTGCACTGACGACATGCCGGGGCTCGCGACACACGGTAGGCGGGGCGAACGGCGGGGTCCGGCCGTCCGGGTCGCGGCCGTCGGGGGCGCGGCCGTCCGGGTCGCGGCCGTCAGGATCGGGCGTCATGGTCGGGCCGCTCACTGCCGGGCCCGGACCTTGATCCGGTTGGTCAGCTCGGTGACCTGGTTGTAGATCGACCGCCGCTCGGCCATCAGCGACCGGATCTTGCGGTCGGCGTGCATGACCGTGGTGTGGTCGCGGCCGCCGAACGGTCTGACCGATCTTGGGCAGCGACAGGTCGGTGAGCTCGCGGCACAGGTACATCGCGATCTGGCGGGCGGTGACCAGCACCCGGCTGCGCGAGGCGCCGCACAGCTCGTCGATCGACGACGCCGAAGTACGCCGCGGTCTCGGCCATGATCGATCGCCGCGCTGATCTCCGGGCTGCTCGGACTCCGGGATCAGGTCCTTGAGCACGATCTCGGCGAGGGTCAGGTCGACGCCGGTGCGGTTGAGGCTGGCGAAGGCGGTGACCCGGATCAGCGCCCCCTCGAGCTCGCGGATGTTGCTCTGGATCTTGCTGGCGATGAACTCGAGCACGTCCGGCGGGGCGTTGCAGCCGCTCCTGGGCGGCCTTCTTGCGCAGGATCGCGATCCGGGTCTCGAGGTCGGGCGGCTGCACGTCGGTGATCAGGCCCCACTCGAACCGGTTGCGCAGCCGGTCCTCCAGGGTCGACAGCTGCTTGGGCGGCCGGTCGGAGGTGATCACGATCTGCTTGTTGGCGTTGTGCAGGGTGTTGAAGGTGTGGAAGAACTCCTCCTGGGTCCGTTCCTTGCCCTCCAGGAACTGGATGTCGTCGATCGAGCAGCACGTCGACGTCGCGGTAGCGGCGCTGGAACGCCGACTCCTTGTCGTCGCGGATCGAGTTGATGAAGTCGTTGGTGAACTCCTCGGAGCTCACGTAGCGGACCCGCACGCCGGCGAAGCAGGCTCAGCGGCGTAGTGCCCGATCGCGTGCAGCAGGTGGGTCTTGCCCAGCCCGGAGTCGCCGTAGATGAACAGCGGGTTGTAGGCCTTGGCCGGCGCCTCGGCGACCGCGACCGCGGCGGCGTGGGCGAACCGGTTGCTCGACCCGATGACGAACGTCTCGAAGGTGTACTTCGGGTTGAGCCGGGCCGGCTCGCTGGCGCGCGGGACGGTGGGCCGGACCGGCGCGAACGGCGGGACCCCCGCGCCACGCTCGGGTGGCGCTCCCGGCATGGGGCCGTGACCCTGGTCACCGCCGGCGGGACCGTCGCGGGGCGGCTCGGCGCGGGCCAGCGGCTCGTCGTCGTGGGGCTCGACCGTCACCGCCACGCGCACGTCGCGGGCCAGCTGGGCGGACAGGGCGTCGGAGATCACCGGGCGGAGCCGGCTCTCGAGCACGTCCTTGGCGAAGTTGGTCGGCGCGGCGAGCAGGACGGTGTCCTCGACCAGGCCCAGTGGTCGGGTCATCCGCAGCCAGGCATGGTGCTGTCCGTTGACCGTGCCGTCGCGCAGGCCGTCGACCGCCCGCTGCCAGACGGCGTCGAGATCGACGCCGCTCGACGGGATCGGGCCCGGACCCAGGGGTCGTCGCGACACGCCTGCTCCCTCTGTGACGCTCGCCAAAATACCGGTCGTGGGCTGGTCGCTGGACCGCTGTCCACATGCCCGTCCACAGCCTGTGCATGCTGCACGAATTACCGGAACGGCGACCGAGGCCGCCCCGTTCGGCGTCGTCGCACGCTAACAGCGAGGACGCCGATGGTGACCACAAGCAAGTCCGGGCGACGTCGAGGGACCCTGTTCGGTGGGGCTCGGTTTGACCGGGACAAACGCACCGTCCGTACCGTGCGACGGTCGGCGGGATGCCCCCGCCGGGGTCCGGTTCGCGCGGGTCCTGGGTGGTGCCGGCAGCCTATGACGTGACCTTCGTGCCGCCAACCGGTCGGTTGCGTCGCAATGACAGCCTTCGACTGTGTCGTCCGCGATGGAGACTGACCGTGAGCAAGCGCACGTACCAGCCGAACAACCGCCGCCGCGCGAAGACGCACGGTTTCCGGCTGCGCATGCGCACCCGGGCGGGCGCGCCATCTTCGCCAAGCGCCGCAGCAAGGGCCGCAGCCGCGCTCTCGGCCTGAGCGGGGCGCCGGCGATGCTGCCCGATGACTCCCGGCTGCGCCGCCGCGCGGGACTTCGACCAGGTCGTCCGCCGCGGTCGCCGGAGCGGCCGCCGCACCCTGGTCGTGCACCTGCTTCCGCCCGCTGACGCCGACGGCGACCGGCCTCGGATCGGCTTCGTCGTGGGCCGGCGGTGGGCAACGCGGTCTGTCCGTAACCGGGTCAGCCGCCGGCTGCGGCATCTGGTCCGGGACCGACTGTCCGCCCTGCCGCCCGGCGTCCGGGTGGTCGTGCGCGCCCAGCCGGCCGCGGCCGGACGCAGCTCGGCCGAGCTCGGCCGGGATCTCGACGCCGGACTGGCCCGGCTGCTCGGCGGCCACCGGCCACGGCCCGCGGACGCCACCTGATGACCACCCCCTCGACGACGTCACCGGTGGCCCGGCTGCTGGTCGGCGCGGTGCGCCTCTACCAGCGGTGGATCAGCCCGATGCGTCCCCCCGCGTGCCGTTTCACCCCGTCCTGCAGCGCCTACGCCGTCGAAGCGATCGGCCGGCACGGCGCGGCGTACGGCGGGTGGCTGGCGCTGCGCCGGCTGTCCCGCTGCCACCCCTACCACCGGGGAGGGCACGATCCTGTCCCGGCGGCCGTTGGCGAAACGAGGGGTGACCGGCACGGTCGGCCCGGCGTCCGGCGGTTCGGCTGGCTCGGCCGTGGCCGCGGGCCGGCCGCCATGTCCCCGTCCTCCTCGGGAGCCCCGCGTTGCTGAATTGGCTGTATACGGCGATCTCCTGGGTGCTGCTGCGCTGGCATCAGGTCTGGGGGCTGGTCTTCAACCCCAACGGCGGCGTCGCGTGGGCGCTGTCGATCGTCTTCCTCGTCATCACCGTCCGGATCCTGCTCTTCCCGCTGTTCGTGAAGCAGATCCACTCGATGCGGGCCATGCAGGAACTGCAGCCGAAGATGAGCTGCGCTAAGGCCAAGTACAAGGACGACAAGCAGGCCCAGGCCAAGGCCATGATGGAGCTGCAGAAGGAGGCCGGCGTCAACCCGCTCGGCGGGTGTCTCCCGCTGGTCGCGCAGTTCCCGGTCTTCATCGCGCTCTACCACGTGCTCCGCTACCTCAAGCCGGGCAACCCCCCGCTCTACGGCTGGACGCAGGCGCAGATGACCAGCGCCGTGCACGCCAAGCTGTTCGGCAGCCCCGCTGGCCGCGTCGTTTGCGCACAATAGTGCCGATCTGGCGCAACTCAACGCTAATCCGACAAGCACGAAGATAGTAATCGTTATCCTGCTGCTGTTGTCGTGTGCGGCGACGTTCACCACGCAGAAACAGAACTACAACCGCAACAAGAACAACATCGAAGGCCAGCAGGCCATGATCCAGAAGCTGATGCTCTACGTCCTGCCGTTCGGCCTTCTGATCTCCGGCCTGCTCTTCGCCTTCCCGCTCGGTGTGCTCCTCTACTGGGTGACCAACAACGTGTGGACGATGGGTCAGCAGTACTACGTCTTCAAGCGGATGCCGCAGAAGACGGCGAACGCGACCTCCGGCCCGGCCGTGGACACCAAGCTGCTGGCGCCGAAGGTGGGCCAGAAGCCGGTCAACCCGAAGAACAACCCCCGCACCACTTCCACCCGCACCGACCGGCCGTCCTCGTCCGGGACCCCGGCCGTCGCCGAGGCCGGCGGTGAGGGAGGATCGCGCGCGCCCACCCGACCGGGGGGCGGTGCGCCCACCGGGCGACCACAGGGCAACAAGCGCCCCACCGCGACCCGGCCCAACCGCAAGAAGAAACGACGCTGACCCGACCGATCAGGAGATCTGGTGCCTGACAGCCCCGCGCTCGACGACAACGCCCGCACCGGCGAGGACTCGCCCGAGGAGTCGGGCTCGACCGACTCAGGACGCGCCCAGCCGGCCGACGTCCTGGTCGACGACGCCGAATCGGGGAGCGACGACGCGGCGTCGGAGCCCAGCGATCTCGCTGCGCTGCTCGTCCGCGAGGGCGACATCGCCGGCGACTACCTCGAACGGCTGCTCGACATCGCCGACTTCGACGGCGACATCGACCTCGACGTCGAGAACGACCGGGCCATCGTCGCGGTGCTCGGCGGCGGCGAACTCAAGCCGCTGATCGGTACCCGCGGCGCGACGCTCGACGCGCTGCAGGAGCTCACCCGGCTCGCGGTCCAGCGGGAGACCGGCGTCCGCAGCCGCCTGATGCTCGACGTCGGCGGCTACCGCGCCGATCGCAAGGCAGAGCTCAGCGCGCTCGGCCGGCGGACCGCCGACACCGTGCTCGACACCGGCGAACCGCACGCGCTCGACCCGATGAACGCCTTCGAGCGCAAGGTCGTGCACGACGCGATCTCGGCCATCGACGGCGTACGCAGCGATTCCGAGGGCGAGGACCCGTCGCGGCGGGTCGTGGTCTCCCCGGACCGCTGACCAGCGCTGTGCCGACGCGGTCGTGAGCGGGTCGTCCCCACCGCCGTCCGACGCCGACCCGCTGCCCGCGGGCCCGCCGAGCCCGCCGAGTCCACCGACCATCGCCACCGAGATCTTCGGCCCGCAGTTGCCACTCGCCCGGCGGTACGCCGAACTTCTGGTCACCGCCGGCCTCGAACGCGGACTGCTGGGACCACGTGAAGCCGACCGGGTCTGGGACCGGCATCTCCTCAACTGCGCCGTCCTCGGCGACCTGATTCCGTCTGGACAGCGGGTCATCGATGCGGGTAGCGGCGCCGGCCTGCCCGGCCTGGTACTCGCGATCGTCCGACCCGACCTGCGGATCGCGCTCCTCGACGCGCAGGAACGCCGGGTGACCTTCCTGCGCGAGTGCGTCGACGAACTCGGCCTCGCCGAGGTTGAGATCCACCGCGGCCGCGCCGAGGATCCGGCGACCCGCAAGGCGATCGGCGTCGCCGACATCGTGACGGCGCGGGCGCTCGCACCGCTCGATCGGCTCGCCCAGTGGTGCCTTCCGCTGACCCGGATCGGCGGCCGGTTGCTCGCCATAAAAGGCGCCAGCGCGTCGGACGAGGCGCAGCGCCATCGCGACACCATATGCCGGTACGGTGCGAATCGGGTCACGGTACGACGCTGCGGCGTCGGTCGAATCGACCCGCCGACGACCGTCATCGAGGTCGTTCGCGGCAACCCTGCACGACGTGGGGATCGGGCCAGTCGAGGAGGGAAACGCAGATGACCGAGGGCCGGGCGGAACGCACGACCGCACTCGGGTGGCCGGAGAGCCCCATACAGGTCTCCGGTCGGCCCACCAGCCCACTTGGATGGCCGAGCGACGGCGCCGGCGCCGCGCAGTCCGTCGAGCGGCAGCAGTCCACCCCTTCTCTGCACCCGGAAGAGTCCGCGCACACCGCATTGTCCGCGGACACCGCACTGTCCGCGCACCCGGATCAGCCCGCGCACCCGGAGGCCACGATGTCCTCAGCGTCATCCACGCCTGACGTTCCGCCAGCCGACCAGACCCGGCAGAACTCCGCCGACGAGGCACGCACCACGGGTCCCGCCGCCAGTGATCGCGACGCGAGCACCGACCGGCCGACGTCGAGCCAGGAGCGGATCCGCCACCTGCTGGACCAGGCGACGACGCCGAGGTCGTCCGGCGCCGACGATGTGATCTCTGCGCCGGCTGTGGCGGATGTGTCAGACGCGCGGGATGTTTCACGTGAAACGGCGAGTGACGCGATCGGCGGTCCCGGCGCCGGCCCGACCAGCTCCGATGTGCTGGGCCGGGAGCGCACGGACGAGGTTTCACGTGAAACCAGGGCCGCTCAGGACGCGGCAGCCTTTGGTGGCGAGGTTTCACGTGAAACCGCTGCCGGCGATTCGGCCCACCTCGGTGGGGGCGCGAGTTCGGTCGGCGACGCTTCAGGTGAAGCGCCAGGGCGACCCGCCGGCGCCGAAGACCGTTCGGCGGGCAATGGTTCACGGGGAACCGTGGCCGGCGCGCCAGAACGACCCGCGGTCGCCGAGAGCCTTTCGGCTGGAGAGGTTTCACGTGAAACCGTCGGCGGGGGCGGCGAGCCCGGACCGGCGATGGGTTCTGGACCGGCTACCTCGAGGATCGGGACCGAAGACAGGTCGGCGTGGACCGACAAGCCCCTCGCATCCGAAGGACGCGGGATCCACCCAGACGGCGCCGGCGTGGCTGGGCAACCGCGGGCGGGGTCGCCGGCGCCGAAGCGGAAGGGTCCGCGGATGTTCCCGGAGCTGAGTCCGGGAGTGCGGCGAGTGTGAGTTCGGAATTCGAGCAGCCGTTCGCCAGTACGCCGAGCCCGACGCCGGGTGGCTTGGCGGCGGCGACAACCTCTGATGCGAAGGCGGATCCGCCGGCAGAGGTTTCACGTGAAACCGGGTCCGAGGGTCTGACAGACCCCTCTCCGGGTGGTACCGGCGATCCCGCGGGTGATTCGGTGGCCGCGACCGCGATCGAGGATCCGGCCGTCGAGGTTTCACGTGAAACCGAGACCATCTCTGTCGCACCGGTGAAAACGGCCGAACCGGCCTCGGCGCCGACCGGCGCACTCTCCGCGCGCAATTTCCCGAAGCCGGCCCAACGCCGCGTGATGACGATCGCCAACCAGAAGGGCGGGGTCGGCAAGACCACGACCACGGTCAACCTCGCGGTCGCGCTGGCGCTGCACGGCGCTGCAGGTCCTGGTCATCGACCTCGACCCGCAGGGCAACGCGAGCACCGGCTCTCGGCGTCGACCATCACGCCGGGCATGCCCTCGATCTACGACGTCCTCGTCGACGGCAGGCCGCTGGCGAGGTCGTGCACGCCGCGGTCGACGTGTCGCCGTACCTGCGGTGCGTCCCGGCGACCATCGACCTGGCCGGCGCCGAGATCGAGCTGGTGTCGATGGTCGCGCGGGAGTCCCGGCTGCAGCAGGGCGATCGACGTCCTACCGCGGACGACGTCGACTACGTGCTTCATCGACTGCCCGCCCTCACTCGGGCTGCTCACGGTCAACGCGCTGGTCGCGGCGCGCGAGGTGCTCATCCCGATCCAGTGCGAGTACTACGCGCTCGAGGGTCTCGGCCAGCTGCTGAACAACATCGAGCTGGTCAAGGCGCACCTCAACCCGACCTGCAGGTCGTCGACGATCCTGCTCACGATGTACGACGGGCGCACCAAGCTCGCCGACCAGGTGGCGGCCGAGGTCCGCGAGCACTTCGGAGAACTCGTGCTGCGCGCGGTGATCCCGCGCAGCGTGCGGGTCTCCGAGGCGCCCGGCTTCGGGCAGTCCGTGATGACCTATGACCCGGGTTCCCGGGCGCGCTGAGCTACCTCGACGCCGCCGAGGAGCTGGCGGAGCGCGGAACCGCCGGCGCGATCGCTCGACGAGCGAGGCGCTGACACGCTAGGTTGATGCCGTATGGCGAGCGTGGCAGACGGCACAGTCACGACGGCCCGACGCGGCGGGTCTCGGGACGCGGGCTCGGCGCGCTGATCCCGACCGGCGGCCGTGGCGTCGCTCCGGTATCGGCGCATCGACGCGATCCTCGGCGATCAGGAGCGATCGGCCCGGCAGCCGGTTCCGGGGGCGACGCTTCGCGCAGATCCCGGTCGAGCAGATCATCGCCCGAACCCGAAGCAGCCGCGGCAGCAGCTTCGACGACGAGATGCACGAGCCGAGCTCAAGGCGTCGATCCGCGAGTTCGGCCTGCTGCAGCCGATCGTGGTCCGGCCGCTGGACGCCGGACCAGCTACGAGCTGGTCATGGGCGAGCGCCGCTGGCGCGGCCGCCGCAGGCTCGGCCTCGAGACGCATCCCGGCGATCGTCCGCGACACCGCCGACGACGCCATGCTGCGCGACGCGCTGCTGGAGAACCTCCACCGCCAGCAGCTCAACCCGCTGGAAGAGGCGGCCGCCTACCAGCAGCTGCTCGCAGGAGTTCGGCACCACCCACGACGAGCTCGCCGGCCGGATCGGCCGCAGCCGCTCGCAGATCACCAACACCATCCGGCTGCTGAACCTGCCGGTCGCCGGTGCAGCGCCGGGTCGCCGCCGGTGTGCTGTCCGCCGGCCACGCCCGCGCGCTGCTCGTCCGTCGACGACGCGGACGCCGCAGGACGAGCTCGCCGCCCGGATCGTCGCCGAGGGCCTGTCGGTCCGGGCGATCGAGGAGCTGGTGGCGCTCGGCGGCACGGACGACGCCGACCGGGCCGCCGCCGCGCCGTCCGCGGATCACCGCGCCTGGCGCTCACCGAGCTCGGCGAGCGGCTCTCCGACGCGTTCGACACGCGGGTCAAGGTCGAGCTCGGCCGGCGCAAGGGACGGATCGTGGTCGAGTTCGCCTCGGTCGACGACCTCGAGCGCATCGTGGCGATGATGGCCCCCACCGTCGGCCGCGGCCGGGCGTCCTATGTTCCGGCGGAGGATGCGGCGGATGCCGAGGCGGCCGGCGAGGCATGGCAGAGCGCACCGCGGTCGACAGCGGCGGAGGCGTTGGCCGCCCAGTGGGCCACCACGGCCGACACAGCCGACACGGCCGACGCGGCCGACACCTCCGATGAGCCACCGGCCGAACACCGGCCCGTCTCCCTGCACGCGGCCGAGTGGCAGCGGCCGGCCGAGGCTCGCGAGTTCGGCGTGGCGGGTGACACAGCCGAATCTAGTTTGGCCGGTGACACGCCCGAACCCGGCTTGGCGGACGGAGCCGCGGAGCCGCCGCAGGCCAGCCCGGCCGACGAGGTCGCCGAATTCCACCTGGACGACACACCGGCCGGCGGCGAGGTGGCCGCGGACGAAGCCGACGGCGAGAGCCGGGGCCAGGGGGCTTCCGTCGCACCTCCCACCGGCGACGACGCGTCGGCGTCCGAGCACCGCGACGAGGCCACCGACCAGGCGGGATTGTCCATAGTGGACAGTGCCGAGTCGCAATCCGCGGAAGGTGACGGCGCCGGCACCGAGGAGAAGGCGCACGACGGCGAGCAGGAATAGCGCTAAGCCCTGCGGTGTAGGCGATCCAGCGCTGTCCACAGTGGACACAACGAACGGCGCGAGGCACCCCGATGGGGCCAATGCCGATCGATAACCCCCAACGTCGGCAAGCGCTTTCCCTGGACGTCGGCACCGCAGCGGAGGGGCCCGTTGGCTGGCGCCGGACGGCGGCATGACAGCCTTCCGGCATGGAGTTCCGGATCAGGTCCCTGCAGGCCGCAGACATCGAGGCCGTCGTCGAATTCTCGCTCCGGGCGTGGGAGCCGGTCTTCGCGTCGTTCGCACGTGTGCTCGGTTCGAAGGTCTACCAACAGGTCTATCCCGACTGGCGCGCGAGCCAGGCGAAGACGGTGGAGACCGTGTGCCGGGACGACAAAGCGATGGTGTCGGTGGCGGAGGTCGACGGGCGGCCGGTCGGGTACGTCGCCGTCTACCTCGACGTCGACGCCGGCAGCGGGGAGATCGACATGCTCGCCGTCGACCCGGAGGCTCAGGGTGCCGGCATCGGCACCGCGCTGACCGACTACGCCGTGGAGCAGATGCGCGCGGCCGGGGTGGCGCTGGCCAGCGTCGGCACCGGAGGCGAGGAAGGGCATGCCCCCGCGCGGCGGACCTACGAGAAGGCCGGGTTCGTCGGCCTGCCGCTGGTCCGTTACTACAAGAAGCTCTAAGCGGGCGTCGACCCGGTGACCGCGGCCGAGCGCGCCGCGGCCCGGCGCAACATTCCCGCACACACCGCACCGAGGTCGTGCCCCGCGGCGGCGACCGCCATCGGCAGCAGGCTGGTCTCGGTCATCCCCGGCGCGACGTTGACCTCGAGGAACCTCGATCCGGCCGTCGGCGTCGACGATCGCGTCGACCGCGGGACAGGTCCCGCAGCCCGAGCGCGCGGTGCGCGGTGACCGCGACGTCGGCCACCCGCCGCGGCGACGTCGGCGTCGAGGCGGGCCGGCGTGAAGTACGTCGTCATGCCCGGCGTGTAGCGGGCGGCGTAGTCGAACACCCCGGTCGTCGGCACGATCTCGACCGCCGGCAGCGCCTGCGGGCCGTCGCCGTCGTCGATGACGCTGACCGCGACCTCGACGCCGTCGACGTACCGCTCGACCAGCGCCGTGTCGCCGTAGGCGAAGCAGCCGACCATCGCCGCCGGGCAGGTCCTCGGCCGCAGCGGACGACGGTCGCGCCCGAGCGCCGAACCGCCCTGCGCCGGCTTGACCATCAGCGGCAGCCCGAGCCGGTCGACCAGCCGGTCGAGCACCGCCGGCGCGCCGAGCTCGCGGAAGGTGGCGTGCGGCAGCGCCACCCAGTCCGGGGTGGCCAGTCCCGCCGCGCGCGACCACGCGACTTGGCGATGGGCTTGTCCCAGGCCAGCCGGCATGCGGCCGCGCGCCGACCCGACGTAGGGCACGCCGAGCAGATCGAGCACGCCGCGCAGCGCGCCGTCCTCGCCGCCGCTGCCGTGCAGCGCGATGAAGACCGCGTCGCGGCGGCTCGGCGCAGCGCGGCGAGCAGCCCGGCGTCGGCGTCGAGCACGTCGCGTCGACGCCGGCCGACCGCAGCGCGTCGGCGACCCGGCGGCCGGAGCGCAGCGAGACCTCGCGCTCGTGGGACAGGCCGCCGGCCAGCACGATGGCGCGATGGGCTGGTCGCGGCTCGCTGCGATGCGGCGGTCAGGTCGCGACATCCGGGCCGGGCGAGTCCGGCCGGGCTGTCGCCGGTCTGCGCGGCCGCATGCCGCGCCCGGTGACCGAACGTCTCGCGCAGCTCGATCTCCTCCTCGACCACGCCGGCCAGCCGGCGGACGCCCTCGCGGATGCGCTCCGGCTCGGGAAGCAGTAGGACAGCCGCATGTTGCGCCGGCCGTCGCCGTCGGCGTAGAAGCCGATGCCGGGCACGTAGGCGACCCGCGCGTGGACCGCGCGCGGCAGCATCGCCTTGGCGTCGAGGCCCTCCGGCAGGGTCAGCCAGACGTAGAACCCGCCCGTCGGGCTTGGTCCAGGTGCAGCCGCCGGCATGAGTGCGTCGAGCGCGTCGAGCATGGCGTCGCGGCGCTCGCGGTAGAGCTCGCGGAACGACCTTGATCTGCTCCTGCCAGGCTGGGTGGCGAGGTACGTCGACGACCGCGAGCTGGGTGAAGCTGGGCGGGCACAGCATCGCGGCCTCGCTGGCCAGCACCAGCTTCTCGCGGACCGCGTGCGGCGCGAGCACCCAGCCGACCCGGAGCCCGGGGGCGAACGTCTTGGAGAACGAGCCCAGGTAGATCACGCGGTCCGGCGTCGCGCGACCGCAGCGCCGGCAGCGGGTCGCCGTCGAAGCCGAGCAGGCCGTACGGGTTGTCCTCGAGGACCAGCACGTCGTGCCGCTCGCACGATCTCGAGCACCCGGCCGCGTCGCTCGGCCGACAGCGTGACGCCGGCCGGGTTGTGGTAGTTCGGGACGGTGTAGAGGAACTTCGCGCTGCCGGCCCTGGCGGCCAGCCGGCGCCAGCGCCTCTCCAGCGCCTCGGGGATCAGCCCGTCGTCGTCCATCGGCACGTGCACGACCTCGGCCTGGGCCGAGGCGAACGTGCCGAGCGCGCCGACGTAGGTCGGGCGCCTCGGCCAGCACGACGTCGCCGGGATCGAGGAAGATCCGGCGTGATCAGGTCGAGCGCCTGCTGCGAGCCGACGGTGACCACGACGTCGTCGGGGTGAAGCGCGTGATGCCCTCCAGCGCCATCACCTCGCAGATCTGCTCGCGCAGCCGCGGGTCGCCCTGGCCCGAGCCGTACTGCAGTGCCACCGGCGCCGTGCTCGGCGACCAGCTCGGCCGAGCATGGTCGCCGACCACGTCCAGCGGCAGGGCCGCGGTGTACGGCATGCCGCCGGCCAGCGAGACCACCTCGGGCCGGCTGGCGACGGCGAACAGTGCTCGGATCTCCGAGGCCGTCATGCCGCGGGTGCGCGACGGCGTAGCGATCCGACTACGGGTCGAGCGTGGTCGCCGCTCACAGGCTGCTCCACTGGTGCCGGTGCCTGCGCCGCCGTGCGGTGCTCGTCATGGACCGTCCGCGCGCGCGATCCGCGACTGCACGACCGGCTGAGCTATCTGACCGGCTCGGCGACGCCTACGGGTCGGCCGATGCGGGTTCGCAGCGCGCGTGGACTCATCGTAGCTCGGCACTCGCGACCGTGGCGCGTACGCCGCTGCGTCCGGTGCGCGTCCGGAGGAGGCGTCGCACGAGCCGTGTCTCGGCGGCTGGTCGAGCATCACCCTGGACAACCTCGACGACCTGCCCGGCCGCTGCCGCCGCTGCGTGTTCTGGGAGCTCGACCCGGTCGCGCGGTGAGCGCGCCGAGGAGGCCGGCGACACCGGGCTGGAGAAGGAGGCCTGGGTCTCCGCGACGCTGCTGGAGTGGGGCTCGTGCGGCAAGGTCGCCTACGTCGACGGCGTGCCCGCGGGCTTCGTGCTCTTCGCGCCGCCGGCGTACGTCCCGCGCTCGGTCGCGTTCCCGACGACCCCGGTCAGCCCCGACGCGGTGCTGCTGATGACGGCCACGGTCGATCCCGGAGTTCGCCGGCGGCGGGCTCGGCCGGATGCTCGTCCAGGCGTGGTCAAGATCTGACCCGCCGCGGCGTGCGGGCGATCGAGGCCTTCGGCGACCTGCACTGGGCCACGGTCCGGCGTGCGTGCTGCCGGCCGACTACCTGCTCGCCGTCGGCTTCAAGACCGTGCGGCCGCACCCCCGCTTCCCGCGGCTGCGCCTGGAGCTCAAGAGCGCCGTGTCCTGGCGCGAGGACGTGGAGTACGCGCTGGAGACGCTGCTCGGCTCGATCAGCCGGGACGTCGCGCTCGCCCCAGCTGACTCCCGCGTGGCGTCGCATCATCGTGCGTCGTACTCGCACGATCGCCCGATCCTGCGAGCAGCGCGCACGATGTCGCCCACCGCTCCGGCTCCTGATCCTGCGGGGTTGGAGGCCGCCGGTCGACGGGGATGCGGAAGGTGCCGGTCGGCGGGTCGCCTCGGCCGGCAGGTAGAGCCGCTGGACGGCGACCAGGATCGCCTCCGCGACCGTGTCCCGGAACGCCGGGTCGGCCAGCCGGTCCCGGTCTGCGGGTTGGTCAGGTAGCCGAGCTCGAGCCGGACCGCCGGCATCCGGGTCAGCCGCAGCAGTTCCCAGGTCTTGGCGTGGGTGCGGCAGTCGAGCATGCCGGTGCGGGCCACGATCTCGCGCTGCACCAGCCCGGCGAGCTGTTCACCGACGGTCGACGTCAGTCCCGACCCGGTGCCGAAGTGGTAGGTCGCGACAGTCCGCCGGCCAACGGCGAGGAGGAGCCGTCGACGTGCAGGGAGACCACCAGGTCGGCGTCGGTGGCGTTGGCGAAGGCCGCGCGTTCGCTGTCGCTCGGGCAGCGCTGCCGGCCGCGGGTCAGGTCGGCGGTCACGCCGGCGGCGGCCAGCCGGCCTTCGAGCCGGACGGCCAGGTCCCAGACGATCTCCGCCTCGGTCAGCCCGTCCACGACGATCCCCGGCTCGTCACCACCGTGGCCCGGGTCGACCACGACCCTCTTGCCGACCAGGCGGGGACCGGAGTCGACCAGCGCGGTGGTCTCCCGCAGCAGTTGGGGACGCCCGCCGACGACCTTGCGGCCGAGTTGGCGCAGGGCCCGCAGCGTGGCCGGGCCGCAGGTGCCGTCGACGCGCAGGCCGTAGTCGCGCTGGAAGCCCCGCAGCGCGGCCTCGGTCTGTATGCCGAACACGCCGTCGGCCCGACCGGTGTCGTAGCCGAGCTCGAGCAGGCGTTCCTGCAGGCCGGCGACGTCGTCGCCGACCATCGGGTGTGCGACCGCGAACCACAGCACCCGGTCGCCGAGCCGCCAGCGCGCCTCGTTGATGGCGCGGTAGGTCTCGGCGCCGACCATGCCGTCGACGGTCAGGCCGCGGTGCTGCTGGAACTCCCGGACGGCGAGGTCGCACTGTGGTCGTAGACCTCGGCGGCCGGAGCGTGGTCCTCCCGGCCGAGCAGACCCAGGGCGATGAGCGCTTCCCGCACCTCGGCGACCGCAGGCCCGGTGTCGCCTTGGCGGATGGGGTGCATGCACTACCTCGCGCTCGTGGTGCCCGGGACGGCGGCACGGGAGCCCGCGCACCACCGGCCGGCCGGTGGCCGACGGCGACCATTGTGCCCAATGCGGGCGGCGGACTCTCGCGCCGGGCCGTCTTAGCCGAGGTAGTCGGCGAGGTCGGACAGCAGAGCGGCCTTCGGCTTGGCGCCGACGATCGTCTTGACGATCTTGCCGCCGGAGAAGACGGCCATCGTCGGGATCGACATGACCTGGTAGTCGCGCGCGACCTGCGGGTTCTCGTCGATGTTGAGCTTGACGATCGTGATCTTGGCGGCGTGCTCGGCCGCGATCTCCTCGAGCACCGGCGCGACCATCTTGCACGGACCGCACCACTCGGCCCAGAAGTCGACCAGCACGGGCTTGTCGCTGCCCAGGACGTCGGTCGCGAAGCTCTGCGTCGGTGACCTGTCTTGGTGTTGTTGTTGTCACCCATGTGGGTCTGTCTCCTTGCTGGCGGCTGGGAGGTCGGTGCGGGATAGGAGGTCAGCTGACGGTGGCGACGCGGCCTGCGCGGGTTCGCCGGCTTCGCGTCGTCAGGTCGGCGAGCCAGCGCTCGGCGTCCAGGGCCGCGGCACAGCCGGTGCCGGCGGCGGTGATCGCCTGCCGGTAGGTGTGGTCGACGACGTCGCCGCAGGCGAAGACGCCGGCGACGTTGGTCCGGGTCGTCGGGGCGTCGACGAGGATGTAGCCCGCGTCGTCGAGGTCGACCTGGCCGCGGAACAGCTCGGTCCGCGGGTCGTGCCCGATCGCGACGAACAGGCCGGTCACCTCGAGGGCCGGACTCCTCGCCGGTCCTGCGTCGCGCAGGCGCAGTCCGGTCACCGAGTCCTCGCCGAGGATCTCGACGACCTCGCTGTTCCAGACGAACCTGATCTTCGTCGTTGGCGAACGCGCGGTCCTGCATGATCTTGCTGGCGCGCAGGGTGTCGCGGCGGTGGATGACCGTCACGCTGCGCGCGAACCGGGTGAGGAACGTCGCCTCCTCCATCGCGGAGTCGCCGCCGCCGACGACCGCGATGTCCTGGTCGCGGAAGAAGAAGCCGTCACAGGTGGCACAGGCCGACACGCCGTGGCCGAGCAGCCGCTCCTCGTTGGGCAGGCCGAGCTAGCGGTACGCCGACCCGGTCGCGAGGATCACGGTGTGGGCGCGGTAGGTCACGCTCGCCGACGGACACCGTCTTGACGGGGCCGGACAGGTCGACCGTCGGTGACGTCGTCGGGCCGCAGCTCGGCGCCGAAGCGCTCGGCCTGGGCGCGCATGGTCTCCATGAGCTCCGGGCCCATGACGGCCGTCGGCGAAGCCGGGGAAGTTCTCGACCTCGGTGGTGGTCATCAACGCACCGCCGTACTGCGAACCCTCGAAGACCAGCGGAGCCAGGTTGGCCCGGGCCGCGTAGAGCGCGGCGGTGTAGCCGGCCGGGCCCGAACCGATGATGATGACGTTGCGGACCTCGTCGGTGGTCACGCCTTACTGCCTTTCCTCGACGGGTGTCTAGCGGGCGGGTTGTCCGTGTCGTTCTGACCCGTCACCGCGCCAACGGATCCTACGGGGCGGACATTCCCCATCGACCGGGCGGCACACGCGCCGTCTGGGTCAATATGCGGCACTCGTCCGGAACTGTCGCGCGGCGTCCGAGGCGGCGCAGCTCGCCCCCACGACGAAGACCTCGGCCCGGTGGGCGGTGCCGGTCCGGAACACAAAGAGGTAGGCGTCCCGTCCCTGAACCGGGCGTGGCGGACCGCCAGCGGCGGCCGGCCGGCTCCGACGAGGGCGCGGGCGCACCCGGCCCGCCGGGCCGGGTCGCTCATCACCCCGGGACTGCCCCCGGTGCGCACGAGGGACGGGACCGCCGCCGCGAGAGTGCTCGGCGTGTAGTTCGTCGCCGCGCCGTTGCCGGTGTCGGCGGTACGACGGTCCGGGCCCTTGACCCCGCCGCCGGACGGTGCCGGCGCGCTGGTGAGCGGCCGGTTCGCCGTTCCGGCGCTCGAGCTCGCCGAGTGGCTGCTGCTCGACTGGGCGATGGCGAACGCCACGCCGCCGGCGGCCACGACCGCGAGACCGGCCGCCGCGAGTCCCGCCCAGCGGTTGCGGCGGGTCCGCCGGGCGCGTGCGGTCGAGGTCGGCGACGGCCGAGGCGGCCCGGTCCGACCCGGCGGCTGTACGCAGTGCCGTGTCGATCCGGTCCGCGACGCCCGCGGGCAGCGGCGGCGCCGGGAGCGCGCCGAGCCGGGCCCGCACGTCCTGCAGGTCGGCGAGGGTGGCCCGACACGGCGCGCAGCCGTCGACGTGGTCGCGCACCTGGGCGGCCGCCGCCGGCTCGAGCGCGTCGGCGTCGAGCGCGGCGAGCGTCTCGTCGTCCGGATGCCCGTCGGTGTGCCGGGCCGGCACCGGGCCGTCCTCGGCCATCACCCCTCCTCCACGCTGGGGTCCGGCACGCCCGACTCGGACACGCTGGATTCCGGTTGGACGGATCCGGCCGGACCGGGGTTCCGGTCCGCACCGAGGATGGTCGCGAGCCGGGCCCGGCCCCGGGCGCAGCGGCTCTTCACCGTGCCCTCCGCCACCTCGAGGATGGCGGCGCTCTCGGCGACGGAGTAGCCCTCGACGTCGACGAGCACGATCGCCGCGCGTTGCTCGACCGGAGCTGTGCCAGCGCCGCCTCGACCGTCAGCGCGGTCTCCCGCTCGGCGATCCGGTCCCGGCGATCGGCCGGTTCGCTGATCTGGTCGGAGAGCGAGACGCTGGGCCGGGCGTTGCGGCGCCGGATCCGGTCCAGGCAGGCGTTGACGACGATGCGGTGCAGCCAGGTGCTCACCGCGGACTCCGCCCGGAACGACCCGGCCGCGCGGAACGCCGAGATCAGCGCGTCCTGCAGCGCGTCCGCGGCCTCCTCCGGATCGCGCATGGTGCGCAACGCCACCGCCCAGAGCCGGTCCCGGTGCCGGTGGACGAGCGTCTCGAACGCGTAGCGGTCGCCGTCGAGGTGCGCCCGCACCAGGTCGGCGTCGCTCCGCTCGCCGGGCTCGACCATCCGCGCGAGGATAGCCCGGCCGGTTCAGCGCAAGAGTGGCGCGAGGCGCGGTCTACTGCAGGAAGGTGACCTCGCCGAGCCCGCCCTGGTACTGCCCGTCCGGGGTGGGGGTGAGCGAGGTCAGCCAGACCACCCAGTAGCGGGACCGGCCGGTCGCGGTCGGGTGCAGCGTGACGGTCGCGCCGGTGTCCTGCCGGGTCGCCACCACGCGGTAGCTGGACAGGGCCCCGTCGGGGTGGTTTCCGGCGAGCAGCTTCAGTCCGATGCCCGGCGTCGGGGTCTGGATGCGTACCGAGCGCACGGAGGTCGGCGTACCGAGGTCGAAGACCAGGCCGCTGCCCGGCTTGAGGTGGCCGAACGCCGGGGTCCCGCGATACTCCAGCGTCCGCCACGCCGTCGTCGGCGCTGCCGTCGTCGGCCCGGCCCGCCTGGAGCGGGTTCTCCTGGCCGGGCGGCGCGTAGTACGGGTCGTATCCGCTGACCGAGCGGACCGGCATCCGGTGCTGCGCGACCTCCACGGGCCGGATGGCCCCGGCCCCCGCCGCCTGCAGTGCCGGCCCAGGACCTCCGGTGACCTGCGAGGCCGAGGCGACGACGCTGCCGATCAGCCAGGCGACCAGCCCGACCGCGACGAGGCCGAGCAGCGGCCCGCCGATGCCGGCCAAGCGGGTCCGGCCCCCGGGGATGTCCCCGTCGTTGGACTCGTCGAACGGCCGCAGCTTCTTGCGCGGCGCCGGCCGGGCGGCGAGCACCGTCGCCAGCGCGTCGGCGCTGCGCACCACCCCGGGACCGCCGGGCTGCATCGCCCGCATGGCCAGGGTGGACAGATCCGTGGGTACGCCGGCCCGCAATTGGCGGGGTGCGCACAGCCGGCCGCTGCTGGTCGGCGCGGCAGCGAGGGCCCCACCCCCGACCGTGAGCGGCCAACGTGCGGTGAGCGCGGCGTAGAGCAGCGCACCGAGCCCGGTCAGGTCGCCGGAGGCGGTCGCGCGCGGGGCGGCGGCCCGGACCACGGTGACGGTGCCGCTCGGCGTGACGACCACGTGCCCCGGGTGCAGCCCGCCGACCGCGGTCCCGGCGCGGTGGGCGGCGGCGACTCCGGCGGCGGCCTGGGCGATCAGCGCGGCCGCGGTGTCGGCGTCGAGGGGACCGTCGTTGAGCAGCCGGGCGAGCGAGGTGCCCTCGACCCAGGCGCTGACGACGAAGGCCTGCTCGCCGTCGTCGACGACGTCGAGGACGCTGGCCAGCGACGGGTGGGTGACGATGCCGGCGGCGAGCGCGGAGTCGAGGAATTCGCGGGCCGCGGGCCCGCCGGGCCGGTGCACGTCCAGTCGCACCTGGCGGCGGAGCACCGTGTCGTAGGCCCGCCACGCCGTCACCCGGGCGGCGGCCGGGTCGGACGGAATCTGGTCGATGAGTTCATATCGGGCGCCGAGCGGATTGGGTACGCCGACCGTCGCCCCGGTCATGACCGTGTCGCCTCGTTCATCGCGCCGTCCCCCGTGCCCCGCCCCAGGTACCGGATGCGCGGTCCGCTCTGCCCACCCACATGACTACGGACACCGGTACCCACGAAGCATGACGCAGTTGGGGTCGATGTGGCTGGCGAAAGACGAGATGCGTCACTGCTCCCGTTATCCACGGGCGACCCGGCGCCGGACCCCGGCGACCGCCATGGCGAGCTCGTCGATGTGCAGCCGCAGCCCGACGACGAGCGCGACCAGCCCGCCGAGCAGGGAGCCGCCGATCACCGCGGCGGCGGAGGCGAGGGTCCCCGATCCGATCGTCCGGGTGATCGCCTCCAGCACCAGCCAGGCCGCCAGCCCGCCGAGCGCCGAGGCGATCGCGAGGCGCGCGGTGGTCCGCATCGCCCGCCTGGTCTCCAGCCGCCCGAACCGGTGCCGCAGCAGGATCTCTCCGATGATCACGCCGATCACGAACGAGAAGCTGTTGACCACGGCCAGGCCGGTCACCACATCCTCCGCGGGCAGGACGACCGGGACGAGCACCGCGAGGATGATCCGGACGATCACCATCGCGGCGTTGATGAGGGTGGGGGTGCGGGCGTCCTTGACCGCGTAGAACGCCCGCAACTGCAGCATCGTGATCGCGAACGGCAGCAGCCCGAACGCCGACCAGGCCAGCACCACGCCGGTCTCGTGCGCGCTGTCAGGTACGCGTTGCCGTGCGCGAAGATCACCGTGGTCAGCGCGGGGCCGAGCACGATGAAGGCGGCGGTGACGGGAACAGCGCGAGGGCGGTCAACCGGCTGCCCAGCGAGAAGTCCGAGACCAGCCCGCGATTGTTGCCGGCGGCGGCCGCGCGGCTCATGCGCGGCAGCAGCGCGGTCAGCAGGGCAACGCCGGCGATCCCGTACGGCGTCTGGAACAGCAGGCTCGCATTGACATAGACCGCGTAGCCGATCCCGGACTCTTCTCCGGCGGAGTTGGCGAGGCGGGTGATCACCGCGTAGCCGATCTGGCTGACGACCACGTAGCCGACGACCCACAGGGCGAGGGTGCCCGCCTCGCGCAGTCCGACGCCGCGCACACCCATCCGCCACCGGAAGCGGAAACCGACCTTGTGCGCGGCGGGGACCAGGGCCAGACCCTGGACGATGATGCCCAGGGTCGTCCCGATCCCGAGCACGAGCACCTGCGCCAGGGTGATCGTGTCGACGTTGAGGGTCTTCGGCCCGGGCATGATCAGGAAGACCCCGGCGGTGACGATCACGATCATGTTGTTGAGCACCGGCACCCAGGCCGGCGGCCCGTAGACACCCCGGGTATTGAGAATCGCGCCGAGCATCGCGCCGAGCCCGTAGAAGATCATCTGGGGCAGCAGCAGCCGGGCGAGCAGGTTGGCCAGGGCGGCCTGGTTGGGGTCGTCGCCGTTGATGCCGTAGAGCGCGATCAGCAGTGGCGCCGCGATGACGGCGACCACCGTGGCGGCGGTCAGCGTCACGATCGCCAGCGTCACCAGCCGTTGCGCATAGGCCTCGCCGCCGTCGCTGTCGCGGTGCTGGGCGTGGACCAGCAACGGCACGATGACCGAGGTGAGCACGCCGCCGAGCAGCAGCTCGTAGACGATGTTCGGCAGGTTGTTGGCCGTGCTGTAGGCGTCGCCGACACCGCCGAGGCCGATCGCGGCGGTGATCGCGATGCTGCGCAGGAACCCGGTGCCCCGCGACGTCGCGCTGGCCACGGCCATGATCCGGCTTGATCGGGCGATGCTCGGCTCGGGCCGCTGGCCCGCATCCGGCGGCGATGGTGACACCGGCCCCGGAGCTGCCGCGCCTGCTGGGTCGGCCGGGTCGGGCCGCTGGCGCGTCGGCCGGCCGGCTCCGGTCCGGTCCCCGGCGCGGTGCCGGGGCCCGCGCGGCGGTCCGTTGGCCGACGCGGCGACCGCGCTGTGCCGAGGGCGGCGGTCGCCCGGCCCGCTCATGGCGCCGTCGGCTGCATCGGCCGGTCCGCCGGGTCCGGCGGGCTCGGATCCCGGGGCCGCCGGATCCGGCGGACGAGTCGGCGGGCGACGAGCAGCAGGAGCAGCGCGAGCGCGCCACCGGTGATGCCCAGCGCCACCGCGCCGTAGGCGGTGCTGCGAAGCCGGAGCTCGACCGGCCGGCCGAGGGGTTGCCCGGCCGGTGTGGTGAGGGCCGCGGTGACGGTGAACTCGCCGGAGCGCTCGACGTGCGAGGGCACCTTGATGGTGCGGCGCGACCGCGGGGGGATGGACTGGACGTCCATCGGATCGGTGTGGAAGCCGGACGTGCCGCGGGCGGTGACCGCGACCCGCACCCCTACCGTCACCGGCAGGGTGTTGGCGACGGTGAGGACCAGCGGGCTGCTCGAGGACGCGAGGCTGTAGGTACTGGTCGCCGGCACGACGAGGTGGACCTGCCGACGCAGCTGGCCGACGCTGTAGGTGAGGTCGTCGAGGTACGGCGCGCCGCCCTCGGTGTCACCGCGCCAGGCCGACGAGCCGGCGCGCAGCACGGCTTCGTAGTACGGCGTGAGCAGGGTGTTGGCGTCCCGGTTGTTGACCGTGCTGCGGAAGCCGTCGATCTGCCGCGCCGCCTGGGCGATCGTGGCGGTGAGGGACGGCGGCAGCTCGGCGTGCCCGGCCGCGCCGGGATAGGTCAGTGCCCCGCGCCGGGCGGCGGTCGGCGCGGCGAGCAGATCCTGCGCGGACGCCGACGTCGACCAGGGCACGCCTGAGGTCCCGGCAAGCAGGTCGGTGGAGATCGGCGACGGGTTCCACCGCCGTGGCGGGGCGATGAGCACATGCCGGGGGCTGTTGGGCTCCTCGGCGGTGATCATCGCCAACTCGGCGAGGTAGCGCTGGTAGGCGAGTCGGTGGTCGTTCGCGGGCACCGGGCGGTTGACGAGGGCGCTGAGCGCCGGATCGGTCACCAGGCCGAGCATGTTGGCGCCCTGCGCCGGCAGTGCGGCGATCGCGTCCGGGGTCAGGCCGTCATTTCCCGGGGCCGCCGGAAGGGCGTCCGGTGAGAGGACAGCGGCCGAGAGCCGCAGGCCGGCCAGCGCGTAGAGCGTGGCGTCGTCGAGTTCGCCCGCCGGCGGGTAGGCGATCGGCGCGGTGTCACGGACCCCGAGGTTCTTGGCCAGGATCGTCGTGCCCTGCACGTAGCCGGTGGACAGCTCGGCGTTGAGCCCCGCGCGGGTGAGCGCGACCAGATCGGGGTCGGCGTAGGGCAGCGAGACGACGGAGACGTTGGGCCGCTGCACCAGGGTGCGGAGCCGGGTCAGCCAGTCCAGGGCCACCGGGCCGCCCTTGCCCGCGACGGTCGACGAACCGTGCAGGACGCGGTAGCCGTGCGGGTCGGTCATCCCCACCGCGTCCGCGACCACCGCCGGATCGATCGCCACGGTGAGGGCGACCTTCGACGGGGCGTCGAGGGCGTCCTGCACCGCCCGCCCGAGCCGCCCCTGGCTGGCGAGCGACCGGCTGAGCTGGTCGTCGTGGAAGACCCCGGAGCTCAGCCGGTGGGGGTGGTCGACGATCGGCCAGAGCCACGAGACCTCGGTCGGGGTCCGCAGGCGGGTCGGGAAGTAGGGCAGGAAGGTGTTGGCCTGGCCCACCCGGGCATGGGTGCCGTCGACCTGGATGGCGTTGACGTTGACCAGCAGGGGATACACCCCCAGCTGGGTGAGGCCCAGGGTCTTGGCCGAGCACCGGGTGGTGAAGGAGATGCTGGCGCCGGGCGCCAGGTCGGTCAGCGGCTTGCCGAATTCGCAGGTCGCGGCGTCGCTCGTCGGCGCGATCGCGTCCGCCGCCTGCAGTTCGGATCTGCTGGTCAGCGCGGGACCGGCCTGGAGGCGCACGGTCGGCTTGGTCAGCTTCTGGTGCGTGGTGTTGGTGAGCGTGCCGGACACGGTGATCATCGACTTCGGCCGGATCTCGACCGGGGTCAACTGGGACACCGTGATCTTGACCTGCGAGGTGGTCGGGATCGGCTGGGCCGCGGCGGCCGGCGCGATCCGGGGCCCCAGCCCGGTCAGGATCGACAGGCCCAGCACCCCGGTGACGAGCCCGGCGGCGAACCGCCGGCGGTGCCGGCTCACGCGGAGCGGGCGAGCAGGCCGGCGGCGCGGGACACCAGCTCGCGTTCGTCGTCGTAGGCCAGCCGCCCGTCCGCCTCCACGAGGGGAACCCACGCGACGTCGGCCACCTCGATGTCGGCGTCGGAGAGCTCCCCGCTCTCGGCGAGCAGCAGGAAATGGTGCACCGTCTTGTGGACCCGGCGTCCCTCGGCGATGAACCAGAAGTCGATCACGCCGAGCTCGTCCAGGATCGACCCGGTGATCCCGGTCTCCTCGGCGACCTCCCGGACGGCGGCCTCGCGCGCGCTCTCGCCGTCCTCGATGTGCCCCTTCGGCAGCGACCAGAGCAGCCGTCCGCGGCGGTCCCGGCGGCCGATCAGCGCACCGCGCGGTGAGCCGTCGACGCGGTCGACGACCAGGCCGCCGGCCGAAGTCTCGGCGACCGTCGGCAATCGCGGCCGCCGCGACTGGGGTCGGGACATGGCTCGATCGTAGTCGGGCGGCGCCGCGGGCGATTCGGTCGGGCGGCGCCCGCGGGGTGAACTGGTCGGGCGGCGCCCGGGGTCGAACTGGTCGGGCGGCGCCCGCGGGGTGAACTGGTCGGGCGGCGCCCGCGGGGTGAACTGGTCGGGAGCGCCTCCGCGGCCCGTTAGGCTTTCCCGTCGTGCCCCGCAGTCTGTCCGCCGCCCAGCAACGTGCCGTTGCTGAGCTGTTCCGCGTCTTTCCGGTCGCGGACGACCTGGGCGGGCGGTTCACCGCCGCCGGCCATGAGCTCTACCTCGTCGGCGGGTCGGTGCGCGACGCGCTGCTGGAGCGGCTCGGAGCCGACCTCGACTTCGCCACCGACGCCCGCCCGGACGAGGTACTCGCCCTGGCCGAGGGCTGGGCGGAGGCCACCTGGACCACCGGCATCGAGTTCGGCACGGTCGGGTTGGCCCGGGACGGGCTCCGGCTCGAGATCACGACATATCGCGCGGACCGCTACGACCGGGTCGGCCGGCACCCGGAGGTCGTCTACGGCGAGTCGCTGACCGACGATCTGGCCCGGCGCGACTTCCGGGTCAACGCGATGGCCGTCTCCGTCCCGGAGCACCGGTTCGTCGACCCGTTCGACGGGCGGGCCGATCTGGCGAAGCGGGTGCTGCGCACCCCGGGCACGCCGGAGGAGTCCTTCGCCGACGATCCGCTCCGGATGCTGCGGGCCGCCCGGTTCGCGGCGACCCTCGGCTTCGTCCCGGCGCCGGAGGTGGTGTCCGCCATGCGGGAGATGGCCGGGCAGCTGTCCCGGATCGCTCCCGAACGGGTGCAGGGCGAGCTCACCAAACTGGTGCTGGGAGGGCAGGCGCGGGCCGGGCTCGAGCTGCTCGTCGGCACCGGCCTGGCCGATGTCGTGCTGCCGGAGCTGCCCGCGCTGCGGATGGAGATCGACGAGCACCACCAGCACAAGGACGTCTACGCCCACACGCTGACCGTCTTCGACCAGGCCGTCGGGCTGGAGGACGCCGGGCCGGATCTGGTGCTGCGGCTGGCGGCGCTGCTGCACGACATCGGCAAGCCGGCCACCCGGCGGCACCTGCCCGGCGGCGGGGTGTCCTTCCACCACCACGAGGTGGTCGGCGCCAAGCTGACCCGCAAGCGGCTGCGGGCGCTGCGGTATCCGAAGGAGGTCGTCGAGGACGTCGCGCGGCTGGTCTTCCTGCATCTGCGGTTCCACGGTTACGGGCGCGGCGAGTGGACCGATTCGGCGGTACGCCGCTACGTGACCGATGCCGGGGATCTGCTGCCGCGCCTGCACAAGCTGGTCCGGTCGGACTGCACCACCCGCAACCGCCGGCGGGCGGAGACGCTGGCCCGCTCCTACAGCGCGCTCGAGGACCGGATCGCCCGGCTGCGCGAGCAGGAGGAGCTGGACCGGATCCGGCCGGATCTGGACGGCAACGAGATCATGACCGTGCTCGACGTCCCGGCCGGGCCGCTGGTCGGCCGCGCCTACCGGCACCTGCTCGCGTTGCGGATGGAGCACGGCCCGCTCGGGCACGACCGGGCGGTGGCGGAGCTGCGGTCCTGGGCGGCGGCCGAAGGGCTCGCCCCACCGGGATAGCCGGTTGCGTCGATCCCGCAGGAATGGGCCCGCCCGGAATGGAGAGGATGAGCACGTGGTGCTGCTGCGCGGAATGACGTACAACGTGAAGTTCCCCAGCGACGACCCGCCGAACGCCTGGCCGGGTCGGCGTTCGATCATGGCCGCCCTGCTGCGGCGGTCCCGGCCGCACGTGCTCGCCACGCAGGAAGGCCACTACGGCCAGCTCCGCGAGATCTTCACCGACATGGGGCCGGGTTACGACTGGATCGGGCTGGGCCGGGCCGGTGGGGGCCGGGACGAGTTCTGCGCGATCGCCTACGACACCGCGGTGCTCGAGCCGCTGGATTACGACCACTTCTGGCTGTCCGCGACCCCCGACCGGGTCGGCTCCCGCACCTGGTGGTGGGGCAACCGCAGCATCCGGATGGCCACGTGGGTCCGCTTCGCGGTGCGGGACCCGGAGTCCGACGCCCGACAGGAGCTGCTCTGGCTCAACACCCACCTCGACCACCAGTCCGCGCGGGCCCGTCGGCTCGGCGCCTGGCTGATCGCCCGCCGCCTGACAACCTTCCCTGCGGACCTGCCGATCGTCGTCTCCGGCGACTTCAACTGCCCGGCGACCGACGAGAGCGCGCCGTACCGCGTGCTCACCCGGAGCGCCGGGCTGGCCGACTCGTGGGCCGTCACCGAGCGGCCGGCTCCCGACGTCGGGACCTACGGCGGCTGGTCGGCGCCGCCGGCGGGCGGCGACCGGATCGACTGGGTGCTGGTGCGCGGCCCGATCGCTGTCGAGTCAGCCGGGATCTGCGATCACCACCGGGCCCGCGAGTGGCCGTCGGACCACGTCCCGGTCGAGGTCAGCCTGCGGCTCGAAGTACCAGCCGACCGCGCCGCGCCGTCGCTGCCGCGAACGTCGCCGCAGTGAGCACGTAGCCGGCGGCGACCACAGCCAGCATCAGGTAGGACTTGCCCGTGATGGGCAGGGTCATCGCGCCGACCGTCGCCGCCGCGACGAACGTGACGTTGAACAGCGTGTCGTAGACCGAGAAGACCCGGCCGCGGAACTCGTCGTCGATGCTCTCCTGCACCGTCGTGTCAACGCTGATCTTGATGCCCTGGGCCACCATCCCCAGGAAGAAGGCCGCCGGAATCAGCGCCGGCAGGGTGTACGGCGCCCCCAGGGCCACCTCGACCAGGCCCGCACAGGCGAGCAGCACGGTGATCCACGCCGGCTTCCCGATCCGACGGGTCGCCGCCGGCGTCACGATCGCGGCCACCAGCGACCCGGCGGCACCGACGGCGATGACCTGCGCCAGGCCGGCGAGCCCGACCCGCAGCAGACCCTGGTCGTGGAAGTAGTTGCGGTAGAGCAGCAGGGTCGCGATCGTCGAGATCCCGTAGAAGAAGCGGTGTGCGGTGATCGCGGCCAGGGCGTATTTGGCCGGCCGGCGCGAGGCGATGTGCCGGGCGCCGAGGACCAGACCGTCCCAGACGTCCTTGAGCGTCTCCCGCTCCGCGAGCTCGTGCGCGTCCGGACCCAGCCGGTCGCGGGGGAAGCGCCGGGCGATGTACGCGGACGCGGCGTAGCCGACCGCCGAGAAGAGGGCGATGGCGGCGTAGCCGTGGTTGCCGGACCCGGCGACGGCGCGGACCAGCAGGGCGATCCCGCCGCCCGCGACCGTGGCGATCGCGCCGAGCGTGGTCGACACGGCGTTGGCCGTGACCAGTTGGTCCTCGGTGACCACGTGCGGGAGCGCGGCGGACAGGCCGGCGAGGAAGAACCGGTTGACCGAGATCGTGGCCAGCGCGGTGCCATAGAGGAGCGGGCCGGACAGGCCTGCGGCGACCGTACCGGCGGCAAGGGCGACCAGCAGGCACCGGACGAGGTTGGCGACGTAGAGCACCCGCTGCCGGCTCCAGCGGTCGAGCAGGACCCCGGCGAACGGCCCAACGAGGGAGTAGGGCAACAGGAGTACGGCGAATCCGGCCGCCACCTGGGCCGGGTCGGCGTGCCGCTCGGGGTTGAAGAGCACCGCGCCGGCGAGGCTGGCCTGGAAGACCCCGTCCGCGCACTGGCTGGTCACCCTGGTGGCGAAGAGCCGGGTGAAGTCGCGGCTGGCCGCCAGGTGCCGCATGTGCTGGCTGTGCGTGAGTCGCCCGGCGTCGCCTCCAGGGCTGCGTTCGGACGTGGTGGCGCGCACGAGGTCAGGCTACGGGCAGTACGCCCGAAGCACACCTGGGGCGGACCCGTCCTGTGGACGGGAGAGTTCTCGTCGCAGTCCGGACCCGGGTGGGGCAGGATCGAGACACGATGACTGTGCTGCGTCCGGACGCCGGGATCGAACCCGGCACGTTGCTGGTCGCGTCGCCCACGCTGCGCGACCCGAACTTCGCGCGGTCGGTGATCTTCGTGATCGATCACCGCGGCGAAGGGACCACCGGGGTGATCCTCAATCGGCCGAGTGACGTTCCGCTGCGTGACGTACTCCCGCAGTGGGGTGACGTCGCGAGCGGCCCGGGCACGCTCTTCGTGGGCGGTCCGGTCGAGTCCAACGCCGCGCTCTGCCTCGCCCAGGCCGTCCCCGGTGCCCGGCCGGACGGCTGGACCGCCGTCGCCGGCCAGGTCGGGCTCACCGATCTCGACGGCGACCCCGACGGGTTGGAGTCGCTGGTGTCCGGGCTCCGGGTCTTCGTCGGCTACGCCGGCTGGGGAGCGCAGCAGCTCGCGGACGAGATCGACGAAGGGGCGTGGCTGGTGATCGCCGGCCGGTCCGGCGACGTCTTCGCCGACCCGACCGTCGACCTGTGGCATCTCGTGCTGCGCCGTCAGGGCGGCCGCCTCGCGCTGCTCGCGTCCTACCCCGACAACCCGACCCTGAACTGAGCCCCGCGCCGGCCCTAGGCTGGGCCGATGCCCGCAGCCGAGCAGGTCGCCGTCGTCACCGGAGCCGCACAGGGGATCGGGCGCCGGGTGTCCGAAGAGCTCGCCGGCCGCGGGTACGCCGTGGCGCTGGTCGACCTGCAGTCCCCCGACGCGGCCGCCGAGGCGGTCCGGTCGGCCGGCGTCGAGGCGCTGCCGCTGGTGGCCGACATCAGCGACGACGCCGAGGTCGACCGGGTGGTCCGGGCCGTGCTCGACCGGCTGGGGCGGGTCGACGTCCTCGTCAACAACGCGGGGATCAGCATGATCGCCGGCGCCGAGCACACCACCGGTGAGCAGTGGCGGCGCACCCTCGACGTCAACCTCACCGGGCCGTTCCTGCTGTCCAAGGGTTTCGGCGTCCCGATGCTCGCGGCCGGGGCCGGCTCGATCGTCAACATCGCCTCGGTCGCCGGTTTGCGCGGCGTCGCCGACCGGGCGGCGTACAACGCCAGCAAGCACGGGCTGATCGGCCTGACCAGGACGCTCGCCGTCGAGTGGGGCGGGCGCGGGGTCCGGGTCAACGCCGTCTGCCCGGGCTGGGTCAAGACCGAGATGGACGCCGCCGACCAGGCCGGCGGCGGCTACGTCGACTCCGACATCATCGAGCACGTGCCGGCCGGCCGGTTCGCCTCGCCCGACGACATCGCCCAGGCGGTCGCCTTCCTCGCCGACGCGGCGAGCAGCAGTTTCGTCAACGGCGAGACGCTGTCGGTGGATGGCGGCTGGAACGCCGACGGCAGCTGGCAGTCGCTGCGGCTGCGCAAGCGCTGACCGGATCGTCGGCCTGAGTTTCCGACACCGCACGAAATCGGTCGGCGGGTTCTTGCCTTGGCCGGTCCCGCCTGCGATTGTGCGCGCGGCACCCCGATTGCGGGGTGGTGGGCTGCGTGCCTCAGGGGGTCGGCGATGCGTCGTCACGTCAGGTCTCAACTGTCCGTCTTCACCGCCGCGCTCACCGTCGGCGCCTTCGGTGTCGTCGGCGGCGCGGCCGCAGGAGGTACGGCGTCCGCCGCCGCAGCGCCGCTGTCCCAGGCGCAGGCGTCGGCCCTCTCGCAGGGCAACCCGGAGAAGGTCATCGTGCTGCTGAAGAACCAGCACCCCGACCTGGCCCGGCGCTCGACCATGTCGACCCGGCGCAGTGTCGTGCATCGCGACCAACAGCCGCTGCTCGACGAGGTCGCCCAGGTGCACGCGACCCACGTGAAGCGCTACACGCTGGTGAACGGCTTCGCGGCGACCGTGCCGAGCGCGGACGTCGCCCATCTGAGGTCCGACCCGGCGGTGGCCGCCGTCGTCCCCGACCTGCTGATCAAGGGTCCGGTCTCGCCCCGTGAGCGCGTGGGCGATGCCGCGCCGTCGGCGCCCGCGCCGGTCCCGCCCGGTTCGTGCCCGGCGGACCCGGCCAAGCCGATGCTCGAGCCGGAGGCGCTGCAGCTCACCCACACGGCCTTCTCCGACCCCAACGCGCCGCAGGCGCAGAACATCGCGACCGGGCGCGGGGTCAAGGTGGGCTGGATCGCGGACGGGATCAACATCAACAACCCGGACTTCATCCGGGCCAACGGGCAACACGTCTTCGTCGACTACCAGGACTTCTCCGGTGACGGCGTCAACGCCACCACGCTCGGCGCCGAGGCGTTCGGGGACGCCAGCTCCATCGCCGCGCAGGGCCGCCGTACCTACGACCTGGCGAACTTCGCCAACCCGGTGCACCCGATCCCCCCGGGCTGCACGATCCGGATCCGGGGTATGGCGCCCGGCGCCTCACTGGTCGGCCTGAAGGTCTTCAGCCAGTTCAACTCGACCCAGACGTCGAACTTCGTCCAGGCCATCGACTACGCCGTCACCACCGACAACGTCGACGTGCTCAACGAGTCGTTCGGCGGCAACCCCTTCCCCGACAACGGCAGCGACCCCATCACCCTCGCCGACGACGCGGCCGTCGCGGCCGGCACGGTCGTCGTCTCGAGCACCGGTGACGCCGGCACCACCAACACCATCGGCTCGCCGTCCAGCGACCCGAAGGTCATCAGCGTCGGAGCGTCGACCAGTTTCCGGTCCTACGCGCAGCTGACGGCGTACGGGTTCGCTCTTTCCAAGGGCACCTTCGCGAGCAACAACATCTCCTCGCTGAGCTCCGGCGGGATCACCCAGGGCGGTCGCACGCAGGACCTGGTGGCCCCGGGAGACCTCGGGTGGGCGCTGTGCTCGCCGGACCCGGCGATCTACGAGGAATGCACCGACGACAAGGGAGACCCGGCCGAGATCCAGGACTTCGGCGGGACCAGCCAGTCCTCGCCCCTGACCGCCGGCGCCGCGGCACTGGTGATCCAGGCGTATGCCGACACCCACCACGGGGCGCACCCGACCCCGGCGCTGGTAAAGCAGATCCTCACCAGCACCGCGACCGACCTGAACCACCCCAGCTACGAGCAGGGTGCCGGGCTGCTGAACTCCCTGGCGGCGGTGCGCGCCGCCCGGTCGATCCAGGACGCGCACGGCAGCCCGAAGCCGACCGGCTCGGGCCTGCTCGTCGGGCCGACCCAGCTCGCCCTCTCCGGCCGGCCGGGGTCGGTGCAGACCGTGCCGCTGAAGGTGACCAACGTCGGCGGCATCACGCAGCAGGTCTCGGCCGCCGGCCGGACCCTCGGCCGGGTGGTCACCGACCAACGCGGCACGGTGGTGCTCGACACCACCAGCCCGGCCACGAGGTTCTACCTCGACCAGTTCGGCAGCGTGCGCAAGTTCGTGCTCAAGACCTTCCACGTGCCGGCCGGCACGGACCGGCTGGATGCGTCGATCTCCGCCCCGCAGCCGCCCGACGCCCTGACCCGCATCATTCTCATCGACCCGCTCGGCACCTACCAGGCCTACTCGATCCCGCAAGGGACCGGCAACTTCGCGCACGTCGACGTGCACGCTCCGGTGGGCGGGACCTGGACGGCCGTCATCGCGGCCTCCACCGACGGCAACTTCAGCGGTCGGGTGCACTTCGACTTCACCACCAGCGACTATGCCCGGACCGGCATGGTGAGCCCGTCGACGCTGACGCTCGCACCGGGTCGCTCCGGGACCTTCAACGTCCGGGTCACCACCCCGGCGAAGCCCGGCGACATGAGCTCCTCGGTGCAACTGCGGACTTCGTTCGGACAGACCACCTCGGTGCCGGTGAGCCTGCGCAGCCTGATCTCCACCGGGGCGGCGGGCGGCAACTTCGGCGGGACGCTGACCGGGGGCAACGGCCGCGATCTCAACGGGCAGATGCAGACCTTCATGTTCCAGGTCCCCCCGGGACGGCGGGATCTCGGCATCAACCTGACCCTCACCGACCCCGATCAGGTCGTCGGCGGTTACCTGATCAACCCCGCGGGGCAGGTACTCGGCTTCCAGAGCAACGTCACCGTCGACGACCAAGGAAACGAGATCTTCGGCCGGACGTTGCAGATCTTCCGCCGCGTGCCGGGCGCCGGTCGCTGGGAGTTCGCCCTCAGCGTCCAGAACCCCATCAGCGGGACGACCACCTCGCAGCCCTTCTCCGGCCAGCTCCGTTACAACGTCGTCAAGGTGAGCAGCACGGGTCTGCCCGCCGGTCCGGGGACGGTCCTGGCCGCGGGCAAGAAGCACACGGCGTCCGTCCGGGTCACCAACACCGGCAACAGCACCGAGACGTTCTTCGTCGACGCCAGGAGGCCTGTGCTGCAGTCGATGGCGCTGGCGCCGCAGACTTCGGTGAGCGGGATACCGCTGCCGCTGCCCGGGACGACGCAGCCCTTCTGGCTCGTGCCCACCGAGGCGAACGAGCTGTCCGCGACCGCCTCGGCGACGCTTCCGGTGCAGGTTGATCTGGGCTACCTCACCGGCGAACCGGAGGTCATCGGGCCGTCGGTGGGCAACACGTCGACGGTGGCGGTGCGCTCGTCCGTGGTCGCCCCGGGGATCTGGTTCACCTTCGCCGGGGAGATCGGTCCCTACACCCCGACCGCACCACCCGGGACGGTGAACTTCAGCGCCCGGGTGAACGCGCGGCAGTTCGACCCGGCGGTCACCTCGACGACCGGTGACGTCTGGCTGGGCGCCGTACAGGCCGCGCCGCCGCCGATCCACCTGGTCACGATCCGGCCGGGGAAGACCGCCACGATCGGAGTGACGATCACACCGCGCGGGCCGAAGGGAAGCGTCGTCAAGGGCGCGCTCTTCATCGACGACTTCAGCACCTTCACGGGGTCGGGCGACGAGCTGACCTCGGTCTCCTACACCTACCGGATCGGATAACGTCTGGAGCGATGACGAGCTCCGAGATCCCTGACGGCGCAGCCTCCCGGGCGCACCGTGCCACCGAGGTCGTGCACTCGCTCGTCTACTTCGTGCCCGAGGCGGACGCGGAGTGGAGCCGGCTCGGGCTGGAGCCCGACCGGATGGCCTACTTCGCCAGCCGCGCCGCGCCGATGGGCGCGGTCGGCAGCGGTGTGGTCGTCGCGACCTTCTACAACTTCAACCCGGACCTGGTGGCGCGGTGCATCCCGCGTGCCTGGACCCTCGCTGCGCCGGAGAAGATCGTCGACGCCCGGCTGCGGATCGCCGACGCGGCGCTGCGCCGGCTGCTCGGCCCGGCGACGATCGACTCGCCGGAGTTGGCCGAGGCCGCAGCGTTGGCCAGGACCGCGGCCGTCGGATGCCGCCCGGAGGGTCGGCCGCTGTTCGCGGCGCATGCGGACATGGACTGGCCGCGGGAGCCGCACCTCGTGCTGTGGCATGCCATCACGCTGCTGCGGGAGCACCGCGGTGACGGGCACATCGCGGCGTTGCTCCGCCACGGGCTGACCGGGCTGGAAGCCCTCATCACGCACACCGCGACCGGCCGGGGGTTCTACGTCGACGTGGCGAAGCGGCTGCGCGGCTGGTCCGACGACGACTGGGCCGGTGCCGTCGAGCGACTACGTGGCCGGGGGCTGCTCGACGAGAACGACGAGCTGACCGGGCAGGGCAGCGCGCTGCGTGCGGCGCTCGAGCAGGAGACCGACGTCATGGCCCGAGATCCGTGGGCGCACCTCGGCCTGGCCGGATTGGAACGGCTGATCGAGCTGGGCAAGCCGTTGTCCCGACAGCTGCTCGCGGCCGGCGCCTTCCCGACGGGCGTCTTCCGCCAACGGTGAGCTAGATGGACGCGTTCTTCGAGGCATCCCATCCGGTCGCGATCGGGCTGCCGGCGCTGCCGTCGGCGTTCGTCGGGTAGTAGCTGAACTTGAGGCTGTTGTAGGACAGGCCGATCGACTCGCTCGGCTTGCCGCTCCCCGCGGAGCCGCCGTAGCTGACGCTGTCGACCACGACGGGCTGCATGGTGAGCTGCACCACCGGGGTGGACCGCGTGCCTTCGCTGTCGACGCCGGTGATGACGCCGGACTTGAGGAGCTTCCCCTGCTCGCACGCGAGCAGCAGCTGAGGTGAGGCCTTGCTGAGCTGCGTCTGCAGACTCAACGACGAGAGGCTCACCTTGCCACCCGTGCCGATGCCGCCCACCTGCTCCGGGTTGCTGGCTCCGAAGGAGAACGAGAAGACCTCGATCTGATTCGGGTACTTCGCGTTGGTGCTCTCGCCGGGAACGCCGTCCAGCTTCAGGAAGTATTGAAAGGCCATGCCGAACCTCCCCCATCACGGCGGCACCGAATCGCCGCGGCTGCGCCGAGACTAGTCGACGGATAGGCGATCACCGGCGTGTCGCGGAGGGCGACACCACGACGAGTCCCGCCTCGACCAGGGCCCGCACCAGCCCGATCGCGGCGATCCGGTCGTCGCCCGTGAGGCTGGCCGGAAGCAGCTGCTGCACAGTGGTCTTTCCGGCATGTCCCAGCGCCTCGACGAGCCCCCCTGAGAGGGGGTCGAGTTGGGCGCCGAGGCCGAGACCGTGGTGCAGGCCCACCTCGTATTCCGCGGCCCAGCCGTCGGGCGTCCGCGTCATGAGCCGGCGGAGCTCGAGGCCGGGGGCCGCCTCGATCGTGCAGCGCGCGAAGCCCTCGCGGTCGGTGCCGGCCAGCACGTCGTGCGCGGTCAGCAGGCGCAGGGCGTGGTCTCCTGCCGGTCCCCGCTGGGACGGCGTACTCACCCAGCTGTGCCAGGGCGGGTGCTCCCCGCGCCGCAGGAGCAGGGCTCCGTAGCCGATCTGCTCGATCCCCTGCTCGGCGTACCACCGGGTCCAGCGGTCGATGCGACGGCCGTAGTCGGTCGGGTCGGTCGCCGCGTCGCGGTTCCACGACGCGGCCGCGGACAGCGGGTCCTCGAGAGCCGTCATCAGCAGCAGAGCGTCGAACGGCGCTCCCGCCAGCCAGGTGATCGGCGCCGGAGTCTCGGCCGCCCGAGGCTGCGACCAGCTCAGCAGGATCGTCGCCAGTCCTCCCGGCGCCAGCGCGGTAGGGATCGTGCGCGCGGCCAGCTGGTTGAAGCTGTCGCCGGGATAGCCGCTGTCGCGGAAGACCAGCGCCGACTCCGGTGACAGGACGTAGGGCGGGTTGGACACGATCAGGTCGAACTCGTCGTCGCCGACGGGGTCGAGCATGCTTCCCTGCCGCAACTCGAGATCGACCTCGCACAGCGCGGCGTTCGCGCGGGCGTAGGCGAGCGCGCGGGGGTTCACGTCGGTGCCGACGACCCGGTCGGCGTGCCGCGCGAGCAGGATCGCCTGGAGCCCGAGGCCGGTGCCGAGGTCCAGGGCGCGCCGGACGTGTCCGCGGGGCGTCAGGTCGGCGAGCGTCTGCGACGGGTTCTGGACGCCGGGGACGAAGTCGGCGCGGCCGACCTGCGAGCTCGGGTCGGAGGCGAGTATCAGGTCGGACTCCGGGGCGCTGTGCGGGACGATCCGCGCGGTCGGCTCCACCCGGTCGCCGTTCCTGCGGAGAAGGCAGCCGGCGATCAGGGCCTCCACCGCGCGGGCACCCAACCGCTGCTCCGCCTCGGCGGCCGGAACGGCGTCCTCCACGATCAGCAGCGTGACGAGAGTGGCTGCGGCCTCCGTGCTCTGCGCCAGCCGACGCCGCACCAGCGGGAGTTGACTCGTGTCGGCGAGGATGTCACCGCGGGAGGCGAGCAGCGTACGCACCGACGTGGCCGTGTAGCCGAGATCGGTCAGAACCTGCCGGGCCGCCACCAGCGCCGACCGGGCCGGCGGCGTGGCGACCAGTTCCGCCTCGCCGGCCGCGGCGTTCACCGTCTGGACCACTTGCGCCTCCCCCGCACGCACCTTAGCCATGTCATCCCACAGCCCAGCCATTCCGCGCCCAGCCATCCCGCAGCCCGGCCATCCCGCAGCCCGGCCATCCCGCAGCCCGGCCATTCCGCATCAACGTGACGTTGATGCGGCTAGAGCGCTTGAACGTGACGTTCATGCGGAATGGAAGGCCCGCCACCGACGGCTTGTCCACGGCTTATCCACAGGAGGGCCCTGGTTATCCCCAGATCTGTCGCGGGACTGACCCGACGGATCGCCGTTCCCGGCCTCGGCGCCTTGGTGCCGCATCATCGTGCGCCCTACTCGCATCTCGGGGCCGATTGTGCGAGTAGGACGCACGATGTCGCCGGTACCTCGCGCTTCTTACCGCGCTGTCGACGGCCGGGCTGAGGTCAGCGGTCCACCTCGCCGCGGATGAACTTCTCGACCAGGTCGCGGGCCTCGTCGTCGCGGTGCTGCACCGGCGGGGACTTCATGAAGTAGGTGGACGCCGACAGCAGCGGCCCGCCGATACCGCGGTCCATGCCGATCTTCGCCGCTCGGACGGCGTCGATGATGATGCCCGCCGAGTTGGGCGAGTCCCACACCTCGAGCTTGTACTCCAGGTTCAGCGGTACGTCGCCGAACGCGCGGCCCTCGAGCCGGACGTAGGCCCACTTGCGGTCATCCAGCCACGCGACGTAGTCCGACGGGCCGATGTGCACGTTGTCCTTGCCGATGTCATGGGACACCTGCGAGGTGACCGCCTGCGTCTTGGAGACCTTCTTCGACTCCAGGCGCTCGCGCTCCAGCATGTTCATGAAGTCCATGTTGCCGCCGACGTTGAGCTGCATCGTGCGGTCGAGGATGACCCCGCGGTCCTCGAACAGCGACGCCAGCACGCGGTGCGTGATCGTCGCGCCGACCTGGCTCTTGATGTCGTCACCGACGATCGGTACGCCGGCGTCCTCGAACTTCTTCGCCCACTCCGGCGTCCCGGCGATGAAGACCGGCAGCGCGTTGACGAACCCGACCCCCGCGTCGATCGCGCACTGCGCGTAGAAGCGGTCGGCGTCCTCGGAGCCCACCGGGAGGTAGGAGACGAGTACGTCGGCGCCGGAGTCCTTGAGCGCGCGTACGACGTCGACCGGGTGGTCGTCGGACTCCTCGATGGTCTCCCGGTAGTACTTGCCGAGCCCGTCGAGGGTGTGCCCGCGCTGGACGGTCACGTCCAACGGCGGCACGTCGGCGAACTTGATGGTGTTGTTCTGGCTGGCGAGGACGGCTTCGGACAGATCCCGCCCGACCTTCTTCGCGTCGACGTCGAACGCCGCGACGAACTGGAGGTCGCGGACGTGGTAATCGCCGAACTGCACGTGCATCAGGCCCGGCACCCGGGTGCCGGTTTCGGCGTCCCGGTAGTACTCCACGCCCTGAACGAGCGACGCGGCACAGTTGCCGACGCCGACGACGGCGACCCGGATGGCACCCATCGCGGCACTTCCTTTCGTCGTAAGTGACTTCTGTCGTGGTGGTTGCTTGTCGTGGTGGTGCGTCGTGGTGCGGTGGTGGTTGTTTGTCGGTGGTGGACGGTGCTTCGTGCGGTCAGTCGGGGCGGTGATCGGGTGGGTCCGGCTCACCGCGCTGTTCGTGCGCGATCAGCTCGTCGAGCCAGCGGACCTCCCGGTCGACGGACTCCAGACCGTGCTTGTGCAGTTCGCGGGTGTAGCGGTCGACCCGTTCCCGGGTCCGGGCGAGACCGGCCCGCATCCCCTCGCGGCGCTCTTCGACCCGGCGCCGGCGACCCTGCAGGATCCGCAGCCGGACGTCGGCCCGCGTCTGGGCGAAGAACGCGAAATGCACCCCGAACTGGTCGTCGTCCTCCCACGCCGTCGGGCCGGCGTCGGCCAGCAGCTCGGCGAAGCGCTCTTTGCCCTGGGCCGTCAGCTGGTAGACGATCTTGCCGCGGCGGCCGGTGAGCGCCGGGGCGTCGCTGGCCGGCGCGGGGTCGCTCTCGCTGATCCACCCGCGGTTCTTCATCCGCCGCAGGGACGGATACAGCGATCCGTAGGAGAACGCCCGGAGCGTGCCGAGCAGGGTGTTCAGCCGCTTCCGCAGCTGATATCCGTGCATCGGCTCCTCGTGCAGCAGGCCGAGGATGGCGAATTCGAGCATCCGCGGGCCTCCCTCGTACCGGTACTAGACTGACAAAGCGTCCGCCATGTCATCTCGCCTCGATGTATCGAAGCGATATGTCACGACGATAGGGCCGCCGGACCGGTGCGCGCAACCCGACCCGCTCGCCGAGGGGTCTGTCCGGGGACCAGCCCCGCGCCGCCGGCCCGGCCTGGCCCGGGTGGGCCGGGGCGGGGCCGTCCCGCCCGAGCCGCGATGGACACCCGCGTCGACGGCTCGGCCTGGCCCGGATGAGCTGGGTCGCGTGGTGGAGCGCACCCCGGATGAACCGGCTCGGGCGGCTGGCCCGGCCCGTCGGCGTACTCTGTCGCGGGTGAACCGCCGTGCGATCGTCGACTACGCGCTGCAGCGCCGGGCGCTGCTCGCCGACGTCTACGCGGGCCGGGCAGGGGTGTTCGAGGTGTGCGATGCGCACCCCTATCTGCAGCGGGCCGCGAAGTACCACGGCGAGGCGTCCGAGGCCACCTGCCCGGTTTGCCGCAAGGAACGGCTCACCAACGTGCACTACGTGTACGGCGACCGGCTGGGCCACGTCTCGGGGCAGGCAAAGTCCCCGAAGGAGTTGCCCAGACTCGCGTCAGCGCACGGCGAATTCACGGTCTACGTCGTGGAGGTGTGCCGTACCTGCGGGTGGAACCACCTGACCGTCTCCTTCGTCGTGGGTCGCAGCGACGAGTCGGCGACGGCGGACGAGCGGCGGCAGGTCGCCCGCGAGTAGCAGAGGCGACCGGTCACTGGCGGCGCCGCCGGCGAGGATCCGCAGGGCAGCCCGCGCCGGCCGCGGAGACGGCCCGACGGGCAGGCGCCGTACGAACGAGAAAGGGAATTGCGCAGGGTGAGCACCGATTCGACCGTGCCCGGGGGGATCGACGAGGACCACCCCGGTCCCGATCGGCGGAGCGTCGCCCGCAGGCGCCGACGCCGTCGTCGCCGCCGGCTGGCATTCGTCGCGCTGGGCGCGGTCCTGCTGATGCTGATCGGCGGACTCGGCGTGTTCTACGCCGCGATGCAGATACCGCTCCCCGGGCAGATCAAGACCAGCCAGGTCTCCACCATCACCTACAGCGACGGCAAGACCGTCATGGCCCGGATCGGTGCGCAGAACCGGACCGACGTCCCGCTCTCCGACGTCCCGCCGCACGTGCGCTGGTCGGTGCTCGCCGCGGAGGACCGGGGCTACTACGGCGAGCCCGGCGTCTCGTTCACCGGGATCGCCCGGGCAGCGTGGGCGGACCTGCGCGGCGGGGACGTGCAGGGCGGGTCGACGATCACGCAGCAGTACGTGAAGAACGCCTATCTCACCCAGCAGCGGACGCTGAGCCGCAAGTTCAAAGAGATCGTGATCGCGCTCAAACTGGATCACCAGTACAGCAAGGACCAGATCCTCGACTGGTACCTGAACACGATCTACTTCGGCCGCGGTGCCTATGGCATCGAGGCCGCCGCGCAGACCTACTTCGGCAAGCCGGTCAGCGCGCTCTCGACCGCCGAGGGCGCCGTGCTGGCCTCGAGCATCCGCGCACCAGCGCTCTATGACCCCATCAGTCACCCGGATCCGGCAAAGGCGCGCTGGCATTTCGTGATCGACGGAATGACGAAGATGGGCAAGCTCGACCAGGCGCAGGCCGACGCGCTGCACTATCCGAAGGTGCGGCCGATCGGGACCGGCAGCCTCAACCAGTTCAGCGGGCCGCGCGGCTACATCGTCGCCCAGGTGAAGGACGAGTTGGCGTCGGCCGGCTTCGACGAGGCGCGGCTCAACCGGGACGGGCTGCGGGTGGTCACCACCATCGACCCGCGCGCGCAGGAGGACGCGCAGGCCGCCGTCCTGAAGGTCTTCCACGGTCAGACCAAGAACCTCCGGCAGGCGTTGGTCGCCGTCGATCCCGCCACCGGGAAGGTGCTCGCCTACTACGGCGGCCACTCCGGGTACGGATTCGACTACGCCCAGGCCTGGCGGCAACCGGGGTCGTCGTTCAAGCCCTATGTGCTCGCCACCGCGCTGTCGCAGCGGCAACGCGGCGACGGCAACATCAGCGACTACACGAAGTACAACGGTAGTTCCCCGCAGACGTTCGGCGGTGTCGTCGTCCACAACTCCGACGGCGAGTCGTGCGGCGTCTGCACGGTGCGTACGGCGATGAAGATGTCGCTGAACACCGTCTTCTACAAGATGGGCCTGCAGGTCGGGCCGGACAACGTCGCGGCGACGGCGCACGCCGCCGGGGTCCCGCTCCGGAATCCCGACACCTCCGCGCCGACCCTGCGCGACGCCGACGGCCACACCGAGGCCGGCATCTCGATCGGCCAGTACGAGGTCCGCCCGATCGACCAGGCGGCCGGGTTCGCGACGTTCGCCGACGGCGGCGTCGAGCACAAGCCGTACTTCGTGCAGAAGGTCATCGATGCGAGCGGTCGCGTGCTCTACCAGCACAACCCGTCCGGCCGACGGGCGTTTAGCCAGCAGGTCGCCAACGACACGACGTACTCGATGGAGCAGGTCGCGTCGTTCTCGAAAATCCCGCTGGCCGACGCCCGGCCGACGGCGGCGAAGACCGGCACCACCCAACTCGGATACACCGGTCAGAACAAGGACGCCTGGATGGTCGGCTACACCCCGCAGGTCTCGGCCGCCGTATGGGTCGGCACCGACGGCAGCAAACCCATCATCGACGCGACGACCGGGCAGATCATCTACGGCAGAGGCCTCCCGGGCCGGACCTGGCAGGCGTTCATGAACGCCTACCTGTCCGGCAAGCCGATCCTGCGGCTCCCTCGCGCACACCGCGATGGGCCACCCGGCACCTCCACCGACGACGCCACCACCCACAACGCAGCCCCCGACCACTCCGCCGCCGACGACGACGCCACCGCCGACAACGACGCCACCGCCGACGACCACTCCGCCGCCGACCACGACGCCGCCCCCTACCACGACGCCACCGCCGACGACCACCCCCGCACCGTCTTCGACCCCGCCGTCCTCGACCCCGCCGTCGTCGACGCCGCCGTCCTCGTCGGGGTCCGCGCATCCGCCGCCGCTGCCCTTACCCTCGCTACCGCCGCCGCTGCGCTGACCGCCCGCCGCTGGGCGGCCCGGCGCCCGGCCGCCAAATCGCCGGCGTCGTTGGGCATCAACGTGACGTTGATGCCGCTAGAAGGCTTGAACGTGACGTTCAAGCCAAACGAGGAGGGGTTCGGCGGGCGGGTCAGGGGTCGTAGTGTCCGGGAGTGCATCTGGAGCATGCCGCGGTCGTGGTGGACGACTACGACGCGGCCATCGACTTCTTCGTCAACAAGGTGGGCTTCGATCTCGTCGAGGACTCCCCCGCGCTCGGGTCGGCCGACGGTCGAGCCAAGCGCTGGGTGGTCGTCCGTCCCCCCGGCGCGGCCACCGGTCTCCTGCTCGCCCGCGCGCACGGTCCGACCCAGGCCGCGGTGGTCGGCAACCAGGTGGCCGGTCGCGTCGGCTTCTTCCTCCGCGTCGACGACTTCGACGCCGCACACCGACGGATGACCGCCGCCGGCGTCGAGTTCGTCGGCGAACCGCGCTCGGAGCCCTACGGCCGGGTCGCGATCTTCGTCGACGTCGCCGGCAACCGCTGGGACCTCCTCGGACCGCCCCCCGCCGGCGACGGTCCCTGACCCGGCAGGTCGACGGGCCACGCCACCGGGCGTGCGGCAGCATGGTGCCGTGATCGACCGCGTGTTGCCCACCCGCTCCGATCCTGTCGCGCGCGCGGCGAGCACTCCGTTCGGCGGTCCCTGGGGCCGGCACGGCATCGTCGGGCGGCAGCGGTGGTGGACGCCGGTGCGCGTCCTGCTCGCGATGGCCCTGCTCACGCTGGCCCTCGGCTGGGCCCAGAAATCGCCGTGCCAGACCGGCAACTGGGCGCTGTCCAAGCCGGTGTCCGACGGCAAGGGTCACACCCAGTACATCCTCGGCCGCGAGTACGTATGGATGTGCTACTCCGACGTCATCCCGCTCTACGGCAGTGAGGGGCTCGATCAGGGCAAGGTGCCCTACCGCGACCACGCCGTCGAGTACCCCGTTCTCACCGGCGCCTTCATGTACGTCGCCGCGGAGCTCGCCCGGGGCTATCAGAACGTCGCCGGCGACCTCTCCTCGATCCTGCCCAGCCCGCCCTCGGTGCAGACGTACTGGGAGGTCACCGTCCTCCTGTTGGCGCTCTGCGCCCTGGTGGTGGTCTGGGCGACGTCCCGGTTAGCCGGGCGGCGGGTGTGGGACGCCGCGATGGTGGCGCTCTCCCCGCTGCTGATCGTGCAGGCCTTCACCAACTGGGACCTCTTCGCGGTCGCGCTGGCGACCGGCGGCATGCTGGCCTGGTCCCGGCGCCGGCACAAGCTGGCCGGGGTCCTGCTCGGCCTGGGTGCGGCGGCGAAGCTCTACCCGCTGTTCCTGCTCGGCCCGCTGTTCGTGCTGTGCCTGCGGGCCCGCAAGATGCGCGAGTTCGGGATCACGCTGGGCTGGGCCGTGGGCGCTTGGCTGGTGGTCAACCTGCCGGTCGCGATCGCCTACCCGACCGGCTGGAAGACATTCTTCTCCCTCAACACCAGCCGCCCCGCCGACCCGGACACACTCTGGAACGTCGTCCAGTTCATCAAGGGCGGCTCGCAGTTCCCCGTCGGCGGCCTCAACGCCGCCACCGTGCTGCTGTTCGCGGCCGTCTGCGTCTTCATCGCCGTACTCGCGCTGAAGGCGCCCCGCCGGCCGCGGTGGCCGCAGCTCGCGTTCCTCGTCGTCGCCGGATTCCTCATCACCAACAAGGTGTGGAGCCCGCAGTACTCGCTGTGGCTGGTGCCGCTGGCCGTGCTCGCCCGGCCGTCGTGGCGGATGTACCTGAGTTGGCAGGCGGCCGAGGCCCTGCTGTGGTTCCCGCGGATGTACTGGTATCTGCTGACCCAGGAGCAGGGCTACCAGAACCAGGGACTCAAGCTCGACCTGCGAGGGGTCGGCGAGCAGTGGTTCCTCGCCGCCGTGGTGGTGCGCACCGCGCTCGTCGTGCTCTACGGCGTGCTGGTGGTCCGCGACGTGCTCCGGCCCGAACGTGACGTGGTGCGCGCCGGCGGCGTGGACGATCCCTCCGGGGGCGTGCTGGACGGCGCTCCCGACCGCTCGCCGGGCCGGTCGGTCTCGGTGGTCGTCCCGGCGGGCCGCACCGCCGACGGAGAGACCAGGAACACGACGTAGAGCAGGGCGAGCATCGCCGCCCGGCCCCACACGCCGAGGGAGGTGGCCTCCAGGGCGAGCCCGGTGTCGCCGCCCGCGGTCAGCACGCCGTACCACTCGAAGAGGCCGGCGAACAGCAGCGCGTCGAAGACCCAGTAGCTGACCCACCACCCCCAGCGGACCCGGATCAGGACGAAGAACGGCAGCAGCCAGAGCATGTACTGCGGCGAGTGCACCTTGTTGAGCAGCAGGAACGCGCACAGCATCGCCCCGCTGACCTGGATCCAGGGGTAGGGCTGCCCGCCGCGGGTCCGTCGCCAGCCGTAGCCGAGCGCGCCGGCCCACGCGGCCAGGATCAGGATCGGGGTCAGCCAGTTGAGCGTCCCGGTCGAGATCCCCCCCAGCCCCCAGAACCAGATCGAGTTGGTCGTGATGCCGGCGTGGCGCGACTTCTGGAAGGCGTACGTCGCCCACCAGCCGTGCGGGTTGATGAGCACGAACGGCAGGTTGATCGCCAGCCACAGCCCGCCCGCGGTCACCGCCACCCGGACCGCACCGCGCCGGTCGCGGGCGGCCAGTCGCTCGAGGATCAACGGGAAGACGAACATCGCCGGGTAGAGCTTGAGCGCCGCCCCGACGGCCAGCCAGGCTGCTGCGCCGACCGGTCGTCCACGCCACCAGGTCCACACCGCCGCCGCGAACGACGCGCAGACCAGCAGATCCCAGTTGAGGTAGGCGTAGAAGACCAGCGCCGGAGCGGCGGCCCAGATCAGCGCCCGCCAGCCGGCGAGCTTCGCCAGCAGCCAGGCGGTCACCAGCCCGAATGGCGCCAGGCAGAGAGCGGTGATCGCGAGAAACTGCCCGTCGGTGTGCGCGCCGATCGCGGTCAACCAGATGAACAACCCGGTGAGGACCGGGTATTCGATCGCGCCGCCCAGCAGGTTGTCCCCGACCAGGCTGCCGTGGATGTAGGGGAAAAGATGGTCGGAGATACCGCGCTGCGGCCACAGTTGCTGGACGTCGGAGTAGCACAGGTGGGTGTTCTTGTTGAGCTCGAACGCCGACGACACCCCGTGTGCGTCGTAGACCGGCCCGATGCAGGACACCTTGCCGAACCAGCCCAGGATCAACATGACTGCGGCGACCCCGACGACCAGTGCCACCGGCACCGCCCACCGGGGCCGGTCCGGTCGCCCCTCGCGATCGGCGCCGGTCGGGGTGGGCGAGGTCACCGGGCCGAGGCGCCGGCCAGCTGCCGGCGGAGGAAGGCGATGTCGGCGGCCTGGCCCGTCGACCCGCCCGGCGTCTCGCAGCACCACCGGCGCCTGCGCGGCGGCGACGGTGGCGACCAGCAGGTCAGGATCGATCTGACCGGCGCCGAGGTTCTCATGCCGGTCACGACCGGAGCCGAACTCGTCCTTCGAGTCGTTGGCGTGCACCAGATCGATCCGGCCGGTGATCGCGATCACCCGGTCGACGATGTCGGTGAAATCCTCCCCCGCCGCGTGGGCATGGCAGGTGTCGAGGCAGAACCCGGGCCCGAACTCGCCGATCGCGTCCCACAGCCGCGCCAGCGCATCGAACTGGCGGGCCATCGCGTTGTCGCCGCCCGCAGTGTTCTCGATCAGGATCGGCAGCGGGAAGCCGCCGTCAGCGGCGGTGCGCTCGAAGAGCTTGCGCCAGTTGGCATAGCCGTCGGCGGGATCGTCGCCGGCGTTGACGTGCCCGCCGTGCACGATCAGCCCCCGCGCTCCGAGCGAGGCGGCGGCGTCCGCATGCGACGCGAGCAACTTGCGGCTGGGGATCCGGATCCGGTTGTTCTTGGTCGCGACGTTGAGCACGTAGGGCGCGTGGATGTAGAGCGCGACATCGGCGGACCGCAGCGCGTCGGCGTCCTCGCGTGGTCGCGGCGCCTTCCATCCCTGCGGATCGGCCAGGAAGGTCTGGACGAGGTCGGCCTCGCGGGCCGCGGCCTCGGCCAGCGGATCGGTGGGGTCGACGTGGGCGCCGATCTGCAGCATGGCGACAGGCTACGCGGGGACGGCGACAGCTTCGACGAGCCCGCCGCTGCACCCGCGTCGGCCGGCCCGGACTTCGGCGAACCGGCAGCACCCCGGGGGTCCCGGCTGCCAGGATGGCGGCTGAGCCGTTCCGAGGGGGTACGACGATGAGCACCGCCGTGGCGCCGGCCCAACCGGACACCCGGGACATGGTGATCGTGCACCGGGTGTTTCGTCGCGAATGTCGCCTGATGCCGGACCTGATCCGCGCCGTGCCGGCCGGGGACGTCGCCCGGGCGGCGATCCTCGCCGACCATTGCGCGAGCATCATGGACGCTCTGCACCACCATCACGAGGGCGAGGACGAGCTGCTCTGGCCGAAGCTGCTCGACCGGGATGCCGCGGATGCGCCCCTGATCGAACGCATGGAGGCGCAGCACCGCGCGCTGGTCGGACCGTTGGCGCAGATCGGCCGGCTGCTGCCGGCGTGGCGGGCCGGCGCCGACCCGGACCTCGGGGCGGAGCTCGCCGACGCGGTGGCCGGCCTGTCGCCGTTGCTGGACGAGCACCTCGAGGACGAGGAGAGCAACGTCCTCCCGATCGCCCGCACCTACCTGTCGGTCGGTGAGTGGGACGAGATCGGGGAACGCGGCGCGGCCAGCATCCCGAAGAGCAAGCTGCTGGTCTTCCTCGGGGCGATCCTCGAGGACGCCTCCGACGAGGAGCAGCGGGCCTTCCTCGCGAAGCTGCCGCTGCAGGCCCGCGTGCTGTGGCCGTTGTTCGGCCGCCGCGCCTACGGCCGGTACATCGGGAAGGTCCGCGGCACGGCCTGAGCCGTCACCGCCGCGGCCCGAGACAGTTCGCCGGCTGGTCGTTGCCGCTGACCTTGAAGTCGAAGCAGGTCATGAACCGGTAGTTGTGCGATCCCACCAGCACACCGGCCACCGCGACCGCGACCGTGAGCAGGCCGAGCGCGACCCAGCGCTTGATGCTGCGCACCTCGCCGAGCTGCGGGATGAACGCCCGCGCGAGCAGGAAGAGCGTGTAGGGGAATGACGTCAGGCCGACGATCAGACCGGTGATGCCCAGACCGAGGTGCTGGTCGGCGTCCGACAGCGAGTCGGTGAAGGCCACCGAGGCGATGAACCACGCGGTAGGGGCGATCAGCAGCAGCCGGCTCCACCACCGCCGCGGTGCGGACCCGCGCGGGGCGAAGAAGGTGGCCACCAACGCCGCGAGGCTGGCGACGACGACGGCGTAGACGTCCTCGTAGAACACCTGCCCGAACGCCCCGAGGTTGAAGGCGACCCGCCAGGTGACCAGGTTGAGGACGATCGCGGCGAAGAGGAACCGCCGGAACGCGCCGTCATCCGCAACGCCGTCGCGGGCCATCGCTGCTCCTTCGGCCGGGGACCCGCGACCCGCGCCGGTGACCTAGGAGAGCACGGGGAGCTGGGTGCTCCGGGCGAAGGTCACCAGCTGGTCGAAGATCCGGTCGGTGTCCGCGTCGACCACCTGGCGCGCCGGGTCGGCGTCGTACCAGTCGATGATCTCGCGGGCACCCTGCTCGAACGGGATCGACGCCACGAAATCGGGCACGAGGTTGCGGACCTTGGAGTTGTCGAAGGTCAGGCAGTGCGTCTTGTCCCCGAGCAGGTGCGGCCCCCACGACGGCTCCAGCGCCGCGATCGTGTCCGAGGCCACGTGCACGATGTTCGGCCTGGACCCCGGCCGCGTCGGCCATGATCGTGTAGATCTGGTCCCACGTGAGCGCGTCGTCGCTGGTGATGTGGAAGCTGTCGCCGACCGCGCGGGTGTTGCCGAGCAGCCCGACGAAGCCGCGTGCGCGAAGTCGTTGTGGTGGGTCAGCGTCCACAGTGACGTCCCGTCGCCGTGCACGACGACCGGCTTGCCGCGGCGCATGCGGTCGATCGTCGTCCACCCGCCGTCCAGCGGGATGCTGGTCCGGTCGTAGGTGTGCGACGGGCGCACGATCGTGGCCGGGAAGCCCGTCCTCGCGGTAGGCCGCGCACCAGCAGCTCCTCGCACGCGATCTTGTCGCGGGAGTACTCCAGAACGGGTTCCGGAGCGGCGTGGACTCGGTGATCGGCTGGCGCACCGGCGGGTTCTGGTACGCCGAGGCCGAGCTGATGAAGACGTACTGCCCGGTCCGGCCGGTGAACAGGTCGACGTCACCCTGCACCTGCTCCGGGGTGAAGGCGACGAAGTCGACGACCGCGTCGAACTCGTGGCTGCCGAGTGCGGTGCGGGCCGAGGAGGCGTCCCGGATGTCGCCCTGCAGGACCTGCGCCTCCCGGGGCAGCGGCCGGGTCGCGGTCTGGCCGCGGTTGAGCACGTACAGGTCGATGCCCAGGTCGACGGCGCGGCGTGCGCATGCCGAACTGATGACGCCGGTCCCGCCGATGAACAGCACCTTCAGGGAAGTCACCCGATCGCTCCTCGTCTCGTCGTCTGCGTCTGTCGTCCTCCGGCGGCTCTCCGCCGAGACAAACCTAGACCCAGTGGATTCCGGGGTGCCCTCGTCGGTTCCGGCCGGGCCCGACGGAACGTCCGGGATGTGCCCGCAAGCCCGGTTGCGGGGCTGCCTGATCGCGCATTTCCCCTTGCCTGCGGGCGGATCCGTCCCCGTTTCCCCCAACGGGTTGACCGAGCCGGTTTAGTCTCGGTCACATCGGCATCCTGAGGAGTCGGCCATGGCCACACCCACCGCAAGCGCCCAGGCGACCTTCGAGGAGTTCGCGCTCACCGTGCGCGGGCGGCTCGTCGGCCCCGCCGACGACGACTACGACGAGATGCGCGCCGTCTACAACGCGATGATCGACGTCCGTCCGCAGATGATCGCCCGCTGCGTCGATGTCGCCGATGTCGTCGCCGCCGTGAACCTCGCCCGCACCAAGGGCCTCAAGGTGGCGATCCGCGGCGGCGGGCACAACGGCGGCGGTCTCGGGACCTGTGACGGTCTGGTGATCGACCTGGCCGAGATGCACGGCGTGCACGTCGACCCGGTCACCGCGACGGCGACCGTCGAGGGCGGCGCGACGCTGGGTCTGATGGACCACGCCACGCACGCCTACGGGCTGGCCACCCCCGCCGGCATCATCTCGACGACCGGCGTGGGCGGACTGACGCTCGGCGGCGGGCTGGGTCACCTCACCCGCAAATACGGGCTCACGATCGACAACCTGCTCTCGGCCGAGGTCGTCCTCGCCGACGGCCGGATCGTGACCGCCGACGCCGACCACGAGCCAGATCTCTACTGGGCACTGCGTGGCGGCGGCGGGAACTTCGGTGTCGTGACGTCGTTCACCTTCGCGATGCACCCGGTCTCCGACGTCCTCGCCGGGCCGATGCTGTGGCCGCTGGATCGGGCGGCGGAGGTCCTGGCGTGGTACCGCGACTTCATCCTGGCCGCACCGGAGGAGCTCGGCGCCTTCTTCGCCTTCCTCACCGTCCCGCCGGCACCGCCGTTCCCCGAGGCGCTGTGGATGCAGAAGATGTGCGGCATCGTGGTCTGCTGGTCCGGACCGGCCGACGGCTACGACGCGGCGATCGCCCCGGCGCGGGCGCTCGGCCCGGCCCTCGACGGGGTCGCCCCCATGCCCTACCCGGTGATTCAGTCGGCGTTCGACGGTCTCTACCCGCGCGGGCACCAGTGGTACTGGCGCGCGGACTTCGTCGAGACGATCTCCGACGAGGCGATCGCCCGGCACGTGGAGTTCGCCGAAATGCTGCCGACCATGCAGAGCACGATGCACCTCTACCCGATCGACGGCGCGGTCCACCGGGTCGCCAACGACGCGACGCCGTTCGCCTACCGCGGGGCCAACTGGGCGCAGACGATCGTCGGCGTCGACCCCGACCCCGCCAACGCCAGGGCGGTCAAGGACTGGACGGTGGCCTACCACGACGCGCTGCACCCGTACTCGGCCGGCGGCGCGTACGTCAACATGATGATGGACGAGGGGCAGGAGCGGGTCCAGGCCAGCTATCGCGGGAACTACTCGCGGCTCGCCCACATCAAGGGCCGCTACGACCCGGACAACCTCTTCCACGTCAACCAGAACATCCTCCCCGCCCACGGTGACGGAGCGGCCCACCACTGAGCCGGCCGTCCGCCCGCACCGATCCGCGCGCGACACCCGACCCGACCGTGCCCGCCTGGGTGGTCCCCGGACGTCGTGACGGCCCTGGGTGACCGGCCGCCGGCGACCCGTCCGACAATGTCGTGGCTGGCCGGCGAGGAAACGGGTGAGGACGAGGTGGGTCGACCAGGCGTGGGCGCGGCTGGTCGCCCCCGGGCGTACTGGGTGTTGCTGGCGACCCTGACCGCGGTCTACCTCACCCTGACGGTGGCCGTCGTCACCGGGTCGCCGCTCGACGTCGTCGACCGGGCCGTCGCCCGCATGGACTTCGTGCGGCACCTGCCGGACCTGCACCCCTGGGTGGCCACCTACGTCATCGCCGGGCAGCGGGCGCCCTCGGCGGCGGTCGCCGCCGCGTGGTTGGCCTGGCGCTCCTGGCGCACCCGCTCGCTCCGGCCGGTGGTCGTGCTCGTGTCGGCGTTACTGCTGCTCAACGTCAGCGTCGGCGTGGTCAAGGTGGCGACCGGGCGACTCGGCCCGCAGCTGACCACCCACGCCCGTGCGGTGTTCGCCGGCGGAGACATCTTCCCGTCCGGCCACGCCTCCAACGCCGTGGTCGTCTTCGGGCTGCTGGCCTGGCTGGCGACGCGCCACCGGCGGACCGGTGTGCTGCTCGCCGTGGCCGGCGCCGGGACCGTCGGTCTGGCCACCATCTTCCTCGACACGCACTGGGTCACCGACGTCGTGGGCGGCTGGCTGGCCGGTGGCGTCGTCCTGCTCGTGCTGCCGCTGCTCGAGCCGGTGCACCGCTATCTTGCCGGCGTGGCGATCGTCCCGGTGCGCGCGGTCCGACGGTGGAGCGCGGCCCGGCGCCGCATCACGGACGGGGCCGGTATCCGATCGTCCACGCCATGAGATCGACAGCGGCGGTGAAGAACGGCTCGTCGTCGCTGAACGCACCTCTGGTCTGGCCGAAGAGTTCGAGGCTGATGGATCCGAAGAGCTGGGTCCATGCGGTGAACGCGCGCAGCAGGATCGCGGCCGGCACCGTCTCGAGTCCGGTGGCGGCGCCGAGATGGGCCGCCTGCCCAGCGGCCGCCGTACCGAGGGGCGGGTCGTCCTGCGGTGTGGCCAGCGCGCCGGTCGCCCAGGCGTCCCGGACCAGCCCCAGCAGCAGCAGGATCACCCGGGTGCCGGCCTCCACGGTGTCCTGCGGTGCGGCGTAGCCGGGGACGGGCGACCCGTAGAGCAGGGCGTACTCGTGCGGAGTGTCGAGCGCCCACCGGCGTACGGCGTAGCAGGCCGCCCGCCACCGGGCCGACCAGTCCTCCTCCGGGACCGCGGCGACGGCGGCCTCGGCCCGCTCGCCGACGGCGTCGTAGGCGTCGACGATCAGGGCGGTGAGCAGCGCATCGCGGCTCGGGAAGTAGCGGTAGAGCGCCGACGACGCGATCCCGAGCTCGCGGGCGACCGCGCGCAACGACAGGTCGGCCGCTCCGGTCTCGGCGAGGTGCCGGCGCGCCACCTCCTTGATCTCCCGGGTCAGCTCGGCCCGGGCCCGCTCCCGGGCGGTCCTCGTCGCGTTCATCCCCGGAGTCTGCCACAGATGCGAGCGGCGCTCACTGATGTGAGCACCGCTCTTGACTTCGTCGGTCGACTGTAGAACAGTGATCTCAATAGAGAGCACTGCTCACATTTGAGAGGCGAGAGATGACCAACGCATTGACCTACCGCGGACCGTCCCTTGCGCACCTGCACGAGGACTACGCGAAGGAACATCGGACCGACGCCCACGCGCCCTTCCGGGGCCGGCGCGAGATCGTCATCGCCGCGCCGGTCGACCGGGTCTGGCGGACCCTCGCCGACGTCCCTTCCTGGAACACCAACCTGGAGCCGGGGGTGAAGAACATCCGGCTGGAGAACGGCGTGGCGGTCGACGCCACGTTCCGTCGGTCCATCAACGGCGCCCGCATGACGGCCCGGTTCGCGGTCGTGCAGAAGGACCGCGAGTTGGCGTGGACCGGTCAGGCGTTCGGCGCGAAGGCGGTGCACCGGTTCGTGCTCGAGCCGGAGGCCGCGGACACCACCCGGGTCGTGGTGGAGGAGTCGATGGCCGGGCCCCTGCTGGCCTTCATGTTCAGCACCACGAAGCTGGTCGACCTGCTCGACGCCAGCCTGCGCACGCTCAAGTCGGCCGCCGAGTCGGGTTTCTGACCGACGCCGAGGTGAGGTGGTCGATCACCTTTCCGGAGATGCGGGCGAGGGCGTCGATCTCGGCCGGGGTCAGGAGGTCGATGAGGTGGCGGCGTACCGAGTCCAGGTGCAGCGGGGCGGCGTCACGGAGGGCGCGCAGGCCGGCGTCGGTGAGGGTCACCGTCGCGCCCCGGCCGTCGTCCCGGCAGGCGTCGCGGCTGACCAGCCCGCGGCGTTCCATCCGCCCGACGTGGTGCGCGACGCGACTGGTCGACCAGGTGAGCCGGTCGGCCAGCGCACTCGCCCGCCAGCGCGGGTCCGGTCCCTCGGTGAGCGTGGACAGCACGTCGTAGTCGGAGTCGGACAGCCCCGAGTCCCGGTCCAGGTCCCGGCCGATCTGCAGGTCCAGCAGCGTGTGCATGCGCCGGTACCCGCGCCAGGCGCGCTCCTCGGCCTCGTCGAGCCAGCGCACCGGTGCCATGCGCCCCACCCTAGGGCAAAGTTGTTGACATGTCAGGCGTCGTCTCGGTAGATTACTGACGTGTCAGCTAGTGTCGGTCGACGGTCCGCCGCACGGAGCCCGGACGCAGGCCTGCCGGCGCGGGTGGCCTGGCTCTACCTCGGGCTCGGTGGCTTCGGGCTGAGCGTGGCACTGATGGTGCGGGCCCGGTTGGGCCTGGACCCCTGGGACGTCCTGCACCAGGGGATCGCCGGACATCTCGGAGTCCGGATCGGGTGGGTGGTCATCGGCGTCAGCGTGCTGGTGCTGCTGGCCTGGATCCCGCTCCGGCAGCGTCCCGGATTCGGGACCCTCAGCAACGCGGTGGTGGTCGGCCTGGTGGTCAACCTCTGTGCGGCCCTGATCCCCGCGCCGCACGCCCTGCCGATGCGGGTGGCGATGCTCGTCGCGGCCATCGTGGTCAACGCCGCCTCGACGGCCTGCTACATCGGCGCCGGTCTCGGACCGGGGCCGCGGGACGGTCTCATGACCGGACTCGCCGGCCGCGGCCACTCCATCCGGGTCGTCCGTACCGCCATCGAGGTGTCGGTCCTCGCCCTCGGCGTGATCCTGGGCGGCTCGTTCGGGGTCGGCACCGTCGCCTACGCGGTGTCGATCGGCCCGCTCGTGCACGTCCTCCTTCCGCGCCTCCGGCTGGCGAACCCGGCCGGCGGCCCGCCGGATGCGCGGGCACCCATCGACCAGGGAGCACCATGACGACACTGCTGTTCGGCGTGAACGTGTCGACCTCGACCGGAGCCGATCCGGTCGCCCAGGCGCGGGCCGCCGAGGCTGCGGGCTTCGACTTCGTGTCCGCCTCGGACCATCCGGCCGGCACCGCGCCGACGTACGAGACGTGGACGATGCTGACCTGGATCGCCGCGGCGACCACCCGGATCAGGGTCGCCACCCGCGTGCTCGGCGTGCCCTACCGGCCGCCGGCCATGGTCGCCAAGATGGCCGAGACCCTCGATCGGCTCTCCGGCGGGCGGCTCATCCTGGGCCTGGGCGGGGGCTATTCGGACGCCGAGTTCCGCGCCTTCGGGCTGCCGGTGCCCACGCCGGCGGAGAAGGTGGCCGGCCTGCAGGAGGCGATCGCGATCACCCGGGGGCTTTGGGCGGAGCCGGGGTTCACCTTCGCCGGACGGCACTACCGGACCAGCGACGCCGACCTCGAGCCGAAGCCCGGGCACCGCATCCCCATCTGGCTCGGCACCTTCGGCGACCGCGCGCTGCGGGTCACCGGCCGCTGTGCCGACGGCTGGATCCCCTCACTCGGTCACGCGCCGGCCGACCGGCTCTCCGCCATGCGGGCCACCGTCCTCACCGCCGCGCAGGACGCGGGGCGGGCGCCCGAGGACATCACCTGCGCCCTCAACGTCGAGGTGCACATCGGCGATGAGGTCGCGGCCGGGCCCGACCTGATTGCCGGCGGCGCCGACGAGGTCGCCACCCGGCTGCAGGGTTTCATCACGGCGGGGTTCACCGCATTCAACGTGATGCCGGTCGGCGCCCGGCCCACCGAGCAGGTGGACCGGATCGCCGCCGACGTCCTGCCGAAACTCCGTGCGACGGCCTGACGCGGATCGCGCCGCGTGGCCGCTGATGGCTCAGGCGTTGATGTTCGCCCAGACCTGGGTGAGCCGGATGTGGTTGCCCGACGGGTCCCGGAACGCCGCGTCGACGCCGTAAGGACGCTCCTCAGGCTTCTCGGCGAACTCGACGCCCCGGCCGGTGAGTTCCTCGTAGTCCGCCCGGCAGTCCTCGGTGACGAGGAAGACGGTGCCCGCGAAGCCCTTCGACATCAGATCCCGCACCTGCTCGGTCGTCTCCGGGTCCATGACGGGCGGGCCGGGGATGAGCATCAGCACGATCGCCACGTCGGGCTGGCCGGCCGGCCCGACGGACAGCCAGCGGAAGTTGCCCATCTCGGGGAGGGTGACGTCGGAACGCACTTCGAAGCCCACCTTGCGGGTGTAGAACTCGAGCGCCTCCTGCTGGTCGTGCACCCACAGCTGCGCACTGCCGATCTTGATCATTGGTCCTCCTGCGTCGGTGTGAACTCGTGACCCGACGCTATTGACGAGGCCAGCGGCCTGTCTTCTCCAAACGTGCGGTGTTGCGGGCGGCCGTAGGCCCGCAGGACACACGTCGGGACGAGCGCGAAATTCGACGCCGGCGGGAAGGAGGCGCGGTAGGCGGTCGGCGACATGCGGTAGGTCCGCCGGAAGCTCGTCGTGAACGACCCGACGCTGGACAGGCCCACGGCGATGCAGATGTCGGCCACCGACCGGTCGGTGCTGCGCAGCATGGCCGCCGCCCGTTCCAGCCGCCGGGTCAGCAGGTAGGCATGGGGGGATTCCCCGAACGCCCGGAGGAACTCCCGGCTGAAGTGGGCCCGGGACAGGCCGGCGGCCCGGGCCAGGTCGTCCACCCCGAGCGGCTCGATGAAGCGGGCGTCGGCCAGGTCCTTGGCTCGCACGAGGTGGCGGGCGAGCGGGACGGAGGTCATGCTCCACGAGTATTCCGGTCCGGCCGCCCGCGCGACCGCCGTTTGCCGCATATGCCGGATCCGGCGGCCGGACGCCGCGCGCGGGGGCGCCGCCGTCCTGGGGTATCCTCCTACGGTCCCGCCGGTGCTGCACCGTCGGGGCGACGCGCACCCTCCTGCCACGGAGAGCCCGTGGCCGCTTTCTCAGTCCATAGGAGGTGAGTGGCTGTTGCGTCACTATGAATTGATGGTGATCCTCGACCCCGATCTCGAGGAGCGCACCGTCGCACCGTCTCTCGACACGTTCCTCGGAGTCGTCCGCAACGACGGCGGCGCCGTGGAGAAGGTCGACATCTGGGGCCGGCGGCGGCTGTCGTACGAGATCGACAAGCACGTCGAGGGCATCTACGCGGTCATCAACCTGCAGGCCGAGCCGCCGACCGTCGATGAGCTGGACCGCCAGCTCAACCTCAACGACGCGGTGTTGCGGACCAAGGTCATCCGCCCCAACCGGCACTAGCTCTCATCCACCGACTCTCATCCACAGGGTCGTCCACAGGCCTCAGATCGTCCGGCCGCACGGCTCGTGACGCTCGTACGGTGTTCGGCGACGGCGCCCGACGGCAGAGGAGTTCACCCATGGCAGGCGAAACAGTCATCACCGTGGTCGGCAACCTGACCGACGACCCGGAGCTGCGCTTCACCCCGAGCGGCGCCGCGGTTGCGAACTTCACCGTGGCCTCGACCCCGCGCACCTTCGACCGGCAGACCAACGAGTGGAAGGACGGCGAAGCGCTGTTCCTGCGCTGCTCGGTGTGGCGGCAGGCGGCGGAGAACGTCGCCGAGTCGCTCACCCGCGGCGCCCGCGTCATGGTCAGCGGCCGGCTCAAGCAGCGGTCGTTCGAGACCAAGGAAGGCGAGAAGCGCACCGTCATCGAGCTCGACGTCGACGAGGTCGGCCCCTCGCTGCGCTACGCCACGGCCAAGGTCAACAAGACCTCGCGCGGCAGCGGCGGAGGCGGTGGCGGTGGCTTCGGCGGATCCGGCTCGCCCCAGGGCGGCGGCTCCGGCGGCTCGGACGACCCGTGGGCATCGTCGGCTCCGGCATCGGGCAGCAATCTCTCCGACGAGCCGCCGTTCTGATTGCCGGGCCCTCGACCTCATCATTCGCACAACACAGGAGTAACTGATCACCATGGCCAAGGCGCCGCGTGCGCAAGCCGAAGAAGAAAGTCTGCGTCTTCTGCAAGGACAAGGTCGACTACATCGACTACAAGGACACCGCGCTGCTGCGGAAGTTCATCTCCGACCGCGGCAAGATCCGGGCACGTCGCGTGACCGGCAACTGCAGCCAGCACCAGCGCGACGTCGCGATGGCGATCAAGAACAGCCGCGAGATGGCGCTGCTGCCCTACACCAGCACCGCCCGCTGAGGGAGGAGGACTCGTGAAGCTCATCCTCACCCAGGAGGTCACCGGTCTGGGCGCGCCCGGGGACATCGTCGACGTCAACGACGGCTACGGACGCAACTACCTCGTCCCGCGCGGCTTCGGCATCCCGTGGACCAAGGGCGGCGAGAAGCAGATCGCCCAGATCAAGCGGGCCCGCGACGTCCGGGAGGTCCGCGACCTCGGCCACGCCAAGGAGATCAAGGGCCAGCTCGAGTCGCTGTCGGTCCGGCTGCCGGCCAAGGCCGGCGACGGCGGCCGCCTCTTCGGATCGGTCACCGCGGCGGACATCGTGGAGGCGGTCAAGGCGGCCGGCGGTCCCGACATCGACCGGCGCCGGATCGAGCTGGGCGGCCACATCAAGAGCACCGGCACCCACGCCGTCACCGTGAAGATCCATCCCGAGGTCGTCGCGTCGGTGTCGGTCGAGGTCGTTCCCGCCTGATCGACCGCTTCGGCCCGGACCGTACTGGCCCGGACCGCGTTGGCCCGGGCCGCACCGGTCGGGCGGTCGAGCGCCGGTCGGGTCGGATCACCCGCATCGGGTGAGGCCGGACCGCGTGCTGCCGCACACACTGGGACCCGAGGACCCCGCCGATGGCGGCCGGGCCCCGGGAGGTAGCACCATGAACTGGTTCTGGCATGTGCTGTGGATCTGCCTGGTCGTCATTCCGGTCACCCTGCTGTGGGTGTCCTGCCTGATCGACATCATCATGCGGTCGGATCTGTCCGGCTGGTCGAAGGTGCTCTGGGTTCTCATCGTGCTGATCATCCCGTTGTTCGGTGCGCTGATCTACCTGATCGCCCGCCCGGTCACGGCCGCCGACCGGCTCCTGGACGGCGGGGTCGAGCCGGCGCCGACGCACACCCACAGCGGGTCCCATGCGCGGGCGAGCTCGACGACCGACGAACTCACGCAGCTGGCTCAGTTGCACGACAGCGGCAAGCTGACCGACGCCGAGTTCGCAACGCAGAAGAGCCGGGTGCTGGGGGAGACCTCCGCCACCCCCAACCACGCGACCGCTCCCACGCCGCAGTAATCAGGACGCTGTAACCGGGACGCGGTGACCGGGACGTAGTCGGTCGGGTAGCGCCGGCGCCACGGCGCCGGCGCTACCCGCATGATCGTGATCGGATTCGCACGGCGTTTCGCGCCTTTTTCCGATCACGATCATGAACCCTGGGGTGGCGTACATGGCCCCGTCGCGTGGCCTGCATGCTCCGCTGGGGTGGCCTGACGCACCCGGGCAGCGGACTGTCCACAGTCTCGCCCGGTCCGGCTCGCGGATGTCGTACGCCGGGAGTAGACCGTTCCTCAGCGACGGTGGACATCCGTCGTGGTGACACGGACGGGCAGGCGGATCGATGACAGCGGTGATCGGTGGCGGGGTCGCCCGCCAGAGGGTCGACGTCGACGAGGTGCCGGCGGATTACCTGCGGGCGCTCGGACGTGATCCCGACGACCTGCGCGGTCATCGACGGCTTGCGGGCGGAGTCTCCGGCTCCGGCGTCTTCCGCCTGGTGTTCGCCGATCGGACCGATGCGGTCCTCAAGGTGACGACCAATCCCGCCTGGCGTGACAAGGCCCGCCGTGAGGTCCGGTTCTACCGTGAGGCGGCGCCGGATCTCCCGGTGCGGGTCCCGCTGCTCCTGGCGGCCGCCGACACCGGGCCGGCGACCTGCCTCCTGCTGTCCGCGGCCGCGCCCGCGCCGACCCCGACCCTGTGGGGCGTGCACGACTGGCTCCGGATCACCCGGGAGCTCGCCACGCTGCACCGTGTCACGCGGTCCTGGGTGCCCGACCGGTTCACCTGGCTGGCCCGGACCGGCCCGGCCGCGCCGGATCCGGTCCGCACGGCGGCTACGTGCTGGGACGGGCTGGGCTGTGGCGACATCGCCGAGCCGCTCCTTCACCGGCGCTCCGAGCTCGACGCCGCGCTCGCCGTACTGCCCCCGGCGGTCATTCACGGCGACTGCCATGCGGGCAACCTGCTCGTCGACGGCAGCGGCGGCTTCCGCTGGGCCGACTGGCAGGAGGTCGGGATCGGGCACGGTCCGGAGGACCTCGCGCTGCTCTGGCAGCGGGCCGAGTTCGGCGGGGCGGCACCGCCCCGGGGGGCCATGCTCGAGGCCTACGCCGCCGTCCGGGAGCTGTCCGTGCCGGCCGTGCACCGTGCTGAGGTGGCCGCCGAGCTGCGGGTGCTTCTCTTCGGCTGGCCGGCGCATCTCGTCGACGCCGACCACGAGTGCCGCGACCGGCTCATCCGCCGCTTCCGCGAGCTTGCCCTGGCCTGGGCGCGAGGAGAAACAGCCACGACGCCGTCCCCGACGACCACCCGGGCAGAGCAAGCCCCGTAGCCATGAGATCGACGCCACGCAGCACCCGCCCGCCGACCGGTTCGCCGAGCACGCGGACGACGTACTCGCGGCCGGGCACGAGCGAGCGTGGGATGACCGGGCGAGGCGGGTCGGTGGCGCCGGGGAGCCGGAACGCGACGACGAGGTGCCGATCCTCACCCACCAGATCCAGCTGGAAGGCCGGCCGCCGCTCGCCGAGACCTTCCCGGCGCGGCATGGGGGTGAGGCGACGCAGCACGCCCTCGATTACGAACGGCCGCACCACCTGCTTGTAGGTCTCGACGTGCTCGGCCAGCCGGTCGTGCAGGTGGACCGGGAGCTCGGGCAGCCGGATGGACATCCCGAACCGGTGCAGCATCGCGCCCCGGGCCGACGCGTCGAACTGCTCGACGGTCAGGCCGGTGTCGGTGACGTCGAAGGTCTGGTGCCGGTGCGAGCCCCGCCACTCCGAGGAGTTCCAATGCAGCATCGTGACCGGCGGGAGCATGAGCGAGGCGCCCCAGACTACCTGCAGGTGATGTTCGGGCCAGTCGGGGTCGGACAGGAAGAAGCAGTGCACGTGCCGGGCCAGGCCGAGGTCGATGCGCAGACCCCCGGACGAGCACGCCTCGAGGATGACCGCGGGATGCCGCCGACGGAAGTCGTCCAGCACGGCGTAGAGCCCGACGTAGTGCTCGAAGAGGCCGTCGCCATGGCCGTGCCCGTGGTCGGTGCGGGAGCATCCCGCGCCCGGATCGAGGTTGAAGTCGAGCTTGATCCAGGTGCATCCGGTCCGCTCGACCAGCCCGTCCAGGACGGCGGCGACGTGCGCCCGTCCCGCCGGGGACCCGAGGCAGACGTAGCCCAGCCAGCCCGGCTCGTCCGGGTCGATCGGCCGGGCCGGCGGATCGTCGTCGCGGCGGGCCATGAGCTCCGGGCGTTTCGTGCGCAGCGCGGCGGACGCCCCCACCGCCTCAGCCTCGCACCAGATGCCGAACCGCAGGCCGATGGCCCGCACCCGGCGGGCCAGATCGGCGACGCCGTCGGGGAATCGGGAGGTGTTCTCGAGCTGCCAGTCTCCGCGTAGCTGCACCCAGTCGCTGTCCGACTTCGACTCGCCGAACCAGCCGGCGTCCAGCACGCACTCCTCGAAGCCCAGGCGCTGCGCGATCTCGGCGTTCGCGAGGAACACCGGCGCGGTGATCGCACCGTCCTCGTAGGGCCACCAGTGGTTCCACTCGACCGGCGCCACGTCGCTCCCCGTCGTCCGGGGCGACCATTCCCGAACGGCCTCGGCGAGAGCGGTGGCCGCGTCGTCGACCGACGCACCGGTCGCCACCACGACCGACGGTGCGGTGAACGACTCGCCGGGAGCGACGGTCCGCGCGAAGCACCAGGGTGAGATGCCCGCGGTCACCGTGTCGGGTCGTCCGTCGGCGTCGGCGCGTGCCTGGATCCGCCAGTTGCCGCTCCAGGCGGGCGACACGATCACCGCTCCGCCGTCCGGGCGTTCGAAGGCGCACCAGGGGTGCCAGCCCTGCGACGACCGGCCGGCCACCGACGACAGGTCGACCGGCCGGGACAGGTCGAGGTCCACCGGCTCGAACTCCAGACCCCACGACGAGCTCATCGCCTCCGCGCGCCACGGACCCACCCCGAACCGGGCGCAGAGCGGGTCGGCCGCGGTGACGGTGACCGGGCCGGCCGACCGGTTGTGCAGCACCAGACCGAGCTCGGTCACACGGCCGGAGGATGCCTCGGTTCCGCCCTCTGAGGACGCGGCGCGGGCGACCGTGAGCGTCGCCGCGAGCCCGCCCGTACCGACCTGTCCGTGCCGGACGATCTCGGCCGCACCGTCGGACCGGGTGCGTTCGGTGGCCGACGCCGACCGGAGTCCGTGGTGGCTGACTCCATCGGCCACGACATGCGGCGCGTCCGACAGGTCGAGGAGTGGGATCCCGCCGTAGGCGAGCTCGAGCGGCCGGCCCGTCAACGCGATGTCCCCCTCGGCGTGCGGTGGCCCACGCCCGGAGCATAGGTTGATCTGCACCGACGGCGAGAGATGGGGCATGAGCGACTCGAGTGGCGTTCCGGCGGACGATCGGAGGGGCGACGTCCCGGCGTCGCTCCCCTTCCCGGACGGCGCGGCCTGCCTGGTCGAGCCGCCGTCCGATCAGGACGCAATGCGCATCCTCGGCGAGGTGTGGGTCGGGTACGACCCCGAGGGTGTCGTCGTCGACCGTCGTACGGACCGTGCCTATGTCGCGTGTTCCCGGTCGAACGCCGTCACGGTCGTCGACCTGTCCGCGATGACGCTCGTCGGCGAGATCGGCGTCGGCCTGGAGCCGATCGACATTGTCATCGACGACCACAGTGGCCGGATCTTCACCGCGGACGCACGGTCGGACCAGGTCTCGGTGATCGACCCGCTCGTCGACAAGGTCGTGGCGGCGATCGCGGTCGGGAGCTATCCGGCCGGGCTCGCCATCGACGTTCCGGCCCGGCGGCTCTACGTCGGGAATGCGATGGGCGGAACGATGTCGGTCGTCGATCTCGACACCCTCGCGGTCCTGGACACGGTGCCGGCCGAGATCGGCGCCGGTGCCGTCGCGGTCGACCCGCGACACCGGCGCGCCTACTGCGTCAACTTCCTCGCCGCCTCGGTATCGGTCGTCGATCTCGACACGCATCAGTCGGTCGCCCGGCTCGATGTCGGGGCCGGACCGTGTGCGGTCGCGGTCAACCCGGTGCACGACGAGGTCTACGTCATCAACTCCGTGGCCGGGACGGTGTCGCGGATCGACGCCGCCTCGGGTGAGACCACCGGCGAGGAGATCCCGGCCGGAAGTGCGCCGGTCGGGCTGGCGTCCGGCCCCGACGGAGATCGCCTCTACGTCGGGAATCGCGGCGACGGGAGCGTGAGCGTCCTCGGCGTCGACGGCAGCGAGTGGGCCAGGATCCCGGTCGGCGAGGGTCCCGGGGGCGTCTTCGTGCATCCGGCTCACCCCCGCCGGATCCTCGTCGCGAACGCGGGGTCCGGGACGCTGACCGTCGCCGAGGACCTCACGACCGGTCCGCCGGCGCCAGGATCGGCGGACGCTGCACCGCACCCGCTCGTCGGTCAGCCGTTGCCGGCGTTCGCGCTGCCCGCACTGCGCAGCGAGGCGCTACGGCACAGCCGCGAATGGTCCGAGCGCAAGTACATCCTCAACTTCTTCGCCAGTTGGTGAGGCCCGTGCAACGCGGCCGCGCCGATCATGGAGGAGTGGCGCCGTCGTACCGCCCGGTCGGGGCTGGACATCGTCATGGTGAATGTGTGGGAAGGCGCGGGTAGCCACGCCGAGGCCGACGCGTTCTGCACGCTCTGGGGAATCGACGGGACCGTCCTCGTCGACGAGCCGGGCGACTACGCCCGTCTGGTCGGTGTCCGCGGCGTGCCGACCAACGTGTTCGTGGATGCCGACGGCATCGTGACCGCGGTCGGCGGAGTCACCCCCGCCGACCTGGAGGCCAACATCCGCGGCCTGCTCGGGCCGGACGCCCCGATCGACCCGGCCTGAGCCAGGTCTCCCTGGCGGGGGTCGTCAGCCTGGACGGAGCGTGCGGGCGGCCGCGCGGGCCAGGCCGGCCACCGTCTCCCGGCGGCCGACCGAGACGTTGCCCTCCTCCAGCAGCGCGGCGAGCCCGTGCACGAGCGACCAGGCGGCGAGAACGCTGACCCGGTCGCCGGGCTGCCCGTGAGCCGCGGCGCCCTTGCGCAGGAGCCGGCCGGCATTCTCCCGCGCGGCGATCAGGTCAGGGTCTGCCGGCCGGACGAGCTGCGGCACGCGCATCACGGCGAAATGGCCCGGGTGGTCGATCGCGAAAACGACGTAGGCCACGCCGAGCTCGGCGAAATCCTCGGTTCGGCGCGCGGTGGCCGCGAGGGCTTCGGCGAGCAGCGTCCATCCTTCGGTGGCGATCGCGGTGAGCAGGCCGGCCTTGTCACCGAAGTGGTGGCACGGCGCCGCGTGCGACACGTCGGCCTGCCGCGCGACCTCCCGCAGGCTGAGCGCCGCCGGTCCGTGCTCGGCGACGAGTACCAGGGCGCTGTCGAGCAGCGCCCGGCGCAGGTGACCGTGGTGATAAGGACGTCCGGGTTCCGGCACCGACCCAATGTTGCGAAATCTTGTCATTGACAAGACCTCGGTCGTCGACGGCCGAATCAGAGGGTCGGGGACCGAACCGCCCGAGGACGGCCACGGACTCGCGGTCTAGCCTCGGCGCATGCAGAGCTACCTGCTTGGCGACGCCAAGGTCTCCCGCATCGGTTTCGGCGCGATGCAGCTGCCCGGGCCGGGCGTGTTCGGCCCTCCGCGCGACCGGGACGAAGCGCTGGCGGTGCTCCGCCGCGCCGTCGAGTTGGGCGTCGACCACATCGACACGGCGCAGTACTACGGGCCCGACGTGGCCAACGACCTCATCCGTGCGGCGCTGCACCCCTACCCCGAGTCGCTCGCCCTGGTCAGCAAGGTCGGAGCGCGTCGCGACGAGTCCGGCGGGTGGCTGCCGTACGACGAGCCCGACGAGCTGCGGCGCGGCATCGAGGACAACCTGCGCAGCCTGGGTACAGAGAAGCTGGCGGCCGTCAATCTCCGGATGATGGACGGGGCCGCACCGGACCGACGGTTCGACGGGCAGCTCGCCGCGATGGTCCGCGCCCGCGACGAGGGCCTGATCGGGGCCATCGGCCTGAGCAACGTCACCCGCGAACACCTGCTGCACGCGCTGGACGCGACCGCCATCGCGTGCGTGCAGAATCCGCTGAACCTGGTCGACCGCGCCTCGATGCCCGTCCTCGACGAGTGCACCGCGCGCGGGATCGCCTTCGTGCCCTTCTTCCCGCTGGGCTCCGGCTTCGGGGAGACCAACCCGGTGCTCGGCAACGAGCACGTGCGGGCCACCGCCGAGCGCCTGGCGATCACCCCGGCGCAGGTGGCACTGGCCTGGACGCTCGACCTCGCACCCAACGTCCTGCTGATCCCCGGCACGTCCTCGGTCGGGCACCTGGAGGACAATATGGCGGTCGCCGACATCGAACTCGACGAGCAGGCCCGTACCCAGCTGGAGTCCTGCAGAGGCTAACCGCACGAGGCGGTGCGCGAGGTGGAGGAGCCCATGCCGACGGAGAGGGACGACGCGACCCGGGCTCAGCAGGCGGCCTGGGCGCGGGGGGACTTCCACCGGATCGGGGTGTCCCAGGTGGTGGTGGGGGAGTCGCTGGTGCGGGCCCTGCACGTCCACGCGGGCGAGCGGGTGCTCGACGTCGCCGGGGGGTCGGGCAACACCGCGCTGGCGGCGGCGCGGCGGAGTGCCGACGTGATCTGCACCGACTACGTGCCCGGACTGCTCGAGCACGCGGAGCGGCGGGCCGCGGCGGAGGGTCTGCCACTGCGGACCGAGGTGGCCGACGCGCAGGCGCTGCCGTTCGCGGACGGCAGCTTCGACGTGGTGACCTCGACGTTCGGGGCGATGTTCGCGCCCGACCAACGGGCCACCGCGAGCGAGCTGACGAGGGTGCTGCGGCTGGGGGGACGGGTGGGCCTGGCGAACTGGACCCCGGACGGCTGGGTCGGCGGGCAGCTGAGGTTGCAGGCGACGTACCTGCCACCTCCTCCCGGCGTGCCGGCGCCGACCCTCTGGGGCACCCGCGACCGGGTGGCCGACCTGCTCGGCGATCCGGTCGACCGCCTGGAGATCACCGAGGAGTACGCCGACTTCGTGCACGTCAACACGACGAGTCTCTTCGAGCTCTTCACGCACTGGTTCGGTCCGATGGTCACGGTCATGTCGCGACTCGACGCGGAGCGCGCCGCGGCGTTCAGGGAGGAGTGGATCGAGCTGGCCGACCGGCACAACGTCGCCACCGACGGGACGTGCGAGATCCCGTCGCCCTACCTGCAGGTGGTGGCCGTCAAACGGGGGTGAGGCCGAGGTCCTCTGCCGCCGGAAGGGTCAACCGAGCAGTGCCGCGAGCCGCTGACGCGCCTCGTTCTCGAGGTCCCGCCAATGGTTCGTCATGGCGTTGGGGATGACGTTGAGTGTCTCGATGAGGTCGACGAGGCGGGTGCGGTCGTCCCATTGCGGCGGTGGTGGGCGGCCGGCCCGGTAGGCATCGGTGAAGGCGGCCCGGGACTCTGGGAACGACGGAAAGAGCCACCGGTCGAGCTTGAACCACTCACCGGCGCTATCCCAGACCTCGGCGAGATCGAAGTCCAGGATGGCGACCAGCCGCCCGTCGCCGTCGACGAGAATGTTGTCGGCGTACAGGTCCCGGTGACACAGGGTCGGCCGCGCCGCAGCCGACACCGTCCGGGCGAGCGCCTGGATGACGTCGGCCGCCGCGTCCAGAACGTGCTGATCGACGGCGTGCGTCGCCCGGCAGCGTTCGTCAACCTGTCCGAGCCGGTAGCTGATGTAGTCCGACCAGTGCGCGAACGAGGGCGACGAGCCGTCCAGGCGGGAGCTGAAGGCGCCCTGGTCGACGCTGTGGAGGGCCGCGACGGCGGCGCCGAGCTCGGAGAAGGCTCGCGCCGCCCGTCGGCCGACGACGTCCCGCGGGTTCAGCGCGGTGCCGTCGATCCATCGGTAGATGCGCATCAACCGGCCCACATGGACGCCGTGGTGGACGATCGGGGCGACCGGTACGCCGACCTCGGCCGCCACCGCGTGCGCCCGCCGGGTTGAACGCCACTTGCTCTCGGACGATAACGGCCCGAACTTGACCGCGTACCGCGCGCCGTTGGCCGTCGTCACTCTCCAGTTGTCGTTGGAGTAGCCGCCCTCGAGGCGCTCCGGCCGGAGCACGGCCGACCCCAGAGCAGCGGCGGCACCGGAGGCGACCTCGGCCGCCGACGGCGAGTCCACGTCGCTGAGACTAGCCGGGCGTCAGCCGAGCCCGAGCTGTTCCCGTCCGACCGGGGTCAGCTCGTCCAGGCTCGGGCGTCCGGTCCACGACGTCTCGTAGTCCTCGGCGGCGAAGTCCAAGGGGCTGGTCCCCTGCAGGAAGGACTGTCCGCAGGCCGCCGCATAGCGTGCGTTCTTCTCGCAGTGCGGGCTGACCGGGATGTACATGACATTGCCCCAGCCCTTCTGGTCCTGCACGGCTCCGACGGAGTGGATCAGATCGCCGTGCCACCAGACGGTGTCGCCCGGCTCGACGGCCGGGATCGGCGTCAGGGCCGGCAACAGCATCGAGTGCCACTGCTCGCTGATCGGAAGCGCCTGCCCGTTCTCCGCGCCGCACAGGTCGTCGTCGGCGACGTCGTCCTGCAGGGCGCGCAGCAGCAGGTAGGCCATGGCCGCCGGGATGGGAACGCTGTGCAGCACGCCTTCGGTCGGCGTCATGTCCGACAACGCCGTCCAGCCCTGGAAGGTGCGGAACGTCGAGCACATCACCGTGGACTCGAACTCGTCGACGTCGGTCCGGTACGCGCCGTCCCACGGGTCGTACACCGACGGGTCGCCGGAGAATACGTCCCGGAAGACGTTCTGGTAGGCGGGGGTCAGCCACCGCTCGATCGAGCCGGAGTCGGTGTGCGGGGAGAGTCCGGCGGAGTTGGCGCCCGGCTCCCGGCGGCGCACCCGGTCGGGGTAGGCGGTGTCGCGGCTCGGGTCGAACCAGACGCGGCCCTCGGACTCGTGCTTCCAGAAGCTGTTGAGGAATCTGCGCACCGCGACCATGTTGTCGTCCTGCCGCGCCTCCATCTGAGGCAGGGACCAGTAGATGGGGAAGATGGACGGCCGGCCGGCGGAGAGACCTCCGAAGACGCCGTCGTCGAGGTACCGGTAGGTCCCGGCGAAGTCGTTGCGGTCGAGGTAGTCGACGAGCTCGCGATCCCAGGCCTCCGCACGGGCGCGCGGGAAGGTGCCTCGCACGACCGCGCAGCCCCGGCGGCGTACCGAATCTCGCAGCTCCTCCGACACCGTGCCGCCGGCGACGTCCGCGAAGGGGACGACCGGCCAGACGTCCTCGCCGCGCTCCCGGGTGGCGACGACGTCGTCGACCTCCGCCCGGATCTCCGCCTCGATCGTCGCGAGGGCGGCGGCCACATCACCGACCCGCGCGCGCAGGGCGGCCTTCGTCGCCGCGATCGCGCCCGGGATGTCCTCAGGAGCCGGCGCGACCTGGCGGGTGGTGGAACTCGTCATCGGACTCGACCCCTTTTGGTAAAGAATCCTTACTAGACTTCGATACGATAGCCCCGGCGATCTGGGACGCGCAAGACCGAACCGGGAGTGGGGCCGATGACCGCGGGGAGCGACGACCGGGGGCAACGCTCCCTGCCCCGGCTCCAGCTGCTGCGGGAGCTTTCGGAGCGGGCCGTGTTCGACGCGCTGGTCGGGTCCGGCGCCGCGACCCGCGCCGAGCTGGCGACGGCAACCGGGATCTCCAAGCCGACGGTGTCCCAGGCGATCCGCCGCCTCGAGGACGCGGGCCTCGTCGTGGTCACCGGACTTCAGTCCGGCCGGCGCGGGCGGGTCGGCACCTACTACGACATCGCCGTCGGGGCCGGCATCGTGCTCGCCGTCGAACTGGACCAGGCCGGGATCAGCGTGCGCACGCTCGATCTGGCCGGCCGGGTGCTCGGCGACACCACCTATCCGCCCACCGCGGTCGGCGACCACCGGGCACTGGCGGCCGGGCTACGGGAGGCCGTGGATCAGGCCCGGACGACCGTCGGGTCGGCCGCGGGGATCCGCGCCGCCGGGATCTCGGTGGCCAATCCGGTCGACCCGGCGACCAGACAGGTCATCGACCTGCGGGACTCGCCCTTCCCGGAAGGGATCATCCAGCCCGTCGAGATTCTCGGCGACCTCGTGTCGGGGCCGGTCCTGGTCGACAACGACGTGAACCTCGCCGCCCTGGCCGAGCGGCACGGCGGTGCGGCCACCGAGACCGACAGCTTCGCCTACGTCTACCTCGGCGCGGGTCTCGGCGGGGCGATCTGCATCGGCGACGACCTCGTGCGGGGGGCGCACGGTCTGGCCGGGGAGCTCGGTTACCTCCCGGCTGCCTGTCGATCCCGCGCCGACGACACCATCGCCCACCGCCTTGCCCGGGTCAGCAGTGCGCAGGGCGGCCCGCCCACCGTCGACGTCGACCAGACCTTGGGACTGCTCGACTCGGCGACGGGCACGAAGCGTTCCGCGGCCCTCGACCTGCTCGCATCGTCGTCGGCACACGCGGCGATCGCCCTGATCGCGTCGGTCGATCCCGCGCTCGTGCTGCTCGGCGGTCCGCTCGGCACCCACCCCGCACTGCTCGACCCCTTCCGGGCGCACCTCGCCGGGCACTGGCCGCACCGCGTCGACGTCGGGGTGAGCACGCTGGGCGAGCGTGCTCCTCTCCAGGGCGCCGCCCATGTCGCGGTCGACGCGGCCCGCCGGGCAGCCCTCGCCCAGGTCAGCCCCGCGAGGTGAGCGCCGACGTATGCCGCTTCATCCGTCGGGGGTGATGTCGGCGCGGGCTCGACCGGAAAAGGTGGGAGCTCGGCCATAGTGGACGGCACGCGGGGATGGCTTCGGGCTTGCCCCGACCCGCCGTGGGGACCGACACGCCAACGGGAGGATCGATGGCCAGCAGGCGCAAGTCGAGCGAGGACCCGGCGGCGGTCTCAGAGGTCGCACCCGCCTACACGCAGCGCCTCGATCTGCAGCCGATCCCCAAGTTCCAGATGCCCGACGAGGGGACCGACCCGTTTGTCGCCTACCGGCTTATCCATGACGAGCTGCTGCTGGACGGTAGCTCGCGGCTGAACCTGGCGACGTTCGTGACGACGTGGATGGAGCCGGAGGCCGACAAGCTGATGGCCGAGGCCTTCGACAAGAACATGATCGACAAGGACGAATACCCGCAGACCGCCGACATCGAGCGGCGCTGCGTCAACATGGTCGCCCACATGTTCAACGCCACGGCGGACGGCGACGCGACCGGTACGTCGACCATCGGATCGAGCGAGGCGGTGATGCTCGCCGGGTTGGCGATGAAGTGGAAGTGGCGGGCGCGGCGGGCCGCCGCGAAACAGTCCACGGACCGGCCGAACATGGTCCTCGGCTCCAACGTGCAGGTGGTCTGGGAGAAGTTCTGCCGCTACTGGGACGTCGAGGCGCGCTACATCCCCGTGCAGCCGGGGCGCTACGTCATCACCCCGGACGAGGTCGTCGAGCGCATCGACGAGAACACCATCGGGGTCGTCGCGATCCTCGGCACCACCTACACCGGCGAATACGAGCCGATCAAGGAGATTCACGACGCGGTCGTCGCCCACAACGACGCGACCGGGCTCTCCGTCCCCGTGCACGTCGACGCCGCCAGCGGCGGGTTCGTCGCCCCGTTCCTCCAGCCCGACCTGGAGTGGGACTTCCGGCTGCCGATGGTGAAGTCCATCAATGTGTCCGGCCACAAGTACGGGCTGGTCTATCCCGGTGTGGGTTTCGTCGTCTGGCGCGAGGCCGATGACCTCCCCGAGGACCTCGTCTTCCACGTCAACTACCTGGGTGGCGACATGCCCACCTTCACCCTGAACTTCTCCCGGCCGGGCAACCAGATCGTCGGCCAGTACTACAACTTCCTCCGGCTGGGCCGGTCCGGCTACACGAAGGTGATGGAGTCGCTGCGCGAGCTCGCCGTCCGCACGGCCAAACGGGTCGAGGAGGTCGGCCCGTTCACCCTGCTCAGCGACGGGACCACGATCCCGGTCTTCGCGTTCATGCTCGACGAGGGCGTCCCCTACACGGTCTTCGACGTGTCCGAGCGGCTGCGGATCGACGGCTGGCAGGTTCCGGCATACACGATGCCCGACGCCGCCACCGGCGTCGCGGTGATGCGGGTCGTCGTCCGGGAGGGCTTCAGCTACGACCTGTCCGAGGCGCTGATCGACGCGTTGAAGAACGCCGTGCAGTACCTCACTGACAACCCGCCCCGCAGGTCGCAGGCTCCCGCCGGGTTCAGCCACACCTAGCTCGTGAACGGCTCGTTCTTCGGGCTGGCCCTCATCGCCGCGGCGAACCCGAAGCTTCTCGGCTTCGATCTGCTGCTGATCGAGAACCGTCGCCCGCAGATCATGTTCCTGCTGTTCCTGATCGGTGGGGCGGGCCTGAGCCTCGCCCTCGGCCTGGTCGACGTCCTCGTCCTGCATGCCGACGAGATCAGGGCCCAGGGCTCGGCGAGCGCCGGCCTCGACCTCGCGCTCGGGATCCCGCTGTTCCTCATCGGGGTGGTGGTGGCCACCGACCGCGTTCCTACCTGGCGACCGGCGCTGATCCGGTCGCGTCGGGCCCGAGCAGCCGAAGGGGAAAAGAGGGAGAGCCGGGCGCGGCGGGCACTGCGGGATCCCCGGCCCGGAATTGTCGTGCTGGTCGGGGCCCTGATGGGGACGCCCGGCGCGGCCTACATCACCGAGCTGCACCACCTGATCAACGGAACCCGGTCGACATCGACGCAGGTCCTCTCGGTCATCGTCTTCGTCGCGATCCAGTTCGCGCTCGTGATCGTGCCGCTGATCTTCCTCCTGGTCCGGCCCGAGGCCACCAAGACCGCACTGCGGGCAGCCACGGCATGGCTCACCGGCCACGTCCGCCTGCTCATCGCCGGAGTCGCACTCGGCATCGGCGCCTACATGTCGATCAGCGGATTCCTGCGGCTGCTCGGCTGATCGGGGCCCGGCGCGGAAGGGTGTCCTGCTCGCCCTGAAGGAGCCGGGTGAGCTCCGCGCTCAACGGTCCTCCGCGGAACAGCCGGAGGCAGGCGTCGGCGACTAGCGGATCGAAGAGACTCCCGCGTCCGGCCGCGATCGTCGCCAGCGCCTCGTCGAGACCGAGGGCCGGCCGGTACGGTCGATGGGCGGCCATGGCCTCGACCACGTCGGCGACCGCGATGATTCGCGCACCGGCGCTGATCTGATCGCCGTGCAGCCCGTGGGGATAGCCCGAGCCGTCGAACCGCTCATGGTGTTGCTCGACCATCTGCGCGACCGGCCACGGAAACTCGATGTCGCGCAGGATGGCGTAGCCCGCCGTGGTGTGCGTCCTGATCAGGTCCATCTCCGCATCGGTCAGTCGACCGGGTCGGGACAGGATCTCGGCCGGGACGGCGATCTTGCCGATGTCGTGTATCGCGGCCGCCAGCATGATGCCGTGCGTGGTGTGCTCGTCGTAGCCGAGCTCGGTGGCGATGGCCGTCGCGATCTCGCCGACCCGATGCTGGTGTCCGGCGGTGTAGGGGTCGCGTGCTTCCGCGACCGCCCCGATGGCCCCCACGACGGCATCGATGAGGTCGGCGCCGGCGCGCTCCAGCCGCTTGCGGTCGGTGATGTCGATCGCCACGACGCCGATGCCGATCGCGTCGTCGGGTTCGCCGACGGGGTAGAGGCTGACCAGCCAGTCGTGCGTCCCGGTGGGGTCGGTGCGCGTCGGGCCGCGACCTTCCAGGTTGAGTACGGGAGTGTGGCTGTCGAGGATGCCCCTGTACCCGGCCTCGCGCGACGGCAGGAGACCGAGCAGGAATCCGCTGACCGACCTTCCCACCTGGTCGTCGGCCTGAACGCCGGTCACGACCGCGAGGGTCGGGTTGAGGCGCAGGACGCGCAGATCCCGGTCGATGAAGGCGAAGCCGACCGGTGAATCCTCGATCAGGGTGTCGAGGATTCGCCGGCTCTCCTGGGACTCGCGGCGCGCCTGGCGTACCGCCTCGGACCTGAGCTTGCGATCCGCCCGGTCCACCGTCCGAGGATCGCCCGCGCTGTCGGCGGCGGCCATGGCGAGGGGAGCCCCCACGGCGGCGGCGACGACGGTGTGCCGGCCGGCCTCCTTGGCGTCGTAGAGCGCGGCGTCGGCGTCCCGGATCACGCGGGACGGGCTCGGATCGGCCGGATCGAGTTGGGCGACGCCGATGCTGATGCTGATGGCCTGCGGCGTGGCGGCATCCGACTCACGCACGATCCGGTGAGCCAGCGTGGCCGCCTCCGTCTCGGTGGTGTCGGCCAGGAGCAGTCCGAACTCGTCCCCGCCGACCCGGGCGACGGTGTCGGTCGATCGCACCGTGGATCGCAGGGTCGCGCCGAGTGCGGTCAACGCCGCGTCGCCGGCCGGATGACCGTGGGTGTCGTTGAAGGCCTTGAACAGGTCGATGTCACAGATGAGCATGGACAGCGGCAGCTTCTCATCGATGGCGTGATCGATCTCCTTACCTAGGCGTTCGTAGAAGACCCGCTGGGTCGCGCATCCGGTGAGACCGTCGAGGTCGGCCTGCCGGCGCAGCGTACCGACGAGCCCTGCCTCGGCGGATTCCAACCGGGCCCGGATGGTTGCCGAACTCACGGCGAGGATCACGACTCCGGCGAGCAGGGCGGAGAACATCAAGAGGTGGCCCTTCGCGGCCTGGGAGATCTGCGGGTCGGGGAGAGCGACGACGAGCAGCCCGGCGATGGCGACTCCGCTGCACACCGCCACCGCTCGTGGGGTCAGACCGAGCGCGGTCCACATCACCGGCAGGACGAGCAGGAAGAAGAGTGGGCTGTTCACGCCGCCGTCGAGGTAGCTCACTCCGGCGACCGACGCGCACGCGGCAGACGCCCACCACAACGAGAAGCCGGCTCGCCAGGCCTTCCGGGACAGCCAGTCGGACAGGGACAGAACGACGAGGGAGACGGCGACGTAGCTTGCTGCTACGGCGAGGATCAAGGACCCGTTCGGGCGGTCGGTGTCGATGAGCACGTAGACGGCGGCGGCGATGCTCTCACCGGCGATGACCAGGAAGCCGGCCGCGATGTAGGCCCGCCAGAACCTGGCCTGCTTGTCTGCGGGTGATGTCGGCCGGAGGTCCATGGGCCGGGCCTTGCGAACCAGAGTGGAGATCTCGTGCCGTGCGCTGGGACGGACGGCAGCCGGTTGCTCGCTCGCAGCCCGTTGCCCCATGTCCCCGTGCCGTTCTGCCTCGATGTCGAAGCCGAGAATCCAACACCAATTCTTCAGGCATAGCGCGCCGGCAAGCAGAGTCTTTGGTCACCGATTCCGGGGCAATTACTCCAATGACTGCAATTCACGGTCGTTGACGACCGGTATGTGCGCTGATGACGCCACGGTGTCACCGCCCCGCGGGGTCCAGCTGTCGCGAAAGAAGGGGGCCGCACCGGCGGCCGCGAAGTTGTGCGCGCAGGTCGGGATCGGTGAGCACCAGATACACCAAGCCGCAGTCCTGCGGTCCGGTCGCGCCCGGCATGCACAGCGAGCAGGGATCACCGGGCCGGACGGGACACATCGCGACCGATGGTTTTCTGTTCCTCATCACCGGGACCAGCTCCTTCGTGCCTGGTTCCATCTCATCTCGCCGGCGCGCCTGCGGACACGGGCGAAGGTCCTCCGCACGGCGGCGGAAGGCCCCAGTCGCGGGACAGGTCCGGTGGATCAGGTGCCGGCGGTCGGGGCGGTCAGCGGGAGCCGGACCTGGAAGCGGGTGTCTCCCGGAACGGACTCCACCCGGAGGTCGCCGTGGTGTTTCTTCACGACGATGCGCCACGAGATGTCGAGGCCGAGCCCGGTGCCCTCGCCCACCGGTTTCGTGGTGAAGAAGGGTTCGAAGATCCGGTCCCGGATGTCCTCGGGAACGCCCGGACCGGTGTCCCCGAATCTCGACGAGCACCTGGTCCCGGTCGTGCGCGGTCCGTACCGTCAGCGTGCCGGCCCCGTCCATCGCCGACACCGCGTTGTCGATGAGGTTGGTCCAGACCTGGTTCAGCTCGCCGGCGTAGGCGCGGGATCGAGGGCAGCGTGCGGTCGTAGTCCTTGACCACCGAGACGCCGGCGCCGATCTTGCCGCCGAGCATGACCAGCGTGCTGTCGAGCATCTCGTGCAGGTCGACCACCTGGTAGGGCGCCCGGTCCAGCTGGGAGTACTGCTTGGCCGCACCGACGAGGGTACGAGATGCGTGCGGTGGAGTCGCTCGATCTCGCCCATCAGCAACTCGGTCTCCACGGTGTAGCTCGAGCCACCGTACGGCGCCGGAAGGTTGTCGGCCGCCGACCGCGACGGCCACCTCCTCGAGCCAGTCAACGTCCAGGCCCGCCTGCACGAAGCCGGACGCGATGTCCCAGCTCGCCGGGATCGCCGTGCCCGTCCAGCCAGTCGGCGAGCTCGTCCTCGCGGTCCGACGCCTCCATCGGGGTCAGCTCGGGCGCCTTCGGCACACGTTCGACAGCGGCCTCCTGCAGCTGGACCAGTTTCTCCAGGGCGCTGCGTCGAACTGCCGGCTCGCGATGCCGGCCAGTTTGTGCGCGCATCCGGCGACCCGCTCGCGCAGGGCGGCGGTCGCCCGGCTGGCGGCGGCCGCCGGGTTGTTGAGCTCGTGCGTCAGGCCCGCGGACAGTGAACCGAGAGCGAGCAGCCGCTCCCGCTGGCCGACGGCCTGCTGGGTGTTCATGATGCCGAAGAACAGGCCCTCGAGCATGTGCATCGGCCATCGGGAACCACTCGCGCATCATCGGCGCGAAGACTCGTCGGCGTCGGAGTACGAAGAACCGCGTCGGTGCACCGCACCCGCAGCGAGCTGTTGTACACCTGGCGGCACCGGTCGCCGAGGTAGGCCTGGCAGGCTCCGGCGTAGGCCCCCGGATGGTGGTGCGGTTGACCTCGATGTCGTCGGCGCCCACCCGGCGCTCAGCACCACGGTCCCGTCGAGCAGCACGTAGAAGCACGTCGCCGGGTCGCCCTCGGCGTAGACGGTGCCGGGCGGCGACCCCACCCGCCCGTGGTCGCACAGCCAGGCCAGCTGGTCCGGATCGAGCTTCTCGAAGAGGAACAGGGACACGCAGTTCGTCGGCGTCGCAGTGGCAGCGGCGCAGCCTGCATCGGTCATAGCTTCTCCAGGTAGCGGTGCACGAGCATGACGGCCATCGCCCCTTCGCCGACGGCGGAGGCCACCCGCTTGACCGACTCGGCGCGGGCGTCGCCGGCGACGAATACTCCGGGGACGCTGGTCTCGAGGTGGTAGGGGGCGCGGTCCAGCGTCCCAACCCCGCGGGATCTGACCCTCGACCGCCAGGTCGGGACCGGCGACGACGAAGCCGCGGTCGTCCCGGACGACGACGCCGTCCAGCCAGTCGGTGCGCGGCGCGGCGCCGATGAAGACGAACAGCCACTGGGCGTCGACGGTCCCGGTCTCACCGGTGGCGGTGTCCAGCAGAGTGAGCCGCTCCAGGTGATCCGTGCCGTGGGCAGCGACGACCTCGGTGCAGGTGCGGACCGTGATCTCTCGGTGACGTCGCCGATCTGCTGGATGAGGTAGTACGACATCGACCTGCTCCATGGACCGGCCCCGCAGCAGGATCGTGACGGACTTGCCCCGCGGGAGAGGTAGACCGCCGCCTGTCCCGCCGAGTTGGCGCCGCCCACGATGTAGACGTCCTGACCGGGCAGCTGACCGCCTCGGTCGAGCGCGGACGCCGTAGAAGACGCCGCGGCCGGTGAGTTCGTCCAGGCCGGGTGCGGCCAGTTGCCGATAGGCGACGCCGGTCGCGAGGATCACGGCGTGGGCGTCGATCGAGTCGCCGTCCGCGAACCGGACGACTGCGTGCCGAGCCCTTGACGTCCAGGCCGACGACCTCGCGGGCGGTCAGCACCTCGGCGCCGAACCGGACCGCCTGCCGTCGGGCCCGTTCGGCCAGCTGCGCGCCGGAGACGCCGTCGGGGAAGCCCAGGTAGTTCTCGATCCGTGAGCTCTGACCGGCCTGCCCGCCGGTCGCCATGCCGCTCGACCAGTACGGTCCGCAGTCCCTCCGACGCCCCGTAGACCGCCGCGCCGAGCCCGGCCGGCCCGCCGCCGATGACGACGAGGTCGTAGAAGTCCTTCGACGGGGTGGTGGCGAGGCCGACCCGGCCGGCGAGCTCGGCGTCGTCGGGCTCGACCAGCGCCGTCCCGTCCGGGGTGACCACGACCGGGAGCGTCATGCCGTCGGCGCCGGCGGCGGCGAGCAACCGTTCGCCCTCGGGTTGATCGGACGAGTACCAGCGGTAGGGCACCTGGTTGCGGGCCAGGAACTCGCGGACCTCCGAGGAGCGCCGCGACCAGCGGTGGCCGACCACCTTGGTCTCGGGAACCGGCCGGTGATCGTGCGCCAGCCAGGCGTCGAGCAGCTCGTCCACCACCGGATAGAGCTTCTCCTCAGGCGGGTCCCACGGCTTGAGCAGGTAGTGGTCGAGGTCGACGACGTTGATGGCGTCGATGGCGGCGCCGGTGTCGGCGTACGCGGTCAGCAGCACCCGCCGGGCGCCCGGATACACGTCCATCGCATGCTCGAGGAACTCGATTCCGTTCATGTTCGGCATGCGGTAGTCCGCGAGGATCACGGCGACCACGTCGCCGCGGAGCTTCATCTGACGCAGGGCGTCCAGAGCGGCGTCGCCGGACTCGGCGCGCACGATCCGGTGGGTTTCGCCGTACCGGCGGCGCAGGTCGCGGGCAACCGCACGCGAGACTCCCGGATCGTCGTCGACGGTCACGATCGCCGTGCGCGCCGCACCGGGCGAACCCGTCATGTCCGCCGGCCGGCCCCGTTGAGCATTGGCCCATGGTCTCACGCGTGGCCCGGCCCGGGGTCCCGCCTCGATGTCCGCACGCGGCCGGGCGGCATTTCCGATCGCGCCGGTCGAGCGCCCACTGATACCGTTTGCGGCATGTCAGCCTGCTCCTGATTCCCGACGAGACGGGACCCGGTCTGAGCGCCGGGTGCCCGATCCGGCGTGCGCGGCGTCGAGCTGCGAGTGGCCCGCCCGACGCGCCCGGCTGACACCTTCAGGAGCCCGATCCGATGCTGGCTGCTCTGCTGCGGCGCCCGCGCTGGCCCGCCGATCCGACCCGCACCTATTACGCCGTCACCGGCTTCTCGGCACTGCTCTATGCACTGACCTTCACCCTCAACCTCGTCTATTACGCGACCGACGTCTCGCTCAACCCACTCCAGATGGTGCTGGTCGGCACGGTGCTGGAGGCCGTCTGCTTCCTTTTCGAGACCCCCACCGGGATCGTCGCGGATCTCTACAGCCGGCGGCTGTCGATCATCGTCGGGTTGGCGCTGATCGGCGCCGGCTTCGTTCTGCAGGGCGCCGTGCCGACGTTCGCCGCCGTCATCGGCGCGCAGGTGCTGTGGGGTATCGGCGTGACCTTCACCTCCGGAGCGACGCAGGCGTGGATCACCGACGAGATCGGCGAGGAGCGCATCGGGCCCGTCTTCACCCGGGAGCAGCAGCTGGGACTGGCCGGGAGCATCGTGGGCACGATCGCGGCGGGGATGCTCGGCCTGATCAGTCTGCGGGTGCCGATGCTCGTCTCGGGCGCGGGCTTCTTCGCGTTGACGGTCGCGATGCTCGCCCGGATGCCGGAGGAGCATTTCGACCCGGTGCCGCGGGCCGGGCGGACGACGTTGCGGCACATGCGGTCGTCGTTCACCGCCGGGATGCGGATCGCCCGGCGCCGGGCGGTGGTCCGATGGTTCTTCCTCGTCAGCCTCATCACCGGGCTGTCCAGCGAGGCGTTCGACCGGCTGTGGACCCTGCGGATCCTGGACGACTTCCGGCTCCCCGAGCTCTTCGGCACGACCAGCCCCGCTGTGTGGTTCACGGTCTTCGCGCTGATCGGTCTCGCGCTGTCGCTGGTGACCTCCCTGCTGGTGAACCACGTGTCGGCCGAGCGGATGAGCTCGCTGCACCCCAACGGGCTGCTGGCCCTGCTGGGGGCTGTGCAGGTCGTCGGCATCCTCGGTCTCGCCCTGCTGGGCAGCCTGTGGCTCGCGCTCGCCGCCATGTGGATCCGTGCTGCGGCCATGGCGCTCGCCGGCCCGATCCAGGCGGCCTGGCTGAACCGCAACGTCGCCTCGCAGGCGCGCGCGACGGTGCTGTCGATGAACAGCCAGGCCGACGCCGTGGGCCAGATCGCGGGCGGCCCCCCGCTTGGCGTCCTCGCGAACCGCACGTCTTTGAGCACCGCGCTCGTCGCCTCGGCCGCGATCCTCTCCCCGGTGGTCCTGATCTATGCGCGGCTGCGCCCGACCCGCCCGACAACAGCGCCGCACACCGAAGGCACCGACTCACGCGCGCCGGGAGGTGCCGATGCGTCGTCGGTGACCGGCTATTGACTCAGCGTCCCGATTCGCGGCACCCTCGCCCGACTCACCAAGCCCAGGTCTGTGCCGCCGGTGCAGCGTCGAGTGGAGGAGCCCAGGGATGTCTGGCCACCGCAGAAGGGCCGCCCGCTTCGCGACCGGGATCGCCGTCGTCGCCGTCGCCATCCTCGTGTCGGCGGCGCCGTCCTCGGCCGCCAAGGCCGGCGGTGCCGGCTCGCCGGCAGTCACACCCATCAAGCATCTGGTCGTGGTATTCCAGGAGAACATCCCTTTCGACCACTACTTCGGCACCTATCCGCATGCGCTGAACCCGCCTGGTGAGCCGCGGTTCGACGCCGCGCCCGGCACCCCGACCGTCAATGGGCTGACCCCCGAACTGCTGACCGACAACCCCAACAGCGCAAACCCGGTCCGGTTGCCGCGCAACGAGCCGGTGGTCTGTGGCTCCAACCACGACTACCTCGCCGAGCAGAAGGCGTTCGACCACGGATTGATGGACCGGTTCGTCGAGGAGACCGGGTCCCGCACCCCGGGCTGCGACCAGTCCCACGGCATGGACTACTACGACGGGAACACCGTCACGGGACTGTGGAACTACGCGCAGCACTTCGCGCTGAACGACAACTCCTTCGGTACGACGTTCGGACCATCACACATCGGTGCGTTGAACCTGGTGAGCGGCCAGACCCATGGCGCGGTGCCCAGCGAGCCGACCACCAAGATCGTGTCGGGAACGATGGTCGGCAACGTGGAGCCGACGTACGACGACTGCCCGAAGTCGGCGCTGAACGCCCACATGACCGGCCGCAACATCGGGAACCTGCTCGACGACGGCCGCGTCTCCTGGGGCTGGTTCAGCGGCGGCTTCAAGCCCACGTCCCGCCAGGCCGACGGCTCCGCCGTGTGCGCGCAGTCGCATGCCAACTCCTACGGCCAGGTCGACACCGACTACGACAGCGGCAACGAGGCGTTCCAGTACTACCAGTCCACGTCCAACCCGCACCATCTGCCGCCGACATCGGTCGCGGCCATCGGGCACGACGACCAGGCCAACCACCAGTACGACCTGACCGACTTCTGGTCGGCGGCGCACGCCGACAACCTGCCGGCCGTGTCCTTCCTGAAGGCCGGTGGTTACCAGCAGGGCGGCTGCGGGTGTTCCAGCCCCATCGACGAACAGAACTTCATCGTCGGCCTGGTCAACGGATTGGAAGGCCTCAAGAGCTGGTCCAGCACGGCGGTCGTGGTCCTCTACGACGACTCCGACGGCGGCTACGACCACGTCATGTCCCCGATCGTCAACAACTCGCAGACCGTCGATGACGCGCTCACCGGTGACGGCCAATGCGGCGTGAAGACGCCACTGCTCGGCGGCTACCAGGGTCGGTGCGGCTACGGGCCACGTCTTCCGCTGCTGGTCATCTCCCCGTGGAGCCGGGTCGACGCCGTCGACCACACCCTCACCGACCAGACGTCGGTCATCCACTTCATCGAGGACAACTGGCTGCACGGCGCCCGCATCGGGGACGGCTCCTACGACGCGCTGTCCGGCCCGCTCACGGGGATGTTCGACTTCACCGGGCGCCACCGCGCGCCGCTGCTGTTCCTCGACCCCGCCACCGGCGAGCCGGTGCACCGATGACCTCCGACACCGGCGAGCCGGTGCACCGATGACCTCTGCCGGAAGGGTTCACTGATGCCGTTCAGCCGCCGCCACATGCTGCTGGCCTCGGCCGGCGCCGCCGTCCCGCTCGTCCTGCCCGGAAAGGCTGCGGCGGCGGGCGGCGCGGCGCCGACGGCGATCGCGCAGAGCGCCGCCGGACACCCGGTGGCCGGGCTGATCGGCAACCCGGTCTCGCTGCGCTCCACCTACGCCATCAGCCCGTACGAAGCCCGCGGTGCGGCCTACGTCGACGGGTCGACGGTCCTGCAACTCCCCGACGGCACGCTGCATTTCGTGCCCGTGGGCTCGCCGTGGGACGTCTACCGCTCTCCGGGCGACCCGGACGCCGCGACGGCCGTGGCCGCCGACCGGGCCTGGCTCGCCGGCGGGACGGTGCCCGGCGGGTCGGCGGGGGAGCGTGACATGGCGACGCGTGCGCTGCTCGACCTGAGGTGCCTGACCCGTCCCGGCGGGGCGGCGGTGGCGGCCTGGTACCCCTACTGGAACTTCGTCTGGCCCCGGGACGCCTCGTGGGTCGTGGCCGCCTACGCGGCCACCGGACATCACCCGGAGGCGGCCGCGATCCTCGGGTTCCTGGCGAAGGCGCAGCACGCCGACGGCACCTGGGACGCCCGCTACCACGCCATCGACCACGCCCCCGTCGCCGACGGGCGGCAGTGGCAGCTCGACGGCAACGGCTGGGTGCCGTGGGCGGTGTGGTTCGCGCTCGCCTCCCGGCCGGCCGGCGATCCCACCGCCGAAAAGGACTTCCAAGCCTGGTGGCCGATGGTCGCCGCGGCCGCCGACCATGCCGCCGCGTCCCTGGGCGCCGACGGGCTTCCCCCGGCCGGCCCCGACTACTGGGAGGCCCGGACCGACCAGATCACGATCGGCACCGTGGCCCCGCTCCGGACCGGGCTGCGGGCCGCCGCCGACCTGGCGAAACGGGCATCGGACACCGCCCGGAGGGCGCGGTACGCGCACGCCGCCCGGCGACTCGACGCGGCCATCGCCCGGGTGTTCGCCCCGCACGGCTACCCCCGCTCGACCGATCCGGGTTCTGGGGCCGACTCGGCCGTCACCTTCCTGGCACCGCCGTTCGCCGCCGCCACCCCCGACCTGGCGGCCGCCGTCGCCGCGTCCGCGGCGAAGTTGCGCATCGCCAGCGGCGGCGTGCTGCCCGGGCAGGACTGGCCGAGTGACCCGACGCTGGCGTGGACGCCGGAGACCGCGTTCTTCGCCCTGGCCCAGACCGGACTGGGCGACCAGTCGGCCGCCGACGGGTGGCTGCAGTGGCTGTCCGGACACCGCACCGAGATCGGCGCGCTCCCGGAGAAGGTCGACGCCGCGGGCAACCCGGCATCGGTCGCTCCGCTCGGCTGGACCGGTGCGATTGTCCTGCTCGCCCTCGTCTCGAAGGTCCGCAGCCTGCCGGTTCCTCCGGTACCCGGCTGAGCGGCCGCGTCGTACACGTGACGAAGGTCCCGGTGAACGGGATCCGTTGGACCGTGCCCATGCCCGCCTCGACTCGGTTGCATGGTGATGAGACGTGAGAGCTGGTGCAGACATGGCCACACCCCCCAAGCGCGAGGGACGGCACCTCCTGCCCGACCTGTTCGACTGGCCCGACCTGCCGGGACTGCTGACCTGGCCGCCGCCCCTGGGCGGTCAACGCGGCATCCGCGTCGAGGAGTACGTCGAGGACGGCCGCTTCATCGTGCGGGCCGAGCTTCCGGGGCTCGACCCGGACAAGGACGTGTCGGTCGACATCGCCCACGGTGCCTTGAGCATCCACGCGGAGCGGCACCAGCACGGCGAGAACCGCCGCTCGGAATTCCACTACGGCAGCTTCACGCGGACCCTGACCCTGCCCCAGGGCGCCGACGAGTCGAAGGTCACGGCGCGGTACGACGCCGGAATTCTCGAGATCACCGTGCCGGTCGAGACCAGGACGCCGGAGTCGCGCAGCGTCCCGATCGAGCACGCCACCTGACTCTCCCACCTGACTCTCAACTGGGGGCACCCATGCAGGCACGCGAAGGTGACCAGCTGGTCATCCTGTCCACCCGACTCGACCGGCCCGTCCGCGACGGGGAGATCCTGGAGGTCCACGGAGACGACGGACAGCCGCCGTACGTCGTCCGATGGTCCGACAACGGCCGCACCACCCTGGTCTTCCCGGGGCCGGATGCGCAGGTCCACTCCCTGCACACCCGGGCCGGGCGCTGACGGGCCGGTGCGTCAGACCTCCTCCGACCGTGATCAGGAGGGGATTCGCTCGGCGTTTCGCACGTAAATCCCCTCTTGATCACGGGGATGGGGCGACGGCGGCCGACCGGCGTCGGCCAGCACTCCGGTCGGGGATCGGTGAGTTGGTTACGCGAGGCCGGCGATGATCGCCCCAGGTGGCGAGTGCGCCGATGACGCTCGTCCACTTGCCGTAGGCGGTGTAGTAGCCGACCGCCCAGGTCGTCTGCTCGTTGAGGTGAAACTGCTTGGCGGGCAGCGTCCCGTTGATGACGGGGTCGGACATGTTGCGGACGACCGCCCAGTTCGGCGGGTTCGGCGAGCTCGGAGCAGGCGAGGCCCAGTGCGGCGTCGCCCATCTCGACGGCCGCGCCCTCGCTGGTCGAGCCGGTTGGTCGGTGGTGCCGTACTCGAAGTAGTCGGTGGTCAGGATCGGGTGGAACTCGGGCATGTCCCGGCCGCCCTGCTCCAGGCGTGATGTCGGGGAGTTCGGGGCGTCGGCGCTGGATCGGTGCGCCGGTGAAGGGGAAGTCCTTCGGTCGGCGGCGCGAACGGCGGCTACGGCGAGCTCGCGAGCGAAGTCTGCCATCAGCGCTCCGCGGCCGTGTCCAGCTGGTCGGTGGGGATCTGCCAGTCGCTGGTGATAGGTCTGGCCGTTGAAGGGCTCGTTGCGGAACTCCTGCTGCAGCCGGAACTTCGCGGCCCGCGTGACGACCACGTCGCCGAGCCGGAAGTCGTCGAACACGCTGCCGGCCGTGCCGATCGTGAACACGACTTCGGCTTCGTCTCCGCGATGATCTGCTGGAAGAAATCCTTGACCGGCAGGGTGGCCGTCCCGTCGCCGGTGCCGATGCCGTCCTGGTTGAGGTGCAGCTCGGACTTCATGCACAGCACCTTCAGGCCCCCGACCGTGACCGGCTGGTAGCTGCCGAGGCGTTTGGATGTGGCCGCCGGAGCGTGGGGTCGGATCTGCGGGGCGAAGGTGTCGAAGTTGTGCGCGTAGCGCGCCCACTTGGCCGCCGAGTGCCCCGGGCAGAACACCTTCGCCATACCCGCCAGCTCGTCGACGGTCCAGGTGATGACCACCACGTCGGCCCGGGGCAGCGGCGAGTCCGGCTCGTGCGCCGGGTCGACGGGAGTCATGACCGGCTCCAGCCCGGCCGGAAAACCGATGGCCGGTTGGGTGCGGGCCGCGACGTCCAGCAGCGCGGCGTCCGGGGCCATCGTGGCCGGATCCAGCCCGCGGCCCAGCAGGTAGCGGGCAATCTCCCTGCGGCTGGTGTGCTGATCTGCTCGGGTCTTCGTCGTCATCGCTGATCCACCGCCGATCGTCGCCCCGGCCGTGACGTGGGATCCCACCCGGCTTCAAGGCTGAGCAGCAAGTGACGCTACTCGCCGTATCAGAGCCGTGACGCCAACTTCGGGAAGAGTGCCCGATGGGGCCAAAAGTTTTGCCAGAAGTATTTGCCAGACGTATTTGCAGAGTATTTGTCGTCCACACCCTGTGCGTGGTCGAACCGGCCGGTCAGAGCCGTCGGACCGGTGCGAGGCCGCACCGCCGGTCCACAGGTCCTCCCCAGACTCCACACAGCGCAGCGGCGGTTGTCCACAGCATGTCCGCAGGTCGGTGCACAGCCGATGTTGAGACCGACCGGGCCGGGGCCGTAGCGTCGACGCTCTCGGTCGACCAGCTCCAGCCCGATTCCGTCGGTACCTCGCGGTATGACGGTGCGGTGGCGGGAACCCGCGACCAGGACCTGACGTGGAGGGGGACACGCTGATGGCGGTGGTCGACGACCGGGGGGCGCCGCCCTCGTCCGAGTACGACCGCCAGCCGCCGCAGGACATTGCCGCCGAGCAGTGCGTGCTCGGCGGCATGCTGCTGTCCAAGGACGCCATCGCCGACGTCGTCGAGGTGCTCGCGGGCCGGCGACTTCTACCGGCCGGCGCACGAGACGATCTTCGACGTCGATCCTCGACCTCTACGGCCGCGGCGAGCCGGCCGACCCGATCACCGTCGTCGGCCGAGCTGACCAGGTCCGGGCGAGCTCGCGCGGGTCGGCGGCGCGCCCTACCTGCACACCCTGATCTCCTCGGTGCCGACCGCGGCCAACGCCGGCTACTACGCCGAGATCGTCGCCGAGCGGGCGGTGCTGCGCCGGCTGGTCGAGGCCGGCACCCGGATCGTCCAGCTCGGCTACGGCGCGGCCGACGGCGGGCGACGTCGACGACGTCGTCGACCGGGCCCAGGCCGAGGTCTACGAGGTCACCGAGCGGCGCGACCAGCGAGGACTACGTCCGGCTCGAGCAGCTGCTGCAGGGACGCTCGACGAGATCGAGGCCATCGCGACTCGCGGCGGCGGCGATGACTCGGCGTGCCCACCGGCTTCGCCGAGCTCGACGAGCTCACCAACGGCCTGCACCCGGGCCAGATGGTCGATCGTCGCCGCCCGGCCCGGCGTCGGCAAGTCGACGCTCGGCGCTCGACTTCGCCCGGTCCGCGCTCGATCAAGCACGGCATGGCGTCGGTGCATCTTCTCCCTGGAGATGAGCAGCACCGAGATCACCATGCGCCTGCTGTCGGCCGAGGCGAAGGTCCCGCTGCACCACATGCGCTCGGGCAACATGAGCGACGACGACTGGGCCCGGCTCGCCCGCCGGATGGGCGAGGTCGCCGACGCGCCGCTGTTCATCGACGACTCGCCCAACCTGACGATGATGGAGATCCGGGCGAAGGCCGCCGGCTCAAGCAGCGCCACGACCTGAAGCTGGTCGTCGTCGACTACCTGCAGCTGATGACCTCGGGCAAGCGGGTCGAGTCCCGCCAGCAGGAGGTCAGCGAGTTCTCCCGGTCGCTGAAGCTGCTCGCCAAGGAGCTCGAGGTCCCGGTCATCGCGATCAGCCAGCTCAACCGTGGCCCCGAGCAGCGCACCGACAAGAAGCCGATGCTGTCCGACCTGCGCGAGTCCGGCTCGCATCGAGCAGGACGCCGACATGGTGATCCTGCTGCACCGCGAGGACATGTACGAGCGGGAGTCACCGCGCGCCGGCGAGGCCGACCTGATCGTCGCCAAGCACCGCAACGGCCCGACCGGCACGGTCACCGTCGCGTTCCAGGGCCACTACAGCCGCTTCGTCGACATGCAGCAGGACTGATGCGGCGCCGGTTCTAACTCGAGAAAGCGCACGCAAGTTGAGACGAATTGAGAATGAAGGATTTGCGAGGGAGTTGGTGAGACTGCTTGAGGTCATGCAGGTAGAGGCATCCATGAATGTAGGGCAGTCCGGAGCTCGTCAGCGCTCGCACGCGCCGGTCGGTACGGGAGATGATGAGTGGCACAGTGCTCCGTGACATCGATGGGATGTGGCAGGACGAAGGGTTCGCTCTCGGCGACGAGCCGGTCGTCGAAGTGGGCGGGCAGCGGGTGTCGCTGTTCCAGGCGTACCTCAACCGTGTCGATTGGACGGACCGCTCTCACGTGGGCCGGGCGTTGCGCGTGTTCGAGACCGCGTTGGCTGACTATCGACGAGCAGTACCTCGGCGGTGTGCGCCGCAGCATCGAACGTGATGGCTACAGCTTCGCCGATGGCCGCATCAGCGGCGGGCCGGTCGCGACGAGGGTGCGGGAGCGGTCGTTGTCGGCAGTTGATGACCCAGCTGCCATCCGCGAACACCTTGACCGCATCTCACGCGCGCTGGCCGACGACGACCCGTGGCTGGCGATCGGCTCGGCGAAGGAGCTCATCGAGTCCACCGCGAAGCTCGTGCTGCGATCGCGTGCACGCCAAGTCAACGACCGCGACGACTTCCCCGAACTGGTGCGCGTGGCGGAGATGACGCTCGAGGTGCATCCGAAGCAGGCCGCGAAGGGCCCGATGGCTCCGACGGGGTCAAGCGGATCTTGGGCGCGATCACCACCGCCGCTTTAGGCGTGAACGACCTGCGCAACCGCTTCGGCACCGGGCACGGGCCTTCTACTCACCCGGCCGGGCTCGGCCCGCGCCACGCACACCTGGCGGTATCGGCGGCCACGATGTGGTGCGAGTTCATGCTCGATACGCTTGCGGACCCAACCGCCCCCTGGCGCAGGCACACCGAGCAGGAGCAGTGCGTCGTGACCGGCGAAGACTGGCCCGGTGTGGAAGCGTCGTACCCTGTCGCGCACGTTGATGCGATGTGGGTGCCCGGCGACATCGACGAGGGCGACTACTTCCGCCGCAACGGCTACCTCGAGGCCGCCCGCGTGCTGATCCACTCCTGCGACAAGGGCGCCGGCAGGCACCTGCTGCTACCAGCCCTGGGCTGCTACCGGCAGTACTTCGAGCTGCAGCTCAAGGCGCTCGCCCGCGTCGGGCGCGCCCTCCGTGCCGAGGGCAGCCGCGAGAAGTTCGGGCACGTTCTGGACATCGAGGACATCACCGCGACCCTGGTGTACGTCAAGCTCGTCGAAGGGGGCGGCGAGCAGCAGGCTAAGGCGCTCGCGCGTCGTGACCTGACCGACCTGCGCAAGGCGATCACCGAGCTTAACCGCATCGACCCGCGTGGAGTCACGTTCCGGTACGCGCATCACGGCGACACCGAGCGGACCCCGACGATCGCAGAGGGATTCTGGCTCGACCTTCCGGCTGCGGTCGCGATGCTCGAGGCCGGAGCAGCCATCGCCGAGAGCGCCGACGCACACCTGGGCGTATGGCGATCCAACTACGCCGACTACCTCGCCGATATGGCCGCGCTCGAGGCTGATTACACGGCCAATTTCGCCGACATGGTTGCCGACTACGAGGCCGGGCCCTGAAGCCGGGCTGGAATATGTTCTCGTCTATGCCCGTCACGCTGGCCGTCGGGCTCGTCGGGCAATGTTCAGCTGTCCGTAAGGCGCTGATCCAGTCCGCGACGCCGGACCTGACCACTCTGTGGACCGGACAGGATGTCCCCTTCTTCGGAGTGAGGTTCAGTGTCTGACAACAACACCCCCGGGCAGGGGATGACTCGTCGCCGGTTGCTCGGGGGAGGCGTCGCAGCGGGCGCCCTCGGCGCGGCATCGCTGGCGCTGCCACCCAACGTCCGCAGCGCGCTCGCCGCGGACCCACGGCCCGCGGATCGATCGAGCCTGCGCGACATCAAGCATGTCGTCATGTTGATGCAGGAGAACCGCAGCTTCGACTCACTACTTCGGCACCCTCTCCGGCGTCCGGGGATTCGAGGACCCGCGTGCGATGCGGATCTCGACCACGAAGCCGGTGTTCTATCAGCCCGATCCGTCGAACCCGGACGGCTATCTCCTTCCCTACCACCTGAACACGAAGACCAGCGCCGCGCAGACGATCCCCTCCATGAGCCACGCCTGGACGGTGCAGCATCAGGCGTGGAACGACGGCAAGATGGACAACTGGGTCCAGGCGCACATGGCCTCGGACGGCCCCACCGACGGGCAATACACGATGGGCTACTTCACCCGGGACGACATCCCGTTCCACTACGCCTTGGCCGACGCTTTCACCATCTGCGACAGCTACCACTGCGGCGTCATGGGCCCGACCCATCCCAACCGCTACATGTGGATGACCGGCACGGTCGACCCGAACGGCGCCGCCGGCGGGCCCGCACTCGACAATGGCGCGCCGGCGGGGACCTACTCCTGGACCAGCTACGCCGAGGAGCTGCAGGCGGCCGGGGTCAGCTGGAAGTTCTACCACTCACCGGGCGGCGCGACCGGCCTGCCGCCGATCGCGAAGATGAAGGCGTTCCAGGACGCCGCGAGCGACACGTCCTCGCCGCTCTACGTCAACGGACTCGCCGACACCCCGCTCGGACAATTCGAGTACGACGCGCTCAACGACAAGCTGCCGACCGTCAGCTGGCTCTTCCCACCGACCGCCAACGACGAGCACCCGGCGCGGATGCCGGCCGCCGGGGCGGGCTACATCGCCGGCAAGATCGATGCGATCGCGGCCAACCCCGAGGTGTGGGCCAAGACGGTGTTCATCCTTTCCTACGACGAGAACGACGGCCTCTTCGACCATGTGCTGCCGCCGACCCCACCTGCGGGCACACCCGATGAGTTCGTCACCAAGACGTCGCCGACCGGGGTCGACGGCGGCGGTCTGCCGGTGGGGCTGGGCTTCCGCGTTCCGTGCGTCATCGTCTCGCCGTGGACGACCGGCGGTTACGTGTTCTCCGGGCTGTCCGACCACACGTCGCAGCTGCGGTTCCTCGAGCGAGTCACCGGCGTGAAGGCCGGCAACGTCAGCGAGTGGCGGCGACGGACCGTGGGTGACCTCACGTCGGTGTTCCGGTTCGGGCACGCGAGCAGCACAGCGCCGGTGCTGCCGGACACCACGAGCGCCTTCAACCTCGCCCAGTACGAGTCGACGCAGTTCTCGCTGCCCGCCATACCCGGCAGCGCCCAGAGCATGCCGCGTCAGGAGCCAGGTCGCCGCCCGCACGCCGGGTGACGGCGCAAGCCGCGGAGGTGGTCAGTCGCGGTGGGCGTGACCGGGATGAGCGGCGTCGACCAGGTCGGCGTAGTCGGGATGGGTGTCGATGAAGCTGGCGACGAAGTCACAGAAGACCGTCACGGACAGGCCCTTCGCCCGGGCGTCGTCGAGGGCGCCTCTGGCGAGCTCCGTGCCGATGCCCCGGCGACGGTAGTCCGGCTCGACGATCGTGTGGGTGAGCACCAGCCGCGGTCCCTCGTGCTCGTAGATGAGCGTGCCGACGACCTTGCCGTCGAGGAGGGCCTCGTAGGAACGTGACCCGGCGTCGTCCCGCACCGTGATCGGCGGCCTCGTGCCATGCTCGTCCATCTCCTGAACGGTACGCCCACAGGTCGAGCGGATGAGGCGCCCATGACCGAGCTCGTCGTCGAGCACACCGGCCGGCTGGATCCCCCCGTGCTCGATGCCGGCCGCGACCTGCTCGAGGATGTCTTCGCCGACCTGACCGACGACGACTGGGAGCACGCCCTCGGCGGCATGCACGCCCTGCTGTGGGAGGACGGCGAGCTGATCGCGCACGCCTCCCTGATCCAACGTCGACTCCTGCACGGCGGGAGGGCGTTGCGCGCGGGATACGTGGAGGGTGTCGGGGTGCGCGCCGACCGGCGCCGGCGCGGCCACGGCGCCACGGTGATGGCGGCGCTGGAGCAGATCGCGCGCGGGGCGTATGACGTGGCCGCGCTGGGCGCCGCCGACGAGGCCGGTGCCTTCTACGCGGCCCGGGGCTGGCGGCTCTGGCAGGGTCCGGCATTCGCGCTCACGCCGTCCGGTGTCGTGCGCACCGCCGAGGAGGACGACTGCATCTACGTCCTGCCGCTCCGTGCCGCTGGACCTGCATGGCGGGCTGACCTGCGACTGGCGGGACGGGGATGCCTGGTGAGGCCCGTCATTCGCGGACCCCGACGGCCTCGACCGGGTGCATCCGCAGGGCCCGCCGCACCGGCACGATCCCCGCGCCGGCGAGCAGGACGGTGCCGCCGATCACCGCCACCCATGCGGTCGGCGGGATCGTCGGCACGGCGGAGCCGGTGAGGCTCCGCACCGTCGGGAGCAGGGTCGCGGTCGCGATCGCCGCGCCAAGCGCCAGGGCCAGACCGAGCAGCAGTGCCTGCTCGAGCCCGACCATCCGCAGCACCTGCGTCCGCGTCGTGCCGGCCAGGCGCAGGATCGCGATTTCGCGGCGCCGCGCCAGCGCCGCCATGATCAGGGTGTTCACCGCCGCGATCACCACGTAGAGCAGCAGGACGCCGGCGATCAGCTGGTTGGTCCAGGTGTTCTCCGCGAGGTTCTTGTCCACCCCGACCTGGTAGGTATCGCGGGCCTGCAGGGACGATCCCGGCGCCAGCCGGTCGAGCTCTGCGCGGACCCTCGACGCGGCCTGCGGCCGGTCGGCCGCGGTGGTCACGAAGACGGCGTCGTCCAGCCTCGACGTGGTGTGCCCGACCAGCAGGCCGCGGGGGAGCGTCATTTGGGCGAACCCGAGGCCGCGGGTGTAGACCGCGACGACCCGCAGATCGGCCGGGTCGCCGTCGCCGAACCAGCCGTGGAAGTGGCTGCCCACGTGCAGGTGCAGCGCCCGCGCCGCCAGTGTGTCGACGGCGACGGTGTCGCCGCGCAGGGCGGAGATGCTGCCGCTGGTGACGCCCAGATCCACGGTGCGGGCCAGGCCGCCGGCGTCGGCGCCCATGGCCGTGAAGTCGCTGAAGTTGCCCTGCGGTGCGAAGAGGGTGCTGCGCACGATTCCGGTCGCGGCCCGGACCCCGGCGGTGCGCCGGATGGCCTCCGCCACGCCGGGCTGCAGGCCGGGGGCGGCCGGGGTCGCGACGTAGCCGGCGACCAGCCCCGCCCGGCTCTGCTGCGCCGCGGCATGCTCCTCGGAGGCTGGAACGAACCACATCGACCCGCCGAGCGCGACGGCGAGAACCAGCGAGCTCACCACCGCCGACAGCCGGTACGCCGACGCACCGGTGTTCGCGGCCGCCAGCCGACCGGTGACCCCGAATCCGCCCAGCAGGCGACCGAACGTCGCCGCCGTGGCGCGGATGAGCAGCGGGCTCCACAACGCCACCGCCACCACGAAGACGAACACGGTGGGAACCAGCACGCTGGCCGCGACACCGCCGGATCCGTTTCCCGCGACGACGCAGAGGGCGATCCCGCCGGCCAGTGCCACGAGGCCGACGACGCTGCGGACGATGCCCGGCCGGGTCCGCTCCACGCTCGATTCGGCCAGCGCCTCCGTCGGCCGGATGCGGCTCGCCCGCCGGCTCGCGATCCACCCCGCGGCGACCGCGACGAGCAGGGCAGCGGCAGCGGCCACCACCGGTGGCAACCAGGAGATGTGGGTGCGGAACGTGTCCGGCGCCAGGCCGTGCGACACGAACTGGTCGCGTAACCACCCGGCGGCGTGCAGGCCCGGCCAGATGCCTGCGGCGCCCGCGGCCACGCCGAGGACGCCGGTTTCGCGGACCACCATCCGGCGTACCTGCCGTGGGGTGGCCGCGATCGCGCGGAGAAGGGCGATGTCGCGGTGCCGCTGCTGCACCGACAGGGCGACCGACCCGGAGATGACGATCACCGCGATGAGCAGCGTCGACCCCCCGGCCGCACCCGACACGGCGATGACGAATTCGCGGCCCGCCGAGACACCGACCGACTCGGCGCCGCCCCGGTCGGCGCCGGTGAGGACACGGGGATAGGTCCCGGCCGGGCGGTCGGGTTCGGCCGGCAGCACGCCGCGTACCGCTGTCGCCAGAGCGCCGACGTCGACGCCGCGGTCGGGGAGCACGCCGATGACGTCGACCCGATCCGACGATCCGGACAGGGTCCGGGCCTGCGCGTCGTCGAGGAAGACGGTCGCGTCGGACGGTGCCGCGCCGGTGGCCGCCGCGACCCCGCTGACCGTGAAGGTCCGCGGCCCGCCCGGGAGTGCGAGCCGCACCTGCCCGCCCGGCCGGACGCCGGTGCCGGCCACCAGCCGCCGGTCGAGCACCACCTGGCCAGGAGCCACCGGCGCCGTACCCGCCCGCAGCGTGTACGGCGCGAGTCGGGCCGCCGACCATGGATGGGCCTGCACCGCCGTGACGTGGTGCCGGGTGAGCAGCTGCGTGTCCACGGCGACGTCACCGATCGCGGCACGCACACCGGGAAGCGCGGCGATCCGGCCGGTCAGCGCGGCCGGCACCCGCCCACCTTCGGCCAGCGGGTTGCTCTCCACCTCCTTGTTGTCACCGGATCCCGACGTGACCAGGATCCCGGTCGTCGAGACCAGCACCGGAGCCGCCGCGTAGCGCTGTGGTGTGCCGTGGAAGCGCAGCCCCGACTCGAGCATCACGCCGCAGGCCGTGACCACGGCGACCGCGAGGCAGAGCGCGACGACGGTCGCGATCACGCTCGCCGGACGCTGCCGCACCATCTGCCAGGCCAGCCTCACCATGCCGGGACTCCGTCGGCCGCGCGGCCGCTACCCAGGTGCGCCAGCCGCTCGGCGATCGTGTCGACGCCGGGCGCCGGCAGGTCGTCGGCGATGCGGCCGTCGGCGAGGAAGACGACCCGGTCGGCGTACGACGCCGCCACCGGATCGTGGGTCACCATCACGACGGTCTGCCCGTCCGTCTCCACGGCCTGTCGCAGCAGCGTCAGCACCTGCGCGGCGGTGCGGGTGTCGAGGGCGCCGGTCGGCTCGTCGCAGAAGATCACCTCTGGTCGCACCGAGAGGGCCCGGGCGATGGCGACCCGCTGCTGCTCGCCGCCGGACAGCTGGGCCGGGCGGTGCCGCAGCCGGTCGTCCAGCCCCACCCGCGTCACGACCTCCGCGAGCCAGCGGCGATCGGGACGGACATGGGCCAGCCGCGACGGCAGCCGGATGTTCTCCCGGACGGTCAGCGCCGTGACGAGGTTGAACGCCTGGAAGACGAAACCGATCCGGGTACGCCGCAGCGTGGTCAGGGCGGTCTCCGACAGCCCGGCCAGGTCCGTTCCGGCCAGCCAGACGGCGCCGTCGCTCGGCCGGTCCAGACCCGCCGCGCAGTGCAGCAGCGTGCTCTTGCCCGACCCCGACGGACCCATCACCGCGGTGAAGGTGCCACCGACGAAGTCGATGTCCACGCCGTCGAGCGCGTGCACCGCCGAGCCGTTGCGGCCGTAGGCCTTGCGTACGGCGCGCAGGGCCACGGCGACCCCGGCCGCCGTGGGCGTCGTATCAGTGTCGTGGTCCGCCCGGCTGGCGCGCACGCGCGCCACCTCCCGCCCGTCCGGATCCCCGACCGTTCGAGGACCTCGGTAGTCGACGCTAGGGAGCGGGGAGGGTGCCCACGATGGGGCTGGTCGCCGAGTTCGGGGTGGGGATAGCCCCAGGCCGCCGGCCGAGCAGGTCGCGGATCCGGAGCCACAGGACGCCGATCTCCCAGCCCGTGTACCGGATCCCGACGATCACGATCAGGGCGAGCAGTTCCGGGTCGAAGACGGAGAACCACAGCACGGGGTCGGACAGAATCATCGGGCTGGCCGCGAGGACCAGGACCGCGGCGGCCCAGATCAGCCAGATGTAGAGCGGATGCCCCAGGACCTTCCGGCCCAGGCCCGTCGCGACGACCCGGGAGATCTCACGCACGGCCATGGTCACACTGAACGCCCTGACGCCGCGTCAGGGTCAAGACCGACCGGAGAATCCGGGTCAACGGCGACGGAATACAGTCGGCCTGCTGCAGCGCAGCCACGGATGGGGGGATGCTCGGTGGACCAGGGATTCGCCATCCGAACCGGTGACGCCACCGATGCGCCCGTCCTGCTCGGCCTCTTCGATGCCTCCATCAGGTGGATGGTGTCGCGCGGCCTGACCGCCCAATGGGGCTCGACGCCGTTCTCCCAGGTACCCAGGCGCGTGCAGGCCGTCGAGGGATGGGCCTCGGGCGGGGGGCTGCGCATCTGCGAACGCGACGGTCGGACCGCGGCGGCGATGGTGGTCGGCGAGGCCACGCCGTACGTGCGGCCGGCGACCGAGCCCGAGCTCTACGTCGTCGTGCTGATCGGCGCGCATCAGCCGTTCGCCCGCGGCGCCGGTGCGCACCTGCTCTCGGTCGCCGAGGACGAGGCCCGCGCCTGCGGTGTCGGGCGACTGAGGGTCGACTGCTTCGCCGGCAACGACGGAGCCCTGGTGCGCTTCTACGAACGGTGCGGATTCAGCCAGGTCGAGACGTTCACCGTCGACTCCTGGCCGGGGCAGGTGCTCGAACGGCGGATCGACCTGGACTCCGTACCTGCGGATGCGGCGGACCCGGCCTACCGCTCCGGGATCCGCGGCCCGCGGTAGGGCAGCGTCTCGCTGTAGACGAGGTTGGTGGTGGTGCTGCCGAACGGCGTCAGCTCGTCGATGATCTGCTCGAGGTGAGCCATCGACGTCGCCGCCACCTTCAGCGTGTAGCAGTCCTCGCCGGTGGTCCGGAGACACTCCAGGATCTCGACCCGCCGGTCGAGCAACCGGTGCAGCGGCTGGTGCTTGTTGCCGGGGTACTTGAGGCGCACCACTGCCAGCACGGTGTACCCGACCTTCGCCAGGTCGACGTCGGCTCGGTAGCCGATGATGACGCCGGTCGACTCCAGCCGCTTGATCCGCTCGGTCGTCGCCGACGCACTCAGGTTGACCCGCCGGCCCAGCTCGGTGAGCGCGATGCGGCCGTCCTGCTGCACCGCCGCCAGGATCGCCCAATCCGTCGTGTCAAGATCCTCGGTCATCTCGCCAATGTACCGGCAGATCCACGGTCGATCGAGATATTCGCCGGGAGTGCTCTCTTCTGATCGGGCCAACGGCCGGTTAGCCTTGATCCGTGCATCTCGGCGTGAACGTCCCCAACTTCGGGCCCGGAACGGATCCGGCGACGCTCCGGCGCTGGGCGCAGACGGTCGAGGGTCTCGGCTTCGACCTGCTGATGGTCTCCGACCACGTCGCGATCACGCCGGACGTCGCCGAGCAGTACCCGGCGCCGTTCTACGAGCCGTTCACCACGCTGTCGTTTCTGGCCGGGATCACCGACCGCGTCCGGCTCGGGACGACGGTGCTCATCGTTCCCTACCGGCACCCGTTGCTGGTCGCGCGCATGGCCGCCAACCTCGACCAGCTCAGCGGAGGCCGGCTGGTGCTCGGGGTGGGCGTCGGGTGGGCCCGCCAGGAGTTCGACGCGCTCGGCGTCGCGTTCGCACGCCGCGGGCGGCTGACCGACGAGCACCTCCGGGCGATGCGGGCCGCCTGGGCCGACGACGACGACTACCGCAGCGGGCAGATTCCGATCTGGGTCGGCGGCCACAGCGAGGCGGGTATGCGTCGCGCCGTCCGCCTCGGCGACGCCTGGCATCCGCTGCGGCTCACCGTCGGCCAGCTGCGCGAGGCGTGCGGCCGGCTGAAGACGATCGCCGACGCGGAGCAGCGGCCGGTGCCGGAGTTCGTCCCGCGCATCGCGCTGCGGCTCACCGACTCACCGGTCACCGACACCGGGCGGCTCGCCGGCGAAGGCACGATCGACCAGGTCGTCGACGACCTCGGGCAGTTGAGCCTGCTCGGCGCGGACACCGTCGTCCTCGACCCGTTCAACGGCGATCCGGACGAGACCAGGCATCCCGAGGTGGCGTGGCAGGCACTCGCGGCCGTTGCCGCCCGCCGCGACCTGAGACCGCACCATGGGCGAACGGAGCAACGATGACCCACGACGACGACCAATTCCTCCGCCGGGCGATCGAACTCGCCGCAGCCGGCCGGGCGGGCGGTGACGCGCCGTTCGGGTCGCTGCTGGTCGGACCGGACGGCAGCGTCCTGGCCGAGGACCACAACACGGTGCGCAGCGACGACGACATCAGCGCCCACCCCGAGCTGAAGCTGGCCCGATGGGCGGCCCGCGAACTCGACGCCGACACCGCGGCGGGCACCACCATGTACACGAGCTGCCAACCCTGCGGAATGTGCACCGGGGCGATCGAACGTTCCGGTCTCGGCCGGGTCGTGTTCGCGCTGTCCAACGAGCAGCTCGACGGCCTCAAGCCGTCGGGCGGGTTCCCGCCCGTCCCGCAGACCGGACCGGCGCTCTACGACGAGGCTCGCGTGCCTGTCGACGGCTACTACCGCTGACCGTCGGCGTACCCGGTCCACTACTCTCACGCGGGTGACCAGTTACCCGCTGCCCACCAGTTCGCCCGCGGCTCAGGGAGTCGATGCGCGCGGGATCCACGCCTTCCTCGATACCGTCGAGGCGGCGCCGAACATCGACCCGCACAGCGTGATGATCCTGCGGCACGGGCAGGTCGTCGCCGAGGGCTGGTGGGCGCCGTACACGGCCGGTCGTCGCCACCTGCTCTACTCGCTGAGCAAGAGCTTCACGTCGACGGCGGCCGCATTCGCGATCGCCGAGGGCCTGCTGCGGCTGGACGACCCGGTCATCAGCTACTTCCCCGAGCTCGACGCCGACGTGACCGACGCCCGGAGCCGGTCGATGCTGGTGCGGCACGTGGCGTCGATGGCCTCCGGTCACGAGGAGGAGACCTGGGGCGAGGTGCGGACCGCCGACGAGCCGGTCCGTGCCTTCCTGCAGCTGCCGCCGGACCGCGATCCCGGCAGCGTCTTCGCCTACAACCAGTCGTGCACGTTCACCCTCGGGAGCATCATCCAGCGCGAGTCCGGGCAGACGCTGACCGACTACCTGCGGCCCCGGCTCTTCGAGCCGCTCGGCATCGGACCGGCGGGCTGGCAGCAGCACCCGACCGGCCGGGATCTGGGCTTCACCGGGCTGCACGTCACGACGGACGCCATCGCGCGGCTGGGTCAGCTCTACCTGCAGCGCGGTGTGTGGGACGGCAAGCAGCTGCTCTCGGAGGAGTGGGTCGCCGAGGCCACCCGCTCGCACGTCGCCAACGCCGGGCCGAGCACGGACTGGGCCCTGGGTTACGGCTTCCAGTTCTGGATGTCGCAGCACGGCTACCGCGGCGACGGAGCCTACGGCCAGTTCTGCCTCGTGCTGCCGGAGCACGACACGGTCATCGCGATCACGGCGGCGACCGTCGAGATGCAGGCGCTGCTGGACGCGGTGTGGGAGCACGTGCTGCCCGCCCTCGGCACGGCACCGCTGCCCGCCGGCGACGCCGACGCGAGCCTGCGCGACCGGCTGGCCCGGCTCGAGCTCCCCGTGTCCCCGGCCAAGCCCGCGCCGCCCGAGGGCCCTGGGGCGTGGTCGGGCATCACCTTCACCCCCGCCGGCGGAAGGTGCCCGGAGCAGCCGTCGCTGATCGGCATCGGCCTGGCCGAGCAGCAGGACGGCTGGCAGCTCACCCTGCGCGAACCCGGGTCGATGCTCGGCCTGCGGTTGGGCACCGCCGGGTGGCTGGTCTCCGAGCCGACCACTGCCGCCGGCGAGGTCGTCCCCACCGCGGTCAGCGGCGGATGGACCGACCCGCAGACCCTGCGGTTCGAGGTCGTCTTCCTCGAGACCCCGCACACCCTGGTCGTGACCTGCTCGCTCGCCAGCCGCACGTTCGAGGCCGCCTGGTCGACCGCGCCCCTCGGTGCCGGCTCCCTGCAGGACCTTCGCTCGCCGCGGCCCTCCTGAGGGCGCCCCCGTCTCCGGCCCGGGTCGGTGCAGCCTCGCTTTGACACTGTTGGCAATCGGTTGCAGACTTGTTGCCAATTCGAAGGAGGTCGCCCCGCGTGCTCTACGAGCTCAATCACTTCGGCATCGTCGTACGGGACCTGGACAGGTCGCTGGCGTTCTACGAGGACCTGCTGGGCGCCAAGATCGTCTTTCACAAGTTGGTCGAGGCGACGAGCACGGACGTCGTCTACCTGCAGATCTCCGGCGGCCTGATCGAGCTGCTGCACCCCGCGCACCCGCGGGACGACGAGGTGTTCGGGATCACGCACGTCGCCTTCCTGACCGACGACCTCGACGGAGACTTCGACCGGCTGGTCGCGGCGGGAGCCGATCCGCTCGCTCCACCCAAGGTGGCCGGCACGGGCGTCGGGCGACTGGCGTTCGTGAGCGACCCGAACGGCGCCCGGGTGGAGCTCCTGCAGCGTGACGTCGCGATGCGGCCCTCCGTCCTCGACCACCCGGTCGTGACGTCGTTCGACCACTACGCGGTCGAGGCCGACGACCTGACGGTGGCCGGGGAGTTCTACGGCCGGCAGCTCGGGATGACGCACCTGACGACGATGCGCGTGGACCAGACCGACCTGACGCTCGACTACTACCACTTCGGCTACGACGTGCTGGAGCTGCGGCACCGGCCGACGCCGTCGGGCGGGCCGATCTTCGCGCACCTCGCGTTCCGGGTGGCGGACGTCGACGAGGCGGTCGCCTCGTTCGCGGCCGGCGGAGTCCCGGTCGAGTCCGGAACCCCGGGGCCCGACGCCACAGGGACCGGCCGGATCGGCGTGGTCCGGGACCCGGACGGGGTGCGGATCGAACTCCTCGACCGGCCGGACCTGCGCGACCTCTAGAGCGCGGAGCGAGCAGTGCGGAGCAGAGCCACCATCAAGGACGTCGCCAAGGCGGCGGGTGTGGCCACCTCGACGGTGTCGCGGGCCCTCGCGCAGCCGGGCCGGGTCAGCGACGAGATGCGCCGACGCGTCGTCGTCGCGGCGACCGAGCTCGGCTACTACCCGAACCCGCACGCGCGGTCGCTCATCTCGGGCCGGACCTCCAGCGCCGCCCTCCTGATCCCGGACATCACCAACCCGTACTTCTTCGGCCTGGTCCGCGGCATGCAGGCGCAGGCGAAGTCCCGTGGCTACCGGCAGCTCCTCGTCGACACCGGGGAGTCGGCGGACGTGGAGGCCGGCTACCTGGCGGAGCTGCCGAAGTCGGTGGACGGAGCCGTCGTCGCGGCGTCCCGGCTCTCCGACAGCCAACTGCAGGACGTCGCCGGGCACCTGCCGCTGGTCGTGATCAACCGCGACATCCCGAGCCTGCCCGCGGTGATCATCGACACGCCCGCCGGAGTGGTCCAGGCTCTCGAGCACCTCGTGTCCCTCGGGCACACCGACCTGGCCTTCGCTGCCGGACCGGCGACGTCCTGGTCCAGCCGGAAGAGGTGGGACGCGCTCCGGAAGGCAGCCCGCCGGCGCGGGGTCTCCTGCCACCGGATCGGGCCTTTCGCGCCCACCCGGCAGGCCGGCGCGGCCGCCGCCGACGCGGCCGTGCTCCGCGGCGTGACGGCCTGCCTCTTCTTCAACGACCTGCTGGCCATCGGCGCGCTGCAGCGGTTCGCCGAACGCGGGATCGGCGTGCCCGAGCAGATGAGCGTCGTCGGGTGCGACGACATTTTCGGCGCCGACTTCTGCAACCCGCCGCTGACGACGTTGACCGCTCCGATCGAGCGGGCCGGCCGGGTGGCCACCGACATGCTGCTCGACGGGCTCGACTCCGAGGTCGCCGGCACCAGGTCCGGCCGCTACCGCGAGGAACTGCCCACGTCGCTGACCATCCGGCGGTCGACCGGGCCGGCGCCGGCGTTGGCCGCGCAGTGAGCGGCGTCCTGCTCGGCTTCTCGATGATCGGGTTCGTCGTCGCCGTAGGGTTCGTCGCGGCCCGGCTCGGCGTCGGCGGCCCGACGGCGCCCTACGTCCTGAACCGGGTGGCCTTCTTCGTCACGAACCCGGCGCTGCTCTTCACGGTGCTGGCCCGCGCGGATCTGCACGTGGTGTTCTCCTCCTTCCTCACCGTCGCCGCCCTCGACGTCCTGGTCGTCGGCGGGCTCTACATCGCGGCCAGCCGGGTCTTCTTCCGGCAACGCATCGCCGAGACGACGGTCGGCGCCATGGCGGCGACCTACGTCAACGCCAACAACATCGGCATCCCGGTGTCGGTCTACATCCTGGGCAGCGCCGCCTACGTGGCTCCGATCCTGCTGATGCAGCTGATCGTCATCGCGCCGGCGGCGTTGACGGTCCTGGACATCTCCTCGCACGGCAGCCTCTCGCCGGGCCGGGTGATCACCCAGCCGGTCCGGAACCCCATGATCCTCGCCTCGATGCTCGGCGCCGCGGTCGCGCTCTGCGGGATCTCGCTGCCGGCCGCGGTCTTCCGGCCGCTGGACCTGCTCGGCGGCGCCGCCGTACCGCTGGTCCTGATGGCGTTCGGGATGTCGTTGCACGGCGCGATCCCGTTCCGGTCCGGCTCGGCGCGGCGGGAGATCGCCCTGGCCTCCGTCCTCAAGTGCGCGGTGATGCCGGTCGTGGCGTTCGTCCTCGGCCGCTTCGTCTTCCACCTCGACGCGAAACCGCTTTACGCGGCGGTGGTGCTGGCCGCGCTGCCGACGGCGCAGAACATCTACAACTACGCGAGCCGCTACGAGCGCGGCGAGGCGATGGCCCGCGACTCCGTGCTCGTCACGACGCTCCTGTCGTCGCTGTCCCTCGTCGTGATCGCGGCCTTGCTCCTCTAGGTCACCGCACGAGCGGCCGGACCTCCCGGCCGACGAACCGGACGAAGCCCTCCGGGTCGGGGTCGTCGATGGTCGGCTGGAGGATCACCGCGTCGGCCCCGGCGTCGGCCAGCCGGTGGACGGCATCCGCGACGGCGTGCGCCTCCCCGGCGACCCCGACCTCGGCCGGATCGTCTCCCCAGCCGCGGACATCGGCGTCCACCCGCTCGGTGGCGCCCGGTCCGGTCGCGGCGAGGAGATAGACGGTGATCGGGTGCGGGTCGGTCCGGCCGGCCGCGGCCCGACCCTCGTCGACGAGACGGCGCGCCCGCCGTACGCCGTCCGCCGTCGTGCTTGCGGTGAGGATCGTCCCGTCCGCGACCTCGCCGGACAGCCGGAGCGTGCGCGGCCCGATGGCGCCGACGGACACGCCGGGCACCGGGTCCGGCGGCCAGTCGAGGGCGACCTCGTCGAGGTGGACGTAGCGGCCCGCGGTGGTGACCCGCTCGCCCCGCAGCAACGCCCGCACCGCCGTGACGTACTCGCCCAGCAGCGTGACCGGCGACTCGGCGCGGACGCCGACCTGCCCCATCCAGTCGAGGACGCCGTGCCCGACGCCCAGGTGCGGTCGGCCGGGGAACATCCGGTGCAGGGACGCGAACTCCATGGCGGCCAGGGCCACGTTGCGCAACGGCACGGGCATCAGGCCGACACCGACCCGCAGCCGCTCCGTCCAGGCCAGCGCCGCCGCCGCGGTGGCGATGCCGCCCTCCCGGAAGCAGTCCTCCCAGAGCCACAGCTCCTCGAGGCCCGCTTCCTCCGCCGCTTCGGCGACGGACCGCAGCCGCTCGGGTGGCTGATAGGGCAGGAACACCGCGCCGAGGGTCGTCATGCGCCGATCATCCCGCCCGGTCATGCACCGCGCATCGACGGGTTGCGGAGCTAGGTCCCCGTCGTGCCGTCGATGCGCTCGCGCAGGAGATCGGCATGCCCGTTGTGCCGGCTGTACTCGGCGATCATGTGCACGTAGACCAGGCGTAGCGAGAAGACCTCGCCGCCGTGGGTGAACGTCGAGTCGAACGCCTTGTCGGCCGCGGCGGCGTCGGCGAGTCGGCACTCCTCGGCGTAGCGGGCGAAATCCTCCTCGGCCCGGGCCGGATCCAGATCCTCGAAGTCGGCGTCCTTGCCCAGGGCCGCGTCGTACATCGGGCCGACCGACTCACCGGCCACCCGCTGACGGAACCAGGTGCGTTCGACCTTGGCCAGATGCCGGACCAGGCCGAGCAGGGTCAGGGTCGAGGGTGCGATCGCCCGGGTGCACAGCTGCTCGCCGGTCAGGCCCGCGCAGATGTTGAGCAGGGTGCTCCGCTCCCAGGCGAGGAACCCCTCGAGGATGGGCCTGTCGTCGCCGACCAGTGGCCCGTCTTCGGCCGCGGTCGGGCCGGGTGCTGTCCAGGTCATCGCGCCGTCCTTGTCATTCCGCCACTCGTGAGATTCAGGGCATCGTTGCCGGAGGTGTCACTCCGTCGGCGGCAGGGCCTCGAAGTAGGTGATCACACGACGCCCGTCGACGAGGTGGACGGCGAACGCGGGTGCGCTCTGCTCCTTGATCAGGCTGCCGTTGGGCTCGGTGATCTCGAGCGGCAGCTGGCCGGTGGAGTGGACTCCGGGCGCGACCAGCAGCGGCTTCGCCCCGAATGTCGTGGCGGTGCCGGCATGGGTGTGCCCCGACAGGGTGGCGATCAGCGACGGCGACCGGCGAACGACGTCCTCCAGCCCGTCCGCGTCGAGCAGGCGCAACTGGTCGATCACCGGGTGGCCGAGGACGGCCGGCGGTTGATGGGTCACCAGGATCGCCCGCCCGCCCGGATCCAGGCCGGCCAGGGTATCGCGGATCCACCCGAGCGAATCGGGATGCAGCCGCCCGAAGAACTCGCCGGGAACCGTGGCGTCGACGAGCAGGAAGGTGACGCCGGCGACGGTCCGGACCTGATGGGTCTGGTCTCCGGCGGCGACCCATGAATCGCCGCGCGCGTCCAGGAACCCTCGGACGGCCGCGCGGTCATCGCTGTTTCCGGGGCAGTAGAGCACCGGGACGCCCCAGTCCAGGGCGGAGTCGATCCACGTGAACTCATCGGACATGCGCACACCGGCGTGGGGCTCGGTCACGTCGCCGCTGACCAGGATCAGGTCGGGCTGGACGGGCAGCTTCCTCAGGTGGTCGGCCACTCGCGTGACCCGATCGCGGGTGACGGGCTGCCCGTCGACGTGGGTGTCGGACAGGTGCGCGATCGTCAGCATGGGGCAATCCAACTGCATGCCCGGCTCAGCCCGCCAGGCATTTCGCCCGAATCGGCGGCAACAGGCCACGGTCGGGCCGGCACCCCGAGATAATGGCGGTATGTCGACAACGGGCAGCCCACCGGACTCCGCCGTACTCGCCAGCCGACGTCGCTGGCGGCGGGCCGTCGCGCTCGTCTACTACCTCGGCCTGTGCCTCCTGCTCGGGCTGATCATCAGCAAGACACTCACCGACATCATCCCCGGCACGGTCGGCAAGCACATCGGCTACGACAGCGAAGGCTACGTTCTGGCCCTGATCCTGCCGCTGTGGATCGAATTCGTCCGGCCGCGGATCGCCGGGCGGATGAGCGAGTGGATCGTCACCGGCATCGCCGCCTTGGCGATGTTCGGGATCTTCCTGTGGTTCTACAACGCTGACATCCTCAGCACCGTCAAGACGCTGAACGAGACGTTCTTCGCCCTCGCCTTCCTGATTCCCTACGTGCAACTGATCCGGCGGCCGTCGAAGTATGTCGCCGCGGGCTGCGCGCTCGCCGTCTTCATCCTCCTTCTCGTCTTCGATCACACGTCGCTGGTGCGGTTCCCGACGAACCTGGCCGAGGGCATCGTGATGATGATCCTGGCGCCGATCGCCTTCGACATCACCGACCGCGGCATCCTGCAACCCGACCGGCCCAGCCCGTTGCGGGTGCGGCAGGCCTGGTGGGCGCTCCTCGTCATCCTGCCGTTGCTGTTCATCGCGCTCCACCACGCCCACCTCGGTGGAGCCCTCGGAGCGGCCGCCCGCTACGCCGTGCGCCCGCAGGAGGCCTTCGTCGGAATGTTCGGGCTCGAGATCTACTTCGCCATCCGCCTGTCACGGTGGCTGAATCCGGTGAGCCGCGGTGCGTCGCCGGTGTCGCCGGCGGTCGAGGTGTCGTGACCCGCCGTTCAGATTCGGGTCGAACTTTTTTCTTTCCACAGGGCGGCGTGCGGGGCTGACGGGTGTTGTGCACACCGCATCCCCAGGCCATGCACATCGGAACGGGTGCTTTCCCACAAGCGGTCCACAGCACCGTCCACAGGCGTGCTTGTGCACGGACAAGCACCGTGCGCACACTGCTTGTGACGCGGCACCTGCCGCGGTCACCAGGCAAGACCCCGGGAGACGACCCACCGCCCCACCTGTGATCCCACCCCCCGGGCGGGTGGCCGGTGGTCCTCTCCCATCGTGTGAGTCCGGCTGCGGGGTGCTGGAGACATCCCGATCGGTCGGTCCCGACGGCCCCGCCCGAACCCCCGACTCGGGCGGGGCCGTCCGGTGTCCGCGACTGCCCGCCTTGACGGGCCGGTGCGGCAGGGGCGAGGTGGTCCGATGACGGCGAACGACGATGCTGACTCGGCACCCGAAGGCGGGCTGGTGCCCGGCGCGGTGTCCTACCTGCAGATCCCGGCGCTGGACGTGCTGACGTCGGCGGCCTTCTACGAGGCGATCTTCGGCTGGCGGATCGAGTCGCCGTACCCGAGCTTCGAGGCGCCCGGGCTGATCGGTCAGTGGGTGACCGACCGTCGCCCGGCTCTCGATGCGGGGCTGCTCGCGTGGATCAACGTCGGCAGCGTCGACGACGCGCTGGAATTGGTGCGTGCCCACGGTGGCGAGGTCGTTGCGGCGCCCGCACCGGACGGCCCGCGCCTGCTCGCCACGATCCGCGACCCTGCCGGCAACACGGTGGGGCTCGTGCAGCACGGACCCGGGTAGGCGGGACGACGTCCCTCGGCGGGCGGGTGATGGCCGCGGGCACACTGACCGGTGGGCCGCCGGACCCTTATGCGTCTGAGAGTCCTCGGTCGAGGAGTGGGATATTGGTCGGAGTCTTGCGGCGTTCTGCGTAAGTGGGCTAGGGCGGTCTGGTTTGGGCGTGGGTGCTGATCCGCTCGCCGCGGTCGCGGGACTGCGGTGTCGGGACGTCGTGTCGGTCGGGTGCGGATCCGGTCCGTCGGTGCCGCAGGTTCTTCGTCGCGCTGCGGGCATGGATGGGCTGACGTGTCTGCACGGGGCCTGGGCCGGCGGTGGCGGGATCGTCGCGGCGCAGCCCCTCGTGGTGCTGCCACGGTCCGCCGATCCGATCGCGGCGCTAGGCGTGCTCCCCCCGGCCACGGCTCACAGTGACCAGGTCGTCGGTGGAGGCTGGTTCGGGTGGGTCGGCTACGACGGGGAACCACAGTTGGCGTTCTACGACCATCTGCTGCGCATGGACGCGTCGGGCCGGTGGTACTTCGAGGCGTTGTGGAGCGCCGGGCGTGAGGGTGTTCTCCGGACGCGCCGGAAGGAGATGGAATCGCTCCTGCACGGGGCGGAGGTAGACGCGCCGTGGGAGGTGGGCACGTTCGGAGGTGCGTCGATGCCGGCGCACCTGGGCGCGGTGGAGCGTGCCGTCGACCTGATCCGGGCCGGGGAGATCTACCAGGTCAACGTCTGCACCCGGTTGAGTGCGTCCTTCGATGGCAGCCCGGCCGGGCTGTTCGCGGAGGCGACATCCGCCCTGCAGCCGGTCTTCGGCGCCTATGTCCAGGGTGCCGACCGGACATTGGCCGCACTGAGCCCGGAGCTGTTCCTGCGCCGTCGTGGCCGCGAGGTCACGACCAGCCCGATCAAAGGCACCTGGCCGCGGGGGGATTCCGGCGGAGCGGGTGCGCTACGTGCGTCGGTGAAGGACAGCGCCGAGAACGTGATGATCGTCGACCTGATGCGCAACGACCTGAGCCGGGTCTGCCGGATCGGTAGCGTGCGCGCGACGTCACTGCTCGATGTCGAGGAGCACCCCGGAGTGTGGCACCTGGTCTCGACCGTGGCCGGAGAATTACCCGAGGGCACCGATGACGCCGACCTGCTGCGGGCAACCTTTCCGCCCGGCTCGGTCACGGGTGCGCCGAAGCTACGGGCCGTCTCGGCGATAGGCGAACTCGAAACCGGTCCCCGCGGCGTCTACACCGGCGCGGTCGGCTTCGTCAGCCCGTGCTGGGGGGCGGAGTTCGCGGTGGCCATCCGCAGCTTCGAGATCGCATCCGGACGTATCGAGTTGGGCGTGGGTGGCGGAGTGACGGCCGACAGCGTGCCGATGCTGGAATGGCAGGAATGCCTGCACAAGGCCGCGCCGTTGCTGGGCGCGCTCGGGGCACGGCTGGACCCCGCGATGAGCCTCGACGGAGTGGCCCCGAGCGCTGCGCAACGGGACAGCGGGTTGCTCGAGACGCTCGCGTGCCGCGACGGCGCGCCGCTACGCATGGACGATCACCTGGCCCGGCTGGAGCGCTCCAGCCGCGAGCTCTACCGGCGCGGCGTGCCACCCGGGACGGCGGCCGTCGTCCGCGCCGCGGCGCGTGCGGCGGAGCGCCCGCGGGCCGCGCTGCGGGTTCGGCTGGGAGCGGACGGCGGGCTACAGGTCACCACCGGTTCGGCGCCTGCGCCTCGTTCGGCGTCCCACCTGCGTTCGGTCACCCCTCGTCCCGGCCTGTGGCGGCACAAATGGGCCGACCGACGTTCTTTCGACCAGCTCGAGTCCGACGGTCAGGTGCCGCTCTTCGTCGCTGCCGACGGGACCATCCTGGAGACGAGTCGCGGCAACGTTTTCCTGCTGACTGAGGACGGCACCCTGATCACCCCGCCGCTCCGCGATGATCTGCTACCCGGCGTCACCCGCCGCGCCCTCCTCGACCGCGCCCGCGATGAGGGTCGACCCGCGCAGGTGCGCGGGTTCGCACTCGACGAACTGTTCGGGAATCCGGCCTTCTGGACGAGCAGCCTCAGCGGCGCGGTCCCGATCGCCAGCGTCGACGGCGTGAGCCTCCCTCGCAACGACGATCACGTGACGGCCGTCGCCCGCGGTCTCCTGGAACACGAGAGCGATTGAGGTGGGGCGGGACGGCTAGTCGGGGCACGCGGGGAGGTCCATCGCGGCGAGGCGTTCCGGATCGGTCACCGACAGCATCTCGACGATCCGCCCGTCGACCACGGTGCATGCCATCACGCTCCGCGCCGCGCCGTCCTCGCCCCACGCCACGATCCCCGGCTCACCATTGACGAGCACGCGGTGCGCGGTCAGCTTCGCGTGAACCCCGCGCCGGGCGCGACCGGCCACCTCGGTCGCCCCCACCCGGACGACCACGCCACGCGCCGTGTGGGTGCGCCACGTCACCTCCGGATCGAGCACCCGCAGCAGCCCTTCGAAGTCCCCGGTCTGCGCCGCGGTGATGAATGCGTCGACCACGGCACGCTGCTGCCGCCGCTCATCGGTGCGGCGATGCGGGCCCTGCACCTTCCGGCGGGCCCGGCTGGCGAGCATCTTGGTCGCGTCCGTGGACCTGCCGATGATCTGCCCGATCTCCTCGAACGGCACCGCGAACATGTCGTGCAGCACGAATGCCAGCCGCTCGGCGGGGCGGAGGGTGTCGAGCACGACCAGCAGCGCCATCCCGACCGAATCGGCGAGCACGACGTCATCCTCGGGTGCCCCGTCGCTGTCCTCGGCCACCACCAGGTCGGGTAGCCGGTCGTCGTACGACGTCTCGGGCCTGGCCCTGCGCGAGCGCAGCACGTCGATGCACACCCGGCTCACCACGGTCGTCAGCCAGCCGGCGAGGTTGTCGATCGCTGCCGCGTCCTGGCGCGCCAGCCGGAGCCATGCCTCCTGCACCGCATCCTCGGCGTCCGCCCGCGACCCGAGCATCCGGTAGGCCACCGCCACCAGGCGCCCGCGCTGCTCCTCGAACGCCTCCGCCACGGCCTCGTCGGGACCGGATCCGGCCATTGTGTTACCTCCATCGAGCGAGTGCCGTCACGGATGATGACGGGCCCGGACGGGCCGAGGTAACCGACAAGGAGAAACCCATGAACCTCGCGCTGTGGATCATCGCCGGTCTGCTGGCCGCCATCTTCCTCCTGGCCGGCGTCAACAAGCTCTTCATCCCGCCGGAAAAGCTCGCCAGAGCTCCTGGCGGGGGATGGGTCAACGACTTCAGCCCCGGCTTCATCAAGGCCCTCGGAGCGGTCGAGATCCTGGGCGCCGCCGGCCTGATCCTGCCCGCCGCCCTCGACATCGCGCCGGTTCTGGTGCCACTGGCCGCGACCGGTTTGGGGACGATCATGGTGGGCGCGGCGATCCTGATGACCCGCCGTCAGGAGTTCAAGCACGTGCTGGTGAATGTGACCTATCTCGCCCTGGCCGTGTTCGTGGCGTGGCTCCGGTTCGGCCCACGGTCCTTCGGGTGATCCCGGGCCGCCTGCTGTCAGGTCGCGACGTATCGGGCGGCCCAGGTGGCGCGCATGGTCGATCGGCCCGGGGGGTGGTCGGTGTACTCATCGGTGACGGCGGCGACCCCGAAGCCGGCATCGAGGAGCGCGCTGCGCACCTGCGGGTCGCCGAGGAAGTACTGGCGGTGCCGCTCGGTGAACGTGTCGCCGTCGCATTCCCGGGTGACCTCGATGCGGGTGTCGCAGGTGCGGGCGCCGTCGTCCACCACGCTGCTGAGTGCGAACCGGTGCCCGTCCGCCTCGCCCCGGACGACCGGATGGGACCGGGTGAAGTCCATCATCGCGTCGGTGTGCAGGTCGAAGACGAGCCAGCCCCCGGGCCGGAGCCGACGGGCCACGGCAGCACACGTCGCGCTCAGCTCCGCCGGGCTCAGGTAGTTGAACCCGTCGAAGGTGCAGATTGCGGCGTCGAAGACGCCGTCGATGCTCAGGTCGGGGAGGGTCTGCTGCACCAGGAGCGGGTCCGGACCCAGTCGCTGCCGGGCGCGGGCGAGCATCGCGGGTGAGGAGTCGACGCCGACGAGCCGGTAGCCGCGGGCGACCAGTTCGGCGGCCAGCAGGCCGGTGCCACAGCAGAGGTCCAACACGCTACGCACGGCGGTCGGGTCGGAATCCCAGAGTCCACTGAGGTAGGCGGCCCAGCGGTCGTGGCAGCGGTCCACCACGATCTCGTCGTAGACCGCGGCCAGGCGGGCGTACGGCTCAGCGCGGTCTTGATGGACCGTGATCAGATCCCCAGGATCTTGGCCTTGGCTGCCACGAACTCGTCGTCCGAGAGCACGCCCTGCTCGTGCAGCTTCGCGAGTTCCTTCAGCCGGGCCACGTCGTCGTCCTCCGATGTGGCGGGGGCGGCGGGCTGGGCATCTTGCTCGGCCGGCGCCGCCTGCTGCTGTTGCTGTTCGTCGTAGCGTCCGGCCTGTCGGCGCGCGACCCGGCCGGAGACCGCCGTGGCCGTGCCGGCGACAACCGCGGTGCGCGCGGCCATGCGGAGCAGTCCCATGTCGTTCCTCTCCGGCCGGGCGAGCCGGCCGTTTCTCTAGCCGGTGGTGAGGACCGCGTCGACCACGTCGGCGGGGATCCGGATCTGGTCGATCAGCACGGCGTCGGCCGCCCGGCACGCGTCGGACACCTTCGCGGCCCAGGCGTTCTCGAAGGCGATCAGGAGGGCCGAACTGCTCGGCTTCAGGTCGTCGCCGACCTCGTCGGCGTCCTCCGGCCCGAGCGCGCCCGGCCGGGAGACATCGATGGCCAGGTAGCTCGGCCCCGTGTCCGGGTCGAGGTCCGACGCGGCCACCGTCGTCACGACCCCGTCGGCGTCCTTGCTGACGAACAGCAGATCGAGGACCCGGATCGTGCCGCTGTCGACGAGGTCCATCACCGCCGGCGCGATGCGGCCGCTGAACTTGTTGCCGGGAAAGCCGATGATGATCACGTCGACCGGGCCCATAGCGCCTCCCACCCAATAACCACAAAACGACCAATCGGGCTGCACGCCCGCCTGGCCAACCAGGACCGATGGTTCGCCGCCGGCGGACCGCTGTCTTCACCCTCCAGGGATGAGCGACACACGGTTACTCTGCTGACACGCTGCGCAGCGAGTGGCTAGTCGATCGGCTGGCGTGCGATCGCGTCCGGTTCCCGGCCGGCGAAGAGCCACCCACCCACGGCGGCGACCAGCGGGAGGCCGATGAGGACCAGCAGGAGGTCGACGGCCGGGACGTGGCTCATCCGCTCGCTGAGCTGGCTGCGGAAGAACGCCGACGTGGCGAGGTAGGCGACCGCCGTACCGAGCACGGCACCCAGCAGTCCGAGAGTTCCGGCGGTGGTCGCGGCGATGATGCGCCGGGTGCCGCTGCTCGCCCCGGTCGCGGTCAGGGTGCGCATCTCCCCGCCGGTCTCGCTGCGGATCAGGCCCACGGTCATCGCCAGCACCCCCAGGGCCAGCAGGATGCCGGCGCCGGTGGCGTCGTTGCGGAGCGCGTCCAGTGACGGATCGTCGTTCTTCGTCTCGATCGTCATGCCGGCGGACGCGGCCAGCTGTCGGGCGGTGTTGATCTGCCCGGCCTCCAGCGCCGCGGGTGCCTGGATCAGCCAGCCCGCCTGGCTGGCCTGCAGGTGGAGCCGGTGTACGGCGCCCTCGGTCACGAGCAGATTCGGGGCCGAGGTCTCGGTGGGGAGACTGGCGAAGGTCTGGATCACCGGGTGGGCCAGGTCCGAGGCGATGCGTGGACCTTTCCGGGAGAAGTCGATCAGCTGAAGCCCCGCGGTCCCCGCCAGGCCGGGTCGGGACGTGATGACGTCGGTGCCGGGACGGATCGCGCCCGGTGCGATCCGGTAGTGCGCCAGAACCGCCGGGGTGGCGACGAACACCGTCCCGGGCCCGCTGCGGGTGCCGTCCGTGGCCTGCTGTCCCAGCGTCACCTCGGTCGATTCCAGGCCGAGAATGTCGTGACTGCCGAGCATTGCCGCGATCGTGCTCGCCCGGGTCCGCAACTGGGTCGGGCTCGGCTGTACGCCTGTCGTGGGTGCCGGCGCACCGGGACCGTTGACCGGCGGATACAGGACGAGTTGGTCGGCGGCGAGGTTGGGCCCGAAGTAGTCCACCGGATCGGCGAACCGGCCGGTGGTGAGCAGGACGATCAGCATCGCAATGAAGACGGCGAAACTCGTCGCCGCGAGCGCGGCACCGGAGCGGGCGCGGTAACGCCCCAGATCGCGCAGTGCGATGCGGACGGCGATCGGCGCACGTCGTGCGTTCACCCCCAGCACCGACACGGCGAGTGGGGCGAGCAGCAGCAGTCCGACCGCGCTGGCGAGCAGGCCCCCGAGCGTGAACAGCGTGTCCTTCCCGCCGTTCGAGCCCCATCCGCCGCAGAAGTAGAGGAGCACCGCACCGAGCGCGATCAGGAAGGCGCCGGGTATCGCCGAACGGTGTACGCCCTTCGCGGGCGCCGGTCGCCCGGACAGTGCTGCCACGACGGGGATCTCGGCGACCGCCCGCGCCGGTCGGCGCGACGCGAGCGTCGTCGTCATGACCGCGAGCACCATGGCGGATGCGACCAACCACCACGGCAGGTCCGTCCAGGTGACGCGGTGGTGCGCACTGGTCGCGAGGTGCGGGGCGTAGGCGATCCAGGCGGCCAGGCCGATCACGGCACCCAGCACCGCGCTGACGCCGCCGACGACTGCGCCGTTCGCGACCATGACCAGCCGTACGTTGCGGTCGGTCGCGCCGAGCGAGCTGAGCATGCCGAGCCCGCGCAGTCGGCGTTGGGCGAGAACCGTGAAGCCGGCCACCGCGACGAGACCCACGAAGACCAGTCCGACGATGGCGATGGCGAAGACGACGATGGCCGGCGGGATCCCGTTCGAACTCTGCGGAGTGACCGCCGAAATCCCGCGAGGGAAGGTGAACCCGTCGTTGCCGGCACCAGCCGCGTCGAACAGTACGGTCGCCTGGCTGGGGGAACTGAGCTGACCGGGCGCCACGAGGGCGAAGTTGTCGAGCAGGTTCTGCGGGTTCTCGACCAGGCCGACGACCTGACGGGCCCGGCCGCCCTGGTGCCAGACGGTGCCGACGTGCAGACCGAGTGTGGACGCCAGCTGTGTCGTCATGGCGACCTGGCGTGCGCCGCTCGGGTAGTGCCCGGAGAGGAGGGCGAGCATCGGGCCGCCGAAGGCGCCGTGCGGGTCCTGGGCGCGGAGTTGTGCGCCCTGCACCGTGCCGGTCGCGATCACCTGGTTGTCGATCACGTCGACCGCGCCCGAAGTGCGCTCCGATCGCCGCGATGTCGGCCGCCAGGTGCGGATCCGGCCCGGGAATGCTGACCAGATGGTCGGCGGTTCCGAATCCGGCGTGGGCCGGCGGCGGGGTGTTGGTCGCGACCGCCGCACCGAGGATCGTCGCCGCCACCGCGACCGTGACCAGCGCCAGCACCAGCAGCTGCTGGCGCCACTCGCGCCGGAACAGCCGCAACGCCCAGCGCACCACCGCGCGTCGGGCCGGAGCGCCGCCCCCGACCCGGACCTCCGGAGCGGGCGGCCGCTCCACCAGTGCCGTGGTCACTGGCTCGGTGCCGGTTGCGGGTCGGCGAGCAGCGACTCGGGGCCCGGCGGCGGCGAGGTCTGGTCGACGATGCGCCCGTCCCGCAGGAACACCACCCGGTCCGCCCACGACGCCAGCTGCGCGTCGTGGGTCACCACGACCGCCGCCACGCCGCGTCGGCAGGCGGCGCGGACCAGGCGCATCACCGCTTCCCCGTTGACGGAGTCCAGCGCGCCGGACGGTTCGTCGGCGAGCAGCAGCCGCCGCTCGCCCACCACGGCCCGGGCGATCGAGACCCGCTGGCGCTCACCACCGGAGAGCTCGTCGGGAAAATGCCCGGCGCGATCGGCGAGCCCGAGCTCGTCGAGCGCTGCCATCCCGGTCGACCGGGCCTTCCGGGCGGGGACGCCGTCGAGCTCCAGCGGCATGGCGACGTTCTCCACTGCGGTGAGGCCGGCGAGCAGGTTGAAGTCCTGGAAGACGTAGCCGATCGAGCGGCGGCGCAGCCGGGCCTGGTCGTTGCGCGACATCCCCGCAGACGTCCACACCGCCGACGAGCACTTCGCCCGCTCGTCGGCTCCTCGAGGCTCCCGGCGATCGTCAGCAGCGTGCTCTTGCCCGAGCCGCTCGGCCCCATGACCGCCACCAGTGCGCCGGCATCCACCGACAGGTCGACGTCCTGCAGCGCGTGGACCTCGGCCGCCGCCTCGCCGTAGACCTTCGACACGCTGACGTAAGCTCGAGCACGCTCATCGCCGCACTCCTGCACGTCGTCGCGGTCGCGGCATCGCGCGACGACGCCGGTGCGGGGCGGGTCGAGCGCGGCCCGCTTCAACCGTGCCGTCGGCGGCGTCCAGCCACCGCACGACCGAGTCCAGCCGGAACAGCTCGGCGTCGACCGCCAGCGCGAAGGCCAGATCGGACCCGGCCTCGTCCTCCTTGAGCCGGGTCCACTGCTGCATCAGCTCCACCAGGTACCGCCGGTGCAGCTGGATCACCTCGTGGACGTCGACGCCGGGCACCCGCATCGCGACCAGGACCTTGATCACCAACTCGTCGCGGGGCGGCGAGGCTCAGGTCCGGCGGCGTGCGCAGCCACGCCGCGAGCTCCGCCTCGCCGCCGGCGGTGATCCGGAAGCCCTTCTGCGGGCCCTCCTCGGCGGCGTCGTCGGACTCGACCAGGCCGTCGCGCTCCAGGCGCTGCAGGGTCGTGTAGACCTGACCGACGTTCAACGGCCAGACCTCGCCGGTCCGCTCCTCGAACTCCTGGCGCAGCTGCAGGCCGTACTTCGGGCCCTTCGCTCAGCAACGCCAGCAGCGCGTGCCGCACGCTCATGATGACTGCGATCTCAGTAGCATACTCAGTATAATACTGATGGTTTCGTGTCCGGACAAGCCGCTTGCGGGTCGAATGTCCGGTCGCCCGCGTGACCGCGGGCGGAGCGGCCGGGAGTCGGTGCCCGGGGGCCGTCAGGCCTCGTCGGGGTGCACTCCCGCGAGATCGTCGCCGGCGATGTCGTCCCTGGTGATGTCGTCCCTGGTGATGTCGTCCCCGGTGATGTCGTCCCCGGTGATGTCGTCGATGAACTGCCAACCCGAGCGACCCGCACTCTTGGCCCGGTACATCGCCACATCCGCATCCCGAAGCAGGGCGCTGGGATCGTCCCGGGGATCCGGGCTGATCGCGATGCCGATGCTGGCGGCAACCTGTGCCGGGCCGTCCTTGAGATCGATGGGGACCCGGATCGCCCGGATGATCTTGGCGGCGACCAGCGCGGCGTGGTCCCGGTCCAGCACGCTCTCCAGGATGACGACGAACTCGTCGCCGCCGAAGCGGCCGACCGTGTCGTCCTGTCTCACCGTGTCCTGCAGTCGGCGGGCAACCACCTTGAGCAACTCGTCGCCGGAGTCGTGACCGAGTTGGTCATTGACCTTCTTGAAGCCGTCGAGGTCGAGGAAGAGGACCGCGACCATCCCCGGCCGCCTCGTCAGCCGGGCGAGCGCGCCGCTCAGCCGGTCGAGCAGCAGCCGGCGGTTCGGCAGGTCGGTGAGTGGATCGTGCGAGGCCTGCCGGGAGAGCTCGGCCTGGGCATTCTTCAGTGCGGTGATGTCCATGGTGGAGGCGAACGCACCGGTGAACGGCTCGGGAGCTTGGTGCATCGGCGTCCCGTACCAGGCGACCCAGCGCTGGCTGCCGTCGGCCGCACGCATCCGGAACTCCGCCTGGGCGCGGCTGCCCGCGGTGACCGCCTTGACCGCCTCCCGGATCGACGGGCGATCCTCGTCCTCGACTGCGGCCGCGATCATCCGGTCCGGCGTCATCCCGACCACCGAGCGCCCGGCCAGGCGCGTCGACTCCTCGTTGGCGAAGACGACCTCGAAATCGGCATTCGTCTCGTAGATGCCGACTGGCGCCGCCGTGGCCAGGAGGCGGAATCGCCGTTCGTTCGTATCGACTGCGCGGTAGGCGTTTTCGAGGTCGCGCACGAGGGTGGCGAACCGGATTACGATCACGCCGACGAGGGCGACCGTGCACAGCTGGACCAGGAGATCGTCCCGACTGCCCCGCCAGGCAATGACGGCCATCGCCGCCAGCGAGATGCCGAGGAAGGCGAGCCGTGCCGGATTTCGGTAGCGCAACGCCGGCACCGCCCGGCTGCCGAGGCGGGCGACGGCGGGGTGCAGGGCAGCCGCGCCGACGAGTGCGTACGCGATGGGATAGAACGGGTTGACCCAGGTATCGGAGGCGGCGGTCCCGAACAGCCGAACCTGCAGATCCCAAGCGACGTCCGTCGCCAACATCGCCGTCACACCACTGGCAAGCAGCCAGGCGGCCGGATTCCGTGTCCCGGATTCGAAGAGGAGCCACCCGATGGCTCCGAGCAGCAGAGCATCACCGAACGGGAACGCGGCGCTGAAGATCGTGTCGAGCGTCGTCCCGGTGAAGTGGGCATCCACCAGGGTGACCCGCAGGATCAGGGCCGCGGCAAAGGAGAGGATGGCGCAGTCGATGGCATGATCCAGGCTTCTCTTCCGGCCGTGCGCGCCGACGATGCCGATGATCGCGAGGAACAACACCGGGTAGGTGAGCAGGTAGAGAGCATTCGGGACGGTGTACCACCCCGCGCTGAGTCCGGCGATCGCGAACCCGTCCCACACCGCGTCACCGGCGACCCAGGCACCGATGCCGATCGCCAGGAGTACCCACGCACCGCGGGGGCTGGCCCGGTTTCTCTTGGCGCCGTAGAGGATTGCGGCGACGACGACGGTGCCGCCGACCCCGCGGGTCACCGCGCCCGCCGTATCGGTCATGAAGTTGGCCAGAACGGCCGCGGCGCCGACGAGAAGGACCAGGACGAGTGGGGCGATCCACGGGTGGGACGGACCGCCTGCCATCGTCCCGTCCCGGGTGCCCGACGTGCCCTGGCCGATCACCATGGCGACTACTTTCCGTAGTTTTTAGTTAACTCAGTGTATCTCGGTCGTCGCGGCCGGAGAGTGTGGACGGCTCCTCCGGCGCAGTCCCGCCGGGCGCGCAGGGACACGAGTACAGCAGGGTCAGAACAACCTGCCGGAGGTCGCCGGCGCCGGCTCCTCCAGGTCGAGCAGGAACCGCTTGCGCGGGATCCCGCCGGCGTATCCGGTGAGCCGGCCGTCCTTACCGACGACCCGATGACACGGGACCATGATGGACAGCGGGTTCTGCCCGACCGCCTGCCCGACGGACCAGGCCAGCGCCTTGTCGCCCAGGCGCTCGGCGAGTTCGCCGTACGTCGTGGTCGCCCCGAACGGGATCTCCGCGAGCATGGCCCAGACGCGGTGCTGGAACTCGTCGCCCGCCGCCGCCGTCGGCAGGTCGAAGGAGGTCCGTTCACCACTGAGGTAGGCGGTCAGCTGGGTCCGGGCGGCGTCGAGCAGGGTGTCGTCATGGACCTCCACCGGGGGGCCGAAAGTCTCCTCGGACGGCTTCGTCCAGTGGTGCGGGAAGTAGACCCCGACGATGGCGTCGTCCGTGGCCACGACGGTGAGGTCGCCGAGCACGGTGTCGACGATCGCGTGGCGGGTGTTCATGGTTCGTCACCTTCCGGCCGGAGGAGTTGCCGTCACCAGGAAGACGCGCGGGACGGCCCAGACGTGAGGTCCGCCCGCCACCGTCCCGTGGCACCCCGGCTCGGCTCCTCATTCCGCTTGAACGTCACGTTCAAGCCATCTAGCCGCATGAACGTCACGTTCATGCGGAATGGGGGCGGCCGCCGCCCCGGTAATAGCCCTTGACTTGGAGTGCACTCCAAGGGCCACTCTGTGGCGCGTGAACGATGAATCACCGGATGTCGGAACCTGCGGCGTCGACGAACTCACTCCGGACGTCGACGGACCCCTCACCGTCGGTCAGGTCGCCGAGCTGACCGGCCTGTCCACCCACACGCTGCGCTGGTACGAGCGCGTGGGCCTGCTGGAGGGCATCGCCCGCGACGGGTCCGGCCATCGCCGGTACACGCGGATCGACCTGCGGCGGCTGGTGCTCCTCATGCGGCTGCGCGCGACCGGGATGCCGGTCAGCGAGATGCAGCGCTACGCCGAGCTCGTGCGGGCCGGCGCGCCCACCGACCTGGAGCGGATGCATCTGCTGGAGGACCACCGCGATCGGGTCCTGAGCCACATCGCCGACCTCCATCGCGATCTGGACGTGATCAACAGCAAGATCGCGGGATACCGGCGAGCGGCCTCCCCCGCGGTACCCGCGTAGTCGCCTGCCCGGCGGGCCGGGCTTTCACGTCGAGCGCCAGAGAACCTGGCGTCGACCACTCATGATCTGAAGGAGCGTCGGATGTTGTACCGAACCATGGGCAATCGCCGTACCGTCAGCGCCTTGTGCCTGGGTGCGATGAACTTCGGCAGTACGACGACCCCGAGACCGCGACCGCGATCCTCGACCGTTTCGTCGCCGCCGGGGGGACGTTCATCGACACCGCCAACAACTACAACCAGGTATTCGGTGACGGCGGCGAGAGCGAGGAGCTGCTGGGCGACTGGATGCGTGCTCGGGGAAATCGCGACCAGCTGGTCATCGCCACGAAATGCGGTGCGTGGACAACCGTGCCCGGGAACCCGGACGACGAGAACTGGGAAGGACTTGGCGCGGCAGCCATCGAGTCGGCCGTGAAAGGCAGTCTCACCAGGCTGGGCATCGACCGCATCGACCTGTACTACGCGCACATCGACGACCGGTCCACCCCGCAGGAAGAGACCGTGGGCGCGTTCGGCCGACTCGCCGCCGAGGGCCTCGTCGATCTGGTCGGCTGCAGCAACACCACCAGCTGGCGGTTGGAGCGCGCTCGGCGGCTGGCCGCCGAGCAGGGCGTCGCACAGTATTCGGTCCTTCAGCAGCGGCACACCTATCTGTGGCCCAAACCGTTGGCGGCAGGGCGGCATCCAGCGCCTCGGCAGCCCGCATTTCCGAGCACGTCGGAATCGAGCACGTCGACTACCTCAACGAGAATCGGGACCTGACCCTGGTGGCCTACGGAGCACTGCTGGGCGGCTCGTACGGCCACCCCGAGCGCCCGTTCCCTGCCGAGCTCGGGTATGCGCATCCGGCTGCGTACGCGCGTTTCGAGGTGTTGCGCCAGGTCGCTCAGGAGTTGGGCGCGACTGCCAACCAGGTCGCCCTGGCGTGGCTGCTGCACCAGGATCCGGTCGTCATTCCGTTGTTCGGGGCGTCGTCCCTGGGTCAGCTCGATGAGGCACTGGACGCCGTCGACCTCCGCCTGGACGCCGAGCTGATGGACCGGCTCGACAACGCCTAGCGACCCGGGACGGTCGCTACGCGGTCCAGCGGGACGGCGCGCGCACCGGTGCGCAGCGGGGAGCCGCCCGGCCGGACGCCTCGGCCAGCATCCGTACGACGTCGTCGATCTGCTCGATCGGGATGGTGAAGGGCAGCCGGAGCCACCGGTCCGCCGTACCGTCGACGGTGAAGCGAGGACCGGGCGTCACCCGCAGCCCGACGTCGAGGGCGTGTGCGGCGAGGCGGGTGGCGCTGGGCTCGGGCAGCTCCACCCACAGCACCATCCCGGCGCGGGGAACCAGGTATCGCCAGTCGGGCAGGTCGCGGGCCAGGGCCTGCACGAGGGCGTCGCGCGAGCGGCGGAGCAGGGCCCGGCGCTCGGGCAGCACGTCGTCCGCGTGACGCAGCAGCTGGGCGGCGACGAGCTGCTCGAGGACGGGGCTGGCGAGGTCCTGGCCGGCCCGGGACTGGGCGAGCCGGGCCAGCAGGTCCGGGTCCGCGCGGACCCAGCCGATGCGAAGCCCGGCCCAGAACGCCTTGCTCATCGAGCCGAGGGTGACCACGCGTGGGTCGAGCGCGCCGAGCCGGGCCGGCGGTGGACCGTCCAGGACGAGGTCGGCGAACGTCTCGTCGGCCGTCACCACCGCCCCTGACACCGCGCGCAGCAGCGCCCGGCGCTGGGGTGTGTCAGCGACGAACCCGGTCGGGTTCTGCGCGTCGGGAGTGACGTGCACCAGCGGGGCCGAGGCCGAGGGGACCTCCCAGCCGTGCCGGGTCACCGGGATGGCCACCGGACGCAGCCGGTGCGCCGCTACCGCGTCGAGCACCGCCGGGTAGGTCGGCTGTTCGACCAGCACCCTCTTCCCGGGACCGGTGAGCACCCGCAGCAGGAGGTCCCAGCCGTGCAGGGAGCCGCCGGTGACGAGCACCTGCTCGACGCGGGTGGGCAGGCCACGCCCGCTCAGGTGGTCGGCCACTGCGGCGCGCAGCTCGGGGACACCGAGCGGGTGCAGTCCATGGCCGGCCAGCAACGGCCGGAGGGCGACCGCGGCGGCCTGGACGGCGTCGACGAGCAGCGCCGGCGCCGGCAGCGAGGCGACGCTGAGGTCGAGGACGTCGGCGCGGTCGGCCGGGTCGGCGTCCGGCCGCACGGGGACCGCCGCCGGGAGGGCCACCCGGCTCCCGGCCCCGTGGTCGCTGCGCAGGTACCCCTCGCCGCGCAGCACGTCGTACGCCGCGCTGATCGTCGTACGGCTGAGTGAGAGCGCGGCGGCGAGGTCGCGTTCGGAGGGGACCCGGGCGCCCACCGGCAGCCGACCGTCGAGGGCCAGGCCGCGCAGGCCGGCGGCGACGGCGGCGTACGCCGGTCCGCTGCCGAGCCAGGGGTCGAGGAGTTCGGCGAGCCGGGTCACGAGCACCCGACCATCATTCCCTATTTGGCCCTGTCAGCACCAGACCAAATCTGGGACGGTGGTGTGCATGGTGGTGATCGCTCCGATTCCCGACACGCGGCGTCCGGCCCGGGTCGCGCTGCTGCTCGGAGGACTGATCCTCTACGGGATCAGTGACGGGCTGCTCGTCCTCGCGGGGCTCGGACTCGACCCCTGGGACGTCCTGCACCAGGGTCTGTCCCGGACGTTCGGGCTGCAGGTCGGGACCTGGGCGATCATCGTCGGTGCGCTCGTCCTGCTCGGCTGGGTGCCCCTGCGGCAGCGGGTCGGGCTGGGGACGGTCTGCAACGTGGCCGTCATCGGGCTGGTCATCAACGCGACGATGGCGATCGTGCCGGCGCCGCACACCCTGATCATCCAGATCGGCATGCTGGTCGGTGCCGTCGTCCTGAACGGGATCGCCACCGGCGCCTACATCGGGGCCGGGCTCGGGCCCGGCCCCCGCGACGGTCTGAGCACCGGCATCGCCGCCCGCGGAGTCTCGCTCCGCGTGGTCCGGACGGTCGTCGAGGTCAGCGTGCTTGCGCTCGGCTGGCTGCTCGGCGGCAGTGTCGGCATCGGAACCGTCGTCTACGCCCTCGCGATCGGTCCGATCACCCACGTGACGATCCCGGCCCTGCGGCTGCGTAGCGGCCGGCCGCCGGGCGGGAGTGAGCGGCGGACCGGCGGGGTAGAGGTGCCGCATGCATAAGAGTCGGGTCGGGGGCGTGTTCATCGATCATCCGCCGTCGTCGTTCGAGGCGAGTCTGGCGTTCTGGCGGGCGGCGACGGGCCGGCCGCCGACGGACGATCACTCCGGGGACGACACCTATCAGCCGGTCGGACTCTTCAGCGGCCAGCTGCTGATCGAACTGCAGCGGTTGGACGAGGAGACCAAACCCCGGGTCCACCTGGATGTCGACACCGACGACGTCGAGGCGGAGGTGCGTCGGCTGGAGGGTCTCGGGGCGATCCGGCTGCAGAGCTACGACGACGGCGGCTACTGGCAGATGGCCGATCCGGGCGGCCTGGTCTTCTGCGTGATCCCTCCTCACACCCCCGACTTCGAGGAGCAGGCCACGGTCTGGCCATAGCCGACGCGATCGGTCAGTCCCCTCACACCCGGTCGACGACCGGGGTCTGCGGCGCCGACGCGTCCGGGACGGCGGGAGCGGTGTCGCGCACCGCCGCCGGGGGGAGGGTCCGTTCCAGCAGGAGCATGCCGGCGATGCTGGCGCAGTTGAGCCCGCCGAGGATGAGCCACGGCGCGCCGTGGTGGAACTCGAAGAGGCCGGTGAAGAACGTGGGCGCGATGATCGAGGCGATGGCGAAGGAGTACTGGAAGCTCGCCAGGTAGCGGCCGCGCACCTGCGGCGGTGCCGCTCCGGCCGCGATCGCCATCGAGACCGGGGCGTGCATGATCTCGGCGATCGCGAACAGCAGCGTTGCGCCGATGAGGACCGGGAGCACCCAGTCGAGGTGACCGGGCACCAGGCTGGCGAACAGGAAACTCCAGACCGCCCAGAGTGCGGCGGCGGCCACGATGATGCGGGTACGCCGGTAGCCGGCGAGGCGCTTGACGACCGGGGTGGACAGGATCGCGATGAGCAGGGCGGTGCCGGCCAGAACCGTCGACGTCAGCCAGGCGGGTCCCCGGATCCCGATCACAACGACCGTGGGCAGCGCAATGCCGAGCATCATGCCGTTCAGCGCGTAGATGGTGTTGATGCCGGTCAGGCCGAGGAAGGACCGATCCCGCAGCAGGGTCCCGTAGCCGGAGCGCGGCAGCGGCTCGTGCTCGTGCACCCGGGCCGGCCCGGTGCGGACGAACACGGCGATCGCCGCGGCCGCCCAGGCGAAGCAGCCCGCAGCGACGTAGGCAACGGTCCGGTAGGTCCCGGCCCGGCCGTCGGCGACGGCGAGTCCGGTCGCCAGCCCTCCCGCGGCCAGGCCGGCGGTGCGGGCGGCGTTGGTCAGTGCGTACCACGAGTCCTTGCTGGCGGTGTTGCTCCCGCCGTCGGCGTAGTCGGCGACCGCGGTGAAGACGGCCGACCAGAAGAACCTGACGCCGACCGACACGAGCGCCGCGGCGACGAAGATACCCAGCGCGTTGCCGACCCAGGCGTAGGCGAGGTACCCGACCGCCTGCAGGACCTGCGCTCCGACGACGATCCGGAGCGCGCCGAACCGGTCGGCGATGGTGCCCGCCCAGATCGGGACGGGGAGCGTGATCATGGTGGCCGCGCTGAGGACGAGGCCGAGGGTGGCCAGGGGGACGTCGGTCAGCTTGGTGAAGTAGATCAGCGAGAGGGGGAGGAACAGCCCGTTGCCGAGTGCGTCGATGGCCAGAGCCCCGACCAATACCCGGCCGCCGCGGCTGGTCCTGGGCGCGGCCATGCTGCTCGGGCTCCTCAGGTTGACGACGCCGAGGAAGATACCGGTGCGGCGCCGGGGCCGGGAAGCGGATTTCCCGCGGCGGGTGCCCGCGGTGCGGCCCCTGAAGGACCGGGTGCGCCCACCTGGGAACCGGTTTGTCGAGGCCCGGACACCGTCCTAAGGTCCCGTGGGTGGCGACGCAGGTGACCCATGACGAGCGCACGGTGGACCACGGTCGTGCGTGCCTTCTTATTACGGGTGCGCCCGGCGCAGGCAAGTCGACGGTGGCTGGCCTGGTGGCCCGGGCACTGACCAGATCGGCGCTGATCGACGCGTACTTCGTCAGCCGACTGGTCGCCAGCGGGTATGTCTGGCCGCTCGGTGAACCCGCTGATGAGGCGGCCCGCCAGGTGCGGCTCCTCAACACCAACCTGTGTTCCCTCGCGGCGAACTTCGCGGACGCCGGCTTCACCCCGGTGATCGACGTCGTCGTCCCGGACGGGAAGCAACTCAACGCTTACCGCGAGGCCCTGGCCTCCTACCGCCTGCTGCTCGTGGTCCTCGACCCTGGTACTGCCGTGTGCCGCCACCGCAACGAGTTCCGTCCGCCCCAGGATCAGTTCTTCTTCGACGGCTACGACGAGCTTCGCGCGTCGATGCGCCACGGCTTCGGAGACCATGGATGGTGGTTCGACACGTCGGACCTCAACCCTGAGCAGACCGCGCAGGAAATTCTCGACGAGAGTGCCGTCCGGGCTGTCCTGAATCCATAGACCGCCGGTGGACTCGCCGGCCGATTTGCCACCTACGGTCGGGAACACCGCGCGAGTGACACGGCCGCGGGGCACAGCGATGAGCATGTGCCCCGCGGCCCGCTGGTGTGATCGCGCGGTCAGGTCGTCGGGGCACCCGAGGTCACCGGGTGCAGCGTGAGCCGGTGTCTGCCCGGCGGACGGCCACGCGGTCTCTTGCGCGGGATGATCGCGCCCTGTTCGAAGATCTCCCCGCCCCAGACCCCATAGGGCTCGGCACGTTCGACCGCGCCGGTCAGGCAAGATTCGCGTATCGGGCAGCCGCGGCAGTGGGTCTTGGCCGCCTCCAGGTCGGCCGGCACATCGGAGAACCACAGGTCGGCACTCTCGCGCTGGCAGGGCAGCAGATCCTCCAGTTCTCGGGCATGCCTGGCGAGCAGGATCAGAGTGCTACCGGACATGGCGCACTACCTGTTGCGGGGGGTCTGCGTGTCTGGGCCCGTGTGTCCGCCGGCTGGTTCCGGGGTGGCGCCTGCCGACGCGGATCTGACTCATCTGCGGCCTCCTTTCCGGTCGGTCTGTGCGGGTCGTGCCGAGGTCGTGGCGAGGTCGTGCCGAGGTCGTGCCGAGGTCTCCTCTCAGTGCGTGCTCTCCTGCTGGCCGGACGCGTCGTGGTCCAAGCGGCGTACGGAGATCAGGCACATCCCGAGGTCGCGAACCTTGGCCAACACCCCGTGCAGCGCCGGCTGATCGGGGAGCAGCCCGGAGATGACGGTCTCCGTTCCCTCGCTCTCGAGATGGAGGCCGGCGAACCAGGTCGCCCAGCTCTCGCCCAGGACCCCGTCGATGCGAATCTCGTAGTGCGTCGGCGATTGCGAATCGCTCACGCCCGTCCGCCCGGGTGTCGCATCTTCAGTGCCCTCTCGAGCTCGGGGGCTGTCATTCCTCGTCCTCCTGTCGGCGCGTGTTCGTCTCCTGCACGCTACGAAAACCGCCGGGCCGGGGCGTCACCCGAAGGTGCCATCGGAGGGGGAATCTTCGGGACCGGCGACCGGGGCACCAAGGTGCCGCCGGGATCGGCCAAGCACTACGATCGTGCCTTCCAGCAGCGATGACGAGGATCGCTGGAGGAGCACCGTGATGGCCGAGCCGTCCGTGGTCGGCGCAGCCGAGGCTGCGGCCTCCGAGCGTGATCTCCTGCTGGCCACCAAGCTGCATGTGCCCGGGACGCGTCCGGATCTGGTGCCGCGGCCCCGGCTGGCCGGGCCGCTGGACGAGGGGCGCGGTCTGGTGCTCGTCTGCGCCCCCGCCGGCTACGGAAAGACGGTTCTGCTGGCCGACTGGGTCGCCTCCGGCCGGGGTCCGGTGGCGTGGCTTTCGCTGGACGCCGGCGACAACGACCCGGCGCGGTTCTGGCGGCATGCGGTGGCCGCGCTGGACCGGGTCCGTCCCGGGGTCGGCGAGCGGCTGAACCCGATGCTCGGCCCGCCCGCGCCGATGTCGTACGACGGTCTGGTCGCGGCACTGGTCAACGAGTTGGCCGCCCAGCCGGGTGCGGACGAGATCACCCTGGTCCTCGACGACTACCACGTCGTCAGTTCCCAGCCGGTGCACGCGTCGCTGGAGTTCCTGCTGGAGCACCGCCCGCCGGGGTTGCATCTGGTGCTGGCCAGCCGCTCGGACCCGCCACTGGCTCTGGCGCGGCTCCGAGCACGCGGACAGCTCGCCGAGTTGCGCGCTGCCGAGCTGCGGTTCACCGCGGACGAGGCGGCGGCCCTGTTGCGCCAGGTGATGGCCGAGCCCGGCCGTCCGCTGCCCGACGACGCCGTGGCCGCACTCGCGGCGCGCACCGAAGGATGGGCGGCCGGGCTGCAGCTGGCCGCACTGTCGCTGCGCGGGCAGCCGGACGTTGCCGGCTTCGTGGCCGCATTCACCGGCAGCCACCGCTACATCCTCGACTATCTGGCCGGGGAGGTGCTGGAGCGCCAGAGCGAGCAGTTGCGCACCTTTCTTCTGGAGACGTCGGTCCTGGAGCGGCTCAGCGGACCGTTGTGCGACGCGGTCACCGGCCGCACCGGCAGCCAGGCGCTGCTGGAGGAGGTGGAACGGGCCGGGCTGTTCCTGGTGCCGCTGGATGAGGTACGCGGCTGGTGGCGCTACCACCACCTGTTCGCCGACCTCTTGCGGGCCCGCCTGGAGCACGATCCCGGTCGGGTCCCGCGGCTGCACCGCACGGCGGCGACCTGGTACGAGCAGCGCGGGTTGGCCGACGACGCGATCCACCACACCCTCGCGGCGGGCGAGACGGCCTGGGCCGCCCGGCTGGTCGAAGAGCACTTCGACACCGTCTTCAACCTGCGTGGCGAAGAGGCGACGATCCGGAGCTGGCTGCCCGCACTCGACGAGGACCTGGTGAGATCCCGTCCCCGGCTGCTGCTGGCACAGGCGCAGATGGCGGCGATGCGCGGCGACGTCGACACGATGGAGCCGCTGATCGACGCGGCCGAGCGCGCATCGGGCAACGTGATCGATGAGCCGTTCGAGCCGAGCGCCGGCCGGGCCGGCAGCCTGCTGGTCAACGTCGCCGCGGTGATTGCGCTGCAGCGCAGCTATGTGGCGCAACTGCGCGGCGATCCCGAGGGCACCGCGGAGTACACCGCCCGGGCCATGGCCGAGGTCGATGACGGCGAGGACATGCTCAGGTCGTCCGTCCAGGGCTTCCTGGCAATGACGGAGTGGATGCGTGGCCGGCTCGCGGAGGCCGAACAGGCATTCGCGTCCAGCATCACCGGCTGGCGGGCGGCCGGCCAGATCACCACCACGGCGTGGGGGAACTACTCTCCTCGCCCGGATTCAGCGGGCCCAAGGCCGCCTCGACGCATCGGCCCAGACCTGCCTGCAGGCCCTGGAGTTCACGGCGGTCGCCGGTCGCCGGCCCCTGCCGGCAGCAGGCCCGGCATTCGTGGGTCTGGCCGAGGTGGCCTACCAGCGCAATGACCTCGACGCGGCGGTGGCCTATGTCACGGAGGGCATCGCGGTGTCCCGGCAGTTCGTGCACACCCCGCCGCTGGCGGCGGGTCTGGTGACGTTGGCGTGGATCCGGCAGGCCACCGGTGATCGGGCCGGCGCCCTCGACGCGATCGGTGAGGCCGAGCGGCTCTCGCCGGGCCCACCCGGCCTGCTCAACCCGGTCCCGGCCCAGCGGGCGCGGCTGCTCCTCGCGTGGGACGACGTGGCCGCCGCAGCACAGTGGACCGAGGACGCCGGGCTGGGTGTCGACGACGAGGTCGACTATCCCCTCGAGATGGGTCACCTCGTGCTTGCCTGGGTGCTGCTCGGCCAGGGCCGGCCCGATCGGACCCTCGGGCTCCTCGACCGGATGCTCCCCGCGGCCGTCGCCCAGAACCGTGTCGGCAGCATCATCGAACTGCACGCCCTGCGGGCGATCGCGCTGGCGGCCACCGGCGACGAGCCGGCCGCGCTCGCAGCCCTGGCCGCGGCGCTCACCGCCTCCTGCCCGCAGGGCTACGTCCGCATCTTCACCGACAAGGGCCCCGCCATGGCCGCCCTGATCGGGCGGCTGGTCACCCTCGGGACCGACCGGGCCGCCGGCCAGGTCCCCCTCGACTACCTGGTGCGGTTGCTGCGATCGTTCGACGCGCAGAACGCCGCGCGACCTCCGGACCGGGGAACCACCGCCGGGCCAGGGCTCGTCGAGCCGCTGACCGACCGCGAGCTGGAGGTGCTCGGGATGCTGGCGGCCGGGCACGCAAACCGTGCCATCGCGCGGCAGCTCGTCGTCACCCTCGACACCGTGAAGAAGCACGTGAGCCATGTTCTGGCCAAGCTCGGCGCGACCAACCGCACCGAGGCCGTCGCCCGGGGGAGGGAGCTGGGCCTGATCCCGTAGCGACCGGCGGTCGCCGTCGGACGTGGCGCGAGGGTGCCCGCCACCGGACTCAGCTGTCCCGACCCTGCCAGGTCGTCACGCACACCTCGTTGCCCTCGGCGTCCGCGAGCACCCAGAACGCGGGGGCATGGGCGTCGGAGACGAGGGATCCGCCCGCGTCCAGTGCGGCGCGGACGCGGCGCAGGGCCTCGTCGTGCGGCACGGAGACGTCGAGGTGGATCCGGTTGCGCTGCGGGCGGGACGCGTCCATCTGCTGGAACCAGAGGGCCGGGCCCTGCCACACGGGATCGATGAGCGGGTCCTCCGGGCCGGTCCGGCCGGCCTCGTCGGCGTAGCCCAGGACGGCCTTCCAGAACGGCCGGACGGCGGCGATGTCGATCGCGTCGATCGCGATCTCCAGCAGCTGCACCGACCGGACCAGGCCGTCGCCGGCCCCGGCGGCGGGTCGTCCACCACATGCGGTCAGCGCCTCCGACACCCGGGTCGCCAGTACGACGTCCTGCCGGGTCACCCCGCCGACCGCCGCGCTCTGCAGGATCAGGTCGACGCGGCCGCTGCGCAGATCCGTCCGCAGGTGCGTGTCCGCATGCTCCCCGCAGGCCGCCACCGCGCGGGCGCCGACGTCGGCGGCATCAGCCATCGACGGCACCCGCACCGACGTGATCAGGCTCCCGAGGACATAGCGCCAGCCCAGGTCCCTGACCGCATCCGATGCCTCACGACGGCCGAGTACCGCATTCGGCCCGCTCTCGTCACCATCCATCCGACCATCCTGCATCGGCTCACCGACACCGTGTGCTAGTGGGCCACGCTCTCCTGGGGAGTGGCGAGCTGCGCGGTGGCGAGCCGCCGGATCCGCTCGACGTCGAGGTCGGTGGTGAGGGGTCCCAGCACGGTGGCCAAAGCCTTGGCTGCGGCCAGGATCAGACCCGGGTCCGGCCGGGCGGGCATGGAGTGTTCGATCCCGCCCGGAGCGGGTCTCCCGGCGTTCTCGACGCTGACCGGGCCGAACGCCGGATAGTCGACACCAAGGGATGCCGCGTGGAGTTTCCAGGTCAGACCGCGCGCCTCGTCAAGCGAGGTCAACGCTCTCCACAGCGACAGTCGTGCGCTGTGCTTGCTGACATCGAGCAGAGCCCACCACGCCAGAAATGCCCACTCCCGGAGCTGGTCCGGCGATGCGGTGAGTGAGTCGGGGCGCCACGGCTCGGCGAGTTGTCCGGTGCGGTCGAATGCCGCCTGCGATCCGGGCGGAAGGCCGGGTCGTAGCCGGCCGAGCGAGACGACAAGGCTGAGCTGCCTGCCGTCCTCGTACTGGATGACGAGGTGATCGGCGGGCGGGTCGCTGCTCAGCGGTTGGACGAGATCGTCGGCGACCACGGCGAAGGACCGAGCCGCAGCGATTGCCTCGTCGCGGGCCTGCGCAAAGGGATGATCCGCGGCGACTCCGATGCCGGCGTCGACGTCGGAACGCGCGTCTCCGGCGTCCCGGCCGAGTGAGCCTGCAAGCTCCACCCATTGGCACCAGGGAGTTGCTTCAGCCCACTGTCGCAACTGCGCGACGATCTGCCACGGGCCGTTGTCGGTGTCGGGCACGTCCGCAGGTTAGTCGCGCGCGACGGCCCGGCGGGTCTACTGGCCGGGAGGGGAGTAGGCAAGGCGGGATGCCGCGCCCAGGGCCGCCGAGATCTCCTCGGAGTCCAGCAACTCGTGCGTCTCCAACTGATTGAAGGCGCCCGAACTGCTCACCGCGAGGCTCAGGGCCGCCGCCGCACTGCTGTCCGGCAGGGCGGCGATAGCAAACCCGTCCCAAGCTCCGAACATCCAGTAGTAGGCCTCCATGGACCCGCCCGCACTCTGGCAGAGCGTGCGTACCACAGCTTCCCGATCGCTCGGGTTGTCCATCAGCGCCCTGAGCGCTTCGCCTTTGAACGTGAAGAAGATCGCGTACTTGGCCACCCCGTCACCCCACCACGATCGGCGTCATGTCGATGATATCCAGGCCGTGCCGGCCATCGGCCCGTTCACCGCAACCGGTCGGCACGGCTACGGGGCGAGCGGCCCGAAGGCGGCGAGGCTCACCCGGATGAGGGGCGGGGCGAAGGCGGTTTCGCCGGACGCACCGATGTCGGCGACGGCGCCGACCGCGCGTCGGCCGTTGGAGCAATCGCTTCCCGAGAAATAGGGGACGTCGGGGACCTGGAACATCCGTGCCAGTAGATCGGGCCGGAGAATCCGACCCCGGACGGCGCGACGACGAAGCGGTCGAGGCCGGCAGGCGTCGAGATGATGCTGGTGGCGATGCCGGCCTGCCGGCTGAGCCAGGTCCGCCGCCGGTATGTCGAGGCCGCACGTCGGTCCGACCGATGCGACCAGGGTCACATCGGTCGGGCCTAATTCGGTTGGAGTCGCGACCATGATCGATTACGATTCGACCGTTAAGTCCGCTTCCGTTACGGGATAGGAGGTTGCGTTGAACGAGCGCGAGGGTGCGGTGCAGGACTGCACCGACCAGGCCGTCGAGTACGTTCCGCCGATGCTCATCGAGGTCGGCGAGTTCAATGAGGACACGCTCGGCGACTGGCACGGTACGTCGCCCGACTGGTTCTTCAACTACTACTGGTAAGTCGATCGCCAGGATCACCTGACGCGGGAACCGGGCCTGCCACGCGGGCCCGGTTCCCTTTCGTTGCGCGCACGAGGGATGGAGGACCGCGGACGCATGCGGGGGTCGCGAAGATGAGCGCCGGGTTCGTCGTCCTGCCGGACACGGCAGCGGCTGCGCAGATCCGCCCGGCTGTTCCGATCGCGAACGCGCGGATGTGGCCGCATCCGTCCGGGCGACCGTGGATCGTCGGTGCGCTGTCATCGGACCAGGTGATCACCGCCTCGGCGGGCCGGACCCGGCTGGCCGTGGTGGGGCAATCGCCCATCACCACCGCCCGGCTGGAACGGCTCGCCACCCAGATCACCCGACTGGCCGACGTGGACCGGATCGTGACCTCGCTGCTCGGATCCTGCTACGTCGTGGCATCGGTGGACGGGCGGGTCAGGTTGCAGGGGAGCGTCTCCGGACTGCGTCGCATGTTCCACACCCGGGTGAACGGGGTTACCGTCGCCGCCGACCGGTCCGACGTGCTCGCGGCGATGACCGGAGCCGACGTGGACGAGCGGACCCTCGCCCTCCGCGTGGCCTGCGGCCTGCAGGTGCCCTATCCGGCCAACGCACACAGCGCGTGGGCAGGGGTGAGCACGCTCGCTCCGGACAGCTTTCTGATGTGGGACGGCGACCCGGCGCGGGAGGTGTCGTGGTGGCACCCGCCCGCCCAGGACCGGCCGCTGCGACAGGGTGCGACGCAGGTGCGGGACACCCTGACAGCCGTCATGGATCGTCGGCCGCCGCACGCGGGCCGGTTGAGCGCCGACCTGTCCGGCGGGCTGGACTCGACGTCCCTGTGCTTCCTGGCGGCACGGGGCACTCCGACGTTACTGACCTTCCGCTGGGGAGAAGCCGAAGCGGGCAACGACGACGCGACGTACGCCGTGCGCGCGATGACGATGCTCGATCGTGCCGAGCACCTGGTCGTCCCCCAGCACGAACTCCCGGACATCTTCGCCGACCCCGCGTCCTCCTCGGTGAGCACCGAGGAGCCCGTCTCACTGACCCGCGCGGTGGCCCGGATGCGCCACAACGCGCGACTGCTGGCCGACCATGGTTCGCGCCGGCACCTGGCCGGACACGGCGGAGACGAACTGTTCTCCCCCCTACCGGCGTATCTCCATCAGTTGATGCGGCGGCATCCGGTGACCGCGCTCAAGCACGTGCGGGCGTTCTGCGCCCTCCGGCGCTGGCCGCTCGCGGACACGATCACCGAGCTCTCGAGCGCGGAGTCCTTCGCGTCGTGGTGGCAGACTGAAGCCGGTCGGCTGACCGACCCCGCTCCACCACGACGGCGGCCGACGCTCGGCTGGGGGTTCGGATCCCTGCGCGCCGCACCCTGGATGACCCGCAAGGGCGTCGAGCTGGCCCGGGAGGCGCTGCGCCACACCGCTGAGCACGCACAGCCGTTGGCCGACGATCTCGGCGCGCACACCCTGCTGCTGCTGGTTCGCTCGAACACCGCGAGCTACCGGCTGTTGGCGCAGCTCTACGCCGAGTCCGGCGTGGAACTCGACATGCCGTTCCTCGACGACACCGTCATCGACGCCGTCCTGCGGGTCCCCGCGCACGAACGCGGCGGTCCGTGGCGGTACAAGCCGCTGCTGGCCGACGCCATGCACGACGTCGTGCCGGACGAGTTGCGGGCGCGGTCCACGAAGGGCGAGTTCGGCGAGGACATCAGGAGAGGGATGCGACGCAATCTCCCCGCCATCCTGGCGCTGTTCGCCGACTCCGAACTGGCGGCCCGCGGCCTGATCGATCCCGATGCCCTTCGTGCGCACCTGGCTCTGCCCCGACCTGACAACACGACGGTGCAGGCGCTGGAGAACCTGCTCGGCTGTGAAACCTGGCTGCGCGCCGCTACCGCCGGTGCCACCGTCCGACTCCACGACCTCTCCGCCGCCCCTCTGGAGGCCTGACCCGCATGCGGCTCCACCGCGACGTATCCGTCACCGACACCGACGACGGCACTGTGCTGCTGCACCAGCGCACCGGCCGCTACTGGCAACTCAACACGACCGGCAGCCGGGTGCTGCGCCGCCTGTTGGACGGCGATTCCCCCGACGGCATCGCGGCCGGCCTCGCCGCCGACTACGGCATCGATCCGACCCGCGCCGCACAGGACGTCAGCGCCGTGATCGAGCACCTGCGGACGGCTGAGCTGACGGTGGCCTCGTGAGCGTGTCCATGGCACTGGCCGAACGACGCCGGATCCCCTTGCGTCGCCGGGTCCTGCCACTCCTGGCCGTCGTTGCTGCACGCCCGCTGGCCCGCCTCACACCGGCCCGGCTGCGCATCGCCCTCGAATTCGCCTCTCGCGGCGCGGCGCCGGCGACGACCCGGCAGGCGTCGACCGCCCGCGATCAGATCGTGTCGGTGAGCCTTCGCTGTGCGGGGCAGAACTGCCTGCTGCGTTCCATCGCCACCGTGCTGCTGTGCCGGGCCCGCGGCTCCTGGCCGACCTGGTGTACCGGCGTACGGACCCATCCCTTCGCCGCTCACGCCTGGGTGGAGGCCGAGGACCAGCTGATCGGCGAGCCGCACCCCAAGGGCTACTACCGGCCGATGCTGACCGTTGCCCCCCGCACCGGGGCCGGCGTAGCGGATCCGGCAGGTCGGTCCACCGGATGACCACCGTGCAGGTCGACGAAGCGCTCCGGCTCATCGAGAGCCGCACCACCAGCCCGACGGCGGTGGACTTCACCGAGTATGTGCAGGCGATGTCCGCGCACTGCCCCTACCTCGCGCCGTCCGTGGCACACGGGCTGACCGGGTGGACCCTCTACGAAGCGATCGGCGCGGCGGCGGAGGTCGAGGCGGCGGTGTTCCACGTCGGAGTGCAGGTCGCGGAGCAGGTCCGGACCCTGGCCACGCGCAGCCGTGGTGCGCTGGTGTGCGAGAACGTCGCCGTCCTCGGTGCCGGCCGGGAAGAGCTGGCGTGGCCGCACTGGGCCCTGAAGAACCTCTATGCGCCGGTCGGCATCATGGTCGGGAAGTTTCCGGTCGGCCACCAGGTCGCCGATCACCGCGGACGTCTCGTCCCGGAGCCGCCGCTCTCCTTCCTGGTGGTGCGGGTCTCCGTACGCGCCCGCGATCCGCTCTTTCTGAGCCGGACACCGGACCTCGCCGCCACCGTGGAGGTCGCGTCGGACGACGGCCGGGACGTGTTCGCCTCCGAGCAGGTCACGAACGCGTGGCCGGACGTGAAGCGCTGGGCACAGCGCCGGCTGCCGAAGCCGTCCACCAGGTCACCCGGCGACTAGTACCTCGGCAAGGTGTCGACGGACGTCGGAATAGACGCTGTCGGCGTTCCGGTCCGCGTCGACGACGCACAGATCGGGTCGGTCGAGCGCCTGCAGGTGGTCCCAGACGTCCACGAGGTGCGGGAAGGCAAGGACCTCCCGCGCGGATGCGTGGTTGGCCGGATCCTCCCGGTGGCGTTGATCTATCCGCTCCGCGCAGACCTGTTTCGGGCAGCGGAGAATCACCGGCAGACAGGTCGTGCCCGGGACCCGGGCGACGATGTCGTCGAGTTGCCGCCACTGGAAACCCCAGCCCAGGCTCATGTCGATGACCACCGGGCAACCGACGCCGACGAACTGCTCGGCCAGGGTGAACAGCACGTCGTAGGCGGCCCGGAACGCGTCGCTCCTCGACAGGCGATCGCCGACCGAGCGGCTGATCGTCCCGCCCAGGGCGTCGGAGCACAGCATGGGCAACGAGAACTCCCGGGCAAGCCGCCGGGAGACCAGCGACTTTCCGGCTCCGGCGAAACCGCCGACGGTGACCAGAGCGACCACGAAGCGGACCATAGTGGCCGACGGGCGCCGGCGGCGAGTTCTAGGCCTGGTGTTGCGTCGGGTTGCTCCAGTACCAGCACTCCGGGTCGTACATCGCCGGCGTCGGGAACACCCACGGGCCGTCGAGGCCGTGCAGGGCGAGGCTGTTCCGGTCCGGCACGTTCTGCAGGTCGTTGCTGCGGATGTTCACCCGGGGGAAGTTGGCGACCGAGCCCATGAAGAACGGGCCCTCGTCGATGTGGACCTTGATCATCTTCCAGACCAGTTGGTTGCGTCCCATCTGATCCGGCTCGGACTTGGTCTTGTTGTAGAGGGCGGTCAGCGCCTCCACCGGCCCGCCCTTGTCCGCCGGCATCCGCGGCGGTTGCCGCTTGAGCGGCGGGACGTTCGTCTCCTGATGCTCCTTGGGCGTACCGAGCACCGTGTAGTTGGATCCCTCGAGCGGTGCCCAACGGCTCGGCTCGAGCGGGACCAGCCATTGCGGGTAGACGAGGACCGTCGCCCCGTCCCCGACCGACCAGTTGGTGTGTGACATGAGCGTGCCGCCGTTCCACAGGTCTGCGAAGGACTGCGGCGGGACCGGGCGGCGGACCATCCGCAGCCCGGCCTTCTTGGCGTCGGCGACGAGCTGGTCGTCCTTGGCGCTCTCCGTGTCGGAGATGTCGGCGGAGTAGGGGATGTCGATCGTGAGCTTGGACCCGTCGGGGAACTCGACGTAGCCGTCGCCGTTGGTGTCCTTCAATCCGAGCTCGGCGAGGAGCGACTTGGCCTTGGCGACGTCGTGCGCCTTGTAGGAGTCCCGCCACTTCGTGAAGAGCTTCGGTCCGTCCGGCCCGTCACTGAACTCGTTGATCTTCGTACCGCTCGTCCCCGTGGTCTGCTCGCCGGCCTCGAAGTAGAGCGCCTTCTGGGCGGTCGGCCGGTCGAACGCATGGGAGATGGCCTGCCGGAACCGCTTGTCCCGGAACAAGGTGCCGTACTTCTTGTCCACGGCGATGTAGTCGTAGTTGAGGAAGAACATCGAGCCCGTGCCGTCGCCGCTGTCCCAGAGCAGGATCGTGTAGTTGCCCTTGTCCTTGGTCTGGGAGAGCGTCGAGACGTCGGACAGGTCGATCTGGGCCGTGGTGCCCTCGCAGAAGTCCAGCTTGCCCTGCTGGATCTGCAGCTTGATCGACTGGGCGTTCTGGGTGATGTTGATCCGCCACTCGTCGATGTAGGGCAGTTGGTCGCCGTCCTTCGTCACGACGTAGTAGTACGGATTGCGCTCGAGCACGACCCCGCTGTTGTCGTCGAAGCTCTTGCACTTATAGCCGGTCAACACCGGGCAGTCCGGGTTGCTCGTCCAGTTCGCCTTCTGCTCCCACAAGCGACCGGCGGAGTCCCAGTCCTTGGGGACCTTCTTGTTGTACTTGGGGTGGAACTGCTTGAGGTAGTGCTTGGGCATGACCCAGATGGGCCCGTTCTGGCCGATGTTGCCCTTCGACCACGCCGCCAGGTATTCGGGCACCAGCGGCTGCGGCGCATCGTAGGTGATCCTCAGCGTCGAGTCGTCGACCTTCTTCATGACGCAGGGCGTGCCCTTGGCCGACTGGCAGTCCGGCGGCACCGTCTGGGCGTCGTGGCCGGGAACCGCGATGTCGTAGTACCAGAACAGCACGTCATCGACCGTGAACGGTTCGCCGTCCGACCACTTCAGTCCCTTGCGGAAGTAGATCGTCCACTCGGTCGCGTCGGCGTTGCTCGTCCACTTCTCGGCGGTACCCGGGCCGATGTCGCTGCCGTCGTTCAGCCAGCGGGTCGGCGAGAAGCCGTAGTAGAAGTTGTGGACCCCGCTCGCATTCGCCATGCCGGTCGTGCCGAAGACGGTCGTGTTGAGCACACCGCCGTAGGTGCCCCGCTCCACCCAGTTGTGGGGGACGACGTAGGGGTTCTCCGGAAGCCGGTCCTTGACCGGCGGCAGGCCCTTGCCCTTCAACGCCGGCGACTCACGGAAGGTCGCCGGTGCCGCGAGCGGCTGTCGCGCCGAGCCGACCTTCGCGGCGGAGCCACCCGACCGCAGCCCGCTGTTCCCGCCACCTCCCGACTTGGGCTTGGCGCCGCCGCTCGAGCACGCTGCGAGGACCACCGACCCAGCCGCCAGCGCTGAGCCGTACAGGAACGACCGCCGGGACACGGCAGACCTATCATTCACGGCGAAAAACCCCTTCACATAGCCGCGGGAAGCGCCGAACCGGACGCTGTCGATGGTGGGTCACGGCAGACCGGCCGGACTCATCGGGGATACAGCTGCGGGCAGATCGCCGGATCGGTGTAGTCCGGTACGCCGTCCACATGTCGGACCAGATCGTCGTCGGGGTGGTGCGCGTCGCGGTCGACCCAGTGGTTGTCTCCGGGCTGGAGATGGATCGCCATCGACCGGCGCGGCTCAGAGCCGTTGTTGGGACCGCTGCCGTGGACGGTCCGGCAGTTGTGGAAACTCACCTGGCCCCGCCGCATCCGGGACGGTCGGGGCGTCAACGGGAAACCCTGGCGCCGGACCTCGGCCTGCAGGCCGTCGAGGTCCTGGGAGAAGAAGTTGAGGCCGGTGACGTCCCAGCGGTGGCTGCCCTCGAGAAAGGAGACGGCACCGTTGCTCTCGTCGACGTCGTGGAAGCCCACCCAGGCGGTGAGCATCCGCTCCGAGGAACAGGTCTGCCAGTACTGCCGGTCGGTGTGCCACCCCACCTTCGTGGGAGCGTCTCCCGCATCGGCGGGCTTGTAGAGCAGTTGGTCGTGCCACAACCTGATCGACTCGGCGCCGGACAGCAGCGCGGCCGTCGCCCCGATCGACGGGAAGCTCACCAGCTCGGCCAGCTCACTCACCCGCAGGGACGAGTAGTCGTTCTTCCGCAGCACGTTGCCGTCCTCGGGCGTCCACCCGCGGACCGGGAGTTCGCGGTCGAGGTCGCCGGCGTAGAAGCGGGCCATACCGCGCTCCGCGGCGTCGAGGACGTCCGGCGGGATGATCACCGGGGAGATCCAGAAGCCGTGCTCCTGGTAGGACGCGATGTCCTCGTCGGTCGGCAGCAGAGCGCTCAGGGTCGCGTCCATGAGCCGAGACGATAGGACGAGGTGACCGGCTCCGGCTTGCATGATGTGCAGGACTTCGTACACGATCACAAGGTGGTCGAGCTGCGACGTCCGTCCGGTCTGCGGGCCGGATTCCTCGCCGAGGTCGACGATGCTGCGAGCGGCCTCGTCCACGCCGGTGAGCAGTGGGCCCCGGGTCGGTATCTGGTCACCCGCCACAGCCACCCGGTCTGGGAGATCTACCTGCAGATGCACGGGCTCAGCCGCTGGCGGGCCGGCGACGAGGTGCTCTCGCTCCAGCCGGGAAACCTCTTCGCCGTCGCCCCGCGGGTGATGCACCAGATGGTCGACCGGCCGGCCGCCAACCACCACTTCTACTTCGCCGCGATCGACGTGCAGCGCGTGCTCGGCCGCCACCCGTCGCTGGCCTCGCTGTGGAAGGAGTCACCGCCGGTCGTCCACCGTCGTCAGGCACACACGGTCAGCGGGCCGTTCGCCGACCTGACCCGGGAGCTGACCGCCCGACTCGGCCTGGCCGGCCAGGGGCTCGAGCTCGCCGTGGACCGGCTGGTCCTCGAGGTGACCCGTCTCCTCCTGCCGTCGGCGCCGGTTCCGCTGCAGAACATCCATCCCGCCGTACTGCGGGTCAAAGAACTCATCGACCGCGACTGCGGCCACCGTTGGACGCTGCACGAACTCGCCACCGACGTCGGGCTCGCCCCGACCTACCTCGCCGCGCTGTTCACCACCCAGATCGGGATGTCGCCGCACCGCTACCTCACCGAGCGCCGGGTGGAGAACGCCCGGCGGCTCCTCGAATGCAGCGACATGCCGGTGACCGCCATCGCGATCGACGTCGGCTTCAGCTCCGGTCAGCATTTCGCCCGGGTGTTCCGGCAGGTCGTCGGATCCACGCCACGACAGCACCGGCGTACGCCCGCGCAGCCGCGAAGGCGGACCTGACCGTTTGGCTTGAACGTCACGTTCAAGCCTTCTAGCGGCATGAACGTGACGTTCAAGCCAAACGAGGGGGGCCTGTTTGCGTGCGGCGAACCTCGGTCCGGATGCCGGCCGGCTAGTGCCGCAGGGCCCGGACCTCGACCCCGCTGAACGGCGCGGTGGCCTCGGGCACCAGCCCGGCGAGCCGGACCGCCTCGTCGAAGTCGGACGCCTCGATCAGGTAGTACCCCCGATCCCCTCCTTGGTCTCGACGAACGGCCCGTCGGTCGCGATCGGACGCCCGGCGGAGTCGGCCCGCACGCTCTTCGCCGATCGGCTCGGCTCCAACTCGGCGCCCCCGACCAGCGCCGTCCCGGCCTCGGCCGCGAAGTCCGCATGCCGTGCGGCGTTCTCGCGATCCCACTCCTCCGACTGGCTCGCCCACCGCTGCTCGTCCCCGTAGATGAGGATCAGATATTTGGTCACATCGCGTCCGATCGTCTGGAGCCCGGTTGGCCCGATCATTCCTTCGACGAGCGAGGTCTGCGCCGATCGACACGTCCCACCGTTTGGCTTGAACGTGACGTTCATGCCGCTAGAAGGCTTGAACGTGACGTTCAAGCCAAACGCGGGGCAGGGGCCGGGACGAGGGGTAGCCCGCGCGCTTGTTATCCGTACGTCTGTCCGGACTTGCGGTCTGTTGCGGCGCGGCGTAGAACAGAGCAGCGATATCCGTAGACCCGTACGGATGTGTACTTGGAGAGAGGGCGGGAGTGTCGGTGAGCATCTTCGTGGGTGTCTGGCATGGGCTCGATGAGGCGTTCTTCATGTTCTGGGAGACGCTCTGGGCGCTCGTCCTCGGGTTCGCGCTTTCCGGTGCGGTGCAGGCGTTCGCGTCACGCGCGGGAGATGCGGCGCGCGCTCGGTGACCACCGGCCGGCGACGCTGGCCAAGGCGTCGTTCTTCGGGGTGGTCAGCTCGTCGTGTTCCTACGCCTCGTCGGCGCTGGCGAAGAGCCTCTTCGCGCGGGGCGCCGACTTCACGTCGTCGATCGTCTTCATGGTCGCCAGCACCAACCTGGTCGTCGAGCTGGGCATCGTGCTGTGGCTGCTGATCGGCTGGCAGTTCGCGCTGGCGGAGTTCGTCGGCGGCGCGATCATGATCGCCCTGCTCGGGCTGGTGCTGCCGCGGGTCATTCCCGAACGCTGGGTCGAGGCGGCGCGGGCGCGGCTCGACGCGGACTCCGAAACGCCGATGAACAAAGGCAATCCGAGCCGCTACGGCTGCGGCTGCGTTCGCGGCCGCGGCTGGTCGGACGCCTCCGGCTACACGATCAGCGACCTGGGCATGCTCAAGCGAACTGGTCATCGGCTTCCTCGTCGCCGGGTTCCTGTCGGCGCTGGTGCCGGGAAGTTTCTGGCAGTCGCTTTTCATCACCGGCCACGGGTTCTGGTCCAGCCTGCAGAACGTCGTCCTCGGGCCGTTCCTGGCCATCATCAGCTTCGTCTGCAGCATCGGAAATGTGCCGCTGGCGGCGGCTCTTTGGCATGGCGGCAGCAGCTTCGGCGGGGTCGTCAGCTTCGTCTTCGCTGACCTGATCACGCTGCCGTTGCTGGGGATCTACCGCAAGTACTTCGGCGGCCGGATCACGCTGCGCCTGCTGGCGCGTCATCTGGGCGGTCATGAGCGTCGGCGGGCTGGCGGTCGAGTACCTGTTCAAGGCGTCCACATCGCCGAGCCCGCCCGGCCGGAGGTCGTCGCGCGCACCGGCTTCGAGTGGAACTACACGACCATCCTGAACCTGATCGCGCTCGTCGGTTTCGCCGTCATCTACTGGCTTTATCGCACCCGAGACCCTCGACGCGGCGAGCCCGTACGCGAAGGACCCGACCTGCGGCATGCAGGTGGAGAAGGCCAACGCGGGTGCCACGGCCGAGCGCGGCGGCGAGCGCTTCTGGTTCTGCTGCGACGGCTGCCGCGATGCCTTCTTGAGCGCAACCACCGGAGGTTCCGGCCCAAGCACGAGGGCGTCATGTCCTCACTGATCACGACCACCCCATCGACCCGGTGCGGGTGGCCCACGCTCAGGACCGGCTCCCGACCGCGGAAGACGCCGCCCGGCTGACGAGCCTGCTGAGTCTGATGGCCGACCCGGTGCGGATCCGCCTGATCTACGCGCTCGACGTCGTGGAGGAGTTGTGCGTCGGAGACCTGGCGCTGGCGCTCGGGGTGAGTGAGGACGCGGTCTCGTACGCGCTGCGGCTGCTGCGCACCGCGGGTCTCGTCGTCACGCGCAAGGAGGGACGGGTCGTCTACAACCGGCTCGCCGCCGACTTCCCCGCTCCGCTGCGCGACCACTGCCTGCGCCAGCTCGTCGCGCTCACCCGCACCGCCGACACCGACACCTGATCGACCGGGTGACTGTCGGGGTCGCCGTGCGGGTCACGTAAATCCCGCTACAGCAGCGCGCCCGGCACGCGCTACGGTGCTTGGCGACAATTTGGGACTGTGATGGGGGCTGTCTTGCCAATCAACCGAAGGATCCTCGCGGCTGTCGCGGCCGGTGTCGTAGCGCTCGGTACGGCGACACTCACGACGACCTCGGCGTCCGCCGCGAGCGGGCCGACCTCCCTGCCCGCCGGCCAATACACCCTCTCGGCCGACTATCACCGGTTCGATACGGTGGACGACGCGCTCGTCTCGACGCTCGGCACTGCCGCCGTACACACGGTGATGGACCATGCCAACCACGACCGAACGGCGATCACCGACTCGCTGGGGATCGCCGGCTACCAGGGTGGATTCGGGTTTGATTCACCCGACAACGACGACTGCACCAACTATCCGCAGGGCATCACCAGCAGTCGGGACGCAGTCGGAACCGCCGACAGCGGCAACTACGACGGGCACCAGCTCATCCTGGTCAGCTGGTATACCACGGACGGCTGCGGCGGCGCCCAGACCCGCAACCGGATCACGCTCGTCGACTGGGATGCGACGTACCCGAACAAGTACAAGAAGATCCTGCTGGTCGAGCCGACGGGCACCGCGGCCGAGCCGAACTTCACCGACATCACCGGCCATGCCGGCGGCGTCTCCTGGTACGGCGACTACCTGTACCTCGCCGATACCGTCCCACGGCATGCGGGTGTTCAACATGCAGAAGATCCTCAGACCATGGACGCCGGTGGAGCCTCGGACCAGATCGGTCGGCAGTCCGATGGGTCCTACTACGCACATGATACTCGTACGTCCTGCCGCAGGTCGGCACGATCACGTCGAACACCACCTCCGGCACGCCCCTGGCCTGGTCGACCGATCTCGCTGGATCGGGTCAGCGGATCCTTCGTGATGGGCGAGTACACGTGCTCATCCGGCTGCACGTCCTACCCGAACCGGGCCGGACGCGCGATCCGTTTTCCGTTCGAAGCCGGCGCCACCACGTTCGCCGCGACGACGACCGCATCGCAGGCACTGCAGCTGCCTTGGTACAAGATCAACGGAGTCGCGTCACACAACGGGCGCTGGTGGTTCAACTCGTCCGGCGCCAAGCAGCTCTACTACTGGACGCCGACCACCGGGGCAACCGCTCCCACCTGGGTCAGTGCCGGTGAGAGCATCAGCTACTGGGAGGACGACACGAACCCCGACGAGCTGTGGTCGCTGCAGGAGACGAGGGGGCATCGTGACGTCTTCGCCGTCACCCAGGCCACCTACGGGTCGTAGCCGACGAGCCAACGGGCACTCTACGTAACGGCGCGACCCGTCTCTGTAGTAAATTCGCCGACCTGCCACCTCCGGCGGCCGGACTCTGTGACAATCAGTGATTCCGTGGTGCATGGGGGTACCACGAATGGGGGATCCGGGGGCAACTCGAACCGACGTCAAGACTCCGAAGACGACCGTCGATGGGGGCCATCACATCAGGCTGACGGTCTGTTTGCTCGCTCGATCACGCGCGATGAAATCCCGGCTCGGCCGGATGACGCATCGCCCGCACTTCGCCTTCGGCAGCCTGCTTTGCGCACACCAAGCCGGAGGCATCATGTCCACACAGCTTTCCCGTACGGCGACACCGTCGCACCGTCACGCCACGCCGATCGCGTGCGCCCACGGCCTGACCCGAGGCGTCGAGCACTGCCGGTCGCCCGAATGCGCCGCGGTTCGCGGCCACACCCTGGTCGAGGTCGACGTGGTCGGCCGACCGACGGTGTTGCTGTGGCGGCGACTCACCCCCGACGAGGTCGACGTCGCGCGGGACTACGCCGCCGGCCACGGGCTGCATCTCGACCTCTGTGACACGCCGATGGGCGCCGCGGTCGACGCCCGACTGACCGTCTGCTAGCCACGGAGAACGTCCAGTATCTGCAGGTCCTCGAGGCTGTCGGTCGCATCCACGAGGTGCAGCGCCGCACCGACGAGAGGGGTTCGCGATGAGCACCCATGACGGCACCACGACGGATGAGGACCAGATCCGCGACCTGATCAAGAAGCGCATCGCGGCGGTCCACGCCAAATACCCCACGGCGCTCACCTCGCACACCGCGAAGGATGCCGTCCTCTTCGATGCCATGGGTCCGCTGCAGCAGATCGGAGTCGGTGCCGAATCGGCGCAGGCCCACGAGTGGTTCGCCGGCTACGAAGGCCCCATCGGCCTCGAGGTCCGCGATCTCGAGGTCGCGGCCACCGGCGACGTCGCCTGGTGCCGATACCTCAACCGGGTCAGCGGCACGATGACCAGCGGCCACCCGGTCGGCATGTGGCTCCGAACGACACTCGGCCTTCGTAAGGTCGACGGCAGGTGGACGGTCGCCCACGAGCACACCTCGGTGCCCTTCGACGCACGCGGTGCGGCGTCGATGGATCTCACGCCGTAGCGGTCGGGTGTCCGCACCCCGAGTGGGTGGACCGCCGGTCGCGGGTGGCTAGGCTCGCGCCGTGATGGACCGGGAGGCCGTACGGCGAGCCTTCCAGCATCCGCGGGAGTTCACCTCGTCGCCGCTCTATCGCGCACTCAGCCGGACGGTTGCCGACGACGACCGGTTGCTGGACCTCGCGTCGCACGGGCGGGCCGGTCAGTATCCGACGTTCCTGTTCTTCGGGGCGGTCCACCTGCTCCTGTTGGCCGGCGCCGACCACCCGCTCTCCGGGTTCTTCCCCTCCGTCGTCGGTGCCGCCGCGTCGTCATCGGACGAGGCCGGTCCGGCACTCCGGTCGTTCTGTGCGCTGCATGAGGCGGAGCTGGTCGAGGTGATCAGTACCCATCTGGTGCAGACCAACGACGTGCGGCGCTCTCTCGGGCTGCGGATCGGTCTCAGCACGATCGCGCCGGACGTCACCGGTCCGCTCCATCTCATCGAGGTCGGGGCGAGCGCCGGCCTCAACCTACGATTCGACCGGTACGGGTACCGGGTCGACGGGCGCCGATTCGGCGATTCGGCCAGCCCGGTGCAGATCATCGCGGACACCCGAGGCACGAGGCCGGTCCCCGATCTCGACGCGCTCCCCGATATCGCCACCACTCTCGGCGTCGACCTCAACCCGATCGATCTGCTCGACCCGGCCGCCCGGGCATGGTTGGAGGCCCTGGTCTGGCCGGAGAATCACCGGCAACGTGCGCTCCTGGCGGCCGCGCTCGACCTGGCCGCCGCCGATCCACCGCAGATCCGCGCCGGCGACGTTGTGGACGTCCTTCCGCACCTCGCGGACCTCATTCCCGACGGTGAACCACGCGTCGTCTTCCATTTCGCGACCCGCCTGCACGTCCCGGCCGATCGGCTGGACGCCTTCGACGAGGCGATCGCCTCCTGCGGACGGACCGGACCGATGTGGCGGCTGTCGATCGAGAGTGCTTCCGATCTTCGGGTCAGCACCACCGACCCGGGGGGGCCGCTTCTGCTCGCCACACCGGACGGCGGCAGCAGGGTGATCGCGACCGTGGACGGCCATCTGGACTGGGTCGAGATGGCAGTCGATTAGCTCACCGCGTGCGTTGAACGGATTCAAATCGACCGGCTACCGCAACTGTCCGTGCGTGGCTCCACACGATCGCAGTGTGTAACCGGTTCGGCCGGAAACCCCGCTCCGTGGCGGGTTTTCCTCAGGTTTTCGGGCACTGACGTCTTGACGACCACCGACGGCCACTCCTAGGGTTCGCCGCTGAACTGTTTCAGGACAGCACGGTATGTCCCGGCCCGGGCCGCACTTGCGGCCGCCGCCCACCGCTTGTCGAGGCGATGTAGACGGGAGAAAAACGTGAGTGCGCAGAGCGATGCAGGTGTGGACGTCGATCAACACGGCCACGAGGTCACCAGGCAACAATGGCGCTGGTCCGTCCTCGCCGGAATGGCGTCCTTCCTCGACGCCGGATCGATCGTGGCCCTCGGCGCCAGTCTCGCGTTGTGGAAGTCCTATCTGGGCCTGAGCACGTCGTTGGTCGGCACGATCGCCGCCATCGGCCCCAACGCGATCGGCTGCGCCGTCGGCGCCCTGATCGGTGGCCGGCTCGGCGACCTGCTGGGCCGCAAGCTCATCTACCAGTACGACCTGATGGTCTACGCGTTCGGTGTTCTGCTGATCGCCTGCTCGGTCAACATTCCGATGCTCCTGATCGGCACGATCATCGTCGGAATTGCCGTAGGTGCCGACGTGCCGACGTCGCTGGCCCTCGTGGGTGAGTTCTCGCCGGACCGCGCGCGCGGCAAGCTGCTCGGGTTTTCCCAGGTCGCCTGGAACAGCGGGCCGATCGTCGTCCTGCTGCTCGCGCTGGCCACGACACCGTTCGGCACGTGGGGCGGCCGGATCCTCTTCCTGATGCTGTTCGCCGTCGCGATCGTGACCTACCTGCTGCGCCGGGGCATGGTGGAGTCGGCGCGGTGGGCCGCCGCCAGTGGCGCGGCCGACACGGCCGACCCTTCTGCGCCCGGATCGCGGCCGGAGTCGGTGCCGGCGCCGAAGAGCGCGTCGTCGGTCAGCAAGCTGGGGCAGTTGTTCAGCGGGCCCAATCGGAAGGCGTTGGTCTGGACGGCGATCATCTACGTCTTCTGGAACATCGCCGCCGGCACGAGCGGCATCTTCACGCCCTACATCATCACCACACTGCACGCCGGCAGCCAGGCGGCCAGCGTCGCGCTCTCCTGCGCGGGCTTCGTCATCGGGGTGCTTGCGACGATCTTCATCTTCATGCCGCTGAACGACCGGACGCACGGGACCCGTCGCCGGTTGTGGGGGATCGGGGCGGTCATGCAGGTGGCTGCGTGGCTGGCGTATCTGGTGCTGCCCTTCAGCATGCCGGTGATCTTCGCCAACATCTTCCTCTTCGGGGTCGGCGGGGCACTCGCCGGTGAGGCCTTCTACAAGGTGGTGAGCCAGGAGCTGTTCCCGACGATGCTGCGGGGAACCGCACAGGGAATCTCCTTCGGGACGGCCCGGCTGTGCCTCGGAGCCTGGAGCTTCTTCGTCCCGACCCTCGCCTCGGCCGGGATCCGGCCGGTCGCCGCCCTGCTCGCACTCTTCCTCGCCATCAGTGGCGTCGCCGGCTACTTCTGGATGCCGGACACCTGCGGCAAGTCGCTGGAAGAGATCGAGAGCGAGCGCGGGATCGGCGCCGCCGATCCGGTCGGTGCGCCGGCGGCCTCGCGAGCCGCCTAGCTCTCGGCGACGTGGTCCTTGCCCGCACCCCTGTCCCCTTGCTTCGCTGAGCGGAGCACGGGGACAGCGATGTGCACGAGTGGATGCCACCGGTAGCCTCCGAAGGTGAGCACCGAGACCATCGCCTTCGAGGACTTCACCCGCGTCGAACTGCGCATCGGCACGGTCACGGCGGCACACCCCAACGCCAAGGCGCGCAAGCCGGCGTATGTCCTGACCATCAACCTGGGCCCGCTGGGGTCGCGGACGTCGAGCGCACAGATCACCGACCACTACAGCGTTGACGAGCTTGTCGGAACCCAGGTGCTGTGTGTCTGCAACTTCGAGCCGAAGCGGATCGCCGGCGTGAAGTCCGAGGTGCTCGTCGTCGGCGGGCTGGACAAGGACGGCCGGGTCGTCCTCGCCGGCTTCGACCATCCCGTTCCGGACGGCACACCGCTGCGCTGACCACCCGCCCTACCTAGCCGTCGTGCCGCCCCGGCGCGTCCTCGGGCGGGTTGGACGCGTCCGGGAAGGAATGGTGCTCGTGCACCACGATCCGGCGGTCGCCGGGCTTGCGTAGGCCGAGGGTCAGTCGCAGGACTCATCGGTCATGACACGATCATCCTCGGCTCATCGGAGTGCCGACCGCGGCGCGGGCCGGAGCCGCAGGCTCTGCGCCGGTCCGCTGGTGAGTCCGCGCAACCTCGGCAGCAGGCGCTGCCACGTCCCGTCGGCCGCCAACTCGCGCAGATGTGCGGCATGGCCGGCCCGGTTGGGGAAGCGCGTGACAATGACGAACACGCGTTCGTCCTCGCGGACCGGCAGGCGGGGGAAGGTGTTGGTGGCGTCATTGGTGGCCAGGGCGGCCACCGGACTGCCTCCCGTGTGGTCGAGCACCGGTTTGAGGACGCGACCGTAGAAGTCCTCGAACTGCTCGGCGCCGTTGGGGCCGAGCGGGTAGATGGTCACGGCGACGAGCGGGTCCGCCTCCTCGACGTTGCCCAGGGGAGGCCTCGGTGCGCCGCCGCCGAACGGCCGCCCCTCGCCGACCGGACGCAAGAGCAGGACGTCGTCCGAGTCGAGCATCATCGGGTTGGCGACTCCCCGATGTGCCGCCCACACCGGGCCGTCGTAGAAGGCCGTCAGACCGTCCAGCCGGGTGGTCATGTCCGCGAACCCACGGATCCAGACGAAGACGTCCGGACGGTCCAGATCGCGGAAGTGGCCCACGACCCGCATTCCGACCTCTTCCTGGGGCCCGACGAGCTCCCGGTCGAAGAGCTCGACGAAAGCATCCCGGCTCCCCGGCCGCAGCGTGTATTGGCGCAGCTCGTAGACCGAGCATCGTTCAGCAGGCACGGCCGAAGTATCGCTCCTACCACCGACAACTTCGGTCAAGGTTTACCTTGACCGGTGTGCGGGACTTCGGCGCCGCCCTGAAAGACACCTTCGCCACGGCCATCGGCGCACGTCACCGCGACGACCCCGGCGCCGTCCACACCGGCGGACCGGCAGGCAACGCCCGCCTCACCGCCTGGACCGGCCTGCTTCTCCTGGCCTTCTCGCTGGTCGAGTGCGTCACGCTGCTCTCGGTCCGCGGGCTGATCACCGTGCACCTGCTGATCGGCGCCGTCCTGATCCCGTTGATGGCTCTCAAGACCATCACCACGGGATGGCGGATCGCCCGCTACTACTCCGGTTCGGCCGCCTATCGTCAGGCCGGTCCGCCTCCCCTGCTGCTGCGCATCCTCGGTCCCCTCGTGGTGCTGTCCGGCGTCGCCGTGCTCGGCACCGGCCTGGCTCTGATCGCGCTGGGCCGGGCGACGTTCACGCCGATCGTCACGGTCGCCGGTTTCCGCGTCGACGCCCTCACCCTGCACCAGGGGGCGTTCATCGTGTGGCTCGCCGCGACCGGACTTCACGTCCTCGTACGCACCGTGCCCGCACTCCAGCTCACCGTCGCTACCCGGCCGCATCCTGCGGTCGCCGGAGCGCCCGGCAGGCTGGGTGTTCTGGTCTTCACCATCCTCGTCAGCGTCGCCGTCGGCGTCCTCGTGCTGCATCTATCCAGCGACTGGACGCGTGCGGGGGGCGACTTCCTCCGACACGACTCCGGCAGCCATCAGGCACGATGACGGTCGTGACCACCGATGAGCTCAGGATCCCGCCGTACGACCTGCCCGATCCGCTGCGCTGCGCCGACGGCCGCGGCGTCGTGTCGGCCGACGACTGGTGGCGGGTACGCCGACCCGAGTTGCTGGCGCTGTTCTCCGACCGCGTCTACGGGCGGACGCCCGGCGGGGTGCCGTCGGTCACCTACGAGGTGCTCGATCGGGATCCGGGGGCACTGGGCGGTATGGCGACCCGCTGCCAGGTGCGGTGCCGGTTCGACGGTCTCGTCCGCCTCGACCTGTTGCTCTACCTGCCGCACCGCCGGGGTCCGGCCCCGGTGTTCTGCGGCCTCAACTTCTTCGGCAACCACACGGTGCATCCGGACCCCGCCATCGCTCTTCCGACGGCGTGGGTGCCCGAGTCCGAGGGGCTCGGGGTGGCGGGACATCGGGCCAGCGAGGCCTCCCGCGGCGGGCAGGCCGCTCAATGGCCGGTGCAGCATCTCCTCGCCCGGGGATACGGCCTGGTCACCGCATACGCCGGCGACCTCTACCCCGATGACCCGGCGGTGGACGCGGGCCGTACCCACGTTCCCGCGCTCTTCGGCGCCGGTGGTGACCGAAGGGCGCGCGGACCGAACGAGTGGGGCGCCCTGGGAGCGTGGGCGTGGGGGCTGAGTCGCGCCCTCGACTATCTCGCGACCGACCCGGCGGTCGACGAGCAGCGGGTGGCGGTGCTCGGGCACTCGCGGATGGGCAAGGCCGCACTGTGGGCGGCCGCGCAGGACCAGCGGTTCGCGATGGCGATCAGCAACGGGTCGGGGTGCGGCGGTGCGGCGTTGTCCCGGCGACGCTCCGGTGAGACGGTCGGCGCCATCACCAGCCGCTTCCCGCACTGGTTCTGCCCGGCGTTCGCGGGCTACACCGACCGTGAGGAGGCCCTGCCGGTCGACCAGCACCTGCTGCTCGCGCTGATCGCACCACGCCCCCTCTACGTCGCCAGCGGGGAGGACGATGACTGGGCCGACCCGACCGGGGAGTTCCTCTCCGCCCGGCATGCCTCCGCGGGCTACGACCTGCTGGGTGTCGGTGGCCTTCCCGCCGCGGACACGCCAGAGGTCGACCGGCCGCTGATCGGCCGGGTGGGCTATCACGTGCGGCCCGGCGGGCACGACATCACCGCCGCCGACTGGGAGCGGTTCTGCGACTTCGCCGACCGGCACGAAAATATCTGAAGCTCGTGTCGATAGCTCCGTCGTCCGTTCGACGCACTGGTAGAGCTAGGGCTTCACACCCGCCGGCAACGGCGGGGGCCCGGCTGAGAAGGACAGGGAAAGACGATGCGATTCATGATGTTCATGCTACCCCGGTGTGCAGGACGAGGCCGACGGGAGCCCGAGCGCAGAGGATGTCGCGCCGGATGAGCGAGTACAACGAGGAGCTCAGTAAGGCCGGCGTGCTGCTCGCGCTCGACGGGCTGCACCCGCCGCCGAGGGCGCCCGGGTCACGTTCCCGGGCGGCAAGGCCACGTCACCGACGGGCCGTTCACCGAGGCGAAGGAGCTCGTCGGCGGCTACTGGCTGATCCAGATCAAGTCGAAGGAGGAGGCGATCGAGTGGGCGTCGCGCTGCCCGTGCGACGAGGGCGAACGCATCGAGGTGCGCCAGGTGTATCGAGATGTCGGACTTCCCGACGGACGTCAGGAGGCCGCCGCACTCTCGCAGGCCCCGCCCGAGCAGACGGCCAGCGCCTAGCTCCGGCTGACGTGAACGCACCCGACGACGGCACGGCGGCCGCGGATCGCCCGCCGCGCGATCGACGCGGTCTGGCGGATCGAGTCGGCCCGGCTCATCGCCGGGCTCGCGCGCATGGTGCGCGACGTCGGCCTGGCCGAGGAGCTCGCGCAGGACGCGCTCGTCGCCGCGCTCGAGCAGTGGCCGGAGTCGGGCGTCCCGGACAACCCGGGCGCCTGGCTCATGGCCACGCCAAGCACCGCGCGATCGACCATGCTGCGCCGGAGCGGCGCTGCGAGCGCAAGCACGAGGAGCTCGGCCGCGAGCTCGAGGTCCAGCACGCGACGGCGCGGCGCCGGATCTCGACGCCGCGCTCGACGACGACATCGGCGACGACCTGCTGCGCCTGGTCTTCACCGCCTGCCACCCGGTGCTCTCCACCGAGGCGCGCGTCGCGCTCACGCTCCGCCTGCTCGGCGGCCTGACGACCGACGAGATCGCGCGCGCGTTCCTCGTCCCGGAGCCGACCATCGCGCAGCGCATCGTGCGCGCCAAGCGCACGCTCGCCGAGGCGCACGTGCCGTTCGAGGTCCCGCGCGGCGCCGAGCTCGCGCGCGCGGCTGGCGTCGGTGCTCGAGGTCATCTACCTCATCTTCAACGAGGGCTACTCGGCGACCGCCGGCGACGACTGGATGCGGCCCGGCGCTGTGCGAGGACGCGCTGCGCCTCGGCCGCATCCTGGCCGAGCTCGCGCCGCGCGAGCCGGAGGTGCACGGCCTCGTCGCGCTGATGGAGATCCAGGCGTCGCGCGTCGCGCGCGCGCGTCGGGCCCGACGGGCGAGCCGATCCTGCTGCTCGATCAGGACCGCGCGCGCTGGGACCACCTCCTGATCCGCCGCGGCCTCGCGGCGCTCGAGCGCGCCGAGCGAGCTCGGCGGCGCGCTCGGGCCCGTACGCGCTGCAGGCCGCGATCGCCGCCTGCCACGCGCGGGCGCGCACCGCCGGACGAGACCGACTGGGCGCGGCATCGCCGCGCTCTACGACGCGCTCGCCCAGCTCGCGCCGTCGCCGGTCGTCGAGCTCAACCGCGCGGTCGCGCTCGTCGATGGCGTTCGGCCCGGCGGCCGGCCTCGAGCTCGTCGACGCGCTGCGCGCCGAGCCGGCGCTCGACGGCTACCACCTGCTGCCGAGCGTGCGCGGCGACCTGCTCGCCAAGCTCGGCCGGCTCGACGAGGCGCGCGCGAGAGTTCGAGCGCGCCGCGTCGCTCACCCGCAACGGCCGCGAGCGCGACCTCCTGCTGCGGCGGGCGCAGCGTGACGCCCGGGACGATCATCGCGGGTGACCGGTTTCGTGCACTGGGATCGGTATCCACAGGGGAATTCCGGTGTCGAGGGGCGATCATGAGAGCGGACTTGTATCGTTTCGGGTCGGACCGCACCGAGCCCCCCACGGTTGCGGTTCCGGGGACCCCCGGCTCGTCGTTTCCCCCCATGGCGGCGGTCCGGGGGATTCTCGGTGGACGGGGGAGATTCGATGCTGGTGTTCCTCGAGACTGATCGCCTCGTGCTGCGTCCATTCACCCCGGACGACACCGAGAATCTTGTCGAGCTCGACAGCGACCCCGACGTGATGCTCTACGTCACCGGCGGCCGGATCACCCCGCGTGAGGAGATCGGCAACGACGTGCTCCCCGCCTTCCTCGACTACTACCGCCGGGACGACGGCTACGGCTTCTGGGCGGCGATCGAGAAGTCCACATCGGACTTCCTGGGCTGGTTCCACTTCCGTCCGGCACCGGACGATGGCCGTGACGAGGCCGAACTCGGTTACCGGCTGCGTCGGTCGGCATGGGGAAAGGGCTACGCCGCCGAAGGATCCCGCGCCCTGATCCGGAAGGGTTTCACCGACTCGGCGTACGACGCGTCCATGCCGAGACGATGGCCGTGCACACGGCGTCACGACGGGTCATGGAGAAGGCCGGGCTGCGACACGTCCGGACTTCCACCAGGACTGGCCATATGCGATCCCTGGTGACGAGCACGGCGACGTCGAGTACGCATTGACCAGGACGGAGTGGGAGCAGCAGCGTGATGCGACGCGCTGACGATGTGCGGGCAGGCGTCAGCCGGTCGCGTGCAGCGTCGCGGCACGGCTCGCCGAGCCCGGTGTCAGCCCGGCCCACGTCGCCCCGCCGGTGACGGCGTACGTCCCAGGTCCGGCACCGGGCGGCGGCGTCACCCGGTAGGTGAGGCGGGCCGACCCGTGCGGGGCGACAGTCACCGGCGCCGGCGTCCCCGCCACCCTGCTCCAGCCGAGCGGCACGCCGAGCGTGAAGTGCAGACCGGTCAGCGGGTGTGCGCTCGTGTTGGTCGCGGTGACCGTGACGACGGATGACCGGCCACCGACTACACCGGTCGGCGCCGTCACCGCGATGCCCTGTACCCCATCCGCGTCGCGGAATCGGAACGTGGAATGCACCGGGAGGTTCCGCGAGGACGTACCGACCGACACGGTGTAGTCCCCGGTGGCGATGTCCCAGTTGTGCGCGGCGGTGGCCCAGTAGGAGTACGCCTGCCGCGGCACGGTCATCGTGACGCGGGTGGACGCGCCGGCGGCCAGCGGAACCTTTGCGGTGGCGACCAGGCGGCGCGGCGGTTCGCCGACCGCCGCCGGGAAGCCGAGATAGACCTGCGGCGTGGCGGTTCCGGCGCGCGTGCCGGTGTTGGTGACATCTACCTGGACCTGCACGTCCCGGCCGGGGTCCACCGTCGCCGGCGTGACGCTGAGGTCGCTGACGCGGAAGGACGTGTAGGACAGGCCGTAGCCGAAGGGGAACAGCGGCGTCAGATTTTGGGCGTCGTACCAGCGATAGCCGACCTGCAGGCCCTCCGAGTAGATGTAGGCGCCGTTCTGTTCCGGATAGCGCGGCGCGGTGTGGCAGCAGTCCTGACCGAGGCTCACGGGGAAGGTCACCGGCAGCTTGCCCGATGGGTTGACGTCGCCGAACAGGAGCGCGGCCAGCGCGTTGCCGTCCTCCTCGCCGGGGAACCACATCTCGAGCACGGCGGGCACCTGGGAGAGCCACGGCATCGTCACCGCGCTACCGGTGTTGAGCACGACGACGGTGCGCGGGTTGGCCGCCTGGACGGCGGCGACGAGTTGGTTCTGGGTACCGGGCAGATCGATGTTCGGCCGGTCGGTGCCTTCCTTCTCGGTGTCGTTGACGACGACCACCGCGACGTCGGCCTGCTTCGCCAGCGCAGCCGCCCGGGCGATGTCCGTGCCGTCGGCCGTCGTGACGCTCGCCCCGGTGCCGAGGCGCCGGCTGATGGCCTGGACGGGACTGACGGAGTAGTACGGCGACACCTTCGAACTGCCGCCGCCACCGGTCATGGCCGTGTTCGCGTACTGGCCGACGACCGCGACGGACTTCACGGCGGACGCGTCGAGCGGCAGGACGGCGTTGCTGTTCTTCAGCAGGACCGCGCCCCGCTCGGCGACGGATCGCGAGAAGGCGCCGTCGGCGGCGATGTCGACCTTCCCCGTCGGCCGGCCCGGATCGAACATCCCGAGCTTGAACATCATCCGCAGGATGCGTCGTACGTGCTGGTCGATGAGGTCTTCGCTGACCTGACCGCCGCGCACCAGCGCAGGGAGTTGGCTGTACCACGTGCCCCAGTCGAGGCCGGTGAACTCTTCGTCCAGTCCTCCGTTGACCGAGCCGAGGGTACTGTTGGTCGCCGCGTAGTCCGAGCCGACGACCCCGCCCCAGCGCCACTCGCCGGCGAGGATCCCACGCAGGAGGCTGGCGTTCTCGCAGTTGTAGACCTCGTGCACCTTGTTGTTCGCGCACATCACCGAATCGGCGCCGCCGGTGGTCATCGCCTGGTACCAGGCCGGAAGGTAGATCTCCCGGAGGGTGCGCTCGTCGGCGTCGGACGACGCGCTGTGGCGGTCGTTCTCCTGGTTGTTCAGCGCGAAGTGCTTGACCTGGGCGGCGACCGCCTGGCTCTGGACCCCCTTGACCCAGGCGGTGGCGAGCTGCCCGGTCAGATAGGGATCTTCGCTGAAGTACTCGAAGTTCCGGCCGCCCTGGGGGATCCGGACGATGTTCATCGCCGGCCCGTACAGCACATCGACACCCCGGGCGCGCGACTCGGCCCCCAGGACGCGGCCGTACTCCTGTGCCAGACCGGTATCGAAGCTGGCCGCGAGCGACGCGGTCGCCGGTAGCGCGGTGGATTGCCCGAGATGGCAGTTGTCGGGGAACTGCTCGCCGAAGCAACTGTCCTTGACGCCGACAGGTCCGTCGGAGAGCAGCAGCGGTGGGATGCCCAATCGCGCGATGCCCGCCACGTAGCCGACCGAGTGCACCCCGCGCGGCCGGGCCACGCCGTACATCAGGTGGATCTTCTCGTCGAGGGTCATCCGGACGAGAAGCTTCGCCACCCGCGTCTCGATCGGCTGGTCCGCGGCCAGCCAGGGACGCTGGATCGTCGCCGGCGCCTGCCGTGGTGCCGGCGGAGCGGCGGCCGGACCGGCCACCGCCACCGCGAGCAGTCCCGCGGCGAGGGCGGCGGTGAGGTAGGTCGACCGGCGCACGACCCATTGTGGGCACGGCTACCCGGTCGGTACACCCCTGGCCGTACATGCCTTGACACGTATATACCCGGGCTGGCATGTTTGCTCTCATGACAGCTGAGGTCTGGTCGGCGCTGGTCGACCCGCACCGGCGAGCCGTCCTCGACGTGCTGCGTGAGCGACCGTGCGCGGTGGGGGAGCTCGTCGACCGGCTCGGCTACACCCAGCCGACGACGTCCAAGCACCTGCGGGTGCTGCGTGACGCCGGCCTCGTGCAGGTACGCCGGCAGGCGCAGCAGCGCATCTACACGATCGACCCGGAGCCGATCTCCGAGCTCGACGCGTGGCTGGAGCCCTACCGCCGACTGTGGAACACGCACCTCGACGCCCTCGGCCGGCACCTCGACCAGGACAAGGAGACCTGATGGACCGCGGAACCTATCTCGAGCACGACGGCCGCCCGGCGGTGCGCTTCCGGCGCACCTATCCGCACCCGATCCAGCGGGTGTGGGCCGCGGTGACCGAGCCGGACGAGCTTTCGCGCTGGTTCCCCTCGGACGTCCGCATGGAGTCACGGGTCGGCGGGACCGTCGAGTTCTCCGGCGACCCCAACATCGACCCGACGACCGGCACGATCCTGGCGTTCGATCCCCCTCGGCGGCTGGCCTACACGTGGGGCGGCAGCGAGCTGCACTTCGACCTCGAACCGTCGGGGGAGGGCGGCTGCACGCTCACGCTCATCAACGTGCTCGAGGCGCGCGACGAGGCCGCCCGCAACGCGGCCGGGTGGAGCGTCTGCCTCGCCGAGCTCGACAAGCACGTCTCGGGCGCGGTCGCCGCCGGTCCGCACAGCGACACCGCGGAGAGTTGGACGGCGCAGTACGACGCCTATCTCGCCGACGGCATGCCGTCCGGCGCGGCCATCCCCGGCGCTCCCCAACACAGCGCCTAGCGACGACGGCGCCGCCGTACCTTCACCTGCCCGTGCGCGACGTCACCGCGCAGCGAGAGGACCGGCCCGGTGTCCGACCCGCTGCTCGATTCGGCGAGCCTGCTGTGGTGCGGTCGGACCGACTCGACATCGATGCCGACGGTCTCGGGGAGGATGAGCAGCACCTTCGAGTGCGCGACGGCGAGGTCGATGGTGACGATCGCGTGCGGGAACTGCGCCTCGCGGAAGTCGAGCGTCACCGTGGTGTGCCGGGCCTCGATGACGATCCGCGAGGGCACCGTCCAGCGGCCGTGCCGACCCATCTTGGTGCCGACGGTGGAGATGCGCAGCGGCTCGTCGGCGAGCGCCGTGCGGGTGACGAGCGGCGGCAGGTCGGCGATGACGGTCGCGAGTTCGACCGAGGTGCTCGCGGCGAGCACCCGATCCGTGCGGCTGCTGAATTCGTCGAGCGTGATCAGGCCCCGTCCCACCGCCGCCTGCAGCGCCCCGATGGTGCGTTCCTGCTCGGCGGGGGTGACCTCGGGCCGGGGGACGGGCTCCATGACCTCTCCAGTGCTGCGTCGACGGGACCGATCGTATGCCCGGACGGGCCGGAGTCAGCCGTCCAGCATGGCGAGCAGCCTGGTCACCGTCGCCCAGTTGCGGGCAGTTCCCCCGACGACCGACGCGCGGGCGAGCTGGGCGGCCAGTTCGCTGCGACCGAGTCCGTCCGGTGTGTGCAGGAAAAGAGTCTGTCCGACCAGCCTGGCCTCGCCCGGGTCGCCCTTGTCCCTGGCGCGTTCTTCGGCGGCCGCGACGGCGGCGCGTACGTCGGGCCCGGCCTTCCCGGTCCGGAAGACCGCGTGCAGCGCCTTCGGGTTGGTCTCGTCCGGGTACGGGTTGTCCGCGACGACCTTCGCCAGGTCCGCGCGTGAGAGGACGACCACGGCGGCGGACACCCCGAGATCCTTCGAGATCCGTCGCTCGAGCGCCGTACCGATCGCCGCAGTGTCGGTGTCCGTGCTGGTGAAGACGACGTTGCCGCTCTGGATGTAGGTGGCCACGTCGGCGTGGCCGAGGGCGGCGACCAGCTCCCGCAGGTCGGCCATGGCGACCTTGTTGCGCCCGCCGACGTTGATGCCGCGCAGCAGGGCGACGTGGGTGGGCACGGGAAGCATGCTGCCAGGGTGCGCCGAGCCGGTGCAACGGCGACGCGGCTACCGCGGCCGAGCGCGGGCGGCGGGGTCGTCCTCGAGCGCGGCGCGGTCCCAGCGCCCCCCGTCGGCTGCCGCGGCGTAGGTGGCGTGCAGGAAGCCGAGCAGCGTCCGGTCCGGGTCTTCGGCCGTGCGCACCGCCTCGTAGGGGAGCAGGAACTGGCCGGCCGCTTTGTTGTAGGCGGCGTCCGCGGGAGTCGACCGGGGCGTCGGCGAAACCGTCCGGCTCGGGATAGGCGTAGGCGTAGAACGCGCCCTCCTGCCCGCCTCCGGGCCAGAATCCGCAGCTGCTCAGCTCGTGCGAGTAGCCCTCGACCATGACCCAGTCACCGCAGTTCGGCGCGCCGCCGGGGTGGGTCGGCGCGGTCCGCCCGGAGAATCGGGTGCACGCCAGGTCGAGTGCGCCCCAGAACAGATGCACCGGGCTGACCTTGCCGATGAAGAAGGACCGGAATTCGGTCAGGACCCGGTGGGCCTGTACGAGCTGCCGCCAGAACAGCCGGACGGCGTCGGCGTCGTAGGAGGCGTGCACGGTGTCCTCGGCAAACGGGATCGCCACCTCCACCTCGGCCGGGACCGGCCGGATCTCGATCCGCAGGTCCAGGTCGGCCAGGGCCGCCATCGTCTCGGCGTAGAAGTCGGCCACGGACTTCGGTTCGAGGGCCACCGACCGCTCTCGCCGTCGGTGGTCCGGATCCGCAGCCGGTGGTCGAGGAAGTCGAACTCCATGTCGAAGAGGCGGCCGCCGTACGGAATGCTCGAGGTACTCAGCCCGCGGGGAGTCACGTAGAGCGTGGTCTGCCACCAGTGGTTGACCATCGGTGCCTGGGCCAGGCGGATCTTGCCCACCACCTGGGTCCACATGTGCAGGGTGTCCCGGGTGGGCGTCCAGTCCTCGACGCGCAGGGCCGGCCACGGGTCGGTGTTCACGCTTCTACGGAACCACACCGCAGGCATTACAGTCGGCAGGACCGCGAGGAGGCACCGTGAGCGACGTGGACGTGCTGGAGAGCGTGCTGGCCAAGGACAAGGCGCTCATCGCCGCCGTCCGGCCGGATCAGCTGACCGCACCGACGCCCTGCCCCGCGTACGACGTTCGCGACCTGCTGAACCACATCGTGGGATGCCTGCAGATCTTCGACGCCAGCGCCAACGGGCACTCGTTCTCCGGCGACCCGGCGGCCTACGTCAGCGACGATCCGGTGGCCGAATTCCGTGCGTCATCGGCCAGCCTCGTTACCGGGTGGCGGAGCGGCGGTGTCGACCGGACGGTCCAGCTGACCGGAGGTGACCTGCCTGCGCAGATGGTCGTCTCCATGACCCTGATGGAGTACCTCGCCCACGGCTGCGATCTGGCGGCCGCGACCGGCCAGACCGTTCCGTTCAGCGATGCCGAACTCGCCCTGGGTCTCGCGCGGGCGGAGGTGACCCTGCCGGACGAGTATCGCGGCGAGGGAAAGCCGTTCGGCAAGATCATCGACGTCCCCGAGAGCGCACCGGTGCTGGACCGCTTCCGCGGCTTCATGGGTCGCGCCGCCTGACCGGGCATGACCGTGCCACCCACCATCCGGCCGGCGACCGCCGCGGACGCCGAGGACGTGCAGCGCATCTACGCCGCGATCGTCAGCGGCACCACGATCTCCTTCGAGGAGTCGGCCCCTGGCGTCGACGAGATCGCCCGGCGGATGCTGGTCGCTCCCCGGTTGCCGTGGCTGGTCGCCGATCAGGGCGGCCGGGTGGCGGGATACGCCTACGCCTCGGCGCACCGGCAGCGGGCGGCGTACCGGTGGTCGGCGGACTGCTCGGTCTACATCGACGCCGCGCACCGGTCGCGGGGCATCGGGCGACTGCTCTACGCGCGGCTGATCGACGAGGTGCGGGCGCTGGGATACGTCTCGCTCTTCGCAGGCATCGCGCTGCCCAACCCCGGCAGTGTGGGTCTGCACGAAGCGATGGGCTTCACGCCGATCGGAGTCTTCCGGCGGACCGGCTACAAGCACGGCAGCTGGCATGACGTGGGTTGGTGGCAGCGCGAACTCACCGACGCCCCGGACCGACCGACCGAACCGCAGGCATGGAGACCCACCCGGTGACGCCGCGATTCCGCCGGACTAGGCCCGGGCCGGCCCCGGCGGTGCGGCGAGCGTGAGATAGCCGAACCCGAGCACGCCGCGGTAGCCGCGGAGCCAGGCGTCGCGGTGCTCGTCGGCGCCGGCGCGGACCTCCTTCGCGCGGCCGTCGTCCGGATGGTCGAGGAGCCAGCGTTCCCGCCCGGCGCAGAAGCGGGACTCGAAGTCATCCCACTCGTCGAGAGTGGCGCTCGACACCGCGAGCAGCCGGTAGCCCCGGTCGATCGCCGCGTCGACGATCTCGGCCAGACTCGAGACCGTGGTGAGCTCGGCCGGGTCGATACCCAGACCGACCCGCTCGCGGGTGGTCAGCGGACGCTCCCAGAATGCGTCGCCCACGAGGATCCGGCCGCCGGGCTTCACCCGGTCGGCGAGTGCGGTCAGCATCGACGCGGTGTCGCCCCAGATGTGGGACACGCCGACGGCCAGCACCACGTCTGCCAGCACAGGGTCTACCAGCACTGGGTCTGCCAGCACAGGGTCTGCCGGCGCATCCGTCCACCCGGCGACGTCGTGGGCATGCCACCTGACCCGCTGGTCCAGCCCACGCGCGCCCGCGTTGCTCCGCGCGCGGGCGATCGCCTCGGCGTCGTTGTCGATCCCGGTGCCGTGCGCCGTGGGTTCGGTGGCCAGCAGGCGCAGGAGCAACTCCCCCCATCCGCAGCCCAGATCGAGCACCCGGGCGTGGGTCAGCGGGTGCAGGCTCGAGATGAGGCGGGCGGCCCGGTCGTCGGACAGTGGTGCATTGAAGTCGAGATAGGTGTGGCCGGAAGGGCCGTCGTCGGCAGGATCCATGGCCCGCAGCCTGCTCGGTGAGCCGATCGCGCGCAGCCGATTTTCGTCCCGGTACGGGCCCTAGCCCCCGGGCGGGTCGCGGCGTAATAGTCGCCGTAGTAGTACGCGTTGTGCCAGCCGACCGGATGTCCGGTCCCCGGGGCATCGAGCATGATGATCTGCCCGCGGGAGTTGCGGTGGGAGTAGAGGCCGACGTGGTGGATCGACCCGGCGCTCCTGCCGAAGAAGAGCAGATCGCCAGGTTGCAGATGGCGTACCCGGTGCCGTTTCGTGACGGCGTACTGCTGGGCTGAGCTGTGCGGAAGGCTGATCCGCGCGTGCTGGTACGCCCGCATCGTCAGCCCCGAGCAGTCGTAGGACCGCGGCCCCGTCCCACCCCACCGGTACGGGTGGCCGATCTGGGTTTTCGCCCACGTCATCGCGCTGGTTCCCCGCGTCCCGGCCGAGGCGGAGGTGGTGGTCACCACCGCGAGTCCGATGAGCATCGCGACGACGGCGAGCCCGCTGATGAGGGCGTTTCGGGGAGACACTCCTGGCGGACGCACGAGTGGGGCCGTCCTGACCCGCGACTAACCCCTCGAGCCCGGGTGAATGGTGGCCGCGATACGAGTGGAACGCTGAAACTGCTGGTACCTGAGGTATACGCGCCGCAGTGTGCTGCTGTCTCTAAGTAGTCAGTTATTCACTCTAAGTAGTTACCTGCCGGATCCGCGGCAGGGGGGAGCGGGGATCGATGGCCGACCGGGAGGTCACGCCGGAGGACGTGGCCGCCTTCGCACTGGATTTCGCCGAGGTCACCGAGGAGCAACCGTTCGGGCCCGGCGTCGACGTCTACAAGGTCGCCGGCAAGGTGTTCGCGATCTTGTCGCCCGGCCCGCCGCCGACCGTGGCGCTGAAGTGTGATCCCGGACTCGCGATCCACCTGCGCGAGCAGTACGCCGCGGTCACCAGCGGCTACCACCTGAACAAGAAGCACTGGAACACGGTCACGCTCGACGGAACTCTTCCCGCCGACGAGATCGAGGAGATGGTGGCCCACTCCTACGAGCGCGTCGTGGCGGGCCTTCCCAAGAACGTCCGGCAGCGGCTGCTGCCCTCCTAGACCGACGACCGGCGGGCGCCGGTGAGCCGCAGATGATCGACAGCGATCCGGGCGGCGGCGCCGATGGCGGCGTCCGCCCGAGGCAGGATCCGGTCCGGTCGGGCCGAGCGGGTGAGCACCGCGACGGCGTACGGCCGCTCGTCGGCGAACTGCACGATGCCGACATCGTGTCGCAGCGCCCCGAGCGTCCCGGTGAGATGGGCGAGAGCGATGCGGTCGAGGGGGAAGCCGGTGCGCAGCCGGTACGGGCCGTAGGTGGCCGACAGGGCGTCCCGGGCGAAGGCGCATTGCTCCGGCGATGCGGCGGTGTCCGACCACAGCGCGCTGAGCAGTTGGGTGAGCTGCCGCGGCGTGGACGCCGACGTGCGCAGGGGGTCGTAACCGACGGGCTCGAGCGCGCGATCCGGGTCGGCAAGCACCCGGTAGGCGTCGGGTTCGCTGGTGGTCCCGGTGTCGCGGAGCAGATCGTGCAGTTGTCCACGCGCGTCACTCACCACCGTGGTCTGATCGAGCCCCAGAGCGCGGATCGTCTGCGCGATCCGGCGGCGCCCGAGCGCGGACACGACCGCGTCGGCCGCCGCGTTGTCGGAGACCATGATCATCGACGCGACGGCGTCGCGCCAGGACAGGGTGACGGCGTCGCGGAGGGCGGCGATCCCGGTCGGCCCTGCCGTGCGGCGCCGCGGCTGCAGGGTGGTGTGGGCACAGGGATCGATGTCACCGCAGTCGACGGCCCTGAGGAAGGTCACCAGGACGATCACCTTGTAGACCGAGGCGAGCGGGACGAGCTCGTCGGCGTCGTAGTCCACGTCGGCCGCGGAGCCGTGCACGGCGCACGCGTGCAGCCAGCCGCGGACACCGGCGTCGGCGAAGACGTCGCGGATCGCGTCGCGCGTCCGTTCGGGCGTCATGCCGGCCGTCCCGACGCCGGCTGCAGCACGCGCGGGTCGACGGCGCGCACGAGGTGCTCGTTGCCGGGTCGTCCGATCACCCGCACCCGCAGTGGAAGCGGATCGCCGCGCAGCGCGACGCAATGGCAGCCGGGACCGGAGAGGACCGGGTCCGCCGTGAGCGTCAGTGCCCGGCCGCTCGCAGCCACGAGCACCGCCGCGCGGTCGTCAGGTGCGCTGACCGGCGCCAGGGAGACGTTCGCGGCGGCCAGCGTGTCCGCGAGCATGTCGTAGGCGGCGGGATTGTCGGCCCGGACTCCGAGAGCAAGGCGATCTCCGGCGAGCGCGTCGAGTGAGACGCTCCGACGCCGCGCCAGCACATGCTCGCGGGGCACGAGCAGCCAGCGACGCAGCCGGGCGACGCCGGAGCGGACGACCGACCGGTCCAGCACCGTGGGGTGTTCGACGACCGCGAGATCGAGCCGGTCGTTTCGGACCGCCTCGATCAGCTCGAGCGATCCCCCGGTGTGGGTCGTGATCACGCGCTCGTCGCTCTCACTGCGCAACGCCGTCACCAGGGCGGCGACCGACGTGGTCGGCAGCGGCGCGACGACGCCCAGTCGCAACGTGCCGGCCGGCCCGGGGCTGTGCTCCATGACGTCGGCGGCAGCCGCGACGAGCCGCCGGGCGCGGGGGAGGAGATCCTCGCCCGCCGGCGTGAGCCGCACCACCGTGCCCCGGTCGAACAGCGTCGTGCCCAGCCGCCGCTCGAGTCGCTGGATGCCTTGAGACAGCGGCGGTTGCGACATGCCGAGCAGGTCGGCCGCCCGGCCGAAATGCAGCTCGTCGGCCACGGCCAGGAAGTACTGCATGTGGCGGACCAGGTCCAGTCCTCTCCCGGCTGTCATATCTCGACAGTATCTCTAGCCTCTTGATAGGTGATTGGACAGTCTCGACGGACTGCTGTTCAGTCGATCGGGTGAGACTCCCTACGCTGCGTCTGTTGACCGCCTCGCTTGCCGTCACCGCTCTGCTCGCGGCAGGTGTAGCCGGGTGCGCCGGATCGTCGGAATCGCCGCAGCGGCGGGCCGCCGAACAGTTCCTGACGGCGTTCGGCAACCGGGACGTGAGCCGGGCGGCCGCGGCCACCAGCGACCCGGCGGACGCCCGCATCGCCCTGCAGCTCAGCGTCGACGGCCTTGGCGCCGGCGCCCGGGGGGACTTCCACGTCCGCTCCGTCCGCACCTCCGGCGCAACCGCCGTCGCCGCCTACTCGGCGCGGTGGACACTGCCGGGCACGTCGACGCCCTGGTCCTACCTCGGGACGGTGCCCGCCGCGAAGGTGGGCGGCCGGTGGACGGTGCGCTGGCGCACGAGCGATCTGCATCCCCGGCTGACCGCCAACACCCACCTGGCGGTGCAGCGTGTGCAGCCCGCCCGCGCCGCACTACTCGACAGTGACGGCAACGCGCTGTTCGCCCGGACACCCGTGGTGCGCATCGGGATCGAGCCGAAGCGCGTCTCGAACCTGGGCTCGCTCGCGACCACGTTGGCCGCGATCCCCGAACTGCAATCCACCCGGGCCGACATCATCCGCGCCGTCACCCGCGCCTCGCCGACCGAATTCGTTCCGCTGATCACCCTGCGCCGCCCGGTCTACGACCGCATCCGGGCCCGGATCTACACCCTGCCGGGCACGGTCTTCCAGGCCGACTCGCTGTCGCTCACGCCGAGCGCGCACTTCGGCCAACCGCTGCTCGGAAGAGTCGGGCCGGCCACCCAGGAGATCGTCGCGAAATCCCGCGGTCGGATCACGGCGGACGACACCACCGGGATCGGCGGATTGCAGCAGGCCTACAACGCGCGGCTCGCCGGGGTCACCGGGATCACGGTCGTCGCGATGCCGGACGCGGCCGGCGCGGCGCCTCGCGCGATCGCCACGGTCTCCGCTCCACGCCCGGGCACCGACGTCGCGCTGACGCTGGACCGCGTGGTGCAGACCGCCGCTGAACACGCTCTGTCGGCGACCGGCAAGGCCGCCGCGATCGTCGCCGTGCAGCGGTCCACCGGACACATCCTCGCCGACGCCAACACCGCATCCGCCACCTACGACTACGGCCTCGCCGGCGCCTTCCCGCCCGGTTCGACGTTCAAGATCGCTACCTGGGCCGCGGCCTTCACCACGAACCCCCGCCTGACGCCGTCGACGACGGTTGCCTGCCCGGCCACCATGACCGTCGACGGCCGGCGGTTCGTCAACGAGAACCGCTTCAGCTACCCGCCGATCCCCATCGCATCCTCCTTCGGGTACTCCTGCAACACCAGCGCCATCGCCGCCGGTCTCAACCTCCCCTCGACCGCGCTGGCCCAGACGGCGCGACGGCTCGGCCTCGGTGGGCGGTGGTCACTGCCGGTGCCCGCATTCTCCGGTTCGATCAGCGCGCCCAAGACCGAGACCGATCGCGCCGCCGATGCGATCGGCCAGGGACAGGTGCTCGCCTCACCGCTGGTCATGGCGCTGATGGCCTCCGCCGCCGACGGCGGGAAGGTCCTACCGCCGACCCTCACCGGTGTGAATCCGCCGGCTCGCGGCACGACGCTGCCGGCGTCGCTCACCAGCACGATGCACACCCTGATGACCGCCACCGTCGCCCTCCCGGGGGGTACCGCGCACGAGCTGGCGGGGCTGGGCGATGTCGTCGGCAAGACCGGCACCGCCGAGTACGGGACCGCCACGCCGCCGCGCACCCATGCCTGGTTCACCGGCGTGCGCGGCGACATCGCGTTCGCCGTCTTCGTCTACGACGGTGCCACGGACGGGGGCAGCGCAGTGCCGGTCGCACGCACCTTCCTGGCCGGCCTGGGACAACCTGCCGGTTAGGCGCGCTGACGAGCGGCCCCGCCGGGGTCACCTCTTCCCCATCGCATCGTAAGGCGATATAGTCGCCTTGCGACATACCCCTGTGATTCCGAAGAAGGCCTAGCGTGCTGATCTACCTCGCGCTCGCTGTCCTCGTCGGCGCGCTGGCGATCGCCACCGTCCTGGCTCAGGCCGTCGGCCTGCTCAGCCTCGGCGGATTCGTCCGCCTGGCGCGCTGCAACCGCTGCGACCACCTCACCATCAGCGACCCCCAGACGAGGCCGGCATCCTGTCCGTACTGCCGGCACGAACGCCTCGCGCACCCCTTCGCAGCCCTCCACCACGGTCGGCCGCACACGCTCACCTGACCGGCTGCGCCCCGACCCGTCCCGGCACCCCTCCCGCACCCGGCGATACGATCCGCCGGTTGATCGCGTCGGCCGCCGATCGCGTGCGGTGGCGAGCTGAGGGCACGGGAGACGCTGGTGATCGCACTCGACGGTGTGCTGTTCTTTCCGGTGACGGCGTTCGATGACAAACTCGAGCTGGACGTCGCCGCCTTCGCCAGCCACGTGGAGCGCGGTGTCGGCGCCGGCCCCGGAGCGGTGTTCGCCGCCGGCGGGACGGGCGAATTCCACGCCCTCGCGCCGCACGAACACCGGATCGTCGTCGCCACCGCGGTCGAGGCCACGGCCGGTCGGGTGCCGGTGTTCGCCGGCGCCGGCGGGCCGCTTCCCGTGGCCGTCGAGCACGCCCGGGCCGCGTCGGAGGTCGGCGCCGACGGCATCCTGCTGCTGCCGCCGTACCTTGTCGAGACGCCCGGCGCCGGTCTGGTGGCGTATTGCGGAGCCGTCGCCGCGGCCACCGACCTGCCGGTCATCGTCTATCACCGCGGCAACGCGCTCTTCGACCCGCGCACGGCGGCTCGACTCGTCGACATACCGACCGTGATCGGCCTGAAAGACGGGGTCGGCGACCTCGACCTCCTGACCCGCATCATGGCGGCGGTCCGCACCGCACTCGGCTCGTCCGGGCGCACCTTCCAGTTCTTCAACGGGCTGCCGACGGCGGAGCTCACCGCACCGGCGTACGCCGGGCTGGGCGTCCGGCTGTACTCCTCGGCCGTGTTCTCCTTCGCACCGCAGATCTCGCACGCCTTCTTCCAGGCGCTGAACTCCGGTGACACCGAGTCGGTGGGGCGGCTGCTCGACGACTTCTTCGTACCCCTCGTGGCCCTGCGCCGGCGGGTTCCCGGCTACGCCGTGTCCCTGGTCAAGGCGGCCGCACGATTGCAGGGGCAGGAGGTCGGTGGCGTGCGACCACCGCTGGTCGACCCGTCCGGGGACGATCTCGACGAGTTGCGACGCATCGTCGACGCCGGGCTTGCCCTCACCGGATCGCCGGCGGGCCGATGAGCGCCCTGACCGTCACGGAGATCGTCGTGACACCGGTCGCCTTCCGCGATCCACCCCTGCTGAACGCCGTCGGCGTGCACGAGCCGTTCGCGATCCGTGCCGTCGTCGAGGTGCGGACCGATGCGGGCATCTGCGGACTCGGGGAGACCTACGGAGACGCGGAGCACCTCGCCCTGCTCGGAGCGGTCAGCGCCGACGTGATCGGTCTGGACGTCTTCGACCTCAACGCGCTGCGGCAGCGCATCGGCGTCGCGCTCGGCGGCTCGGCCCACCGGGATCGGCACGGGACCACCGGGACCGCGACGGCGACCGGCACGGTCGACCGGGTCTTCTCGGCGATCGAGGTCGCGTGCCTCGACGCGCAGGGCAGGGCCGTCGGCCGGCCCGTCAGCGATCTGCTGGGGGGCGCCGTGCGTCCCGCCGTGCCGTACAGCGCCTACCTGTTCTACAAGTGGGCCGCCCACCCGGGTGCGGCCCCGGACCGGTTCGGCGCGGCGACCGACCCGGCCGGGATCGTCGAGCAGGCCCGGCGGATGGTCGCGGACTTCGGCTTCACGGCCATCAAGCTCAAAGGCGGGGTATTCGCGCCGGAGGACGAGGTGGAGGCCATCCGCGCTCTGCACGAGGCGTTCCCCGGCCTGCCCCTGAGGCTGGATCCCAATGCGGCCTGGACCGTCCCGACCTCGATCAAGGTGGGCCGCGACCTGGACGGAGCGCTGGAGTACCTCGAGGACCCCACGCCCGGCATCGCCGGGATGGCCGAGGTGGCCCGGTCGGTGCCGATGCCGCTCGCGACGAACATGTGCGTGGTGTCCTTCGACCAGATCCCCGCGGCGGTGGCCGAGGCACCCGTCCGGATCGTGCTGTCCGACCATCACTTCTGGGGCGGTCTGACCCGGTCGCGACTGCTGGCCGGGCTGTGCGACACCTTCGGCCTGGGGTTGTCGATGCACTCCAACTCCCACCTCGGCATCAGCCTCGCCGCCATGACCCACCTCGCCGCGGCGACCCCCAATCTCACCTACGCCTGCGACACGCACTGGCCCTGGAAGGACCCCGCCGAGGACGTGATCCGTCCAGGCGTGCTGGAGTTCCACGGCGGCTCGGTCGCGGTGCCGACCGGTCCCGGCCTCGGGGTCGAGCTGGATCGCGACGCCCTGGCGCGGCTGCACGAGCAGTACGTCGGGTGCGGCGTACGGACGCGCGACGACACCACGTACCGGCGCCGCTTCGAGCCCGACTTCGTGCCCGCCGCCGCCCGGTGGTGAGTGGCGCTCTCCGCGCGCCCACCGACAGCTCTCCGCCGGCCCCCTGATTCCGCATCAACGTGACGTTGATGCGGCTAGAGCGCATGAACGTGACGTTCAAGCGGAATGCGGAGCGGGTGCCAGGCGGCCTCGTCACCGCGTCGACATCGTGCGCCGTACTCGCATCCACGGGCCTGATCGGCGAGTAGGACGCACGATGTCGCCAGGCCGCCACCCTCGGCATACGGCGACACTGATTACCCGCGCCGGGCGGGGGCGTGCAACTTTGTGCAACCGGTTGCCAGGCCTTTCGGAGCCGTGATAGTCATACGGTCCGCACCGCCCGGACGAGGTCCCGGGACGGCCGGAAACCACGCCGTATGGAGAAAGGGCTCGACGATGCTGGACGGTTCCAGGCAGGTGTCCCGGCGGGGCTTCCTCTACGGTTCGGCGGTCGTCGCCGGATCGGCGATGCTGAGCGCCTGCACGGGAGGGGGCGGCAGCACCGGGGCGACCGGCGCGGGCGGTTCGGCCGGAAGCACGAAGCAGGGCTCGGCGAGTACGCCGCTGCCCACACCGAAGTCATTCACCGAGGCCTCGTCCCTGAAGAACAAGGGGCTGCCGCCCGTCGAGCAGCGCCTGCCCGAGACCCCGTACGTCGTACCGCACAACTGGGTCGAACGCGGGAAGTACGGCGGGAAGATGAACATGATCGTCTTCTCCAGCCAGGGTGCCGCCAAGGCCGACGCCAACCGCGAGTTCTTCTACGGCCACTCCTTGCTGCGCTGGCTCAACGACGGCCTCGACGTCGGCCCGGGCCTGGTCGAGAAGTGGTCGTCCAACGCGGACGCGTCCGAATGGATCCTGCACTTCCGGAAGGGGATGAAGTGGTCCGACGGACACCCGTTCAGCACCGAAGACATCCTCTTCTGGTGGGAAGACATGGTTCTTCCCGGCCACGACGCGCAGTCGCCCCCGGACGACTGCCGGTCCGGCACCGGCGGCCTGGTAAGATGTCCGCGATCGACGACACCACGATGCGGATGCGCTTCGACTCGGCCGCGCCGCTGTTCGCCGACCGGCTGGCCACCTATGTCAACGGTGGGATCGGGGCCAACGGCGCCGTCGTGGGTGCTGCCCAAGCACTACCTCAAGCAGTTCCACCCGAAGTACAACAAGAAGGTGCCCAAGGACTGGGACACCGTGGGTGGGATGTGGGAGCAGAAGGCCGACTGGGCGCGCAACCCGGACTGCCCGACCCTGATCGGCTACAAGTGCAAGTCGTTCGACAACAACAAGGGCGTCGTCTTCGAACGCAACCCCTACTACTGGGCGGTCACCAAGGACGGTGACCAGCTCCCCTACATCGACGAGATCGTCATCAGCGTCGTCCAGGACGCCCAGGTCGGGAAGCTGCGGGTGCAGCAGGGCAGCGTCGACTTCTGCATGGGTTACTTCAACCAGATCAGCGTCTCGGACGTGTCCGCGCTGATGCAGAACCGTCAGCGCGCGGGCACGGACGTGCTGCTGTGGGACAGCGGGTCGGGCACCGGGCCGATGCTTCTTCCTCAACTACGACTATCCGGACCCGCAGCTGCGCAAGCTGTTCCGCGAGCCGAAGTTCCGGCAGGCGATCTCCCACGCCTTCGACCGCAAGACCGCGCGCAAGAGCCTGTGGTTCCAGACCGGCGAGCTGACCACCGGCACGCTGAGCCCGAAGGCGAAGGAGTACCACGCCTCCAGCACCGGGAAGTCGATGTACAAGCAGTGGCGCGACGCGTACGTCGACCACGACCCCGCGAAGGCCAAGCAGCTGCTGGCCGAGCTCGGGCTGAAGGACACCGACGGCGACGGCTTCGTCGAGCTGCCCGGCGGCAAGAAGCTGACCATCCGGCTGGACTACTCGGCCGACATCGACCAGACCTACAGCGCGAACGACGACCAGATGGTCCGCAACTGCAAGGACATCGGGCTGAAGATGACGCGGAACCCGATCTCGCCGCAGACCTACGGCGACCTGTGGTCGGCCGGAAAGCTGATGGCGCACACCAACTGGGAGTGCAGCGACGCGCCCAACCACCTGGTGCGTGCGCCGTGGCTGGTGCCGCTCGAGTCGTCCCGGTGGGCACCGTTGGAGGGTGCGTTCTACAGCGTGAAGGGCACCCCGGCCGAGCACGAACAGGCGAACGTTGACCCCTGGAAGCGCACGCCCCCGCGGCTCGAACCGGAACCCGGTGGCCCGATCGCCGCGCTGTGGAAGCTCTACAGCCAGGCTCAGCTCGAGCCGGATGAACTGAAGCGCACCAAGCTGGTGTTCGAGATGGTCAAGATCCACATCGACCAGGGGCCGTTCTTCATGGGCACCGTGGCCAACTTCCCCGAGGTGATCATCACGAAGACCAACCTGCGCAACGTCCCGCGCAAGGAGAACCTCGCCCAGGGTGGCTTCGTGAACCCGTGGAACCATCCGACCCCGGCCGTCTACGACCCGGAGACCTTCTTCTGGGCGGACCCCACCGCGCACGACGCCTGAGCGGCGGGGCTACCGCTCCGCGCTCTGCACCTCGCCCGGAACGGGTGCCGGTCCGGTGCGGACACCGACGGTGTCCCGCGGTGCGCGGTGCCGGCCCGCGGGCGTGGCCGGAGCGGTCGCCGTCCGGCCCAACTCGGCGCCCTCGACGTAGTGGTACTTGCCGCCCCGCAGGTACGACGCGACCGCGGCGACGAGGCAGGCGATGATCGCGAAGAGAAACGCGACCCGCAGACCCGTCCTGGAACGGCCCGGAGATCAGGTGCGGGAAGAAACCGCGCCCGGTGAGGAATTCCGCCTTGCCCGGCGGCAGGTTGGCCAGACATGCGGTCCGAGCAGGGTGCGGATCGGGTTGTAGCCGAGTAACGCGGCGAACAGGGTCGCTCACCGGCGGCAGTGACGAGACCTGGTGCGCGGTCGCCGCGGGCACGCCCTGGGCGGTCAGCCCGGTGTAGAGCTGCGACGGCAGATGCCGCGACAGCCCCAGGATGATCAGGGAGAAGAAGACCCCGATCGACAGCACGGTTGCGGAGTTCTGGAACGTCGCGGTCATTCCCGCGCCGGCACCGCGCTGGTTGGGCGGCAGGCTGTTCATGATGCCGGCCCGGTTCGGTGAGGCGAACAGTCCCATCCCCAGGCCGTTGATCAGCAGGATCAGGGCGAACCAGAGGTAGGAGAAGTTGACCGGCAGGAAGTTCAGCAGCCCGAAGCTGCGCGGCCGCAACGATCATCCCGCCGGTGGCGAACGGGCGGGCGCCGTACCGGTCGGAGAGGATTCCGGAGATCGGCGCGGCCAGCAGGAAGCCCGCGGTGAGCGGGAGCATGTAGATCCCGGCCCACAGCGGGGTGCGGGCGAAGCTGTAGCCGTGTTCGGGCAGCCAGATGCCCTGCAGCCAGATGATCAGGATGAACTGCAGCCCGCCGCGGCCGAGGGCCGAGAGCAGGCTCGCGACGTTGCCGGCGGTGAAGGCCCGGATCCGGAACAGCGGCAGCCGGAACATCGGGTGCTCGACCCGCATCTCGATGATCCCGAAGATCACGAGTACGGCGAGGCCGCCGAGGATCTCGGTCAGCACTGTCGGGTTGGTCCAGCCCATGTTGTGCCCGGCGTAGGGCTGGATGCCGTAGGTGATGCCGACGAGCACGGCGATCAGCCCGACGGCGAACGTCAGGTTGCCCCACCAGTCGATCTTCGCGGGCTGCCGGATGCCGGTGTCGCGGAGTTTGAGGTAGGCCCACACGGTGCCGAAGATTCCGAACGGCACCGAGACGACGAAGACCAGGTGCCAGTTGACCGGGCCGAGCAGTCCGCCGAGCACCAGGCCGATGAAGGACCCGGCGATCGCGGCGACGGCGTTGATGCCCAGCGCGAGACCGCGCTCGTTCTCCGGGAAGGCGTCGGTGAGGATCGCGCGAGGAGTTGGCGAAGAGGAACGCCCCGCCCACGCCCTGCAGGATCCGCATGATGATCAGCCACCAGGCGGCGGCCGTGCCGTGCATCCAGGTGACCGACAGCAGGATCGAGAAGACGGTGAAGATCAGAAGCCCGAAGTTGTACATCTTCACCCGGCCGAACATGTCCCCTACCCGGCCGAGGCTCACCACGAGCACCGCGGTGATGACCAGGAAGCCGAGGATCAGCCACAGCAGGTAGCTCATGTTGCCCGGCAGCAGCGGGTTGAGCGCGATGCCGTCGAAGATGTTGGGCAGCGCGATGAGCATGATCGACGCGTTGATCGTCGCCATGAGCACACCGAGGGTGGTGTTGGACAGCGCGATCCACTTGTAGTGCGGATCATGCTGCAGGGCGGTACGACGAGCGGCTCCGTCGTCCTGGGTGGTGGCGTCGGATGTCCGCACGGGCGACTCCCGGAAGAGGGCAGTTAGTTGCTTGACCTATGCTAACAACCCATCGCCGTGGGGAAGTGTTCCCCGCCCGGATTCAGTGCCGGTCGACCGCCGAGATCGTCAGCGGATCGGTCGCGGTGAGTCCCAGCCGGGCGGCCGCGTCCCCCCCGTTGACCGCGAGCGCCAGGCGGTCGGCGGAGTCCACGAGGCACAGCGGCGCGCCGGCTGGGGCGTCGCCGAACGTGCGGGCGAAGGGCATCCGGTGCCGGCCGGACGGCGTGCTGACCGCTAGGTCGGCGCCGCGGGCCAGCCCGGCCGCGTCGGCGTCACCGCCGTGCGCGCTGGTCTGGACGTTGCCGAAGCGGTCGACGGTGAGAACCTCACACTCGATCCGCCCGGGTGTGGCGCGCCGTCGCAGCGGGGCCAAGTTCACCAACTCCCGCGGGTCCAGCGGCGTACCGACCGCCGCGAATCCGGCGCCGGCCGCGAGGTGCGCCGCCACCGGGGCGAACACGTCCCGGCCGTCGAACGTCGAACTCCCGGACTGCTCGTGATAGGCCGGGTCGGTGAGCGCGACCGCGGCGGTGGACCCGCCCAGTGCCTCGGCCGCCCAGCCGAGCAACCCGTTGTCGGGCCCGACGAGGACACCGCCGGGGGTGCGGACGGCGACCGCCCGCCGGGACGTGCCGACGCCGGGGTCAATCACCGCCACGTGCACGGCGGTCGGCAGCGAGCGCACGGTCTGGGCCAGGACGACAGCGCCCCGGCGGATGTCGCCCGGCGGTACGTCGTGGGTGATGTCGATGACCCGTACGGCGGGGGCGATCCGGGCGAGCACGCCGTGGCAGGAGGCCACGAAGCCGTCGGTGGTGCCGTAGTCGGTCAGCAGGGAGACCCAGTCGTAGGGCACGGGTCCTACGGTAGGCGGATGGTCCGCTCCTGCCCACGCATGGTCGCGGTGGCCGGGATCAGCGGGCTGGCCTTCCTCGTGCTGAGCCTGCTGGTGGGCCTCGGCCTGGCCGGTGTCGGTCACCTCGACGTCGCCGAGGCCCGGACCCTGGTCGACAACGCGGCGGCGCATCCCGGCTACGTGTCAGCTCTCCGATGGCTGACCAACGTGCTCTCCCCGACGACCTTCCGGGTGCTCGCCGCCGTCGCGGCACTGCTCCTCCTGCTCGGCCGGGAGCGTCGGCTCGCGCTGTGGGTGGTGGTCACGATGGTCGTCGGCGGCGCGCTCGGTGTCGGGATCAAGGCGATCATCGCCCGGCACCGGCCGATGCCGCCGCACGCGGTCGCTCACTTCGGCGGATACAGCTTCCCGTCCGGACACGCGCTGAACGCCGCCCTCGGCTGCGGGGTGCTGCTCGTCGTCGTCCTGCCGATGTTGTCGCCCGTCTGGCGGCGGGTGGCCTGGTCGGCGGCCGTCGTCCTCGTGGCCCTGACCGGCTGGACGCGGCTGGCGCTCGGTGCCCATTTCCTCAGCGACGTGGTCGGCGGCTGGTTGCTCGGGGTGTGCGTCGTCGCGTCGACGTTCGTCCTCCTGCGGGTGACTCCGATACGTTGGCCGCGTGCCTGACCAGGTTGTCCACAGTGGACGGTTCACCCGTGACGATCGGGCGGGGTCGATCCAGCAGTATCTGCCGGTCGACGTACCCCCGGGTGCCGCCGGTCTCGAGGTGACGTTGCGCTACGACCGGGACGCCGGCGTACTCGACCTCGGTTGCCTCGATGCGGACGGCTTCCGTGGCTATTCCGGCGGCGCCCGCGACCGGTTCGTGATCACCGCTGCGGCGGCGACGCCCGGGTACCTCCCCGGCCCGCTGCCGGCCGGTCGCTGGCAGGTGATCATCGGGCTGCACCGGGTGGCCGCCGAGGGCGTCGCCTACGAGCTCATCGCCCGGGTCGGCGCGATCGAGGTCGAGTCCGCGCCGGCGCCGCCGCCGACACCGGACCGGCCGGCCCGACGCGATCTGCCCGCCCCCGCCGGGATGCGGTGGCTCGCCGGGGACCTGCACGCGCACACCGTGCACTCCGACGGTTCGCTGACGATCGACGAACTCGCCTGCCTGGCGGTCGGTCAGGGCCTGGACTTTCTCGCGGTGACCGACCACAACACCACCAGCCACCACCCGCACCTCGCGGCGGTCGGCGCACGGCACGGGATCACCCTGCTGCCCGGCCAGGAGGTGACGACAGATACCGGCCACGCCAACGCGTTCGGGGACATCGGCTGGGTCGACTTCCGTGAGCCGGCGCAGGCCTGGGTCGACACCACTGCAGCCCGCGGCGGGCTGCTGTCCATCAACCACCCGCTCGCCGCCGACTGCGCCTGGCGCCAGTCGCTGGACCGGCGGCCGCCCCTGGCCGAGATCTGGCACTGGAGCTGGCTCGACACCCGGTGGGGCGGTCCGGTGGCCTGGTGGGAGGCCTGGGACCGCGACGTCGTACCGATCGGCGGCAGCGACTTCCACAACCCGGCCGAGGGGCACCCGCCGGGCATTCCGACGACCTGGGTGCTCTGCGCGGACGACGGCGTGGACGCGGTGCTCGCCGGCCTGGCCGCCGGCCGGACCGCGGTCAGTGCCGGCCGCGATGCGCCGGTGCTGCTGCGCGTCGGCGACGAACTGGTCGCCCTCGGCGCCGACGGCACCCTGCTGGTCGGCCCGGACGGCCGCCGGCGGGCGGTGCACGGGGACCGGTTCCGGGTCGGCGCCGCGGCCGGGCCGCACCGGTTGGACGACCACGACGGCGGCGCGGTCGCGCTGTGCGGCTGATCGCATTTCTGCCCGAAGAGGGGACGCCCGCGTGCTGACCGACACCGACCTGGATCAGATCCTGCCCTTCGCCGAGGAGCTCGGCCGGTGGGCCGTCGACCGGATCGGCTCCCACCGACCGACGCAGGTGGCGACGAAGGCGGGGCCCGCCGACCTGGTCACCGAGACCGACCGCGAGGTCGAGGAGCGGGTGCGGGCCGAGATCGCGGCGCGGTTTCCGGGTCACCAGGTCATCGGCGAGGAACTCGGGGCGGGCGAACCGTCGGCCGCCGGCGAGGTCTGGTACGTCGACCCGGTCGACGGGACGACCAACTACGCCCACGGTCTGCCGTGGACGTCGTTCAGCCTGGCCCTCGCCGACGCGTCCGGACCGGCCGTCGCCGTCGTCGCCGACCCGGACCGGCGGGAGGTCTTCAGCGCCGTCCGTGGCCGGGGCGCCCGGTGCAACGGCGACCCGGTCCGCTGCTCGGCGGCGTCCGACCTCGCCGGAGAGGTCGTGCTCACCGAGTGGGCGGCGTACCGGTCGTGGCCGGGGATGGAGCAGATGCTGGCCAGGCTGTCCGCGGCCCAGGTCTCCACCCGCATCATGGGGTCGTCGGCGCTGTCACTGGCGAGCGCGGCGGCGGGTCGCGCCGCCGCGGTGGTGCTCGGCAGCTTCAACACCTGGGACGTGCTGGCCGGCGTACTCATCGCGCAGGAAGCGGGCGCCCGGGTCATGGGACGCGACGGTGCCGACGTTCCCGTGCTGCCCGGCGCCTCCGACCCCGGTCTGCTCGCCGCGGGACCGGCAGTGGCCGAGCAGGTCTGGCGGGCCTGGACCACCTGACCCGCCCGCCGGTGCCGCCCGCCCCCGCCGCCCGCTCCATGATCGTGATCGGATCCGCACGGCGTTTCGCGGCTTTATCCGATCACGATCATGGGCGGGGCGGAGGGAGTCGACGCTGCAGCGTCAGGTCACCCGGTTGATGAACTGCACGGTGTCGCGGGCGACCTCGTCCCGGTTGATCTCGTTGAACACCTCGTGCTTGGCGCCACGGTAGATCCGCGTCGTGAGGTTTTCCGGGGCGAGCGTCTCGATGCCCACTGTCGACTCGACGAGCGGAACGAGCTCGTCGTCCTGGCCGTGCAGCCACAACGTCGGCAGGTCCGCCAGCCCGGGGCCGGAGTTCACCACATGCAGAGTGCCGGCGATCGCCCGCAGGGTCTGCTGCTTGAAGGGACCGTGATAGACGATCGGATCCGCCTCGTAGGACGCAGCCACGGCCGGATCCCGCGACAGCGTGCCGGCGTCGAGCGGCTGGTCGGGCAGCTCGGTGAGAGCGAGCAGGTCGGTGCTGGCCTTCCAGCTCCCGACGACCGGCGCGGAGAGCACCAGGCCGGCGAGCTCGTCGGCGTAGCGCTGGGCGTAGCGGGCGGCGACGAGCCCGCCCAGCGAGTGCCCGATGAGGACGGTGGGCAGACCGGCGTACGTCGAGCTCACCCGCTCGACGACGGCGTGCAGGTCGTCGACGAGGTGCTCGAAGTCGGTCACGAGGGCGCGTTCGCCGTCGCTTCGACCGTGGCCGAGATGGTCCGGGCCGCAGACGACGCCGTGGTCGGCGACCAGCGTCTCGGCGAGGTACTCGTAGCGGCCGATGTGCTCGCCATAGCCGTGCGCGATCGCGACGATCCGGCGCGGCTGCCCGCTCGGCCAGACGCGGTAGACGACCGTGCCTTCGGAGCCGCCGAAACGCTCGTACGTCGGCCCGCCCACCGCCACCTCCGGCTCGTCATCGTCGATGTGCGCGGCCCACCATTGCACATTCCCCCCGAATGTGACCCCTCCCGTCGGATCGCCGCGATCCCGGGTCGGGCAAGCCGCCCTGACCACCCCCTCAGAAGTGCAGGGTCGACGATGCCTCCACCGGCCAGTGCAGCAGAGCGTCAAGTGCCTGGGCGGCATCGCGGGTTGCCGTGACCAGACCCGCATCAAGGAGCGTCATCGTCCGCGTGCTGCCGAGGAATAGGGCCGCGAGTTCCTTGGCGTCCAATGTGACGTCGGCCGGTCGCGATGTCCTGTCGACCGCTGCGCGACCGTTCGACCCGCGGACAAGCCATCTGCCGGCGGCCGGCCCTGTCGGGTCGGTGACGTCGATCGCCAGTTCTGCGTCGGGCCTGGCGTACCCGCGCATCGTCAAGACCCGGGCCGGATCGAGGATGCGAAGCGAGAGGCCGTCGGTCAGACCGGTGACCCGCCATGCTGCACGCTCGGTGAGCATCCATGGAAGCGGGTCGTCGGGTCGCACATCCGTCGCACGCACCGTGCTGGCGATACCGGTGGACGCGACCGTCTGCCAGAGAGCGGCGTGGGCGTCGGTCGTGGAGTACGTCTCGGAGAGGATCTGCAGGACCTGCGCTTGCGGTGTCCATCCCAGGAAAGCGTAGGTCAGTACGCCGTCGATGTTCCCGTTCTCATCGGCGTGAACGAGGCAACGGTCCCCGTCGCCGCCGTCGCGGAGCGCGTGCCGTGCCGGTGGATCGGTGACGCAGAGGGCCCCGAACCTGAGGGGCCCCGAGGCGATCGCCACAGTGCGGGCCAGGTCGTCGGCATGCCGCGGGTCGGCCTCGTGCACCGCTCCGGCGGGACGGCTCCGCAAGCCGAACCGGGAACAGTCGAGTTCCACTGACAGGGAACGGATTGCTGGGGCAAATCCGAAGCGCGCGTACAGGGCGGGGTGTGCGGCGTGCAGCGCCATGAGCGGAACACCGGCGTCGGATGCATCCGTCGTGACCGCGCGCATGAGTCGACGCATCAGGCCCTGGCCCTGATGTGTCGAGCGGACGGTGACGTCCGCGATGAGGATGCACGGGATGTCGGCACGTCCACCCGCATCGAGGCCCGCCTCGAAGGTGGCCATCGTGGCGACCGGTATCTCGGGATCGAGCGCGGCGTCTGGTCGCGGGTTGACATCATAGATTGCGTGCAGCGTGCGACCCTCGTTCTGCCACGTCGCTGCAGTTGTGCCGAGTTGGCCGGCTGGGGGCACGGGCTGGAGGAAGCCGTTGAATCGGGCGATCATCCAGGACCTGGTCTGCGGGTCCGGACCCTCGTCGGTGCATCGGGCGGGGAAGTTGCGGTACTGCACGGCGCAACCCCGACTCAGGGCGTGCGCGTGAGCGAGTGGACGTCCTGGGGTCGACCTCCGGAGCGGGCTGACTCCAGTGCTGCGGCCATGATCTCCACGGACCGCACTCCGGCCACTGCGTCGGCATGGATCGCGGTTCGTCCCCGGACTGCGTTGACGAAGTTGTCGATCATGTCGACGTCCATGTCGGACCCGTAGGTCCACCACTGGGGCCCGGTGCCGGCATGCCCCGCCACATGGAGATTGAACGGGTCGATGCGCAACCGCCCTGCCGTGCCGATGACGTCGAGGGTGAGGCCGCCCCACGTCGGAGCCGTTCGGGGCTGACTCCAGGAACAGTCAACGGTGGCTATGACACCGCCTTCGTACTCAGTGGTGACGATCCCACCCGTCTCGACCTCGGTCGGTGGGTCCTGTTCCAGGATGCGGTTCGTGACCGCGCGGACTCGTACCGGCGGCCGGTCGAGGAGGCCGTCGATCAGGTCCGTGCAATGCACGAGGTGATCCGCGACCGCGCCGCCCCCCGACCATTCCGGTTGGGTGAGCCAGGCAGCGTCTCGCGGCAACATGCCGTTGTTCGTGCCGAGAACCGACAGGACGGTTCCCAACGCGCCCGATTCGACCCGGACCTTCAGGTGCCGGTAAGCCGGGGACTGCCGAACAGGGTGCGCGACCCCGAGGATCAGCCCGGCCGCGCCGGCCGCGCGCCACAGGTCCACGGCGTCCGCGGCGGTGGTGGCCATCGGCTTCTCGCAGAGCACGTGGCATCCCTCGGCGAGAGCGGCCATGACGTCGTCGTGATGGCGGGTGTTCTGCGAGCACACGACAATCGCATCCGAGCTCGCCAGGAGCTCCGTCGAATGCTCGACCCATGTCGCCCCGGTCGCCTCAGCGAGCTGTCGGCCCCTGCCGACTTCGTCGCGCTGCGCGTCCGGGTCGCTGAACAGGACGGTGACATCCGCCCGTGCGCCAAGGTGCCGGAGATACCCGCCGGCGTGTCCGTGGGCCGCCGACAGCACGCCGACCCGCAGGCTCGAACTGCTCACAGTGCATCTCCGATCCGCTTCCGCCACCGCATGAAGTCCACGGATTCGCCGGTGCTCATCGACTCCCTGACAGCCTCGGCCAGAGCGACGGCCATCACTCCGTCCCACACGGACACCCGGCAGGGGGCATCGTCGAGAAGGGTGCGGGAAAACTCCCTGATCTGGGTGAAGTACGGGCTCTCCTCCGCCGCCTCGGGAGGGAGATAGGAGTGCTCCGCGCCGAGCCGGGGGAGGTCCTCGAAGACCGTGACCTCATCGGCAGGACTGCTGACGAGCCTGCCCGCGCTGCCCGCGACGTCGAACGACGGCCCGAAGGTGAACCCAGGGCTACCCCAGAACGACTGGATCTGGGAGATGGCCCCGGTGTCGTGGGTCAAGGTCGCGTGGGCAACCACCTCGGGAGGGACCCGTCCGTTCGACGTGGCCGGATTCTGCACGGCATCGACGGTTCGTACCTCGCCGGCAAGCCATCGTGCCTGGTCCAAATCGTGGACCATCAGGTCGAAGACGATCCCGCCGGACTGCGCCTCGTCGAGAAACCAGTCACTGTCGGGCCTGGACCCTCCCCGCACCAGGCGCACGATTGCCAGATCGCCGAGCGCGCCGGCCGAAACGGCCCGGTGCACCGCCTCGTACTGGCCGAAGAACCTGACGACGTGTGCCGGCAGCACCCGCACGCCGCGGCCCTCGGCCTCCTGGGCCAGGTTGAGTGCGTCATCGAACGACAGCGCCATCGGCTTCTCGCAGACGACGGGTAGGCCTTCCCGAACGGCGGCGTCGGCCACTGCCGCATGGCTGGCCGACGAGGTACACACGTCGACGGCGTCGACGCTGCCGAGAAGATCATCCATGGTCGGCTGCACCCGGATCTCGTACCGATCGGCCAGGCTCTCGGCCCCCTGCAGCGCGTAGACCGACAACTCCCAGCCGAGCCGCTTCCAGAACGGGATGTGCAGCGAGGTGATGCTGCCGGCCCCGACGATGCCGACGCGGCGTCTGCGCATCTCCGTCCCCTTCGCTCCGAAACGTTTAGGCGGAGACCATAGCGGCACCCGGGAAGGTCTGGATAGACCGGGGTGAGCGACGGATACGACCGCATAGCCGGAGGCGCCGACGGTATTGGCATTCCCACGCTTTGTCGTAGGGTCTCACGAATGCGCACCATCAAGCCGCGAGTCACGATCGTGGACGTCGCCAGGGATGCCGGGGTCTCGATCGCGACCGTGTCCGCCGCGCTGAACAATCGATCGGGCGTTTCCGAGCCGACCCGCAAGCGGATCGTGGCGACGGCCGACCAGCTTGGCTGGTCACCGTCATTGCGCGGCCGCAGTCTCTCCCAGAAGCGCGCGTTCAACGTGGGGCTGGTGATCCAGCGCAACTCGTCGGTCATCGCCTCGGACCCGTTCTTCGCCGGATTCATCAGCGGTATCGAAGCGGTCCTCGAGAGCGGCGGGTATGCGCTTGTCCTCCAGGTCGCTCCGACCCGGCAACGCGCCGTCGAGCGCTACCGGCGTCTGGCCGCGGACAACCGGGTGGACGGGATCTTCCTGACGGACGTCTCTATCCCGGACTCCCGGTTCGATCTTGTCCGAAGGCTCGGCATCCCCGCGGTGGCCATCAACGCCAAGCCGAAGTGGGACGGCATCTCCTCCGTCGGTCAATCCCACGAGCCAGGCATCAACGCTCTGCTGGACCACCTCCTCGAGCTCGGTCACCGGCGGATCGCACACGTGTCGGGTCCCAGGGACTACATCCACGCGCACGATCGCGAGACAGCGTGGCGCGACTTCCTGGCCGCCGCCCGGGTCCGCCCCGGCGCCGTGGTCGAGGGCGACTTCTCCCTGGCCGGCGGCAGCCGCGCCGCAGCAAACCTGCTCCGCCGCCGGCCCCGGCCGACCGCAGTGTTCTGCGCGAACGACCTGATGGCTTTCGGCTTCATCGCCAAGGCGACGGAGATGGGCTTCTCGATCCCCGAGGACGTCTCGGTCGCGGGCTACGACGGAATCGACTTCGGGGCGTACGCCCGGCCTTCGCTGACAACGGTGACGACGGCCCCGCACTCGCTCGGAAGGGAAGCTGCTCGGGCCCTCCTCGGCATGCTCAACGGCGGGCCACCCGCACGCGTGGACACCGAGCCGACCAGCCTCGTCGTTCGTGCGTCCACCGGCCCGGTGCCGTGAACCGCCGATCGATCTAGCCGAATCCCACCTCTTGGCGAAACCGAAACGTTTTGCTAGCCTCCGGTCGCCCAAAACGTTTCGGATCATCTCCGGAGGAACCATGGCAGGACCGAAGTTCCGTGCACCGGGCTGGCGCGCGCTCGTGGGGGTCGGGTTCGCCGCCCTGCTGACCACGACGGCGTGTTCCGGCGGTGGAAGCGGCGCATCTCCCACCCCCAACGGCAAGGCCAGTGGCACTCTGAACATCCTGGTCTCGAGCGCGACGGGGTCGGACGCGGGCTTCAAGGCGGTCAACAAGGCGTTCATGGCGAAGTACCCGTCGGTGAAGATCAACTTCTCCTCGGTGCCGAACGAGAACTATGCCCAGGCCCATACGTCCAGGCTCACCGCCGGCAGCATCGACGTCGGCCTCGCCGGCCCGGTGCAATTGCCGAGCTACGTGCCCGCCTCCAACGAGGGCGACGACGCGCGTATGGCCGACCAGGGCGGATACGTCGACCTGACGAACGAGCCCTTCATGAAGCAGTACAAGCCGACCGTGCTGAACCAGATCAAGTACAAGGGCAAGAACTACACCGTGCCCACGGGCCTCAGCTACTACTCCGGAATGTTCTACAACAAGAAGATCTTCGCCGAGAACGGGATCCAGGTGCCCACCACCTGGTCCGATCTGATGAAGGCATGCGCCACGCTCAAGTCCAAAGGCGTCGTGCCCCTCGGGATCGGCGGCAAGGACTCTGCCGGCCTGAACATGCTCGGCGTGGTGCAGAGCCTCTACCCCACAGCCCAGGACAAGGAGACCCTGGCCAAGGGTCTCTACGGCGGCTCGGTGAAGCTCAACAAGGGCAAGCAGCTGGAGGTGTTGCAGAAGGTCCAGAAGCTCTACTCGTACGCCGAGCCCAACTTTGCCGGCGTGTCCTACGCGACGATGACCTCCGACTTCGTCAACGGCAAGTTCGCGATGATGAGTGACGGGACGTGGAACACCACCACCATCCAGCAGGCCGGTGGGAGCAAGCTCGACTTTGGCTACTTCCCGCTTCCCGGCAGCGACAACGCGGCCGACAACAAGTACCTCGGCGGCAAGGTCGAGCTGACCCTGGCTATCCCGAGCAACGCCAAGAACAAGCCCGCGGCGATCGAGTACCTGAGCTTCTTCTCGAAGAACTACCAGCTCTTCGACGATCAGGCGGGATTTGCTCCGTCGGTGGTCACTGCGAAGAGCAACCCGTTCTACTCGGAGATTGCGAAGTACACCAGCACGTTCGAGCCCGCCTGGGACACGATCTGGATCGCCGACACCAAGGCCGGCCCGGCGGCGCAGCTGCCGTTCAACTGGGCCGGCATCGCGCCCATGGGCTCGTCCGGTGCGACGCAAGCCGCTGACGCCTCGCAGAAGGACTGGCTGGCGGGTCTGAAGTAGGCCCACCCGCGCGTACCCCGCGACTCCGGTTGCGGGGTACGCGTGCCATCGGAGAGGAACGCGATGAACCGGTCAAACACCTTTATCTTCGGGCGCCGCTGGACGGTACAGCTGACCTTCGCCTTCGGGATAAGCCTCGTTGTCCTGTTCTCGATCATCCCGGCGATCGGCATCTTCGTGATCTCCTTCACGGACATCCGATCCCTGCCCTTCCTGCCCACTCACTGGATCGGGCTGGGGAACTACCACACGTTCTTCTCCTCGGCGCAGATCGCCTACAACATGCACGCCCTGAAGAACACGTTCGTGTTCGCGATCGCGGTGACGCTGTTCCAGAACGTCCTCGCGTTGCTCATCGCCGTCCTGCTCAACCAGAGGCTGCGGGGGCGGAACTTCGCGCGGGCGGTCGTGTTCATGCCCACGATCCTCGGTGTGACGGTGGTCGGGCTGATCTTCTCGTTGATCTTCAACCCGAGCGGGGGGCCGGCCGCCAGCGTCTGGAAGTCGTTCGGCGGGTCCTCGGCATTCTTCGGCGATCCGCACCTGGCGATGACGCTGGTGATCGCCGTTCAGGTCTGGTCCGGCATCGGGGTCGCGGTGGTGATCTACCTCGCCGGTCTGCAGGCGATCCCGCAGGAGCTCTATGAGGTGGCCTCCATCGACGGCGCCACGCGATGGCAGAAGCTCCGGCAGGTCACCTACCCGTTGCTCGCACCCTCGGTGACCGCGAACACGCTGTTGTGCATCATCGGTTCACTGCAGAGCTATCAGCTGATCTACGTCCTGACCGGCCCATCCAATCCGGCGACCCAGGTCCTCTCGTTGGCCATCTTCACTCAAGGGTTCGGCGGCAGCCAGGGCGGTTCGGTGCAGTCACAGGGCTATGCAGCGTCGATCTCCATCGTCCAGTTCATCATCGTCATGATCGTCTCCGTGGCGACGCTCGCGTACCTTCGCCGGAAAGAGACAGCACTGTGAGCGAACTCCAAACTGCCGTCCGGACCACAACGACCCCGGCACCCTCACAGTCGCAGTCGGTTGGTGCAGCGCGCACGTCCGGGCCTGCCAAGGTCGTGAGCTACGTCCTTCTCGGTGTGGTCATCCTCATCTTCCTCTTCCCGCTGGCGTTCCTGGTCAACACAGCCCTGAAGAGCAACAGCGAGTTCTTCAACAACCCGACGGGCATCGCCAAGGCACCCCTTCTGTCGAACTTCGGTAAGGCATGGCATCAGGGCAACTTCGCGTCCTACGTGCTGAACAGCGTGCTCTACACCTTCGCCGCGGCGGCGTTGGGCACGGTGATGTCTCTGATGGTCGGCTTTCCGGTCGCCCGCGGCTACCTCAAACACACCCGGCTCTGGAACGTGCTGTTCGTCTCGATGCTGTTTCTGCCGAACACGTTGGTCACGGTCTTCCAGCTCGCGCTCCGGCTGCACCTGTACGACACCCGGCTGGGCTACATCCTGATCATGGTCTCGGGGGTCGGAGTGGGCCCGCTGCTGATCTCCGGCTACCTCAAGTCGGTCCCGAAGGAACTCGACGAGGCGGCCGTCCTCGATGGGGTGGGCTACCTCCGGTACCTCTTCCGCTTCCTTCCGCCGCTCATCCAGCCGGTACTCGCGACGGTCTTCATCCTCCAGGCCATCGGGGTCTGGAACGACATCATCCTCGCGACGATCCTCCTCCCGGATCAGGCCAAGTCACCGGTGACGCTGGGACTCTTCGCCTTCAAGGGCGCATACGTGAGCCAGTGGAGCCTGCTGTCCGCAGCGACCATTATCGTGGCTCTTCCACTCTTGGTCGTGTACGTCTTCCTTCAGCGCTACCTCGTCGCCAGTGTTGTCGGGGGCGCGGTCAAGGGCTGACCGCGGTCACCATTCGCGCTCGATAGCTGAGAATCCTTAGAGAGGACATGATGACCACGGGACCAGTTCACTTCCCGCTCGGCCCCTTCACGCCCTACGAAGGCAACCCCATCCTGGCCCCACAAGGACAGGGCTGGGAGTCAGGCAGCGTCTACAACCCGGCAGCGGTCGTCGTGGACGACAGGGTGGCTCTGCTGTACCGAGCCCACTCCGACGACATCGTTTCCCACGTCGGGCTCGCCTGGAGCGACGACGGGATCACGTTCAAACGTGAGCCGGACCCGGTCCTTTCACCGAGCGAGGACTACGACCGGTACGGCGCCGAGGATCCGCGCGTCACCCGGATCGGCGACACGTACTACCTCACCTACTCCGGCTGGGACCGGGAGACGGCGCTGGTCTGCCTGGCCACCTCCACCGACCTCCGCAACTGGACCAAGCACGGCCCGATCTTCCCGAATTTCGACACCTTCCAACCCCGCGGCCACGGCCGGCCCGGTCCCTGGTCCAAGGCCGGTGGCATCCTCCCGCAGCCCTTCGACGGGAAGTACCTGATGTACTTCGGCGAGGGTTCCATCTGGGCAGCGACCTCGGAGGATCTCCTGCACTGGACCCCGATCGTCGCCGACGACCAACCGCCGGTCATGGCGCCCCGGCCGGGGACGTTCACCGACTTCCTCGTCGAAGTCGGTCCACCACCACTGGTCACCGACGATGGGCTGATCCTGCTCATTCACAATGCCGCGATCCTGAACTCCGACGGCAGCGTGCGGTACACCGCCGGCCAGGCGCTCCTCGACCCTGCCCGGCCGACCGAGATCCTCGCCGAGCTGACCCGGCCCTGGATCGAACCCACCACGCTCGAGGACATGCACGGCCTCGTCTCGAATGTCACCTTCGTCGAAGGCCTGGTGTGGTTCCAGGACCAGTGGCTCGCGTACTACGGACAGTCCGACAGCACGCTTGGCGTGGCCACGTTCCGCCCCGGTGACCGCTACTCGGACCTGCAGGGCTGACGTGCAGGACCGGTGGTCGGGCCGGTGTCCGTCGGTCCGCTGATCAGAGCAGGCCGGTTGCGGCCTGCAGGGCCAGGCTGCCGATCGCAACGGTCGCCCAGAGCGCGGCCCCCAACAGGAACGGCCGGAACCCGGTCGCCCGCATCCGGCCGAACCGGGCCGACAGGCCGATGCCCGCCAGTGCGACGGTGATGAGGAAGGTCGCGAGTGCGGCCAGCGTCGAATGCCAGCCGTGCGGCACCAGTCCCACCGTGTTCGCGGCGGCGGCGAGCAGGAAGTAGACGATGAACCACGGGAAGACCTTCCGCCAGGGCAGGCCCTTCACCGTCGCCGCGCCGGTGCCGGACTGCCGCCGCCGAAGCTGCCGGGCCGCCAGGCCGAGACAGATCGGGATGATCATCAGACTGCGGGTGAGCTTGACGACCACTCCGTAGGCACCCGCGGAACTGCCGTAGGTGTACGCCGCCGCCACCACGGAGGAGGTGTCGTTGACGGCGGTGCCGGCCCACAGGCCGAAGGCGTGCTGGGACAGCCCGAGTAGGTGCCCGAGTGCAGGGAAGAGCAGCACGGCGGCGACGTTGAACGCGAAGATCGTGGATATCGCGTAGGCCACGTCGACCTCGACGGCCCCCACGACGGCAGTCACCGCGGCGATCGCCGAGGCGCCGCAGACACCCGTGCCGACACCGATGAGCAGCCGCAGGTCGCCGTTGACGTGCAGGAGTCGGCCGAACAGCACGGTCGCACCCGCGGCGAGGGCCAGCGTGCCGAGCATGACGGGGAGCGCCGAGACGCCGGTGTGCACGACCTGGAACAGGGACAGGCCGGTGCCGAGGACGACGATGGAGGCCTGCAGGACGTGCCTGCCGGAGAATCTGATCCCCGGACGCAGCATCGGCCCGGGGCGCAACACCGCGGCGACGACCATGCCGAGTACGACGCCGAACACCGGCCCACCGATGATCGGCTCGACCCGGCCGAGGGCGGTCGCGGCCGCGGCGATCACGAGGCTGAGGCCGATCCCCGGCAGCAGCCCCACGGCCGGCCGGGCCCGGGAGACGGTGTCCCGCGTGCCCGCCGGAACATCCGTGCGATGCCCGGCGACACGGTGCGAATGCACCGCAGTGGGCATCGGTCCTCCTCTCGACAGCGGTCACCGTTTCCAGAATTGACGCGCTCGGTCAGGTCGGGTAGCCGTCGTCTGCGGATGACGCCCTAACATCGGCTTATGCCTCTGCCGGCGGGGACGCCCGACCTGGGCGCGCTCGACCTGCTCATCTCGGTCGCCGAGACGGGCAGTCTGGGCAAGGCCGCGCAGGCACACCGCATCAGCCAGCCGGCGGTGAGCATGCGGCTGCGGTCGTTGGAGCGCAGGCTGGGCCTGACCCTGTTGGAGCGCTCGACCACCGGGTCGCGGCTGACCCCCGACGGCGTCGCGGTGGTGGACTGGGCCCGCCCTGTGGTCGAGGCGGTCCGTGGGCTGGTTGCTGGTGCGGCGGCGCTGCGCAGCGAGCGGGCCGGGAGGTTGCAGATCGCCGCGTCGATGACCGTGGCCGAGTATCTCGTTCCCGGGTGGCTGGTCGGCCTCCACGCGATGCTGCCGTCGGTGGCCGTCGCCCTGCAGGTCGGCAACTCCTCGCGGGTCGCCGATCTGGTGATCGATCGACAGGCCGAACTCGGGTTCGTCGAGGGATCCCGGGCCCCACGCGGGCTCCGGTCGCGGACCGTGGGCGCGGACGAGTTGGTGGTCGTCGTCGCTCCCACACACAAGTGGGCCCGGCTGCGGAGGCCGGTGAGCGTCTCCGAGCTCGCGGATACGCCGATGGTGCTACGGGAGGAGGGCTCGGGGACGCGGGAGGTGCTCGAACGGCTGCTGAGCCGGCCACATACCGCGCCCGCACTGGAGCTGGCGTCGACGACGGCGATCAAGGCGGCGGTCGCGGCGGGAGAGGCGCCGGCCGTGCTGAGTCGGCTGGCCGTGGTCGCAGAACTCGCCGACCGGCGGCTGGTCGTCGTCCCGGTCGCCGGCCTCGCGCTGCGACGGAACATCCGGGCCATCTGGCCGTCGGCCGCGACGTTGACCGAGCCGGCCCGGTCGCTGCTTTCGATCATCGGCCGATCCGGCGCAGGTTCAGGAGGCTGACATGCCGGCGGAGACCGACCTGGCAACGCTTGTGCGAAGTATGTCTGCGCGGCTCGACGACGGCGCGTACGTGTTCACGGTCGTATCTGGCGAGGCTCCGACCGGGGTGCACCCGATCGTGGCGGTCCGGGAAGCCGAGGGGTTGACGCTGGTAGTGGCACAGGACGACGCCGACGCGCACGGCCTGGCCTACGATTTCGTGGCGGCCTGGATCACCCTGCGCGTCCATTCGGCCCTGCAGGCGGTCGGCCTGACCGCTGTCGTCAGCGGGGCACTCGCTGACGCGGGAATCAGCTGCAACGTCGTGGCGGCGTTCTTCCATGACCACCTGTTCGTCCCCCACGACCGGGCCGACGAGGCGATGCGGGTTCTCAGGTCGCTGACGGTGTAGCCGGATCGTCGTCGCCTCCGGCCGCAGCATCGGCTACGAGGCAGGCTTTCCAGACCTCTTCGCTCGGCCAGCGTCGGCCCCAGTGGCGGTCGACGTTGTCGACATCGACCGGCCCGTCCTCGGGTGCGTAGACCTCGATCATGTCCTCCACCACGAAACCCGACCTGCGCAGCAGCCGGATCAGCGGACCGTGCGGCAGGACGAAATTGATATCCCCCAGACCCCCCATTCCGGTTCGGCCGCCCACTTCTGCCTCGCGCGCTCGCCGTACCACGGGCTGAGGACCGTGTCCCACACCTCGCGGTTGAGACGGACGTGGTCCGGCAGATCGTCGGTGCCGTGTTCGGCCATGTCTCAGGCCAACCCCCTTCGTCACGCAGTTCGGCCGACGCGGCCTACGGACGCGGGTCGTGGGACGCGCGTGCCGTCCGCTGCATATCCCGCCTCATCTGCCGCTGCTGTTCCTGCATGTCCCGTCGCGCCTGCTGCAACTGTTCGTGCTGCTCGCGGACGAGCTGCTTCCACTGCGCCTTCTGCTCGCGCTTCTCCCTCTCGCGCCGGTCCCGTTCAGCCTGGCGGTCGCGCGGGCCGTTCCGGTCCCCGCCCGCCTGGGACTCCTGCTGGATCACGTGCCAGAGCGACCGTGCCTGCCGCAGGGCGGACGCGACCTGCGTACCGGCCCGGTGCGCGGCCTCGGCCGCGCTCTTCAGCTGCTCGCTGCCGGTGCCGCCCTGCACCATGACGCCGAAGGCCCACAGGCCGGAATCGATCAGGCGCGCCGCCCGGCGCACCTCCGCCGTCGCCATCTCGACGACCTCGTCCGGGGTGTATTCACCACCGGCATACCGCCTCATCGCCCCGAACTGGATCCGCCACAGGCCGAGGATGGCGTGGGCGGCGATCTGCGGTTCGGGATCGTCGGGGCTCACCCCGGCGCGCTCGGCCATCGCCACGGCCGCCACCCGCACGAGCCGGTCCATCATGTCCCGCTGCGCCGCCCGCAGCGACGGAGTGCTGTCGATGAGATCGGCGAACCGGCGGAACAGCATCATCCCGTCGGGGGTCTCGCCGCCGCTCCGCCATGCCATGCGCAGGGTTTCGAGGTCCTGGGTGAGGATCTCCACCGCGACGTCGATCGGCGACCGCGCGGGTGCTCCCGGTCCGAGTTCGGCCCGGATCCGCTCCGCGATGTCCTCCTCGCGGTCGAGCAGCAGCGCCTCCTTGGTGGGGAAGTAGTTGTAGACGGTCTTCTCCGACACGCCGCACGCCTCGGCGACCTCGGTCACCTTCACGTCGTCGAACCCGCGCTCGAGGAACATCCCGGTCGCGGTGTCGGACAGCAGTTGGCGCATCTCACGCTTCTTGCGCTCGCGCAGCCCCTCCGCCCGCGGTCCGGTCGGGTGCTCGGCGCCGCGCTCGGTCATGCCGCAGATGGTAGCCGCCTCCCGGGTCAGAGAATACTGTTGCTAGATCTTTCTAGTCACTGTACGTTCTTTCCATCAGATCCGCCTGCCGAGGGAGCCGTGTTGCCCACATCCGATCTCGCCGTCGTCACCGAGGCCCTGACCAAGCGGTTCGGTGATTTCACCGCCGTCGACGGCATCGATCTTCAGGTCCCGGCCGGCACGGTGGCCTCGCTGCTCGGCCCCAACGGAGCCGGCAAGACCACCATCGTGCGGATGCTCGCGACCCTGTCCGAGCCGAGCGGCGGCAAGGCCTACGTCTGCGGGTACGACGTGCGTCGCGACGCCGACGCCGTGCGCAGTGTCATCTCCCTGACCGGGCAGTTCGCGGCCCTGGAGGCCAACCTCACCGCGCACGAGAATCTCGTCCTGATGGCCCGCCTCCGCGGCTACGGACGCGCCGGCGCCGTCCGGATCGCCGACCGGCTCATCGACCGCTTCGACATCGGCGAGTTCCGCGACAAGCTGGTGAAGTCCGTCTCCGGCGGGCAGCGCCGGCGGGTCGACCTCGCCGCGAGCCTGGTCATTCAGCCCCGGCTGCTGGTGCTCGACGAGCCCACCACCGGACTCGATCCGCGCAGCCGGCAGGTGGTCTGGACGACGATCCGCGAGCTGGTCGGCGAAGGAGTCACCCTGCTGCTGACCACGCAGTACCTCGAGGAGGCCGACGAGCTCGCCGACAGCATCGTCCTGATCGACCACGGCCGGGCCGCCGCCGCCGGAACGCCCGCCGAGTTGAAGGCGCAGATCGGCGACCAACGGGTCGACGTCGTGGCCACCGACGGCTTCGGCCTCGACCGGCTCGTGTCGGTGCTCGACGCCAGGTTCGACCTGTCCGTGGCGCGGGACCGACGGACGATCTCGATCCCGGCTCCGCGCGAGGCGTTCGATCTGCGCGCCGTCGCGGACGTCGTCGCCGCCGCCGGGGTGCCCGTCGACGAGCTCGCTCTGCGCCGCCCGACCCTGGACGACGCGTTCCTCGCCCTCACCGGGCAGCCACCCGTCCCCGACCAGACCGCAACCGAGGCCATCGAGGTGTCCGCATGACCGCCCTGACCGCAACAGCCGTCGTCGAACCCTTGCCGGCGCGACCCGGCCGGGCCATGCGCTACGTCCGGGAGACCCGCCTGCTGGTTGGGCGGAGCCTGCAGACGATCCCCCGGGTCCCGGAGCGCCTGTCGGACGTGACGATCCAGCCGATCGTCTTCACCCTGCTCTTCCTCTACGTCTTCGGTTCGGCGATCCACATCCCCGGCATGCGCTACCAGGACTACCTGCTGCCCGGTCTCGTCGGGCAGGGCCTCGCATTCGGCGTGATCGGTGCGGGCGTCGCCACCGCGACGGACTTCACCAACGGAGTCATCGACCGGTTCCGGTCCCTGCCCGTCACCCGCCTGTCCGTCATCACCGCACAGGTGCTCGGGCAGATCATCGAGCAGATCCTCGGCATGCTCATCATCATCGGCATCGGGCTGGCGCTCGGCTGGCGACCCGACCTGACGATCGCGTCGGGACTGGAGCTCGCCGGGCTGATCCTGCTCGGCCTGACCGCCTTCACCTGGTTCGGTGTCCTACTCGGCATGATCATCCGCAGCTCGGACGGCATGCAGGGCCTCGGTTTCGCGATCGTGTTCCCGCTGTCGTTCCTCGCCGGCACGTTCGTCCCGATCAGCGGTATGCAGACGGTGCCGCGGGTGATCGGCGAGTGGGACCCGCTGTCCGCTCTGGTCGCCGCGGTCCGGCAGGTCTGCCAGGGCACCCATTCGCACGGTTCCTGGCAGCTGGAGCACCCGGTGCTCGCGATGATCGGCTGGTGCGTGCTCATCACCGCCGTCTGCGTTCCGCTCGCACTGCGCCGGTTCCGGACCACGACCGCGGCCTGACCGGCCCGCGCATCAGGTGACCGGTGCCCACTCCTCGGTCAGTGTCGGGATGTCGGTGAACCGGAGCAGGTGCCGCGCGACCACGTCCTGCACCCGGGCCAGGTCCTCCTCGGTGGCGGCCTCGGCGGAGAGCCTGATCCCGGTGGCGTCGGAGGTCAGTGCGCAGGTGCCTCCGTCGGGAATGTGGACGGTGCCGACGCCGGGAGCGGTCGAGGACGTCTCCAGCCGGTTGCCGAGGTGCGAGATCAACTGCTTGATGAAGCGCTCGGGACGGTCGGTGTCGAGGCGCGCCGTAGTAGTCGTCATGAGCGATCACGATATATCGCTGATCCACCACCTGCAATGTCGGTGCGACTACCCGTACCGGCGCGCGGCGGCGACGGCGCGCTCGGTATAGCCGCCGCCGAACAGCACGGCATGCACCAGCAGCGGGTGCACCTGGTGCAGGCCGACGCGGTCCCGCCAGCCCGCCGCCAGCGGGAAGACCTCGTCGTACGCCGCGAGCAGGCGGTCCAGTCCGGGAGCGCCGAAGAGCGCCAGCATCGCCAGGTCGGTCTCCCGGTGGCCGCCGTAGGCGGACGGGTCGACGAGCCATCCACGCCCGTCGGCCGCCCAGAGCACGTTGCCGCCCCAGAGGTCGCCGTGCAGTCGGGCGGGCGGTTCCGGCGGGCCGGAGACCTCGGCGAGCCGGCCGACCGCCCGGTCGATCACCGCTGCGCCGGCCGGGTCGACCACGCCGGCGTCGCGGGCCATCCGCAGGCAGGGGGTGAGGCGGCGCTCGGCGTAGAAATCCGGCCACGACCCCGACGGGGTGTTGTCGACCGGGATGGTGCCGACGAAGCCCGGCCACCCCGCCCCGAACGACGGCGCGCCGGCCTGGTGCAGCGCCGCGAGGTCACGCCCGAGCCGGTCGGCGGCGGCCGGGGAGGGCCGGCCGGCGTCCACCCAGGACAGGACGAGGACGTCGCTCCCCACGGCGACCACGTCGGGCAGCGGCGCGGCGGCGGCCTCGGACAGCCACTCCAACCCGGCCGCCTCGGAGCCGAAGAAGCCGTCCGGCGCGTCGTCCCGGGTCTTGGCGAACACGGTGCGGTCGTCGGCGAGGCGGGCCCGCCAGGCCCGGCAGATGTCGCCGCCGGGGATCTCGACCGCCTCGACGACGCCGGTCCCGGTCGCCGCGGCGATCCGGGCGGCCGCGGGCGTCGACGTCACGGCGTCGGCGGGCCTGGCACGGTCGTCACCGGAGGGGCCGGCCGGCGACGCGCTTCTCGAGGTCGGCGAGCAGCCCGCGGCAGCCGGCCTCCACCATGTCGAGCACCCGCTCGAACGCGGAATCGCCGCCGTAGTAGGGGTCGGGGATGTCGAGGTCGTCGCCGGCGGCGTCGTCGTAGGACCGCAGCAGCACGATCTTGCTGGCGTCCTCGGCCGTGGCGGCCAGGCCGTGCAGGGCCCGTTCGTGATCGCGGTCGATCGCCACGACGACGTCCTGCTCGCTCACGTCCTGCGGATCGATGACCTGCGCCCGGTGCACGATGTCGTAGCCGCGGCGGCGCAGTGCGATGAGGGCGCGGGCATCGGTCGGCTCGCCGATGTGCCAGTCGCCGAGCCCGAAGCTGTCCACCCGCACGGAGTCGGCCAGCCCGGCATCCGCGAGCATCCGGTGCATGACCGCATCGGCCATCGGGGACCGGCAGATGTTGCCCGAACAGACGAACGCGACACGGAGCGGTGCGGCCATGCCCTCATCGTCGCAGTTGGACACCCCGCGTCAATCACGCCGCTCGAACGCGGCCGGTCGTGTCTGGGCGGCCCGGATCCGATCCAGGTCGAACTTCGGCTCCGGTCGAAGGCGTAGATGCCGTTCTGCTCCTGGTAGACGTCGGTGAGCTGGGTGTAGCAGTAGCCGAACATGCGCGGGTCGTCCAGCAGCGCACCGCTGAGGCCCTCGAACCGCGGCGTAGAACTCCTCCAGGCTCTTCGGGCGCTCGCCGTAGCCCCAGGACTCGCCGTCGTCGGCCTCCGGGCTTCCACCAGATGCCGCCGAACTCGCTGACGAAGTACGGCTGGCCGCGGTAGGGCACCGACCACGGCGTGTCCTGGGGCCCGGTGTTGGTGTACGGCGTGCCGTGGGCCAGCCCGGCCATCTGGTCCGCGGAACGTCTCCGGGTCCTGCTCGTAGTCGTGCGAGTCGTAGATGTCGGTCTCGGGCACCCGGTGGGAGTAGCCGGAGGTGTCCAGCACCGGCCGGGTGGGGTCCACCGCCTTGGTGGCCAGGAACATCGCCCGCATCACGTCGTCCAGCACCGTGATGCGGTCGTGCAGCTGCTGCTGCGTCTCGTTCAGCGGGCACCAGCCGACGATGCGACGGGTGCGAGTAGTCGCGCTCCAGGGCCTCCAGCCACTGGGTGACATAGGTCGCGCCGGGCTGCTGGTTGTCTCCGGTCGGTCCGCACGTTGCAGCCCCAGTCGGGGAACTCGCCCCAGACGAGGTAGCCCAGCCGGTCGGCGTGGTAGAGGAAGCGCTCCTCGAACACCTTCTGGTGCAGCCGGGCGCCGTTGAACCCGGCCGCCATGCGACAGCTCGATGTCGCGCGACCAGCGCCGCGTCGCTCGGCGCGGTCAGGATGCCGTCGGGATAGTAGCCCTGGTCGAGCACCAGCCGCTGGAAGACCGCGCTCGCCGTTGATGCGGATCGCCTGCCGTCGATCGCCACCGTCGCAGGCCGGCATAGCTGCTGCGCGCGTCGATCACCGCGCCCGTCCGCGTCGAGCAGTTCGAGCCCGGAGTCGTACAGAAACGGGTCCTCCGGGACCACAGCCGGCGCCGGTCGCTCGGGCATCGGCAGGTCGAGCTGCGGCGCGAAGTCGAGGTCCGGCGGCCGCCGTCGGCGACCGCGACCGCGCCCGGCGTCGTCGCGCAGCGTCGCGCGCACCTGGTGCCCGGGTCGGCCGGCCGACGATGCAGCGGTGACCTGCAGCGGACACCGGCGGCGACGTCCGGGCGTGATCCGGGGCCGGCGCAGGTGCACGGCGGGCACCGGCTCCAGCCAGACGCGTCTGCCAGATGCCCGGTGGTGCGCGTGTAGTGGCAGCCGTAGTTCGCGTACCAGGTCGGACTGCTTGCCGCGCGGCCTGCGGGCCGTGCCGGCTGTCGCGCGCCCGCACGACGATCGTCGACCTCGCGCCGGTCCGGCGACGCCGCCAGGTCGCAGGTGAACGGCGTGAAGCCGCCGCGATGCCGGCCGACCTCCGCGCCGTTGACCCAGACCGTGGCGTCGTAGTCCACCGCCTGGAAGTGCAGCAGCACCCGCCGGCCGGCCCAGCGCGCCGGGATCGTCACCTCGCGGCGATACCAGACGGCGTTGAGGAAGTCGGCGTTGCCGATGCCCGACAGCGCCGACTCGGGGCAGAACGGGACGACGATCTGCTCGCTCAGTGGCCGCTCGACGCAGGCCGCGCTCCAGCCCGCTGTCGCCCCGGTCGATCTCGAACTGCCACGCGCCGTTGAGGCAGAGCCATTCGTCGCGCCGGAACTGGGTCGCGGGTACTCGTTGCGGGGAACCGGAGGCACGGCAGATTCTCCTGACGGTGTGCGGTCGGGCGGCGGCACTCCACCGGGGGAGCAGCTTATGCGGTGGACGCCGCTGACGATCGGTCGGCCTTGTTAGGGTCTGGACCTCAAGCGGAGGCAAGCCGGGCACCTCGTAGGGATGGCGATGCAGGACACGTCGGACGCGCAGCAGCGTCCCGCCGCCGGGAGCCCGCGTCCCGGTGGCGTCTCGGCGATCGAGTCCGCATCGACCCCGGTCGTCGAATCGCCTCCCATCCCGCGTCGACCGCTCGCCCGGGCGTGGCCGGTGCTCCTGGTCACGGTGATCGCGGCCGGCTTCAGCTTCGTCTACCTCGGGAGCGGTCTGTGGGCCGGCGGTGACGCCTGGCGGGGCAACTCCGGCGACCCCGAGCAGTTCATGTGGTTCCTGGCGTGGATGCCGCACGCGATCCCGCAGGCGATCCTGCACGGTCACAACCCGCTGGTGAGCGACTACCAGCTCTTCCCGCGCGGCATGAACCTGATGTGGAACACCTCGGTGGTGCTCCCGGCGTTGCTCATGTCGCCGATCACGGTGCTGGCCGGGCCGGTGGTGAGCTACAACCTGCTCGTCGTGCTGGGACCGGTGGTCACCACGGCCACGAGCTACTGGGCATTCCGCCGCTACGTCGGAAGCCGCCTGGCCGCCGGGCTGGGTGCGCTGGCGTTCGCGTTCTCCCCGTTCGCGGTCACGCACGGCCCGGCCGGGCACGTGCACATGGCGCTGCTCGCTCTGACGCCGGTGACGCTGGTGCTGGTGGACGAGCTGGTGGTCCGGCAGCGGCGCCGCTCCTGGCTGGTCGGCGGCCTGCTCGGGATCGTCGCCGCGTGCCAGTTGCTGACCAGTGAGGAGGTGCTGGTCATCGAGATGGTGGCCGGTGCCGTCGCGCTCATCGTGCTGTGTCTGGTGAATCGCCACGGCGTCCGGTCGAGGGTCGGCTACGCCCTCGGCGGCGCCGCCTGTGCCGCGGTGACCTTCCTCGTCCTGGCCGGATATCCGCTCTACGTGCAGCTGCTCGGACCCCGCCGGGCACCCGGGGTCCATTCCCCCGAGGCCTACTCGACCGACCTGCTCAACCTGGTGTGGCCGATCAACCAGTGGGTCGACTTCGGGGTGAAGAGCGACCCGGGGTTCACGGGCAACAACTCGGAGTGGACCGCCTACCTCGGCATTCCGCTGCTCGTGCTGCTCGTGGCGGTCGTCGTCATCGCCCGGCGCCGCCGGCCCTTCGTGCCCGTCGTCGCCCTAGTCGTGCTCGTGCTCGAGGTGCTCTCCTTCGGACCGCACCTGCACGTCGACGGCCACAAGGTCGTCCCGCTGCCGTGGTCGGGTCTGGCCCACGTGCCGCTCCTGAGCAATCTGCTGCCCGGCCGGCTGAGCGTCGCGATCGCCTTCCTCGTCGCGCTGCTGATCGCGGTGTTCGTCGACGAGATCATGCGGGCCGGGCGTTCCCGGTGGACGTTCGCCGGTGCCGCCCTGGTGGCCGTCGTCGCGGTGTCGATGATCCCCGGCGGGCTGCACCTGACGCGGATCCCCACCCCGGCGTTCTTCACCAGCGCCGCCCAGAACCGGATCCCGGCCGGGTCGGTCGCGCTGGTGGTCCCCTACATCGAGGGTCCGCGCAACGAGCAGGCGTCACTGTGGCAGGCCAACGGCGGGATGCGCTTCCGGATGGTCGACGGCTGGATGATCGCTCCCGGCCTGCACTGGGGGGACCCAACCCGGTCTCCGAGGCGATCGACCACGCCGCGTCGATCACCGTCAGCCCGGCCATCCGCGACACCCTCGTCGACGCGCTGCGATCGCGGCGGGTCCGGACCGTGATCGTGGGGCCGACCAGCGACCGGTCCGCGGTCGTCGCGCTGTTCACCGAGGTGTTCGAGCGGCCTCCCACCACCGTCGGCGGGGTGCAGCTGTGGACCGTCCCCGCTGCTGTCCGCTGACCGGCCGGGGGCCGGTGGCGGGGCCGGAACCCGCTCGTCGACCCCAACCGGGCCGTGGAGGCCGCTGACCTCCCGTTGCGCTTGTTAGGGTCTGCCCTCAAGTGGGGGCAATCTCGGTACCTCGTAGGGATGGCGATGCAAGAGAGGTCGGACGCAGACGAGCGGCTCGGCGGCGTCGGCGCGTCGCCGGTCGAGACCCCCACCGCGGCCGGGTCGGAGGGCACGGTCGACCCGTCGCCCCCGCGGGGCGGGACCTTCCGGCGGGCCTGGCCACTGCTGGTGGTGGTCGTGGTCGCCGCCGCGATCAGCCTCGCCTATTTCGGCAGCGGGCTGTGGGGATCGGGGGACAGCTGGCGGGGCAACGTCGGCGACCCGGAGTACTTCATGTGGTTCCTGGGGTGGATGCCGCACGCGATCCCGCAGGCGATCCTGCACGGCCACAACCCGCTGGTGAGCACCTATCAGCTCTTCCCGCAGGGCACCAACCTCATGTGGAACACCTCGGTGGTGCTCCCCGCGGTGCTCATGTCGCCGATCACTGCCCTGTCCGGTCCGGTGGTCAGCTACAACCTGCTGATCGTCGGCGGGCCGGTGGTCACGTCGGCCACCAGCTACTGGGCCCTGCACCGGTACGTCGACAGCCGCCTGGCCGCCGGCGTCGGCGCCCTCGTCTTCGCCTTCTGCCCGTTCATCATGTTGCACACCTCGGGTCACCTGCATCTGGTGCTGCTCGCGCTGGTGCCGGTGACGGTGGTGCTGGTGGACGAACTGCTGGTGCGGCAGCGGCGCCGTTCCTGGCTCATCGGCGGGCTGCTGGGGGTGGTGGCGGCGTGCCAGCTGCTGACCAGCGAAGAGGTGCTGGCCATCGAGGTGGTGGCCGCAGTCGGGGCGGTGCTGATCCTCTGCCTGCTGCATCCGCGCGCCGTCCGGTCCCGAGTCGGGTACGCGGTCGGCGGCGCCGTCTGCGCGGCGGTCGTCTTCGTCGTCCTCGCCGGATACCCGCTCTACGTGCAGTTGCGCGGGCCGCAGAAGGCGCCCGGTGCGCACTCCCCGGGTACCTACTCGACCGACCTGCTCAACCTGATCTGGCCGATCAACCAGTGGCTCGATCTGGGGGTCGGACACCCGACGTTCACCGGCAACGCCTCGGAATGGACCGGCTATCTCGGGATACCCCTGGTCCTGTTGCTCCTCGTCGTAGTGGTCACGACCTGGCGGCGCCGGCCCGTCGTTCCGGTCGCCGCCCTTCTCGTCGTCGGGCTCCTGATCCTCTCCCTCGGGCCGCACCTGCACATCAACGGTCACACGAGCGTCCCGCTGCCGTGGGCGGCGCTGGCCCGGCTGCCCTTGCTGGAGAACCTGCTACCCGGCCGGGTGAGCCTCGTGATCGCGTTCTTCACCGCGCTCCTGGTCGCGGTGTTCGTGGACGAGGTGGTGCGGGCCCGTCAGCTCTGGTGGCGGCTCGCGGGCGCGGGGTTGGTCGCCGCCGTCGTGCTGTCGCTGGTCCCCGGCGGCTTGCGCATCACGACCGTCCCGATCCCGGCGTTCTTCACCACCGCCGCGCAGGACCGGATCCCGGACGGATCGGTCGCTCTCGTCGTCCCCTACATCACCGGTCCGCTCAACGAGCATCCGTCGCTCTGGCAGGCCAGCGGCGGCATGCGGTTCCGGATGATGGACGGCTGGATGATCGTCCCGGGCCTGCACTGGGGCGGGCCCAACGCGGTGTCGGAGGCGATCGCCCACGCCGGGACCATCACGGTCACGTCCGACGTGCGCAACTCCATCCTCGGCCTGCTGCGCTCGCGGCAGGTGCGCACCGTCGTCGTCGGGCCGACCGACAACCGGCCCGCGGTCATCGCGCTCTTCACCAAGGTGTTCGGGCAGCCGCCCACCAGCGTCGGCGGTGTCGACCTGTGGACGGTCCCCGCGGTCAGTCGCTGACGGGCAACGGTCGGGGCGGCACCGGGCTGGACACCACGATCGACGTCACGGTCTGCCCGTAGAGCAGGAAGCGGTCGAGGATCGCTTCCAGATCCTCGATGGCGGGCGCGTGGACCTTGACGAGGAAGCAGTCCTCGCCGGTGATGCGGTGGCATTCACTGACCTGCGGGAGAGCTGCCGCCAGCTCGGCGATCTTGGGGAGCGCTCCGGCGGCGGGCCGGATCCGGGCGAACGCGGTGACCGGCAGCCCGAGGGCGGCGGGGTCCACCTCCATCCGGTAGCCGGCGATCACGCCCGCCCGCTCCATCCGCTGTACCCGCTCGGTCACCGCCGGGGCGGACATGCCGACCCGCCGGGCGAGCGCGGACATCGTCATGCGCGGGTCGCCGTGTAGCTCTCGGAGCAGCCGGCGGTTGATGTCGTCGAGCAGGGCGCTGGGATTGCTCAAGGCCATTCTGGCGATTTTCCCTCCAATCTCAAGGAAGATAGTCCCTTTTGCCATCGAGAGATCATGGCAGATCGGGCGGGTGCCTTGGAGGATAGCCTGCGTGCCGACCGCGATCCGACTCCCCGGGGCGGCCGGGCCGGGACCGGTCGCGCGAACGGTGACCCGGCTGCCGGCCACCTCCTTCTTCGTGACCAGCGCCGTCTTCCACTACCTCGGCCCATCCCTGGCGGTCCTGCTCTTCGTCCACGTCACCGCGCCCGGGGTCGCCTGGCCGCGGATCGCGGCAGCCGCCGTGGTGTTCGCCCTGTGGCGCAGGCCGTGGCGCATTCTCGGCGGCGCGGAGCGATCCTCACGCCGGGTGTTTCTCGGCCTCGGCGTCGTCCTCGCGACGATGAACTCGTTGTTCTACCTCGCCGTCGACCGGCTGCCGCTCTCGACGGTGGGAGCGATCGAGTTCCTCGGCACCGTGGTCCTGGCCGCCGCCGGGGCGCGGACGCGGCGCAACCTGGTCGCTCTGGTCCTCGCGGTGGGTGGTGTGTTCGTGCTGACCGACGTGCGGTTGTCGGGTCAGCCGTGGGGCTTCGTGTTCGCGTTCGCGAACTGCCTGGGCTTCATGCTCTACGTCGTCCTCGGACATCGCATCGCCAATGTGGGGGCCGCCGACCCGGATGCGGTCCCCACCGGTGGCATCGACCGGCTCGGAGTGTCGATGCTTATCGCCGCCGTCGCGGTGACGCCCTTCGGGCTCGCCTCGGCCGCACCGGCGTTCACCCATCCGGTCTGGCTGCTCTGGGGCATCGGCGTGGGGATCTGCTCCTCGGTGATCCCCTATGTGACCGACCAGCTCGCGATGGCCCGGCTGCCGCGGGCCACCTTTGCGCTGATGCTCGCCCTGCTCCCGGCGTTCGCCACCGTCATCGGGCTGGTCGTGCTCGGCCAGGTCCCGACCGGGCAGGACGTCGCCGGCATCGCCTTGGTGATCGTCGGCGTCGCCGTGCACCACGACCGGACCGACCCGGCGTAGGGGGTCTAGCGCGACCCGAAACGCCAGCGGGTCTGTGACCCGGGCCGATTTCGAGGGCTCCGGTGATACAGCTGAAGCATGGACACCGACGTGCCGCTGGCGACCCGGCGACTCGTGCTGCGTCGCTTCCGCACCGACGACGCCGCCGCCCTCGCCGCCTATCGGTCACACCCGGACGTGGCGCGCTACCAGTCCTGGACGCCACCGGTGTCACTGGCGGCGGCGACCGAGCTGGCCAGGGCTTTCGGTGCGGGAGATCCGCGGCAGCCGGGCTGGTTCCAGTACGCGGTCGAGTTGGCGGCGGACCACCGTGTGATCGGCGATGTCGGCGTGTGCCTGCAGGACAACGCGATGCAGGCCGAGCTCGGATTCACCCTCGCTTCCGCCGAGCAGGGCCACGGCTACGCCACGGAGGCCGTCGGCCGGGTCGTCGAGCACCTCGTCGCCGAACGCCGGCTGCACCGGCTGTCCGCCGAGTGCGACGCCCGCAACCTGCCGTCCGCCAACCTGCTGCGCCGGCTGGGGTTCACCCTGGAGGGCCGGCGGCGCGCCCACACCTGGATCAAGGGCAAATGGACTGACGACCTGCTCTTCGGGCTGCTCGCCGACGAGTGGTCACCCGCCGACGCGCCCCCGCACTAGGCGGCTGCCGTTGCCGGGAGCAGCCGGTCGCTCACCGCGAGGAGGACGACGACCCCCGAGGCCGCGGCCCCCAGCGCCACCGCGGTCACCGACGTCGCCGCGATACCGAGCAGGCCGAGCACGACGATCGCGGCCAACCGCGTCCACGGCACGACCCGCCACACCGTCGCCTTGAACGCGGCATGCCCGGCCAGGAAGAGCGCGGTCCCGCCGAGGATCAGGTACGCCGTCGAGGTGCTGACCGTCGCCGACGGCTCGGTGAGCACGCGCTCGTCGGCGGCCGCGGTCACGATGATTCCGGCGACCATGACGGGGTGGATGAGGTGGTACGCCGAGCGTCCGAGCCGCCCGGGGTCCGAGGACGCATCGACCGTCCGTGCGCCGGCGGCGGCGCTGCGGTCGAAGTAGATCCACCACAGCGCGACCACACCGACGAACGCGGCGAGGAGGGCGCCGATCTCCGCGCCGGTGACCTCGGGGAGGCCGGACACGGTGCTGCCGATCACCACCACCGACTCGCCGAGCGCGATCAGGATGAACGCCTGGCACCGCTCGGCGAGGTGGCTGCCCGAGATGGTCCAGTCCGCGGTCGTGGACCGGCCGAGCCAGGGTGTCGCGAAGCCGACCATGCCGCCGAGCAGGTCGACGGCGACCGCACCGACCCAGAATCCGGCCCGGGCGTCCCCGTGGGCGACGCCACCGAGGACCGCCAGGGCGCCGCTGAGCACGCACCATGCGAGGATCCGTTCGAAGTTGCGCTGCAGCCGGTGATCGGCGAGCCCGGCGACCGCGAATGCGCTCCGCCCGATCTGCATGACCGCGTACGCCCCGCCGACCCACAGGCCACGGTCGCCGAACGCCTCGGGCAGGCCGGCCGAGAGCACCAGGCCGGCGAGCGTCAGGACCATCAGCATCAGCCGGACCGGCATCCGTTCGGGATCCAGCCAGTTGGTGACCCAGGTCGTGTAGATCCAGACCAGCCAGACCATCGCCAGCAGCAGCGCCGTCTGCAGCGCGCCGGTGACGGTGGACCGGGCCAGCAGATGGTGGGAGAGCTGGGTCACCGCGAAGACGTAGACGAGGTCGAAGAACAGCTCGGCGTTGGCGACCCGCCGGTCGGATCCCTCGCGCCGCAGCAGGTTCGCCGTCAGCACGGCTAGTCCCTGCCGCGGCCGGCGTGCTCGACGGCGGCGAGCCAGGTCTCGCCGAACCGCACCCCGTCGACGTCGGTGAGGACCCGGGCGGGCCGTCCGGCGGGGTCCGGCTCGAATCGCAGCAGGTCGCCGTCCATCGACGTACGCAGCGTCATGTCCTCGACGGTCGCGCCGGGCCAGCCCAGGGCGACCGCGCAGGCGACCGGGTCGTACTGGAAGTTCAGCAGGTCGTCGGGCAGGCTGGTGTGTGCGGCGCCCATCTCGCCCATGGCGTAGTCGGCACCGTGCGCCTCGCACTGCCGGGCGAGCAGTTCGCCCAGCGGTCCGGCCGCCCGGAGTCTCGGCAGATCCGCCGCACGCACCTGGGCCTGCATCGTCGCCGGCAGGGTGGCCAGCGTGAGTGACCCGGCGGCGGCCACGACGATCCGCGCGGCCTGCGGATCCCACTGCACGTTCCAGTCCATGTCCGGCCCCCAGGCAGGCAACCCGTCGGCAGGTGGGCGGACCCACCCGCCCATGAGCACGACGGGGCCGCGGGCGAGGCTGCCCGGCCGGGCCACCTCGAGCAGCGCGAGGTTGGTGTAGGGACCGATCGCGACCACTGTCGCCCCGGCGTCGATGTCGGCACTCAGCAGGTCGAGCGCGGCGCCCGGCGGCGCCGGACGGGGAGCGATTCCGGCCGGCCAGTAGCGCTCGTCGTCGATGAGGGGATCCGCGGTGCGGAGCGTGCTGAGCGAGACCGCTGCGCCGGCCACCACCGGGATGTCGGTCCGGCCGGCCAGGTCGAGACAGTGCCGGACATACCCGGCGCGCCGACCTCCCGGATCGATGCCGGTGGTGATTCCCACCAACTCGACATCCGGCCGGCCGAGCAGCATGGCGAGGGCGCACGTGTCGTCGGTGTCCCCGCCGAGGTCGGTGTCGAGATGGATCCGCATCCGCTCAGCATGTCGTGCCGGGTGGGGCTGAACAGGCTCCGGGTCCCTTAGGTTCCAGGCTGCCCTAACCCATTGCGATCAAGGAGGACTCCGTGCTGGCCACGTTCGTGATCGGACTACGGGAGGGGCTCGAGGCGTCGCTGATCGTCGGCATCATCGCCGCCTTCCTCGGCCGCCACGGTCGCCGGGATGCCCTGCGTCAGGTCTGGATCGGGGTCGGTGCCGCCGTGGCGATCTGCATCGGCATCGGCGTCCTCCTCCAGGTCGTCGAGCAGAGCCTGCCGCAGGCCCAGCAGGAGGGCCTCGAGACCGTCGTCGGGCTGTTCGCCGTCGCCATGGTCACCTTCATGATCGTGTGGATGCGGGGCCACGCCCGGAACATGAAGGGCGATCTCGAGGGAGCCGCGGCCGCCGCGCTCGCCCGCGGCTCGGCCGATGCGCTGGTCGCGATGGCATTTCTCGCCGTCCTGCGGGAGGGCTTCGAGACCGCCGTCTTCCTGCTCGCCACCTTTCAGGCCAGCGGCAACGCGACGGTCGCCGCGATCGGCGCCGTGCTCGGCATCGCCGTCGGCCGTCGCCATCGGCTACGGCATCTACCGCGGTGGCGTCCGGCTGAACATGGCCCGCTTCTTCCGGATCACCGGGCTCGTCCTCGTCCTCGTCGCCGCCGGCCTGGTGATGACCGCGCTGCACACCGCCTTCGAGGCCGGGTGGATCCAGTTCGGGCAGTCCCGGGCGATAGACCTGTCGTGGCTGGTCCGGCCCGGTACGCCGGTCGAGTCGCTGCTGACCGGCGTACTCGGCATCCAGGTCTCTCCCACCGTCATCGAAACCCTGGGATGGGTGATCTACGCCGTGCCGATGGTGTTGTTCGTCGCCTGGCCACAGCGCCGTCGTACCGCCGCCAAGGGTGAGCGGCCGACCGTGTCGGCGCACGGCACCTGAGCGCATCGCACCCGTGCCATCAGCGGCGCTGGCGGCCGTCGGCCTGCTCGCCGGCGTCCTGGCCGGCTGCGGAACGCACAGGAACGAGGCGGCGGGTGCGGCCAAGGGGTCGGGCGACGTCGAGATCGTGCTGACCGACGACGGCTGCGCACCGAAGCCGGCGACCGTGCCGGCCGGCGCGTTGACCTTCACGGTCCGCAACGACAACACCAACAAGGTGAGCGAGGCCGAGGTGATGGCGCAGAACCGGATCCTGGGCGAGAAGGAAAACCTCACCCCTGGCCTCTCCGGCAGCTTCAGCCTGCGGCTCGACCCGGGCCGCTACGTCGTCAACTGTCCCAACGCCGCCGCCGACCACGCCACCCTCACGGTGTCCGGGGCGAAGAGCGCCGACGACTCGGAGCCGGAGCTGGCCGCCGCAGTGGCGTCCTACCAGCGCTACGTCGTCGCCGAGGTCGACAAGCTCGTTCCCGCGACCGACGCATTCGTGGCTGCGGTCAAGGCCGGGGACGTGGCGCGGGCCAAGACGCTCTACGCCCCGACCCGCGCCTACTACGAGGCGGTCGAGCCGGTGGCCGAGAGCTTCGGCGACCTCGACCCCGGGATCGATGCGCGGATCAACGACGTCGCCGATCCCGCCCACTGGACCGGGTTCCACCGCATCGAAAAGGCGCTCTGGCAGGACCATTCGCTCGCCGGCATGGCACCGATCGCCGACAAGCTCGTGGCCGACGTGGCCACGCTGCAGAGCACAAGGTGGCGACCGTGACGCTCCAGCCGGCGCAGATCGCCAACGGCTCGGTCGACCTGCTCGGCGAGGTCGCCAAGAGCAAGATCACCGGTGAGGAGGAGCGCTACAGCCACACCGACCTGTGGGACTTCGAGGCCAACCTGGACGGCGCGCAGAAGGCGTTCCTGGTGCTGGAGCCGGCTCTGAAGAAGGTGCGGCCGCACCTGGCGGCGTCGATCACCCGGCAGTTCGCGGCCGTCTCGGCGGCGCTCGGCAGGTATCGGACCGCACACGGCTTCGTGAACTACGCCACCGTCGGTACGCCGGACCGGCGTCACCTCACCACGGTGGTCAACGCGCTGGCGCGAATCGCTCAGCAAGGTCGCGCCGGCGATCGTCTGACCGGACTGACCGAGAGGATGACGACTTCACGTGGGTAGGCAGACATGCCCTGCCGGTATGTCGAGGCGCGGGTTCCTCGGCGGCCTCGGGCTGGCCGGCGCCGGTGTCGCGGTCGGTGCCGCGGCCGGCTGTTCGGACCCCGAGGCGGCGACCGGCGACGCACCGGCGGCCGCGGCCGCGGTGCCGTTCCACGGCGACCACCAGGTCGGGGATCGGCACGCCGGCGCAGGACCGGCTGGCGTTCGCGGCGTTCGACCTGACCACCACCAGCCGGGCCGACCTCGTCGAGCTGTTGCACACCTGGACCGCTGCCGCGGTCGCGATGACCGAGGGCCGGCAGGTTCCCGGCCGGTCGACCGAGCGCCCAGGCGCCGCCGGCCGACACCGGTGAGGCGGTCGGCCTGCCGCCGTCGGCGCTCACCGTCACCGTCGGCTTCGGTCCGGCGATGTTCGACCGCCGCTTCGGTCTGGCCGCCCGCCGCCCGGCCGCGCTCACCGACCTCCCGGCGCTGCCCGGAGACGAACTCGACCCGACCCGGTGCGGCGGCGACATCGGCGTCCAGGCCTGTGCCAACGACCCCCAGGTGGCCTTCCACGTCATCCGGAACCTCGCCCGGCTGGCCAGCGGCGTGGCGAGCATGCGCTGGTCGCAGCTCGGTTTCGGGCGTACGTCGACGACCAGCCGGTCGCAGGCGACCCCCCGCAACCTGATGGGATTCAAGGACGGCACCCGCAACATCCGCGGCGAGGACACCGCCGCGATGAACTCCCACGTCTGGGTCGGACGGGAGAGCGACCAGTCGTGGCTGTGGGGCGGGTCCTACCTGGTGGCCCGCCGGATCCGCATGCAGATCGAGGGGTGGGACCGCGACTTTCTCGCCGATCAGGAGAACGTCTTCGGCCGGACCAAGGCCAGCGGCGCCCCGCTGACCGGCCGCGCCGAGAGCGACGTCCCGGACCTGGCGGCGAAAGATGTGTCCGGACAGCCGGTCATCCCGGTCGACGCCCACATCAGGCTCGCCAGCCGGGAGACCAACGGCGGGGTGCAGATCCTGCGGCGCGGCTACTCCTACACCGACGGGATCGACGCGACGACCGGCAGCCTCGACGCCGGACTGTTTTTCCTCGCCTACCAGCAGGATGCCCACCGTCAGTTCGTCGCGCTGCAACGCCGACTCGGTGTGCACGACGCCCTGAACGAATACATCAGCCATACCGGTTCGGCCGTGTTCGCCTGCCCGCCCGGGGTTCGGGACAGGAACGACTTCTGGGGCGGGACCTCTTCGCCTGAAGGTCGACCGCGCGATCGGCGGTGTCGGCCGATCCGCGAAGATGGTGGTCATGAGCACAGATGCCACCGGGTGGCAGCGCGGACCGCTCGTCTTCGAGGTGATAGCGCCGTCGCAGGCGAAGGAGCCGGGGCTGCGCCACGATCTCCTCGACACCTGGGTGGCGGTGACGGACGCCGGTGGCAGCGTCGGATTCGTCCCGCCCGCGGACCGCGCAGACATCGCGGCCAGGCTCGACGCGCGCCTGGTCGAGGTCGCCGACGGCCGCGATGCTCTCGGAGTGCTGCGCAGGGACGGGACCGCGGTCGGCATGGGGGTGCTCGTCGACACCGGGTGGCCGCTGCAGCGGCACTGGCGCACCGTGCTGTGGGTCATGGTCCGCCCGGAGCTGCAGGGTCAGGGCGCCGGACGACTGCTGATGGACGGGCTGCACCAGATCGGCAGGGACATGGGGCTGGAGCATCTCGAGCTCACCGCGCGCGGCGGCACCGGGCTGGAGCGGTTCTACGAGAAGTTCGGGTATGTCGTCGTCGGCCGGCACCCCGGCGCCATACGCGTCGCCCCGGGGGACGACCGCGACGAGGTCATGCTGGTCGCGCGGCTCTGACCGTCGGGTCAGCGCGGCTGCGCGCGGTCGGCGACCGCGGCCTCGGCGTTGTAGAAGGCCATCGACGGTCCGGTCAGCAGCCCGCCGTCGACCGGGAGGACGACCCCGGTGACCCAGGCCGCGTCGTCGGAGGCGAGGAAGGCGACCGCCGCCGCGACGTCCTCGGGTTCGCCGATCCGGCCGGTCGGGTAGAGCGAGGAGATCGCGGCGAGTGACTCCTGCTGGTCGTCCCAAACGCGCGTCCGGATGGTGCCCGGCGCGACGACGTTGAAGCGGACGGGGTTGCCCGCCGGGGCCCGCCGGTCCATCAGTCGCCGGCCGTAGATGACCGACAGGTTCTGGGCCAGCACGGGCAGGGCCGCCTTGGCGGTGGAGTAGACGAGGTCACCCGATGCGGCGAGCCCGTTGACCGAGCCGATCATGACGACCGATGCGGCCGGTGACGCCATCAGGTGCGGCAGCGCGGCCTGGATGCTCAGGACCGTGCCGTGCAGCGTCGGTACGGCGTCGTGCGCCCAGGTCGATTCGTCGATGTCCTCGAACGAGGTTCCCGAACCGATGCCGACATTGGCGACCAGGACATCCACTCCCCGAAGCTCTCGACGGCGGCTGCCATCGCCGCGTCGACCGACTTCCGGTCGGTGACATCGCACTCCACTCCGACCGCCCGCCCACCGGCCTGCACGACCGAGCGCGCCGCCTCGTCCGCGCTCGCCGGATCGAGGTCGGCGACGAGGACCGCCGCGCCCTCCGCGCCCAGCCGCAGGACGATCGCCAGTCCGATTCCCCGGCCACCACCGGTGACCACCGCAACCCGATCCGCAAACCGCCGCACCGCACCTGCCCTCTCGGTCGTCTCCGCGCGTGCCATGTCGGCACGGAGTCCACCAGTACGACGGGTCGTCTGCCACTGGCGGGCCGGGCCGGGATCAGGCTACTGTCCCGATAGGCCCGCAGGGGGCCTCCGGTCCGCGGACAGGGCAGAGCCCACCTGAGAAGGCGATCGACGCGACGACCGATGTTTCCTCCTTTCGGCCTGGCGATGCGGACCGCAGGCACACGAGAGGAGTAGCGATGCCGACCGTCCCCCTGCCCGACCGCCCGAATCTCGAACAGCTTCGCAACCAGGCCAAGGATCTGCTCCGGTCGGTGCGGGCCGAGGTTCCTGAGGCGCTGGCGGAAGTCTCCGAACGCCATCCCGTCGGGCTCGGATCCGACGGTCCCCGCGGGTTCGCCCTGAGCGACGCCCGCCTCGTCGTCGCCCGCCGCTACGGCTTCTCCAGCTGGACCCCGCTGAAGCGCTACGTCGAGGCGGTCGAGCGGTACAGTCGATATCCCGCCGACGTCGCTCCGGATGTCGGACCGGAAGGGTCCGCCGACGAGTTCCTGCGCTTCGCGTGCTTGTCCTACGAGCGCGACGACCACCCCGACCGTCGGCGCAGAGCCCGCCAACTCCTGTCCGAGCGACCGGAGATCACCCGGGACGACATCTTCGCGGCGGCCGCCGGCGCCGACGTGGACGCCGTGCGGCGGCTGCTCGCCGACGACCCCGCCGCCGCACGTCGGGAGGGCGGCCCGTATCGGTGGACGCCGCTGCTCTACCTTGCCTACGCCCGCCACGACCCGGACGTTTCGCCGCGACGCGGTCGTGGACTCGGTGCGGCTCCTGCTGGACGCCGGCGCCGACGCCGACGCCGGTTACCTCTGGCACGGGCTGCCCAGCCCGTTCACCGTGCTGACCGGGGTGTTCGGCGAAGGCGAACAGGGTCCGGTCCGTCAACCCCGCCACCCGCACTCGCTCGCCCTGGCGCGGCTGCTTCTCGAGGCGGGTGCCGACCCCAACGACGGGCAGGCGCTCTACAACCGCATGTTCGGCCCGGACAACGACCACCTCGAGGTGCTCTTCGAGTTCGGCCTCGGCGCCGATACCGGCGGACCGTGGCGCCGGCGGCTCGGCGCCGCCATCGACGACGCCCGGGCAGATGGTCCGTGGTCAGCTGCGTTGGGCGCTGAGCCACGGAATGGCCGAGCGGGTGGAACTGCTCCTCGATCACGGCGTTGACGCCGCCGCACCGTTCGCCGACGGCATCACCGCAGGCGCGCTGGCGGCCACCACCGGTCACGGCGCACTGGTCGACCTTCTCGTGGCCCGCGGCCTACCAGTGCCGGCCCTGGAGCCGGTCGACGCGTTCGTGGCTGCCGCACTCGCCGCCGACCCCGGTGGTCTCGACCGGGTGCAGGCGGCGCATCCCGGAGTTGCCGAGGCCGCCCGCGCGGCCCGCCCGGCCCTAGTCGTCTGGGCATCGGCGTCGGGTGGCCCGGGCGCCGTCGAACTCCTGGTCGCCAACGGCTTCGACATCAACGCCCGGGGCAGGACCGACCTACCCGTCGAGCAGCCCTGGCACACGGCGCTGCACGGGGCCGCGGAGTCGGGAAACGTCGAGCTGGCCCGGACCCTCCTCCGCCTCGGCGCCGACCCCGATCTCCACGACGAACGATTCGACGCCACGCCGCTCGGCTGGGCCCGTCACCTCGGGCAGGGGGAGGTCGCGGACCTGCTGGAGCCGGTCACCGCCGAGGGCAACTACTGATCGACGACCGAGCCGTCCTCGTGCAACCGGGTGCCGATCGGGCGCGGCACCGGCGGGTGCTTCCGCGCGGAGTCGGCGGAGAACTCGATACCGATGCCCGGCGCGTCCGGGATGAGCAGGAACCCGTCCTTCACGGCCAACGGCGTCTCGACCATCGCGCTCTTCGGCGGGACGCCTTCTCCCAGCGGGTATTCCTGGATGGCGAAGTTGGGGATGCACGCGGCGATCTGCAGGCAGGCGGCGGTGCTGATCGGTGACAACGGGTTGTGCGGCACCACCTGGACGCCGCGCGCCTCGGCCGCGGCGGCGATCTTCTTCGTGCCGGTGATGCCCCCGGCGAGGCAGACGTCCGGCCGGACGTACTGCACCGCGCCGCGCGCCAGCAGCATCTCGAACTCCTGCAGCGTATGCAGTCGTTCGCCGGTGGCGATCGGGATGGAGATGCGGTCGGCGACCCACCCCATGGCGTCGAAGTTGTCCGGCAGGATCGGGTCTTCGTAGAACATCGGCCGGTACTGTTCGATGCCGCGCGCCAGGACGACGGCCTCGGCGGGGGTGAGCCGGCGGTGGATCTCGATGCACAGGTCGACGTCGTCGCCGACCGCCTCGCGGTAGCGGCGGACCCGGTCGATCGCCGTACCCATCTTCTTCGCGTGGGTCTCGAAGTACGGCTCGTCGATCGACACGTCGAGGAACGGCGTGAGGTGCCCGACCGCGGTGAAGCCGGCCTGTTTCGCCGCGACGCATCCGTCGACGAGCTCTTCGGTCGTCGAGCCGAACACGTGGCTGTAGACCCGCGCCTTGTCCCGGACCCGGCCGCCGAGCAGGTCGTGGACGGGCACGCCGAGCGCCTTGCCCTTGATGTCCCACAGCGCGATGTCGATCGCCGAGAGTGCGCCCATGATGGCCGCGCCGCGGAAGTGCGACGACCGGTACATCACGTTCCAGTGGTGCTCGATGCGGCGGGGGTCCTGCCCGACCAGGTACGCGCCGAACTTCTCGAGTGCCGCCTGCGAGGCCTCCAGGTGGCCCCAGGTCCCGGACTCGCCGACACCGGTGATCCCCGCGTCGGTGTGCACCAGAGTCAGCAGGTAGCGGTCCACGGGAACCGCCTCGACGGCCGTGATCCTCATCTGTGCGTGTCTCCGTTCCGCGGCGATGATCCGGCGCCGACCCTATCGCGGTCGCTGCTCGGGCGAGATTCCGTCGAGGTGTCGAAAACGGCCCCCGCCGCTCGACGCAGTCACGACGGTGCCGGACGGCACCGACACCCAAAGGGCACAACTCAGACTTCGAGAGGATCTCGCGATGTCGACTCACGAGCACCCGGACATCGACACCGCCGACACCCGGCCCGCCGGATGCAGCGGTTACGCCGACGTGAACGGCCTGCACATGTACTACGAGCTGCACGGGCAGGGCAGCCCCCTCGTCCTGCTGCACGGTGGCATGTTGACGATCGACCTGAACTTCGCCGGCGTCATCCCGGCACTGTCCGCCGGGCACCTGGTCATCGGTGTGGAACTGCAGGGACACGGCCGCACCGCCGATATCGATCGCGCGATCACCCCGGCGGCGCTGGCCGGGGACGTCGTCGCGCTGCTGGACCAGCTGGGTATCGACAGGGCAGACGTCCTCGGGCACAGCATGGGCGGCGCGGTGGCGCTCGAACTCGCCGTCAACCATCCGGCCCGGGTCCGGTCGGTGGTGCCGATCTCGGCCAGCGTCCACCCGGATGGGATGCATGAGGATCTCAGCGACCCGGCCAGGTACGCGACCTCGACCCGGCTGCCGACGCAGCAGGACTTCGCCGATTTCCGCGACGCCTACCTGCGGCTGTCCCCGCATCCGGATCATTTCGACGACTTCCTCGCCACCCTGTCGAGCTCGAACGCCGACCTCGAGGGCTGGTCGGACGAGCAGCTCGCCGGCATTCAGGCACCGACCCTGCTCGTGCTGGGGGACCACGACTTCGTGACCGTCGAGCACGCCGCTCTCATGCAGCAGCTCATCCCCGGGGCGCAACTCGCCGTGTTTCCCGGCACGACCCACATGCAGGTGACCAGGCGCACCGACCTGCTGCTGTCCGCCCTCGCCGGCTTCCTCGACTGACCGGGCACGTTGCCACCGGGCGACCGAGAACCCGCATCGGGCATCATCGGCGTGTGGATGTGGAGGATCTGCGCCTCACGGTGTACCGGTCGTTCGCCGAGACAGGGGCGGTTCCCGACGTCGAAGGGCTCGCCGGGCTGCTCGGCGCCACGGCAGACCAGGTCGAGGTGGGTCTTGACCGGCTGGCCCGCGACCGGCACCTTGTCCTAGCCGGGGCCGGGGCCGGGGCCGGTGCGGGATCCGCCCGACCGCGGGTGGTACTGGCGCATCCGTTCTCCGCCGTGCCGTTGGGGTTCAGCGCCATGGGCCCACGCACCCTGTGGTGGGGCGGCTGCGCCTGGGACTCCTTCGCACTGCCGCACCTGGTACCCGATGCGGCCGAGGTTCTGGTGGCGACCCGATGTCCCGCCTGTGCCCGACCGCACGCGTGGACCGTGACCCGCGCGGCTCCACCGGAGGGTGAACAGGTGGCGCATTTTCTCGTCCCCGCCGCAGCCATGTGGGACGACGTCCTGCACACCTGCGGCCACCAGCGCCTCTTCTGCTCCGAGGCCTGCGTCGACGCCTGGCTCGGGGAGATCGGAGCCGACCGCGGGTACGTGATGGATCTCGGCACGTTGTGGCGGCTCGCCGCCCACTGGTACGACGGGCGCCTCGACAGCGGCTATGTCCGCCGGGACCCGGCCTCGGCCGCCGACTACCTACGCGGCGTCGGGCTCTCCGGGCCCTTCTGGGGACTGTGAGCGCTGCGCCCGGCCCGGCCGGCCGAGCGGAGCAACGGTCGACGTCGGTTCAGCCGTTGCCGGAGCCTTTACCTCGGTGCGCCGACCGGCCGGCTGTCCACCCCGGACGAGGTCGCCCGCCTGATCACCTTCATCGCCGGGCCGAACAACATCACCGGTGCCGAATATCTCATTGACGGAGGCATCATCAAGCACGTGTGATCTCCGGGGACGAAGGGAGCGGCATGGCTATCCGGATCGGCGAGCTCTCGGAGCGGACCGCGGTCAGCCGGAGATCGCTGCGCTACTACGAGCAGCAGGGTCTCCTCACCAGCACCCGATCGGCCGGCGGTCAGCGGGAGTACGCCGACGATGCGGTCGAGCGGGTCATCGAGATCCAGGAGCTGTTCGCGGCCGGGCTGTGCAGCTCGAAGATGGCGGCGCTGTTCCGCTACCTCGAGCGCGACCGGGAGGACCTGGCGGGCACCATGCAGGTCGAGCTGTGCCGCGAGCGGCAGCGCCTGGACGAGATGATGCGCGACCTCTCACGTGCCCAGGGCGTGCTCGACGAGGTCTGGGCCCGCTACGCCCGTCCCACCGGGTCGTCGAGCTAGCCGGCCGCGCTGCGACGGTAGGACCTGACATAGTGTCAGGTGCAAGGCTCAACGCCGGGTCGGACCGCAGAGCAGGCTGAGGACGGTCGGCGGGATCCCCTCGTCGGCCGAACCGCCGAAGAGCCGGTGGACCGCTTCGCGGAAGCGGAGCAGTGCAGCCAGCGGGCCCCGACCGGCGTCGTCCTCCGCAGTGCCCGCGTCGACCGTGGCGAGGAAGCCAAGCGGGTCGTCGTCGGGTCCGAGCACCCGTAGCACGGTACTCGATAGACCGTCGCTACCGAAGGACCCGTACAGCCGATCGGCCAGATCCCGCAGCGACACCTCCTCCTCGGCGAGGAAAACGGGTTCCTCGCCCTGCCACGTCACATCGAGGGTGATGACGCGCGCTTTTCCGTCCTCGCCCGCGATCCGGAACAGCTCGTCGATCGCCTGACCGAGGGATAGTTCGCCGGCGGCCTGGATTTCTGCGGGGGTGAGGGGAGCACGGGGCAGGACGCTGAGAATGGTGAGGCGCTGGCCGTCCTCACCCAGGCTGTTGTGCCAGCTGGTCATGACTACTCCTCTCACCCACGTCGGTCGACCGCCACCGTGAGTTCGGACAAGCGGGCGGCTAGCCCTTGGTAAAGATCACCCGGATACCGTAGGCGGCGCCGGCGGCCACCACGAGAAGGCAGGTGGCGGCCGCGACCAGCGCCACGACGTTGCGCCGCGGTGCGGCCTGCTCAGTGTCGCCGCGCCGGAGGTATCCCGACGCCGACAGGGCCAGCAGGCCGATCGAATAGACCGTCACCAGACCGGCGCCCGCGGCGATGCTGATCACCAGGATCTTCCACATCGACGCCCATTCGACGTACGAGTCGGCAAGCACCATCAGCTACTCACCACCCCGGCGCCGGCGGGCTCGTGTGAGGTCCCGCCCTTCTCGTCCCAGGCGTCGTTGACATTCGTGGCGTTGACCGTAGTGCGGCGTGACAGCGCGTAGATGCCTGCGCAATAAGCCGCCAACGCCAGAGCCATCAAGGTCACGCCCAGGTTCCCGCCGATACCGTTGACGACGGCGTAGGTGAGGGCGCCGACCGCCCCGGCGGCCGGCAGGGTCACCACCCAGGTCACCACCATCCGCCCGAACACGATCCAGCGCACGGGCTGTGCCCGACCGAGGCCTGCGCCGACCACCGAGCCGCTGCACACCTGCGTCGTCGACAGCGGAATACCGAAATGGGTCGAGGACAGGATGACTGCGGCCGACGTGGCCTGAGAGGCGAAACCCTGCGGAGCCTCGATCTCGATCAATCCCTTGCCCAGGGTGCGGATGATCCGCCAACCACCGACGTAGGTACCCATCGAGATCGCCAGTGCGCAGGCGATGATGACCCAGTCCGGTGTGGTCGCGGACTTGGAGATGCTGCCGTTGGCGACCAGGGCCAAGGTCAGTACACCCATGGTCTTCTGCGCGTCGTTGGTGCCGTGCGCCAGCGAGACCAGGGTCGCGGTGCCGACCTGCCCCCATCGGAAACCGGCCGCGCGCACCCCGCGTTTGGTCTTGCGGGTGAGCCGGTAGGCGAGCCACGTCGCAGCCGCGGTGACAAACCCGGCGATGATCGGGGCGAAGACCGCCGGGATGAATACCTTCGACGCGACCCCGTGCCAGAGCACGGCGCTGCTGCCGGCGTGGATGATGGTGGCGCCGATCACCCCGCCGATCAGGGCGTGCGACGAGCTCGACGGGATACCCAGGTACCACGTCGTGACGTTCCATGCGACGCCGCCGGCCAGGCCCGCGAAGACGACCGTGATCGTGACGTCGGTCTGGGTGACGATGCCCTTGGCGATGGTGGCCGCGACCGCCAGCGACAGGAATGCCCCGACCAGATTCGCGAGTGCGGAAATGGCGACCGCGATCTTCGGCTTCAGGGCGCCGGTCGCGATCGACGTCGCCATCGCATTCGCCGAGTCATGAAAACCGTTCGTGAAGTCGAAGCCCAATCCGACGATGACCACCATCACCAGGATGAAGAGATTCGATCCAGTCACTCACTCGTGGTACCAGAGCACCGCCCCGGCCCGCATGATTCCGCTCGGCCGTTCAGACTCCCGTAACCTCACGTCCACGCAAAGATCACCGACCCGACCGTGGCATCTCCCCGACCCGCCATGATCGTGATCGGATCCGTACGGCGTTTCGCGGCTTTTCCCGATCACGATCATGGGGCGCAGGTGGGCCGCCCCCCTGTCGCCGGGCTAGCCGGCGCAGGCGACGGCCGGCTCCCGCACGTAGACGGGCGCGGATGCCCGCGGGTAGTCGATGTAGCCGGCGTCGGCCTGGGTGTAGAGCGTCCGCTCGTCGTAGCCGGCGAGCGGCAGCCCGTCCCGCAGTCGGTCCGGCAGGTCGGGGTTGGCGATGTAGAGGCGGCCGAACGACACCAGGTCGGCGAGCCCGTCCCGGACGAGCGCATCACCCGCCTCGGGTGTCGTGGTGTGGCCGAACCCGGTGTTGCCGATCAGCAGGCCGGAGAAGTACGGCCGCAGGTCCGCGAGTGCCGCGTACCGCGTGTTGTCGGTGAGGTGCAGATAGCGCAGGCCGAGGTCGGAGAGCGCCGCGACCAGCGGCCGGTACACACCGGCCGGGTCGGCCTCGAGGTGCCCGTTGATGGGATTGCCGGGGGAGAGGCGGATGCCGACCCGACTCGCCCCGATCGCCTCGATTACGGCGCGCGTCACCTCGACCGGGTAGGCGATGCGGCCGGCGGGCGAACCGCCGTACTCGTCGTCGCGCAGGTTGGTGTTGTCGCTCAGGAACTGGTGGATCAGGTACCCGTTGGCGCCGTGCAACTCGACGCCGTCGAAACCCGCGGCCATCGCGTTGCGGGCCGCCTGCACGTGGTCGTCGACGGCCTGTGCGATGTCGTCGTGCGACATGACGCGGGGCAGCGGATAGGGCCGCTTGGTGCCGCCGACGTGCAGCAGCCCCGGCGGCGCGACGGCCGACGGCGCCAGCGGCACTGAACCGTCCAGCCGGTTGTCCGGATGCGAGGAGCGCCCGGAGTGCATGAGCTGGGCGAAGATCGTGCCGCCCTCGGCGTGCACGGCCGCCGTCACCTCGCCCCAGGCCTTGACCTGGTGCCCGGTCGCGAGCCCCGGCATGTGCCGGTCGGACTGGCCGAGGGTGCTCGGCCAGATCCCCTCGGTGACGACGAGGGCGGCGCCGGCCCGCTGGGCGTAGTACTGCGCGACGCTCGGCAGCGGGACGCCGTCGTCGTCGGCGCGGAACCTGGTCATCGGTGCCATGACCACCCGGTGAGCTGCACGGAGCGCAGGGTGCCGGAGGGGGGCGAGAAGGTGGCGGTAGTCCGCGTCGTCGGCCATGGCGCGACGGTAGAACCTGACATCAATGTCACAGGCAAGCGCGCCTAGGCTTCGGCCGTGACGACCGAGCGGTCGTCGGCGCGGGTCCTCGTGGTCGACGACGATCCGACCGTGAGCGACGTCGTACGCCGCTATCTGGAGCGCGACCGGCTGGCTGTCGACGTCGTCAGCGACGGCGAGGCCGCGCTCGCCCACGCCCTGGCCGATCCGCCCGACCTCGTGGTGCTCGACCTGATGCTGCCCGGGTTATCCGGTCTGGAGGTGTGCCGGGCCCTGCGGGCCGTCCACCCGGTGCCGATCGTCATGCTCACGGCGCTGGGCGAGGAGGCCGACCGGGTGCTCGGCCTGGAGATGGGCGCCGACGACTACCTGACCAAGCCGTTCTCGCCTCGGGAGCTGGCCCTGCGGGTCAGGTCGGTGCTGCGCCGTACCTCCGCGCCGCCGCCACCCACGGCGATGGTGCTGCGCGACGGGGGGCTGGTCGTGGACGTCGGAGCGCACCACGCCTCGCTCGACGGAGCCGAACTGACCCTCACCGCGCGCGAGTTCGACCTGCTGGCCTTCCTGCTCACCCATCCCGGTACGGCGTTCAGCCGGGCCGAGCTGTTCGAACGGGTATGGGGCTGGACCTTCGGCGACCATGCGACGGTGACCGTGCACGTGCGCCGGCTCCGGGAGAAGATCGAGCTGGATGCCTCGAAACCCACCCGCATCCTGACCGTCTGGGGCGTCGGCTACCGCTACGACGCCGAGGAGCCGACATGATTCCCGACGCGTTCTCGGTCGGCGCGATCGCCGTGGGCTGCGCCCTCCCGGTCGTCATCGTCGGTGTCGTCGCGCTGTGGCTGCTCCGGCGCAGGTCGGTCACGGCCAACGTCTTCGTGGTCGTGCTGGTCGCCGTGCTGTCGGTGGTCTCCGGGGTCGTCGGTACGGCGTCGGCGATGTTCCTGTCCGACCACGATCTCGGGGTCGTGCTGATGGTCGTCGCGGTCGCCGGTCTCGTCGGCCTGGGCTCGGCGCTGCTGCTGGGCCGCCGCCTGGCCACCCGGAGCATGTGGGAGCGCGAGGCACAGGAGCGGGAGCGGGCGCTCGAGGCGAGCCGGCGCGAGCTGGTCGCGTGGGTGTCGCACGACCTGCGTACCCCGCTCGCCGGGCTCCGCGCGATGGCCGAGGCCCTGGAGGACGGGGTGGTGGACGAGCCCGTGCAGGTCGCCGAGTATCACCGCCGGATCCGGTGCGAGACCGACCGGTTGGCAGGGATGGTCGACGATCTGTTCGAACTGTCCCGCATCCAGGCCGGGGCGCTGCCCCTGCAGTGGGACGCCGTGTCGTTGTCCGACCTGGTGTCGGACGCGATCGCGTCGACGTCGCCCGCGGCCGAGGCCAAGCGGGTCGTCATCCGGGCCGAAGGCACCGCCTGGCCGGTGGTCCGCGGCAGCGACGCCGAACTATCGCGGGTGGTCCGCAATCTGCTGGCCAACGCGATCCGGCACACCCCGACCGACGGCGCGGTGGTGGTCGCCGCCGGTGCCGATACCGCCGGTGCGTGGCTGATGGTGCAGGACGCCTGCGGCGGGATCCCGTCCGGCGACCTGCCGCGGATCTTCGAGGTCGCGTTCCGGGGTGAGTCGGCGCGGTCGCCGCAGACCGCCCTCGACGGTGGTGCGGGTCTTGGCCTCGCGATCGCCCGGGGCCTGGTCGAGGCGCACCAGGGTGAGATCGCGGTGGAGAACGTCGACCCCGGGTGCCGGTTCATGATCCGGCTACCGCAGTACGGGTGAGGTCATCCGTACCGCGGTAGCCGGGGTGGGACTCAGGAGGCGGCGATCCCTTCGCCTCCGACGGCGTCCGGAACGGTGACCGAGCCCAGCGGTGTCAGGGACCCGTCGTTGCCGACGCGGTATTCGTCCACGATTCCGTTCGCACCCGTCTGCACGTAGACGTACCGACCGCCGGAGGTCACTGCGGAGTCGACGGTGCCGGGATCAGTCGCCGTGTTGCCGAGCGCCTGCAGCGCACCGGTGCCGTGGTCCTGGTAGCCGGAGACGGTGCCGCTCCCGGCGTTGGAGGCGTAGAAGTTCGGGCCGACGCGCAGGATCCAGCAGGTCGCCGCCTGCCCGGTCGCCGCCTGGGTGATGGCGCTGAGGGTGCCGTCGCGGTGCAGGCGGAAGGTGGCAACCGCGTTGGTGCCGGCCTCGGTGACAACCAGGTGGCCCCGGGCGTCGTAGGTCAGCGCGAACGGGACGGCGCCGGGCTCGACGTGGACGACCGGTGTGGTCGACGGGCCGCGGAATCCGTGCAGGGCGAAGACGTCGATGGCGTTGCCGTTCGCCTTGGTGGTGACGACGAGCCTGGAGCCGTCGGGCGTGAACGTCACCTGGCCGGGGGTGCTGGTGAACTCCGGCGTCATCGTCGGATCGAGCCCGAGGCTGCGGTGCCAGGCGGCGATGCGCACCAGGGTGTCGCCGACCCGCACGTAGCCCTGGATCGAGCCGCCGTCACGGGCGTTGAGGACATAGACGAGGTGGCCGTGCGCGGCGATGCTGACGGGGAAATCGCCCCCCGACGAGGTCACCTCGTGCCGGCTGAGCCGGTCGCCGTGGACGGTGAAGACGGTGACCGTGTTGCTTCCGGCGTTGACGGCGTAGAGCAGGCCGTGGGCGCGGTCGAGGGTGAGCGAGCCCTGAGACGCGAGATGGTCGACGACCGACCCGTCGAGGACGCCGCCGAGACCGCCGGTCGCGTAGGTACTGCGCTGATGCAGGCTGCCGTCGGGTGACCGGCGGTAGGCGACGACAGCGTTACCGGCCGGGTCGTCGGTCTGGACGAACACCGCGGACGGGCGGGGGGAGTGGTGATCGGCCTGCGACGCGGACGCCGGTACGGCGAACATTGCGGTGGCGGCGAGGGCGAGTCCGCCGACGCCGGCAAGGCGGGCGCTTCTCTTCATGGTTCTCCTCGGTTGAACGGCCTGACGGAAGGGGAGATCGTGTCGTTCCTGACGCGGATACTCACCCTCGTACGGGCCGAAATCGAGGCCGTTTCGCACTTCGTAAGACTTCCGGTGCGGGCTATTTCCATGATCGTGATCGGATCCATACGGCGTTTCGCGGCTATTTCCGATCACGATCATGGAGAGGCGGCCGCGGGGGACCTGCCCCGCCGAGTGCTGGGCGCAGGCTCAGCGTCCGACGGCGTAGGCCCGCATCTCCCGAGGGCTCGCCGCCGCCGACAGGACACCCGTCTCGGGGTCGCGGGCCACCGCCGACAGCCGGCCGAGCGACCACGGCTCCACGACGGTGACGTCGTGCCTGCGCCGGCGGAGTTCGTCGACGACATGGGCCGGGTGCCGGTCCTCGAGGTAGAGGGACGCGGGCTGGCTCTTGCGTGGATAGAACGAGTTGGGGAACGCCATCGTGTGCCAGCCGGGCGCGTCGACCGCCTCCTGAAGGGACAGCCCGCCCACCGCGACACCGAGGAAGAAGTTGTAGGCCCACTGATCCTGCGCGTCGCCGCCGGGTACGCCGAACGCCATCGCCGGTACGCCGTCGCGCAGCGCGAGGCACGGCGACAATGTGGTGCGCGGGCGCCGGCCCGGCGTGAGCGAGGTCGGGAACCCGGGCTCGAGCCAGGTCATCTGCAGCCGGGTACCGAGCGGGAAGCCGAGGGTCGGGATTACCGGGTTGCCGTGCAACCAGCCGCCGCTGGGCGTGCCCGAGACCATGTTGCCCCACCGGTCGACCACGTCGAAGTGACAGGTGTCCCCGTCGGATTTCCGCCCGACGAAGTCCTCGCCCGGCTCGCCCGTGCCCGGGGTCGCGGGCTGCTCGGTGACGCCGGAATGCAGGTAGGCGGGCAGCGTCGGTGTCCGTCCGCCGGGCGAGCCGGGCCGCAGTTCCCGGCTGGCATCGTGGCCGATGAGATCCCGGCGGCCCTTGTTGTAGTCCTCGGACAGCAGCGCATCGATCGGGGTGTCGTAGCCGTCGCCGTACCACGCCTCGCGGTCGGCGAAGGCGAGCTTCACGCCCTCGATCACGCGGTGCACCAGGTCGGCGCTGCCGTAGTCGAGCTGGTCCGGGTCGGGCAGGAGCGCCAACTGCTGGAGGAAGACCGGTGACTGCGCCCACGGTCCCGCCTTGGCGACCGTCCAGTCGCCGTAGCGGTAGGTCAACGCCGATTCGTACGGCGCCCGCCAGCCGGCCAGGTCGGCGCCGGTGAGTACCCCGGCATGGCGCTGCCCGCTCGAGTCCATCACCGGCCGGCGGGCGAACGCCTCGATCTCCTCGGCGACGAACCCCTCCGACCAGATCCGGCGGGCCCGGTCGATCTGGGCGTCGCGGTCGGACGTGCCGGCCTCCGCCTCGGTGAGCAGGCGCTGCCACATCGCTGCCAGTGCGGGGTTTCGGTGCATCTCACCGGGGAGCGGCGGCCGGCCGTGCGTCAGGTAGAGCTCGGCCGACGTGGTCCACTCGGTCCGGAACATCTCCTCCATCCCGGCGACCTTGGTCGAGATGTCGGCGATGATCGGGTGCCCGTGGGCGGCGTAGCCGATGGCCGGGTCGAGCACCTCCCGCAGGCTCATGCTGCCGTGGTCGTGCAGCAGGGTCAGCCAGGCGATGACGGCGCCGGGAATCGCCGCGGCGAGGGGTCCCGTGCCGGGCACCACCCGCAGGCCGAGCCCGGTGTAGTGGTCGATGGTCGCGCCCGCGGGCGCCGGACCCTGACCGCACAGAACGGTGGGCACGTTGTCGGCCGCCGTGGCGAAGATGATGTTGGCGTCGCCGCCCGGGCTGTTCTCGTTCGGCTCGACGACGTGCTCCATGAAGGCGCCGGCGACGGCCGCGTCGAAGGCGTTGCCGCCGCGCTCCAGCACCCCCATCGCGACCGAGGAGACCAGCCAGTGGCTGGAGGACACCATTCCGAAGGTGCCGCGCAGCGTCGGTCGCGTCGTCTGGCGCATCGCTTACCTGCCTCCGTGCCGGGCCGGCGGGGTGGATCCGGACCGTCCTGATGATGTCGGGTCCGGCACCGGCGTGGCTCACCAGGGGAGGCAGTCGGGCAGACACCCCCATGATCGTGATCGGATCGGCACGGCGTTTCGCGGCTTTTTCCGATCACGATCATGGGGCGGTAGGGGGGGAGGGCTGGGGGGTGGGGACGGATCGGGCGTCAGGCCGCCGGGCCGCTGCCGAGGGTGACCGTCGCGGTCTGGGACTGACCCGAGGCAGCGGTCCAGGCCAGGGACACCCGGTCTCCCGGGTGGTACGTCGCGATCATGGCGCTCAGGGCCTCGGCGGAGTCGACCGTGCGGCCGCCCAGCGAGGTGATGACGTCACCGGCCGAGAGACCGGCCCGCGCCGCGGCGCCGCCGTCGAGGACATCGCTGATCTGCGCGCCCGGGACGGCCGACCCATAGCGGCCGTCGGACGTCGAGGAGGTCGTCACGCCGAGGAACGCCGTGGCGCCGATGTGGACGGACGACGATGCCTGGCCGGACTCGATCTGCGCCGCGATCGACGTCGCCTCGGCGATCGGGATGGCGAAGGCCTGCGCACTCGCACTCGACCGGGCCGTCAGGCTCGACGACGCCGCGGTGTCCACCCCGATCACCTCTCCGGCGGTATTGACCAGCGAACCCCCGGAGTCGCCCGGCTCGACGTCGGCGTCGATCGCCAGCACGTCGGTCAGCTGTTCGCTGGCGGCGCCGTTCTCATCGCTCGCGGTGATCGCCTGGTGCAGGGCGATGACCGAGCCGCCCGCACTGCTCGGCGTCCCGCCGGTACCGCCGGCGTTGCCGACCGCGACTACCGCATCGCCGACCGAGACCTTCGACGAGTCGCCGATCTTCGCGGTCGTCAGTCCGTGGGCGTTCTGCAGCTGCAGTACGGCGATGTCGTGCGACTTGTTGTATCCGGTGACCGTCGCGGTGTACGTCGTGCCGTTGCCCACATCCGTGGCGCTGATCCGGGTGGCCCCGGCAATCACATGGTTGTTGGTGAGGATCTCGCCGGTGGAGGTCAGCACGATGCCGGTGCCGGCGGCCTGCCCGCCCTGGTAGCCCAGGTCGGTGTTGATGTCGACCAGTGCCGGAGAGACCTTGGCCGCGATGGACGCGACGTCCGACGGCCCGCCGCTTCCCTGGCCGCCGCTTCCCTGGCCGCCGGTCCCGTTCTGCCCGGTGCCGCCGGTCCCGTTCTGCCCGGTACCGCCCGTCGCGCCGCCGGTTCCGTTCTGCCCGGTGCCGCCCAGCGAGCCGCCGCCGGTTCCGTTCTGCCCGGTGCCGCCCAGCGAGCCGCCGCCGGTCGACCCACCCGGGGCCGCGCCGGCGGACACACCGAGATCCCGGGTGGCCGTCCCGGGGCTCTGCCAGATCAGGTGACCCAGCCCGGCGCCGCCGGCTGCGCCGACCGCGATCAGCGCGGCCGCACCGAGCGCGACCGGACCCCGCAGGTGGTGGCCTCGCCGCGCCGGCGGGCCGACCGGCGCCCAGTAGGGTCCGGCGGCGGGCACCCAGTCAGCACCGGCCCGTCCGGGCGGCACCGCCCATGCTCCGATGTCGGACCCGGTCCACTCCTCAGGTGAGCCCTCGCGCCTACCAGCGTCGCTCATCGCGCCTCACGACCCTTTCGTCTGCCGCACAGCCTTACCGTCAGTAGAGACCGCGATCCTGTGGAATCCCTGATAGCCGGCCAGAACCTTGCTGAGAACTGCCCGCCGGTCAGGGATGGCTCGTCACCCCATCGGGGTGAGGCCCGGTCGCTCGACCAGTGCGTATCTGACCCGGTAACTCGCGCCGACAGGTCCGGCCGGTGCGGGCAGCTCTCGATCCGCGGGAATCGGGGTCAGCTGGGTGAAGGTCGTCCTCGGCGTGACTGATCGGTGACGCGATCAGCGGTCTGACTGGATAGGCCTGCTCAATTCCCCGCGGTGACCAGCAGCAGGAGGGCGGCGACGGTGGCGAGGACCAGGACGCCGGACGCCACCAGTGCGACCGTGCCGCTGCGGCCGGTCAGGTAGCGCCCGGCCTCGATCTGGGCGTTGACCTTCCGGTAGCGGACGGTGCCGTAGGCCAGGCCGGCGGCGCCGACCACGACGACGATCCCGCCGGCGGCGAGCGACGCCGCCTGGTCCTTGCTGCCGAACCGCGCGATCGCCAACCCGAGGACCATGACGTTCACCGCGGTGCGCAGCCAGGCCAGGTAGGTGCGCTCGTTGGCCATCAGGTCGCGCGCCCGGCTCGGGCTCTCCGATACCGCGTCGCTCGGTTCGTCGGCCACAGCGTGCCCCTCCGATCCGCACGACGCGGTAGACGTGGCGGGCCGCGGTCATCGTATGCCCGCGCGGAGCGACCGGAGTGGACCGAATCCGACCCCGGGCGTCGGCCGCCAAATCCGTCGATCGCCGTCAGCGGGTCCGGGTAGGGTCGGGCCATCCGCTCCGCTCGCGTCAAGGAGGGCACCCGTGTCCCAGATCGACCCGGCGTTCCTCGCGCTGCCGATGCGTCGCCTCGCCGACGCCGCCCTGGAGCGGGCCCGTCGAGCTCGGCGTCCAGCATGCGGACTTCCGCCTCGAGCGGATCCGCAACCAGGACATCTGCGCTGCGCGACGGCGTGCTGGAGAGCGCCGCGCGACGGCGAGGAGGTCGGGTTCGCCGTCCGGGTGGTGCACGACGGGCACCTGGGGATTCGCCTCCGGCGTCGACCTCACCGCCGAGGCGGCCGTCCGCGTCGCCGAGCAGGCCGTCGACGTGGCCCGGGTCAGCGCCGCTGTCAACTCCGAGCCGGTCGAGCTGGCCGACGAGCCGGTCTACGACGACGTCAGCTGGGTCTCGGCGTACGACGTCGACCCGTTCGCCGTGCCCGACGCCGAGAAGATCGGCCGTGCTCGCCGACTGGTCCGAGCGGCTGCTGGCCGCCGACGGCGGTCGACCACGTCGACGCGCGGCTCGTCGCAGGTGCTGGAGAACAAGTTCTACGCCGACCTCGCCGGCACGGTCACCACCCAGCAGCGGATCCGGCTGCACCCGGCGCTGACCGCGGTGGCCGTCGACGCGGCGCACGGCACGTTCGAGACGATGCGCACGCTCGCGCCGCCGGTCGGCCGCGGCTGGGAGTACCTCACCGGCACCGGCTGGGACTGGGACGCCGAGCTGCGCCGAGATCCCCGAGCTGCTGGCCGAGAAGCACCAAGGCGCCGTCGGTCGAGGCCGGCACGCTACGACCTGGTCGATCGACCCGTCCAACCTCTGGCTGACCATCCACGAGTCGATCGGCCACGCCACCGAGCTCGACCGCGCGCTCGGCTACGAGGCCGCCTACGCCGGCACGTCGTTCGCGACCTACGACAAGCTCGGCACCCTGCCGTACGGCTCCGCCGTCATGAACGTCACCGGCGACCGCACCGCCGAGCACGGCCTCGCCACCGATCGGCTACGACGACGAGGGCGTCGCCGGCGCAGAGCTGGGACCTCGTCCGGGACGGCATCCTGGTCGGCTACCAGCTCGACCGGCCGGATGGCGAAGCTCGAAGGGACTCGGCCGCTCCAACGGCTGCGCCTTCGCCGACTCCCCGGGCCACATCCCGGTCCAGCGGATGGCCAACGTGTCCCTGCAGCCGGCCCCCGACGGCCCGACCACCGACGAGCTGATCGGCCGGGTCGAGCGCGGGCATCTACGTCGTCGGCGACAAGTCGTGGTCGATCGACATGCAGCGCTACAACTTCCAGTTCACCGGCCAGCGGTTCTACCGCATCGAGAACGGCGAGCTGGCCGGCCAGCTGCGCGACGTCGCCTACCAGGCCACGACGACCGACTTCTGGGGCTCGATGGAGGCGGTCGGCGGCCCGCAGACCTACGTGCTCGGCGGCGCGTTCAACTGCGGCAAGGCCCAGCCCGGCCAGGTCGCCGCGGTCAGCCACGGCTGCCCGCCGCGCTGTTCCGCGGCGTCAACATCCTCAACACCGTCGCGGAGGGCGGCCGATGAGCCGGGCTGCGCCGCCGAGCTCCACCAGGAGCATCGTCGAGCGCGCCGCTGGCCGCGACCTCGACGCGCGGCGACGAGCTGCGTCGTGCATCGTCGCGGCGAACGCACCGAGGCCAACCTGCGGTGGGCCAACAACACCCTCACCACCAACGGCGAGATGCGGTCCCGCAGCATCGACGGTGATCAGCGTCGTCGACGGGACCGCCGGCGCCGCCGCGGGCGTCGGTCGAGCGCAGCGCGGTGACGGCCGACCTGTCGAGCGACGCTGGTGCGCGCCTCCGAGCGCGCGGCCCGCGACGCCGGTCCGGCCGACGACGCGACGCCGTGGTCGAGCCGGCCGGCGCAGCGCGCCGGACTGGGACGACGCCGCCGGACGAGACCTCGGTCCAGGTCTTCGCCGACTTCGCCCCGGCGCTCGGCGAGGCCTTCGGCCGGGCCGCGGTCCGGCGGGCGGCTGCTCTTCGGCTTCGCCGAGCACTAGGTCGACCACGATCTACCTCGGCTCGTCGACCGGGCTGCGGCTGCGGCACGTCCAGCCGACCGGCCAGCTCGAGCTCAACGGCAAGTCCGCCGGACCTCACCCGCTCGCGCCTGGGTCGGGCAGGCGACCCGCGACTTCACCGACGTCGACGTCCCGGCTCTCGATGCCGAGCTCGCCCGCCGGCTCGGCTGGGCGCAGCGCCGCATCGACCTGCCCGCCGGGCCGCTACGAGACGCTCCTGCCGCCCGCCGCCGTCGCCGACCTGATGATCTACGCCTACTGGTCGGCCGGCGGCGCGGGACGCCGACGAGGGCCGCACGGTCTTCTCCAAGCCCGGCGGCGGCACCCGGATCGGCGAGCGGCTGTCCGACCTCCCGGTGACCCTGCGCAGCGACCCGGCCGACGCCGGGCCTGGAGTGCGCGCCGTTCGTGGCCGCGACGTCGTCCAACGCCGCCGAGCTCGGTCTTCGACAACGGGCTGCCGCTCGGGCCGCACCGACTGGATCCGCGACGGCGTCTCGACCTCTCTGCTGCGGCACCCGGTCGTGGGCCGCGCGCACGGGCGGCGACGCCACGCCGGCTGTCGACAACCTCGTCCTCGACGGCCCGGACGGCGGTCGGTCCGCTCGAGGACCTGGTCGCCGGCGACCGAGCGCGGGCTGCTGCTGACCTGCCTGTGGTACATCCGCGAGGTCGACCCGCAGACCCTGCTGCTCACCGGCCTGACCCGCGACGGCGTCTACCTCGTCGAGGACGGCGAGGTCACCGGCGCGGTCAACAACTTCCGCTTCAACGAGAGCCCGGTCGACCTGCTCGGCGCGTATCGGCGAGGTCGGCAGCTCGGGCGATCACCCTGTGCCGGGAGTGGAACGACTACTTCACCCGGACGGCGATGCCGGCGCTGCGCATCGGCGACTTCAACATGTCGACGGTGAGCAAGGCGTCCTGACGGCGGCGGCGCGCTCCTCGGGGCGCGGCCGCGCCTCAAGACCGCGGCCAGAGCACCATCTGGGTGCACCGGAAGACCGCGAGCCGGCGCTCGGACTTCTCGTCGCGGACCGTCGCGTCCCAGACCTGGGTGCTCCGGCCGACGTGGACCGGGGTCGCCGTACCGAGCAGCGCGCCGTCCCGCAGAGTCCCGAGGAAGTTGCTGGTCAACTCGATCGTGGTGAACCCGGTCGCGCCGTCGGGCAGATTGACGATCGCGCCGTACCCGCACAGCGAATCGGCGAGGCTGACCACCGTGCCCGCGTGCAGGAACCCGTTGGGCGCCAGCAGGTCCGGCCGCACGACGAGCCGTCCGGTGATCCGGTCCGGGTCCACCGAGAGAACCTCGACGCCGAGCAGGCCGGGCAGGTGCCCCGTGCCGAAGTCGGTGAACACCCGGGCCTCGCCGCCGGCGAGTTCCGGGTAAGGGCGGTCGCTGGGTGGTGAGTCCATGTCCGCAGTCTTCCCGCTCGGCGCGGGCCGACCGCGGGCGGCCGTCGCCGGCATTGACCGGCTACGCGCGTGAGCCCTAGGTTTTGATCGGAGCATCGGACGAAGGGCGGAGATCGGTCGTGGCGTCGAACCCGACAGAGTCGAACCTGAGGATCTCGCCCACCCGCGGCGACCTGGCGGAGCTGACCGCGTCGTGGAAGGGCGCCCGCGACCCGGACGGTCGGCCCCGCGTCCCCGATGAGGTCCTCGAGGAGATGCGCTCGGTCACGACCGAGCAGGCGTGGAGTGTGCTGCTCAAGGAGCGTTTCGAGCGGCAGTTCGCCGGCGAGTGGCGGGAGACCAATCCCGGCCACATCCTCGTCGGCCGGGCGGTGACGGCGCAGTTCGTCCCGCACCGCCCCGACCTCGACGCCGCCGTGGTGGCCGCCGGTGCGCGGGAAAACCATGTCGAGGCCGACCGGCAGAACTCCTGGATCATCGAGCGGCTGCGGCCCGGTGACGTCATGGTCGTCGACATCTTCGGCAAGATCTACGAAGGCACCGTCGTCGGGGACAACCTCGGTACGGCGGTCATCTCCCGGACTGGTGCCGGCGCAGTGATCGACGGCGGCATCCGCGACTACCAGGGCCTGACCGAGTTGCGCGACGGGAACATCTTCTTCCGGGGAGTCGACCCCACGCCGATCCGCGATGTGACCCTCGCCGGGATCAACATCCCGATCCGGATCGGCAACGCCACGGTGTTGCCCGGCGACGTCGTACTCGGGACGCCGAGCGGACTGACCTTCATCCCGCCGCATCTCGCCCAGGACGTGGTGAGCAGCAGTGCGGACGTCCGCACCCGGGACATCTTCGGCAAGATGCGGTTGTCCGAGCGGGTCTACACCAGTGCGGAGATCGACGTACCGACGTGGGCCACCGAGATCGAGGACGACTTCCAGCGGTGGCGGTCGCAACAGCATCCCACCGGCTAGCGGGAACCGACGCCGATCAGAGCAACCGCGAGGAGAGTCCGTGTCGGCGAACAACGTCGAGGACCAGGTCAGCACGAGTTCGCGATCCCGGGATCTGCGGATCACCGATCTGCGGGTCGCCAACCTCGTCGGCGTACCGTTCCGCTCGAGCATCGTCCGGATCGACACCAACCAGGGGATCTGCGGCTACGGCGAGGTGCGCGACGGGGCCAGCAAGACCTACGCGCTCATGCTGAAGAGCCGGCTGCGTCGGCGAGAACCCCTGCAACGTCGACAAGATCTTCCGCAAGATCAAGCAGTTCGGCCATCACGGGCGGCAGGCCGGCGGCGTCTGCGGGGTCGAGATGGCGCTGATGGACCTCGCCGGCAAGGCGTACGGCGTGCCCGGCGTACGCCCTGGCCGGCGGCAAGTTCCGCGACACGAATCCTCTGCTACGCCGACACGCCCGTCGTCCTCGCGATCGCGGACGAGCTCGGGCGGCGCCTGCTGGGCCGCCGGAAGGAGGGCTACCAGTTCCTGAAGATGGACGTCGGCATCGACCTGCTGCTGGGACGTCCCGGGCGCGCTGATCGCACCGCCGGAGGCGCGCCGGACGAGCCGGACCACGATGCACATGCTTCACCGGGATCCAGGTGACCGCCCAAGGGTGTCGAGCTATCTCGCCGACTACGTGGCGGCCGTCCGGTCGATCGTCGGGCTACGACGTTCCGCTCGCCGCCGACCACTTCGGCCACATCGGCCTGGACTCCTGCATCCGGCTCGGCCGCGCGCTCGAGCCGTTCACGCTGCCTGGGTCGAAGACATGATCCCGTGGCAGTTCACCGACCAGTGGCGGCAGTTGACCGACAGCGATCGCCACCCCGACCTGCACCGGCGAAGACATCTACCTCGCGGAGAACTTCCGGCCGCTGCTCGAGAACGGCGCGGTGCGCGTCATCCATCCCGACCCGGCGACGGCCGGCGGCATGCTGGAGACCAAGAGGATCGGCGACCTCGCCGAGGAGCACGGCGATACGCGATGGCGCTGCACATGGCGGCGACGCCGATCGCGACGCTCGCCAGCGTGCACTCCGCGGCGGCGACGCAGAACTTCCTCGCGCTGGAGCACCACGCCGTGGACGTGCCGCGGTGGAGCGAGTTGGTCGACGGTCTGCCCGATCCGTTCATCGAGGACGGCTACATCACCGTGCCCGATGCGCCGGGCCTCGGGTTCACCGACATCAACGAGGACATGTTCCGCGACCATCTTGATCCTGGCGATCCGGTGTTCTTCGAGAGCACGGGTCGCTGGGACGATGAGCGGAGTCACGATCGCCTGTGGAGCTGATGAGAGGGAGACCTTGATCAAGATCGCCGAGATGTTGCCGCCGGATCCGGCCCATCAACACCTCTGGCGGTTGATGAGCCAGGCCGGCGTGGGATACGCCGTCGGAGGGCTGCCCGGCGATCACGACCTCTCCCCGGGGGAGCGCCCGTGGGACTACCTCCCCCTGCTGCGGCTGAAGCAGAAGTACGAGATGGCGGGCTTTTCGCTCGCCGTCATCGAGGCGCGGCCGCCGCTGAACAAGGCCAAGCGCGGGTCTGCCCGGCCGCGACGCGGAGATCGATACCGTGTGCACCCTGCTGGAGAACATGGGCCGGCTCGGCATCCCGGTGTGGTGCTACGAGTGGATGACCGACTTCAACTGGCTGCGCACCAACACCGACGTCCCCTCGCGCGGCGGCTCGGTGGTGACCAGCTTCGACAAGAGCCTGCTCGACGCGCGCCGCCGACCCGAACTCGGGCCGATCAGCGAGGACGAACTGTGGGCGAATCTCGACTACTTCCTGAGGCGGGTCCTGCCGGTCGCGGAAGGCCGAACGTCAAGCTCGCCATGCACCCGGACGACCCGCCGCTCTCGCCGATCCGCGGCGTCGGGCGCATCATGCGCAGCATCGACAACTACCAGCGGCTGCTCGGACCTGGTCGCCAGCCCAGATGAACGGCATCACGCTGTGCCAGGGCAACTTCACCCTGATGACCGACGACCTGCCCGGCGGTCATCCGCCAGTTCGGGCCAGGGAGATCTTCTTCGTCCATTTCCGCGACGTGCGCGGCACGCGCGGAGAAGTTCGAGGAGACCTGGCACGACGACGGCCAGACCGATCTGCTGGCCTGCCTGCGCGCCTATCGCGACATCGGTTTCGACGGGGTGCTGCGGCCCGATCACGTGCCGACCGTCGAAGGCGACAACAACGACCACGCCGGCTATTCGGCCTTTGGCCGGCTGTTCGCCATCGGCTACATTCGCGGCCTGCGCCAGGCCGTCTACGGCGGTCGCCGCGAACGCGAGTCCTCCTCCGAACGGAAGAGCGGCGAGGCATGCGTATCGCGGTTACCGGGGCCCGCGGGCGGGTGGGACGTGGGGTGGTCGATGTCGCCCTGCGCGGGGACCACTCGGTCGTCGGGATAGACCGGCCTGAGGCCACCGCGGATCGATCCCATCCGCGACTCGACGACGTCGATGCGGATGTGGCGTCCTACGACGACCTCGAGCAGGCGGTAAGAGGCTGCGACGCGCTCATCCATCTCGCCGCCTTCGCCTCGCCGAACGGTCGTCCCGACCACGAGGTGCACCACAACAACGTCGTCGGCAGCTACAACGCGCTGAGCGTGGCGGCCCGGCTCGGGATCTCGAAGGTGTGCCTCGCGTCGAGCATCAACGCGATCGGCGGCCATTACAGCCGCAGTCCCCGGTACGACTACTTCCCCGTCGACGAGGAGCACCCCACCTACAACGAGGATGCGTACAGCCTGTCGAAGTGGATCTGTGAGCAGCAGGCGGATTCCTTCGCCCGACGGTTCGAGTCGATGACGATCTCGACGCTGCGGTTCCATGCCGTCATTCCGGCTCCCGGCGCCGCCCGCGGCCGCCAGTTCGACGGCGAGAGCAGGCAGTTGTGGGGTTACACGACGTTGGATGCCGCGTCACGGGCCTGTCTGCTCGCCGTGTCCGCCGACTTCACCGGGCATGAGGCCTTCTACGTGGTGGCGCCGCGGACGACCTCGGAGACTCCATCGCTCGCGCTGGCCCAAAAGTATTTCCCCGACGTTCCGGTCGTCGGCGACCTCGACGGCACCAAGGGCTTCTTCGATTGCCGCAAGGCCGGGCTCCTGCTCGGCTGGGCGCACGACCCGGCGTAGCGGTCGACGACCCGGCCGTCGGTCACCACAGGATGGCGAAGGAGTCAGGTGGCGCGGCCGTGGCGGGTCATCGCGGCTCCTTGGTCGGAGTCGGTGCAGCGGTCGGCGGGTGGGAACGGCGGCGGCCCCGGGCGACCTCGGTCCCGAATGCGTCGAGTCGCTGCGTCCAGAACGGCCGGTATCTGGCGAGCCAGCCGTCGAGTTCGCGCAGCGGCGCGGTGCGCAGGCTGTAGACCCGCTGTTGGCCGCGGGGTTCGGCATGCACCAGACCGGCCTCACGGAGCACGCGCAGATGCCGCGAGATGCCGGGCCGGCTGATGTCGAACGCCGCCGCGAGCGCGCCGGCGCTCTGCTCGCCCGCAGCGAGCAGCTCGACCAATCGCCGACGGGTCGGATCCGCCAACGCTTCGAGTGCCGCCTGCATGGGGCTATGTGTACCAAGAAGGTTACGTAACTGTCCAATTACATCAGGCCGGGGGACGCCTGGTCGATCGGGTGTCTGAATCGGTACATATCGGCCACGGTGTGACCCGTTCGATACCCCGTTGCACCGTCCCCACGTTAGGCTCGGCGCATCTCCAGCAGTTCCTGATCTCGGCCACCGACCGGCCGGGGTCAGGTCGGAGTTACGCAGTCAATGACGACCGCGAAGGAGCTCGCACGATGACCGTGACCGTCCCTGGACTCGATTCGGCGCCCACCCGCGACAAGGGAGTGCTCGCCTGGGTGCAGGAGATCGCCGAGCTCACCGAGCCCGACCGGGTGCTCTGGTGTCGACGGTTCGGCCGCCGAGTGGGACCGGCTGACCGACGAGCTCGTCGAGGCCGGCACCTTCGTCCGGCTCGACCCGGGCAAGAAGCCGAACTCCTTCTGGTGCGCCTCCGACCCGGCCGATGTGGCCCGGGTCGAGGACCGCACGTTCATCTGCTCGGTGACGAGGCCGACGCCGGTCCGACCAACAACTGGATGGGACCCCGAGGAGATGAAGCGGACCCTGACCGGCCTGTTCCGCGGCTCGATGCGCGGCCGGACCATGTACGTCATCCCGTTCTGCATGGGCCCGCTCGAGGCCGAGCACTCGAAGTTCGGGGTCGAGATCACCGACTCCGCCTACGTCGCCGTCTCGATGCGCATCATGACCCGGATGGGCGACGCAGGCGCTGCGCGAAGATCGGCGCCGGCGCGGACTTCGGTGCCCTGCCTGCACTCGGTCGGCGCGCCGCTCGAGCCCGGCCAGGACGACGTCGCCTGGCCCTGCAACGACACGAAATACATCGTGCACTTCCCCGAGGACCGGGCGATCTGGTCCTACGGCTCCGGGTACGGCGGCAACGCGCTGCTGGGCAAGAAGTGCTACTCGCTGCGGATCGCCAGCGTGATGGCGCGCGACGAGGGCTGGCTCGCCGAGCACATGCTGATCCTGAAGCTCACCTCGCCCGCGGGCACCGTCCACTACATCGCCGCCGCGTTCCCCAGCGCCTGCGGCAAGACCAACCTGGCGATGCTCGAGCCGACCATCCCGGGCTGGAGGGTCGAGACCATCGGCGACGACATCGCCTGGATGCGGTTCGGCGAGGACGGCCGGCTGTACGCCGTCAACCCCGAGTACGGCCTCTTCGGGGTCGCCCCCGGCACCGGCTACGAGACCAACGCCAACGCCATGCGGACGATCGAGCAGCGGCAACTCGATCTTCACCAACGTCGCCCTGCACCGACGACGGCGACGTCTGGTGGGAGGGCATGACCGGGCAGCCGCCCGCGCACCTGACCGACTGGAAGGGCCAGGACTGGACGCCGGACTCCGACGAGCCGTCGTCGCACCCCAACAGCCGCTTCTGCACCCCGACGGGCAGTGCCCGATCATCGCTCCGGAGTACGACGACCCGGACGGCGTCCCGATCTCGGCGATCCTCTTCGGCGGCCGCCGCAAGACGACGGTCCCGCTGGTGACCGAGGCCCGGGACTGGCAGCACGGCGTCTTCATGGGCGCGACGCTGTCCAGCGAGACCACCGCCGCCGCGACCGGCGCAGGTCGGCGTCGTCCGCCGCGACCCGATGGCCATGCTGCCGTTCATCGGCTACCACGGCGGCGACTACTTCACGCCACTGGCTCGAGATCGGCAAGCGGCACCGACGCCGCCAAGCTGCCCCGGATCTTCTACGTCAACTGGTTCCGGCGCGGACGCCGACGGCAACTTCCTCTGGCCCGGCTTCGGCGAGAACTGCCGGGTGCTGAAGTGGGCGATCGAGCGCATCGAGGGCACCGCCGAGGCGGTCGAGACCGCCGATCGGCTTCGTGCCCGCCCCCGGGGCGCTGGACATCGACGGGCCTCGACGTGACCGACGAGGACCTCGCCGCGGCGCGTCGCGGTCGACCCCGCCGAGTGGCGGGCCGAGCTGCCGCATGATCGCCGAGTGGTTCGACAAGTTCGGCGACCGGCTGCCCTCCTCGCTCCGGGACGAGCTGGACACCTTGGAGCGCCGGCTCGGGGATTGAACCCCGACCAGGTCTGTGATCTCCTGACCGGCGGCCCACCAGGGCCGCCGTCGGTGGAGTACCGAATCCGCCACAGACGGCACCGATGTGCCGGTCCGGATGCGATTCGCGCCGGACGGCCGGTGTCGTACCTCGGGGTCCTGATCTTCCGGCGGTTCAGTAATTATCCGTGACGGGTGCCAAAGTGCTGGTTTTTCCGCCCGAATGTGGAACGGTTACCGCGAGAGAGGTACTCGCTGCACTGTGGAGTTGGGGGGTGGGCGGATGGGGCAGCGCTGGACTCATCAGCTCCGCTGGCGTGGGCTAGTCGTGACGATTGCGGCGTTGTCCGTGGTCGCGGCGTGCACCCAGGGGACCGGGAAGTCGCAGGCGGGCGGCGGGTCGCCCGGCAAGCTCAAGGCGACGTCGTCGCCGAGCACCGGGAAGGGCCGGAAGACCACGAAACCCACGGCCCCGAAGGCCCCCAACCCGGCCGACCCGAATGCGTTCTTCACGCCGAAGAAGCTGGCACCGGGCGCGAAGCCGCCGCAGTTCGTGGTGCTGTCCTTCGACGGGGTCGGCTGGCAGCAGAAGTGGCAGTTCTGGCACGACGTGGCCAAGCAGGTGCCGCTGCGCTTCACCGGCTTCCTCTCCGGTCTCTATCTCGTCGACGAGGCCCACAAGGACGTCTACAAGGGCCCCGGGCACCTGCGCGGACACAGTTCGCTGGGCACGTTCAACACTCCGGCCGAGGTGCAGCAGGAGGTCAAGGACCTCAACTACGCCTGGAGCGTCGGTGACGAGATCGGCACCCACTTCCTCGGCCATTTCTGCTCGGACAACCCGCCGGGCGGGAACGACTGGTCCACCGCGGACTGGAACGACGAACTCGACCAGTTCTTCGGGATCGTCCGGCACTACAAGACCGACGACCAGTTGCCGGCGGCGCCGACGCTGAATGTGCCGCTCGACAGCATCCGCGGCGAGCGCACACCGTGCCTCGAGGGCCATCCGGAGGCCTTGTACCCCGCGCTGCGCGCCCACAACTTCTCCTACGACTCCAGCTTCACCCGCCGCGGGCTGAGCTGGCCGGTCAAGCAGGACGGGATCTGGGCGATGGGCATGCCGGAGTTCCCGCTGGCCGGCACCCATCACTTCCAGATCACGATGGACTACAACTTCTGGTACACCCAGGAGCAGGTCAGCCAGACCGTCTCGCCGGCGAAGTCGGAGCAGGATTCGAAGCAGGTCGAGCAGACCTACACGAACATGTACAACGCGGCCTACCAGGGCAACCGGGCGCCGCTGATCCTCGGCAACCACTTCGAGGCCTGGAACAACAACGCCTACACCAACGCGCTGGCGGCGTTCGCCAAGAAGACCTGCGGCAAGCCCAACACCTACTGCGTGCCGTTCCGGGACGTGGTGCGGTGGATGGAGAAGCAGACCCCGGCGACGATGAGCCGACTGCAGGCGCTGCCTCCGGAGCTCGGCCCGCCGGCCAGGAGTGCCGGCTAGTCACGCCGGCCGGCCGCGGTCGGCGCCGGCGCGGGTTACCCTGATCATGTGAAGAGCAGTTCACATGTTCGTGATCGGGCGGCCCCTGGCCCGGACGCGGTGCTCGACCTCGCCGACGTCTTCGGGCTGCTCGCCGACCCGGGCCGGCTGCGGATGCTGCTCGCACTTCGGGACGAGGAGATGTGCGTGGGCGACCTGGCCATGACCGCCGGGCAGAGTGAGTCGAGCGCCTCGCACGCCCTCGGGCTGCTGCGCGCCCACGGTGTGGTGGCGGTCCGGCGGGCCGGGCGGATGGCCTACTACCGGCTTGCCGACGCGCACGTGCGGCTGCTGCTCGACGTCGCGCTGACCCACACCGATCACGCCGGCCCGGCACACGCGGACAGGTCACGGCATGGCTGACCGTCGCTACCTGAGCATCGCGCTCGGGCTGATCCTCGGGTTCATGGCGGTCGAGGTCGTCGTCGCCGTCCTGTCCGACTCCCTCGCCCTGCTGGCCGACGCCGGACACATGCTCACCGACGCGTTCGCGATCGGGGCGTCGATCCTCGCGGCGGTGCTGGCCGCCCGCCCGGCCCGGGGGGCCTGGACGTTCGGATTCAAGCGGGTCGAGATCCTCTCGGCGGCGGTCAACGGGATCACCCTGCTCGTGGTCGCCGCCCTACTGGGCGTCGAGGCGATCCAGCGGCTCATCCACCCACCGACCGTGGCCGGCCTGCCGGTCCTGCTCGTGGCCATCCTCGGGGTGGTGGTCAACCTCGCGGCGACCTGGGTGCTGTCGAAGGCCAACCGCTCGTCGCTCAACGTCGAGGGCGCCTTCCAGCACATCCTGACCGATCTCTACGGCTTCATCGGCACCGCGATCGCCGGTGCGGTGATCCTCGCGACCGGCTTCTCCCGGGCCGACTCGATCGCGTCCCTGATCGTGGTGGGGTTGATGGTGCGGGCGGCCGCCCAGCTGCTGGGGGCGTCCGGGCGGGTGCTGCTGGAGGCCGCTCCGGAGAACGTCGACCTGCCCGAGCTGCGCGAGCACCTGCTCGAGCTGCCGGAGGTCACCGCGGTCCACGACGTGCACGCCTGGACCGTCACCTCCGACCTGCCGGCGATCTCGGCGCACATCGTCGTCGCCGACGCCTGCTTCGCCAACGGGGAGGCGCCGAAGGTCCTCGACCACCTCCAAGCCTGTCTCACCGGCCACTTCGACGTCGAGCACTCCACCTTCCAGCTCGAGCCGGCCGGGCACACCGAGCACGAGGCCGGGGCGCACCCCTGGCCCGAGGCCGGGCGACACTGACGGGAGTGTCGCCCGGCTCCGGTCCGGTGCTTCCTCTTACCGGCTCCGCGGTCTTACCGGCTCCGCGGTCTTACCGGCTCGGCGGTCTTACTGGCTCGGCAGTCTTACTTGGCGCCGCGGTCGACGATCACCCGCGCACCGACCGTGCTGCCGGTCTTCGCGCCGAACGCGCCCACCCGGTCGCCGGTCTTGACCACGCTGATCGACTTCTTCCCCTTCTCCCCGCGCACGTGCACCCGGGTGGTCGAGCTGACGGTGTACGTCGCGGAGTAGCCGTCCGGGGAGGCGATCGTGATCGAGGTGGGGCTCACCGCGGTCACCTTTCCGCGCACCATGTCGACGGTGACGTCCTTGCCGCCCTTGCCCCGGACGACGAACTCGCCGTGCAGGGCGCGACGGGCGAGGCGATGCCGGCGGTGATGGGCGCCGGACCTGGCGGACGTCGTACCGGTCGAGGAGGTGGTCGTCGTGGACGACGTCGAGCTGTGGGTGCTCGACGTCGCGCTGTCTGCGGCCGCCACGCCGCCCACCGCCACGCCGCCGGCGACGACGACTGCGCCGACACCGGTCGCGATGATCCTTTTCGGCAGCATTGCCTGTCCTTCCGTCGGGGCCGGATCATTGTCACCGACCGACCAGATCATCGTGGGCGACCGGTGTGTGCACCGGCCCGGTACGGCGTTCGGGTTCTGCAAAGATGGCCGCATGGTCGCCGTGAGCCGATTCGGGGTGCCAGATCTGGCGGATCTGCCCGACGACGTCCGCGAGCGGATCGTCGCCGTCCAGGAGAAGACCGGGTTCGTCCCGAACGTCTTCCTGGTCCTCGCCCGTCGGCCGGCGGAGTTCCGCGCCTTCGTGGCCTACCACGACGCCCTGATGGACCGCGCCGACGGATTGAGCCGGGCGGAGCGGGAGATGATCGTCGTGGCGACGAGCGCCGTGAACGACTGCCTCTACTGCGTGATCGCGCACGGGGCGGTGCTGCGGATCCGGGCGAAGGACCCGCTGCTCGCCGACTACCTGGCCACCGACTACCGCCGGGCGGCCCTGCCGGCCCGCCGAGCGGGCGATCGTCGACGTCGCGGTCAAGCTGGCCGGCGCGCCGCAGACCGTCGACGAAGGTGACCTCGACCGGCTCCGTGAGCAGGGGCTGGACGACGACGAGATCTGGGATGTCGGCGCGATCACCGCGTTGTTCGCCCTGTCCAACCGGATGGCGCAATGGACCGCGATGGCACCGAACGAGGAGTTCCACCTGATGGGTCGGGTGCCGCGGACCTGACCGGCTAGCCGTCGGCGGTGGGGCCGGGTTGGCTGGGGCCGGGCTGACCGGGCCCGGCGGTGCCCGGGTGCGGCCCGCTGGACTGCGCGGTCGGCGTCAGGTCGAGGGCGCCGTTCATCGCCACGTGCTGGTCGACCCGGACGAGTGCCGCCTCGACGGCGTCGTGGCTGCCGCCGTGCCGCCGTTCGGCGTAGTAGGTCGCTCCCACATCGCGAAGCAGCGCATCTGCCTGCTTCTTGGCCTGCATCTCGTCGAGCTTGGCCTGACCCTGCGCAATGCCCTGCTGCGTCTTCTGGGCGAGTGCATCGGCCTGCACCTTGACCTTGTCCATGAAGCCCATGCCGTCACCTCTCCTGCGCCAGGCGCCCTGGGTCGTGACGCCGGCTGCTCGCTAATCGCTGATCGTGATGATCGCGATGTCGCCCGTCCGGGCGGAATCGACCAGCAGCTTTCGGGCTACCGCCTTCTCAGGGTAGGACGACCGCGACGGCTCCCACCCGCTCGCCGCGAGAATCGGTCCGGTGTCCCGGCGGGGAGCCCCTGCGGAGACGACAATTCCGGACGGGTCGCCCGACGCACCGGCGACATCGGTGACCTCGACGAAGACGACCGTGTCCGCGCCGCTGAGCGCAAGGTAGTCGCCCGGGTGCGGAACGACGGCGACCCGGATCGGACGGCTGACCTGGTGCGGCCGGCGGCCCTCGACCAGGTCGCCTGCGGCCATCAGGTTCACCCGCGCGGTGACGTCGATGGCGTCGGCGGAGCGGTCCTGCGACGGGAGCAGGTCCTGTTCGAGGGCGACCGCCACCAGGCGGTTACCGCGTCGGGCCTCCATATATCCGGGATCGATGTATCCGGGATCGGCGCCGACCGGTTCCCCGTTCGCTCCGGCGATAGTGACCGCTTGTTCGGAATCCTGGTCGAGCCCGGTGTGTGGACCGATCGATCCGTTCCGAATGTCCATACTTCCCCCCGCCGGTCATGCTGATCCGCCCGATCGCCGCGCCCACCGGGCTGCGCGACCATTCCGACCCCCCGGGTCCGTGTGTGCAGGTGAGCGTCGTCCGTCGGCCGACAGTCACGGAGCACCCGCCGAGTGCCGGCGGCGACCGATGCACGGTCGCCACGAGGATTCTCGGCGTGTTCCAGTCATCGTAGGCGCCGGGGATGCGTGACACATCGTGATTGGTTGTCAACGTCTCTCCCGGTGCTCGATCCCTCCGCTGGAGCGGGGACACCTACGATCGCGGCCCGCCGAGGTCGGCGCATCACCCGTCGAGGGTGACTGAAGGTCATGCCGGGTGGGGCCTTCGTCGTTAACGGCGTTAGCTTGATTCATAACGTCGTTAATGTGCAAGGCTGGTGGCCCCAGGACGGTCCGGACGTCGATCAGAAGGAGCTACTGTGCCGCTCGGCCCTCGCGGAGTCATCTGCCCGCTCGTCACCCCGCTGGACGACGACGAGAAGTTGGACGAGCCCGTCCTGATCCGCCAGCTCGACCGTCTCGTCGGGCAGGTCGACGGCCTGTTGCTCCTCGGGACGACGGGCGAGTTGGCCGTGCTCGACGACAGCGTCGCCGACCGCCTCGTCGACGTCGCGACCCAGCACGTGGCCGGCCGGGCGACGGTGATCGTCGGCGTCGGCGACACCGGGACGGCCCGAGCCCGACGCAACCTGCACCGGGCCGGCCCGGCGGTCGACTTCGTGGCCGCCTGCAGTCCGTACTACTTCGCCGTCCCGGACGAGGCGGCGCTGACGCGGCACTTCGCCGATCTCGCCGACGCGGCCGCGGTGCCCCTCGTGCTCTACAACATCCCGCAGAACACCCACCAGCCGTTGGGGTGGGACGTCGTGACCGGCCTCGCCGGACACGACAACATCGTCGGGATCAAGGACAGCAGCGGCGACCTCGACTACTTCCACCGGCTGGTCACGCTCTCCCGTCCGGACTTCACCGTGCTGCAGGGGACCCACGAGATGCGGGCGGCCGAAATGATCCGCATGGGCGCCGACGGACACGTCTCCGGCCTGGAGAACGTCCTGCCCGGCGCCTTGAAGGCGGTGGGCCGGGCCATCGAGGACGACGACGCGGATGCGCTCCGGGTCGCCGAAGAGCGCATCGCGACCCTCTTTCCGCTCCTGTCGCAGGGCTTCTGGCTCTCGGCGCTCAAGTTCGCGACCGGTCTGCTCGTGGGCGGCGGTGACCGGCCGTCCGCACCGCTACCGCCGCTCTCGTCCGCGCAACGCGCGGCGATCCGCGAGATCCTCGCCGCTTCGGGCGTCACGACACCGTCGGGACAAGCATCGTCTTGACACCGGAACGGCCGAGACCTAGGTTCCCCGGGAATCGGTTTCTCAGCCGTCGCTGAGAGCCGCGGCAGCACCACCACATGACCGCGGAGGTCAGGCATGCAGGGTAGGGCTGCGGATTCCGCGCCGCCTCAGAACGAGACGACCGGCATGTCGCGGCGTCGGTTCCTCGGCAGTACGGCGGTGACCGGTGCCGTCGTCGCCGGTGCGGTGTGGGAGCACGCGGGTGTGGCCGGTGCGGCCGACCCCGTCGCGGGCAGCACGGGGTCGCCCGGCGCGACCGCCGACCCCACCGACGTCGACAGCACGTTCTTCTCGACGGCGTTCATCGAGGAGGCCGGCTCGCTCGCCGCGACCACGAGCGACGGCGACCTCTGGCCCAACTGCTGGGCCGACGACGACGGTGTCTACTCCGCGAACGGGGACGGTCGTGGTTTCAGTGACCAGCCGTTCAAGGATGTCGTGGTCAACCGGATCGACGGCACCCCGGAGTCCGGTCTCACCGGCGTGAAGCTGGCCGAGTCCGACCAGGTCGGGACGATCTGGGCCGACCCGAGGAATACAACCGCAAGCCCACCGGCATGGTCTGTGTCGATGGCGTGCTCTACCTCGCCATCCAGGACCTGAAGTCGGGTACGAACGCTTTCGACGACGTCCCCAACGCGAGCATCTCCCGGTCCGACGACCACGGGCAGCACCTGGAAGATCACCAGCAAGGCGATGTTCACCGACCACCGGTTCACCACGATCTTCTTCCTCGACTTCGGGAAGAACTCGCAGAACGCCGTACCGGCGCTCGGCGCGGCAGACGGCGGCTATGTCTACGCGTACGGGCTCGACTGGAACTGGCGGAGTTCCGCCGCCGGAACGGTTCCCGACCCGGTCGACATCTATCTCGCCCGGGTGCCCGCGGCCTCCGTCCAGGATCGCAGCGAAGTGGGAGCTTCTTCACCGGGACGGATCGCGCCGGCGCGCCCGGAGCTGGAGTGCCCGCATCGAGGAGAAACAATCGCGGTGCTGCACGACGCGACCCGCCGGTACGCCGACCTGCGGCCCGGCCAGTCCGGCAGATCTGCCGGTGGTCTCGCAGGGCGGGGTGCTTCTACAACGGGCACTCGACCGCTACTCTACACCTCCTGGACCGACCCGAGCTTCGAATTCTACGAGTCACCGACGCCGTGGGGCCCGTGGAAGCGGTTCCTCTATTACAACGCGGGTCTGGTGCCGTGGTACCAGATGTGCTGACAAGACCCACACGCCGAAGAACGGCGGGTACGGGACGACGATCCCGGCCAAGTTCGTCAGCGCCGACGGGCGCGACATGTGGGTGCAGAGCAACTGGTGGACCGCTCCCTATCCCAACCCCGAGGACAACTACAACTTCAACCTGCGCCGCCTCCGGGTCACTCCGTACCGGCCGCAGACCGCCGTCGACAAGCCCGGCCCGACGGACAACCTCGCGCGCAGCGGCGCCGACGTGACCACCATCCGGTCTGCTGCCACTTGCAACTGGAAATACCTGAGCGACGGCGACAGGACCAGCGAGCGAGGACAGTCTTCGACAACACCAACAAACAGGTCGACCTCTGGGGTTACACGTTCTCCCGGCACTACAGGCTGAACCGGGTCGCCTACACGACGGGCAAGATGTTCCCTGACGGCGGCTGGTTCTCGCGTACGACGGTGGACTGCGGGTGCAGGTCCGGCAGAACTTCCGCTGGATCGACGTCGACCGGCTGCAGTCAGCCCGGACTATCCGTACGCCCCGAGCGCCGGCACAACACGACGTACACCTTCCGGTTCACGGCACCTGGGGAGACGGAGTGCGGATCATCGGCCAGCCCGGCGGTGACGCCATTCTTCACCTCCGTGGCGGAACTCGAGGTCTACCTACGGCGGCTGACCGCCGGCGGCGGGTGCATCGTCTTCTGACGGAGGTGCGCCGCAGGGGGGCCGTTGACATCGTGCGCCGTACTCGCAAAAAGCAGGTCGGGAAGCCAGTAGGGCGCATTATGTCGGCCACCGGCCGGTGACCTCGGACGCACCGCTGAGGAAGTGGGCACTCACGCCCTCGTCGTCCGGCGTCGCGTCGCCCGGGGCCGCGGGCGTTGCGTATCGAGGGTCGAGCGCAGCCCGGTGACGATGACTCCCAGGCCGAAGTCGAACTCGCGGGTGAAGTCGCGCCCGTCGCGGCGCAGCGTCGCCCCGCGCGCGAGGCGGGGGAACCGGACCGGATCGATCTCCACAGTCTCGGGTGACGTCTGCGTCTCCTGCTCGGCGATGACCGACCCGAGGACGTGGTTGTCGATCGTGAAGACGCCGCGCAGCGCATCGTCGCCGGTGAAGCCGGCCTCCTCCATCATCTGCAGCAGCAGCTCCATGCCCGGCCAGTGGCCCGACGGGCCCGGCAGGTGCTCCTTCAACCGGCCGCCGTCCCGGTAGGAGAGCATTGCGGTGCGCAGCGCGTGCGCACGGGCCGTGAGCCAGTCCGCCCAGTCGGCTCCCGGAGCCGGTCGATCCAGCACCGCCGGCTGGGGATCGAACATCGCGTCGGCCATCCCGCGCAGCAGATCCTGTTTGGCCGCGAAGTGCCGGTAGAGCGCGGGTGCCTGCACGCCGAGCTCGTCCGCGAGCCGGCGCATGGACACCCCGTCCAGGCCCACGTCGTTCAGCAGGTCGAGCGCCGTGCGCACGATCCGCGCGCGGTCGAGGCGTTCACCGGCCACCGGCAGCACACCCCCAGACCGCTAACACCGTTCACTCCTGCGTGCACGAAGTTAGCAGCCCCCGCCATCACGCCATGCCGATTCCGCATGAACGTCACGTTCATGCGATCTAGCCGCATCAACGTCACGTTGATGCGGAATGGCGGCGGCGCCGGCCGACCGAACTGGCCGTCCCTGCCGGCGCGGTCAGTCGTGCTTGGCCGGGGACGCTCCTCCTGCCGTGGGGCCGGACGCAGCGAGGGCGGCGGCCTGGCGCAGCAGCATCCGGCAGCCCGCGAGTTCGCCGTCGACGACCCGGCGATCCGGCCGGGCGCCGTGGAACTCGACGTCGTCCAGGGTGGTCTTGATCGCGGTGGCCAGGACGTCACGGTGGTCGGCCAGTCCGGACAGTGCGGCGTCGGTGGATGTGTAGCGGCTGTCGTCCGACGTCGATCCGCTGGCCAGCGAGGCGGTCGACGCGAGCAGCGTGTCCGTGCCGAAGTCGCCGATGCTCGCGTTGAGCTGCTTGTAGCACCCGCCCAGCTGTTGGACCTGGTCGAGCCGGCCGTTGTCCTGGGTGATCTCCGTGATCACCCGGCCGTCGGGGACGTAGTCGTCGGTGAGCCCGGCCAGGTGCAACAGCGTCGGCCGGATGTCGGGCTCGTCCGCCCACGTGCCACGGCGGCTGAACTGCGGCACCGTCCCCGCACCATTGGGGCTGTGCACCGCCGGACTGTCGACGGGTTGCGGCCCGTCGACCCCGAGCCGCCGTACCCCCGGACCGGCGAACGCCGACCAGGTGATGTCGATGTCGGGACTGTAGTAGCCGTGGTTCCAGGCGAAGTTCGAGAACACCGCGGCACAGTCCGCCGCCGGATCGGCCGACGCACTGCAGTTGGGGAACGCCGGGTCGAAGTAGTAGTCCGGCTTGGGGAACACTGTGTTCGTCGGCGTGCGCAGCGGGTCGGCGGTCTGCAGGTGCAGGATCCGCTGCTCGGTCGCGCCGGCCTGGTAGTTCACGATCTTCTCGCCGGTTGCCCGCTGTACGGGTTGTTCGCCTTGATCGCGGCCAGGTGGCGCTCGAGTCGCCGGACCTGCGGATCGTCGGGCCGCGCGGGTTCGCCGTGCACGTAGATCGCGGCACCCTGCGGCTCGACGTCGAACGGCGTGGTGTTGCCGCGTCTCCTTGGCCAGCAGCTGCGGGAGGTTGGCCTGCACCTCGCCGACCTGGCCGTGGCGTAGCGGCAGGGCATGGTGACGCCGTCGCAGTTCGCCGGGTCGTCCGGTGCCGAGGCCCGGCCGACGTTCGCACCGGCGAAGTGGTCGTTCTCCTCGGCGCCGATCACGAAGAGCGTGTTCTTCGGGGTGATCCCGTCCGCGGCGAGCCGCTCGAGGAACTTGGCGAACGCCTGGTCGTAGCGGTGGGCATTGTCGACGTAGCACGAGTCACCCGGGCCGAGCGGCGTTCCGAAGGTGGTGGCGTCGGCGGTCGTGCACGCGGTGCTCCAGTCCTTGCGCTCATGCATGTCGGCGATGTAGCCGTAGGTCACCGGTACGCCGGCCTCCTGCATGTCGGCGACCATCGCCAGGCTCTGCGTCGGGGTGGGGCTGAAGCCGGGGAAACCCGGGTTGCCGTTGAAGTCGGCGATCTTCTGGTTGTCCAGATCGACGAGGTCGCCGGCGTTGTCGGTCACCCGGTACGGCGGTGGGGCGCTCGCGTGGGCGGCCAGCAGCGGCTTGACGTTCTTGTGCCCGAACAGCGCCTTGTAGGTGGCAGTTCCCGGGTGGTTGGACGCCGGGGGATCGTCGGTCACCGCGCCGCCGGCCTGCTCGCAGGTGGCGTCACCGATCCCGCAGTGGATGGCCTCGCCGAGGTAGGCACTGGTGGCGTTGGCGTAGCCGCCGAGGTCGGGGTTGGTGCCGAAATACGGCGCCAGATCGCCGGTGTTCTCCAACACCATGTTCGCCGTCGAGAAGTCACCGACCGAGCAGCCGGCCTTGGTGAAGGTGACCCACGGCTCGGGCGTCGTCTGTGTCGGTGCGGTCTGCGTGGCGGGAACGCTCGGCGAGTAGACCATCGACGGTGCCGTGTCGGTGGTCGACGGCGCATGGGTGGCGGCGTTGATGACCGGCGACTTCCAGTACGTGAACGACGCATCCGGCTCGGTCGTGCCGTCCGGGTGATAGGACTTGTAGGAGTTGCTCACGGGCTGGCCGTGCCGGTCGCCGTAGAGACCGCTGTAGATCGCGAGACTGTCCTCGGCGGTGTGCGCGATGAGCGGCGTGTGCATGTTGGACAGGACCGTGCCGTTGCTCTTGAGAAACTTGTACAGCGTCGGCATCTGCTCGAGGTCCGAGGGGACGTTGGGGTTGTCGCGGAAGAAGTGCACGTTGTCGAACGTCAGGCTGATGACGTGCTGCACGCCGTTGCCGAGACGGCAGGACGTCGCGGCCGCCCCCGGTGTGGTGCGCGCCGATGCGCCGCCCGGCACCGCTCCGCTGACCGGAGCGCCGACGCCGGCGACGAGCGTGGCGGCGGCGATCATGCCACCCCCGGCGATGAACCCTCTGCGAACGAGTGCGCGCACGGCAACTCCTTGCGGTCGGATGGCGCCGATCACCATAGGGCGACTTCATGATCAAGGCGAGGTCGTCTCGGCGTGTCGCTGCGGAATCGGCTCTTGATCAAGATCGTCGGGCCGGGCGGCGTACGGTCGAAGGATGACTGCAGGCGAGCGGCCCTTCTCCGACCTGCGGCAGAGGCTGACGAAGCTCGCCCGGCAGGCCCGGGACCGCGCCGCCCAGGCGAGCGGGCTGATCGAGCGGCGAGGCGCGCGCCGGCCGCACCAGGAGCTCGCCGAGACCGCCATGGCGCTGCTCACCCTCTGGACGACCTTCGACGACAACGAGGCCGACAGCGTGGCGGCGACGACCCGGTCCCTGCTCGCCGGCCACTCGGCGGAGGAGCTCGGCTATCTCGTGCTGCACCTGGCCGGGCTCTCGCGCGGGCTCACCCACGTGATCATCGCCCAGGCCCATCCGGACATCAACGACGCCCTGCAGGCCGTCGGCCGCGACGTGCAGGAGCGCCGGGTCAGCGGCTGAGCCGTAATTCGGTTGGTACGCCGACCGGGCCCGGGTAGCGTCGTCCGACCGTGCGCCGAATCGACGATGACCCGGTCCTGACCGCCGAACGCCACCACCTCGACCACGCCCACTCCGCCCTCGTGATGATGCGCCACGAGGCCGAACAGATCAGTGACCCGGGCGCGGATGCCTTCAGCAGCGAGAGCCTCGGTGCCCTCCGCGCCCGTCGGCTGGCAGCCCTGGCCGAAGACCCCACCGCGCCGCCGTTCTTCGGCCGGATCGACACCGCCGCCGAGACCGTCCACATCGGCCGGCGGCACGTCCGGGACGAGCTTCGCGAACCGCTCGTCGTGGACTGGCGGGCGCCGGTCGCCCGGGCGTTCTACCGCGCCACGGTCGCCGACCCGATGGGGGTCCTTCGGCGCCGCCGGTTCGGTTTCAGCCACGCCGAGCTCACGTCGTACGAGGACGAACTCCTCGACCGGCCGGACGGCGACGGCGGCGACAGCGACATCGTCCGGCAGGAGGTCGAGCGGCCGCGGGTCGGTCCGATGCGCGACATCGTCGCGACCATCCAGCCGGATCAGGACGAGATCGTGCGCTCGGACCTCGACCAGAGCGTCGCGGTGCAGGGCGCGCCCGGCACCGGCAAGACGGCGGTCGGGCTGCACCGCGCGGCGTACCTGCTCTACACCCATCCCGGTCAGCTGCGCCGCTCCGGAGTCCTGATCGTCGGCCCCAACCGGGCGTTCCTCGGCTACATCGCCGCCGTCCTTCCGGCGCTCGGTGAGGCCGGGGTCACCCAACTCACCGTCGACGAACTGGTCGACAGGGTCCCGGTGCGGGGCACCGACCGGCCCGAAACCGCCCGTCTGAAGGGCGATGTCCGGATGGCCGCCGTGCTCCGCCGCGCGGTGTACGCCGGGGTACGGCGGCCCGAGGAGTCGGTGCTCGTCTCGATCGGGTCCCGGCGCTACCGGGTCCCGCCCGAGCGACTCCGCCGCTACGTCGACGACCTGCGCCGCGGCGATCTGCGCTACTCCGCGGCCCGGGACCGGCTTCGGGCCCTGATCGCCGCGGACGTCCGACGCCAGCGCGAAGAGGACGGCGGAGCCCCGACCGACCGGGACACCGAGCGGGTGGCCCGGTCGGCACCGGTGCGGGACATGGTGGAGAAGCTCTGGCCGGCCGTCGACCCGAAGGCACTGCTCGCCCGGTTGTTCACCGACGCCGACGCGCTGGCCGCCGCGGCCGGCGACCGGCTCGACGCCGGCGAACGGGCACTGCTGCTCTGGCCGGGCCCGCCGCGGTCGCCGGGCCGGATCCGGTGGACGCCCGCGGACGCGGTGCTCCTCGACGAGCTGTCGGGACTCCTCGACCGCGAACCCGGGTACCGGCACGTCGTTCTCGACGAGGCCCAGGACCTCTCGGCCATGCAGTGCCGGGCGGTGGGCCGACGGGCCGCGACCGGGTCGATGACGGTGCTCGGGGACCTGGCGCAGGGCACGACGCCCTGGGCGGCGAGCGACTGGTCGACCCTGCTGGCGCAGCTCGGCAAGCCCGAGACGCCGATCGAGATGCTCACCCGCGGCTTCCGGGTTCCGGGCCCGGTGCTGGAGCTCGCCGGCCGCCTGCTCCCGCAGATCGCCCCCGGCCTGGCGCCCGCGACGTCCCTGCGCACCGGGCAGGATCCGTTGCACATCAGGCGGGTCGACGGCCCGGTCACGGCGGTTGTGGCGTCGGTGACCGCGGGGCTGCTCGAGATCGAGGGATCGGTCGGGGTCATCGCGGCCGGCCACGCGGTCCCGTCACTCGCCGCGGCCCTCGACGCGGCCGGCGTACCGCACGCCGTCGTCGATTCCGGGTCCGGGATCCCCGACGATCGGGTGTCGCTGGTGGGTGCTGGTCTGGTGAAGGGGATGGAGTTCGACCACGTGGTGCTCGTCGAGCCCGCCGAGATCGCCGCCGGCGACCGCGGCCTGCAGCAGCTCTATGTCGCGCTGACCCGGGCGGTCAGCCGGCTCGTCGTCCTGCACCGGGAGCCGCTGCCGGCCCCGTTGGGCGCCTGATCGAGATGGCGGAGACCGGCCGCGGGCCCGCTACCCGGGATGACCTGTCGGACGTCGTACGTGCGGCGTTCGGCGCCGACCGTCGGATCGCCGACGTGACGCGGCTCCGGGGCGGCAGCAAGAAGGGCGTGTATCGCCTCGCGTTCGACGGCGGAGCCAGCGTGATCGCCTACCTCTGGGACGCGACCGAGGACTACTGGCCGGCCCGGGGCGGTGCTTCCGACAACCCTGCCGACTCGTTCTCCCACGCCTCGGGCATCGACCTGTTCGAGGCCGCGCACCGGCGCCTGGAATCGCTGGGGGTCCGCTCCCCGCAGGTCTATCTCACCGACCCGACCAGGACGCACTACCCGGCCGACGTCGCCCTGGTGGAGGACGTGCGCGGCGGCTCGCTCGAAGCGTTGCTCGATCGCGACCCGGACAGTGGGGGACGGACCCTGGCGCGGCTCGCCGAGGCGCTCGACGTGATGCAGCGCTACGCCGGGCCGGGTTTCGGCAAGGTGGCCCACGTCGATCACGGCGGCGTCTCCGAGGGCCGCTCCTGTGAGCAGATCGTCGCCGATCGCGCGGTCGTCGACCTCGCCGAAGCCGCCGAGCGCGACGGGCGGATCGGCACCGAGCGAGACCGCCTGGCGGACCTGCTCGAGGGTCTCGCCGCGGCGGTGCGCCCGCGGTCGGCGTACGGGCTGATCCACGGCGAGCTCGGACCGGACCACGTGCTGGTGGACGGACAGGGCGACCCCGTCCTCATCGACATCGAGGGGCTGATGTATTTCGACGTCGAGTGGGAGCACGCCTTCCTGCGGATCCGCTTCGGCGAGCACTACGGCCGGCTGCGCCGCGCCGGCCTGGACCTGGATCGGCTGAATCTCTACACGCTGGCCATGCGCCTGTCACTCGTCGCCGGACCGCTGCGGCTGCTCGACGGCGACTTTCCCGACCGTGTCGCGATGCAGGGGATCGCCGAGCACAACCTCAAGCAGACGCTCGACTTTCGGGCTTCCGGGCCTCGATGAGGAAACGGCGGGAGTGGGCGACGAAGGGCCCGTCCTGCTGGATCCGGTCGTGCAGTGTGGCGAGTTCGCGGCGGTAGCGGTCGACCGTGAAGCCGGGGACGATCCAGATCACCTTGCGCAGGAAGACGACGACCGCGGCGATGTCGTGGAACTCCATCCGCAGCGTGGCCTCCTGCAGATCGACCACGGCCAGTCCGGCCGCCTCCGCATCCGCGACGGCTCGTTGCGTGCTGCGGCCCTGGTCGATCGGCTGCGGGCCCATGACCGCGTCGGTCAGCTCGTGCACTGAGCCGTGGCCCACCTGCTGCGAGAAATAGGTCCCCCCGGGATTCAGGACCCGCGCGATCTCGGTCCAGAGCACCACGGTGGGATGCCGGCTGACGACGAGGTCGAAGGAGTTCGCCGGAAACGGGAGGTCAGCGGTGTCCGGGACGGCGACCACTGTCGCGCCCAGCGGCTGCAGGAGGCGGCTGGCCACCTCGATGTTCGGCGGCCAGGACTCCGTGGCCGCGAGGACGTCCGGCGGCTCGCTGATCTTCGCGAGCACCTCGCCGCCACCGGTCTGGATGTCGAGCGCGGCACCGGCTTTCGCCATCCGCTCGGACATCGTCCGGGCGTAGCCCCACGGCGGGCGCTCCTCGCTCGCCCGTCCGTCGAACCAGGAGAAGTCCCAGCCCTCGACCGGCACGGACTCGCCCTCGGTGAGCAGTTTCTCGAACGTCGACACCCGTGGAGTCTCGCGATCTTGCGCGGAGGTCCGCAATCGAATTCCACAGCCGGAGCGGTCGCGGCGGGTTGTCCACAGCGGGGGTTCGCCTGTCGCGGGGGCGGTGCTCGCGCGATAGAATCGAACACATGTTCGATGATGTTGGCGCTGTGGTGGGGGAGGCGGACGCCGCGTCGATCAAGGTCGCGGTGGGTGCGTTGCGGGCCGCGGAGCCGCGGCCGGAGGTGATGATCGCGCTGCGGGCGATAGATCCGTGGTCGGTGCCCGCGGGCGCCCAGGTGGACCTTCTGATCGCCTGGGAGAAGGCGGCGTCCTGGGTGGCGGCGGCGCAGCAGGAGGTGCTCGCGGCTCTCGACGGCGAGCCCGGCGATGCCCCGGCCGGAGGCGCGAGCAACGTCATGTCCGCCGACGACTGGACCCGCGAGGAGGTCGCTGCCGCGCTGCATCTGTCCGGCTGCACCGCCGATCGTCGGCTGCAGGTGGCGCGCGGTCTGGCCCGTCGGCTGCATGGCGTCCGACGGGCGTTGGAGACCGGGGCGGTCGACTACCGCAAGGCGGCGGCGATCGCGGAGGCGACCGAGAGCCTCGATCCGCAGACGTCGGCGGCGGTCGAGGCCCGGGTGCTGCCCAAGGCGCCCGACCAGACGCTCGCCGAGCTGCGCCGGACGTTGCGTCGGGTGGTGATCGCGGTCGATCCCCGTACCGCCGAGGAGACGCACCGCGACGCGGTGGCCGAGCGGTGCGTGCGGATGTGGCCGGCCGCCGACGGGATGGCCGAGCTCTACGCGAAGCTTCCCGCCGAGGATGCGGCCGTCGTGATGACCGCGTTGGACACACTGGCTGCCCGCATCGACCTGCCCGGTGGCGATCTGCCCGCTGGCGATCTGCGCGGTGGGGATCTGCGCGGTGGGGATCTGCGCGGTGGCGATCGTGGCTCTGGCATCCCACCCATCGAGGCCCGGCGGGCCGATGCCCTGACCCGCCTCGCGGCGGCCGCACTCGACGATCCTGACCTCCCGACCCGACACGGCCGCCGCCCGCACATCCAGCTGACGGTCTCCGCGGAGACGGTGCTGGGGGAGAGCGACGAGCCCGGCGAGTTGGCCGGCTACGGTCCGGTGACCGCGGAGACGGCCAGGCGGATCGCCGCGCAGGGTGAGTGGCGCCGGCTGCTCATCGAACCGGCGACCGGCCGGCTGCTCGACTACGGGCGGACGACCTACCGGCCGCCGGCGGACCTCGCCCAGTTCCTCCTCGCACGCGACCGGGTCTGCGGCTTTCCCGGCTGCAACGTTCCCGCCGCCCGCTGCGACCTCGATCACGCGATCCCTTTCGGCGCCGGACGTACCAGTGCCGCCAACATGGGTGCGCTCTGTCGACGACATCACCGCGCCAAGCACGAGGGTCGGTGGACGCTGACCCGCGCCGGCGATCGATGCTGCACGTGGACAAGCCCGGCGGGGAAGAGGTACGACACCACCCCGCCCGCTTACCCCGGTGCCGACAGCGCCCATCCTCGTGACACCTCGGACGGCGTCGGCAGCACCGTGCCCGCCGATCCCGATGGCAGGGCGACCGCTCCACCCGGTTAGTCCGGCCGCTACGACGGCGGCCCCCCACCGGTCCTGGCGGGGGGACGGTATCCCGCGCCATTGACCATCGGTCCGCTGTAACGCGCCGCAGACCCGCTCTTTACCGGCCGTCTGGGCCGTCCTCAGATTGCGTTCGCGGCCTTGGGCACGGTGCTGGATCATGGGTCGGTGGCCGATCCAGAGGTCGTGACCGCAATGGCGGGGAGCTTCCTCGGGAAGCTGCCTCCGCGTCTGGTCGACGACCTCCTCGCGGCCGGGGATCGTAGCGAGTATCCGGCGGGCAGCACGGTCTACCGGGAGATGTCCGAGCCTCGGACGGTGCTGGTCGTCCGTGGCCTGCTGCGCGTTTACCTGCGCTCGCCGGAAGGCCGCCAGGTGACGGTCCGGTACGCGCGCGACAGCGACGTGCTAGGAATCGCGGTCCTGGTCGGTGGACCTGTTGACGTCGGCGTCCAGACCGTGGCGGAATCAACGCTGTTTCGGATCGACGCCCGGATGCTGACGGCAGCGGCTCACGACGACTCCCGCGTCGCATGGGCGCTGGCGGAGGAACTGAACCGTCGGCTCTACGAGAATCTGCAGCAGACCGCGATCAACGCCTTCGGCTCGGTGCGGCAGCGGGTCGCAACGCACCTGTTGGATCTGGCGTCCGCGCAGCAGCGGCCGGTAGGTCCCCTTGTCGCTCGCGTGTCGCAGCAGGAGCTTGCCGATGCCGTCGGATCTGCGCGCGAAGTGGTGGCTCGGGTACTGCGAGATCTCCGCCTGGCGCAGCTGGTCGCGACCTCACCCGACACCATCCACATCCTCGACCCGAAGGGCTTGCACGACCAATCATGACCAGCGGCCCGTGACTTTGGTTACCCGTGCCCGGAACGGAAGTCACAGACCGGCCGCGCCGGCGGGTGAACGCTGATGTCCTCGAGCCCGAATCGGTCGGGCAGATCACGCAGGCGAGGAGATCACATGTCCGGCTCGGCTACGACGCCGCAGGGGCACCGAATAGCAGCAGACCCGATCAGGGCGGTGTCGGTCATCAGCACCGGCAGCGTCGACATCCACCCCGAACATGCCCTCGGCACGCGCAAGCCGCTCTACTGGTGGCTGCTCACCTCGCGCAGATGGCTGCCGTCACGTCCGATCAACGCCTACCTCATCGAGCACGCCACGGGGCTGCTGCTGTTCGACACCGGACAGGACCGCGCCTCGGTCACCGACGACTCATACTTTCCCAGTGGGTTTTCCGGCATGATCTACGACCTGGTGGCCAGGTTCCGCATCGGCGAGGACGAGACGCTCGCCGCCCAACTCGCCACTCTCGGGTACTCCGCCGCCGACATCGACACCGTGATTCTCTCCCACCTGCACCAGGATCACATCGGCGGGATCCCCGAACTGACCAACGCGGACCTGCTGGTCACCGCTGCGGAATGGGCGCAGCTCGAGGGGTTCTCCGCTGAGGCCCGCGGCTTCCTGCGCGAGCGCATCGACATCCCCGGAGCGAGGTGGAAGCACATCACCTTCGAGCCGACGAACGACCCGACGCTGGCGCCGTTCACCGAGTCGCTCGACATCATGGGCGACGGCTCACTCGTCCTGCTCCCGACACCGGGTCACACCGTCGGTTCGATCTCGCTGCTCGTCCGGCGGCGGGCGCTGCCCCCGCTGCTACTGGTCGGCGACCTCACCTACGAGGCAGCTTTGCTGGAGCGGCGCCAGGTTCCGGGCGTCGGGAACCGCAGCCAGCTCACCGGGTCCACGGAGAAGGTGCTCGCGCTCGCCGAAAAGATGCCGGGTCTGGTCGTCCTCCCGGCCCACGATCCGACCGCGGCGCAGCGCCTGCTCGCCAGCGCACGATGAGGACGGCGGCCCCGATGAAGTTCACCAACACGATCACGATCGGCCGTCAGCCGGCCATGGTATTCGCGTACCTGGCCGACCTCGAGAATCTGCCGCGGTGGAACTACGCAATCAGCCGAACCCGAAAGGTCACCCCCGGCCCGGTCGGCGTCGGCACGCGATACCGGCAGACCCGTACGATCCCCGTCCACACGGAAGAGATCGTCGAGGTCACCGGGTTCGACCCCGACCGTCAGCTCAGCATCGGCGGTTCGCTGGCTTCCCTTCCCGCAGAGGTCAGCTACACCCTGCGCCCGGAGGGAGACGCCACCATCCTCATCAACACCGTCGAACTCCAGCCACCGGGTCCACTGAGGCTGCTGGGCCCCCTTGCGACCCATCAGATCAAGTCCGCCGTGGCCGACAACCTCGGTGTACTCAAACACACCCTCGAACAGGCATGGCCGCCCGATCGTGCGGTCGGAGGAACACCGGAATAATCCGGTAGCCAGGCGGCTGGGCCGACCACCGCGAGCCGTTTGTAGCCGCTATGTCACATTCTGTTCAACCCGTCGGCGACACCCGGGGTGCTCCCGAATGCCACGCTGATGGCATGACGAGGCTGACCCTCCTGGACTGGCGGCGCCGGGTGCACGCCCTGTACGGACAGGTGCGTGCCGCCGACGGACCCGGCCGCTGCCCACGAGCTGTGGCGGGCCGGCCGGGACGCCCTCTTCGCGGATCACCCCGACTCGCCACTGTTACCCGCCGACCGGGCCGCGTTCACCGGCCTGCCCTACGCGCCGTACGACGCCGGACTGCGCTTCGAACTCACGGTCGACACGGACGTGTCCCCCAACCGGTGGGAGGTCCCGACGGCGACCGACGGGGTGGTCCCGTTCGAGCGCATCGGCCGGGTGGAGCTACCCGACCTCGGCCCGCTCGACGTGTGGTGGCTGGAGTCCTACGGCGGCGGGATCTTCCTGCCGGTGCGCGACGGGCTCGCCGGGCGCGGGACCTACGGCGGCGGCCGCTACCTCCTCGACACCGTCAAGGGGGCCGACCTCGGCGGAGACGTGCGGTCCGGGCGGCTGGTGGTGGACCTGAACTTCGCCTACAACCCCTCCTGTGCCTACAACCCGGCCTGGCAGTGCCCGCTGGCACCGCCCGGCAACGTCCTGACCGCCGCGCTGCCCGTCGGCGAACAGGTCAGGCCGGAATGACCGGCGGGTGGGCCGGGGGGCCGGACCGGCGCCGAGGGACGGGGGTGGTCACGGCCGGGCCGGACGTCTGCCACGATGAGGGTGCGTGCCCGACAGCCACGGCGCCCGCCGACCCGGAGTCGACACCCGAAGCCGGGTGGCGACGCCTGATCGTCCGCCGCGGTGATCCCGTAGCGAGCGCAGAGCGAGGAGAGACGCATGGCCGTAGGCGACAGCTTCGTGACCGCCGGCGACCTCGATGTCGCCGGGCTCACGGCCCGCGAGCGCGATCCGGACCTCGTCCAGTTGCTCACCCCCGAGGGCGAGCGCGTGCACCATCCGAACTACGACGTGTCGCTCAGCGACGCGGACTACCGCAGCCTCTATCGGGACCTTGTCCTGGTCCGCCGGATCGACGTCGAGGCCACCGCGTTGCAACGTCAGGGCGAGCTCGGGATCTGGGCCTCCCTGCTCGGGCAGGAGGCGGCGCAGGTCGGTTCCGGCCGGGCACTGGCCCCCGACGACATGGTCTTCCCCACCTACCGCGAGCACGGGGTGGCCTGGTGCCGCGACGTGGATCCGATGGTGCTGCTCGGCCTCTTCCGAGGCGTGAACCTCGGCGGCTGGGACCCCGCCGTACACAACTTCGGCCTCTACTCCATCGTCATCGGCGCGCAGACCCTGCACGCCGCCGGCTACGCGATGGGGATGCAGCGCGACGGTGGCGACAAGAACGCCGTCGTCGCCTACTTCGGCGACGGCGCGTCCAGCCAGGGCGACGTGAATGAGTCCTTCGTATGGGCGGCGGTCTACAACGCCCCGGTCGTCTTCTTCTGCCAGAACAACCAGTGGGCGATCTCCGAACCGCTCGAACGCCAGACCCGCATCCCGCTCTTCAAGCGGGCGCACGGGTTCGGCTTCCCGGGCATCCGGGTGGATGGCAACGACGTGCTCGCCTCCTACGCCGTCACCAAGAAATCGCTCGAGGACGCCCGCTCCGGGCAGGGCCCCACCCTCATCGAGGCCTTCACCTACCGGATGGGCGCGCACACGACCTCCGACGACCCGACCCGCTACCGGCTGGCCAGTGAGCTCGAGGCCTGGAAGCTGCGGGACCCCCTGGAACGGATGAAGTCCTTCCTCTACAAGCAGCAGATCGCCGACCAGTCGTTCTTCGCCGAGCTCGAGGCCGAGGCCGACGCGCTGGCCCGCCGGCTGCGCACCGGGTGCCGGGAGATGCCCGACCCGGAGCCGCTCGCGATCTTCGACCATGTGTACGCGGACGAGTCGGTGCACCTGGATACTCAACGTGCGGGCTTCGCGTCCTATCTGGACTCGTTCGCCGACGCTCCCGAGGGGACGCCGTCATGACGACCTACACCATGGCCCGGGCCGTGAACGAGGGCCTGCGCAAGGCCATGGAGGCCGACCCCAAGGTCCTCGTCATGGGCGAGGACGTCGGCAAGCTCGGCGGTGTCTTCCGCGTCACCGACGGGCTGCAGAAGGACTTCGGCGAGGACCGCGTCATCGACACGCCGCTCTCGGAGTCGGGCATCGTCGGTACGGCGATCGGCCTGGCGATGCGCGGCTTCCGCCCGGTGTGCGAGATCCAGTTCGACGGATTCGTCTTCCCGGCCTTCGACCAGATCGTGAGCCAGTTGGCCAAGATGCGCTACCGGTCATCCGGCAACGTCCGGATGCCCGTGACGATCCGGATCCCGTTCGGCGGCGGCATCGGTGCCGTCGAGCACCACAGCGAGTCGCCCGAGGCGCTCTTCTGCCACATCGGCGGCCTGAAGGTGGTCTCCTGCTCCAACCCGGTCGACGCCTACTTCATGATCCAGCAGTCGGTCGCCGGCGACGACCCGGTGATCTTCTTCGAGCCCAAGCGCCGGTACTGGGAGAAGGCCGAGGTCGACCCGACGATGACCCCGGACCCGCTGCACGCCGCGCGGGTGGTGCGCCCGGGGCGGGACGTGACCGTCGTCGCCTACGGCCCGATGGTCAAGACGGCCATGGACGCCGCCACCGCCGCGGAAAAGGAGGGCCGCGCGCTCGAGGTCCTCGACCTGCGCAGCCTCTCCCCGCTCGACGACGCGACGCTGATGGAGTCGGTACGCCGGACCGGGCGGTGCATCGTCGTGCACGAGGCACCCGGCAACGGCGGGCTCGGTGCCGAGGTCGCGGCCCGGATCAGCGAAGCGGCCTTCTACTCCCTGGAGGCGCCGGTCCTGCGGGTGACCGGGCTCGACACGCCCTATCCGCCCTCCCGACTGGAGGAGACCTACCTGCCCGACCTCGATCGGGTGCTCGACGCCGTTGACCGTGTGTTGGCCTGGTAGGAGGCGAAGGTGCCGCAGCTCAAGCAGTTCGCTCTTCCCGACGTCGGGGAAGGGCTGACCGAGGGCGAGATCCTGCACTGGTTCGTCAAGCCCGGCGATCCGGTGACCGACGGCCAGACGATCGTCGAGATCGAGACGGCGAAGGCCGCCGTCGAGCTGCCCTGCCCGTTCGACGGCGTGGTGACCGAGCTGCACTGCCCCGAGGGCGCGACCGTCAACGTGGGTACGCCGATCATCACCGTCGACATCGCGCCGGACGGGGACGGGACGGCAGCGGCCGACGCCGCCACGGGCGATGACGTGCCGGCCGCGGTCGACGACCTCGTGCCCGACATCCCGAGGCCGTCGGCGGACGAGCCGGTGGAGCCCGGCCTGATCGGCGGCCCCGCGCCCGGCGGTCGCACGTCGGTGCTGGTCGGCTATGGCCCGCGGTCGACCGTCGCCGTCCGCCGGCCGCGTAAGGCCAGCGCTGCGCCGACGCAAGCGCCCGCCAGGCCGGCGGCGGAATCGGAGTCGGCGCAGGCGCCCGCACTGGCCAAGCCGCCCGTACGCAAACTGGCCAAGGACCTCGGCATCGACCTGGCCGCAGTGACAGGAACGGGTCCGCAGGGCGTGGTCACCCGCGCCGACATCGAGACCGCCGCCTCGGGTGTTGCGGCACCGACCGGCGCGTCGGCGCCCGGTTCGCGCGAACAGCGTATTCCGGTCAAGGGCGTCCGCAAGCACACTGCGACCGCGATGGTGACGAGCGCGTTCACCGCCCCGCACGTGACCGAGTTCCTTACCATCGACATCACGCCGACGATGGAGTTGCGGCGCCGGGTGGCGGCGCTCCCGCAGTACGCCGACGTCAAGGTCAGCCCGCTGCTCTTCGTCGCCAAGGCGCTACTGCTCGCGGCCCGTCGGCATCCGATGGTCAACTCCTCGTGGGACGAGGAGCACCAGGAGATCGTCGTCAAGGACTACGTCAACCTCGGTATCGCCGCTGCGACCGACCGGGGACTCATCGTGCCCAACATCAAGGACGCCGGACGCCTGTCATTGCACGAACTCGCGGTGGCGCTGGGCGACCTGACCGAGACGGCCCGGTCCGGCCGGACGTCACCCGCGGACCTCGCCGGCGGCACCATCTCCATCACCAACGTCGGTGTGTTCGGCATCGACACGGGCACGCCCATTCTGCCGCCGGGCGAGGCCGCGATCCTCGCCTTCGGCGCGGTGCGGGAAATGCCGTGGGTCGTCGACGGTGCGATCGTGCCGCGACAGGTGACCCAACTGGCTGTGTCGTTCGACCATCGCATCATCGACGGTCAACTCGGTGCGCAGTTCCTCGCCGATATCGGCGCGATGCTCGCCGACCCGGCGACGTTGGTCGCCTTTACCTGATCTGCTTCGGCAGCAGGGAAATACCCATGACGCGGCCGCCCAAACGCGCCGTTCCTCCGCACCCGGCGCCCGCTGCCAGCGGTGCGAATCCTCCGTAACGAGAGGGAGTGTGAACTCCCGGCGTACGGGTAGGACGGTGCGGTCGACCGGCGGTCCGCCGGCGTCGAGAGAGAGGAAGGTCCTCGCGATGAATGCCGAGAGTGGTCGACAGCCAGGCCGGAGAAGTCACGGGAAGAGGTGACGGAAGACCGGTCCTTGGACGCGGGGAAATGTTTTAGCGGAAAGCAACGGGGTGCAATTCCGCTCTCTATGTCGGCGGCGACGCCGCAAGATCTTGGAGGTCTGTTGTGATAATTCTGGGCATCGTTCTGATGCTGATCGGGTTCCTGCTCAGCATCCCCATCCTGTGGACTCTGGGGATCATCGCCCTGGTGGTCGGCCTGGTGCTGATGGCACTCGGCTCCGCCGGCCGGGCGATCGGCGGGCGACGACACTACTGGTAGGCGAACAGCCGGTCGGCGGACGACCGTCCATCCGACCGCAGGCCGTCTCCAGGCAACGATCCCGCCGCCCTCCGGGGCGGCGGGATCGTGCTCTGTCCCGCCGCTCGGCGCAGGGTTCGTCGGCTCCAAACCGTTGACCGACCCCGGTCCGTAGGGTAGGACGGCTCTTTGACATTGGAGGTTTTGTGGCCGACGGAGCACAACATGACCCGCTGCGGCGCGGGTACGCCGAGCAGCGGGTCGCCGTACGGCCGCAGTCACGAATGCGTTCACTGAGATGACGACCATCGCCCCACCCGCAGCGGCGGGCACCGCCACGACGGACCATCCCAAGAACAGCGGTCCGCAGCGCAAGACCGGGCTCGCGATGCTGTTCCTCGCACCCAGCCTGATCGGTGTCGTCGTCTTCCTGCTGATCCCCGTCGTGCTGGTGATCATCCTCAGCTTCATGAAGTGGGACCTGCTCCGCCCGGCGCAGTTCAACGGCGTCACCAACTACCTCAATATCTTCAAGTACGACCATATGGCGCACTCGTTGCTGGTGACGCTGTACTACGTCGTCCTGAACATTCCGATCCAGACCGTCATCGCGCTCGGCCTGGCGATGCTGCTCAACCGCAGTCTTCCGGCATCCGGCCTGCTGCGGGTCATCTGCGTGCTGCCCTACCTCGCGACCCCGGTCGCGATGGCCGTGGTGTGGAACTGGTTCTTCGACCCCAACGCCGGCGCGATCAACACGCTCCTCTCGCTCGTCGGCATCCATGGACCGTCGTGGCTCACGTCCACCGCGACGGCGATGCCCGTGATCGCGTTCGCCAACATCTGGCAATACGCCGGCTACAACATGTTGTTCTTCCTCGCCGGCCTGCAGGCGATCCCGCACCACCTCTACGAGGCGTCGCGGGTCGACGGCGCGAGCAAGGTCCAGCAGTTCTTCGGCATCACGCTGCCGCTGCTGCGGCCGACGATGCTCTTCGTCCTGGTGACCGGCGTGATCGGCTCGTTCCAGGTCTTCGACATGGTCTTCGTGCTGACCCAGGGTGGCCCCGGCTATGCGACCCAGGTCGTCAACCTGCAGATCTACCAGTCGGCGTTCGTCGCCTTCAACATCGGCGACGCCTCGGCGATGTCGGTGATCCTGTTCCTCGTCATCCTGTTGTTCACCATCCTCCAGTTCGCCTACTTCAGGCGGCGGACCGTCTACGAGATGACCTGAGATGGCCACACAGACCACGACCGCCGTCAGCGCCCCTCGCACGGCGCGGCGCAGACCCTCCGCAGACTCCGGTGGCGGGATGCCGCGCGTCTTGCGGCTGATCCTCTTCTACCTCGTGCTGCTCGTCATCGCCGCGATCTTCATCTGCCCTTACCTGTTCGCGGTGTTCGCGTCGTTCAAGCCGCTGTCGGGAGTGCTCGGCGAGCGGCCGTGGATTCCGCCGAGCAGCCTGAGCACCACCAACTTCACCCAGGTGCTCTTCGACTACAAGTTCACGACCTACCTGGCCAACACCCTGATGGTGACCGTGATCCTCACGGCGGGGCAGGTCGTGTTCTCGATGCTCGGCGCCTACGCGTTCGCGCGGTTGCATTTCCCGGGCCGGGAGGCGTTGTTCTGGGTCTATCTCGCGACCCTGATGGTGCCGGGTGCGGTCACGATGATCCCGCTGTACGTGATCATGGACAACCTGCACCTGCTGAACACCTACTGGGCGCTCTTCCTGCCCTACGTTCTCGGTACGCCGTACATGATCTTCCTGATGCGGCAGTACCTGCTCACCATCCCGCAGGACCTCATCGAGGCGGCCCGCATCGACGGCTGCGGTGAGGTCCGGATCCTCTGGCAGATGATCGTCCCGCTGTCGCGGCCGATCCTGATCACGTCGGCGCTGATCGCGTTCGTGTTCGGCTGGAACAACTTCCTCTGGCCGCTGATCGCGACCAACTCGACAGCGCTGCGGATGAACACGGTGGGGATCGCCGACCTGCAGTCCAACTTCGGCACCCAGTGGAACCTCGTGCTGGCCGGGTCGTTGCTGGCACTGATTCCGATGCTGATCCTCTTCCTGATCTTCCAGAAGCAGATCGTGCGGTCCATCTCGCTCACGGGAGTGAGCCGATGAGGCTGCGGCTGCGACGGTGTGTGGGCGCTCTGGCGTTCGGCGCGGCTGCTCTGCTCGTGCTGGCGGCGTGCGGACAGGGTTGGGGGCTGTCCGACGTCGGCAAGGGCAACGGGAAGACGGTCAACCTGACCTACGCGCTCTGGGACGCCAACCAGCAGGTCGGCTACCAGAAGTCCATCGACATCTTCGAGAAGCAACACCCCAACATCCACGTCACGATCGAGCAGATTCCCTACGGCAACTACCCGCAGAAGCTGACGTCGGAATACGTGTCGCACGACGCGCCCGACCTGTTCTGGGTCAACACGCCGTTCCTGGCCAACTGGATCCAGGACGGGATGGTCAAGGACATCGGCCCGCTGATCAAGCGCGACCACGTCAACATGTCGCAGTACTTCCCGGCCCTGGTCAAGCTGCACGAGCACGCCGGCAAGATCTACGGGCTGCCCAAGGACTGGGACACCATCGCGCTCTACTACAACAAGGACTACTTCGCCCAGCACCACGTGCAGATCCCGAAGAACCTGACCTGGAAGCCCGACGGCTCCGGCACCTTCATGACGATGCTCAAGCAGGCCACGACCGACGACAAGGGCCGGTCGATGGGGACCTCCGGGTTCGACGCCGGCAACATCAAGACCTACGCGCTCACGGTGGCCAACGACCCGCAGTCGGGGTACGGCAGCTTCCTCGCGATGAACGGCGCGGGGGTCCTGCCCCAGCCCTACTCCAAGAACGTCATCCTCAGCCAGCCCGCGGCGCAGCAGGCGTTCACCTACTACACCGGGCTGATGAACAAGGATCACGTCGGCGTTCCGGCCGGTGAGATGGGGCCCGAGGTCAGCGGATCGACGGCCACCCAGCTCTTCGCCGAGGGGCGCGTCGCGATCTTCCAGGCCGGTGACTGGAACACCAGCACGATCGCCTCGTCGGTGAAGTTCAAGGTCGGCGTGCTCCCGCTGCCCGCCGGGCCGCAGGGCCGGGTCAGCGTGTTCAACGGACTCGTCGACGCGATCAACACCGCAAGCCCGCACCCGCAAGAGGCGTGGGAGCTGGAGAAGTGGCTCGGCAGCCCCGCCTCGGAGAAGATCATGGGCGAGGGCGGCTACATCTGGCCCGGCATCAAGAGCCTCGACCCGCTCTTCCTGCAGCACTGGAAGAAGGAGGGCATCGACCTGCAGCCGTTCCTCGACGAGGCCCGCGGCAAGGTGGTCAACTTCCCGGTGAGTCCGGGGATCGCCGTCGGCCTGGTCGACATGGGCAACGAGCTCGGGCCGATGTTCCTCGGAGGGACCTCGGTCGCGGACGGGACCCGCAACGCCACGATCGCGGGCAACCACGATCTGAAGTCGTTCTACTGACCGGTCGGCCAGCGGACGGGAGTGGTCCCCGGTGAGTGCGGTCAGCGTAAGGGGATGCAGCGGCCGTTCGGCGCGGCAGGTGCGGGCGCGTTGATCGGGAGTCCGCTCGGTTCGTGATCGCCGTGCAGGCAGATCCGCGTGGCGTGCGACGGCCCCGGCAGCTCGAACCAGACCTGGAGCATGATCCGGTCCTGCGACCCGAGTGAGAGGCTGCTCGGCTGCCGCTTGATGTTCATCGGGTCGTCGGCGGGCAGGTAGCGTCGGCCCGACTGGTCGACCAGTTGCTGGCGTCCGACCGACACGGTGTGGAAGCTGACGTCCCGGTTGTAGACCTCCAGGGTCACCCGGCAGTACTGGCCGCGCGCGTTGAGCTCGCCGTGGGTCCCGATCACGGACGGGATGTCACAGGTCAGGCCGAGCGGGGTGAAGGCCAGGTTTCCGTCGTCGACGGTGCGCGCGGCGAGCGCGTGCTCGCCCGGGAGCAGTGCGATGGGTGGCACCGGCAGGTGACTCGCGGCAGCACGCGCCGGCGGTCCCGAGTCGCAACCGCCGAGGGCCACGGCGAGGGCGAGCAGAGTCGCGGCGACACCGCCGACGACCCGGGTCCTGGGCACGAGCCATGGTGGCACGGCCGTCGGACGTTCAGCGGTAGGTCAGGGAGACGTCGCCGGAGGACGTGCGCTCCCGGATGCGACGCGTCGAGCTCGGGTCGCTGCGGACGGCGGCGACGTGGTCGCCGGATCCGGTCTGCTGCGCGATGGCGTACAGCTCCGGTCCGTGCGGGACCGTCACCTCGACGTCCCCCGACGCCGACGTCGCGGTCACCCCGCTCGGCGCCATCACGAAGTGGACGCCGACGTCGCCCGACGAGGTCGCCGCCGACAGCTCTGCGGCGCGGACGCCGTCGGCGGAGATCGAGCCGGACGACGCGTGCAGGGACACCGGACCGCCGCTGACGCGGGTCGCGGTGACGTCCCCCGAACTCGTGTCCAGGGTGATCCGGCCGGTGACGTCGGTCGCGCTCACCGTGCCCGAGCTCGAGTGCAGGCTGACCGTGCCGTCGACACCGCTGACGCTCGCATCACCGGACGACGTCCGTGCGTCCACCGAGACTCCGGCCGGTATGTGGACGACGTACGAGGTGCCGCAGCGGCTCATCCCGGCGACCGGCGGGCAGTGGCTGGTGAGCCGCAGCGCGCCGCCGGTCGTCGTGGCCGACACGGCGGGCTCGGTCAGGGACGACGTCGTCCGCCGGTCGACGGTCACCTCCGCGGTGCCGCCCCGCACGACGGCGACGTCGCCGTTGCTGGTGTCGATCCGCAGCTGGTGCGGCGGGTTGGGGAAGACGAGGTGGTCGGTGCGGTGGACCTCGGCGGTGGTGAGGCCGACCACCTGGACGCCGCCCCAGCCCACCAGGCCGGCCGCGAGCAGCGCTCCGACGCCGATCGACAACACCTGGCCGGGCGTCCGGGGTGCCAGGCGCGGGGGTCTGGTCATCGGGCAGCTCCCTGGCTGGGCGTCGGGTCGGCGGACTCCAGGAACCGCAGGACGGCGAGTACCCGGCGGTGGTCCTGGTCGGCCGGGGCGAGGCCGAACTTGGCGAAGATGCTGCTGACGTGCTTCTCCACGGCGCCCTCGGAGACGACCAGGTGGGCGGCGATCGCGGCATTGGACCGGCCCTCGGCCATGGCCGAGAGGACGTCCCGCTCGCGGGGCGTCAGCGAGTCGAGCGGGTCCCGGCGCCGGCTGCGGGCCAGCAGTTGGGACACCACCTCCGGGTCGAGCGCGGTGCCGCCACCGCCCACCCGCCGCAGCGCTTCGAGGAACTCCGCGACGTCGGCCACCCGGTCCTTGAGCAGGTAGCCCACTCCGCGGGTGTCGCCGGCGATGAGGTCGACGGCGTAGCGCTCCTCGACGTACTGGGAGAGCACGAGGACGGCCACGTCCGGCCACTGGCGGCGGAGGACGAGGGCCGCGCGCACGCCCTCGTCGGTGAACGTCGGCGGCATCCGGACGTCGGCGACGCAGACGTCGGGCCGGTGCTTCTCGACCGCCCGGAGCAGCTCCTCGCCGTCCGGGACGGCGGCCACCACCGACATGCCGTCCTCCTCGAGCAGCCGGGTCAGGCCCTCGCGCAGGAGCACGGCGTCCTCGGCGATCACGACTCGCATGGCAACTCCACTCGGATCAGGGTCGGACCGCCGGGCGGGCTGTCCAGGGCGAAGGTGCCGTCGACGGCGCGGACCCGGTCCCGCAGGCCGCCCAGGCCGGAGCCCGCGGCCAGGGTGGCTCCGCCGCGGCCGTCGTCGGTGATCTCGAGTAGTAGGACGTCGTCACTGCGCCGGGCGCGCACCACCGCCCGGCGGGCCGCGGCGTGCTTGGCGATGTTGGTCAGCGCCTCCGCGACGACGAAGTAGGCGACCGCCTCGATGCCGGGCGCAGCCCGGCGCGGTACGTCGACCGCCAGGTGGACCGGGACGGGGCAGCGGGCGGCCAGCGCGGACAGCGCGGCGTCCAGCCCGCGGTCGGTCAGCACGCTCGGGTGGATGCCGCGGGCGAGGTCGCGGAGTTCGGCCAGGGCCTGCTTGGCCTCGCCGTGGGCCTCGTCGACGAGCAGGCGGGCACCGTCGGGGTCCTCGCCCAGCCGGGCACGGGCCCGGCCGAGCGTCATCGCGAGCGCGACCAGGCGTTGCTGGGCACCGTCGTGCAGGTCCCGCTCGATCCGGCGGCGTTCGGTGTCTGCGGCGGCCACCATGCGGGACCGGGTGTCCTGCAGGGTCTCCACCCGGGTGGCCAGTGCCTCCCGCCCGCCCGCGGAGAGCAGCCCGCGGGCGAGCGCCACCTGGCCGCCGGCCACCGCCCGGGCGATCCACGGCGCGGCGAGCAGTAGGGCGATCCCGGCCGCGACGTGCACCAGCACCGAGACCGGGTAGCCCGGATCCCAGCCGGGCATCCGACCGCCCGAGGCGGTGGCCCAGCCGTAGGCCGGGTACAGCAGGAACCCGAGGCCGGCGCCCCACGCGGCGCAGACGACGGTGGCACCGATCCAGCCGCAGACCGGAAGGACGAGACCGGCGTAGACCAGTTCCAGCCAGGTGCCGCGGGCCTTGGTGCGGGCCCACATCCGGGCCGGCAGGGATCCGTCCTCCCGCGGTGCCGGGCGCAGCCGGATCGGCTCGCCCAGGAAGACCTGCGCGCGGGTCGCCTCCAGCCGGGCGACCCCCCGGGAGACGCCGAAGGCCACCCACAGGATGAGCAGCCCGACCAGTGCCAGGACCATCAGCCCGGCGGACAACGAGACCAGCGTCACCAGCACGGTGAAGGTCGCCGTACCGATGAGCGCGCTGAGCGCGAGATAGCTCGTCGCCAGCCACGCCCGGGCCGACAACGGCGCGCGCAGGACCGCGCCGACCGCGGAGCTGCCGGGCCGCTCTGCGACAGCGCTCATGTCGGGACCTCTCCGTGGAGTTGCTACGAGGCAACGGTAGGGCGAGCGGGTGGTCGCCAACCAGCAGGAAGGCCGGTCATCTCGACCGGGGGGTATCCCACCCCCGCCGGTCGCCCGGCTCTGCTCGGCTACGCTGGCCGGTCAGTCCGGGGTCGAGAGCGCCGGAGCCGAGGGTAGGGAGTTGGGTGCGGTGGGTGTCAGTGTCGGGCTCATAGTGGTGGCGCTGATCGCCTTGCTGATCGCGGTCAAGGTCGCGAAGGCCTTCGTCAAGGTCGCGTTGCTCGTGGTGGCCGTCGTGCTGGCGGTCGGCGCCTGGCAGACCTACGGGCGGGCGGCGACGCCGGCCCCGGCGGCCCCGCATTCGACGGCGACCGATTCCCCGGTGTCGGCGCAGCGCTGACCATCCCGCGGTGCGCCACCCGGTCAGCGCTTGAGAAAGAAGTCGCGGACGTTGGCGAGCAGCAGGACCGCGGCGGACAGGATGAGGATCACCGCGACGGCGATCCGCCAGTTCCCCACCGCGGCCTGGGTGGCCGCCCAGACCGTGGCGCCGACGGCGGCGGCCGCGAGCAGTCCCGCGGCGAACTGCAGCAGGTGGCCCCGGGCGAAGGCCTCGACGCACAGCATGCTCACCGCGAGGATCGCGAGCGCCGGCAGTAGCGCACCGCCGTTGCCCAGGATGATCACGGCGAGGCCGACGAGCAGGAACGACGCCGAGATGGTAGACCAGACGCGGAGCACGCGTTGGCGGGTCCGGACCGGATCGACGTTGGGCACCGCGCGGTGCCGCAGGTGCGCGTGCGGGTCGCCGGGCGGCAGCCCGGAGAGCACGGCCCGGGTCAGCGCCTCCCGCTCCTCGGTGAGCGCGAGCCGGCGGACCCGTACGCCGTCCATCGCCTCGGCCGCCGCGCCGAGGGCGGACCGGTCGGCGCGGGTCCCGACGCTGTCCAGTGCCCGGATCCCGACCTGCAGCCGGCGCAGCTCGTCGCCGCGGGCGTCCAGCTCCGCGTCGGCCTCGCCGATGAGACGGTCCAGGTCGGCGATCCGGTCCTTGACCGCCTGCTGTTCGTCGGCCGGGGACGGCGCCTCGTCGTCCAGGCCGGCCCACCCGACCGGGTCGGACCAGCAGCGGCGCACCGACCCGGTGCGCTCGTAGCGCGGCCCGGCGGGGGCCCGCTCCCCGCCGAACGGATCGCCGGTGTCCAGCCCCCACAGGCCCCGGTAGTCGCGCACCCAGGGCGTGTCGTCGTCGATGCGGACCGCCGTCCAGGTCCGCTCCTCGCCGGGCCCGACGCCGACCCCGTCGCCCCGGCGGTAGTCGATGAAGGGGATTCCGAGGGCCGTGCCGGCCCGGTCGCGGGTCCAGGGCAGGAGCACCCGGCCGACCCGCCGTCCGGCGGCGAGCAGTCGCCGCAGCGCCGGCGGCTCGACGGTGACCAGGTAGTCGCCCGGCAGGTAGGCACCCGAGTGCGAGCCGCCTCCGGCGAAGACGACCGGGTGGGTGCCCTGCCATGCGATGTCGGGGTCGTCGTGCCGGCGGCGCAGGTCGTCGCCGGCCTCGTCGTGCGAGGAGAACGCGACCCACGCCGGGCGGGCGTCCGGCTCAGGCGGGTCGGGCACGAAGACGGTGACCTGCTCCCAGTCGGCCTCGTGGTCGTTGACTCCGCCGAATGTCGACCGCCAGTCGTTCATCGCGTAGAAGTACCAGTACTGCAGGGCGATGAAGCCCCGGTCCCGACTGACGTGCCCGTAGTAGGGGGAGGTGTGCGGGTCGGCTCCCGCCCGGTAGGTCTGCTCGGCCGCCGCCGCGGTCCCGCCCGGCACCCGTCCCCGCAGCAGGAGGGACAACCGCAGGACGGCGTCGATCAGCCGGCCGAGTAGGCCGACGGTGGCGAACCGGCTGCTGCCCGCCACGAACCGCGGCCGGGCCGGGTCGCGCCGCCACTCCCGCCACTCCGCCCGGCGGAGCGGTCGCCCGACGAAGCGCAGCGACAGCCCGTGGGCGGATGGCGCCGCGCCCGCCTCGGCCAGGCTCGCGGGGCTCACGTCGCCCGGCGCGAGCACCTGGTGCCCGGGCGGCCGCCAGAGCCCGCAGGCCTGCAGGTAGCGATCGACCGGCATCGGCAGGAAGAGCTCGCCGCGGGTGAACCGCAACACCGGCTCGTAGCGGCGGAGGAGCGCCAGGTCCGCCTCCTGCACCGCCCCCGACTCCGACGAGATCACCGCACCAGTCTGCCGGAATCCTTCCCCGACAGGGTCACTGCCGGCGCAGCCGGAACTCCCGGGGCGGTACGCCGAACCGCTCCCGGAAGGTGCGACTGAAATGGAATTGGCTGGCGAAGCCGGACGCCCGCGCGACCCGGCCGACGTCGAGGTCGGTCGCCTCGAGCAGGTGCGCGGCGTGGTCAAGCCGGGCCTGGCGCAGCGCCGCCATCGGACCCCGGCCGGTCTGTGCGGCGAACAGGTGCGCGAACCGCGACGGCGACAGCGCCACGAGGGCGGCCAGGGACGCGACCGTGTGCGGTGCCGCCGGGTCGGCGCGCAGCAGTGCCACGGTCCGGCGTACCCGGGGATCGTGGGGGTCGTCGTCGCCGGTGTCCCGGCCGGCGGCGGTCAGCAGGGCCAGGATCGCCCCCACCCCGCCCCGGGCCAGATCACGGGCCACCGCAGCGGTCGCGGCGGTCGGCCGCGCGGTACGGGCATCCGCGGGCACCGGCTGCGGCGGCGGCCCGTGGCCGGACCAGCGGGCGTCGGCGTGCAGCCGCCGGAAGGTGTCGCCGACCCGGCGGTTCACCTCCTCCTGCCCGGCGCGGACCACGTGCAGCCGCGGCCCGATCTCGTACGGCGCGAGCCAGTCCAGCCAGGCCGACCGGAGCTGGACGTGCACCCACCAGAACCCCCACTCCGCGGCGTCCGGTGCCACCCCGTAGTCGTGCCCGATCGAGGCACCCAGCACGACAGCGTCTCCCGGGCAGGCGTCGACCGTCACGCCGCCCTGGTGCAGCCGCCCGGCGCCGGACGTCGTCCAGGTCAGCAGCGCGTTGTGGGCCCCGCCGGTGCGGTGCACGGCGTACCCGGGCCGCTCGTCGAACAGCCCGACCAGGGTCACGTTCGCCGGGGGAGCCGGCGTCTCCGTAGCAGGATCAGGCATGCCTACGACGCTCCTGGATATCGCCTGCCCGGGCCGTGCGGCCTACCGTCGGCACGAGCGAAGGGAGAGGGACTGATGACAGCCGGATCGAGCGTATCGACCGCGGGTGGCCGTCTGGTGCTGGACCGGGCAGAGCTGGAGGCATTCGAGACCGACGGGTTCCTCGTCGTGCCGGGCCTGCTGTTCGGCGACGAGGTGGCGGCACTGCGGCAGCAGTTTCAGGCGCTGCAGGCCGCCGGTCCGATCCCCGGTCACTTCGAGCCGGCGGCGCCGGACGAGGACGCCGACCCGGCCGCGCCGGTCGACCCGCTGCGCGCCTATCCGCGGGTGATGAACCCGCACCGGATCGACGATCTGTCGCTGCGGTATCTGCTCGACGGCCGTTACCGGGCGATCCTCGAGCAGCTTCTGGGCGAGGAGCCGCTGGCAGCGCAGAGCATGTTCTACTTCAAGCCGCCGGGTGCCCGCGGGCAGGCCCTGCACCAGGACAACTTCTACCTCCGGGTCGAGCCGGGCACCTGCATCGCGGCGTGGGCGGCGATCGACGACATCGACCGGGCCAACGGCGGGCTGGAGGTCGTCCCCGGCACCCACCGGATGGACCTCTTCTGCCCGGAGGACGCCGACCCGGACGTGTCCTTCACCCGGGAGTACGTCGCCCCGCCGCCCGGTCTTGCCGCCGTGCCGGTGGACATGGCCGCCGGCGACGTCCTGTTCTTCAACGGCAGCCTGGTGCACGGGTCGGAGCCCAACCAGACGACCGATCGGTTCCGCCGCTCGTTCATCTGCCACTACACCGGCCGCTCCACCCGGAAGATCTCGCGCTGGTACCAGACGCTGACGATGAGCGGTGACCTGATCGAGCTCGAGGCCAACCTCGGCGGCGGCCCGTGCGGCACGGAGGTCGGCGGCCCGCACTGATCCGGCTGCGAGGTGCACAGCCGGTCATGCCGGGGCAAGATGGGAGGAGCGGGCACGACCGGCGTACCGACAAGGCGGTGCCATGTACGACTACGACCTGCTTGTGCTCGGCTCGGGTCCGGGGGGCCAGAAGGCGGCGATCGCCGGCGGCCAAGCTCGGCCGCCGGTCGGCCGTGGTCGAACGCAAGGCCATGGTCGGCGGGGTCTGCATCAACACCGGCACCATCCCGTCGAAGACGCTGCGCGAGGCAGTGCTCTACCTGACCGGGCACAGCCAGCACGAGTTCTACGGGCAGAGCTACCGGCTCAAGGACGAGATCACCATCTCGGACCTGACCGCCCGGACCCATCACGTCGTCGGCCGCGAGATCGACGTCATCCGCAGCCAGCTCGCGCGCAACCACGTCGCGCTGCTCCCCGGCACCGGACGCTTCGTCGACGACCACACGGTTGCGGTCGTCAACGAGGAGGGCGACGCGCACCAGGTCACCGCCGAGAAGATCGTCGTCGCCGTCGGCACCAAACCCGCTCGTCCGTCCACAGTGGACTTCGACGGCGAGACGGTCGTCGACTCCGACCAGATCCTGCTGATGGATCGCATCCCGGTCTCGATGGTCGTCGTCGGCGCCGGGCGTGATCGGCATCGAGTACGCGTCGATGTTCGCCGCACTCGGCACCAAGGTGACGGTGGTCGAGCGCCGCGAACGCATGCTCGACTTCTGTGACCTCGAGATCGTCGAGGCGCTGAAGTACCAGCTGCGCGACCTCGCCGTCACCTTCCGGTTCCGGGAGACCGTGGCCCGGGTGGAGCGGCACGACGACGGGACGCTCACCATCCTCGAGAGCGGCAAGCGGATCCCGGCCGACACCGTGATGTACTCGGCCGGCCGGCAGGGCGTCACCGATGCCCTCGACCTCGAGAACGCCGGGCTGCAGGCCGACTCCCGCGGCCGGATCGAGGTCGACGAGCACTACCGCACCAAGGTCGACGCACATCTACGCCGTCGGCGACGTGATCGGGTTCCCGGCGCTCGCGGCGACGTCGATGGAGCAGGGCCGGCGGGCGGCGTACCACGCCTTCGGAGAGACAGCTGGACGGGCAGCTGTCGACGCTGCAGCCGATCGGCATCTACACGATCCCGGAGATCAGCTACGTCGGGCGGACCGAGGACGAGCTGACCGAGATGTCGGTGCCCTTCGAGGTCGGCATCTCGCGCTACCGCGAGCTCGCCCGGGGCGCGATCATCGGTGACTCCTACGGGATGCTCAAGCTGCTCGTGCACTCCGAGACCTACGAGCTGCTCGGCGTGCACGTCTTCGGCACCGGCGCGACCGAGCTGGTCCACATCGGCCAGACGCTCATGGGGTGCCGCGGGACCATCGAGTACCTCGTCGACACGGTGTTCAACTACCCGACGCTCGCCGAGTCCTACAAGGTCGCGGCGCTCGACGCGATGAACAAGATGCGGGCGGTCGCCCGGCTCTCCGACCGGATCTAGCCGGGGTCCGGGTCGCGGCCCAGCCCTCGGCGGCCGAGGTTCAGCGCGAGGCGGGCGGCCAGGCGTGGCGTGATGACCCCCTCGGCGAGCGACAGTTCGGCGATGTCGTCGAAGACCCGCTGACTTCCGGCCGCCGCGGACAGCGCCGCGTCGACGACCGCGTGCCAGCCCGTGAGCCCGGCCAGCAGGGCGACGTGGCGGTGGTGCCGGGCGAACCGCCGCCGCAGTGCCGCGCGGTAATGGGCGGTGGCGCCGCCCGGCTCGAGCCCGGCCGCGGCGCCGGCCGCCAGGCCGGAGCTGATGGCGTAGGAGATGCCCTCGCCCGACACGGGGTTGATCAGGCTGGCCGCGTCGCCGGCGAGCAGGATCCGGCCGCGGGCGGCGATCTGTCTGCTGGAGGAGAGCGGCAGCCGGTGCGCGCGCAGGCTGTGCGGGTCGACGTCGAGGCCGGGCAGGAGCGCGTGCATCGTCGACAGCAGCAGCCGCCGGTTGGCCGACTCGCCGGGACGCAGCAGGTGCCCGTACCCGACGTTCGCCATCCCCGGCGCGATCGGGAAGCGCCACGCGTAGGCCATGCCCGAGTGGTCGTTCAGCACGATGCGGGACGTCGGTTCGCCGGCGCTGGCGTCGTAGCCGCGGATCGCGACGGCGATGTCGCGGCGTTCCCGCCCGGCGACGGCGCGCCGGATCGGGGACTCGACGCCGTCGGCCCCGACACAGATCCGCGCGGTCGCGATGTCGTCTACCTCGACGTGCGACCCCAGGTCGCGCACCTGCCGGACGGTGTGCCGGCGGAACTCCGCGCCGAGCGCGCACGCCTCGGCGAGGAGCCGGGCGTCGAACACCTCGCGGGGCACGACCAGCATCGTGTGCGGCAGGGTTCGGGTCACGGACCTGCCGGTGGAGGACTGCAGCGTCAGGACGTCGGACGGCAGGTAGCCGTCGGTGAGCCGCGACTTGGGGACGCCGTAGGCGGCGAGCTCGTCCAGCGCCCCCTGCAGTACGGCGTCGCCGCAGCATTTGTCACGGGGAAAGTCGCTCCGGTCGAGCACCAGTACCGACGCCGACGGGTCGGTCCGGAGGGCGGCAATGGCCGCCGATGCGCCGGCGGGCCCGCCGCCGACGACAACAACGTCCCACCGTGTCCGCGTCATGAACTCATATCATTCACCCACCCGTCCGCGAACCCGCCCGAAACGGCTATTACGGGGTGGGATCCGTGGCGGGGGTTCCCTGTGCGGTGAGCAGGTGCCAGCCGTCGGCGCCGTGGACGTAGACGTGGGTGTACCGGCTTTCGACCGTTCCTTCGGTGCCGCGGAACCGCATAGTCATCCGGGTGCGCCCGATGACCACGGCGGTGCCGGGACGGTGGCGGACCGAGGCTCGTGCGGGATCGCGGACGACCTCGAGGAACTCCAGGTCACCGGACCCGATCGCGGCGAGCAGCGCCTCGCGGTCGGTGACCTGACCGCTCAGCACGTCGACGATGAGGAAGTCGTCGGTGAGGATGGCCGCGAGCGCGGCCCGGTCACCGGCGAGGAGGGCTTCGAAGAACGATTCGTCGGCCCGGAGCACGTCGGTGGTCGCGGTGTCACTGGCGCCGGTCATAGGACGGTCTCCTCGGTCTCTGGCTCCGGCTCCAGCAGTTAGCTCCCCATCGATCGGGTGCCCCCACAGCGCCGGGTAGTCGAGGCGGGTAACCCACACCTCCCGGGCGGGCATTCCCGACCAGGCGTGCGCAATCGGCCGCCGCGGCTACCGAGAATACGCGAAATCTATCCGATTAGACTGGTTTGTTCCGTTAATCTTCCGCCCGGGACGGCTGCAGATCTGGAGCCTGCCTAAAGGTTTACGAACGAATCGAAATGCCTTACGCTTTGTTCGGAGCAAGTACCACGGAGGCGAGTCACATGGTGGCACCAGTGCTGGCGCAGCACACCTACCTTCCTGACGAGACGGCCGCGGAGATCGGCGACGTGTTGAGCTTCCTCGCCGCTCATGAGGACCGGCATGGTGCTCGCCCGGTCCCTTCCTATGCTCTTGTGGGTGCCGACGAGCAGGACCGCATCGAACTACCCGCCGCAGTGCATCAGATGCTGCGCCAGATCGTCGAAGCACTCCAGGCCGGCCGCGCAGTCACGGTGTCGCCTCGGAGCAAGATGCTGACCACGCAACAGGCCGCAGACTTGCTAGGGATCAGTCGGCCGACGGTCGTCCGGTTGATGGACAGCGGTGAGTTGCCTGGCGAACGCCCGGGGACTCGCCGGCAACTGCGACTAGAAGACGTGTTGGAATACCGTGCGGAGCGTCGTGAGCGTCAATACGAGGCGTTGATGTCGACAGCAGATGATCTCGAGCCCGAGGACGATCCGCAGGCCGTCCTCGATGAGTTGAAGGACGCCCGGAAGGCAGTGGCTCGGAAGCGTCGGGCGGCGCGAGAGAGGATCTGACACCATCGCCGCATGTTCGCCGCGTTCCTCGATACCTGCGTGCTGTGGCCGAGTCTCCAGCGGGATTTCCTGCTCTCTCTGGCCATCGAAAATCTGTACCGCCCTATCTGGAGCGACGCGGTCCTCGACGAGCTCGAGTACGAAGAAGCAGCCAAGCGCCAACGGCGAGGACAAGGCCGCGGCAAGGCGCTTCGAGCGGCTGAGCACTTGACGACCCAGATGCGACAGCACTTCGACGATGCCATCGTTACTGGATGGGAGCCCCTGGAGGGCACCTACGGCCTACCGGACTCCGACGATGAACATGTCCTTGCGGCAGCCGTCATGGGTGGCGCCGGTGCCATCGTCACGCACAACCTGAAAGACTTCCCCGCGACGGTCATCCCTCCCGGCATGCAGATCGTTAAGCCTGCCGACTTTGCAGCCGACACTGTAGCTGTCAATCCAGAGCGGGCGCTCCTCGCGGTGGGTCAGATCGCCAGTCGCTCTGTTCGGCGTCCTCGGACAATCGAGGAGCTCCTCTCGATCTTGACGAATCGATACGACATGGGCGCTGCAGTTCTGATGATGCGCAGCCACCTTTGACTTGTCAGAAGGCGTCGTCCGGTATCTCCATCAGGGAGTTGTCGAGGTTCTCGGCGATCTGACGGCGGGCCGCGAGCTCTGGCAGGATGGTGGTCGCGAAGAACCGCGCCGCCGCCACCTTGCCTTCGTAGAACGCCTTGTCCCGGGTGGACGGGTCGCGGCCGAGGGCGGCGAGGGCCGCCTCGCTCTGCCGGAGCAGCAACCAGCCGATGACCAGGTCCCCGACGCTCATCAGCAGGGTCGTCGCGTTCTGCCCGACCTTGTAGATGTCCTCGGCGACCTCCTGCGCCGAGACGAGGTCGCCGACCATCGCGGCGAGCATCATCTGCACGTCGTTCAGGGCGGCGGCCAGAAGCAGGCGCTCCTCCTTGAGCCGGCCGTTGCCCGCCTCGCTGTCGGCGAAGGCGTGGATCTCCTGACACAGTCCGGTGAAGGCCGCGCCGTTGTCGCGCACGATCTTGCGGAAGAAGAGATCCTGCGCCTGGATCGCGGTGGTGCCCTCGTACAGCGTGTCGATCTTGGCGTCCCGGATGTACTGCTCGATCGGGTAGTCCTGCAGGTATCCGGAGCCGCCGAGCGTCTGCAGGGACAGGGCGAGCAGCTCGTAGGACCGCTCGGACCCGACGCCCTTGACGATCGGCAGCAGCAGGTCGTTGAGCGCGGCGGCCTCCTCGTCGACCGCGTCCCGCGCGGTCGCCTGCTGGATGGCGTCCTGCTGGGCGGCGGTGTAGAGCACCAGCGCGCGCATGCCCTCGGCGTAGGACTTCTGCAGCATCAGCATCCGCCGCACGTCGGGTGCTGGATGATCGTGACCCGCGGCGCGGCCTTGTCGGCCAGCTGCGTCATATCGGCGCCCTGCACCCGGACGCTTGGCGAAGTCGAGCGCATTGAGGTAGCCGGTGGACAGAGTCGCGATGGCCTTGGTGCCGACCATCATCCGCGCGTACTCGATGACCTGGAACATCTGGGCGATGCCCTCGTGGATGTCGCCGACCAGCTAGCCGACCGCCGGCTGCTGCTCGCCGAACGTGAGCTCGCAGGTCGTCGAGACCTTGAGGCCCATCTTGTGCTCGACGTTGGTGACGTAGGCGCCGTTGCGCTCGCCGAGCTCGCCGGTCTCGTGGTCGAAGAGGAACTTCGGTACGACGAAGAGCGACAGGCCCTTGCTGCCCGGGCGGTTCGGCACGCCGGGGCCCTCCGGGCGGGCCAGCACCAGATGGACGATGTTCTCCGGCCAGTCCCATTCCGCCGAGGTGATGAACCGCTTGACGCCCTCGAGGTGCCAGGTGCCGTCGGGCTGGGCGATCGCCTTCGTCCGCCCGGCGCCGACGTCGGAGCCGGCGTCGGGCTCGGTGAGCACCATCGTCGACCCCCAGCCGCCGGTCGACCATGTGCGCGGCGATCTTCTTCTGCGTCGGCGTTGCCGAGTTGCGAAGAGGTGCCGGCGAACGTCGGGACCGGCGGCGTACATGAACGACCGCGGGGTTGGCGCCGAGGATCAGCTCCGCGATCGCCCAGACGCAGCGTGCGGGGGACGCAGCGTGCCGCCGAGCTCGGCCGGGCAGCCGAGCCGGAACCACTCGGCGTCCATCAGTGCCGAGAACGCCTTCTTGAACGACTCCGGCAGGCGCGACCGACTGGGTGGCCGGGTCGAAGACCGGCGGGTTGCGGTCGGCAGTCGGCGAAGCGACTCCGCGAGCGGTCCGGGCCAGCCGGTCGACCTCGGCGAGCATCGCCCGCGCGGTGTCGAGGTCGATCTCGCCGAACGGGCCGCTGCCGAGCCGCCGGTCGGCGCCGCAGACCTCGAACAGGTTGAACTCCAGATCGCGGAGATTGCTCCGGTAGTGGCCCATCGCTGACCAGCTCCCTGCACCTGCCGCCCACAAGTTACCGGCGGGTAACAAACACGATATTACCCGCCGGTAACCCCGGCAACCGGGACTTCGGCTCAGTCGGTCGGCAGCGTCGGGAGGAACTGCGGCGCCCGCCGGGCGTGGGTGTGCCGCTCGAAGGAGTAGGCGAGGCCGAGAAGCTTCGGCTCGGACCACCGCGTCCCGATGAACGACAACCCGACCGGCAGGCCGAACGAGTTACCCATCGGCACCGTGATGCTCGGGTACCCCGAGACGGCGGCCGGAGTGGAGCTGCCCAGCAGGAAGTGGTCGCCGTTGACCAGGTCGGTGGTCCAGGCCGGGCTGTTGGTCGGCGCGATGATGGCGTCGAGGGTGTGCTTGGCGAGGGTCTCGTCGATCGAGCGGCGGGCCAGCGAGGTCGCCGTACGGCGGGCCTTGAGGTAGGTCGGGTCGGTGAGGTCACCGCTGGTCGCCTGCGCCTGCTCGAACGTCTCCTGACCGAAGTAGCGCAGCTCCTGCCTGGCGTGCGCCTTGTTGAAGGCGATGAGTCCGGCGAGATCCTTCGGGTGCCGGCCACCGGTCGCGGCGAGGTAGGCGTTGATGTCGTGCTTGAACTCGACGTTGAGCGCGGTGCCCTCGTTGCTGCCGATCTTGTCCTGGTAGGGCAGGTCGGTGGGGTCGACGACGGTCGCGCCCAGGGCCCGCAGCCGCGCGACGGTCCGGTCGTAGATCGCGTCGGTCTCGGGGCTCGCACCGGTGAGGCCCGCGCGCCACACCCCGATGCGGGCGCCGGTCAACGCATCCGGCGTCAGGAACCGGGTGTAGTCGGTGAACGAATGCCCCTTGCTCGCCGCGGTCGCGGGGTCGTCCGGGTCGACGCCGGTGAGGGCCCCCAGGGTCACCGCGGCATCGGTGGTGTTACGCGCGATCGGACCGGCGGTGTCCTGCTCGTGGGAGATCGGGACGACACCGGTGCGGCTGACGAGGCCGAGGGTCGGCTTGATCCCGACATCGCCGTTGGTGCCCGACGGGCAGACGATCGACCCGTCGGTCTCGGTGCCGATGGCCACCGTCGCCAGGTTCGCGGCGACGCCGGCGGCGGATCCGGAACTCGATCCGCACGGGTTGCGGTCGAGGACGTAGGGGTTGTTGGTCTGGCCGCCGACCGCGCTCCAGCCGCTCGAGGACTGGGTGGACCGGAAGTTCGCCCACTCCGAGAGGTTGGCCTTGCCGATCACGATCGCCCCCGCCGCCCGCAGCCGCTGGAGCAGGAAGGCGTCGCGGGCCGGCCGTGCGTGGGCGAGTGCCAGCGACCCGGCGGTGGTGGGCTCCCGGTCGTGGGTGTCGACGTTGTCCTTGAGCAGAACGGCGACCCCGTCGAGCGGGCCTAGCAGATCGTGCGCCGCCCGGCGCCGGTCGCTCGCCGTCGCCTCGCGGACCGCGTCGGGGTTCGTCGTGATCACCGCGTGCAGCAGCGGGTTCAGCCGCCGGATGCGGGTGAGGTAGCCGCGGGTCAGCTGCATCGAGGTGATGCGGCCGGCATTCATCGCCCGCTGCAGCTGCGGGATCGTGGACCGCTCCAGGTTGATGCCGCCCGGAGTCCTGGCCGGGGCGCCGGATGACTGGGCCGAGGACGCCGTCACCGCGACGAGCACCCCGGCGGTCACGGCCGAGGCGGCCAGCAGCGCGGACACCTGGGTCATACGGCGGGTGACATGCTCCGTGATCGCGGTCGCAATTCTCATGGCGGGAGGGAACCCGCCGACGGTTGGCCTGTCAAGCGGTGCGTCGCTTCGGTCTGTACCGAAGCATTCCCCGGGGATGCTGTGCGCCATGATCACCTGTTGCATCCAGTACACCCTCGACCCGCACCGCATCGAGGACTTCCGCCGGTACGCCACCGGATGGCCGCCGATCATCGCCCGCTGTGGCGGCGACCTCGTGGGCTACTACCTGCCCAAGGAAGGTGCCAACAACTTCGCGCTGGCGCTGATCGACTTCCCGTCGTTGGCCGACTACGAGGTCTACCGGCAGCGTCTCGCCGCCGATCCGGATGCGCAGCGCAACGTCGCGCATGCCAAGGAGTCGCGCTGCATCCTGGTCGAGTCGCGCTCGTTCCTGCAGCGCGCCTGACGCAGAATGGGCCGTATGGCCAGTCCCGCGGTCGAGGTCAGCGAGCTGTACGTCGACCGGTCCGGCCACCAGGTGCTGCGCGGTCTGGACTTCACGGTGCCCGCCGGGTCGGTCACCGGGCTGCTCGGTCCGAGCGGCTGCGGGAAGACGACGCTGATGCGGGCGATCGTCGGGGTGCAGGTCGTGACCGCCGGCGGTGTGACGGTGCTCGGGCTGCCGGCGGGCAGCCCGGCGCTCCGTGACCGGGTCGGCTACGCGACGCAGAACCCCGCGGTCTACCGCGACCTGACGGTGGCCGAGTGCCTGCGGTACTTCGCGGCCGTCCTGCACCTGCCCGCCGCCGACGTAGGGCGGGTCCTCGCCGACGTCGACCTCGAACCGCACGCCGACGACCTGGTCGGCGCGCTCTCCGGTGGGGAGATGGGCCGGGCCAGCCTGGCGGTCGCGCTGCTCGGATCGCCGCAGTTGCTGGTCCTCGACGAACCCACCGTCGGCCTCGACCCGGTGCTGCGGGACGACCTGTGGGCGCTGTTCCACCGGCTCGCGGATAGCGGCGTCACGCTGCTGGTGTCCAGTCACGTGATGGACGAGGCGGCGCGGTGCGAGCGCCTGTTGCTGATGCGGGAGGGCAGGTTGCTCGCCGACGACACCCCGGACCACCTGTGCGCGGTCACCGGCGAGCCCGATCTGGAGCGGGCGTTCCTGCGGCTGATCAAGGAGCAGGGGGTGACCGCCGGATGAGTGTGGCGATCACCCTGGCGACCGCCCGTCGGATCCTCATCCAGCTGCGCCACGACCCGCGCACCATCGCCATGCTGCTGGCCGTTCCGACGCTACTGATGGTGCTGCTGCGCTTCGTCTTCAACTCCGCGCAGACCTTCAGCCACATCGCCCCCGCGCTGCTCGGGGTGTTTCCGTTCGTGATCATGTTCCTGATCGCGTCGGTCACGACGCTGCGCGAGCGCACCACCGGGACGCTCGAACGCCTGATGACCATGCCGATGGGGCGGATCGACCTGCTGGTCGGCTACGCGATCGCCTTCGGCGTCCTCGCGGTCGCGCAGGTCGCGATCGCCGCCGGGGTGTGCCTGTTGTGGCTCGGGTTGGACGTGACCGGGGCGGTCTGGACGCTGCTCCTGATCGCCGTCCTCGATGCCCTGCTCGGCATGGCGCTCGGGTTGTTCGTGAGCGCCTTCGCGACGACGGAGTTCCAGGCGATCCAGTTCATGCCGCTGTTCGTGCTGCCACAGGTGTTGCTCTGCGGGCTGTTCATCCCGCGGGACTCGATGGGTACGGTGCTGCGCTGGATCTCCGACGTCATGCCGCTCTCCTATGCGGTCGACGGCCTGACCGCGGTCACGACCACCGCCGCGATCGACACGACCCTGGTCCGCAGCCTGCTCGTCGTCGCCGGGTGCACGCTGCTGGCGCTGGCCCTCGGCGCCGGTACCCTGCGCCGCCGTACCCGGTGACGGTGCTGCCCGGCCCGGAAGTCAGCAGGTCGACGTGGGCGGCCGCGGCAACGCCGTCAGGTGGTCGACCAGAGCCTCAGAGATCTCCCTGAGCTGGCCCACCTGCTCGGGGGTCAACTGGTCGAACAGGTGGGTGCGGACCCCTTCGACGTGACCGGGGGCCGCGGCGGCGAGCGCCGCGAAGCCCTCGTCGGTGAGCTCGGCGACCTGTCCGCGCCGGTCGGTCGGGCAGGTCCGCCGGCGTACCCAGCCCGCCGCCTCGAGCCGAGCGACGGCGTGGGACAGTCGGCTGCGGGACGAGAGCGCGTTCTCCGCGAGCTCGCTCATCCGCAGGGCCCGGCCTGGGGCCTCGGAGAGCCGGACGAGGATCTCGTAGTAGCCGTGCGGGATCTTCGCGTCCTGCTGCAACTCCCGCTCGAGCTGATCGAAGAGGAGATGCGTGGCCGACAGGAATCCCCGCCACGTGCGTTGCTCCTGCTCGTCGAGCCAGCGTGTCTCGGCCACGTCCGTCCACTCCTCCCCGGAATAGTTGAGCTCTCAACTGGTTTAGTCTACTGTACAGGTCAGTTGAACTTTCAACCAAAGGAGTCGCCATGGCAGCCACCACCGTCGAGATCCCAGGCTACGTGGCCGGGACCTGGACCATCGACCCGGCACACACGGACATTTCGTTCACGGTCCGGCACATGATGGTGAGCAAGGTTCGCGGTCATTTCCAGACTTTTCATGGCGAGATCATCACCGCTGCCGATCCGCTGTCCTCGTCGGCGACGGTGACCATCGACCTCGCGTCGCTGGACACCAACAACGCCCAGCGGGACGAGCACATCCGCTCCGCCGACTTCTTCGAGGTGGAGACCTACCCGACGATGACCTACCGGACGACCGGCGTCCGCGCCGAGCGCGGCGATTTCGTCGTCGACGGCGAGCTCACGCTGCACGGCGTGACCCGCCCGGTCGCCCTCGAGGTGGAGGCCAACGGTTTCAGCCAGCACCACCCCATGCTGGGCACCCGGACCGGGTTCTCGGCCAAGGGCGAGATCAACCGCAAGGACTTCGGCATCGACATCGACCTGCCCATGGACGGTGGCGGCGTGGTCGTGGCCGACAAGGTCTCGATCGTCCTCGAGGTCGAGGCCGTGCTGAACACCCCCGAGGCCTGATCCAGGAGGCCGTTGCGGGAGCCGTGGCGCAGACTGATGGGTGACAACCCAAGGCTGCGTCACGGCTTGTCGCGGTTCCGGTGCAAGTGAGGGAGGGGTCATCATGGCGATCACCCGGCTGAACCACGCGGTGCTCTACGTGCGGGACGTCCGGAGCAGCGTCGAGTTCTACACCACGGCGCTCGGCTTCCGGGTGATCCCGATGACCCCGGACGGGTTCGACGGGGCGGCGTTCCTGCAGGCGCCCGGCTCCGACAACGACCACGACCTCGGGCTCTTCGAGATCGGGGCGCAGGCCGAGGCGTCACCGGCCGGGCGGTCCGCCGTCGGGCTCTACCACCTGGCGTGGGAGGTCGACACCCTCGCCGAGTTGGAACGGCTCCGCGACACCCTCGTCGCACACGGGGCGCTCGTCGGCAGCAGCGACCATGGCACGACCAAGAGCCTCTACGGCAAGGACCCCGACGGCCTCGAGTTCGAGATCGCCTGGCTGGTCCCGGCCGACGCGTTGGACGAGGCCGCGTTGTCGGCCCGCACCCGGATCGGCCGACTGGACCTGCAACGCGAGAAGGAGCGCTACGGCGCGACCACTACCGGCGGCATCTCACCGACCCGGTGACCGGCGACGCGGTGTCGGGTGACCCGGTGACCGGTGACCCGGTGTCGGGTGACCCGGTGTCGGGCGACCCGGTGACGGGCGGCGCCGCCTCCGCGCGCCGGTGGGGCGCCGCCGACATCGGGCGCACCGATCTGCGCCCGACGTACCGGATGGACCTGCGCCGGAGTACCCGCGACGTCTTCGCCGACGCTCCGCCGGCCGACTTCGCCCGGCTCACCTGGGCGGACGTGGGCCGCCCCTACCGCGTCGAGAACTGGTCCGCCGAAAAGCGGTCCTGGGAGGCCGGGCACGGCGCGGAGCTGCCCGTGCCCCAGGCCTGGCGGATGTTCAACGAGCGGTTCCAGTCGCTGTTCGACACCGACCCGGTGCAGGCGCGGATCGACGCGCTGCGCACGGCCGGCCGGTCCCTGTCGAAGGTCGAGCTTGCCGCCGCGCGCGCCGCGGCCGCCGAGGTAGCCCGGTGGACGGTGTGGAACCAGGCGCAGCGGGTCGAGGACACGATCTGGGACCCGCGGGCGAAACGCGCACTCTTCGACGGCCTGGACGTGCGCCGGCCACGGATCCTCTTCCTGGGTGCGGCGGACGGCTACGAGGCCATGCTGCTGCAGGCCATGTATCCCGGCGGCGAGGCAGTGCTCGTCGACTACGACGACTACTGCGTCGAGGGCCGCTACGGCGCGTTCCCGGAGGAGTACCCGTTCCTCGGCGTCGACCCGGCCACCGGGCACGACCGGGTCTGGTACCGGGACGAGATGACGATCTCCTACGTCGTCTCCGACATCCGCGACCTCGACTTCGGCGCGGAGTTCGACCTGGTGGTGTCGATCGGGCTGGTCGAACACTTTCCGGACGAGGTCAAGCCGCTCGCCTTCGACTGGCACCGCCGGTTCCTCCGGCCCGGCGGCCTTGCGGTGCTGACGACTCCGCGGATCTCCTGGCGGACCAGGATGTTCTACACGCTGTTCGGTGACGTCATGAATTTCTCCTACCGCGAGCTGATGGACGTGCGGCAGCTCGGCCTGTACGCCTACGAGAACGGATTCGACGTGCTGCGGCACGGCCAGATCACGACGCACAACGGCATCGTCTGCCGCCCGAGATAGCGCCCGGGACCAGCCTCAGGTCGGCTGCAGCGTGCGGTGGCCGGTCATCGCGAAGATCTCGTCGAGCCAGTCGAACATGCGCTGGTCGACCAGCGCCCGTGCCATCGGCTCGCCGTCGAAGTCCGCGCCCTCGGCGCTGCGGAACCGGAGCTGCTCGGCGTAGTCGGGCAGGGCGTCCACGAGGCGCTGCGCCTGGCCGGGCCAGAACTGCTCCCGATCCGGATCGCAGACGAGCAGCGGTGTCCTGATCTTGTCGACCACGTCGTCGAGCCGGTACCGGTCGAGCTCCCGGAACAGGTCGAAGTAACCGTGCTGGCGGTACGGCCGGGCCCGGAAGTCCAGCGCCCGCCTGGTCCTGGGCATGAGCCGCAACGCCCGCATGCCCCGCTCGAAACCCACCCGATCGCCGTCGGCCAGCTGCCGGCGCAGGAGGCGGGGGAGCCGGTCGGTGAACGCGGTCGAGACGTCGAACACCCCGGGGTCGGCGATCGCCGCGGTGAAGCGGTGCTCGAAGGCCAGCGCGCGCGGCACCCAGTAACCGCCCTGGCCGATGCCGCACAGCGCGAGCCGGTCGGGGTCGACGTCGGGCCGGGTGAGCAGCGCGTCGACGATGGGAGTGACCACCGCCTCCCAGTCGGGCCGGAACGGCAGGCCGTGCTCGATCAGCATCGACTGCTGGCCGGGCCCGTCGTACATGACGACGTTGTAGCCCCGGTCGAGAGCCCCGGCTCCTCCGGTGGCCCACAGCGCGCTGACCGGGCTGTCACTGCCGCTGGTCAGCAGGAGCGTCGGCCGCGGCCGGACCGGGCCGCTCGGCCGGAAGAACCAGCCCGGCAGGGGCTCGTCCGGGTAGGCGATGGCGATGCGCTCACCCGGGGGGTCGACCAGGTCGGTGAAGGCCTCCCAGCACTGGCGGTGCTCGGCGAACGTGGGCGTGAGGACCGCCCTGCGGCGCAGGCCGTCGACGCTGTTCAGCGCCAGCGCGAGGTAGTTGCTCGCCCGCAGGTAGGCCGACCGGGCGCTGACCGGATGCCCGGTCGCCAACGAGGTCTCGGCAACGCGGCGCAGACGTCGCCCGGCGGCGACCCAGGTGGTGAACCAGCTGCCGGCATCGCCGTCCTTGATGGCGTCGACCGCCGCGAACACCTCTCCGACGTCGGCGCCCCCGTGTGCGGCCCAGCCGAGTGCGATTCGAACGTCGAAATCGAATGCCTCGTCCTTGAAAAAGTGGCGCACCATTCCCCGACCCCTTCTGTCGCCGGTCGCAAGGCTACCGGGCGAAGGCAAGGGTCTGGGGCGGTTCGTATGACTCTGTTCCACCCGGTCGTGCGCCGACGACCCAAATAGGCGAGTTGGGAGGTTAGGCCGCGTCTGCTATTCGGCTGCCCTATTCGGTCAGGCTTTGATCGCCCCCGCTGCGAGATTGGCGATGAATTGCCGGGCACCGAGCAGGAATACCAGAATCAGCGGGACCGTGGCCATCAGAGTCCCGGCCATGACCATGCTGTAGTCGGTGTTGTAGAGCCCGTTGAGCTGCGAGAGCGCCACCTGGAGCGTGACCCGGTGCGGATTGACGAGCACCACGAGCGGCCACAGGTAGTCGTTCCACACGGTGACGAAGGTGAAGATGCCGAGGAAGGCGAGCGCCGGCCGGAGAACCGGGATGGCCACCTGCCGGTAGAGGCGGAAGAAGTTGCATCCGTCCAGTCGCCCGGCATCGAGCAGGTCGTCGTGCACGGCGCCCTGGATGTACTGCCGCATCCAGAAGATTCCGAAGGCATTCACCGCACCAGGGACGATCAGCGCCGGCAGGGAGCCGACCCAGCCGATGTGCGCCATCAACACGAACAACGGCACCGTCGACAACTGCGAAGGCACCATGAAGGTGGCCAGCAGGATGATGAAGAGGACCCGCTTACCGGGGAAATCGTATTTCGCGAAGGTGAAGGCGGCGAGCGAGTCGAAGAACAGCACCAGAGCCGTGGTCACGACGGCCACGAGCAGGGTGTTGAGGAACGATCCGAAGAAGTCGATGTTGTGCAGGACGTTGCGGATGTTGCCCAACAGGTGTGACCCGAACGTCAGTTTCGGCGGGAACTGGAAGATGTCGCCGGTCGTGTTGGTCGCCATCACGATCATCCAGTAGAACGGGAAGAGCGAGATCACCGCACCGATGATCAGCACCAGGTGCGCGACGACGCGAGCGAACCGAGCCTGTGTCATTACTGTCTCCCGCCTCTACTTCCCGGACCGTTGGACGACGCGCCAGTTGATGATCGAGAACAGGAGCAGAATGATGAAGAGGCCCCAGCCGATCGCTGCGCCGTAGCCGAAATCGTTCTTGGTGAACGCCTGCTGGTAGAGGTAGAGCACCATCGTCATGCCGGCGCCACCCGGTCCGCCTGTGTTGCCGACGAGGACCTGGGACTGGGTGAAGATCTGCATGCCGCCGATGGTCGACGTGATCACGGTGAACAGGATGATCGGCCGGAGCATCGGGATGGTCACCCGGAAGAACGTCTGGACGACGTTGGCCCCGTCGACCTTGGCGGCCTCGAAGAGGTCGGTCGGGATCGCCTGTAATCCGGCGAGGTAGATGATCGCGTTGTAACCGGTCCACTGCCAGATCACCATGACCGCGATCGCGACCTTGATGCCCCACGGGTCGTTCAGCCACTGCACCTGCGAGAGGCCGAGCGCCTGCAGCAGGCCGTTGAGCAGGCCGAAGTTGTTGGCGAAGATCGAGCCGAACACGATCGCCATGGCGACGAGGGACGACACGTTGGGAATGAAGAAAGCGATCCGGTACGCCGTCTTGAAGCGGATCGACGAATTGAGCATGACCGCGATCACCAGCGCGAGGAAGAGCATCGGGATCGTCGAGATGATCCAGATCTCCACGGTGTTCTTGACCGAGAGCCAGAACTGCGTATCGCTGACCAGATAACGGAATTCCGCAAGGCCGACGTACTTCATCGGCCCGATGCCGTCCCAGCTGTGGAACGACAGGTAGAGCGAGTAGCCGATCGGGAAGAGCCCGAAGATGGCGAAGATGATGTAGAACGGCGAAATCGACAGGTAGAGCGGCAGGTAGCGGCGGAAGCGCCCACCGGTGCTCGGCCGGCGCCCGGTCTGTCGCCCCGTCCCGGTGAGGGTGGTGGGCGTCGTCGTCGACGTCGTGGCCATCTCAGATCACTCCCGTGTGCTGCAGCGTGCGCTTGATCTCGCTGATGCAGTCATTCCAGGCCTGGTCGGGATCCTTGCCGAGGCTCTCGACATTGCCGAGTTCGGTGGCGTAGGTGGGAGTGATCGCGTCGTCGTACGGGCTGAAGTAGAAGGGCTTGACCTGTTCAGCGGCCTTGCCGAAGACGTCGACAGTGACCTGCCCGCCGTAGAACGGGTCCGGCTTGCGCATGATCGGATCCTTGTAGGAGGCGGGCGTCGACGGGAACAGGTTGATGTCCTGGTAGGAGAAGGCCTGGTTCGGGGTCGATTCGAGATAACGGATGGCGTTGTAGGCATCTTCGGGATGCTTGCAGTACTTCGTGACCCCGAGGAAGGACCCGCCGCTGTTGCCGGCGCCACCGGGGGCGCGGCAGACCCGCCACAGGCCCTTTGTCTTCGGCGCCGCCGGACCCAGGAAGTTCTTCATCCAGACCGCGCCGACGAAGCACGGGACCTTGCCGTTGGTCATGACCGCGTTCCAGTCGGCGGTGAGGCTGACCGTCTTCGCGGTGAGGTTGGACTTGATGACTTTGACCGAGATGTCCCAGGCGTTGCGCACGTGTGCCTGGTCGCCGATGAAGTGGTTCTGCCGGTCCATGTACTGCTTCGAACTCTGGGCCATGACCTGGTCGAAGATGTCGTTGACGGTCGCGGAGGCGATGCACGTCCCGGCGATGGCCGCCTTGAGCTTCTGGCCGGCGGCGAGGTAGTCGTCCCAGGTACTCAGGTGCGCCTCGACCTCGGCGGGATCGGTCGGCAATCCGGCCTTCTTGAAGATGTCCGTGCGGTAGTAGAGCGCCGTCGGCCCGGTATCCATCGGAAATCCGATCATCCGGCCGTCATTCGCCACGCCCTGCTGCCATTTCCAGTCCAGGTACTGGTCCTTCATCTTGTCGGCACCGAATTTGCGCAGGTCGACGAACTGGTCCGCATCGGGGAAGTAGGTCGCGACGTCGGAGTTGATACCGGTGATGTCCGGGACGTAGGAGTGGCCGGCGAGGCTGGTCATGAACTTGGACTTGAAGTCGCCGCCGATCTTCTGCGGCTCGAGCGTCACCCCGGTCTTCTTATGCACATTGCCGAGCAGCGTGTCGCTGATCGACCCGGTCCAGTACCAGAGGCTGAGCGCTCCGCCGGCGGACGCAGACTCCGCGCCGCAGCCGGACGCGCCGAGCAGCGCGGCGCCCGCCGCACCGGCGACGCCGCCCTTCAGAAAACCTCGGCGGGTCAGTAACGAAGTCACGCCAGTGCCTCCCTGCGGTTTCGGATCGCGACGTCGTCGTCGGCTCGTTTCGGCCCCCGCCCGCCCCCTGCAGGGCGCCCGGAAGAGTAATCGGTCCTCGACGGCTTGAAAAGGGATGCGAGGCAAGCGATTTCCGACCCGCCGGTTCACGTCCCGGTCGTCTGCTGGAAGGATCAGGTGACCTACCGCACGGACAAGGGGCTGGGAATGACCGACAAGACCCTGAGCTGGGGCGTCCTGGGCACCGGCGAGATCGCCCGGAAGTTCGCCGGCGATCTCCCCACTTCGCGAACGGGCCGGCTGGTGGCGGTGGGCAGCCGCTCCCAGGAGTCTGCGGACCGGTTCGGGGAGCAGTTCGGCGCCGCAAGGCGGCACGACAGCTACGAGAGCCTGCTCGCCGACGGCGAGGTGCAGGCCGTCTACATCGCCCTGCCGCACCCCATGCATGCGCAGTGGGCGGTCCGCGCCGCGGAGGCCGGTAAGCACATCCTCTGCGAGAAGCCGCTGTCACTGAACCGCGCCTGGAGCGAGGCGATCGTCGAGGCGGCGCGTCGGCACGACGTCTTCCTGATGGAGGCGTTCATGTACCGGGCGCATCCCCAGACAGCGGCGATCCACCGGCTGGTGAGCGAAGGCGCCATCGGGCGCGTGCTCCACATCCAGGCGTCGCTGGCGTTCGCGTCGACGTTCAACGCCGACGGCCGGTTGTTCGACCCGGCTCTCGGCGGCGGGGGAATCCTCGACGTCGGGGGCTACCCGGTGTCGCTGGCCCGGCTGGTGGCCGGCGCAGCACTGGGCCGGCCCTTCGCCGAGCCCGAGGAGGTCACCGCGGTCGGTCATCTCGGCGAGACCGGGGTCGACGAGTGGGCGGCCGCGACCCTGCGCTTCGAGGGCGGGATCACCGCGCAGGTCACCACCGGCGTGCGGTTGAGCGACGGTAGCGCCCTTCGGGTGGTCGGCAGCGACGGCTACCTCGTCGTGGCCAACCCCTGGTTCCCGACCCAGCACGGGGTCGGCCGCATCGAGGTGCACCGGGTGGGCGCCGAGCCCGAGGACGTCGTGATCCCCGACGTGGACGACGTGCGGCTCTACGCCTTCGAGGCCGACGCGGTGGCCGAGCACCTCGAGGAGCGGCAGGCACCGGCGATGAGCTGGGCCGATTCACTCGGCAACGCGGCGGTCCTCGACCGGTGGCGGGCCGCTCTGGGCCAGAGCTACCCGGTCGAGCGCGACGACGCCGACGTACCGGTGGTGCACGGGCGGGCGCTGGCGCCGCGGTCCGGACACGACATGCGTTACGGACGGGTGCCCGGGATCGACAAGGACGTGTCCCGCCTGGTGATGGGAAGCATCGCCGCGCACAGCATCCCGCAGGCCTCGGTGCTTTACGACGAATTCGTCGAGCGCGGCGGCAACTGCTTCGACGTGGCCTACATCTACAACGGCGGCAGGTCGGAGCAGCTGCTCGGCCAGTGGATGGCCAACCGCGGCAACCGCGAGGACGTCGTCGTGATCGGCAAGGGGGCACACACCCCGCACTGCGATCCCGAATCGATCACCAGCCAGCTGCAGGTGTCGCTGGACCGGCTGCAGACCGACTACATCGACCAGTACTTCATGCACCGGGACAACACCGACGTCCCGGTCGGGGAGTTCGTCGACGTGCTGGACGAGCACTACCGCGCCGGCCGCATCCGCGCGTTCGGTGGGTCCAACTGGACGCTGAGCCGGTTCGACGAGGCGAACGAGTACGCCCGGGCGAACGGGCGGCACGGGTTCACCGCGCTCAGCAACCAGTTCAGCCTCGGCCGGCCGCTGGAACCGATGTGGGCCGGGTGCCGCGACGTGACCGACCCCGCCTCGGTGCAGTGGCTGATCGACACCGGCGTCGCGCTCTTCCCCTTCTCCAGCCAGGCGCGCGGGTTCTTCGCCGGCCGGGCCGACCCGGACGACCGGTCCGACGCGGATCTGGTGCGCTGCTGGTACAGCGACGACAACTTCGCCCGGCTCGACCGGGTGCGCAAGGTCGCCGGTGACCTCGGCGTACCCACCGCGGCGATCGCGTTGGCCTTCGTGCTGCACCAGCAGTTCGCGGCGTTCCCGCTGATCGGGCCGGAGACGATGGCGGAGCTGCGTACGTCCCTGCTCGCCCTGACCGTCTCGCTGACCCCGCAGCAGATCGGCTGGCTCAACCTCGCCGACGAGGCCACCGGCTGAGGCCACCCGGGCGGCGACCATGGTCAGCCGGCGTCCCTGAGCAACCGTGCGGTCGCGACGGATGCGGCCACCAGGATGGCTGCTCCGACCCAGGCGACGAGGTTCATCTCGTCGGTGAACGCGTGCCGGGCGGCGGTGAGCAGCGCGTCGGCGATCCCGCTCTGCAGGTGGGCGCTCGTCGCTACGGCGCCCGCGAGTCCCTGCTGCGCGCCGTGGACGTCGGCCGCCGATAGTCCGGCCGGCAGGTGCGCGACGACCCGGCTGCCGTAGACGGCCGCGCCGATACTGCCGAGCACCGCGATACCCAGTGCGCCGCCGAACTCGCTGCAGGTCTCCATCAGCGCCGACGCCGCGCCGGCCCGCTGCGGGCGACTGTGCCCACGACCAGGTCGGTCACCAGCGTCATGATGACGACCAGGCCCGACGGCGAGTAACCCCGCGCCGACGATGACCAGCCAGCGGCGAGTCGGCCGCAGTCGGGTCAGGACGACGAAGCCGCACGCTGCCACGACAAACGCGCCCGCCATCACGCTCCCCCGCGGGTGACCGCCGGCCGAGCGCGGTCGCGAGCGGAGCCGCACCGGCCACCGCGATGGTCGGCACGAGGCTCCACAGCGCCGCACGCAACGGGCTCATGCCCAGGGTCAGCTGCAGGTACTGGGTCAGGAACACCGCGTTGCCGACGAGCGCGAACATCGCGACGGTGTTCGCGAGCAGGGAGCCACCGAACGCACGGTTGCCGAACATGGCCAGGTCGATCATCGGGTCCGCCGCGCGGCGCTGCCGGGAGAGGAAGAGCACGCCCGACCCCATGCCGGCGGCGATGCACACCGCCGGCACTCGTCCGAACCCATCGGTGGCCGCGCGCTTGATGCCGAAGATGACGGGCAGCACGGCGGCGAGCGACAGCGCGGGCTCGACAGGTCGAAGCGGCGGCCCGTACGATTCGCGAACTCCGGCAGCAGCACCGGCGCCAGCACGACCAGCAGCACCATCGCCGGGATGTTGATCAGGAAGACCGAGCCCCACCAGAAGTGCTCGAGCAGCAGCCCGGCCAGCACCGGGCCCAACGAGACGCCGCCCATCATGACCGCGCTCCACACCGCGATCGCCGTCGCCCGCTGGCGGTGGTCGTGGAACATGTTGCGGATCAGCGCGAGGGTCGAGGGCATCAGTGTGGCACCGCCGACCCCGAGCACGCGCGCGCGCCGCGATCAGCTGCGCCGGGTTCCGGGCGTAGGCCGCCGCCACCGATGCCACGCCGAACGCCGGCGCGCCGCAGACGAGCAGCCGCCGGCGGCCGATCCGGTCACCGACCGCGCCCATGGTGATGAGCAGCCCGGCGAGCACGAAACCGTAGATGTCGAAGATCCACAGCTGTTGCGCCGCAGCTGGCCGACAGGTCGCGGCTGATGAACGGGACCGCGAAGTACAGCACCGACACGTCCATCGAGACGAGCAGCAGCGGCAGGGCGAGCACGCCCAGCGCGATCCACTCCCGGCGCCCCGCTCCGGGGCTCGCCGTCCTGTTGTCGGATCGACGTCGTCATCCCTGCGTCCTAACTGTGTATGTCATCGACGGTCTATCGTGCACGCAGAAGCTAGCTCTATTTGCGTGCGACGCAAACAGTTACCGCGGGAGTGCGATGGCCGAGGAGGATCTGCCGCGAGTGCTGCGGCTGCTGTGGGGCCGTGACGGCACCCCGTCCGGGGCCCCGGCCACGGTTCAGCATCCACGACATCGCCGACGCCGCGGTGCGCGTCGCCGACACGCACGGGCTGGCCGGGGTGTCGATGAGCGCGGTCGCCGACGAGGTCGGGGTGACGACGATGGCGCTCTACCGCTACGTCGAGTCGAAGAGCGACCTCTACGTGGCGATGGTCGACGCCGCCTACGGGGCGCCGCCGCGGCGTCGGCCGGCCGGTGCGTGGCGCGCCCAGCTGCGAGGCTGGGCGGCCGCGAACAGCGCCGCGCTCGCCGGCACCCGTGGATCGTCCAGGTCCCGTCAGCGATCCGCCGCTCGCGCCCAACCGGCTGCGCTGGATGGAGCGCGGGGTCACCGCGTTCGACGACACGCCGTTGACCGAGCAGCAGAAGCCTCTCGTCGCTGCTGCTCGTCGAGGTCTACGTGCGGGGCCAGGTCCTGCTGAGCACCCAGCTCGGCGACGCGATCGAGCACGGATCGCTGAGCGGCCGTGAGGCGGACGCGCGCTACGTCCGCCGGCTGGCCCAGCTCATCGACCCCGACCACTTCCCCGGCGTCCACGCCGCGCTGGTGTCCGGCTCGCTGCAGGACGAGGGCGGACTTCGCCGAGGAGGAGTTCCGCTTCGGCCTCGACACCGTGCTCGACGGCATCGAGGCGCGGATCGCGCGGCTCGCCGCCGGGCGCCGGCGATAGGAACCCAGATATCCTATAGGGTATGGGTCGCTTCTGATCGACTCGCATGGAGGGACCATCGATGAGTCATACCCGGCAGAAAGTGCTCGTGCTGTACACCGCCAACTCGGCACTGGACAGCAGGGTGACCGGCTGGGCGTTCTACGACGGGACCGGGCAGGACAAGCACACCACCGGCGACAGCGAGACGCCGCCGTACGAGACCGGCCTCGAGGCGCTGAAGGACGGGTGGCGCCTGTTGCACGCATCCCAGCTGATGCCGCCGTTCCCGGGCCACGAGCACGACACGTCGTTCCTCAAACACGAGTTCTATCTCGAACGGCTGGAGACGATCAATGCCTGATCGCAAGGACCTGCTGACGTCGACGGAGATGGCGCGTTTCGTCTCCGCCGGCTTCCTGCGTTTCGACGGTCTGGTTCCCGACGCGCTCAACAAGGCCGCGATCGGCGAGCTCGAGGAGGGCCTCGACCGCGTCCCGGCGGGGACGCCGCTGCCGCTGGCCTACGCACCCGAGTCGACGGTGAGCGCGATCCTCGCGCTTCCGCACGTGCAGGGCGCGATCCACAGTCTGGTCGGACCCGATCCGCTCGTCGACCACCACGCGATCCACATCCGCCAGCCGCACGGCGGTGAGGCGCAGCACCTGCACGCCGATGCGATCATCGACCCGCGCACGGTCTTCGACGTCCAGCTCATGTACTACCCGCACGAGGTCACCCTCGACATGGGTGGCACCCTCGTCGTTCCGGGCAGCCACCTCCGCCGGATCAACGAGACCGACATCGGCCGCTACCAGAACCTCGCGGGTCAGGTGCCGCTCGTGTGCCCGGCCGGCACCGTGCTCATCCTGCACCACGGAATCTGGCACTGCGGCCGGCGCAACGACACCGACCGGGTCCGCTACATGTTCAAGATCCGGCTCAACCCCACCGTCCGTCAGGTCCGGCTGTGGAACACCGACGACCTGGGTGACCCGGCGGTCGCCGCCGAGCTGCGGCAGACCTTTCCGTGGTACGAGAACGCCACCGGGCGCCTCGAGATCACCAACCGCAGCAGGCTGTGGCGCTTCCTGACCGGCGACGGGTCCTACGACACCGACTACTGGCTGACGCGGGTCGAGAACGCCCCGACCCGGATCGCACCGGCCGTTCCCGTCTGATCCTGGCCTGATCCCGCTCAGGTACGGCGGTCCTCCATCTCCCACAGGTGGTCGATCACGTGCCAGGCGATCCGGCGGGCGGCGTAGCGGGCCGGCCAGCCTCCGGGAACGACCGGCGTGCCGTCCGACCGCGTGCTCAGCACGTCGATGAGGTCGCATCGCATCGCGTCGCGCGCGGCCGTGTCGTCGCTGTCGAACGGCTTGTGCCGCACGCCGACCTTGCGGGCGTAGGACCGCTCGGCCTGGACGACGTGGGCGATCATCTTGTCGCGGTCCCGCCCGCCGCCGCGGGGTCCCTTGCGCAGTGACTCGGGCGACGTCGCCGCCGTCTTGTCGAAGACGGCCCACGCCGCCCGGACGAGGTCGGTCATCCGACGCGCGGCGGTCCCGGTGAGCGCCGTCCCATCGGCCTCGGGGAACGCGATCGGAACGCCGAAGTCGGTCGTTGAGCTGCCCGGCACCCGCTCGATCACGACCGGGTCGGACAGGTCCAACTCCACTCCGGCCTGCCCGGCGATCACCTGGTAGCGCGGGGTGTAGTCGACCCAGGTGGACAGCGCCGCCTCCTCGGACCGGCCGATCCGGCACCAGCCCGGCCAGTCCAGGGCGCAGGCGAAGACCTTCTTCGGGCCGATCTCGAGGTAGATGCGCGTCATGACGGGATGTTCGCACGGACCGGCTCGACGAGCTCGCCGGGAAAGCCGAGGTCACGCCGGCGGTCGTGGACGACGCGCTCGATCTCGGCCACGGCGTCGTCGGCCGGGAGGGCCGGCAGCTGCCGTCCGTCCCGGAGTCGCAGGGCGAGCCGATCCGCGGCGATCTCCCGATCCCCGAGGACCGCGACGTAGGGGCTCTGCCGGTCCCGCGCCCGCCGGATGCGCAGCCCGAGGGTGTTGTCGCTGTCGTCCACCTCGGCCCGCAGGCCCGCCTCGGCGAGTCTGCCGGCCTGCTCCGCCGGCCGCGGCGGCGTGCCGGTCGGCGACCGGGAGCACGACGACCTGCACCGGCGCCAGCCAGGGCGGGAACGCCCCACCGTAGAGCTCGATGAGATGGGCGACGAGACGCTCCATCGCGGACAGCACTCCCCGGTGGATCATCACCGGGCGGATCCGTGACCCGTCGCGCCCGATGTAGCCGAGGTCGAACCGTTCCGGCTGCACGAAGTCGACCTGCACGGTCGACAGGGTCTGCTCCCGGCCGGCCGGGTCGACCACCTGCACGTCGACCTTGGGGCCGTAGAACGCCGCCTCGCCCGGTGCCTCCACGTAGTCGAGGCCGAGCCGCGTCGAGCGCCGCCCGAGCTGCGCCTCCGCCCGCTCCCACACCGGCGCGCCGCCGAGATACTTCCCGGAGCCCCCGCGCAGGGACAGCCGGACGTAGGCGACCTCGATGCCGAGTACGGCGTAGGCCTCCTGCACGCGGCGCAGCCCCTCGACGACCTCCGCCTCGATCTGGTCCGCGGCGCAGAAGACGTGGGTGTCGTCGAGATTGATCTGCCGGACCCGGGACAGCCCGCCGAGTACGCCGGACAGCTCGCTGCGGAACATGCTGCCCAGCTCGGACAACCGCACCGGAAGATCCCGGTAGCTGTACTGCCGGGACGCGTAGATGAGCGCGTGGTGCGGGCAGTTCGCCGGGCGGAGCACGAACTCCTCGCCGCCGATTTTCATCGGCGGGAACATGTCGTCGGAGAACTTCGCCCAGTGCCCGGAGCGCTCGAAGAGCTCGCGCTTGGCCAGTACCGGGCTGAACATCCGGCGGCAGCCGCCGCGCACGGCGCTGCTCGGCCGCGTACGTTCCAGCTCGGCGCGGATGACCGCACCGTCGGGCAGCCATAGCGGAAACCCGGCACCGACGAGGTCGTGGGTGTCGAACAGGCCCAGATCGCGGCCGAGCTTGCGGTGGTCCCGGTTCCTCGGGTCGTGGTTCCTCGGGTCGCGGTTTCTCGGGTCGCGGTTTCTCGGGTCGTGGTTTCTCGGGTCGTGGTTTCTCGGGTCGTGGTTCCGCGGGTCGGGGTTCATCGGGGGCACCCTTTCTCGTTGGGTCCCGGACCGACCCCGAGTGCCGCCACGAAAAACGGCCTCCGGGATCGATCCCGGAGGCCGTGGGTTCTGCGTCAGGTCACGCCGAACTTCGCCGGGTCGATCCACCCGGCGTCGTCGTCATGAAGGCGCGCAGCATCTGCCCAGCATAGGACACCTGCGCGCGTTCCACCCAGTGGGATTCGGCGTCCGGGTTGGGCGATGGCCCGAAACGGCGCCGGGCGCGCCGTAACGTGGCCGGTAGCTCCAGGAAGGCCGGCTTGTGGCAGCACCGACGTTTTCTCGTCGCTCGATGCTCCTGGGTGCTGGAGGAGCCGTCGCCGGCGGTGTCGTCGGCGGCATCGGCCGCCCGTTGTCCGACGCGTCCCGTGCGGCGCGTACGCCCCAGGCGGCACTGATCCCGGTCTCCATGGCGATGCACATCCACGGGCCGTTCAGTGAAGGCATCGCCAGCTACGAGGCGCATCTGTCCGAGGCGCACCGGATCGGCGTCGACATGGTCTGGTGGACCGACCACGACTTCCGCATCGACGCGCACGGCTACCAGCAGGCGGTGCACTTCGACGGACCGGTCGAGAAGGAGAACGGCGTCGCCTGGACCTGGACCCAGCACCGGACCGGGCCACTGCGGTCGGCGTCCGGGACCTTCGTCGCCCAGCCGCATTCGCCGGACGAGCAAGGTCGGGCGTTGCGGTTGCAGGCCCGGGCGGATCACGACACGTGGGGTGAGCTCTGGTACACCGGGACGGCGTGGAACTGGACCTACAGCACGTGTCTGGCCGACACCACGCTGGAGCTCGACGTGCGGGCCTCCCAGGTCGGCCCCGACGCGGTACTTGCGGTGGAGATCGACTCGTCGTACCACCCGGCGGTCGGCTCGCGTCCGGCCGGCCAGTACACGCTGCGATACCGGATCGGCGGCACCTCGACCGTCCGCCGGCGGGCCCGCGGGCTGCTGGGCATCGTCGAGCTACCGGCGCCGCGTGGCCACTGGCGCCGGGTGGCGCTCCGGCCGGTCCGCGACATCGCCGCGATCTGGCCGGAACTGGTCGCCGCGGACAACTCGCTCTACCAGCTGCGGATCGGCGTACTGTCCCGCCGCGGTCATCCGGTTGACGTCGTCGTCGACCGGCTCCGGTTCCGCCGAACGCAACGGGATCCGACGGCCGCGCTCGCCTTGCGGCGCAGTGTGTTGCGACACTACGCCGGCCGCTTTCCCGGTGTCCGGCAGTCCGACACGGCGGAGATCTCGCTGGTCCGGCACCTCAACTGGTTCGGCGGAGAGCTGGTGCTGCCGCCGTACCCCGCCGGTGCCCCGCGCAAGGATGGTTCGGTCGCCGCCGCGCAGGCGATGGTGCAGTTCATCAAGAGCCATGGCGGCATCGCGAGTTACAACCACCCGATGCAGGGCGACGTCGGGAGCCCGCAGGCCCTGTCCAGGCTTCTCATCACCACCCGGGCGTTGGGCGCCGACATCGTGGAGATCGGCTGCAAGCAGACGCTCGACTCGTTGCTGCAGGTGTTCGACGTGTCCGCGCGCAACGCCGTCTACTACACGGCGACCGGCGTCACCGACGACCACTCCGGGATCAACTGGATCAAGCAGCGGGTCAACTTCCTCACCTACGTCTGGAGTCATTCCTTCGATGTGCCGGACCTCGTCAGCGCACTGACCGCGGGCCGGGCCTGGTTCGTCGATCCGGCGAAGTGGCGCGGTGAACTCGATCTGCAGGTACGCGGGGTGCCCGCGATGGGTGGTGTCCTGGTCGGCGCGGCGAGCACCGAGCCGGTACGGATCATCGTGACGGGCGTCCCGAAGGACGGGGCGCTGGAGATCGTCACCGGGCCGGTGGACCGGGCCGGGCCGGCGCCAGCCCGATCCGCTGACCCGCCGGCAGATCGTGCCCGCGGGCCGGCTCGGCCCAGGACATTTCGACGTCGATGTCGCACCCGGCGACGGCGCCTACCTGCGGGCCGCCGTACATGCGGCCGACGGCAGCATCGCCGGGGTCGGCAACCCCGTGTGGCTGCTGCCGGCGGACACCGTCGACGTACCGCCCGCCCGCAGACTGCCGGTCTGAGCGGTCAGCGGAAGAGGCGCGGCGCGAGCTCGACGAGGCTGCGGCGCCAGGTGAGCCACTCGTGCGCAGTACCCGGTGAGAGGTAGCTCGTGTGATCGACGCCGGCCTCAGTGAGCATCTGCTCGAGGGTGTGGACGGCGTCGACGAACATCGGTTCGGCCGAGCCGGCACTGAGGAAGACCTCCCGGGCCTGATGGCCGCCCGAATTCGCGAGCAGGGTCTTCACCCAGTCGGTCCCGATCGTCCAGCTCCGGTCCGCGCCGTGCCGCCACACGGCGGGACTCAGGCCCGCGACCCACGCCATCGTGCCCAGATTGGCCAGGCCCACGGCCAGCGCCTGGCGGCCGCCCATGGACAGTCCGGCGAGCGCTCGGTGGTCGCGGTCGGCGATCGTCCGGAAAGCGCGGTCCACGGTCGGGATCACGTCGTCGAGCAGGAGATCACCGAACTCGTCGATGACGGCCTGGACCTGCTCCGAGGAGGGCGGCGTGCCCGGGTTCGCCGGTGGCGAGGCATAGCCGGACTCCATGACGATGATCATCGGCTCGGCCGACCCGGCGGCCAGCAGGTTGTCGAGGATGATGCCCGCCCGGCCCTGCCGGCTCCAGCTGGTCTCGTCCTCACCCGACCCGTGCTGCAGATACAGCACCGGGTAGCGCCGCGAGGTGTCGTCGTCGTAGCCGGGCGGCGTGTAGACGATCAGCCGGCGCCACCCCTGCGTCGTCGCGGAGTGGTACCAGCGGTGGCGGATCTCACCGTGGGGCACGTCGCGCAACTCGGCGCTGTCGTTGCCCGGCTCGGGGATCTCGAGCCCGCTCACGGCACCGCCGTACCCGCTGAATGCCTGGGAGCCGGGGTCGTTCACGGCCATGCCGGCGACCTCGAGCCGGTAGTAGTGGAAACCCGGCGCCGGGTCCTCGATGCCGCCGGTCCAGAAGCCGTCCCCGGTGCGGCGCAGCTCGAGGGGTTCGTCGCCGAGACTGTCTCCCGGGGCCTGCACCCGGACGCTGTCGGCGGCCGGGGCGTGCACCCGGAAGATCAGCCGCCGGTCGGCGTCGAGACGGGGATAGCGGGCGCCCGGCACGGTGGACGCCAGCGGCGCTCCACCGTCGGGGGGTTCCTTCACCGCGGCGGACACGAGAGCACCCTATCGGGGCCTAGGGGTTGCCGTCCGCGACGAACATCCGGAACAGCGAGCCGAGGGGGTCGGCGGCGAAGGTGAAGAGGTCGAGCGGCCGGACCTGACCGTCCGGGGTCTCGATGCCGATCCCGGCGTCGCCGGTCCGCGGGCGGTGGGTCAGCTCGTATCCGGTGGCCTTGGCGGCATCGTCCCAGTCCGATCCCTCGGCCAGCAGTCGCGCCAGGGTCCCGGCACGAACGGCGATGTCGAAGTCGGTGCCGCCGGCCCGGTTGACGAAGACGTAGCCCGCGCGGGCGCCGTCCACACCAAGGGCACACGCGATCACGCCGTCGAATTCGTTTCTCATCCTCCGGACGCTCTCCAACCGGCGACGCTGCGCCTGATCCTGGCCCGCGGCCTTGGTGGCCGGACACACTGGCGTAGGTCGTACCCATCCGGAGCGCAGGTGATGCACCGCTCCGCATCTTTCTTCGTCCGGCCGGGTTATCTCCGGTTCAGCGAGACGGAGAGGCTCGGCGGCCCGGCGAGCGTCTGGTAGACGACGCAGTAACGCATCGTCAGGTCGAGCAGCCGGTCCAGCTGCTCCTGCGTCGCCTCCGTGGCCAGGTCGAAGCCCACCCTGATCTCCTGGAACCCGACGGGAGCCTCCTTGTCCACCCCGAGGGTGCCGCGGAAGTCGAGGTCGCCCTCCACGTGGACCTGCCCGGCGACCTCGATCTCCATCGACGTCGCGACCGACCGCAGGGTGACGCCGGCACACGCGGCGAGCGCCTCGAGCAGCATGTCGCCCGAACAGAGCGCCGTTCCGTCACCCCCGGTAGCCGGATGCAGTCCGGCGGCGGCGAGCGCCCGGCCGGTCTGCACCGAGCAGGTGATCCCCTCGCCGAGGTCGCCGTCCGCGGTCAGCGTGACTGCGGCCGCGGCCGGGTCGGCCCGGTACTGCTCCTTGAGCGGTGCCTGCAGGTCGCGCAACTGCTGCCGGTTCATCGGCGTACTCCAGACGTACGAGGTAGCTGACGGTCGCCTCCCATCCTGCCTCCCCGGGCCGCTGATCAGGTGCTGGCGTGCTGCAGGGTGGAGTAGACGCCGTAGACGGCGAAGGCGACCGCGCCGGCGGCGAGCAGGACGTGCGCGACCCGCGGGCCGCCGTGTCGGGCGGCGAAGCGGGGGTAGACGGCGAAGACCATCAGCTGGCTGAGCCACAGCGCGATCAATGACGGCTTGAGCAGGTCGTCGTAGAAGCGCTCGGGGTCGATGAGGCTGAGCGGAGCGGCCGCGACCAGCAGCACCGCGAGACCGCCGATGACCGAGCGGGTCGAGCGGCCGGAGATCACCTGGATCAACCGGCTCAGGGCGAGGTATTCGACGATCATCACGCCGGCGGTGCTGGCGGCCACGCCGACACCGACGGCGACGGCGAGTCCGCGGCCGGAGAAGACCTGCGCCACCGACATTCCCGGGATCGCAGCCCGGGTGAAGGCCGGATTGGTGGCGTAGGGAAAGACCGCGGCGACGACGCCGGTCGCCACCAGGGTGTAGCCGGCGGCGAGCCCGCGGCGGACCGTGCGCACCGGCCGGGCCACCTCTCCGCCGAGGAATAGCGGCAGGCTGCCGCACACGTAGAGCAGCGAGATCTGCCCGGTCGCCGTACGGAGGTCGCCGGCCGGCGAGTGGGCGCCGAAGGCGGAGAGCTCCGCGCCGTGGCCGATGCTCACCGCGGCGAGCGCTCCCACCAGGGCGAGCTGGCCGACGGCGAGCGCCCCGAGCACCACGAGGGTGACGGTCCGCCCGGCGAGCATCACCGCGGCGATGACGACCGGGATCGCGATCTCGAGCGCGGGGCGGTAGGGCCGGATCCACGGCAGTACGGTGGGCAGCGTGTCGTAGACGATGGCGACCGTCGTGTAGACGAGGTAGAGGGCGTAGCTGGCGATCCAGAGGCCGGCCTGCACCAGCGCCACCCGCCGGCCGGCGGCGGCTTCGACAAAGCTGAAAAGACCCCCGCGGGAATTGATCTGGCGGGAGTAGCGCAGCCACACCACGAGTGGGAGAAGGAAGACCAGCGCGCCGGCGACGGCGACCAGCCCGGCCGACGGGGTCGTGTCCTCGATGATGCCCGGCGCGTAGAGCGCGGCCAGAGCGAGCGGTCCGCCGAGTGATGCCACCGTGACGCCGAGGAAGGCCAGTTGCCCGATTGGGCGGTCCGGAGCGGCGAGCGTGGGGCGGGCCGTAGGGGGTTGGCCCACCCCACGCAGCATCACCGGGTCGCCGGCGTCAGTGGCGCTCACCCCCAGCCGCCACCGCCGCCACCGCCGCTGCCGGACTTGCTCTTGCTCGGCGACGGCTGGGGAGCGGCGCCGCCGGAGCCGGTGATCGACGTGCCGGCCGGCGTGACCAGCCACCATTTGGCGCCGAAGTTGTCCAAGCCCTGCCCGTTGGTGTCACCGGGCTTGGTGTCTTCCTTGAAGTAGTAGAGCGGGTGCCCGTTGTAGGTCACCTGCGTCGAGCCGTCGGAGCGCGCCGTCGTGCCCAGCATGCTGCCCGTCGCGCCGCCGGATGCCTCCGGTGCGCCCTTGGTGAGCAGGGGCGGCCAGAACGCCGCGCACGACCCGGAGCAGGTGGACTTCGATCCGGTGTCGGCGGCGAAGAGATAGAGCGTGCGTCCGGCCCGGTCGGTCAGGAACGTGCCCATCGCGCCGCTGTGGGTCTCGACCTCTGCGCCCTTACCGGCGGCGGACGGAGCCGCCGAGCTGGCGGAGGGCGAGGGCTTCGACGAGGCACTCGGCGATGACTTCGACGGGACACTTGCGCTGCTCTGCGTCGTCGACCCGCAGGCGGCGACCACGACGGCGGCAGCGCCCAGTGCACCCACCAGCCAACCTCGGGTCACCAGGGTGCGCTTGTTCGGTGCGATCATGACGCTCAACTCCTTACCCGGCAGCCCCGGCACCGGGGATCGTCGCCTTCGTCCGTTCACTGGGATCACGGCCGGGGCTCGGGGTCGGTTCAATCCCCATTCGGACCGGGGTTCTGGATCCCGCGACGGCGACACTTCGGCCGGCGGCGAAATGATCGTGGACCACCATGGGCGCATGCCACCGCACCCGGCCGGACCGCGCATGCAGGTCGACGAGAAGTCAAAGCCCAGAGTGCTGTCCTGGGCTCTTGTCGCCGTCTGTCTGGGCTACTTCATGGTCATCCTGGACACCACGATCGTGAACGTGGCGCTCCCTGCGCTGCGCACCGATCTACGCGCGGACGTGTCGGGGCTGCAATGGGTGGTCGACGGATATCTCCTGATGCTGGCCGCCCTGCTGCTCGCCGGTGGCGTGCTCGCCGACCGGTTCGGTGCGCGTCGGGTCGCTCAGGCCGGGCTGGCGGTCTTCGTGGTCGCCTCGGTGGGATGCGGGCTTGCCCCGAACGTGCCCGTCCTGGTCATCGCGCGCATCGTGCAGGGGGTAGGCGCGGCGCTGTCGGTGCCGGCGTCGTTGGCGTTGCTGCGGGCCGCTTACCCCGACGCCGGGCCGCGCGCCCGGGCGATCGGTGTGTGGGGCGGAATCGCCGGCGTCGCCGCCGCGGCCGGGCCGATCCTGGGCGGCGTGCTCGTCACAGCGGCGTCCTGGCGGCTGGTGTTCGTCGTCAACGTGCCGATCGGAGTGGCGGCGATGGTCCTGACCGCGCGGCACGTTCCCGCGCCGCAGCCGAGGCCGCGTGCACTGGACCCGGGGGCGCTGGTCGTCAGCGTGCTCGGTCTGGCAGCGCTGGCACTGGCGTTGATCGATGCCGGCCGCGACGGGTTCACGGTGCCGGTGCTGGTCGGCGGCCTGGTGTTCTGCACCTCCGCGGTGGTGTTCGTCGCGATCGAGCGCCGGGTGGCGGCACCGGTGCTGCCCCTGGATCTGTTCAGCGACCCGGGATTCACCGGCGCCAGCACGGTCGGTCTCCTGATCAACCTCGGCTTCTACGGCGAATTGTTCGTGCTCAACCTGTACTTCCAGCAGACCCTGGGCTACTCGGCTCTGCTCGCCGGGGTGGCGCTGCTCCCGCAGATGGGCATGGCCGTCGTCGGGTCGGCCGCGTCCGGGCGGGTGACCGCACGGGCCGGCAGCCCCCGCCCGACGATGCTCACCGGCCTGCTCGTCGGTGGTGCCGGCCTGCTCGCGCTCACGGTCGTGGGTGCGCATCCGCCGTACTGGGTGATCGTGGTGCCGCTGGTGGCGGTCGGGTTCGGCATGTCGTTCACGATGCCGGCGGTCACCACCGCCGTGGTCGACGGTGCACCGCCCGACCGCGCCGGGCTCGCGTCCGGCGTCATCAACGCCGCCCGCCAGGTCGGGGGTGTGATCGGCGTGGCCGTGCTCGGTGCCCTCGTCAGCGGCGGATCCGTCCCGGGGCTGCGACTCGCGCTGATCATCGCCGCCGCCGTCTTCCTCGCCGGTGCGGCGCTGACCGCGTTCACCGTGCACCGCCCCCGGGTGACGATCGAGTCCTGACTTGTGCCCTTCCGGGCACCGGCCGTCGCCGGGTTGAACCGGATGGGGTGTCCTCTCCGTGACCCCACTAAGAAATTCCGGCTGGCGACGGCGTACGCGCCTCGACGGTCGCGGGGGAAACGGGGACTCATGGAACGGGAACGGGACAGCCTCACGCAGCAGGGGGCGGCGATGGTGGCCGCTCAGCTCCGCGGGGACCATGACGGCCGGGACCGGCTGATCAAGACGTTCGTCTGGGAGCGGGGTTTTCCGCGGCTGATCGAGGCGTTCAGCTACACGGCGATCGTCGCCGTCGACGTAGCCGCCGACCTGCACGGAACGTCCTTCTGCTCCACGCTGGATCTCGTCGATGCGCGGCATGGTCGGCGCCCGGCGTCCGGCACGACCGTGCCGTGGACCAAGGCGCTGCGGCTGGCAGCCGCGACGAAGACCGATGAGCACGCAGCGGCGACCATCCGCTCCACCATGGATGTGCACAGTGCAGTCACGGCGACCTTCCAACTCGCGTTCACCGCGTTCCTGACGCTGGCGGACGCGAGCGGTCCGTGTGGCCGCTCCGCCGAGGAGTGGGCGACGGCCGCGGCGTCCGGCGAGGTCGCGACCCTCGCGGCGACGGCGTGATCACCCGCCCGCTTCGGGAGCGGCCCGTCACCGCGGCGCGCGTGCCGCCGGCCCAGCTACCGATCGCCAGGTTGACGACGAACATGTGCGCGTGCACGTGCAGGTACGGCGACGGGATGTCGACGAAGTGGGCGACCTCCGCGCCGGGCCGAACGCCGACCTGACGGCCGTTTCGGGCTGGACCGAAGTAACCCGGCAATACCGTTGCCCGCATGACTACTTTCGCCATCGATCGGAGTCGGGAGGCCGTAGCCTTCCTGGACGCCCGCCAGCACACCGATCCCGGAACCGTCAGTGCGTGTGAGGGCTGGACCGCGCATGAGGTCACCGCCCATCTCGCGGCAGCGGCTGCCGAGATCACCCGCCACCTCAGGCCTTATCTCGCCGGCGATCCGGTACCCGAGACACGCACGTTCGAGGAGCGCGAACCGGCGTTCCGCGCCCTCGACGACCGGACGCTCTGCCGGCGGCTGGAGGCCGAGGAGGAGACGATGCGCGCGGTGATCGCCGAGGTGGTGGAGCGCGAGCCCGACGCCGTCATCCCGTGGACCGGGCGGCAGATGGTGGTCGCGAAGTTCCTGCCGCACATGCGCAACGAGTTCGCCGTCCACCGCTGGGACTTCGTCGGCGACGACGACACCAGCATCGACCTGCTGAGCCAGCCCGAGCTGACAGCACACGCGGTCGGTGTCCTCGGCCGGATCCTCGTCCGGCGTGGCCGCGAGCACGACCCCGCGCCGGAGGAGGACCTGCACGTCCGGCTCCGTGCGGAGAAGGCGTCCGACATCCGGTTGGTCGTCGAGCGCGGCGAGGCCGGACTCGAACTGGCCGACGACGACGCCGACGAGCCGCACGTCGACCTCGACCCGGCCGCGCGCACCCTTGTCATCTGGGGCCGCCGGCCGGACCAGCGGGGCCGGTTCCACAGCAGCGTCGACCAGCCCACCCTCGCCCGCCTGCAGGCCCTGCTCGCGGGATACTGAGTCGCCGGGACTCCGACCCGGGGACTCCGACCTACGACGGACTCCGACCTACGAGGGAGCGGGCCGATGGTGCCGACGGCGGCGTACGACGAGATCGCGGACTGGTACGAGGAGGAGTTCCTCGGCGGCGGAGACAGGGTCGCCGTACGCGACGACGACCCGCTCGGCATCGACCGCGCGCTGCGCGACCTCCTCGGTCCGGGCGCGGGCCCCTGCCTGGAGATCGGCTGCGGCACGGGTGTGCACGCCGCCCGGGTGCGCGAGCTGGGATGGACCCCGCTCGGTGTGGATCTCTCCGCCGGAATGCTGCGGCACGCCCGGGGCCGCCTGCCGATGGCGCTGGCCGACGCCGAGCGGCTTCCCGTCCGGACCGGGTCCGTGCCCGCTGTCATCGCGATGATGGTCCACACCGACATGCCGGCCTACCCCGCGGTGCTGCGCGAGGCGGCGCGCGTCCTGCGGCCGGGCGGGGTGTTCGTGCACGTGGGGGTCCACCCGTGCTTCTGCGGCGGATTCGCCGATCGAGCCGATTCCGAGGCCGTGGTGATCCGGCCCGGTTACCTCGACGGGTACTGGACCAAGGATTCTTGGACCGACAATGGGGTGCGCGACAAGGTCGGAGCGACGCATCAGCCCGCTGCCCGCGCTGCTGCATGCGTTCCTCGACGCCGGGCTGGCACCGGACCGGTTCGCCGAGGGGGGAGCGCCGATCCCGACGGTGCTGGCCATGAGGGCACGGGTCCGCGCCTGACCGCGGGTCCGGTCCGGCGAGATCCTGGCGGCCGGTCGGGCGCGCTCGTATGGTGGCGGTGTGAGCGAGTGGCTGACCATCGAGGTGTTCGACGGGGAGTTCCCCGCGAGTGGATGGTGGCGCGCTCACGGAGAAGCGCTGCTCGAGGCGGCGGTGACCAACCAGGCCCGGCACTGGGCGCGCCACGACCACCGGTGGGGCGTGGTGCTGGAGCTCGAATTCGCCGATGACGACTCCGCGGAGTCCTTCCGCTACCTGCCGGCCGTGGCCGCCGCCCTCGATGCGGTCCCGGACAAGGAGGCGGGCCTGCTGATCTACCGTGGGCGCGGCGGCGGAGCCGGAGCACCGGCGCCGCGGCGACCCCGCCCGCACCTCGGCGCCGGAGCCGCCGCGCTCCCGGAACCGCAGGCTCCGCAGGTGCCGAGCCCGCCAGCGCGCTACGAGCCGGCGACGCCGATCCATCTCTGACCCGGCCGGAAATCCGATCCCGTTCACCCCGTCGGGTGGAACAGCAGCACCGCCCGATCGGTGACCGGGCGGTAGCCGAGGCGCTGGTAGATCGAGTTCGAGGTCGGGTTGGCGAGGTCGGTGAAGAGCACGACGTCCGTCGCGCCCTCGTCGAGTACGGACCGGCTGACGGCCGCGGTGACCGCCGACGCCCAGCCGCGGCGGCGACAGTCGGCCGGCGTGTAGACCGGGGCCACCCGTACGGTGCCGGCGGCCCGTCGCGAGCGACCGGCGAGTGAGACCGGGACGCCGTCGTCGTTCTCCCACAGGGTCAGCCCGCCGTAGGCCAGCTTGGCGTCGACGGTGGACTCCAGGTCGGTGGCGGGCAGCCCGGTGTCCCGGACGAAGCCGGCGAGCCAGACGACCAACAGATCGGCGTCCGACGCCGTGGCCACCCGTGCCCGCCCGGGTGGACACGGATCCGGTGGAACGAGCCGGTGCAACCGGTAGAGCCGCTCGGCGTCGCGCAAAACCGCCCGCTGCGCCGTGTGCTCCGACCACAGCGCGGCGAACTGCACGGCTGCCGCGGTCATGCCGTTGACACCGGTGAGGCGGCGGCCGGTACCGGCGAGGTCGTGCACGAGCGGCCGCATCGCCTCATCGGGCACCACTCCGAGCAGCAACTCGTGCGGCGGTGTGTGCGAGACGGCCCCCGTCACCGTGCCGTCCGGGTTCGCCCACCAGCCGTAGATCTCCGGTTCTGCAGAGGCGGGCCGGCCGGCCCGCGCGTTCTCGATCACGGTCAAGGACACGGTGTGCTCCGCCGGGCATGCGGCCAGCACGGGTGCGGCGTGGTCGGCGTACTCCTTGACGTCGTCGGTGAACCGCCAGCCCATGGGCGGATTCTAGGGCCGATAGCTGAGCTTGCCGATCGGCTGCGGAAGCCGGACCGTGCCGGACGTGCCGGCGTGCACACGTACGGCGGACACGTCGAGGGTGCCGTTCCGGAGGTTGTCGTCGAAGTAGATCGCCCACTGTTCATGTCCGGGCCAGCTCCCCGGTGTCGTCACCGGGTTGCCCGCCACCTTCGACAGGCCGGCGCTGATCCCGGCCAGTTCGGTCCCGGACGTCACGCCGTAGGAGAGCGACGCGGTTCCGTCGAACCAGATGTCGCGGCCGGGCATCGAGGCGCCGTTGTTCTCGGCGAGCCACTCGCCACCGACGGAATCGACCAGCCCTAGGACCCGGATGCCGTGTCGTCCGTTGTGGGTCGCGCGCAGTCCGCGGAGGTTGTTCGCGAAGAGATTCCGGAACCAGATGCCGTCCATGCCGTTGTCCGCGGCGTGGATCGAGTCGACGGTCGTCTCGGAATGGTCGATCAGGACACCGCCGGTCGACGCGTCGGCCTTCGGCCCGGTACCGGAGAGGTCCGAACGGGTGCCGTTGCGGAGGGCGACAATCGCGCTGTAGGTGACCTTCCGTACCCCGTTGCTGTTGTGCAGGCCCCAGTGATTGCAATCGTGCACGTAGACCCGGGTGAAGGTCTGGGCCTGCACCGGCTCCTGTCCGGTGATGCCCTGGTGGTGAATGCCGCGTCCGTGGACGTCGTGGGCCTCGAGATCCTCGATCTGAAGGTTGTCGCAGTGGACGAGGAAGATCCCGTCCAGCAGATTCGCGCCCGCAACGTGTGCCTTGTTGCCGTCCACGGTGAACCGGCGCAGGGTGACGTTCGGGTTGGAATGGCTCTGGTCGACGGTGACCAGGTTTCCCGATGTGGCGCCGTTGCGGACCCTGATGACGGTGACGCCGGACCCCTCGCCCTCGATCTCCCGATTGCCGCCGGCCGGAATCCCGATCGCCGCCTGCACGATCGCCGTACCGCCACCCAGGAAGATCTTCCGGGCGCCGTCGAGCGCGGTCTGGATCGCCCAGAAGTCGATTTCGTCGGTCAGCGACAAGGCGCCGGGGAAGACCGCCTTTGCTGCACTGAGTGAAGAAAAGCGGCCGGACAACGGATGCGAACCGCCGTCCATGATCGCGTCGGCCTTCGGGTTGGATTGCGCCTGCACGTGCACCGGTCTTGGGTTCGTCGTGATCGCGGCCGCGGCTGCGGCCGACGGCAGAGCGCCGAGCCCGCCCTGCACGAGCAGGCAGTCGGCGGCGACGGTCGCTGCGCCGCCCTGCAGCAATTCTCTACGGGTCAAGGACATGAGGACATTTTGCCCGTATCACTGGCCATCCGCGGTGACATCGGGAGGGAAGGAAAAAATCGGTTCCGACCCGGCCGCAACACGGACTTGTCTCCTATACCTCGATACCGTTAACTGAGCGTGCGACGGCGAGGGGGAGCCATGACACCGGAGCAGGGCAGACTGGCCCAACAGGGAGTAGCGATCGTGGCCGCGCAACTCCGCGGCGATGACCCCGGCCGGGACCTGCTGATCGAGCAGTTCGTCGGTGAGCGCGGCTTCCCGAAGCTGGCCGAGGCCTTCACCTACGCCGCAATCGTCGCCGTCGACATTGCCGCGAACGGGAAGGGAGTCACCTTCCAGGCGGCGCTGGACACGGTCGACGCGCGAGGTGGGGTGCGGCTGGTGCCGGGAGCGGCGGTGCCGTGGAGCAAGGCGCTCCGGCTGATCTCCGCAGCAAGATCGGATGACCGGGCAGCCGCGACCATCGGCTACACGATGGACGTGCACAGCGCCGTCAACGCGACCTTCCAGCTCGCGGTAAGCGCGTTCCTCACCTTGGAGGAAGCGCCCACCCTGGGTGGGCGTACGGCTCTGGAATGGGCGTCGACGGTCGCAACCGGCGGCGCACCTGCGGCGAGCACGACGGACTGACTGTCGACGATTGCTTTCCCACCACCAACGATCGCCCGTCTCTTCGCGGTAGTGCGGGAGACTGCTGGACACAGGAGTTCCGCGGTCGGTAGCGTCTGAAGTCTGTGGAGGTCCACCGGCTAGGTCGGCAGCGGCGGTCGGCGGGGGTGATCATGCGGGCGGACGACAACGAGCAGGCCGGCGTCTGGGTGCCGCGGGCCGGGGTCGTCGAGGCGCTCGGAGCGGTCGCCCGTTCCCTGCGCACCGAGGAGAACCTGCAGGACACCTTGCACGGAATCGTGCAGGCCGCGCGGGACACCATCCCGGGAGCGGAGGACGTCGGACTGGCGCTGGTCGAGCGCGGGCGGATCGTCACGGTGGCGCAGACCAGTGAGCGCATCAGGTTGGCCGACGAGGCGCAGTACCGGGTCGGCCAGGGGCCGTGCGTGGACGCCGTCTGGCGGCAGCGGGTCTACCGGATCGACGATCTGGACCAGGAAACGCGGTGGCCCCGTTTCGCCGAGGCGATGGCCGGGCTCGGCGTGCGGGCGATGCTGTCCTTCCGGCTGTTCATCGCCGGCGACAGCCTCGGGGTATTGAACATCTTCTCGTCGACACCGAACGCCTTCGACACCAACTCGGAGCACATCGGCGAGCTGCTCGCCACCCACGCGGCCGTGGCGCTGGTCGGTTCCCGGACCGAGGCACAGCTCGAGGACGCCATGACGACCCGGGACCTGATCGGAACGGCCAAGGGCATCATCGCCGAGCGTCATCGGGTCACGACGGAAAAGGCGTTCCGGCTCCTGGTGGCTGCGTCACAGAACAGCAATATCAAGCTCGCCGACGTTGCCCGGTCCCTCGTGGCAGCGGCCGACCAGGCCGGCGTTCCCCGCCCGTCCGGCGATGGCGAGGCGGAAGGCGAGGACCGGCACTGACGCCGTCAACGGCCGGGTGTCAGGTCGCGGTACCGGGCCTCGATCAGGCAGTAGAGGCTGTAGGCGATGAGCCCACAGGCGAGGAAGGTCAACGGCCAGGTGCCGTAGGCCGTCTGGGCCACCGAGCGGAAGACGGCATCCAGCCCCTTGGTGTCCTGCGCATCCGCCAGCACCGCGGCCTTGGTCACGAAGACGCCGGCCAGCACGAAGACGATGGCACGGGCGAGACACCCGTAGGCACCCAGCGGCCTGGTGGCCAGCATGATCACGCGGGGGAGCGCCTCGTTGGTGAACCGCTCCCGGAAGTTGAGCTGAACCGTCCGACGACCGACCTCCAGACCGGCGACCACCAGGCCGATCCCGATCAGGACGAGCAGCACCCGTCCGAATCCGACGTGCAGCAGGCCCGCGGTCAGGTCCGCGTACTGGCGGTGCTCCGACTGTTCGGTCTGCTTGGGTGCCCGGCCGTCACCAAGAGCCAGGCGGTGCTGAGGCAGAAGGCGGAATAGAGCACGAACCCCCACGACGACACCGCACGCTGACGCCATCTGTTGGCCGTGCTTCGTGCGCGCGAGGGCCGGAACACCGCTTCGATGAGTTGGGTGAGGGCGTAGGCGCCGAGGCCCGCGGCGAGCAGGATCAGCGCGAGGTGACCCCAGGATCGGGCCGCCGCCTGGACGGCTCCCGCGCTGCTCGCCGGGGCTCCCGCCCGTCCGTGCGCGGAGATCGCGATGCGTAATGCGAGGTATCCGACGAGGAAGTAGACGGCGGCGCGGCAGACGAGCCCGAGGCGGGACACCGCGCGTAGCCAGACACCGGCGGTACCCAGGGTCATCGAATGAGCGGCAGCGTCCAGTGACGTCAAGGCTGAACTGCCTAACCTCTGGGCGCTGCCCACCCGAACCCCCCGGCTCCCTGCTCAGTATGCGTCGTTCGGCGCCCGGGGGAGCGGGTCTGCTATTCGGGGGTCTCCGGTGCGGTTTCCGTCCCGGTCGCGCGCTCGGCGGCTTGGATGATGTTGCGCACCATGCCGCCGAAGACGATGTTGTGGAAGGGGAGGATGGCCTTCCAGTAGACGTGCCCGGCCAGTCCGTGGGGTTCGAACAGCGCCCGCTGCTGGTACTCCGCGCCGGATCCGGGATCGGGTGTGACCGACAGTTCCAGCCAGGCCCGGCCGGGGACCTTCATCTCGGCCTGCAGGCGCAGCATCCTGCCTGCTTCGAGCTCCTCGACCCGCCACCAGTCCAGCGCCTCACCGACGTGGAGGCGGTCGGGGTCCCGGCGACCGCGGCGCAGTCCGGCGCCCCCGACGATCCGGTCCATCCAGCCGCGCGCCGCCCATGCCAGCGGGAACGAATACCACCCGTTGTCGCCGCCGATGCCCTCGACGACCTTCCAGACCGCCTCCGGGCTCGCCGTGGTCCGCTGCACCCGGGAGTCCTCGTACATCGACCCGCCCGACCACTCCGGGTCGGTGGGCGAGGGCTGCGCCGGAGCCTCGGGCCAACTCGCGTCCGACCACCGCGTCGGCACCTGAGCCGCGCGGATGCGCGAGAGCGCCAACTCGACCGATCGTTCGAACCGGATCAGGCCGTCCGGCGGATCCGGGACGTAGCCGACGATGTCGTTTTCGGCGCAGACCACCTCGTTCACGAGCGACTCGATGAGCGGCACCGCGATGGAACCCGGCACCGGGGTCACCAGGTTGACCCACTGCGCCGAGAGCCACGGGCTGAGCACGGGCACCGGAACGACGATCCGATGCGGCAGCCCGGCGACCGCCGTGTAGCGGTGCATCATGTCCAGATAGGTCAGGACGTCGGGACCGCCGATGTCGAAGGTCCGGTTGACCTCTCCCGGGAGATCCGCCGACTCGACCAGATAGTGCAGGACGTCGCGGATCGCGATCGGCTGGATCCGGTTGTGCACCCACCGAGGGGTGACCATCGCCGGAAGCCGTTCGGTCAGATAGCGCAGCATCTCGAAGCTCGCCGAGCCCGATCCGATGATCACTGCCGCTTGCAACACGATGGCCGGGACCGTCCCGTCGAGCAGGATCTGACCCACCTCGGTGCGTGACGCCAGGTGCGCCGACAACTCGACTCCGGCCGGGTGCAATCCACCCAGGTAGACGATCCGCACGACGCCGGCCGCTGCGGCCGCCTCCGCCACGGTCTGTGCGCCACGGCGGTCGACTTCAGCGAAGTCGCGTCGGTTCAGCGAGTGCACCAGGAAATAGACGACCTCCTGCCCGTCGACGGCACGCGCGATCGACGCCGGGTCCAGCACGTCGGCGGCGACCTCCTCGACCTGATTCCGCCATGGCACGCCGGAGAACTTGTCCAGGTTGCGCCCGACGACCCGTACCTGGTGCCCGGCGCCGAGCAGTTCCGGCACCAGTCGGCCACCGATGTATCCCGTCGCACCGAACACCAGACATCGCATCGGTTCATTCTGCGTTCTCGTCGGCGTCGGCGTCATCCGGGTACGCCGTACCCGCCGGACGTAGTCTCGGTGGGTGGAGCGGTACGTCATCCGCGGTGGCCGGGCCGGATACGAGCGACTGCAGCTGCTCGCCCGCGCCCGCATGGCCGACACCTGCGATCTCTTCGACCGGGTGGGCATTCCTCCGGGCTGGCGGTGCCTCGACATCGGGTGCGGGAGCGGGGACGTCACCTTCGAGATCGCCCGCCGGATCGGCGGGTCCGGGCACGTGACCGGAATCGACATGGATGTCGTCAAGCTCGACCTCGCCCGCCGGGCCGCGGCCGACCAGGGACTGGCCCAGGTTGAATTCCGGTCGCTCGACGTCGGCGACTGGCGCGAGCGGGACGCCTATGACCTGGTCTACAGCCGTTTCCTGCTGCAGCACCTCACCGACCCCGTCGGCCTGCTGCGGCGGATGTGGGCGACGGTGCGACCGGGTGGTGTTGTGGTCGTCGAGGACGCGGACTTCGGCGGGCTGTTCTGCCATCCGCCGAACGACGGATTCGACTTCTACGCCCGCAGCTACCGGCGGGTGCTCACCCGGCGCGGCGGCGATCCGACCCTCGGGCGCAAGTTGGTCGGGCTCTTCGTCGAGGCGGGCATTCCCCGCCCCGATCTCAAACTCGTGCAGGCGGCCTACGCCAGCGGCGAGGGCAAGCTGTTGGCGCACTCGACGCTCGAGGCGTCAGGGGATGCGATCGTCGCCGAGAACGTCGCGTCCCGGACGAGATCCGTGCCGCCCTGGCGAGCCTGGCGGCATTCACCGCGCTCCCGGACAGCGTCCTCGGCGATCCGCGGGTCTTCCAGGTCTTCAGCCGTCGTTGACGGGGGCGCTCACTTGGCCGCGTCCGGGGGTGCCGGGTCGGCCTGCTTTCCGTTGGTCGGATCGGCTTTCTTTCCGTTGGCCGGGCCGGGGAACCACCGCGAGGCCAGGGTTCCCTGCGCCGCCGCCTGTCCGCTGCGCCCGCCCCCCGGTCCGCGCAGGAAGTTGGCGAATACCACCGCGATGACCGCCCCGGCGATCGGTCCCGCCAGATACGCCCACCACGACGTCCAGTCGCCGAGCACCAGCGCCGGGCCGAGCGAGCGGGCCGTGTTCATCGAGGCGCCGCTCACCGGAGCGCCCCACAATCCGGCGAGGGCGATGTAGCTGCCGACGCCGAGCGCGGCGATCGGACCCACCTGCTGGGCGCCGGACGCCGTTCCGAGGATGGTGCTCACGAGTCCCACCGTCAGGACGATCTCCCACAACAGCGCCGTGGTGGTGGAGATGCCGTGGCCGGGCAGGGTCAGGCCGGCCGCTCCCTGCTTGCCGATCAGCGCCCGCAGCAGGAGCATGGCGAGAATCGCGCCGGCGAACTGGGCGACGAGATAGGCCGGCACCCGCTTCCACGGGAAGTCGCCTCTCATGGCGAAGGCGATGCTGACCCCGGGGTTGAGGTGGGCCCCCGAGACCGCCCCCATGAAGAGGATGATCGCGGTCACCATCAGGGCCGGCGCCACGACCAGTGCCGTGTAGGGGACCGCGTTGCCGCCGAAGCGGGCGCTGACCATGCCGCCGCCGACCGCCACGAGCACGAGGAAGAAGGTCCCGAGCAGCTCCGAGAAGAGCCGGCGCGCCTCGTACCGGTCGTCCCAGAAATCGAATTCGCGCGTCACCGAGTTCGGGGTGCCGAACGAGCGCAGGGTGAGCGCGCCGGCCTCGCGCAGCTCGTCCCTTGCCTTCACGTCGGACCGGGTCGCATCAGTGCTCATGGCTGCCCTCTTCCACACCCGAACGATGCGGCTCCCACGCTCCCGCCGGACGGCGTCCGCGGATCACCCAGGCCGGGTGAGACGTGCTCAACGAGCCCGTCCGGGAGGGCAAATTGGCTTGACCGGGATGGGACCGTGAGCCGTGGACGGAATCACCCTCTCCGCGCGGATCGACGACGTCGATTGGGCGGACCTGAAGACGGCCTTGGCGGCGGACGACTTCGACAACGGGCGTACTCCGGAGGAGTACCGACGTTCGCACGAGAATTCGCACGCGGTGGTCATCGGTCGGTGCGGGGGTGAATTCGTCGCCAACGGCCGCATCCTCAGCGACGGCGTCTGCAACGCCTACCTGGTCGACATCTGGACCGCGAAGGCCTATCGACGCAGCGGCGTCGGCCGGGCGGTGGTCGAGCAACTCGTGGCCACGGTGCCGGGTCAGCACGTCGCGCTCTTCACGTCGGATATGCAGGCGTTCTATTCGACCGTGGGTTTCGCGCTGGAGGAGGACGGCATGAGCCGCGTGGTCGGCGCCTGGCTCGGCCGCGACTAGCGTCAAGGCAGTAGCCGTGGGGGGTACGGGCCGGGCGGGGCGTACCACGATTGCGGTACCCGAGATGCCCGCGCCGGGCGGACGACGGCGCACCGGATGCCGGCGACGATCGGTCCATGAGCATCGCGCTGACCACAACCAGGTCGACCGTCCGGGCCGAGCACGCCACCAAGGTCTACGGGACCGCTGAGACGGCGGTGACGGCACTCGATGATGTGACCGTCGAGCTCGCGGAGAAGGAGTTCACCGCGATCATGGGTCCGTCCGGATCCGGGAAGTCGACCCTGATGCACTGCCTCGCCGGGCTGGACACGCTCAGCTCGGGACGGGTGTACCACGGTGCGACGGACCTGTGCGGGCTGACCGACCGGCAGCTCACGCTGCTCCGCCGGGAGCGGATCGGGTTCGTCTTCCAATCCTTCAACCTCGTGCCGAGCCTGTCCGCGCTGGAAAACATCACCCTGCCGATGCGGCTGGGCGGGACCGCACCCGATCGCGACTGGTTGGAGGCGGTGATCGAGACGGTCGGACTGACCGACCGGCTGTCCCACCGACCGGCCCAGCTGTCCGGCGGCCAGCAGCAACGCGTCGCGGTGGCGCGCGCACTTGCCGGCCAACCGCAGATCATCTTCGCCGACGAGCCGACCGGGAACCTGGACTCCCGGAGCGCGACGGAGGTTCTCGACCTGTTACGCCGGGCCCGCCACGAGTTCGAACAGACGATCGTGATGGTCACCCACGACCCGGTGGCCGCCGGATACGCCGACACGGCCGTCTTTCTCGCCGACGGCAGGGTCGTCGGGACGCTGGACCGGCCCACCACGCCCCGGGTGCTCGACCACCTGACCGGTCTGGAGGGCTGACGATGCTGTCGGTCGCGGTCAACGGACTCTGGAGTCACAAGCGGCGACTGGTCGCCACCCTGCTCGCGGTGAGCCTCGGCGTGGCGTTTCTGGCCGGCACCCTTCTGCTGAGCGACACTTTGCGCGCGAACTTCGACCGGCTCTTCACCCAGGCCAACGGCGGCACCGACGTCGTGGTCCGCAGCGCCACCAAGATCGGGGACGGCTTCGGGTCGGCGGCACGGGCCGGCATCGGCGCAGCGGTGCTCCCGAAGGTCCGAGCCGTCGACGGCGTCGCCGATGCCCAGCCGTATACCGAGGGCTATGGGCAGCTGTTGGGCAGCAACGGCAAGCGGATCGGCGGCAACGGGCCGCCGACCCGCGCGGCGAACTGGATCGACGATCCGTCGCTGAACCCCTATCACCTTGTCCAGGGCAGGGCGCCGAGCGCCGACGATGACGTCGTCATCAACCGGGGTGCCGCGAAGTCCGGGCATCTCCTGCTCGGCGCGACCACCACGCTCCTGACCCCGCAACCGCTACGGGTACGGATCGTGGGCATCGCAGACTTCGGCAGTGCCGACGGGTTCGGGTCAGCCACCTTCGCCGGCCTGACCAGGCACGCCGCCGCGGCTCATCTCACGGCGGGCACGCCGGGAGAGATCACGCAGATCCTCGTCCGGGCCGCGCCCGGCGTATCGCCGCAACAGCTGGCGAGCCGCCTGCAATCGCTGCTGCCCGCCGGACTGCAGGCGATCACCGGTGGCGATCTGGCGACGGAGAACCTCGCTCAGATCAGCAGTGGATTCCTCGGCTTCCTGTCCACCGGGCTGACCGCATTCGCCGTGGTCGCACTGCTGGTCGCCGCGTTCAGCATCTACAACACCTTCTCCATCCTCGCGGCCCAGCGGGGCCGCGAGTCGGCGCTGCTGCGTGCACTCGGCGCCAGTAGGCGGCAACTGGTCGCGGCGAGCATGGTGGAGACGCTGGCCGTCGGAGTCATCGGTTCGGTGCTGGGTCTCGCGGGCGGCATCGGTGTCGCCGCCCTCCTCAAGGGGGTCTTCGCCGGATTCGGATTCGCCCTGCCGGCCGGCGGGCTGGTGTTCAAGGCGTCGAGTTCGGTGCTGGCGCTCCTGGTCGGAGTGCTCGTCACCCTGCTCGCGGGGGTCCTGCCCGCCGTACGGGGCTCGCGGATACCGCCCCTGGCCGCACTGCGCGATCTCGCGGCCGAGTCCCCCAGGGTTTCCCGCGGCCGGGTCGCCCTCGGCGGCGCGCTCGCGGTCGGCGGCGCCGGCCTGGTGATCGCCGGGACCGTCGGTCCGGCCCGGGTGTGGCGATCGGGGGCGCCGGCGCCATGCTCGTCGGCGTGGTGGCGCTCGGCCCGGTCGCTGCGATTCCGGCAGTAGCCGTCCTCGGCACCCCTCTCGCGCGTTGCGGGGGATCACGGCCGGCTGTCGCGGGACAACGCGCGGCGCAACCCCCGTCGTACCGCGGCGACGGCGTCAGCGCTGATGGTCGGCGTCGCCGTCGTGGCACTGTTCACCGTTGTCGGGGCGTCGCTGAAGGCGTCCGCGGCGAACGGCGTCACCCGTTCGCTGACCGCCGATCTGGTCATCGACCAGGGCGGCTACGGTGGCAGCTCCGGAGCGGCCGGCTTCAGCCCGCAACTCGCCACCGACCTCGGGCGGCTGCCCCAGGTGGGCGTGGTCACGGGTCTGGGCAGAGGCAGTGTGCTGCTGGACGGAGCCGTCCAGACGGTCACCGTCGCGGACCCCCGCAGCCTCGGCCGGGTCGTCGACCTGGGCACGACCACAGGGGCGCTCCGCGACCTGAACGCCGGGTCGATCGCGGTGTCCACCACGGTCGCGGGAGAGCAGCACTGGCGGATCGGGACGCGGATCCCGGTCACCTACCCGGACGGCGCCGTCGGGCGGCTGCGGGTCGCGGCCGTCTTCGACCATCCCGACATCACCGGCGACTACGTGCTCGATCAGGCCGGGTGGCGACGCCACGCCGGGCAGGTGCTCGATTCCCAGATCCTGCTCGACCTGCGACCGGGAGCGGACCTCGCCTCGGCGCAGTCTGCGGTCACCGCCGCCACAGCGAGCGCCGGCAAACCCCGGGTGCAGGACCGGGCCCAGTACCTCGCTACCGCCACCAGCGGCGTGAACACCGTCCTGGGGTTGGTCTACGTGCTGCTCGCGCTGGCCATCCTGATCGCGCTGATGGGCGTCGCCAACACGCTGTCGCTGTCCATCCACGAACGCACCCGCGAGATCGGGCTGCTCCGCGCGGTCGGCCAGACGCGCGCCCAGGCCCGCGCCATGATCCGAGGGGAGTCGGTGATCATCGCCGTGTTCGGGACCGTCGGCGGCGTCGCTCTCGGCACCTTCCTCGGCTGGGCGGTCGTCGCGTCATCGAGTACGGCGGCACTCGGTGTGTTCGCCGTACCGCCGCTGCAGCTGGCCGTCTTCCTCGTCGCGGGCGCGGCCGCCGGCGTGCTCGCCGGGATCCGGCCGGGCCGCCGCGCGGCACGGCTGGACGTGCTCGCCGCCATCGCGGCGACCTGACGATCCGGACCGGACGGCTAGATACCCTCGGTCGCGTCGATCCGCGACTCGTGGATGGCCTTCATGAACAGGTCGTAGTCCTTGTCGCTCTGATCGGCGTAGCGCTGGGCGAAGTCGGCGATGGCCCGGTCGAAGAGGTCGTCGGTGCCCAGGTAGGCCGCGAGCGCCACCGGGTCACCGGACCGGGCGTGCGCCCGCGCCAGTGTCCATCCGCAGAGCTGCCCGTAGTACTGCAGGCCCGCCGGCGGCATCAATTCCACCAGCGCCGAGCCCTTCATGTCGCGCAGCTGGCGCCAGTAGAAGTAGCGGTTGGCTTCGATGCCCTTGCGTCCAGCCGAGGAAGATGTCGCTCGTCGCCTGCATCAGGCGCTGGCCCTGCACGACCCGCTCTCCGGGCTGGCGGAAGCGGCTCTTGCGCAGGTGCCCTTCGAGCACCGAGGACGTGGCCTCCTTGATCTGCAGGAACAGCGGGTCGTCCTCGTCGCGGCCTTCCAGCAGTGCGATGAAGCCGCGGGTGCCCACGCTCCCGACGCCGACGACCTTGCGGGCGAAGTCGACGACCTCGAAGCGTTCGAGGAGCTGCCGGCGATCGGCCTGCAGGGTCGCGCGGTAGTCGGTCAGTTCCTTGGTGATCACCTGCTGCAGCTGGTCCGCGTTGGCGCCGTAGATCTTGCCGAGCTCGCGGGCCGGCACCACGACCGGAGGCATGCTGACGATCCGGTGCCGGCCGTCGACGACCTCGCCGAGTTTGGAGAGCGCCTGCGCGCTGTCCCGGCTGTGCGCCTTGCGGGCGTTCTTCTGGGCTCTCTTCTCGAGCTTCTTCAGTTCCTTGCGGTTCTTCTTCCCCTTCGACATCGCCTCGGCGACCTGTTGGAAGCCCTTCCGGATGTCGTCCTCGGACAGGCTGGCGTACCAGACCTCCATCGTGCCCATCCCGGCGAACTCGGCCATGGCCTCCCGGTACGCCGTGACGGCCACCATGGTCGACGCGCGCGCGTCGGACTTGCTGTAGCCGTTGTTACGCGCGGCGATGGCGAAACTGGCCGCGAGCCGCTTGACGTCGTACTCGAAGGGGCCCGGCAGCGTCTCGTCGAAGTCGTTGACGTCGAACATGAGCCGACGCTCGGGGGAGGCGAAGACACCGAAGTTGGACAGGTGGGCGTCCCCGCACAGCTGGACCTCCAGACCGGCGGTGGGCGTGCCGGCGAGGTCGGTCGCCATGATCTTCGCCGCGCCGCGGTAGAAGGTGAACGGCGAGGCCATCATCCGGCCGTGGCGGACCGGCACCAGGTCGGGATCGCGGGTGGTGTTCTGCTCCTCGAGCAGAGCCACGGGGTCGGGCCGGTCGCTTTCCGGAGCCCAGCCGGCGTGACTCGCCGGCGGCGTGCGATATCGGGCCTCTTCGCCCCTCGCTGTGCGCTCCTCCATAGTGAGATGCTCAGGCCGGCGGGCCCGCCCGGACTGGCCCGCCTTCTTCGCCGGCGCGGACCTCTTCGCCGTTTTCTTCGTCGGAGCGGTCTTGGTCATCGTCGCCATCGTCTGCTCCTCAGATCAGCCGGACCCGGGCCCTCTCCGTACGAGGACAAGCCGACGCGGGCCGATCGCAATCTCGAGTACGGGAGCCGGTCGGCTCGTCACCCGACTGTACCGTCGGAGGGCGGCGGCCCGTGGCCGCTGAGAAGAACTCAACCCCGCCCCCGATTGCCATCGGGACTCGCACGACCGGCACTGCGGCCTACGACCGGTGACCTACGCCGAGGTCGGTCGAATGACCGATGGCCCGGCGGGCATCCGCGGTGCGATCCTCGGCAGCGAGCCGGTCCCCCGGCGTACCCCCCGATCCCGACGGAAAGGACGCAACGTGAGCGTGGCCGCGACCCTCACCCGGATCGAGGACGACCTCATCGACATTCCGGCCGGGCAGGTGATGGTCGGTTCGGATCCCGAGACGGTGCAGGCCGAACTGGCGGCACCGGACCTGAGTGGCGTCCAGCCGGGCTGGCTGCAGAAGGAGATCCCCCGCCACGAGGTCGTCGTTCCGGGCTTCCGCATCGGTCGCGTCCCCTTGACCATCGCTCAGGTCCGGGCGCTCGCTCCCGAGACGTCGATCCTCCCCGTGCTCGGCGGTGGTCCGGATCACCCGGCCACGGTGGGTGCGACGCAGACGTTCGCGCTGTGCGAGGCAATCACCGGGCTCATGGGCCGGACCGTCCGGCTCCCGACCGAGGACGAGTGGGTGCGCGCGGCACGAGGTGACGACGGGCGCACCTACCCGTGGGGCGACCGGTGGGCGGACGACCTCGCCAACATGGGTGCCGCCGGCCGCGGCGACACCTGCCCGGTCGGCCGGTACCCGGCCGGGAGGAGCGCATTCGGCCTGCTCGACATGGCGGGCAACGCCGACGAGTTGACCGGCACGCTCTACGCACCCTTCCCAGGCGCCCCGCCGGAGGTCCCGGCACGCGAGGACTGGGCGTACTCGCCCTACCTCACCAAGGGCGGGGGCTATATGCACGCCCGTGACCTCGCCCGCTGCGACCGGCGGCACGGCATCTATGTCGAGAAGGAACCTCTCGCGATCCGACTGGTCGTCTCCTGAACTTCGCCCGACTACGGCCACGGTGTCCGGAGTTCTGGGGCGGAGCGCCGCCGAGCGATGACAGCGGGCAATAGTTGTCCGGAAAGCCTTGCCCTCACGGCCAGCACGACTAACGTCGATCGTTCAGGCGACCCGTGATGATGGGGAGGCGGGCCACCTGACGGCGAGTTCGTTGGTTGCGGCCTTGTGTGCAACCAGTGGGGCAGCCGGTCGGATGGGGAGCCGGCTGTGCGCATCGTTGGGCAGACAGCGGATGCTGCAGTTAGGCGCCTCGGTCGAGACGAGGATGGTTCCCCTCGGGTCGACCGGGGCTTCGTCGTATCGGCCGCATCGTGGGTCGACGGTCCGCCGATATTCAGCCGAACTCCCGGCGGGTGGCGCCGGCGACCGAGTCGGCGGCCTCGAGCGCCTCCAGCGCCTGACGCAGGGCCCGGATCCGGCGCTGCACCCGGTCCATCGGCGGGCCCATCGACGAGTCACCCGAGGTCCGGACGTCGGACCCCAGCGCGTCGGCGGCCTCCTCGACCGCAGCCAGCCGGATGTCGAGTTCCCCGAGGACGTCGATGGCTCCCTGCGGGTCGGATACCTGCCGACGCAGGAACTCCGCCTGGGTGGCCAGCCGGCGACCGGCGGCCCACAGATCCACGAACACCTGGACCTTCGCCCGCAGCACCCAGGGGTCGAACGGCTTCGCGATGTAGTCCGCACCGCCGGCGGCGTAACCGCGGTAGGCGTCGCGCTGGTCGGTGTCGACCGCCGTAAGGAAGATGATCGGAACATCCTTCGTCCGGCTGCGCCCCTTGATCCGCGCCGCGGTCTCGAACCCGTCCATCCCCGGCATCTGGGCGTCGAGCAGGATCAGGGCGAAGTCGTCCTTGAGCAGCGCCCGGAGCGCCTCTTCACCCGACGGCGCCCGCACCAGCACCTGGTCCAGCGAGCTCAGCACCGCCTCGAGCGCCAGGAGGTTCTCCGGGCGGTCGTCGACGAGGAGGATCTTGGCCCGCTCACTCACCCCAACCACGCCCGGAACTGGGTGAGCAGGGCATCGACGTCGACCGGCTTGGTGACGTAGTCGGAGGCGCCCGCCGCGAGACTGTTGTCCCGGTCGCCCGGCATCGCCTTGGCGGTCAGGGCGATGAGGGGGAGCTCGGTGAACGTCGGCATGTTCCGGATCTCGCGCATCGCGGTGTAGCCGTCCATGCCCGGCATCATCACATCCATCAGCACGAGGTCGATATCGGTCTCGCGCTGCAGGGTCTGGATCCCCGACTCGCCGTTCTCGGCGTACAGCACGTCGATGCCGTGCTGTTCGAGCGCGCTGGTCAGCGCGAACACGTTGCGCGCGTCGTCATCGACGATGAGGATCCGTCGACCGGCGAACACCTCTTCGTCACTGCGCCGCCGTTCGTCGCTCCCGCTGCCCTTGTCCGGCAGCTCGACGTCGGAGCGGTGCAGATAGAGCGCGATCTGGTCGATGAGATCACCCACCGTCGCGGGGTACTTCACCACCATCGACTGGGCGTAGCGGCGGAGCCGCGCCTCGTCCCGCTTCGACGGCGCCGCACCGGCACTCACGACGACCGGCGTTCCGCGCAGGGCCTTGCGGGAACGCATCCGTTTGATGACGTCGAAGCCACTTCCGCCCGGCAACTTCAGATCCACCATCACGCAGTCGTAGGGGCGGGCGTCCAACGCGGTCACGGCGTCCTCGACGCTCGTCGCGACCCGCAGGTCGACGTCGGCCACCGCACCGAACAGCGCGACCACCGCCGAGGTCTCGTCCACCGCGTCGCCGGTGACCACGAGCAGCGACCGGGTCTTGCGGTCGATGTAGGAGCTGAGGTCCTCCAACGCGCGGTCCATGCTCTCGGTCGTGACCGGGTCCTCGACGATGGCCAGTGCGCCGAGCAGCCTGCCGACGTGCACATCATCGCCGGCGGTCGGCGAGTGCACGGCGATCGTCGGAATGTGCCGGGTCTCCGAGTCGCTCTTGAGCAGGTGCAGGAGTGACGCACCGTCCTGCCCGGTGAGGTCCATGCCGACGACGATCCCGGCCGGACGGTGCTGGCGTGCGGCCACCAGCGCGTGATCGGCCCGCGGGGTGGCCAGCACCTTGAATCCCTTCGCCCGGCCGATGTCGACGGCTTCCTCCCGCAGGCCGAGATCGGAGATGCTCACCAGCAGGACGCGGTCGTTCTGGCGGATGTCGCCTTCGTCGTCGGCGACGCCGACCTGGGCTGGCGCCGCCGGCAGCGCCGGCCGATGTCCGTCCGCCGACGCGACGCCGCGCTCGACGTCCGTCCCGCCCGGCGCGATCCGGGTGACGGTGTCGTCGCTGAAGTGCGTCGGGAGGTAGAGCGTGAACGAGCTGCCTCGGCCCGGCTCACTCTCGGCGTGGATCTCCCCGCCGATCAGCCGGGCGATCTCGCGGCTGATCGACAGTCCCAGCCCGGTGCCGCCGAACTTCCTGCTGATGGTGCCGTCGGCCTGCTGGAACGCCTCGAAGATGACCCTGAGCTGCTCGGGCGGAATCCCGATTCCGGTGTCCTGCACGGAGAACGCGAAGACCTGGTGGGCGTCGTTGAGGCTCCGCGTGGTGAACCGCTCGTCGGCGGCCATCCGGATGTCCATCCGGACCTCGCCGGAGGCGGTGAACTTCACCGCATTGGACAGCAGGTTGCGCAGCACCTGCTGGAGCCGGTGCTGGTCGGAGTAGAGCGTGCGCGGCACGTCGTCGCTGATCGTCACCGAGAAACGGAGATCCTTCTCCGCGGTGAGCGGACGGAACGTCGCCTCGACGTACTCGACGATCCCCGATACCGCGACGTTGGCCGGGTGGACGTCCATCTTCCCCGCCTCGACCTTCGACAGGTCGAGGATGTCGTTGATCAGCTGCAGCAGGTCGGTCCCGGCGCTGTGGATCGTCCGGGAGAAGTCGACCTGGCGGGCGTTGAGGTTGCCGTCGGCGTTCTCCGACAGCAACTTGGCCAGGATCAGCAGCGAGTTCAACGGCGTCCGCAGCTCGTGCGACATGTTGGCGAGGAACTCCGACTTGTAGCGCGACGAGAGCGCCAGCTGTTCGGCCCGGTCCTCCAGTCCGCGGCGGGCGTCCTCGATCTCGAGGTTCTTGATCTCGATGGCCCGGTTCTGCGCCGCGAGCAGGCTGGCCTTCTCCTCCAGTTCGGCGTTGGTCTGCTGCAGCTCGCCCTGCTGCGTCTGCAGCTCCTCCGACTTGTTCTGCAACTCGGCGGCGAGCCGCTGCGACTCGACCAGCAGCTCCTGGGTCCGCGAGCTGGCGATGATCGCGTTCAGCGAGACGCCGATGATCTCCATCAGCTGCTCGAGGAACTGCAGGTGGACGGTGCTGAAGGGCTGGAACGACGCCAGCTCGACCACGCCGAGCACCTGTTCCTCGAACAGCACGGGGAGGATGACGATGTTGGCCGGCGGCGCCTCGCCGAGGCCCGACCCGATCCGGATGTAGTCGCTGGGCACGTTGGTGAGCAGGATCGGCATCCGCTCGACCGCCGCCTGACCGACGAGGCTCTCACCGAAGGCGAACCGGGTGGGGACGTTCCTGCGCGGCCGGTACCCGTAGGAGGCGATCCGGCGCAGCGAGCCGTCGCCACCCAGCCCGTTCTCGCCGAGGAAGAACGAGCCCTGGCTGGCGCCCACCAGCGGCGTCAGCTCGCTGACGATCAGCCGGGTCACGTCGAGCAGGTCCCGGCCGCCCTGCATGTGGCCGGTGAACCGGGCCAGGTTGGTCTTGAGCCAGTCCTGTTCCTGGTTGGCCCGGGTGGTCTCGCGCAGATTGTCGATCATCTGGTTGAGGTTGTCCTTCAGCTCGGCGACCTCGCCCTCGGCCTCGACCGTGATCTGCTGGCTCAGGTCGCCCTGGGTCACGGCGGTGGAGACCTCGGCGATGGCGCGGAGCTGGGTCGTCAGCGTCCCGGCGAGCTGGTTGACGTTCTCGGTCAGCTTGCGCCAGGTGCCGGAGACGTCGGCCACTTCGGCCTGACCGCCGAGCTTGCCCTCGGTACCGACCTCGCGGGCGACCCGGGTGACCTCGTCGGCGAAGGACGACAGCTGGTCGACCATCCGGTTGACCGTCGTCTTGAGCTCCAGGATCTCCCCGCGGGCGTCGACGAAGGATTTCTGCGTCAGGTCGCCGTGCGCGACCGCCGTCGTCACCAACGCGATGCTGCGGACCTGGCTGGTCAGGTTGCCGGCCATCGAGTTGACCGACTCGGTGAGGTCCTTCCAGGTGCCGGCGACGCCGCGTACGTGGGCCTGTCCGCCGAGGATTCCCTCGGTGCCGACCTCGCGGGCGACGCGGGTGACCTCGTCGGCGAACGCGCGCAGCGTATCGACCATCGCGTTGATCGTCCCGGCCAGAGCGGCCACCTCGCCGCGGGCCTCGATCGAGATCTTCTGACTGAGGTCGCCGCGGGCGACGGCGGTGGAGACCGCCGCGATGCTGCGGACCTGGTTGGTCAGGTTGCCGGCCATCGAGTTGACCGAGTCGGTCAGGTCGCGCCACATCCCGGCGACACCGGGGACGCGGGCCTGCCCGCCGAGCATGCCCTCGGTGCCGACCTCGCGGGCGACCCGGGTGACCTCGTCGGCGAACGACGACAGCTGGTCGACCATCGTGTTGACGGTGCTCTTCAGCTCGAGGATCTCGCCGCGGGCGTCGACGGTGATCTTGCGGGTGAGGTCGCCGCTCGCGACGGCGGTGGTGACCTCGGCGATGTTGCGCACCTGGGAGGTCAGGTTGGCGGCCATCATGTTGACGTTCTCGGTGAGGTACTTCCACGTACCCGACACGTCGTGCACGTCGGCCTGACCGCCGAGCCGCCCTTCGGTGCCGACCTCGCGGGCGACACGGGTGACCTCGTCGGCGAACGCCGACAGCTGGTCGACCATCGTGTTGACGGTGCTCTTCAGCTCGAGGATCTCGCCGCGCGCCTCGACGGTGATCGTCCGGGTCAGGTCGCCGCGGGCGACCGCGGTGGTGACCTCGGCGATGTTGCGCACCTGCGCGGTCAGTGTGCCGGCCATGAAGTTCACCGAGTCGGTCAGGTCCCGCCAGGTCCCGGAGACTCCGGGGACCGCGGCCTGACCGCCCAGCCGTCCCTCGCCGCCGACCTCGCGGGCGACCCGGGTGACCTCGTCGGCGAACGCCGACAGCTGGTCGACCATGACGTTGACAGTGGTCTTGAGTTCGGCCAGCTCGCCCCGGACGTCGACGGTGATCTTCTGGCTCAGATCGCCCCGGGCGACGGCGGTGGTGACCTGCGCGATGTTGCGCACCTGGTTGGTCAGGTTGCTCGCCATCGAGTTCACCGAGTCGGTGAGGTCCTTCCAGGTCCCGGCGACCCCGGGTACGTCGGCCTGCCCGCCGAGGATGCCGTCGCTGCCGACCTCCCGGGCCACCCGGGTCACCTGCGCCGCGAAGGCGGACAGCTGGTCGACCATGACGTTGACGGTGCCCTTGAGCTCGGCCAGCTCGCCCTTGACGTCGACGGTGATCTTCTGGCTCAGGTCGCCCCGGGCGACGGCGGTGGTGACCTGCGCGATGTCGCGCACCTGCGCGGTCAGGTTGTCGGCCATGTAGTTGACCGACTCGGTGAGGTCCTTCCACCGCCCGGCGACGCCGGGCACGTCGGCCTGCCCGCCGAGGATTCCCTCGGTGCCGACCTCGCGGGCGACCCGGGTGACCTCGTCGGCGAACGTCTGGAGGGTTGCGGTCATCGAGTTGAGGGTCTCGGCCAGCTCGGCCACCTCGCCCCGCGCGGTCACTGTGATCTGCTGGCTCAGGTCGCCACGGGCAACCGCCTGCGCGACGAAAGAGATGCCCCGAACCTGACTGGTGAGGTTTGAGGCCATGATGTTGACGGAGTCGGTGAGGTCCCTCCAGGTGCCCTTCACCCCCCGCACGTCGGCCTGGCCACCGAGCCGACCTTCGGTGCCGACCTCCCGGGCCACCCGGGTCACCTCGGCCGCGAACGACGACAGCTGGTCGACCATCCGGTCGACCGTCGCCTTCAGCTGGGCCATCTCGCCGGAGACCTCGACCGTGACGGTGCGGGACAGGTCGCCGTTCGCCACGGCCGTGGTGACCAGCGCGATGTCGCGCACCTGGGTGGTCAGCCGCGACGACATGGTGTTGACCGCATCCATCAGGTCCCGCCAGCTGCCGTCGGCGCTGCGCACCCGCGCCTGGCCGCCGAGCTTGCCCTCGGTGCCGACCTCACGGGCGACCCGGGTGATCTCGTCGGCGATGGACGACAACTGGTCGACCAGGCCGTTGACGTTGCGGGCCAGCCGGAGCGGCTCGCCGCGCAGGCCGTGCCCGTCCAGCCGGGTGTCCATCCGTTGGGTCAGGTCGCCCTTGGAGACCGCCGCCACGACGCGGGCGAACTCGCCGGTGGGCCGGACGAGGTCCGCGACAAGACCGTTGGCGGACTCGATGCACCTGGCCCAGGAGCCCTCACCGGCCCCGGGCTCGAGACGCTCCGCGTGCCGGCCCTCACGGCCGGCTGCCCGATGGACGCGGTGCAACTCGGAGGCGAGGTGCTGCTGGCGATCGGCGATGTCGTTGTAGAGAGCCGCCATCTCGGCCGCAATGCCGTCGCCGGTGGTCGGGAGGCGCTTCCGGAAATTGCCGTCCCGCATTGCGGTGAGGCCGTCGAGAAGACGCCTAAGCTGGGCGTCGTCGGTTTCGCCCGATACGCCATTCGAACTCCCCCTCCCGCCCGCACCGCCCGCACCAACCCGCTTTGTCTTAGTCCCACTGCTCGGCATTGCCGGGTCCCCTCGTAAACGCCACTACCCGCTACCAGGCAGTCTGTCACCATGATCTGATTGCGCCTACACAGTGCCGAGAGCCGTGACCGATTCCATGTACGCCTACCGCACCTTTGTGCCGGATGCGCGGTCCGTCGGACGGGCTCGATGGTTCGTCCGGGAGATTTTGGATGAGTGGGGGGTCCGCGATCTGACCGACAGCGCCCTGCTGTCGGTCAGCGAGTTGGTCACCAACGCCGTCGTGCACGCCGGCACGCCAGTCCGGTTGAGCCTCGCGCTCGACGCCGTGAACCTGCGGGTCGAGGTCCAGGACTCGCACCCGGGCCGAGCTCTGCCCGTGTGGACCGAATCCCGCCTCCCCGAGGCCGAACGAGGTCGCGGGCTGCTGATCGTCTCCGCACTGGCCTCTGCCTGGGGGGTGGAATACAGCGGCGGCGTGAAGCGCGTCTGGCTGGAGTTGGCCCGGCCGGTGGCGCCGGGTGCCGCGACGGCAGCTGTCCCGGGCGCGGACCCGGTCGTCGACGGTGATGCCCGGGTCGCGGTCATCCAGGTCACGGGGAATGGCTCGATATCCGCATGGAACGACGACGCCGAGGCGATGTTCGGGTGGAGTCGCGATGAGGTGGTAGGACGCGATTTCGCTGAAATGCTTAAAGTAAATAGCGGCACGCAGCCGCCGGATGTCGTAATTCCGTCGTCCGGCGGGCGGTGGCAGGGCAGCTACGCCGTGCGGCGCAGGTCCGGGGATCCGGTCGATGTTTTTGCCGCGCATATCTCGGCGGACAAGGGCGATTCCACGGTGGCGCTGATGGTTCCCCTCGGCCGTCGGGCACTCCTCGAGGCGCCGGTGCACCGGCAAGGCCCGCCCGCTGGCGACTCCGACCCGGTGGGGCTTCGGGCGGAGGCACTGAACCGCTTGTCGCTCGACGACTACCTCACCCTCGCGGTCGAGCGCGCCCGGGACCGGGTGTCGGCCGACGCGACGTACCTTCTGCTGGCCCGGGACTTCGACCTCGACTACGAGGTGCGGGCCGTGAGTGGGCTGGATGACACCGTGCGCGGGACGAGGGTCGATCCGCAGAGTCCCGGTGCGCCGGATGCCCGCAACCCCCAGCTTCCGGTGATCTTCGGTGATCTGTCGGACACCCGTGTCCCGCTGCTGAAGGGGAGTGACCTGCGCTCTCTGGTGGTCGTGCCGGTCGTCGTCGACGGTCGGGTGACCGGAGCGCTCGGCGCAGCCTCGGAGCGGGTCGACGGTTTCACCGACGAGCAGTCCGTGCGGCTGCAGCGCATCGCCGACGCGGTGGCCGTCGCCGCCGACCGGGCCCGGCTGCAGACGTCGGAACGGGAACGGCGCGGATGGCTCAGCTTCCTCGCCGAAGCCGGTGACCTCCTCGCCGGCTCGCTGGACCAGGCCATGACCATCGCGATCACCGGGCAGATCGTGATCCCCCAGCTCGCCACCTGGTGCGCCGTCTACCTCGACGACGCGCGCGGGGTCCCGGTCCTGGAACAGGTCTGGCATGCCGACGAGCGACTCCACGGTCCGCTGCGCTCCGCCCTCGACCGGGTCGCCCCGGAGCAGATCACCGGGTCCGACGAGGAGCAGCTGCGCGGCGAGACGCACGCCATCCGGCTCAGCGCCCGGGGCCGGCAGATCGGCCTCCTCGTGCTCGGCCGGCCGGCCGGTGAACCCCTCGAGGGAGAGGTGCTCCTCGTCGCGGAGTCCGTCGCCCGGCGGGCTGCGGTGGCGATCGACAACGCCCGTGCCCACGGCGACCTGCGCGCGGTCGGCCAGACCCTCCAGCAGAGCCTGCTCCCCTCGTCGATGCCGGTGGTGCCCTACCTCGACGTGGGCGTCGTCTACGAGGCCGCCGGCGAGTCCAGCACGGTGGGCGGCGACTTCTACGACCTCTTCTTCGTCGGCGGTAACCGGTGGTGCTTCGTCGTGGGCGACGTCTGCGGTACCGGAGCCGAGGCCGCGGCGGTCACCGGGCTGGCCAGGCACACGATCCGGGCGCTGGCGCTCGCGGGCTTCCCGGTGGCAGCGATCCTCGAGCGGTTGAACTCCGCGATCCTCGACGAGGGCGAGCGGTCCCGGTTCCTCACCCTGGTGTGCGGAACGCTCGAGCCCGAACCGGGCCGGCGGGTGCGTATGAGTCTGGTCAGTGCCGGACACCCGCTGCCCTTCGTCGTCCACGAGGGTGGAGTCGTCCATCAGATCGCCCGGCCGCAGTCGCTGCTCGGAGTCCTCCCGCACGTGCAGTACACCGCCGAGGAGCACCTGCTCGAGCGGGGCGACATGTTGGTCACCGTGACCGACGGCGTCCTGGAACGCCGGAACGGCGGCCGCATGCTGGGTGAGGTCGGGTTGATGGGGGAGCTCAGCCACGCCGGTCATCTCCCCGCGCAGGCCGTCGCGGAGCGGATCCGGCGCCTCGTCGTGGACTACACGCACACGCCCCCGAGCGACGACATGGCCATCCTCGTCCTGCGCCTGGGACCCCCGATCGCCGGAGCCTAGGTCGCCGGGCGTCTGAGCGCGTCGGCGAGGGCGCCGAGGGTGGCGTCCACCACGCGGTAGTAGGCCCACCTGCCGCGTTGCTCGCGGGTGAGCAGGCCGGCATCGACGAGTTGCTTGAGGTGGTGGGACACGGTCGGCTGGGTGAGCCCGACCGGTGCCGTGAGTTCGCAGACGCAGGCCTCGGCCCCGTCGTGCGCGGCGATGAGGGAGAGCAGTCGGACCCGGGTCGGGTCGCCGAGCGCCTTGAAGAGGTGGGCGAGCCGCTCGGCGCCGGCCTCGTCGAGCACGCCTGTCGTGACCGGGCTGCAGCAGGCCGCCAGAGCCGGATCGAGCACGGGCTGGGCGGTGGGCATGCGTCCAGTCTGGCATATCCATTGACATACGTCGATGTATCGGCCATGGTCGATACATCGAGCCTGATCTATCCGAGGAGACGTCGTGGCCGAGGCGGAGAGGCAGGAGCAGGTGCGGCAGCGGTACGCCGCCGCGGCGTCGGCGGTGACGGCGACCGGCCGCGACGCGCTCGCGGTGGTCGACGGAGACCAGTGCTGCGCGCCGGGGTCGGTGCAGGTGGACCGGTCGTTCGGTGCCGGTCTCTACAGCGAGACGGAGCAGGGGGAGCTCCCGGCCGAGGCGCTGGCGGCGAGCCTGGGATGCGGCAACCCGATGGCGGTCGCCGACTTGCGGGCGGGAGAACGGATCCTCGACCTGGGATCCGGCGGCGGAATCGACGTCCTGCTCTCGGCCAAGCGAGTCGGCCCAGCCGGGTTCGCCTACGGCGTGGACATGACCGACGAGATGCTCGATCTCGCCCGCGCGAATGCGGTCAAGGCGGGCGCGACCAATGTCGAGTTCGTCAAGGGCACCATCGAGGACGTGCCGCTGCCCGACGCCGCCGTCGACGTCGTCATCTCGAACTGTGTGATCAACCTGTCAGTCGACAAGCCGGCGGTGCTGGCCGAGATGTTCCGGGTCCTGGCTCCCGGCGGGCGGATCGGGATCTCCGACGTCGTCGCCGAGGACCACCTCACGCCCGCGGACCGGGCGGCACGGGGTTCCTTCGTCGGCTGTATCGCCGGCGCGTTGTCCCGCCGCGAGTACCTCGACGGGCTCGCCGCAGCCGGGTTCGTCGACGCCGACGTCGTCTTCACCCACGAGGCCGTTCCGGGCCTGCACAACGCGATCGTGCGGGCGAGCAGGCCGCCGGCGGACGCCGGTGAGTGATCTCGTCACCGCCCACCCGGCCGGCCGGGCCGACACTCCGGTGCTGGCCCGGCTGTCGGTGCTGGACCGGTTCCTGCCGGTCTGGATCGTCGCGGCGATGGCGGTCGGGATCGGATTGGGCCGGGCGATCCCCGGTCTGGCCGACGGGCTGGACGCGGTGCAGGTCGGGTCGGTGAGCCTGCCGATCGCGGTCGGGTTGCTGTTGATGATGTATCCGGTGCTGGCCAAGGTCCGGTACCGGCAGTTGGACCGGGTCACCGGGGACCGCCGGCTGCTGGTCACCTCGCTGGTGCTGAACTGGATCGTCGGTCCGGCGCTGATGTTCGCGCTGGCCTGGCTGCTGCTGCCCGACCTGCCGACCTACCGCACGGGCCTGATCATCGTCGGGCTGGCCCGGTGCATCGCGATGGTGCTGATCTGGAACGACCTGTCCTGCGGCGACCGGGAGGCGGCGGCCGTGTTGGTCGCGATCAACTCGGTGTTCCAGATCGTCGCGTTCGGCCTGCTCGGGTGGTTCTACCTGCAGGTGCTGCCGGGCTGGCTCGGCCTGCACCAGACCGACGTCCACTTCAGCGTCGTGACCATCGTGGTGTCGGTGCTGGTGTTCCTCGGCATTCCGCTGGCGGCCGGGTTCCTCACCCGCACGTACGGTGAGCGGGCCAGAGGCCAGGAGTGGTACGAGCACCGGTTCCTGCCGAGGATCGGGCCGATCGCCCTCTACGGGTTGCTGTTCACCATCGTCGTGCTGTTCGCCCTGCAGGGGCACACCATCACGTCCCGGCCGCTGGACGTCGCCCGGATCGCGCTGCCGCTGCTGGCCTATTTCGCGATCATGTTCGGCGGATCGTTCGCGCTCGGTCACCGGTTGCGCCTCGGGTATGGCAAGACCGACACGCTGGCCTTCACCGCCGCCGGCAACAACTTCGAGTTGGCCATCGCCGTATCGATCGGGGTCTTCGGCGTCACCTCCGGGCAGGCGCTGGCCGGGGTCGTGGGACCGCTCATCGAGGTCCCGGTCCTCGTCGCACTCGTCTACGTCGCCCTGTGGCTGCGGCGCCGACTGCGCTGGACCACTGACGTCGGGGCACGAGCGGAGGCACGGTGAGCACCGCCGACCGTCCGGAGCCGCCACGGCGTACGCCGGAGGTGCTGTTCGTCTGCGTCCACAACGCCGGTCGCTCCCAGATGGCCGCCGCCCTCCTCGACCACCATGCCGCAGGTCGGGTGCACGTTCGCTCCGCCGGGTCCACCCCGGCCGCCGAGATCAACCCGGGCGTATCCCGGGTGATGGCCGAGATCGGCATCGATCTGTCCGCGGAGTTCCCCAAGCCGCTCACCGATGATGTCGTGCGGGCGGCCGACGTCGTCATCACCATGGGCTGTGGCGACGCCTGCCCCATCTACCCCGGCAAGCGCTACGTCGACTGGGACCTCACCGACCCCGCCGGCCTCTCCGTCGACCAGATCCGGCCCATCCGCGACGACATCGAACACCGAGTCCGTGCGTTGCTCGCGGAGCTCGCGCCCTATCCTGGGGAGTAGTTCTGCACAGGTGGGGTGGCTGCCGGGTTCCGCCCCCCACCGTCCGGCCAGACGATGTGAGGTTGCCGAGTGCCCCGGACCGGGTCGAAGGGTGGCAGCGCCCGGGACCGTCAGGCGAGGATCGCCGCGGCCCGCGAGGCCGCCGCGCGCGCCGAACGACAGGCGCGCATGCGCCGGCTCGGTCTCGACGGCGGAATCGCGGTGGTCGTGGTGGCCATCATCGTCGGGACCGCGCTCTACGTGAGCAACCGTGGTTCCACGAGCGCCGCCAAGGCGGCACTGCCGAATCCGCCGGCGGCGACCGGGACGGCGCTGCCGCCCTGGCCGGCGCCGGCCGATCCGACGGCGGGCATCAACCGGGCCGGGCTGCGTTCGGGGGCGTCGGAGGGAACGGCCGAGCACTTCCACTCCCATCTCGACATCTTCGTCGACGGGAAGCGCACGCCGGTCCCGGCCGAGCTGGGCATCAACACCACGACCGGGGTGTTGTCCGAGCTGCACACCCACGACCCGACCGGCGTGCTGCACATCGAGGCACCGGACACCAAGCACCGTTTTGTGCTGGGCCAGCTGTTCACCGAATGGGGGGTCCGCCTGGACGCCACCCAGGTGGGCGGCCTGACCGCCACCGGCGGGAAGACACTGCGCGCCTATGTCAACGGCAAGCAGGTGTCGGGTGATCCGGCCCGCATCGAGCTGACCCCCCACCGGGAGATCGCGCTCGTCTACGGGCCGGCCGGCCAGCACGTCCAGGTCCCGGCGCGATACGCCTTCCCCGCCGGGCTATGAGCCCGGCCGCGACCGGCGGCCGGCGGAGGGAAGCAGTGCGAACACTGCGACGGCGGCGACCACGCAGGTCGCGGCGTTTACCGCCGAGCGCCGAGCCGACTCCGCGCAAGACGGTGTGCGCCGTCTCGTCCGCCGAGGGCGTGGATACGGGCGGTGGCGATCGCGGACATGATGGGAATGCCCATCGTGATGCCGACCTGCTGACTCATCGTCGCCAACCCGGTGGCGAGGCCCTGCACGTCATCGGCCAGTCCGGAGGTCGCCGTGACCATGAACCCGACGATGGCGACGCAGGTTGGCGACGCCGCCGGCGAACGTCGCGCCGAGCAGGACGGCGATCCAGGCCCGGTCCGCGCCGAGGAACACCAGCGGCACGGTCGCGGCACCCTGGACGAGGAACCCCGTCGACGAGCGGTTCCGGCTGCCGAAGGCGGCGATGACCTTCGGGGCGACCATCCCGCCGATGACGGTGCCGACCCCGAGTACGGCGAAGGACAGGCCCGCCGCGAGCGGCGAGAGGCCGAGCACCTTCTGCAGGTACAGCGTCAGCAGGAACACGACGGAGGTCTCGGTGGCGAACGCCAGCAGGCCGGCGAGATTGCCGATGCCGACGGTGCGTCGCGCCATCACGTGCACCGGCACCAGCGGCTGCGCACGCGCCGCTCGACGACGCCAGAACACGACGACGAGCACGGCTCCGGCGAGCAGCGCGCCGTAGCTGTGCACGCTGCCCCAGGACCGCTCCCCGGCCTGGGTCAGTCCGTAGACGATCGACCAGCAGCGCGAGGTGACGGTGACGGCGCCGGGCACGTCCAGCCGCGGGCGGCGCCCGGGACGGCTCTCCACCAGCACGGTCGGGCCGACGGCGAGCACGGCCGCGGCGACCGCGACGTTGATGAAGAACGCCCACCGCCAGCTCAAGCAGGTCGGTGAGGACACCACCGAGGATCGCCCCGGTGGTGAATCCGGCCGCCATCAGGGCGCCGTTCAGGCCGAGCGCCCTGTCGCGGATCCGGCCCTCCGGGAACGACGTCGTCAACAACGACAGTGCCGCCGGAGTGACCGCCGCCGTCGCGAGCCCCTGCGCGACCCGCGCAGCGACAGGACCCAGGGCGTCTCGGCCAGACCGCCGCGAGCGATCCGACCCCGAGCACGGCGATGCCGACGAGGAACATGCCGGCGCCGCCCGAACAGGTCGGCGATCCGCCCGAAGAACAGGGTGAAGCCGGCCGCGCACAGCGAGAACGCGTGGCGATCCACTGCAGGTTGGCCAGCGAGAACCCGACGTCGGCGCCGATGCGCGGCAGCGCGACGTTGAGGATGGAGAAGTCGACGGCGAGGGTGAAGCTCGCGGTCAGCAGTACGGCGAGGACGAGCCGCTGCGCCGGCCGATCCTTCCGCGGCCCCGGTGCACGCGGCCCGCGTCCGCGGCTGATTCGGGGCTGCCGACGCCGAACTGGTCGAGGCTGGTCATGCGATCTCGGTCCCTTCGGATACGGCCACGGCAGGACCGCGGTGCGGGCCCTCGTTCCGAGGCTGAGCACCTGCGGGTCGGCGCGCCACACCCCGCGCTGCCTAGCACTGACAGGGTCAGGCTCGCGCCGACCCATACGAGTCGACAGGCGGTCCACAATGGGCAGCTATGCGACCCACGGGACGCGGCGGAGACCGAGAGCCTCGGGGCGTTCCTCCGCAGCCGCCGGGCCCGCCTCACGCCCGAGGCCGCCGGCATCGCCTCCTACGGGACCCGCCGCGTCCCGGGCTGCGACGCGAGGAACTCGCCCAACTCGCCGGCGTCAGCGCGACCTACTACACCCGGCTCGAGCAGGGGCAGAGCACCAACGCCTCAGAGTCCGTCATCGACGCGATCGCGCGCGCCCTGAATCTCGACGACGACGAGCGCGCCCACCTGCACGACCTCGCCCGACCGGTCCGGGCCAGCCGCCGCCGCCAGCAGCGGCCGGACACCGCCCATGCCAGCACGTGCGGCTCATCGACGCGATGGTCGACCTGCCGGCCGTCGTGATGGGCCGCCGCAGCGAGGTCCTGGCCTGGAACCGGCTCGCGCACGCGCTGCTCGCCGGTCACCTCGACTTCCGGTCGCCGGGCCGGCCGGCCGACCGCCCGAACCTGACGCGCATGCTGTTCCGCGACCCGCACACGCGCGAGCTCTATCCCCGCTGGAGCGAGGAGGCCGCCCGCTCGGTCGCCTCACTTCACCTGATCGCCGGGCAGCACCGCGACGACCCCGAGCTGGCCGATCTCGTCGGCGAGCTCGCGCTGTCAACAGCCCCGAGTTCGCCGCGCTGTGGTCGAGGCACCCGGTCCACAACTGCCAGTTCGGCGAGAAGCATGTTCCACCATCCCGAGGTCGGTGAGTTCACGCTCGAGTTCCAGGCGCTGCACCTGCCCGACGACAGCGGCCAGCGCCTCCTCATCTACACCGCCGCGCCGGGAGCCCGGCACAAGCCGCGCTGAACCTCCTCGCCAGCACCTCGACCGGCGAGGCGCACCGGCGATCCGGCGCCGGGCGGGCGGCGACCGCCTAGATGATGTCCCAGCCGACGCCGTCGTAGCTGCTGGTCAGGGTGTCCACGAAGGAGGCGTCCTGACGCAGGTCGACGCCGTTGACCTGTGCGACCCGCGCGACGCCCAGCGAGTTGGTCACGAACACCGACGCGAAGGACGGCAGGTCGGCGAGGCGGACCGGTGCGTGCCGCGACGGAACGCCCTGCCGGGACAACGCCGCGTCGAGGAGCTGCATCGTGATGCCGCGTAGGGCGGGTGCATCGGGCCACACCACGGATGACCCGTCGAAGAATCCGACGTTGGCCATCGTCGTCTCCGACACCACGTCACCGGGACCGACCAGTAACGCATCATCGAATCCAGCTCGTTCGGCGAGCTGGCCGTGATAGATGAGCGCGAAGGTCCCGGTGTGCTTGACGTGGGGGACGGGTCGCAGGTAGGCGACCGGGCGCAGCCGCTGCGGGTCGATCGGAGGCCCGCCCGGCTCTCTCACAGTCACCATCACGGACGGCTCGGATCCGGGGACCGGTCGAAATACGGTGGCCCGCACCGACGCATCGGCGATATCGTCGCCGAGCGAGTGACGGATGGCTCGGCGAACCCGGTTCCCGTCCAGCCCGGTGTCGAAAAGTTCTCTGGTGGCGGTGTCGAGCCGCGTGAGATGAAGGTCGAGGCCACGAACCATCCCGTTCCTGACCTGCATCGCCGTGAAGTGGCCGAAATTCACGAGCGCCGGATGGAACAGGCCGTCGGCCGTGGCCGCGTGACCGTCGATCTCCATCCGCAGGATCTTCGCGCCGCTCATCGCGTCACCCTAGCCGCCGTGGTGTTCGCCGCAGAACGCCGTGTGACACGAACTTAGGTCAGACCTAATATAGTTCCGCAGCGTTGTTATCGGGAGAGTGAGATGCCGTTCTTCGACGCCGCAGACCGCACCAGACTCGCGTATGAGGACTACGGATCGGGGTCGCCGATCGTCTTCGCCTCCAGCGCGATGCTCAGCACCGACATGTGGGAGTACCAGATCCCGTTCTTCCTCGAGCAGGGCTACCGCTGCATCGCGATGGACTGGCGGGGCCACGGCCGCTCCGACCGCCCGTCGACCGGCTACGACTTCGACACGCTCACCGACGACCTCGGATCGCTCATCTCGCACCTCGACCTCCGGGACATCACCCTGGTGGGTCACTCGATGGGGGCGGCCGTCGCGGCCCGTCTCGCGTCCCAGCAGGGGGAGGGCGGCCGGGTGCGCCGGGTGGCCCTCATCTCGGGAATGGTGCCGTTCCTGAAGCTGACCGAGGACAACCCCGGGATCCCCGAGGCGGCGTTCGATGCGCTGCTGGCCGCAATCCGGGCCGATCGGCTGAAGTGGCTGTCCGACCAGGCGCAGGTCTTCTTCGCCACGCACCTGGGCGCCGCGGTGTCGCCGTACCTGGTGAACTGGACGATCAACCAGTGCGCGGCGACCGCGCCGTACGCGGTCCACTCACTCCAGCGCGCGGTGTTCCACACCGACCATCGGGCCGCGCTCCAGGCGCTCACGCTGCCGACCCTGATCGTCCACGGCGCCGCGGACTTCTCCGCTCCCGTCGAGGTCACGGGCCGCCGTACCGCCGAAATGGTCCGGCATTCGCAGTACAAGGAATACCCCGACGCGGGCCACGGCATCTTCGCCAGCCATCATGACGAGCTGAACGCCGACCTGCTCGAGTTCATCAAGAACGCCTGAGGGAGACCGTGGCGGACGAGCACGAGTGGCTCGCCGGCAACGTCGGCGGGGCCGTCAAGATCGGCGACACGGTCCACCGACCCGTCGGCGGGTGGACACCGGCGGTTCATGCGCTGCTGGACCATCTCGCGCCGCTGCTTCCGCGCGTGCCCCGGGTGCGCGGGTTCGACGAGCAGGGCCGCGAGGTGCTTGACTTCCTGCCCGGTCGGGTCATCGACCCCGAGCAGGAGTCGCTCTCCGAGACGCAGATCCGCTCGCTCGTGACCTGGACCCGCGACCTCCATGCCGCGGTCGCGGACTTCGTCCACCCCGGACCGTGGCGTTCCTTCCCGGTATCTGATCCGACCGTGATCGGGCACAACGACATCGCCCCCTACAACGCCTGCTTCGACGGGGACGACCTGGCCGGGGTGTTCGACTGGGATCTGGCCGGTCCGACGACACCGCTGAACGAACTGGCTTTCATCGCATGGAACTGCGTACCGCTGTGGAGCGACGTCGGCGCGGACCGGGCGGCACGGCGCCTTGCGCTGATCGCCGATACCTACGGCGGGTTCACCGCAGGACAGGTCCTCCGCGCCGTGCCCGGCCGGATCCGGCTGATGATGGACGGCATCGCCGCCGGGGCGGTCGCGGGCGACCCGGGGATGGTCAACCTCATTGCCGGCGGCGAACCCGAGGTGGACCGCACCTCGCTGGCCGGCCTCGTCGCCCGCCTCCCCGGCATCGAGAGCGTGCTCCGGTAGCTGGAAGGATCGCTGCATGCGCAGACTGATCGTGACCGAGTTCATGACCCTCGACGGAGTGGTCGAGGCGCCCGGCGGCGAGCCGACCCACCCGCACGCCGGATGGACCATGGCGTACGGCGTCCCCGAGCTGTATGCCTACAAACTCCAGGAGACGCTCGAGGCCGAGTCGCTGCTCCTCGGCCGGGTCACCTACGAGGGGTTCTCGGCGGCCTGGTCGCAACGCGACGGTGAGTTCGCCGACAAGATGAACGCGATGCCCAAGCACGTCGTGACGACGACGCTTCCTGACTTGGGCTGGAACTCGACCGCGCTCACCGGCGACGTACCCACCGCCGTCGCCGGTCTCAAGGCGGACGAGGGCGGCCCGATCCTGGTGGCGGGCAGCGCGACGCTGGTGCGCACCCTGCTGGCCCACGGTCTCGTCGACGAGCTGCGGCTAATGGTTTTCCCGATCCTGATCGGCGGCGGGTTGAGCATCTTCCCGCAGGACCGGGAGAAGCTGCCCCTCGAGCTCAGCGAACTCGTGCGCTACGACAGCGGCGCGACGCTGCAGGTCTATCGGCCGGTCGCGTAGCCGGCGGGGCCGAACCCCATCGGTCAGTGGGTGACCGCGACGGGGCAGTCGGCCATGGCCACGACGGGTCGGCTGGTCGATCCCAGGAGCAGGCCGGTGAAGCCTCCTCGCCCGCGTGACCCGACCACGACCAGCTGCGCGGTCGATGATGCCTCGACAAGCGAATCGAATGCCGGCCCGTCGAGGACCTCCCGCCGAACGGGGACGTCGGGGAACTTGCGGGTCCACGGGGCGACCTGGTCGTCGACCAGTTCCTGCGCGGCGACGCGGGCCCGCTTGATGTATTCGTCGATGGGTGGCGTCCTAGGCGCGGTGAGCGGGCCGGGAATGTCGACAGCATGGATGGCGACGACCTCGGCACCGGTCGCCGAGGCCATGGCGAACGCGAATTCCAGAGCGGCGGGCATCTGCGGGGTGTCGTCGACGCCGACGACAATCGGGCCGCTGGTCGGGGCCGGAGATTCCTTGGTGACGACGACCGGGCAGCCAGCATGTGCGGCGATCTGGGTGGTGACCGATCCCTTGACGAGTGACCGGACGCGCTCCGTCCCGTGCCGGCCGACGACGAGGAGGGAATCCTTACCCGCCGCATCCCGGAGCGTGGCCGCCGGCTGCCCGGAGAGCTGGAGTACCTGGACCGCCAGACCGGGGTGGGTTTCCTTCGCCCGGGCAACGGCCCTTTCGACGATCTTCTGCCCGCGCTCGGCGAAATCCTTGGCCAGATCTGGGAAGACGAGGATGGCCAGCTGTTGGGTGCCCGGTGAGACGTGGCAGACCGTCAGCGGCCGCCCGAGCTCTGCGGCCGCACGCGCCGCCCAGTCGAGCGCGATGGTCCCGGCACCGGAACCGTCGACGCCGACGAGGACATCGGCATGGGTCATTTCGCTATCCTCGGGCATTTTCTTCTCCTTGCTGATCGATGGTGCAGGTCACTCGGTGTCGGCTCGTTTCGTCACGCCGCGAGCAGTGGGTGCGCCGCGCCGTGCACGACGAGAACCGGGCAGGTCGCATGCTCGGCGACACCGGCGCTGACCGAGCCGAGCAGCAGGCCGACGAAACCACCATGGCCACGGCTGCCCACGACGAGCAGCGCGGCGTCCTTGCTCTCCTCGAGCAGTACCTTGGCTGCGCTGCCTTCCCGGACGGTCATGACCAGGTCATCGGGCCGCTGTGGCCCGAAGACCTCGTCGACCGTCGCGGTGAGCACCTTCTCCATGTCCCGGGTGGGATTCCATTCCTCGAGCGGGACGGCCGCCCACCCGTAGGACGGCGGGTACTCCCACGCGCCGACGACCTCGATGCTCGCCCCCGAGACGGACGCGAACTGCGCCGCCCACCGGAGGGCCTGCTTCGATTGCTCCGAACCGTCGACTCCGACGACGATGCGGGGCGTGCGGGTGCTTCCCATGGCCGCCTCCTCAGCTCTCACGTCAATCGTCGCGAGCGCGGGAATCCGCCCACAGGGCAGAACGTCCTGATTTGGCAGGGCCGGACTTCCCTGCTTGCCACCGGGCCGGTCCTGGCGCAGGATGCACCGTCGTCCCTACCGCGACCAGGAAGGCGGCCATGTCCGGTCCACGCTCTCGACCCCCCACTCTCCGCCGCGGACTGCTGCCGGCCGTGGCCTGCGCAGTGGTCGTGGTGGCGGCCCTGCTGGCGGCCCCGACGTCCGCGGCCGCAGGGTCCGCACCGGCCGGCGCCGGCGGTTGGCACCGGGTCTGGGCCGACCGGTTCAACGGCGCTGCGGGCAGCAGGGTCCGCGCCGACACGTGGACCTACGACACCGGACCGGGCGCGAACTTCGGCACCGGCGAGATCGAGACCGCGACCGACTCGACGGCCAACGTGTTCCAGGACGGCCGGGGGCACCTCGACATCAGGGCACTGGGCTCGGACCGGACGTGGACGTCCGGCCGCATCCGCACCAGCAGGCTCTTCGGCGCCCCGGCCGGCGGTGAGATGCGGGTCAGCGCGTCGATCCGGCAGCCCGACCCGGCGGCCGGACTCGGCTACTGGCCGGCGTTCTGGATGCTCGGCCCGGGTGACTGGCCGGGCGCGGGCGAGATCGACGTTCTCGAAGACGTCAACGCCCGCAGCCAGGTCGCATCGACGTTCCACTGCGGCGTCTATCCCGACGGCCCGTGCAACGAGCCGAACGGCATCGGCAGCGGCCTGCTCCCCTGCGCCGGCTGCCAGACCGGCTTCCACACCTACACCGCGATCGTCGACCGGCGGGATCCTTCTCACGAGCAGATCCGCTGGTACCTCGACGGCGCCCGGATCTTCACTGTCGACCAGTCGCAGGTGCCCGCGGCGACCTGGACGGCGGCGGTCGACCACGACTTCACGGTGATCTTCGACCTCGCCATCGGTGGTGGCTTCCCGGACGGTGTCTGCGGCTGCACCACGCCCACACCCGACACGACGTCGGGCGGCACCCTGCAGGTCGGGTACGTCGCGGTCGACGAGCTGCGGTCCCGATCGGGCCACTAGGCTCGCGGAAATGGTGACGGAGACCGATCTCGAACTGGGTGACGGCAGCACGCTGCACGTCTACGACGCGGGCGCCGACCCGGACCGCAGCCTGGTCGTCTTCTGGCACCACGGAACACCGAACATCGGCGCGCCTCCCGAGCCGTTGTTCGCCGCCGCCGCCCGGCTCGGCATCCGCTGGGTGTCCTACGACCGCCCCGGATACGGCGGATCGACGCCGTGCCCGGGCCGGGACTTCGCGTCAGCGGCGACCTACTCCGCGGCGGCCGCAGACGCCCTGGGCATCGACCGGTTCGCGGTCATGGGCCATTCCAGCGGCGGTCCGCACGCGCTGGCCTGCGGGGCGCTGCTGCCCGACCGTGTCCTCGGCGTGGTCAGCGCGGCCGGACTGGCCCCGTACGGCGCCGAGGGACTGGACTGGTTCGGTGGCATGGCGACATCCGGGGTGGCGTCATTGCGGGCCTCCGCCGCGGGCCGTGCGGCGAAGGAGAAGCACGAGGCGTCCGGCGTCGAGTACGACCCGGAGTTCACCCCGGCCGACCTGGCCGCGCTCTCCGGTGCGTGGTCGTGGCTCGGTGACGTCGTCGCCGCGGCGATGAAGGGCGGACCGGGCGGACTGATCGATGACGACCTGGCCAATGTCGGGCCGTGGGGATTCGACCCCGCCCAGGTCACCGTGCCCGCCCTCTTCCTGCACGGCGGCAAGGACCGGGTCATTCCCAGCTCGCACAGCACGTGGGTCGCCGGCCGCTGCCCCACGGCCGAGCTTCGGCTGTTCCCGGACGACGGGCACATCTCGGTCCTCGACAATGGTGCCTCGGCGCTGGGCTGGCTCCGGGAGCGCGCCGACCGGGCGCGGTGACCGCGCCACCGCCGGTGATCACGCGAGGAAGGCGTCGCGGTTGTCGAGGATGAACCGGGCCGCCTTCCGGTAACCGGCCGGATGGTCTTCCTCGCGGTGCACCGCGTACGCCGGGTTGCCGGCGCGGACCTGCTGGGCGAGGTGGGCCCCGATCGAGGTCAGGCGGACCACTGCGAGATCCAGGACGTCGGCCGGGTCCATGCCCAGGCCGTAGGTGTCGGTGAGCAGGCGCAGCCGCGCGGCCCGATCCGGCTCGCGGTCCCAACCCCATGCCGCCAGGTCGGCGGACGGATGCAGCGGGACGAACTGATGGGCGGCGTACGCCAGATCCCAGGCGCGGTTGGACGGGCGGGCGCCGTCCCAGTCGATGATGCCGACGACCTGCGTCCCGGCGAAGACGATGTTCCACGGCGCGAGGTCGTGATGACCGATGCAGTCGATCTGCGCCGGGACGGCGACGTCGTATCCGCCGCCCCACGCCTCGGTTGCCGCCGGGGCGAAGCCCTGCGTGGCGTCATGCATCGCGCGGACGGCGGCCGCCACGCTGACCAGCGCCTCGTCCGACCGGCAGTGCTCGGACAGCGGCGGGTAGCCGGTCTCGCCGTCGATGAAGCTGAGGATCTCGCGCGCTCCGCCCGCCGTCGTACCCAGGAACCTCGGCGCCAGGGTGAACCCGGTGCGCTCGAAGTGCCGCAGCAGAGCGTGGACGTTGCCGCCGGCGGCCGCCCGCTCGACCGTGGCGCCGCGCCGGACCGCCTTCGAGAACCGGCCGCCGTCCATCGTCTCGCCCATGGTTCCCGAGCCTAGGCAGGGTCAGTGCTGGGGATGTTGCGGGCCGTAGGCGGTCAGGAAGCGGTCGCGGAAGGCGTCCATCGGCCAGACCGGCGCGTTCGCGGCCGGTCGCATCCCGTCCTGCCAGCCCCAGCCGGAGATCCGGTCCATCACCGCCGGGTCGTGGGCGATGATCGAGATCGGCACGTCGTGGCTCGCGCCGGCCCCGGTGACGATCGTGGCCGGCTGGTGGTCGCCGAGCACGACCAGCACCAGGTTCTTGTCGTGGTAGGTCTGCACGAAGGAGATCAGGGCGGTCAGCGAGTACTGGATGGACTCGCCCGTAGCCGGCCCGGACCTGGTCGGGGTCGCGAGACACGACGTCCGGTGGCTCGCCTTGTGCCGGCGATCGTCGAAGATCGAGCCGTCGCCGACCTGGTTCCAGTCGACCATGTGCGGCAGCGGCGCCCACGGCGTGTGGCTCGACACGAGGTCGATCTCGGCCATCACCGGCTGGCGGTGGGGCTTCGCCAGCTCCCGCTGTCGGAAGGCCGACCAGATGTACTGGTCGGGCATCGCCGCGTAGCTGAACTTCGGACCGGCGTACCCGACGTTGCGGGCGTCGTAGAGCTGGTCGTAGTGGTAGAACGACTTCCCCTGCGGCCAGTTCCGGTAGTTGGACGGCACGTCGCCGACGGTCCGCCAGCCGGCGCGCTTGAAGGCGTCGCTGAGGGTGAAGCGGTTGCTCGCGACGAGCTGGTTGTAGCGCTGCTGGTTGTCGATCCACAGCCCGGACTGGAGCGTGGAGTGGGCCAGCCAGCTGAGGCCGCCGAAGGTCGGCGAGCGTGAGGAAGCGCGCTGCTGCGACGAGAACCCGGCCGCGCGCAGCCGCTTGGTCCCGGCGTCGAGCACGGAGTCGACCTGCGGCGAGAAGGACGAGCCCTGCACGGCGACCCGCCCGTAGCTCTCGACGAAAGCGACGATGACGTCCTTGCCGCGCAGACCGGTCAGCAGGTCGCTGGCGGGGGTGTTGCGGCGGGGATCGATCTGTGGCCGCCTGCGCGAACGTCCGCTGGTCCTGGATGCTCGGCCCGCACCAGGCGTCGCGCTGGTCGTAGGCGAGGCGCGGCGGCGCTGGTGGAGGCGACCGGGGCGCCCGGCGCGATCTGCACGCCGAGCACCGCGCAGCAGACCCAGACGACCCCGAGCGCGCGACGGCCCGGGTCGGACGGCGTGCGGTGCCGGCCGAGCAGCCGGGTCAGGCGCAGGACCGCCAGCGGGATCAGGACGAGGAGCGCGACGGCGAGCAGCACGGCGAGCGACCACGGACGATGGCGCCGGGGCGGCCGATCGAGTCGCGCAGCAGCACCGACGGCGGACCCGAAGTAGCCCCAGTCGATGACCGGGTTGAACGGCCGGTCGAGGGCGGCGTAGAAGCCCATGTCGAGGATCTTCAGGACGGCCAGCAGGCCGAGGACCACCCCGACCAGCACCGCCACGATCCGGCGGCCCGCTGCCGGCAGGACGAGGACCAGGGCGACGAGGACCAGTCCCTCGACCGGGATCCGGAGGAACGCGCTGGGCGTGAGGCTGACCGGCCTCGTCCGGGGCGACCAGGGCGAACCAGACGAGCAGGCAGGCCAGGGCGGTGAGCACCCCGGCCATGGCCCGGCGGACCCCCGGGCGGTGAATGCGGTCCCGGACCCGCACGCGGCTCACTCCCCGATCTCGGCAGTGGCGGGACGTCGAGGGACGACCGGTCTGCGGGTCGGCGCCGCCTGCGCCGTTCCAGGCAGGACACGCTGGTGCCGCCACAGCCACCACACGTCGCGGCCGAACGACTCGGCGAGCAGCACCAGCGCGACGGCGAGCACCGCGTCGATGGCCGAGCCGGGCAGCACGTTCGGCCGCCGCGACCGCCAGCACGACGCCCTGGATCGCCGCGACCACCTTGCGCCAGTAGCGCGGCGGCAACGGCCGCGCAGCCACGGCAGCAGCCAGCCGGCCAGCGACGAACGCGTAGCGCGCCGCGCCGATCGCGAGCACCCACGCGCCCGGTCGAGCGTGCGACGTAGACGCTGAGCACCAGGATCAGGAACGCGTCGACCTCCATGTCGAACCGCGCGCCGAGCGCGGACACCGTGCCGTCCGCCGGGCCACCAGCCGTCGACCGCGTCGAGGACCAGCGCGACGGCGGCGAGCGCCACGAGCACCGGCACCGGATCGGGCCGGCCGAAGGAGTCGGCGACCAGCGCCGCCACCCCGCCGACCAGCGTGGCCCGGGTGAGCGTGACCCGGTCGGCCGGTCCCAGCCCGCCGGCGCTGTGCGCGGGCGAGACCCGCGGGCCAGCGACCGCGTTCATGATCACCCCGTAGGCGAGGCCGACGACCCAGCCGGCCCGTCCGAGGCCGACGGTCGCGGCGAGCGCGGCGAGCAGCGCGAGCTGGGCGATCAGCCCGATCACCGGACCGGTTCGAACCGTACGCACAGTTCCTCCGTGATCTAGTGTCGTACGGCAGTAGTACGAGATCGTGCGACCGGGTCTGGTTCAGTCGTCGGGCCTGCGGAGGGTGACGGCCGGTGAGGCAGCGACGCGCTCGCGTTCTGGCTGCGCGAGCCCGGCGTCGGGGAGATCCGGCCGGTCGTCGCTGCCCGAGCCCGGCCCGGACGACGTCCTCGTGCGCACCCTGCACTCCGGGGTCAGCCGGGGCACCGAGACGCTGGTGTTCCGCGGCGGCGTCCCGGCCGAGCCAGTACGCCGCGATGCGCGCGCCGTTCCAGGAGGGCGACTTTCCCGGGCCGGTCAAGTACGGCTACCTCAACGTCGGCGTGGTCGAGCACGGCCCGCCGGCAGTTGCACGGCCGCACCGTCTTCTGCCTGTACCCGCACCAGACCGCCTACGTGGTGCCGGCCAGGGCGGTCGTCGTCGTGCCCGACGGCGTGCCGCCGGCGCGGGCGGTGCTGGCCGGCACCGTGGAGACCGCGGTCAACGCGCTGTGGGACGCCGCGCCGCTGCTCGGCGACCGGGTCACCGTCGTCGGCGCCGGCATGGTCGGCTGCTGCGTCGCGCGGCTGCTCGCCCGGTTTCCCGGCGTCCGGGTCACCCTCGTCGACGTCGACGCCGCCCGGGCCGAGGTCGCCGCCGCGCTCGGCGTCGACTTCGCGCTGCCCGCCGACGCCGCCGACGGCCGGGACCTGGTCGTGCACGCCAGCGCGACCGTCCGCCGGGCTGCAGCGGTCGCTGGACCTGCTCGCGCCGGAGGGCACGGTCTCGACCTCAGCTGGTACGGCGACGCCGAGGTCAGCGCTGTCGCTCGGCGGGGCGTTCCACTCCCGGCGGCTCGGCATCCGGGCCAGCCAGGTCGGCACGGTGTCGCCGGCCCGGCGCGGCCAGCCGCACCACCGCCGACCGGCTGGCGCTCGCGCTGGAGCTGCTGCGCGACCCGGCCTTCGACGCGCTGCTCACCGGCGAGTCCCGGTTCGACGAGCTGCCCGACGTCATGGCCCGGCTGGCCGCCGGCAGCCTGCCGGCGCTCTGCCACACCATCACCTACGGCGAGGGAGTGAGGTACATGTTCAGCGTGACCGTCCGCGACCACATGATGATCGCCCACAGCTTCCGCGGCGAGGTGTTCGGGCCGGCGCAGCGCCTGCACGGCGCGACCTACGTCGTCGACGCGACGTTCCGGCGGGCGGCTCTGGACGCCGACAGCATCGTCGTCGACATCGGGCGGGCCGCCGAGGAGCTGCACGCCGTCGTCGGCGAGCTGAGCTACCGCAACCTCGACGACGAGCCGGCGTTCGCCGGCGTGAACACCATCCACCGAGGCGCTGGCCCAGGTGATCGCCGACCGGCTCGCCGAGCGGGTGCAGCGCCGGTGCCCTCGGTGACGGCGCGGCCGGGACTGGCCGGGATCGCGGTCACCCTGCACGAGTCGCACGTCGCCTGGGCGAGCTACGAGCGGACCGCTGTGACTCGGCGACCACTGTGACTCCGGGATCCGCGGTGTACGTCGTGGTGCCGGACGGCATCGACGACCCGGCGCGGCCGAGCGGCGGCAACGCCTACGACCGCCGGGTCTGCGCCGGGCTCGCCGCGCTCGGCTGGTCGGTGCGCGAGCACGCCGGTCCCGGGCGCCTGGCCCCGCCCGGACGCCGCGGCGCCGAGCCGGCCTCGCCGGTCTGCTCGCCGCGATCCCCGACGGCGCCGTCGTGCTGCTCGACGGGCTGATCGCCTCGACCGTCCCGGACGTGCTGGTGCCCGAGGCGGCGCGGCTGCGCCTGGTCGTCCTGGTGCACATGCCGCTCGGCGACGGGGCCGGACGACGCGGACGCCGACGTCCGCGCACGCGAGCGCGCGGTGCTCGTCGGCGGCCGCGGCGGTCGTCACCACCAGCGCGTGGACCCGGCGCTGGCTGCTCGACCGGTACGCGCTGCGGCCGGACCGGGTTCACGTCGCCGAGCCCGGCGTCGACGCCGCCGACCTCGCGCCCGGGACGCCGGCCGGCGGCGCAGCTGCTCTGCGTCGCCGCGGTGACCCCGGACAAGGGACACGACGTGCTGCTCGCCGCGCTGGCCGCGATCGACCGACCTGCCGTGGCGGCTGCGTGTGCGTCGGCAGCGCTGGACCGCGACCCGGACTTCGTCGACCGGCGTCCGGGACCAGGCTCGCGGCGCAGGGCATCGGCGACCGGGTCCGTTTCGCCGGCGCCGCGGACCGGCGCCGACCTCGACGCCGCGTACGCCGCCGCCGACCTGCTGGTGCTCGCCTCCGCGGGCCGAGACCTACGGCATGGTCGTCACCGAGGCGCTGGCGCGCGGGCTGCCCGTCGTCGCGACCGACGTCGGCGGGGTGCCGGAGGCCCTCGGGCAGGGCGCCGGACGGCGAGCCGGCCCGGCCTGCTGGTGCCGCCGGACGACCCGGCGGCGCTGGCCGCGGCGCTGCGCCGCTGGCTCGGCGACCCCGAGCTGCGCCGCCGGCTCCGGCACGCGGCCGGGGAACGCCGCCGGGCGCTGCCCGGCTGGGCGGCCACCGCGGAGCGGATCTGCCGCGTACTGACCGAGGTCGCGGCATGATCGCCGGTGAACCGGCGCGCCGTGGCCTGCGTGTCGAACCTGAGATGAGCGCCGCACTGGGCGGGCCATCCGTACGCGGCACCCCCGAGGAGGGCGGACAGCGGGATGAGCCGGACGGTTGTGGCCGTGGGCGCGCCTGCTGGCGGGCGCCGCGATCCTCGCCGTGCTCGTCTGGCGGGTCGGCACCGGCCCGTTCCTCGACGGCCTCCGCACGGTCGACGCGTCGGTCGCTGGCGGCGGCCGCCGGCGATCGCGCGTGCCGACCACGGTGTGCTGCGCCTGGCGGTGGAGCCTGGTCGCCCGCGGTCTCGGCGTCGGCGTCCCGCTGCCCGCCGGCGGTCGCCGCCTACTACCGCTCGCAGTTCCTCAACACGACGCTGCCCGGCGGCGTGCTCGGCGACGTGCACCGCGGGGTGCGGCACGGCCGCGACGCGGGCGACGTGGGCCGCGGTCTGCGCGCGGTCGCCTGGGAGCGCTCCGCCGGGCAGTTCGTCCAGCTCGCTGCTGGCGGTCGATCGTGCTGCTCGTGCTGCCGTCACCGGTGCGGTCGGCCATGCCGACCGTCGCGCCGCGTCGCCGTCGCCGGCGCCCTCGCGTCGCGCTCGTCGGCCGGGCGCTGCCGCGGGGCGGACCGTCCCGTCGGGCACGGGCGCTGCGCACCGCGGCCGCCGACGTCCGCCACGGGGTGCTGGCGCGGCGCGCCTGGCCGGGCGTCGCGCTGGCGTCCGACCGTGGTCGTCGCCGGGCACGCGGCGACGTTCCTGATCGCCGCCCGGACCGCCGGATCGACGCGCCTCGTCGGCCGCAGCTGCTGCCGCTCGCGCTGCTCGTGCTGCTGGCGATGGGCGTGCCGACGAACATCGGCGGCTGGGGCCCGCGTGAGGGCGTGGCCGCGTGGGCGTTCGGCCTGGCCGGGCTCGGTGCGGCCCAGGGCGTCGCGACCGCCACGGTGTACGGCGTCCTGGCGCTCGTCGCCAGCCTGCCCGGAGCCGCGGTCGTGCTCGTGACCGCGTTGCATCGCACCGCCGCCGTGCGGGTGCCGGCGCCGCGACCGCTCACGCTGTGCCAGGAAGGCGCGGCACGTGGCTGACCGTCCGTACACCCTGCTGAGCTGCGGCATGTCGATCGACGGCTACCTCGACGGCGCGACCGCGACAGCGGCTGCGTGCTCTCCAACGACGCCGACTTCGACCGCGTCGACGCGGTGCGCGCCGCCTGCGACGCGATCCTCGTCGGCGCGGCCACGGTCCGGAACGACAACCCGCGGCTGCTGGTGCGCCGGCAGGCACGGCGCGAGACGCGCGTCGCGCCGGGGCTCTGCGCCGTCGCCGATCAAGGTCACCGTCACCGAGCGGGCCGAGCTGGACGCCTGCGCGAACTTCTTCACCGCCGGCGACACCGAGAAGCTCGTCTACTGCGCGAGCGCCGCGGTGGACGAGGCCCGCGACCGGCTCGGGCCGGTGGCGACCGTCGTCGACGGCGGCGAGCCGGTGGACCTGCGCTGGATGAGCGAGGACCTGCTACGCCCGCGGCGTGCGGCGGCTGATGGTCGAGGGCGGCGGCACCGTGCACACCCAGTTCCTGACCGCCGACCTCGCCGACGAACTGCACCTGGTCGTCGCGCCGTTCTTCGTCGGTGACTCCGCGGCCCGCCGCTTCGTCGGCGACGGCCGGTTCCCGTGGAACCCCGACCGTCGGGCGACGCTCGCCGAGGTGCGCCGGATCGACGACGTGGTGCTGCTGCGCTACGCGCTCTCGCCGCGGTTCTCGATGGATTGAACCGATCCTCGCCTGACCCCGTGGTGTGCACAGGAACACCGACGGATGGAGGGTATCGATGAGTGCTCGAGGCTGGTCGGCGATCCGCGTGGCGTTGACCGTCGTCGTGGTTGCGGGCCTGGCGATCGACGCCTACGTGCACTTCCACGTGGCGTCCAGCTACGCCGGGGTCAGGTCGAGCGTCCTGAGCGAGGCCGACCTCTTCCGCGCCGAGGGCGCCGTGGCGCTGGTCGCCGCGATCGCCCTGCTGATGCGGCCACGTCGCTATACCGCGGCGCTCGCTTTCCTGGTCACCGCGGGCGGGACGTTTGCGGTCCTGCTCTACTACTACGTCAACGTCGGGGCGTTCGGGCCCTTCCCCAACATGTACGAGCACACGTGGTACACGGAGAAGACGCTGAGCGCGTGGGCAGAAGGTATCGCCGCCGTGGCCGCATTGGCACTGTTGGTCGTGCTGCACGCCCGGACCCGACACGACTCCCGTGCAGCGACCGCGCGCGGGAAGACCTCCGTCCAACTCAGCGGCTGACGGTCGCTCCTACATCCGCTCGGGGGACTGCGATGCCGAGGAGGTCGAGCCCCCGGGCGAGGATCCGCAGCGTGGCCGCGGTGAGTGCCAGGCGCGACGCGCGGGTGGCCTGGTCGGCGGCGTTGCAGCACCGGGCAGTGCTCGTAGAACGTCGTGAACGTCTGGGCCAGGTCGAAGAGATAGCCGCACAGCCGGTGCGGGCTCGAGCGTCGAGACGCCGACCTGCGCCACCACCGACCCGAAGTCGATCAGCGCGGCGGCCAGGGCGCGCTCGGCCGGCTCGCCGACGAGGACCGGTCCGTGCAGCCGCCGGCCGGGTCGAGCTCAGCCCGGCGGAAGATCGACGCGGATCCGCGCGGCCGCGTACTGCAGGTAGGGCCCGGTGTTGCCGGTCAAGGCGAGCATCCGGTCGAAGTCGAAGACGTACTCGCTGTCGTGCGGCGACGGACAGGTCGGCGTACTTGACGGCGCCGATGCCGACCTGCCGCGCGATCGCTGCGCTGCTGGCGTCGTCCAGCTCGGGCCGGGCCTGCTCCAGGACGGCGCGCGGCCCGCTCGCACCGCTTCGTCGAGCAGGGCCATCAGCCGGATCGGCGCGCCGCTGCGGGTGCTTGCAGGATCTTGCCGTCCGGCGCCGAGCACGTTGCCGATCTGGACGTGCACGGCCTCGACGTCGGTCGGGCAGCCAGCCGGCCTTCCGGGCCGTCGCGAAGACCATCTGCAGGTGCAGGTGCTGGGGCGCGCCGATCGACGTAGAGGATCCGGTCGGCCTGCAGCGTCTCGACGCGGTACGCGGATGGTGGCCAGATCGGTGGTGCCGTAGCCGTAGCCGCCGTCGGTCTTGCGGATGATCAGCGGCAGCGGCTGCGCCGTCGCGGCCGGTGAAGCCGGCGAGGAAGACGCACAGCGCGCCGTCGCTGATCGACGGCGATGCCCTGCGCTCTCCAGCTCGTCGCAGAGCTCCGGCAAGCTCGGCGTTGTAGGCGCTCTCCCCGGCCAGGTCGGCGTCGGTGAGAGTGACGTCCGAGCGTCGGGTAGACGCGGTTGAAGTAGCGCTTCGACAGCGTCGACAGCTGCTGCCAGAGGCGCAGCGTCTCGGGGTCGCCGGCCTGCAGCGCGACGACCCGCGGCCCGGGCCCGGGCGGCGAACGCCGGCGTCGGCGTCGAACTTGCGCCGGGCCGCCTGGTAGAAGGCGTTCGGGTCCGACTCGAGCAGCGCCGGCCTCGGCGGAGTCCTCGCCGACGTCGAGCAGGTGCTCGATGAGCATGCCGAACGGCGTGCCCCAGTCGCCGATGTGGTTCTGCCGGATCACCTCGTGCCCGAGTAGCTCCAGCGTCCGGGCCAGGGCGTCACCGACGACGGTCGTGCGCAGGTGGCCGACGTGCATCTCCTTGGCGACGTTGGGCGACGAGTAGTCGATGGGGATGCGCTCGAGCGGCCGGCGCGCGGCACGCCCAGGCGGGTCGTCGGCCAGGCGCCGCTGCGACCTCGGCGCCGAGCCAGTCGTCGCGAAGCGTGAGGTTGATGAATCCCGGCCCGCTGATCTCCACCGACGTGCAGATGTCGGCCACGTCCAGGTGCGCAACGACGGCGGCGGCGACCTCCCGCGGCGGCCGGCCGAGCCGTCTTGGCCAGGGCGAGTGCGGCGTTGACCTGTACGTCGGCGAACTGCGAGGGCCGCAGCACGGGATCGGCATCGGCGAAATCGGGGCCGAGGGCCTGACCCAGCGCGCGACGGAGGCGTGGAGCGAGCACGTCCGACGCGCGGGTCATGGCAGACAGGCTAGTGAAGGGGACGGACGCCGGTCACATCTCCTCGTCCCGCCGGGTCATGAGTAGGGACCTGCCGAACTGCGACGACGAGGAGAGATGGTGCGAGTACGGATGAGCGACCAGGTGACCGGGGCACGGCGCAGGCGGCTGACGCTGCTGACCCTGTACGTGGCCACCTTCATGATCTCGCTCGATCTGACGATCGTGAACGTGGCACTGCCGGTGATCCAACGCGAGATGCACCTGAGCGCGGGCGATCTGGAATGGGTGATCAGTGCCTACTCACTCAGCCTGGCGGCGCTCGTCCCCGTCGGTGGCGCGCTCGGCGATCGCTACGGGCGCAGGCTGGTGTTCCTGACCGGAATGGCCGTCTTCGCGCTCGGGTCGATCGCCTGCGCCCTGTCGCCGAGCGGTGCCGCGCTGATCGCCTTCCGGGGTGTGCAGGGGGTCGGCGGGGCGGCCATGCTGGCACTGACGCTGTCGATCATCACCGAGACGTTCCCGTCCGCGACCCGGGCCCGGGCGATCGGTATCTGGGCGGCCATCGGAGGGACGGGCTTCGGCGCGGGACCGGTCGCGGGCGGCATCCTGCTCACCTACTTCGGCTGGGCGTCGGTCTTCTGGGTCAACGTCCCCTTCGCCGTCGTCGGGGTCGCCGGCACGGTGCTGGCGGTCCGGGAGTCGCGCAATCCGCAGTCCCGGCGCCTCGACGTTCCCGGCGTGGTGACCAGTGCCGCGGGCCTGGTCGCCGTGACGCTCGGCCTGATCGAGTCGGCGTCGTACGGCTGGGGATCGTGGCCGGTGGCGGTGCCGCTGGCCGTCGGCGCGGCGCTGCTCGTCGGGTTCGCCGGGTGGGAGCGGCACGCCCGGCACGCCATGGTCCCTCCGGCACTGCTGCGGGCCCGCAGCTTCGTCAGTGCCTCGGGGATCTACCTGCTCAGCTACCTGGGGCTCACCGGCGCGCTGTTCTACGTGACCCTGCTCTACCAGGACGTGAACGGCTGGTCGGTGCTGCGCACCGGTCTGTCGTGGCTGTTCATGAACGCGCCGTTCCTGCTCATGGCGCAGGCCGCCGGCCGGCTGGACCGGCGCTTCCCGGCGCGCGCCGTGGTCGCCGCCGGGTGTCTCGTCGCCGCAGTCGGTGTCTTCGCGTTGAGCCGGGTCACGACGACGACGCCGTTCGTCCTGACCGCCATCGGCTACGTCCTCTTCGGCGGCGGCTTCGGGACCTTCATCCCCGGGACGACGCATGTGGCCATGCGCGACGTGCCGCCCGGGGTGTCCGGCGCGGCCTCCGGCATGCTGAACGCATCCCGCCAGATCGGTACGTCGGTGGGGCTGGCCGTGCTCGGGGCGATCGGGGTCAACGCGGCGGTGTCCGACTGGCACAGCCGGACCGGCCGGTCGGCCGCCGCGTCGGCACAGGCCCAGAACGTCGGCGGCGCACGCATCGGGGCGGTCACCAGGGCACTCGGTCCGGCGTACCGGCACCCGGCGGCCCAATCGTTCGTGCACGGCTATCAGCTCGCCGTCGGCGTCGGCGCGATGTGCCTGCTGGCCGCCGCGGTCGTCGCCGTCATCGGATTCCGGTCGCCGTCGCTGGCGTCTCACCCGATCGACGCGTCCCGGTCGTCGGCACCCCTCGCGGACTCGTCCGGGGGGAGACACCGCGCGCTGTCTCCATGATCAAGAGGGGATTTACGTGCGACACGCCGAGCGAATCCCCTCTTGATCATGTGTGACTTTCCGACGGATATCGGGTTGGCCCCGACGCGCAACCTTGCGATGGTGACGGGGTGAAGATTCAGTTCCACCGGGGCGTGGACGGGCAGTACTCGGTGCACATCCACCGGCCCGACGGTGTCGTGGTGTCGCTCCCGGGCGCCGGCGGGAGATGGCCGGTCCCCCACGACCTGGCGCACATCGCCACGGAGCGGGCGCTCGGGATAGCCGGCGGTGTCTTCGGCAGCGCAGCGTCGGGAGCGATGTTCGACCGCATGGTCGTCGTGTCGGGACGGCTGCGCCACGACCCGAAGCGTCGCTCCCAGGAGGTGTTGCGCACCAACACCCACGCCCGGACGATCACGGTCGCCGAGACGATGGCGTCGTTGGTCCACGGTGCGGTGCAGCACGGCCGCACCGGAGGAATGCTCGATCGGGCGCGGGCGGTCTGGGGGACGGTGCGCGCGGATCCCTTCCCCTTCACGCCGGCACAGTTCCAGGCCGCCGTGGCGGACCTCCGGGAGCTGACCGAGCGGTGGACGCGCACCTCGGCCGGCGGAGTCCTCGACGTGGAGTGGCCGGACGAGCTCGTCACCCCGCATCGGGTCCGGTCGGGATCCAAGCGCCGTACTAACTGACTTTCACCCGCACCCGGTCGTGCGGCAGTCTCGACGCATGACCGAGTACCGCGCCGAGTTCGATGCCGTCGTCACCTTCCTCAACGGCGGCGGGATGACCGCGACGGGATTCCGCATCGACGTCGGCGGACCCGGCGTGTCCGAGGCCGAGGTCGCGGAGCTGTTCATCGCGTCGTTGAGCCTGCTGATGGTCGACCGGGTGCAGCTCAGCGCACTGCGCATCATCGAGCAGCCGCACAAGGGCACGCATCGCGGCCCCAGCGACACGAGCGGGTCAGCCGGCCAACCCGCGGGCGAACGGCGCATCGTCGAGCTGAGTCACGTCATCACGCGCCGGGATGACGACGTACCCGGGACTGCCCGGGTCCCGAGGTGACGCCGCATCTGACCCGGGAGGACTCCCGGACAGTCCTACGCGCCGGGCACGGAGTTCGCGATCGACCGGGTGAGCATGGTCGGCAACACCGGCACCTACCTCGACACGCCGTTCCACCGCTACCGCGGACGGCATTCGACCTGGCCGCCCTTCCGCTGGCCAGCGTCGTCGACCTGCCCGCCGTCGTGGTGCGGACGACCGGGAGCGCCGAGCCGGGCGTCGGCGTCGGCGCGCTGGCCGCCCTCGACGTCACCGGCGCCGCCGTTCTGCTGCACACCGGCGGCGACGCCGGCTGGGGCGACCGAGGCCTACGCGCCAGGACGCGCCCGTTCCTCACCGCCGACGGTGCCGCGTGGCTGGTCGACCACGGAGCCGCGCTGGTGGGCATCGACTCGGTCAACATCGACGACGTCGACGCCGCACGGCGAGCGCCCGGCGCACAGTCACTGCTCGCCGCGGGTATCCCGGTCGTCGAGCACCTCACCGGCCTGGACCAGCTGCCGCCGGCCGGCGCACGGTTCACCGCCGCGCCACCGCGGTTCGCGCGGTTCGGGACGTTTCCCGTCCGTGCCTACGCCGTGGTTCCCGGCTGACGTCCCGAGCCGAGCTCCTCGAACGGCATCGGGCAGTACGGCGAGGTCGCGCACCGCATCGGGTCGTCGCAGCCCGCCTCGATCGTGCGCAGCAGCGTGTCGCGGATCAGCGTGAGGTCGGCGATCTTCGCCTCGACCTCGGCGAGCTTGGCCCGGGCACCGCTCGACACGCCCGACCCGCCGCCGTGTCGGTGCCGACCGGCGTCGAGCAGGCCGGCCACCTCGTTGAGCGTGAACCCGAGCCGCTGCGCGGGCCTTGATGACCCGCACCACCGTCACCGTCTCGGCCGGGTAGAGCCGATGGCCGCCGAGGCTGCGTGCCGGCTCGGTGATCAGACCGCGCCGTTCGTAGTAGCGCAGTGTCTGCAGGTTCACCCCGGCCTGCGCCGCCACCTGACCCGACCGCAGGACGGCGGTCGCGACACCGACAGCCGAAGTCGGTGCGGAGGTGGTCACGCCGCGCCCCGGTGCGCGAGCACGGCGCGCGCACGGCGCTCCAGAGCGGACAGCACCTCGGCATGCAGGCTGTCGACCGACACGTCCATCACCACCCGGTCGCCCGCGCGACCCACCCCGAAGGTGAAGAACGAGCAACACTCACTCTCCCGCGCAGCCAGGTCGGACGCGGCCTGCAGAACGCCGGGCCCGTCGTCGAGGACGAGGCGCAACCTGCCCGGTTCGCCGCCGCCCGCCACGCTGACCAAGGCCGACGCGAACAACCTGTCGAATTCGGCCACCCGGAACGGCCGCTCAGCAGTCGGCAGCGTGCACGTCGGCGGCACCCACTCCGCGGTCTGCGCACCTTCATCTCTGGTCACGCGTCCACGGTAAAGCCGTACCTCGGTACAGGATGCAAGGAGACGTTCGAGGAGGCGTTGACGCAACCACTCGGTTGCCATAAAGTGGCAACTGTTCGGTTGCTATCTGTGGGAGGTTGCGATGGGTTTTCCCGACCGAATCGAGCGGACCTTGGAGGTCGCCCACCCGCCGGACAAGGTCTGGTCGGCGCTCACCACGGCCGAGGGGCTGGCCGCCTGGTTCGGTGACGAGGCGGCGATCGACCTGCGTCCAGGCGGATCGGCCCGGATGGCGTGGCCCAACGGGTACGCAGTCGCCATGCGGGTGGAACGGGTGGAGCGGCCGACCGTGTTCGGATTCACCTGGCAGGTCAGCGGGCTGCCTGAGGACGATCCACGCCGTACCTATGTCGAGTTCACGCTCGAGCCGGTCGGCGCGGGCACCCGGCTGACCGTGGTCGAGACCGGCTTCGCCCAGCTGCCGGAGGACGACTACCGCGCCGAGTACGACGGCCACACCGAGGGGTGGTCGAGGGAGCTCGGCGAACTCGTCGACTACCTCGATGCGGCCTGACCTCGATGTCGCCGGACACCGAAGAGGTGGCCGAACAGGTCTTCATCGCCCTGGCCGACCCGAGCCGACGGGCCATTCTGGCCGCGCTGGCCTCGGGGGGCCCGGCCACCGCGACGGATCTGGCTGATGGGCTGCCGATCACCCGGCAGGCGATCGGCAAACACCTGGCCCGGCTGACCGACGCCGGCTTGGTGACCGGCGAACCGGGGGAGCGGCGCCGGGTGCGTTACCGGCTGCGCTCCGCGCCGATGCAGGTGGCGCAGCAGTTCCTGGCCGCGCTGGCCCGCGACTGGGACGGCCCGCTCGACGCATTGAAGGACCATCTCGACCGGGGTGCTCGTGGACCGACCACCACCCCGCTAGCCGAAACCGGAGGACAGCATGACTGAGAACCGACTCAGCAGCACGATGAAGACCCCGCCGATCGTCACGCCGCAGGAGTGGGAGGCAGCGCGCCAGCAGCTCCTGGTGAAGGAGAAGGAGATCACCCGGGCCCGCGACGCGCTGGCCGCGGAGCGGCGGCGGATGCCCTGGCTGGCGGTGACGAAGGAGTACGAGTTCGAGGGACCGGAGGGTAGGGCGACACTGCTCGACCTGTTCGACGGGCGCCGACAGCTGATCGTCTACCGCGCCTTCCTCGAGCCCGGCGTGAACGGCTGGCCGGACCACGCGTGCCCGGGCTGTTCGCTGGTGGCCGATCAGGTTGCCCACCTCGCCCATCTGAACGCCCGTGACACCACCCTCGTCTTCGCCTCGCGCGGACCGCAGCCGGACATCGCGCGGGTGAAGGCGCGGATGGGCTGGACGATGCCCTGGTACACCATGACCGACCAGTTCGACCTCGACTTCGGGGTGGACGAGTGGCACGGCACGAACGCCTTCATCCGCGACGGCGACCGCGTGTTCCGCACCTACTTCGTCAACTACCGCGGTGACGAAGCGATGGGGGGCACCTGGAGTTACCTCGACCTGACCGCGCTCGGGCGGCAGGAGGAGTGGGAGGACTCGCCCGAGGGGTATCCCCAGACCGCGCCGTATGCGTGGTGGAACTGGCACGACGGGTACGGCGTCCTGCCGCCGCCGCAGGCGTAGCTGGCCCGTCCGGCACGGGAAATCCGGATGGCGGTCTATCTGGGGCATCGCCGTTCGTCGTAGTGATAGCTGCCACGGCGAACCGCGCCGGCAGGAACGCAAGGAGGCAACCGTGACCCTTCCCGAGGTCGTCCCTGGCGAGCAGTGGCTCGCCGCCCGCAAGGACCTGCTCGCCCGGGAGAAGGAACTGACCCGGATGCGCGATCAGCTCAACGCCGACCGCCGGCGGCTGCCGATGGTGCGCATCGAGAAGGACTACCGCTTCGAGGGGCCCGACGGCGAGGTCGGCCTGCGCGATATGTTCGCGGGCTCGCGCCAGCTCGTGCTGCAGCACTTCATGTTCGACCCGGCCTGGGAGCAGGGCTGCCCGAGCTGCTCGGCCGGCATGGACGAGATGTCCGGGGGCCTGCTCACCCACCTGCGAGCCCGGGATACGGCGTTCGCGGCGGTTTCGCGGGCGCCGTATCCGAAGATCGCGGCGTACCAGGAGCTCAAGGGGTGGGACATCGCGTGGTACTCGTCCTTTGACAGCGACTTCAACTACGACTTCCACGTCTCGCTCGACGAGTCGGTCGCGCCGGTCGTGTTCAACTACCGCGAGCGGGCCGAGCTGCAGGCGGCCGGGCTGGGCTGGGTCCTCGAGCAGCCCGGTGAGCAGCCGGGCCTCAGCTGCTTCCTCCGCGACGGCGACGAGGTGTTCCACACCTACTCGACGTTCGCCAGGGGCACCGAGGCGATGGGCGGCGCCTACGGGGTCCTGGACCTGACAGCGCTCGGCCGCCAGGAGGAGTGGGAGGAACCCAAGGGCCGCGTCGCCGACGCGCGGCGCGCAATGCCGGACTTCGCGGAGTGATGATGGTGCTCTCGCTTACCGGCGCGGAATGGTTCGGCGCCGGGCTTATCGCCGCCGCCACGGTCACCGGGGCCGTGGTGGGGCGATGGAGCGCGCGATACTCGGCGGCCTCGCTGGCCGTCGTCGCCGGACTGCTGCTCGTCGTGGTCTTCGGTGACCTGATCCCCGACATCAGCGGCGACGTAGGCGGTTTCGGCGCCGGGTGGCTGATCGCCGCAGCGGCCGGCTGCGTGAGTTTCGCGGCGGCCGGAGTCGTGTTGCGCCGCGGGTGCGCATGCGGCGCACCCGAGGGCGGGGGCGCGGCGGCCGCTCTGGCGATCGGCCTGCACCGGGCCCTGGAGGGCTCGGCGCTCGCCGTGACGACCTCGATCCCCGTCATCGCCGCCCTCGTCCTGCACGCCGGAAGTGAGGGGTTCGCCCTCACCCCGCTGTTCGGGGCGGGACAACGGCGACGGACGGTGTCCTGGCTGCTGGTCGCGTGTGTCAGCCCGGTGCTGGGGGCGGCGGTGCTCGGCGCGGTTCGGGTGCCCGAGAGCGCCACCCCGATCCTGACGGCCCTGGTCGCCGGCGTGCTTGCCCGCAGCGCCGTCGAGGCGGGCCGGCTCGCGATGGCCGATCAGGTCGTGCCGGCGCTGTCGCAGTGTGTGCCCACGTCGTCGACGGTGCCGAACGGCGGCCCGGTGGCCACCCGCTCGTCGGTTCCGGCCGTGGACTGACGAGGGGAACCGGGTATCGCCTGGGTCGCTCGATGTCACAGGCGGCAAGGCCGTCTCGTCTCCATGTCGCGAACAGAAATCGGTATCGCGGGTGCCGCACCTGCAGCGACGGACGGAGAACGATGAATAGGACCGCGTCGGGCACGCTTCGACCCCAGTGGGCCCGGCCTTCGGTAGAGCGTCCGGTACCGCCCTGGGCCGAACGTCTCGCCCACACCGTTCCCTTCTTCGTTCTGCCGTCGGGTCTGTGGCGCCTTGCCGTCGCGTTCGGTTTCTCGATGGGGATGCTGAATGACCACGGCCACCTTTCGGTGCTGCGCGGCTGGCCCGCGGTCTACGTCGCGGTCATCAGTCTCCTGTCCGAAGCCGTCGCTCTGACAGCGTTCGGACTGGTCCGCCCGTGGGGAGAGGTGGTTCCGGCGTGGTTGCCGTTCATCGGCGGCCGTGCCGTGCGTCCGAGAGCCGCGATCATTCCCGCCGCACTGGGATCTATTGCGCTGATGCTGATCTGGACGGTGGGATTCTGGGATGTCTGGATCGGTGTGCAGGCGCACCAGATGGCCAGTGCGCCCTGGGCGGCCGTCTTCGCCATCTGTTATGCACCGTTGAATCTCTGGGGGCCGGCGCTACTCGCGTTGACCTGGGCCTACCACCGCCGCAGGACGGGGCCCGCCTTGGATCGGAATCGGGTCTAGACAGTCGGGCGAGGCCCGGCTCAATCTATCGGTCGGGTCCCGATGCCTACCCGGGCTGCCGATTCCAGCCGTGGAAGGGCGAGTGGTCGCCGGAGTCCCAGGCGTCGCGCAGCCCGGGCGCACTGAGGTCCCAGTCGGGACGGATCTCGCGAGTGACCTCCCGCAGGTCACGCCAGAGGTCGCCGATCGAGGGTCGTCCCCAGAACCAGTAGCCGTTGTAGATGCTGTGGACGATCAGCCCGGGCTTGAGCACGAGCGTGTGCGGAATCATCGGGTCGTGGTCGGGGTCGGTGTATTCCTGGATGTCCAGGTCCTGCTGGACGATGCGGCCGGGGTCGGCGAGGAATGGCCACTGGGCGCCGACCGAGGCGCGGAACTCCTGGAGCTCGTGATGCCCGTCGGTCGCGATCGTGGCGACCTGGGTGTACGCGACCGCGATCTTCGGATAGAAGGCGGCGAGCTCGAGGTGCTGCTGGTGCTCCTTCGGGCAGTAGTGGCCGCGCGCGAGGGTGAGGATCGAGGGGATCGTCACCCTGGAGCTCGCTGAGTCTCCGGGCGACGTTGGTGTGGTCGGGTAGCTCGTAGTCCGGAAACGTGCCGCCGGGCGCGATGTCGGGGCGCATGGTGGATCCTTCCCGTTGCGACGTGAACGTCGACAACGTCACCATCCCACCCCGACCCGCACCCCGCGACGTCCGATCAGCGGTGCCCTACTTCTCGGTCCTGGACGGCAAAATCGACTACTACCGCCGGGCGGACACCGATCGGTGACGAGACCGGTCAGGAATCAAGAAGCGCTGGTCCCGAGCCGCGCCTAGCGTTGCCGACATGGACATCACCATTCACGCGAGCTTCCTCCCCCAGGACGACCCGGAGGCCGCGCTGGCCTTCTACCGCGACATCCTCGGCTTCGAGCTCCGGCTCGACGTCGGCTACCGGGGGATGCGCTGGCTGACCGTCGGCCCCGCCGACCAGCCCGGCACGTCGATCGTCCTGCACCCGCCGGGCGCCGACCCCGGCATCACCGACGACGAGCGCCGCACCATCACCGAGATGATGGCCAAGGGCACCTACGGCAGCGTCCTGCTGGCCACCAAGGACCTCGACGGCACCTTCGAGCGGTTGCAGGCCAGCGACGCCGACATCGTCCAGGAGCCGACCGACCAGCCGTACGGCGTGCGGGACTGCGCCGTTCGCGATCCCGCGGGCAACATGGTCCGTATCCAGGAGGTGCACTGAGATGGCGACCATCGAGTCCGTCACACTCGAGGTTTCCGATCCCTCGGCCGCCGCCGCCTTCTACGCGACCGCCTTCGATCTCGGCCCCCGGCTCGCCATCCGCGCCTCGGAGGCACCGACGACCGGATTTCGGGGTTTCTCGGTATCGCTGGTCGTTTCCCAGCCGGGCACCGTCGCCAACCTCGTCGGTACCGCTATCGACGCCGGCGCGACGATCCTGAAACCGGTGGCGAAGTCGTTCTGGGGCTATGGCGGGGTCGTCCAGGCCCCGGACGGGACGATCTGGAAGGTCGCGACGTCGTCGAAGAAGAACACCGGCCCGGCGACCCGCGAGATCGACAAGATGGTGCTGCTGCTCGGCGTCACGGACGTGAAGGCGACGAAGCAGTTCTACGCCGACAAGGGTCTGCGCGTGGGAAAGAGCTTCGGCAGCAAGTACGTCGAGTTCGCCACCCCGGACTCGCCCGTCAAGCTGGCGCTCTACGGGCGACGCGCGGCTGCCAAGGACGCCGGCGTCCCCCCGGACGGGACCGGGTCCCATCGGATCGCCATCGGAAGCGACGCCGGCCCCTTCACCGACCCGGACGGGTTCACGTGGGAGGCGCGTTCGCTGAGTGAGTCCCTCAACGACTCGTCCGCCTGACCGTCCGGCCCGCTGGGTCGAGCCCCTGATCGGAAGGAAGCAAACCATGCCTGCGACGAAGACCAATAACGGATCCGGCGGCTTCAGCGCCCAGGAACATGCCGCGATGAAGAAGCGCGCCGCCGAGCTGAGGGCCGAGGGTAAGAAGGGAGCCAAGAAGGCCGACGGTCTGCAACAGGTCATCGACAGCATCGCCGAGATGGCACCGGAGGATCGGGCGCTCGCCGAGCGGGTGCATGTGACGGTGACGGCGACCGCCCCGATGTTGTCGCCCAAGACGTGGTACGGAATGCCCGCCTACGCGAACGCGGACGGCAAGGTCGTCGTCTTCTTCCAGAACGCGGGCAAGTTCAACTACCGGTACTCGACCATCGGCTTCCAGGACGCGGCGAACCTCGACGACGGTGACCTGTGGCCGGTGACCTTCGCACTCGCGGGGTGGAGCCCGACGGTGGAGAAGAAGGTCGTCGAGCTGGTGAAGGCGGCCACCTCCTGACCGTGGCTGCAGCCTCGGGCCCCACGGCCGTCAACGCCGTCGATGGGGCTCCGATGGCCCTCGTTCCCCACGGGTCGTTCGTCATGGGTTCGGATCGGGGAGCCGTGCTGCAGCTGTGGGACCGATACGGCTGGGACCATCGATGGATCGACGCGCAGGTCGGCGGTACCGACTGGATCGGCGAGTTGCTCCCGCACGAGGTGGAGGTCGACGGCATCTGGATGTACCGCGATCCGGTGACGATCGGCCAGTTCCACCGGTTCATGCTCGCCACCGATCATCCCGCGCCCGTCGACAGTGATGTCCACGGCCCGTGGAACAGTGCCTGGCAGGATGGCGTACCGGTCGTCGGCAGCGAGGACCTGCCGGTCAGCTCGGTCAGCTGGGACGACGCAACCGCCTACTGCACCTGGGCCGGCGCGCGGCTCCCGACCGAGGCCGAGTGGGAGTACGCCGCGCGGGGACCATCGGGGGCTGTCTTCCCGTGGGGCAGTGAGTGGAGACCGGACGTCTGCCGTTCCGGCGAGGAGACGGCCGGCCGGTCCTTCACCGACAACGACCAGTGGCGCCACTGGCTCAGCGGAGGCTCGACCCGCCGGCCCGACGGCAGCTTCGACCGGCCGTGCTGGCTCAGTGACCACGTCGCACAACTCGACGGCCCCACTCCGGCGAGCCGATATCCGGATGACCGGAGCTGGTGCGGTGTGCGCGGGCTCGCCGGCCAGGTGCGGGAGTGGTGCGCCGACTGGTACGACCGCGACTACTACGCAGACAGCCCCGATCGAAACCCGCCGGGCCCGGTCGGGCCCGGCGGGGGCCTCCCGTGCCGATCGCTACGCGGCGGGGCATGGCTCTCCCCGGCGTACACCAGTCGCGGCGCACAACGGCTGTGCTACCCACCCCACTCCCGAGACACCAACGACCACGGCCTCCGCCCGGTCGTGCCGACCGGGTAGCGCAGCGGGGCGCACCGCGGACGGTGGCCCAGGATCCTCATTGCAGCGTCCCGCGCGCTCGTCGGATCGGCCATGGCGGCCGCGTTGCTGGGGCTGGTCTTCCTGATAATGCTGATCGTCGCGGTCCACGGGGCACACGCGTGGGTATTGTGTTTACGGCGCCGGTCTGCTCGGATCCTTGGACAAGTGGTGGTGCGCGGTTCTCCCGCGACACGGCCGAGGTCGAGGAGTGCCCCGTGAGCCAGATCGATCGCACGCGCGAGCACTTGATCGAGGTTTACCGCAAGAAGGCGAAGCACTACGACATCACCTCCCGGTTCAGCCCCGTACCCGGCTACCCCGAGCGGGCACAACGCCTGCGGGCCATACAGGCGCTCGACCTCCGCCCGGGTGACAGAGTGGTCGACGTTGCCTGCGGCACAGGTCTGAATTTCCCGCTTATCGCGGAGATCATCGGTCCCGGCGGACAGATCGTCGGCGTCGATCTGACCGACGCGATGCTCGCCCGGGCCGAGGATCGGATAGCAGCGAACGGCTGGCGCAACATCAGCCTCGTGCAAGCCGACGCGGCTGACTTCGACTTCCCCACCGAGGCCGACGCGATCCTTTCCACGTATGCGCTGACGCAGGTGCCCGGGTGCGCGGAGGTGATCGCCCATGGCGCCGCGGCCCTGTCCCGAGGCGGGCGCTGGGTCGTGCTCGATCTCAAGGTTCCCGCCGACGTGCCTCGGTGGCTGGTGGGGCTCGGGACGGCAATCGTGCGGCCCTTCGCGTCCATAGACCAGTGGATCACGCGCCGTCCGTGGGAAGTGATTCGCGCAGCCATGCAGGAGGAACTGTCCGAGCTCTCCTGGACGGAATTGTCCTTCGGGACTGCATTCCTGGCTACGGCTTCCCGCGGCCCTGAGACGGATGGATCCGCGCCAAGCGGGCTTCCGCTGTGAAACGGGCGCCGCGCGGGTGAGACTGGGGTAATGCAGGGGGTCTCCGAGCACCGGCACCAGCTGTTCTTCGGGCTGTCGGCGCTGCTGCTGCTCGCCGGCGCCGGGTGCTGGCTCTCGGGGTCGCACGGCGTCGCGGACGCGATCTGGCTGGCCGGCACCGCGGTGGGGCTCGCCTACTCGGTGTTCTCGACGGCGGCGGCGCTCCGCCGCCGGCAGCAGACCGTCGACGTCATCGCGTTGCTCGCGTTGGCTGGCGCGGTGTTCGTGAACGAGCCGTTCGCCGGCGCGATGATCGCGGTGATGCTCGCGAGCGGGCAACTGTTGGAGGCGCGGGCAGCGGCTCGAGCGAAGCGTGACCTGAGTCTGCTGGTCGAGCGCTCACCCCGCACCGCCCGGCGCCGTGGCGAGGACGGTGTCGTCGCGATCCCGGTTGGAGAGGTCGTCATCGGAGACCGGCTGGTCGTCGGTGCCGGCGAGATCGTGCCCGTCGACGGGCGGCTGCTGTCCGCTGCGGTCCTGGACGAGTCCGCGCTGACCGGTGAGGCGTTGCCGCTCGAGCGGCCGGCCGGGGACGACGTACGCGGGGGGGTCGTCAACGCGGGCGAACCGCTCGACCTGCTCGCCACCGCGACCGCGGCGGAGTCCACCTACGCCGGCGTCATCCGCCTCGTCGAGCAGGCCCAGGCCTCCACCGCACCGTTCGTGCGGACCGCCGACCGGTTCGCGGTGTTCTTCGTGCCCCTCACGCTGATCGCGGCCGGAGCGGCCTGGGTCGCCAGCGGCGAGGCGGTCCGGGCGGTCGCCGTGCTGGTCGTCGCCACGCCGTGTCCGCTGCTGCTCGCCGCCCCGATCGCGATCATGTCCGGGGTGTCGCGGGCGGCGCGGGTCGGCGTCGTGGTCAAGGGCGGCGGCGCGCTGGAGCAACTGGCCGCGGGCGAGATCATGCTGTTCGACAAGACCGGCACGGTGACTCTCGGGCGCCCGGAGCTCGCCGGGGTGATCACCGCCGGCGCGGCCGTCGGCGCGGACGAGCTGCTCCGGCTGGCCGCCTCGCTGGACCAGGTGTCCCCGCACGTCCTGGCCAGCTCCATCGTCGGCGCCGCCACCAGCCGCGGGATGACCCTGCAGTTGCCGACCGAGGTCCGCGAGGTGCACGGCTACGGCGTGGAGGGGGTGGTCGACGGCCGCCGGGTCCGGGTGGGCAAGGCCTCCTGGGTGCTGCACGACGACCTGCCGGCCTGGGCGCGTCAGGTCAACCGCCGCGCCGAGCTGGACGACTCGCTGACGGTGTTCGTCGCGGTCGACGAGCGATCGGCCGGAGCGTTCCTGCTGCACGACCCGATCCGGCCCGACGCACCCCGGATGGTCCGGGCGCTGCGCAGGGCGGGCGTCCGCCGCGTCGTCCTCGTCACCGGCGACCGCGCCGACATTGCGGACATGGTCGGCCGGGTCGTCGGCGTCGACACCGTGCTGGCCGACTGCGACCCGGCCGCCAAGCTCGCCGCCATCGTCGGCGAGTCGGCCGACGGCGCGACCATCATGGTGGGCGACGGCATCAACGACGCGCCTGCACTCGCCGCGGCCGGCGCCGGTGTCGCACTCGCGGCGCGCGGCGCGACCGCGTCCTCCGAGGCGGCCGACGTCGTGCTGACCGTCGACAAGATCTCCGCGCTCGCCGACGCGATCCTCATCTCCCGCCGCTCGAAGGGCATCGCGCTGCAGGCGATCGCCGTTGGTATGGGGTTGTCGGTCGTTGCCATGGGGTTCGCGGCGGCCGGGCTTCTTGCGCCGGCTGTCGGGGCTGTGCTCCAGGAGGGAATCGACGTCCTCGCCATCCTGATCGCGCTGCGTGCGGTCGCCCCCGCTCGGTCGCGCGTACGTCCACTGACGTCGGCCGAGGTCGCGGTCGCCCGTGACCTGCATGCACAGCACAACGCCGTCCTGCCCATCGTGGAGCAGATCCGCACCGTGGCCGACTCCCTGACGACGCAGGATCCGAACCTCGCGCCGGTCCGCAGGCTGCTGGGACAACTCGAATCCGAGCTGCTGCCGCACGAACGCGCCGACGAGCAACAGCTGGTGCCGTTGGTGGCGACGGTCCTCGGCGGGTCGGACGCCACCGCGGGGCTGAGCCGCACCCACGCGGAGATCGAACAGCAGATCAGCCGACTGCGCCGGCTGCTCGCCGGAACCGGCGACACCGATGTCACTGCCGAAGACGTGATCGAGCTACGGCGCCTGCTCTACGGCCTCTACGCGGTGCTCCGGCTGCACAACGCGCAGGAGGATGAGGGTGTCGTCGGCCTCATCCCGACCACCTGACACCAAGTCTTGACGGGAACGAGGCGGAGCCCTACCTTTCGCCGCAATGACAACGGTGTCGCATCCGAGTGTCATACGTGCCTCCCGTTGCGGGGTCGTCGCCGCCGGGCGATGACATCTGGACAGCACGTGCACCCGCGCCGGTCGAAGGAGAGCTGTGCCCGCGTCAAGGCTGTCTGCAAGGCGTCCTCTGCAAGCCATCCTGGTGGTTCTCGTGGCTGCCATGACGGTCCTTGCGTCCGCAATCTCCGGATCCGCGACGTCGTCGGCCGGGTCTTCCAGCACCGGTGCGACCAACCTGGCCAGGGCACGGGTGGCTGCCGACGTGCTGATGCAGTCATACGACCCGGTGAAGGCATGGTGGCCCTCGAGCTGGTGGAATTCTGCGGTCGCCCTGCAGACCATCGGGGACTACATGCAACGCACCGGTGACCGGCGTTACGTCCCGGAGCTGGACAACACCTTCGAGAAGGACAAGGGCGTATTTCCGCCGGGCGTGCTTTCCGGCGACCCGCTGCTCGGCAATTTCACGAGCCGCGCCATCGACGACTCGGAATGGTGGGGACTGACCTGGGTCGAGGCGTACGACCTCACGGGCAACCACAAGTACCTCGACATGGCGGCGAAGATCGCAACGTACGCCGACGGCTACTGGGACCCGTCCACCTGCGGTGGCGGGGTCTGGTGGAACGCTGAGAAGACTTACAAGAACGCCGTTACGAACGGCCTGTTCATCCGGCTCACGGCGGAGTTGCACAACCGGATCCCGGGCGACACGACGTGGCTCTCCCGCGCGAAGCAGGCGTGGACCTGGTTCACCGGCAGCGGCATGATCAATTCCTCCGGGCTGGTGAACGACGGCCTGACCGATACCTGCCAGAGCAACGGCCAGACCGTGTGGAGCTACAACCAGGGACTCGCGATCGGCGCCGGTCTGGAACTGTGGCGCGCCACCCATGATCCATCCGTGCTTCAAACGGCCCGTCGCCTCGCCGACGCGGCGATCACCGCCCCGGAGCTGGTGTCCAACGGCATCCTCACCGAGTCGTGCGATGCCCTCGACCAGACCTGCGACGACAACGGTAAGCAGTTCAAGGGCATCTTCATGCGCTACATGATGGACGCGGCCGACACGACGAAAGACCCGCGCTACGTGGCGTTCGTGCAGAAGCAGGCGACGAGCATCTGGATTAACGACCGTGACGCGGCGGACCGGCTGGGCGAGCGCTGGTCCGGCCAGGATGGTGCGGAGCACCCGAATGTGCGTGACTGGCGGACCCAGGCGAGCGCGCTCAGTTCGTTGATCGCGACGGTCCCGCGTCCCGCACCGCAGCGGTCGCTGTCGGCGACGATGTCCCCGGCACAGCCGGTCGTGATGCCGGCCACGAGCGGCACCACGCACCTGACGGTGAACCTGGGCGTCAGCGCTACGGCACCGACCGGCACGCGGCTGGACGTCCACCTCGCCACGTCGGCGCCTGCCGGCTGGTCCGTCGCGGCCGCGCATCAGACGATCACACTGCACCCGCACGGCAACGCCGATCCGGTGCAAGGGTCCGTGCCGCTGACCGTGACACTGCCGGCGGACGCTGCGGACGGGCACTACGCGGTCACGGCGACCGCCACCGCGGGACCGAACCTGCGCTTCGATGCCACGGCCGACATCCTGATTGCGCACACGATCGACTTCGACACCGGCACCGCGGCCGAGTCCCCGTGGCTCTGGGACCCGGACAGCTCGCAGAGCAACGGCGTCCAGAACCGGTTCGCCGACGGCAACAGTTACTTCATCTACCGGTTCCCGTTCCCCTCGGATACCACGTCGGCGCAGGTGACCCTGACGATCGACAACGAGTTCCTGGTCCAGGTCAGCCCGGACGGACAGAACTGGACCACCGTGCTCTCCGAGACCCAGGAGATCCACGACGGTTCGAACAAGGCCGATCGCACAGTCGACCTCACGCCGTACCTCGGTCCGGACAAGGCCGCGTACGTCCGGGTGGCCGACAGCTTCCCCCAGGACGGCTGGGGCGGCCGCGTCTATCACGTCTCGGCCACGTACAACTGACCCGAGGAGCCGCACCCGCTTGCCCATGATCAAGAGGGGATTCGCTCGGCGTGTCGCACGGAAATCCCCTCCTGATCATGAGTAGCCACTCCACCAGCCTTCCGCGAGCCCGAACATTGCGCCGGGTCATCGAGGCCAACGGCGGACGCTTGGCCGACGTCAGCGAGAAAGTCGTCAGATTCTGGGTGCCGACTTTCCGACCGTCATGCATACGGCTGGACCGACGGCGGTGCGCCGACCAGCTCACCGGCGGCGGTCGCGGCGGCCGCGTGCCTTGGCTGACTGACTCATGCCGGGCAAAGCTGACGCTCTTAGACCGGGAGCTCCAAGCTGAGGCGGGCCAGTCCCATCCGCCAGGCGGCGTCTTCCCGCGGCGTCGGGGACACATCGAGCCCGGCGGTCAGGAAACAATGATTGGCGTGCCGGGCCGCCATGAGAACCGGGAGATGACGTTCCCACTCGACCGGCAACGGTCGGCTGCTGCGATATCCCTGGAGCAGTACGTCGCGGAGTAGGGGGTAATCCGGGTTGTACGTGCCGGCCGGATATCCCGCGAGATTCCCCAACAGTGGGCAGAGGTCGTACAGGTACGAGCCGAGTCCGCAGTCTTCAAAATCAAAGACACCGACCCGCCAGCCGCCCCCGTTCCGGGACAGGTGAATGTTGCCGAGAATGTAGTCGAAGTGGATGATCCCAAATCCTGTGCCGAGTTCGGCGAATATCTCGCGCGTACGGTCGGCGATATCGTCGAAGCTCGCACGGTCGGCTGTGGACAGGATCTCGTCGATGTCCATCAACGGCCGGAACGGAGATGCTGCGGCCGTGAACATTCCGTCCGCATCCCAGCGGGGCAGGTCGCGTGGAGCGCCGATATCGTCGGCCGCGTTGTGCATGAGGGCCAGAGCGCGCCCGAGTTGCCGTACCGCCTCCGCATCGATGCCGTCCCCGACCCGCCGGACCTCACCATTCACCCAGGTGAGCAGATCGCAGTGCTGATCGTCCGACACTTCGACCACCAGGTCGCCGTCCCGAGTCGGAACCGGCTCCGGTACGTCGACATCCGCGCCGACCATGACCGCCCGGATATCGCGGAGATAGGCCAGTTCAGCCCGAGTGTTGGCTGAGGTCCGGTAGCCCGGTCGGTGTACCCGCAGCACGTACCGCTGGTCAGCGGTGAGCACGTGGAACGTCGTCCCGAGGCCGGAAGCCAGCAGCGTCAGGCGGGTCTCGGGCGACAGGTCGTACGCCGAGAGAGCCGCGCGGGCCAATTCCTCGGGTTCTCTACGACGCGCCATCGACCCTCCTCCGGCAGCCGGTCAGCGGCGAAGCCTAGCCACCCGGCGCCCGGGGGACGACCCATTTTGGTGCGGGCGGGAGCGACGTACCGGCCCAGGCTTGATCGGAAGGCCGCCGACGTCGCGATCAGGACCAGTCGGCCCGGGTCAGTCCGTCGGGGTGTCCGGGCGGCCACTGCACCAACTCGATCCGGTAGCCGTCGGGATCGGTCAGGAACGAGGTGCGCGGGCCGTCGGCGCCGCCCGGCTCTTCGATCGGGCCGAGCTGCAGACCCGCCCGCGAAAGCGACTCGACCGTCCCGGCGAGGTCGTCCACCTGTACGGGGAGATGGCTGAACCCGGTGCCGAGATCGACCGGCTCGTCGGTCGGCCGGTGCACCAACTCCAACGACACGAACTCCTCGGTCGGGAACTTGAGCATGGTGAGACTCGCGCCGCCGTCGAGGTCGACCCGGCCGACCACTTCGTACCCGAGCGTCTCGTAGAACCCGAGCGCGGCGGTCAGGTCGGTGACACGGTAGGCCGCGTGCAGCGTCTTCATGCGCCGGACCGGACCCGGTAGCGCAGGTGCATCACCCGTTGCGCGAGCGGCAAATCAGGGGTGTTGAGGCAGCGGACGAGCTCGAGCTCGACGCGGTCGGGCGGCAGGTTGTCGAAGAGCCGCCGGCCCTGACCGAGCAGCACGGGTACGACATGCAGTTCCAGTTCGTCGATCTGCCCGGCCTGCAGCAGCGCCTGCCCCGCGCCGGCGCCGTGCACCATCGCGGCCCCGTCGCCGGCCGCTTCCCGGGCCAGTGAAGCGCAGTCGAGCACGTCGGTGACGTAGCGGACGCTGCCCGGCGGCGGATCGTCCGGCACGCTATGGGTGAGTACGAAGATCGGCACGCCGTCGTGGTGATCGCCGTTCCACCGGGGCGGCGTGCTCGTAGGTCCGGCGTCCCGAGATCAACGCCCGGGTCGCGTTCCCCTCGGCGGTCACCTCGCCACTCGGGCCGGGATCGCTGCGCCGGTCGAGCCAGTTGAACAGCCGGAACCCGTCGACACCCATCGGGGTGTCGACGCTGTCCCGCGGGCCGGCGACGTAGCCGTCGAGCGAGATCGTCATGTCCAGTCTGATCGTGCTCATCGCGGGTCCGTGGTTGCCGCGAACTCGATGTTGATGTCGATCTCCGTAGCGAGAGTGGTGGTCTCGATGGTGGCGGTCATCGTATGGATTCCTTCCGTACCGGCCTGGTGCCCATACGATGCAAGATGGTCGCCCGCCGGTCCATCCCAACTTTCTGGGATGGGCTGATGACCCGGTCACGACGTTCCGTGCAGGCCGCGAAGGACGACGACCTACCAGACGAGTCCATCTAGATAGTTATGGCCGGTAAGCAGGCGAGCGATGCGGTCTTGTGCGGCTTGGCGTTCGTCAGGCTGGGGGTGGTGTGCGTATTGCGCGAGCTCCCCGTACATGTCGTAGACGTTCAACCGCTCACGCAGATGCTCGCGTTCGAACAGTTCCGGATACGCGCCGTGCAGCCATCCGGGGACCCCGGTGAGTGTGGTCTCGTCGAGCCCCTGTTCGCCGGGTACGGGTGGGAACGCTCGCGCCTTCGCGCACCAGTGCAGGATATTATCGAGCTCGACATCCGCCGGCTGAGCCAACGCCTCGGCGAAATCGATAAGACCGGTGACGCGTCCTTGGTCGACGATCAGGTTGGATCCATGTAAATCACCATGGACGAGGACGGGTTCGTCGGCGGCGAACAACACCAACCGCTCCTGGATCCAATCAGTGACGTCGGCGAGCAGGCGCGCGTCCTGGCCGGGCAGTCGCCGGGCATCCTCGACCAGCTGGAGCGCCGCACTCACCACGGGTGGATGGAACGCAGCCCACGGCTTCTTCCCGGCGAGCGCGTCGGCCAGCCAGGGCGGCAGCAGGCCCGCCGGGACAGGAATCCGGTGCAGAGCGCGCAACGCAGCGCCGAGACTTTCGATCATTGCTTGGCGCGTCGATGAGTCCGCCGTCGGCCATGCCTCGTAGAGGGTTCGGCCGGGCAGGCGTTCGGAGACGTACCACGGCCCGTCCGGGCCGTCGCCGTGGGCGAGGTGTCGAGCGTGTGGGACCTCGCTGCCGGCAAGCAGTTCGACGACTGCAGCCTCGTGGCGATACGCGTCGCGGTGCCGTTCGTCGGTGTTCAGTCGTGCGACGTATTCGTCGCCGATCCACGCGCGGCTAACCCAGCCGGCCTTCGGAAGAAAGCGCCCGGTTGCCGGCAGACCAGCGGCCGCCAGCGTCCTCAGCAGCGCCGGATCGGTAGCCGGCTCGTGACGAACGGTGTTGATTTGTCGCACACGTACCAAGTCTCGCACCACATCGGCGGTGCGGCATATTCGGGAGTGGCGGCGAGTGCATCTGGTTTCCGTGACGGTGTGGCACGTGTGTGGCACGACTGCGTCCTCTGATGGCCCAGGTTTCGGGACGTGGCGAGGACGGCGCGCCAGCGCCGCCCGCAGCCGCGGCCGAAGGCCGCCTTGACGGAGTGAAGATAGTCCTCACCAAGCGGCCCGGGTCACCTGTGTCCTCCGTCGGGTGATGCGCGACACTCATCCGCCAGGTGATCTGCGACAGCCGAGAGCATAGATCGCGGCAGATCCGGTCGGGCCGTTGCGCGGCAGATGCGGGGTGGGTTCTCAGGTCAGGTATCGGTGGATGGCCTCGTTGGCGTGGTCCTGAAAGGACGGGTTGGCCAGATCGGGGAAGATGTCCGCTTGGTTGACCAAGGGACCGTTCAACTTGTTGGCCGCGCTGGCGTAGAACACGCCGCTAGACAGGGTCGGGTCGGTGACACCGTCGACCAGTCGTCTTGCGCCCGCGTCGAGGCTGTGGGAGATCCCTAGGGCGGGCATGACGTACTTGGCCGCGACACGCAGCGGTAGGGCAAGGCCGGTGGAGGCTTGGGTGCCGGTGGTGGCGCCGGGGCTCACGGTGATGAAGCGGCGGTCGGGGTGTTGGCGGGCCAGGTAGGCCATCCACAGGGCCCCGATGTACTTGGCCTGCCCGAAGGCCAGATTGAAGTCAGCTTTTCCGCCGGCGAAGTAGCTGCCGTCGATGACGGTGGCGAGTTCATCGGCAGAGGTTGAGACAAAGGACGGCCGTTTCATCCGCAACTTCGGAACTCCCCGGCTGCTTCACTTCCGACGAGGACCGCAACCTCGCCAAGCCGATCCTCGGCCAGGAGCCCTTCGAGGAGGACGACGTGGCCAAGAACGTTCGTCGCGAACACGGTGGTGACCCCGTCAGCGGTCAAGTCCATCGACTGCGGGCCAATGACACCAGCGTTCATGACCAGCGCGTCGACGGATCCGTCGATGCCCGCCAGGCCGGCGCGGACCGAACCCAGATCGGCGACATCCATGACAACGATGTCGAAGATGCTCCGGCCGGTCGTCGCTTCGAGCTCGGCCTTCGCCGTTGTCGCCCGCTCTCGGTTCCGGCACGCCAGGTAGATCCGCGCCATCTCAGGGCGTAACGCGAGTTGCCGGGCCACGTCCTTGCCGATCCCGGCGTTGGCGCCCGTGATCAGCACCGTCTTTCCTGGCAGTGTGCTCATCGGGATTCCCCTCGCATCTTCTGTGGGCCTAGTCAGGTGGGACGGCTCGTGCTCCGATCGCCGGGGCCGGTGCTCCGTTGACGAGTCGCGCTCCCGGCTCGTCGAGCCGGCGCCCAGCGCAGTCCTGTCCTTGCAGTCACCAGACATGCGGTGTTCCCCCTCCCGCGCAAACTGAGTTGCACGACTCACTCTGACCTCAGCCGGACTGGGCTGTCAAACTCAGAATCGCTAGGATGGGTGGCATGGCCAACGACACCAGTGATCCGGCCGCGGCTCACCCCGAAGGGCGAACGCACCCGGGCACGAATAGTGGAAGCGGCCGCCGCCTTGATCCACGAGCGCGGGGTCGCAGCGCACCACCTTGGAAGACGTCAAGGCGGCAGCGGACGTCAGCGGCTCGCAGCTCTACCACTACTTCCCCGACAAGAACGACCTCGTGCAGGCGGTCATCGACTATCAAGCCGACACCATCGTCAAGCACAATCGGCAGGCCCTCGGCAGCGCGAAGGGAGTCGAAGCCTGGCGGAAGATGGTGGTCACTGGGGTGAGGAGCACCCAAGGGAAAGGGCGGCTGCGCACTTGGTTCGCTCGGTGGCCAACTGGCCGAGAGCGACCCCGAGGCCCGAGCCCTCATCGCGGCCGGGTTCGATCAGTGGGCAGCCGCCATCAGCGATGGACTGCGATCCCTACATGCCGACGGGAAGCTCCCGTCCGACATCGACCCGGACGACCTCGCCACCACCCTGCTCGCCACCCTCCAAGGAGGGCTTCTGCTCGCCCAGGCGCAACGGAGTACCCGCCCGCTCGAAACTGCGGTCGATACCCTCCTCGCCCTGGCCATCCAGACTTGAGCCCCGCTCATCGGCATGTGCGTGCGTTGGCCGGCGTCCGAGGTGTTGCCCAGCCTCTAGCCTGTCGCACATCAGTTGGCGGACATGTGTCGCGGATCTGTTGTCGGATCAGAGCCCGTCGGGACGAGGCAGCCGCGCAAGGTAGGCGACATCGTGTAAGGACGGCGGGTCCTCATCCTGTCCGGAGAATTGCAGCTCGCCGGTGATGCGGTCCCGGAGTGCCCAGACGCCGCGGACTTCTTCGAAGTTGAGGTTGGTGTCTTGTGCGAGAAGCTCCGCAACCGGCGCCGCCTCAGGGCCGGGGACGGCGCCCGTTTTGGCTGGTCAGAGGGCTGTCTGGGTGTGGAGCGGGTGACGGGAATCGAACCCGCACTATCAGCTTGGGAAGCTGATGTTCTGCCATTGAACTACACCCGCAGACCTCGAAGGAGGTTACACGAGGGCCCGGAGATCCGGGGCTTGCGGGCCCTTCGCGGGCCGCGGAATGATCTTGATGGCCGGGTCAGCCGCCGGGTGCCGGCTCGACCGGAGCGCCCGGCAGCCGGGCGGCGAGATCGGCCGCGCGATCGGCGCCGGCGCGGGCGATCTGCTCCGACAGGCCGACGTACTGAACGGGGTCGAGCAGGTGAGTGATCGCGGCTCGGTCGAAATGCTCGGACACCAGCGGATCGGCGAGCAGCGCCTCGGCGAACGTGGCATCCGAGGTCGCCGCGATGCGGGCCGCGTCGTGGACGATGTGGTGCGCACGTTGGCGGCCGACGGACTCCCCGAGGGCGAGCATGACCCGCTCGGACGAGATCAGACCCCCGCTCAGGTCGAGGTTCGACCGCATGCGGGCCGGGTCCAGCTCGAGACCGCTGACGATGACGATCAGCCTGGTGAGCAGGTCGCTGGCCGCGATGCATGATCGCTGGATCGCGGCGTCGGTCATGTCCGAATGCGCACCGTCGACCTCGTGGTCACGGAGCATGCCCTCCAGAGCCAGCGGCACTGCCGCGCGGATCTCCGCCGAGATCGCCAGGCAGTCGTCGGCGAGTTGCGGATTGCGTTTGTGCGGCATCGTCGAGCTGCCGACCGTGCCCTCCGGGGCCGGCTCGGCGACCTCACCGATCTCCGTCTTCATCAAGGCATAGATGTCGCCCGCGATGCGCGCCCCGCTGCCGGCGACCAACCCGAGGATGCACACGTATTCGGCCAGGCCGTCGCTCATGGCGCGGCTGGGCACCGGCATGGGCGTGAGCCCGAGGCGTTCGGCCAGGTGCGCCTGCACCGCCGGACCGACCTCACCCAGCGACGCGAAGCTCCCGGCGGCGCCGCCGAGCATCGCCGTGAAGACCCGCGGCTCGGCTTCGCGCAGCCGCTCCATGTGTCGGCCGAATTCGTCGATCCACCCCGCGACCTTGAACCCGAACGTGATCGGGACCGCCTGCTGCCCGTGGGTACGTCCGGCCATCGCCAGTCCGGCGCCGCGCTCGGCGAGGGCACCCATACCCCGCAGCAGGTCACCGATCATGCCCAGCAACGCCCGGTGCGCGTCACGCAGCACCAGCACGTCACCGGTGTGCGTGATGTTCTGCGTCGTCGCGCCCCAGTGCACCCAGCCGCCGTGCGGGTCGCCGACCACCCTGCTCAGCTCCTGGACGAGCGGCATCAACGGATGACTGGTCGCGGCGATGCCGGCGCGAACCCGGTCCAGATCGAGCCGATCACTCGTGACCGCCGCGACGATGGCCTCAGCTGCCGTGGGCGGTACGACGCCGAGGTCCGCCTCGGCCACCGCGAGCGCCGCCTCCACCTCCAGCCATCGCTGCCACCGGGCTTCCGCGGCGAAGAGCGGCCCGATCGGCGACGGCGGCACCCGGCCATCGGTGAAGCGGTCCATCAGGCACGCTAACCTGCCGCGCATGCTCCTCTCCGACCGGGATATCAAGGCCGAGGTGGCCGCTGGACGGGTGGTCCTCGCGCCGTACGACGCCGACCTGATCCAGCCGTCGAGCATCGACGTGCGCCTCGACCGCTACTTCCGGGTGTTCAACAACCAGCGCTACACCCACATCGACCCGGCGCTGCAGCAGGACGACCTCACCGCGCTGGTGGAGCCCAAGGACGACGACCCGTTCGTCCTCCACCCGGGGGAGTTCGTGCTCGGCTCGACGCTGGAGGTCGTGACCCTGCCGGACATGCTGGCCGGCCGGCTGGAGGGCAAGTCCTCCCTGGGACGGCTGGGCCTGCTCACCCACTCCACCGCCGGTTTCATCGACCCCGGGTTCACCGGGCACATCACCCTCGAGCTGTCCAACGTGGCCAACCTGCCGATCATCCTGTGGCCCGGGATGAAGATCGGTCAGCTGTGCCTCTTCCGGCTGTCCAGCCCGGCCGAGCACGCCTACGGGTCGGAGGTCTACGGCTCCCGCTACCAGGGCCAGCGCGGCCCCACCCCGTCCCGGTCCTGGCAGAACTTCCGCCGCTGGCCGACCCGCTGACCCGCTGACCCGCCGACTGAGCCCGGAGGTCAGGTGCCGGCGACGGTGAGCGGCCCCTTCGACACCAGGGTGTAGCCCGCCGCGGTGCGCCGGTAGAGGCGGATCTGGTAGGTCCCGATCGCGTTCGGCGCGGTGAAGGTGCTGTGCACCAGGCAGTCGGCCATCCGGAAGACCGGGGACAGGGCCTGGCCGCCGCGGACCGGCACGTTGCCGGCGTCCGCCGAACCGGTCGGCGTTCCGTTGAGGACCAGGACGTAGCGGCCCGACGACGGTCCGGTCGCGCTCCAGTCGAGCTTGCCGTGCGGCGTCACCGTGCTGGCCTCGAGGGCCAGCGCGGGCCTGGTGCAGTTGCGGGCGATCGGCGGCCCGCCGCCGTGGTGCCGCAGCGTCTGGATGCCGCCGGCGACCGCCAGCAGGACGAGGAAGACCAGCAGCCAGATCGTGGGCCGGCGGTATCGCGGCTGGTCGTCCCGGGCCAGGGCCTGCTCGTTGCCGATGTCGCGGTCGATGGATCGCTGGCGGCGCTTGTTCGCCGCGACCAGCTCGGGGTCTCGACCTCGACCCCGGCCGGTGGGCATGCTCACCGGCTCAGTCTGTCATCGACTTCGGTGTACGGCGGTAACACTTAGGCCTCAGGCGCTCGCATGGACCGATGCAGCAACTGCGCCACGTCGAGCACCTCGACGCCCTCGCGGGCCTCGCCGGACGCCTGCTTGGCCGTGACCGCGTCGGAGAGCATCACCAGGCAGTACGGGCACGCGGTCGACACGACGTCCGGGTCGAGGCCGAGCGCCTCGTCCACGCGCTCGACGTTGATCCGCTTGCCGATGCGCTCCTCCATCCACATCCGCGCCCCGCCGGCCCCGCAGCAGAAGCCGCGCTCCTTGCACCGGTGCATCTCCTGGCTGGACAACCCGGGGATCCCGGCGAGGACGTCGCGCGGCGGTGTGTAGACCTTGTTGTGCCGGCCGAGGTAGCAGGGGTCGTGGTAGGTCACCGACGCGTCGACCGGCTGCACCGGGGTGAGCCGGCCCTCCTCGACGAGCCGGGCGAGCAGCTGGGTGTGGTGGACGACGTCGTAGTTTCCGCCGAGCTGCGGGTATTCGTTGGCGATGGTGTTGAAGCAGTGCGGGCAGGTCGCGACGATCGCCTTGGGCTTGGCCGCGTCGAGCGTCTCGACGTTCTGCTGGGCCAGCATCTGGAAGACGAACTCGTTGCCCAGCCGGCGCGCGGGGTCTCCGGTGCAGCTCTCGGCGGCGCCGAGGATGGCGAACTCGACGCCCGCGGTGTGCAGCAGCTCGGCGACCGCCCGGGTGGTCCGCTTCGCCCGGTCCTCGAGCGCCCCGGCGCAGCCGACCCAGAAGAGGTAGTCCACGTCGTCGGGGATCTCGCCCTCGACCCGGCGTACGTCGAAGGACAGTCCCGCGGTCCACTCCTCGCGGGCGGTGGCGTTCATCCCCCACGGGTTGCCCTTGTTCTCCAGGTTCTTCAGCATCACCCCGGCCTCGGACGGGAACGACGACTCGATCAGCACCTGGTAGCGGCGCATGTCGACGATGTGGTCGACGTGTTCGATGTCGACCGGGCACTGCTCGACGCAGGCGCCGCAGGTGGTGCACGACCAGAGCACGTCCGGGTCGATGACCCCGCCCTCCTCGGCGGTGCCGACGAGCGGGCGGACGGCCTGCTCGGGCCCGGAGCCGGTGACCCGGGCGAAGCCGGACTCGGGGACGTGCGGCGCCCCATCGGCGGTGATCTCGACCGAGCCCTCTTCCGGCCGCGGCTTCTCGTCCAGCAGGTACGGCGCCTTCGCGAAGAGGTGGTCGCGCAGGTCCATGATCACGAGCTTGGGGGACAGCGGCTTGCCGGTGTTCCAGGCCGGGCACTGGCTCTGGCAGCGGCCGCACTCGGTGCAGGTCGCGAAGTCCAGCATCCCCTTCCAGGTGAAGTCCTCGACCGCACCGCGGCCGAAGACGTCGTCCTCGCTGGGGTCCTCGAAGTCGATCGGCTCGCCCTTGGACTCCATCGGCAGCAGCGGGCCGAGCGCGTCCGGCAGCCGCTTGGTGCTGACGTTGAGCGGCGCGATGCCGATGTGCAGGTGCTTGGAGTAGACGACGAAGACCAGGAACCCGAGGATCACCGCGATCTGGCCGAGGATGAACGTCGTCTCCAGGACGCCGTTGACCGTGGTGCCCAGGGGGTGCAACGCCTTGCCGACCAGCCAGGAGGCGAACGGCCAGCGGCTCCGGCCGTAGGGGAAGTGCCCGGTGTCGATCTGCGCGCCGCGGTAGATCAGCAGGGTCACGATCACCGCGGTGATCATCGCGAGGACGCCCCAGGCGGCCCGGGTGTGCGAGCCGTAGAAGCGGGACTCCCGGTGCCGCCGGTCCGGCGCCTGCCGCACCCGGATGGTCGCGAAGACCGCGATGGCGATCAGGACTGCGACCGCGAAGAAGTCCTCGAGGAAGCCCAGCGCCCGGCCCCGGCCGAACCACCAGAAGGCGAAGTCCCGGCTGAACAGCGCGCCGTAGGCCTCGACGATCGTGAAGAAGAGGATCACGAAGCCCCAGAAGGTGAAGAAGTGCGCCGCCCCGGGGACCGACCACTTCAGCAGCCGCTCCTGGCCGAAGACCTCCTCCACCTGGGCCCGCAGCCGGCCCGGCAGGTCGTCGGTCCGGCCGTGCTGCGGCTGGCCGGAGCGGATCAGCCGGTAGAGCCACCAGGCGCGCCGGCCGGCCACGGCGAAGGCGAGCACCGTCAGGGCGAGGCCGATGGTGAGGCGGACGGCCACGGTCACTCCGGCGGGCAGGTCGGCATGCCCGGCACGCTACCGCCGGTGTGCAGCGCGTGCCTGCAACCCCCCGGCGGGCGAGCGGCGCGAGAATGGGGGAGATGACCGACTACCCGGCTCGGCCCGCGGAGTGGTCCACGGTCGAGCGGCGAACCGCCGGGCCGTTCACGGTCGGGATGTCCTACCGGCGGCCGGACGGGCGGCTCGTCGAGTGGTCGTCCCGCGCCCACCGCAAGCACGCCTCCCGGCTGTCCCGGGCCCGGTCGGAGCACGAGGGTGCCCTCTGGGCGCCGTACCGGGCGTCGTGGTGGATCGGCGTGCTGTTTTCGGTCGGCTCGCTGTGCTTCCTCATCGCGCCGATACCCGGATTTCTCCGGCTGGTCGGCGAGCAGGCCGACAGCGCCGTCTTCTTCGTCGGCTCGCTGTTCTTCACCAGCGCGGGGGCGTTGCAGTGGCTCGAGACGATCAACACCGATGCTGGTCCCGGCGCCGCCCACGAGGCTCGGTTCCGGCTCGCCACCTGGGAGCCGCGACGGGTGGACTGGTGGGCCAGCGGGGTCCAGCTCATCGGCACTGTCTTCTTCAACGTCACGACCCTGCGGGCGCTGACGATCGCGGTCTCGTCGCCCTCCTACAACCGGCACGTCTGGCGACCCGACCTGCTCGGGTCCATCTGCTTCCTCGGCTCCGGCTACCTCGCCTACGTCGAGGTCACCGGCGGCCTGCTGCGGCGCCCCCGGCGCACGCTGGAGACCGGGATTGTCGGGGTCAACCTGCTCGGCTGCGTGTGCTTCATGGTCGCCGGGGTGGCGGCGTACGTCGTCCCGTCCACCGGAAACTCGCTCAGCGTGACGGCGGTCAACGCCGGCACCTCGCTCGGGGCCCTCGGCTTCCTGGTGGGGGCGATTCTCCTGCTGCCGGAGGGCGCCCGCTCCCTGCCGGGCGCGGACGGCTGACCGGCCGGATGACGGCCGTAGCCCCGGATCGGGGGGACGTCCGGGGCTACGGCGCCGGGAGGACCGCTACTGGTCGGCGATGAGCTTGCCCGCCGTACCCCAGCTGTCGGTCGGAGTCTCGTTGATCCAGACCTGGACGGTGTCGGCCGGGATCTTGTAGGCGTCCACGAACGCGTCGGTGATGCGGGCGATCAGGTCTCGCTTGAGCTCGACGGTGCGGGGTCCCTGCTGCACGGTGACGATGGGCATGGTCTCTCCTGGGATCGAGGGGTGGCAGCGGGCGGCGGGTCGACCGCCCGGGTGGCTGCCAGGACCAGTGCACCCGATTCCGGTCCCGCGACCTAGAAGCACTCCGCGCCCGCAGCGTTCACGAATCGCGATCGTCGGTGGCCCGGGTTACCGCCTTGACAACGTAAGTCCCCGGATGGAGACTTCTATTAAGTCCCCACACGAGGACTTCATCCGAAGAGGAGGACCGATGCCGAGAACGGGGAGGCGCCCCGGGCCGTCGAGCACCAGGGAGCAGATCGTGTCGGCGGCGGCCGGGTGTTTCGCGGCGGCCGGCTACGACGCGACCAGCGTCCGGCAGATCGCCGCGGACGCCGGGGTGGACCCGGCACTGGTCCGCCGGTTCTTCGGCGACAAGGAGCAGCTCTTCACCGAGGTCGCGTCGACGGTGATCGACCCGGAGCGGGCCCTCGCCGTCGTTGTCGACGGACCTGCCGAGACGGCGGGCGAGCGCCTGGTCGGTTACTACCTCACCCTGCTCGGCGACGTCGACCGGCCGGGTCCGATGCTCGGGCTGATCCGAGCTGCGGTGACCAGTGCGCATGCCGCCACCCTGCTCCGGCACTTCCTCGCCGAACGCGTGCTCGGCCGGATCGCCGCGACCCTCCACGCCGACCACCCCGAGCTGCGCGCGGCACTGGCCGCGAGCCAGCTCGTCGGCCTCGCGGTCTCGCGGTACGCCGTCCAACTACCCGCACTGGCCGGGGCCGAGCCCGGGGACGTGACCCGATGGGTCGGTCCCGTCGTCCAGTACTACCTCACCGAGTCCCGCATTCTGCCGAAGGAGCAGACATGAACACCTGCACGCGCCCCCACGTCGTGGTCACCGGTGCCTCGACCGGCATCGGACGGGCCACCGCACTCGACCTGGCCGCCCGCGGCCAGCACGTCTACGCCGGCGTCCGCCGGCCCACCGACGGCGCGGCGCTGGAGAAGGCCGCCGCCGAGGCCGGGAGTCCCGGAGTGATCACTCCGCTGCTGCTGGATGTCACCGACCCGGCGCAGATCGTCTCCGCCGTGGACACCGTCTCCGGCCACGTCGGCCCGGCCGGTCTCACCGGGCTGGTCAACAATGCCGGCATCGGCGTCTTCGGCCCACTGGAGCTGACGGGTGTCGACACCTTCCGCCGGATCCTCGAGATCAACGTCACCGGACAGCTCGCGCTCACCCAGGCGTTGCTGCCCCTGCTGCGCCGGGCCCAGGGCCGGGTCGTGATGATCGGGTCGATCGGCGCCCGGTTCACGCCGCCGTTCGTCGGCTCACTCGCCGCGACCAAGAGTGCTCTCGCCTCGATGACGGAGGCCCTGCGCCAGGAGCTCGCACCCTGGAACATCCGGGTGGTGCTGGTCGAGCCGGCCAGTATCCACAGCGCGGCCGTGGGCAAGCTCGACCACGACACCCGGCAACTGATGGAGCAGGCCACCCCTGAGGGGCGTGCCCTCTACCAGGACGCCTTCGGGCGGCTGGTCGCCAGCTTCTCCGCCCTGCACGAGAAGGGCAGCGCTCCGGCCGTCGTGGCCCGGACGGTGGCGCACGCCCTGACCGCACGGCGGCCACGGGCGCGGTACCTGACCGGGAAGAACGGCTACCGCATGGCGTTCATGGCGGCGGTGCTGCCGACCCGGGTGCAGGACGGGCTGCGTCGCAAGATCGCCCACCAGCCGGCGCCCGGGTCCCTGGTCGGTGTCCCCGTCGACGTCCCCGTCGAAGTCGGTGTCTGAACCGGCGTCACCGGCCGGCCGGGTGACCCCGGCCGGCCGGTGAGCCCGAACCCGAGGGGTCAGTAGGGCAGGAGGCAGAGCCCGGCGTGGCCGTAGGCCGGCTTACCCAGTGCGGTCTTGCCGCAGTTGTTGGTGTTGGCCTGGTTGTCGCTGGCGATCCAGAGCCCGGCGCTGGTGATCAGCAGGTCGTCGGCGCCCAGGCCCCGCCCGCGGGTCGGGTTGTAGGTCAACGCCCCGGTCAGCGGGTTGAGGCCCTCCATACCCGGCGCGACGATCCCGGGGGACCGCAGCGAGTCACAGGCGTTCGGGTTGCTCGACCAGCGCTCGTGCCCGCCGAAGTAGGCCGTCGTACCGTCCGCCTCCGAGCTGTAGAGCGAGTCGCAGCCGGTGTAGTTGATCCACAGCGCGTTCTGTGCCACAGGTGTGGTGTTGAAGCCCAGGGCGGCGTCACAGGGTCCGGTCTGCGGGATCGTCAGGCCGCTGGCCGGGCGGTAGCCCGTGGTGCCGAAGAAGACCTTGCTGTCGTCCGGCGACCACGCGCCGTCCTGCACGTAGAACGGCTCGACCGCGGCGCAGTCGGTGTTGAAGTTGTTGGCCTTCCAGCTGGACAGCTGCGGGACGCTCCCCAGGTTGAGGATGAAGGCCTGCCGGATCGGGACGCCGCTCACCGAGGTGAAGTCGCCCTCGACGAGGTCTCTCGTCCCGTCGTGGGAGAACTGCTGGTTGTAGATCCGGGTCGAGTTGGGATTGCCCGGGTAGGTGCCGGAGATGTGCAGATCCGGCAGGTAGCCGTCGTTCAGACCGGTGGCCGGGTTGAGGCTGGCCATGTAGGCCTGGTTCGAGTTGTTGATCGACTTGAAGTAGCCCCCGGCCAGCAGGTGGTTGCCGGTCATCGCCAGCGTGGCGACCCGACCGCCGGCGCTGTGTGCGAAGGCCGGGAGCACGGCGCTGGTGCTGGTCGAGACGGCGGCGATGTTCTTCACTGCGGTGCCGCCGACCGAGGTGAACGTCCCGCCGAGGTAGGCGGTGGAGCAGTCACCGGAGAGCGCGATCGCGTCGACCTGACCATTGACGTTCGGATTCCAGGAGGAAATTACTCCGGTCGTCGCGCTGAAGGAGAAGGCATTGTTCCGGGTCACGGTGGTGCTGTACCGCTTCATTGACGTAAAGCGACCGACCGCATACATAGTGTTCCCGCATTGCGCGAGGTGGCGGACCTGCTCGATGGAGCCGTCCGTGCCACTGGTCGCCAGTTGGGGTGTGAAGTCCGCCGGGGTTATCCCCGGCGGGCCACCCGCGACTGCGCCCGCGGGACTGGCGACGCCGAGCCCCACAGCAGTGATTCCGGCCGCTGCGAGCGCGACCACTCGTTTCCTCATCCGACTTCCCCCTCGACAACGTGCTCCCCCATGCGCGTCGGGGCAGGCGGCCGGTCGTGGGAGGTGTGACCGACTGCGGCACATGATCCTTTTCGGGACCGCGCGCACCCTAACGTGGGTAAAACGCTACGACCCGTCGGTCACTTGACGCAGGTCAAACTCACAGTGGCTCCATTCACCCGCGATATCGCCGCCATTCAGACCAGGCATTTCCGACCGTAAATACTTTGCGGAATCGCGGCAATACTCTGCGTATTCGGATTGCCCTCTGGGTCGAGCGTCGATTGACAATTCCGGGGCCGGCGGAGGCCGATGCCCACCGCCCGCTTTCATGATCAAGAGGGGATTCGCACGGCGTTTCGCACCGGAATCCCCTCTTGATCATGGCCGCGCGTCCCGAACTCCATGATCGTGATCGGATCCGTACGGCGTTTCGCGGCGATATCCGATCACGATCATGGGCTGGCCGGCCGCCGGCCGCCGGCCGCCGGCCGCCGGCGGCCGGCCGCCGGCGGCCTCGGGCCCGGGGCCGGGCTCGGGGCCGGAGCCGGAAGCCGAAGCCGGAGCCGGAAGCCGGAGCCGGAGCCGGAAGCCGGAGCCGGAGCCGGAAGCCGGAGCCGGAGCCGGAAGCCGGAGCCGGAGCCGGAAGCCGGAGCCGGAGCCGGAAGCCGGAGCCGGAGCCGTGTGACGTGGGTCACGTCCGGGGCCGGGAGTGAATCGGGCCTGGGGCCCGTTGTGATGAGCAGAAAACCTGAGCGGGCTAGACTCAAGTCTGTTGATCTGACAACACCCACGTACGCACGGAGAGAGGTTTCCCATGGCACGAGCGGTCGGCATCGACCTCGGCACCACCAACTCGGTCGTCGCCGTCCTCGAGGGCGGCGAGCCGACGGTCATCGCGAACGCCGAAGGGGCGCGCACGACTCCGTCTGTGGTGGCCTTCGCCAAGAACGGCGAGGTCCTCGTCGGCGAGGTCGCCAAGCGCCAGGCGGTGACCAACGTCGAGCGCACCGTCCGGTCGGTCAAGCGCCACATCGGCACCGACTGGACCGTGGAGATCGACGGCAAGGCCTACACCCCGCAGGAGATCAGTGCGCGGGTGCTGCAGAAGCTGAAGCGGGACGCGGAGTCCTACCTCGGCGAGGAGGTCACCGACGCAGTGGTCACCGTTCCCGCCTACTTCTCCGACCACCAGCGGCAGGCCACCAAGGAGGCCGGGACGATCGCGGGGCTCAACGTGCTGCGGATCATCAACGAGCCGACGGCGGCCGCCCTCGCCTACGGGCTGGACAAGGGCGAGAAGGAACAGACGATCCTCGTCTTCGACCTCGGCGGCGGCACGTTCGACGTGTCCCTGCTGGAGATCGGTGAGGGCGTCATCGAGGTCAAGGCGACCTCCGGCGACACCCACCTCGGCGGCGACGACTGGGACCAGCGGGTCGTCGACCACCTGGTGAAGACGTTCCAGACCCAGAACGGCATCGACCTGTCCAAGGACAAGATGGCGATGCAGCGGCTGCGTGAGGCGGCGGAGAAGGCCAAGATCGAGCTTTCCGGTGGCCAGTCGACCACCATCAACCTGCCCTACATCACCGCCGGCGCAGACGGCCCGCTGCACCTGGACGTCACGCTCACCCGCTCGGAGTTCCAGCGGATGACCCAGGACCTGCTCGACCGGTGCAAGTCGCCGTTCCAGCAGGCGATCAAGGATGCCGGCATCGCGGTCGGCTCCATCGACCACGTGGTGCTGGTCGGTGGCTCCACCCGGATGCCCGCCGTCACCGACCTGGTGCGCGAGCTGACCGGCGGCAAGGAGCCCAACAAGGGCGTCAACCCCGACGAGGTAGTGGCCGTCGGCGCGAGCCTGCAGGCCGGCGTACTCCGCGGCGAGGTGAAGGACGTCCTGCTGCTCGACGTCACCCCGTTGTCCCTCGGCATCGAGACCAAGGGCGACATCATGACCAAGCTGATCGAGCGCAACACCACGATCCCGAGCAAGCGGTCGGAGATCTTCACCACGGCCGACGACAACCAGCCGTCGGTGCAGATCGAGGTGTTCCAGGGCGAGCGCGAGATGGTCGCCTACAACAAGAAGCTGGGCATGTTCGAGCTGACCGGGCTGCCGCCGGCACCGCGTGGCGTGCCGCAGATCGAGGTCACCTTCGACATCGACGCCAACGGCATCGTCAACGTCTCGGCCAAGGACCTCGGCACGGCAAGCAGCAGTCGATGACGATCACCGGCGGCTCCGCGCTGCCGAAGGACGAGATCGACCGCATGATGCGCGACGCCGACGCCCACGCCGAAGAGGACAAGAAGCGCCGCGAAGAGGCGGAGACCCGCAACCTCGCCGAGTCGCTGCAGTACCAGACCGAGAAGTTCCTGGCGGAGAACGGCGACAAGATCCCGGACGAGAAGAAGACCGAGCTCGGTGACGCGCTCTCCGAGTTGCGCTCCTCACTGGGTGGTAGCGACATCGAGTCGATCAAGTCCGCCCAGGAGAAGGTCTCGCGGATCTCGCAGGAGGTCGGTGGGGCGCTCTACGAGCAGGCCCAGCAGGCGCAGGAGGCGGCCGGATCCCCGGGCGCCGCCGGGCCTGAGGGTGCGGCCGGGTCGCAGCCGTCCGACGACGACGTCGTCGACGCCGAGATCGTCGACGAGCCCACGGGCGACGAGTCCGACACCGGTCCGAAGGCGTGAGCCCGAAGACCACGCCGGAACCCGAGCTGGAGCTGACCTAGATGAGCACGAGCGATCGTCGCCGTCGACCCGACGAAGAACCGGAGCAGCCACGCATCGTGATCAGGGACAAGCGTCGTATCGACCCCGTGACCGGAGCCGTCCGGGAGCCGCAGGACGGGTCGGCGGGGGACACCCCCGCCGGCCGGTCCGGCCCCGACTCCGGTGACACCGCCGCGTGGACGGCGGCCGACGCCCCGCAGCCCGGAGACGGGCCGGAGCTCGCCGCCGTGCGCGAGGAGCTGACCGAGCGGACCGCCGACCTGAAGCGGGTCAGTGCCGAATACGCCAACTACCGCAAGCGGGTCGACCGCGACCGGGCACTGGTCGCGGACTCCGCGACCGCGTCGGTCGTTGGCGCGCTGCTGCCGGTGCTGGACGACGTCGACCGGGCCGCCGAGCACGGTGACCTCACCGGCGCCTTCAAGTCCGTCGCCGAGCAGCTGCGGACGACCCTGGGCAAGCTCGGCCTGGTCGACTTCGGCGAGGTCGGCGACGGGTTCGACCCGACGGTGCACGAGGCCGTCATGCACTCGACCAGCCCCGACGTCACCGAGCCGAGCTGCGTCCAGGTCATGCGCCGCGGCTACAAGCTCGGCGACCGGCTGCTGCGACCGGCCATGGTCGCGGTCGCCGAGTCCGAGGGCCCGGTGCCGGCCGACTCCCACCCGGAGGCGGCCGAGGACGGATCGCCCGACGACACGACCGGAAGCGACAGACCAGAACACCAGTGACCGGAGGAGGTGACGCCTGATGAGCACCAAGGACTTCCTGGAGAAGGACTATTACGCCGCGTTGGGCGTCGCCAAGGACGCCAGCCAGGCGGACATCAAGAAGGCCTACCGAAAGCTGGCCCGCGAGCTGCATCCGGACAAGAACCCGGGTGACGCCAAGGCCGAGACCCGGTTCAAGGAGGTCTCCGAGGCCCACGGCGTCCTCTCCGACGAGAAGCGGCGCCGGGAGTACGACGAGGCCCGGTCGCTGTTCGGCGCCGGCGCCGGCGGATTCCCCGGCGGCGGGTTCCCCGGTGGTGCCGGCGGCACGGGCGGGGGGCAGTTCGACTTCGGTGACCTGTTCTCCGGTGCCGGCAACGGCACCCGGGCGGGCGGTGCCGGCGGCGGACTCGGCGACGTGCTGGGCGGTCTCTTCGGAGGCCGCGGCGGCACCCGCACCCGTGGCACCCGGCCGGCCCGCGGCGGCGACCTCGAGACCGAGGCCACCCTCGACTTCGACGAGGCCGTCTCCGGCGTCACCGTTCCGCTGCGGCTGTCCAGTCCGCACACCTGCGCCACCTGCCACGGCAGCGGTGCCAAGCCCGGCACCGTCCCGCACACCTGCCCGGTCTGCGGCGGCGTCGGGCTGACCACCCGCAACCAGGGCGCGTTCGCGTTCAGCGAGCCGTGCCGGGAGTGCCGCGGATCGGGCCAGATCATCGACGACCCGTGCCCGACCTGCCACGGCTCTGGCACGACCACCGGGACCCGCACCATCACGGTGCGCATCCCGGCCGGCGTCAAGGACGGGCAGCGGATCCGCATCCCCAACCGCGGTCTGCCGGGCGAACGCGGCGGTCCGGCGGGCGATCTGTTCGTCGTCGTGCACGTGCGCCGGCACAATCTCTTCGGCCGCAGCGGCGACAACCTCACGCTCACCCTGCCGGTGACCTTCCCCGAGGCCGCCCTCGGGACGACGGTGAAGGTGCCGACGCTCGACGGCAGCGTGTCGCTCAAGCTGCCCGCCGGCACGGCCAACGGCCGCACCTTCCGGGTCAAGGGCAAGGGCGTGGCCGGCAAGAGCGGCACCGGGGACCTGCTCGTCACGGTCCAGGTCGCCGTACCGAAGAAGCTGTCCAAGGGGGCCAAGGACGCGCTCGCCGCCTACGCCGCGGCGCAACCGGACGACGTGCGCCCGCACGTCACGTCGCGGGTGGGTGAGACATGACCCAGTTCTTCGGGGGGCCGGGCCGGGTGCCCGACGACGCGCCCGTCTTCGTGATCTCGGTGGCCGCGCAGTTGGCCGGCCTGCACCCGCAGACGCTCCGGCAGTACGACCGGCTCGGCCTGGTCAACCCCGGCCGCACCCCGGCCGGCGGCCGGCGCTACTCGGCCCGCGACATCGTGCTGCTGCGCGAGGTGCAGCGGCTGTCGCAGGAAAGCGGCGTCAATCTCGCCGGCGTGAAGCGCATCATCGAGTTGGAGGCGGACGTCGCCGACCTGCAGGAGCAGGTCCGCGCACTCACCGAGGCATTGGCGCTCGCCCAGCAGCAGGCCGCCGCGGCCGAGGCGGCGGTCCATGCGTCGTACCGGCGCGATCTCGTGCCGGTCCGGGACACCGCGCTGACGGTCTGGCGGCCGCAGCGGCGCCGATAGACCAGATCCCTCCCCGGGCGGCTCGCCACCGGGCACCCGGGACACCACGTGACACGAGAAACGGAAACACCAGATGGATGCCAACAAGCTCACCACCAAGAGTCAGGAGGCGGTGTCCGGCGCGGTGCGGCTCGCGGCCGGCCGGGGCAACCCCGACGTCGACCCGGCCCACCTGTTCAGCGCGCTGCTCGCCCAGACCGACGGCGCCACCGGCCCGCTGCTGCAGGCCGTCGGCATCGAGCCGGCCCGGGCGCGGTCCGAGGCCGAGGCCCTGCTGGCCCGGCTGCCGAGTGCCAGCGGGTCCACCGTCGCGGCGCCCCAGTTCTCCCGCAACACCCTGCAGGTGCTCAACGCCGCGGAGCGGTCCGCCGAGCAGCATGACGACGAGTACCTGTCCACCGAGCACCTGCTCGTGGGACTGGCCACCGCCGGCGGCCCGGTCGCGACCGCGCTGAACGCGCTGGGTGCCACGGCGGACGCGCTCGACACGGCGTTCGGCGCCGTCCGCGGGTCGCGGCGGGTCACCTCACCGGACCCGGAGTCGACCTACCAGGCGCTGGAGAAGTACGGCGTCGACCTCACCGCGGCCGCCCGCTCAGGCAAGCTCGACCCGGTGATCGGGCGGGACACCGAGATCCGCCGGGTCGTGCAGGTGCTGTCCCGGCGTACCAAGAACAACCCGGTGCTGATCGGCGAGCCGGGTGTCGGCAAGACCGCGATCGTGGAGGGGCTGGCGCAGCGCGTCATCGGCGGCGACGTCCCCGAATCGCTGCGCGGCAAGCGGATCGTGGCGCTGGACCTCGGGGCGATGGTGGCCGGGGCGAAGTACCGGGGCGAGTTCGAGGAGCGCCTCAAGGCCGTCCTGGCCGAGATCAAGGACTCCGACGGCGAGATCGTCACGTTCATCGACGAACTGCACACGGTCGTCGGCGCGGGCGCCTCCGGCGACAGCTCGATGGACGCCGGCAACATGCTCAAGCCGATGCTGGCCCGCGGCGAGCTCCGCATGGTCGGCGCGACGACGCTCGACGAATACCGCAAGCACATCGAGAAGGACCCGGCGCTGGAGCGGCGGTTCCAGCCGGTGCTGGTCGGTGAGCCGAGCGTCGAGGACACCATCGGCATCCTCCGCGGGCTCAAGGAGCGCTACGAGGTGCATCACGGCGTGCGCATCACCGACGCCGCGCTGGTGGGCGCCGCGACGCTGTCCGACCGCTATGTGACCGCACGTTTCCTGCCGGACAAGGCGATCGACCTGGTCGATGAGGCCGCGTCCCGGCTGCGGATGGAGATCGACTCCCGGCCGGTCGAGGTCGACGAGGTCGAGCGCGCCGTACGCCGGCTCGAGATCGAGGAGATGGCGCTGGCCAAGGAGGACGACGACGCATCCCGCGACCGGCTGGAGCGGCTGCGCGCCGACCTCGCCGACAAGCGCGAGCAGCTCGAGGCGCTGACCGCCCGCTGGCAGCAGGAGAAGAAGGCGATCGACGAGATCCGCACGGTCAAGGAGGAGCTCGAGGAGGCCCGCGGCGAGGAGGAGCGCGCCGAGCGCGACGGCGACCTCGGCCGGGCCGCCGAGCTGCGCTACGGCCGGATCCCCACGCTGCAGCGGACCCTGGACGACGCGTCGCACGCCGTACCCACCGAGGGCGCCATGCTCAAGGAGGAGGTCGGCCCCGACGACGTCGCCGACGTCGTGAGCTCCTGGACCGGCATTCCCGCCGGCCGGCTGCTGGAGGGCGAGACCGCGAAGCTGCTCCGCATGGAGGACGTCCTCGGGCAGCGCGTCGTCGGCCAGCAGGCCGCCGTACGTGCCGTGTCCGACGCCGTACGCCGGGCCCGGGCCGGGGTGGCCGACCCCGACCGGCCGACCGGCTCCTTCCTCTTCCTCGGGCCGACCGGTGTCGGCAAGACCGAGTTGGCCAAGGCGCTCGCGGAGTTCCTCTTCGACGACGAGCGCGCGATGGTGCGGATCGACATGAGCGAATACTCCGAGAAGCACTCGGTGGCCCGGCTCGTCGGCGCGCCGCCCGGCTACGTCGGCTACGACCAGGGCGGCCAGCTCACCGAGGCGGTCCGGCGGCGGCCCTACACCGTCGTGCTGCTCGACGAGGTGGAGAAGGCGCATCAGGACGTCTTCGACGTACTGCTGCAGGTGCTCGACGACGGCCGGCTCACCGACGGGCAGGGCCGCACCGTCGACTTCCGCAACGCGATCCTGATCCTCACCTCCAACCTCGGCTCGCAGATCATCGCCGACCCGACGCTGGCCGAGGCGGACAAGAGCGACGCCGTGATGGCGGTGGTCCGGCAGAGTTTCAAACCGGAGTTCCTCAACCGGCTCGACGACGTGGTCGTCTTCGACTCACTCGGCAGTGACGAGCTCGGTGCCATCGTCGACATCCAGATCACCTCGCTGGCCCGGCGCCTGGCCGCTCGACGGCTCACGCTGACCGTGACCGACGGGGCCCGGGAATGGCTGGCGCTCAACGGGTTCGACCCGGTCTACGGTGCCCGGCCGCTGCGCCGGCTCGTGCAGTCGGCCATCGGTGACCAGTTGGCCCGCGAGCTGCTCTCCGGCGAGGTCCGCGACGGCGACGAGGTCATCGTCGACCTCGGTGCCGACGAGATGTCGCTGACGGTCCGGCCGGCGGTGGTCGAGGTCACCTGACCAGCGGCCGGACAGGCGTCAGGGAGTCAGATCGACGGCTGCCCGGAACGAGCCGTCCATGTGGAACGGGGTCGACGTGTGCTCGTGGGCGATTCGCCATTGACCGTCCAGACGTCGGAGGCCGAGCGTCGACCGGTACCAGAGGGTGAACGGCTGCGGGGAGTCCGGCGGTGCCCCCATGGACTCCAGGCTCGTGCACAGCGCGAGGTCACCGTCGACGGTGACCTGCAGGTCGCGTACCTCGGACCAGACACTGCCGCCCTTCTCGGCGAACCACGCCTCCAGCTTGGCGACGTCGCGCCCCTCGTCCGGTGGCTGCACCAGCGGCGGCGCGAGGTTGAAGATGACGGCGTCCGGTGCGTACGCGCCGCAGATGGTCTTGGCGTCACCGGTGCGCATCGCGGTGGTGCGCTCGGCCACCAGCTCGCGGATCGCTGTTTCGTCGTCCATGACGACCTCCTCGTCTCGGGCGCCCCCGTGGGCGCCCTCACCACGATGTCGAGACCACGTCGCCGGTTTCGACATCCCGGTGACACGATGTCGACGACCTCCTGGAGGACAGAGCCGTGAAATTCCTGATCATGGTGCAGAGCAACCCGACCTCGCTCGCACACTGGGACACCCTCACCGGCGCGGAGAAGGAAGAGTTCGGCCGGGCGCATTTCGCCCTGACCGATGCGCTGCTCGAATCGGGGCATCTGGTCACCTCGGAGGGACTTGCCCCGGTCGAGACGGCGAAGCAGGTGACAGTGCGCGACGGTGCGATCGTCGCCACCGACGGACCCTTCGCCGAGGTCAAGGAACATCTCGCCGGGTTCTATCTGGTGGAGTGCGAAGACATGGACGAAGCCGTCGGCATCGCGGCGCGGGTGCCCGACGCCGAGTTCACCCACGTGCAGGTCCGTCCGGTGTTCGACCGCAGCATGCTCGACGAATGACCCACGCCGTCCCCGACCGGCCGATCGGGGAACTGTTGCGTGAGCTCGCACCGGCGGTCCTCGCCACGCTCGCCCGCCGGCATCAGGGCTTCGACACCTGCGAGGACGCCGTCCAGGAGGCGCTGCTGGCCGCGGCCACGCAATGGCCGGTCGAGGGCGTGCCCGACAACCCCAGGGGCTGGCTGCTCACCGCCGCGTCCCGGCGCTGGATCGAGATCTGGCGCACCGACACCGCCCGTCGGCGCCGGGAGGACGCCGTCACCGCTTCAGAACCTGTCGACTCGCCCGTGCCCACGTCCCGGGACGACTCGCTGACCCTGCTGTTCCTGTGCTGCCACCCGGCGCTCACCCCGGCGTCGCAGATTGCGCTCACGCTGCGGGCGGTGGGCGGGCTGACCACGGCCGAGATCGCCCGGGCGATGCTCGTCCCGGAATCGACGGTCGCCCAGCGCATCAGCCGGGCCAAGCGGCGGATCCGAGACAGCGGTGCCCGGTTCGCCATGCCCGACGAGGCAGATCGGCCGGCCCGGCTGGCCGCGGTCCTGCACGTGCTGTACCTGGTGTTCAACGAGGGGTACACCGCGAGCTCCGGTAGCCGGCTGCACCGGGTCGAGCTCAGCGCCGAGGCGATCCGGCTCACCCGGCAGTTGCACGCCGAGATGCCCGATGAGGGGGAGGTGGCCGGATTGCTCGCCCTGATGCTGCTCACCGATGCGCGCCGGCCTGCTCGGACGGCGGTCGGCGGCGGCGCCTCATCCCGTTGACCGAGCAGGATCGCGGCCGCTGGGACCGCGCCATGATCGCCGAGGGCAGCGCACTGCTCACCGCCACGCTGCCCACGTCGACGATCGGCCCCTACCAGGTGCAGGCCGCGATCGCTGCGGTGCACGACGAGGCGCCGACGGCGACCGACACCGACTGGCCGCAGATCCTCGGCCTCTACGACGTCCTGGTGACGTTTGTCCCAGGTCCGATGGTGACGCTCAACCGGATCGTCGCGCTGGCCATGGTCCGCGGCCCCGAGACCGGATTGGAGGCGCTGCGCCTCGCCGAACCGTCGCTCGGTGATCACCACCGGATCCCCGCCGTCCGGGCCCACCTGCTCGACCTCGCCGGCCAGGTCGAGGAGAGCCGCACGCAGTACACGCTCGCCGCCGCGACGACCATGAACCTGCCCGAGCGGCGCTACCTCGAGGCCCGGGCCGCCGACGTCGGCCGCCGCGAGGCGATCGACACGACCGTGACCGGTCGGCCCCCTGACAGGTCATGACCAGGGCGTGACGGGCCGCTCGCGGGGCGTTCCGTCGATGACGAGATCGCATCTCTCGTCGAAGAACGCGAGGTAGCCGGCCACGGCCGCCGACTCGTCGAGCGGGCTCTCGTAGCACCAGATCAGGTCGGTGCCGGCGCTCCCGGCGCCCGGCACGGACCAGTAGGTCGCGTCGCCCTTGTAGGGGCAGGTGGTGCGCTTCGGGCTCGGTTCGATCTCGGCGACCACGTCGTCGCGCGGCAGGTAGTAGCGCACTGACAGCATCGTCTCGAAGAGCAACCGGGCCCGCGTCGTGTCGGCGAGGACCCGGCCGTCGAGCATCACCTGCACGTGCCGCGCGGAGTTGCGGACGTCGATGCGGTGGAACGGATCCCGCGGGTGGCCGGCGATCTCGTCCTCCTCCTCGCGCCAGGAGTCGAATCCGGCGAAGTCGAGGATGACGTAGCCGGCCAGGTCGGGGTCGCTCGGCCGGAAGCCGGCGACGGTCCGGTCACTGCCGGCGATCCGGAGCTCGACCGGATCCCCGTCCGTGCTGTGCACGGCGAACGGGATGCGCGGGTCGAGCACCGGGAGCCGGGTCACGTCGGGGATCGCGAACCCCCCGGGCACCCCGGTCTCCTCGGGTGCTTCGCTCGGGTCGGCCAGGCCGGCGCGCACGTCCTCGGCTGGTACGGCGTAGGTCGGGGTGACCCGGCGCGGTTCCCAGACCAGCATCGCGCGGTCGCTGTCGACGACGGTCTCGCCGGCAATCGTCCCCCGTACCCGCCGCCCGGTCGGCTCGTACCGCAGGACGCCGATCTGCTGACCGAGGACATTGCGTAGCCGCACACTCACCGTGGCCTCCCGTCTCCGTTCGTCTCCCCAGATTGTCGGCTTCCGGCGGGATGCGAGGACCCTTTGCCGAGATCGGCGGCCGGCCACGGGAAGCGGTGGCGGGAACGGCGGCCTACCGTACGGGCATGGCGAAGTGGACCAGTGCCGAGATCCCCGACCAGACCGGCCGGACCGTGGTGGTGACCGGGGCAAACAGTGGGCTCGGCGCGGTGACCGCGACCGAGTTCGCGCGGGCCGGCGCGCACGTGGTGGTGGCCTGCCGCGACACGGCCAAGGGCGACGCGGCCGCGGCGGCGATGCCCGGCAGCACCGAGGTGCGTCGGCTGGACCTGGCCGATTTGGCCTCGGTGCACGAGTTCGCGGCCGACCTGGGCGAGATCGCCGTACTCGTCAACAACGCCGGCGTCATGGCGACGCCGCTGCGGCGTACGGCGGACGGCTTCGAACTGCAGATCGGCACCAACCACCTCGGCCACTTCGCGCTGACCGGACTGATTCTGGACCGGATCACCGACCGGGTCGTCACCGTGTCGAGCAATGGCCACCGGATGGGTGCGATCCGGCTCAACGATCTGAACTGGGAGCGCGGCCGGTACGGCCGGTGGCAGGCCTACGGGCAGGCGAAACTGGCTAACCTGCTCTTCATCTACGAACTGCAACGCCGGCTGACGGCGGCCGGCTCGACCCGCAAGGCGCTGGCCGCCCATCCCGGCTATGCCGCCACCAACCTGCAGTTCCACACCCAGTCCATCCAGGACCGGATCATGGGCATCTCGAACACGCTCTTCGCGCAGAGCCCGCAGATGGGCGCGCTGCCGATCCTCTACGCCGCGACCGTGCCGGACGCGCCGGGCGGGGCCTTCATCGGTCCGGACGGGATGTTCGAGCAGCGCGGCCATCCGACGATCGTGCAGTCGAGCAGCCGGTCCCACGACACGGCGACCGCCGAGCGGCTCTGGACGCTGTCCGAGAACCTCACCGGCGTGGCCATCAAGATCGGCTGACGCCGGCTCGTCGGTCTATCACGCGGGCGCCGCCCGGCCCTCGCGGGCGGCGCCTCCGGACGACGTCAGTCCTGCGCGCCGCCTCCGTACATCAGTCCTGCGCGGCGAGGCCGTACGTCAGTCCTGCGCGGCGAGGCCGACGACGTGCCCCTGCGGATCGGCGATCAGCGCGAACGTCACGCCCGGCGCCTTGGTCGGCTGCTGTACGACGGCGCCGCCCAGCCGGACTGCGTCCTCAACCGCCTTGTCCATGTCGGTCACCCCGACGAAGAAGGTGACCAGGTCACCGTGTCCCTGGGGCGGGCTGATCGCGGTGTAGAGGGCGTCCGGAACGCCGGTATCGACGAAGGAGTAGCCGGGAAAAGCGCCCTCCTGCGGGTACTTCCAGCCGAACAACTCACCGAAGAACGCCCTCGTCGCGTCCGGGTCGCTGGACCGGATCTCGGCGTGCACAACGGGATGACTCATGATGATCTCCACCCTCCGCGGGCCCCCCGACGGCGCCCGTCACTATTCCGACGGCCGGCCGCCCGCCAGATCGACACCGCGACGTCGATCCGGTGACCGTGCCGCCGCGAGCCACCGCCCGGGCCGGCCGGCTACTCGGGTCGCCTGCCGGCCGCGATTCGGGGGGGGGCTGCGGGCATCATCGGACGCTCTACTCGCATATCCGGGCCGTTTTTGCGAGTAGACGGTCCGATGTCGGCGCCAACAGGGCCTGCCGGGAGCCTCGGCCGGGCGACATCGTGCGCCGTACTCGCATATTCGGGTGGAATCGGCGAGTAGCCGCGCACGATGTCGGCCGGCTATTCGGATGAGGTGGGGAAGCGGGGCGCCACCACCCTCGGTCGACCAGGGCGTCGACGAAACGGCGATAGCTGCGATCCAGCGCGTCGTGCGGGCGCCCGTCACCATTCCGACGGCCGGTCGCCGCCCGATCGACGCCTGCGACGTCGATCCGGATCACCGTTCTGCCGCGATCTACAACTTGAGATGGAGTCGTAGAGCGTCGTCGAGCTGGCTCATGATCGGGGTCGGAAGTTGGCCGAGGACCGTCCCGAGTCGCTCCACGGCTATGGAACGGACTCCGGGTAGCATCCGAAGTGATACCGACGGCCTCAGCCGGAGCCCTGCCGACCGGCTACTCGGGTGGCTGCGGGCATCATCGGACGCTCTACTCGCATCTCCGGGCTGATTTGCGAGTAGACGGTCCGATGTCGGCGCCAACAGGGCCTGCCGGGAGCCTCGGCCGGGCGACATCGTGCGCTGTACTCGCATATTTGGGTCGCATCGGCGAGTAGCCCGCACGATGTCGCCAGGCCCGCCAGCAATCCGGCCCGCCGGCCGGACCGTCGACTATCCGGCCGCGGCCGGCGGCACCCATCCGCGGTCGACCAGGGCGTCGACGAAACGGCGATAGCTGCGATCCAGCGCGTCCCGCTCGGTCGGGTCCGGTTCGACCAGAGTGCCGGTCGCCACCATCGCCGCGCTCGCCGTACCCAGGTCGGCGTGCACGCTCCCCGCCGCGGCGAGCAGGGCCGCGCCGAACGCCGTGTCGGCGTTCCGGGCGACCCGCACCGGCATCCCGAGCGTCGTCGCCCGGATCCGCGACCACAGCGGGCTGCGGCTGCCACCGCCCGCGGCGTACATCGGGGAGTCGACGGTGACACCGAGCGCGCGGACCCGCTCGATCGCGAGCCGTTCGAGGAACGCCACACCCTCCAGCGCTGCGCGGTGCCGGTCGACCTCGTCGGCGGGGGAGCCGAGGGTGAAGCCACGCGCGTCCGCGGTAACGAAGGGGAACCGCTCGCCGTCCCGCCGCAGCGGATAGCTGACCGTCGTCGCCGGTCCGTACGCAGCGGCCGCGTCGTCCAGTGCCCGACGCCGTTCCGCCGGGGTGTCGGCGAGCGCCTCGCCGCCGGTGTTGGAGGCGCCGCCCGGCAGCCACCAGCCGTCCGGGTGACGGTGGCTGTACAGCGCGCCGGTCGGGTCGGTGACCAGGTGTTCGGTGACGCCCTTGAGGACATAGGTCGTGCCGAGTACGCCGACGAACTGGCCGGGCCGGACGGCGCCGCAGGCCAACTGCCCGGCACAGCCGTCGGTCATCCCGAGCCGCAGTTCGCAGCCGACCGGCAGCCCGGTGTCGGCCGCCGCCGCGGCCGACACGGTGCCCACCGGCGTGGTCGGAGCGGCGACCGGGGGCAGCCAGCCCGGGTCGACATCGAGCGCGGCGAACGCCTCCGCCGCCCATTCGCCGGCGCGCGGGTCGTAGCCGCTCTTGAGCGCGTGACTCCAGTCGGCCGGAACCGGCGCGCCGGTGAGCGCCCAGCCGATGAGGTCCGCGGTGTGCAGCACCCGCCAGACCGGCCGGTCGTAGCGCTGCGCGGCCAGCCAGCCGATCCGGCCCAGTGCCGCGGTCGGCGACACGGCCAGCCCGACCCGGGCCCACCGGTCCCGGCCGGCCCGCTGCGCGATCTCGTTCTGCGCGACTGCGCGCCGGTCGTCGTACATCAGTGCCGGGCCGATCGGCCGGCCGCCCCGGTCGACCGGGACGATCGTGCCGGAGGTGGCAGCGACGGCGACCGCGCGCACCTCGCGGCCGTGCCCCGGCAGCGCCGACGTCGCCTCCCGCAGCGCCCGGCGCACCGCCGGCCACCACGTCATCGCGTCCTGTTCGCTGCGTCCGCCGCCCGGCCGGGCGGGCTCCTGGAAGTGGTGCGGATCCGGTGGAGCGCACCGATCCGTCGGCCCCGACGCAGCTGACCCGCACCGTCGCGGTCGCCACATCGATCCCTGCCACGACGCCGTCTGTGGTGACCATCTAACCCTGCGTCCCGTCGTCGATCGGTGTGAAGTTGCGGACCACGATGTTAAGTCGTGGGGGCGGGGTGGACAGGGTCAGGTGCGCATGTGAGGGTGGCGATGTATCACGCCGAACGTGAAGTACACCTGCCTGTCTGTGAGAAAGGACGTGCGGTCGTGCCCTCCGCGACGACGGGCCTGCGGGCCGTGGTCTTCGACCTGGACGGCGTACTGGTCGACAGCGAGCATCTCTGGGAGGAGATGTGGTCCCGGTACGCCGACCGGCACGGGGCGACCTGGACCGCCGAGCACACCGCGGCGGTGCAGGGCATGAGTGCGCCGGAGTGGGCGGCCTACCTCGCGCGCGTCACCGGCGACGCCGAGCCCGCCGGACAGGTGGAGACCGCGGTCGTCGACGACATGATCGACGCGCTGGAGCGGGGCCGCTCGCCGCTGCTCCCCGGCGCCCGGGTGATGGTGCGCGACGTGAGCGACCGGGTGCCGATCGCGCTGGCGTCGTCGGCGCCCCGCCGGCTGATCGACGCCGTGCTCGACACCCACGACCTGACCGGGGACTTCACCGCCACCGTGTCAAGCGCGGAGGTGCCGCGCGGCAAGCCGAGCCCGGACGTCTACCTCGAGGCCGCCCACCGCCTCGGTACGCCGGGCCCGCAGTGTGTCGGCGTCGAGGACTCGAGCAACGGGATCCGGGCCGTGCACGCGGCCGGCATGACCGTGATCGCGATCCCCAACCCGACCTACCCGCCGAAGCCCGACGCGCTCGCGCTCGCCGACCGCGTCGCCGCGGACCTCGACGACGTGCGGGCCACGCTGCTCGCGCTGCTCGTCGCCCCGACCGCCGCGGAGGAGCGCCGATGACCCTCCTCGGGACCGCCGAGACCTTCAAGGCCGACTGGATGGACGGGCTGGTCTCGGCGTACGGCCGCACGCTGCGCCGGGTCCCCGGCGCCTTCGGCGTGGTCGGACGGCAGGCGCCGCGGGCGGGCAAGGTCGCGGTCGTGATCGGCGGCGGGTGCGGGCACTATCCGGCGTTCGCCGGGCTGGTCGGACCGGGACTGGCCGACGCGGCCGTCATCGGCGACGTCTTCACCAGCCCCAGCGCCGAGCAGGTCTATCGCACGGCCAAGGCCGCCGACGGCGGAGCCGGGGTGGTCTTCAGCTTCGGCAACTACGCGGGCGACATCATGCACTTCGGCCTCGCCGGACGACGCCTCGCCGGCGAGGGGATCGACAACCGCACGGTCCTGGTGACCGACGACGTCGCCACCGGGTCGGCCGAGCACACCGGGGACCGCCGCGGTGTCGCCGGCGGCCTGTTCGTGTTCAAGGTGGCCGGCGCCGCCGCCGAGCGGGGCGACGACCTCGCCGGCGTCGAGGCGGCCGCGCGGAAGGCCAACGCGGCCACCCGCACCTTCGGGGTCGCCTTCGACGGGTGCACCCTTCCCGGTCAGTCCGAGCCGCTCTTCACTGTGGACGACGGCCACATGGAGCTCGGTCTCGGGATCCACGGTGAGCCGGGGGTGCGCACCGCCGAGCGGGTGGGCGCCGCCGAGCTGGCCGACATCCTCGTCGACACGGTGCTCGCGGAGCTGCCCGACGTCGGCGACGGCCGGGTCGCCGTCCTGGTCAACGGCCTCGGCCGGACGAAGTACGAAGAGCTGTTCGTCACCTACAAGCGCATCCACAGTCGCCTCACCGCGGCCGGGCTGCGCCTGCACCGGCCCGAGGTCGGGGAGTTCGTCACGTCGCTGGACATGGCCGGGCTGTCCCTGTCGCTGATGGTCCTCGACGACGAGCTCGCGGAGCTCTACGACGCCCCGTGCGACACGCCGGCGTTCCGGTCGTTCGCACCGGTCACCGACGAGGACGCCGCGGGCGAAATCCGCACCGAACCCCCGGCGGCCGCGGACAGTGTCGAGATCCCGCACGAGGGCGGCGGGATCACGGGCGAGTTGCTGGCCGCGGCGCTCGAGGCGGTGGAGAAGGAAGAGGACAACCTCGGCCGGCTCGACGCCGTCGCCGGGGACGGCGACCACGGCCTGGGCATGGTCCGCGGCCTGCGCGGTGCACTGGCAGCGGCGCGCTCGAGCGGTGCCGACGGTGCCGACCCGGCGTCGATCGGCGGCGCGCTGCTGGCTGCCGGAACGGCGATGGCCGACGCCGCCGGCGGCGCGTCCGGTGCGCTCTACGGCGTGCTCTTCACCGAGATCGGCGCCGCGTTGGCGCGGTCCGGGGCGCGGGAGGTGACGCTCCCGCTGCTCGCCGACGCCGTCGACGCGGCGTACGACGGGATCGTCGAACTCGGCGGCGCGAAGGTCGGCGACAAGACGATGCTCGACGCGCTCGACCCGTTCCGGCGCGCGCTGCGGGACCGCGCCGGAACGGTCGCGCAGGCGTGGCCGGCCGCCGCCCGGGCAGCGGCCGACGCCGCCGCCGGGACCGCGGCCATGGCGGCGAAGACGGGGCGGGCCGCCCGGCTGGGCGACCGGGGCCGCGGCAGCCCCGATCCGGGCGCGACGTCGTTGGCCGTGATCGCGGCCGCCACCGGCACCGTGATCGCCGCGCGCTGCGCGGGAGAATCGCAGAGGGAGGAACGGCAGTGAGTGGCATGCGGATCGCGGTCGGCGCGGACAACGCCGGCGTGGTGCTGAAGAACCTGCTGCGCGACCAGTTGCGGGACGACCCCCGGGTCGGGGAGGTCCGTGACGTCGGCGTATCCGACGAGACCGATCCCACCGACTACCCACTGGTGGCACTCGACGCGGCCCAGGCGGTGGCCGCCGGCGACGTGGACCGGGCGATCCTGATCTGCGGCACCGGAATCGGCATGTGCATCACGGCGAACAAGGTCCCGGGCGTGCGGGCGACCGTCGCGCACGACTCCTACTCCGCCGAGCGGTCCATCAAGTCCAACGACTGCCAGGTGCTGACGATGGGGGCCCGGGTGATCGGTCCCGAGCTGGCCAAGAAGATCGTGGCCGAGTGGGTCGGCTACGCCTTCGACCCGGCGTCGCCGAGCGCGGACAAGGTCGCCCACATCGTCGACTACGAAGAGGCCCACGGGGCCGACGCGTCCCGCTGACCGTCGCCCGACCCGAGCGACAGGCACACCGGAGGAGAAGTCGTTGTGCGAGTACTGACCGCCGGCGATCATTTCGTCACCAACGCCCTGCTCGCCGACGCGCTGCGCGCCGAGCTGGGCGAGACCAAGCTGGAGCTCGCCGAGCTCACCCTGCCCTGGCCGCATGAGCCGTTCGGCCCGGTCGGCACCGTGCACGAGGCGAGCGGCACCGAGGACCAGCTGATCGCGGCGCTCGGCAACGTCGAAGCGGTGGCCACCGAGATGGCGCCGTTCACCGACCGGGTCTTCGCCGCCGACCCGGAACTCCGGCTGGTCGCCGTGGCCCGCGGCGGGCCGGTCAACGTCGATCTCGCCGCCGCCACCCGGCGCGGGGTCGCCGTCACGTTCACCCCTGGCCGCAACGCCGCCGCCGCGGCCGAATACGCCGTCGGCCTGATGCTCGCCGCCATGCGCCGGATCACCCTCTCCGACACCGGCCTGAAGGCGGGGCGCTGGCGCGGCGACCTCTACGCCTACGAGGAGGCCGGCACCGAACTCGACGGCAGCACCGTCGGGCTGGTCGGCTACGGCGCGATCGGACGGATCGTCGCCCGGGTGCTGACTGCGTTCGGGGCGCACGTCCTCGTCGCCGACCCCTACGTCGACCCGCTGGTGGCCGCGGCGGACGGGGTCGAGCTCGTCGCACTCGACGATCTGCTGCGCCGCAGCCGGGTGGTCAGCCTGCACGCCCGGCTCACCGAGTCCACCCGCAACCTCATCGACGCCGACAAGCTCGCGCTGCTGCCCGAGGACGCCGTGCTGGTCAACACCGCCCGCGGCGGACTGCTTGACTACGCCGCCGTGACCGACGCGCTCCGGTCCGGCCGGCTCGGTGGGCTCGCCTTGGACGTCTACGACGTCGAGCCACCGCCGGCGGACTGGCCGCTGCGCGACCTACCCAACGTCGTCGCCACCTCCCATCTGGCCGGCGCCACCCGGGAGACGGCGCAGCGCGCCGCCCGGATCGTCGCGGCCGAGGTCGGCCGGCTATCCCGCGGCGAGCCGTTGGTCCACCTCGCGAACCCCGACGTCGGAGCCGGCCGGGCATGATCATCGGGGTCGACGCCGGCACCTCGGTGACCAAGGCCGCCGCGTTCGACCGGGACGGCCGGGCCGTCGCGGCGGCCAGCCGGCCGACCCGACTTCTCCGCCCGGCCGAGGGTCGCGTCGAATACGACCTCGAGGAAGTCGTCGGCACCGTCGCGACCGTCGTCAAGGAGGTCGCCGCGGCGCTGACCGGACCGGTCACCGCGATCGCCCTCACCGGTCAGGGCGACGGACTGTGGCTGCGGGACGCCGACGGGCAGGCCACCCGGCCACCGATCTCCTGGCTGGACGGCCGGGCCGGTCCGCTGGTGGACCGGTGGCGGGACGACGGCATCGTCGACGAGGTCTACCGGCGTACCGGGTCGGGGCTCTTCCCGGGCTGCCACGGACCGCTGCTCGCCACCCTGGCGGCCGACGAACCGGCGGCGCTGGACCGGGCGGCCGTCGCCGGCTACTGCACCGACGCGATCGCGCAGCGCCTCACCGGCACGGTGACCGTCGACGCGTCCGACGCCTCGCTGCCCTTCCTCGACGTCACGACCCGGCGGTACGACGCCGCAGCCATCGCGGCCTGCGGCCTGACCGACCGGACGCCCCTCCTGGCGCCGCCGGCGCCCACGGGCACCGTGCTGCACCTTGACCGCCGCGGCGCCGCGCTGCTGGACCTGCCGGTCGGGCTGCCCGTGACGTGCGGGCCGTTCGACCTGCCGGCCTGCGCCCTGGGCAGCGGCGTGGCCGAACCCGGCGACGGGTTGCTCACGATCGGGACGACCCTGGCCTGCCAGGTGCTCACCGACGAGGTGCACGTCGACCCGCACCACGAGCCGGCCGGGATGTGGCTATGCGTTCCGGAGCCGGGCCGCTGGCTGCGCGCCATGCCGGCGATGGTCGGGACGGCGAGCCTCGAGTGGCTGCTGGACCTCTTCGGCCACGGTGTCGCCGATCTCGGACCGCTGCTCGCGCAGAGCCCGCCGGGTGCCCGCGGCGTGTCCGCGCTGCCCTTCCTCTCGCCCTCCGGGGAGCGCGCGCCGTTCGTCGACACCCGGGCGCGCGGGCAGGTCGCCGGAGTGTCCCTGGAGACCACCCGCGCCGACATCGTCCGCGCGGTCTGCGAGGCCGTCGCCCTCGCGGCGCGGCACTGTCTCGAGGAGGCCGGGCTGACCGGACGGCTCGCCGCCTGCGGCGGGGGAACCAGCTCCGCGCCGTGGACGCAGGTCTTCGCCGACGTCCTCGACCGGCCGCTGGAGATCCCCGCGGAGCCGGAGGTCGGCGCCCGGGGAGCCGTGCTGGTGGCGTGGGCCGCGCTCGGGGAGCCGGTCGACGAGAAGCTGTGGCGGGCCGGAGCCCGGACGGTAGCGCCACGACCGGAGCTGCGGGAGCGCTACGACGAGGCATATGCCCGGTACCGGCGCACGGTCACCACGGTCCGTCCGCTCTGGCGGGCCTGACGCCTCGTCGAGCACTAATCGGGTGGATCGGCCCGATTCGTCGGACGCCTGCGCCCGCCGACGCATCCGTGCGAGGCTGGTTCTTTATCGGGGGAGTGACGCTATGTCAGAGTCCGGATCGCCGCCTGCCGGCGGACAGCAGCCGAGCGAATCGCCAGAACCGGAGAAGTCCGACACCGGCCTGCCGACCGCCGAGGTACCCGAGACCCCCAACCCGGAGACGGTGCCGCCAGCCGGCGAGGCCGGCGCTGCGGTCCCCGCGGCCAGCCAGTATCCGGCGCAGGCGCCGTACGGCGGTTATCCCGGCCCGACCGGCCCGCTGGGCGAGACCCGCAAGGTCGGCATGAGCATCCTGCTCGCCATCGTCACGCTGGGGATCTACTGCTTCTACTGGGTCTACCAGACCCAGAAGGAGGTCAAGGACCACAGCGGGATCGGCGTCGGCGGAGGTCTCGGCCTGCTGATCTACTTCCTCATCGGGATCGTCACGATCTTCCTGGTCCCCGCCGAGATCAACGAGATGATGCGGTTGACCGGTCGGCAGAGCAAGGTCACCGGTCTCACCGGACTGTGGGCGTTGATCCCGATCGCCGGCGCCTTCATCTGGTTCATCAAGGTGCAGGGCCAGCTCAACGAGTACTGGGAGTCGCTGGGCGCCCCCCCGCCCTGATCACAGCGGGATGACCGACGGACGGGTGCCGCCCCGCGGCACGTCGAGTGATGGGTGCTGCGCCGGTGGGGTGATCCGTGCCAAGCTGACCCGCATGGGCCTGCACCGGACGGCACCGGCCGGTAGGCCGCGACCGACCGCCACGAGGAGGACACGGTGACCGGCTACGGCTCGGGCCCGCAGGACGATCCGGACCCGCAGCGGGACAACCCCCCGCAGTATCCGAATGCGCCCACACCCCCGCCAGAGGGGCAGCCGCCGGCGGACCGCCCCGAGGGCCAGGGTCCGGCCGGGCAGGGCCCGCCGCCGGGGCAGTACCCGCCACCGGGTCAGTACCCGCCGCCCGGGGAGTACCCCCGGACCCGCCGGGCCAGTACCCGCCGCCCGGGGATTACCCGCAGGGCCAGTACCCGCCGGGTCAAGCCCCGCCGCCGGGCCAATACCCGCAGGGCCCGTACTCGGGCTACGGCCAGGCGCCGGTCGCTCCGACCCCCTTGCCCATGCCCAAAGAGGTCAACTGGGCGTCGGCACTGATGATCATCACCGCGGTCGTCGGCCTGATCACCGCCATCGTGTCGCTCGCCGACCGGACCGGCTTCATCAATGCGATCCGGAACGCCAACACGTCCTACACCGACGCGCAGATCAACTCCGCCTACAACATCGCCCGGGCGATCGCGATCGTCGTCGGCATCGTCTTCACCGCGCTGTACGTCCTGCTGGCGTTGCAGGTCCGCCGGGGCCGCAACTGGGCGCGCATCGTCACGACGGTGCTGCTGGTCCTGGGCATCATCAGCGGTCTGTCCGGACTCGCCGGTGCCGGCCTCGGATCGACCAAGAGCCTAGGCATCATCAGCCTGCTGGTGGATATCGCGGTCGTCGTCCTGCTGTGGCTCAAGCCGTCGAGCGACTTCTTCAACTCGCGCCGGCGACCTCGCTACTGAACGCCGACCGTCAGGTCTTGTGCTTGACGCACTGGGTGAGCTCGCTCTGGCTCGGAGCGTGGCCCAGCTTGTGCTTGCAGTCGTTGTAGAGGTGGTAGGAGAGCACCAGCAGCACGATCGACACGACGAGGCCGAGCCCGCCGAGCACGATCCCCGCGATGGCGAAGCCGCGTTTGTCGGCGATACCCCGCTTGACCTTGCGGAGCGCGAGGATCCCGAACACGACCGCGAGCAGCGCGGCGATCACGCTGATGAACACCGAGCGGAAGAGGAACACCCCGGCGAGAGACACCACGCCGAGCAGCAGCGCCCCGACGGGCTGGCCGTTGCGGGGAGGCGGCCGGTCGGCGGTCTGTTCCTCGGGCCAGGACGGCCGGTCGCGCTCGTCGCTCACGGATCGCTCCTCGGCACTCGCCCTCTGACTGTGGCCACGATGATAAGGCGTCGCCCCGGGGACGGCTCGCCGGGCACGATGGCGGCGTGACCTCCCCCGCTCCGCCGGCCCGCGGCGTACGCCTGTCCTGGGATCAGCTGCCGGATCCGGTCCGGGCGGCGATCGAGGGGGAGATCGGCGGCCGGGTGGCCGCGGCCGTGACCCAGCCGAGCGGATTTTCCCCGGGGCTGGCGGCCCGTCTCACCCGGGACGACGGTCGTCGGGTGTTCGTCAAGGCGGTGAGCAGCGGCCAGAACCGCCACTCGCCGGATCTGCACCGCGCGGAGGCCCGGATCACCGCGGCGCTGCCGGTCGCCGCACCCGTCCCCCGCCTGCTCGGGGTCCACGACGACGGGGACTGGGTCGCCCTGATCTACGAGGACGTCGACGGGGCGCACCCGGAGCTGCCCTGGCGCCTGGACGAGTTGGCCCGGGTGGTGGACGCGATCGTCCGCCTGCACGAGGTACTGACGCCCTCTCCGCTGTCGGACGCCCGGGACGTCTCGGACCAACCGGACCTTTTCCGCGGCTGGCGGTCATTGGCGGAGCGCACCCCGGACGCCTTGGACGACTGGTCGCGACAGCACCTCGACCGCCTCGTCGCTCTCGAAGACCGCTGGGTCGGCGTGGCAGCCGGTGAGACCCTGCTTCATCTCGACCTGCGCGCGGACAACCTGCTCATCCGGGCCGACGGATCCGTCGTCTTCCTCGACTGGCCCCATGCCCGACGCGGTGCGGCGGTCCTCGACGTCCTCGGATTTGCGCCGAGCGTGGCGATGCAGGGCGGCCCGGACGTCGACTGGCTCCTCGCACGGCATCGGGACGCGGCCCGCGCCGCCCCGGACGTCGTTCTGGTGCTGATCGCCGCGATCGCGGGTCTCTTCACGCACTCCTCGCTGCGACCGCCGCAGCCCGGGCTTCCCACGGTGCGCGAGTTCCAGGCTGCGCAGGCGCGGGTCGCCCGGCGGTGGCTGGCCGCCCGCCTGGACCGACCTCAGCGCGCCACGGTCTAGGCCCCGGCCCAGGGCACCGGGCCAGGGCACCGGCCTAGGCTGGGCGGCGGTGACCCCGGCAGGAGAGGGAGCGATGACCCCGGAGGAGGGCCGGCTCACCCAGCGAGGTGTGGCGATCGTCGCCGCGCATCTGCGCGGTGACCAGACAGGGCGGGACCTGCTGGTGGAGCAGTTCGTCGAGGCGGGCGCGTTCCCGCGGTTGGCGGACGCCTTCACCTACGCCGGGATCGTCGCCGTCGACCTCGCGGCGACCGCGCTCGGCCAACCGTTCGACTCCGCGCTGCTGGAGGTCGTGGCCCAACCCGACGTGAAGCTGGTACCCGGAGGTCGCCCGCCCTGGGCCAAGGCGGTGCAGTTGGCCTCCGCGGCCCGGAAGGACAACCGTGCTGCCGCGCGCGTCGCGTCGTCCATGGACGTCCCGGATGCGGTCAACGCGACCTTCCAACTCGCGGTCAGCGCCTTCGTCGCGTTGCAGGACGTGCCGGAGCTCGGCGGCCGCACCGCGGCCGACTGGGCGACCGCGGTGGCGACGAGCGCCGCCTCCGGTGCCGGCGTCGACGGGGAGAGAGGCGACGGGTAACCGCGCCAAATGACCGGCGCTCTGTCGTCGGATCGCCGCTACGATCAACGCCGGCCTGCTCACGTGTAGCGAAGGAGCCTGGTGTGACCAACATCGTTCTCGACTCCGAGACAGGTTTGGCGGACGAATACGCGCGAAACGGCGTGGTTCAGGTGCGCTCGGTGCTGACTCCCGACGAGGTCGCCGAGATCCGTGCCGCATTCATGGCCCAGGTCGAACACGATCGCTCACTCGGCCACGACGACCACGTCCCCGATCACGACGTGCTCGCCCGCTACCCGCGCTTCGTGCATCCGCACCGGCGCCTCGATCTTCCGGTCGGCCGGATCGCCCGGCGTTTGATGCTTGACCCCCGACTCATCGGCCAGGTCGCCGACATGATCGGGCCGCCGTTGGCTGCCCAGTCGATGTTCTACTTCAAGCCGCCGACCGCCCGCGGCCAGGCGCTGCATCAGGACAACCTCTCGCTGCGGACGCACCCCGAGACGTGCATCGCCGCCTGGATCGCGATCGACGACTGCGACGGCGACAACGGCGGGTTGACCGTCGTACCCGGCTCCCACCGCTACGAGTTGGTCTGCCCAGGTGAGGCCGACATGGACGAGTCGTTCTCGTCCGGCGAGATCAAGGTGCCCGACGAGATGGAGAAACTACAGACCGAGATGACGGCCGGAGACGTGCTCTTCTTCCACGGCAACATGGTGCACGGATCGGGTCCGAACCGGACCGCGGACCGGTTCCGGCGGTCGCTGATCTTCCACTACGTCCCGCAGTCCAGCGTCGAGATCGCCACGTTCTACAACCCGCTGCTGACGCCGTTCGGTGACGAGGTGACCGTCGCCGGGTCGGCCGACGGCGGCCCGTGCGGTGAGGGCTGGCAGCCGGTCGACCCGCACTGACACGTCGATGACCTTGGTCCCCGGAAAGGGGGTCTGTTAGCCCCGGGTGGTAACGCTTTCCGAGCGTCAAAGTTGGACCGTCAACCGAGACACACGGAAAGGAAAAGTCATGACGCTTCATCGTTCGGGAGGCGCCGAGTCGACGCACGCGGAGATCCCTGAGGTCGAGGGGTCGATGATGACCTCGACCGCGGCCAAGGCGTTGGCGGTCCTGCGTATCGCCACCGGGTTCGTCTTTCTCTGGGCGTTCCTGGACAAGACGTTCGGCTGGAACTACTCGACGCCGTCGAGCCAGGCCTGGATCCACGGCGGCTCTCCGACGAAGGGGTTCCTCTCCTCCGTCTCGGTCGGGCCGTTCCAGTCGTGGTTCCACTCCATCGCCGGTGCCGGGTGGACCAACTGGCTGTTCATGCTCGGGCTGCTTGGCATCGGCGTGGCATTGATCGCCGGCGTCGCGGTGCGGCTCACGGCCGTCACAGGCGTCCTCCTGGTCGCGCTGATGTGGTTCGCGGAGTTCCCGCTGGCGCAGCACACCAGCGCCGGCGCGCCGAGCGGCTCGCCCAACCCGTTGGTCGACTACCACTTCATCTACGCGGTGATCCTGGTGGTGCTGGCCGCGACGTACGCCGGGACGACCTGGGGCCTCGGCGGCGCATGGGCCCGCCTGCCCTTCGTCCAGCGGCACCGGTGGGCTCTGTAGTACGCCGCACGCAGGGTGGACCGCGGCCGGCACCGGCCGCGGTCCACCGTGGTGAGCACGGGACGTTCGTCCCTTCCGGCCGGTGCAGGCGGATGGCAGATTCGACGTGGTCAGTCAAGCGGCACGGGAGGACGACGGCTCCGATGTCGGATCTGACTAGGGTGACCAGCGGGGACACTCCGGGCGCGTATGCCCGCCCCAGGGGCCTGGCGGGGGCGGACCGCGCGCGCTCCGATCGGACCCGGATCGGGCCACGGCGAGGTGATCCCGGGATACCGTTGAGGTTGATGGCATCGGACGAGTCGGGCGGACCCGCGCAGCAGGACCCTACTGCGCTCGAGTTCGTCGACGCCCCGAGGCTCGAGCTCGATCAGCTGCTGATCCAGCTCGTCGACCGGGCCCAGGACGTCATCGCGGCCCAGGGTCGCCTGCGCGGGCTGCTCACCGCGAACAAGATGATCATCGGCGACCTGACCCTGCCGGCCGTGCTCCGCAGCATCGTCGAGGCCGCCTGCCAGCTCGTCCGGGCCCGCTACGGCGCGCTGGGGGTGCTGGCGCCCGGGGGCGGGTTGGAGGAGTTCGTCCACGTCGGGATCGACGACGAGACCGCGGCGCGGATCGGCCCGCTCCCTTCGGGCAAGGGGCTGCTCGGTGCGCTGATCGACGATCCGCACCCGGTCCGGTTGCGCACGATGTCGGATGACATCCGGTCTGCCGGTTTTCCGGCCCACCACCCGCCCATGTCGAGCTTCCTCGGCGTCCCGATCCGGGTCCGTGACGAGGTCTTCGGCAATCTCTATCTCACCGAGTCCGAGGCTGGGGAATTCAGCGCCGAGGACGAGGAGTTGGTGACCGCGCTTGCGGCGACGGCGGGCATCGCCATCGAGAACGCCCGCCTGTTCGAGAAGGCCGAGCTGGGCCAGGAGTGGTTGCAGGCTTCGACGCAGATCACCCGGCAGTTGCTCTCCGTCGGGGGCGAGGAGCCGCTGGAACTGATCGCCCGGCAGGCACGTCAGGTCGCCGACGCCGACATCGTGACAGTGGTCCTGCCGACCGCCGATGGCCGGCTGCGGGTCGCGGTCGCCGCCGGGGCGCGCGCCGACGAGCTGGCCGGACTCGTCTACCCGGTCGAGAACACGCTCGTGGGGTTGGCGTTCGACAGTGGGCGCCCGGTCCTGGTCGGCGACGTGACGCAGGAGTCCGGCTTCCACGTGCATCTGTCCGACGTCCTCCACGTCGGACCTGTGATCGTGCTGCCTCTCGTCGGACTCGAGCGCAACCGCGGAGCCCTGGTGGTCGGCCGGATGCATGGTCGACACCTCTTCGACGAGGCCGACCTGGAGATGGCCACCACGTTCGCCAACCATGCGACCCTCGCGCTCGAGCTCGCCGACGCCCGGGCCGACCAGGAGCGGGTGGCGCTCCTGGAGGAACGTGACCGGATCGCCCGCGACCTGCACGACCATGTCATCCAACGGCTGTTCGCCTCCGGCCTGACGGTGCAGAGCGTCGCTTCGGGGTTGGGCGCCGATGCTCGCGCCGAGCGGCTGGACCGAGTGGTCGCGGGCATCGACGACACCATCCGCCAGATCCGGACGTCGATCTTCCAGCTGCGCGGCCCGCTGGGTCCCACGACCGGTACGGTCCGGACCCGGATCCTTCAGGTCGTGGGGGAGGTCGGCGCCGATGCTTCCCTTCGAGCCGCGGGTCCGGTTCAGCGGCCCGATCGACTCGGTCGTGCCCGAGGACGCGGTCGACGACCTTGTCGCCGTCACCCGAGAGGCACTCACCAACGTCGCCCGCCATGCCGAGGCATCCCTGGCCGAGGTGTCCGTTGCGGCGAGCGGCACCGAGGTCGCCATCGAGGTCCGCGACGACGGTGTCGGCGTCGGCGATGTCGAACGCCGCAGCGGGCTCGCCAACCTGCGCCGGCGCGCCGAACGGCGCGGCGGCACCCTGCTCATCACCACGGGGACCGCGCAAGACCCACCATCGAACCGAAAAGGAACACGCCTGCAATGGACGATCCCACTGAGATGAGTGCCGGGCGAGCCGACCAGCCGATCCGGGTGTTCCTGCTCGACGATCACGAAATCGTACGGCGGGGAATCGCCGACCTGCTCGAGGCCGAGGACGGGCTCACGGTCGTCGGTGAGGCGGCCACCGCGAGCGAGGCACTCGCCCGCATACCCGCCGCGCGGCCGCACGTCGCCGTCCTGGACGCCCGGCTGCCCGACGGCAGCGGTATCGACGTGTGCCGTGACATCCGGTCCTCCATGCCCGAGGTCCGCTGCCTGATCCTCACCTCCTACGACGACAACGACGCGGTCTTCGCGGCCGTGATGGCCGGTGCCGCGGGCTACCTGCTCAAGGAGATCCGCGGGTCGAGTCTTGTCGATGCGATCCGGCAGGCCGCCGACGGCAAGTCGCTGCTCGACCCGGCCGTCACCGAGCGGCTGCTGACCCGGCTGCGCGACGGGGTCCCGAAGGACGAGCGGCTGGCGTCGTTGACCGACCGCGAGCGGGAAATCCTCGGGCTCATCGCGGACGGAATGACCAACCGACAGATCGGCGAACGACTCTTCCTGGCCGAGAAGACGGTGAAGAACTACGTGTCCGGTTTGCTCGCCAAGCTCGGCATGGAGCGGCGTACCCAGGCGGCGGTCTACGGCGCCGAGGTACGCCGGACCTAGGACCGTCCCGGTCGGGACGTGTGACTCTGCTCGTCCGCCGGCCCGCCGAGCAGCATGGTGACCAGGGAAGTCGACCATCGGAGTCACCATGAGCCGTGCGCGCATCATCGTCGGTGTGGACGGCTCCGCCGGTGCTCGTACCGCAGCTCAGTGGGCGGTGGATGAATGTCGCCTCCGGGGCGCCACCCTGCTCGCCGTCACCATCGTCCCCCCCGACCCCGGCCTGCCGGTGGCCGAATCGGATGGCCTACGACCGAACCACGGCCTCGCCGATCGGCTGGTGACCGCCGCCGCGGCAGCGGCCTCGGTGCGTCAGCCAGGGGTGCCGGTGACCACGCTGATCGGCCATGGCCCGCCGGTCGAGACATTGCTCGAGTTGAGCCTCGACGCGGACATGCTCGTCGTCGGATCCCGGCGGCGCAGTGGCGGGACCGTCCTGCTCGGGTCGGTGAGCCAGCGCGTCGCCGAACGCGCCCACTGCCCGGTCGCCGTGGTTCCCGAGTCGTGGACCTCGCCTGATGTCGGGGAGTTGCTGCACGTCGCCGTCGGGGTGTCGGGCGAGCTCGAGCACGCGACTGCGGCGCAGTTCGCCCACGACGAGTCGAAGGCCCGGGGCGTCCCCCTGCAGACGGTGCCGACCGAGGACGGGCGAACCGCGGCCCTACGTCGTGCGGCCGGACACACTCAACTCGTCGTTCTCAGTCGTCGGAGCGACAGCGGGTCGACAGTGCTGCCCGCCGCCGTCGACGCATCGTCGGAGCCCTCCTGGCCGTGCCCCGTCGTCTACGTCGGCGTCGCATATCGCGAGTACGCGCACGGGACGGCGTGGGGATGAGCTCGCGCTGAGCCGCGGGCTCAATGTTCTTCGTCGGTTTCGCCGGTGACACCGTCGGCGACGACTGCCGGTGACAAGGCGCCGGGAAGTGTGAGCCGCACACGTGCGCCGCCCTCCGGTCGATTGTCGGCCACAGCCGTACCGCCGTGCGCGAGCGCGATGGCCCTGACGATGGCGAGGCCGAGGCCCGCGCCGCCGTCGCCCCGGGAGCGGCTGGCATCGGGGCGACGGAAGCGTTCGAAGGCGTGCGGAAGGAACTCCGCCGCGAAGCCAGGTCCGTCGTCGGTCACCTCGACGATCAGGTCGGTCCCGCCCGCGCGGGCCGACAGCACGAGCTCGGATCCGGTCGGGGCGAAGCGCAGCGCGTTGTCGACGAGGTTGTCCAGCGCCTGGCTCATCCGGTCGGGATCGACCGACGCGACGAGGCCGCCCTCGGGGACGTGCACGTGGCACGCCACATCCGCCGGACCGGCTCGGCCGGAAGCGCGCTCGATGCTGGAGCTGAGCAACGGCCCCAGATCCGTCGGCTCGGGCCGCAGCGGGAACTGACCCTGGTCGCTCCTCGAGAGCAGGAGAAGGTCGTCGGCGAGCCTGCTCAAACGCGCGGTCTCCTCCGCGGCGTTCGCCACGGCCTCCGCCAGCTCAGCCCGGCTCCGGCCGGGCCGGGACGCCAGTTCGAGTTCCGCCCGCAGTACGGCGAACGGCGTCCTCAGTTCGTGACTGGTGTCGGCGACGAGATTCCGCTCCCGCTGAAGTGCATGCTGCAGCTGCACCAGCAGATCGTTCATCGTCTCGGCCAGGGTCGCGATCTCGTCGTGGGTCGACGGCACGTCCACCGTCGAGGGGGCGCCTCGCTCGGCGATGGCGGCGACCTCGCGGCGCAGGCGCTCGACCGGGCGGAGTGCCGCCGTCGCAAGCCCGTAGGCACCGAGCGCGGCGACGATCACGAAGACCGAACCGCCGATCGCAAGCTCGGTCGTCACCCTGCTGATCGTGCTGTCGGTCGACTCGAGTGATGCACCCGCTACCGCGACCCACCCTGGCCGGGTCGGCAACGGTTGGGCGAGGATCCGCTCCCGCTCGTCATCGAGCCGCCGTGTCACGAGGACCCGACCACGGCGAGCAGCGCGGACTTCGGCCGGGGAGATGATCGGACGCCGTCCCGCTTCTTCGCTTCCTGCGCGCACCCGGCCGGCCCGGTCGATGATCTGGACAGTGAACTCGGGAGGGTTGCCGGACACGGCAGGCGCCGACGTCGCCGATCGCGGTGACCGGAGGTACTGGCCGGCCTGGGCGACCTGGGAGGCGAGTTGGGCGTCGACCGAGTTCATCAGCGACGACGACAGCGCGGTGACGAACAGCCAACCTCCGAGTGCGAGGAGAACCGAGAACCCGACGGCGAACACCGCTGCCAACCGCAGCCGGATCGACACGGCTCAGTCTCTGGCTTCGTCGCGCAGCCGGTAGCCCATTCCCCGTACCGTTTCGATGTCGTGCCGACCGAAGGGGGCGTCGATCTTGTCGCGCAGGTACTTCACGTACTGGTCGACGACGTTCGACTTCCCCTCGTAGGCGAAATCCCACCCGCCGTCGATGATCTGCGACCGGGTGAGAACGGCGCCCGGATGCCGGAGGAACAATTCGAGAAGTGAGAATTCCTTAGGGGAAAGGTGGAGTTCGGCCTTGCCCCGCCACGCACGTTTGCTGGACGGCTCGAGTCGCAGATCCCCGACGGCGAGGGTGACCGGGCGGGGCCCGTTGTCCCGCCGGGCGATGGCCCGCAGCCGGGCGGCCAGCTCGAGGAGGCTGAACGGTTTCACGAGATAGTCGTCGGCTCCGACGTCGAGGCCGCGCACCCGGTCGCCGACCTCGTCCCGCGCGGTCAGCATCAGCACCGGCGTCCAGATCCCGTCCTCCCGGAGGCGTCGGCAAAGCTCGAAGCCGTCGAAACCGGGAAGCATGACGTCCAGGATGATCGACTTGTAGGGGAATTCGCTCGCCATCCAGAGCCCGTTGGGCCCGTCGCCGGCCAGGTCGACCGCGTGTCCCTCCTCCTCCAGCCCGCGTTTGAGCAGTCTCGCCATGCGAAGGTCGTCTTCGACAACGAGTACACGCATAGACCAAGGCTAAGGCCGGACGCATGTGAGTTTGATGAGAAAACTGGGGCCGGCCCGAAGATGTGAAGTCCTCACATCTCCTTCTCACGGGTAGCTCATCTTTCTTTCCCACACTTCTGGATGAGTGCGGTAGTCGGTCGAGGAGAAAGTGAGAGAAGATGGACGGGCAGCGGGCAAGCGGGCTCAGGCGGGTACGCAGGGTCGCCAACTGGTCCCTTGCGGGACTCGTTCTTGGTGTCGGCGCGACTGCGGGTGCACTCGCTCATTCGATGCCGCCGGCCACCACACAGCCCTCCGCGCAAGGGAACCAGGCAAGCTCCCAGATTGCTGTGGCGACGGCTCCTGGGCATCCGGGCACCCCGTCGGCACCGGGAAACCGCGCTGGGCCGACCGTTCATGGACCGGTCGCAACCACCAGCGGCTCCGGGGTCGCGAAGTCGACCCCGGCCGGGGCGAATGCCGCCGGTTCCCGTTCTGCCCACCCGGCCGGTTCCCCCACCGGCCGGGTGGCACCCGGTGCAGCGCGGGTGCACCGGTCCGCGCCGAAGGTCGCCGCCCCGGTGGCGAAGTCCAGCGGATCCGGCGTGGCGAAGAAGGCGGGACGCACCCAAGGCATCCCGTCGCATTCGACTCAGGCGGCTGCCGGTACGGCGGCCCACCGGTCCGCGCCGAAGGTCGCCGCCCCGGTGGCGAAGTCCAGCGGATCCGGCGTGGCGAAGCCGGCCGCGGGCGCAGCGGCGCACGGAAGCCGGCCGGCGCCGCAGGTCAAGCATCCCGTTGCAGCGTCGAGCGGCTCAGGCGTCGCGGGCAAGGCAGGAAAGGACCACGAAGAGTCGGACTCTTCGGAGAAGGGTGATGGATGATGTCCGTGTCGGAGACGCTCACAGCTCCAATGACTGAGTGGAACCGGATCGCGACGGCCGACGCCGGTGTGGCGACGGCGGAGCGGTCCGCGCTCGGGACGACGGCGCGGGTGGTCGTCTGGCCTCCCGAGGCGCTCGCCACGGCAGTCGGTGCCGTCGATCGCGAGGTCGCGGCGCTGGATCGTCAGGCGAGCCGCTTCCGGGACGACTCCGAGGTCTCGTGGATCCATCGCTCGCCGAGTGAGTCGTTCCTGGTCAGTGGCGGCCTCGCCGAGGCGATGACAGTTGCTCTCGCAGCCGCCCGATGGACCAACGGCCTGGTGGATCCGACCGTCGGGGAAGCGCTGGTATCGCTCGGCTACGACCGCGACTTCGCGGCGGTCGAATCGGAAACCGCCGCTCCCGCCGGGCCCAGCCGCCCGGCGCCCGGCTGGTCGTCGGTGCGACTCGACGGACGCCTTCTGCACCGCCCACCGGGCGTCCTGCTGGACCTCGGTGCGACCGCCAAGGGCCTCGGCTCGGATCGCGCCGCGGGGGCGGCGTTCCTGGCCGTCGGGTCCACCGGCGGGATTCTCGTCAGTCTCGGCGGTGACATCGCCATAGCCGGAGTGTGCCCGCAGGGCGGGTGGCCGGTCGTGGTCGCGGAGGACCCGGACCGACCCGACGACATCGACGCGCAGACGGTGCGCCTGACCCACGGCGCGATGGCCACCTCGGCGATCGGTACCCGGCGCTGGCGGCGGGACGGTCGGGATCTCCATCACATCGTCGATCCCCGGACCGGCGCGCCCTCGACCGGCCCATGGCGGGCCGTCACGGTCGCCGCGCCGAACTGCGCCACGGCGAACGCCGCCTCCACGGCGCTCGTCGTCGGAGGCGAGGATGCCGAAGAGTGGCTGCGCGACACCCGACTTCCCGCCCGTCTCGTACGCCGGGACGGCACCGTGCAGCTCATGGGGTCCTGGCCGCGTGCCGAGGGTGCGGCCCTCGATATTCCTCTCGTCGACCACCTGGGCACCGGCATCCGCGTTCGCGGGGGCTCGTCGTGAGCGCTGCCGCCGCAGGGGGCCTGCCCTGGATGTGGCTGGTGTCGCGGGGAAGCGGCCTCGTCCTGCTGGTCGTCTTCACCGCGGTCGTCGTACTGGGTGTGTTCACCCACCGCCGGTCGACGGGCCAGGCGGTTCCGCGGTTCGTCGTTGCCGAGCTGCACCGCACGCTGGCGCTGTTCGCGGTCGCGTTCCTCTCTGCACGTCGTCACCGCCATCCTCGACCCCTACGTCACCATCGGCTGGTGGGCCACGGTGCTGCCGTTCGTCTCGCACTACCGGGCGGCGGCACTCGGGCTCGGGACACTCGCCGTGGACCTCGGTGCGGCGGTGCTGCTGACGAGCCTGGCGCGCCGCCGGCTGGGTTTCCGGGTGTGGCGGGCCGTGCACTGGCTCGCCTATCTCGCCTGGCCGGTTGCGTTCCTGCATTCCCTCACCGCCGGCGGGGACATGGGGATCTGGTGGGTCGCCGCGATCGTCTGGGGATGTGCGGGCGCGGTCGCCGTCGCGGTCGGGGCGAGGCTCCGGGACACGACCCGTACTCCCGCCGTGACGCGGGGCACCCCGCCGCACTCCGAGGCCCCGACGATCGTCGGCGCCTTGGGAGGTCGGGTGTGACGTCAAATCTCGGAGTCCTGCCTCCCTCGGGTGTGGTCCCAGGGAGCGCGGCTCGACTGCTCCCGGCCGACCCGGCTGCGGGTCCACGACTCGCCGATCACCTCGCCAGACACGGCCCGCTCCCGCCTCGTCGCCGGTCGGCCGCCCGGCGCGCGGACCTGGTCGGAGAGATCGCCCGCTCCGGGCTGGTCGGGCACGGCGGCGCCGCATTCCCGACGGCGAGGAAGCTGACTGCGGTGCGGTCCCAGCGCCGCCGGGCCGTCGTGATCGCCAACGGCACCGAAGGCGAGCCGGCCAGCTGGAAGGACCGGGTGCTGCTCGCCCGTGCACCCCACCTCGTACTCGACGGTGCGTCCGTCGCGGCCGACCTCGTCGCGGCACACGAGGCCATCGTCGTCGTGCACGGTGACGTGCGCGACGCCGTCGACGACGCCGTCGACGAGCGGCGAGCGGCCGGACTCGACCGGGTTCGCCTGCGGGTCGTGACGGCGTCGGACCGGTTCGTCGGCGGCGAGGCGAGTGCGGTCGTCAACTGGGTCGCCCGCGGCCGGGCCGTCCCGTCCGCCAAGCCGCCGCGGACGGCCGAGCGCGGCCTGCACGGTCGACCGACGCTGGTGCAGAATGTCGAGACCCTCGCCCAACTCGCGCTGATCGTCCGCCGCGGCGCGGACTGGTACCGCTCGATCGGCACGCCGGATGAGCCGGGGTCGATGCTGGTGACCCTGGGCGGAGCACTCGCCCGCCCGGGTGTCCACGAAGTCGCGATCGGGACCCCGGTCGCCGATCTGCTGGCGCTCGCCGGCGGCCCCACGAGCCCTCTGCAGGCTTTTCTGATCGGCGGCTACTTCGGGACCTGGCTGCCCGCCGGCTCGACGCTCTCCCGTCCGTTCAGCGCCGAGGGCCTCGGCACCGGACTGGGCGCCGGCCTCGTCGTGGCCCTTCCCGAGCAGGTGTGCGCGGTGGCCGAGGTCGCCCGTCTCGCGCGGTATCTGGCGGCGGAATCGGCGGGCCAATGCGGGCCCTGCATCTTCGGTCTGCCGGCCATCGCCGGCGAGCTGGAGAAGCTCGCGGAGGGGCGGTCGACCGGAGTCGGAAATCTCGAGCGGTGGCTCCTCGACGTCGACGGTCGTGGCGCCTGCAGCCACCCCGACGGGGTCTCCCATCAGATCGCGAGCGCATTGACGGTCTTCGCGCCGGACGTGGCCTGCCACCTGCGGGGTTCCTGCATCGCCGGCGCCGCCCGGGAGGTCAGGGCGACTCCGCGGCCAACCTCGCCATGAGGAAGCAGCGGCGGATCGACGTCGACCGCATCGCCTGCGACGGTCGAGGGCTCTGCGCGGAGCTGCTGCCCGAGCTGATCACCCTCGATGACTGGGGCTACCCGATCGTCAGAAAGGGCGCGGTACCGGACCCGCTCGTCGGCATCGCCGAGGACACCGTCGACCTGTGCCCGAAGCTGGCGCTGCGCCTGGTCAGCGACAGTGCGGGCGGCCGGTGACGAACGGCACGCCACGGCGACCAGTTCAGTGAGAGGCCGGCCGGGTGGCGACATATTGCGCCCTACTCGCATCTTCGGTTCTCGTCGGCGAGTAGGGCGCACGATGTCGGGGTCCGGGCGGCGGCGCACGCTGGCCGCGCTCCGTCAGATGCCGGTCGCCGTGCTGCCGATGTTACCCAGGCCGAGGAAGTGCGGGCTCGCGGCGACAAGGGCGGTGTCGGACTGCAGCAGCCGGGCGCAACGGACCGCCGACTCCAGCACGTCTTCGGCCCGGTCCGGCGCCGCGTTGTCCAGGGCCGGGGCCGCCGGTCCTTCGACGCCCAGCACGGTCGGATTCTCCAGACCCGCGGCGCATAGCTCGGCGGCGAGTTCCTCCGGACGGTGGAAGTAGGCGGTCGTGAATCCGTCCGGGTCGTCGTGGTTCACGCCGGTGTCGAGCAGCTCGGCGAGCTCGCGGATTGTGGCGTCGTCGGTGATGCGGCCCAGCCCGGCGAGCTCGAGGAGGGCCGCGTAGCGGCTGATGGCGGCGACGACGACGAGCCCGCCGGGACGGCCGACCCGCACCGCCTCCGCCAGCGCCCGCCGCCGATCCTCGCTCTCCACCAGGTGATACAGGGGTCCGAGGAGGAGGACGACGTCCGCGCTGTCGTCGGCGGCCGCCAGTGCCCGCGCGTCGCCGACCGCGGTGGTGAAACCACCGTGCCGGGCCGCCTCGTCGACGTGGTCGGGCACCGGGTCGATCAGGTGGACGCGGTAGCCGTCGGCGGCGAGCCAGCGCGCGTGCGCACCGGTTCCGCCGCCCACGTCGAGCACGTCAGCCGGGGCCGGCGGCAGCTGCTCGCGGAGCAGCTCCTGGGTGCGGACGAACTCCAGTCGACCGTGCCGGGACCGGGTCAGCCGCTGGTCCTCGTCGTACCGTTGGCGGTAGAACGCGAGAACCGAAGGGTCGAGCTCAGGTCCGGACACCCGCCGATCGTCGCAGAGAGGCGGCGCATCGGCCGACGCAATTTCGGCCGGGACTGCGCCTCCGGCCGGTCACCGATGCCGGCCCCCCGGTGGCGCCTCGGGTCTGCGCCCCCGGAACGGGTGGGACAGTGGGCCCGTGACCACGCAGGAGAGGGTCGCCGCGCCGGTCGACCGGACCGGGATGACGGCGCGGCAGGCCGCCGGTCTGCCCGTGGCAGAGGTCATGGCCCGGATCGGCGCCCGCGCCGACGGGCTCCCGCCCGACGAGGTGGCGGCCCGCCGGTCCGCGGCCGGCCCGAACGCCGTCGTGAGCCACCATGCCCGCGTGTTGGCGGTGCTCGGCCGGCAGCTGCGCAGCGCCCTGCTCCTGCTGCTGCTCGTCACCGCCGTGATCTCGTTCTTCGTCGGGCAGCGGACCGATGCCGTCATCATCGCGGTGATCCTCGCTGCGAGCGTCGGCCTCGGCTTCGTCAACGAGTACCGCGCGGAACGTGCCGCGGAGGCGATGCACTCGCAGGTCCGGCACACGGTCGTGGCCGTCCGGGACGGGCAGCCGACCGAGGTCGACGTCGTGGACCTCGTCCCTGCAGATGTGGTGCGGCTGCACCTGGGCGGCGTCGTACCGGCGGATGTGCGGCTGCTGGAGACGACCGGCCTGGAGTGTGACGAGAGCGTCCTGACCGGAGAATCCCTCGCCGCGGAGAAGAGCACCGAGCCGGTCGGGCCCGGGGCGTCGCTGGCCGAGCTCACCTCGTGCGGGTTGATGGGCACCGTCGTCCGGGCCGGCAGCGGCGTCGGCGTGGTGGTGGCGACAGGAGCCCGCGCCGAGTTCGGGCGGATCGCCGTCGGGCTGGGGGAGCGTCAGCCGGAGACCGACTTCCAGGTCGGGCTCCGGCGGTTCTCCGTCCTGCTCCTGCAGGTCGCGGTGGTCCTGACCACGATGATCTTCGCGATCAACCTGGTGCTGCACCGGTCCCTGCTCGAGTCGCTGCTGTTCTCGCTGGCGATTGCGGTGGGGATCACCCCACAGCTGCTTCCCGCCGTGGTCAGCATGAGCCTGGCCACCGGATCCCGTGAGCTGGCCCGGCGCAAGGTGCTGGTGAAACGGCTCGTGTGCATCGAGGACCTCGGTGACATGGACGTCCTGGTCACGGACAAGACCGGGACCCTCACCGACGGGCACGTCACCTTCGTGGACGCGCTCGACGCCGAGGGTCGGCACAGCGACCGCGCGCTCGTCCTCGGCCGGCTCGCCGCGGAGGTCGACGTGGACGGCGACGTCGCGATCGGCGGCAATCCGTTGGACGTCGCGCTCTGGGAGGGGGCGCAGGGCGTGCCCGACGGGGACGGCTACCGGCGTATCGCGTTGCTGCCGTTCGACCACGACCGGCGGATGACGTCGGTGCTGGTGCAGGCGGCGGACGGATCGCGGTCGCTGGTCTGCAAGGGGGCGCCCGAGTCGGTGCTCGCCCGGTGCGTGGACACGCCGGCCGCGGCGCACGAGACGCTGCGGGCACAGCTCGCTGCAGGTAGCCGGGTCGTCGCGGTCGCCAGCCGGCGCGCGCCGACCCAGACCGCGCTCGCCGCGGCGGACGAGCGCGGCCTGCGACTGGTGGGATTCCTCGTCTTCCTGGACCCGCCCAAGACCGGTGCCGCGGCCTCACTTGCGCGGCTCGCCGCATTGAAGATCACAGTCAAGGTCGCCACCGGCGACAACCCCCTGGTCGCCGAGAAGGTCTGCGCCACCCTCGGCCTCGCCTCGGGCGGCGCGCTCACCGGGATCGAGATCGAGGCGATGAACGACGACGAGCTCGCCGCAGCCGCCGAGACCGCGACGATCTTCGCCCGCGTCTCCCCGGAGCAGAAGGCCAGGATCATCCGGATGCTGCGCCGCCGCGGCCGCGACGTCGGCTTCCTCGGCGACGGGGTCAACGACGCGCTCGCCCTGCACGCCGCCGACGTGGGCCTGTCCGTCGACACCGCCACCGACGTCGCGAAGGACGCCGCCGACGTACTCCTCCTCGAGAAGGACCTCGGGGTGCTCGCCGAGGGCGTGGCCGAGGGCAGGCGGATCTTCGCCAACACCATCAAGTACGTGATGATGGGGACGTCGAGCAATTTCGGGAACATGTTCAGCGCGGCGAGCGCGTCCGCACTACTCCCGTTCCTGCCTATGCTGCCGTCGCAGATCCTGCTCAACAACCTGCTCTACGACTCGAGCCAGCTCGCGATCCCGACCGACAACGTCGACCCGGAGCAGGTACGTTGCGCCGTCGCACTGGGACATCGCCTTCATCCGGCGGTTCATGCTGTTCTTCGGGCCGATCAGCTCGATGTTCGACTTCCTCACCTTCGGCGTGATGCTCGGCGTCTTCCACGCCGGTCCGGAGCTGTTCCGGTCCGGCTGGTTCATCGAGTCGTTGGCCACGCAGACGCTGGTGATCTTCGCGATCCGCACCCGCCGGGTCCCGTTCCTGCGCAGCAGGCCCAGCAGACCCTTGCTGATCGCCGCGCTGACGGTCGTCGCCGTGGGGATCGTCCTGCCGATGTCCCCATTGGCCCACGCCCTCGGCTTCGTGACGCCCCCGATCGCCTTCTTCGCCGTCCTCGTCGGCATGGTGATCGTCTACCTTGTGCTCATCGACATCGCCAAGAAGGCGTTCTTCGCCGAGCCCGAGGGCCGCATTCCGACGATCCGCCGGCGCGGTCGCCGGCACCGCATCCAGCGCCGGGCCAGTCGGTTCAGCCACCCCGGCCGCCTTCCTTCGGTGCCGCACCCGTCCCGCACCTGACCCCGACCGCTGGAGCAGCCCGATGCCCGACCCGGATCTGAACCTGCTGGACGACTACTGGTCGCGCGGCCAACTACCTGACGGTCGCCCAGATCTACCTGCAGGACAACCCGCTGCTGCGCGAGCCGCTGCGCCGGGAACACATCAAGCCGCGACTGCTCGGGCACTGGGGTACCTCGCCGGGCCTGTAGCTCCTCTACGTGCACCTCAACCGGCTGATCCGTGACACCGGCGCGGACGTGCTCTACGTCGCCGGGCCGGGGCACGGCGGACCGGCGCTCGTGGCCAACGTCTACCTCGAGGGCACCTACAGCGAGATCTACCCGCAGGTCTCGGCGGACGCGGCCGGCCTGCGGCGGCTGGTCCGCCAGTTCTCCACGCCCGGCGGCATTCCGAGCCACGTCAGCGTCCCGACGCCGGGATCGATCCACGAGGGCGGCGAGCTCGGCTACGCCCTCGCGCACGCCTTCGGCGCCGCCTTCGATCACCCCGACCTGCTGGTCGCCTGTGTCGTCGGTGACGGCGAGGCCGAGACCGGCCCGCTGGAGGGCTCGTGGAAGGCGTCCGGTCTTCCTCAACCCGGTCCGCGACGGCGCGGTGCTGCCGATCCTGCATCTCAACGGCTACAAGATCTCCGGGCCGACGGTGCTCGGTCGCGCGACCGACGACGACGGTGCTCGCGCTGCTCGCCGCGCACGGCTGGGCACCGGTGCTGGTCGAGGGTGACGAGCCGGACGTGGTGCACAGGCCCTGGCCGACGCGCTCGACGCCGGCTACGGCGACATCCGGCGGATCCAGGAGCGAGCCCGGACCGAGGGTCGTGCAGGAGCGGCCGCGGTGGCCGGCGATCGTGCTGCGCACCCCGAAGGGCTGGACCGGGCCCGACGACGTCGACGGCGTGCAGGTCGAGGGCACCTTCCGCGCGCACCAGGTGCCGCTGTCGCGGAGTCCGGGACAACCCCGAGCACCTCGCGATGCTCGAGGAGCTGGCTGCGGTCGCTACCGGCCCGAGCGAGCTGTTCGACGAGGACGGCGCGCTGCGCGGCCGATCTGGCCGCGCTCGCGCCGCCGGGTGACCGGCGCATGGGCGCCTCGCCCTACGCCAACGGCGGCCGGCTGCTCGTCCCGCTCGACGTTCCCGCCGCTGCGAGTCCTACGCCCTCGCCTGTCGACGCGCCGGGCGACGCTGCAGCACGAGACCGACCCGGCCGCTCGGCGAGCTGCTGCGCGATCTCTACCGGGCGAACCGCCGACGGCCGGGAACTTCCGGCTGTTCTGTCCCGACGAGACCAACAGCAACCGCCTGCGGCGCGGTCTTCGAGGCGACCGACCGGTGCCTGCGTCGAGCGCCGGTCAGCGCCGCGGACGACCACGTCTCGCCCGGACGGCCGGGTCATGGAGGTGCTGTCCGAGCACCTGTGCCAGGGCTGGCTGGAGGGCTACCTGCTGACCGGCCGACACGGCCTGTTCGCCACCTACGAGGCCTTCGCCATGGTCGTCGCTCGATGGCGGTGCAGCACACCAAGTGGCTGCAGCACGCGCGGGAGCTGCCGTGGCGCGCGCCGGTCTCGTCGCTGAACGTGCTGCTGACCTCGACCTGCTGGCGCAACGATCACAACGGCTTCAGCCACCAGGGACCGGGCCTGATCGACACCATGCTCTCGCTAGTCGGGCAGCGTCGTGCGGGTCTACCTGCCGCCGGACGCCAACACGCCTGCTGTCGGTTGCCGACCACTGCCTGCGCAGCCACGACCACGTCAACCTGATCGTCGTCGACAAGCAGCCGCACCTGCAGTATCTGGCCATCGACGAGGCGACGGAGCGCACTGCGCGGGAGCGTCGGTCTGGGACTGGGCGGGCACCGAGAGGCCCCGAGTCCAGGATCGAGACGGCCGGCGATCCCGACGTCGTGCTGGCCTGCGCGGGCGACGTCCCGACGCATGGAGACGCTCGCCGCAGCAGCGCTGCTGCGCGAGCATGTGCCCGACCTGCGGGTCCGGGTCGTCAACGTCGTCGACCTGATGGCGCTGCTGCCGGCCGACGATCACCCGCACGGGATGACCGACGCGCGCGTTCGAGCGATCTGTTCACCCGGGCCGCCGACGTCGTCGTTCGCCTTCCACGGCTACGCCCGCGCGCTTCCACGAGCTGCTGCACGGCCGGACCGAACCGGGCCGCTTCCACGTGCGCGGCTTCTCCGAGCAGGGCACCACGACGACGCCGTTCGACATGGTCGTGCTCAACCAGATCAGCCGCTATCACCTGGTGCTCGCCGCATTGAACCGCGCCCGGCGCATCCCGGAGGGCGGCGATCGGCTCGCCGACCTCTGCCAGGAGATGCTGGCACGGCACCACGACTACGTCCGCGAACACTTCGAAGACCTGCCCGAGGTCCGCGACTGGACCTGGCCGGCGCAGTGACCGTCGTCGGATGCCTCAACGCAGGGTCGTCCTCGCTGAAGTTCGCCCTCTACCGATTCGGTGAGGGGACCGAGTCCCTTCTCGCCCACGGTGCGGTGGAACAGATCGGTCAGGCGGACGGACGGTTGTGGGTCCGGCGTCCCGACGGCCGGACCTCCGACGACCGGCCGTGCGCGCACCAGGACCACGGCGAGGCCGTGCAGACCGCATTGACCGCCCTCACCGCCGACGATCTTCCGGCACCTGCGGCGATCGGGCACCGGGTCGTGCACGGCGGGCCCGACCATGCCGAGGCGGCTCGTGTCGACGACAAACTCGTGGCGGATCTCGAGAATCTCGTGTCCTTCGCCCCGCTGCACCTTCCGGCCGCGCTCGCCGGGATCGACGCCGTGTCGGCCGCCCGGCCCGGGTTGGCGCAGGTGGCCTGCTTCGACACCGCCTTCCACCGGCGGATGCCCACGCTCGCCCAGCGGCTGCCGCTGCCCGACTGGGTGTGGGACGCGGGGGTACGGCGGTACGGATTCCACGGCCTGTCCTACGAGTACGTGCTGACCCAGCTCCGGCCGCGCGGCCGGACCGTGATCGCCCACCTCGGCAGCGGCGCCAGCATGGCCGCGGTGCGGGATGGGGAGCCGGTCGACACCACGATGGGTTTCAGCCCCACCGGTGGCTTCCCGATGGCCACCCGCAGTGGTGACCTCGACCCGGGGGTGCTGTTGTGGCTGCTCCGCGAGGGCCGGTACGACGCGGAGCGGCTCGAGCAGTTGGTCGACCGGCAGGCCGGCCTGCTCGGCCTTTCGGGCAGCACCGGCGACGTGAAGAGCCTGCTGGCCGCCCGCGACCACGACGACCACGCGGCGTTCGCCCTCGACCTGTACTGCTACCAGCTCGGCAAGCACGTCGGCGCCCTGACAGCGACGCTCGGCGGGGTGGACACCCTGGTCTTCACCGGCGGCGTGGGAGAGAATGCCGCACCGGTCCGGCGCCAGACGTGCGCGATGCTCGGGCATCTCGGTGTCGACGTCGATGGCCGGGCGAACGAGGCACACGCCGACGTGATCAGCCCGCCGGGCAGCCGGTGCACGGTGCGGGTCATCGCCACCGACGAGGACGTCATGATCGCCCGACACACCCACGACGTGCTGCGTGCCCGCTGACCCTGTCGCCAGTGGGTCGACATCGTGCGCGCTACTCGCAGGATCGGCCCGGATCTGCGAGTACGACGCACGATGATGCCGGCCCCTGTCCCCTTGCTTCGCTGAGCGGAGCAAGGGGACAGCGACGCGCCCGACCGGGGGCTTTCACTCCGACGGGGTGGGGTGGCCGGCCTGGAAGGCCTCGAGGGCCTCCCCCGCGGTGTCGAAGTAGGGGTCCCTCCCGAGCGCCGCGGTGATCCCGTAGCGGTCGAGTTGATGTCGGACCGGAGCGATGATGTTGGACAGCACCAGCCGTGTCCCCCGGCGCTCGGCATGCTGGCAGATCTGGAGGAATACGGCGGCCGCGGAGTAGTCGACGTCACCGATGGCCGCCCCGTCGAGGCATAACCACGCCGGCGGCCGATCCACCTCGAGGAGCGCCTTGACGTCGGTGACCAGTCGCGCCGCATTGGCGAAGTACAGGCTGGTGCCGAACCGGTAGACCACCAGACCGGGGATCGTCTGCGCCCCCTTGGTCACGGGCACGGACTGCCAGTGGTCGGCGGGCGACTTCACCAGGACGCTGCTGTGGGGGCTGTAGCTGTGCCGCAGGTGATCCACCATCGAGATGAAGACCGCGACGATGACACCCTGCTCGACCCCGAGGAGGACGACGGCGAGCGTCGTGAGCAGGGCCACCGCGAATTCCGGGCGGCGTACGGCGTAGATGCGCCGCAACCCGCGGATGTCGATGAGTTCCAGCCCGATGAGGAACACGACGGCCGCGAGGGCGGCGGTCGGCAGATACTCCAACGGCTTGGTGACGAGCACGAGAACGACCAGCACGACCGCGCTGGCGGTCAGCTGGGAGAGCTGGCTGCGTCCGCCGGCCCCGTCGACCATCTGCGTCTTGGTCGGGCTGCCGTTGACCACGAACGTGCCGGTGAACGCGGCCGCGACGTTGGCGGCACCGAGCCCGACCAGATCCACGTCCTCGCTGAAGTCCTCCTCGTACTTCGCCGCATAGGCACGTGACGTCGCCGCACTCTGCGCGAGGATCACGGCGAACATCGACGCCGCGGCACCGAACAGGAGTGACGCGTCGTGCCATCCCAGTGCCGGCGCGGACAGGTGGGGCAGACCGCGGGGGACCGATCCCACGACCTCGATCCCTTTGGCCATGAAATCCGCGGCCCAGCTGACAGTGATGGCCGCGACCACCGCGATCAGTGAGCCCGGAATCCGCGGGTTCAGCCGCCGGACGCCGAGCACGACGATGATGACGCCGACGGAGACGAGCACCGTGGTCGCGTGCGCGCGCCCGACCTCCCCGACGGTGTGGACGAGGGTGCCGACGGTGTCGTGCCCCTTCCGCGACACGCCGAGCATGTCGGGGAGCTGGCCCAGCGCCACCTGTATCCCCACTCCGGTCAGGAACCCGACCAGAAGGGTGCGGGACAGGAAATCGGCCAGGAAACCGAGGCGGGTCACCCGGGCGAGCAGGAGCAGGGCGCCGGCGAGCAGGGCGGCGAGACCGGCCAGCTGCACGTATCGGGGGGATCCGACGACCGCGAGACCGGTCAGGCCGGCGGCGAGGATCGCGGCGGTCGCCGAGTCGGCGCCGACCACCAGGTGGCGGGAAGCGCCCAGCACCGCGAACACGGCCATGGGCAGCAGGATCGTGTAGAGGCCGGTGACGACCGGCATTCCGGCGATCTTCGCGTAGCCCAGGACCTCGGGGATGCTCAATGCGGCAAGAGTGAGCCCGGCGATGACGTCGACCGGAATCCTGGACCGCTGCACCGGACGGATTCCCTTGCCCAGCGGCAGAATCCGGCGCAGTTGGACGCTCGCTCGATTCACGACCCGTCGCGCCGCCTTCGGTCGGCGCTAGTCGGCGTCGACGATTGTGTCCTCCAGTGACCGTCGCGCGCTCGGCTTCGGGGTGAGCCAGGGATACCCGACACGGAGCATCAACTGAGGATACCCGTGCAGCTCGAGTCTTTCGGCCAACTCGGACCGAAGCGGTGGCGACTCGATCGTCTGGTCGAGGAACGACGCGGCCAGCCCGGCCCTGGTCACGGTGAGCAGGAGTCGTTGCACCGCCTGTCCGGCGACCAGCCAGTCCGCGCGATCGTCGCCCGGTGTGGACAGGACGAAGAGCGCGGTCTGGTCGACCAGCCCGGGGATCCGGGACTCCCAGTCGTCATCGCCCGCGAACTTCGGGTCGTAGAGCCCGGGGACCGGGAAGGTGACGTCCTGCCATGCTTCGCTGCGCATCCCGTCGGTGTCCGTCTGGGTGTGCAGCCACCGCAGGGCCTCGCTGGTGCGCTCGGGATCGGCGAGCTGGTCGCGGATGGCGCGGATCAGGAGCTGGCCGAGGGTGGCGCGCTCGGCCCTGCTGCTGATCGGCTTGAGCGAGGCTCCCTCGGTGGTGACCACATAGCGCAGCTGCTGTCGAACCGCGGGCGGGACGGACTCCGTCCCGAACCGGCCGCGCGTGGTCCGGCGTTCGGGGATCAGCTCATAGAGCCGCCGCTCGTTCGCCGACGGCTCGCTGCCGGCCTCGCGTCGTACTGTCGCCAGGTGGTCAGGATTCGGCGACGGCCACAGCGTGACGTCCGGCTCGAACCCGAGATGGCGCATGGCAAGTCTGAGGTTGAGCAGGCAGGCTCCGCAGGAAATGATCTGTTGCCGACCGCCCGGATCGATATGGGGCAGCACGCGGGTCGGATCGGAGTAGAGCCGGACCTCATGGTCGACGACGTGGAAGCGCCAGGGCTGGCTGTTGTGCAACGACGGCGCGCGCGAGGCGGCACCGAGAAGGATCGCGACTTCTTCCGGCGTGAACGGCGAGTGGGCGCGTTCGAGATCCGATTCAGCAGCACACATCGGGCACCTCCTACTCGGCCCTCATGTGTGAGACTAGGCGCACAGGGGGGTCTCCCGCAGGGCCGGAAGTCCCGCCTCTGACATAAGTCTCCCGGCACTGGAGAGTGAGATGTCTGACACAGCCCCGACACCCAGGTCACCGGACCCGTCGGTGTGGCGTGCGGCCGTCGAGCTCGCGGTGCGGGCCCCCTCGGTCCACAACACGCAGCCGTGGCGCTGGGGGATCGGGACGGACCGACTGGAGCTGCACGCCGACCGCTCCCGCCAGCTTTCGGTCATCGACCCGAGCGGGCGGGCGATGCTCGTCAGCTGCGGCTCGGCTCTGGTGCAGGCGCGGATCGCGCTGCAGGCCGCTGGCTACGCGGTGACGGTGGCCCGCGAGCCCGACCACGCCGACCGCGACCACCTGGCCACGCTGTCGGTCACCGGACCCGCCGAGGTCACCCCCGAGATACGGCGACTCGCCGAGGCGGCCGCCCGCCGGACGACCGACCGGCGGCCCTTCGCCGACCGGGCTCTCGAGGTCGACACCGCGGAGACCCTGCGGGAGGCCGCCGCGGCGGAGGGGGCGATGTTGCAGGAGGTACGCCGCCCGGACGACCGGACCGAGCTGATCGTCGCGGTCGGCCGGGCCGACGAGCTCGAGGCCGCCGATCCGGCGTACCTCGAGGAGATGCGGGAGTGGACCGGGCGGGCCGGTGACTCCGCGGAGGGTGTGCCGGCGTCCGCGGTCCCGCACCTGGAAGGTCGTCGGTCCGACGTGGAGATCCGTGACTTCGAGGTCGGTGCGCCGGGCACTCTGGAGGTGCCGGACCAGAATCAGGTCGAGCGTGCGGCGATGTTCCTGCTGGCGACCGAGGGTGACGGAACCGTCGACCAGCTCCGCGCCGGGGAGGCCCTCGGCCGGGTGCTGCTCACCGCGACCGAGCTGGGCCTGTCGGTGTCGCCGTACACCCAGCCGATGGAGGTGGCCGGGACGCACGCGTTGCTGCACCGGGTGCTGGGAGGCTTCGGCAGCCCGCAGATCGTCCTGCGGGTGGGGTGGCCCGGCCCGGGATCGGAGCCTGCGCTGACCCCGCGACGGCCCCTCGACGAGGTCATCGACGAGGTGTGACGTCCGGCGCGCCGGGCGATCAGAGGCGGTCGAGGAAGGTGCGCGGGCCGTCACTGGTCGCCCCGAGCGCCGCGACCCGGTTCCGCAGTTCCCGGTCGGCGGTGATCACGGTGACCGGCCGGGCGTCGTCGCCCGTCGCCTCGGCGGCGACGATGGAGACGATCTCGTCGTCACCGGAGTGCGCGGCATGCACCACGCGGACGTCATCCCGCTCACCGGCGGGTACGCCGTCGCGCGCCCGGCCCTCGAGCACGACGACGATCTCCTCGGCACCGGATCGGCCGGCCGCGATGGCATCGACGAGTCGGCGCGCGGCCCCGGCGCGGTCGCGCCACCAGCCGTCCGGCCGGGAGCCCACGACGTTCGCGGCGTCGACGACGGTGAGCGGGGTCGACGGCATCGGGAGAGGCTAGCCCGTCACGCCGGCCGGTGGGGGCTGCCCGCCGTGGACCACGAGTACCGGGCAGGTGGCGTTCTCGGCGCAGTGGGCGCTGGCCGAACCCAGGAGGCGGCCGGTGAACCCACCGTGGTGACCCCGGCCGCCGACGACGAGCATCGTGGCTCCCTCGCTCTGCTCGAGCAGGGTCTTCGCGGCGTTGCCCTCCCGGAGGACCGCACGAAGGCCGGCGGGACGTGCGGCTCCGAAGACGTCGTCGATCGCCGCATCGAGCGTCTGCTCCGCATCGATTTCGGGGTTCCAGGTGTCGGGGACGTAGGTCCCCGCCGACCAGCCGACCGTCGTCGGGAACTCCCACGCCAGCACCGCATCGACGGTCGCACCGACCTGCGCGGCCAGGCTCGTCGCCCATCGCAGCGCCTGTTTGGAGTGCTCCGACCCGTCGACCCCGACCACGATCCGCGGATCGGCGGGTTCGTCAGGGGTGGCCATCGGCGGCCCGTCAGCCCGCGGCAGTCGGTGTCAGGTCACGCCCGACCAGGCGGGTGAGGTCGACCAGCCGGCGGTGTAGCCCCACTCGTTGTCGTACCAGCCGAACACCTTCACCAGCCGGCCGGCGGCCTGGGTCAGCGCCGGAGTCGAAGACGCACGACGCCGGGTCGCCGATGACGTCGGTGGAGACGATCGGGTCGGTCGTGTAGCGCAGTCGTCCCGGCCAGCGGGCCGTCTGCGCGGCGGCCTCGAACGCGGCGTTGACCTCGGCGGCAGTGACTCGCGGTCGAGCAGCGACGCGCGAGGTCGACCAGGGAGCCGTCGACGACGGGCACGCGCAGGGCGACGCCGTCGAGCCGCCCCGCGAGTCGGGAGGACCTCGCCGACCGCCTTCGCCGCACCGGTCGTCGTCGGGATGATGTTGACCGCGGCCGCGCGGGCCCGGCGCGGGTCCTTGTGCGGACCGTCGAGCATGTTCTGGTCGTTGGTGTAGGCGTGCACCGTGGTCATGAAGCCCTGCTCGATGCCGAACGCGTCGTGCAGCACCTTGACCATCGGCGCGACGCAGTTCGTCGTGCAGGAGGCGTTGGAGATGACGTGATGCGCGGCCGGGTCGTAGGTCGTCGTCGTTGACGCCCAGGACGATCGTGGCGTCGACGCCCTTGCCCGGCGCCGAGATCAGCACCTTGGCGGCGCCGGCCGTCGAGGTGCGCGGCCGGCCGCCTCGCGGGTGCGGAACTTGCCGGTCGACTCGATCGACGATGTCGACGCCGTAGTCGCGCCAGGGCAGCGCAGCCGGCTCGCGCTCGGCGCTCGACCGCGATCTTGCGGCCGTCGACGACCAGCGCATCGCCGTCGTTCCACGACCTCCGCGTCGAGCGGCCCGAAGGTGCTGTCGTGCCGGAGCAGCCGGGCCAGGGACGCAGTGTCGGCGATGTCGTTGATCGCGACGACCTCGATGTCCGCCGCGTTGAGCGTGGACGCAGGTAGTCGCGGCCGATCCGGCCGAAACCGTTGACGGCGATTCGCAGGGTCATCTGGGTCTCCGGATCCGTGGGTGAGGAACGGGTCCGAGGCCAGACCCCCCGTCTTGCGACACCGGGTCATGCACGGCCGTTGCGGCCGCCAACCGTGCGTCCGTCCCGAACCCGTTCGTCGGGTCACCCCCGACACCCCAAGTATCTGCGGCCGGAGCGGGGCTACGGGTCGATGGTCGCTATCTCGATGGGCCTATAGGCCCGGTCGGCGGGTCGCCGCACTGACAGTCGGAGGTCCATGTGCTACTTTTCCGATCGTGTTAATAGGGATTCACCTGGACCTCACGGTCCGCCGCCATGTCGACCTCCGTCGGCAGGCCAGTGCGGTCTGTCCCCTCGCCTGAGCCGCCGGCCGGAGCTTCTCCGGCACGAGGCGCTCGTACGCCGAACTGCATGTCCGTCGCGGTCTGCGCCGCCGTCGTCGCACCGCCGTACCCCACCCATGTGGAGTTCCTTCATGGCCCTTCCTGCGTACACACCCACGGCGCCGCCGACTCGCGACGTCGCCGTGGACGAGCGGGCCGGTCGCGCCGCCGGTGGCGGTGGCCGCCCGGCGAACAACAAGGCGCGCCGCCGCCTCCCCGATCTGCGTCGCTGGCTGAGTGTGCTCGTCATCCTCGGCCTGTGGCAGGCCGCGAGCGGCTCGGGCCTGATCTCCGGCGCGAAGCTCGCCGCTCCGAGCACGGTCGCCGGTACGGCGTGGACGCTGATCCGGTCCGGGCAGCTGGGCGACGCGATGGCGGTGTCCCTCCGCCGGGTCGCGATCGGGCTCGTCATCGGGTTCGTGACCGGCGTCGTACTCGGTCTGATCTCGGGCCTTTCCCGCTGGGGCGACGCGCTGGTCGACCCGCCGTTGCAGATGCTGCGGACGCTTCCACTCGG
>CAWHER010000002.1:0-622344 GCA_963828605.1 uncultured Actinomycetota bacterium | reverse complement strand
CTATGTTCTCTACTGGTTGCGGTTGCGTATTGCTGTACCGACTAAGAGCCTTGCCACCCCCGCGTCCCGCGGTCACGGCCCACCACCAGCCGGCGACGGCCTAAGCCAATTCCGCATCAACGTCACATTGATGCGCCTAGCTGTACTCGGCCATCAGGTTGGTGACAGTCGGCTGGTCGGGGGTAGGCCGCCGAGCGCAGTGTGTCGGCGTTGAGTGTTGTAGAAGGTGAGCCAGGGGTCGAGTGCCTGGGCCCGGTCGGTGTTGGTGGTGAACACCTGCCGGTAGGCCCATTCGGTCTGCAGGGTGCGGTTGAACCGCTCGACCTTCCCGTTGGTCCAGGGGCAGTGCGGGCGGATGAACCGTTGTCGGGCGCCGAGTGCGGCGGCGGCGGCGCGGAACTCGCGGCAGGTCCGGTAGGCGTAGGCGTTGTCGCTGAGGATCCGTTCGATCCGGGTGATGCCGTGGGCGGCGAAGAACGCGGCGGCGCGGGTGAGGAAGCCGGCGCAGGTCGGGCCCTTCTCATCGGGCAGGATCTCGGCGTAGGCCAGCCGGGAGTGGTCATCGACGGCGGCGTGGACGTAGTCGAAGCCGAGCGGGGTGTGTTTTGCCGCTGCGCGGCGGTGCTCGCCCGGCCGTGGGCGCGCCAGCCGCCGCCGTCGGGGATCCGCCCGATCTTCTTCACGTCGATGTGCACCAACTCCCCGGGCCGGGCCCGCTCGTAGCGGATGCTGCTGTGCCGGCCGGCCCGGATCAGCGCCCCGGTGAGCGGGTCGCAGTCGGCCAGGTGCGGCACCCGGTGCCGGGACAGGATCCGGGACACGGTGCGGGCCGGGACACCGACCTGCACCGCGATGAAGTCCGGCCCCCGCCGGCACGCCACCCGCTCGGCCAGCACCCGGGCCTCCACCGCGGCCGGGGTGCGCCCCGGGCTGCGCCGCGGCCTCGACGAGCGGTCGGCCAGCGCCGCCAGCCCTCCGGCATCAAAACGGGCCACCCAGCGGTGCGCGCACTGCCGGGACACCCCCAACTCCTTCGCCACGTGAGCGACCGGACGCCGATCGACGCGAACCCGCCGCACCAGCAGGGCACGGCCATGAACGGTCAGCCGGGCATTAGCGTGGGACACGAAGACCTCCTGGACGTGAAGACGAGACATCTCCACTGCGCCAGGAGGTCCTCCCTTGATCAACTACCCGACCGGCGTGTCACCAACGTCCTGGCCAAGTACAGCTAGAGCGCTTGAACGTGACGTTCAAGCGGAATAGTGCGGCAATCGTTTCCCGAAAGGTTGCCGCCCCCATTCCGCATCAACGTGACGTTGATGCGGCTAGAACGCTTGAACGTCACGTTCAAGCGGAATGAGGGAGCAGGGTTGTGGTTGGTCAACGGTGAGCGGTACGCCGACGGTCAGCCGTGCGGTGGGCCGACGGTCAGAGCGGGTAGTCGCGTTCCTCGACGAGGATCGTGGTGCCGCCGACCTCGGCGGTCCCGTCCGGGCCCGGCCGGGCATGCAGCACCGAGCCGATGCCCTGCCGGATCGTGATCGGCCGAGCGAGGGAGGTCACCAGTCGTACGGCGGCGGCGCCGGTCGCCTCGTCCTCGGGGACGCCGTGTGAGGGGGCGAAGACCCGCGACCGCACCTCGCCGGCCGCCTCGTCCAGCCACGCCCAGGCGTCGACGAAGCCGTCCGGGTCCGGCGGCCCCGTGATGGCGTCGATCTCTGCGGGGTCGGCGTAGCGCCGGAGATCCATCTGTGGCGCCCATTCGGCCCGACCGCGGATCCAGTGCCGACCCTCGTCGTCGACCCACGTCGGGACCTCGCCGGCGGGCGGCAGCAACACGTCGGCCGGCTTCGCACGCTGGGCAAGCAGCCACGACGTGCCGACCAGCGGATGGCCGGCGAACGGGAGCACGACGGCCGGCGTGTAGATCTCCAGCCGCGTCGTACCCGGCTCGACGAACACGGTCTCGCTGAAGCCGAGGTCGGCGGCGACCGCCTGTCGCCGGTCGAGCGGCACCTGCGCGCCGTCGAGGAAGACGCCGAGGGGGTTGCCGCCTGCGCCGTCGGGTCCGACGAACACCTTCAGCACGTGCAACGTGGTCATCGAAGTCCTGTCCCTCTCCGGAGCGCGGTCTGGATGAGGCGGTCGAGCAGGTCGGCGTAGGGCAGACCGGTCGCCGCCCAGGACTTGCCGAACATCGAGATCTCGGTGAAGCCGGGCATGGTGTTCACCTCGTTGACGGTGACCTCCTCACCGTCGCCGACGAAGAAATCCACCCGGGCGAGGCCGGCGCAGTCCAACGCGGTGAACGCCCGACCGGCCATCGCCCGCAGCGTCGCCGTGGCGTCGTCGGAGAGCTTGGCCGGGATGTCGAACTCACAGGCGTCCTCGAGGTACTTCGCCTCGAAGTCGTAGAAGTCGTGGCCGCCGAGAAGCCGGATCTCGGCCGGCAGGCTGGCCTCCGGCGGGCCGCCGTGCAGACCCTCCAGTACGCCGCACTCGATCTCGCGACCGGGGACCGCGGCCTCCACCAGCACCTTGGGATCGACGGCACGCGCGGTTTCGAGCGCCGCGTCCATGCCGGCCCAGTCGGTGACCCGGGTGATGCCGATGCTCGAACCGGCCCGGGCCGGCTTGACGAAGACCGGCAGGCCCAGCCGCTCCCGGTCCGCCTCGCTGATCCGCTCTCCTGCCCGCAGGACGACGAAGTCGCCCACCGGCAGGCCGTCGGCCTTCAGCAGCTTCTTGGTGTACTCCTTGTCCATCGCGACGGCGCTGCCGAGCACCCCGGCGCCGACGTAGGGCACACCGGCCATCTCCAGCAGGCCCTGGATCGTGCCGTCCTCGCCGTAGGCGCCGTGCAGCAGCGGGAAGACGACGTCGACGTCGCCGAGCGCCCGCGCACCCTCACCGGGTTCGACCACCACCAGGCCACCGGCGGTGGGGTCGCCGGGGAGTACGACGGCGCTGCCCGCCTCGACCTGCGGCAGCGCCGTGCCGTGGATCTGCAGCGCCTCGATGTCGCCGTCGGTCAGCACCCAGCTGCCGGCGCGGGTGATGCCGACCGGGACGATCTCGTAGCGGGACGGGTCCAGCGCCGCCATCACGCTCGCCGCGGACACGCAGGAGATCGGGTGCTCGGTGCTGCGGCCGCCGAAGACGACGGCGACCCGGATCCTGCGCGGCGGACTGGACACGGCCCGCACCCTATCCGGTCACGACAGGCCGTCGAGCGCCTGTGCGAAGTCGGCGACGAGGTCGCCCGGATCCTCCAGCCCCACCGAGATCCGCACGGTCGAAGGCGCGATCCCGGCGCGGGCGAGGTCGGCATCGGCGAGCTGGCGGTGGGTGGTCGAAGCGACGTGGCTGACGATCGTGCGGGTACCGGCGAGCGAACTGGCCGGCATCCCGACCCGTAGCCGGTCACAGAGCAGCATGCCCGCCTCGCGGCCGCCGTGCGGGTCGACGCTGACCATCCCCCCGAACCGGCCGGCGTCGAAGAGCTTGGTGGCCAACAGGTGATCGCGATGGGACGGCAGGCCCGGGTAGTGCACCCGCGCGACCGCGGGATGGGCGGCCAGCGCCTCGGCGAGGACGATCGCCGACGCACTGTGCCGGGACACCCGCAGCGGCAGCGTCGAGACCCCGCGGTGCAGCAGGAAGGCGTCGTCCGGCGAGAGCGACCCGCCGAGGTCGATCCGCAGATGCCGCACCGGGTCGACCACCTCGCGCCGGCCGACGACCACGCCACCGGTCACGTCGCCGTGCCCGCCGAGGTATTTCGTCGCCGAGTGCATGACGAGGTCGGCGCCGTGCTCGAGCGGACGGCACAGCGCCGGCGACGCGAAGGTCGAATCCACGCCGAGCACCGCGCCGGCCTCGTGCGCGACGGCGGCCACACCCGGGCAGGTCGGCGACGGCCAGCGTGGGGTTGGCGATCGTCTCCACCCACAGCAGCCGGGTCCGGTCGGTGACGGCGGCACGGAAGTCGGCGGGGTCGTTCCCTTCGACGAACGACGTGGTGACCCCGAACCGGGAGAGCACGTTCGCGAGCAGAGACCAGGTGCCGCCGTAGACCGCTGCCGCGCAGACGACGTGGTCGCCGGCGCCGACGTGGGCCATCACGGTGCTCGAGATCGCCGCCATCCCCGAGGCGAACGGCTGCCCGACGATGTCGCCGTCGACGGCGTAGCCCTCCAGGGCGGCCACTGCGGTCGCGAATGCGTCGGCGGTGGGGTTGTCGACCCGGCTGTAGGAGTATCCGGGCGCCCGGCCGCCCAGCACCTCGGCGAATTCGTCCGCCGAGGAGAAGCCGAACGACGCGGTGCGGTACACCGGCAGACCGAGCGGCTTCTGGTCGAAGACCGGCGGTGCCGGGGTATGCACCGCCCGGGTCCTGCCGTCGCCGTACGACGGCTGCTGGTCACTCACTCAGCTCTCATCTCCCTGCCCATCAGGCGTCTCGACCATCTCGGCGGGACGCATGCCCTCGTGACACACGTTGACGACTCCTTCGGTGATCGGCATCGTCCACGTCGTACCGGCGGGCCAGGTCGAGCACCGACCGGCACGACTTGACCCCCTCGGCGACCTGGCCGTGCGTCTCGGCCGTGGCCTCCGCAATGGTCTCACCACGCCCCAGGCGCTCGCCGACCGCGCGGTTGCGCGACAACGGCGACATGCACGTCGCGACGAGGTCGCCGAGCCCGGCCAGTCCCGCGAACGTCAGCCGGGTCCGCACCCGAGTACCGCGCCGAGCCGGGCCGTCTCGGCCAGGCCGCGGGTGATGAGCGTCGCCTTGGTGTTGTCGCCGAACCCCATGCCGTCGGCCATTCCGACAGGCCAGGGCGATGACATTCTTCACCGCGCCGCCGAGCTCGCACCCGACCACGTCGCCGTTGGTGTAGGGCCGGAATACGGCGTCTGGCAGTCGTGCTGCAGCCGGGCCGCGCGCTCGGCGTCCAGGCAGGCGATCACGGTCGCGGCGGGTTGCTCGCGCGGCGATCTCGCGGGCGAGATTCGGCCCCGTCACGACCGCGATCCGGTCGGCGCGGCACGCGGCCACCTCGCCGATGACCTCGCTCATCCGCTTGTCCGTGCCGAGTTCGACGCCCTTCATCAGGCTGATGACGGTGCTCTCCCCGCCCGAGCAGCGGCGCCCAGCCCGCGAGGTTGGCCCGCAACGTCTGCGACGGAACGGCGAGGACGACGATGCCCGGTCCGTCCAGCGCCTCGGCGGCGTCCAGCGGTGACCGCCAGGGACTCCGGCAGGACGATGCCGGGCAGGTAGTCGGGTTCGCCCGGGTCTCGCGGATCCTCGCGGCGAGCTCGGGGCGGGCGCAGAGGGTCACGGCGCAGCCCGCGTCGACCAGCACTCTTGGCGAACGCCGTGCCCCACGACCCCGCCCCCAGCACCGGCCGGGCGCGGGTCATGTCGCCCGGGCTCACCGGACGCGGGCCGCGTCCAGAACTTCTCCGGCGGCGTCTCCTGCCGGATTCCGGCCAACTGCTCGCGGACCGCCCCCATGATGTGGTCGGTGACCTCGCGCAGCAGTTCGCCGGTCAGCGGCCTTCCCCGGTACGCCGACAGATCGACCGGCGGTCCGGCGGTCGTGCGGATCACCTTGCGGGGAAACAGGCTCACCTTGTGGTGATAGCGGTCATAGGCGAACTGCGGGCCCCATTGGGCGATCGGCACCACCGGCACGTCGGTGGCGAGGGCGAGCCGCGCTACCCCGGTCTTGCCCTGCATCGGCCACCAGTCCGGATCGCGGGTGACGTGCCCTCCGGATAGATGCAGACCGCCTCGCCGCGTTCGAGTGCGGCGATCGCGTCGCGCAACGACCCGCCCGCCTCCGGTCGAGCCCCGGTAGCACCGGGATCTGCCGGGCTCCCCGCAGGATCGCGCCCGCGACCGGGATGGTGAACAGGCTCGACTTGGCGAGGATGCGGGGAATCCGGCCGGAGTCCCAGACGAACCGGACGAAGGTGAAGGGATCCGCGTAGGAGACGTGATTGGCGACAAGGATCGCACCACCGGTCTTCGGCACGTTCCCGGTGCCGCCCCACCGGATCTTGAACAGCAGGCCGTCCAGCGGCCAGATGAGGACCACGCACAGCCGGATCCAGAACCCTGCCCTGCGCCTGCCCATCGGTGCCGCCCTTCGTCGCCGTCGACATCCGCCGCGAAAGCAGGATTCTGCCCGGTCGCGCACCATCCGCCCTCGGCTGCCCTGCGACGATGTCGGCGTCATGCGTTGGTCCATTGTCGTTCCGGTGAAGCGGCTGCCGCGCGCAAAGTCGCGGCTCGTACGCTGCCGCGGCGGCCGACGGGCTCACGGCGGAGCGGGAGGAGTTCGCGCTGGCACTCGCCCTGGACACGGTCACCGCCGCGCTGGCGAGCGCTCGTGGTCGCCCGGGTGGTCGTGGTCACCGACGACGAACGGGCCGCCCGCCGGCTCGAGCAGGCCGGCGCGGTCGTCGTCCCCGACCGGCCGGATGCCGGGCTCAATCCGGCGTTGGCCTACGGCGCGACGGTCGCCGCCGAACTCGATGCGGCCGACGGGGTCGCGGTGCTGGCCAGCGACCTCGCGGCGCTGCGGACCGCCGAGCTGACCCGGGCGCTGCAGGCCGCGTCCGGCGCACCGCGCTCATTCGTGGCCGACGCCGCCGGAGAGGGCACCACGCTGCTGGCCGCCGGACCCGGTGCGGCACTCCAGCCGCGGTACGGCACGCAGTCCCGGCAGGCGCATCTGGACTCCGGTGCGGTCGAGTTGGACGGAGACTGGCCGTCGCTGCGGCGCGACGTCGACACACCGGCCGATCTCGCCGCCGCGGCCCGGCTCGGTGTGGGCGCCGCGACCCGGGCGCTGCTCTGAGCCCTCCCGGCCTGGACCGTCCCGTACGGTGGCGGGATGCAGGCCACCGTGTGCCGGTTCGACCCGGAGACCGGGTCCGGCTCGGTGCTGCTGGACGACGGGCGGCAGGTGGACTTCGATGCGGCGGCCTTCGCCGCCGGCGGGCTGCGCCTGCTGCGCCCCGGCCAGCGGGTACGCCTCGACCGTGCGGCCGATCGGGTGGTCCGGGTCACGCTGATCACGCTGCCCTGACCCGATCGGTGGGTGGATCCCGGCACGTCGTTCACCTCGACGGGGCATCATCAGGTCATGAGTTCTGAGACGGACGCCGCGGCCCGGCCGGAGAATCACCCCCCGACGGGAGAGACCGAGCGGTCGACCGTCGTCGACGACTCACCGCTGCCCGAGGACCGGTTCCTCAACCGCGAGCTGTCGTGGCTGGACTTCAACGCCCGGGTCCTCGCGCTCGCCGAGGACCGCGACCTGCCGCTGCTCGAGCGGGCGAAGTTCCTCGCCATCTTCGCCAGCAACCTCGACGAGTTCTACATGGTGCGGGTGGCCGGCCTGAAGCGCCGGCAGAGCATGGGCCTGTCGGTGCGGTCCGTCGACCGGCTGTCTCCCCGGGAGCAGCTGGCGCGGATCGCCGAGCGCACCCAGGCGCTGGTCGAGCGCCAGGGCCGCTGCTTCGTCGAGGAAGTCGCCCCGTCGCTGCAGGAGCAGGGCATCGCGATCGTGCACTGGCAGGACCTCGCGGTCGGCGAGCAGCCCGGCTGCACGATTACTTCGCCGACCACCTCTTCCCGGTGCTCACCCCGCTCGCGGTCGACCCGGCCCACCCGTTCCCCTACATCAGCGGCCTGTCGCTCAACCTCGCCGTCACCGTGCGCGATCCGGACGGCCTGGTCGACCGGTTCGCCCGCATCAAGGTGCCCAACAACGTGCCGCGATTCGTCGCCGTCGGCAGCGAGGGCGAGGTGAATGCGGGGCGACCTCGACGGAGAAGGCGAGTTTCCTGCCGCTCGAGGACCTGATCGCGGCCCACCTCGCCGCAGCTTTTCCCGGGGATGGAGGTCGTCGAGCACCACCTGTTCCGGGTGACCCGCAACGCCGACTTCGAGGTCGAGGAGGACCGCGACGAGGACCTGCTGCAGGCCCTCGAGCGGGAACTGGCCCGACGCCGGTTCGGCCCCGCCGTGCGGCTCGAGGTCGCCGACACCATGTCGCCGCATGTGCTCGACCTGCTGGTCCGCGAGCTGGACATGAGTCGCGCGGACGTCTCGCGGGTGCCCGGTCTGCTCGACCTGTCCTCGCTGCTGGAGCTCTACGAGGTTGACCGGCCGGACCTCAAGGACCAGCCGTTCGTGCCCGCGACGCCACCCGCGGCTCTCCGAGGGCGAGACGCCGAAAAGCGTCTTCGCCACCCTGCGCGAAGGCGACGTGCTCGTCCACCACCCCTACGACTCGTTCGCCACCAGCGTGCAGCGATTCATCGAGCAGGCCGCGGCCGACCCCAACGTGCTGGCCATCAAGCAGACCCTCTACCGCACCTCCGGCGACTCCCCCATCGTCGACGCGCTGATCGACGCGGCCGAGGCCGGCAAGCAGGTGGTGGTGCTGGTCGAGATCAAGGCCCGGTTCGACGAGCAGGCCAACATCGGCTGGGCCCGGACGCTGGAGCGGGCCGGCTGCCACGTGGTCTACGGCCTCGTCGGGCTGAAGACCCACTGCAAGACCGCCCTGGTCGTGCGGCAGGAGGGCGGCGCGATCCGTCGCTACTGCCACATCGGCACCGGCAACTACAACCCGAAGACCGCGCGGCTCTACGAGGACTTCGGCCTGCTCACCGCCGACCCGGTCGTCGGCGCCGACCTGACCGACCTGTTCAACGTGCTGACCGGCTACTCCCGGCAGACGTCGTACCGGTCGCTGCTGGTGGCGCCGCAGGGAGTGCGGGCGGGCATCGTCGAGCGGATCGAGCGGGAGGCGGCGCACGCGCGGGCGGGCCGACCGGCCACCATCCGCATCAAGACCAACCACCTGGTCGACGAGGAGACCATCGACGCGCTCTACCGAGCCTCCCGCTCCGGCGTGGCCATCGACCTGCTGGTCCGCACGATCTGCTCGCTCCGGCCCGGCGTCCCCGGGCTGTCGGACAACATCCGGGTGCGCTCCATCGTGGGCCGGTTCCTGGAGCACTCCCGGATCTACTCGTTCGGCAACGACGGGGACCCGGAGTACTGGATCGGCAGCTCGGATCTGATGCACCGCAACCTCGACCGGCGGGTCGAGGCCCTCGTCCGGGTCACCGATCCGGGCGCGTGCGAGCAGCTGAAGTCGAGCCTGGATCTGGCGATGGCCGACACGACCGCCTGCTGGGAGCTCTACCCCGACGGCGAGTGGCGGCGTCACACCACTGCCGACGGCGAACAGGGACAGAGCTACCAGGAGGTTCTGATGCGCCGGCACACCGGCCGGGGCGACTAGCCGCCGTGGCTCGCCGCGATATTCCGGCAGCGGGCGGTCTGCTGTGGCGAAGCGGCTCGGACCGGCGCGACATCGCGGTCATCCACCGGCCGCGGTACGACGACTGGTCGCTCCCGAAGGGGAAACTCCACCCGGGTGAGCATCCGGTGCTCGGCGCATGTCGCGAGGTCGTCGAGGAGACCGGGTTCACGCCGGCCATGGGCCGCCGCCTCCCGAGGCAGCGCTACGCCCTCGAGGAGGGCACGAAGAAGGTCGACTACTGGTCGATGCGCAGCGTGGACGGAGCCTTCCGGCCTGGCGACGAGGTCGATCGGCTCGACTGGCTCGACGCCGACGGCACACTCGACCGGCTCTCCTACGACCGCGACCGCAAGATCGTCCACGCATTCCTGGCCGGTCCCTTTCCCACGGCCTGCGTGCTGCTGGTCCGGCACGCCCGCGCGGGCGACAAGCGCTCGTGGCACGACGACGACCGGTTGCGGCCGCTGGACTCGGTCGGCGCCACCCAGGCGGATCACCTGCGCCGCGGCCTAGAGTGGTGGGCACCGGACCGGATCGTGTCCGCCGACCGGGTCCGCTGCGTGCAGACCGTCGCCCCGCTGGCGGCCGACCTCGGGCTTCCGGTCGGCAGCGAACCGCTGTTGAGCGAAGAGGGATGTGCCGACGACCCCGATGCGGCGGTCGCCCGGATCCGTGCCCTGGCCGGCGAGGGCGGAACGACAGTGGTCAGCAGCCAGGGCGGTGCCATCCCGACCATCGTCGAACGGCTGGCGAAGACCGACGGCGTACGCCTCAGGTCGGTCGATCCGAAGAAGGGCAGTACCTGGTCGTTGTCCTTCGTCGGCGACGGTCTGGTGGCCGGCGAGTACTTCCGCAGCTTCTCCTGACCGCCCCTCGGCACCCACGTCCCGGTTCCGGCGCCCCTCCATTCCGCATCAACGTGACGTTGATGCGGCTAGAGCGCTTGAACGTGACGTTCAAGCGGAATCAGGGGGGCGCTTGCGGGGGCCGAACAGCGACGAACCGGCACCCGACGCGGGTGCCGGCTCGTCGCCGGGTGTCTCCCTGACCGCTGTGGCTTAGCGGCGTGCGGTGCGCTTGGCCGCCGTGGTCTTCTTGGCGGTCGTCTTCCTCGCGGCACCGGCCTTCTTGGCCGTCGTCTTGCGGGCCGCCGTGGTCTTCTTGGCGGCCGTCGACCGGGTCGAAGCGGTCTTCCGTGCGCCGGTCGCCTTGGTGCCGGCCTTCTTCGCCCCGGTCGCCTTGGCACCGGCCTTCTTGGCACCGGCCTTCTTGGCGCCCGCCTTCTTGGCGGTCGTCTTGGTCGTGGTCTTGGCGGCGGGGGCCTTGGCGACCTTCTTGGCGCCGCTGACGACGTCCTTGAAACCCTGGCCCGCGCGGAACGCGGGAACCGAGGTCCGCTTCAGGCGCACGGTCGCGCCGGTCGCGGGGTTGCGGGCGGTGCGGGCCGCGCGGACGCGCTTCTCGAAAACACCGAACCCGGTGATCGCGACCTTCTCGCCCTTGGCCACCGAACGGATGACGGTGTCGACCACGGCGTCGACGGCGGCGGCAGCGGACTTCTTGTCCCCTTCGAGACGCTGTGCCAGCGTCTCAACCAGTTGGGCCTTGTTCACGTGTCCCTCCCAGGACGTCTCCTCGGCTCTATCTGCCGACTTGCGCCGAACGGTAGGCGTGATCCTGGTTCGGCACAACGACCCTACCGGGAGAAAGTCCTGTGTCGCAGCGCATTCCGCAGGCATTCCGGCCGTCCTGAGCGACCGGAGCCCGCGTCAGGATGTGCATCGACGGCGGCTAATTCCCTTACACAGCAGGGGAATTCGTGCCAGCGCCTCCGGCTGAAGCCGGCTCGCCGGTGCGGTGGGCGCGCAGATCCAGTCGCACGTAGTCCTGATCGAAACTTCCGTCGACTCGCCGCAGTTCTGCGACCGCACGCGACTCCGCACGTCGCCGGAAGGCATCCCGCGCATCCTCCGGCACCACCGGGTCGTAGCCGACGAGCACCTGGCTGCGCAGCCAACCGAGCAACGCATCGGCGTCGGGAACCGACCTGCGCTGGTGCACCAGACGCACCCAACCGTCGCGGGTCGACAGGCCGGCGGACTCGAGGAGACGGCGGTAGGTGTGGGCATCGGGAAAGAACCACGGCGCCGTCCCACCGCCCGCCGCCCGGGCCTCCTCGTCGAGCAGTGCACGGACGGCCGAGATCTGCCCGGCACCGCCGAACTCCGCCCGGAACAGCCCGCCGGGGCGCAGGATCCGGCGGATCTGGGCCAGAACGCCCGGCTGGTCGGCCGCCGGGATCCAGTGCAGTGTGGCGACCGACACAACCGCGTCGTACGACGACTCCGCGGCCATCGAATCCAGCCGCTGGGCCGGTACGGTGCGGAAGTCGACGTTCCTCCGGTCACAGCGGCTCGCGGCGACGCGCACCATGTCCGGAGCGGCGTCGACCCCGAGAACGGCGCCGTCGGGCACGACGTCGGCGAGCCGACGGGTGAAGTCCCCGACGCCACAGCCCAGGTCGAGCACCCGCGCGTCGGCCGGCACGTCGATGCCGTCGAGCACCGAGTCGTCGAACCGGCGGTGGTGCGCGGTGTTGTCGGCGTAGAGCGATGCGTCCCACCGAGGGTGCGGGTGCCCGCCGCCAGCAGTGGTCGTCCCGGCAACGGTGGTCGACCCGGCACCGGCTGATCGCGGCCTCGCCGCCGCGGAGGTCGGGCCGGACGCCGTACCCGGGCCGGTCATGCCGACCGGGTGACCGGCATCCACGACGGGCGGTTCTGCTCGTAGGCCGAGATCTCGTCCTCGTGCCGCAGGCTCAGACCGATGTCGTCCAGGCCTTCCATCAGCCGCCAGCGGGTGTAGTCGTCCAGGTCGAACCCGACGTCGATCCCCGGTGCCCGCAGCGTGCGGGACGGCAGGTCGACGACCAGCTCGACGGTCGGGTCGGCCTCGACGAGCGCCCACAGCCGCTCGACGACGTCCTCGGGCAGCACGATCGTCAGCAGACCGCCCTTGAGCGAGTTCCCGCGGAAGATGTCGCCGAAGCGGGGTGAGACGACGACCCGGAAGCCGTAGTCCGTCAGGGCCCAGACGGCGTGCTCGCGCGACGATCCGGTGCCGAAGTCCGGGCCGGCGAGCAGGACCGTCGCACCCTCGTAGTCCGGCCGGTTGAGCACGAAGTCGGCGTCACGGGACCGCCAGGCGGCGAACAGCCCGTCCTCGAAACCGGTCCGGCTGACCCGCTTCAGGTATTCGGCCGGGATGATCTGGTCGGTGTCGACGTTGCTGTTCCGCAGCGGTACGGCGCGGCCGCGGTGCACGGTGAACTTCTCCATCGGTGGACTCCTCGTCTCAGGACAGGTCGGACGGCGCGGCGAAGCGACCGGTGACGGCGGTGGCCGCGGCGACCGCGGGCGACACCAGGTGGGTGCGGCCGCCGGCGCCCTGCCGGCCTTCGAAGTTGCGGTTGGACGTCGACGCGGACCGCTCGCCGGGCTCGAGCCGGTCGGGGTTCATCGCCAGGCACATCGAGCACCCGGCGGATCGCCAGTCGGCGCCGGCCGCGGTGAACACGTCGTGCAGGCCTTCCAGCTCGGCCTGCTCCTTGACCTGCATCGAGCCGGGTACGACGAGCATGCGCACGCTATCGGCCACCTGCCGGCCGCGGAGCACCTCCGCTGCTGCGCGCAGGTCCTCGATCCGCCCGTTGGTGCACGAGCCGACGAAGACGGTGTCCACCGCGACGTCACGCAGCGCCGTGCCCGGGGTCAACGCCATGTAGGTCAGCGCCTTCTCGATCGAGGAGCGCTCGCCGGGATCGCTGCAGTCCGCGGGATCGGGCACCCGGCCGGAGAGCGGCCCGCCCTGACCGGGATTGGTACCCCAGGTGACGTAGGGCTCGAGGCCCGCGGCGTCGATGTGCACCTCGCGGTCGAACGTCGCACCGGCATCGGTGCACAGCCCGCGCCAGTAGTCCAGTGCGGCGTCCCAGTCGGCGTCGGCCGGAGCGTGCGACCGGCCCTTCAGATAGCCGAACGTCGTCTCGTCCGGCGCGATCATGCCGGCCCGCGCACCCGCCTCGATCGACATGTTGCACACCGTCATCCGGGCCTCCATCGACAGCGCGGAGATCGCCTCGCCGCGGTATTCGATGACATGCCCCTGGCCGCCGCCGGTGCCGATCTGGGCGATGACCGCGAGGATGATGTCCTTCGCCGTCACCCCGACCGGGAGCGTGCCGTCGACGTTGACCGCCATGGTCTTGAACGGCCGCAACGGCAGGGTCTGGGTGGCGAGCACGTGTTCGACCTCGCTGGTGCCGATCCCGAAGGCCAGGGCACCGAACGCGCCGTGCGTGCTTGTGTGGGAGTCACCGCACACCACCGTCATGCCGGGCTGGGTGAGCCCGAGCTGCGGCCCGATCACGTGCACGATGCCCTGGCTCTGGTCGCCCATCGGGTAGAGCCGTACGCCGAAGTCCGCGCAGTTGGTGCGCAGCGTCTCGATCTGCGTGCGGGAGACCGGATCGGCGATCGGCTCGCCGATTCCGGTCGTCGGCACGTTGTGGTCCTCGGTCGCGATCGTGAGGTCGGGCCGGCGGACCGGCCGCCCGGCCAGGCGCAGCCCTTCGAACGCCTGCGGGCTGGTCACCTCGTGGATGAGGTGGAGGTCGATGTAGAGCAGGTCCGGCTCTCCCTCGACGCGTCGTACGACGTGGCTGTCCCAGACCTTCTCTGCGAGCGTCCGACCCATGACGACTCCCTCTCTGCGAAAAAGATGACATCCCACGATGTGGGACGTTAGTATCGCTCTATGAGAACGCAGTCTAGCGGTATCGGCGTATTGGACAAGGCCGTTCTGGTCCTCGATACCGTCGCGCGCACGCCGATGGGCCTCGCCGACCTGGTCGCGGCGACCAATCTCCCCCGCGCCACGGCGCACCGACTCGCCGTCGCGCTCGAGTCGCACCGGCTGCTGACCCGCGACGGATCCGGCCGATGGTGCACCGGGCCAGCACTGCGGGAGCTCGCACACACCGTTCCCGACCCGCTGCTCATCGCCGCCGGACCGGTGCTCGTCGGGCTGCGGGACGACACCGGCGAGAGCGCACAGCTCTACATCCGGGACGGGTCCGAGCGGGTCTGCGTGCTCGCCGCCGAACCGGCGCAGGGGCTCCGCGACACGGTCCCGGTCGGCGCTCGGCTCTCGATGTCCGCCGGCTCGGCCGCTCAGGTGCTGGCGGCCTGGGCTCCGGCGGCCGACATCGCAACGCTGCTGTCCGGTGCGGCGTACGGCGCCCGCGGCCTGGCCGAGGTCCGCCGGCGGGGGTGGGCGCAGAGCGTCGCCGAGCGCGAAGCCGGTGTGGCGTCGGTGTCCGCCCCGGTGCGGGACCGGTCGGGAGCGGTCGTGGCGGCGGTGTCGGTGTCGGGGCCGATCCAGCGCCTGGGGCGTGGACCGGGCGGCCGGCTCGCGCCGCGGGTGTGCAGCGCGGCGGCCGGGCTCAGCAGAAGACTCGGCGAGACCGGCTGACGACGGCGGCCCGACCGGCGTAGCTCAGCGGACGGACTTGCGTCGCGCCCACCCGACCGCGAGCGTTCCCGCCGCGAGCACCAGTCCGATGATGAAGAGCCAGGACAGCGCCTTGACGATCAGGCCGATGATCACGAAGGCGAGCCAGACAACCAGGACGATGCCCAGGATTTTCAGGACCATGTCCCGAGCGTAGCGCCGCGACGCCCGATGCCGCTGCTCTGCGGCGCCCGGGGTCGCCGTCCGCCGGCCGGGGAGGGGTGGCGGGCCGGCGGACGGTCTCAGGCAACCCGCGTCTCGTCGGGCGTCACGGGTGGTGCGACGCGCCCCTCGAGAATCCAGCCGCGGCGGGTGCGCACCCAGCGCAGCCGGTCCTTGTGCCAGGGCCGTTGGAGCGCGATGTAGCGCTCCCACATCGTGACCTGCTCGCGGTGCGCGTCGGCGACCGCCGCGACGAGGCGGCCGATCCGGCGCCGTACCGCCGCGACGTCGGCGCCCGGCGAGTGCGCCCGCCGGTACCCCGGAGCCTGCGGTCCGGCGCCCCGGCCGGCCGAACTCCAGTCCCGCCCGTCGCGGGTGTCGGCGCCGTAGCGCCAGGCGGCGAGGGCGAGGAGCGCGAGCAGGCCGGCGGCGAGCAGCAGATCGGTCATGTCATCGAGCATGGGCGCTCCCGGCCCTCGGGAGAAGTGGCAGAACTGACATGCTCCGGGTATATCCTGCCAACCATGCTCCGTGACGTCGTGGCGATCCTCGACCGCCGGATCCACCCGTTCGAGCTCGGTGTCGTGTGCGAGGTCTTCGGCCTCGACCGGTCCGCGGACGGCCTGCCCAACTTCGACTTCGCCGTCTGCGCCCCCGACTCCCGCCCGCTCGCCGGAGTCGGCGGCATGACCGTGCGGACGAGTCACGGTCTCGACCGCGCGGCGACCGCCGACCTGGTCGTGATCCCGGCCTGGGAGCACGACCAGATCGCGCCCCCGGCGGCGATCGTCGACGTTCTGCACGCTGCGGTCGACCGGGGCGCCACGGTGCTCAGCGTCTGCTCCGGAGTGTTCCTCCTTGCCGCGGCCGGCCTGCTCGACGGCCGGCGGGTGACCTGCCACTGGTTCCACGCCGATCGGCTGGCCGCCGGCTTCCCCAGCCTGCGGGTCGAGCCCAACCGGCTCTACGTCGACGACGGCCAGATCATCACCAGCGCCGGCACCGCGGCGGGTATCGACGCCTGCCTGCACGTCGTCCGCCGGGAGCTGGGCGCGCAGGTCGCCAACGGCATCGCCCGGCGCATGGTCGTTCCCCCGCACCGCGACGGCGGCCAGGCCCAGTTCATCCAGACTCCGGTGCCTACCCGCGTCGCCGACGGTGCCGACCTCGCGCCGTTGCTCGCCTGGATGCAGGCGCACCTGGACGAGCAGATGACCGTGGCGCAGCTGGCGAGCAGGGCGCACCTGTCGCCGCGCACCTTCGCCCGGCGCTTCGCCGCCACCACCGGGACGACACCGCACCAGTGGCTCACCCGGCAACGGGTCCTGCTGTCCCAGCAGCTACTGGAGGAGGGCGGCCTCGGGGTCGACGCGATCGCCCGCCGGACGGGGTTCGGCACCGCCGACCTGCTCCGCCACCACTTCAGCCAGCAGGTCGGCACCACGCCGCTGGCCTACCGGCGTACCTTCCAGCACGCCGAGGATCGGGTTACCGCCGAGACGGCCTAGCGGCACCGCCCGCGGTCCGCCCGCCGCCCACCCCGTCCCGTCCCACCGCGTCCCCACCCGTCCCGTCCCGTCCCGTCCCCACCCGTCCCGTCCCCACCCGTCCCGTCCCGTCCCGTCCCCACCCATGATCGTGATCGGAAATAGCCGCGAAACGCCGTACGGATCCGATCACGATCATGAAAACGGCGGGCCAACGCGACGCGGGCTACCGGTGACCGCGTCCGGTCAGCCGTTGATGCCGGTGAGGGCGAAGAACTCCTGCCGGGACCGGGCGTCGTCGCGCAGGGTGCCGAGCAGCGTCGAGGTGACGGTGCTCGACCCGGCGGCCTGCACACCGCGGAGGGTCATGCAGGTGTGCTCGGCCTCGATGACGACGCCCACACCCCGCGGGTGCAGTTGCGTGTCGAGCCAGTCCGCGACCTGCTTGGTGAGCCGTTCCTGCACATGAGGTCGGGCGGCATAGTGCTCGACGACCCGGGCGAGCTTGGACAGCCCGAGAATGCGCTCGCCCGGGAGGTACCCGACGTGGGCGACCCCGACGAAGGGCAGCAGATGGTGCTCGCACACCGACCGCAGCGGTATCCGGCGGGCGAGGACGAGTTCGTCGTAGCCCTCGTCGTTGGGGAACGTCGTCAGGTCGAAGGGACGCGGGGTGAAGAGCTCGGCGTAGGCCCGCGCCATCCGCGCCGGGGTCTTCTGCATGGACTCGGTGTCCGGGGGTACGCCGAGCGCGCGCAGGAACGCCTCGGCGGCCCGTTCGGCGGCAATGAGATCGGGCCGGTCCGGGTTCGGCAGCACATGCAGATCGGCCCGGCCGGCGGGTGCCTCAGCGGTTTTCACCAAATTATCTTGTCCATACTCCGGTCCTCTGGTCAAGCTGAAGCCGAACATTCGTCGATTCAGTCTTTTCGCACACCAGGATCGGCGTAATCTCGGTGGCAATGACCGACCATCAGGCGAGTTCGCGACCCGGATCGACGGCGTCGATCCGGGCGGTCGCCGCTCTCGATGACAACCTGCGTCGCGGCATGTTCGCCTACATCCGCGATGCCCGCCGCCCGGTCACCCGGGAAGAGGCGGCCGCGGCGGTCGGGATCTCCCGCAAACTGGCGGCGTTCCACCTGGACAAACTCGTGGCCGTGGGGCTGCTGCGGGCCGGCTTCGACGAACCGTCCGCCGGCAAGGTCGGGCGGGCCCCGAAGACCTACCAGCCCGCGGATCTCGACGTCCAGGTCAGCATCCCCGAGCGCCGGCACGAGATCCTGGCCGACATCCTGGTCGACGCGCTGGCCGCCGACGGACCGGGCGGGGCCGCCGTGCAGCACGCCGTACGGGTCGCGCGCGACCACGGCGAGCGCCTCGGGTCGGCCGAGCGCGGCGACCGGCGGGCCGGGCGGCTCGGTGCCGAGCGGGCGCTCACCATCGCCGAGCGCGTGCTCCGCCAGCGCGGGTTCGACCCGACCCGGGACGACGCCGGTGATCTGCGGCTGCGTAACTGCCCGTTCCACCCGTTGGCCGCCGAGGCGCCGGAGGTCGTGTGCGGAATCAACCACGCCTTCCTGGACGGCTTCCTGTCCGGACTGGGCGCCCGGACCGTGCAGGCGACCCTCAGCCCTCGGCCCGGAGCGTGCTGCGTGGAGTTGCGAAGCCGTCGCCCGGCGACGGGGCCGGCGTCGCACTGACCACGCCGTCCGCGTCGAGTGCCCGCACGAGGTCGGACCGGGCCCGCGCGACGCGCGACCGGATCGTGCCGACCGGACAGCCGCACGCCTGCGCCGCCTCGTCGTAGGTCAACCCGATCAGCTGGGTGAGCACGAACGCCGTGCGGCGGTCGAGGTCGAGCCCGGCCACGACGGCGGTCAGGGTGACCTCCTCCGCGACGTCGGCCGCGACCCCCGGCCGGTCGATCGACGGCAGGAGGGCGTTGCGGCGGCGCCGGCGGGTCCGGGCCCGCAATTCGTCCATACAGACTCGGTAGGCGATCGCGAGCAACCAGGTGCGGGCCGACGACCGCCCGCGGTAGGACGCCGCCGCGCGCACCGCACGCAGGTAGGTGTCCTGGGTGAGATCGTCGGCGGTCTGCGGATCCACCAGGTGAGCGGCGAAACGCCAGACATCGGCCTGGGTGTCCCGGATGAACGATGCAAGCGCTTGCTCGTCGCCGCGGCCGGCGGCGGTCAGCGCCGCGGTCAGGCCGTCCACGGGGGCCACCGTAGGCGTGCCGGGGTCCCGGGCCGGAACCGACCCCCGCCCGCGGACGGCCGCCGGGAACCGCACGCGGCCGGCGAGCGACTACCTGCACGTGCTGACCTGTGAACAGGCGCGTGTGGCGACCTCGGCGCTGCTGGACGGCGAGGATCCGGCGGTCCGCTCCGCCGAGCTGAGCGGGCACCTGGCGGCCTGCCCGCCGTGTCGCCGGTGGCGGGACATTGCCCATGAGGTGACCCGGCGGGCCCGGGTGGCCCCCGCACCACGGGTGCCGGACCGCACCGAGGCGATCGTGGCGTCGGTGACCTCGTCCGGCGGGCGCCGGTCGCCGCAGCAACGGTGGTGGCTGCGTGGCGGCCTCGCGGTCGTCGCGGCCACGCAGCTCGCGGCGACGGTTCCGGCGCTGCTGTTCGGGCACGACCACATCGCGCCGGTGCACGTCGCCCACGAACTGGGATCGTTCGATCTCGCCCTGGCGGTCGGCTTCCTCGTCGCGGCCATCCGGCCGGCCCGCGCCGCCGGCATGACGGCACTCGTCGGCGTCGCCACGGCCGCCCTGGTCGCCACCTCGCTGATCGACCTGATCGCCGGGCGCGTCCACCCGTTCGACGAGGCGCCGCACCTGCTGGCGGTGGCCGGATTCCTGCTGCTGTGGCTCGTCGACCGCGACGCGGCCGGGCCGGGCTCCTCGCCGTCCGGGCGGATGACCCGGATGTCGGCCTCCGCCGCCGTACGGCGGCACGGCCACCGGGCGGCGGCGGTACTGCTGCTGGCCTGCGTCGGCAGCGTCGTCTCGGTCGGCGTGCTCAGCCGGCCGGCGCAGGCTCACGCAATGCTGGAGGGCACCAGCCCCACCGGCGGCGCCGTGCTGCGCGACGCACCCCGCGCCGTCTCGCTGCACTTCGGCGAACCGGTCACCGTGCGGGCCGGCGCCGTCCGGGTCTACGACGACCGGCTGCACCGGGTCGACCGCGGCGCCATCGGACATCCGGGCGGGCGGGGGGACACGGTCGGCGTCGGGCTGCGGCCGGCGCTGCGTCCGGGCACCTACACCGTGACCTGGCGGGTCATCTCGGCCGACTCCCATCCGGTGTCGGGCGGCTTCACGTTCTCGGTCGGGCACCCCAGCGCGGTGGCCGGTGCGGTGCGCAGCGAGTCCGGCGGTAGTGCCGCCGTCGGGGTGCTGCTGGGGGTGACGCGGTTCGCCGGATTCCTGGGGATCGTCCTCGGCCTCGGCAGCGCGACGGTGCTGTTCGCGCTCTGGCCGGTCGGCCGCCGGGTACGTCGCGCCCGGATCCTGGTGTGGACCGGGTGGGGCCTGCTCGTCGTCGGTGCGGCCGGCGGACTGCTCCTGGAGGGCCCGTACGGCGCCGGTGCCGGGCTCGGTCACCTGCTCGATCCCGGCCTGCTCTCGACCACGATCGGCACCCGCTTCGGGATGGCGTCGATGGTGCGGATCACCCTGCTGCTGATGTTCGCCGCACTGCTCGGACTCGCCTTCTCCCGGCGTCCCTCGGGCCGGGGCCCGGCATCGCCGCCCGCGGTCCGGCCCCCGGTCTGGCTGCTCGGCGCCGGTCTCGCCGTCGCGGTCGGCGTCCTGGTGACCTTCGCGCTCTCCGGTCATGCGGGCGACGACGCACTCGGCGCTCTGACGGTGACGAGCGACGTCGTGCACCTGGCCGCGATCGGCCTCTGGATCGGGGGTCTGGCGCTGCTCGTCGACTGCCTGGCGACGCGGGCCCGGGCGCTCGACCTCTCGATCGTGCTGCCCCGCTTCTCCCGGCTGGCCTTCGCCGCTGTCGTGGTCATCGCCGCGACCGGCAGCTACCAGTCGTGGCGGGAGGTCGGGACATGGCCGGCGTTGGTCGACACGGTCTACGGCCGGCTGCTGCTGGCCAAGATCGGCGGCTTCGTCGTGCTGCTCGGGCTCGGCAACCTGGCCCGCCGGTGGGTGCACCGCAACTACCTGACCGTCCGCCCGGCCCGGCTCTTCGTCCCGCGCACGGTCGCGCACGCCGACGGCCCGCGCGGCGAGGTCGCCCCGACGACAACGGCCGCCGGTGCCCCGGCGCGACGCGACGCGGCGACGCAGGTCCCGCTGGCCGCGCTGCGCCGGGGACTGGTCGGCGAGGTGGTCATCGGAGTCGCCGTCCTCGTGGTGACCGCGGTCCTCGTCAACACGGCGCAGGCCACGCAGACCTACGCGCCCCGCTACCGCAGCACGGTGGTGGCCGGCCAGACCCGCCTGCAGGTGACGGTCGACCCGGCGCACACCGGGATGGCGATGGTCCGGCTGCGGGTCGACACGCCGTCCGGCCACCTGCTGCCACTGCAACAGGTCAGCGGCTCGTTGACCCTGCCCGCCGACCACGTCGGCCCGGTGCCGGTCCGCTTCACCCACGCTGCCGCCGGACGGGCCGAAGCGATGACCACCTTCGCCGCGGCCGGCCGATGGGACCTCGACGTCAGCGTGCAGACATCGACGTTCGAGGCGACCGCGTTCCGGGTCGCCATACCTGTGCACTAGACCGATCCGACACCGCAGCAGAAGGACACCCCGTGGCCGAGCAGCACCGCCCCATCCGCCCCGTCGCCCGACTCGGGCTGGTCGCCGTCACCGTCGTCGCGATGGTGCTGGTCGGCGCCGTACCCGCCTTCGCGCACGTGACGGTGCACGCCGACACGACTGCGCAGGGGGGCGAAGCCAAGATCACCTTCCGGGTGCCGACCGAGGTGGACGACGCGTCGACGACCGCATTGCGGGTGTCGCTCCCGGCGGCCACGCCGATCGCCAGCGTGGCGGTGCAGCCGCACCCCGGCTGGTCCTTCCACGTCACGACGGCGCGGCTGGCGAAACCCATCCGGACCGACGACGGGCCGGTCACCACGGCGGTCACGGAGATCGTGTGGCGCGCGCGGTCCGCGGCGAGTGCGATCAAGCCCGGGGAGTTCGACGAGTTCTCCATCTCCGCCGAACCACTGCCCAGGACCGCCGAGTTGCGGTTTCCGGCGCTGCAGACCTATAGCGACGGACGCGTCGTGCGGTGGATCCAGGTCGCGGCGCCCGGCGCCCCCGAGCCCGAACACCCCGCGCCGGTGCTGACGCTGACACCGGAAGGAACGGGGTCCCCCGCGACGACCGGGGCGCAGGTCCACGTCGCCGCGTCCACGCCCACCTCGTCAGGGTCGGGCGCCGCGCTGGCCCTCGCGATCACCGCGTTGGTCATCGCGCTGCTCGGCGCGGCGGCCGGGGTGCTGGCCCTGCGTCGCGGACGGACCATCAGCTGAGCCGGCCGGATCTGGCGGGTCGCTCTACTCCCTCCGGTGACCGGGAGCAGTCGCCCCCGCCGGTCAGCGGACCTGGGTCAGGCCGTAGTTGGACACCCGCTTGGTGATGTTGTCCACCGCGTAGTAGCGGTAGTCGTCATTGGCGGCGTACCTGGTCTGCCAGGTCCCCGAGCCGGTGACGGTGACCTTCGCGTTGGCGTAGTAACCGGTCGAGAACTGGCGGTGCAGGTAGACCGTGAGCGTGGTCTGCGGCCGGCCCGTGCCGGTGATCGTGACGGTGCCGTTGCGGCGGACGGTCGCCGGACCGGAGAGGAACGGATCGATCCGGGTCCGCCCGGGCGGTGAGGTCATGCCCCCCGTCGTCGCGGAGTAGAAGTAGTCATCGGCCGCGATGAAGCGGAAGGTCCACAGCCCGGCACCCGTCGCCGTGACGTCGTGCGGGAGGTAGTTGGCAGCACCGCGTCGGAGCAGCCAGACCCGCACGGGGGCCCCGGGAGCGGCGTGCCCGGTGATGGTCACCGTGGAGCCGTACCGGGTGAACGCCGGTCCGCTGGGGGCGACCCCGGAGCGGATCTTTGTCGCCACCGCGGCCGCGCCGGCCGGCGAGAGGTGGATCTCGATGTGCATCGGGTCGCGCGGGGAGTCCGCGGACCAGTCCCCGCCCCACTCCGCGCCGTAGGGGCGGATCAGCGAGCCGGTGTTCAGCGGCAGCGTGGTCGTGTATGTCGACATCGCCTGCGAGGTCTGGCCGTTGGTCTCGGCGTTGACGTCGAGCGCCAGGCCGTACCCGTGGAAGGAGTGGGACGACGAGCCGGCGATGTTGCGCACCTCGTAACCCCAGCAGTCGCCGGCATGGCACAGCGACTCCCGCATCTTGGGCACGATGGTGTCCAGGATCTTGGTGTCGATCGTCGCGATATTGGCGTTCGCCACCCCTTGCGGGAACACGTGCCCGTGATAGGAGAACGGGATCGATCCGCCCGCCCACGGCCAACCCCAGTAGCCCGGGTCGTACTGCCCGAAGTGCGATCCCGGCGGGTCGCCCGCCCGGTTCGGCTGGACCCCGGTCGGATGACCCGGTCGGTGCCCGTCCGTCCCGGGGACGTAGGGCTTCGACGAGCCCGTCGGCGGGCCCGCGTTGGCCGTCGTGACACTCACCACACCAGCCACCAGCCCACCGAGAACGATGGCGACCGAGACCACGATAAGCCGCTTCCGCGCGATCATCGGGTTGCCTCGAGGCCCTGCCGTGACCGTACGTATTCAGATGGTGACATATTGTAATCGTAGGTCGCCGATCCGGCGGGTGGGGCGAAACGCCGTCACCGGGCCGTTTCACCGCCTCCCGTGAGCGGGGGACGGACGAAAAAACCCGCGTCCGGCCGGATTCGGCAGAACGCGGGTGATGTTCGTGAGGTAGCCCCGACCGGATTCGAACCGGCGCCGCCGCCTTGAGAGGGCGGTGTCCTAGGCCGCTAGACGACGGGGCCCTAGGTGCTGCGTGAACGGCGCTGGGGTACCAGGACTCGAACCTAGACTAACTGGACCAGAACCAGTCGGGCTGCCAATTACCCCATACCCCAAGGCGAACGGCGTGAGTGCTGGCGGCTCCCCTACCGTGTCCGCGACGAGGATACCGGACCTCGAACGCCGGACCCAAACCCGCCGTCCCGACCGGTCACTGCGCACCGGTCGTCGACAGCGCGGCGCGCACCCGCCGCAGCGTCCGGGACCGGCCGAGGATCTCCATCGACTCGAACAGCGGCGGCGACACGGTGCGACCGGTCACCGCGACCCGGACCGCTCCGAACGCGCGCCGCGGCTTCTGCCCCAGCCCGTCGACGAGGGCGGCCCGCAGGGTGGCCTGCAGCTTCTCGGCGGTCCACTCGTCGACCTCGTCGAGCGCGGCCTGCGCCGCCTGCAGCGTCGGACGGCTGTCCGGCTGCAGCTGTTTCGCCGCGGCGTCGGGGTCGACCGTGAAGCGGTCCTCGTCGACGAGCAGGAAGTCGACCATCGGCACGGCGTCGGTGAGCAGGCTGACGCGCTCCTGGATCAACGGGACGGCGGCGCGCACCGTCTGCACCTGCTCGGCGGCCGGCGGGTTGCTGATGAGCCCGGCCTGCTCGAGGAACGGGGTAATGCGGGCGAGGAAGTCGGCCTCGGACAGCTCCCGCACCTTGACCCCGTTGATCATCTGCAGTTTGCGGACGTCGAAGCGCGCCGGGTTGGCGTTGACCCGCTCGAGGCTGAACGCGCGGCACATCTCGTCGAGGGTGAACAGCTCCTGGTCGTCGCCGAACGACCAGCCGAGCAGCGCGAGGTAGTTGAGGACGGCCTCGGGCAGGTAGCCCTGCTCGCGGGTGAACTTCAGCGAGGCTTCCGGGGTCTTGCGCTTGGACAACCGCTGGTTGCCCTCCCCCAGGACGAACGGCAGGTGGCCGAACTCCGGCATCGGCGCATCGACGAGGCCGAGCTCCCGCAGCGCCCGGTGCAGCGGGATCTGCCGCGGCGTGGAGGAGAGCAGGTCCTCACCGCGCAGGACGTGCGTGATCCGCTGCATCGCGTCGTCGGTCGGGTTGGTGAGGGTGTAGAGCGGCGACCCGTCCCCGCGGACGAGGACGTAGTCCGGGACGTTCTCGGCCTCGAACCGGACCGGCCCGCGGATCAGGTCGGTGAAGCTGATCGCCTCGTCGGGCATCCGGAACCGCAAGACCGACGAGCGGCCCTCGGCCTCGTACGCCGCGCGTTGCGCCGCGTCGAGGTTGCGGCAGTGGCCGTCGTAGCCGGGTGACCGCCCGGCCGCCGTGGTGCGCGCCTGGACCTCGGCCGGGGTGCAGTAGCAGGGGTAGGCGTAGTCGGCCTGCAGCAGCCGTGCGGCGACGTCGGCGTAGCGGCCGTCGCCCTCGGACTGCCGGTAGGGCCCGTAAGGCCCGCCGACCTCGGGCCCCTCGTCCCAGTCGAGACCGAGCCACCGCATGTCGTCGAGCAGCCCGCGGTAGGAGGCCTCGGTGCTCCGGACCTGGTCGGTGTCCTCGACGCGGAGGACGAACACGCCTCCGGTGTGCCGGGCGTAGGCATAGTTGAACAGCGCCGAGCGGACGTTGCCGACGTGCAGATCGCCGGTGGGCGAGGGCGGGAACCGGACCCGGGCCGGCGCGCTCATCGGGCCGTCACCGGGTTGCTCAGCGTGCCGATCCCGTCGATGCTCACCGCGACGGTCTGGCCGGGGGTGACCGGGCCGACCCCGGCCGGCGTACCGGTGAGGACGACGTCACCGGGCAGCAGGGTCATGACGTGGGAGATGTAGGACACCAGGGTCGCGACGTCGTGCAGCAGCAGCGAGGTGCGCGAGCTCTGCCGCTCCTCGCCGTCGAGCGTCGTCCGGAGCGCGAGGTCGGCCGGGTCGAGCGTCGTCTCGACCCACGGCCCGAGCGGGCAGAACGTGTCGTGCCCCTTGCCCCGGGTCCACTGACCGTCGGCCCGCTGCTGATCGCGGGCGGTCACGTCGTTGGCGCAGGTGTAGCCCAGCACCGAGTCGAGCGCCTTCTCGACCGGCGCGTCGCGCACCACCCCGCCGATCACGGCGGCGAGCTCCCCCTCGAAGTCCACCCGCCCGGCGTCGGGGGGCAGCCGGATCGGGTCGTTCGGCCCGGTGACCGACGTGGACGGCTTGATGAAGAGCACCGGCGCGGCGGGCGGCTCGTCCCCGCCCATCTCCCGCACGTGGTCGGCGTAGTTCTTCCCGATGCAGACCACCTTGGTCGGCAGCATCGGCGCCAGCAGCCGTACGTCGGCCAGCGGCCACTGCCGGCCGGTCAGCGACACCGGGCCGAACGGGTGCTCGGCCACCTCGGCGACGGTCAGTGAATCGGTCGCCGGGTCACCCGCGCCGACCACGCCGAAGGCGAACCCCTCAGGGTGGGCGAACCGGGCGATGCGCACGACGACTCCCTCGCGAGGGCGGGTGAACGGGTCTGCGTCGAGCCTACCGGCGAGCCCTGGAAGACTGACGGGGTGACTGGCACCCCAGAAATGGCCTCGGCGGTGGCTCCGTGACCGGCGCCCGCGTGCGACTGGTCGCACTCGCCGCCGTCCTCCTCGTCGCCGGCATCCTGCCCTGGGCCACCGGCGGCCCGGCCGTGGTCCGCATCCTCGGCGTCCCGTTCATCCTGCTCGGGCTGCTCGCCGGATACGCGACCACGCGGCTTCCGGTGGTGGCCTCCCGAGCGGCCACCCGGACCGCGCCGCCCCCCGGTGGCTGCGGCGGTTGCAACTGCGGCGCCGGGGCGTGCGCCCAGACCGCCGCCGGCGGTCAGGCCGAGCGCAGCAACCCGTAGCGCACCGCGTCGTCGAGGGCGAGCCAGGAGGCCTCGATGACGTTCTCGTGCACGCCGACCGTGGTCCACTCCTGCGTACCGTCGCCCGTGCCGACGAGGACCCGGGTGACCGCGTCGCTGCCGTGCCGGCCCTCGAGGATGCGCACCTTGTAGTCGACGAGCTCGAGGCCGGCCAACTCGGGATGGAGCTGCTCGAGCGCCGACCGCAGCGCCCGGTCGAGCGCGTTGACCGGACCGTCGCCCTCCCCGACGGCGACGACCCGCTCCCCCTTGGCGTAGAGCCGCACCGTGGCCTCGCTGGCCACCGCCCCGTCGACGCCGCGGTCGACGATCACCCGGTAGGACTCGATGGTGAACGGCCGGGTGCGCTCGCCGAGCTCCTCACGCACCATCAGCTCGAACGACGCGTCGGCGGCTTCAAAGGACCAGCCGCCGGCCTCGAGGTCCTTGACCCGGTCGACGACCCGCCCGACAGCGTCCGGCCGGCCGGCCAGGTCGATGCCCAGCTCCCGGCCCTTCAGCTCGACGCTCGCCCGCCCGGCCATCTCGGTGACCAGCACCCGCATGTCGTTGCCGACCAGCTCCGGCTCCATGTGGTTGTAGAGCTCCGGGCTCACCTTGATCGCGCTGGCGTGCAGTCCGGCCTTGTGCGCGAACGCGCTGGTGCCGACGTAGGCCTGGTGCGTGTTGGGCGCGATGTTGGCGATCTCGGCGATGGCGTGCGATACGCGCACCATCTCCGACAGGCAGCCGTCGGGGAGGATGTCGGTGTAGCCCATCTTGGTCACGAGGCCGCCGAGCACCCCGAAGAGGTCGGCGTTCCCGGCGCGTTCGCCGTACCCGTTGGCGGTGCACTGGGCGTGGGTCGCGCCGGCGTCGACGGCGGTGAGGGTGTTGGCCACGGCGCAGGCGGTGTCGTCCTGGCAGTGGATGCCGATCCGGCCGCCGGCGCGCTGCACCACCTCGGTCACGACGTCGCGGATCCCCATCGGCAGCATCCCGCCGTTGGTGTCGCACAGCACGCCGACGTCGGCGCCGGCCTGGAACGCGGCGTCGAGCACGCGTACGCCGTAGTCGCGGTCGGTCTGGTAGCCGTCGAAGAAGTGCTCGCAGTCGAGGAAGACCCGGCGGCCCTCCGCGACGAGGAAGGCGACGGTGTCGCCGACCATCGCGAGGTTCTCCTCGAGCGTGGTCCGCAGCGCCTTGGTGACATGGCGGACGTCGGACTTGGCGACCAGCGTGACCACCGGCGTCTGCGCGTCGAGCAGGGCCCGGACCTGCGCGTCCTCCTTGACCGGGACGCCGGCCTTCCGGGTCGCGCCGAAGGCCACGAGCTTCGCGTGGCGCAGCGCCAGCTCGCCCTCGGCGGCCCGCGCGAAGAACTCGGTGTCCTTGGGCATCGCACCGGGCCAGCCGCCCTCGATGAACCCGACCCCGAGTTCGTCGAGGAGCCGGGCGACCGCGATCTTGTCGGTCACCGAATACGAGATCCCCTCGCGCTGCGCCCCGTCGCGCAAGGTGGTGTCGAAGACGTGGAACCGGTCGTCAGTCATGGTGGCTGGAGCCCCTTCAACGAAAAAGACCTCCCGCGGATGCGGGAGGTCTGCGCGCAAGCGGGGTCGCGAGCGCGCTAGGTGCTAATGATCACAGAATGGTGCACGCCGACGAGTCTCGCACAGCCTCCGTGCAATGGACAAGGCATCCCGCATCGTGAGACGCCACCCCGCGCGTACTACCCCTTTCATGATCGTGATCGGATCCGCACGGCGTTTCGCGGCTATTTCCGATCACGATCATGGAAGGGAAGGGACGGGAGGTGCGCCGGCGGTGGGCCGGGTCAGTGGCCGCGGGCGATCCAGTCGGACAGGTGCGGCGCCTCGGTGCCGACGGTCGTGTCGTCGCCGTGGCCGGTGTGCACGATGGTGTCGCCCGGCAGTGCCAGCAGGCGGTCCTGGATCGACGCGATGATCGTGTCGAAGTCGGAGTACGACCGGCCCGTCGCGCCCGGCCCGCCGGCGAACAGCGTGTCGCCGGCGAAGACCATGCGGCCGGCGCGCAGGCTCACCGATCCCGGCGAGTGACCCGGCGTGTGCAACACCGTCAGCGCGGACCCGCCGACCGGGATCTGCTGCCCGTCGGTGAGTTCGGCGTCGGGGGCGACGTCGGGGTACACCGTGTCCCAGAGCATCCGATCGGCCGGATGCAGCGCGATCGGCGCCCGGGTCGCCGCCTGCAGGTCGACCGCGGCGTTGATGTGGTCGTTGTGACCGTGCGTGCAGGCGATCATGCGGACCCGCCGGTCGTCGATCGCGTCGAGGATCGGGCCGGCGTCGTGGGCCGCGTCGATCACGACGACCTCGGCGTCGTCTCCGACCAGCCACACGTTGTTGTCGACGTCGAAGTCCTGTCCGTCCAAGGAGAACACGCCCGAGGTGACCACGCGCTGGGCACGGATCACAGCACCACGACCGAACGCAGCACCTTGCCGGCCTTCATCTTGTCAAATGCCTGCTCGACCTCGTCGAGGGCGATCGTCTCGCTGACGAAGGCGTCGAGGTCGAGCCGGCCGGCCAGGTAGAGGTTGATCAGGGTCGGGAAGTCGCGGGTGGGCAGGCAGTCGCCGTACCAGGACGACTTCAGCGCACCGCCGCGGCCGAAGAGATCGATCATGCCGAGGTCGACCCGCATCGTCGGATCCGGTACGCCGACCTGCACCAGCGTGCCGGCGTGGTCGCGGGCAAGGAACGCCTGCTTGTAGGTCTCCGGCCGGCCGACCGCCTCCACGACGACGTCGGCGCCGAAGCCGCCGGTGAGCTCGCGGATGCGGGACACGACGTCCTCGGAGCCGGCGTCGACCGTGTGGGTGGCGCCGAACCTGCGGGCCGTCTCGAGCTTCGCCTGGTCGACGTCGACGGCAATCACCGTGCGGGCAGCGGCGATCGAGGCACCGGCGATGGCCGCCGCGCCGACGCCACCGCAGCCGATCACCGCGACGGTGTCTCCCTGCCGCACTCCGCCCGTGTTGACCGCCGCGCCGTACCCGGCCATCACGCCGCAGCCGACGAGGCCGGCGGCCTCGGGCCGGGCGGCCGGGTCGACCGGCACGCACTGGCCGGCCGCGACGAGCGTCTTGTCGGCGAACGCGCCGATCCCGAGGGCGGCGGTGAGCGCGGTGCCGTCCTCGAGCGTCATCGGCTGCCGGGCGTTGAGGCTGTCGAAGCAGTACCAGGGCCGGCCGCGCAGGCAGGCCCGGCAGTGCCCGCACGGCGCCCGCCAGGCGATGACCACGTAGTCGCCCGGCGCGACGGTGTCGACCCCGGCGCCGACCGCCTCGACGGTGCCGGCCGCCTCGTGGCCGAGCAGGAACGGGAAGTCGTCGTTGATCGCACCTTCGCGGTAGTGCAGGTCGGTGTGGCAGACGCCGCACGCCTGCACGCGCACCACGGCCTCACCTGGACCGGGGTCGGGGACGACGATGGTCTCCATCGTGACCGGCGCGCCCTTGCTCCGAGCGACGACTCCTCGCACTTGCTGGCTCATCGGCACCTCCGCGACGGGACTGGACTCCCGGCGAGGCTACCGTGCCGCCCCGTCCGCGCTGTCGACACCGAACATCGGCAGGCATGGTGCGAGGCCGTCGATCTGCACCGGCGTACGACGGTGGCGTTCCCAGTCGGCCCGGCTCATCCGCAAGCCCACCTCCTCGGCGGCCTCGCCGCGCCGGACGCGACGGGTGACCCCGTTCTCGGCGTAACCGAGCTTGCGGGAGACGCCGAGCGACGGGGCGTTGTCGGCGAAGGCGCCGGAATTCGCCCACTGCGCGCCGAGACCGGCGAAGGCCAGGTGCAGCACTGCGGCCCGCATCTCGGTGCCGAGCCCGTCGCCGTGGAACTTCCGGCCCAGCCACGACCCGGTCCCGACCTCGCGGAGCACGGCGAAATCGTGGCCGCCCACGCCCTGGGTGCCGACCACGACGCCGTCCCGTACGACGACGAGCTCGAGGTTCCACCGCTGCGGCGACCAGGCGGCCCACTGCCCCCAGTGGTACTGCATCGTGCCGCGGGCGCGCTGCTCCGGTGGCTCGTCCGTCCACGGCTGCAGGAACGGCATGAACGCCGGGTCGTGGACGCCGTCGGCGGCCAGGTCCGCGAGCTCGGCCAGCTGCTCGAGCGATGGCAGACACAACTCCAGCCGGGGCGTGCGCAGGCGCAGGCCGAAGAGCGGCCAGTGCTGCGAGATCATCGTCGTAGTGTGGCGAAGGCGGTCCGTGCCGTCATCCGGATATGCCGTCGAGCTCGCGGATCCGGCCGGCGAGGAAGTCCCGCTCGACGGTGTTCTCGGTGAGCAGCAACGCCTCCTCGTAGGCGTCCCGCGCCTGCGTCGTACGGCCGAGTCGGCGGAGGAAGTCGGCGCGCGCGGCCGCGAGGTAGCTGTAGCCGGCCAGCTGGGGCTCGGCGGCGAGGTCGTCGAGCGCGCTGAGACCGGCCGCGGGTCCGTCGGCGAGGCCGACCGCGACGGCCCGGTTGAGGGCGACGACCGGCGACGGCCAGAGGTCGACCAGCAGGTCGTAGAGGGCCACCACCTCGCGCCAGTCGGTGTCCTGCCAGGTCGGCGCCTCGGAGTGGACCGCGGCGATCGCGGCCATCAGCGCGAACCGGCCCGGCGGGCGGCGCCGGAGCGCCTCGCGCACCAGGGCGAGGCCCTCGGTGATCGCGTCCCGGTCCCACTGCGACCGGTCCTGTTCGGCGAGCAGCAGCAGGTGCCCGTCGTCGGCGACCCGGGTGGCGCGCCGGGAGTCGGTCAGCAGGATCAGCGACAGCAGCCCGGCCACGTCGGCATCGGCGGGAAGCAGCGTGCGCAGCATCCGGACGAGATCGAGAGCCCGCTCGACGAGGTCACGGCGTACCAGATCAGCGCCGGCCGGCGCGGTGTGCCCGGTGGTGAAGAGCAGGTGGAGGACGGTGAGGACGGAGTCGATCCGGGCCGGCAGTTCCTCGGCGGGCGGCACCCGGTAGGGGATACGGGCCGCCGCGATCTTCTTCTTGGCCCGGGTGAGCCGGGCGGCCATCGTCGGCGTACCGACCAGGAACGCCCGGGCCACCTCGGCGGTGGTCAGCCCGCAGAGCAGGCGCAACGTCAGGGCGACCTGCGCCTCCTCCGCGATCGCCGGGTGGCAGCAGGTGAAGACCAGCCGGAGCCGGTCGTCGACGATGTCTTCCGGTGCGTCCATGTCGTCCGGTCCCGCCTCGACCTGGTCGTCGAGCAGCAGCGGGAGGGTGCGGCGCATCGTCGCGTCGCGGCGGAGCAGGTCCAGCGCCTTACGGCGGGCGACGGTCGTGAGCCACCCGCCCCGGTTGTCCGGAATCCCCCGGTCGCCCCACGTCGCCAGAGCCTGCGCGTAGGCGTCCTGGACGCACTCCTCGGCCAGGTCAATGTCCCGGGTGACGCGCACCGTCGCAGCGAGCACGAATGCCCACTCGCGCCGGTGCGCGTCCGCGACCGCGGCCGCGACCCCCGGATCCACAGGCAGTTCGTGCTGCCGGTCAGTCGAAGACCTCGATCGGGCGGACCTCGACACCGCCGTGACCGGCCGGGATGTCCTTGGCGATGGCCAGCGCCTCGTCGAGGTTCGCGGCCTCGACGACGTAGTAGCCGCCGAGCGCCTCCTTGGTCTCGGCGAACGCACCGTCGGTGACGGTCGCGGCGCCGGCCTGGTCCTTGCGCACGGACGTGGCGGTCTGGGTCGACTGCAGAGCGTTGCCGCCGCGCAGCGCGCCCTCGTGCTTCTCGCCGAAGGCCATGTGCCCCTTCATGAGCTGGTCCAGGTCGGCCGCGCTGGCCGTGGCCCAGGCCTTCTCGTCCCCGTAGATCAGGATCAGATACTCCGCCATGACGCTGTCCCCTCGTCTGGGCCCGCTCTGCCGAGCCTCGTACTAGTTCCGACGCACGGCATCAGGCCGTATCGACACCTAGTCTGCGAGAAAATCGCCGGCCGGGGGCATTTTCCCGGTGGGAGCCGCAGTCGTGGGCGGATCAACCGGCGACGTCGTGCGTCCTACTCGCATCCCAAGCCGATTTATGCGAGTACGGCGCACGACGTCGGCCGCACCCGCCGAACCCCGACGGCGTCGGCCATACCCGGGTCGGGCAGAGGATCAGTCGCGGACGTACTCGTTCCACGACTTGTAGAGGTCGACCTCGCCCACGGTGGCGGCGGTGAAGATCTCGGCCAGTTCGCGGGTGATCGGGCCGACCTTGCCGGTGCCGACCGGTCGGTCGTCGACCTCGGCGATCGGCACCAGTTCGGCCGCTGTACCGGTGAAGAACGCCTCGTCGGCGTGGTAGAGGTCGGTACGCACCAATGTGCGCTCGACGACGTCGTAGCCCTGGTCCCGCGCGATCGTCATCACCGAATCGCGGGTGATGCCCTGCAGCAGCCCGTCGCTGGTCGGCGGGGTGATGACGCTTCCGGTCGGAGATGATGAAGATGTTCTCCCCCGTGCCCTGCACCACGTGCCCGGCGGGGCTGAGCAGGATCGCCTCGTCGTAGCCGGCCTTGAGCGCCTGCACCTTGGCCAGCGACGAGTTCATGTACTGGCCGGTGCCCTTGCCGGTGGGCGGGATCGAGTTCTGGTTGATGTGCTGCCAACTCGACGTGGCGGCGCGGCAGCCCTTGTTCTTGGCCTCCTCGCCGAGGTAGGCACCCCACGGCCACACCGCGATCGAGATCTCGGTCTTGCTGGGCAGTGGGTTGAGCCCCATCTCGCCGTAGCCGAGGTAGAAGATCGGCCGGATGTAGCAGGCCTCGACGTCGTTGACGCGCACCGTCTCCTTGGTCGCGGCGACGATCTGCTCCGGCGTGAACTCCGGCTGAAGCAGGTAGATGCGGGCGGACCGGAACAGCCGGTCGATGTGGTCGGTGAGGCGGAAGACGGCCGGGCCCTGGGTTGTCGCGTATGCCCGGATGCCCTCGAAGACGCCCCATCCGTAGTGCATGGTCGGGTTCAGTACGTGGATGGTCGCATCGTCCCAGTCGACGAGCGCACCGTTCATCCAGATCTTCTTGGTGGGCGTGATGGGCACAACGACTCCTTCTCCACACGACCGATTCGCGACGATTGCATCACACGGTACGGCGGCCCCGGCCGACGGGTGGGCGGACCGGGAAGCTAGCCGTTGCTGCTGGCCAGCGCCGCGAGCCGATCGCCGATCTCGACGGTCCGGCCCACCGAGCCGTGATCACGGGTGGCGAGGTCGAAGGCGACCCCGGCCTCGATCCGCCGCGCCTGGTCGCCGTGCCCGAGATGATCGAGCATCAGGGCGACCGAGAGCACCGTCGCCGTGGGGTCGGCCACGCCGGTGCCGGCGATGTCCGGTGCACTGCCGTGCACCGGCTCGAACATGCTGGGGTTGGACCGGCTGACGTCCAGGTTGCCGCTGGCGGCCAGCCCGATGCCGCCGGTGATCGCCGCGCCGAGGTCGGTGAGGATGTCGCCGAAGAGGTTGTCGGTGACCACCACATCGAACCGGGACGGGTCGGTGACGAAGTACATCGACGCCGCGTCGACGTGCTGGTAGGCCACCGTCACGTCGGGGTACTCGCTGCCGACCTCCTCCATGGCACGGGCCCACAGTGACCCGGCGTTGGTCAGCACGTTGGTCTTGTGGACCAGCGTCAGGTGCTTGCGCGGCCGCGCGGTCGCCCGCTGGAATGCGTCCCGGACCACGCGGTGCACGCCGTACGCCGTGTTGAGGCTGACCTCGGTCGCGATCTCGTGCGGGGTGTCCTTGCGCAGGACGCCTCCGGTGCCGGCGTAGGGGCCCTCGGTGCCCTCACGGACGACGATCATGTCGATGCTCGGCGTACCCGCCAAGGGAGACGTGACGCCCGGGAAGAGCCGGACCGGGCGCAGGTTGACGTGATGGTCCAACTCGAAGCGCAGCCGCAGCAGCAGCCCGCGCTCGAGGATCCCGCTGGGTACGGCGGGATCGCCCACCGCGCCGAGCAGGATCGCGTCGTGCGCCCGCAACTCCCCGAGCACCGAGTCGGGCAACAACTCCCCGGTGCGCTGCCAGCGGGCGGCGCCGAGGTCGTAGCGCGTCGTCTCCACGTCGGGGATCGCCTCACGCAGGACCTTCAGGCCCTCCGCAACAACTTCTGGGCCCACTCCGTCGCCCGGAATCACGGCAAGTTTCATGGCTGGCAGGGTACCGGTCGTCCGGCCGGCGTCGGCAGGTCACTCACCGTCGAGATCGGCACTGCGTGCGTCCTTGGCGCCGATCGCGGTGGCGATGTGGGCGAGCAGGTCGCCGGGGACGGCCGAGTCCACGGCGAGGGCCATCAGCGCCTCGCCGCCGCGCCGGCTCCGGCTGACCTGGTGCGCCGGCGATGTTGATGCCGGCCTCGCCGAGCTGCACACCGACCTTGCCCACGACGCCGGGCTGGTCGTGGTAGCGGAAGAAGAGCAGATGGTCCTCGGGCGGCAGGTCGACGTCGAAGCCGTTGATCTCGGTCAGCTTCTCGACCTGCCTGGGGCCGGTGAGGGTGCCGGACACGCTGACCTGCTCGACCGCCCGGAAGGACGCCGCGGACGGTCACCAGGTTGCGGTAGTCCTCGACTCTCGGCGTAGGTCGACCAGGCCGACGTCGACGCCGCGGTCCTTGGCCAGGATGCGGCGCGTTGACGAAGGTGACCTGCTCCTCCACGACGTCGGCGAACACGCCCTTGAGAGCGGCCAGCTGCAGCACGCCGACGTCGTAGGAGGTGATCTCGCCGCGGATCTCGACCGAGCATGCTCGCGGCGACCCCGCCGGCGATCGCGGTGAAGACCCGGCCGAGCTTCTCGACCAGCGGCAGGGCCGGGCGGATCTCCTCGGCGACGACCCCGGCGGCCTGCACGTTGACCGCGTCGGGGACGAACTCGCCCTCCAGGGCCAGCTTCACCGACCGGGCGACGGCCAGACCCGCCTTGTCCTGCGCCTCACGGGTGGAGGCGCCGAGGTGCGGGGTGACGACGACGCCCGGCAGGCCGAAGAGCGGGCTGTCGGTGGTGGGCTCGGTGGCGAAGACGTCGATGCCGGCGCCCGCAACATGACCGGACGCGATCGCGTCGGCCAGCGCCTGCTCGTCGACCAGGCCCCCGCGGGCGGCGTTGACGATCCGGATCGCCGGGCTTGGCGGCGGCGAGCTCCTCCGCTCCGATCAGCCCGAGCGTCTCCGGCGACTTGGGCAGGTGGATCGTGATGAAGTCGCTCTCGGCGAGTAGCTCGGCGAAGCGACACGAGCCGGACACCGACCTGCGCGGCCCGGGCCGGCTGGACGTAGGGGTCGTAGGCGATCAGCCGGGTGCCGAACGCCGCCAGCCGCTGGGCGACGAGCACGCCGATGCGGCCCAGCCCGACCACGCCGACGGTCTTGCTCAGCGACCTCCACGCCGGTGAACTGACGACCGCTTCCACTCGCCGCTCTTCAGCGAGGCATCGGCGGCCGGCACATGTGCGGGCCACCGCGAGCAGCAGCGCGACGGCGTGCTCGGCGGCGCTGAGGATGTTGGAGGTCGGCGCGTTGACCACCATCACGCCACGGGCGGTGGCGGTCGCGACGTCGACGTTGTCCAGGCCGATGCCGGCCCGGGCGACGACCTTGAGCCGGCCGCCGGCGGCCAGTGCCTCGGCGTCGATCGGTGGTCGCGCTGCGCACCAGTACGGCGTCGGCGTCGGCGATCGCGGCGAGCAGCGCTGACCGGTCGGTCCCGTCGACCTGGCGGACGTCGAAGTCCTTGGCGAGGACGTCGAGCGCCGCCGGAGCGAGCTGGTCGGCGACGAGGACGACGGCCTTGGCGGGTGCCGTCTGGCGGGCGGATGCGGCAGGCTGGGTCACGCCCGCAGTCTAGCGAGAGCTTGTGAACGCTTTCACGTGCGCTCGGGCGCGCCGCCGCCCTCGCTCGGAGCCGCTTCCGTCGTACCGCCCGGCTCGCGATGCAGCGGGCTCAGCCGCACCCACAACAGGAACAGCAGGCCGAGGGCGAGCATCCCCAGCCCCATCCAGAGGTTGATCCGGACCCCGGCAGCCTTGTCGACCTCGGCCGCGGAATCCAGCGCCCCCACGATGGTGAGGACCACGCCGTAGACCGTGAAGAGGCCGCCGATGATCAACCGCAGGTCGAACAGCTTCGATGCGGCACTGGCCTGTTTTTCCTCGCTGCTGTCGATCTTCATGGGTGGGCTCCTCCCCTCCGGTCAGACGAATATCAGGGACAGTGCCAGTGTGATCCCCAATGCCGTGAAGCCCAAGAGCTTCGGCGAACGCCACCATTCCGGCTTCGGGACGGACCTGGGATCGGGCGCGTTCGGGTCCGGTACGCCGTAGACCAGGCCGGCCAGCTCCTCGACCGGCTTGGGTTGGGTGAACAGGGTCACTGCGACGGTGACCACCGCGTCGATCACGAAGGCCGCGATCGCGCCGTAGAAGTTGAGCATCTGGGCGTTGACCAGCTTGTGCGTCGGGTCGTAGTGCCCGCCCGGGTAGAAGTAGCCGATGTTGTAGCCGACGAAGTGCATCACACCGGCCGCGATCGTGCCGGAGAGCAGCCCCCAGAAGCCGGACACGATCGAGGTCCGCTTCCAGAACATGCCGATGATGAAGGTCGCGAACAGGGGCGCATTGAAGAACGAGAACAGCAACTGGATGTAGTTCATGATGTTGCTGTAGCCGGAGGCGATGAACGCCGTACCGATACCGATCACGACGCCCACGACGGTGACGATCCGCCCGACGTTGAGGTAGTAGTGGTCCGGTCGTCCCCGTTTGACGTAGGGCATCCACAGGTCGTAGGTGAAGACCGTGTTGAACGAGCTGACGTTGGCCGCCATACCGGCCATGAATGCCGCCAACAGGCCGGTGAGGGCGATGCCGAGCACGCCGTTGGGCAGGAACTTGCCCATCAGCAGCGGGATCGCGTCGTTGTAGGTCTTGGACCCCGTCGCCGAAGTGCGGGATCACGACCAGGGCGATCAGCCCGGGAATGATGGTCAGGAAAGGGATGAAGATCTTCGGGAACGCGCCGATCAGCGGGGTGCGCTGGGCCGCCGAGAGGTCCTTGGCCGACAGCGCCCGCTGCACCTCGGTGAAGTTGGTCGTCCAGTAGCCGAAGGAGAGCACGAAGCCCAGCCCGAAGATGATGCCGATCCAGTCACCGAGCGGGTTGCTCCACGGGATGCCGGTGCCCTTCCAGGTGGCGAACGCCTTGCCGGCCAAGGCCGTGCCGTTGTTGATCTTGGCTTCCAGGCCGCTCCAGCCGCCGACGCTGACCAGGCCGACGATGACGATGGGCAGCAGTCCGGCGATGATGACGAAGAACTGCATGACCTCGTTGTAGATGGCGCCGGACAGGCCGCCGAGCGTGATGTAGGCGAGTACGAAGAACGCCGCGACGACGATCGCGAGCGAGATCGGCCAGCCGAGCAGGCCTGGATGACCAGCGCCAGCGCGTAGAGGTTGACGCCCGCGGTGAGGACCTGGGCGAGGGCGAAGCTCAGCGCGTTGAGGATGTGGGCGGGGACGTTGAACCGGCGGCGCAGGTATTCGGGCACGCTGTGCACCCGCGAGCCGTAGTAGAACGGCATCATCACGAGGCCCAGGAAGATCATCGCCGGCACGGCGCCGATCCAGTAGAAGTGCACCGTGGAGAAGCCGTACTGGCCGCCGTTGGCGGCCATGCCGAGGATCTCGATCGCGCCCAGGTTGGCCGAGATGAAGGCGAGACCCGTCACCCACGCCGGCAGCGACCGCCCGGACAGGAAGAAGTCCTCGCTGGTGGCGATCGCCCGCCGGGCGAGCACGCCGATCGTGACGACGAGGAAGAAGTAGATCGCCAGGATCGCGTAGTCGAGGGAGTTGACATCCAGCCGCGCGGCTGCCAGGACATGCGGCACGCACACCACCACCTTCCGACCCGGGCGCCGCAGCGCACTGCGGAGAGATCATGCACCCGGGAGCGGGTGCACGCGACCCAGGCCGCGGCGTGTCACGAATCGGTGTTGCGGCGCCCCGGGTCAGGCGGTCTCGGTGATCGGCCGGTCCACCCACGACATCAGGCCGCGCAGCCGGGCGCCCACCTGCTCGATGGGCTGCTCGGCACCCTGCTTGCGCAACTCGGTGAACCGGGGCCGGCCGGCGTCGTCTTCGGCCACCCACTCGCGGGCGAAGGTGCCGTCCTGGATCTCGCCGAGGATCTTCTTCATCTCCGCGCGGACGGCCGGTGAGATCACCCGCGGGCCGCGGGTCAGGTCGCCGTACTCCGCGGTGTCGCTGCAGGAGTAGCGCTGCCGGGCGATGCCGCCCTCATACATGAGGTCCACGATGAGCTTGAGCTCGTGCAGGCACTCGAAGTAGGCGATCTCCGGCTGGTATCCGGCGTCGACGAGCGTCTCGAACCCGGCCTGCACCAGCGCCGAGGTTCCGCCGCAGAGCACCGCCTGCTCGCCGAAGAGGTCGGTCTCGGTCTCCTCGGTGAAGGTCGTCTTGATGGCGCCGGCGCGGGTGCCGCCGATCGCCTTGGCGTAGGACAGCGCCAGAGCCACTCCCTGGCCGGTCGGCGTCCTGCTCGACCGCGATCAGCACGGGCACGCCCTTGCCGTCGGAGAACTGGCGGCGTACCAGGTGACCCGGGCCCTTCGGGGCGACCATCGCCACGGTCACGTCGGACGGCGCCTTGATCAGGTCGTAGCGGATGTTGAAGCCGTGGCCGAAGAAGATCGCGTCGCCCTCCTCGAGGTTCGGGGCGATCGAGTCGGCGTAGATGTGCCGCTGCGCCGTGTCCGGCGCGAGCACCATGATGAGGTCGGCCTCGGCCGATGCCTCGGCCGGGGTGAGCACCCGGAGCCCTTCCGCCTCGGCCTTGGCGCGGCTCTTGGACTCCACCGGCAGACCGATGCGGACGTCGACGCCCGAATCGCGCAGCGACAGGGCATGGGCGTGCCCCTGGCTGCCGTAGCCGATCACGGCGACCTTGCGGCCCTGGATGATCGACAGGTCGGCGTCGTCGTCGTAGTAGATCTCAGCGGGCATCGGTGACGGTGTCCTCTCTCATGACTTCGGTGGTGTCGTGGCTCAGGGACGGTGGGTTCAGGCGCTGCGTTCGACCGGGCGGAGGCCGGCGGCGCTGGTGATGGAGCGCGGGCCGCGGCCGATCGCGACCATGCCCGACTGCACCATCTCCTTGACGCCATAGGGCTCGAGCACCCGCAGCAGGGCGTCGAGCTTGTCCGCAGTCCCGGTGGCTTCGATCGTCACGGCCTCGGTGCCGACGTCGACGATCCGGGCCCGGAACAGCTGCGCCGTCTCCAGCACCTGGCTGCGCACGGCGGCGTCGGCCCGGACCTTGACCAACAGCAGCTCGCGCTGGACGACCTGGGTCGGCTCCAGCTCGACGATCTTGATGACGTTGATGAGCTTGTTGAGCTGCTTGGTCACCTGCTCGAGCGGCTGCTCCTCGACGTTGACCACGATCGTGATCCGGGAGATCTCGTCCACCTCGGTCGGGCCGACCGCGAGGGACTCGATGTTGAACCCGCGCCGGCTGAACAGGCCGGCCACGCGGGCCAGCACGCCGGGCTTGTTCTCCACCAGGACGGACAGCGTGTGCTTGCTCACTACACGGTCGTCCTCGTCGAATGCCGGGCGCACGTCGCGGGCCGCCAGGATCTCGTCGTTGCTGGTGCCGGCGGCGACCATCGGCCAGACCTGCGCGTCCTGGCCGACGACGAAGTCGACACCACGACGGGCATGTCGTTGATGCCCATCGCCTTCTCGATCGTGGAGTCCACGTCCTCGCCGCGCTCGCAGCGCAGCCCGACGCAGCCCAGCGCCTCGGCGAGCTTGACGAAGTCGGGGATCCGCACCGTTCCGTCGGAGTGGCCGATCGTGCCGAGCCGGGTGTGGGAGTAGCGCTCCTCGTAGAACAGCGTCTGCCACTGGCGGACCATGCCGAGGTTGCCGTTGTTGATCACGGCGACCTTGATCGGGATGCCCTCGATCGCGCAGGTGGCCAGCTCCTGGTTGGTCATCTGGAAGCAGCCGTCGCCGTCGATCGCCCACACGGTCGCGTCCGGCCGGCCCACCTTCGCGCCCATCGCGGCCGGCACGGCGTAGCCCATCGTGCCGAGCCCGCCGGAGTTGAGCCAGGTGTAGGGGTTCTCGTAGGAGATGAACTGCGCGGCCCACATCTGGTGCTGGCCGACCCCGGCGACGTAGACGGCGTCCGGCCCGGCGAGCTCGCCGAGCCGCTCGATGACGTACTGCGGCGCCAGTGCGCCGTCCGTCGGCCACGTCGTAGCCGAGCGGGTAGGTCTTCCGCCAGCTCGTCGAGCTGCGCCCACCAGGCCGATGAGGTCCGCGGACGGCGCCGCCGTCGCGCTCGCGCCTGCACGGCGGGCACCAGCGTCGCCAGCACCTCCTTGCACGTCCCCCACGATCGGCACGTCGGCGACGCGGTTCTTGCCGATCTCGGCCGGGTCGATGTCGGCGTGGATGACCTTGGCGTCCGGGGCGAAGGTCGACAGCTTGCCGGTCACCCGGTCGTCGAAGCGGGCGCCGAGCGTGATGAGCAGGTCGGCCTTCTGCAGCGCGGTCACCGCGGCGACCGATGCCGTGCATGCCGGGCATGCCGAGGTGCTGCGGGTGGCTGTCCGGGAACGCGCCGCGCGCCATCAGCGTGGTGACGACCGGGATGCCGGTCAGCTCGGCGAGCGCGCGCAGCTCGTCGCGCGGCGCGGGCCTTGAGCACGCCGCCGCCGACGTAGAGCACCGGCCGCCGGGCCTGCGCGATCAGCCGGGCCGCCTCGCGGATCTGCTTGCCGTGCGGCCGGAGTCACCGGCCGGTAGCCGGGCAGGTCGAGCGTCGGCGGCCAGGAGAACGTCGTCTGCGCCTGCAGCACGTCCTTCGGGATGTCGACGAGCACCGGGCCCGGGCGGCCGGTGGAGGCGATGTGGAACGCCTCGGCGATCGACCCGCGGGATGTCGTCGGGCGACTGTGACCAGGAAGTTGTGCTTGGTGATCGGCAGCGTGATGCCGCAGATGTCGGCCTCCTGGAAGGCGTCGGTGCCGATCGAGCGGCCGGCCGACCTGGCCGGTGATCGCCACGATCGGCACCGAGTCCATGTAGGCGTCGGCGATCGGGGTGACGAGGTTGGTCGCGCCCGGGCCGGAGGTCGCGATGCAGACGCCGACCCGGCCGGTGGCCTGCGCGTAGCCCGGTCGCGGCGTGCCCGGCGCCCTGCTCGTGGCGGACCAGGACGTGCCGCACGCTGGTCGAGTCGAAGAGCGGGTCGTACGCCGGCAGGATCGCGCCGCCCGGGATGCCGAAGACGACGTCGACGCCGAGCTCCTCGAGCGAGCGGACGAGCGCCTGCGCACCGGTGACCTGTCGGGGAGGCTGTGCCGGAGGGTTCGAGCCTGTCATGTGGCGACCTTCGGAAGGCGGACGGTGGCAACAAAAAACCCCTCGTGCGAGGCACGGAGGGGTGAGCGCGTCGACGGATGTCGACGCGCTAGCGAAGTACGATGTCGCAACGGAGCACGACCGAACCGTACGACGCCCGACATACAAGGTCAACTCAGCGGGACGAGAATCTCGCATTCTGGGACAGCCAGTCGGCCCACGTGACCTGCCCGCGGGCCGCGTCGGGCGACGCGATGTTGCTGCGCATGCGGAACGCCCGCGCGGTCCGGCCCGGAACCGGGACCGGGAGCACGACGGCCCGCTCGCCTCGGGCGGCGAGCCAGAGCCGGGCCATCGCCCGCAGCCCGAGGCGCTCCGGGCCGGCGAATTCGCTCACCGCACCGGACGGTCCCTCGACCGCCCGGTCGACCAGATGCCGGGCGACGTCGGCCACGGCGACCGGCTCGGCCTCCCAGCCGGCCGGCAGGACGCAGACCGGGCCGCGCTTGGCCTTGCCCAGCAACGTCGCCACCAGTGGATGGAACTGCGAGGCGCGCACGATCGAGTACGGGGACGCCGGACCGCCCGACCCGCTGCTCGGCCGTCAGCTTCGCCCGGTAGTAGGCGACCGGGTTGCGGTCGACGCCCACGATCGAGACGTAGATCAGGTGTTCGACTCCGGCGGCCTTGCACACCTCGCCGAGCCGCTCGGTCCCCTCGACGTCGACCTCCTGCGCCTGGCCCGGGTCGGTCGCCGCGTGGAGGACGAGCCGGCAGCCGTCGACCGCCTCGGCGAGGCCGCCGCCGGTGCCGACGTCGGCCACCACGCGGTCCGGCCCCGGGCGCCGGGACATCGCCCGGACGGCGTACCCCCGCTCGCGCAGGGCGGCGACGAGCGCCGGCCCGAGCAGGCCGGTCGCACCGGTCACCAGGGCGTCGGGGCCGACATCACGGCGTCCCTACCCGCAGACCGCGCCCTGCGCGGCCGACCCGACGAGCTTGGCGTACTTGCCGAGTACGCCGGTCGGGTATCGCGCCGGGGGCGGCGTCCACTCCGCGCGGCGCCGGGCGAGTTCCTCGTCGTCGACGAGCAGGTCCAGCCGGCGGGCCGGCAGGTCCAGCCGGATCGGATCACCCTCGCGCGACCAGCGCGATCGGCCCGCAGTGCGCGGCCTCCGGGGCGACGTGCCCGACGCACAGGCCGGTCGTGCCGCCGGAGAACCGCCCGTCGGTGAGCAGGAGCACGTCCTTGCCGAGTCCGGCGCCCTTGATCGCCCCGGTCACCGCCAGCATCTCGCGCATTCCCGGCCCGCCCTTGGGCCCCTCGTAGCGGATCACGATCACGTCGTTCGGGCGCAGGGTGCCCTGGGTGACGGCGTCCATCGCGCCCGCCTCGCCGTCGAAGACCCGGGCGGTGCCCTCGAAGGTCTCGCCGTCGAACCCGGCGCTCTTGACCACCGCGCCCTCGGGGGCGAGCGACCCGCGTCAGGATGGTGAGGCCACCGGTGCGGTGGATCGGGTCGGACATCGACCGGATGATCGTGCCGTCGACGTCCGGGGGTGCCACCTCGGCAAGGTTCTCGGCGATCGTGTGCCCGGTGACCGTCAGGCAGTCGCCGTGCAGCAGACCCGCGTCGAGCAGCGCCTTCATCACCACCGGCACCCCGCCGACACTGTCGACGTCGCTCATCACGTAGCGGCCGAACGGCTTGACGTCGGCCAGGTGCGGCGTGCGGTCCCCGATCCGGTTGAAGTCGTCCAGAGTCGAGTCGACACCGGCCTCGTGGGCGATCGCGAGCAGGTGCAGCACGGCGTTGGTCGAGCCGCCGAGCGCCATCACCACCGTGATCGCGTTCTCGAACGCCTCCTTGGTGAGGATCTGGCGCGCGGTGATGCCCTTGTCGATCAGCGCGACGACCGCTTCCCCGCTGCGCTCGGCGTAGACGTCGCGCCGGGAGTCCGGCGACGGTGGCGCGGCGCTGCCCGGCAGCGACATGCCCCATCGCCTCGGCGGCACTGGCCATCGTGTTGGCGGTGTACATCCCGCCGCAGGCACCCTCACCCGGACAGGCGTTGCGCTCGATGTCGTCGAGTTGCTGGCGGGTGATCCGCCCCATCGCGCAGGCCCCGACGCCCTCGAACGCGTCGATGATGGTGAGGTCGCGGCCGTCGAGGTGCCCGGGCAGGGTCGTGCCGGCGTAGAGGAAGACCGCCGCCAAGTCGAGGCGCGCGGCCGCCATCAGCATGCCGGGCTCGGACTTGTCGCAGCCGGCGAGCAGGACCATTCCGTCGAGCCGCTCGGCGAAGACCACCGTCTCCACCGAGTCCGCGATCACCTCGCGGCTGACCAGGGAGGCGCGCATCCCCTCGTGGCCCATCGAGATCCCGTCGGAGACGGAGATCGTCCCGAACTCCATCGGGAAGCCGTCCGCACCGCGAACGCCGTCCTTCGCCCGCTTGGCTAGCCGGGAGAGGGAGAGGTTGCACGGGGTGATCTCGTTCCACGACGACGCCACCCCGACCTGCGGTTTGCCCCAGTCGTCGTCGCTCATGCCGACGGCGCGGAGCATCGCGCGGGCGCCGGCACGTTGCATGCCGTCCGTGACTTCGTGACTGCGTGGCTTCCGGTGCTGCGTTTCGGGCACGACGCGTTCCTCGGATCGACGGTGACGGCGGCCCGGCCTCGGGTTCCGAGACGGGCAGCCGGGCGGCCACAGCGGTGCACTCAGCCTAGTGCCCGGGCGATCCCGGCCCTCAGGCACCGGTGCCTCGCGTGGGGCGCTCTGCGACCATGGGGTGGTGACCCCCACCGGCGTGCTGCGGCTGCGCACCAACCGCACGGCGCTGCTCGCGGTGCTCTTCCTGGCCTTCGGCGTCACGCCGCTGGCGTTCGTCCGGTCGTGGCTGCTCGTGCTCTATGTCCTGCCCGTGCTCGCCGCGGTGTGGATCTGGCGGGTCGGCACCGACGTCGACGCCGAGGGAGTGACGGTGCGCGCCCTGATCGGGGTCCGCCGGGTGGAGTGGAACGACGTCCGCGGTCTGTCGATGGACGGCACCCGCCGGGTACGGCTGGTCCTCCAGGACGGTGCGCTGCTGCGCATGCCCCTCGTGCGGGCCCGTGACCTCCCGGCCATCGCCACCGCCAGCGCCGGACGGGTCCCGGACGTCACCGCACCGGCGCAGGGCGGGCAGAAGTAGCGGCCCGGGCGGCTCAGTAGCCGTCGACGACGACGTTGACGAGCGGCTCACCGGCGACCCAGCGGCGGATCTGCTCCGCCACCAGGCCGTAGGCCCGGCGCGGGAAGCCCGGCACCGCACCGCCGACATGCGGGGTGAGGAGCAGCCCCTCGGCGTCCCAGAGCGGGTGGTCGGCGGGCAGCGGCTCTGGGTCGGTGACGTCGAGCGCGGCCCGGAGCCGGCCGGACAGGACCTCCGCGGTCAGCGCCTCGGTGTCGGCCACCTGCCCGCGGGCACCGTTGATGAACAGCGCGCCGTCGCGCATCCCGGCGAGGAACTTCGCGTCGACGAGCCCCCGGGTGGCCTCGGTGAAGGGCACCAGCACGACGACGACATCGGCGTCGGGCAGCAGGGCCGGCAGTTCGTCGACCGCGTGCACCCCGTCGCGCGGGCGGCGGGCCACCATCGTCACGTCCACCTCGAAGGGCAGCAACCGGGCCCGGAGTCCCTCTCCGATGGCACCGGCGCCGACGATCAGGACGCGCTTGCCGGCCAGTTCGTCGGTGCGGCTCTGGTCCCACTTGTGGGCGTCCTGGGTCCGCACGAAACGCGGAATGTCGCGCAACGAGGCGAGCAGGACGGCCATCACCCATTCCGAGGTCGAGCTGGTGTGGACGCCGCGGGCGTCGCACAGCTGGACGTGCTCGGGGACCCGTCCGACATAGGAGTCCGCGCCGGCCGAGAGCAGCTGCACCACCTGCAGATCCGCCATCCGGGTGACCGCACTGGACAGCTGCGAACCGCTCAGGAACGGCGGGACCCAGAACCCGGTGTCCCGCCCGCTCGCCGGCATCTCGCCCGTGCCGCTCCACACCGTCACCTCGACGCCGTCGGGCAGGGCACCGATCAGCTCGGGACCGTTCTCGTTGGGGAGCAGCACGTGTCGCGTGACCATGCGGAAAAAACTACCGTCCGGGACTTCGGGTCCGCCGGTGGCCTCACCCCGGGCCGGTGGATAACGCCGTGCCGCCCGGCGGCTCGCCGTACCCTGAGGACCGCAGGCGCGTGGGAGCGGCGGGGTGCACAGGGACCGCAGCGCGGCGAGTCGGGGGACACGACATGGGCCTGGTCCGATGAGCGTCGGGCGAGCACCGGGTCGCCGACGTCTCGCCGTCCGGCTGCTGGCCGTGGCGGCGGGAGCCACCGTACTCGCCGGGTGCGGCGTGGTCGGCGGGCGGGCGGCCGCTCCGCGCACCTGGGCCTCCCAGGTGACCGGTCCTCCTCCGGCGGTCGACCCGCAGGTGCCCGGGCAGTCGCAGCAGCCCGGCAACCCCCGGCAGGGATCGCCCTCGCTGCCGGGCGGGCGGCTGGGCGGGCGGGGTGACCCCAACGTCGTCGCCGAGGGACTCGCCGTGCCGTGGGGGCTCGCGCTGCTGCCGGACGGCTCCGCGCTCGTCGGGGAGCGCGACACCGGCCGGATCCTGCAGGTGCAGCCGACCCGGTCCCCCGTCCGCCAGATCATGGTGATCCGCGGCCTGGACACGCGCGGGGGCGGGGGCCTGCTCGGCATCGCCGTCTCCCCGACCTTTCAGGAGGACGGGCTCGTCTACGCCTACGTCACGACCGCCCGGGACAACCGGATCATCCGGTTCAGCCTGGGCGGCCGACCGGCGCCGATCTTCACCGGGATCCCCCGGGCCGCGACCGATAACGGCGGGCGCATCGCGTTCGGGCCGGACGGCGACCTCTACGTCGGCACCGGCGACGTCGGCGATCCGGCGCTGGCGGCCGACCGCCACAGCCTCGCCGGCAAGATTCTGCGGCTGACCGTCTTCGGTCGGCCGGCACCGGGCAACCCGGTCGCCGGCTCACCGGTCTTCAGTTCCGGATTCCACAACGTCCTGGGCCTGTGCTGGAACCGCCGCAAGGAGCTGTTCGCGACCGACACCGGTGCCCGCCGGGCCGATGAACTCGACCTGGTCCGGTCGGGGGCCGATTACGGCTGGCCGCGGGTCGAGGGAGCCGTCCATCGCCGCGGGCTGGTGGACCCGCTCCTCACCTGGTCCCCGGCGCAGGCCGCCCCGGGCGGGTGCGCCGTGGTCGGGTACGGCCTGTTCGTGGGCGCGCTCACCGGCAAGCGGCTGCTGGTCGTCCCGCTCGACACCCGGGCGCGGCCCGGCGGCACGACCCAGACGCTCTTCACGCAGGTCTACGGACGGCTGCGGAGCGTCGTCGCGGCGCCGGACGGCGCAGTGTGGGTCACCACGTCCAACCGCGACGGGCACGGCCGACCGACCGTCCTGGACGACCGGGTGCTGCGCATCATCCCGCCGGCCAGCTCGACGAACACCCCGCTCTGACCCGACCCGACCGGCCCGGATCGCCGCCGTCGCGCCACGGTGCGGGTTCTCGGGCGGGGGCGCGTCGACTACGGTGACCGGACGTGACGGCCCCCAGCGAATCACCCCGCGACGTAGCCAGTGCAGTGCCCGCCCTCGCCCCGTGGCGGCAACCGGAGTGCCTCGGCGTCAACCGCCTGGCCGGCAGGGCGAGCACCCTCCCCTACCGGTCCGCCGACGATGCGCTCGCCGACACCGGCGCGCAGACCATCTCCCTGGACGGCAGCTGGTCCTTCCAGCTGGTCGACGCCCCGGCGCAGACACCGGTCGACTTCCCCGACCCGGCGTACGACGTCAGCGGCTGGGACCGGGTCGAGGTGCCGGGCAACTGGACGATGCAGGGCTATGACCGGCCGCAGTACACCAACGTGGTGATGCCGTTCGAGCCCGACGACCCGCCCCGGCTGCCGGACCACAACCCGACCGGTCTCTACCGGACCACCGTCGAGGTGCCGGCGGAGTGGTCGGGACGCCGGCTGGTGCTGCACTTCGGCGCGGCCACCTCGTGCTACTCGGTGTGGGTGAACGGCGCCCCGGTCGGCGTGGGCAAGGACAGTCGGCTCCCGAGTGAGTTCGACGTGACCGACGTCCTGCGCCCGGGCGCCAACACGGTCGCCGTGCAGGTGGTCCGGTGGTCGGACGCGTCCTACATCGAGGACCAGGACCAGTGGTGGCAGGCCGGCATCAACCGGTCGGTGACCCTCTATGCCACGGCCCCGACCTACCTCGCCGACGTCGCGGTCACCGGCGGTTACGACGTGACCAGCCGGCGCCGGCTCACTCGGGATCCAGGTACGCACGGCCCGGCTGCCCGGTCGAGGGTGGACGGTCCGCGCGCAGCTCTACGACGGCGCCCGGGCGGTCGGCACAGCGCTTCAGACCGAGCCGATCGGCGACGGCCGCAGCTGGCCGCGCGACGGGCTGGCGACGCTCGGCTCCACCGTGGACGCGGTCCGGCCGTGGTCGGCCGAACGCCCGGAGCTCTACACCGTCGTCGTCTCGCTGCACGAGCCGGGCGGAGCCGAGGTCGAGGCCACCCGGGTGCGGACCGGGTTCCGCACCGTCGAGGTGCGCGACCGTCAGCTGCTGGTGAACGGCCGCGCCGTCTACATCAAGGGGGTCAACCGGCACGAGCACCACGACCGCCGCGGCAGTGCGGTCGACCGCGACACCATGCGGCGCGATGTCACGCTCCTCAAGTCGTTCAACGTCAACGCGGTGCGCTGCTCGCACTACCCGCCGGACCCGTACTTCCTCGACCTGTGCGACGAGTACGGCCTCTACGTGATCGACGAGGCCAACATCGAAAGCCACGCCCACTACGACTCGGTGTGCCGGGACCCGCGCTACGCGGCGGCGTTCCTCGACCGCGGGTCGCGGATGGTGCTGCGGGACCGCAACCACCCGGCGGTGATCCTCTGGTCGCTCGGGAACGAGTCCGGTTACGGCGCCAATCACGACGCCATGGCCGGGTGGATCCGGCACACCGACGACTCGCGGCCGCTGCACTACGAGGGCGCACTCCGCCGCGGCTGGGACGCCGGCCATCCGGCGTCGGACATCGTGTGCCCGATGTACCCGTCGGTCGCCTCGATCGTCGAGTGGGCGAAGACCACGACCGATCACCGCCCGCTGATCATGTGCGAGTACGCCCACGCGATGGGCAACTCGTGCGGCAACCTGGCCGACTACTGGGCCGCCATCCGCGCCCACGACGGCCTGCAGGGCGGCTTCATCTGGGAGTTGCTCGACCACGGTATCGCCGTTCGCAGCGAGGACGGCCGCGACTACTGGGCCTACGGCGGCGACTTCGGTGACCAGCCGAACGACGGCAACTTCTGCTGTGACGGCCTGGTCTGGCCGGACCGGTCACCGCACCCGGCGATGTGGGAGTGCTCGAAACTCTTCCAGCCGGTCACGGTCGAGGCCGCCGAGCTCGCCGACCACACCGTCATCGTCGGCAACGACTACGACTTCCTCGACCTGTCCCACCTGGACGCCGAGTGGGAGATCACCGTCGACGGTGCGGTCACCCAGCAGGGCCGGCTTCCGCAGCTCTCGGCCGGGCCCGGCGGGCACGAGCTCGTCACCGTCCCCTACACGCCGCCGGCGGTGGCGCCCGGTGAGGAGGCGCACCTGATGCTGCGCTTCCGCGACCGGCGCGACGACCCGCTGCTCGGCACCGGTCACCAGGTGGCGTGGGTGCAGCTCCCGCTGCCGTCCCCGGCCGCCCTGCCCGCGAGCCCGCGGCCCGGCGACGAGCGGTTGAGCCTGGAGGAGACCGAGGAGTCGCTGGTCGTCGCGGGTACCCGGGTACGGGTCAGCGTCGACCGCCGCGTCGGCCGCGTGACGGGCTGGCGGGTCGACGGCGACAGGCTGGTCGACACCGGCCCCGAGCCGACGCTCTGGCGGGCGCCGACCGACAACGACGCCGGAGCCGCGCAGGCCCGGTGGGCGGAGTGGGGTCTGGACCGCGTCGAGCGGGCGATCGACGACGTCACGGCGACCGCGGGCAACGACGGCACCGTGGCCATCGAGATCCGCGACTGGCTCGTGGCTCCCGCCTCGAAGAAGATCAGCCACAGTCAGCGGATCGTGGTCCACACCGACGGCGTGCTCGACATCGAGGACTCCTTCGACGTCGAGGCGGAGCTGGACGACCTGCCCCGGCTCGGCGTGACCCTCGCGCTGCCGCCCGGCTTCGAGCGGCTGTCGTGGTTCGGCCGCGGGCCGCACGAGTCCTACTGCGACCGCTGGGTCGGCGCGCCGGTCGGTCGGTGGGAGAGCACCGTCGACGAGCAGTACGTCCCCTACGTGCGCCCGCAGGAGCACGGCAACAAGACGGACCTGCGCTGGCTCGCCTGCCGCCGCGAGGACGGCGTCGGCGTGCTCGCCAGCGCGATCGGTCTCGTCGAGGGGAAGGCAAGTCACTACCGCGATGCGACGCTGACCGAGGCCAGGCACACCGTCGACCTGGTGCGCGACGACGTGGTCCACCTGGCCCTCGACGTCCGCCAGCGTGGGCTCGGCGGTGCCAGTTGCGGGCCGGACACCCTGGCTGACTACCGGGTCCCGACCGGCCTGCACCGCCTCGCCTACCGGCTCGCGCCGCTCGGTGCCGGGGACGACGCCGCCCGCCGGCACCGTGACCTGGTCAGCGGGTCGGCTCTCCCGTCCGCGGGTTGAGCATGAAGTGGCGCGCGTCGGGGTGCCGCCAGTCGAAGAGGCCCATCAATGATCCGGCGCGGGCGTCGAACGACCCGTCCCCGATGCGGCCGAGGTGCCAGTTGTCCTCGGCGAAGCGCAGCACCGAGGTCTGGTCGGTCAGCGCCGACCCCACGTAGTTGGTCCGGCTGTACGGCGACACCACGAGCAGCGGGAGCCGCGGGCCGTACCCGCACCGGTCGAGGTAGCCGGCCAGCGGCTTGCCGTCGCCGCAGTGCCCCTGGCCGTTCAGCCAGTCCTGCAGCGGGTCGCTCGAGGGGTTGAGGATCGGCGACATCTGGTGGTCGTACCAGCCGTCGGAGTCGTCGTAGGTGATGACGATGGCGGTCGAACGCCACTGCTTCGAGTGCTGGATCTCGTTGACCGTGCTGGCGAGGAAGCTCTGCTCGTCGAGCGGGTCGGAGTAGCCGGCGTGGCCGTCCTGGAACGACCGCGCCTTGAGGAAGCTCACGTCAGGCAGGTTGCCGGCGTGCAGGGCACTGTCGAAGTCGGTGAGGTCGTACTGGTGGTTGGCCTGGTCGGTGTGCCCGATCGCGGCCACCGAGGTCGGCGGCAGGTGGTGCGGGTTGGCGGTCGACTTGTAGTACTGGAACGGCTCGTGGTGCGGGCTGTAGTCGGTGACAGTGACACCCGCGACGTTCTGGTGGGTCGTCCCGCACACCGCCTTTCCGCCGCTTCGGGCCGAGGGCGTGAAGCCGCCCTGGAACCAGCCCCAGGTGCGGTGCTGGGCATTGAGCAGATCACCGACGTTCCGGCCGGTGAAGATGGCATGGTAGGGCGACAGCCCGGTGCCCGAGCAGTCGTCGTAGGTCGGGTCGGGGTCGGGGTCCTTGACGATGGTGCCGATGTGGTCCGGACCCGGGGACGCGATGTCGGTCGGGTCGTCGACCCGGTTGCCGTCCTTGTCGATGGCGATCGCCCCGTGCGTGTTGCCGGAGACGAGGTTGATCGCGCCCGGCGTCGACGGCCCGAAGTTGGTGCCGTAGTAGTTGTCGCTCATCGCGAACCGCTGCGCGTAGTTCCACAGCGCGGTGACGGTGTTGCCGTCGTAGTAGTCCATCACCAGGCCCGGGGCGGTGTACTGGCCCGCGCTGCAGTTGTGGTTCTCGGTGTATTCGACGAACTTGTTCATCAGGCCGCCGTTGAAGGCCTTCTGCTCGGCGTCGTAGTTGTGGATCTGGTCGCAGGTGTAGGCCTGGGCCGGGCCGAGGCGGCTCGGCGCGTAGGTGTTGGGGTTGTTCTGCAGAAGCTCGGGAGTGAGTCCGTTGACGTCCGGAGTCCCCCGCCTGGCGTGGAACGCCTGCCCGTCGGTGTTGGTCGCCTGCGGGTAGGTCCCGAAGTAGTGGTCGAAGGAGATGTTCTCGTCGAAGATCACCACCAGGTGCTTGATCGGCGTGGCCGTCCCGGCCGATGCCGGATTGGTCGCGGCAGCACCGGGACCGCTGGCCGCGATGGTCGCGGCGACCGCCGCCATCGCGCATGCTCCGAAGCCGACCGCCCGCATCCGACGTGAGACGCCCATCAACAGCACTCTCCCTGCGCAGGTGAACATCAGGTGAACAAGATCGTCGCCGAGTAGATGTAGTCGTCCGGCGACGCGCCGTCAACCCGCATTACGGGAGTCGTGCAGAACCTGCGGCGGCTAGGCCTCGACGCCGAGCCGGGTCAGGATGAGTTCGCGGACGACCTTCGCGTCGGCCTGCCCGCGGGTGGCCTTCATCACGGCCCCGACGAGCGCGCCGGCGGCGGCGACCTTCCCGCCCCGGATCTTCTCGGCGACGTCGGGCTGACCCGCGATGGCCGCGTCGACCGCCGCACCCAGCGCGTCGGTGTCCGTGACCCGGCGCAGGCCGCGCTCGATGACGACCTCGTCGGGATCGCGACCGGTCTCGAGCACGCCGTCGACGACCTGGCGGGCGAGTCCGGTCGACAGCGACCCGTCGGCGACCAGCGCGATCACCCGGGCGACCTGCTCCGGGGTGATGGTCAGCTCGGCGGCTTCGATCTCCTTCGCGTTGGCCTGCTGGGCGAGGTAGCCCAGCCACCAGTTGCGCGCCTCGTCGATCGGGGCGCCGGCCGCCACCGTCACCGCGACGAGGTCGACCACACCGGCGTTGGCCATCGCCCGCATGTGCTCGGGCGAGGCGCCGAGTTCGGCGGCCAGCCGGGCCCGGCGGGTGGCCGGGAGCTCCGGAAGGTCGGCCCGGATCCGCTCCACGACGGCCGGGTCGGGCGCCAGCGGTACGAGGTCGGGCTCGGGGAAGTAGCGGTAGTCGGTGGCCTCTTCCTTGCTCCGCCCCGAGGTCGTCTCACCGCTCTCCTCGTGGAAGTGGCGGGTCTCCTGCACGATGCGGTCACCGGCGTCGAGTACGGCGGCCTGCCGCAGCATCTCGAAGCGCACGGCACGTTCGACCGAGCGCAGCGAGTTGACGTTCTTCGTCTCGGTGCGGGTGCCCCACTCGTCAGCGCCGCGTGGCGCGAGCGAGGTGTTGACGTCGCAGCGCAGGCTCCCCTGCTCCATCCTGACGTCGGAGACGTCGAGGGTGCGCAGAATGTCCCGCAGCTCGGTGACGTAGGTGCGGGCGACCTGCGGCGCCAGGTCACCGGTACCGGCGATCGGCTTGGTGACGACCTCGACCAGCGGGATGCCGGCCCGGTTGTAGTCGACCAGCGAATGCGTCGCGCCGTGGATCCGCCCGGTCGCCCCGCCGACGTGCAGCGACTTGCCGGTGTCCTCCTCCATGTGCACGCGCTCGATGCCGATCCGGTGCGTCGTCCCCTCGACGTCGACGTCGAGCCAGCCGTCGGTGCACAGCGGCTCGTCGTACTGGCTGATCTGGAAGTCCTTGGGCATGTCCGGGTAGAAGTAGTTCTTCCGGGCGAACCGGCACCAGGACGCGATCGAGCAGTGCAACGCCAGCCCGATGCGCATGGCGAAGTCGATGGCCCGCGCGTTGATCACCGGCAGGCTGCCGGGCAGGCCGAGACAGGTCGGGCACACCTGGGTGTTGGGCTCGGCGCCGAAGGTCGTCGAGCAGCCGCAGAACATCTTCGACGCGGTGCCGAGCTCGACGTGCGTCTCCAACCCGATCACCGGGTCGTAACGGGCGGTCACGTCGTCGTAGGTGGGGACGGTGATGGTCATGGCGCGCTCCGGGAACGGGTCAGCGAGATGACGGCGAAGACGCCGGCGCAGACGATGACGGTGACGACGAGGGTCGTTACGGCCGCCTCGGCCGAGGAGAGGATCACGCCGACACCGACCGAGACGAGGAACCCCATGACGAACACCACCAGGGTGACCTCGCGGGCGCCGACGACCCGTCCCGGACGGGTGGGCCGGGGCGGCGCGACCGGCCGCTCGTGCCTCCGGCGCGGCGCTCACAGGGCCGGCGCCTCGTCGAGCAGCGGGTGGCCGCGGCCGGCGTCGGCCGCGGCCTCGAACGCGGCGGCGACCAGGTAGCAGCGGTCGTCGGCCTGCCCCGGAGCCATGACCTGCAGCCCGACCGGCAGGCCCTCGGACCGCCCGCACGGGACGGTGATCGCCGGGACACCGGCCAGCGACGCGGGCAGCGTGGCAAGGTCGGCGGCGTACATCGCCATCGGGTCGTCGACCCGCTCGCCGAGCGGGAACGCGACCGTCGGGGTCGTCGGCGACACGAGCACGTCGACGTGCTCGAACGCGGCGTCGAAGTCGCGACTGATCAGGGTGCGGACCTTCTGCGCCTGTCCGTAGTAGGCGTCGTAGTAGCCCGCGGACAACGCGTAGGTGCCGAGGATGATCCGGCGCTTGACCTCCGGCACCGAAGCCCGCGTCGCGGGTCATCGACATGACCTCTTCGAGCGCTCGCCCGGCCGTCGTCACCGACCCGCAGGCCGTAGCGCACCGCGTCGAAGCGCGCCAGGTTGGACGACGCCTCGCTCGGCGCGATCAGGTAGTAGGCCGGCAGGCGCGTAGCCGAAGTGCGGGCAGGACACTTCGACGACCGTCGCGCCGAGTCGATTCGAGCACCGCGACGGCCTCCGGTGAACCGCTGCCCCGACCGCCGGCTGGTATCCCTCACCACCGAGTTCGGTGACGACGCCGACCCGCATTCCGGACAGGTCACCGGCCGCGCCCCGGCGGGCGGCGTCGACCAGCGGCGGCACCGGGGCGTCGATGCTGGTCGAGTCGGCGGGTCGTGGCCGCCGATCACCTCGTGCAGCAGCGCCGCGTCGAGCACGGTTCGGGCCAGCGGGCCGGCCTGGTCGAGGCTGGAGGAGAAGGCCACCAGGCCGTAGCGGGACACCCCGCCGTAGGTCGGCTTGTGACCGACCAGGCCGCAGACGGCCGCCGGCTGGCGGATCGAGCCGCCGGTGTCGGTGCCGATGCCCAGCGGCGCCTCGAAGGCCGCGACCGCGGCGGCGAGCCACCGGACGAGCCGCCCGGGATGCGGGCCAGGTCCCACGGGTTGTGGCTCGGGCCGAACGCCGAGTTCTCCGTCGAGGAGCCCATCGCGAACTCGTCCATGTTGGCCTTGCCCAGCACGATCACCCCGGCCGCCCGGAGCCGGGCGGACACGGTGGCGTCGTAGGGCGGGATGCCAGCCCTCGAGGATGCGGCGAGCCGCAGGTCGTCGGCAGCCCGGCGGTGACGAGCACGTCCTTGAGCGCGAGCGGGACGCCGGCCAGCGGGCCGAGCGGGTTCACCCGCCGCGCGGCTGTTCGTCGACGATCTTCGCCGCGGCGAGCGCGCCGTCGGCGTCGACGTGCAGGAACGCGTGCGACCTCGCCATCGACCGCGGCGATCCGGTCCAGGTGGCCCTGGGTCACCTCGACGGCGGACACCTCCCCGGCGGCGATCGCGGCGGCCGTCTCGGCCGCGGTGGCTCGGATCAGGTCGGGCACCCGGTCAGCCCTCCTCGTCGAGAATCCGGGGACCCGGAACCGGCCGTCCTCGGTCGACGGCGCGGCGGCCAGCACCGCGTCCCGCGGCAAGAGGGCCGGATGACGTCCGGCCGGGACACGTTGGTCAGCGGCACGACGTGCGATGTGGGCGGGATGTCGGCGGCGGCGACCTCGCCGACCCGGGCGACGGCGGCCAGGATCACCTCCAGCTGGCCGGCGAAGACGTCGAGTTCGGCCTCGGTGACCGCGAGCCGGGCGAGTCGGGCGAGATTGGCCACCTCGTCGCGGGTGATCCCTGCGGGGGCGTCGGGCATGGGCCCGAGTCTACGGCCGCGCCGACGGCGGGGTTTCACCCACGGCGACGTGACCGGACGCAGCCAGGCAGGATAGGGACATGAGCAGCACGTCCTCACCGTTGCCGTCCGGTATCGCCGCCTGGGTGGCCGGCGCGCGGCCCCGCACCCTGCCCGCGTCGGTGGTGCCGGTGCTGGTCGGCACCGGGGTGGCGGTGACCGTCGGCCCGGTGGCGTGGTGGCGGGCCGCGGCGGCGCTGGTCGTCTCGCTGGCGCTGCAGATCGGCGTCAACTACTCCAACGACTACAGCGACGGCATCCGCGGCACGGACGCCGACCGCGTGGGGCCGGTGCGGCTCACCGCGTCCGGGCTGGCGTCGCCGCGTCGGGTGCTGGCCGGCGCGATGGTGTGCTTCGCCGTCGCGGGCGCGGTCGGCCTCACCCTTGCCGCCGTGACCACCTGGTGGCTGATCCTCGTCGGTGCGGCCAGCATCGCGGCGGCGTGGTTCTACACCGGCGGTTCCCGGCCCTACGGCTACCGCGGGCTGGGCGATCTCGCCGTGTTCGTCTTCTTCGGGCTCGTCGCCGTGACCGGCACCGCCTACGTCGCCTCTCAGCCGCCGCAGGTCACTGCGCTCGCCGTGCTGTGCGCGGTGCCGTGCGGGCTGCTCGCGGTCGCCGTTCTCGTCGCCAACAACCTGCGTGACATCCCGCGCGACGCCGAGGTCGGCAAGCGCACGCTGGCGGTGCTACTCGGCGACCGGCGTACCCGGATCGGCTACGTCGGCTGCATCGCGGTCGCGTTCGCCTTCGTCGTCGCGGCCGCCGTGATCCATCCGTGGGCCGCGGTCGGGCTGCTCGCGATCCCGTTCGCCATCGGCCCGGCACGCCGCGTGCTGCGCGGCGACACCGGCCGGGACCTGATCGCGACGCTCGTCGCGACCGGCCAGCTCGAGTTGGTGTTCGGCGTGCTGCTGACCCTCGGCCTGGTGCTCTAGCGGTGGTCTCCGCATTCCTGCTGCGGGTCGTTCTGCCGGACCGGCCCGGCATGCTCGGCGCGGTCGCGAGCGCGCTCGGGTCCGTCGACGCCGACATCATCAGTCTCGACGTCGTCGAGCGGACACCCGGAGTGGCGGTCGACGATCTCGTGGTCGAGCTTCCGGCGGGCCGGCTCGCGGACGCGCTCGTCAGCGCGGCCGCGACGGTGCCCGAGGTCCGGGTCGAGTCGATCCGGGTCTACGCCGGAGCGCTGGACACCCAGCGCGAGCTGGAACTGGTCGAGGCGATGGCCGCCGATCCGGCCCGGATGGCCGACCTGCTCGTCGCGGGGGTTCCGCGGATCTTCCGGGCCGGCTGGTGCCTGCTGGTCCGGCGGACCGACGGCGCCTCTGCGGTCGTCGAGGTGGTCAGCACCCCGGCCCCGGCCGAGCCGGAGAAGACGCTCGACCGCTTCGACCTGGTCTCCTTCGACCGGGCCCGGACCCTGGATCCGGAGACGGACACGGTTCCCGAGGCGCTCCTCGCGATGCAGACCGAGTTGATGGCCGCGCCGTTCGACGGATCGGACCGGGCGATCGTCGTCGGACGCCCGGGCGGACCGACCTTCCGGCGCAGCGAGGTCGCTCGCCTGGCACACCTCGCCGGCATCGGCCGCACGATCAGTCACGAGCGCCCCGGCCGCTGAGCCGGCGGGCGCCGCCGTACCGGGCACCCTGCTCCGCCGGTCAGGGCGGCGGTGGTGCGCGGTGGCTCAGCCGTTCGTGTTGCCGGCCGACCAGGTCGACCACGGCACCGCCCAGTCGCCGTAGGTGTCGTAGACCGGCAGGGTCGGGCCGCCGGAGTTGGACACCTCGACGACGTCGCCGGGGCCGAAGTGGGAGTAGAACCACTTCGCGTTGTCCACTGAAAGGTTGACGCAGCCGTGCGAGACGTTGGACGAGCCCTGCTCGCCGGTCGACCACGGCGCGGCGTGCACGAACTCGCCGTCGTTGGAGATGCGCTCGTCCCAGTAGACCGACTCGCGGTAGTAGCCCGGCTGGCCCTTCTTCACGCCGTACGTCGCGGAGTCCATGACGACCTTGTAGGACTTCTCGGAGATGACGTGGATGCCGGTGTGGGTCGGGTTCTTGGTGGTGCCGAGGCTGATCGGCATGTTGCGCACCAGCTTGCCGTCGTGGAACACCCACATGCGCTTGGTGGCGCCGTTGGCCTTCGCGACCCACGAATCGTGCACGTGCAGGGTGAGGTCGCGGTCGGTCTGGCCGTAGACGCCGTCACCGAGATCGACGCCGTAGATGCCGGCGTGCAGCTTGATGGTCGTGCCCGCCCGCCAGTAGTTCTCCGGCCGGTAGTGGACCTCGGTGTCGGAGATCCAGTACCACGCACCGGGCTGGGCCGGGGTGGAGGTCACCTGCAGCCGCTTCTGCGTCGCGGCCTTGTCGGAGATCGGGTGGTCGAACCGGACGACGATCGGCTGGCCGATCCCGACGTCGGTCTCGTTCGGCGGAGGGATGAACGACGGGTAGGCCTGCGCCTGCGGCGAGAGCGTGTGCACGGTCCCGGTGCGGTGCACCGCCTGCCCGGTCTTGTCGACGGCGTCGGCGGCCACCGCGTAGGCCTTGGCGTAGCCCAGCGGCTCGTTGGTCGACCATGTCGTGTGGTCGGGACCGAAGTCGCCGGTCACCTGCTTGCCCGTCGGGTTGGTCACGACGACCGACTTCAGGGTGCCCTTGTCGACGCGGACCACGATCGGGTCGATCGGGTTCATCGCCGAGGACTGCGGGCTGATGCTCACGTCGACGGCGGGCTTCGGAGACGGCGACGGGGAGGCCGACGTCTTGCTATCGGCCTGCTTCCCGGAGCTGCCCTGGTGGTTCGATGCGGTGTTTCCCGCCGAACCGCTGGAGCATCCGGCGAGGGCGAGTGCTGCCACGGCGGCCACGGCCGCACCGGTCAGCACCCGGCGTCGCGTCGCCCGGAACGCTCGTCTCATACAACTACTCCCTGGTCTGATGATCGACCCCGAGGGTGACGGGGCCCCGCCCACGGGAACTGTCCCGCACGGTGAGCCACGGCTGAGCGATGCGCATCGATCACCTATACCCGACTCGTCCCCGACGATACCTGTGCGCGGGAACGGAGGTTCCGGCCGTCTCCCTGAGCAATCCGTCGGGCACGCTCAGGGTTCGAGGTGCGCGGCCGCGCGCGCCGCGTCCGGACCGTCGGCCAGGAGCACCGCGAAGCCCGCGTCGTCGAGGATCGGCACCTTCAGCGTCAGGGCTTTGTCGTACTTCGAGCCGGGGCTGTCGCCGGCGACCACGAAGTCGGTCTTCTTCGACACCGACCCGGTGACCTTGCCGCCCCGCGCCTGCACCGCCTCGGTCGCCGAGTCCCGGCTGTGGTCGACGAGGCTTCCGGTGACCACCACGGTGATCCCCTCCAGCGGCCGCGGACCCTCGTCGCCGCCCGTCTCGGTGAGCTCCACCCCCGCCGTACGCCACTTCTGCACCACATCGCGGTGCCAGTCGACGGCGAACCAGTCGACCACCGCCTGCCCGATGGTCGGCCCGACCCCCTCGACCGCAGCCAGCTCCTCGGCCGACGCGTCGGCGATCCGGTCGATGGACCGGAGCTCGCGGGCCAGCGCCTGGGCCGCGGTCGGCCCGACGTGACGGATCGAGAGCCCGACGATGACCCGCCACAGCGGCCGGTGCTTCGCCTGCTCGAGGTTGTCGAGCAGCTTGGTGGCGTTGGCGGTGAGCCCGCCGTCCTTGCGGGTGAAGAACTCGCACCCGGCCAGCCGGTCGGCGGTGAGCTGGAAGACGTCGCCCTCGTCCTGCAGCAGACCGGACTCGAGCAGAGCGACGGCGGCCTCGTAGCCGAGAACCTCGATGTCGAAGGCCCCGCGTCCGGCGAGGTGGAAGACCCGCTCCCGCAGCTGCGCCGGGCAGGACCGCGAGTTGGGACACCGGATGTCGACATCGCCCTCCCGCTCGCGGCGCAGCGGGGTGTTGCATTCCGGACACCGGGTGGGCATCACGAACTCGCGCTCGGACCCGTCCCGGAGGTCGACCACCGGGCCGACGATCTCGGGAATCACGTCGCCGGCCTTGCGGAGCACGACGGTGTCACCGATCAGGACGCCCTTGCGGCGTACCTCATCGGCGTTGTGCAGGGTGGCGAGCTCCACGGTCGAACCGGCGACCTTGACCGGCTCCATCCGGCCGAACGGGGTGACCCGACCGGTGCGACCGACATTGACCTGGATGTCGACGAGCTTCGTCGTGACCTCTTCGGGCGGATATTTGTAGGCGATCGCCCACCGGGGCGCGCGAGAGGTCGAACCGAGCTGGCGCTGCACCGCGATCTCGTCGACCTTGACGACGATGCCGTCGATCTCGTGCTCGACCGAGTGTCGGTGCTCGCCGAAATAGGCGATGCGCCCGCGGACTCCGTCGAGAGTCTCGACCACGAGGTAGTGCTCGCTCACCGGAAGGCCCCACGCCCCCATCAGGCCGTACCAGTCCGACTGGCGCACGGGCTCGATCCCCCGATGCGCCCCGATGCCGTGGATCACCATCCGCAGCGGGCGGGTGGCGGTCACCCGGGGGTCCTTCTGGCGCAACGACCCGGCGGCGGCGTTGCGCGGGTTGGCGAACGGCGCCTTCCCGGAATCGACCAGCGCGGCGTTGAGGTCGGCGAACCGCTCGATCGGGAAATAGACCTCACCACGGACCTCGAGCAGCTCCGGTGTCGGGTGCTCCTCGTCGGTCGTGAGCTCGGTCGGCACGTCGTCGATCGTGCGGATGTTGGGCGTGACGTCCTCGCCGGTGCGACCGTCGCCACGCGTCGCGGCCCGGACGAGCCGCCCCCGCTCGTAGACCAGGTCGACCGCGAGGCCGTCGACCTTCAGCTCGCACAGGTAAGTGGTGCTCGCGCTGGTCTCCCGCTCGACGCGGTGCGCCCAGGCGGTGAGCTCCTCGTCGGAGAAGGCGTTGTCGAGGCTGAGCAGGCGCTCGAGGTGGGTGACCGGGGTGAAGAGGGTCGAATAGGTGCCGGCCACCCGTTGGGTAGGTGAGCTCGGGGTGCGAAGCGACGGCCACTGCTCCTCGATCCGCTCCAGCTCGCGCAGGAGCAGGTCGTACTCGGCGTCACTCACCGTCGGGGCGTCGAGCACGTAGTAGCGGTAGGCGTGGTCGTCGAGCTCGCGGGAAATCACGGCATGCCGCTCCCGCACCTCGACGGGCGGCATATCCCCCTCGGCGGCGACCGCCCGATCGACCTCGGTCACGACCGGCCTCTCCTCACGTCCACGGGGCACGGCGCCTGGCCGCCGTCGGCCCCTGGGCGCAGGGTAGCGAGCCACTCCGACATCCGGTGTCGCGACGGCGAGGGACATCACCCCTCGGCCGCCGGACATCGGCTCCTGCCCGCTGGACATCGGCCGTCACCCGACCGGGACGCTGCGCCACCGGGCCGGCTCGATCGTCACCGCGACGACCTCGAGGAAGGTTGCGGTGTCGCGCAGCAGGTCATCGGCGTCGCGCTGGGTCACCACGCCCGTTGCGCCGGCCTCGGCCGCCTGCCGGGTCGCCGCACCGGCGGCGAAGAAGGCGGCCCACTCGCCCAATTCCGGGGCGAGGGTGCCGAGCAGCGCCCATGCACTGACCGGCCGGCGGGGTCGGCCGGCACCGGCCGCATGGGCCCGGGAGGCGAGCACCGCCGCGGCACCGCGCAGCGCGGCGAGGTGGGCGGCGACGTAACGCTCGGCGGGCTGGTCGGCTGCGGCCGCGTCGGCGAGGCAGGTGCGGGCGAGATCCAACATGGTCGCCGCAGAACGCAGCGGCGGCGGACGGAGCCGGGTCGGTGTCATCAGGCAGCCTCCACGAGACGGGCACGGCGGCGGTGCGGTGATTCGAACGTGTGTTCGAATACGTGTTCGAAGATTAGCGCTCCCCGAACCGCCTGCGCAACCGTCGTCCCCAGCCGTTCCGCGACGCCCGCCCCCCCATTCCGCATCAACGTGACGTTGATGCGGCTAGACCGCATGAACGTGACGTTCAAGCGGAATGGAGGGGTCGCGGGGCAGGCGAGGTGGACCCGCCCCCCCCGCCCGCATCTGCCGGTACGCCGGCCTTGGCCCATCCACCGGCCGGACCCCGCGCCCCGGTTGGCATGAACGTGACGTTCGCCCGGATCCTGCCCGTCCCGGTTGGCATGAACGTGACGTTCATGCCACGAGAAGGCTTGAACGTGACGTTCAAGCCAAACGCAGGGGCGGCGCTGGGTCAGGCGTCGTCGGGGTGCGGATGCACCCGTTGGGGGGCACCGATGCGGTCCTCGCGACCGGGCCACCCGACCCGGTAGAGGCACGTGTCGCAGCCCATCCGGATATCGGTGCCGAGCGCCTCCCGATAGCGGTCGAGCACGATCTCCGCCGCCTCCGCCGTGTCGGCCAGCTCGCGGGTCACCACTGTCACGTCGAGACCGGCGGTGGCCTTGTCGAGCAGCCGCCCGGGGGCGAGGGCGTACGACGCCACCGCGATGTGGGCATGGCCGAGCCGGCGCAGCCGGTCGACCGCGTCGGGCACGGTCGGCGTGGTCGCGGACGCGAAGCCCGCCTCCACCGGGGCCGAGGCGCGGCGCCACTCCCACAGCCGGCGCGCATCGGCGACGACGTCGGCGTTCGCGTCGGGGTCGGCGGAGCCGACGGCCGCCAGCACTACCGCGGTCGTCCGGTCGACGGCCGCCTCGTCGAGACGGCGGTCGAGCGCCGCGAGCAGGCCGGGGTGAGGGGCCAGCGGTCGGGCCTGTCGCAGGTCCCAGCCGGGCCGCCGGGCCGCCCGGACCGCGGCGGCGACGTCGCCCTTGGTGTGCGACGCGGCGGTGAGCAGGAGCGGCACCACGACCGTCGGTCGGGTCGCCAGATCGGCCAGCGCGCGGGTGAGCGACGGCGAGATGTGGTCGACGTAGGACAGGCGCACGTCGATCTGCGGATCCGATCCGCGGACCCGCTCGACCAGTCGCTCCAGTGCCGGGGCCGCCCGCTCGTCGCGCGATCCGTGGGCGACGGCGAGCAGCACCGGGCCGCTCATCCCACGACCTCGGCGAACCGGACCACCTCACCGACGACGACCACCGCCGGCGAGCCGAGCCCCGCATGGCGTACGTCGTCGGCCAGCGCGCCGACCGTCGAGATCAGCGTGCGCTGCTGCGGCATCGTGGCGTCCTGGACGACCGCGGCCGGCGTGTCGGCCGGCCGGCCGTGCTCGATCAGCGTCGCGCACACCGAGTCCAGCCGCTCCATCGCCATCAGCAGGACCAGGGTCGCCGGCCCCGCGGAGAGCGCCGGCCAGTCGACCGTCGAGCCGGTGTGGGTCGGATCGAGGTGCGCGGACACCACGGCGAAGTCGGCCGCGATGCCGCGGTGCGTCAGCGGGATGCCGCCCATCGCGGGTCCCGCGAGGGCCGACGTCACACCCGGGACGACGTGCACCGGCACACCCGCCTCGGCGCAGGCGGCGACCTCTTCCCCGCCGCGACCGAGGACGAACGGGTCTCCGCCCTTGAGCCGGACCACGTTCAGTCCGCGCCGGGCCCGGTCGACGAGGAGCGCGTTGATCTCCTGCTGGGTCGCCCCGTGCCGGTACGGCGCCTTGCCCACGTCGATGACCTCGACGTCGTCGTCCACCGTCTCGAGCAGGCCACGCGGCGCCAGGCGGTCGACGACGAGGACGTCGGCATCGGCGACCAGCGCCCTCCCCCGCACGGTGATCAGACCGGGGTCGCCGGGCCCGCCGCCGACGAGGGTGACCTGCCCCACGCCGTCCCGGCGGGCCCGCCGGGTCGGCAGCTCCGCGGTGTCGAGCAGTGCCGCGATCCGGTTGCGGATCCGGACCGACCGCACCGGGTCGTCCGAGGTCACCGCCGCGAGCACCGCGCCGGACCGGGCGACGGCCGGGGTACGCGCGGTCCCGGCCCCGGCGGCATCCGCCCGGACGCACGGGATCTGCCGCCGCTCGGCCTCGGCGGCGACCGCCGCGTTGACGGCCGGGTCGTCGGTGCACGCGTGCACCAGCCACGCACCGTCGAGATCACCGTCGAGGTAGGACCGTCGATGGACCGTCACGGACCCGTCCAGTGGCGCGTGCACCGCCGGTGCGACGACGTGGACGTCGGCGCCGGCGTCGCGCAGGGCGGCGACCCGGCGGGCCCCGACCGGGCCGGCGCCGACCACGACGACCCTCCGGTCGGTCAGATCGAGAACGACCGGGTAGCCGTCGTTCACCGGGCACCTCCCGGACCGTCGGCGGGGAGGGCTCCCGGCGGGGACGGGATGGTGGTCATGGATTCTCCTGGTCTGCTGGTCCGGAACGGTCGGCGGCAATCACCCGACTCGGGCGACGTTCTCGGGTCGGGGGCCGACGAGCGGCACGAGATCGTGCGGCCCGGGAATGCGGCGCCGACCCGATTCAGTCGGACGGACAGACCGCGCTGGCGACACGCTGCAGATCGACGTGCAGACGCGCCACGAGCACCGCGGTCGCAGACATGCCCGTCAGGATCGCACAGATCGACAACCTCGGTCGACAGACAGGGTGTGCGATACGCATGATCATGTGCGATCCTTGTCGGCGTGACGGACCGCGGTGTACCTCTCGTCGCGCGACTGCATGTCGATCTGCAGCACGCGATCAGCGCCGCCTGTCCGGTGTCCCTCTGACACCGCAGTCCCTGACCAGCAGGCGTACTGACGCAGCGCCGCGCAGGAGCGTCACAACCGCGAGGTAACCCGATGGCATCGACAGCACAGGGCCAGTGGGCGCTGGGCCACCGCGAACCGCTGAACGCGAACGAGCGCGCCAAGCGGGACGACGACGGCCTGGCGGTCCGGCAGCGCATCCTCGACATCTACGCCAACCGCGGGTTCGCCAGCATCGACCCGGCCGACCTCACCGGCCGGTTCCGCTGGTACGGGCTCTACACCCAGCGCAGCGCCGGAATCCCCGGGCGGCCGGACCGCGGTCCTCGAGCCGGACGAGCTCGAGGACGAGTTCTTCATGCTGCGGGTCCGGATCGACGGCGGCCGCCTCAGCTACGACCAGCTGCGCACCGTCGCCGGGATCGCCAACGAGTTCGGGCGGGATGTGGCTGACGTCACAGACCGGCAGAACGTCCAGCTGCACTGGATCCGGATCGAGGACGTACCCGAGATCTGGCGCCGGCTCGAGGAGGTCGGCCTCTCGACGACCGAGGCGTGCGGGGACACCCCGCGGGTCATGCTCGGCTGTCCGCTCGCGGGCGTCGCGGCCGACGAGATCATCGACGCGATCGGCGCAGCTGGCCGAGCTCAGCGACCTCATCGTGGGCGACCCGGCGTACTCCAACCTGCCGCGCAAGTACAAGACCTCGGTCTCCGGGTGCGGCCGGCACTGCACCAACCACGAGATCAACGATGTGTCCTTCGTCGGCGTGATCGGCCCGGACGGCACCCCCGGCTACGACCTCTGGGTCGGCGGCGGGCTCTCGACCAACCCGCGGTTCGCGGTCCGGCTCGACGCCTTCGTGCCGGCCGAGCGGCTCATCGAGACCTGGCGCGGTGTCACCTCGGTCTTCCGCGACTACGGCTACCGGAAGTCGCGCAACCGCGCCCGGCTGAAGTTCCTGATGGCCGACTGGGGGCGGAGAAGTTCCGCCAGGTGCTCGAGTCGGAGTACCTCGACGCACCACTGCCGGACGGCCCGGCGCCGGCGGCACCGACGGGCCCCCGCGACCACCTCGGCGTCCACCGGCAGCGTGACGGCCGCTACGCGTCGGGTTCGCGCTGCGGTCCGGACGAACCAGCGGCACGCAGCTCTCCCGGCGTCGCCGAACTGGCCGCAGGAGTACGGCGGCGGCCGGATCCACACCACCACCCAGCAGCAACTGGTGATCCTCGGACGTGCCGGAGGACAGCGTCGAGGCTCTTGTCGCCGCCCTCGACGACGAAGGTCTGGCCGCCCGGCCGAGCGCGTTCCGCCGCGGCACGATCGCCTGCACGGGCATCGAGTTCTGCAAGCTGGCGCTCGTGGAGACCAAGGGCCGGGCCAACTGGCTGGTCGACGAGCTCGAGCGCCGGCATGCCCGACTTCGACACGCCGGTGAACATCAACGTCAACGGCTGCCCGAACTCCTGCGCCCGCTTCCAGGTCGCCGACATCGGCCTCAAGGGCATGGTGCTGCGGGGGAATAACGGCGAGGACGTCGACGGTTTTCAGGTACATCTCGGCGGACAACTCGGGGCGGATCCGGCGTTCGGCCGGAAGTTCCGGGGTCTGCGGGTCGCGGCAGAAGACACCGCGGACTACGTCGAGCGTGTGCTGCGCAGCTATCAAGAACGCCGCAAAGGGGACGAATCGTTCGCCGGCTTCGTGGCTCGGGCGGACGAGGAGTGGCTAGCGTGACGGGCCGTGTTTCGCACGCACCCCCGTTTTACTGTCCATACTGCGGGGAGGAAGACATTCGCCCCAGCCGCGACGAGGTCAGCGGCGACGAGGCAGGAGTATGGCGGTGCGCGGCATGCCTGCGGGCATGGCGGCTACGTTTCCTGGGTTTGACGACGAAGGAGGCATCGTGAGTGCACCGGATCACGAACACGCGCGGCTCGTGTCGCTGGTCGAGGCGGCCGAGCCCGAGCTCGACGGTGCACACCCCCTCGACGTGCTGCGCTGGGCCGCCGACGAGTTCGGCGACCGGCTGTGCATCACCTCGTCGATGGCCGATGCCGTCCTCTCCCACCTCGCCTCGCGGGCCCGTCCCGGGATCCACGTCGTCTTCCTCGACACCGGCTACCACTTCGCCGAGACGATCGGCACCCGTGACGCGGTCGCGTCCACCATGCCGGTGACTGTCCTGTCGGTGAAGCCGTCGCAGACGGTTGCCGAGCAGGACGCCGAGTACGGCCCGCGGCTCTACGAGCGCGACCCCGACCTCTGCTGCGCGATGCGCAAGGTGCGGCCGTTGGAGGCCGCGCTGTCCGGTTACCACGCCTGGGGCTCCGGCGTACGGCGCGACGAGGCGCCGAGCCGGGCGAACACCCCGGTAGTGGCGTGGGACGCCAAGCGCAGCATGGTGAAGATCAACCCGCTGGCGACCTGGACGCAGGAGGACGTCGACGCCTACGCCACCGAGCACGGCGTGCTGATCAACCCGCTGATCGACGCCGGGTACACCTCGGTCGGATGCGCCCCCTGCACCCGGGCGGTCAAGCCCGGCGAGGACGCCCGCGCCGGGCGCTGGGCCGGGCGCGACAAGGTGGAGTGCGGGCTGCACATCTGACCTGCCGCTCGGCGCGCCACGCGGGCGCGCCAGGATGGGGCCATGGCTCCCGAGCCCGTGCCTGACGACCGGGTGTCCGACCGCGTGTCCGACACCCCCGCCCCCGGCGGCCTCCGCCCCGTCCACGCCAACACCGAGCGCGTCGTGGCGGCCCTGCGCGCGGCCGGCGCCGACGGCGCGGTCCGGACCCTGCCCGATGCGGCCACCACCGCCGTCGCGGCCGCCGACCAGCTCGGCGTCGAGGTCGGCGCCATCGCGAACAGCCTGGTCTTCGACGCCGACGGTGCGCCACTCCTGGTGCTGACCAGCGGCGCCCACCGGGTCGACACCGAGCGGGTCGCCGGGCTGCTCGGCGTCGGGAAGATCGCCCGCGCGACCCCCGACTTCGTCCGCGCGGCGACGGGGCAGGCGATCGGGGGCGTGGCTCCGGTCGGTCATCCGGCGCCGGTCCGCACCCTGGTCGACACGGCGTTGCGCGCCCACCCCGCCGTCTGGGCCGCCGCCGGGACGGCCCACACCGTCTTCCCGACCACCTTCGACGAGTTGGTCCGGATCACCGGTGGGACGCCGACCGAGGTCGGGGACTAGCCGGTGCGCTCCCCCAGGACCGCCGACGGACGGAACCCGGCGACATGACCCGCCATCGCGCCTCCGAACAGGCCTCGGTCTCGCTCGTCCGCTGGAGTGCGGCCGATCTCCGCCGGCGGCTGAACGACGCGATGACCGTCTACACCACCGCCATGGGCTACCCCGCCGAGACCGGGCGGTCCCGGGCCGGGTTCACCGCCGCACACACCGGCCGGCCCGGTTTCCGGTGCACCGCGGCGGTCGCCGACGAGGAGCTCGCCGGGTTCGGCTACGGCTACACCAGCGCCCCCGGACAGTGGTGGCACGACCAGGTGAACGGCGCCCTCGCCCCTGACGTCGCCGCCCGGTGGTTCGTCGACTGCTTCGAGCTGTGCGAACTGCACGTCCTGCCCGACTGGCAGGGCCAGGGGATCGGCCGGGCGCTCCTGACCACGCTCGTCGAGCGGGTCCCCGAGCGCCGGGTGCTGCTCTCCACCCCCGAGGGCCGGACCCGGGCCTGGTCGCTCTACCGGTCGCTCGGCTTCGTCGACGTTCTCCGCGGTCATTTCTTCCCGGGCGACAGCCGGCCGTTCGCGATCCTCGGTGCCGACCTCCCGTTCTCCGATGCGTGACGTCGTGGTGGTCGGCGCCGGCCACAACGGCCTGGTCGCCGCCTGCTACCTGGCCCGGGAAGGCCTCGACGTCGAGGTGGTCGAACGCGACACCGTCGTCGGGGGCGCCGTCTCCACGGTCGAGCGGTTCCCCGGCTACCGCGTCGACCGCGGGTCGAGCGCGCACGTGATGATCCGGCACACCGGCATCGTGGAGGAGCTCGACCTGGCGGCCCACGGGCTGGTCTACGACGACCTCGATCCCTGGGGCTTCGCGCCGTTCTGGACGGCGGGCGGCGATCAGGTGGCCATCACCTTCTGGGTCGACCTCGACCGCACCTGTGCGTCGATCGCCGCCGTATGCGGACCGGCCGACGCGGCGGCCTACCACCGCTTCGTCACCGACTGGGGACGGCGCAACGAGCACGTGTTCGCCGCCTTCTCGGGCGAGCCGACTCCTGCCCGGGTCGGCCGGGCGCTGTGGTCGGCCGGCCGGCGCACCGGTGCGGGCAACAGCGAGGTGGTCCGGCAGTTCGTCGGCAGCGCCGACGCGCTGCTCGACGCGCACTTCCGCGACGACCGGCTGAAGACGGCGCTGGCCTGGATGGGATCCGCAGTCCGGTCCGCCGACGCACGAGACCGGCACCGCCGATCTCGTCGGCTGGCTGGCGCTCATGCACCGGCGCGCGCCGGGGCACCCCCGCGGCGGCAGCGGCCGACTGAGCGAGGCGCTCGCCGCACGGCTGGCCGCCGACGGCGGATCGCTGCGGCTGGGCGACGGAGCGGCCGGCATCCTCGTCGACGACGGCCGTCGTGCGCGGCATCCGGACGACGTCCGGCGAGATCGTCGCCGCCCGCGCGGTCGTCGGCGGCGCTCATGTGACCGCGACCCTGGGCCTGCTCGGTGCTGCCCTGCCGTCGTCGTTGCGGGCCCGGATCGGGCAGATCCGGGTGGGTTCGGGCATCGGCATGGCGGTCCGGCTCGGCACGTCGGATCTCCCCCGGTACCCCTCGGCGGTCGACGGATCGGCCTACCGCGCGCTGCAACTGCTGGCGCCGGACCGGGGTGCGCTGCGCGCCGCCTACGGCGATTTCCTCGCCGGCCGTCCGCCGGCGCGACCGGCGGCCCTGGCGATGACGTTCTCCGCCTTCGACGACACGATCGCTCCGGCCGGGAAGCACAACGTCACGGTGTGGGGACAGTGGCATCCCTACGCCCTCGCCGACGGGCGGCGATGGGGCGACGTCGCGGCCCGGGAGGCGGAGCGGCTGATCGGCGAGGTCGACCGGGCCGCGCCGGGGTTCGCGGCGACCGTCGAGCACGTGCACGTGCAGACGCCCGAGGAGATCGAGCGGGAGCTCGGCCTCCCCCGGGCCAACGTCATGCACGTGGACATGACCCTGGAGTCGATGTTCGGGCTGCGCCCGCTGCCCGAACTCGCCGGCCACCGCGTCCCCGGCGTACGCGGCCTCTACCTGACCGGGGCGTCGACCCACCCCGGTGGCGGCGTCTTCGGCGCCAGCGGCCGGACGACCGCCCGGTTGGTTCTCGCCGACCGACGCACCCGCCGGCCGCACCTGTCGCGGTGGAAGCGTCGGACCGCGTGAGCAGGATCGTCGTCATCGGTGCCGGGATCGGGGGCCTCGCCGCCGGCGCCCGGCTGGCATCCGCCGGTCATCGCGTCACCGTCTGCGAACGCACCGACCGGATCGGCGGGGGGCTCGGCGTCGCCGACCGGAGGACACCGGCCGGGCTCTTCCGGTTCGGCACCGGGCCGTCGCTGCTGGCGATGCCCCCGGTGGTGCGCGACCTGTTCTCCGAGACCGGTGCACCGATCGATGAGGCGCTCGACGTCGAACCGATCGAGCCGGCCACCAGCTTCCGGTTCGCCGACGGGACCCGGCTGGATGCGACCGCCGACCTCGACCAGATGTGCACCCGCCTCGACCGGGCGTTCGGCGACGGGACCGGACCTTCCTGGCGCGCGCTCCTGGACCGCGCCGGCCGGATGTGGGAGACGACCGTGGCACCGTCCACAGTGGACGGCGCTCAAGGCCTGGCGCGATTGGCGCTGCGCCCGCGGGAGCTCGCCGCCGCCGCGCCGGGCGCAGGTCTCCGGCGACTCGGCCGGCGCAGCCTCCGGGACCCGCGGCTGCGCATGATGCTCGACCGCTACGCGATCCGGGCCGGCGTCGATCCCCGGCATGCCCCTGCCGCACTCGCGGTGCTCCCGTATCTCGAGCAGACGTACGGCACCTGGTACGTGCCCGGAGGCATGTGGCGGCTGGCCGAGGTGCTGGCGACGCGGATCACGGCGTACGGCGGGGAACTGTGCCTCGGGACCGACGTCGCCGCGGTCGAGGTCCTCGGCGGCCGTGCCCGGGGCGTGGTGCTCGCCGACGGCGGCGCCCTGCCGGCCGACGTCGTGGTGGCCGACGTCGATGCCGGCCAACTCCACTCCGATCTCGCCCCGTCCCTGAAGAAGCGCCGCCGCCCGACCCACCCGACGTCGATGTCGGCATTCGTCATCATGCTCGGACTCCGCGGTCGGTCGGTCGGCGTCGCCCACCACAACGTGCTCTTCCCGGGCGATCCCGATGCCGAGGTGGACGCGGTGTTCGGGCGGTCACCCCGACCGGTCTCCGAGCCGACACTCGGTGTCTCGATCCTGCGCGACCCGCTGGTGTGCCCGCCCTACCACGAGGCATGGGTGGTCCGGGCCAACGCGCCGTGCCACGGGCCGGTCGACTGGAGCTCGCCCGGCCTGGCCGCCTACTACGCCGACCGGCTCGTGGCGTTGTTGTCGAGGCGCGGCCTGCCGTCGGCGGGCCGGACGATCTTCCGCGAGGTGATCACGCCCGCGGACCTGGAGCGCCGTACCCGCCGGCCGGGCGGCGCGATCCACGACCCGTCGGCGGACGGGCGGACGGGGCACCTGCGGCCACCCGTGCGCACCGAACTCCCCGGGCTGTTCCACATCGGCGGCCCGGCGCAGTTGGGCGGCGGGCTGCCGCTCGTCGCGTTGTCGGCGCAGACCGTGGCCGGCCTGATCGGGCCCGCCTGACCCGTCGGGTCAGACCCGGGCGTCGAGGTTGAGGTTGGTCCACACCTCACGGGTCGCGGTGGACCGGTTGAGGGTGAGGAAATGCAGGCCGGGCGCACCGGCTGTGCCAGCAGCCGCTCGCACAGCTCGCTGGCGGCCTCGATGCCGATCTGCGCGCACCGCCGCCGGCGTCGTCCTGCGACCGCCCGAGCCGCTCGGCGAGAGTCGGCCGGGAAGCCTCGCCGGACAGCATCGCGAACCGCTCGATCTGCCGGACGTTGGTCACCGGCATGATCTCCGGGATGATCGGGATGTCGCAGCCGGCGGGCGGCGACCCGGTCGCGCAGCCGGAGATAGTCCTCGACGTAGAAGAACATCTGGGTGATCGCGAAATCCGCGCCGGCCCGGCACTTGTCGGACGAACTGCGCGGCGTCGGCGTCGAGGTCGCCCGATCGCGGATGCCCCTGCGGGATGGGCGGCGACACCGACGCAGAAGTCACCGTGCGCCTTGACCAGCCGTACCAGCTCCTCGGCGTATTCGAGCCCTCCGGGTGTGGACCCACTCGGCCCGCGGGTCCCCCGGCGGATCGCCGCGCAGGGCGAGCACGTTGCGCACGCCCGCGTCGGCGTACTGGCCGATGACCTGGCGCAGCTCGGCGACGGAGTGGTTCACCGCAGTGAGGTGGGCCAGCGGCAGCAGCGTCGTCTCGGTGGCGATCCGCTCGGTCATCCGCGACCGTGCCGGCCCGGGTCGTCCCGCCGGCGCCGTAGGTGACCGACACGAACGACGGGTGCAACGGCTCGAGCTGGCGGATCGCCCGCCAGAGTGGCCCGCTCCCCCGCCTCGGCTCTTGGGCGGGAAGAACTCGAAGGAGTACGTCGGCCGCCCGGTCGCCAGATGCTCGCGGACGGTCCGGGACATGGCCCCAGGATAGTGGCTGCAGACGTCCCACCCGCACGACTGGTGCCTTTGCCGGGGGCAGGAACGGCGGCCGTACGCTTTCCCGGGTGCGTACCGTCGCGGGGCCGACCGACCGGTGGTGGTCGTCGGCGCCGGTCTGGCCGGGCTGGCCGCCGCGCTGCGCCTGGCCGGAGCCGGCCGGCAGGTGACCGTCGCTGGAACGCGAGCCGGCCCCGGCGGCGTGGCCGGCCGGCTGAGCGTCGACGGCTATGAGTTCGACACCGGCCCGACCGTGCTCACCATGCCCGACCTGATCGCCGAGGCCCTCGGGCTGCGTCGGCGAGGAGCTCGAGCGACTGGCTCGACCTCGTCCCGCTCGACCCCGCCTACCGGGCTTCTACCCGGACGGTCGAGCACTCGACGTCATCACCGACCCCGACGCCGGATGGCCGCGGAGATCGGCCGCGTCTGCGGCCCCGCGAGGCCGACGGCTACCGCGGCTTCGTCGACTTGCCACGCGCCCTGTACCGCGCCGAGAGCGGCGACTTCATCGACCGCAACCTGGACGCCCCGCCCGACCTGCTCGCGGCCAACCTGCTCCGGCTGGTCGGCGCCGGCGGGTTCCGCCGGCTGCAGCCCGGATCGACCAGTTCTTCCGCGATCCCCGGATCCGGCGGATCTTCTCCTTCCAGGCGATGTACGCCGGGCTCGTCGCCGCACGACGCGCTGGCCCTCTACGCCGTGATCGCCTACCTCGACTCGGTGGCCGGTGTCGTCTTCCCGCGCGGCGGCATGCACGCGGTCTCCGCGGGCGCTCGCCGGCGCGGCCGAGAAGCACGGCGTGCACCTTCCGCTACGGCACCACGGTCGCCCGGGTGGAGACCGTCCGCCGGGCGGGCCCGCGCGCGTGCACACCGCCGACGGCGAGCGCATCCCGGCCGACGCCGTGGTGCTCAACCCCGACCTGCCGGTCGCCTACCGGGACCTGCTCCCGACCAGCCGGCGCCGGCCCGCGTGGACGACTCGCCCGCCCCGTCCTGCGTGGTGCTGCACGTCGGGTCGAGCCAGGCCTACCCGCAGATCGCCCATCACAACATCCACTTCGGACGGGCCTGGACGGCGCACCTTCGACGAGCTCATCGACGACCGGCGAGCTGATGAGCGACCCGTCGCTGCTGGTCACCAACCCGAGCCGGACCGACTCCTCCGCTGGCGCCCGGCCGGCCGGCACACCTACTACGTGCTGGCGCCGGTGCCCAACCTCGACGGCGCCCGGCCTGGACTGGTCGGTGGTCGGGGCCGCGCTACGCCGACGAGCTGGTCGCGATCGCTGCGAGGCGCGCGGCTACCGTCGGCTTCGGCGACGGCGTCGAGGTCGAGCGGACTCGTGACCCCGGCGACTGGGCCGGCGCCGGGCTCGCCGCCGGGCACACCGTTCGCGGCCGCCCACAGGCCTGCCAGACCGGCCCGTTCCGCCCGGCCAATCTCCAGTCCGGGCTGGACAATGTGGTCTTCGCCGGCGCCGTGGACGCATCCGGGCGTCGGCGTACCCATGGTGCTGATCTCCGGCCGGCTCGCGGCCGAACGGATCGTCGGCACCGCGCCATGACTCGCGTCCGCACGGGCTCGCCCGCGCTGCTCGCCCGCTGGGCCGGACTGGCCGGGGTGGTGGCCGCCGTCGTCGGTTCCTACGGCGCGGGTGCGCTTCCGGCCGCCGATCCCACGGCGCACTGGCCGGTTCTCGGACTGCTCCGCCACGGCGCCGGGCCGCGGGTCGCGCTCACCCTCGTCTACGGCGGCGTGGCGGTACTCGGGCTGTCCTGGCTCTACCTCGGCCGCGCCGTACGCCGGCACGGACCCGGCACGTCGACGTCCGCGCTGCTGGCGACCGTTGCCTGGTGGGGCGGGCCCCTGTTGCTCTCGGTCCCGCTGTTCAGCCGCGATGTGTGGAGCTACGCCGCCCAGGCGCATCTCACCCATGCCGGCCTCGATCCGTACCGCGTCGGCGCGGACGCCCTGCCCGGGCCCTACCTCGACGAGGTGCAGCGGGTGTGGGTCGATACGCCGGCGCCGTACGGGCCGCTGTGGCTGATGGCGGGACGAGCCGCCGCGGCGGTCACCGGCGACCACGTCTACCTCACCGCCGAGCTCATGCGGCTGCTGGCGGTGGTGGGCGTCGTGCTGCTGGCCCGCTACCTGCCGCGGCTGGCCTCGTCCTTCGGCGGCGATCCCCGCGCCGCGGTGTGGCTCGGCGTGGCCAATCCGCTGCTGTTGCTGCATTTCGTGTCCGGCGGCCACAACGACGCACTGATGCTGGGATTGGCCGTCACCGGCCTCGCGCTGGTCGCGGAGGGCCGGTGCGTCGCCGGCGTCGCCGTCGCGACGCTCGGCGTGGCGGTCAAGGCACCGATCGGCCCGGTAATCGCCTTCTGCGTGCCGATCTGGGCGGCCCGGCTCGACGGCGCGCACCGGTGGTGGCGGGCGCTGGCACGGGTCGCCGCCGTCGCCGCGGTCGTGTTCACCGCAGTGACCCTGCTCAGCGGGCTCGGGACGGGATGGCTCCGCGGGCTGACGACGGCAGGAGCCCTGATCAGCTGGCTGTCGGTGCCGAGCGGTCTGGGGCTCCTGGCCGATCAGGCCGGCCGACTGCTCGGAGCGGGCGGGCACCGCCGGGCACTGGTCTCGGCGTTCCGCACCGGCGGGCAGGTGGTGGCGGGCCTCGCCTGCGTGTGGTTGTGGGCGATCGCCGCGCGGATCGGGGTGCTGCGTGCCCTGGCGCTCGCGCTGCTGGCGATCGTCCTGCTCGGGCCCATCGTGCAGCCCTGGTATCTCGTCTGGCCGATCACCATCGCCGCGACGCTCTGCCTGCCGGCCGGCCTCACAGCGGTGATCGCCGGCGTCAGCGTCGCGATGTCGATGCTGGTCACCCCGCAGGGCCAGACGTCCTTCAACCGCCCGCTGGCGCTGTTCGTCACGGCGGCCGCCGCCGCGATCGCGACGGTCGCGGTGCTCGGGGCGGACCGGCCGGATGGGCCGGACGCGCCCGTCGACGGGGTCCCGCGCCCGCAGCTGGGCCGATTGTGAACGGCCGCGAGCTCGACGCGGCCGGCATCGACGGTCCGGCGCTGCGGTCGGCGTACGGCGTGTGCCGTGGCCTGCACGCCGCCCACGGCCGCACCTACTACCTCGCCACCCGGCTGCTGCCACCGGCGAAGCGGCCCTATGTGCATGCGTTGTACGGGTTCGCCCGCTACGCCGACGATCTCGTGGACGAGATCGGCCGGACGCATGCCGGCGGGCCGGCGGTGACGGCGGCCGCGGACCGACTCGACGACCTGGCGAGCCGGGTCCTCGGCCCCGACCGACCCGCTGCGACAGCGCAGGACGTGGCCGCATCGGTCGTGCGTGCGGTACGGGACACGGTGCGCCGGTTCGACCTGCCCGCGGGTCATCTCGCGGACTTCCTCGGGTCGATGCGCTCGGACCTCACGGTCACCGGTTACCGCACCTACGACGACCTGGCCGAATACATGTGGGGATCGGCCGCCGTGATCGGGCTGCTCGTCCTGCCGGTGCTCGGCACCACGACCGGTCGCGAGATCGCCGCACCGTACGCCGCCGACCTCGGCCGCGCCTTCCAGCTCACCAACTTCCTGCGGGACGTCGGCGAAGACCTGCGGCGCGGCCGGATCTACCTGCCCGAGGACGACATGGCGCTCTTCGGGGTCGACCGCGACCGACTGGCCCGCGGGGTCGTGGACGGGCCGATCAGGCGGCTGCTGGCGCACGAGATCGCCCGCACGAGGGAGATCTACCGCACCGCGGAACCCGGGATCCGGCTGCTGGACCCGGACAGCCGCGACTGCGTACGGGCCGCTTTCCTTCTCTACGGCGGGATTCTCGACGAGATCGAACGCGCCGACTACCAGGTCCTGACCGGCCGGGTGACGACGCCGACCTGGCGGCGGGTCGCCGTCGGGCTCCCCGCGGCGGCCCGTGCCGTGCGCGCCCGACGTACCTCCCGGTCGCCCGCCGCCCCGTGATCCGGAGCCCCGGTGGTGGCGACCCGGTGGCTCGTTACGGGAGGCGGTAGAGCCTGCGGGCGTTGCCGGCGCCGATCATGGTGGCGAAGCGCCGTGCGTCCTCGATCGTCATGTCGTCGCGATCCACCCAACCGGCCAGCACCTCGGCGAGCGAGCGGCGAAACAGGACCGCACCGAGATAGTGCAGCTCGGGCAGGCCGAAGGCGTCGGAGGAATAGAGGAGCTTGCCGTACGGCGCGAGCTCCATCGCCTCGCCGACCACGGTACGGGCGGACGCGCCGACGTAATTGGTCGCGAGTCCCACGTCGAAGTAGACGTGCGGATAGACATGCGCGAGATAGGCGGCCTGCCGGTGGTAGGGGTAGCAGTGCAGCAGCACGATCGGCGTCCCCACCTCCGCCGAGGCGTGCAGGAACTCCTGCATGCAGGCCGGATCCGCGCGGCGCAGCGTCTCATCGGGGTCGCCGAATCCGGTGTGCACCTGCAGCGGCAGCCCGGTGTCGAGAGCCGACCACCAGGCGAACGCGATCAGCGCCGGATCGTCGAGGCGCGGCCCGGTAGGCGTGTCCACTGTGGACAGCCAGCGTGCCGCCGCGGCGTCGACCTCGTCGTCGTCCGGTCGCCCGGCGGGGACGTCGAGGCCGGACCGGTAGGCCGCAATCGTCTTCAGCGCCACCGCGCCGACGGACCGTTCCCGGAGCAGATCGCGATAGGCGGCGGCGAAACCACGCGGCCCGGCACCGGTGCCCGCGAGCTCCTCGGCGACACTCTCCACGCGCACCACGTCGTGCACTGCGACACCGGCCGCGCCGCCGAGCGCGTCCGGGTCGAGGAGATCCTCCTGCCGGAACCCCGCATCGACGATCAGGGCGCCGAGCCCACTTCCGCGCAGCAGGCGCCGGGTCACCTCGGCCGTACCCATCGTCGCCCGGCGGGCGAGGTAGGTGTCCGCGTCGGCGTGCGCCGGCAGGTCGAGAACCGGTGCGCACCACCGGCGTACGGCCACCCCGAGCGGAGTGTCGAAGGCCGTGGTTCCTTCCGGTCCGGCGGCGTGGGCCTCGGTGAGCAGGGCCTCCACGCCGGCCCGGTCGAGGTCGGCGCGGACGACGCTGTGCGCGTGGTGGTCGACGAGCGGGAGGTCGTCGAGATGTGCCCGCAGGTCGGCCGGCGGCCCGGTCGTCACCACCGCCACCGGGTCGCGGCGACGACGTCCTCGGGTGACCGGTCGAGCATGGCCGCGATCTCGGCGCGGCGTACGGCGAGGAACGCCTCGAAGAGCGGATCGCCCATGGCGGTGCGGAGTACGGCGCTCGCGGACAGGTGCTCGACCGCCTCCGCCGCCGACTCGGGCAGGCGTCGTACGCCGGCCGCGGCCAGCGCCGCGGGATCGTGCGTCGCGGGGTCGCCGACCGTCGGCGGCGGCAGCCTCCGACCGGTCGCCAGGTCGGCGAGCCCGATCGCGAGCACCGCTCCGACCACCAGGTAAGGGTTTGCGCTTCCGTCGATGCACTTGAGCTCGGCGTTGGCCGACCACTCGCGGCTGCCGACCGTGCCCAGGATCACCCGCAGTGCCGCTTCGCGGTTCTCCACTCCCCAGCACTCGTAGGCGCCGGCCCATCGCGACGGGGCCATGCGCACATGGCTCGCCAAGCTCGGCGCCGCCACCCCGACCAGTTCGGGGAGCCCATCGAGCAGCCCCGCGAGGAAGGACTCGCCCTCGGCGGTGAAGCCGAAGTCGCCGGGCCCGCCGGTCAGCAGGTTGCGCCCGTCGCGCCACAGGCTCAGGTGCAGGTGGCTGCCGTTGCCGACTCCCCCGGCCACCACGGCGGGCGCGAACGACGTCGCGACACCGTGTCGCTCACCGACCGCCCGTACGGTCTGCCGGACCAGCACGGTGAGATCCGCGGCTCCGACCGGATCGCTCGGCGCCACGGACACCTCGTACTGCCCGGGCGAATACTCCGGGTGCAGTTGCTCGACGGCGACGCCCTCCTCCGCCAGGGCGGCCAGCACGTCGCGGCAGTAGTCGGAACGCTCGATGATCCGGGTCATGCCGTACGCCGGGCCCGTCGCCGCCGGGACGAATCCGCCGTCCGGCCGGTCCGACCCGATGATCCATTCCACCTCGAAGCCCATCTGCGCCGAGACACCGCGCTCGGCCGCCAGCGCGACCATGCGGCGCGCGAACGACCGCTGACAGCCCGAGTGGACCGCACCGTCCTGGGTCAACCGGTCCACCGGCGCCCAGGCCCACCCGGGTTGCGCCGCGAGTCGCACCAGGCTCCCCAGCTCCGGGATCAGCCGCAGATCGCCGTCCGGGCCGCCGATGTGGGCGCTCGTCGTGATCGAGTCGTCGACGCAGAAGACGTCGAACACCGGCGACATGCCCACCCCCCAGGCCGCGGCGTGTTCCAGGCGCGCGGTCGGCACCGTCTTGACCCGGGTGATCCCCGCGTTGTCGACGTAGGTCAGCGCGACCCCACGGACGTCCTGGCGACCCAACGCGACCGCCAGCCGGCGCGCCTCGAGCGCCCGCTCGGCTCTCTGCTGCGGCTGCATCAGTGATCCGACCTCCCAGGAATGCTGCAGTCGACGGCCTTGACACCGTGTCCGGGAACTTATCCCGCATGGCATTCTGGCGGTACCTCGCTGCTTCCCGGTTCGCGAGGGCGTACGCCGCGAGGAGAGCATCCGTGCCAGCAACCGCATCCGGCGTTCTCCGCCAGATCCATCTCGACTTCCACACCTCCGGGCTCATCCCTGCGGTCGGGTCGGAGTTCGACCCGGCCGGATTCGCCACGACCCTCGCCGATGCACACGTGAACTCCGTGCTGTGTTTCGCCCGGTGCCACCACGGTTGGGTCTACTACGACAGCACACATCTGGCCGACCGGAGGCATCCGACGCTGGACCGTCCGTTGCTCGCCGAACAGATCGACGCCTGCCATGCCCGCGGGATCCGGGTGCCGATCTACACCACCGTCCAGTGGGACGACCTGACGGTCCAGGCGCATCCAGAGTGGCGCATCGTGCTCGCCGACGGCCGGCTCGAGGGAACGCCGCCGTTCGAGGCCGGCTTCTACCGCAAGCTGTGCCTGAATTCGCCGTTCCGGGACTTCATGAAGGAGCACGCGGCGGAGATCCTCGCGTCGCTGCCGGTCGACGGTCTCTACTTCGACTTCATCCGGCCGGACCACTGCGTGTGCCGACACTGCCAGGCGGGCATGCACGGGCTCGGGATGGATTCCGCCGACCCGCGCCAGGTCGAGGAATTCGGCGTGCGGACCGTCAACGGGTTCGAGCTCGAGCTGTCGGAATTCGTGCGGTCGATCCAGCCCGGCTGCCCGGTCACCTACAACGGCGGGCATGTGGGCCCGCGGCACCGGGTCGTCGCCGAGGCGTACACCCAGTTCGAGCTCGAAACCTTGCCGAGCGGCGGGTGGGGCTACCTGTACTTCCCGGTCACCGGACGCTACGCGCGGACGCTCGGGCCGGACGTGGTCGGCACCACCGGCAAGTTCCATACGACGTGGGGCGACTTCCACTCCACGAAGAACCCGGCGGCCTTGGAGTACGAGGTCTTCCGGATGCTCGCCCAGGGCGCGGGATGCTCCATCGGCGACCAGCTGCACCCGAAAGGCGTGCTGGACCCGGAGACCTATCGGCTGGTCGGCGACGTCTACGCCCAGGTCGAGCAGAAGGAGCCCTGGTGCGCCGGAGCCGTCCCGCGGGCGGACATCGCCGTCCTCAACCCGGAGGAGAACCTCGGCGGCGGGGTGATGAACCTGCCGCCGGGCATCCAGGGCGCGGTCCGGATGCTGGTCGAGGGCGGGCACCAGTTCGACGTGATCGACTCCGCCGCCGACCTGTCCCGCTACCGGCTCCTGGTGCTGCCCGACCACATCCGCCTGACGCCGGTCTTCGCCGCGGCGCTGCGCGGTTACCTGGACGCGGGCGGATCGGTCGTCGCCAGCTACGAGTCCGGACTGTCGGTCGACCGGGACGCCTTCGCTCTCGACGACTGGGGCGTACGGATGGAGTCCGGGGGCCCGCGGGACTCCCGGGGCGAGCCGGCCCGCGGACGGGTCTACGAGCGGAACGACTTCTGCCAGTACCTTCGGCCCGGAGACCGGCTCGGCACGGGCCTGCCCGCCGTCGAGCATCCGATGTACATCCGCGGGCTCGACGTGTCGGCCGCCCCGGACGCCGACGTCCTCGCCGACCTCGTGCTCCCCTACTTCGACCGCACCTGGGAGCACTACATCTCCCATCTGCAGGCCCCGTCGACCGGCGAGACCGGCGGACCGGCGGTGGTCCGGCACGGGCGGGTCGTCTACTTCTGCCATCCGATCCACACGCAGTACGAGACCAACGCACCGCGGTGGGTCAAGGTGCTCTTCCTCAACGCGATCGACCTGCTCCTACCGGACCCGATCGTGCGGCACGGCGGTTTGAGCACCCTCGAGGTGTCGGTCACCCATCAGCGGGAGCAGCGGCGCGACGTCGTGCACCTGCTGCACTACGTCCCCGAACGGCGCGGGTCGGCGTTCGACACCGTCGAGGACGTCCTGCCGGTCTTCGACATCGAGATGTCGGTGCGATCGACGACGCCCGTACGCAGCGTCCGGCTTGAGCCGCAGGGCGTCGAGCTGGCGTTCGGCCAGGACGGCTCGCGGGTGGAGTTCGCCGTTCCGCGGGTCGACGGGCACCAGATGGTCGCGGTCAGCCCTACCGCTCACGAGCGGTGAGTACGCAGAATTCGTTGCCCTCCGGGTCGGCGAGCACGACCCAGCTCTTGTCGTCACCCTGCCCGACGTCCGCCCGCGTCGCGCCGAGGCCCAGCAACCGCTCCACCTCGGCGTTCTGGTCGTCGGGGTTGAGGTCGATGTGCAGCCGGTTTTTGATCGTCTTCGTCCCGGTCACCGGGACGAAGACGAGCCCCGGATAGGTGTGGTCGTCCTTCGCGACGGCCACCTCGTCGTCGGCCTCGAAGACGATGCCGTAGCCGAGAACCTCCGCCCAGAAACGCGCCTGCGCGTGGATGTCGTGCGCGTCGATGACCACGGTGTACCAGCTGCTCGCCATCGGCCGATCCTCGCGTAGGGGCGCCGACCGAAGCAACACCTACCCGGCCCGTGCCGAGGCCCGCCGGCCGAGCCACACCCACAGCGACAAGGTGAGGGTCACCAGCGCGAACCCGAAGAACAGATCCTCGATCGGCGCGAAGACGAGATGGGCGCCGATGATGGCGCGCGGGTCGTAGCGGACGACCCCGCGGCCGGTGAGCACGCCGTTGACGGCCAACTGGAACGCCAGCACGATCGCCTCGGTGGTCCAGTAGATCGCCCGGGTGAGCAGCCGGGTGCGCAGCACCAGCAGGTCGGCGACTACCGCGACGGCGGCCGCGACGAACGCGAGCACCGAGTAGCTCATCGGGGCCGCTCGTCCCCGGCGGTCCATCCGGTGACGGCGCGGACCGCCTCGAAGCCGAGGATCGCGCAGGTCGGGACCACGAGGAAGAAGAGGATCTCCTCCACCGGCAGCCGGCCGGGCAGGCGCGGGCCGAGGAGCTGCGCCGCGTCGTACCACCACTGGTGGCGGGCCACCGCGTAGAGGTCCCACCCGATGAACACCACCGCCACCGGCAGGACCGCGCCCAGCCAGCGCCGCGGCCGCGCATAGACCCGGGTGTGCAACCACACCTCAAGCGGCGCGGTCACCAGCAGGCACCCGACGAGCAGCGCGAGGTAGGTCAGCCGCACCGCTGCGCCCGCCCGGTCAGAAGCCGGCGGCCTGGGCCCGCCGCTTGATCTCGGTGCCGCGGTTCTCCCGCAGCGCGTCGATCGGCCGGCCGGGCAACGTGTCGTCCGCGGTGAACAGCCACCGCAGCGCCTCCTCGTCGGTGTAGCCGGCGTCGAAGAGCAGGACGAGGGTCCCGGACAGGCCTTTGACCACCGCGCCGTCGAGGACGAAGTCGGCCGGGACCTCCAGCCCCCTGTCCCGGCGCAGCCCGACGAGGTGGTGCTCGCGCACGAGCCGGCGTACCTGGTTCGGGGACTGTCCGAGCAGCTCCCCGGCCTCCGCCAGGGTCAGCCACTCCTTCGGGTCGGTCACCAGGCCAGCCTAAGGCGGCGCCCGGTGCGTCCGTCGGGCCGCCCGGACCCCGCGGTGGGTGCCCGGTTCAGGCGTCGCGAACCGGAACCGCCGGATCGGAGAGCCGACCGGGATCGGGCTGCCGACCGGCAGCGATCAGCTTGCGCGCCTGCAGCAGGTCCCGCGGCCGGTCGACGGCGAGGAAGCCGGTGAGCCGCCCCGAGCCGTCCAGCCAGGCTGCCGCCCACCCCTGCCCGTCGGCGGGCTCCCCCCGCCAGACCGCCGGGTCGCCGGTGCGCCAGCCGACCCACTGCACATATCGGCCGAACTGCTCGGACCAGACATAGGGCACCGGGTCGTACGTCGCGTCCTCGCCGAGCAGTGTCGCCGCGACCACCTCCGGCGAGTGCAGCGCGTCGTCCCAGTGCTCGAGCCGCAGCCGGCGCCCGGCCCGCGGGGAGAAGCGGGTCGCACAGTCCCCCACCGCGAGGACGCCGGACAGGGACGTGCGCAGGCCCGCGTCGGTGTGGACGCCGATCCCGGTCTCGACCCCGGAGCCGGCGAGCCACTGGACGTCGGGGCGGACCCCGACCCCGGCCAGCACGACGTCGGCCGGCAACCGTTCGCCGTCGGCCAGCAGCACGCCGTCCGGCGCCGTGTCGACGACCGGTGCGTCGGTGCGCAGGGTGACGCCGGCCGCGGCGTACCAGGAGGCCGTGCGGGCTCCGGCCTGGACGCCGAGCGGGGCGGCGAGGGGTGCCGGTGCCGCCTCGACGACGGTGACCTCGCAGCCGTATCCGGCCGCCGCGGTGGCCACCTCCGCCCCGATCCAACCGGCCCCGACGACCACGACGCGGGCGCCCGCCACCAGACCGGCCCGAAGTGCCAGGGCGTCGTCGACGGTGCGCAGGGTGAGGGCACCGCGGTCGCCCGGCGGTCGGAGCGGCGCCGCACCGGTGGCCAGCACGAGAGCGTCCCAGGTGAGGTCGCCGGCCGACGTCGCGAGGACGCCGTGGGCCAGGGCCTGCGCCGTGGTCTCCGGGAGAAAACGCACGTCGAGGGCGTCGAGGTCCACGTCGACCAGCACGTCGGACAGCCCGTCGAGGTCGCCGCGCAGCAGCGCCTTCGACAACGGCGGCCGGTCGTAGGGCGGGTGTGGTTCGGCACCGAGCAGGATCAGCTCATGGCCGTACCCGCGGGTCCGCAGTTCCTGGCACGTCCGCGCGCCGGCCAGTCCGGCGCCGACCACGACGACGCGGTGGGGGGGCATCGCGGCACAGCCTATCTCCGGACGCCGGTGACACCGCGTATCCGGCGCCTCGGCGGGGCCGGTCGCAGCCCGGTGCCGCCTCCCGGGACGCGCCCGCGGCCCACCGTAGACTCGGCCGTGTGCGTATGGCCGTGACCGATCCACTGGTCGGTTCGGTCCTCGACGGGCGTTACCGGGTCGAGGGCCCGCTGGCGCACGGCGGCATGTCGACCGTCTACGCCGGCACGGACCAGCGGCTGGACCGCACCGTGGCCATCAAGGTCATGGCGCCCGCGCTGGCCCTCGACCCGGCGTTCGTCGAGCGGTTCACCCGCGAGGCCCGCGCCTCGGCCCGGCTCTCGCACATCAACGTCGTCTCGGTCTACGACCAGGGTCGAGGACGCCGGCCGGGTCTTCCTGGTGATGGAGTTGGTCTCCGGCCGCACTTTGCGCGACCTGCTCCACGAACGACGCCGGCTCGCCCCCGACCGCGCGGTGTCCCTGCTGGAGCCGATCCTCGCCGCGCTCTCGGCGGCGCACCGGGCCGGCCTGGTGCACCGCGACGTCAAGCCCGAGAACGTGTTGCTCTCCGACGACGGCGTGGTCAAGGTGGCCGACTTCGGTCTGGCCCGCGCCGTCGCGCAGGCGGCGGTCACCACGGCGACCGGCATGGTGCTCGGCACGGTGGCCTACGTCGCGCCCGAGCAGGTGTCGCGCGGCACCACCGACCCGCGCACCGACGTCTACTCCGCCGGAATCCTGCTCTACGAGATGCTCACCGGCGTCGCGCCCTACTCCGGGGACAGCCCGATCTCGGTGGCCTACCGGCACGTGCACGACGACGTACCGCCACCGTCGGCGATCGTGCCCGGCCTGCCCGACGAGCTCGACGCGATCACCATGCGGGCGACCCGGCGCGAGCCCGGAGCGCGGCCGGCCGACGCCGGCGCCTTTCTCGCCGAGCTCTACGACGTTCGCACCGACCTGGGGCTGGCGCGCGTCCCGGTGCCGCCGCGGAACCCCGGCTCACCGGCCGACGGGGAGGACGACGACGGCGGCCGGACCACCGTGCTCGGCGCGACATCGCCGATCGGGGCCGACCCGCAGGCCGCCCCGCTCCGGCCCCGACCGGGCAGCTGGCGCCGACGGTCGCCTCGGCGGCGGCCCGGCCCACGGCTCCGACGACGCCACCACCGCCGAGCGGCCCGCCGCCCGCCGCGGGCCTCGCCGCCCGCGCCGGCGCCCCGCCGACGACCGGCGAACCCCCCGAGGAGGACCAGGCGGCCGACGACGAGCAGGAGCGGCACCGTCGCCGGTTCCTGATCGCGCTGCTGGTGATCCTGCTGCTCGGCGCCGTGGCCGCCGGCGCCGGCTGGTGGTTCGGCAGCGGTCGCTACACGTCGGTGCCGAAGCTGACCCGGCTGACCGTCTCGCAGGCGCAGGACGTCGCCCGCGGCTCCAAGGTCGACCTGCAGATCATGCCGGCCCGGATGCACAGTGAAAACGTGCCGCCCGGCGCCGTCGCGTGGACCCGTCCGTCGACCGGGAGCCGGGTCGTCCGCGGGACCACGGTGCTCGCCCGGCTCTCCGACGGCCCGGAGCGCTACACGCTGCCGGCCTCGGTGGTCGGCGGAACGAAGTCGGCGGCCGAGTCCCTGCTGCGGGCGATGCCGCTGGCGACGTCGTTCCGGGGTGCCTACGACGACCGGGTCCCCCCGGACCACGTCGTCGCGGTGACCCCGGCGCCGGGCACGGCGATGCGCCGCGACCAGCGGGTCGTCGTGGTCGTGAGCCAGGGACCGAAGCCGTTCGCGGTGCCCAGGGTGACCGGCATGCCGGTCGCGCACGCCCTGGCCGTGCTGCACGGGAAGAACCTCAGGACGACCACCACCCAGAAGTTCAGCACCACCGTCGACAAGGGCGCGGTGGTCAGCCAGCAGCCCGGCTCGGGCACCGTCATCCGCGGCAGCACTGTCGCGCTGGTCGTGTCCAAGGGCCCGGACTACGTCACCGTGCCGAAGGTGACCGGCCTGTCGGTGCCCGACGCGACGCAGCGCCTCAAGGAGGCCGGGTTCGCGGTGGACGTGAAGGTCTACTTCGGTGGCGCACTGGGGCTCGTCGCCCAGCAGGACCCCAATGCCGACGACGTCGCGGTACGCGGGTCCACCGTCGCGATCGTCGTGGTCTAGCGTGCGGCGGTTGGACCTGAGCCCGGTGGGCGCGCACGTCCCGGTGACCCGCGGGCTGGCCGACGGCGCGCTCGGGTACGCCGACCGGGTCGGCGCCGAGGCGGTGCAGATCTTCGGGTCCAACCCGCGCGGCTGGGCTCCCGCGGCCGTCGACGTCGCGCAGGAGGCCGCCTTCCGGGACGGGTGCGGGCAACGCGGCATCCCGGCGTTCGTGCACGCGCCGTACCTGATCAACTTCGCGTCACCGACCCCTCCCACCCTGGAGAAGTCGGCGGCGGCCACCGTGCAGGCGCTGCGGCGCGGCACCGGCGTCGGCGCCCTCGGCGTCGTCATCCACGCCGGCTCCGCGGTCGCCGGCGAGCACCGGGACGCCGCGCTCAAGCAACTGCGGGAGCACCTCCTGCCGGTGCTCGACGCCATCCCGGAGGACGGCCCGCGGCTGCTGATCGAGCCGACCGCCGGCGGCGGCCAGGCGATGGCGGCGCGGATGGAGGCGCTGGCCGACTACTTCGACGTGCTCGACCACCACCAGCGGCTCGGGGTGTGCCTCGACACCTGCCACGCCTTCGCCGCCGGCCACGACCTGACCGCGCGCGGCGGCGTACGCCGGATGATCACGGCACTGCTGGCGGCCGTCGGCCGTGGGCGGCTCGGGCTGGTCCACGCCAACGACTCGCGCGACCCGCTCGGCTCGACCCGGGATCGGCACGCGGCGATCGGGGATGGCACCATCGGCACCGGGCCGTTCGCCGAGTTGCTGGCGCACCCGGCCGTGCGGGGCGTCCCGTTCGTCGTCGAGACGGCGAAGGAGACCCACGCCGCGGACATCGCGGCCCTGAAAGGGCTGCGGGACCGCCGCTGATCCTGTCCACCGAAGGAGTTCCCATGGTCATCGTGATGGCGTCGCAGGCCGGAAGCGACGAGCTTGCCGAAGTCGTCCGCTACGTCGAGCACGCACGGCGGCCAGGCCTTCGTGTCGCGCGGGATCAACCGCACCATCGTCGGTGTGGTCGGTGACGAGGCGGTGCTCGACCATCTCGAGGGCGTCGACGTGGCCACTCCCGGGTGTCTCGGAGGCGCTGCGGATCACCTCGCCGTACAAGCTGGTCAGCCGGGAGAACCACACCCAGCCTCGACCGTATCCGGGTCGGCGGCGTGCCGATCGGCCCGGACACCTTCACCCTCATCGCCGGACCCGTGCGCGGTCGAGACGCCGAGCAGACGCTGGCCTCGGCCCAGCTGGCCCGTCGCGCCGGCGCGACGCTGCTGCGCGGCGGCGCCTACAAGCCGCGCACCTCGCCGTACGCCTTCCAGGGGCTCGGCGTCGACGGGCTGCGCATCCTGGCCGAGGTCCGCGACGAGATCGGGCTGCCGATCGTCACCGAGGTGGTCGACGCCACCGACGTCCGACGTCGTGGCCGGCTACGCCGACATGCTGCAGGTCGGCACCCGCAACATGCAGAACTTCGCGCTGCTGCAGGCGGTCGGCGAGTCGCGGCAAGCCGGTGATGCTCAAGCGCGGTCTCACCGCGACCTACGAGGAATGGCTGATGGCCGCCGAGTACATCGCGCAGCGCGGCAACCTCGACATCGTCCTGTGCGAGCGGGGCATCCGCACGTTCGAGACCGCGACCCGCAACACGCTCGACGTCTCCGCGGTCCCGATGGTGCAGCGCGCTGTCCCACCTGCCGGTGATCGTCGACCCGTCGCACGCCGCCGGTCGGCGCGACCTGGTCGTGCCGCTCGCCCGGGCCGGGATCGGCCGCCGGCGCCGACGGGGTCATGGTCGACGTGCACCCGCACCCCGAGACGGCGCTCTGCGACGGGGCGCAGGCGCTGTCCGGCGAGCTGCTCGACGAGCTCGGCGCGGCCGCGACGACGATTCCGGCCCTGCTCGGCCGGCGCGGCGCCGAACATGTGGCGGCCTGAGCGGGTCAGGGTGGCGCCGCTCGGGCGGCCGGGCCGGTGAGGTTCGCCGACCGGTGGGAGGCGGGCGAGCGGCTCGGCGCGGCCATCGACGCGGCGTACCCGGACCTGAACTCCGCGGGTGACGTCCTGGTGCTCGGGCTGCCGAGGGGCGGGGTGCCCGTCGCGGCGGCCGTCGCCGGCCTGCTCGGGGCCGAGCTGGATGTGTTCTGCGTCCGCAAGATCGGGGTGCCCGGGCACAGCGAATTGGCCATGGGCGCGATCGCCGGCGGCGGCGCGGTCGTGCGCAACGAGATGGTCCTGGTGCGGGCAGGCATCTCCGAGGCCGACTTCCAGGCCGCGGCGGCCCGCGAACGCGAGGTCCTCGTCGGCGTCGAACGCGCGCTTCGCGGCGACCGGCCGCCGATCGACCCTTCGGGGCGCACGGTGATCGTCGTGGACGACGGTGTGGCGACCGGGGCGTCGGCACGGGCGGCGCTGCGCAGCGTCCGCGCGCTCGGGCCGGGCCGGTTGATGTTCTGCGTGCCGGTAGGCCCGGAGGACAGCGCCGCGTCGTTGCAGGCCGATGCCGACGACGTGCTGATCGTGCAGACCCCGGCGTACTTCGGCGCGGTCGGCTCCTTCTACGCCGACTTCGCGCCAGTGGGCGACGACGAGGTACGCCGCCTGCTCGGCTAGTCCGCCCGCACCAGCCGGGCGAGCACCCCGGCGGCGCGATCGACCGCCGCCCGGTCCACCCCGAGGTGGGTGACCAGCCGCAGCCGACCCGGCCCGACGGGCGACATGAGGACGCCCTCGGCCTGTGCCTTGTCCGCAACCGCCGGTGCGTCATCGACGTCGACGAGCACGATGTTGGTGTCCACAGTGGACGGATCGGTGCCGGTGGCCTCTGCGAGCAGCCGGGCGTGCCGGTGGTCGTCGGTGAGCCGGTCGAGGTGATGGGCGATCGCATATCGGCCGGCGGCCGCGAGCACGCCGGCCTGGCGCATGCCGCCGCCGAGCCGCTTGCGCATCGTGCGGGCCGCGGCGATCCGCTCTCCCGTCGAGACCATCACCGACCCCACCGGCGCACCGAGCCCCTTGGACAGGCACACCGACAACGTGTCGAACAGCGCGCCGTACTCCGCGAGCGGGACACCGGTCGCGACATGGGCGTTCCAGATCCGCGCCCCGTCGCAGTGCACCGGGACACCGAGCTCGTCGGCCCGGGAGCGGAGCAGCCGCAGCCGGTCCAGCGGCTGGACCGTCCCGCCGCCACGGTTGTGGGTGTTCTCCACCGCGATCGCGCGGGTCGCGACGTCGTGCCAACGACCGCTGCGCACCATCGACGTCACGGTGTCGACGTCGAACAGGCCGCGCTCCGTCGGCCAGGTGCGGGTGCTGATGCCGCCGTGCGCCGCGGCCGCACCGTGCTCGTAGGTCACCACGTGGGCGTCGGCGTCGCAGAGCAGCTCCGAACCCGGCGGCACGAGGGTGCGCAGGGCGATCTGGTTGCCCATCGTGCCGCTGGGCACGAAGAGCGCCGCCTCGTGTCCGAACAGCGCGGCCACCTCGGCCTCGAGCGCGTTGATCGTCGGGTCCTCGGCGTAGACGTCGTCGCCGACCTCGGCGTCGGCCATCGCCCGCCGCATCGGCGGCGTCGGCGTCGTGAGCGTGTCGCTGCGCAGGTCGACGATCTCAGCCACGCAGCATCTCCGCGACGAGGAAGGCAAGCTCGAGCGACTGCTGGGTGTTCAGCCGCGGGTCGCAGGCCGTCTCGTACCGGCCCCCGAGATCGGCGTCGGCGATCTGCTGCGCGCCGCCGAGGCACTCGGTGACGTCCTCACCGACCAGTTCGACGTGCAGCCCGCCGGGGTGGGTGCCCAGGCCGCGGTGGACCTCGAAGAAGCCGAGCACCTCGTCGACGATCCGGTCGAAATGCCGGGTCTTGTAGCCGCTGGCCGATTCCTCGGTGTTGCCGTGCATCGGGTCGCACGCCCAGACCACCGGATGCCCGGTGGCGGTGACCTTCTCCACGATCGCGGGGAGGATGTCGCGCACCTGTCGGTTGCCCATCCGGGCGACCAGTGTGAGCCGCCCGGGCACTCCGTCCGGGTCGAGCCGCTCCACCGCCTCGGCGGCGTACTCCGGTGACGTCGTGGGGCCGAGCTTCAGGCCGATCGGGTTGGCGATCCGGCTCACGAAGTCGATGTGCGCCCCGCGCAGGTCGCGGGTCCGCTCCCCGACCCACACCAGGTGGCCGGACAGGTCGTAGGCGGTGTCGTCGGTGAGCCGGGTCAGGGCCCGCTCGTACTCGAGGATGCAGCGCCTCGTGGCTGGAGTAGAGCTCGACCCCGCGCAGGGCGTCGTCGTTGACCCCGCAGGCGCGCATGAATCCCAGGGCGCGGTCGATCTCGCTGGCCAGCGCCTCGTAGCGCTGCCCGGCGCGGGAGGTGCGGACGAAGTCCTTGTTCCAGTCGTGCACGGCGTGCAGGTCGGCCAGGCCGCCCCGGGTGAAGGCCCGGAGCATGTTCATCGCCGCGGCGGAGTTGGCGTAGGCGCGCACCATGCGGCCGGGGTCCGGCGTACGCGCGTCGCGGTCGGCGTCGATGGCGTTGACCATGTCGCCGCGGTAGGAGGGCAGGCCCATCGCATCGAGCTCGGCCGAGCGCGGCTTGGCGTACTGGCCGGCCACCCGGCCGACCTTGACCACCGGCACGCTCGCGCCGTAGGTGAGCACGACGGCCATCTGCAGCAGCGCCTTGGTCGTCGAGTGCAGGTGCGGCTCGGTGTTGCCGTCGAAGGTCTCCGCGCAGTCGCCGCCCTGGAGCAGGAACGCCTTGCCCTGGGCCACCTGCGGCCAGCCGGTCCCGGAGGGCCTCGACCTCGTAGGGGACGACGATGGGCGGGACGGCACTGAGCGTGTTCGCGGCGTCGCGCAGCACGGACTCGTCCGGCCAGGTGGGCTGCTGCGCCGCCGGCAGGGCACGCCAGGCGTCGAGATCGGGGACGGGCACGCCGCCCAGCCTAGTTGCCGAGGGTGAGACACCCCGCACCGACCGCCGTACCCGCCGCCCCCTCATTTGGCTTGAACGTCACGTTCAAGCCTTTTCGCGGCATCAACGTCACGTTGATGCCAAACGGGGGCGATGGCATTTGGCATGAACGTCACGTTCACGCCAAATGGCCGCCCCTGTCGCTTGAACGTCACGTTCAGCGGTCAGCCGCATCAACGTCACGTTGATGCCAAACGGGGGGAGGCATTTGGCATGAACGTCACGTTCACGCCAAATGGCCGCCGCCATTCCGCTTGAACGTCACGTTCAAGCGGTCTAGCCGCATCAACGTCACGTTGATGCGGAATGGGGGGGCGGGCCAGGAGCGGAATGGGGCGGAGGCCGAGCGGCGAGCGCCGGGGTCAGCCGAAGAAGACCTCGGCCTCGGCGTAGCGCTCGGCCGGGACCGTCTTGAGCTCGCGGGTCGCCTCCTCGAGCGGCACCCGCACGATCTCGGTGCCGCGCAGCGCCACCATCTTGCCGAAGTCGCCCTCGTGGGCGGCGTCGATCGCCTGCAGCCCGAACCGGGTCGCCAGCACCCGGTCGTACGCCGACGGGGTGCCGCCGCGCTGGATGTGCCCGAGCACCGCGGTCCGGGCCTCCTTGCCGGTGCGCTTCTCGATCTCGTCGGCGAGGCGCTGCCCGATGCCGCCCAGCCGGACGTGCCCGAACGCGTCCAGTTCGCCGGTGGAGAGCTCCATCGTGCCCTCCACCGGTACGGCGCCCTCGGCGACGACGACCAGCGGCGCGTAGTGGTCCTGGAAGCGGTGCTCGATGTGCGCGCAGACCTGGGCGATGTTGAACGGCCGCTCCGGGATGAGGATCACGTTGGCCCCGCCGGCGAGGCCGGCGTGCAGCGCGATCCAGCCGGCGTGCCGGCCCATCACCTCGACGATCAGCGCCCGGTGGTGCGACTCGGCCGTGGTGTGCAGCCGGTCGATCGCCTCCATCGCGATGTTGACCGCCGTGTCGAAGCCGAACGTGTAGTCGGTCGCCCCGAGGTCGTTGTCGATCGTCTTGGGTACGCCGACGACCGGCACGACTCCTCGTCGTAGAGCCGCTTGGCCACCCCGAGCGTGTCCTCGCCACCGATCGCCACCAGGGCGTCGACCCCGGTCTCGGCGAGCGTCGACCGGATCCGGGCCGGCGCGCCGTCGACCCGGAACGGGTTGGTGCGCGACGTGCCCAGGATCGTCCCGCCGCGCGGCAGGATCCCGCGCACCGCCGTGACGTCGAGCGTCTGGGTGTCGCCGTTGATCGGGCCGCGCCAGCCGTCCCGGAACCCCACGAACTCGTGTCCGTAGGTCCCCACGCCCTTGCGCACCACCGCCCGGATGACCGCGTTCAGGCCCGGACAGTCGCCGCCTCCGGTGAGTACGCCGATCCGCATCGAGATCTTCCCTTCTTGCCTCTGGTCCTGCTGGCCGCAGAATTGCCCTGCCGAAGACTAGACGGCGGGCCCCCCGATCGCTCGCCAGCGGGCCAGGTTGTGCCTGGCATCGGCGAGCGCGTCGTGCTGGTCGGCCGGCGGATCGGGTATCGCCGGCCGACCCCGATCCTCCCAGAGTTGCCGGAGTTCGTGCGTGAACCGCGGGATCGCCCGCGGCAGGGCGGGCATTCCACCCCACAACTGGCACAGTGCGACATGGTCGTAGGCCGCATACCACGCCCACAGCTCGATCGGCTCACGCGGAGCGCTCATGAAGGCGAACAGGTCGTCGCGGATCTGCCGCCGGGAGCGCCAGGCGCGGTCGGCCGGGCCGGGCAGTTTGGTCAGGACGTGGTCGCGCACCCACGGGATGGCGCGGTCGGGATCGAACTCGGTGGACACCGCGTAGAACTCGCGGCCGTTCTCGTCGACCGCACCGATCGACACCAGGTCGATCGTCGTGCCGTCCTCGATGAACTCGCAGTCGTAGAAGAAGCGCACCCACCCACCCTAGGGAGGCGGGTCAGCTCGCCTTCTCCGAGGGAAGCCGATCGGCGTCGGGGTTGCCGTGCCGGACGGCGTTCTCGGCGGCGGTGCGGGCCGCCGCACGGGAGGAGCGCCCGGTCCGGTCGAGCTCGGCCTTGACCTTGGCGGCGTAGGTGTCGACGTACTCCTGGCCGGAGAGCTGCATCAGCTCGTACATGATCTCGTCGGTCATGGACCGCTCGACGAACCGGTCGCCGGCCATGCCCTCGTAGCGGGAGAAGTCCAGTGGCCGGCCGACCCGGATCCCGGGCCGGGGACGGAACTTCGGGATCGACCGCCCGATCGGCTGGATCGTGTCGGTGTCGACCATCGCGACCGGGATGACGGGCACGCCCATCTCCAGGGCCACCCGCGCGACGCCGGTCTTGCCGCGGTAGAGCCGGCCGTCCGGCGACCGGGTGCCCTCCGGGTAGATGCCGACCACCTCGCCCGCGCCGAGGGCCCGCTTCTGCGCCTCGAGCGCGGGCTGCGCCGCCCGACCGCTGCTGCGGTCCACCGGGACCTGCCCGACCCCGGTGAGGAAGGAGCGGATCAGCCACCCCTTCAGGCCGCGACCGGTGAAGTACTCGATCTTGGCGATGAAGGTGATCCGGCGCGGGCAGGCCAGCGGCAGGAAGACCGAGTCCGACACGGACAGGTGGTTGCTCGCGAGGATGGCAGGGCCGGACGCCGGGATGTTCTCCAGACCCTCGGCCCACGGCCGCCACAGGAGACGCACCACCGGGCCGACCACCATGACCTTGAAAAACCAGTAGAGCACCAGCTGCACCCCCTTGCCTCGCGTCGACACTACGGGCAGCACGCCGTCGGACACAATGACGACCCGGCGTCGATGTGACCCATCCGCCTCGTCCGCCACGCGTGGGCATGCGACGATTGACAGGAGACCGTAACCGGGATCCGGTGCGGTCAGCGGTCTTCGGAGCGAGCGAGGAGGCCACCGTGCCGCTGCTGCTCGGCGCCGAGCCGTTTCACCACGACGGGGGACCCGTCGGTGTCGTGTGCTGTCACGGATTGTCCGGTGCTCCGGCGAGCATGCGTCCGTGGGCGGAGCATCTCGCCGACGCCGGCTTCACCGTGGCGCTCCCCCGGCTGCCCGGCCACGGCACCCGGTGGCAGGACCTCAACGCCACCCGGTGGACCGACTGGTACGGCGAGGTCACCCGGACCTTCGACCTGCTCCGCACCCGATGCCGGCAGGTCTTCGTCGTCGGGCTGTCCATGGGCGGCACACTCACCATCCGGCTGGCCGAGGAGCGGGGCGACGAGGTGGCCGGGATCGTCCTGGTCAACCCTTCTCTGACCACGCAGCGTCGCGACGCCAAACTGCTGAGCCTCGTGTCCCGCATCGTGCCGTCCGTCCCGGGCATCGCCGGCGACATCAAGAAGCCGGGTGTCCGGGAGGTGGCCTACGACCGGCTGCCGCTCAAGGCTGCCGCGTCCCTCGCCGAACTCTGGCCGATCGCGCGGGCCGACCTCGACCGGGTGACCCAACCGGTGCTGCTCTACCGCAGCCGTGAGGACCACGTCGTCGAGCCGGTCAACGCGCAGATCCTGCGCGACGGCGTCCGCAGCCGCGACGTCACCGAGCACGTGCTCGAGGACAGCTACCACGTGGCGACGATCGACAACGATGCGCCGGCGATCTTCGCCGGCAGCACCGCGTGGATCCAGGCACACTCCGACGTCCCCGCGGACGCGTCGTGAGCACCGATCCGGGTCGCCGGAGGGGGCGGCGGGACAACGGCCTCGACGCTCCCGCCTACGTGCCGCTGGCCGACGTCGACCCGCGCGTCGGAGAGCACCTGCTCGACGTGCTGTGGGCGGCCGGCGTACCCGCCTATCTCGAGCCGTCCGCCGACGTGGAGCCGACCCGGGCGCTGACCGTGCCGAGTCCGCCGACCGACCGGCTCTGGGTCGACCGGGAACGCCGGATCGACGCCCGCAGCATCGTCGAGGCCGAGATGCCGCGCGGCGCCGGCGGCCCGCCGCCGGACGCACCGACCGCGCTGTCGGCCGGGCGCTACCGGCTCGGCCCGGAGGACCAGGCAGCCTGGCGGGACCTGGTGGCAGAGTTCGGCCGGGAGCAACCGGTCGACCTGCGACCGTGGCCGGCGGCGGAGGACCTCGACTCCCCCGCACCCTCCGACGACGGGACCGGCGCGGCACCGCGCCCGCCCGGTGAGCCGGTCGGTCCGCGCGCCGAGGACGGCGCACCCCGTCGGCAGCCCAGCGGCGACACCGCGGGCAACGTCCCGCCCGATGACAACACGCCGGACGGCGGCGTTCCCGAGGACGAGCATTACGTGCCGCCCCCGCCGCCGCCGATGCCCAGACCCTCCAAGCAGGCGGTCCTCGCCCTCGCCATCCTGGCCTTCGGGACGCTGCTGCTGGTGGCTCCGGGCGTCGTAGGCCTGGGTGGCGACATCGCCTTCGTGCTCGGGGTATTGGCCGTGGTGGGCGCTGTGGGGTTGCTGGTCTGGCGGCTCAAGGAGGACCGGTCCTCCGACGGACCCGACGACGGCGCCGTGGTCTGATGGCACCGTGCGGCATTCTGAAGCGGTCGAGGTCACCGGCCACCTGATGGATTCGGGCGTCCTCGCCCGCGTCTTCGACGACGTCCTGGAGTACGGCGGCGACTACGTCGTCGACCGGCTCGACCTCGGCAAGACCCACGAGGACGAGTCGCACGCCCGCGTCGTCGTCGGGGCCGATGATCCGGCCACCCTCGAGCGCATCCTCATGCGGATCCAGGTGCACGGCGTCAACCAGGTCCATCCCGGGACGGCTGTCCTGCGCCCGGCCACACGCGACGGGGTGTTCCCCGACGACTTCTACTCGACGACCAACCTGGAGACCGTCGTCCGCCTCGGCACCACCTGGGTGCCGGTGGACAACCCGGAGATGGACTGCGCACTGCGGGTCGACGGGGAACGCGTCCGGACGGTGCCCATGTCCGACGTACGCACCGGCGACCAGATCGTGTGCGGCGCCGCGGGTATCCGGGTGGTCCTCCCGACGTCCGACCGGGTCGAGGAGGAGACGTTCGGGTTCATGTCCTCCACGGTCTCGACGGAGAAGCCGCAGGCCCTCATCGTGCGCCAGATCGCGCAGCAGATGCGCGAGGTCAAGGAGCGCGGGCAGAAGATCCTGTGGGTCGGCGGACCGGCGATCGTGCACACGGGCGCGGCGCCCGCGATGGTCGCGCTGGTACGGGCCGGCTACGTCGACGTGCTCTTCGCCGGGAATGCGCTGGCCACCCACGACATCGAGTCGGCGCTGTTCGGGACCTCGTTGGGTGTCGACCTGGCCAAGGGTTCCGGCGTGCCGCACGGACACGAGCACCACATCCGTGCCATCAACATGATCCGCGGGGCCGGATCGATCCGGGACGCGGTGTCCTCGGGCCTGCTGACCGGCGGCGTGATGCACGCGCTGGTCGAGGCCGGCGCCGATTTCGTGCTCGTCGGCTCGGTCCGCGACGACGGCCCGCTGCCCGACGTCTACACCGACGTGATCGAGGGCCAGCGGGCCATGCGCGGGCGCCTGCCGGGGATCGGGTTCGCGATGATGGTCGCCACCATGCTGCACTCGATCGCCACCGGCAACATTCTCCCGGCGTCGATCCCGCTCGTGTGCGTCGACATCAACCCCGCCACCGTCACCAAGCTCGCCGACCGCGGCAGCTCGCACGGCACCGGCATCGTCACCGACACCGGCCTCTTCCTCGAGGAACTCGCCCGCGAGCTGGTGCCCTCCTACCGCGGCGCGACGCCGGCCTGACCGTCAGCCGACGGGCAGCGCCTCACGCACGGTCCCGGCGGCGTCGAGCGCGCGGCCGGAGGCCGAGTGGGCCAGCCCGGACGCGGAGTGGGCTGCGCCGTGCACCCGACCCGATGCGCGCCGCTTCGCCCGCCGGGCACGCCAGCCGAGCGACGGCTTGCCCCCGGTGTCGGCCGCCGCGATGAGCAGACCGCCCAGCATGCTCAGATTCTTGAAGAAGTGGATCCGCTGGTTGGCGCGCTGCGACGGGTCGTCGTGCTGCCAGTACGGGTGCCCGGCCACCGTGGTCGGCAGCAGGCTGCCGGCGAGCAGCGCCGCCGCGACCCGCGGGGCCTTGCCGAGGCTGAGCATGAGTCCGGCGCCCACCTTCACCCCCGCGTCGAGGCGCACGAAGGTCGCCACGTCCTTCGGCGCCCCCTCGGGGAGGACGTCGGCGATCCGCCGTACGACCGGCTCGGCCTTCTTCACCCGCGGATCGGGGTTGCGCAGGGTCTCGATGCCCCCGACCACGAACATCGTGGCGAGCATCGGGCGGGCGATACGACGCAACACAGGCATCGGGTCTCCGTTCTCGGTCGGTCCGGTCAGTATGCCCCTACCCGTTGAGCCCCCCGGGACACCTGCCGGGCCTAGTCGAGCGCCAGCTCGGTGAGCACCGGACGGTGGTCGGACCCGGCCCGTACGTCGGCTCCGTCGAGCACCGCCGCGTCGGTGACCCGCAGCCGGTGGTCGACGAACACGCCGTCGATGCGCCGGCGCGGATCGGTCGCGGGGAAGGTCGGTTCGCCGACGCCGACCGACGCCGGGCCGTCGGTGAGCCGGCTGCCGAGCACCGCCCAGGCCGGCTCGCCGGGTGTCTCGTTGATGTCCCCGGCGACGATCAGCGGGACTGAGGGGTCGACACCGGCCTCGGGCAGCCGCGCGAAGAGCTCGCTGACGTGGCTGACCCGGTCGGCCGGACGCAGGTCGAGGTGGGTTCCGACGATCGCGAACCGGTGTCCGGCGAGCGAACACACCGCCACGGCCGCCCCCCGGTGCGGTGCACCGCTCCCGCGCGAGAACCCCAGCACCGTGGCGTGCTCGACATCGACACCGAGCTGGCACAGCAGGAGGTTGCCGGCCGCGGCACGTCCTCCGGCGAGGACGACCAGCCCGCAGTGGCGCGCGAACTCCGCGCCGCGGGTCCGCCAGCGGACGAATCGGGGCGCCTCCTGCACGGCCACCACGTCCGGCGCGGCAGCCAGGATCGTGCGGGCCACCGCCGCACGGTCGTCGCGCAGCGACCGCACGTTGTAGGTCAGCACCCGGAGGGTCGTCACGGCAGGATCACCGTGCCGGCCTCCCCGAACACCGTGTCGACGGTGTCGGCGAGCGCACCGATCACCGCGCGTCCGCCGGCCCGCTCGACGAAATCGCAGCAGGCTTCGATCTTCGGCCCCATCGAGCCCTCCGGAAACTCGCCGTCCGCGAGCAGGCCACGCGCCTCGCTCACGGTCAGCGACGGTACGGCGCGGGCGGTCGCCGTACCGAATCCGGTCTGCACCCGGGGCACCTCGGTGAGGATCACCAGCTGGTCGGCGCCGACCAGCAGGGCGAGTTCGGCGGCGGTGCGGTCCTTGTCGACGACCGCCTCGACGCCGCGGAAGGACGACCGGTGCCAGACCACGGGTACGCCGCCCCCGCCGGCCGCGACGAGCACGTTGCCGCCCTCGACCACCAGCCGGATCGGCTCCTCCTCGACGAACCCGCGCGGCATCGGCGACGCGACCACGCGCCGCCACCGGTCCTCGCCCACCTGCTGGAAGACGTGGCCGGACACGGTCGCGATCTGATGCGCGGTCCGCTCGTCGTAGACCGGGCCGACCGGTTTCGTCGGTCGCCGGAACGCCGGATCGCGGCCGTTGACGATGACCTGGGTGATCAGCGGGAAGACCCGCTGCGGGAGGTTGCGCGCCCGCAGGGCGTTGTCGAGGGCCTGCGCGAGCAGGTAGCCGATCTGCCCCTGGCTCTGCGCCCCGCAGACGTCCATCGGCATGGGCGGCACCTGCGGTGCGCCCGCCTCCTGCTGCAGCAGGATCCGCCCGACCTGGGGCCCGTTGCCGTGCGTCAGGACGAGAGAGACACCTCGCGAGACGAGCTCGGCGAGCTGGCTGCTGGTCGTGCGCAGCGCAGCCCGCATCTCGGCGGCCGAGCCCGTCCCACCGCCGGGACTCAGCGCATTGCCGCCCAGCGCGACCACCACCCGCACGAGATCATCCTCGCACGCGAGCCCGGACCGGCGGCCCTTCCTCGGCTACAGGTAGCGACGCTGTGCGCCCTTGTCCCGTTCGTAGTCGGCCCGCGCCGCCCGGGTGGAGTCCAGGCCGGACACCTCGGCGACCGGGACGTCCCACCAGGCTCCGCCGTCGGGCGAGCCGGCCAGCGGGTCGGTCTCGATGTGCACGACGGTCGTGCGCGACGACTCGCCGGCCTTCGTCAGCGCGGATCGCAGATCGTCCACCGTGGACGCGCGGATCACGTCGGCGCCGAGGCTCGCCGCGTTGGCGGCGAGGTCGACCGGCAGCACGTCGCCGTCGAGTTGCCCGCTGCCCTTGTCGCGGTAGCGGTAGGAGGTCCCGAACCGCTGCGAGCCGACCGACTCCGACAGCGCGCCGATCGAGGCGAACCCGTGGTTCTGCACGAGTACGACGACGAGCTTCACGCCTTCCTGGACGGCCGTGACGAGTTCCTGCGCCATCATCAGGTAGGAGCCGTCGCCGACCATGACGAAGACCTCGCGGTCCGGGTCGGCGAGCTTCACACCGAGGCCACCGGCGATCTCGTACCCCATGCAGGAGTAGCCGTATTCGACGTGGTAGCTCTTCGGATCGCGGCTGCGCCACAGCATGTGCAGGTCACCGGGCATGCTCCCGGCCGCGTTGACCACGACGTCGCGCGGGCCGGCCGTCTCGTTCACCACGCCCAGCACCTCGACCTGGCTGGGCAGCGACGGCCGCGCGGCCCCCTGGTCGGGGTGGTAGGCCAGGTCGACGACGCGCTGCCAGTCCGCGGCGCGGCGTACGACCTCGGCGCGGTAGTCCTCGGCGACCTGGTGGCCGGCGAGCGCCTCGGCCAGCGCGTCGAGGGTCGCCCGCGCGTCTCCGACCAGCGACAGGCCGGCCATCTTGGCGGCGTCGAAGGCCGCGACGTTGATGTTGACGAACCGCACGTCCGGGTCGGCGAAGACCGACTGGGAGGCGGTGGCGAAGTCGCTCCACCGCGTGCCGATGCCGACGACGAGGTCGGCGTCCCGGGCGATCGCGTTCGCCGCCGCCGTCCCGGTCGCGCCGACCGCACCCAGGGCGCACGGGTGGTCGAAGGGCAGGGATCCCTTGCCTGCCTGGGTTTCGCCGACCGGGACTCCCGTCGCCTCGCAGAACCGGCGCAGGGAGTCGGTCGCCTCGCTGTAGATGACGCCGCCGCCGGCGACGATCATCGGCCGCCGGGCGCCGGCCAGCAGGGCGGCCGCTTCGTCGAGGGCCACAGCATCCGGCACCGGCCGGCGTACCGGCCAGACCCGTTCGGCGAGGAACTCCTCGGGGACGTCGAACGCCTCGGCCTGCACGTCCTGCGGCAGCGCCAGGGTCACCGCACCGGTCTCGGCCGGATCGGTGAGGACCCGCATCGCCTGCAGCGCGGACGGGATCAGCATCTCCGGCCGCCAGATGCGGTCGAAGAACCGCGAGACCGGGCGGAAGGTGTCGTTGACCGACACGTCGGCGGCCCACGGTGTCTCGAGCTGCTGCAGCACGGGGTCCGCGACCCGGGTGGCGAAGACGTCGCCGGGCAGCAGCAGGACCGGCAGCCGGTTGATGGTCGCCAGTGCGGCACCGGTGACCATGTTGGTGGCACCCGGACCGATCGAGGTCGTGCACGCCAACGTGGAGAGCCGGTTGGTCATCCGCGCGTAGCCGACGGCCGTATGCACCATGCCCTGCTCGTTGCGGGCCTGCCGGTAGGGCATCATCGTCGGATCGTCGTGCGCGGCCTCCAGCAGGGCCTGACCGATGCCCGCGACGTTGCCGTGCCCGAAGATGCCCGAACAACCGGCGATCGCGCGGTGCCGGACGCCGTCGCGCTCGGTGTACTGGCCGGCCAGGAAGCGGACCAGGGCCTGGCCGACGGTCAGCCGGCGCGTTCGTGTGCTCATCGGGTCCTCCCCGGACCGCTCATCGGCACCCGCGGGTCGGCGGGCACTCCCTCCCACGACGCGCGCACCCAGGCGTGGGTCGGGTCGTCGCAGAACGACATCGTGCGCTCCTCGCCCGGGCCGGCGAGGACGTTGAGGTAGTACAGGTCATAGCCCGGCGCGGCCATCGACGGGCCGTGGTAGCCGTGCGGGATGAGCACGACATCGCCGGTCCGCACCTCGGTGGCGACGTCGATCTCCCGTCCCGGCCCCGACCCGTAGACCCGCTGGAAGCCGAAGCCGGGATCGACGCCGTGCCCGGCCACCTCGAAGTAGTAGATCTCCTCGAGAACCGCCTCGCCGTCGCGCTTCTCGTCGTGCTTGTGCGGCGGGTACGACGACCAGTTGCCGCCCGGCGTCAGCACCTCGACCGCACAGAGTTTGTCGGTCTCGAACGCTCCCGGCGCACAGAAGTTGTTCACCTGGCGGGTGGACCGGCCGGCACCGCGTACCTCCACCGGTACGTCGGCAGCGGCGCCGACCCGGGCCGGCAGCCGGCGGTCACAGCGCGCGGACGGGAGGGCGAAGCGCCCACCGTCGGCGCTCTCGACGACGGCGGCGGAATCCCTTGGCAGATAGGCGAAATCGGTGACCCCGCCGAAGACGTCGGTCCGGCCCGTGAGGTCGTAGCGCACCCCGTCACACCACACGCGGCAGCTACCGGCCATCGGCAGGACCAGCATCTCCTCCTCGCCGGTGACGAACTCGTGCCGGCCGCCGGCGGCGAGGTCGAGCATCCGCAGCCCGGAGTAGACCCAGCCGGCCCGCTCGGGGGTAATCACCGCGGAGAGCGGTCCGGCCGCCGTGGACCGCGCAGGCAGGTAGTGGTCGGTCACAGCAGGGCCGCCGCCCCGTCGACGGCCGCCGCGACGTCCCCGTCGGTCGGATACAGCAGGCTACGGCCGGCGACCAGGCCACGCACGGTCGGCAGCGCGAGCGCCTTGCGCCAGCGCAGAAACGTCTCCCCCGGGTCGTTGTTGGTGTCGCCGCCGAGCAGCAGGGCGGGAAGCGTCGACGCCGCCAGCACGCGGTCCATGTCCTCCACCACCGGAACCTTCAGCCAGGTGTATGCCGACGTCGCACCGAGTCCGGACGCCACCGCGATCGCCCGGACCATCGCGTCGGCACTCAGGTCGGTGACCAGCCGGCCGTCGACCCGCCTGGTCCAGAACGGTTCGACCATCGCGATCCGCCGTCGGCGCGCCAGCGCGTCGACGGCCGCGGCGCAGGCCTGCAGCGTCGCCGCCGTACCCGGGTCGTCGAGGGCGATGCGCAGCAGCATCTTGCCCCCGTCGAAGCCGCGCGCGTCGACGGTGGCGGCGTCGTAACCGGTGAACCGGTCGTCGAGCTCGAACACGGCACCGGCCAGCCCGCCGCGGTTCATCGACCCGAAGACGAGCTTGTCGTCCAGTGCGCCGAGCAGCAGCAGGTCCTCGAGCACGTCGGCCGTGGCCAGAACGCCGTTGACCCCGGGCCGGGCGAGCGCGACCAGCAGCCGGTCGATCAGGTCGATCCGGCTCCCCATCGCCATCGGGTCGCCGCCGCTGGCGAGCGCTCCGCGAGCGGGGTGGTCGGCCGCGACCACGAGCAGCCGGTCGATATCGCCGAGCGACGCCGGCCGGCGGGCGGTGGCCGCAGCGGCGACGGCGTCCGGCCGCCGGACACGGGTCTCGAGGATCCGCCCCAGCCAGTCCTCAGGCATGCCGCGCCTCCTCGCCCGGACCGGCTTGCTCGGACAGCAGGGCCAGCACCTCGTCCTCGTAGGGCATGGCCGCCGAGCAGGCGAGCCGGGAGGCGACCAGCGCCCCGGCAGCGTTGGCGAACCGCAGGGTCCGCTCGAGCGACCACCCGGCCAGCAGGCCGTGCGCCAGCGCCCCGCCGAACGCGTCGCCGGCGCCGAGCCCGTTGACCACGTCGACCGGCACCGGCGGGACGACGACGGACTCCTTGCGGCTGCGTCCGAGGACCCCGCGCGGGCCCTGCTTGACGACGGCGATCTCGACCCCGAGGTCGAGCAGCGCGTCGGCGGCGGCGTCCGGGTCGTGGGTGCCGACGGCGACCTCGACCTCGTCGAGGTTGCCGACCGCGACCGTCGCATGGGCCAGCGCCTCCCGCTGCCGGCGCCGCGCCTCCTCGACCGACGCCCAGAACATCGGCCGGTGGTCGAGGTCGTGCACGGTGTGGGACGCGTGCTCCCGGACGGCGAGCGCCGCGAGGGTCGCCGCGCGGCTGGGCTCCTCGGAGAGCCCGGTGCCGGTGGTCCAGAAGACACCGGCAGCCCGGATCGCGTCGAGGTCGAGCTCGTCGACGTGGATCTCGAGGTCCGGCGCCTTGGGGTAGCGGTAGAAGTAGATCGGGAAGTGGTCCGGCGGGAAGATCTCGCAGAATGTCACTGGCGTCGGGTACGCCGGAACGGCGCTCACCCAACGGTCGTCCACGTCGAATTCGCCCAGCGCCCGGTGGATGTATTCCCCGAACGGGTCCTCGCCGGTGCGGGTCACCAACGCCGTACGACGGCGGAGGCGGGCAGCCGCGACCGCGACGTTGGTGGCGCTGCCGCCGAGGAATTTGCCGAACGAGGTGACGTCGGGCAATGGCACCCCGATCTGCTCGGGGTAGATGTCGACCCCGACCCGGCCCATCGTGATGACGTCGAAGGCGTCGTCAGCCATCGGCCGCTCCGAGACCGCGGAGGAAGTCGATGCTCGCGCCGACGTCGGCGATCGGCCCCGCGCCGTCGGCGGGTTCGGCGTCGAGGACGGTGTCCTGCTCCATGACGTACCAGCCCCGGTAGCCCGCGGATTCCAGTGCGGCGACAATACCCGCCACGTCGACGTCACCCTGCCCCAGCGGGCGGTAGATGCCGTCGGCGACCATCGCGGTGTAGGTCGCGGCGCCGGCGGCGACCTTGTCCGCGCGCGCCGAGTCGACGTCCTTCAGGTGCACGTGCGCGATGCGGTCGGGTACGGCGCGGGCGAGCTCGGCCGGGTCGGTCCCCCCGATCATCAGATGGCCGGTGTCCAGGCACAGCGGCACGGTGCTGCCGTCGAGCACGCGGGCCACGTCGGTCGCCGACTCCACGACCGTGCCGACGTGCGGGTGCAGGCTCGCGGTCAGGCCGCGGTCCGCCGCCGCAACGGCCAGCGCGTCGAGGTTGGCGCACAGCCGGCGCCACGCCGCGTCGTCGAGCTCGGTCCGCTCGTCGTACCCGACGAGGCCGGAATCGGCAGCCAGCACGACAGTGCGGGCGCCGGCGTCGGCGAACGTCGCCAGGACCGGACCCAGCTCGGCGACCGGGTCGCGTCCGTCGACGTGCAGGACGGCCGGTACGAATCCGCCGACCGGGGCCAGCTTGTGGACGCGCAGCACGTCGGCCCGCTCCGGTGCCGCGGCGGGCAGGAAGCCGTCCGGGCCGAACTCGGTGGCGGTCAGCCCGACCTGGTGCATCTCGGCGAGCACCCGGTCCGGGCTCATCTGATGGCCCCATCCGGGCACCTCGCAGACACCCCACGAGATCGGGGCTCCCGCCACCCGCGTCAGGTCCTTCATGCGCGTACCTCCTCGACCCGCACCGGCCGGCCCTCGTCGGCCGACCGCTGGGCCGCCTCGGCGACGTAGAGGGCCTCCAGCGCGTCCGATCCCGTGCACGGGCTGGGGATCCGGCCGCGTATTACGTCGAGGAACGCCGACAGCTCCGCTATGTAGGCGTCGGCGAACCGGTCCAGGAACCCGCCGTAGGGCGCGCGACCGCGCCGGTCGACGCCGTCGCGGGCCGCCTGGAGCGGAGTCCGCTCGTGGAGGCCGAGGGCGAGCGTGCCTGCGGACCCGGACAGCTCCATGCGGACGTCGTAGCCGGCCGGGTTCTGCCGGGCTCCGGAGAGGGTCACCGGAGTGCCGTCGTCGAGGCGCAGCGCGATCGCGGTCGCGTCGGAGTCGCCGTACCGGCGGAAGAACTCGGCTCCGCGGTTGGCGCCGAAGGCGAAGACCTCGTCGACCTCGTGGCCGGTGACGAACCGCAGCGCGTCGAAGTCGTGGATGTGCAGGTCGCGGAAGATGCCGCCCGACGTCGGGACGTAGTCGGCCGGTGGCGGTTCCTTGTCGCAGCCGAGCATCCGGATGGTGTAGATCTCGCCCAACCGACCGGAGCTGACCGACTCCCGCGCGGCGAGGTAGTCCGGGTCGAAGCGACGTTGGAAACCCACGTGCAGCGGGATCCCGGTGGCGGCGACCCGCGCCAGCACGGCGGTGGTGCCCTCAATGTCGAGGGCGATCGGCTTCTCGCAGAACGCGGGGACGCCCTTGTCGGCGGCGCGGACGACCAGTTCGGCGTGCGCGGAGGTCGCGGTGGCGATCACGACGCCGTCGAGCCCGGCGCCCAGCACCGCCCCGACGTCGGCGACGGCGGCGCCGTCCAACTGCTCGGCCAACGCCGCGGCCCGGCCGGCGTCGGCGTCACCGATCACGAGCTCGTCGACGTCCGGATGACGGCGGAGGACGGCGCCATGGAAGGCCCCGATCCGGCCGGCACCCAACAGCCCGATGCGCATCTGTGTCTCCCCAGTGGCGTGTCCCGCGATTCGAGCAGCGGACCGCGATCGTTGTCAACACTTTGTCCTGACATACTGACTTAGTCCGGCGGGCGTGTTTTACTTCACCCCCCCGATCCGCACCCGCGCGAGGTCAGCCATGGCACAGCCGGCGCCGACGATCTCCCTCGACCGCGCGAGCCCCGTTCCGCTCTACTACCAGGTCGCCCGGCAGTTGGAACAGGCGATCGAGGTCGGTGAGCTTCCGCCGGGCAGCCGGCTCCCTAACGAGGTGGCGTTCGCCGACCGGCTGGGGCTGTCCCGGCCGACGATGCGGCGGGCGATCCAGCACCTCGTCGAGGAGGGCCTGCTGGTGCGCAAGCGCGGGGTCGGGACCCAGGTCGTGCACACCAAGGTGCGCCGATCGATCGAGCTGACCAGCCTCTACGACGACCTCTCGGCCGCCAACCAGCGGCCGCGTACCGATGTGCTCTCCCACACCGTCGTGCCCGCCCCGGGCCCGGTGGCGCTCGCCCTCAACGTGCCCGAGGGGGCGCCGGTCCGCGCCGTCGAGCGGCTGCGCTTCGCCCAGGACGAGCCGCTCGCGCTGATGCGCAACTACCTGCCGACCGGGGTCGCCGACCTGACCACGGAGGCGCTGGCCGACCACGGCCTCTACGAGTTGCTGCGCGCCTCCGGCGTCCGGCTGCGCCTGGCCACCCAGAACATCGGCGCCCGCACGGCCACCGCGGCCGAAGCGCGGCTGCTCGGCGAGCGGCGCAGCGCCCCGCTGTTGTCGATGACCCGCACGACGTACGACGACACCGGCCGGATCATCGAGTACGCCAGCCACCTGTACCGGGCGTCCCTGTACGCCTTCGAACTCACCCTCCTCGGCCGCTGACGCCGTCGGATCTCCAGCCCGCCGGTACCCTCCCCGCACCACCCATGCTCATGATCGTGATCGGATCCGCACGGCGTTTCGCGGCGAAATCCGATCACGATCATGGGAGTGGGCGGCGCTCAGACGCGGCGGCGGGCGAGGTCGGCGGCGCCGACCAGACCCGCGCCGGCACCGAAGCGGGCCAGCTCGATCCGCAGCGCGGGCCGGAAACCGCGCCCGGTCAGCGTCTCCCCGAAGGCTTCCCGGCTCGGGTTGAGCAGCAGGTCGCCGGCCTCGCACACGCCGCCACCGATCACCACGCAGCTCGGGTCGAGCACGGCGGCGAGATCGGCGATGCCCTGCCCGAGCCGACGGCCCATCGCCGTGAAGATCTCCACCGCCGCCGGGTCACCCTCGCGGGCGGCCGCCTGCACCTCCTGGCCGGTGAGCCGGGTCGGATCGCCGTCGACCAGCTGCAGCAGCCGGTGGGCGGCCACCGGCGAGACCTCCGCGAGCTCGCGGGCGTCGCGCGCGAGCGCCGTACCGCTGGCGTACATCTCCCAGCACCCGCGGTTGCCGCACGCGCACCGGCGCCCGCCGGGGACCATGCACATGTGGCCCCACTCCCCGGCCACGCCGTAGGCCCCGCGGAACAACGTGCCGGCCACGACCAGTCCCCCGCCGATGCCCGTGCCCAGCGTCACGCAGGCCACCACCGGCTCGTCGACGGCGGCGCCGAACCGGTACTCCGCCCACGCCGCCGCGTTGGCGTCGTTCTCGACCGTCACCGGCAGGCCGACGCGCTCGGACAGTGCGTCGCGCAGCGGCTCGTTGCGCCAGGCGAGGTGCGGGGAGAAGAGCACGGTCGCCCGGTCCGAGGCGATCCATCCGGCCGCCCCGATGCCGACCGCGACGACGTCGTGCCGGGACCGGAGCTCCGCGACCACGTCCGCGATGACGTTCTCGGTCTCGATGACGTGTTCGGTAGGGGTCGCCCGCCGCAGGTGCTCGACGATGTTGCCCTTCTCGTCGACCACACCGGCGGCGACCTTCGTGCCGCCGATGTCGACACCGACGCTCAACCTCACATGCTCTCCTGTCCGTCGACCCGGATGTGCTGGACCGGCGAGCGGGGTGGTCCGGAGGGTCCGGTCGCCGTCTCGAACGCCGTGTGTACGGCGGCGAGCAGCGCCGCGGTGAGCTCGCCGACGCGTTCGACCAGCTCGGGGTGCCCGTCCCGCAGCGCCGCGACCAGCTGGCACACGGGACAGTAGCGGCACGTCCCGGCGGCGTCGACCTCGCCGGTAACGCCGGCCGGAGCGGTGGCGTTGCGCAGCCACTCCTGTGCGGCGGCCACGAGCCGCGCCGCCTCCTCGGCCAGGCTGCCGGTGGGTACGTCGTCCCCGGCCGGGCCGGTCATGTCCGCCACACCTGCGGGTCGGGACGGAACCGCACCTGAAGCCGGCCGTCGGCCAGGGTCGCGCCCGCCACCACGCACCGCCGCAGGCCGCTGGGGAGGGCGAGCAGGCGGCGGCGGCCACCGACGGTCAGGATCAGCTCGTCGCCGCTGCGGGCGAGGTCGAGGTCGCCGAGTTCGGCCAACGGCAGCGGCAGGGACAGCACGTACTCCTCGCCCTCGGCCAGCACCGTCGTCCCGTCGGCGGGCGCAGAGAAGGCGAGCGGATCGGCGGCGCCATAGAGGTCCTCGGCGACCTCCGTCAGGGCGGCCAGTCCGATCGGCTCGGCGGCGCGGTACGGCGCGCGGTGCACCGGCAGGCCGGTGAAGGACTCCGCCACCTCTTCCAACTGGGTGCTCTGGCTCGCCGCCCACGCGGCCCGCCACGGGTCGTCCCCACCGGGGACGATGCGGTTGGCGATCACCGCGTCGACCGGGTAGCCGTACAACGCGAGCGCGGTGTAGGTGCGTCGCGCCTCCGCGACCACCACCGACTCCGGGGTGAGGACGAGGCGTACAGAGGTGATCGCCGGGTCGGTGAGCAGCGCCTGCACCTCGGCCAGGTCCGCGTGCAGCCGCGCCGCCGCCTCGAACACGGCATCGTCGGGCATCCCGTCGGCGGCGCCCATCCCGTGCAGCACCGGGCGGATCGTCCGGACGACCCGGCGATGGGTCGGGAAGACCCGCTCGACGTACCAGCCGAGGGCCTGCGGCAGCGCCAGCAGGCGCAGCGTCTCGGCGGTCGGCGCGCAGTCGACGACGACGACGTCGAACTGCCCGCCGGCCACCTGGTCGCGCACCTCGAGCAGCGCCATCAACTCGTCGGCGCCGGGGAGCACGGACAGCTCCTCGGCGAGCAGGCCGTCGGCACCGCCGCGGGCGAACAGCCCGGTCAACCAGGCCTGCACTCCACTCCAGGTCGCTTCGAACCGCGCCTGCACGTCGACCTGGACACCGGAGAGCCCCGGTTCGATTTCGGTGGGCACGGCCGACAGCGGTGTGCCCAAAGTATCGGCCAGCGAGTGGGCCTGGTCGGTGGAAAGCACCAGTGTCTTGTGGCCCCGTCGGGCGGCCAGCGCAGCGGTCGCCGCGGCGGCGGTCGTCTTGCCCACACCGCCCTTGCCGGTGAACAGCAGAACTCGCATCTCGACGACGACCTCTCGGTTGCATCCGGTCCGCACCAGCCTACCGAGAGTGCATGCAACGTCCGATGCCGCGCACAACGCAATATGCGCCCCCGCCCTCGATCAAGAGGAGTTTCCTCCGGCGTGTCGCACGCAGATCCCCTCGTGATCAAGGGTCTGGGGAAGGCAGCGGCGCGCGGTCAGCCTTCGACCCGTCGCTTGAGCTCCTTCAACGCCGTATCCATGATGACCTTCTCGGCCTTGCGCCGGAGCAGACCGAGCATCGGCACGTTGAGGTCGACGGCGAGCGTGTAGGTGACGCGGGTGGACCCGCCCTCGGGGATCAGCCGGTAGGAGCCGTGCTGCGCCTTCTGCAACTGGCCGCGCACCAGCTCCCATGACACCACGCTGTCGTCGGACCAGTCGTAGCGCAGGATGTAGTCGTCCTTGACCATCCCGGCGTCGATGACGAAATGCACGGTCTCGCCGCGCCCGTCCGGATAGACGTCCTGCACGTCGCAGGTCTTCACCGAACCGGCCCACTGCGGGTACGCCGGGAAATCCGCGATCACCGCCATGACGTCGGCCGGCGCGGCGTCGATGACGATGGACTGCTGGGACGGGTCGGCCATGCGGGCAGGCTACCGGGCGCCCTCACCAGGACAGGACGTACGGCGTGCCCCGGCCCCGGAAGTGCCCCACGTTGATGCATTCGGTGCGTCCGATCCGGATCCGCGCCTGCAGCGGTTGGTGCACGTGCCCGAAGAGCACGAGCTCCGGCTGCGTGTCGCGGATCGCGTCGAGCACCGCATCGCTGCCCCGCTCGAATCTGCGGGCGACGACGTCGTAGACAAGCTCGGGCACCGCCGGCGGGATGTGCGCGCAGAGCACATCGACGGCGCCGAGCGCGGCCACCTTCTCGGCGTACTCCTCCTCGGTGCGCTCGTACGGCGTGCGGTAGGGCGTCGGCAGCCCGCCACCCACGAAGCCGAACACCCGGCCGTCGAGGGTCGCCGTCTGACCGTCCAGCACATGCACGCCGTCGCGGGCGAACTCCGGCCACAGCCGGGGCAGGTCGACGTTGCCGTAGGTCGCGTAGGTCGGGTCGGGCATGGCGGCGAACAACGCGGCGTACTGCCGGCGTACGGCGTCCTCGATGACGGTCTCGCGGTCGGCGTCGAGCGTCTCCCACTGGGACCGCATCAGGGCCGAGGCCTCGTCGAAGCGCTGCGCGGTCCGCAGCTCGACGAACCGGGACACCGTCTCGGGCCCGAACAGGCCGCCCATGACGCCGGCGGAATGATCGGCGTAGTCGACGTAGCAGAGCAGGTCACCGAGGCAGACCAGCGCGTCGGCACCAGCCCCGGCCCGGGCCAGCGCGTCGGCCTGGCCGTGCACATCGGAGACCACGTGGACGCGCATCATCCGACCCTACGGGTCGCCCGCGGATCCGCCGGAGTCGAGTTCGTCGGCGATCGTCCAGAACACCTGCTTGGCCCGCCGGGCACGCCGCTCCACCTCTTTCGCCGACTGCCGGGCGGACAGCGCCCGGCCCGCGGCCGGGTTCACCCGGAGGTAGTAGTGCGCGACCGAGCCGAGGGCGACCGGCTCGATCCACACCTCCATGGTGCCGACGAACGGCCCGTCCACCAGCCAGCGGAGCCCCTGTTCGGCGCGGTCCTCGGAGACCGTGAGACGAAGATCCGGCCACCACACCGGCCACCGCCGATGGTCGTGGATCACCGGGGCGAGCCGGTCCGGGCCGGCCGACACGAAGGTCTCGTCGATCAGGTCGACCTGCGGCACGGGCCCAGGATGCCAGCTGTACACCTGTCCGTGGCCGTGGCATGGCAGGGTGAACAGGACAGGCACCGATTCTGGTCCCGACGTTCGAAGAGAGGTCAACGGTGCGCGAGTTCTCCGCCCCACCGGCGGTCACCGTCCCCGACGACGCCCGGCTCACCGACGCGGTATTCGACCATGCGGCGTCCGACCCCGACCTGGTGTCGTTCAGCCGCCGCCGCGGGGGCCGCTGGGTCGACGTCACCGCCGCGGATTTCGCGGCCGAGGTGACCGGCGTCGCCAAGGGTCTGCTGGCGGCCGGCATCGGCGCGGGCGACCGGGTCGCGGTGATGTCGGCGACCCGCTACGAGTGGACGCTGCTCGACTACGCGATCTGGACGGCCGGGGCGATCTCGGTGCCGATCTACGAGACCTCCAGCGCCGACCAGGTGCGCTGGACGCTCGGCGACTCGGGTGCGGTTGCCGCCGTCGTCGAGACAGCGGCGCATGCCGAGATCGTCGCCTCGGTCACCGACGACCTGCCGAAGCTGCGGCAGGTCTGGACCATCGAGAGCGGCGGCGTGGCCGCCCTGACGACCGGCGGGACCGACGTCTCCGACCGCGAGGTGGAGCAGCGACGCCGCGCCGTCGCGACCGACGACCTGGCGACGATCATCTACACCAGTGGCACCACCGGCCGGCCGAAAGGCTGCGAACTCACCCAGCGCAACCTGCTCGCCGAGGTGATGATCGCCACCGGCGGTCTGCACCCGCTGTTCCGGCCGGGGGCCGCCACACTGCTGTTCCTGCCGATCGCGCACGTGCTGGGCCGGGTCATCCAGTGCGGCGCCGTCTACGCCAAGGCGCGGCTCGGCCACACCGCCGACGTGAAGAACCTGCTCGAGGACCTACGGGAGTTCCAGCCGACGTTCATCCTCGCCGTGCCGAGGGTGTTCGAGAAGGTCTACAACACGGCGAAGCAGCGGGCCCACCTCGAGGGCAAGGGCCGGATCTTCGACGCCGCCGAACGCGTCGCGGTCCGCTACAGCCAATCGCTGGACGACGGCCACGCGTCGGCGCTGCTGGGCGTGCAGCACCGGCTCTTCGACCACCTCGTCTACTCCCGGCTGCGGGCCGCTCTCGGCGGTCGGTGCACGGCGGCGATCTCCGGCGGCGCCCCGCTTGGCACCCGGCTCGGGCACTTCTTCCGCGGTATCGGGCTCTCGGTCTACGAGGGCTACGGGCTGACCGAGAGCACCGCCGCCTGCTGCCTCAACCTCGAGGGGGCGGTGAAGATCGGCACGGTGGGCCGCCCCATCCCCGGCGTCAGCGTGCGGATCGACGACGACGGCGAGATCCTGCTCAAGGGCGACGTGATCTTCTCCCGGTACTGGCAGAACGACGAGGCGACGCAGCAGGCCCGCTCCGACGGCTGGTTCCGCACCGGCGACATCGGATCGCTCGACGACGACGGCTTCCTGCGCATCACCGGCCGCAAGAAGGAGCTCATCGTCACCGCCGGCGGCAAGAACGTCTCACCGGCGCCGCTCGAGGACCGGCTGCGGGCACACCCGCTGATCAGCCAATGCATGGTCGTGGGCGACAACAAGCCGTTCGTCGGCGCGCTGATCACGCTCGACCCGGACGCACTCCCGGCGTGGCGGGACAGCCACGGCAAGCCGGCCGACGCCACCGCGGCCAGCCTGCGCGACGACCCGGACCTCAACGCCGAGATCCAACGGGCAGTCGACCAGGTCAACGCGGCGGTGTCGCGGGCCGAGGGGATCCGCAAGTTCCGGATCGTCTCCGAGGACTTCACCGTCGAGACCGGTGAGCTGACCCCGTCGTTGAAACTCAAGCGCAGCCTCGTCCTGGAGCGCCACGTCGAGGACTTCAGCGCCCTCTACGGCTGAGGAGCCGGTCCGGCCGGTGCGGGACTACCCCGCGAGGAGCTCGCCGAGCCGACCGGCGAGTACCTCCCAGCGCCAGTTCGCCTCGACCCAGGCCCGGCCGCGGCGGCCCATCGCCCGGGACTCTTCGGGGTCGGCGAGCAACCGTCCGATCACCGCCGCCACCCGTGCCGGGGACCGGCCGTCGACCACGTAACCGGTCTCCCCGTCGTGGACCGCGTCCGGTGCGCCACCGGAGTCCCCGACCACGACCGGCAGGCCGACGGCCGACGCCTCGAGATAGACGATCCCGAGGCCCTCGACATCGAACCCCGCGTGCCGGGTACCGGCACGGCATGGCGAACACGTCGCCGGCCGCGTAGTGGGCGGGCAGCTCCTCGTACGGCACCGACCCGGTGAACACGACGTCGTCGGCGACACCGGTCGTGACCGCGAGGCGCTGCAACCGGGGCATGTCCGGGCCGCCGCCCACGATGAGCAGGGCCGCCCCGGGGACCATCGCGGCGATCGTCGGCAGCGCGCGGATCAGGATGTCCTGGCCCTTGCGCGGAACCAGGCGCGAGACGCAGACGATCGTGGGGCGGCCGGCCAACCCGAGCCGCCGGCGTACCGGTGCGCCGTCGACGTCGGGGTGGAAGACGGTCGTGTCGACGCCGGGCGGAACTGCACCATGCGGGCGCCACCGGCGAGAACCGGTTCGAGCCGCCGTCCGGTGTAATCGACCGAGGTAGGTCACGACGTCGGCGGACCGGCCGATCCTGCGCAGGGCCTGCCGGGCACCGGGCAGCCGGGCCCAGCCGGCCTCGTGCCCGTGGGTCGAGGCCACGACGCGCTCGACGCCCACCCGGCGCAGCGCCCGGCGCGAGCAGCCCCAGCGGGCGCGGCCGCGCCGAACCACACTGTCGAGCACCGCTCGGCCCGCGCGACCTGGCCGGCCCGGCGCGCGACGGACGGGACCGGCAGCATGAGCCGTCCGGGATGGCGCACCACCGGGAACGGCAGGCCGCGTCGAACGCCGCCGAGCCGGGCCAGTGGGGCGCGTAGACCACCAGCCGAGTCGGGGGCCTGCCGGATCGCGAGCTCGAGCACGAAGGTCTGGATGCCGCCGGTCCGCGGCGGGAAGTCGTTGGTGACGACCAGTGTCCTCACGACAGCTCCGAGGCGAGGTAGGCCCGCCAGGCGACGACGAAGTCGTCGTAGCCGACGCCTATCACCGCCCGCAACGCCCGGTCGACGACCGCGACCGGGTTGCCGGCACCACGGCCGACCAGCCGGTAGAAGCGCACCAGACCGGCCTCGCCGGCATCCCGCGCGATCAGGCGGCAGGCCATCCACGACTCCTGGTAGACCGCCGAGAGCCGCGGGTTGGACCCGCTGAAGTCGCGGTAGGTGGGAAGCGCCGTGGGCAGGGAGCCGGACCGGATCTCCGCGCGCAGGTCACGGGCGGCCACTTGCACCGCGACGCCGCTGTCGCGATAGCCGACGTAATCGGCGAACCCCTCGGCCAACCAGGTGGGCGTGGCGGCACCGGTGACGGCCCGGGTCGCGACATGGGTGATCTCGTGCCGCAGCACGATCTGGCCGGCCACGGTCCCGAAGGTGTCGAGCGTCGTCGGGTTGACCACGACCCGCTGGCCGCGCACCACTCCGTCCTCGGTGTCGGTGAAGTCGGCCGTCGCCACCGCGGCGATGTGCGCGAGGTCGAGATGCCCCCCGACCAGGTCGGCCATCTCCTGCTGGGAGTCGGGCAGCAGGGCGACCACGCGCCGGGTCCAGCTGGTGCCCCAGACCGCGTCCACCTGCGGGATGGCGTTCTGGACCACGTGTGCCAGGGTGCCGGCCGGTCGCGTGAAGTCCGGGTGGGCCAGCACCAGGCTGTCGGCGGTGCGCACGACGACGACCGGTCCGAAGTCCCAGATCCCCCGCCAGCTCGGCTTGCCCTGGGCGGCGAAGTCGTCGTCACCGGCGAGATACCAGGACCGGCCGTGGCGGACGAACGTCAGATACTGCGGCCGGTCGGTCGGCACCACGTCGCCGCCACGGAGCGCGTAGTGCAGGTCCACCTGGGCGGCCCAGACCCGGCCGCCGTAGTGAGCGAACCGGTGACCGGCCACCGACAACGGCGCCGACGGGTCGAGCCGGTAGCTCCAGGCCGCCAGCGGCACCTGGGCCAGGTTGTCGAAGAGCCTCGCCTGGGCGGCCAGCAGCAGAGGCTGACGGGGGTCGACCGTGGACAGGAAGGCCGCACGGTCACGGTGCAGCAGGGCGTCGGCGCGCCGCGCCAGCACGGTCCGCGCCGCGGCCGCCGGCGTGCTTCCGACGGCACCGCCGGACACCGGTGTGGTCGGGCGGGCGTCGACCCGCGGGGTGGGCGCAGGCGGCGTCGGGCTCGCCGAGGTGGACTCGCGGGCGTGGTGCGAGCCGATTTGGGAGGCGACACCGCCGATGGACAGTTCGAGCGCGATCAGCACCGCAAGGACGACGACCAGCCGACGTCGACGAGCCACGAAGTCCCCCCTGCCACTCACTTGGGCATGGTACGTCCGTCTCGGTCCCGCCCGGCCCGGTCCGGGAGAGGACCGGGCGGCGGCCGAAAAGAATCGGAGGGTCGCGGTGCCTCACCCACCGCGACCCTCCGACGAGGGGAAACCGCTACCCGACCCGGGTCGCTCCGGCGTACGGCGCGTCGTTCACGCCCACGACCTTCACGTTCTCGCCGGGCTCCGGCGCGTTGACGATCTGGCCGTTGCCGATGTACATCCCGACGTGGCTGATCGGGCTGTAGTAGAACACCAGGTCGCCGGGCTGCAGGTCGCTCTCCGACACGTGGGTGCCGACGTCGTACTGCGCCGAACTCGAGTGCGGAAGGCTCACGCCGGCGGCCTGCCAGGCGTAGACCATCAGGCCCGAGCAGTCGAAGGAGTCCGGACCGGCGGCGCCCCACACGTAGGGCTTGCCGATCTGGGCCTTGGCGACGGCGACGGCCTGGGCGGCCCCGCTCGACGACCCGACCGGTGCCGGTGCGGGGTTGGGCGCCGGCTGTGCGGCCGGTGCCGGCGCGGGTGCCGCCTGCGGAGCCTGCCGGGTCACGCTCCGGCTCGCCCGCTCGGCGGCCGCCCGGCGTTCGGCCGCGGCCTTGGCGGCCGCCGCCCGCTGCTGGGCGGCGAAGAGCGCTGCCCGCTCCTTTGCGGTGAGCTTGGCCAGCAGGGCGCGCAGATGCGCCATCTTCTGAACCATCCACGCCTTGGTGGACTTCAACTCGGCGGTGGTCTTTCGGGCCGCCGCGACTGCGCGGTCGGAAGCGCGCTTGGCCTTCTGCGCATCGACCCTCGCCGCCGCCAGCGACTTGAGCACCGTCGCCTGCTTGTGCGAGATGACGTCGAGCGCACTGAGCTTGTCGAGGAACGCCTGCGGCGACTTGCTGCCGACGAACGACGAGAACGAGCCCAGCTGGCCGCTCTGGTAGGACGAGACCGCGATGGTCTTGACCTCACCCTGCAGGGTGCGCAGCCGGGAGTTGACCCTGGCGAGCGCTTCCCGGGCGGCGGCGGCCTGGTGCTGCCGCCGGGTCAGGGTGATCCGGGCGGCGTTGTACTTCTCGCTGGTGGCGTCGAGTTGACGGCCCAGGACGAGGATCTGCGACCGCGCCTGTTTCGAGGTCTTCGGGGCGGGCGTCTTTGCGGCCGAACCGGGTGTTGCGCCACCGGTGCCGGGGAGGCACAGCACCAGAAGGACGGCGGCCACGGCTGCGGCGGCGAGTTGGACAGGTCTGCGGATGTGTCGTGAGGGCGCCACGGACGGCGGCTCTCCTTCTTCCTCGCATACCGCCTACCGGGTTAGCTGACGGGTTCGGGCTGGGAAGCTGCCCTACGGCATCGCTGTCGCGACTCCGATTCACCCCAGTGTTGCGGTGGGTCCCCGGCTCAACATCCGACGTGGTCGGATCTCAACTCGGCGGTGACCTGCCGGTGCCATCGCTTGCCGACGGCAGACATCCGGAGAAGGTCCCGGACAGATTAGGGGCACCGACGTTGATTCGACAAACATTCTCCAGGACTTTTTGCAATCGATCCGTTATCAGCCGTGCCGGCGGCGGATCAGCCGACGGCATGGCGACGGTCGGTCGCAGTCTGGCTACTCCACAGCCGGAATCCGTCGTCATGTGTGATGTAGGCCACGTCGAACGAAGCGATGAGTCCACCGTCGACCAGAGCCTTGATGGCGTCCCGCTCGCGCCGATCGAACTCGATTCCCCGCCGGGCCCAGGCGATCGCCGACGGACCGACACCGCGCTCCGGCGTCGACACCGACGCCGCCGCGGTGGCGCCCGCCGGTGGGCCGAGCAACACGCTGACGATGCAGTCGTCGCACGCCACGTCCCGCATCGCGCACTGATCGCAATCGATGAGCATCCGACACCACCCTCCTGCGGCCACCTCTGGGACCGGTAAGGCGACCGTAGGAGGGGGTACCGACAATTTCGGCCGCGTCGCCCCGAGGGCGTCCGGGAGAGCGGTCTCAGCCGCGGTCCAGCCGACGGACGAGAACCGCCGCCGGCACGGGATAGCCGCCGGACCGGCGGGCGGCGGCCGCGACCTCGCCGTCGGACGAGACCACCACGACCGGGCGGCCGGACGGCTCCGCGGCCACGAGGCGGGCGATGACGTCGTCGGCCAGCACCCCCGGGTCGCTGAAGAGCACCCGCACCCCGCGCGGCGCCGGCGGCATGACCGGCGGCCGCTTCGCCCCGTCGAAGACGCAGGTGACCTCGGCCCCGGTGCGCGCGGCGATGCCACCGAGCCCGCGGGTCAACCGGTCCCGCTGACTGTCCAGGGGGAGGTCGCCGTAGCCGGTCTTGGTCACGTTGTAGCCGTCGACGACGAGGTGCACGCGCGGGAGGGACAGCAGCCGGTCGAGGTCGACCGGCCCGCCGTCATAGCTGGCACCGGTCTGCGGACCTCCGGCGGCGACGTCGTCGGCCGGCCGACGGTCGGTCGGGCGCAGACCCAACTCCTCACGAAGCCCGCGCGCGGCGCCGGAAAGCGTTTCCACGAGAAGCCACAGCCGCGCGTCGTCGGCATCCCTGGCCGCGCGCGCGCTCCGCCGGGCGGCGTCCGCGGCGCGGGAGAGCTCCTCGACCCGACCGCGGAGCCGGCGCAACTCGGCAGCGGTGTCGGCCTCGGCGGACTCGGACCGCTGCCGGTCCGCCTCGGTGGCGGCGAGCGCCTCGTCCCGCTCGCGCTCGGCGCGGCGCATCTGTCCGGTCAGGCTGCGCACGTGACGACGCAACGCGTCCGCCTCGGCGCGGGCCGCAGCCGCCTCGTCGCGGGCCTGGCGCACCCGGTCGCGCGCGTGCGTCGTCTCGCCGTGCAGCCGCTCCACGATCTGGTCGCGCTCACGGGTGGATTCCTCGTCGGCCCGCTCCCGCACGGCTTCCCGGGCCCGGTCGACGTCCTCGACCCATCCGTCGGACCGGATCAGATAGGAGATCGCCGCCACCTCGATCGGGTCGGCCGCGGGGAGGGACCGGCCGCCCTCCACCGCCTCGCTCACCTCTGGGAGGACGTCCCGCGCATGCTCGACGACCCGGCCCCGGAAGTCCGGCTGGGTCTCGAGCGCGGCCGCCAGCAGGGTGCCGGCGAGCCGGCGTCGCTTGTTCGGGGTGAAGCGCGCCACCGCCCGCAGCGTCGGCGGAACCTCGTCCGGGGGGAGCAGGCCGACCGTCTCCGAGGCGAGTGCCACCACCCGAGCACGAACCGGCTCGGGCAGCACGATCGAGCACTCGTCGCTCACCGCAGACACGGGTTCTCGGCAAGCACGGAAGCGGGGACGGGCACGCGGAACCTCCGGTTCGGTCAGTGCCCTGAGGGTAGTTGCGTCGCGTACGGCACGGGGCCGGACGCGGCGCGCACCGGCCGGGTACCCCCGGCGCGGCACCGGGGTTTCGTCGTACCGGGCGCCTAGCGTCGCCGACATGAGCGCACCGGCCACCTCTCGGGTCGGTCGGCAGTTCGTCCAGGCATCCTTCGACGAGCTCGGCGAACCGCTCCGCGAGGTGACGTTCGTGGTCGTCGACCTGGAGACCACCGGCGGCTCACCGAGCGACTGCGCGATCACCGAGATCGGCGCCGTCAAGGTCCGTGGCGGCGAGGTGCTCGGCGAGTTCGCCACCCTCGTCGATCCCGGCTGCGGCGATTCCGCCGTTCATCTCGGTGCTCACCGGCATCACCGAGACGATGGTGGCCAGCGCACCGCGGATCGAGGCGGTCCTGCCAGGCGTTCCTGGAGTTCGCCCGGGGGGCGGTGCTGGTCGCCCACAACGCGCCGTTCGATCTCGGATTCCTGCGCGCCGCCAGCGCGCAGACCGGCTATCCCTGGCCGGCGTTCCGCTCCGTCGACACGGCCGTGCTCGCCCGACGGGTGCTGACCCGCGACGAGGTGCCCAACTGCCGGCTGGCCACCCTCGCCGCGCTGCTCGGTGCCCGCACCACCCCGACGCACCGTGCGCTCGCCGACGCGCGGGCGACCGTCGACGTGCTGCACGCGCTGATCGAGCGGCTCGGCCCGCTCGGCGTGCAGTCATTGGACGAGCTGCGCACCTTCACCCACCAGGTGAGTCAGGCGCAGCGGCGCAAGCGCCATCTCGCCGAGCCGCTTCCCCGCAAGCCCGGCGTCTACATCTTCCGCGACGGCCAGGGACGCGCCCTCTACGTCGGCAAGAGCCGGGACATCCGCACCCGGGTCCGCTCCTATTTCGTCGCCAGCGAGACGCGGTCTCGGATGGCCGAGATGGTGGGGATCGCCGAGCGGGTCGACCCGATCGTGTGCGCGCACGGTCTCGAGGCGGAGGTGCGGGAGCTTCGGCTGATCGCCGAGCACAAGCCGCGCTACAACCGGCGGTCCCGGTTCCCGGAGCGGGCCGCCTGGGTCAAGCTCACCGTCGAGCCGTTCCCGCGGTTGACGATCGTTCGGGCGGTGCGCGACGACGGGGGCGCCTACCTCGGTCCCTTCGGTTCCCGGCGCACGGCGGAGATGGCGATGACCGCGGTGCTCGAAGCGCTCCCCCTTCGCCAGTGCGGCGGTCGGCTGCCGCGCCATCCCCGGCGCCGGGCCTGTGCGCTGGCCGAGATGGGCCGCTGCGGCGCACCCTGCGAGAGCCGCGAGAGCGTCGAGCACTACGCCGCCCACGTCGCAGCGTTCCGCAGCGCGGTGGCCGGCGATGTGCGGCCTCTGGTGGCCCCCGTCCTCACCCGGATCGAGGCGCTGTCGTCCGCCGGCCGCTACGAGGACGCGGCCGGGGTGCGGGACCGGCTGGCGGCCTTCGTCCGTGCCTGCGCACGGCTGCAGCGGCTGGCCGCGCTGACCGCTCTCCCGGAGCTGGTCGCGGCCCGGCCGGACGGGCATGGCGGCTGGGAGCTCTCGGTGATCCGCTACGGCCGACTGGTCGCCGCCGCCGTCGCCCCGGTGGGCGCCGCACCCATGCCCTACGTCGACGCGCTGCAGGCCTCGGCCGAGACGGTCCTCCCCGGCAGCGGCCCGCTCCCGGCCGCGACCGCCGAGGAGACCGAGTGCGTACTGCGATGGCTGGAGCGGCCCGGCACCCGGCTCGTGCGTGGATCGGGGCCGTGGGTCTGCCCGGCGTACGGCGCCGGCGGGCTGCGGGACTGGCTGGATGCGGCCGAGGCCGGTCGCGACGCGGCGCACCCGTTCGCCGACCGCCGCCGGCTGGCACCGGAGACCCGACCGGCGCGGGCCAGCGCCTGAGCCGGCGACTGCCGCCAGCTCGCACCGGAGAGCCGACCAGCGGGCCGGCGCCTGAGCCGGTGACCGCCGCCGGTCTCGCGGGCGAGCCGCGCCCGGGCCGTGCGACTAGCATTCGCTGCATCCCGGTCCGCTTTCGAACGTGAGGAGCCTCGCTTGTGATCACCGCGATCGTCATGGTGAATGCCGCGACCGAGTCGATCCCCGAGGTCGCCGAGGCGATCGCCGACATCCCGGGTGTGAGCGAGGTCTACTCGGTGGCCGGCAACGTCGACCTCATCGCCGTCGTCCGGGTCCGCGAGTACGACGAGGTGGCGGACGTGATCGCCGGGCGGATCAACAAGGTGCCCGGCGTCCGGGACACCGACACACACATCGCTTTCCGGGCCTACAGCCGGCACGACCTCGAGCAGGCCTTCTCGATCGGGCTCGACGACAGCTGACCGCTCCGCCCCTGACCCATGATCACGAGGGGATTCAGGTGCGACACGCCGAGCGAATCCCCTCTTGATCATGCCCGCCAGGCCGCACCGTCCATGATCGTGATCGGATCCGCACGGCGTTTCGCGGCTAAATCCGATCACGATCATGGTGGAGCGGCGGGCCAGGGAAAAGGCGGCGGCCGCCGGGAAGGGTGGCGGCCGCCGGGCGGTCAACCGGAGCCGGCCGCGGACCGGGAGACGGCCGCCCAGCGCTCCAGCAGCCGGGCCGCATCACCCGCGTCGATCGCGGCCGCCGCCTTGACCAGGCCCGCCCGCAACGCATCCTGCACGGTGCCCGAAATGCCGTCGTAGGCGGCGATCGCGGCCGCGGCGTTGAGGACTACCGCATCCCGGACCGGGCCTCGTTCCCCGGCGACGACGGCCCGCGCGACCCCGGCGTTGTACGCCGCATCCCGGCCGCGCAGAGCCGCCGGCTCGCACGCGGGGATCCCGAGGTCGGCCGGATCGACGACCGCCTGCTCGACCGCGCCGTCGCGCACCAGCCAGACCTGCGACGTGGTCGTGGTGGTGAGCTCGTCCAGGCCGTCGTCGCCGCGGAATACCAGCCCGGTGGTGCCGCGGTCGGCCAGCACCCCGGCGAGCACCGGGATCATCCGTGGGTCGGCGCAGCCGACGGCCTGGGCGCTCGGCCGGGCCGGGTTGGTCAGTGGACCGAGGAAGTTGAAGACGGTCCCGACTCCCAGCTCGCGACGGGGACCGGCGGTGTGCCGGAACGACGGGTGGAAGATCGGCGCGAAGCAGAAGCCGATGCCGACCTCGTCGACGCAGCGCGCCACACCCGGGCCCGGCAGGTCGATGACGACCCCGAGCTCCTCGAGCAGATCTGCGGCGCCGCAGGTCGACGATGCCGCGCGGTTGCCGTGCTTGGCGACCCGGGCCCCGGCCGCCGCCGCGACGATCGCGGCCATCGTGGAGATGTTCACCGTGTGTGAGCGGTCGCCGCCGGTGCCGACGACGTCGACCGTACGACCGGTGACCGTGACCGGGGTGGCGTGATCGAGCATCGAGGTGACCAGGCCGGACACCTCGGCGGAGGTCTCCCCCTTCGCCCGCAGGGCGACGGCGAACCCCGCGACCTGCACCGGGGTCGCCTCGCCGGACATGATCTCCGACATCGCCCACGCCGTGTCCTCGGCGGTCAGCGACCGCCCGTCGAGCAGGGCGGCAAGCAGGGTGGGCCAGGTCGGCGGTGGCCCGCGGGGTCCGACGTACCGCTCACCGGGAGATCACCCGGTCGCGCGGGTGCCGGCCGGGTCGCGGAGTAGCTCGGCCACCGTCGACGCGGCGGTCACCGGATCGACCGGGTGGGTGATGGTGGCGTCGGCCTGCGACCAGGTCGCGAGCCACCGGTCGTCCCGGCGCCCGATGACGATACAGACGGGCGGGCAACCGGTGATCTCGTTCTTGACCTGCCGGCAGATCCCCATGCCGCCGGTGGGCTGGGCCTCACCGTCGAGGATCAGCAGGTCGATCCCGCCCGCGTCCACCTCGTCGACGACCTCTGCGCCGGTCGAGCACTCGAGGTAGTCGATCCGGCCGAGGTCCGGCGCGGGCCGGCGGCCCACGGCCGTCCGGATACGCTCCCGCACCGCGGGATCGTGACTGAAGACGACCACGGTGTGGTTACCGCGGGTGGTCGCGGTGCTCATGCACGGGCTCCCGAGGAGAGGCGCGGCGGATGACGCAGCGATCCTAGCGAGCGCCCGAATAGGCGCGGTTCGCGGCTCGGTCAGCGAGCCGGAACGGGCTCGGTCCGCATCATCGGTGACCGGGAGTGCGCGAAGCAGTTCGGTCCGGGGTTGTACGTCGACAGGCGCTCCGAGCAGACCTGACATACCCGGTTACCGCCGAGAACGCGTCGTAGCGGCCTTCGGTTGACACCAACAGGACGGCTTCCAACAGGCACGTGGCCTCCTCGACCGGGCCGCTCCCCGTATGCGGTCGCGAATGGACGACGGCACTCTAGGCCGCAAGGACTAAAGAGGTCAACGGCCGAATGGCGGACACTTCCGACGAGGGGGGCTCCCCGGTTGCGACCCGGACCTAGGGCCATAATGACGCCGTGACGACGGCGACGAACTTCGAGCAGGGTCCTGCCGAGCGGGGGACATTCGACTCGACGCGCATCCATTCGCTGACCCGACCCAACATGGTCAGCGTCGGCACGATCGTGTGGCTCTCCTCCGAGCTGATGTTCTTCGCGGGCCTGTTCGCGATGTACTTCACGGTGCGGGCGGCGCATGCGAGCAACTGGCCGGAGCCGCCGACGAAGCTCGACATCGGCTACGCCCTGATCTTCACGACGATCCTGGTGCTCTCGTCGGTGACCTGCCAGTTCGGCGTCTTCGCCGCGGAAAAGGGCGACGTCTACGGCCTGCGCCGGTGGTTCTCGATCACCTTCGTCATGGGTCTGGCCTTCGTCCTCGGCCAGGCCAACGAGTTCCGGATGCTGATCCACGAAGGCACGACGATGTCCGCGTCCGGCTTCGGCTCGGTCTTCTACATCACCACCGGATTCCACGGCATGCACGTGCTCGGCGGACTAGTGGCGTTCGTCTTCCTGCTGATCCGCTCGACACTCGGACGGTTCACCCCGGCGCAAGCGACGAGTGCGATCGTGGTCTCCTATTACTGGCACTTCGTCGATGTCGTCTGGATCGGGCTGTTCGTCACGATCTACCTGATCCAATGAGTGGCGCGACGATGGCCGCCCCAGCGCACCGCCACGACAACCCCACCGACCCTCACACCGACGGGAACCGCAGCAGGGTGCACCGATGACCGACACGAAGGCCCCCCCGCCCCGCCGCCGCGGACGCCGACACCGTCAGGTGCTGCGCCGGCTCTCCGGCGTGGCGGCGCTCGTCCTCGCACTCGCCGCGATCGGCACCGTCTACGCCGCCCTCGCCCCGCACGGCGACGCCGCGCCGGCGTCGGACGCGGCGCTGACCGTGCGCAAGGGTCAGCAGTTGTTCGACCAGACCTGCATCACCTGCCACGGTGCCAACCTGCAGGGCGTCAAGAACCGCGGTCCGAGCTTGATCGGGGTCGGCGCGGCATCCGGTCTACTTCCAGGTCCGCACCGGGCGGATGCCGCTCGCCCTGCAGGGCGCCCAGGCCGACACCCACCCGGCGAAGTTCGACGAGGCCCAGACCGAGCAGATCGCTGCCTACGTGCAGGCCCACGGCGGCGGCCCGACCGTCCCGGCCGGCAATCTGCGCGGCGGCGACATCGGCGCCGGCGGTGAGCTGTTCCGGCTCAACTGCGCGTCCTGTCACAACTTCGCCGGCAAGGGTGGTGCCCTCTCCTCCGGCAAGTTCGCCCCGGCCTGGGAACCGCGACCGACCGGGTGATCTACGCGGCGATGCTGTCCGGGCCGGAGAGCATGCCGGTCTTCGGTGACAACCAGATCACACCCAGCCAGAAGCGCGAGATCATCACCTACGTTCAGAGCATCAAGGGCGAAGCGGACCCGGGTGGGTCCGGGATCGGCCGGCTCGGACCGGTGCCCGAGGGCCTGGTGATCTGGGTCGTCGGCATCGTCGGGCTGCTGTTCGTCGTGTTCTGGATCGGAGCGAAGGCATGAGCCAGTCGCCGCCCACCGACGAGGAACTCGCCGGGATGAGCCGCGAGGAACAGATGCGCGCCGGCGCCATCTCCGACGGCGTCGACATCGTCCATCGCCGGGATCGCTACCCGGTGCCCGGGACCGCGGCCGAGCGGCGCGCCGAACGCCAGGTCTCGGCGATGTTCGTGCTCACCTTCCTGGCCGCGGTCGGCTTCATGGTCGTCTACGTCGTCGTCCCGTGGCAGTTCCGGCTCGGCGACAACAACGGCTACGCGTGGTTCACCCCGGCCCTGGGCGTCTGCCTCGGGGTGGCGTTGATCGGTGTCGGGGTCGGGGCCATTCTCTGGGCCAAGAAGCTGATGCCCGAGGAAGAGGTCGTCCAGGAGCGGCACGACGGCGCCTCTGATGACTTCGACCGGCAGACCACCGGCGCGACGATCACCCAGGGCCTCGCCGACACCGGGCTGGCCCGCCGGTCGATGCTCAAGCGCACGCTCGGCCTCGGGGCCGGCGCCCTCGGGCTGATGGCGATCTTCCCGCTCGGCGGCCTGATCGTGAAGCCGCGCGGCGAACTGTTCCGCACTCCCTGGAAGAAGGGGGTGCGGATGGTGCAGATCGACGGGCGACCGATGCGCCCCGAGGACATGCAGCCGGGCGCCCTGGCCACGGTCTTCCCCAACGTGCCGGGCGGCACGACCGCCGCCGACACCCCGACGATGCTGATCCGCCTCCGGCCGGGCCAGAAGGTCGCCGCCCGCCGCGGCCAGGGCGGCTACATGTGGGGCGACTACATCGCCTTCTCCAAGATCTGCACCCACGCCGGCTGCCCGGTCTCCCTCTACGAGCAGCAGACCAACCGGCTGCTGTGCCCGTGCCACCAGTCGCAGTTCGACGTGCTCCTGGACGCCAAGCCGATTTTCGGCCCGGCTGCCCGCCCACTCCCCCAACTGCCCATTACCGTGGACGACGAAGGTTTCTTCATCGCCAACGGCCCTTACCGCGAAGCCATCGGCCCAGCCTTCTGGGAGCGTCCCAATGACTGAGACCTCACGATGACCGACACCGTGGACGCCCGCCGCCGGCGTACGGCGGTGAGCCCCGCCGGCAAGGCCGGGAACTGGGCCGACGAGCGGCTCACGGCCGCCGGTCCGACCCGTCGCCTGCTCAACAAGGTCTTCCCCGACCACTGGTCGTTCATGCTCGGGGAGATCGCCCTCTACTCGTTCATCATCCTGCTGCTCACCGGCACCTACCTGACGTTCTTCTTCGACGCCTCCATGGGCGATGTGAAGTACGCCGGCAGCTACACGCCGCTGCGCGGGATCGAGATGTCGCGGGCCTACGACTCGACGCTGAAGATCTCCTTCGACGTCCGGGGCGGGCTGATCATCCGGCAGATCCACCACTGGGCGGCGCTGCTGTTCGTGGCCGCCATCATCACCCACATGCTTCGGGTGTACTTCACCGGCGCGTTCCGCAAGCCCCGCGAGACCAACTGGCTCATCGGCGTCATGCTGATGTGGCTCGGCATCCTCGAGGGATTCGCCGGTTACTCCCTGCCGGACGACCTGCTCTCGGGCACCGGGCTGCGGATCGCCAGCGCGATCATCCTGTCGATCCCGGTAGTGGGCACCTGGCTGTACTACCTGGTCTTCGGCGGGACGTTCCCCGGCACCGAGATCATCGGCCGGCTCTACATCGTGCACGTCTTACTCATCCCGGGGATCATTCTCGCCTTGATCTCCGTCCACCTGGTGCTCATCGTCAGGCAGAAACACACCCAGTTCCCCGGCGCCGGGCGGACCGAGCGCAACGTCACCGGCGAGCGGGTACTCCCGACCTACGGCGCCAAGGCCGGCGGCTTCTTCGCGGTCGTCTTCGGAGTGGTGGCGCTGCTCGGCGGTCTGGTGCAGATCAACCCGATCTGGCTGTTCGGGCCCTACACCCCCTCGCAGGTCGGCGCGGGATCCCAGCCGGACTGGTACATGGGGTTCCTCGACGGGTCGACCCGGCTGTGGCCGGACTGGGAGACCCATTTCCCCAGTTACACGATCCCGTCGATCTTCTGGCCCACCGTGGTGCTGCCCGGGATCCTCACCGGGATCTTATTCGCCTATCCGTTCCTCGAGGCGAAGCTGACCAAGGATCACGCGATCCACAACCTGCTGCAGCGGCCGCGTGACGTGCCGGTGCGGACGGCTCTCGGTGCGATGTCGATCGCCTTCTACGTCGTGCTGTGGGGCTCGGGCGGCAACGACATCATCGCCGACAAGTTCACGATCAGCCTCAACGCGACGACCTGGATCGGGCGCATCCTCGTGCTGCTCTTACCCCCGATCGCCTATGTGGTGACCTATCGCATCTGCCTCGGGCTCGAGCGCCACGACCGCGAGGTCCTTGAGCACGGGATCGAGACGGGCATCATCAAACGGCTGCCCTCCGGCGAGTTCATCGAGTTGCATCAGCCGCTCGGCCCGGTCGACGAGCACGGGCACGGAGTCCTGCAGTACGCCGGCACCTCGGTCCCGAAGAAGATGAACGCCTTCGGCGGCGCCGGCCGCCGGATCGTCGGGTTCTTCCGGCCCGTCGGCGAGCTGCCGGGGCCGGAGACACCCGCGCTCGAGGAGTCGCAGAAGGAGCCGGGCAAGGAGCTCGCGGGTCGCCCGACCCCGCCCGAGGCGTAGCGCGCCGGGTCTGAATGCCTCGGGGAGAGCCCGTGCGCCGGCGCGGGACGGCCCCTGAGGGCGCCGCGGACCGGTTGCGGGCCGCCGTACAGCGGACCCGGGAGGTCACCCGGGACCGGTCGGCCGCGGGGCGGGGTCATGACGAGGCCGACGACGATGTCGGCACGATCGGAACCGACGGTGCCCTCGGCTTCGATCCGTTCCCGCTGCTCGAGGCCCTGGATCGGGTCGACGCCCCCACCGTGGTGATCGGTCAGGTCGCCGGAATCCTGCACGGCTCCGTGGAACTGACCGGAGATCTCGACCTCCTGTGGGACGGGGACGCGGCCCGTGCCCGGGCGCTCGCCACCGCGTTCGCCGACGCCGGTTGCCGGCTCACCGACGACGACGGCGCACCGCTCGCCGAGGGGCCCGACGCCTTCCGCCTCCCGAAGGTCCAGTTCTTCTCGACCCGGGTCAGCGGCGACTGCTGCACGCCCGCGCTCCCCTGGGGCACGCTGCCGGTCGGGGACTTTCTGGACCGAGCGCTCACGGCGACCGACCGCACCGGGCTGCGCATCCGGTACCTGCGGCGGGTGGACCTGATCGCGATGCGTCGCGCGGTCGGTCGGCCCAAGGACCTGCGCCGCGCAGCCGAACTCGACCGCTTGTGACTGGTTCCCCGGTTGCGGGCGTGGGCCGCATTCGCGGTCGGGCGAGTCGACGGGGTCGGGCATCCACCAGCAGGAAGCGGTCAGCAGTCCGCCCGTCGACCCGCCTCGGGTGGTGCAACATCCTGCCGACGTCGCCCGAGGCCCCCCTTAACCGAAAGGTTGGCCTACCCCAGGTATGCCGGACAAGGGCCGGACAGCCGCATTCGGCACCGCCGCTGGCGTCCGGTTCGTACCTCCGGCCGGGTGCCCCGACGGCCGTGGGTCAGGCGCGGTTCTGGCCGAGGTAGTACTCGAAGAGCAGTCCGCCGGTGCTGAGCAGGAGCGCCGCTCCCCCGATGAGCATGATGGGTGCGGCCCAGAACGAGGCACCGATGGCGGTGATGAACGCGCTCACGCCCAGGGCGAATGGCCAGTAGCTGTGCGGGCTGAAGAAGCCGAGCTCACCGGCCCCCTCGGCGGTCTCGGCGTCGCCCCGGTCCTCCGGTCGGGGCTGGATCCGGCGGGCGATGAAGCCGAAGTAGCTCGCGATGAGCCCGCAGAACCCGCCAGAGATGATCAGGGCGGTGATGCCGGTGGGATCCCCCGACCACACGCCGTAGACGGCCGCGACGACGAAGAGGAAGACCGATACGCCGCCGAAGATGTAGGTCTCAACTTTCATAGCTGCCCCCTCAGCCGGCGTGCCGGAGCGTGCGGTCGGTCGGGAACGGATGTGTGGTCACGGCGTGCGTCGGCTGCCCGATCGCCGCGAGGGCGATCGCCTGCCGGTCGTCGTAGTGCGGATTGTTCGGGCCGAAGCGGCTCAGGACCCGCACATAGGTCTGGTAGTCCTGCGGGCTCACCGATCGCAGCTCGAAGTTCATCATCGAGTGGTAGGTGCCGCAGAGTTCGGCACAGCGTCCGACGAAGGCGCCCTTCTTGGTGATGGTGATCTGGAACGAGTTGTGCAGGCCGGGGATGACGTCCCGCTTGAACAGCAGCTCCGGGACCCAGAAGGAGTGGATCACGTCGTCGGAGTGCTCGTTGATCCGCACCGACCGGTCCACGGGCAGCACCAGGATGGGGATCTGGCTGGAGGTGCCGATGGTGTCGGCCGGCTGGCCCGTCGCGACGTCGCGCTGCTGGTCGTAGCGGAACTGCCAGTTCCACTTGAATGCGACGACGGTCATGCTGACGTCGGGCTTCTTCGACTCGTCGTTGACGTAGTTCTCGGTGATCGCGGTGAAGTAGAAGAGGACCGCGACCGCGACGAACGGGACGGCCGTGTAGACCAGCTCGATCGGGAGGTTGTACTTGGTCTGCTTCGGTAGCTGATTGTCCTTCTTCCGGTGGAAGATGATCGTCCAGAAGGTCAGCCCCCAGACGACGCACCCGACGATCAGGGCCGCGATGCAGGAGGCGACCCACAGGTGCAGCATCCGCTCGGCCTGCAGGCTGATGCCGCTGGGCCAGCCCCACCGGGGAAGGTCGCTCCAGGTGCACCCGGTCGCGGCCAGGGCGAGCAGGGCGAGCATGGCGGCCAGGCGGCTGGTCCGGCCCAGCCGGCCGCGTCCGGGCGCTCGCTCGCCGAGCCGTCGCTCACGGTGACGCACGTGGTCAGCCTTTCTCGACGACGCGGGGCGCGGAAGGCCGCGCCCACACTGCTACCGACGGCCGAAGACTACTCGACCGGACCGCCCGCGCACGGTGCGGGGCCGCCCGGGTGAGACGGGCGGCGGACGCCTTCGGGGATCCTCCGGATCGGCGATACTGTGCCCCAACCCCACCGTCGACGCAGAACGGATGTGATCCACCCGTGTGCGGCCTTCTGGGCTACCTGAGCAACAGCGGTTCGGCCCCGGCCCTCAAGGCCGACGTCGAGCGGGCGCTGGAGCTGTCCCGACACCGGGGACCGGACGAGGGCGAGACCTGGAGCGACGACGACGTCGTCCTCGGTTTCCGGCGGCTGTCGATCATCGACCTCGAGCACAGCCACCAGCCCCTCCCCTACGACGACGGGCGCTACCAGCTCCTGTTCAACGGCGAGATCTACAACTATGTCGAGCTGCGCCGCCGGCTGGTCGAGGAGCACGGGGCGACGTTCGCGACCGACGGGGACGGCGAGGTGATCCTCGCGGCGTACAAGTACCTCGGCGAGGCCTGCGTCACCGAGCTGCGCGGAATGTTTGCCTTCGTCATCTGGGACTCGCTCGAGCGCACCGCCTTCGGCGCCCGTGACTGGTTCGGCATCAAGCCGCTGTTCGTGATGCAGGACGAGCGCGGCGTCTTCTTCGCCTCGGAGAAGAAGTCCCTGCTCTCCCTCGGCGGGCGTGCCGTCGAGGGCGACCGGGCCCTCGACCGCCGCGCCGTTCAGCACTACCTCACGCTGCAGTACGTCCCCGAGCCGGCGACCATGCATTCGGCGATCCGCCGGATCGAAAGCGGCACCTGTTTCACCGTCGACGCCGAGGGCACCCTGTCCAGCCGGCGCTTCTTCCGGCCGACGTTCCCCACCGAGGCGGTGAGAGCCAACGGGACCGGTGGGCGCGAGATCCGCGACGTGCTCGACGACTCGGTCCGGGTGCACATGCGTGCGGACGTGACGGTCGGCGCGTTCCTCTCCGGCGGCATCGACTCGACCGCGATCGCGGCCCTCGCCAAGCAGTACAACCCCGACCTGCTGACCTTCTGCGTCGGTTTCGAGCGGCGAGGCTACAGCGAGATCGACGTCGCGGCGGAGTCCGCCGAGGCGATCGGCGTGACGCACATCACCAAGGTCGTGACTCCGGAGGAGTTCGCCGCGGCCGTGCCGCTGATCGTCTGGTACCTCGACGATCCGGTCGCCGACCCCGCCCTGGTACCGCTGTATTTCATCGCCAACGAGGCGCGCCGGCACGTCAAGGTCGTGCTCTCCGGCGAGGGCGCCGACGAGCTGTTCGGCGGCTACAACATCTACCGCGAGCCGCATTTCGCTCCGCGCGTTCGGCCGCTACTCCCGGCCGGTCAAGCGTGGGCTGCACGCGCTCGTCCGGCCGGCTGCCGCGAGGGAATGCGCGGCAAGGACCTGCTGCGCCGCGGCTCGATCCCGATCGAGGAGCGCTATTACGGCAACGCGCGGATCTTCCGCGACGACGAGCTCGGCCTCTGCGACGCTACGACGCCTGGTCTCCTACATCGACGTCACCGCGCGCGCACTACCCGGCCACACCGCCATCTCGACGATGTGACCCGCATGCAGTACATCGACCTCTACACCTGGCTGCGCGGCGACATCCTCGTCAAGGCCGACAAGATGACGATGGCCAATTCCCTGGAATTGCGGGTGCCGTTCCTCGACAAGGAGGTCTTCGACGTCGCCTCGAGGCTGCCGTCGACCAGCGGATCACCTCCGACACCACGAAGTACGCGCTCCGCCAGGCGTTGCGCGACGTCGTGCCGCCGCATGTCCTCAACCGCCGCAAGCTCGGCTTCCCCGTCCCGATCCGGCACTGGCTGCCGGCGAGCTGTATGACTGGGCCCGGTCGATCATCGCCGACAGTCCGGCACCGACATCTGCTCGACAAGCAGGCCGTGGCCGCGCTGCTCGAGGCGCACCGCACGCGGCCCGCACGACTACAGCCGCAAGATCTGGACGGTGCTGATCTTCATGCTCTGGCACGGGATCTTCGTCGAGAACCGGCTCTCCCCCGAGATCCCCGAGCCGATCTACCCGATCAGCCTCTGACGGACCCTCCCCGACCCGCCCCTCCCCCGACCCTCGCTCTGACCACCCATGATCGTGATCGGAAAAAGCCGCGAAACGCCGTGCGGATCCGATCACGATCATGGTCGCGCGGGAGCGGGGGCGGGGGCGGTACGCCCGGGGGCGGCGGCGGGCGTTTCGGGCGGCTCGACCGGTCGGGACGGGTTGCTCCGCCGCAGCACGGTGAGCGCGACGAGCACGGCGGCGAGCAGGAGTACGGCGCTGAGGGTCAGGCCGAGCGCGTAGCCGGCGGTGAGGGCGTGGAGCGTGCCGGCTGGGCCGGTGCGGTGGGCGGCCGCGGTGCCGAGGGCGGCCAGCCCGAGCGAGGCCCCGATCTGGCGTGAGCTGTTGAGCAGGCCGGACGCGGTGCCGGCCTCGTCGGGGCGCGACGCCGATGGTGGCGGTGGAGACGACCGGCCCGAGGCAGAGCCCGAAGCCGATGCTGGCCACGATCGACGGACCCAGGACGTCGACGGCGAAGGAACCGCCGGGGCTGATCAGACCGAACCACGCGAACCCGGTCGCGGTGAGCAGCCCGCCGCCGACCAGGAGGGTCCGGGGCGCGAGGCGGTAGCCGAGCTTGACGGCGAGCACCGATCCGGCGACCACGCCGAGGGCGAACGGCAGGAACTCGACGCCGGTCAGGGCCGGGCCGACCCCGAGCACCCGCTGGAGGTAGAGGGACATGAAGTAGAAGCTCGAGGCCATGGCGGCACCGACCAGGAGGTTGTAGGCGTTCGCCCCGGCAACCGAGCGGTTGGCGAGCAGGCCGAGTCGGATCAGCGGTTCGGGGGCGACGGTCCGCTCGACGTGGATGAACGCGACCAGCAGCGCGACGGCGACAGCCAGGGTGGTCACGGTGACCGGCGACGTCCACGCGTACCGGTCGGTGCGGACGACGCCGAACACCAGCAGGGTCATGCCCGCCGTGCCCAGGACGGCGCCCAGCACGTCCAGGCGGCCGCGTCGAGCGGCCGGTCGGTCGGCGGGCAGTCCGCGCCGGGCCAGGGCCAGCGCACCGGCGGCCATCGGGACGTTGACGAACATCACCCACCGCCAGCCCGCGTACTCGGTGAGCAGGCCGCCGAGCAGGACGCCGAAGGCGCCGCCGGCGGCGTTCATCGCGCTCCAGACGCCGAAGGCTCGGACCCGGGCCCTGCCCGTCGGGAACGTCGCGGTCAGCAGCGCCAACGCGGCCGGCGCCAGCGTCGCCGCCCCGACGCCCTGCACGGCGCGGGCGGCGACCAGGCCGCCGGGCTCCTGGGCGAGTCCGCCCGCGAGGCGACGCGACCCGAACACCCCGAGCCCGAGCAGCAGGACGCGCCTGCGGCCGAACCGGTCGGCCGCCTTGCCGCCCAGCAGGAGCAGCCCACCGAAGGTGAGCGCGTAGGCGTCGATGACCCAGGTCACGCCCACGGCGCTGAAACCGAGGCCGGCCGCGATCTGCGGGAGCCCGACGTTCACGACCGAGAGGTCCAGCGACACCAGGAACTGCACGACGGCCACCGCGGCGAGGATGAGACCGGGCCGGGTGCCCGAACCGAGGGCCGGATTTCGTGTGGTGGTACCGGTACTGGTCAACGCAACTCAGTCCCTTCCGCGCTCCGGCGGTCGTCGGACTGCTCGTGCTGGGTTCCGGCCGGCGGGGTGATGGCCAGCAGATCAGCGGGCTCGATGACCGACAGCCGGTGCCACCGACCGGCCGGGAACGACGAATGACTCGCCGGCGGCCAGGGTGGCCGCGAATTCCGTCCGGTCGCCTTCGCCCCGCAGGGAGAGGTGCACTGCGCCGGACAGCACCCAGAGCACCTCCTGCCCGGCCGGGTGGCGCTCCCACACGTCGGAGTGCGCCGCCCGGTCATTGTCGAGAGTGGAATGCCGCGACGGCCCACTCGTCCGGCCGAACCGGCCTCGGCGAGGCTCGCCCGGGTGCCCGGCTCGGCCACCCCGCCTCCGCGGAGATCGGATGCACGGCGTCATACAGATCGATGGTGCCCACAGAGTTTAGGAACATGTTCCGAAATTAACACAGGGACCGCCGACTGTCCACCAGATAGGTCCTCGGACCGGTTTCGCCGGAGCCGGACGGGCCAGCATGATGGGACGGTGCCCCGACCCCATACCTCGAGCGGCCGCACCGGCCGGCCACCGGTGACCTCCCGTGCGCAGATCCTGGCGGCGGCCCGTCGAGCTCATCGACCGGGACGGCTGGGAGAAGCTGACCATCCGCCGGCTGGCCGCCGAGATCGGCATCGGGGCGACGACCCTGTACCACCACGTGCGGGACAAGGAGGACCTGCTGCTCCTGCTGCTCGACGAGTACGCCGGTCAGGTTCCGCATCCCGACCTGCCCGGCGAGCCGCGGGACCGCATCATCGTGGCCGCCACCGCGCTGCACGATGCCCTCGCCGCCTGGCCGTGGGCCGCCGAGATCCTTACCGCCGACGGCTTCGTCGGCCTCCTCGGCGAATCGGCCCTCTGGACGGTCGAGACGATCGTGGCCGGAGCCATCGACCACGGATGCACGCCGGAGCAGGCCGTCGATGTGTTCCGCAGCATCTGGTACTACACCGTCGGCGAGATCCTCGTCCGCGCGCACTCCGCCCGTCGACCGAGCCGGCGCCGGTCGACCCGCTCGCCCGGACGGCTTCTTCGGCAGCCTCGACGCGTCCCGCCTGCCCCGCCTGGCCGCCCTCGGCGACCAGTGGCCGGCGCTGGCCGCACAGACACCTATCCCGCAGGCGCTGCAGGCCTTCGTCGACGGACTTCTCGCTCAGGCCGCGACGGCAACTCGCTAGCCGGGCTCTTCGGCGATCGCGTCGAGCAGCTTGACGTTGTAGACCTGTGGCTTCATCCCGCCCAGGCTGATGCAGGACTCGACCCGGGCGACGCCGGGGGTGGTCCAGATCCGCTCGAGCAGGACCGTCCGCAGGTGCTCGTGGTTGCGGACCCGGATGCGCACCAGCAGGTCTCTAGGGCCGGTGACGATGTGCACGTCCTCGACCTCCGGCAGGTCGCGGAGCTGCTCGATGAGCTCGGGCTCCGGCGCCCCGTGCAGAGCGATGAGCACGTACGCCACCAGGGGGTAGCCGACCGCACCGAAGTCCAGCTCGACCCGGTAGCCGCGGATCACGCCCGTCTTCTCCAGTCGGGCGAGGCGATCCCCGACCGAGGGCGGGGACATGCCGATCTCGCGGGCGATCTGCCGCTGGGACAGCCGGGCATTGTCGCTGAGCAGCCGGAGGATGGCGATGTCGACGTCGTCCAGCTGGGCGGGCGGCGCGAAGGCGCCACCGGCGGAGGTGGGCAGCTCATCCAACGGTGCTCCTCCTCTCGGCCGCCTCAGCGAGGGTAGGGGTGGGCAGGCCGTACACCGCGCGCGCATTGCCGCCGAAGACGTCGGCGTGCACCCGGTCCAGCCAGGCGTCGCCGGCCCCCTGCCCCCGCAGCGCGGCGCGGACCACATCCCACGCCTCGTGCAGGAGGAGACAGCCGAACCAGATCGACTCGGGGATGCCGTGCCCGTCGCTGCCGAAGAGCACCCGGTTGGTCGGCGCGACCTCGACGAGCCGCAGCATGCGGTCGGCGGTGGTTGCCGGGGCGAACAGCTGCACCAGGGAGACCTCGGCCCACACGTTGCGGTGTACGCCGGCGAGGTACCCGACCGCGTCGTGCCACGGCCAGGAGCCGTGCAGCAGGACGATCTGGGCGGACCGGCCCTCGGCGGTGCGCAGCAGCGGGTCGAGCAGGAGCGGGTCTGCCAGGCCGGGTCGAAGCTCACTGTCGCCGAACCCGGTGTGGATCTGGATCGGGAGCCGCAGGTCCGCGCACCGGGCGAGGGCCCGGCGCAGGACGAGGTCGCGCAACGCCTTGCCCCGATGGCGTACCGGCACGTCCCGCGCCGACAGCGACCGTTGCGCCGACTCGACGGTCGCAGTCGGATCGACGTCGAGGCCGGTCCGGTAGGCCAGCACGGTCTTGAAGCCGACGACCCCCCTCGACGCCGCCGCGGACATCAGCGCGTCGACGACGTCGAGGACGTCGCGGGCCGACGCTCCGCCGTCGATCGCGGCGTCGACGGCCGGCTCGAGTCGCTGCAGTTCCCAGACCGGGCGGCCGGCCAGCTCGGCGTACGGCGTCAGCGACTCGACGTCCGACCACGCCGGGTCCATCACCATCCCCTCGAGCGCCACGTCGTCGAAGAGCCGCCGCACCCAGACCGCCCAGTCCGCGGCCGCCTCGTGGCGCGCCCGGCCCACCTCCTCGCGTCGGCAGCCGAGCAGCGCCGCGAGCCGCGCCTCCAGCAGTTCCACCGTCAGCCGGTGCCCTCCGTCGGCGCCGCGCTCGTCCGCTCCGGCATCGAGGTCGAGAGACAGTGCGGCCGGGTCCCGCCCGGTCCGCTCGAGCCCGAAGGGATGGACGTGGTCGTCGATCAGGGTCGGCTCCTCTAGTCGGGGTTGGTCATGCCGGCGGTGGGCTCGGGCGGCTTCACGCCGCTCGGGCCGGGTGCCTCGTCGAGGGACCCGGCCTCCTCGCCGCCCTCCTCGCCGAGAATCGAGCCGATCTCGGCCACCCGCTGCGGGTGGTTCCTGCGCAGGTAGGACAGCAGGAAGATTCCGAGGACCAGCCACCCGAGGTTGACGTAGGGCACGATGCGGTAGGGCAACGGCGGCAGGTAGCCGGGGTAGATCGAGCCGTAGACGGCCAGCCCGAAGATGATGAACCCGATGGCCGGGACGCCGGCGTGCACAATCGGATTCCACTTGCGCAACAGCCGCCGGAAGAAGGTCACGCCGCCAAGGCACAGCGCCATGTAGACCAGGATGATGGCGATGGTGCCGATGCTCGCCATCAGGAAGTAGACGGTGTAGGGCCCGGCGCCGTAGTCCCAGAGGAACCCGATGAGGGCGGCGACGACGGTCGCGACCGCTGCCACCCCGATCACCGCGTTGGCCGGGGTCTTGTGGACGGGGTGGGTGCGGCCGAGCGCCGCGGGAAGCGTGCCTTCGCGCCCCATGGCGAACATGGTGCGCGCGGCCGCGTTGGTGCAGGCGAGGCACACGACGAACGCGGAGAAGATCGCCGCGATCGTGATCAGGATGGACATCGAGTGCCCGACGTAGACCTGCGCGTTCGTGGCGAGTGCGGTCGGGTCCTTCGCCCAGACGGCACCGTTGTTGACCCCGAATCCGATGGCGATGTTGTACGTCGTCCAGACGTAGAAGACGATCGCGAACGTCACCGCGATGATCGTCGCCAACGGGATGGCCCGCCGCGGGTTGCGGGTCTCCTCGCCCAGCACGGCCGCGGTCTCGAAGCCGATGTAGGACGTGACGCCGAAGATGATCCCGTAGAAGACGCCGCTGAACCCGCCGCTGATGGTGTGGCCGAAGGTGAACGGCTGCAGGGTCTGCCCGCTCTTCCCGCCCTTGGCGGTGACGATCACGTCGAAGACGACGATGATGGCGACCGTCAGCGCGCCGATGACGAGCTGGGTGCGGGCGGTCAGCTTGATGCCGTAGACGGCGAGGTAGATGAGGACCGCCATCCCGACGAGGAAGTAGACGAACCACATCGCGTCCGGCTCGGTGGACCAGATCTCGGCCTTGATGAGGTCGCGGGTGAAGCCGCCGACTCCGGCCATGGTCATCGGGACGAAGCAGAAGAAGCCGAACGCGTAGAGCCAGCCGGTCAGGAATCCGGTGTTCTGGCCCAGCGAGCGGCTGGCGTAGGTGTAGGCGTAGCCGGCGGACGCCATTCGCCGGGTGAACCCCACGACGACGAAGGCCAGGCACAGGCACGCGAGCCCGCCCAGCAGCACGGCAAGTGGCGTCGAGCCGCCGGCCGCCGTCGCCACCCCTGTGGTGTTGTAGGCCATCGCCATCGCGGGCGAGAGAACCGCGATGGCCATGGCCACGGCGTCCCAGGTCCCCAGGCTGCCTTTCCTGAGCTGGTCCGGGGACGGTGCTTCCTTGCCGAGAGCTCCGCTGGTCATGTCCCCTCCTGGGTCCTGCCGATTACGAGACGAAGACCGTCTCCGGTCCGAGTGGATAGTCGAAGGCGATGACCTCGCAGCTGCGCGAGTAGACCCACTCGCCGAACGCGAGGTGCACCGGGTGCTGCTGGTACGCCGTCAGCGCCGCCTGATCGGGATGCTCGGTCAGGAGGAGGAACTGGTAGCCGCGGGCGCGGGCACCGTCGGACATGTCGGTGCCGAAGCGGAGCCGTTCGAAGCCACCGATGCGCTCCGGCCACTCCTCCACCAGTGCCCGCATCTCCCGGGCCTGCGCGTCGTCGAGCGGCTCCGGGAACCGGAACAGCACCACATGCTGAAGCGACACCGACACACCTGGCCTAATAGGTCTCGAAGTACTCGTCCATCTCCCATGATGTGACCGCCTCACCGGGCTCGCCGACCGCGTCGGTGAACCTGCCCAGCTCGGCGCGTTTCATCATCGCCAGGTAGCGGGTCAGCCGGCTCCCCGAGCTCGCGGCGGAGGAAGTCGCTGTCCTCGAGCGCGGTCACGGCTTCGGCCATCGTCTGCGGCAACGCGACGGCGTCCACGACGTAGGGGTCGGCCTCGACCATCGGCGGCGGCTTGAGGTCGTTGCGGATCCCGTCCAGTCCCGCGGCGAGGCTCGACGCGAGGTAGAGGTAGGGGTTGGCGGCCGGCTCGCCGGTCCGCAGTTCGAGGTGGCTGCTCGGGTCTCCCGGGGAACCCTGCACCCGCAGCAGCGTGCCGCGGTTCTCCAGGCCCCAGCACACCCGGTCCGGGGCGAACGAGTACGGCCGGAACCGGCGCAGGCCGTTGATCGTCGGCGTACCGAGCAGGGTCATCGCCCGGGCGTGCTCGAGCAGGCCGGCGGCGTAGGACCGGCCGACCGCCGACAGATCCTCGTTGTCCGAGGCGAAGGCATTCGCCCCGGCGCCGTCGAGCAGCGACTGGTGCAGATGCCAGCCGCTGGGGAAGAAGTTGGGCAGGTCTGGCCAGCACATGAAGCTGGCGAGCAGCCCGCGGGAATGGCAGACGTCCTTGGCCACCGCCCGCAACAACACCATGGCGTCGGCCGAGCCGAGGCCGGTCAGCGGCTCGAAGGACAGTTCGATCTGACCGGGCCCCCATTCGTTCTCCATCGTCCGCAGCGGCAGACCCGCGTCGAGCAGCCCGTCGCGCAATCGCCGCGAGCACCGGTTCGAGCTGCGCCTGACGGTATTCGGAGAGGAACTGGTAGCCGGGCTCGATCGGGGTGACCCCGGGTGCCGGGGCCGGCATCCGGGACGTGTCGATCGGCCCGTCCGTCCGGGCGAGGACGTAGAACTCGACCTCGAGACCGGTGAGGTAGTCGTAGCCGAGCTCCGCGGCGGCCGCCAGCTGGCGGCGCAGCAGGTGCCGGGCGTCGAGCGGGACGGGTCGGCCATTGGAGAAGTAGGGGTCGCAGACGATCCAGGCGCTGTGATCGGCCCAGGGCAGGACCGTGAAGGTCTGCGGGTCGGGTACGACGATGATGTCGGGAAACCCGGTGAACTCCGGGATGCCGAACCCGCCGCCGGCCGCGAACGCCGGCGCGAAGACAGCGTTGGCGGTGTCGAGGCTGTAGATGGCGCCGGAGAAGTCGACGCCGTTGCGCAGCGCGGACCGGAACGCCGGCGCGGTGAGCCATTTCGTCCGCGGTACGCCGTGCTGGTCGACCACCACGATGCGGATGGACCGCAGGTCCTGTTCGTCGATCGCCGCCTCGACCGCGGCGGCGGCGTCGCGCTGCGCGTCGGTGTGCAGCCCGTGCCGGGCCACGAATCCGACCTGGCCGATGCCGATGTCCGCGTGGGAGCCGACCACGTCACGCTCCCTTCGACCAGGTGACGCGACGTCCGTCGACGCACTCGGGTCGAGTACTCTGTCGAACGCCAGGGATGCCCGCCGGTCAGCCTCACGATCAAGGCTCGACGATAGAATGCCGCGACTTCTTGTACGCTGTCAAGGGCGTGTTGTATAACAAATGTTCCGTTCCTTCGGAGGCTTCCCGTGATCGACGCCGACTCCGGATACCGTCCGGCGTTCTCCACCCGGGCTGCGGCATCCGCAGGCGGTGAGATCGCCCGGATCATGGCCCTCGCCGACTCCACCGACGTGATCACCCTGTCGGGGGGGTTCCCGGATCCGGTGACCTTCGACGGGCCGGCGCTGACCGAGGCCTTCGCGCGGGTGAGCGTCGAGCCGGCCGCCCTGCAGTACGCCCCGACCCAGGGCGTGCCGGGTCTCCGGCGGTGGATCGCCGACCGGCTCGAACGGCTCGAGGGCACCCGCCCCACCGACGGCGGCTTGATGGTCACCAGCGGCGGGATCGAGGCGCTCGAGCTGATCTCCAAGGTCCTGCTCGATCCCGGCGACGCGACCATCGTCGAGGCGCCGAGCTACCTGGGCGCGATCATGGCCTTCCATAGCTACGAGTCCCGCGTGCTGACCGTGCCGACCGACGACGACGGGCTCGACGTCGCGGCATTGGCGGTGCTGCTCGACCGGACGACCGCCAAGTTCCTCTACACGATCCCGGACCACCAGAATCCGGCCGGGGTGAGCATGTCGACGGAGCGCCGGCACGAGCTCGTCGCGCTCGCCCGCCGGCACGGACTGCTGATCCTGGAGGACGTGGCCTACCGCGAGCTGGGCTTCGACGACAACCGGCGGCCGAGCCTCTGGTCGCTGGCGCCCGACGTGGTCGCGCAACTCGGGACGTTCTCCAAGACCTTCACCCCCGGCTTCCGGATGGGGTGGGTGGCCGCGCCGGAGGCGCTGGTCGCAAAACTCGTGCTGGCCAAGCAGAATTCCGACCAGTGCACCGGGGCGATGGGGCAGCGCCTGCTCGAGGACTACGGCGGGTCCGGTCTGCTCGACCGGCAGATCGAGCGCGCGCGCACGCTCTACGCGCGCCGCTGCGGTCTCCTGCTCGAGGCGATGGACAAGCACCTGCCGGACGGGTTCGGCTGGACGGTCCCGCACGGCGGTTTCTTCACCTGGGTCACCGCCCCGGACAGCCTCGATCTCGTCGATCTCTACGACCGCGCGATCGAGGCGGGCGTGGCCTACGTCCCCGGAGTGCCCTTCTACCCGGACGGGCAGCGCGGCCGGTCGGAGATGCGGCTGTCGTTCTCCCGGGTCGCCGACACCGACATCGCCGAGGCCGTACGCCGCCTCGGGACGGTCTTCACCGAGGCACTGGAGGCACGATGACCGACGCTGGTGCGTACTTCGTCAGCGAGGGCGCCGAGGAGCCGACCGGCACCGGGCGGTTCCTCAAGGTCGACGAGGTCGATCCGATCTCCTTCGCCCCGGGACTGACGTTCCGGCCGGTGCTTGGTGAGAACGTGCTCGTCAACCACGTGCATTTCGACCCGCACGTCGAGGCGCCGACGCACGTCCACGTCGAGGAGCAGATCGTCGTCGTGATCGACGGCGAATTCGAGTTCTGGATCGACGGCGAGTCCCGCACGATGCGCCCGGGTGACGTCGCGGTGATCCCGCCGTGGGTGCCGCACGGCGCCCGGACGCACGAGTCGAGCTGCCGGGAGATCGACGTCTTCCAGCCGCCGCGCAGCCAGATCCTGAAGGCGCTCGACGGCGGTGCCCCGAAGGAGGGCTGACCGGCGTGGACCTGGCACTGACCGGACGCCGCGCGGTCGTCACCGGTGGGTCGAAGGGCCTCGGCCGCGCCATCGCCCGGGACCTCGTCGCCGAGAGCGTCGACATAGCGATCTGCGCGCGCGGCGGCGACGAGCTGACCGACGCGGCCGAGGAACTGCGCCGTAGCGGCCGGACGGTGCACGCCGAGGTCGCCGACGTGACGCAGGAGGAGGACATCCGGTCCTTCATCTCCTCGGCCGCGCAGGCCCTCGGGGGGATCGACATCCTGGTCAACAACGCCGGCGCCGCCCGTCCGGGTACCTTCGAGTCGCTCACCGACGACGACATCAAGGCAGACCTCGACGTGAAGCTCTTCTCCCAGCTGCGCTGCACCCGGGAGGCGCTGCCCCACCTCCGCCGGAGCGACGCGGCCCGGGTCATCAACATCAACGCCGTCCAGGCCAAGATGCCCGACCCGGCGTTCTTCGCGACGACCCTCAACCGCGCGGCGTGCCTCAACCTCAACAAGGTGCTCGCGATCGAGCTCGCCGCGGACGGCATCCTGGTCAACAGCGTCAACATCGGATACGTCGCCACGCCGCAGTGGGCCGCGATCCACACCCGGCGCGCACCCGAGCTCAGTGCCGACGAGTTCTTCGGACAGCTCGCGGAGAAGGAGGTGCCGCTCGGCAGGTTCGGGCGGGACGACGAGGTGTCCGGGATCGTCACCTTCCTGGCCGGTGGTCGCGCGAGCTACATCACCGGCGCATCCATCGACGTCGCAGGAGGAATGGGGCGCTATGTCTGAGCCGGGAGACCTCGTCTACTACGACGGCGCGTTCTGCGACCGCACCGAAGCCCGGCTGCCGCTGACCGCGCACGTCGTCAACTACGGCACCGGGTGCTTCGAGGGCATCCGTGCCTACTGGAACGACGAGCAGGAGCAGCTCATCGTCGTCCTGCTGCGTGAGCACCTGCAACGGCTACTGCGGTCGGCGCGCATCCTCAAGCTGGACTTCGACGCGGAGCTCGACCCGCTGGTCGACGCCTGCCTCGAGTTGCTCGCCCGCAACGGCTACCGGTCCGACGCGTACCTCCGCCCGATGGTGATGAAGGTCGGCGAGACGATCCAGGTCAAGCTCACCGGCATCCCGACCGTCTTCGCGGCCTACACCGTCCCGATGGGCGACTATCTCGAGATGGGCCGCGGCCTGTCCCTCACCGTCTCGGCCTGGCGCCGGATCGAGGACAACGCGATCCCGGCGCGGGCGAAGGTCAACGGCTCCTACGTCAACGCGGCCCTCGCCAGCGACGAGGCACGGGAGAAGGGCTTCGACGAGGCGCTGATGCTCACCTCCGACGGTCACCTGGCCGAGGCCTCGTCGGCGAACGTGTTCCTCGTCCAGGACGGAACGCTGATCACCCCCGAGCCCGGCGACGACATCCTCATCGGCCTGACCCGGGGAGCGATCCTCGAACTCGCCCGGCACGACGGCATACCGATCCGCGAGCGCAAGGTCGACCGCAGTGAGATCTACGCGGCGGACGAGGTCTTCCTGTGCGGCACCGGGGTGCAGGTCGGTCCGGTGACCAGCATCGACGGTCGCACGGTCGGGCTCGGCAAGCCCGGCCCGGTGACCACGCACGTGCAGGACCGCTACCTCGCCGCCGCCCGCGGACGGACCGAGGACTTCGCCCACTGGCGCACACCGGTCTACCCGCGCGGGACGGGCTAGCGTGTGCCGCCTGCTCGGCTACATCGCGGACCGGCCGACGTCCCTGTGTGAGCTGATCGGAGACGCCGGACTCGACGCCTTCACCGCCCTGTCCGCGCAGCACCGGGACGGGTGGGGCGTGGCGTGGCGCGGACCGGACGGCATGCTGTCGGCGGAGAAGGCCCTCGGTGCCGCCGGGCGAAGCGACCGGTGGCACGCGCTCGCCGCCACTTCGCTCTCCAACACCGGCCTGGCGCACCTGCGGTGGGCGACGCCGACCTTGGACGTGACTGACCTCAACACCCACCCCTTCGTCGCCGACAACATGGCGTTCGCGCACAACGGCCGCCTGCTCCCGGTCGCCGACGTCGACGCGCTGCTTCCCGATGCGTACCGGCGGCAGGTCGGTGGCACCACCGACAGCGAGCGCTACTTCGCCCTGATCCGGGCCCGGGTCGCCGATGGGGGCGGCGTTCTCGACGCATTCCGGTCGGCGTCGCGCGACGTGCTCGACCATGCGACCTGCTCGAGTCTGAACAGCGTCCTGCTGACCGACTCCGCGCTCTACGCGGTCTCCTGCTACGACGAGCGGCTGCGGCCGATCCCGGAGGAGCCCGAACACTTCGTCCTGCGCTGGCGGCGGGTGGGCCACGCCGTCGTCGTCGCCTCCTCCGGCTGGTTGCACGACGACTGGGAGGCCGTGCCGAACGGTCACGTCCTGGTCGTCGACCGGGCCACCCGCGGCGTCGAGATCCTGCCGTTCGCCACTCCCCCGGGCCCGCCGAGGCGACTGGCCACGGCCGCCGCCGAGCGCCGATGCACGTAGTTGTTCTCGGCGGGGGTGTCGTCGGTGTCGCGACGGCGTACTTCCTGGGCGCCGACGGCCATGACGTCACCGTCGTCGACGGCGCCCGGCACGTGGGCAGCGATGCCAGTGCGGGCAACGCCGGCCTGCTCGCGCCGAACGACGCGTTCTCCTGGGCGTCCCCGCAGGTGCCGGCGGCGCTGCTCCGGTCGTTGCTCGGCGAACCGACCGGCCTGCGGGTCCGGCCGGGCCTCGACGCCGACCGCTACCGTTGGGGCGCACGGTTCCTGCTCGAGTGCACCCCGGCGCGGGCCCATCGGGCCAGCGTCGCGCAGATGCGCCTGGCGGCGTACAGCGACACGATCCATCGGGAGCTCGATCGGGCCGAGGCCATCGACTACTCGCTGGTCCGCCGCGGCGTCTTCTACCTCTACCGGGACGCCCGGCGGCTGGACGGCGCGCTGCGCCACACCGCGGTGTTCCGCACCCACGGAATCGAGCAGCGCCGGCTCTCGATGGCCGAGGTCTGCGACCTGGAGCCGGCACTCGGCGCCGCACGGAGCGTGTTCGCCGGCGCGATCTACGGCGTCGGCGACTCGAGCGGTGACTGCGCGACCTTCACCCGGGCGTTGGCGGCCCGGTGCGTCGAACGGTTCGGCGCCCGGTTCGTCCTCGACACGCAGGTCACCGGACTGGTCGGCGCGCCCGACCGGGCCGTCGCGGTGCGCACGTCGGCCGGCGACATCGACGCCGACGCCTTCGTCCTCGCCCTCGGTGTCGGCAGCCCGCGGGTCGCCGGCACCCTCGGGGTCCGGCTGCCCGTCTACCCGCTGAAGGGGTATTCGGCCACGTTCCCGGTCCGCGACCCGGCCGGCGTACCGACGATCTCCGCCGTCGAGCAGTCGACGCTCATCGCCTGCTCGCGGTTCGGCGACCGGGTCCGGATGAGCTCGACCGCCGAACTCGCCGGCTACGACCGGACATGGAGACCCGTCGACTTCACCCGCATCCGCGCGCTGGCGCGCGAGATCCTCCCCGGCGTCGACATCGAGCGCGGGAGCTACCGGGCCTGCCTGCGACCGATGACCCCGGACGGGCCGCCGATCCTCGGGGTGGGTCGGCACCGCAACGTCGTCTACAACACCGGCCATGGACACCTGGGCTGGACGCTGGCCGCCGGCTCCGGCCGGGTCGCCGCCGACCTCGTCGCCGGACGGCCGCCCGCGGTCGACCTCACCGGGATGCAGCCCCGCGGCTGGCTCCACTAAGCGCGATCTCCCGCCCTTCCGCCATTCCGCTTGAACGTGACGTTCAAGCGCTCTAGCCGCATGAACGTCACGTTCATGCGGAATGAGGGCGGCAACTTTCCGGCAAGCCTCAGGCAAGTTTCCGGCAACCTCGGGCCCCTTTCCGCGCACTATTCCGCTTGAACGTCACGTTCAAGCCATCTAGTGGCTTGAACGTGACGTTCAAGCGGAATGGAGGGGCGCGCAGCGTCCCGGGGGGTACAGCGGGCGCGGGCTATTCGGCGGGGAGGTGGGTCGCGATCTCGGCGGCGGCGGTCGACCCGTAGGAGTCGGCGAGCCGCTCCACGAAGCGGGCCGGCTTGATGTCGTACTCCTGCGTGCCCACGGTCTCGAGGACCAGCGTGGCCAGCAGGCTGCCGACCTGCGCGGACCGTTCCAGCGGGAGCCCCCAGGACAGCCCGGCGAAGAACCCGGCGCGGAAGCCGTCACCGACCCCGGTCGGATCGCTCTTCGTGGCCTCCTTGGCCGCCGCCACCTCGGTCACCCCGACCTCGCGACCCTCGATCCGTACGCCGTCCGCCCCGAGCGTCGTGACGCAGACGCCGACCCGGTCGAGCAGGTCGTCGTGGGACAGCCCGGTCTTGGCCTCGAGCAGGCCCTTCTCGTACTGGTTGGTCAGCAGGTACGCCGCCCCGTCGATGAGCTTGCGGGTCGCGTCGCCCTCCATCCGGGCGAGCTGCTGTGAGGGATCGGCGACGAACGGGTAGCCGCGGTCCCGACACTCCGCACTGTGCCGCACCATCGCCTCTGGGTCGTTGGCCCCGATGATGACGAGGTCGAGCCCGCCGACGCGGTCGGCCACCGGAGCGAGCTCGATGCCGCGCGCCTCGGACATCGCACCGGCGTAGAACGAGGCGATCTGGCACATCTCGTCGTCGGTCGTGCAGACGAAGCGTGAGGTGTGGGCCAACTCACTGACGAAGACCGAGCCGCAGTCGACGTTGTTGCGCTCCAACCAGGCGCGGTGGTCGGCGAAGTCCGAACCAACAGCACCCACCAGCACCGGATGCAGCCCCAGTTTGCCCATCCCGTAGCAGATGTTGGCGGCGACGCCGCCCCGCCGTACCACCAGCTCGTCGACCAGGAAGGACAGTGAGATGTGGTGCAGCTGATCGGGCAGCAGCTGGTCGGCGAACCGGCCCGGGAAGTGCATCAAGTGGTCGGACGCGATCGAGCCGGTGACGGCGATGGCCACGTCGGACTCCTTACTGAGCTGGGTTCAGGACCCGCGCAGCCTAACCGCCCGACCGACTCGGCCCGAGGTCAGTGGAACGAGTCGCCGCAGGCGCAGGAGCCGGTGGCGGTCGGGTTGTCGATCGTGAAGCCCTGCTTCTCGATGGTGTCGACGAAGTCGATCGTCGCGCCGGTGAGGTAGGGCCCGCTCATCCGGTCGACGACCACGCCGACGCCGCCGAAGTCATAGACCTGGTCGCCGTCGAGTGAACGCTCGTCGAAGAAGAGCTGGTAGCGCAGACCGGAGCAGCCGCCGGGCTGGACCGCGATCCGCAGTCGCAGGTCGTCACGGCCCTCCTGGTCGAGCAGACCCTTGACCTTGACGGCCGCCGACGGCGTGAGGGTGACGGTTTGGGGGGTCTCGGTCGTGGTTTCCGAAACGGACACCTGTGGTCTCCTGCTCGCATCGGTGCTCGGGGCGTACGGACGCTCGGATGAACGCCGCGGACGTGCCTGACTGTTCCCATGTTACGTCCACGCCGCGGTTCGTGAAGAGGGGCGCGCTCGGATCCCTCCTCCGCGGCCCACCGCGGGCCGGGATCACCCGCGGTATCGCCGCGCCACCTCGGCGGCCAGATCCGTCAGCCGCTCGGCCGGGCGCTCCATCGCCGCGGCCACCGAACCGGCGTGATCGGCGACCCCGTACGCCGCCTCGATACCGGCCGCCGCCATCTCCCGGCTGCCGACCGCGACCTGCCCGGCCAGGACGATGCACGGCACGCCGTGTTCGCCGGCCACCCCGGCCACGCCGGTCACAACCTTGCCCCGCAGTGACTGCAAGTCGAAGGACCCCTCGCCGCTGATCACCAGATCGGCTCCCGGCCACCGCGGCGTCCAGCCCGACCGGCGGCGCACCAGTTCGACGCCGGACTCCCGGCGGCCGCCCAGTGCGAATATCGCCGCACCGAGCCCGCCGGCCGCACCTGCCCCGGGCAGCTCGCAAGACCGGGCGGCGCACCCGGCAGGTCACGTTGCAGCACCTCTGCCCAGCGGCCCAGCGCCGCGTCCAGCCGCTGCACATCGTCGGGGCTCGCGCCCTTCTGCGGACCGAAGACGGCAGAGGCGCCCTCCAGTCCCATAGCGGGTTGTCCACGTCACTGGCGGCCACCAGTCGGGCCCCGCGCAGCAGCGGAGCGCCGTCGCACTCGCCACCAGGGCCAACGCCCCCCGCCGTACGGCAGCGGCGCGCCGGCGTCGTCGCGGGCCATGACACCGAGGCCGGCCAGCATCCCGGCACCACCGTCGTTGGTCGCCGAACCGCCCAACCCGATCACGATCTCGCGGCGCCCCGGCCTCAACCGCCGCGGCGACCATCGTGCCGACGCCGAAGGACGTGGCGAGCTTGGGATCGCGTTCGGCCTCGGTGACCAGATGCAGACCGCGCGGCCTGCGCCGACTCGACGTAGCCGACCTCGCCGCGCAGCAGCACGACCGCGTCGGTCTCCCGGCCCAGCGGATCACGGACCCGCACCGGCAGTTCCCGACCGGACCCGACCGAGGCGAGCACCTCGACGAACCCCGGGCCGCCGTCCGACAGCGGTCGGCAGCTGACCCGTGCGTCTGGCACGGTGCGGCGCCAGCCGTCCGCGATCGCGGCGGCCGCCGCCACGGCGGAGAGGGTGCCGCCGAATGAGTCAGGTGCGATGAGTACGCGCATGCCGACATCATTCCGGTACCAGCAAGGCTGCCAGCATCCGGCGGAGCCGTTAGGCTAGAGCGTCGTGAAGCTCATGCGCCGCACCTCGAAGCCCGAACCCGACCCGCCGGGCGACCGGCAGGACCAGGCTGCGACCGCCTCGACCGCCTCGACCGCCGAGCGTCCCGGATCCGCGGCGCACGCCGGGCAAGGGCCGGCCCGACTCCCAAGCGCCGGGACGCGCAGGGCCGCCGCACCGGGCCGCTCGCCGCCGCCGCCGAAGACCCGCCGCGAGGCGTACAAGCGACTGCGCAGCCGCGGCACCAGCCGGCGGACAGGTGGTCAGCGAGGCATGGCGGTCGGGCGACGACCGCTACCTCGCCGCCCGGGACAAGGGGCCGGTGCGGGCGCTGGCCCGGGACGTCGTGGACAGCCGGCGCAACGTCGGCAGCATCTTCATGCTGGTGGCGGTGCTGGTGCTGATCAGTACGCATGCCGCCGGCCCGCATCCGCAGCTTCGCGATCAGCCTGGGCTGGTGGTCTTCCTGCTGGTCGCGTCGACTCCTTCGCGCTCAGCCGGCGGATCAGCCGCCTGGTGCGCGAGCGCTTCCGGACCAGCCAGGCGCGCGGCTGGCTGGTACGGCATTCAGCGGTCGATGATGATCCGCCGCTGGCGGATGCCGACACGCCCGAGTGAAGCCCGGCGACGCGATCTGAGCTGTTCGACTTCGCCACGTCTCGGCAGTGGTCGACCAACCGCCTCCGACTAGGGTTTCGACACATGGAATTCCGACGCTGGGCCGCAGCGGCCTGACCATCAGTGAAATCGCCTATGGCAACTGGCTCACGCACGGTAGCCAGGTCGAGGAAGACGCCGCCAGGCCTGCGTCCAGGCGGCGCTGGACGAAGGCATCACGACGTTCGACACCGCCGACGTCTATGCCGGCACCCGGGCCGAGTCGGTCCTCGGCCGGGCGTTGCAGGTGTCCGCCGCGAGAGCTACGAGCTGTTCACCAAGGTCTACTGGCCGACCGGGACGGGCCACAACGACCGCGGCCTGGGCCGCAAGCACATCATCGAGTGCGCCCACGCGCTCGTTGCGCCGGCTGCAGACCGACCACATCGATCTCTACCAGGCGCACCGCTACGACGCAGACGGTGCCGCTGGAGGAGACGATGCAGGCGTTCGCCGACCTGGTCCGCGCCGGCAAGGTGCTCTACATCGGGGTCTCGGAGTGGCGGCCGAGGAGATCGAGGCCGGGCACGCGCCTCGCCGAGGCCTCGGTGATCCACCTGATCTCCAACCAGCCGCAGTACTCGATGCTCTGGCGGGTCATCGAGTCCGAGGTCGTCCCGGTCAGCGAGCGGCTCGGGCTGTCGGACAGATCGTCTTCTCCCCGATCGCGCAGGGCGTGCTCACCGGGAAGTACCAGCCGGGCAAGGCCTACCCGGCCGGGTCGCGGGCCACCGACGCCAAGGGCGGCGCGGACATGATCGCCCGGTGCATGAACGACGACGTCCTCGCCGGGTGCAGAAGCTCGCGCCGATCGCCGACGAGGCCGGACTGTCCATGGCCCAGCTCGCGATCGCCTGGATCGCTGCAGAACAGCAATGTCTCGGCGGCCATCATCGGTGCCTCCCGGCCTGAGCAGGTCAGCGAGAACGTCAAGGCCGCCGGCGTGAAGCTCGAGCCTGCGCTGCTGAAGCGGATCGACGACGTGCTCGGCGACGCGGTCGAGCGCGACCCCGCCAAGACGATGCGTGGCTGACCACCTCCGGTGATCGACGGCGTACGGCGGGCCGGTCACGACGACGGGCCCGCCATCGCCGTCGTCCAGATGGCGTCGTGGTCGGCGACCTACCGGGAGGTGGCCCCGCACGTCCTCGCCAGCCTGCGCGAGAGCCAGGTCGCGGCGCTGTGGACGTCGCACGTCCGGTCGCCGGTCCGCCGCGATCTGGCCGTCTTCGTGCACCGGTCGGAGGCCGGGCCGGTGGACGGCTACACCGCGGTCCATGCGCTGGACGGCGATCCCGGCGTGGGCTACGTCGCGTCCCTCTACGTGCACCCGGACTCCGCCGGGCGTGGGGTCGGCCGCCGGCTGCTGAGCACCGCGGTCGGCGAGCTACGCGGCCGGGGCCACCTGCAGGTGGTGCTCGACGCGTTGCGGGACGTCACGGCGGCCCGGGGCTTCTACGAGCATCTCGGCTGGCACGACACCGGAGAGCCGGCGCCGCCCTGGCACGACCTTCCGCAGGTCCGCTACGCCGCGCCCGGACCGGACTAGGGGTTGAGCCCCATCGGGCCGTACTCCACCCGGTCGTCCTCCAGCAGCGTCACCTGGTGAACGCCGGCGTCGAGCAGGCCCCGCCACGCCTCACCCAGCCAGGACTCGGCATCGGACTTGTTGGTGAACCGCTCCGGCGTCGGCGCGTCGAGCACGGCTCCCCCGCTGTCCTCGTACCGCCAGGTCCAGATCATCAGCCCTCCCGAGTGTCGTGTCCGCCGCCACCGTAGGCCAGCGGCCCGGGGGCCGTGCCGGTCGAGGCGCCTTTTCCGCGGCGCACCCGTCCGGCCGCCGCCTCGACGGCGCGCCTTGTCTAGTCTCGATCGCAGGCGACTGAGGGGGTAGGCATGCGCCGCGACCGCGTCGGCCAGGAAACAATCGGGGTCACGCATTTCCTGGGCGTCGACGACCAGCACCGGCTCGGGCAGCTTCCGGGCCTGGTCTTCCCGCCCAACGGCAGCCGGGTGCAGTTCCCCGGGCACGGCACCGGAACGGTGACCGGCACCTCGCTGTTCGTCGACGACAGCGAGAGCAGGGTGCTGGTCTGGGTCGAGCTCGACCCGGGAGCGTCGGAGTGACCACGACCGTGGGCCTCGTGCTGCACCCCGAGCGCAACTGTGCGCAGGCGACGGACACGATCGCCTCCTGGGCCCGGAGCCGGGACGTCGAGGTCATCGGACTGCCCGACGAGGTGGAGCGCGCCTACCCCGCGGTGACGGCGGTGGATCCCACCGAACTGTCCCGCCGCTCCGACGTGATCGTCGGCCTCGGCGGGGACGGCACCATCCTGCGGGCGATGCGGATGACCCTCGACGACCGCACGCCGGTGCTCGGCGTCAACCTCGGCCGACTGGGGTTCCTGGCGGAGATCGACGTTCCCGACCTGGACGGCGCCCTCACCGCCATCATCGAGCGCCGCTTCACGATCGAGACCCGGTCCGGCCTGCAGGCGACGACCTCCGGCGGGTGCGCGGTCGCCTTCAACGACATCGCCGTGGTCCGGGTCCCCAGCGTCGGCATGAGCGCGGTCGGCCTGCGCGTGGAGGGTCACACCTTCGTCCGCTACTCGGCCGACGCGGTCGTGGTCGCGACACCGACCGGCTCGACCGCGTACAGCTTCTCCGCGGGCGGCCCGATCGTCTCGCCGAAAGCCGAGGGCCTGCTCGTCGTCCCCGTCGCGCCGCACTCGGCCTTCAACCGCGCGCTCTTCCTCTCCACCGGGGAGAAGCTCTGCCTAGAGATCCTGCCGACCAGCGGAGAGCTCGCGGTCGAGGCCGACGGCCGCCTGGTCGCGCACGCCCATCCCGGCGACCTCATCGACATCGACGTGCTTCCCGGGGCCGCCCACCTGGTGCGGCTCGGCCGGACGACGTTCTACGAGCGGGCCCGCCGCAAGCTGCGGCTCACCGGCTCCGCGGAGGTCGAACCCGGCTGATGGCACCGGTCGGGGCGAGTCGTCGCGCCGAGCCGACCGGCAAGGCACACTGGAGCCGACAACCATCGGCAGGGGGCACCGTGACCGACACCGCAGTGAGCCTGGCCCCGGGGCGGTCCGGATCGTGGTCGCTCGCCGATCTCCCTCGACTCCCCGAGGGCCGGCAGCGCTACGAGATCATCGACGGCTGCCTGCTCGTCACCCCTCCGCCGCCCGCCCGGCACCAGGGCATCACCCTGCGCCTCATCCGCCTGCTGCACAAGGCGGCGCAGGACGGGATGGTGCCACTCGACGGCGTCGCCGTGGAGCTGCGGAGCGGCCCCGCACCGCGGGTCCTGGTCCCCGATCTGGTCGTCGCGCGGCCCGAGGCCGTGCGCAGCGGCCGCACCGTCTTCACGCCGGCCGACCTGATGCTGGCCGTGGAGATCGTCGCCCCGTCGTCCGAGTCGATCGACCGGCTGGTCAAGCCCAGCCTCTACGCCGATGCCGGCATCGACGCGTTCTGGCGGGTCGAGCCGGACGACCCGCACGGGCCCATCGTCGTGTCGCACCTGCTGGCCGCCGGGGCCTACCGCGTCGAGGCCACCGTCCGGGGCGAGCAGCGCCGCGTGATCAACAAGCCGTTCTCGATGCGGCTGTGCCCGGCCGAGCTCGTCGGCTGACCGCCGCCGGTGCGCGGCCGCCCCGGGCCCGATCAGGGCGGAACTGACAACCGCCGCGGCGTGGGTCATACTCACTGCGCAACGCGGCGTGACAGGGGAAGCCGGTCGAAGTCCGGCACTGACCCGCAACCGTAGGCCCGGAGCCCCGGGCAAGTCGGAACGCCTGTCCCGCCGTGCGGCTCCATCACAACCGTCGAGGTCTGCGGGGCGGAGCCCGGGTCACGCGCCCGCACACCGCCCCGGTCGCCGGCAACTGGCCGGCCGCCGGGGTTCGTCGTGTTCGGGGGTGTCCGTCCGGGCGCGGCTGCGCGGGCCCGGTCACCGGAGAGGCACCATGCGACGCAGCGTCCTCGTGCTGGCCGCCGGAGTCATCGCGGCGGCATTCGCCGCGATGCCCCCGGCCGCCGCCGCTCCCCCGCCCGCGAAATCCTCCTGTGTCGGGCTGGTGGTCGACACCGGGCACGCCGTGCGGTCGACCTGCCTGCCGTACAAGGCGGGCATGACCGGGCAACAGCTGCTGCAGAAGGCCGGGCACACCCTGGCCTTCGACAAGAGCGGGCTGATCTGCCAGATCGACGGCTTCCCGGCCCGCTGCCACTCCGACACCAAGCACTACTGGTCCTACTACCTGCGGGCGCCCGCTGTCGCGGCGACCAAGTGGGCCTACAGCAGCAAGGCGGCCAACGTCGAGAAGGTCCGCGCCGGGGAGACCGAGGGCTGGGCCTACGTCGACGGCGCGGACCGCAAACCGCAGTCGGTCACCTACGCGGCACTCGCCCGGTCCGCCCGGGCCAAGCCCGCCGCGGCGACCCGCAACGACGCCTCCTCCGGCGGCTCCGGCGGGGTGACCTGGACCCTCGTCATCGGGATCATCGTGCTGGTGCTGGTCATCGCCGGCGGGGTCTGGCAGGCGCGGGTACGTCGGAACCGGGCCTGACCGTGACGGGCCCGACGCTCCGGTTGCACCCGGCGCTCCCGCGGCATCTGCACGCCGGGGCGTGGTGGGTGTGGGCGTTGGGCCTGGCGACCGCGGCCAGCCGGACCACTGACCCGCTGCTGCTGGCGATGCTCGCCGCGGTCGCGGGTTACGTGGTCGCCGCCCGGCGGAGCGACGCGCCGTGGGCCCGGGCCTACCCGACGTTCCTGATCCTGGGCGGCGTGGTGATCCTGTTCCGGCTGGCCTTCGAGGTGCTCCTCGGCCCGGACATCACCGGGCACGTGCTGATCACCCTCCCCCAGGCGCACCTGCCGTCCTGGGCCGCCGGCGTGCGGCTGGGCGGCCCGGTCACCCTCGAGGCCATGCTCGGGGCGCTCTACGACGGCATGCAACTGGCGGTCCTGATCGCCTGCGTCGGGGCGGCCAACGCGCTCGCCAACCCGGCCCGACTGCTCAAGTGCCTTCCCGGCGCGCTCTACGAGATGGGTGTGGCGGTGGTCGTGGCGCTGTCCTTCGCGCCCAACTCGGTGGCCTCGCTCCGACGGGTGCGGGCGGCCCGGCGGCTGCGTGGCCGGCCGGACCGCGGCCTGGCCGGCGTCACCGGCCTGGTGATCCCGGTCCTCGAGGACGCCGTCGGCCGGTCGATCGAGATGGCCGCCTCGATGGATTCGCGCGGCTACGGCCGGCGCGCTGGCGTCGAGCCCGCCGCCCGGCGGGCCACCGCGGCGCTCGTGGTCGCCGGCCTGATCGGGATCTGCGTCGGGGTCTACGGGCTGCTGGACTCCTCGACCTCGCCGTGGCTCGGTGCCCCGGCGCTGGGTGTCGGCGCGGTCCTGGCCGGGTGCGGCCTGGTGACCGGGGGCCGGCGGACGACGCGGTCGCGGTACCGGCCCGATCCGTGGCGGTCCTCGGAGTGGCTGGTCGCCGGCGCCGGGGTCCTGACCGCCGTCGCCTTCGCGGCCGCCGGCGGCGACCCGGCCCTGCACCCGGCGACCAGCCCGATCACGACACCCGGCCTGCCGCTGCTGCCACTGCTCGGCGTGCTGCTCGCCGCGGCACCGGCCTGGGTGGCGCCGGTCCCGCCCAACCCGCTGCACGCCACCGGCCGCGTGGCGGCCCCGCGCCGGACGGCGGCGGCGTCCCGATGATCGAGTTCGACCGGGTGACGGTGACCTACGACGGCGCGCCGGCACCGGTCCTGCGCGATGTGTCGCTGCGGATCCCGGAGGGCGAATTGGCCCTGGTCGTCGGCGTGACCGGCAGCGGGAAGTCCACGCTGCTGCGCGCGGTCAACGGTCTGGTCCCGCACTTCACCGGGGGCCGGCTCGCCGGCCGGGTCGCGGTCGCCGGCCGCGACACCCGCACCCACCCGCCCCGGGAGCTCGCCGACGTCGTCGGGATTGTGGGGCAGGACCCGCAGGCCGGATTCGTCACCGACGTCGTCGAGGACGAGTTGGCCTACACGATGGAGTCCCTGGGACTGGCGGGCGACGTGATGCGTCGCCGGGTGGAGGACACCCTGGACCTGCTCGGCCTCGCCGCGCTGCGGGACCGCCCGCTGGCGACGCTGTCGGCCGGGCAGAAGCAGCGGGTCGCGATCGGCGCCGTGCTGACCGCGCATCCGCAGGTGCTGGTGCTGGACGAGCCGACCAGCGCCCTCGACCCGCCCGCCGCCGAGGAGGTGCTGGCCGCGCTGCAGCGGCTGGTGCACGACCTCGGCCTGACCGTGCTGCTGGCCGAGCACCGCCTGGAACGGGTGGCCCAGTACGCCGACCGGGTCGTCTATCTGCCCGGCGCCGGTCGACCCGTCGAGGTCGGTACGCCGCACCAGGTGTTCGCCACCGCCGCGGTCGCCCCGCCGGTGGTGCAGCTGGGCCGGCTGGCCGGCTGGACACCGCTGCCGCTGTCGGTGCGCGAGGCCCGGCGCTGTGCCGAGCCGCTGCGCGAGAAGCTCGCCGCGATGTCCGTCGTGCGGTCCGCGGCGCCGGCCGGCGAGCCGCTCGCCGCCACTCGCGGACTCGCCGTGCAGTTCGGGGACGTGGTCGCGCTCCGCGAGGTCGACGTCGCCGTCCACCGCGGCGAGATCGTCGCGCTGATGGGGCGCAACGGCGCCGGCAAGTCGACGTTGTTGGCCAGCCTCGTGGGGCTGGGCGCGCCGACCGCCGGGTCCGTGACCGTCGCCGGCCGGGCGCCGCACGGCCGGCGGGCCCGCGATCTGATACGCGATGTCGGGATGGTGCCGGCGCAACCGACGGACCTGCTCTACGCCGAGACGGTCGGGGCCGAGTGCGAGCAGGCCGACCGGGACGTGGGCGCCGAGCAGGGCACCGCCCGCCGGGTACTGGCCCGGATCGCCCCTGACGTGGCCGACGACGCCCACCCGCACGACCTCTCGGAGGGTCAGCGGCTGTCCCTCGCCCTCGCGGTGATCCTGGCCGGCCGGCCGCCCCTGCTGCTCCTGGACGAGCCGACCCGCGGACTCGACTACGGCGCCAAGCGGCGGCTGGTCGCGGTGCTCGCCGAGCTCGCGGCGGAGGGGCACGGCGTGGTGCTGGCGACTCACGACGTGGAGCTCGCGGCCGACCTGGCGCACCGCACGATCGTGCTCGCGGACGGCGCGGTGATCTCCGACGGGCCCACCCGCGACGTGGTGGTGCACTCTCCGGTTTTCGCGCCCCAGGTGGCGAAGGTGATGGCCCCGCAGGAGTGGCTCACGGTGGCCGAAGTTGCGACGGCGCTGGCCGGATGACCGTGCTCGCCGCGGGCCGCCGCGCCTCCCGCACGACAGCGATCCGGCTGCGACCGCGTTCGGCCATTGCGGTCGGGCTCACCAGCGTCGTCGGCCTGGTCGGCTTCTGCTGGCCGCTGATCATCCGGCCCGGCGCCGGGCTGGAGCACGGTCTGGACGCGCCGTGGCTGTTCGCCGCCCTGCTGCCTCTGCTGCTCGCGGTCGTGCTCGCCGAACTGGCCGAGGGCGGGATGGACGCCAAGGCCGTCGCGCTGCTCGGCGTCCTCGCCGCCGTCTGCACCGCGCTGCGGCCGCTGTCGACCGGGGTCGCCGGGTTCACCCTGATGTTCGGCCTGCTCATCCCGGCCGGACGCGTCCTCGGCCCGGGCTTCGGCTTCGTGCTGGGCGCGGTGAGCATGTTCAGCTCGGCCCTGCTGACCGGCGGGGTCGGGCCGTGGCTGCCGTTCCAGATGTTCGGCGCGGCCTGGGTGGGGCTGTTCGCCGGGTTGCTGCCGCGCCGGCCCCGGGGCGCCGCCGAGATCGCGATGCTCGCGGCGTACGGCGCCCTGGCCGGGCTGTTCTACGGGCTGCTGCTGAACATGTGGTTCTGGCCGTTCACCTTCGGCCCGGACGCGACGGGGGGAGTCGACCCGTCGCTGTCCTTCGTGCCCGGCGGAGCGGTCCTCACCAACCTGCACCGCTTCATCGCCTTCGACCTGGCGACCTCACTCGGGTTCGACATCCCACGGGCCGTCGGCAACGTGCTGCTGGTGGTCGTCGCCGGCCGGCCGGTGCTGCTGGTTCTGCGCCGGGCCGCGCGGCGGGCGGCGTTCGACGCACCTGTCGAGTTCGCACCGTCGACGCCCGGCGAACCGGTGTCTGACAGGGTGAGCCGGTGAAGATCCAGCTGCTCGGCACCGGGAGCTCGGACGGGTGGCCCAACCCGTTCTGCCGGTGCGCGTCCTGTGAGGCGGTCCGCGGTACGCCCGACGTCCGCGGCCAGAACAGCGCGCTCGTCGACGACGTGCTGCTGCTCGACTTCGGCGCGGACTCACCCCGTACGGCGATGCGCGTCGGGGTGCCGCTGGACGGCGTACGCCACATCCTGCTGACCCACGCCCATGACGACCACACGTCGCCCGCCGGGCTGATGTGGCGGGGGTGGGCGGGCCGGCGGGAGCCGCTCGACCTGGTCGGGCCGCCGACCGCGCTGGCCCGGTGCGCCGATTGGATCGGGCCGGACGATCCGGTCCGGCTCATCCCCGCGCTGCCCGGCGAGACGCTGGACGTCGGGGGCTACACCGTGCGGCCGGTGAAGGCCGACCACGACGCCGACGCGGTGCTCTACGACCTCACCGCGCCCGACGGCGGCCGGCTGCTCTACGCCACCGACACCGGACCGCTCCCCGTGTCCACTGTGGACGCCCTTGCGGGGCGGGCGTTCGACGACGTGCTGCTCGAGCTGACGTTCGGCACTGTGCTCGGAAACACCGACGGCCACCTGGATCTCGTGACCTTCCCGGCCGCGCTCGCCGAACTGCGTCGGCGCGGCGCGATCGTCGACCACACCCGGGTGGTCGCGATCCACCTGTCGCACAAGAACCCGCCGCCCGCGGAGCTGGCCGGCCGGCTCGCGCAGTGGGGCGCCGAACTGCACCGCGACGGCGACGTCCTGGCCGGCCGCACGACCGGATTGCCGGCGCGGCGCCCACGTCGGACCCTGGTGCTCGGCGGCGCCCGCTCGGGGAAGTCGACCTGGGCGCAGTCGGCCCTGGCCGCCGAGCCCGAGGTGACGTTCGTCGCGACGGCGCAGGCCGACGGGAACGACAGGGAGTGGACGGCGCGGATCGCGGCACACCGCGGCGCTCGGCCGGCGGACTGGCGGACGGTGGAGACCACCGATCTGGAGCAGGTGCTCGACGGCGACGGCGTACTGCTCATCGACGACCTCGGCAACTGGCTGACCCGGGCGCTCGACGCCGCCGACGGGTGGGCGGACCCGGGCGGCGTGGACGTGGTGCGCAAGCGCGCCGACGCACTGGTGCGGGCCTGGGCGGACACCGGGGCCCGGGTGGTCGCGGTGACCAACGAGGTCGGGCAGGGCGTGGTCCCCGCGACGCCGGCCGGACGGCTCTTCCGCGACGAGCTGGGCCGGCTGAACGCCGCGCTCGCCGCGGCCAGCGACGAGGTCGTGGTCCTGACGGCGGGCCTGCCCCGCTGGCTGCGCGGGGCCGGCGGCGTGGGGGTGACCCGGTGAGCGACGAACTCGACATGGACGACCTGCGGGCCCGGATCGGCGAGCCCGACGAGGAGATGGCCCAGGCCGCCCGCGACCGGCAGGCGCAGCTGACCAAACCGGCCGGCGCGCTCGGCCGGCTCGAGGAACTGTCGGAGTGGGTCGCGGCGGTCCAGGGCCAATGCCCCCCGCACGACTTCGCCCGGGTCCGGGTCGTCGTGTTCGCCGGCGACCACGGCGTCGCGAGCGCCGGGGTGTCGGCGTACCCGCCGGAGGTGACCGGCCAGATGGTGCACAACTTCCTGGCCGGCGGCGCCGCGCTGAACGCACTCGCCCGCCTGGGCGGCGCCACCGTCCGGGTCGTGGACATGTCCGTGAACGGTGAGACCACGCCCGAGGTGTCCGGGCACAAGGTGCGCCAGGGAAGCGGCCGCATCGACCGGGAGGACGCGCTGACCCACGACGAGACGGTGGCCGCCTTCACGGCCGGCGTCGCGATCGCCGACGAGGAGGTCGACGCCGGAGCGGACCTGCTCATCCCCGGCGACATGGGCATCGGCAACACCACCACCGCGGCGGTCCTCGTCGGGGCGGTGCTCGCGCTGGAGCCGACCGCCGTCACCGGCCGGGGTACCGGTCTGGACGACGTCGGGTGGATGCGCAAGGTCACCGTCGTACGCGACGCGATGCGCCGGGCCCGACCGGTGCGCTATGACCCGTTCGATCTGCTCACCGCGGTCGGCGGCGCTGACGTCGCGGCAATGACCGGCTTCCTGGTCGAGGCCGCGGCCCGCCGTACACCGGTGCTCCTGGACGGTGTCGTCTCCGGCGCCGCGGCCGTGGTGGCCCGGGAGATGTGTTATGACGCGGCGGCCTGGTGGCTGGCCGGCCACCGGTCCACCGAGCCGGCGCACTCCGCGGTGCTCGACGCGCTGGACCTGCGCCCGCTGGTCGACCTCGGTCTCCGGCTGGGCGAGGGATCCGGTGCCCTGGTGGCCCTGCCGATCCTGCGCGCGGCGGTCGTGACCCTCGCCGAGATGGCGACGTTCGGCGACGCCGCGGTGAGCGGCCGGGTGGACCCGTCGTGAGCCGGCGTAGCTGAATGCCGGGCGCGGCACGGGACGGACTGCGGCTCGCCGCGACGACCCTGACCGTCCTCCCGCTGCGGCCCGGTCGGGTGGACCGTGCGACGGGCCGCTGGGCGATGGCTCTCGCGCCGTTGGTCGGGGCGGTGCTGGGTGCACTCGCCGCCGGGCTGTCGGTCGGGCTGACCCACCTGGGGACGCCGCCGCTGCTCGGCGCGGCGGTCGTGCTCTGCGGCCTGGCCGGCGCAAGCCGCGGGCTGCATCTGGACGGACTGGCCGACACCGCGGACGGGCTGGGCTGTCACGGCGAGCCGGCCCGGGCGCTGGCGGTGATGCGCTCGCCCGAGGTGGGTGCGCTCGGCGTCGCCGCCCTGGTGCTGTGCCTGCTGGTGCAGACCGCTGCCCTGTCGGCCCTGATCGCCGAGCACCGCTGGCTCGCGGTCGGCCTGGGGGTCGCGGCCGGCCGGCTGGCGATCAGCTGGGCGTGCCGGCGCGGGGTGCCACCGGCCCGCCCGGACGGGCTCGGCGTGCTGGTCGCGGACTCGCTGCCGGTCGGCGTACCGGCGGCGTGGACGGTGGCCGTGGTCGCCGCCGGGCTGCCGGCCGTCGCGGGCCGGGCGTGGCAGGGCCCGGTCGCGGTGCTGCTCGGGGTGGCACTCGGCGCCGGTCTGGTGCGGCACGTCACCCGCCGGATCGGCGGGGTCACCGGCGACGTGCTCGGCGCCGCGTGCGAGGTGACCTCGGCGGTCACCTGGGCCGTGCTCGCCCTCGCCGTACTCCCCTGATCAGCTGCCGCCTTCCATGATCGTGATCGGATTTCGCCGCGAAACGCCGTGCGGATCCGATCACGATCATGGAGCGGGGTCGGGCCGTACGCCGGCCAGTCGCTCGCAGGTCCGCCACAGGTACTGGCGGTCCGCGGGGATCTCCGAGGCGCCGGGCAGGTAGTGGGTGGGACGCGGTCGCCGGTCCTGCCAGAAGAGGCCGGTGCGGGCGGCCGGCTCGGCCGCGGCGCACAGCCACACGATCGTGTCCGCCCCCTCCTCGGGGGTGCGCAGTACGGGCCCCATCAGCCGGTGGAAGCGCGGCAGTGACGCGGCGATGCCCGGGGTGTCGACCCATCCCGGATGCATGCTGTGCACGGTCACACCGGTGCCGCGGAGCGCTTCGGCCCATTGCTCGGCCAGCACGACCTGCATGCGCTTGGTCCGGGCGTACGCCGTCGCGCCCCGGTAGTCGCCGCGCTCGTACTCGAGGTCGTCGGCGGGCAGCTTCTGTCCGTACATCCCGCCGGAGGACACCCACACCACCCGGCTCGGCGCACCGGCGCGCAGCAGGTCGGCCAGCAGGGCGGTGAGCAGGAACGGCCCGAGCACGTTGGTGGCGAAGGTGAGTTCATGCCCCTCCGCGGTGACCTGCCGGTCCGCCGAGAGGACTCCGGCGTTGTGCACGAGCAGTTGCACATCGGGGCAGCGGTCCCGGAAGTCCTCGGCGAACGCCCGCACCGCCGCGAGCGAACTGATGTCACAGCGCTCGACCTGCAGGTTGGCGTCCGAGACGTCGGCGCGGATCTCGTCGCGGGCGGCCGCACCGCGCTCGGGGTCGCGGACGAGCAGATGCACCGTCGCCCCGAGCCGGGCGAGACCCGCGACGGTGGCCTTGCCCAGCCCGGAGTTGGCGCCGGTGACGAGCGCGCGACTGCCGTCGAGCACCCCCGGCGGCAGTTCGTCGGACCACGTGCGCCGCCGGACGGCGTACCCGGCACGCGAGTAGCCGGGTACAACCAGCCGATCCATCGCCTCGTCCAGGAGCGGGACGAGGTCGAGCCGCGTCACTTGTCGAAGGCGTCCTTGACCTTGTCCCCGGCCTGCTTGAGGTTGCTCTTGGACTGCTCCCGCTCCCCCTCGCGGCGCATCGCGTCGTCGTCGGTCGCCTCGCCCAGCTTCTCCTTGCCCTTACCGACCGCTTCTTCCATCTTGTGCCGGGCCTTGTCGCTGTCGGCCATGACGCCCCTCCCTGATTCGGCAATCGCTGTCTACGTCGTTATGCCCGATCGACCGGCGGCTAAGCCGACCGACCGCGTCGTTCGGGCAGGAGCCCGGACACGCCGCAGAGGATTCCCCAGCCGGCGGCGATGACGGCGACCTTCCGGCGCGCGGTACGGGACGGGAGCATCGTGCCGAAGATCACGGCGTCGCCGGCGTCGGACAGGCACCGGACGCCGAGGGCCAGCAGGCGTGCCCCGCCGGGCGGCGCGACGACCATCGCGACCCCGCTGATGACGTCCCGGACGCCGAGCGACGCCGTCAGGATCCGCACGGCCGACGTCGGCCCGCCGGGCGCGTCGTAGCCGATCTGACGGGCGAAGACGCCCGGGGCGGCGAGGACGAAGACGCCGTACGCCGCCGTCAAGCCGCCCGTCACCTGTGTGGCACGCCGCATCCGCCTCACACCCCTCCGGTCACCTGAATCGTGCGCGTGATCGGAAAGGTACGCGCCGGTCGGCCCGAATCCGGTGCCGATCGCCGCTTCCGGTCAGCGCACGTGGGCGGGCACGAACGGCGGCTTGACCACCCGCATGCCCGACGGCCGGCCGCGTACGTCGACCGCGACCTCCGTGTCCTCGGCGATCCCGGCGCCGGTGTCGAGCAACGCCAGCCCGATCCCGGTCCGCAGTGTCGGGGAGAACGTGCCGCTGGTGACCGCACCGATCGCCTGGTCGCCGTACCGCACCGTCATGCCGGGGCGGGGGATGCCCCGGTCGAGCGCGGCGAGCCCCCACAGCTGCCGGCGCGGGCCGGCCTCGCGCTCAGCGAGCAACGGCTGCCGGCCCCAGAATGCGTCCTTCTTCCACCCGACGGCCCAGCCCACGCGGGCCTGCACCGGGGTGACGTCGAGCGACAGTTCCTGGCCGTGCAGCGGATAGCCCATCTCGGTGCGCAGCGTGTCGCGGGCACCGAGCCCGCACGGGCGGATGCCGAGGTCGGCACCGGCGTCGAGCAGCGCGTCCCACAGCGCACCGGCGTCGTCCCAGGCCGGCGAGCAGTTCGTAGCCGTGCTCGCCGGTGTAGCCGGTGCGGCAGACGACGAGGTCCCGGCCGTCCCAGGCGGACTCCGTGAAGCTCATGTAGTCGTGGTCGGCCGGCAGCCCGAGCGCGCCCGAGCAGCTCCGCCGATCGCGGCCCCTGCACCGCCAGCACCCCGTAGCCGGTGTGCCGGTCCGCGACCTCGACGCCGGCGGGCGCGGCCGCCTGCAGCCGGCGTACGACCTCCGCGGTGTTGGCGGCGTTCGGCACGAGGAAGACGTGGTCGTCGCCGTGCAGATAGGCGATCAGATCGTCGACCACGCCGCCGGACTTGTCGTCGCAGCAGAGCGTGTACTGCGCCTTGCCCGGCCCGATCCGGCCGAGGTCGTTGGTCAGGCACGCATTGACGAATTCCGCCGCGCCGGCGCCGCGCACGCTTGCCTTGCCCAGGTGGGAGACGTCGAAGAGCCCGACCGACTCCCGGACCGCGGTGTGTTCCTCGATGACGCCGCCGCCGGACGCGGTTACTCGATCGGCATCTCCCAGCCGCCGAAATCGGCCAGCTTGGCGCCGAGGGCGACGTGCCGGTCGTGCAGCGGCGATCTCGCGAGTGCGCTCATGGCCGCGACGCTACCGAGCGGTCGGGGCACTGCGGCGTGCGCATAGCATCGCGCCCATGACCACCCTGACTCTGACGGACAAGTCCCCGACTCGCTCCGCGTCGACGCGATCGTCGTCGGCGTGGCGAAGGGCGCCCACGGGCCGGTGTTGACGGCCGGCACGGGAGCGATCGACTCCGCCCTCGACGGACGGCTGGCCGAGGCACTGGCCGCACTCGGCGCGACCGGCAAGGAGGGTGAGGTGACCACCCTGGCGACGCTCGGTGCGCTGCCGGCACCGGTGATCGCCGCGACCGGACTCGGCCCGGTCCCCGACGACGGCGCCGCCTTCTCCGCCGAGATGGTCCGCCGGGCGGCCGGTGCCGCGAGCCGGGCGTTGGCCGGGTCGTGCCACGGTCGCGTCCACCCTGCCGCTCATCGAGGCGAACGGCGCGACCGACCTGCTCAAGGCCGCCGGCGAGGGGGCCCTGCTCGGCGCCTACGAGTTCACCGCCTACCAGCGGGTGGCCGACGACCACCGCCACCCGCCGTCGGCCGTGCAGCTCGTCGTCCGGCACGCGCGGGACAAGGCCGGCAAGGAGGCGCTCAGCCGGGCCGCCGCGGTCGCTGCCGCCGTCACCCTGTGCCGCGACCTGGTCAACACCCCGCCGAACGACCTCTTCCCGGCCGAGCTCGCCGACCGAGCCCAGGCGGTCGGCAAGGAAGCCGGCCTCGACGTCGAGGTGCTCGACGAGAAGGCCCTGGCCGAAGGTCGGTTTCGGCGGCATCCTCGGCGTGGGCGGCGGGTCCAGCCGGCCGCCGCGGCTGGTGCGGCTGCACTACAAGCCGGCCCGCGGGCGAAGAAGCGGGTCGCCCTGGTCGGCAAGGGGATCACGTTCGACTCGGGCGGCATCTCGATCAAGCCGGCCGCCAACATGCACCACATGAAGGGCGACATGGCGCGGCGCCGCCGCGGTGATCGCCACGATGACCGCCGCCGCCGCACTCAAGCTCCCGGTGGAGGTCACCGCCACCGTGCCGATCGCCGAGAACCTGCCCGTCCGGCACCGCCTACCGGCCCGGCGACGTGCTCACCATGTACGGCGGCAAGAGGGTCGAGGTGCTCAACACCGACGCCGAGGGCCGGCTGATCCTGGCCGACGCGATCGCCCGGGCCTGCGAGGACGAGCCCGACTACCTGATCGAGACCTCGACGCTCACCGGCGCCCAGACCGTGGCGCTGGGCAACCGGACCTCCGGCGTCATGGGCAGCGACGCCTTCCGGGACCGGGTCGCCGCCGCGGCGAATCTCGCCGGCGAGCACGGCTGGGCGATGCCGCTGCCGCCGGAACTGCGCGCGGGCTCGACTCCCCGGTCGCCGACCTGGCCAACGTCACCAAGGACCGGGCCGGCGGCATGCTCGTCGCGGGGGCGTTCCTGCGGGAGTTCGTGCGCCGGGGGTTGCAGTGGGCGCACATCGACGTCGCCGGGCCGGCGTACAACCCGGGCTCGGCCGTGGGGCTACACCCCGCCCGGCGGCACCGGCGTCCCGGTGCGCACCCTGCTCGCCGCGCTCGAGGACATCGCCGCAGGCGGCTAGACCGACGGCCCGTCGAGGCCGGGTACGCCGGTCTCGCCGCTGGCCTTGCGGCGGTGCCGTCCACTGCCGCATCCGGGCCGGGTAGCCGGTCGCGGCGACGTCGTACACCGGGATGGCGAGGCGGCGCCCGAGGGCCCGGGCCGCGTCGGCGCTGCCGGACCCGCCGCCGGGTCCACTCGCCGTCTCGGCGACCAGGACCACGGTCGTCTCGGTCATCGTGGTGCGCGGCTCGACGAAGGCCTCGACACCCACGCCGGGTGCGCACAAACTGCTCCAGGTGCGTCGACGTCGGCGGGGTCGACCTTGGCGGCACGCCGCCGGCCGCCGCGTCTTCCGCCGGCCGAACCACCCCACCGTGCCTCCCTTCCACTCCCACGGATGCCGCGGAAATCCGGCCCGCCGCCGACACCGGGAGACGGGTCTGTCAGGACGACGAACCGCCCCGCGGCCCGAGTTCCCCTCCCCCGATGATCGCGCACCGTCCCGGCTCCCGCCCTGAATCGCGTGGGCCCGGTCGGAGGTGACAGGATGGGGTGGCGGGTACCTGGCACAACCGGGGCCCGACGCCGTATCGGATCAGCGACGAACGAGGAGAACCCCGTGGCGCAGACCGCCGGTGCACCCTCCGAATCCGGAGAGCATCGACCTCGTCATCCTCGGGGGCGGCAGCGGCGGCTATGCCTGCGCGCTGCGCGCCGCCGAGCTCGGGCTGTCGGTCGCCCTGATCGAGAAGGGACAAGCTCGGCGGCACCTGCCTGCACCGCGGCTGCATCCCGACCAAGGCGCTGCTGCACGCCGCCGAGATCGCCGACCGGATCCCGCGAAGTCGAGCAGTTCGGCGTCACGCACGGCCTTCGAGGGCATCGACATGGCCGGCGTCAACACCTACAAGGACGGCGTCGTCGGCCGGCTCTACAAGGGCCTGCAGGGCCTGGTCAAGAGCCGCAAGATCACCGTACGTCGAGGGCGACGGCCGGCTCGTCGTCCCCGACCGCCGTCGAGGTCGACGGCGAGCGCTACGACCGGCGCGCACATCGTCCTCGCCACCGGCTCCTACGCGCGGTCGCTGCCCGGCCTGGAGATCGACGGCGACCGGGTGATCACCTGCGACCAGGCGCTGACGCTGGACCGGGTGCCCGGCTCGGTCGTCGTGCTCGGCGGCGGCGTCATCGGCGTGGAGTTCGCCAGCGTCTGGCGCTCGTTCGGCGCCGACGTGACCATCGTCGAGGCGCTGCCCCAGCTGGTGCCGCTCGAGGACGAGGCCAGTCGTCCAAGCCGCTCGAGCGGGCCTTCCGCAAGCGCGGCATCGCCTTCAAGACCGGGCTCGCGGTTCGCGCGGCGTCGAGCACACCGACACGGGCGTGAGGGTCATCGCTCGAGAACGGCGAGCACGGTCGAGGCCGACCTGCTGCTCGTCGCCGTCGGCCGCGGCCCGCCTCGGCCGGCCTCGGCTACGAGGAGGCCGGCGTCACCATGGACCGCGGCTTCGTCCTCGACCGACGAGCGGCTGCCGCACCAACGTCCCGACCGTCTACGCGGTCGGCGACATCGTGCCCGGCCTGCAGCTCGCCCACCGCGGCTTCCAGCAGGGCATCTTCGTCGCCGAGGACATCGCCGGGCTGACCCGCCGTCCGATCGACGAGACCGGGCATCCCGCGGGTCACCTACTCCGACCCCGAGGTCGCGCTCGGTCGGCCTCACCGAGGCGCAGGCCAAGGAGCAGTACGGCGCCGACAAGGTCAAGACGCTCACCTACAACCTCGGCGGCAACGGCAAGAGCCAGATCCTCAAGACGCAGGGTGCGGTCAAGCTGGTCGCGGAGCAAGGACGGCCCGGTGGTCGGCGTACACATGGTCGGCGCCCGGGTCGGCGAGCTGCTCGGCGAGGCTCAGCTGATCTACAACTGGGAGGCCTACCCGGAGACGTCGCCCAGCTGATCCACGCCGCACCCCACCCAGTACGAGGCGCTCGGCGAGGCCCACCTCGCGCTCGCCGGCAAGCCGCTGCACGCGCACGGCTGACTGCGTCACCCCGTCCCGCTGGCGATCGATCACGACAGGAGCCGCCAGACCATGCCGACCTCCGTCACCATGCCCGCGCTCGGCGAGAGCGTCACCGAGGGCACCGTCACCCGGTGGCTGAAGAAGGTGGGCGACCAGGTCGAGGTCGACGAGCCGCTGCTCGAGGTCTCCACCGACAAGGTCGACACCGAGATCCCCTCTCCAGCGGCCGGGGTGCTGAGCCAGATCATGGTGGGCGAGGACGAGACCGTCGAGGTCGGCGCCGAGCTCGCCCTCATCGACGCGGCCGGCTCGGCCGGGTCCGACAACGGGTCCGCGCCGGCCGCCGCGCAGTCGAGCGCGCCCGCCGAGGCACCGCCGGAGACGCCCCAGCAGGCACCCGAGGCCCCGCAGCAGGAGGACGCGGAGCGCTCCCGCCAGGAGCAGCCCGCGCCCGAGGCGCCCGCCGAGCAGCCCGAGCGGCCCGCGGCACGGGACGAGCCCGCGCAGGAGCCGGCCAGGCAGGAGCCGGCGCAGGCCGAGCCCGCCCAGGTGGAGCGCGCCCAGGCGCCCGCGCCGCAGCAGCCGGCTCACCGGGCCGACTCCACGCCCCCGGCACCGGCCGAATCCGACCAGTCCGCGGACGGCGCCGAGCGGGCCTACGTGACCCCGCTGGTCCGCAAGCTGGCCGCCGAGCACGGCGTCGACCTGTCGACCGTCGACCGGCACCGGCGTCGGCGGCCGGATCCGCAAGCAGGACGTGCTCGAGCGGCGGCCGCCCGAGGAGCGGTCCGAGCCGGCCGCCGAGGCGGCCCAGGCAGGTCCCGGCGCGGCTCCCGCGGCCCCGGCGGCCGCCTCCGCCGGCCGCGGCGGCGCCGTCGCAGCCGAGCTCTCGCCCTGCGCGGCACGCACCGAGAAGATGTCGCGGCCGCGCACGGTCATCGCCAAGCGGATGGTCGAGTCGCTGCAGACCAGGCCCAGCTGACGACGGTCGTCGAGGTCGACGTCACCACGATCGCCCAGCTGCGGCAGCGCGGCCAAGGCCGACTTCGAGGCGCGCCAGGGCGTGAAGCTGTCGTTCCTGCCGTTCTTCGCGCCTGGCCGCCGTCGAGGCGCTGCAAGGCGCACCCGATGCTCAACGCGTCGCATCGACACCGGACGCCGGGACGATCACCTACCACGACGCCGAGCACCTCGGCATCGCCGTCGACACCGAGCGCGGCCTGATGGTCCCGGTCATCCACGACGCCGGCGACCTCAACCTCGGCGGCCTGGCCCGCAAGATCGCCGACCTGGCCGAGCGGACCCGACCAACAAGATCAGCCCGGACGAGCTCGCCGGCGGCACCTTCACGCTGACCAACACCGGCAGCCGGGGCGCGCTGTTCGACACCCCGATCATCAACCAGCCGCAGGTCGGCGATCCTCGGCACCGGCGCGGTCGTCAAGCGGCCGGTCGTCGTCGACGACCCGGACCTCGGCGAGGTCATCGCGGTCCGGTCGATGGTCTACCTGGCCCTGACCTACGACCACCGGCTGGTCGACGGCGCCGACGCGGCCCGCTTCCTCGTCGCGGTCAAGGAGCGGCTCGAGGGCGGCGCACTTCGAGGCCGAGCTCGGGCTGGCATGACCGCATGCCGGCGGCTCGCCGGGCTGGCATGACGGCCGGCCGGCCGCTCGCCGGTCCGGCCTGAGCCGGCGGGGCAACCGGCTCGTGCGGGTCGCCATCAGCGGACCGTCCGGTCTCATCGGCGCCGCACTCGGGCGTGACCTTGAGCGCGACGGTCACGAGGTGCGCCGCCTGGTCCGGCGTACCCCGTCCGGTCCGGGCGAGGTGCGGTGGGATCCGGCCCGGCACGTGCTCGACCCGGCCGCGCTCGCCGGCCTCGATGCCGTCGTGCACCTGGCCGGCGTGGGGATCGGCGATCGGCGGTGGACGGAGCGCCATCGGCGCGCCGTCCTCGAGAGCCGCGTCGACGGCACGACGACGATCAGTACGGCGGCCGCCCGGGCTGAGCCCCAGCCGGCCTGCCTGGTCTCGGCGTCGGCGGTCGGGTGGTACGGCGATACCGGCAGCCGCGAGGTGGACGAGACCACGTCAGCCGGGCTGGGCTTCCTGGCCGAGGTGTGCGCCCGGTGGGAGTCGGCCACGACTCCCGCCAGGGACGCCGGGGTGCGGGTCGCCCGGATCCGGTCCGGGCTCGTGCTCTCGCCGGACGGCGGCGTTCTGGGCCGGCTCCTGCCGTTGTTCGCGCGGGGCCTCGGTGGCCGGGTCGGTTCGGGACGCCAGTACTGGCCGTGGATCTCCCTGCTCGACGAGATCGCCGCGATCCGGTTCGTGATCGACCGTGACATCGCCGGCCCGGTCAACCTCACCGGGCCGGCTCCAGTCACCAACGCCGAGTTCACCCGCACACTCGGCCAGGTGCTCGGCCGCCCGGCGGTGCTCCCGGTGCCGGCGACGGCGCTGCGGGTGGCGCTCGGCGGATTCGCCGACGAGGGCGTGTTGATCGGCCAGCGCGCGATTCCCCGGGTACTCACCGAGGCCGGCTTCGACTTCACCCACCGCATCGTCGACGACGCGCTGCGCTGGGCCACCGCGCGCTGACACAGGCCTCACGCCACCGCGGTCAGCTCCCGGATCCGCCACCCGGTCGGCGTCGCGTCGAGTTCCAGCCGGTAGCGACGCGGGGTCCCGGCCGGACTGCGGGCCATCGGCCGGGTGCCGCGGACGACGACGTGCGGCCGCAGCGACTCGGTCACCTCGAGGACCGCGCGGTCGCCGTCGTCGCGCAGTACGTGCAGCGCGCGTACGTCGTGCCGCACGCCCTGCACCGTCAGCCCGGCGGCGGCGACCTGCCGCAGGGTGCGCGCATCGGCCGCCCGCGCCGGGCTGTCCGGCCGGTAGACCGCCGCGAGCCGCGCCGGATCTGCTGCGGCGAAGGCGGCGGCGCGGTCAGCGTCGAGACCGTCGAGCACGCCGGCAAAGAGACCCTCGCGGTCGGTGAACACCGGCGACCTTGGGCCGGCGGCGGTGACCGGCGGGTGCTCCCGGCTCCGCGGCCGGGCTCGGTCGCCTGGGACGGCTGTCCTCGGCGGATCGGCCGGGCCGTGCGGCGTCGCCGTGTCGGCGGTCGCCGCGAGGTCGGACCCGCCCCGGGGGATGGAAGGCGGGTCCGACCCGGCCCACGCGATGCCCAGTCGCACCGCGAGCGCGAGGCCGGCGAGCCCGACGACGGTCAGGCGAAGACCGCGGCTGGCCGCCGCGGCCCGCACCAGTCCGCCGACGGCGTGCACCGGTCGGAGGGAGCGGCGTGCGGGTCGTCGGTGCTGTCCGGGGGTCGGCGGCGCATCACCGCCGGTGGATCCCGGCCGATGGACGACGTGGGTCAGCTGCGCCCGGGGCCCGGCATCCGGTGGGCCGTCCGGCGCGCCGCCGAGTCCGACCGGCTCCGGAGGGCACGCGTGCCGCACGTCGAGGGCCAGGTCGGCCGCTCCGCCCCGGGCCGACGGTACGGCGGACAGCGCCCGCTCCACCGCATCGATCAGCGGCTCCGGCGTCCCCGGCGCGAGCTCGCGGAGCGCCGGGAGTTCGCCGGCCGCGGCGACCGCAAGAGTGTCCTCCGGTGTCGCGGCGTTCCACGGCGGCACCCCGGTGAGCGCATGGAAGGCGACCGCGGCGAGCGCGAAGACATCGCTCGCCGGGCCGGGCGCGGCTCCCCGGGCCACCACCGGGTCGACGTAGTCCGGGGTCGCGCGGACGGCGTCCTCATCGCCGACCACCCGCGCCACGCCGAGGTCGGCGAGCAGTGGCCGACCATCCGCGGTAAAGAGCACGTTGGCCGGGGTCACGTCGCCGTGCACGACGCCCTCGCCGTGGGCGAAGGCCAGGGCGGCGGCCACCGGCGCCAGCGCGGTGACCACCTCGCCGGGCCGAAGCCGGCCACGCCGACGAAGCAATCCGGCAAGGCTCCCGCCCGCCGCGTAGTCGAGGATCAGGGCGCATTCGCGGTCGGTCACGACGACCTCGCGGACCGACACCAGGTGCGGATGGTCGAGCGCGGTGAGAAGGGCGGCCTCCCGGCGCAGCCTGGCCCGCCCGCCCGCGTCGTCGACCCGCAGCCGCTTGATGGCGACCGGGTCGCCGGTGGCCAGGTCGCGACCCCGCCACACCTCACCGGTCGCGCCGAAGCCCACGAGTTCGTCGGGGGCGTAGCCGGGGAGGGTCCAGGTCATGGTCGAGAAGGCTAGGTCGTCGGGCCCGGTCCGCGCGGGCGTCGTCCACAGGTTCCGGATGTCCACAGTTTCCGGATGTCCACCGGCTCCGGATGTCCACCGGCTCCGGATGCCGGCACCTCCCCGCCGTACGGAAGGATCGGCGGACATGAGCCCGCCTCGTGCTGCCGACCCCGCCCCGCACTCCATGATCGTGATCGGATCCGTACGGCGTTTCGCGGCGAAATCCGATCACGATCATGAGTCGGGCGGCGGGGGCGGGACCGCGTGCGGCGCCGGGCGACCGACTCGGCTCGGGGCGGGCGCATGACCGCGGACGCCCCGACGATCCTCGCGACCTCGATCGGCTTCTTCTCCCGCGGCCGTAACCCCAGCGACTGGCGCCCCGGCCCGATCTTCGACCTGGCCTTCGAGCTCGCCGGTCGCCCCGACCGGCCGCGCCTGTGCTACGTCGGCACCGCGACCGGCGACTCGATCACCACCAACGCGGCCGTCTACGGCGCGTTCGCCGGGTCCGACGTCCGGCTCACGCACCTGGCGCTCTTCTCGATGCCCAATGTCGAGGACGTCCGCGCTCACCTCCTGGCACAGGACGTGATCTGGGTCGGCGGCGGCAGCGTCGCCAACCTGCTCGCCGTGTGGCGGGTGCACGGCCTCGGCGAGATCCTGCGGGAGTGCTGGGAGGCCGGTGTCGTCCTTGGCGGGGTGTCGGCCGGGTCGCTGTGCTGGCACATCGGCGGGACGACCGACTCCTTCGGCCCGACCCTGCGGCCGGTCACCGACGGGCTGGCGTTCCTGCCCCACTCCAACGGCGTGCACTACAACTCCGAGGCGCAGCGCCGCCCGCTCTACCACCAGCTGATCGCCGACGGCACGCTGCCCGACGGTTACGCCACCGATGACGGTGTCGGCCTCTACTACCGCGGCACGGAACTGGTCGAGGCGGTCGCCGACCGGGACGACGCCTATGCCTACGAGGTACGCCGTGGGCCGGACGGCGCGGCCATCGAAACGCGGCTGCCCACCAGGCGACTGCCCGACAACTAAGGCACCGGAGCGGCCGCGACCTCGTCGGTGTCCCGATCCGCCGCGGCGTCGACATCGGCGCGGGCCAGGTGGCTCGGCCACCAGATCCGCCGGCCGATGTCCACCGACAGTGCCGGCACCAGCACCGACCGGACGACGAAGGTGTCGAGCAGCACTCCGACCGCGACCGCGAAGCCGACCTCGATCAGCTGCACCAGCGGCAGCACGCACAGCACCGAGAACGTCGCCGCGAGCACCACGCCGGCCGACGTGATCACCCCGCCGGTGACGGTGAGACCGCGGATCGTCCCGCGCCTGGTGCCCCGCGTGAGGGTCTCCTCGCGCACCCGCGTCATCAGGAAGATGTTGTAGTCGATCCCGAGCGCCACCAGGAAGATGAAGACGAATAACGGGAAGCCGGCATCCGCGCCGTCGAAGTGGAAGACGTGGGCGAAGAAGAAGCCGGCGATGCCCAGGGCGGCCGCGAACGACAGCACCACCGTGGCCATCAGCAGCAACGGCACCACGATGGCCCGCAGCAACAGCGCGAGGACGACGAACACCACGCCGAGCACGATCGGGATGACCAGGTCCCGGTCGTGGCGGGCCGAATCCTCGACGTCGAGATTGATCGCGGTGGTTCCGCCCACGACGGCGTCCGCCCCCGGGACCGCGTGCACCGCGGTGCGCAACCGGCGGATCGTGTCGAACGCCGACTGACTGTCCGGCGCTCCGGACAGCGTCGCCTGGATCTCGGCGTACCCGCCGGCCTGACGGGGCGGCGCGACGGCGGCGACCCCGTCGGTCGACCTGATGGCGGCCGGCAGACCGCTCGCGCCGGCGGTGCGCCCGATCACGACGATCGGATTGCCGCCGCCGGCCGGGAAATGCGCATCGATGACCCGCGCACCGGCGACCGAGTCCGGTGTGCTGCGGAACTGTCCGGCGTTGCTCAACCCGCCGGTGTCCAGGGAGACGAGCCCGAGACACAGCACGCCGAGGGCGACCGCCGTACCCACCCAGATGATCCGCGGGCGGCGGCCCACGCCACGGCCGATCCGGCTCCAGACTCCGGTGTCCTGATGGCTCGGCACGCCGTACCGGGGGACCAGCGGCCAGAAGATCCGGCGGCCGCCGATGACCAGCAGGGCCGGCAGGAACGTCGACATCGCGAGGAAGGCGCACGCGATGCCGACGGAGCAGACGACGCCGAGCCCGCGGTTGGAGTTGAGCTCGGAGACGAGCAGGCAGAGCAGGCTGATGATGACCGTGCCCGCGGAGGCGACGATGGCCGGCGATGTACGGCGCAGGGCGAACGCCATCGCCTCGTGCTTGTCCTCGTGGTTGTGCAGTTCCTCCCGGTAGCGGGAGACGATCAGCAGGGCGTAGTCGGTGCCGGCGCCGAAGACGAGCACCGAGAGGATCCCCGCGCTCTGGCCGTTGACCGTGAGGCCGGCGTGCTTGGCCAGCAGGTAGTTCACCGCCTGCGCGAGGACGACGGAGATCCCGGCCGAGACCACCGGCACCAGCCACAGGACCGGGCTGCGGTAGACGATCAGCAGGATGACGATGACGACGATGCCGGCGAAGAGCAGCAGGGTCGTGTCGATCCCGAGGAACGCCTTGAGGCTGTCCGCCTGCGACCCGGCCGGCCCCGCGACGTGGACCTGCAGCCCCTCGCTGCCATGGGTGATCGAGCGCAGCTTGTCGACGTACTTGTCCAACGGCAGGCCGTTGGACGCCTTGACCGGGACGATCAGCTCCAGCGCCTTGCCGTCCCGGGACGGGATCGGGCCGTAGAACGCCCGGTTTCCGCCCGGCGCGGCGGACGCGGAACGGTCGATGAAAGGCTGGTCGAGGATCGTGGCGAGGTTGGCCTTGGCGCGGGCGGTGTCCGCCGGCGTGATCCCGTCCGAACGCTGGTAGACCACGATCGCCAGGAGGGTGTCCTCGGCCTGGAACTTCTTCTGCAGGTCGAGGGCGCGGGTCGACTCCGCCTTGCCCGGCAGGTACGCGGCCGCGTCGTTCTTCTCGATGCCGTTCAGCTTCGAGGCGAGCGGTCCGGCGACGACCGCGATCCCGATCCACACCACCAACAGCACCCATTTGGCACGGCGCCCGGCCGGCACCGTCGCCAGCCGTCGGAACAGGCTCATCGGCGGATCCCCCGTCGGTGTCGTTCGGCAACTCGCTTGCTGGTCAACGTACCTGGCGCGGCCGGTGCCGGGCACCCGGGATTCTGCGGACGACGTGGGGGCAGGCACTCGCCAGCCTGCGGGGGCGGCGGCCGCCCGGCGTACTGTCGATGACGTGAACGACCTGACGGTGATCCGCGCCGGACGCGTCCCCTACGACGAGGCCTGGGCCTGCCAGCGGGAACTGCACGCAGCCCGGGTCGCAGGCACCGGACCGGACACCGTCCTGCTGCTCGAACACCCGCCGGTCTACACAGCGGGCCGGCGTACCGAGCCGTGGGAGCGTCCCGTCGACGGCAGCCCGGTGGTCGACGTCGACCGCGGCGGCAAGATCACCTGGCACGGGCCGGGGCAGCTGGTCGGCTACCCGATCCTGGCCCTCCCCCGGCCGCTCGACGTGGTCGCCTACGTCCGCCGGGTCGAGGGGGTGCTCATGGACGCCTGCGCCGCGCTCGGCCTCGGGACCACGCGGGTCGAGGGCCGCAGCGGGGTGTGGGTGGCCGCCGACGAGCGCGGTCCTGCCCGCAAGGTCGCCGCCATCGGCGTACGGGTCAGCTGGTGCGTGACCATGCACGGCTTCGCGCTCAACTGCAATCCCGACCTCACCGACTACAACCGGATCGTGCCGTGCGGAATCACCGATGCCGGGGTGACGTCGCTGTCCGCGGAGCTCGGTCGGGACGTCTCCGTCGCCGAGGCGATGGAGGTCGTCGTACCGCGCCTGCCCGGCCTGCGGGCCCCTGAGCCGACCCCCGCCGTCCCCGCCTGACCGAGCCCTCCCCCTCGCCCGCACCTTCGTGATCGTGATCGGATTCGAACGGCGTTTCGCGGCTTTATCCGATCACGATCATGGGTCCCGGATGGTCAGGAGGCACGGGCGCGAAGCGCCGCGCGCAGTTCATCGACAACGCCGGCGGGATCGTCGCGCAGCCGACGGACCGGAAACCGGAGCAGGGTGACACCGGCCGTGTGGACGAGGTTCTGCCGTCGGAGATCCCGTTCCCACGACAGCACATCGAGATGCCAGGCGGCGCCGTCGATCTCGACGCCGAGGCCGTAATCGCGCCAGAGTGCATCGACGAGGAAAGACCCCTCAGCAGTCTCGACCCGCGCGTTGAACTCCGGCGTCGGGAGCCCGCTGCGTTGAACCAGTCGGACGAACTCGGCTTCGCCCGCAGACCGCGCCCCCATTCCCACCTCTTCGAGCGTGAGCCGGAGCCATCGAGGGCTGTGCCGCGGGGCGCACTCAGCCTCACGACACAGAAGCTCAGCGGTGACCAGTCCTCGTTGGACTGCGTCAGACACCAACGCGCGCACGTCGTCGCGCCGGCTCATGCCGCACGCCACGTCGACCACCGTTCGAGATGCGTTCGTACTGGGGAGTCCCGCTCGGATGACCCTCCGAAGAGGTCGCGTGCCTTGATGGACAAGGACGAATCCCGTCGCGGGCCGGGGTCGCCCGTGCGGAACGGTGATCTCGACTCGATCCTCGATCACCCGCAGCCCGAGCAGTACAGCGGCACTGCGGTGACTCAGCACGGCAGGTGGACCGCCATAGACGAGGGCGGCGCGGCGCCGTTGGGAATCGGTCAACGGCCCAGAGTGCAATACGACGACGCCCGGGAGGACCCGCTGCCAGTGGCCCTGCCGAAGACGGGTCTGCAGGACGTGTCGGCTCAACCCGGTCGCCAGAATCTGGGCAACGCCGACGACATCGCCCGGCGCTACGCAACTCCTCACTCCGAGAGCATCCTGCGGAGGCGACGATCCGCGTTGCCGCTGTCCACACCCCATGATCGTGATCGGATTCGTACGGCGTTTCGCGGCTTTTTCCGATCACGATCACCATGGGAGGGGGTCGGGGGGATCGGAGGGGGACACGTGCTGCGCGGGTCGCGTTAGGGTCGGGTGCAGAGTCCGCCGGTACCGGGGAGATCGCCATGACCGAACCCACCAAGATCCTGCTCGACGAGTCGGAGATGCCACGCCGTTGGTACAACCTGCTCGCCGATCTGCCCACGCCCGCTCCCGCCGTCCTGCACCCGGGCACCGGCGCAGCCGGTCGGCCCGGACGACCTGGCGCCGCTGTTCCCGATGGACCTCATCGCCCAGGAGGTCACCACCGAGCGCTACGTCGACATCCCCGAGGAGGTGCTGGACGTCTACCGGCTGTGGCGGCCGTCGCCGCTCTACCGCGCGCACCGGCTCGAGCGCGCGCTCGGCACCCCGGCGAAGATCTACTACAAGTACGAAGGCGTCAGCCCGGCCGGCTCGCACAAGCCCAACACGGCGGTGCCGCAGGCCTACTACAACGCCAAAGCCGGCATCCGGCGGCTCACCACCGAGACCGGCGCGGGCCAGTGGGGCACCGCGCTCGCCTTCGCCTGCGCGCAGTTCGGCCTGGAGTGCGAGGTCTGGCAGGTCCGCGCGTCCTACGACCAGAAGCCCTACCGCAAGATCATGATCGAGACGTTCGGCGGCACGATCCACCCCAGCCCATCGGACCTGACCAACGCCGGGCGCGCGGTCCTGGCCGAGCACCCCGACTCCCCCGGCAGCCTCGGGATCGCGATCAGCGAGGCGGTCGAGGTCGCGGCGCAGAACCCCGACACCAACTACGCGCTCGGCAGTGTGCTCAACCACGTACTGCTGCACCAGACGATCATCGGCGAGGAGGCGCTGCTGCAGTTCGCCAAGGTCGGCGACGACGCCCGACGTCATCATCGGCTGCACCGGCGGCGGCTCCAACTTCGCCGGGCTGTCCTTCCCGTTCCTGCGGGAGAAGCTCGCCGGACGCATCGACCCGGTGATCCGCGCGGTCGAGCCGGCCTCCTGCCCGAGCCTCACCAAGGGCACCTACGCCTACGACTTCGGCGACGTCGCCGGCATGACGCCGCTGATGAAGATGCACACCCTCGGCCATGACTTCGTGCCGGACCCGATCCACGCCGGCGGCCTGCGCTACCACGGCATGTCCCCGCTGATCTCCCACGTGGTGGAGCTCGGGCTGCTCGAGGCGATCGCCAAGACACAGCTCGAGTGCTTCACCGCCGGGGTCCAGTTCGCGCGGACCGAGGGCATCATCCCGGCGCCTGAGCCGACCCACGCGCTCGCCGCGTGCATCGAGGAGGCGCTGCGCTGCAAGGAGACCGGCGAGGAGAAGGTCATCCTCACCGCGCTCTGCGGTCACGGGCACCTCGACCTCGCGGCCTACGAGTCCTTCCTGGCCGGCGAGATGGTCGACCACGAGCTGTCCCGGGCCGACCTCGACGCCGCCCTGGCCAACCTCCCGCAGGTGGCGGCCGCCCCGTAGCCGCCGCGTACGCTGAACGACGTGACTGTCGTGGAGCCGGAAGGGCGGCGCATGCTGCGTCTCGAGGTGCGCAACGCCGAGACGCCGATCGAGCGCAAGCCGCCGTGGATCAAGGTCAAGGCCCGCATGGGCCCGGAGTACACCGAGCTCAAGGGCCTGGTACGCCGTGAGGGCCTGCACACGGTCTGTGAAGAGGCCGGCTGCCCCAACATCTACGAGTGCTGGGAAGACCGCGAGGCGACGTTCCTGATCGGCGGCGACCAGTGCACCCGGCGGTGCGACTTCTGCCAGATCGAGACCGGAAAGCCGGACCCGCTCGACCGGGACGAGCCGCGCCGGGTGGCCGAGAGCGTGCAGGCGATGGGCCTGCGTTACGCCACGATCACCGGCGTCACCCGCGACGACCTGCCCGACGAGGGCGCGTGGCTCTACGCCGAGACCGTGCGGGCGATCCACCAGCTCAACCCGGGTACCGGCGTCGAACTGCTGACCCCCGACTTCTCCGCCAAGCCCGACCTGCTGGCCGAGGTCTTCGGCGCCGCACCGGAGGTGTTCGCGCACAACGTCGAGACCGTGCCGCGCATCTTCCGCCGGATCCGCCCCGGCTTCCGCTACCAGCGCTCGCTGGAGGTCATCCGGGCCGCCCGCGACGCCGGACTGGTCACCAAATCCAACCTCATCCTGGGCATGGGCGAGGAGCGCGCCGAGGTGTCGCAGACCATGCAGGAGCTCTACGACGCCGGCTGCGAACTGCTGACCATCACCCAGTACCTGCGGCCGTCGCCGCGGCACCACCCCGTCGAGCGGTGGGTCAAGCCGGACGAGTTCACCGAGTTGCGCGAGGAGGCCGAGGAGATCGGCTTCGCCGGGGTGATGAGCGGGCCGCTGGTGCGCTCCTCCTACCGCGCCGGCCGGCTCTACCAGCAGGCGCTGGACAACCGACGGGTCGCCGGCCGGGCCGGCTGACCGCCGCGCGGCCGCCGTCAGCCGACGTTGCGGCGGGTCACCGCGGTGAGCCCCAGCACGCCGAGTAACACGGCGACCGCGACCAGCACCACCAGCGGGGCGGCGAGGACCGCGCTGCCGGGAAGTTTCGGCAGGTGGGTGAACGGCGAGACGTCCATCGCCCACCCCGGCAGGCGCAGCACCGGGCCAAGTTGGCCGAGGATCAGGCAGGCCCCGAGCAGCGTCCAGGCCGCCGCCGTCACCGCCCGCGGGAGAACGCCGAAGAGGAGCAGCACCGCGCCGGCCAGCACCCACACCGCGGCCAGCTGGACCAGCGCCCCGGCCAGCACACGTGGCAGCTGGTCGGCGAGATCGTTCGCGCGCACGCCATGCGTGATCCCCGCGGCCAGACCGCCCACGGCCAGCATCAGGGCGGATCCGAGCATCGCGACGACGACGTGACCGGTCACCCAGCGCACCCGCGAGACCGCACCCGCCAGCACGACCTCGGCCCGCTGCCCGCTCTCCTCGGCGCGCAGCCGCAGCAGCGACTGCACCACGAACACGGCCGCGGCGATTCCCAGCATCCCCATCACGGTCGCCAGGAACGCGTCGACCAGACCGTGCCGGCCGCCCATCCGCACGATGATGTCGCGGGTGCCCGTACTGGAGTTGACCAGTGCGCCGACACCGTCGGCGATCCCGCCGATCGCGGCGCCGTAGATCGCGAATCCGACGGTCCACGACGCCACGGTGGCGCGCTGCAGGCGCCAGGCGAGCGCGAAGGGGCTCCGCAGCCGCGGATCGGCCATCGGCGGGCCCGGCCGGATCCCCACCAGCCCGGTGCCGAGATCCCGGCGGTAGGCGAGCCGGAAGGCGACAGCGGCCAGCACACCGGTCGCGACGAGCGCCACGGCGAGCACCCACCACCTGTCCTCGGCGTACGGGCGCAGTTGCTGTGCCCAGCCGACCGGTGACAGCCAGCTCAGCCAGGAGGGACCCGAGTCGCCGATCGCCCGCAGGAGGTACGCCGCGCCCAGCACGCTCATCGCCAGGGTGTTGGCGGCCCGCGAGGTCTCGCAGATCTGGGCGCACACCGCCGCGACGGCGGCGAAGAAGAGCGCGGTCCCGAGCCACGCGAGACCGAACCCGAGCGAGCCGGCCGCCGGTTGCCCGACCGCGATCAGGCCGACGGTCGTCAGGACCGCCAGCGTCACCTGCGCCACCGCGGCGATCAGCAGGCCGGCCGCGAGCGGCGCCCCGCGTCCCACCGCCCCGGCCGACACCAGCTCGAGCCGGCCGGCCTCCTCGTCGGCGCGGGTGTGCCGCACCACCAGGAGCACGCTCAGCACCGACGCGAGCGTGGCGCCGATGCCGGCGAACCGCCACGCCGTCAATCCGCCGACCGTGGTCGGGGCGTAGACGTGGCCGTAGAGGGCCAGCGTCGAGCCGTTGGACCGTACGCCGGCCGCGAACTCCAGCCGGGAGGCCACGGTCTTGTAGAGCCCGCGGTAGCTGAACGCCGTACCGATCGCGGAGGCGGCGAGGGCATACACCCAGATCGGGACCATCAGCCGGTCCCGCCGCAACCCGATCCGCATCAGCTGCTGGGTGCCGGCGAAGGCGCTCCTCATCGCTGCTCCGCCTCGTAGTGGCGCCGGAACAGCTCCTCGAGCGTCGGCGGCTGGGCGGTCAGCGTCCGGATGCCGAGCCGGGTCAGCTCGGACATGGCCGCACCGAGATGCGCGGTGTCGACCTCGAACTGCACGCGGTGCCCGTCGACCTGCAGGTCGTGTACGCCGGCGAGCGCGCCACGGTGCCCGGGTCGCCGTCGACCTCGGCGGTGACCGACGTGCGGGTCAGGTGCCGCATGTCGGCGAGGCTGCCGCTCTCGACGGTGCGCCCGGCCCGGATGATGCTGACCCGGTCGCACAACGCCTCGACCTCGGCCAGGATGTGGCTCGACAGCAGGACGGTGCGCCCGCGACGCCGTTCCTCGGCGATGCACTCGCGGAAGACCTCCTCCATCAACGGGTCCAGCCCGGAGGTCGGCTCGTCGAGGATGAGCAGTTCGACGTCGGAGGCGAGGGCGGCGACCAGGGCGACCTTCTGCCGGTTGCCCTTCGAGTACGCCCGCACCCGTTTGGTCGGGTCAAGGTCCATGCGCTCGAGCAGGTCGGCCCGCCGATCGGGGTCGAGACCGCCGCGCAGCCGACCGAGCAGGTCGATCGTCTCCCCGCCGGACAGGTTCGGCCAGAGCGTCACGTCGCCCGGCACGTAGGCCAGCCGCCGGTGCAACTCGACGGCGTCCCGCCAGGGGTCGCCGCCCAGGAGGCTCGCGTCACCCGCCTCGGGGCGCTGCAGGCCGAGCAGGACCCGGATCGTCGTGGACTTCCCGGCGCCGTTGGGGCCCAGGAAGCCGTGCACCTCCCCGGTCGCCACGGACAGATCCAGACCGTCCAACGCCCGGACGTGGCCGAAGGACTTGACCAGTCCCGAAACTGCGATGGCTTCACCCATGGCTGCTAACCTACTCAACATTCACAACCTTGTGAAGTTGATTGATGTACTAATGTATGCGGTGTGACGAAGAAGACGCGGACCCCGGCCGGCCGGCGCACCCGGGACGACGCCGCCATCGCCCGGTTCATCGAACGATTCGCCTCGGCCATGACCGAGGCCGGGATGCCCCGCATGCCGGCCAGGGTATTCGCGGCGCTGCTCATCGACGACGACGGCGCCCGGACCTCGGCCGAGCTCGCCGAGCAGCTCCAGGTCAGTCCCGCGGCCATCTCCGGCGCGGTGCGCTACCTCGTCCAGGTGGGCCTCGTCGCGCGGGATCGCGAGCCGGGCGGCCGCCGCGACGTCTACCGGCTCTACAGCGACGTCTGGTACGAGATCTTCGCCCGGCGGGACGCCCAGATGGGCCGCTGGGTCGACAGCATGCGCGAGGGCATGGCGGCGGTCGGGGCCACCACCCCGAGCGGGAAGAGGCTGAGCGAGACGATGCACTTCTTCGACTACCTCCGCCGGGAGCTTCCCGAGCTCATCGACCGCTGGCACGACCAGAAGAGGGACTGAACCGGACCAAAGACCCCGGGTATCGGCCTCCCGTCAGCCACACTGGCACCAGCAGAGCGACTTCGGGGGCTGGCATGTCGATCCTGCGTGGGCACCTTGCGACGCGGTTGTTGCGTCCGGTGCGATACCTGTGTTGGTGGCACAACCCGATGCACCGCCGTACCGACGGCATCGAGAGTCTCCTCGCCGGGGCACTGCTGGTGCTCTTCCTCGCCGCGCTCCCCCTGGCCGCCTCGGTGGGTCGGGCGATGTACGTCCACGGCAGCGCGGACTCCGCCCTCACCCGGGCTCGTGGTCACTGGGTGACCGCAGTCCTCCTCAAGGATGCCCGGGCGGCACCGACGGCAGGCCAGGGCGACAGCGCCGCGAGCGGGCCGCGCGTCGAAGCCCGCTGGCACACCGCGCAGGGCCGGACCCGGGTCGGGACGGTCCAGGCGATGATCGGCGACCGGGCCGGGACCGCCGTACGGACGTGGCTGGACGGGTCGGGCACACCGACGACGCCGCCCGCCACCCCGAGCGCGATCGTCGCGATCGCGGTGTCGACCGGCGTCGGCCTGATGATCGCGGTCAGCTGCCTCCTGGAGATCGGGCGGCGGACCGGCCGGTGGCTGCTCGACCGCCGGCGGCTGCGCGACTGGGAGACCGAATGGCGGTCGGTCGGGCCCCAGTGGACCCGGCACGCGAGGTAACGGACGCCCGCGTGGCGGCGGCCGGGCGACGGCGGGTCGCGCCCGAATGCGCACGCAGGTGAGCCGGTTCCCGGACCGCCTCCTGCCGCACCCGACCAATCTCGCGCAGCTCCGGTCCTATCAGCGACCCTGGCTCACCGGCGACGTCGTCGCCGGACTCACCGTCGCGGCGTACCTCATCCCGCAGGTTATGGCGTACGCCGGAGTCGCCGGGCTGCCACCGATCACCGGGCTCTGGGCCGTCGTCCCCGCGCTCGCCGCGTACGCCCTGCTCGGCTCGTCGCGCCAGCTGTCGGTCGGGCCGGAGTCCTCGACCGCATTGCTGTCGGCCAGCATCATCGGGCCGCTCGCGGACGGCGACGCCAAGCGGTACGTCGTCCTGTCGGCGGCGCTGGCCCTGATCTTCGGCGCCTACTGCCTGATCGCCTGGGTGATCCGGCTCGGCTTCGTGGCCGACCTGCTGTCCCGGCCGGTGATCGTCGGGTACCTCAGCGGGCTCGCGGTCGTGATGATCACCAGCCAGCTCGGCCGCATCACCGGCGTACCCGTCAGCGGCGACACCTTCATCTCGGCGGTGCGCTCCTTCGTCGACAACATCGAGGATTTCCAGCTGAGCACGCTGGCCGTCGCGATGGCGACCTTTGCCTTCCTCGTGCTGGTCCAGCGGAAATGGAAGCGGGCGCCCGGGTCACTCATAGCGGTCGTGCTCGCCACCATCGCGGTCGCCGTCTTCGGTCTCGAACAGCACGGCGTCGCCGTCGTCGGTCACCTCACCGGTGGCCTGCCACCGGCGCCGTCGTGGCCGTCGCTGGCCGACGTCGAACATCTGCTCCTGCCGGCGCTCGGCATCCTCGTCGTCGGGTACACCGACAATGTGCTGACCGCGCGGGCCTTCGCAACCCGTGGTGGGTACGACATCGACGCCAACGAAGAGCTGCTGGCCCTGGGCGTGTCCAACATCGGCAGCGGTCTCGCACATGGCTTCTCGGTGAGCAGCAGCGCGAGCCGGACCGCGCTCGGCGACGCCGCAGGCAGCCGGTCCCAGCTGAATTCGCTCGTCTCGCTGGCGACCGTGATCATCGTGCTCGCGTTCGGCCGGCCGCTGCTGGCGCACTTCCCCACCGCCGCGCTCGGCGGCCTGGTCGTCTACGCCGCCGTCCGGCTGGTCGACATCGGTGAGCTCCAGCGGCTGGCCCGGTTCCGGCGTCGGGAGTTGCTCCTCGCCCTTACGGCGACGGTAGGCGTCCTGGCCGTCGATCTGCTCTACGGCGTCCTGATCGCTGTCGGGCTGTCGGTGATCGAGATGCTCGCCCGGGTCGCCCGGCCGCACGCGGCGGTACTCGGTCAGGTGCCCGATCTCGCCGGCATGCACGACGTCGACGACTATCCCGATGCCACCCAGATCCCGGGACTGGTCGTCTACCGCTACGACTCGCCGCTGTTCTTCGCCAATGCCGAGGACTTCCGTCGCCGCGCCCTCGCCGCGGTGACCGAGCACGGCAGCGAGGTCAGGTGGTTCGTCCTCAACGTGGAGGCCAACGTCGAGGTCGACATCACCGCGCTCGACGCCCTGGAGTCGCTGCGGGCGACGCTCGCCGATCGCGGGATCGTCCTCGCGCTCGCCCGGATCAAACGGGAGCTGCGCGACTCCCTGGCGGCGTTCGGCGTGATCGACGCGATCGGGCAGGACCGGCTCTTCCCGACCCTCCCGACGGCGCTCGCCGCCTACGACGAATGGCGCCGGTCGGCCCACTGATTTGGCTTGAACGTCACGTTCATGCCGCGAGAAGGCGTGAACATGACGTTCAAGCCAAACGGCGGGAGGCCGCCGGCGCCTCGGCCGGTCGCACCTGAGCGGCCGGAGCGCCCTATCCTTGCTGGCATGGCCAGGCAATCGAAGGGCGCGAAGCCCGCCGCGACGAATACAGCTGCTCAGCGCGGCGGGAAACCGGACAAGGCCGGCGGCGAATCCGTCGGTCGGATGGAGCGGCTGCGCCAGATCCGCACCGCGTTCCAGATCACCCGCAAGCGGGATCACCGCCTGGTCCCCTACATGATCGCGACGTTCGTGGTCGTCGGCGGCCTGATCGAGCTCGCCGGCTACCTCGTCGGGCACGCGATCCTCTACATCGTCCCGGCGGTGCTGATCGGCGCTCTCTCCGCGATGATGATCTTCGGTCGGCGGGCCCAGCGGGCGGCCTACACCCAGGTCGAGGGGCAGCCCGGTGCGGCGGCCTGGGTGCTGAAGAGCATGCGCGGCGACTGGCGCACCACCCCGTCGGTCGCGGGCAATGCGCAGCTGGACACCGTGCACCGGGTGATCGGCAAGCCCGGGGTCATCCTGATCGCGGAGGGGTCTCCGCACCGGGTACGCAGCCTGCTGGCGCAGGAGAAGCGGAAGGTGGCCCGGGTCGCCGGCGACACCCCGATCTACGACATCGTCGTCGGCGACGAGGGCGACCAGGTCCCGCTGAAGCGGCTGTCCTCCTACCTGGTGAAGCTCCCGCGCAACATCAACACCAAGCAGATCGGAGCGCTGGAGACCCGGCTGCAGGCGCTCGGCGGCGGAAAGGCCACCGGCATGCCGAAGGGCCCGGTTCCGCCGCGCGCGCAGCGCAACCTCAACGAGCGGTCGATCAGGCGGAGGTAGCCGGTCCGGCGCGGACGATGGCGGTGCCCGCGGCCCGGTCGTGCAGGCCCCGGCCGTCGGCGTCCCAGATCAGGGCCGGCACGACGAGCATCAGCAGCGCGGTGCGCACGACCGCTCGCGGCAGGCCGACCGGCGCCGGCCGGTCGAGCCGCACCAGCCGGATCCCGAGGACGCGCATCCCCGGGGTCTGGCCGAAAAATGCGCCGAAGCCGATGTATTCGAGCGCAAACACCAGCAAACTGACGTTGCCCGGCAGGTGCGGCGCCGTGAACAGGCCGGCGACCAGTGCCGAGAGGATGGCGTCGACGACGAAGGCGACCAGCCGGGGTCCGGTCCCGGCGAGCGACCCGGGGCCCTCAGGGGGCAACCCGAGCCGCAGACCCCGGGAACCGTCCGGCGACGCCATGGGCCGAGCGTATCCGGCGCCGGCGGCCGGACGGATGGCGGCGTGACGCGGCGGACGCGTGACCGGCGCCTACCGCCGAACGGATGACGGCGTAACGCGGCCGAAACATGCGGGACATGCCCGGGTTACGCTCCCGGCATATCGTGCCCCTACCTGCTCGCTGCCACCCGGAGGACGGATGTTCACCAACCCCGACGACGTGCTGCGCTACATCGAGCGTGAGGACATCGCGTTCGTCGACGTACGGTTCTGCGACCTTCCCGGCGTGATGCAGCACTTCACGGTGCCGGCCAGCAGCGTGTCGGAGGACACGTTCACCGATGGGCTGGCCTTCGACGGCTCGTCGATCCGGGGGTTCCAGGAGATCCACGAGTCGGACATGCTCCTGCTGCCCGACGCGAAGTCGGCGGTGGTCGACCCGTTCCGGACCGAGAAGACCCTCAACCTCAACTTCTTCATCCACGACCCGTTGACCCGCGAGGCCTACAGCCGCGACCCGCGCAACGTGGCCAAGAAGGCCGAGGACTACCTCGCCGGTCTCGGCATCGCCGACACCGCCTACTTCGGACCCGAGGCGGAGTTCTACGTCTTCGACTCGGTGCGCTACGACACCACGACGAACGCCGGCTACTACTACGTCGACTCCGAGGCCGGCGCGTGGAACACCGGGCGCGAGGAGGAGGGCGGCAACCGCGGCTACAAGGTGCGGCCCAAGGGTGGCTACTTCCCGGTCCCGCCGTACGACCACTTCGCCGACCTCCGCGACGAGATGGTCGTTGCGCTGCAGACGGTGGGTCTGGAGATCGAGCGCGCCCACCACGAGGTCGGCACCGCCGGCCAGGCCGAGATCAACTACAAGTTCGACACCCTGCTGCGCGGGGCCGACTCGCTGATGCTCTTCAAGTACGTGGTGAAGAACGTCGCCTGGCGCAACGGCAAGACCGCGACCTTCATGCCCAAGCCGCTCTTCGGCGACAACGGGTCAGGGATGCACTGCCACCAGAGCCTGTGGAAGGACGGCAGCCCGCTCTTCTACGACGAGATCGGTTACGGCGGCCTGTCCGACACCGCGCGCCACTACATCGGCGGCCTGCTGACCCATGCGCCGTCGCTGCTCGCCTTCACCAACCCGACCACCAACTCCTACCACCGGCTGGTGCCCGGCTACGAAGCGCCGGTCAACCTCGTCTACTCCCAGCGCAACCGGTCGGCCTGCTGCCGTATCCCGATCACCGGCACCAACCCCAAGGCCAAGCGGGTGGAGTTCCGGGTGCCCGACCCGTCGTGCAACCCCTACCTCGCCTTCTCCGCCATGCTGATGGCCGGCCTCGACGGCATCAAGAACAAGGTCGAGCCGCCGGAGCCGATCGACAAGGACCTCTACGAGCTTCCGCCGGAAGAGGCGCTGTCGGTGCCGCAGGTGCCGTCGTCGCTGGACGCCGTACTCGACAACCTCGAGGACGACCACGACTACCTGCTCGAGGGGGGCGTCTTCACCCCCGACCTGATCGGCACCTGGATCGACTACAAGCGCACCAACGAGGTCGACCCGATGCGGCTGCGCCCGCACCCGCACGAGTTCGCGATGTACTACGACATCTGAGTTCCACGGGCCCAGTGCCCATGATCAGGAGGGGATCCGTGCGGCGTTTCGCACGTGAATCCCCTCTTGATCATGGGCAGGTCGCCGGGGGTGCCGCGTGCACGCCCGTCGGCGAAGGACCGGAGAATGACGACGTATGAGCAGCATCCCGGTGCCCGACGGACGGACCATCTACTCGTCTCACCGGCAGAACGATGTCGATGCCCTGGCCTGGCCGGTGTTCAGCGAGCACGCCTTGGGAATGCTGCGCTCGGCCGGTGCTGTGCTGCACCCCGAGCCCGGCGAACTTCTGTGGGACGCAGGTGACCCCTACGACCTGAACCTCGTTCTGGCCGGCGGAGTTCTCCTCCTCGACCGCAGAGACGACCGAGTCGTCTTCGTGATCGAAGAAGGCGACTTCGTCGGCGAACTGGGCATGTTGATGGGTCAGCGGGCCTTCCTTCCCGGAGTGGCCATGGAAGGCACCACGTTGCTCCGGGTGCGGGTCGAGGAGCTTCGCAAGCTCGTGGAGATCTCCGGGGAGCTGAGCGATGTCCTGCTCTCGGCGTTCGACGCCCGGCGGGCACTGCTGAAGAGGATCGGGGAGGGGGGTCTGGTGCTCGCCGGGGACGACGACCGCGATCTGCACCGGCTCCAGGACTTCGCGGAGCGAAACCAGATCCCTTACCGATCGGTGCTGCGCTCTGATCCGTCGGCGTGGACAGATCTGGCGGAGACCTGTGCGTTGCCCGAAGCCGGCACGGCGGTGGTGACCGGAGAGCGCCGGGTGATGACCGCACCGACGACCCGCGACCTGGCGACCGCGCTCGGGATCGACCTGTGGGGCATCTCCGACGACTCCCGATGTGACCTGCTTGTCGTGGGCGCCGGACCGGCGGGGCTTGCTGCCGCCGTCTACGGTGCCTCGGAGGGACTGGACGTGGTCGTCGTCGAGGACGTCGCCATTGGTGGCCAGGCCGGCAGTTCGTCGCGGATCGAGAACTACCTCGGCTTCTACCGGGGCGTGTCCGGCGTTGACCTCGCGCGGGCCGCGATGCTGCAGACCGTCAAGTTCGGGACGAGGCTCGTGTCTCCGCGCTCCGTCACCGCGATGTCGGCGGTGCCCGGCGGGTTTCGCGTCCGGCTCGACGACGAGCACGATGTCGCCGCCTCCGCCGTGATCATCGCCAGTGGCGTCCGCTACCGGCGCCTGAACCTGCCCGGTCTCGCCGACCTCGAGGGGCGCGGTGTCTACTACGCCGCGAGCCAGCTCGAGGCCAAGGTGGTATCCGGCCGAAACGCTGTCGTGGTCGGGGGTGCCAACTCGGCCGGCCAAGCGGCCCTGTTTCTGGCGCGGCACGCCGGCCAGGTCCACGTCCTGATCCGCCGGGACGACCTCCGCGACACGATGTCGAACTACCTGGCGCAGCGCCTCATCCACCACGAACGGGTCACCGTCCACCCTCGTTCGCAGCTGTGCGGAGTCCATGGCACGAGCCGGCTCGGCGCGTTGACCTGGCGCGACGACGCCATCGACCGGGAGGTTCGGCTCGACGCAGCCGCTCTCTTCCTGATGATCGGCGCAGACCCCTGTACGGCGTGGCTACACGAGGTGGGCGTCGAGCTCGACGCCAAGGGTTTCGTGGTCACCAGCGACGGCTTCGCGACCTCGGTGCCTGGGGTGTTCGCCGTCGGTGACGTGCGTGCGGGGTCCGTCAAACGGGTGGCATCGGCGGTCGGGGAGGGGTCCGTGGTCATCTCGGCCGTCCACTCCTACCTCGCCGACATCGAGACGACCTGACCGTCCAGCTCGGTGCTGAGGCGTCGCCGAGCGCATCGGCTGAGCGCCGAAATCTCGGTCCAGCCGCCGGCCTACTTCGCGGTGGTGTCGCCGGCACCACCGAAGAGCTGGTCGTAGTCGTAGGAAGCCTCCGGGTTGGCGCGCACCGCCGCGTCGATCATCTTCGCGTCGTCGCCGATGAGGATCCGCCAGGACCCTGACCGCACCCCGTCGAGGATGGTGGTTGCCGCAGCGGCGGCGCTGACCGGCGCCTTGTCCCGGAAGTTGGCGTTCATCCGCTCCAGCAACTGGCGCACGTCATCGTCCGACGCACCTTCGGGCAGCGCGCCGGCGCTGATCAGCGCGGATCGCGCCCTGCTGGGCAGCACCTCCTCGACCTGGTCATCGCTCATATCCTGCGGGTCGGGCAGGCCGCGGGCGCGGAGGCTGTTGAGAATGATGTCCGTGCCCACGTGGCCGGGCAGCACGACCGCGACCTTGACGTGGGGCGCATTGACCCGCAGGTCCTCGATGAGCGCCTCGGTGAAGCCTCGAACGGCGAACTTCGCCGTGCAGTAAGCAGTCTGCGGTATGCCGGGGCCGATCGATGCCCAGAACCCGTTCACACTGCTGGTGTTGACCAGGATGCCGTCGTCACTCGCGATCAGCAGCGGCAGGAACACCCGGGCGCAGTAGTAGGTCCCCCACCAGTCGACGGCGAAGACGCGCTCCCACACCTCCCGCGGACCGGCGACGAAGCTCTCGCCGCCGCCGATACCGGCGTTGCTGAAGACCAGGTCGACGTGATCGGCGGCGTGCTCGGCAAGCAGTTCATCCCGGAACTGCTGCATCCGACGCTCGTCTGACACGTCGCATTGGTGGGCGCTGACCCGCACCTGCGGTGGCGCGGCCGCCCGCGCGACGTCCGCGGTCTCCGCGACGGCATCGGCGTTCAGGTCGCAGGCCGCGACCGAGCAGCCCTGCTCAGCGAGCTGGCGAGCGAGCTCGCGGCCCATGCCCGAGCCACCGCCGGTCACCACCGCGAGCCTTCCGGTGAACGAGTCCACGGCACCTCCCCTTGTTGAGAGCCGGATTATCCGCCGCCGAGCCCGGCCGGACCGTGATCAAGAGGGGATTCGTACGGCGTTTCGCACGTGAATCCCCTCTTGATCATGGGCAGTGGTGGGTGGTCGGCCGGTCGAGTCGCGGCAGTCCCGGCCACCGGTGTGAAGCCCACGCCGGCCAACTCTCAAAACCGGCAGGCGGCGGAGGGAGCGGGCCGCCCGCAAGTTCAGCGTCCGTCGGCGGCTGGACGAGCGCCAGGAACCGGTCATGGTCGGCCTCGGTCATTTCGAAGGTGGCCTCCGGCGTCTCGCGCCATCGCACCGAGGATCGCCTGCGGCGTTCCGGCTCATCCAGCTGAAGGTAGTGCAGCGTGAACTTCGCGTGAGCCAACTCGGCGACCGCCCGGATCGCAAATCGTTCGTCGGGTGACCAGCAACCGAAATCGAGGATGACGGACGCGCCGCCGACGAGGACCTGGTGGGCGACCCAGACGAACCGGCCCTCGAGGATGTCGCGTCGTCCTTCTGCCTGGGAATCACCGAAGAGCGGGGCCATCCACTCATCGGGCGTCAAGCGCAGCGCTCGGTGATCGCGCGCCAGGTGTCGCGCCAACGTCGTCTTGCCGACACCGGGCAGGCCGACCGTCAGGTGCAAGGTAGGTTGCGACGCCACTCACCCCTCCATTCCGCTTGAACGTCACGTTCAAGCGCTCTAGCCGCATCAACGTCACGTTGATGCGGAATGGCGGGGCGCCGGGGGTGTGCCTACCGGCGCCCGAGCGCGGCCGGCCGGCCCATGATCAAGAGGGGATCCGTACGGCGTTTCGCACGTGAATTCCCTCTTGATCACGAGGGAAAGGGCGACGTCCCGCGTCCTACGCCGCGGGCAGGCCGACGTCGGTACGAAGGCCCGACACCGCCGCCGACACCGCAGCGTAAGTGAGGCCGAGGCTGCCGAGGTTGTCCCGGCCCGACGTCTCGGGCTCGCGGCCCTCCCGGAGCGACGTCACGAACTCGGTCAGGCTGCCGGCACGGTCGGTGCGGGTGAGGGTCGGTAGCTCGACCCGCCGGCGGCGGCCGCCTCCCTCGCGGCGTACCCACACCTCGTCGGACTGCCAGCCGTCGCTGCCGTCGCCGCGGCTGGTCCACCAGATCTCGCCGTGCTCGAAGTCCATCCGCCACTCGCCCGCCCAGGCGGTCGGCGGACCGTGGCTGACCCAGCTGGCGCGATAGCTCACGGTGAGGTCGTCGGGGAACTCGATCAGCGCCGAGCCCTCCGGCGGGCCGTCGAAGTGGGACCACTTCGGGTTGTTGGTGTGACAGCTGATGGCGATCGCGTCGCGGCCGAGTACGGCGCGCAGCAGGTCGAAATGGTGGATCGACATGTCGACCAGCAGCGGTTCCTCGAGCAGGTGATGGGCACCACGTCGCCCGGCCGCGCCGGAGAAGCGACGGAAGTCGATCTCCACCGCGTGCGGCTCACCCAGCGAACCTTCGGCGACCAGTGCCTGGACGGCGCGCACGGCCGGGAAGAACCGGTAGTTCTGGCTCACCATCACGGTGAGCCCGGCCGACGCCGCCTGCTCGACCAGCGCCCGGCCGTCGGCGATCGTGGGGGCGAACGGCTTCTCCACCAGCACGTGGCACCCGGCGTCGAGTGCGGCCCGCGCGGCGGGGACGTGCCCCACCAGACTCGCGGTGACGAGCACGGCGTCCGGCTCGGCGGCGGCGATCGCGGCCTCGGCGGTGTCGTAGCAGCGCTCGGCCGGGATGAGACCCTCGGCGACCGCCGCCGCCCGCGCAGCGGGCACCGGGTCGGCACACGCCACGACTTCCACCTCCGTGACCTGCGGGATCATCTCCTTCGCCCAGTTGCGGCCGAAGCCGCCCATCCCTACCTGTACGACGCGGGTCATCGCGGTTTTCCCCTTCCGATCGCCGATCAGCCTGGCATACGGCGATCGACGGGCATGGTCGGGCCTGCCCGATGCGGATAGGCTCGCCCGGATCCGCACGGCGGTGGGGGTACGACGACTGATCGGAGACCGGTCATGCGCAACCGCTTCACGTGCCTGGCGGTGGCTGCCGCCACCGCATCGTTGCTGGCCACCACGCTGTGGTCGGCGCCCGGTGCCTTCGCCGATCCCCCCGCACCGCCCGGTACGCCGACCGCCCAGACCTTCAGCGGTACGCCGACGGTGGGGCCGCTGTTCCGCAGCGGCCTGTCCAACCGGCACGGCTGCACGGCCAGCGTCCTCGCCAGCCCGCACCGTGACCTCATCCTCACCGCCGCACACTGCGTCTCCGGGACGGCCGCCGGATACCAGTTCGCCCCGGGCTACGACGCCGGCAGGACGCCGTACGGCGTCTGGACCGTCACCCACGCCTACGTCGACCCGTCCTGGGTCTCGTCGCAGGATCCCCAGCACGACTACGCGATCCTGCAGGTCGCCGACCAGCAGCGAGGCCGGCGGCTCATCGGCGTCCAGGACGTCACCGGCGGCAACCGGCTCGCCTTCGCGCCGCGACCGGGCCAGCGGGTGACCGATGTCGCCTACAACTCGGGTATCAACGACCAGCCCATCCGGTGCACCGTCCCGACCTACCGCACGTCGGGCTATCCGTCCTTCAACTGTCACGGGTACGTCGGTGGCAGCAGCGGGAGCCCCTGGCTGGCCCGCCTGCCCGGCACCGGGACGACCCTCGTCAAGGGCGTGATCGGCGGCCTGCACCAGGGCGGCTGCTTCGAATACACGTCCTACTCGTCGGCGTTCGGCATCGACGCCTACCGACTCTGGCTGCGAGCCTCGCTCGGCATGGACCCCGACACCGTGCCCACCGCCGGCGGGGACGGCTGCTGAACAACGCTCAGCGGCTCGGGTAGAGCGAGTAGTCCGGGAAGTTGCCGTACAGCCGCTCCTTGTCGCCCTCCGGCACCGTAGGTGACCGCCTGCACCAGCAGGTCGCCGCCGACGAAGGCGCCCTTCCAGGACCCGCCCATGCCCGCCGAAGACCTCCTCGCGGTCGCCGCGGCTGCGGGGCTTGTTGACGCCGACCTTGAACGCCTGCAACTGCTCGCCGACCCGGGCGCGCGAAGTCGCCGTCGTCGGTCGCGACGCTGGCCGACCAGCGACCCGTTGCTGGCGTTCATCGCGGCCAGCAGCTCCGCCTCGGTGTCGACGAGAACGACGGAGTCCAACGGCCCGAACGGCTCGGCATGGTGCAGGGACCAGGCCGCCGGCGGCTGCCAGCACGCACGCCGGCGCGACGTAGGCGGAGCGTGTCCTGGCCGTCGAGGAACGCGCCGTCGCTCGACCGACCCGCGGTGCAGCGGGATGGCCCGCGCCGCGCGAGCGCCTCGTCGAGCCGCTCGGCCAGGTCGGCTGGCCTTGGTGGAGTGGATGACCGGGCCGAAGTCGAGGTCGGGCATCGGGTCGTCGGTCGCCGCTCGACGGCGAGCGGGTGGCCGAACCGGACGCCGCGTGACCACCGGCAGGTAGGTCTCCAGGAACGCGGGCGAACAGCCGCCGCTGCACGACGTACCGCGGGTAGGCGGTGCAGCGCTGCTTGGCGTACTCGAAGCCCTTGCGCAGGTGCGCGGCGAGCAGCGTCCCACTGGGTGAAATCCCAGATCGCCCCAGGCGTTGAGCCCTTCCTGCTCGAGCATGTGCCGGCGCCCGGTGTCGGCCAGCGACACGGCGGCCTTGCGGCCGTTGGCGCGGCCGCCGACGAACGCCAGCGCGCCGATGCCCCTCGCCGCGGATGAGCGCGTCGCCGAGCACGCGCCCCGACGCCGGACAGCAGCGTCACCGGCAGGCCGGCGCGGCGCATGAAGGCGTGCGCCAGCGTCAGGCAGTGAAAGCCGCCCTGGCTCGGGGTCTTGGCGACGACGGCGTTGCCGGCCAGCACCTGCACCAGCTCGGCGTGCACCTGCACGCTCATCGGGTAGTTCCAGCTCGCGATGTTCGACACCGGACCGGGCAGCGGGCTGCGCGCTGGCCGTCCGACGCTGAGCTGCCGCTCGATCTCGCCCGACGTACCAGCGCACTCCGTCCAGCGCACCGGTCGACGTCGGCGCAGGCCAGCCGCCACGGCTTGCCGATCTCCCAGACCAGCAGCAGCGCGAGCAGGTCGCGGTGCGCGGCCATCGCGTCGACGGCCTCGGTCACCCGGGCCCGTCGCTCGCGAGGTCGACCTCGCCCCAATCGCGATGCTCGGCTGACCGGCGGCCGCGACGGCCTCCATGGCCGTGTCGAAGTCGATCCGCGGCGGCCCGGGGATCGGCGTGCCGTCCATCGGGGTGACGTGGTCTCCCGGCGTGCCCACGCGCCGCCACTCACCGTGCCACCAGATTGCGCAGGCGGTCGGAGTCGAAGGCTTCGGGAGCGACCTCGACGCACCGGGCGTAGGTCTCCCACCAGGAGGTGCCGGGCTTCAGCTGCAGCCCCACCGCGACCTCCACGAGCGCTCGACCGGAACTCGGGCCGCCCCACCTGCGACGGTCGGATCCAGCCTCCGGGCAGAGCCACCGCGTCGTCAACACCGGCGCGCTGCGGCACCCGCCCCTGGCACGATCGAGGCCGACCACACCGGGTGCTGCCCGGACCGCCGGCATAGGGGACCCGATGCACTACTGCCAAGCGTGCGACGACCCGGTCGTCATGGTGCCCGACCCACCCATCGCCCGGTGCCCGCGCTGCGGGTCGGCCGAGCAGGCCCGGACCGCACCGCTGTTCGTGGTGACCGGCGCCTCGGGTTCGGGCAAGACGGCGATCTTCCCGCACCTGGTCGACGCCCTGCCGGACTACGCGGTGTTCGACGTGGACTGGCTGATCGACCCGCTGGGCCGGATGCGCGACGGCCGGCCGATGGACTGGGACAACTTCCGGGATACCTGGCTGTCGGTGGCGCACGGCATCGCCCAGTCCGGGCGCTCCACGGTCCTGCTCGGGCCGTTCCTCCGCACGCAGCTCGATCCGCTTCCCGCCCGGCAGTGGGTCGGCCCGATCCATGTCGCCGTTCTGGACTGTGCCGACGCCGCCCGCCGGGTCCGGCTCGAGTGCCGGCCGCCCTGGCGGGAACGGAAGATCGACGAGCACATCGATTTCGCCCGGCACCTGCGGGCCGCGGCGGACATCGTCGTCCGCACCGACGACGTCGGCCCGAGCGAAACCGCCGCCGAGGTGGCCGCCTGGGTCCGCGGTGATCGGGACCGCTCAACCGGCTAGCGGCGCGTACCTGCTCGCGTCCCCCTTGCGGACGATGCTCGTGTCGCCGTTGATCCCGACCGGGATGTCACCCGCCAAGGTGATGCGGTGCAGCACCCGCGGCAGGTCGTCGTAGTCGGCGACGGCGTAGTGCTGGGTGCCCCGGTTGTCCCAGATCGCCACGTCGCCCGGCCGCCAGTTCCACCGGACGGTGTTCTCGAGCCGGGTGATATGACGCTGCAGCAGGGAGAACAGGTCCTGGAAGTCGGCGCTGCTCAACCCGACGAATGACCGCACGAAGTGGCCGAGCAGCAACGACGGCTCGTCGGTCTCCGGGTGGATCCGCACGACGGGGTGCTCGGTGACGAACTCCTGATGCCTGAAGGCATCGCGGTACTCCTGCTGCTTGACGTCGATTCCGCCGACCTGCGGACGCTCGGCGGCGTAGTCGTAGAGGTTGGAGTGCACGGCGCGCAGCGAGCCCACCATGGCGCGGAGGGCAGGGTGCAGGCGCTGGTAGGCCGCCACGGTGTTGGCCCACACGGTCGACCCGCCGTAGTGCGGCAACGTGATGGCCCGCAGGATGCTGATGGCCGGGACCCGGTCGACGAAGGTGACGTCGGTGTGCCAGCTGTTCGCCTTGCTGTAGTCGGAGTCGATGGGCAGGACAGCGTCACCGTCGCCGCTGACGGTCGGATGGGGCTTGGTGACCGTGCCGAGTTGTTCGGCGAAGGCACGCTGATCGGCGTCGGTGGCATGCAGCTGATCGCGCAGGAACACGACCTTGTGCCGGAGCAGCGCGGCCCGGAACTCTGCGACCGAGGACGGATCGAGGCCGGGGCCGATGGCCAGGCCGCTCACCACCGCGCCGATGGATCCGCCGACCTTCTGCACGTCGATCCGCTGGTAGCCCGGCTCGGTGCGGAGCTCGGAGGGGTCCTCCCTCAGCTGGGTCATGCGATTCCTCCCATAGGGCACGGTGCCTGACGTCAGTCACAGCCAACCTTTCATCCCCGGACACCGCAATGTCAAGTAAGCCGACCGATGTGGTCGGAGATGGCTCTCTTCCGGGTCTGTGCATGGTTCTCGCCCGGCCGCCACCTCGCGTTCGCCTGCCGTTCACCGGCATTGGCTTGGCTCCCCACCGTGCCGGCGCCGTCGGCGGAAGGAGGTCCGCAGTGAGCGTGACGACCGCGAGCGTCATCGGGCTGGTGATCCTGGCACTGCTGTTCGACTACACGAACGGCTTCCACGACTCCGCGAACTCGATCTCCACGATCGTGGCCACCCGGGTGCTGCGGCCCCGGCTCGCGGTGCTGTGGGCAGCGGCGTTCAACTTCGTCGCCTTCATGGTCTTCGGCACGGCGGTGGCCAACACCGTCGCCTCGACCGTGAAATCGCAGTACTTCGGCCTCGCCGTGGTCTTCTCCGCCCTGCTCGGTGCGATCGTCTGGAACTACCTGTCGTGGTGGCGCGGTCTGCCGACGTCCTCCTCGCACGCGTTGGTCGGCGGTCTCGTCGGCGCGGGTCTCGCGGCCGGCGGATTCGACGCGATCAAGGCGTCGAGCCTGGAGAAGACGGCGGTCTTCATCGTGCTGAGCCCGGTCGTCGGGATGCTGCTCGGCGGCCTCGTGATGCTCGTGCTGCGGGCCGTTTTCGGCCGCCGGGACATCGGCCGGACCGAGCGTGGCTTCCGGACCCTGCAGTTGGCCTCGTCGGCCGCGGTGTCGCTCGGCCACGGTGCGAACGACGCGCAGAAGACCATGGGGGTCATCGCCGGCCTGCTCGTCGCGACCGGTCATCTGGCCGGCTCCGCCGGGTCCACGTTGCACATCCCGCTCTGGGTGGCTCTCGTCGCCGAGGCGGCCATCGCCCTCGGCACGTTCTCCGGCGGCTGGCGGATCGTCCGGACCATGGGCATGAAGATCACCCAGCTGCGCCCGGTGAGCGGTTTCGCGGCCGAGGCCTCCGCCGCCGCGGCGCTGTTCGCCTCGACCGCGTTCGGCGCCCCGGTGTCCACCACGCACACCGTGGCCGGGGCGATCACGGGGGTGGGTACGACGAACCGGACGACCACTGTCGACTGGGGGATCTTCGGACGCTTGATCGTCGCGTGGGTGGTCACCCTCCCCGCCGCCGGCCTCATGGCTGCGCTGATCTTCGCGGTGACGACGATGGACAACCACGCCGTCGCCGGCATCATCATGGGCATCGTCGTGGTCGCGCTCGCCGCTCTGCTGGCCGGGTCGATCCGGACGGCCCCGAAGGCCGGCGACGTGGCCGACGAGGTGGACCGGGCCGAGCGGGAGATCCCGTTCCGTCCTGGTGCCGGGACGGTCATCGCGCTCGACGAAGACCCGGCCAGCGGCGCGGTCACGCCGCGCCGGGTACCGATGGATGCCGAGCGGGAAGATGCTCCGCTGTGACCCGGACGCAGGCCCGGGGTCGGTCCCTGACGAGGCGATGAAGTCTGGCGAAACGCCCGGCGAACATCCCCCGGGATGTCCCGGCGAACAGGCAGTCTGACGATGGACGACCCGCGAGCGGGCCGACCGACCGGATCGTGAGGCGAGATGATCGCAAACGGCTATCCGTACCAGTGCCAGGCGGCGCTGCCGACGATGCAGCGCTGTCCGGCGGCCACGACCACAGTGCTCGTCACCGACGGCGTACCGGACCTCATGCTGTGCGACAGTCACGCACTCGCGGCGCAGGAGTTGATCGACGCCACGGCGGAGCTCATGCGGCGGCTCAACAACGCACGGAACTCCTAGCAGACCGGCCCGGCCCGACGGCACCCTGGAGCCTTCCAGCAGTTCTACGAGGACGCAGGGCCCCAAATCGGGCAGCTCATGGGCGAAAGCCGGTGTGACGACCGAGCCGAGCATCACTTTCCTGCGCAAGCTCGCGACCGGCGACGACGTCGGCTCGTTCCCCCGAGGTGGCCGACGATCCCGGCTAACCTCGGCATATGCCGGAGGCACCTGGAGGCGCAGCGTCGCGCGGCGCCGACCAGCCTCTGACTCATCTCGGTGCGTTCGCCGACCTGGGCATCGCCAGGTTCGACATCGAAGACCTGCTGGTCTCGCTGCTCGACCGGGTCCGGCAGGTCCTGGACGCCGACACGGCGGCCGTCCTGCTGCTCGACGGGTCCGGCCGGCAACTGGTCGCCACCGCGGCCAGCGGACTCGAGGAAGAGGTCCGCCGCGGTGTCCGCATCCCCGTCGGCGCCGGATTCGCCGGTCGGGTCGCGGCCGAGAAGCGTCCGATCATCCTCGATCGGGTGGACGAGCACACCGTGGTCAACCCGATCCTGTTGCGGGTGGGGATCCACTCCCTTCTCGGCGTGCCCATGCTGGTGCAGGGGGTACTGATCGGCGTACTGCACGTCGGGAGCCTCAGCACCCGCCGGTTCACTCCTGAGGAGGTCACCCTGTTGGAGTTCGTCTCCGACTGGGTCGCCATCGCCGCGCGCGCCCGGCTGTCGGAGGTCGACCGCGCCGCGGCGGCCACTCTGCAGCGCAGCCTGCTGCAGAGCGAACTGCCGATCACCCCGGGGGTGGAGTTCGCCGCCCGTTACGTTCCGGCCGAACAGGGCGTCGGCGGCGACTGGTACGACGTCTTCGCGCTGCCCACCGGCTGGTTGTGCCTGACGATCGGTGACGTGGTGGGCCACGGCCTGGACGCGGCGGTGACCATGAGCCGCTATCGCACCGCCTTGCGCGCATACGCCCTCGACAACGACGATCCGGGCGAGACACTGGCCAAGGTCGACCGCGGAGCCCGGCAGTTTCTTCCGGACACCATGGCCACCGTTCTCTACGCGATGGTCGAACCGTCGTTCGAGCGACTGCATCTCTCCTTGGCCGGGCACCCGCCACCGATGCTGGTGCTGCCCGGTCGGCCGGCCGCGCTGGTCGACGCCCCGATCGATCCGCCGCTCGGGGTGGCGATCGAGCCGCGCCGCCGGACGACGGTCATTGACGTGCCGCCGGGCGCGCTGATCTGCCTGTACACCGACGGCCTGGTCGAACGGCGGGGCGCTCCGGTCGACGACGGGCTGGAACGCCTGCGCGCCAGCCTGATCGCCGGCCCGGCGGAGGCGGCATGCGCCGCGTTGATGACGGAGATGGTGGGCATCGAGGAGCCCGCCGACGACATCGCCGTGCTCGTCGTACGCCGCCAGCCGCTCGACGAGATCGCGGGGCTCGATCTGCAGATGCCGGCCTCCCCGAGGGCATTGGCCCACATCCGCTCCTCGATCCGGCGCTGGCTGCATGCCGTCGGGGTGAGTGGCCAGGACGCGTCCGACCTCCTGGTCGCGGTCGGTGAGGCGTGCGCCAACACGGTCGAGCATGCCTACGGGCCGCGCGGTGGATCGGTGCGGGTCCGCATGGACCTGCGGCCGCCGGACGTCGTGGCCACCGTGAGCGACACCGGCCACTACCGACCGAGTCGGGGCAAGAACGGCGGACGCGGAACCCTCCTGATGCAGGCACTCACCGACGAGGTGACCATCGAGCACGATCCGTCCGGCACCGAGATCACCCTCCGCCGCAGAATGGCGACGGAGCCCTCCGGATGACCGACTCCGAGGGCGCGGACGTCGTCGCCCGCACCGACGACGGAGCCGTACACATCACGGTCTCCGGTGAGATCGATCTGGCCAATGTGGAGGCGACCGAGAGCAAGATCCTCGACGCGATCTCCGACGAGACCATCTCGGTGTCGGTCGACCTCAGTGCCGTCAGCTACATCGACAGCACCGGCATCCGGATCCTGTTCACGCTGGCGACACAACTCCGGGTGCTGCACATCCCCCTGGTCTTCGTCGTCGCGCTGGGATCCCCCGCGCGGCAGGTGATCGCGCTGTCCGGACTCGACTCCCTCGCACCGCTGCAGCCGTGATCGTGGGGGCCGGGCCCTCCCCGCACCCTTGACCGCCCGGTCCATGATCGTGATCGGATCCAGGCGGCGTTTCGCGGCTTTTTCCGATCACGATCATGGGTGGGGGGTTGGCGGAGGGGGGCGGGCGGGCGGACTCTCCGACTCTCCCGCGGTCAGCCGGGCCAGGCCGCCAGCGCGAGGTCGACGACCGCCGTCAGGTCGTCGTGGCCGGCACCGTCGCACGCCTGGGTCGACATGCCCTGGATCACGGCGGCGTAGAAGGTGGCGAGCGCGGTGCCGTCGGTGCCCGCCGGCAGCAGACCGGCCCGGACGTCGGCGTCGACCTTCGCCGCGATCGCCCGCTTGGTGGCCTCGCGGAAGCCGCGGAGCTCGGCCTTGACGTCGTCGTCGGCTGACGTGGTGTTCACCGCACCGTTGATGACCAGGCAGCCCGGCGGGTGGGCCGGGTCGGTGTACTCGGCGGCGGCCTCGCGGAGCATCCGCCCGACGACGGCGTACGCGGTGGGCTCCGCGAGGGAGCGCGATCCGTACCCGCCGTAGGTCTGCGCGTAGCGCTCGACGGCCGCGCTGAAGAGCGCCCGCTTGTCGCCGAACGCCGCATAGAGGCTCGGCGGGCTGATGCCCATCGCCCGGGTCAGCCCGGCGATCGAGGTGGCTTCGTAGCCGTGCCGCCAGAACTCCGTCATCGCGCGGTCGAGGGCGGCCGACCGGTCGAATCCCCGCGGGCGTCCTCGTGGCTGGGTCATCCGTTAATTCTATATCGATCGCTATTGAATGTGCTACGGTCCGATCTCTAACGATCGCTACAGAAATGACGAGGAGACGTCCATGTCCGCCGATCACGACCTCCGGCTCCGGGTACCCGAGCCGACTCTCGCCCGCACCGTCCGGGGCTCCGGCCCGGGACTGGTGCTCGCGCACGGCGCCGGCGGCAGCGTCGAGGGGAACTACGGGCCCCTCCTCGACCATCTCGCCGCGGGCCACACCGTCGTCGGGGTCGACTACCCGGGCACCGGCAGCACGCCGCGGTCCCCGATTCCCCTCACCTCCGACGACCTCGCCGACCAGTTGGTCGCCGGCGCCGACGCCGAGGGTGTGGACCGGTTCGCGATCGCCGGCTTCTCGCTCGGCGGCCCGATCGCGATCCGGGCGGCGACCCGCCACCCCGACCGGGTGACGGCCCTCGTGCTGACGGCGACCTTCGCCCACGCGGACGCCCGGCTGCGATTGGCCGCCGCCACCTGGCGGGGGATCTACGACGGCGGTGACCGCCTGCTCCTCGCGACGTTCCTGTCGCTGTTCGCCTTCAGCCGGCCGTTCCTCGAATCGCTCCCCGCCGAGCAGCGCGATGCCGCGCTCCGGGAGTCCGCCGCGGCCATCCCGCCCGGTACGCCCGAGCACACCGACCTCGTCGAGCGGATCGACGTCCGGGCGGATCTCGCGAGGCTCAGGATCCCGACACTGGTGATCTCGACGACCGGCGACCAACTCGTCACCCCCGACCTGCAGCAGCGGCTCGCCGCGGACATCCCCGGCGCGGACCTGGTCGGGATCGACTCGGGACATCTCCCGTTCGCCGAGCGCCCCCGCGAGTGGCGGCAGCTCATGACCACGTTCCTGGACGAGCACCGCCAGAGCCGCTGACCCCCACACCGACCCCGGGAGAAGAACCATGCGTGCCATCAGCCAACGGGCGTTCGGCGGTCCGGACGTCCTCGAGATCACCGAGGCGCCCCGGCCGGAGCCGATCCCGTCCGAGGTGCTCGTCCGGATCCGCGCGGCCGCGGTGAACCCGGTCGACGCCATGATCCGGTCCGGCCTCTTCCCGCTCCTCGGCCAGCCACCGTTCATCCTGGGCTGGGACATCTCCGGCGTGGTCGAACAGGTCGTGCCGGGTGTCAACCGTTTCCGGGTCGGCGACGAGGTCTTCGGGATGCCCTTCTTCCCGCGCGCCGCCGGCGGCTACGCGGAATTCCTCGCCGTGCCGTCCCGGCAACTCGCCCGCAAGCCCGCCGCCGTCGACCATGCGCACGCCGCGGCGCTGCCGCTGGTCGGCCTCACCGCGTGGCACAGCCTCGTCGACACCGCGCAGGTGCGCGCGGGCCAGCGGGTGCTGATCCACGGCGGTGGTGGCGGCGTCGGGCACCTCGCGATCCAGGTCGCCAAGGCCCGAGGGGCACACGTCATCACCACCACGAGCGCTCCGAAGCACGGCTTCGTCCGCAGACTCGGCGCGGACGAGGTCATCGACTACCGCACCGTCGACTTCACCGACGTCGTGCACGACGTCGACGTCGTCCTGGACACCGTCGGAGGCGGCTACGGCCCGCGCTCCCTCACCTCGCTACGGCCGGGCGGGATGTTCGTGACCGTCGTCGAACGCACCGACGCCGCGCTCCAGGCCCGGACCGAGGCGGCCGGAATGCGCTTCGCCGGCGTCACGGTCGAACCCGACTACGCGGGCCTCGAGGCACTGGCCCGCCTCGTCGATTCCGGGCAGGTGCGCCCCAGCGTCGAACACGACCTTCCGCTCGCCGACGCCGCGAAGGCGCACGAACTGATCGAAGCCGGCCGGAGTCAGGGAAAGATCGTGCTGACGACCTGACCGAGGATCAGGTCCAGTTGGTGTGCCGGACCCGGGTCCAGTTGGTGTGCCGAGTCCAGTTGGTGTGCCGGGTCCAGTTGGTGTGGCTCATGAGGATTGCCTCCACGTCGACAGGGTGACGACCCATAGGATGCCGCGTCGCTTCGAGTTGACAACCCCGCCGCTAACAGGCAGCGTCGCCTCCGCTACATAGTGAAACTGCATCGTCGTACCGAGGCCCCGAGCGGAGTGTTTGCCCATCATGATCGAGGCGGCGCACCGGCCGCTGCGGGGCACGACTGCGAGAGTCCGGGCCTGGCCCCTGTGGTCGCTGCCGCCGGCCGCGCTGGCCTTCGTCCTCGCGGTCGACGCCGCCGCGGCGGCGGGCGCCGTCTGGGCGGTCGCCGCCGGCGGGTTGGGTGACTGGCACGACCTGTTCGGAGCGCTCGCCCTGGTCCTCGGCGCCCTGATCTGCGTCGAGGTGATGCGCCGGATCGGCGAAACGACGGGCACCGCCCAGGACCTCATGGCGGTGTGGACACTGCCGATCGGCCTGCTTTTCCCCCCGGTCTACGCGATCGCGGCGCCGATCCTGGACCGGTGGTGGACGCAGCTGCGAGTGCGGCCGTCCCCTGTCTACCGGAGGGTCTTCACCACCGCCGGCGTCCAGCTCGCCCTGCTCACCGCCGGGCTGGTCTTCCATGGGCTGGTCGGGTCCTCGGTCACCGGACCGGCCTGGGCCGCCCGCCCCGCGCTGCTGTTGTGCGCGGCCGCGCTCGCGGGCGTCTGCTGCGCCGCGGTCACCGCGGTGCTGGTCACGACGGCCGTCCGGCTCACGAGTCCCGGGGCGGACTGGCTCGGGATGCTGGTCGACCATGACGTCGTACAGCTGGCCGGGGTGGAGATCTGTGCCGGCGTGGTCGTCACCGCCCTCGTCGCGCAGTCACCGTTGCTGATCCTCGCCGCCCTGCCCCCGATGATGATGCTGCAGCGGTCGTTGTCCCACGCCCAGCTGCGGGCGGCCGCCCGCACCGACACCAAGACCGGGCTGCTCAACGCCGGCACCTGGCAACGCGAGACCGCCCGGGAACTCGCCCGGGCGGCGCGGGGGCAGCACCCGCTCAGCGTGCTGCTGATCGACGTCGACCACTTCAAACTGGTCAACGACACGCACAGTCATCTCGCCGGCGATCAGGTGCTCGCCGAACTGGCACAGCTGCTCACCGACCAGCTGCGTCCCTACGACATCGTCGGGAGATTCGGGGGTGAGGAGTTCGTCGCGACGCTCCCCGACACGCGCGGCGACGTCGCTGCGGCGGCCGGGGAGCGGCTCCGCCGTCGGGTCGCCGAACACCCCTTCAGCGTCAGCCCGGACGATGTCGTGCACGTCACCGTGTCGATCGGCGTAGCCAGCGACAGCGGGCAGATCACCGACCCCACCGAACTGCTCGCGGCCGCCGACTCCGCGCTCTACCAAGCCAAGGCCGCCGGCCGCAACTGCGTCATGGATCACGCCGTCCCGACCTAGGAGCACGCCTACGCGGCGCCGTCGAGGTGATCGGCCTTCGGTGCGGTCGGACCGGGCGTCGCCAGCCGCCGGCCCCACTCGCGGGCGCGGTCCGCCTCGCCGTCCTCGAGGCGGTTGGCCTTGGTCACGAAGAAGCTCACCGGCCCGGCGACGACGTCGAAGCCGTGACCCGTCAGCAGCCGGCCGATGCGCTTGGACGCCCGCCCGCCGAACTTCGCCCGGTAGCGGGTGTCGAAGGCCGCGGCGCGGCGTCGCCCTCCGACGACCGACCCGAGCCACTCGCGCAGCCCCGGACCGTCGGCGCCCGGCTCGACCGTGACACCGCTGCGCGGCTTGCGCGCCGCATCGACGGCCATCCTGCGAGTTCCGGGACGGCTCATCCCGAGCATGTGGGTCGGACCACCGACGACGACCAGGTCGGCCCCCTCGAGAGCGCCCGGAGTCACCTCGCCCACGGCCATCACGGCCTCCGCCGTGACTCCCAGACCGGCACCGATCGCCTCGGCGATCAGGCGGGTGTTGCCGTACATGGACTCGTACACCACGATCGCGCGCATCGTCGACCTCCTCGTCTCACTCCCAGGCTGACGCGGGCCGGTCGACGCGGACAGGGGCAAAGGTCACCGGTGGGCCGCGGTTCCGGAGCAGCCGGGTCAGGGTGCACAGTTCAGGGACGAGTCAGGGCCATCCCTGATGTCGTGGCGACCCTGATGCGGCACCCTGGGAACATGACCGAGAGCACCCCGTCCCTTGCCCGTCGTACCCTCGTCCGCCCGCGCAACGGGCGCATGGTCGCCGGGGTCTGCGCCGGTGCGGCCGACTATCTGCGGGTCGACATCAACCTGGTCCGGATCGCCCTTGTCCTGTTCACCCTGCTCGGGGGCGCAGGCCTCGCGGCCTACCTCGCCGCCTGGCTGATCATTCCCGAGGAGGGTGCCGACCGGTCGGTGCTCGGCGGGTTCCTGAATCACTGACCGACCCGAATCCGCCCGAACCGGCGGCACCCCGGGCTCACCGGCAGCGCAGCAGCCCCGAGTGATACTTGCTGAGCAGCACGTGCCGGGCGGCGTCGTCGACCCGGGCCAGGAACTGCGGGTCGGCGGCCGCACGGGCACGCAGGTCGGCCGACATCGGTGCGATGTCGGCCGGTTGGACGGTGAGCACGAGATCGCCGCCCGCGGCGACGAAGTCGACGGCCCGTTGCCCGGCCGGCACCGCGCTGACCGCCACGGCGGCGCCGAGATCGTCGGAGACCACCATGCCGTCGAAGTGCAACCGGTGGCGCAACAGGCCGCCGATCACGGCGCTCGAGAACGCCGCCACGTGGTCGGGATCAAGTCGCGGGTAGGTCGCCGACGACACCATGACGGCGGCCGCCCCGGCCTGGATGCCGGCCTGGAAGGGGTGGAGGTAGGGGTCGCTCGGTGACGTCACGGAGTCGACTGCGCCGGTGGAGGTGTCGGTGTTGGCCCGGACCCGACCCAGCCCCGGAAAGTGCTTCACCGTGGCCGACAGCCCCTGCGAGCGCATGGCCGCGACCACGGTGCCCACGCGGGATGCGACGGTCGCCGAGTCGACGCCGTACTCGCGGCCGAAGGCCCCGATCGGTGGGTTCTCCGACGCCGTGCCGGGCGGCACCGTGTCCGCCACCGGCGCCAGGTCGAGGGTGATCCCGGCCCGGGTCAGCTGGCCGGCCCAGGTGGCCGTCTGCTCGCGCAGGGTCGCGGAAGAGAGCTGTCCCTGGTCCAGTGCCGACGGAATCGGGGCGAAGCCCGGGCCGCGCAACGACTGCACCAGCCCGCCCTCCTGGTCGACCGCCACCTGGACCCCCGCACCCGTCGCCGGGTACGCCGCGGCCTGAAGTTGCTGAACCTCGGCGCGGACCGACTCGACACCGGCCGAGGTGTGGCCCGACAGGAAGATGCCTCCGACGGCGTCGGACTGCACGAACGAGATTCCCGACGCCGGATCCGTCGCCGGGACACCGACCATCAACAGCTGCCCGACGCGGTGCCGCAGATCCATCCCGGCGAGCACCGACCGGACGCACCGCTGCGAGGCGGGCAGTGGCGGGGGCGCGGGTTTCGGAGCCGGCCGCGGTGACCTCGTCGGTGTCGGCGTCGGAGTCGGGCTCGTCTTCGTGGCGGTCGGGGACGGCCGGCGCCGGGTCGGCATCGCCGTCGTGTGGGACGGTGTCGCCGACGCCGTGCTCGCTGACGCGTGGGTCGACGCCGTGGCCGGACCGGAGGCGGAGTGCTGCGTGGTCGGGCCGCCGCATCCCGCCAGCACGAGGAACGCACCCGCCGCCGAGAGCGCACGCAGTCGTCGCGCCCGGCGTGAGGAATGCATCGATTCATGGTCGCACGGACCCTCCGTGCCCGGTCCCGGGGCGATTTGTGCGGGAACGTCAGGCGATGGTCAACCCCGACCGGCCGGCGGGTCGGTGTAGAAGACCCGCTCGACCACCCGGCGGGCCCGGCGGGTGGCCCGGCGGTAGTCCTCCAGGAACTGACCCGGATCCCGTCCAGGTGGATAGCCCAGGGCCCGGGTCACCCCGGTGAGGACCCGCCCGCGTCGGGGCAGCTGGTCGTCGGGCCGGCCGCGCACCAGCATCATCGCGTTGCGCGCCCGCGTCGCGAGCAGCCAGGACGCCTCCAACGCCGCGGCGTCATCGGCGTCGAGCAGGCCGCAGGCGGCGCTCGCGCGCAACGCCTCGAGCGTGCGCGTGGTCTGCAGCTCGGGGCGTTCGGCCGCGTGCCGGAGCTGCAGCAGTTGCACGGTCCACTCGACGTCGGCGAGCCCGCCCGGGCCGAGCTTGGTGTGCGTCGCCGGATCCGCGCCCCGCGGCAGACGCTCGGCGTCGACCCGGGCCTTGATCCGCCGGATCTCGGTGACCGCCTGGGTCTGCAGCCCACCGGCGGGGTATCGGACGGGGTCGACCAGGTCGACGAAGCGCCCGCCCAGCTGGGGATCGCCGGCCACCGGAGCCGCGCGCAACAGCGCCTGCGCCTCCCAGACCGCGCTCCATCGCCGGTAATAGGCGGCGTACGACGCCACGCTGCGGACCAGCGGACCGTTGCGGCCCTCCGGCCGCAACCCGGCGTCCACCTCCAGCGGCGGGTCCGGCGCCGGCCGGCGCAGCAGGCGCACGGCGTGCTCGACGACGGCGGTCGCCGCCGCCCCGGCCGTCCGTTCGTCCGCACCGGCGATCGGGTCGTGCACGAACATCACGTCGGCGTCCGAGCCGTACCCGACCTCGTGGCCGCCCAGCCGGCCCATGGCGATGATCGCGATCCGGGTCGGAGGCGGACCGTGCTCGGCGGCGTAGGCCCGCAGGGCGGCGGTCAATGCGGCGTCCAGGGTGGCCGAGGTGACCGCGCCGAGAGCGTCCCCGACCGCGACGACGTCGACCAGGTCGAGCAGGTCGGCGCAGGCGGTGCGGAGCAGTTCGCGCCGGCGGAGGCCGCGCACCGCGATGACGGCGCTGTCCGGGCCCGGCTGTCGCCGGGCGACGCCGACGAAGGCCTGCCGGAGCACGGTGGCGTCGCGCGGGGCGAGCTCCGCGGTGTCGGCGAGCAGACGGAGCGCGTCCGGGGCCCGGGCGAGCAGGCCCGCGGCGTACCGGCTCGAACCGAGCACCGCGGCGAGCCGATCGGCGACCGGTCCTTCGTCGCGCAGCAGCCGCAGGTACCACGGCGTCGACGCGAGCGCCTCGGAGACCTGACGGTAGGCGAGCAGCCCGGCGTCCGGGTCGGAGGCGTCGGCGAACGAGCCGAGCAGGGCGGGCAGCAGGGTGCGCTGGATCGCGGCCCGCCGGGAGACCCCCGCGGTGAGCGCGGCGATGTGGTTGAGCGCGCCCTCCGGGTCGGAGAACCCGAGCGCGGTCAGCCGCTCGCGGGCCGCGGCCGGGGTCAGCCGCAGCTCGTCGGTCGGCATGCGCGCCACGGCGGCGAGCAGCGGGCGGTAGAACAGCTTCTCGTGCAGCCGGCGGACCTCGCGCGCGTGCCGGGTGTGCTCGGCCTCGAATACCGCGGCGGCGTCCCGACGGGCGTCCGGGACGAGCCCCATCGACCGGGCCAGGCGGCGGATGCCGGCCGGCTCGTCGGGCAGCAGGTGGGTACGGCGCAGCCGGTAGAGCTGCAACCGGTGCTCGGCGATGCGCAGGAACCGGTACGCCGCCGCCAGAGCTCGCGGCGTCCTCCCGGCCGACGTAGCCACCGGCGGCGAGCGCCTCGAGGCCGAGCAGGGTGCTGCCGTTGCGCAGCGTCTCGTCCGCCCGGCCGTGCACCAACTGCAGCAGTTGTACGGCGAACTCCACGTCCCGCAGCCCGCCGCGGCCGAGCTTGAGCTCCCGGTCGGCGAGCCGGCCCGGCACCGTGTCCTCGACCCGGCGCCGCATCGCCTGGACGTCCTCGACGAACTCGTCGTCCGCCGCGGCGCTCCACACCAGTGGGGCCACCGCGTCGACGTAGGCCCGGCCGAGATCGAGATCGCCGGCGACCGGACGCGCCTTGACCAGTGCCTGGTACTCCCAGGTCCGGGCCCAGCGCCGGTAGTACGTTTCGTGGCTGGCCAGCGTGCGCACCAGCGGGCCGTTCTTCCCTTCCGGCCGCAGGGCCGCGTCCACCGGCCAGGCGACCTGGCCGCAGATGCGCATCAGCGAGCTGGCGAGCTCGGTCGCCGTCCGCAACGCCGCGTCGTCGCCGGAGTCGCCGGCCGGCTCGGCGACGAAGACGACGTCGACGTCGCTGACGTAGTTGAGCTCGCGCCCCCCGCACTTGCCCATCCCGACCACGGCGAGCCGGCACTCGGCCGCCCCGACCGGCAGACCCGCGGCGGCCACCGCGAGGGCGGCCCGCAGCGTCGCCGCGGCCAGGTCGGCGAGCTCACCGGCCACCTCGTCGACGCCGGCCGTTCCGGTCACATCGCGGCCCGCGAGGATGAGCAGGAGCCGTCGGTAGCCCGATCGCAACCGCTGCACGATGGCCGGATCCGCCGCGCCGGCCCGCCCGCCGCCGGTGCCGTCGGGCGGAGCGTCGGGGTCGGCGCCGACCGCGATCAGCAACGCCGGGAGAGCTCGTCGGCCGACATGCGCGTCTGTCCCTGCGCGTCGTCGGTGAGCAGGTGCCAGTCTCCGGGGTAGGCGACCAGGTGGTCGCCGAGCGCCGAGCTGGCGCCGAGCACGCCCAGCAGCCGCGCGCGCAGCCCCTCGCTGGAGCGCAGCTGGTCCACGAACGCCGAGCGGTCCTCGGCCGCCTCGGCCAGCCGGGTGAGCGCCAGCACCGCGAGGTCGGGATCGGCCGCCGCGGCCAGACGCGGCCACCACCGCGTCGGCGCCCGGACCGGCCAGGTCCTGGGTGTCGGGGTCCCACAGGCCGAGGGCCGGGTCGGCCAGCAACTGGCCGGCCCGGACGGCGTCGGCGAACCCCAGACGCGCCAGCCGGTCGGTGATCCGGCGGCCGAACTCGCTCACCGCGGCCCTACCGGACCTCGGCCCGCGCGGCGGGCGAGCTCGGCGAACCGGGCAGCGACCGGCGCCCAGACCTCCTGCAGGTCCGGATGCGCCGCCTCCACCCGGGCGAGCAGCGTCTCGAGGTCGATCCCGTTCTCGGCCAGATAGTCGGCCTCGGCCAGCGCCCAGGTGCGCACCACGTCCGGTGTGGTCTCGATGTGGAACTGCACGTCCCCACGCCGGCTCCCGACCCGGAACGCCTGGTTGACGCACCGTGGCGACGCCGCGAGCAGCACTGCGCCGGGCGGCAGCTCGGTCACCGCGTCGTGGTGCCACTGCAGCACGTCCGGGGTGACAGGGCAACGGGCCGAACAGCGGGTCGTCGACCGCACCGTCCCGCTTGGCCACCAGACCGGCGCCCACCTCCGTCGCTCCCCGGCCGGCCCGACCCGGCCGCCGGTGGCGTCGGCGAGCAGCTGCGCCCCGAGACACACCGCGAGCACCGGCAGTCCGGTACCGACCGCTTCGCGCAGCAGGCCCTTCAGGGCGGCCAGCCACCCCACCGACTCGTCGTCGTACGCCGCCATCGCGCCGCCCAGCACGACCAGCGCGTCGTAGCCGTCCAACCCGACGGGCAACGCGGCACCGGTGTAGGGCCGGACGACCTCGAGGCGCAACCCGGCGTCGGTCAGCCACTCCCCGAGCGGCCCGGCCGGATCGTCCGCGGCGTTCTCGACGACCAGCGCCACCGGTGCGTCCGGCGCCACTAGAGCACCCGCAGGTAGCGGTCGAGCTCGTACGGCGTCACCTTGGCGCGGTAGTCCTCCCACTCGGCGCGCTTGTTGCGCAGGAAGTAGTCGAAGACGTGCTCGCCGAGGGTCTCCGCGACCAGCTCCGAGGTCTCCATGGTGCGCAGGGCGTCGGAGAGGTTGTGCGGCAGGTCGTCGTAGCCCATGGCCGCGCGTTCGTTGTCGGTCAGCGCCCACACGTCGTCCTCGGCGCCGGGCGGCAGCTCGTACTGCCCCTCGATCCCCGCCAGGCCGGCGGCCAGCATCAGCGCGAAGGCGAGGTAGGGGTTGCAGGCCGAGTCCAGCGACCGCACCTCGACGCGGGTCGAGTTGGCCTTGCCCGGCTTGTACATCGGCACCCGCACCAGCGCGGACCGGTTGTGGTGGCCCCAGCAGACGTACGCCGGCGCCTCGGCGAGCTGGTGCGGGAGCGGCTCACCGAACAGGCGCTTGTAGGAGTTGACCCACTGGTTGGTGACCGCGGTGATCTCCCGGGAGTGCCGGAGCAGCCCGGCGATGAACGACCGGGCGGTCTTGGACAGGTTGAGCTCGTCGGCCGGGTCGTGGAAGGCGTTGCGGTCGCCCTCGAAGAGCGAGAGGTGCGTGTGCATGCCCGAGCCCGGCTGGTTGGTGAAGGGCTTGGGCATGAAGGTGGCGTAGACGCCCTGCTGAGCGCCACCTCCTTGACGACGTGCCGGAACGTCATGATGTTGTCCGCGGTGGACAGCGCGTCGGCGTAGCGCAGGTCGATCTCCTGCTGGCCGGGGGCGCACTCGTGGTGGCTGAACTCCACCGAGATGCCCATCGCCTCCAGCGCCGAGACCGCTGCCCGGCGGAAATCGTGGGCCACGTCGTGGGTGGTGAGGTCGAAGTAGCCGCCGACGTCGACCGGCTCCGGGGCGGCGCCGTACTCGGGCCGGCCCTTGAGCAGGAAGAACTCGATCTCCGGGTGGGTGTAGAAGGTGAACCCCATGTCGCCGGCCTTGGCCAACGCGCGGCGCAGGACGTGGCGGGGGTCGGCCCACGACGGCGACCCGTCCGGCATCGTGATGTCGCAGAACATCCGCGCCGCGTCGCCGGTGTCGTCGCGCTGCCAGGGCATGATCTGGAACGTCGCCGGGTCGGGCTTGGCGATCATGTCGCTCTCGTAGACCCGGGCGAACCCCTCGATCGCCGACCCGTCGAACCCGATGCCCTCGGCGAACGCACCCTCGAGCTCGGCCGGGGCGACGGCGACCGACTTGAGGAAGCCGAGCACGTCGGTGAACCACAGCCGGACGAAGCGGATATCCCGCTCCTCGAGGGTCCGCAGCACGAATTCCTGCTGCCTGTCCACGGCCTCCCCTTTGCTCGGCGTACCACGCCGACCTCAGTCTGCCGGGCCGGGCTTTCCGCCGGGAACCCGACCCCGTCCGGCCCCGGGAACGCGCCGACCCGACCCGCGCACCTTTCGTGCGGGTGCTCCGGCGCTACCGAGGGACCCGTGCAGGTCAGCGGTGCAGGGCGCTGCCGGCGGCCCAGGCCTTCCAGCTGTCGTTCCAGGCGCCGTACCCGTCGTCGATCGGGAGTTGCGGCGAGCCGCCCACGATGTTGACGATGTCGCCGGAGCCGAAGTGGTCGTAGAACCACTTGCCGTTGGCCATCGACAGGTTGACGCAGCCGTGGGTGACGTTGGCGTAGCCCTGGACGTCGTCCGTGCCGTCGTTGACGTGGACGAACTCACCGTCGTCGGAGATCCGCACCGCCCAGTACGCCGGGAAGTTGGCGTAGCCACCCGGTGCGTTGGCCGGAAGGCCCCAGCTCGCCGAGTTCATGTAGTAGACGGGGTATTTGAACTCGACCACGTGCGGCCCGTTGTGGGTGGGCAGCGCGGGCCGGCCGAAACTGGTCGGCAGCGTCCGGACCTTCTTGCCGTTGTGGTAGACGGTCAGCGTGTACTTGCTGACGTCGCCGATGGCGGTCCAGTTGTCGTGGATCTTGAAGGAGACGTGCCTGCTCTCCTGGCCGTAGATGTTGTTGCCGACGTTGACGCCGTAGAGGTTGACGTCGACGTGCACCTTCGTGCCAACCTTCCAGTAGACCTTGGGCCGCCACTGCACGTCCTGGTCGGTCATCCAGTGCCACGCCCCGACCTGCACCGGGTCGGTGGTCACCTTGAGGTGCCGCTCGACGGCGGCCTTGTCGGCGATCTTCTCGTCGAAGCGGACGTCGATGGGCTGGCCGATACCGACGGTCCCTGTCGACGCGCTCGGGAAGACCGTGGGGTCGGTGAGGGTCGCGGGCGTCACCGTCCGGAACGTGCTCTTGGCGGTCAGCTGCTTGCCGGCGGCGTTGGCCCCGACGGCGGTCAGCGCGTAGGCCCTGGCGTAGCCGAGGCTCACCGCGGACACCCACGTGCGGTGGTCGGCGGACAACCGGCCGGCGATCCGCTTTCCCTTGGCGTTGGTCATGACCACCGAGGCGAGCGTGCCGTGGCTGGCCCGCACCGTCACCGGCTTCGCGACGTCGACGTCCTTGGTTCCGGTCATCGGGTTGACGGCGAGAGCGACCGGAGGAGGCGGCGCCGGGGCAGGCTTCACCTTGTGGCCTCCCCCGCCCCCGGACTGTGCCGCGGCGTTGGTGCCGCCCGTGGTTGACGTGCATCCGCCGGCCACCAACGCGATCACCCCGACGGCGCCGGCGATCCACGCGCTTTTCCCCGCCCAGGACCTGCGCATCCCACCCCGCATGAGCTGTCCTCCGTACCCCTCCGGACCGGCGGACCGAGAACCGGCGACAATATTCTGACACCACCTAGACGCATTCGACCCGAATATCGTTCATGATGGTCGGCACGAATGTTGTAACGGTCTGACAACAGGCCCCGGCGGAAGAGCGTTTTGCCGCATTTGAGGGCTGGTCGGAACGCGCCCGGCGGGCCGCGCGAGAATGAGGACATGCCGCAGCTGCGCGTCGCGCTCGCCCAGATCGATGTCACTGTCGGTGACCTCGCCGGAAACGCCGCCACGATCCTGTTCTGGAGCAGAACGGCGGCGGCCGGCGGAGCCCACCTCGCGGTCTTCCCCGAGATGGCGCTCACCGGCTACCCACCGGAGGACCTCGTCCTCCGCGAGTCGTTCTGCTCGGCGAGCGTCGCGGAGCTCGGGCAGCTCGCCCGTACGCTGGCCGACGAGGGGCTCGGCGACCTCGCCGTCGTGGTCGGCTATCTCGACGCCGACGGTGGCCCGCGCAACGCCGCGGCGGTGCTGCACGGAGGCCGGGTGGTGGCCCGCTACTTCAAGCACCACCTGCCCAACTACGGCGTCTTCGACGAGGCGCGGTACTTCCGCCGCGGCGACACGTTCACCGTGTTCCGGCTGCACGGCGTCGATGTCGCGCTGACCATCTGCGAGGACCTCTGGCAGGACGGCGGACCGTTCGCGGTGGCGGCCCGGGCCGAGGTGGGCCTCGTCCTGTCGATCAACGGCTCGCCGTACGAGCGCAACAAGGACGACGTACGCCTGGAGCTCGCCGCCCGGCGGGCCCGGGAGTCCGGCGCTCCCCTGGCCTACGTCAACATGGTCGGCGGCCAGGACGAACTGGTCTACGACGGCGACTCGATGCTCATCGCCGCCGACGGCGAGCTGATCGCCCGCGCTCCGCAGTTCGTCGAGACCCTCTTCGTCGTCGACCTCGACCTCCCCGCCGGACGCGGGACCGTCACCGGACCGACCCTCGGGATGACCGTCGAACGGCACCTGATCTCCGATCCCACGGTGCCCGCCTACGACCCGAAGCCGGCGACCATCGCCGAGCCACTGGGCGAGGAGGCCGAGATCTACGGGGCACTGGTCGCCGGCACGCGCGACTACGTGCGCAAGAACGGCTTCGAGCGGGTGTTCATCGCCCTCTCCGGCGGCATCGACTCCGCGCTCACCACGACCATCGCCGTCGACGCCCTCGGCGCCGACCGGGTGTACGCCGTAGCGATGCCGTCGCGCTGGTCGACCGACCACTCCCTGAGCGACGCCGAAGACCTCGCCCGGCGCCAGGGCGTGCACTACCAGGTCGTACCGATCGCCGAGCCGGTCGGGGCCGTCGAGACGCACATCGAGCTGCACGGGCTGGCTGCGGAAAACCTGCAGTCCCGGATCCGGGGCGTGATCGTGATGGGCCTGTCCAACGAACACACCCCGTCGATCGTGCTGACGACGGGCAACAAGAGTGAGCTGGCCACCGGATATTCGACCCTCTACGGCGACTCGGCCGGGGGTTTCGCTCCGATCAAGGACGTCCCCAAGACGATGGTGTGGGCGCTGTCCCGGTGGCGGAACGCCGAGGCCGACAAGTTGGGCGAGACGCCGCCGATCCCGGAGAACTCCATCACCAAACCGCCGAGCGCAGAACTGCGTCCCGGCCAGCTCGACACCGACTCGCTTCCGGACTACGACGTGCTGGACGCGATTCTGGTGGGCTACGTCGACCGCGACCGGAGCAGCGCCGAATTGGTCGCCGACGGCCATGACCCGGCGGTGGTGGAACGGGTGGTCGGGCTGGTCGACCGGGCCGAATACAAGCGCCGCCAATACCCGCCAGGACCGAAGATTTCGGTCAAAGCGTTCGGACGTGACCGACGTCTCCCCATCACCAGCAGGTGGAAGGAGACGGCACCCCCGCCGGAGTGACACCATCAGGGCAGAACCCGGGGACCGGAAACGGCCTCGAGGAAGGACGGTGTGGCATGGCACACGACTCTCAGGCCGGCACGGAGCCCTCGCTCTACGGCGGACCGCCCAGCCGGCGGGTACGCATCCCGCACCTGATCGACGCGAAGAACCGCGGCGAGCGCTGGGGAATGCTCACGGCGTACGACCAGTACTCGGCGGAGATCTTCGACGAGGCCGGGATCCCCGTGCTGCTGGTCGGCGACTCCGCGGCGAACAACGTCTTCGGCTATCCGACGACCCTGCCGGTCACGGTCGACGAACTGCTCCCGCTCGTCCGGGCGGTGGTGCGCTCGACGCACCGGGCGCTGGTGGTCGCCGACCTACCGTTCGGGTCCTACCAGTCCGGCCCGACACAGGCGCTGGAGACGGCCGTGCGCTTCATGAAGGACGGCGGGGCGCACGCCGTCAAGCTCGAGGGCGGACGTCGCGTCGCGGGTCAGGTGGAAGCGCTCGTCGGTGCCGGCATACCGGTGATGGCGCACATCGGCTTCACGCCGCAGAGCGAGCACGAGCTGGGCGGCTACCGGGTACAGGGCCGCGGCGATGCCGCCGACGAACTGGTGGCCGACGCGACGGCTCTGGAAGAGGCCGGCGCATTCGCGGTGGTCCTCGAGATGGTGCCCGCGCACGTCGCCAAGCGCATCACCGGTGAACTGACCGTGCCCACCATCGGCATCGGCGCAGGTCCCGACTGCGATTCCCAGGTCCTGGTGTGGCAGGACATGGCGGGGCTTCGCGGCGGCCGGATTCCGCGGTTCGTCAAGCAGTTCGCCGACCTGCGATCCGCTCTGCGCGATGCCGCGACCGCCTACGCCGAAGAGGTCCGGGACGGGACTTTCCCGAACAGCGACCAGAGCTTTCTCTGACCCCGGAATTGTCTCGGCGAATATCGGAGGGCGTACTCGCAGTTTGGTGGAATCGGCGAGTAGTGCGCCATTTGTCCCGGGAGAACTCGGTCAGGAGAGGCGAATTCCGACCCGGCTCTCACCGGTCGATATCGGTGATCCGGATCCCCGCATGGGCTTTGTAGCGGCGGTTGATCGCGATCAGATTGGCAGTGAGCGCCTCGATCTGGTGGGCGTTGCGCAACCGACCGGCATAGACACCGTGCAGCCCCGGAACCAGGTCGGCCAGCGCCCGGACCGTGTCCGTCGCAGCGCGATCATCGCCGAGCACCAGGACATCGCAGTCCATCATCGGCACGGTCGGGTCGGCGAGCAGGGTCGCGCTGACATGGTGGAAAGCGGCGACCACCCGGCTGTCCGGCAACAGCGCGGCCGCCTGCTCGGCGGCACTCCCCTCGGGAACGTCGACGGCATGCGGACCGCGGTCGTCGAAGCCGACCGGATTCACGCAGTCGACCACGATCTTCCCGGCAAGGTGCGGGCGGAGCGCGGCGAGAAGGGCGGCGTGGCCCTCCCACGGGACGGCGATCACGACGAGGTCGGCGTGTGCGGCGGCACCGGCGTTGTCCTCGCCGCGGGCGGTATGCACCGCGGCGGCCGGAAGTGACCGGTTGACCTCATCCGCGGCGGTGGCGGCCCGGCCGGCGTCCCGCGACCCGATCAGCACCTGCAGCCCCGACATGGCGAACCGCAGGGCCAACCCTCGGCCCTGCGGTCCGGTGCCTCCCAGCACACCGACGGTGAGACCCGTCACGCCCAGAACGTTGTCCATGGCGTCATCTTCGCAGCAGGCACGAGCCGCGAAGACGGTGGTTCAGCGGGTGGTACGACGACTGCTCGACCTGCGGGCGGTCGTCTTGCGGGCGGGCGAGCGGCGGGTGATGGTCTTGCGAGCGCCGGTCACCTTGCGGGCGGTGGCCTTGCGGGCACCACTCACCTTGCGGGCGGTGGCCTTACGGGCACCACTCACCTTGCGGGCCGTCGTCTTGCGGGCCCCGGTGGTCTTGCGCGCCGTCGTCTTGCGGGCGCCGGTCGTCTTGCGGGCCGTCGTCTTGCGGGCCCCGGTGGTCTTGCGCGCCGTCGTCTTGCGGGCACCAGTGGCCTTGCGGGCGGGTGCCTTGCGCGCCGCGGTCTTGCGCGCGGTGGTCTTGCGCGCCGTCGTCTTCTTCGCCGCGCTCTTACGCGCCGCCGGGGTGCGCTTGGCCGCCGCCTTGCGGGCGGTGGTCTTGCGCGCCGTCGTCTTGCGGGCACCAGTGGTCTTGCGGGCAGGTGCCTTGCGCGCGGTGGTCTTGCGCGCGGTCGCCTTGCGGGCGGTGGTCTTGCGCGCCGTCGTCTTGCGGGCACCAGTGGTCTTGCGGGCACCGGTGGCCTTGCGGGTCGTCGTCCGCTTCGCCGTCGCCGCCTTGCGGGTCGGGCTCTTCTTCGCGGCCGACTTCCTCGCCGTCGTGGCCCGACGGGTGGTCGGGCTCTTCTTGGCCGCCGAGGTCCTACGCACGGACTTCGCGGCCCTGCTGGTCGTGGCCCTTGCCGGCATATCTGCCTCCTTGACAACAGCGGTTGTAGATCACTGAAGAGTGCGAGCCCTATACCGTCAACCCGCCACGCCGCGCAAATATCCGAGAACTCAGCCGCCGCTGTTCCATGCCTCGTCCTCGGCATCCCATTTCTCGTTGCGTTCGCGCACGATTTCCAGCGCACGCGCGGCCTCATCCGGGGAACTGAATGGCCCGAGTCGATCGGCATTGGAGCAGCCGTCGTCTTCCTCGACGACGTTGTGCTTCAGACACCACCACCAACCGCGATCCACTCCGAACCTCCCGTTACCCCGAATGTTGTGAGTCAGAGTGCCACGAATGTTGCTCCGTGTCGCGTAAATGCCCGCAAGAACTGAATAGTGCAACAGCGGCGATCTGCACCGACCACCAGTCGACACCGCCGTTGAATTGTCGCCCTGCGAATGTCGCGGAGCGCTGTTTAGCCCTAGGGGCAGGCGATCCCGCTGTCGCGAACCGATAGCCTCGTAGGCATGTCAGGCACCCGATCGCTCCTCGCCGCGTCCAACCGCGGGCCGATAACTCTTGTCGCCGACGAGCACGGCGACGTGCGCGCAGAGCGTGGTGGAGGCGGTCTCGTCAGTGCGATGCAGTCCGCGCTGTCCGCCGGCGACGGCCTCTGGGTCTGCAGCGCGATGAGTGAACGGGAGCGCACGGTCGCCCGTCGGGCGTCGGGCGGACGGCTCGCCGACGCGGGTGTCGACGTCGGCGACCTCGACGTCCGGATGCTGCCGATCGACGTCGCGACCTTCGGCCGGGCCTACAACGGGATCGCCAACTCGACCCTGTGGTTCATCAACCATCTGCTCTACGACTCGCCGTTCAAACCGGTGTTCGACTACGCCTGGCGACGGCAGTGGGCCTCCTACGAGCGCTACAACGCGATGTTCGCCGCGGCCCTGGCCGAGGACGCCGCCGACGGCGCGACAGTGATGGTGCAGGACTACCACCTCTTCCTGACCCCCCGGATGCTCCGCGAGCGGCGTCCGGACCTGCAGATCGGCCATTTCACCCATACCCCGTGGGCTCCGCCGGACTACTTCACGATGCTTCCGGACGACGTGGCCCGGTCCGTCCTCACCGGGCTGCTCGGCGCGGACCATCTCGGGTTCCACTGCGACCGGTGGGCGAAGGCGTTCCTGCGGTGCTGCACGGAGGTGCTCGGCGCCGAGGTGGACGAGTCGGCCGGCACCGTCACCCATGACGGCCGGGTGACCCGGGTCGGCGTCCACGCCCTCGGCACGGACGGCGAGGCGCTGCACGAGCGGGCCCACCGGCGCGACGTCGAGAGCAGCCTGGACGACCTGCGCGACGTCATCGGCGATCGCAAGGTCATCGGCCGGGTCGACCGGACCGAGCTGTCCAAGAACATTGTGCGCGGCCTGCAGGCCTACCGGGAGTTGCTCCGGACCCGGCCCGAGTGGCAGGGCCGTGTCGTGCACGTCGCCTACACCTACCCGTCGCGGCACGACCTGCCCGAGTACCGGGAGTACACCGCCGTCGTGCAGCGGCTCGGCCGGGAGATCGAGGACGAGTTCACCACGGACGACTGGACGCCGCTCGTGCTCGAGGTCGGCCACGACTACCCGGGCTCGCTCGCCGCGCTGCGCGCCAGCGACGTCCTGCTCATCAACCCGGTCCGGGACGGGATGAACCTGGTGGCGCAGGAGGGCTGCATCCTCTCCGAGCACGATGTCGCGCTGGTCCTCTCCCGCGAGGCCGGCGCGGTCGACCTGCTCGGGCCGGACGCGATCCTGGTCAACCCATTCGACGTCACCGGCACCGCCGACGCCATGCATCAGGCGTTGCTGATGCCGGCGGACGAACGGCGGGAGAAGGCCCGGCGGCTGGTCCGTGCCTCGACCGCGCTGCCGCCCGCCGAGTGGTTCGCGCAGCAGCTGGACGCTGTCCGCAGCGCGAGCTGACTCAGCCGATCGCGTCGGCGATCGCGGTGAGGAGGGCGACGACGCCGGCCGGCCCGTCGACGACCAGGTCGGCCCGGGCGGCCAGCTCGGTCACCTCGTCCGACCCACTGCACACCGTCAGACCAAGGGTCCCCTCGGCTCGCAGCGCCTCGACCGCGTCGTAGGCCGGGAGGTCACCGAGGTCGTCACCGGCGTAGAGGACCGCCGACGGGCGGTGGTCGGCGACGAGTCGGCGTATCGCACCGCCCTTGTCGACATTTGCTGAGCGCACCTCGACGACCGCACGGCCGGGGCTCGCCTCGAGGCCGTGCCGCTCGGCGAGCGCGATCACCCTCGGCGCGACGGCTTCGAGCTCGCCATCGGGGTCCGCGGCACGCCGGGTGTGCACGACCACGCCGAGCGTCTTGTCCTCGATCCAGACGCCCGGGTCGGCGCCGTCGAGGACGCCCGGCAGTTCCGCGCGCATGGATCGCAGTCCGGGTGGCGGCTCGGGGGCGGACAGCCGGCCGTCCCGCCACTGCTCGGCGCCGTACTGGCCCTCCACGATGACGCCCGGCACCGACGCGAAGCCCCCGAGCTCGACCGCGACACTGGCGGCGCGTCCGGTGACGACCGCCAGCCGGCCCACCCGCGCGGCGACGGCCCGCAACGCCTCAGCGCCGCCGTCGACCAGCCGGCTGGACGCCGGGTCGGGGACGATCGGCGAGAGGGTGCCGTCGAAGTCGAGGGCGACGAGGGCGTCGCCCGGTGCGGCGAGCAGAGCCGCCAGGCCAGCTCGACCGTCCTCGGTGCGCGGCTCCGGCAGTGACATGCGTTGTCCTCTTCGGCGTCCGGTTGCGGATCGGGTCAGCCTACTGACCCGGCACCGCCGCCTCCCCCTCCCGTTTGGCTTGAACGTCACGTTCAAGCCTTCTAGCGGCATGAACGTGACGTTCAAGCCAAACGGGAGGGGAGGGTGGGTCGTCGATGGGGCAGGACGATCAGGGCCGGACGATCAGGGCCGGACGACCGGCCAGCCGTCCGGCCAGGCGAGCCGGTTGATGCCCAGGCGGGGCGTCCCGGCGTCGCGGCCGTTGTAGTAGTGGTAGACGAGCAGGTCCTGCCCGTCATCGCGCAGCACGGTCTGCCCGCCCGGTCCGATCACGAAGCCGTGCGTGGCGAGGATGGTCGTGCTCCCGTCCTCGAGCAGCGGCGTCCCGGACCGGTCGACGTAGGGCCCGGTGATCGCACGGGAGCGCCCGACCCGGATGTTGTAGGTGCTGTCCAGTCCCCGGCAGCAGAAGTCGTAGGACGCGAAGAGGTAGTAGAAGCCGCCGTGCCGGACGATGTAGGCGCCTTCGACCGCGTCCGGGGCCGGGCGCTGGGCGAGCGAGTAGCGGGGGGTGTCCGGGCTGGTCGGCTTCCCGGTCTGCGGGTCGAGCGCGATCATCTTGATGCCGCTCCAGAACGACCCGAACGACAGCCACCAGTGGCCGGCGGCGTCGACGGTGAGCCCGGGATCGATGGCGTTGAAGTCGTCAATCGGTGACGACGCGTAGACCAGGCCCTGATCCACCCAGCTCCCGGGCCGCGCCGTGCGGCTGGTCGCCAGCCCGATGGCCGAGTGGTTGGACCCGAACGACGAGACGGCGTAGTAGAGCCAGTAGATCCCACGGTGGTAGGACACGTCCGGCGCCCAGAGGTCCTTCGCCCCGTCCGGCTGGTACGCCGAGGCCCAGGTGGCGCCGCCCGGCACCACCTCGCCGACGAAGGTGTAGTGCACCCGGTCCGGGGAGTGCCGGATCTCGATCCCGTTGTGCGTCGAGAAGACGTAGTAGCTGCCGTCCGCGACGCGGATCATCGACGGGTCGTGGGTCGACGCGCCGCCGAGCACCGGCTCGGGATCGGGGTAACCCGCCGCGCTTCCGGCGGACGCCGCGGGCACCGCCGTCGCGAGGGCGATCACGAGGCAGCCGAGGGCGACCGCCACCGTCCGCATCCGCCGTCGCTGCCCGCGTCCCGTCCTGCGGTCGACCATGTCGTGTCCTCTCTCCGGCCTACAGGGTCGAGACGAGCAGCGGGGCCGCCCCGGCCCGGGTCAGTTCGTCGGGCAGGGTGCGCGCCCACCCCGGCGGGTCGGCCGGCGCGCGACGGCCGAAGTCGACGAAGTACGTCACCGATGTCGGTGTGCGCGACGTCCGGACGGTCGCGCCGTGGCCGCGCAGCACGCGTGCCGTCGTCGCGGCCGCGTCGGTGCGGGCGGTGACGACCAGGTCGGCTCCGAGCGGCTGCACGATCCGTCGTGCGGCGAGGCTCGCGCGCCGCTCGGCGCCCTTCCGCTGCGGGGCACCGACCGCCGGCCGCCCGGTGGCCGGTACCGCACCCGTGCCGTTGATCGCGTCGAAGAGGAGGCGGGCGCTGCCGTCGGTGAACGCCCGGAAGTTGGGTTCGACGGAGAACACGGTCACGTGGCCGGTGCCGGCCCGCTGATCGACCTCGGCCGCCGTGGTCCCGAGCTCCTCGGCACCCTTCTGATAGCCGGAGGTGAACCAGTCCGGGGACGTCGCCGACGGGTAGGAGGCCACGACGTCGGCCGGGTCCGCGGCCCGCATGACCGGGTCGCCGGCGTACATCACCCAGTCGGTCGGGCCGACGCCGGCGGTGAGCGGGCTGCCGGCCGCGGTGTCGACCCGGAACAGCGTGCCCGGCACCTGCGACGTCGGTGCGGTCAGCGTGACCGTCGAGAGGCCGAGGCGGGCGGCCAGATCCGTGCCGCCCTGCCAGCCGACGTAGCGGCCGCCACCGTTCACCCAGTCGGCCAGGGCCGTCTTGCCGCTGTCGCCGAGGATCTTGGCCACCGTCGCCGCATCGAGGTCGGGGGTGAGCAGCACGTCGAGGCTGTTCAGGGTGGCGGCGGTGACCTGGTCCGGCGTCAGCACCGACGCCGCGATGTGCCAGTCCTTCGCCAACCGCCACCGCAGCCAGCCGGTGCTCTCCGACGGACGGAACGGGCTCGAGGCATAGGTGAGGATGCCGACTCTCGGCAGCGCCGTGGGCAGCCTCATCGCCGGTACCTTCTGCAGCGGCAGGAGGGTGGCGGCGGGGCGCAGGCTGGTGCTCGTGTAGCCGCCGTCGAGGTTGTCCAGCAGCGGCAGGCTCCACCCGCTGACGTCGTAGAAGTAGGGGAACGGCACGTAGGTGTTCTCGTTGAGCATCGCCTGGATCCAGTGCTTCTGCGCCTGTGCCATCGGGATCCAGTAGGTACCGGCCGGCATCGTGGTCGGCTGCGGCGGACGCCCGTAGGCGGTGAAGTCGGGGACGTAGAGCGGCCTGCTCAGCCGGTAGACCGAGACGTCGGCCTGCTGCAGCCGGCGGACCACGGTGGCGAGGTCGCGCGCCTTCGCGCCGCCTCCCCCGAGGAAGTAGCCGCAGACCCGGATGTCGGGGACCTGGAACTGCACGGTGTGGCCCGGGTTGTCGACCTTGTTCGGCTGCAGCGTGCACTGCCGGCCCTGCCGGTCCGCGGTGACGAAGCCCTGGTGCCAGCCGGTCAGGATCGACTGCCGATGGGTCGCGCCGGCATAGAGAGACGTGATCGCCGACAGGTAGTGCTTGTAGGTCTGGTCGGGGTACGTCGCGTTCTGGCCGACCTCGTAGGTCATTCCGGCCGCCCCGAAGTCGCTGGTCGGGACGCTGTCGCCGTAGCCCTGGTAGAAGAGGTCGTAGCCGGACTGGTAGGTCTCGAAGGACAGCTTCTTGGCGGTGAACGCCGCGCCGTTGTCCGCGCCGTAGAGGTTGTCGATCCAGTCGACCGACTGGTCGCTGGTCTCGTGGTAGATCGGATCGGAGTTGGGCGGGAAGAAGTAGCTGGAGCCGCCCATCCCGTGCTCGTCCATGTAGAGCTGCGGCGGGTACTGCTGCAGCAGGTCGAGCTTGCCGGAGGTCTCCGGCTGGGTGCGGGCGAACCAGTCGCGGTTCATGTCGAAGGTGTAGGCGTTGGTGCGTACGTCATCCGCCCGGCCGTCGGGGTTCTGCGTCGGGATGATCCCGACGAGGGCGTGGGACAGGATGGCCCGGGCCACGCAGTCGGTGCGGTCGGCGAGCTCGTAGAGGATCCGCAGGCTGGCGTCGCCGCCGGTCGGCTCGTTGCCGTGCACGTTGGCCGACAGCCACAGGATGGTCGGCATCCGGCGTTCGATCGCCGAGGCCTGTGCGGCGGGGAGATCCGGCCGGCGCAGCATCGCCGCGTCACTGCGGATCTGGGCCAGCTTGGCCGCGGTGAGGTTGCCCGCAGCGCTGACGAGTGCGTACTTGAGCGGTCGTCCGGTCACGGTCCGGGCGAAGGTGCCGCTGGTGACCTGGTCGCTCGACCGATCGACGGCACCGACATAGCGGTTGAGCTGTTCGTCGGTGGCCTCGCGGCTGCCGAGGCTGAAGCCGAGCACCCTTTCCGCGGTCGGCGTCGTCCCGCGGAAGGTCGGAGTCGTCGTGACCGGGCTGCATGTGGTGGCCCGGGGCCGGGCCGCCGCGGACGCCGGGCTGCCCACTCCGGCCGCGACGCCGCCGGCGGCGAGGAGCGCACCGGCGAGGACGGGTACACCGATCCGACGTGCCCACATGGGCCCTCCCCTGATGCCCTCACACGACCGTGACGTGAAACGTCCGAAAAGCGACCATTGGTGGGTACTCCCCCTGCCGCGACGCGTCAAGAGCTCGATTGGGACGTCCGGGACCGGCCTGGATCGGCGACGGCGACCCGGACTAGCCTGGCTACGCACGACTGGCGTAGGTGGGTCACCACCGGGGAGTGCAGACTTCGGGAGCGTCGAACGCCTGGGTGCTCCTCACCACCGAGTGAGGAGGCTGCATGGCCGCAACGATCATGGACGGCAAGGCCACCGCCGACGCCCTGCTGGCGGACACCGCCGGGCGCGCGGCGCGGTACCTGGACGAGCACGGCCGCCGGCCCTGCCTGGCGGCCGTCCTGGTCGGTGACGACCCGGCTTCGCGCACCTACGTGCGGATGAAGGCCAGGCGCAGCGAGCAGGTGGGCATCGAGTCCCGGCCGATCGAGCTGGATGTCAAGACCACGACCGAGGAGCTCGTCGCGGCGATCGGTGCGCTGTCCGCCGACCCGGCCGTCAACGGAATCCTGCTGCAGCACCCGGTCCCGGCGCAGATCGACGAGCGGGCCGCCTTCGAGGCGATCGCCCCGGCCAAGGACGTCGACGGCGTCACCCGCACGTCGTTCGCGCAGATGGCGTTCGGCGAGCCCGGGTTCGCCTCGGCCACCCCGGGCGGAATCATGCGGCTGCTCGACGCCTACGACGTCCCGCTGTCCGGCAAGCGGGCCGTGGTGGTCGGCCGCAGCCCGATCCTGGGAAAGCCCCTCGGGATGCTGCTGCTCGGCCGCAACGCCACGGTGACCTACTGCCACTCGCGCACCGTCGACCTGCCCGGGCAGGTCGCGCAGGCCGATGTCGTCGTCGCCGCCGTCGGTCGGCCCGAGCTCATCAAGGGCTCCTGGATCAGGCCGGGCGCCGTCGTCATCGACGCCGGCTACAACCCGGGGAACGTCGGCGACGTCGAGTTCGCGACCGCCGCCGATCGCGCGTCGATGATCACGCCGGTGCCGGGCGGCGTCGGTCCGATGACCATCGCCGTACTCCTCGCCCAGACGGTCGACGCCGCCTTCGCGGTCGGGTAACCCGGGCAGGGAGTGAACGACGCCGGAGCGCGGTGGTGGCGCAGCCAGGTAGTGGACATCGGTCGGTGCCGTAGTGCAGCATCTGGCCCACCACGACCCGGTCCGGGACGGGGTGCCGACATCGGGGAGGACCCTGTGCGCCGACAAGTCTTGCTCGCCCTGACGGCCGCCGTCGTGCTGGCGCTCCCGGTCTCCGCCGTCGCGGGTGCCAGTCCCTCCGTCCACGCCACCGCGCAGCGCAACACCCACGTCTGCGACCGACCCGCGGCCGGCAGAGCCGGTTGTCTGGCGATCCGTCACGACGCGGTGACTGCCGACGGGACCGCGGTCCCCCATGCCGCTCCGGCGGGCTACGGCCCCTCCGCGATCCGGTCGGCATACGGTCTGACCGCTGCCGGCTCAGGCGGCCGCACCGTCGCGATCGTCGACGCCTTCGACGACCCGAAGGCCGAGGCCGACCTAGGCGTCTACCGAAAGAAGTTCGGGCTGCCGGCCTGCACCACCGCCAACGGCTGCTTCAAGAAGGTCAACCAGAACGGCGGATCGACGCCACCGCCCGCCGACGGCGGCTGGGCGCAGGAGATCTCCCTCGACCTCGACATGGTCAGCGCGGCCTGCCCCGACTGCAAGATCCGCCTGGTCGAGGCCACCAGCCCCACCTTCAGCAATCTCGGCAAGGCCGTGAACAACGCCGCGAGCGCAGCCGGCGTGAAGGCCATCAGCAACAGCTACGGCGGCACCGACAGCCACTCGTCCGCGGCGTTCGACCATCCCGGGATCGCGATCACCGCGTCCACCGGCGACGCCGGGTTCGGCGTCCAGAGCCCGGCCTCCTTCGACTCCGTGATCGCTGTCGGCGGGACCTCGCTGACCCGCGACTCCTCCGCGAGGGGCTGGCACGAGTCGGCGTGGAACGGAGCCGGTTCGGGCTGCTCGACGCTGAACCCGAAGCCGTCCTGGCAGACCGCGGCGACGAAGTGCAGTGGCAAGGGCATCGCCGACGTCTCCGCGGTCGCCGACCCCAACACCGGCGTCGCGGTCTACGACTCGTTCGCCTTCCAGGGGGTCAGCGGCTGGTTGGTCTTCGGCGGCACCAGTGCGTCGTCGCCGATCGTCGCCAGCGTCTACGCAATGTCCGGCCACCTCCCGTCCTACCCGGCCTCCTACACCTGGAGCCATTCCGGCGGCCTGCACGACGTGACGAGCGGCCGGAACGGCAGCTGCTCCCCCGCGGTGTGGTGCACGTCGGTGAAGGGCTGGGACGGCCCCACCGGTCTGGGTACGCCGAAGGGCACCACCGCGTTCTGAGGTGCACCGGCCGGCGCCGTCCCGGGTGGGATGCGGCGGACGGCACGGCTACACAGTGTTAACCGGGGTAGAATTTGGTTGCTGTGGGTAGCTGCGGGTGGACCGTGTCCCGCCGGCGCCCGTGCTCGCGACGGCGCATCGATCGCGCCGCAGAGGGGCCGAGATGACCATTGCCGGGGGTCCCGACCATGTCGATCCCCCCTCGGGCCGCCGCCCGGGTGTCCCGAGGTCGGATCGGCGCGCGAGGTGGCGTCTCGGGACGCTCGTTCTCACCGTCTGCGTCGTGGTCGGCGTCGCCACCGCCGCCGAGGCCGCCGGGACCTCCGCCGGCACCGCCCGGAACCGGGCGACGCCGGTCCGCTGGATGATGACCGCCGACGTGGTCCGGATGGTCGATGTCGCCCCCCTCCGCGCCCGCCTGACCCACGCCGCCGTCAGCGAACTTCTCCGCCCCGGAGAGGCGCCCGTCCTGCCGCACAGCACAGTGGTCGCCGAGTTCCCGTCGGCGGCGACGCTGCGCGCCACTATCGGGGCACACCGACTTCCCGCCCGGACGACCGCCGTGCTCTACGACCCCGGGGTCTCGCCGGCCACGCCGGCCGGGGAGCAGCGTCGGCCGGTGCAGGCCACCGTCGCCGCAGCGACCATGGCCCACCGGCACGGCCTGGCCATCTACGTCTCCCCCGCGCTGACCCTCGCCACGGCGTTCCGTCCGGTGGGCCCGCTGCCGACCTGGCGGCGTTTCATCGACTCGGGTCTGGTCCCCCGGATGAGCGGGCCCGTCGACGGCATCGAACTGCAGGCCCAGAGCCTGGAGCGCGATCCGGCCGGCTACCGGCACTTCGTCTCCGTCGCGGCGGCGGCCGCGCGCGCCTCCCACCCGGGCATCGCGGTGCTGGCCGGGCTGTCGACCGACACCACCGCCGGGGTCCCGACCAGCACGCAACTCCTCGCCGACGTCGCGATCAGCCGGAGCACGGTCACCGGCTACCGGATATCGGTCCCGCATCGGACCCGATGGTGCCCGCGGTGCGGTCCCTCCCGAGCCGGGGTCGCCCGCGACACCCTCGACGACGTCCTGTGAGGAGTCGCGGGATCCCTGACCTCCCGCGGCGCGTCGCAGATCGTCCTACCCTTCCCGCGTGGGACCTTCGACACTGACGGGCGCTCACCTGCCGGTGTTGGCTGGACGGACGGATGCTTGGTCCTGAACGGGGGACAGACATGAACGGCGCCCCGGCCGTGCTGGACCGGGCCGGCCTGGACACACTCGTCGCCGTACTGGTCGAGGCCGGATACCGCGTGATCGGGCCGACGATGCGGGACAACGCGATCGTGCTCGCCGAACTCGACTCGGGCGCCGACCTGCCCGCCGGTTGGGGCGTGGAGACCGCCCCCGGCCGCTACCGGGTGCACCGCCGCGGCGATGCCGCCGTCTTCGGGCATTCGGCCGGACCGCAGTCATGGAAGCAGTTCCTGCACCCGCCGCGGAAAACCCTGTTCTCCACCCACGGCACGACCGTCACGCCGGCACCCGACGAGCCGGTCCGATTCGCGTTCCTCGGCGTGCGCGGCTGCGACCTGGCCGCCATCGCGACCCTCGGCGGGGTCCTGGGCGACGGCGCCCACCCGGACGGCTCGTTCACCCGGCGCCGGCAGGGCCTCTTCGTCGTCGCGGCCGGCTGCACCGAACCGGGCGGGGTGTGTTTCTGCGCCTCCATGGGCACCGGTCCGGCGCCGGGGCCCGGCTACGACCTCTCCCTCACCGAGCGGATCGACGAGTCCGGGCACCGGTTCCTGATCGACGTCGGCACCGACGACGGGGCCAGCATCCTCGCCCGGGTCGACCATCGCGCCGCCACCGGCCCGGAGGTCGACGATGCCCGGTCGGCCGTCGCCGACGCCGCCGACCACATGGGCCGCCGGATGCCGTCGGGCGACCTCAGGACGCTGCTCCGGGACAACGCGGACGCAGTCAACTGGATCGAGGTCGCCGACCGGTGCCTGACCTGCGGCAACTGCACGATGGTCTGCCCGACGTGCTTCTGCACCACGACCGAGGACGTCACCGACCTCACCGGTGAGCATGCCGAGCGCTCCGAGCGCTGGGCCTCCTGCTTCGAACTGGATTTCTCCTATCTGCACGGCGGCGAGGTCCGGGTCTCGGGCGCGAGCCGGTACCGGCAGTGGATCACCCACAAGCTGAGCACCTGGTACGACCAGTTCGGCACCTCCGGCTGCGTCGGCTGCGGGCGCTGCATCGCCTGGTGTCCCGTGGGGATCGACATCACCGAAGAGGTCACCCGCCTCGCCGGGCAGCGCGACGGCGCCGGTACGGAATCAGGGAGCGCGGATGCTGAGCGCTGACGCTCTCGCCGACCTTCCGCTGCTGGGCACGCTGAGCGACGCACAGCTCGCACGAATCGCCGACACCGCGCGCGAGGTCACCATCGCGGCCGGCGAACGGCTCTTCGACGAAGGTCAGGATGCCAGCGGCTGCTGGCTGATCCGGTCCGGGCGCATCGCCTTGGAGACGGTCGCACCCGGTCGCGGATCGCTGGTCATCCAGACCCTGCACGCCGGCGACGTCCTGGGCTGGTCATGGCTGGTCCCGCCGCACCGCTGGCATTTCAGCGCCGTCACCACCGAACCCGTCGTCGCCGTCGAGCTCGACACGACCCGGCTGCGGACACTTGCCGACGAGGACCCCGCGCTCGGCTACCCCCTCGCGCTCGGACTCTTCGAGGCGCTGCTCAACCGCCTGCAGAGCACCCGCGCCCGGCTCCTCAACCTCTACGAGAACCCTCGTGACCGGTGACGGCGGGTCCATGCTGCCGGCCCCCTACCGGGTGACCGACCGGCGCGTGGAGACCCGCGACTCGGTGACCCTGCGGCTGGAGCCGGTCGGGGCGGGTCTCCCGGCGTTCAAGGCCGGTCAGTTCACCATGCTCTACGCCCGTGGTGTGGGCGAGATCGCGATCTCGATCAGCGGCGATCCCACCGCCGTCGACGGAGTGCTGACGCAGACGATCCGCGACGTCGGCGCCGTCAGCGCCGCACTGTGCGGGTGCACGCCGGGCAGCCCGGTCGGTGTCCGCGGTCCGTACGGAACCGACTGGGGGCTCGACACCGCGGTCGGGCGCGACCTCCTCGTTGTGGCCGGTGGCGTCGGCCTCGCCCCGGTGCGGTCGATCCTGCTCACCGCGCTGGCCCGACGGCACGACTTCGGCCGGGTCGTGCTCGTCGCCGGTGCCCGCAACCCCGCGGAGTTCCTCTTCCGCGACGACCTCGCCGCGTGGAGCGCGCGCCCCGACCTCGAGGTGCTGCAGACGGTCGACCTGCCCGCCGACGGGTGGACCGGGCCGGTCGGCTTCGTGACCGAGCCCCTAGGCCGGCTGCGCCTGGATCACCGGCGCACCACCGCGTTCGTGTGCGGGCCGGAACCGATGACGAGGTTCAGCGCAAACCTCCTGCTGGACAAGGGAGTTGCACCAACCGACATCCGTGTCTCGCTCGAGCGCAACATGCAGTGCGGTGTCGGCCTGTGCGGACACTGCCAGCTCGGCCCACTGCTGATCTGCCGCGACGGCCCGGTCATCGACTACGGCCTTGCCCGGCCCCTACTCGCCGTACCGGAGCTGTGATGAGTCCACCGATGTTGGCGGTGTGGAAGTTCGCGTCCTGCGACGGGTGCCAGCTCACGCTGCTGGACTGCGAGGACGAACTACTGACCATCGCCGGGCAGATCAGGATCGGGCACTTCCTCGAGGCGTCCTCCGAGATCCTGCCCGGCCCGTACGACGTGTCGCTGGTCGAGGGGTCGATCAGCACGGCGGCCGACCTCGACCGCATCCGGATGGTGCGCGAGCAGTCTCGGGTGCTGATCACGATCGGGGCCTGCGCCACCGCGGGCGGAATCCAGGCACTGCGCAACTTCGGCGACGTCGAGGAGTTCCGGTCCGTCGTCTACGCCCGCCCGGACTACATCGACAGCCTCGCCACGTCGACCCCGATCTCCCAGCACGTGCCGGTCGACTTCGAGCTGCGCGGCTGCCCGATCGACAAGCGCCAGCTGCTCGAGGTGATCTCGGCGTTCCTCGCGGAACGGAAGCCGGACGTGCCGGACACGAGCGTCTGCACGGAGTGCAAGCGGGCCGGTCTGACCTGCGTCATGGTCGCCGACGGCACGCCGTGCCTCGGCCCGGTCACCCACGCCGGCTGCGGAGCCCTGTGTCCGTCGGTCCGGCGTGGCTGTTACGGCTGCTTCGGCCCGATGACCGGGGCGAACCTGCCGGCACTCATCGGTCAGCTGCGCACCTGCGGGATGAGCGACGGCGACGTTGACCGGGTCTTCACCACGTTCAACGTCGCGGCGCCGGAGTTCGCGGAGCGGGGTCGGTCCGATGACGCACCGCAGTAGGCAGTTGCGGGTCAGCTCGCTGGCGCGGGTCGAGGGAGAGGGCGCGCTGCGCGTCGTCATCCAGAACGACGAGGTCCGCAGCGCCGAGCTCGCGATCTACGAGCCGCCGCGGTTCTTCGAGGCGTTCCTGCGTGGGCGGCAGCACACCGAGGTCGCCGACATCACGTCGCGGATCTGCGGAATCTGCCCGGTCGCCTACCAGACCAGCGCCTGGCAGGCGGTCGAGGACGCGTGCGGGGTTGCCCCCGACGAGCAGATCGCGGCGCTGCGCCGGCTGCTCTACTGCGGCGAATGGATCTCCAGCCACGCGCTGCACATCTATCTGCTGCACGCACCCGACTTCCTCGGCTATCCCGATTCGATCGCGCTCGCCAAGGACCACCGTGACCTCGTCGAACGCGGGCTGCGGCTCAAGAAGTCCGGCAACGCCATCCTCGAACGGATCGGCGGCCGGGCGATCCACCCGGTGAATTCGCGGGTCGGCGGCTTCTACAGCGCACCCACCGCGGCGCAGCTGGCGCCGCTGGCCGAGCAGTTGCGGCACGCGCTCGACGACGCGCTGGCCACGGTGCGGTGGGTCGCGTCGTTCGACTTCCCCGACCTGGACCTGCGCCACGAACTGCTGGCGGTGACAGAGCCCACCGGCTATGCCATCGAGCGCGGTGAGGTCGCCACGTCGGGCGGCCTGACCTTCGGCGCGGACGAGTTCCTCGACCACGTCGTCGAACACCAGGTGCCGCACTCCACCGCATTGCACGCGACCTTGGACGGGCGGTCCTTCCTCACCGGGCCGCTCGCGCGCTACACGATCAACTCCGCGCAACTGTCCACCGTCGCCCGGCAGGCCGCGACGGAGGCCGGGCTCGGGGCGACGTGCCGCAACCCGTTCCGCAGCATCGTGGTCCGGGCGGTAGAAGTCGTCTACGCCGTCGACGAGGCGCTCCGGCTCATCGCCGGGTACGAGCGCCCCGAACGCGCCGCGGTGGACGTGCCGCCGAGAGCGGGAGTCGGTCACGGCGTCAGCGAGGCTCCCCGCGGCCTGCTCTACCACCGCTATGAGCTCGCCGGCGACGGCCTGATCCGCACCGCCACGATCATCCCGCCCACGTCGCAGAACCAGGCGGCCATCGAGGACGACCTGCGGGGCGTCGTCTCGGCCAACCTCGCCCTCGACGACGCCGCTCTCACCGCCCTGTGCGAGCGGACGATCCGCAACTACGACCCGTGCATCTCCTGCTCCGCCCACTTCCTCGACCTCGCGGTGGAACGCCGGTGACGGCGACGCGGGCCGCGGTGATCGGCGTCGGCAACGAGTACCGCCGCGACGACGGCGTCGGGCCGGCGGTCGTCGCCGCGCTCGAGAAGCACTCCCCGCCCGACGTGTCGCTCACCGTCGCCGACGGCGAGCCGAGCCAGCTCCTCGACGCGTGGTCGGAGGTGCCGCTCGCGGTGGTGGTCGACGCCGTGCTGTGCGATCCGTCGACACCCGGGCGGATCCACCGCACGACGGTCGACGCGCTGCCGGCAGGGACCGGGACCGCGAGCACGCACGCGGTCGGCATCCCCGACGCGATCCGGCTCGCGGAGGCGCTGCACCGCGCGCCCGGCCGGCTGGTCGTCTACGCGGTCGAGGCGGCCGACCTCGGGTTCGGGGTCGGGCTCTCCCCCGCCGTCGCCGACGCCGTACCCGAACTCGCCCGGGCAGTGCTCGCCGAGATCACCGGTCCCACACCTGGCGGTCACTGGCAAGGATGACCTGCATGGTGGCGCGCACCTCGTCGACCCGCCGGGTGCCGACCGTCGACTCGAGCCAGCTGTCGAACTGCGCGATCACCTGCTCGGCGGCATCGACCACCCGCCAGCCTCTCGCGGTCAGGCGCACGATTCTGGCCCGACCGTCGTCCGGATCGGCTGTGGTCTCCACGTAACCGTGCCCGCTGAGATAGTGCAGCAACTCACCCATCGCCTGCTTCGTCAGGTGTGCCTGCTGGGCGAGGACGCCGGCCCGGACCCCGTCCGGACCGATCGCCATGAATACCGGGGCGTGCGCCGACCTGACGTCCTCGAACCCGGCCGCCGCGAGGGCGCTGTCCAACTCGCTGCCCAGTCGGTGCGCCGTGGCGGCAAGGAGTGACCCCAACGGCACCGGCCGGTCCCGGAGCGGATTAGTCAACCGCTTGACCATCTGGATCCTCCGTTCTACGCTCCCAGGTAGTCAGGAACTTTACCAATAGGAGCGAGACATGGAGCGGATGGACCGAGCCAGGTGGCTGGGTGGACTCGGGTGGATCGTCATCGGGACGTGCTGCGAACTCGGCTGGTGGATCAGCGGTGGACGACCCGGAGTCATCACCGCCGTCCTGATCCTGGTGATGCTGGCCGCGGCGACCGCCCGCCTGCTCTCCCGGCGTTCGGGCCCGCAGTGGTGGGCGGCACGGACGGCAGCGACCGTTCTGGGCATCGACCTGTGGGGGTCGGTGGCGGACCGCTTCGGCCTCCTCGGCGCACCGGGGCATCCCGGCGTGTCGTGGGGCACCTGGGCGAGCTTCGTGCACTACACCGGGCAACTGGTTCCGTGGTTCCCGAGCCCGGCGGTGCCGGCGCTGCTCGCCACGACAGCCGAGGTTCTCCTCGGGCTCCTCCTGATCGCGGGCGTGTGGTGGCGGTGGGTCGGCAAGGCGACGGCCGGTCTCCTGACGATCTATCTGGCGGCGATGCTCGCAACCGTCGGATTCGGCGCGGTGGCGAGGTACGCCGTGCCGATCCTGATCGGCGGCGCCCTCGTGGCCTCCGCGCGCGGCCCGCGCACACGTCCGGAGAGTGCCGGCCCGTCGGGGACGGACGCGGCCGCGGAGCTCGCCGAGCTGGAGAGCGCTACCTGAGATCGCTCATCAGCCGCGCCGACTGTGCGGTGCCGAGCCGCACGAACTCCGGGGTCGTGCCGAGCCCGGCGGCGTAGCCGTGCAGATCGGTCGGGCCGGTGCGGATCCGGTGCGCCGCGACGTCGTACCAGCGGCCGGCCGGCAGGTGGATGTCGCGGCTGGTGCCGGCACCGAGCACCGGCGCCGCGAGCAGCGAGTCGCCGAGCAGCCATTCGTCGTCGACGGTGTAGCCGGCCGGGTCGCTGGGGAAGTCGAAGAACAGCGGCTTCATGATCGGCTCATCGGTCGCCACCGCACGGCGTACCTGCGCGAGGATGTACGGCGCCAGCAGCTCGTGCGTCCGGACCGCGGCCCGGTAGAGATCGACCGTCTGCGGGTCGTAGGTCTGGCTACCTGCCTGGTTGGAGACCCCGAGCGGCGACGTCGACGAATACATCAGCGGCATCAGCGATGCGGCCTGGGCCCACCGGACCAGTACCTGCTTGGTGGGCGGCGGATCGCCGAGCGACCCGCCGATCATGTCGGTCTCGACGAAGGGGTAGCCGATCGTGCTGATCGACAGGTCCTGCGTCACGGCCGCCTGCAGCGAGCCCCAGTCGGTCCCCTTGTCGACCTGACGGGTGACGAACCCGTACTTCTGCGAGCCGGTCCACGAGATGCGCACGCCGGCGCCCTGCTGGTCGAACTGGTCGGTCAGCTGCGCGCCGAGGGTCAGGTAGTCGAGCGCGGTGTGCCCCGGGTACGGCGCGCAGGACTCGTCGAAGAACCGGGTGTCGAACTTGAACCCGTCGACGCCGTAGGTCTGCTCCAGGTTCGTGAGCTGGGCGACGTACCAGGCGCGTGCGGCGGGGTTGCCGAGGTCGACGATCCCCGCGGTGCCGTTCCACCAGGTGACGCTGCACGGCTTGCTCGGGTCGCTCTTCGACTTCAGCAGGTAGCCGTGCGACGCGGCGTAGGCGTAGCTGTCCGCGTCATTGTTGATCCACAGCGTCTCCCACAGGCCGAAGTCGTAGCCCATCGCGTGGATCTGGTCGGACAGCTTCTTCGGAGTCGGGAACTTGCTGTTGAACGTCGAGTCGCCGTAGTGGCTCATCCACCCGTCGTCGACCTGGATCGCCTGACCGGGCACGCCCGCGTCGTGCAGGCCCTTCGCCCACGCCAGCGTGGACGCCTCGGTCACGTCGCTGTAGAACTGCCCCCACGAATTCCACAGCGGTGAGCGGTATTGGGCGGCCGTGGCGTCGCTCTTCGCCGGAGTGCCGGTGATGCCGATGTAGTCCTGATAGACCGCGCGTGGGGTGCGCTCGACGAAGGTGGTCGCCCGCATCGCATCGCTGTCGGAGACGGCGTAGCCGAAGACGCCCTTCTGCAGCGAATTCATCGACACGTCCATGACGTCGTGGGTGTCGACCCACAGACCCGTGCCGCGCTCGGTGAACCAGAACGGGTCGGTCATGAGGTATTCGGCCGGGCCCATGGCGGAGTCACGGACCGAGCCGGAGTCCAGCGGCCAGGGCTGGCGGGTGTAGGGACCGCCGTCGTCCGTCTGTGCCTCGCCCTGGCCGTACCAGTGGCCGGCCGAGTCGACCGTGTAGTGGCTGGCCACCTGCGTCGCGGCAACCGGCCCGCGCACCGACCAGGCGACGTCGTACCGGTCGCTCCTCAGGGTGATCCGGTAGTCGACGACGTCGTCCGCGACAGTGGTGGCCAGCGTCAGATCGAGCTCCCGGCCCTGTAGGACCGACGCGCGCACGGAGGTCGCCGCCTGCCAGCCGGAGGCGGTGCGGAAGTCCGCGGGTCCCGAAGCACCCGCCGCCCCGGCGGTGGTCTGCAGGACGGTGCGACCGGCCCGGGTGGTGGTGATCTGGAACGGCGACGTGGACACGGTGACGGAATAGCCCGCCGCACCGGCCTGCGCCGGCATGGCCACGGACAGGCGGCCGGCCTCATGGCGCAGCTGGAGGGTGGTCCGGGTCACCGGTGTGTGCCCGCCGGCGGCCGGTTGCGCGACCGCGAGTCCGAGCACCGGAATGATCGCCGCTACCGCCAGTGCAGCCCGCAAGGTCAGCCCCCTCAGGTGGACGGCGGGCACGATATGACCGTTTCGATGCGGGAGTCAATGCCTAACGGAGGGCGACGGCCAGGGCGACCACTCCCGCGGTGAACGCACCGACGAGAAGCCATCCCTGCCAGGTCTGCGGGCGTAGCCCGAAGCCGACCCGCTCCGGCCCGAACCACGGGCGGTGCTGGTTGTCGGTCATGGTGTCTTCTCTCGATGTCAGGGGCTGAAGGTCAGCAGGTGCTGCGCGCTGTCCGGGTCGGGCGTGCTGATCCGGATGCGCTCGCCACTGCGCGGCTCCGTTAGTCGGGTGCCGACAGGCCGCCCGGCGTGGTCGGATGACACCGGAGAGGAGGTCGCCGATGACACCGATCCGCACTGCCGAGGCCTGATCCAGGGGACGACGCCGACGTCGGTGCGACGGAGATGACACCTACCGGTGGCAGCTGGCGGTGCTGGCTGACAGTGGCCGAGACAAATCCACAACCTCGGTCGAGGTCCGGATCCGGGTCTGCAACGGCCCGGTGAAGCAGGAACCGGAAGTAATCGCCGACCCAGCGGAACGGCGGTGAACGAGTCACTCGCTCCGTCCAGCCCGGGAGCCCCGCACGGGGCGAGAACGCAACGGAACCCTGCGCCTGCATGTCGATATCCCATCGACTGCGGGAGCAGGCCATCAGCAGAAAGAGCGAGAACACCGGATTCACCTGCGCCCGATGCGGGACGCGGGCGCACCCGCTGTCCACCGGGAGCTACCGGAACCACTGCCCGTCGTGCCTGTGGTCCCGACACGTCGACGACCGACCCGGGGATCGGCGCGCGGTCTGCGGCGGGCTGATGGCACCGGTGGCGATCGACCAGCGATCCGGGAAGGGTCTGGTGGTGGTGCAGTGCTGCGTGCTGTGCGGCCACGTCCGGCCCAACCGGCTCGCCACCGACGACCTCCGCCAGCCCGACGACATCGCCGCGATCGCGGCCCTCTCGGCGGCGCGCCCGCCCGGCGAACGGTCGCGGGGGCGATGAATTCCGCGGCGGACGGGGGTCTTGAGGGTGGGACGAGGGCAGGAGGTCGACGTGTGCGCTCCCCACGGCGGACCGGCACGGCCGGCCGGGCTCGACGGCACGGTCGTCGTCGTCCTCTCGGCGCCGGTGTGCCCCGCCGAGACCGGCACGCTCTGCCGGCGCCTCGAAGCACTGCTGGCCGACCACGGCGTGCGCTGCATCGTCTGCGACGTCGCCGCGTTGGCGCACCCGGACCTGGCGGCCGTCGACGCCCTGGCGCGGCTCCATCTCGTCGCCCGCCGCCGGGGCCACCGGTTGCGGCTGGCCCACGCCGGACGCGGGCTCCGCGAATTGCTGGCGCTGGTCGGACTGGACGAGGCGGTCGTGCCCGACGAACGCTGACCGGCGGACTCAGGCGGCCGGGTGCTCGGGCAGGCCGAAGAGCGGGAAGAGCGTCGTGTCGAGGAAGACGGTCAGGCGGGCGACCCGGCCCTCGGAGATCTCGAGGACGTGCAGCGCCCACGGTTCGTGCCGCCCGCCGGGGCCGCTCGGGCGGTACTGCCCGAACGCCGGGCAGCCGTTGGCCGGCGTGGGCAGCAGCCGCGACCCCCGGCATCCGATCCCCGGGCCGAGCATCCAGGCGCATGATGTCGTCGCGGCCGCGCAGCCACATCTCGTACGGCGGCATCGACTGCGTCGCGTCCTCGTGCAGCAGCGTCGACGAGCGACGTCGATGTCGTAGCGCTCGAACGCGTCCATGTAGCGGGCCAGCAGGTCGCGCTGGTCGTCGTCCGATCGGGCTCCAGCGGTGCGGCCTCGGGGTCGCGGGTCGGCCAGGGTGGCGCGGGCCCGCTGCAGTGCGCTGTTGACCGACGCCACCGTGGTGTCGAGCAGTTCGGCGACCTCGCTCGGCCTGCCAGCGCAGCACCTCGCGCAGGATGAGGACCGCGCGCTGCCGGGGCGGCAGGTGCTGCAGCGCGGCGACGAACGCGAGCCGGACGGAGTCGCGGGCGACCGCGACGCTCGGCCGGGTCGCCGTCGGCGGCAGCACCCGGTCGTCCGGCATCGGCTCGACCCAGGTGCGTCTCGGGCAGCGGTCGGACCGAGCGGCGCGCCGGGGTGGCGACGGCGGCGCCCAGGTCCATCGGCCGGGCCCGCCGCTGCCGGCCGCCGAGCATGTCGAGGCAGACGTTCGTCGCGATGCGGTAGAGCCAGGACCGCAGCGGCGGACCGCCCCTCGAAGCGGTCGAGGCCGCGCCAGGCCCGGACCATCGTCTCCTGGACGGCGTCCTCGGCGTCGAAGCCCGACCCGAGCATCCGGTAGCAGTAGCCGGTCAACTCCCGGCGGTGCCCGTCGAACCGCATTTCGGGGGCGGGGCCGGAGTCGGTCGACCCACCCTCGATCAAGCGGATCGGTGCGCTCTCGGTCATCGCGGTCCCACCTCTGCTCACGCCCGTCGGAGGGTCGCCTGCCCCGGACGATAGCCGACGGGCCGACAGAAATCAGGGTCGAGGTCAGGGCCTTCCCGGACGCGCGGACGGGTGATGGACCCGCACGCTGACCTTGCCCGGTTCATCGGGTACGGGAGGTGGGCAGATGATCGACGTCACGGGATCCCCCGACACCCGTCCGCCACGAACGGGACCGGGGTGGACGCGGTGGTTGGTGCATCTCGGCCTCATCGTGACCGCCGTGGTCTCGGTCGTCCTCGAGCCGGTCCTGGCCATCCACATCATCGTCGGGCTCGTCTTCATCGCCCTGGTAATCGCGCACCTCGTGCAGCGTCGCCGGGTGTCCGCATCGCTCGGCCGCCGACTCCTGCGGGTCGGCACCTACCTGCAGCCCGCCGGCCGACTCGCCCTCACCGACGCGCTGCTGGCCGCCCTGACAACAGCCATGCTCACCTCCGGCGCCTGGGACTGGATGGCCGGCCATCCCACCCGGATCCGCTGGCACGCGCTGACCGGGGTCGTGCTCCTCGGCTTCCTGCTCGTCCACACCATGCGGCGCCGGGGTCGGCTGCGGTCGTCCCGGGTGCGCTGACGGGAACCTCTTCCGGCGGTGTCACGACCGACGAAAGTCGCACGACAGCGTTGACCGGCATCCGTTCGTCGGTCGTAGACCCGACTTGACGCCCTGCCGCCCGGTAGCCGGTATGTCGTCGAATCAGGTGTCACCCGAACGGAGAGGAACCTCATGAGAGCACTGCTCGTCGCGCTGCTCGTCGTGGCCGGCGCCGTCGTCACGTCGGTCGTCGCGCCGGCCGCGGCCGCCGCCCCGGCCGGCGGCTCGATCGCACCGTCCAGAACCTGCGCCTCCCTGGCGGGGCTCGACGTCAGCCGAGTGCCGGCGGCGCCGAGCCGGATCACGTCGGCGGCGGTCGTCACCGACCAGATCGGCACCAAGAACATCGCGTTCTGCGACGTCAAGGGCGTCATCGCACCCGAGACCCATTTCGAGATCAAGCTCCCGGTCAGCACCTGGGGCGGACGCTACGTGCAGGAGGGATGCCGGTCGTACTGCGGTGATGTGCGGGTGGACGACCTGCCGGTCGCCGGCTACGTGTGCACGGCGGCCGACGACGGCACCCTGGTCCTCGCCACCGACGACGAAGGGCACACGTCGACCGACGAGACCGACGGCTCCTGGGCGAAGGACAGTCCGGCGCTGCGGGTCGTGTTCGGCCTGACCTCCGAGCACAGCCTCGCCCACCTGGCGAAGGCCGTGATCGCCGGCTACTACGGCCGGTCACCGGCGTACTCGTACTACGACGGCTGCTCCACCGGCGGCCGGGAGGCGCTGGTGCTCGCGCAGCGCTACCCGACCGACTTCAACGGCATCATCGCCGGCTCATCCGCGAGCAACCTCGCGCCGCTGGGCATCGAGGCCGCCTGGCTGGCCCGGAGCAACACCGACGCCGCCGGGCATCAGATCCTGACGACCGAGAAGCTTCCCGCGCTGCACGCCGCCGTCCTGGCACGGTGCGCGAACTCCCACGGGCTCATCGTCGATCCCCGCCGGTGTGGCTTCGATCCCGCATCTCTGCAGTGCCCTCCGGGCAAGGACAGTGCCGGGTGCCTCACTCCCGCACAGGTCCGCGCCGTACGGGCCGTCTACCGCGGGCCTACCGACCGGCGGGGACGGAGCCTGTTCAACGGCGGCGAGCCCTACGGCTCTGAGTTGGCGTGGCAGGGGCAGTTCGTGCAACCCGCGGCCGACGCTGCCGCACCGGGCGACACGCTGTCGGCGGAACTGGCACTGAACTACCTGAAGTACATGGGGTTCGTGCACAACCCGCCGGCCGGCTTCACCCTGGCCGACGTGCGGTTCACCGACTCACTGTTCCGGCGGCTGAACGTGCTGGGCAGCGCGATCTACAACGCCAACGACCCCGACCTGCGCGCGTTCGCGGCGCACGGCGGCAAGCTGATCCTCTACCACGGCTGGGCGGACCAGGCCATCTCACCGTGGTCCACCCTGGACTACTACGGCGCCGTGGAACGCGCCTTTGGCGGATTCGCCGCGAGCCAGTCGTTCTCCCGGCTCTACATGGTTCCGGGCGGCTACCACTGCCTGTTCGGCCCCGACCGGTCCATCAATTTGGCCGACTTCCTGACCCCGGTGATGTCGTGGGTGGAGAACGGAACCGCACCGGGCGACGTACCGGCCGAGGTCCTCACCCCCGACGGAACTTTCACGATGGCGCAGACGCTGCACCCGTTCAATGCTCTCGCCCCGGTGCGGCATCCAGCGCCCGGTGGACTCAACAGCCACTACGACTACATCGGCAGCTACCCGGATCGCCGGCCGTAGGTGAGGCCCTCCCGACTCCATGATCGTGATCGGACAACGCCGCGAAACGCCGTGCGGATCCGATCACGATCATGGACTGTCGGGGGTAGCTCCGGTGACTCAGGTCACAGCAGCGGTTGTCACATCGGCCGAGCCCCGCCCGTCCCTGTCCCGACGCGGATCCCGGAACCGCCGGGACGGCAGCCAAGGAGACATCATGCGAGTTCTCGTCGCGGGGGCCACCGGAGTGATCGGCCGCCAGTTGGTACCCCTGCTCACCTCGGTCGGACACGAGGTCGTGGCCCTCGGCCGGTCACCCGGCCGGGCTACCGCAAACCCGGGCCGGCCGGGCTCGACGTTCGTCGTGGCCGACGCGCTCGACCGCCAGGCGGTCGCCCGCGCCGTGCGCACCACTGCGCCGGACGCCGTCGTGCACCTGCTCACCGCGATACCGGCCTCGGTCAACCCGAAGCACATGGACCGCGACTTCGCGCTGACCAACCGGCTGCGCACCGAGGGCACCCGCAACCTGCTCGACGCGGCGGTCGAGGCCGGGGCGCACCGGGTGATCGCCCAGGGACTGGCCTACGCCTACGACCCGAGCGGCAGCGGGCTCGCCAACGAGGACGCACCGCTCTGGCGTGACCCGCCCAAGCAGTTCGTGACCACGCTCGACGCGTTGCGCGAGCTGGAGCGGCTCACCGCGCAGGCGAACGGGCTGGTGCTGCGGTTCGGGCAGCTGTACGGCCCGGGGTCGGCGTACGCGGCGGACGGGTCGTTCGTCCAGCAGATCCGGGCGCACAAGCTGCCGATCGTCGGCAAGGGCTCCGCGACGTTCTCCTTCACCCACGCCCACGACGCCGCAAGCGCGATCGTGGCGGCGCTCGACAAGGACGTCGCGGGCGCACTGAATGTGGTGGACGACGACCCCGCCGAGGTGAGCGAGTGGATTCCGGAGCTGGCGCGGATCCTGCGGAGCAAAGCCCCCGGGCACATCCCGGTCGCGCTCGCCCGCCTGGCCGTCGGAGCCTGGGGTGTCGCGTTCATGACCCAGCTCCGCGGCGCCGACAACGCCCGCGCGCGGCTGAGCCTGGACTGGCGCCCGCGGTACTCCTCGTGGCGGGAAGGGTTCGCCACGGAGCTTGCCGGAACCCTCGTACCGGTCAGACGATGACCGGATACGGCCGAGGAGGTCAGGTGCGGGAGGACGGTACTGCGGAGTTCCAGCGGTACCGTCCGCTCCTGCTCGGACTCGCCTACCGGTTGCTCGGCAGCATGTGGGACGCCGAGGACGTCGTCCAGGACGCCTACCTGCGCTGGACCCGCACGGATCGGGCCGAGGTCCGGGAGCCCCGCGCCTTCCTGGTGACGGTGGTCTCCCGGCTCGCGCTCGACCAGCTCCGGTCCGCGCGCGTGACGCGGGAGGCCTATCCGGGGCCGTGGCTGCCGGAGCCGGTGGCCTCCGGCGCGCTCGGCCCGCTCGACACCGTCGAACTCCGCGACACCGTGTCCTACGCGACCCTGCACCTGATGGAACAGCTCTCGCCGCCCGAGCGCGCGGTCTTCGTGCTCCGCGAGGCGTTCGGCCTTCCCTACGACGACATCGCGGAGATCGTCGATGCGACGCCGGCGGCCTGCCGGCAGATGTACCGCCGAGCCGGCGGTCATCTCGCCGACGGCCGGGCCCGGTTCCACGCGAGCCCGGAGGACCATTCCGCCCTGCTCAGCAGATTCCTCGACGCCGCGCGGAGCGGCGACCTCGGCGCGCTCACCGCGATGCTGAGCGAGGACGTGACGGCCTGGAACGACGGCGGCGGCAAGACCCGCGCCGCGCTCCGTCCGATCGTCGGACGGGAGAAGGTGCTGGCCTTCGTGGCCGGGCTGGTGGCGCGTTATCCCTTCAGTGACGGGCGGATCGTCGAGGTCAACGGCGAGCCGGCGATGACGGTCTCCGTCGACGGTCGGGAACAGCTGGTCGCCCTCGACGTCCGGGACGGGCGGATCCACGGGATCTTCGCGGTACTCAACCCGGACAAGCTCGGCTTCCTGCGGTCCGGCTCGACCCGCTGACGTCGTCCGCGCGTCCGGCCGCGGCGGTCAGCTCGTCGAGCACGACCCGGACGGCCGGCGTGCGGTCGCCGCCGCGGCGGCTGACGGTGAACACCTGCCGCGTGATGGAGCGCTTCGGAGCGACCAGGCGCACCTGATCGGGGATGTTGCGGGCGGCGAGGCGCGGGACGAGCAGCACCCCTGCCCGCGCCGCCGCGAGGCTGAGCAGCACGTGGAAGTCGGTGGCGCGGGCCGCGACGGTAGGGACGAAACCCGCCCGTGCACACGCCCGCTGCGTCATTTCGGCGCAACTGGTGTGGGCCCGCGGAGCGAGGAAGGCGTCGTCGCGGAGGGAGCGCAGGTCGAGGGTGGTCGACCGGGCGGCCGGGTGCTCGCGGTGCAGGGCGATGAGCACCGGGTCGGCCAGCAGGTCGCGTCGTTCGAAGGCCGGGTCGAGCGGGCGCGGCAGCAGGTCGTACTCGTGGGCGACCGCGACGTCGACCTCGCCCCTCAGTACGGCGGGCAGGCTCTCCTCCGGTTCCATCTCCACCAGGTGCGGCTCGACGTGCGGGGCGTCCCGGGTCAGCGTCGCCCACACGTCCGGGAGCAACGCGGCCGCGGCCGACGGGAAGGCGGCGATCGAGACCCGGCCGACGATCTGCTCCCGCAGACCGGCGACCTCGGCCTCGGCCGCCTCCAGCTGCCCGAGGAGGGCATCGGTGTGACCGACAAGGATGTCCGCCGCGGGGGTCAGCGAGATCCCGCGGCCGCGCCGCTCGGTCAGCGACATGCCGACCTCGCGCTCGAGCGCCGCCAGTTGCTGGGAGACCGCCGGCCCCGAGTAGCCGAGCGCATGCGCCGCGGCGGTGACCGACCCATAGCTCGCGACGGCGTGCAGCACGCGGAGACGACGGACGTCCAACATGAAGGCCAGCTTTCGTGTTTGCCGACGTACTGGAACTAGACCTTACGGTAGGTCATCGCGACACTGGGGGTGTGCCGAACCCGCTCCCGGCGTCCCCCCGGCTGGCCCTGGCCACCACGGTCGTCCTGTGGGCCAGCGCCTTTCCCGCCATCCGGATCGCCGTCCCCGAGTTCGGTGCGGCCGGGCTGTCGGTGCTCCGCCTTCTCGTCGCCTCGCTCGCCCTGGCCGTCGTGGCCCCGCGGGTCGGCGTACGGCGGCCGGCGGCGCGCGACCTGCCGCTGATCGCCTTCTGCGGTGCGGCGGGGATGACCGCCTACCAGCTGCTACTGAACTCCGGCGAGCGGGTAGTCCCGGCCGGCACGGCCAGCCTGCTGGTGGCCGCCGCGCCGGTCTTCAGCGTCCTGCTCGCCGCCGCGTTCCTCGGCGACCGCCCCGGTCCGCGCCGCAGCATCGGCGCAGTGGTGGGCCTGTCCGGTTCGGCCCTGATCGCCGTCAGCCGGGGCGGCGTCGGCTTCGGTGCGGCCGCACTGACCGTCGTGGCGGCGGCCGCCGTCCAGGGCGTCTACCACTCCGCCCACAAGCCCCTCCTCGGTCGTTACACCGGGTTCGAGGTCACGGTCTATGCAATGTGGGCCGGCACCGTCTTCGTCCTGCCGTGGTCCGGGGCACTGGTGCGAGCGCTACCGCACGTCGACGCCCAGGCGTGGGCCGCTGTCGGGTTCCTCGGTGTCGCGCCGTCGGCCGTCGGGTTCCTGACGTGGGCCTACGCGGTCGCCCGGTTGGACATCAGCCAGGCCACCGCCGGTCTTTACCTCGTCCCGGCCGTGGCCGTCGGTGTCGCGTTCGTCTGGCTGGGAGAGGCACCGACCCCCGTCGAACTCGCGGGCGGGGCCGTCGCACTGCTCGGGGTCGCCCTGGCCACCACGACCGGCCGAGGCCGCCGCGGGGACCGCGATCAGGCGAGCAGGCCGCGGCGACGCGCGACGGCGACGGCCTCGGTGCGACCGGCGGCGTCGAGCTTGGCGAGGATGTTGGAGACGTGCACGCTGACGGTCTTGGCGCTGATGAACAGCTGCTGGCCGATCTCCCGGTTGCTGCGGCCCTCGGCCACGAGCGTCAGGACCTCGTTCTCGCGTGCGGTCAGCGGTTCGTCGCGTCGCGACGCGGGCGTCCGTGACGTCGGCGCGCCGGTGCCGCCGAGGGTGCGCAGCTCGGCCAACAGCGACTGAGCACCCAGTCGGGTCGCGACCTCGCGCGCGCGAGCGATCTCCTCAGTCGCCTCGCCCGTCTGTCCGGTCGCGCGCAGCACCGCGGCGAGCCGGGCCCGCGATCGCGCGGTCTCGTAGACGTGGCCGAAGCGCTCGAACGCCGCGACCGCGCGGCGCCACTCCTCGACGAGCTCCTTCTCGGGCACCGGGTCGTGCCCGGAGAGCCAGCGCAGCCGCGCGTGCTCTGCGGCGAGGCGCGCGACCCAGGCGTCGCCCTCCGGCCCGCGCCGGCGGCCGCGGCTGGCGCCGTAATCCGCGACCTTCATGGTCTCCTCGAACAGCGTCGTGCCGCGTCGGGCGAGGTCGGCGCGTTCCTCGACGCCGCCGCGGGCCGCCGCCGTGGCGAGGTGCCCGAGCAGCAGCCCGCCCAGCCGGAGGCGCGCCGCGAACATCGGCTGCTGCCACAGCGCGGCCACGCTCTCGACCACCTCGTCGTACATCGCCTCCGCCGCGGGGACGTCGCCCCGCTGGCCGAGCAGCTCGATGGCGGCCGCCCCGCTGAAGATCGCGACGAGGCCGTCGCGCGGCCACCACGCCCGAAGCCCTGGCAGCGTGTCCAACCCCGCCGGGTCACCCCGGCCGGCCGCGATCTCGATGCCGATCGCGGCGAGCAGCGCCTCGGCCTGTCCCGGCGGAGACTCACCGGTCGCGTCGACGGTCTTCTCGGCCAGCTGCCAGTCACCGCCGACGTGGGCGACCAGCGCGGTCAGCGCCCGCGAATCCATGCCGTACGGCGCCCACGGCCGGCCGGCGTCGACCGCCCGCTGCCAGGTCTCGCGGTAGGCCGCGACGGCCTCCGGGACCCGACCCAGCTCGTAGTGCAGCCCGCCGAGGTTGAACAGCCCGCGCAGCTCGGCGGCCACATCGCCGGCCGACCGTGCCTCGGCGACCGCCTGGACGAGCGCCCGCTGCGACGCCTCGGGGTCGCCGGCCCGCTCGTCGATGCGGGCCAGGGTGGTGGCCGCGTCGGCGGCGACGTCGGGCCGGCCCAGCTGGCGCGCGATGCTCAGTGCCTCAGTGGCCCATCGTGCCCCGTCGTCGTCGCGGGCCCGGTCGACATTGGCCCGCGCGTGAACGGCCAGGATCTTCGCCCGCAGCGCACTCGGCGGGTCGGCGGGCACCAGCCCGACCGCCTCGGTGGTCAATGCCAGCAGATCGTGCTTGGTGTCGGCGAGGAGGGCCGTGCTGACGAGGGCATAGAGCAGCCGGGCCCGATCCTGCGGTGTCGCGTCATCGGGCAGCGCCCGCAGCTGGTCCTCGGTGAGCGCGAGCGCACGGAAGACGTGCCCCGCCGCGGACGCGGCGGCACTCGCCCGGACCGCGAGTGCGACCTGGTCGATGCCGTCGTCCCCGCTGGCGACCGCGGCGGCCACGTCGGGGTCGGTGAGCAGCTCGAGCGCCAGCTCGTAATGGGCCGTGGCCTCGTCCGGCCCGCCGACCATCATCGCCTCGTCGCCGGCTTGGACGCTGGCGCGGGTCGCGGTGACGAGATCGTGTGCTGCCCGGGCGTGCCGGGCCAGCTCGGCCGCGGTGCCGTCGGCCTCCCGGGCGATGAGCGCCTTGGCGTAAGCGGCGTGCAGGCGCACCCGCTCGCCCGGCAGCAGGTCCTGGTAGACCGCCTCCGCGAGCAGTGCGTGGCGGAAGGCGTATCCGTCGACGCCGACCCCGACCAGGACGTTGGCCTCGACGGCGGCCCGCAGCGCCCGGTCGAGGGCGGCGGTCTCCATGCCGGCCCCGCGGGCCAGCAGGTCGTGCGGCACACGGCGACCGACGACGGAGGCGGCGCGCACGGCGAGACGACCGTCGTCGTCGAGCTGATCGAGGCGGACCAGCAACAGGTCGGCGAGCTCGGTCGGGAGCCAGCCGTCGCCGGCCTCGGCCGCGGCGACCAGTTCCTCGACGAAGAACGGGTTGCCCTCGGCCCGCTCGACGATGCGCTGCACCTCGCTCCCGGGCAGGGGTTCCGGATGGAGCGCGCGCACCAGCCGGCGCAGTTCGGCGCCGTCGAGCGGCCCGAGGTGAAGTCGGGTGACCCCCGGCAGCCGGCCCCACTCGCCGAGCGTCGCCCGGAGCGGATGCCGTCGGTGCAGGTCGTCGCTGCGGTAGGAGGCGACCACGGCGACCGGCGCGTCGAACCGCCGGGTGAAGAGGAAGGTGAGCAGCTCCCGGGTCGACTGGTCGGCCCAGTGCACGTCTTCGACGACGAAGAGCAGCGGCGCGGAGCGACCGAGCTCGCTCAGCCCGCCGTGGACCGCGGTGAACAGCTCCGCGCGATCGGTCGCGGGCTCGTGTGCGGTGTCGGCGAGCAACCGGCGGGACGGCAGCAACCGCCCGATCGCCGGGCTCGCCTCGACCAGGCTCTTGGCCGTCGCGGGCTCCTCCGTGGCGAGCCGGCCGAAGGCCTCGCTGAACGGCAGATAGGGCAACGCACTGTCCCCGAAGTCGAGACAGTGCCCGAGCAGGACCCGCCAGCCGGCGCGCTGGACGCGCTCGCGCAACTCGGCGAGCAGTCTGCTCTTGCCCACTCCCGCGTCCCCGCCGAGCACGACGGCGCCGCCCGAGTCGCTCCCGAGGCCCACCAGGTCGGCCAGCCGGTCGATCTCCTCGGCTCGCCCGACCAGCGGGCTCAGTGCGGACTCAGGCGGCATGCACTCCATCATCGCGAACAGGTCCGACGTTGTCGCACCCGATCTCCGAGGACGCAGCGCCGTCGAGGTCGTCACCGTCCGGACCGGGTCAGTGGACGACCGGCTGGTGCTGCCCCGGGTGGGCGGTGGTGTGACCGCCACCTCGCCGCGACGGGAAGAATCCGCGGTGGTGGCTGCGGTGCGGCCGGGGCGCGAAGTCGGCGGCGATCCGCTCGTGCCGGTAGGCGACCTCGGCCTCGGTGGATGATCCGAGCATCGACATGGTGACTCCTCTGAACGTGGTGCTTGTCCGACAGGTACGACGATGCGCGCCTGAGGTGGCCCCGCACATCGGCAGGAATCCCTATCCCGCTTCCGGGGCCGCCTTAGCCGCGGCCGGCCGAGTGCTCAGCAGACGGCCGGCTGGTGGGACCGGCGGGCGGCGGCGTGACCGCCGCGCCGCCGCGGGACGAGGATCCCGCGGTGGTTCTCGCGGTGGGAGCGCGGCGCATAGTCGGCGACGATCCGCTCGCGGCGGTATTCGGCCTCGGCCTCGGCCTGGGTGAACGATCCGAGCATCCACATGGTGGCCCTCCTCTGACGGTGCTTCCTTGACGACCATGACGATGCGCGCCTGAGGAGCCCTCTCACATCGGCAGGAATCCCTATCTGTCGGCGGACCTGCCTACCCGGTCGGCTGAGGAACACGGCGAAGTCAAGCTCATCTCGTCGGCGGTGAAGCCACCCCTGGCGGGCGCGTTCGGCGAACTCACGTAGGGCCAGCGCGTCGCCGGACTGTGCCGGAACGTAGCTTTGCAGCTGGACCCACGCAGTACTCCGGGTGGTCAGGGTGACGGTCTTGGAACCGACCGTCGCCCGCGCTCACCTCGAATACCAGGCGACCTTCGCCCACTTCCGGTTTCACCCAGACGGAGCCGGTGTAGGAGGTGCCGGCGACTGTTGCCCTACCCCCGGAACTGTCGACCCAATGAGGCTTGTCGACGACCCCGCAGCCGCCGTCCCCGCGGTGTTATTGACCGAGCGCAGGCTCCACGAGCCATCGAAGCCGCCGGAGACGCGGCTGTTCGCCGACGTGGCGTTGTACAACCCGGTCCACCCTGTCAGGTTGGCCTCCACGCTCTGATTGCCGACGTACTGCGTCGGGCCGGGCGGTGGCGTGGGAGTTTGCGTAGGGGTTGCTGTCGGAGTCGCCGTTGGTGTGGGGGTCGGCGTACCTGTACCCGGCGAGAGCTGGAAATCTGCAGGCAGGTTGCGGGTGTCCGGGTCGTCCGCATGGCCAAGCAGTGGCAGTCCCAGCAGATTTTCCACCGTGTTCGTGAGGCAGTACAGCGTGCAGAACCCGGCCGACACCGTGCCCGGAGGGACATGGGGCGCCACCACGGTGAAGGGGATATTGCACGATGGCTGCTTTCCGGCCAGATCTTTGGTCGGATCCGTGCAGTTCTCGTCGGTCGCCTTGTCGGTGCCCTTGCCCTCGTCGTAGCCCTACCCGGGACTTCGGCCGTCAGCGGATCGCGGCCGGGCCGAGGGCCGCGAGCAGGTCACCCGCCGCCGCTGTCACGTTCGCCGTCGCGTCCGGGTAGGTGACGTCGTCGGACTGCCGGCTGAGGATCACCGCGACGTACTGCTCGCGGGAACCGAGGAGCGCGGTGCTGTGGAGTAAGTGGTACGGGATATATCCGAGCCACCCCTGCTTCGCCGCCACGTGGCGGGGGCGGACTCCCGCGCCCAGGAACCCGAAGTCCTGATCGAAATCGTCCGCCAGGCCGTAGTGGGTGGGGTGGGCCAGCGCGGAGAGCACCCAGTCCCGGTCCGCGGAGTCGAGGTCAGTCAGGACGTAGCGGTAGACGGCCACCGTGTCCCGGGCCGAGGTCATCGACTCGCCCCACTGGCCGGAGTCGGCCGGCACGGCCGTGTCGTGCAGACCAGCGAGCCCGATGATCTGGGTCAGCGCCTGCATTCCGTCGAACTTCACCCACAGCTCGTTCATCGCCCCGTCGTCGCTGCCGGACAATGCTCGTCCGATCCGCTCGCGATCCTCGGCGTCGAAGGCGATCCGGCCCTGCTCCCGCTGGTGCAGCAGATCGGCGACGACGAAGAGCTTGACCACCGACGCCGTCATGACCGGCGTGTCGGCGAAGCGGCCGAGGGCCAGCTGGTGATTGGCACGGTCGTATACCGCGACCGCATAGAGCGTCGCGTCGTCCGGGTCCCCGGCCGACCGGTCCCCGTTCAACCGGTCCACGGCTTTGACCGCGTGCCGGGCCAGCGCCGGTCGGACCGGATGCGGCGTCAGTGTCGGCGCGCGTAGCGGCGCAGGCGTCGGTGTCGGCGCGCGTAGCGGCGCAGGCGTCGGTGTCGGCGCGCGTGGCGGCGCAGGCGTCGGTGTCGGCGCGGGTGGAGACACATGCGTGGGAGCGGGCGCCGTGGTCGATGACAACCGCGCCTGACGCGCCACGCCTGATGCTCCGCCGCGACGCATTGCCGACCTGATTCTGCGTCCATCAGGTGACACAGCAGCGGTCGTCCGGGCAGTGGCCGAGAGTCTCGGACGGACAGTCGCCGCGCGGGTCCGACCGCGCGCCGGGCCACACGCCGCAGCTGCGGTGAGGACACAGACGCCGGTCGCCAGGACGAGCATGCGGGACCTGGGTCGCCCGCCGCGACGGTTCCTCGCCGGGTGGTGCCAGGGCGAGGTCGACCGCACGAACAGCGGTTCGGTGCTCACAACTGGTCCGTTCCTCACGACCCGGGAATCACGCTCTGCCGATCCTTCCCCGGGTCCGGTTCGCCGAACCCACTGTGGCACGCGCACGTAGACATATGGGGCGCGAGACGTAAAGCACGACCTCGACGAGGCTTGCAGTGGACACACGTGAGGACGACGGACGAGCCGGCCTGTAAGCCGGGTCCTGTCACCGGGACGCCTCACGGCACTGCCCCGGTGGGCGACCATCCCTCTCGGCCTGCCGTCGCCGGCACGCTCTAGCGGTCCACCCGCAGGCTCGGGCGGGCAGCCCTCGATCGCCTGCGCAGGCCGGCCGCCGAGGCGACCGGCCCTTTCGACCTTGCTCCGGGTGGGGTTTACCGAGCCGTCCCGGTCACCCGGGACGCTGGTGGTCTCTTACACCACCGTTTCACCCTTACCCGGCCGCTCGCGCGACCGGGCGGTCTGTTTTCTGTGGCACTGTCCCGCGGGTCACCCCGGGTTGCCGTTAACAACCACCCTGCCCTGTGGAGCCCGGACTTTCCTCGGGCGGGGTCTCCCCCGCACGCGGTCGCCCGGCCGGCTCGTCCGCCGTACCCGCGATCCTACGACGAGGTGGGCGTCAGCCGGACATAGCCGACGACATACCCTTCGGCGCGTGCACCTCGCCGACGCAGCCCTTCTCGCCGGAGCGGGACTCGTCGGAGGAGCGGTCAACTCGATCGCCGGCGGCGGCTCGCTGATCGTCTTCCCGGCCCTGATCGCCACCGGCTACGGCACCCTCGCCGCCAACGTCACCAACTCGGTGGCCGGCTGGCCCGGCTACCTCGGCAGCGTGCTGGGCTTCCGGCCCGAACTGGCCGGACAGCGCGAGCGGCTGGCCCGGTTGTCGGTCGTGGCGGCGGCCGGCTCGGCGGTCGGTTGCCTGGCCCTGCTCGCCGCACCCGCCGGCGCCTTCACGATCGTCGTCCCTTTCCTGGTGCTGTTGGCGAGCCTGCTACTCGCCGTCCAGCCGCAGGTGGCGAAGCTCGTCGGGCCGCCCAAGCCGGGCGATCCTGACAACGCCCGGGCGCTCTACCCGGCCGTCTTCGTCGCCTCGATCTACGGCGGCTACTTCGGCGGGGCGCTCGGCGTCATCCTGCTCGGGGTGCTCGCGCTGACCGTGCACGACTCGTTGCGCCGGATCAACGCGGCGAAGAGCGCGCTGTCACTGGTGGTGAGCACTGTCACGGTGTTGGCCTTCGGCCTCTTCGGACCGGTGCACTGGGCCGCCGTCGCGGTCGTCGCGCCGGCCGCGCTCGTCGGCGGCTTCCTCGGCGCGAAGATCGCCCGACGGCTCAACGATCGGGTCCTCCGGTGGTGTGTCGTCACCTTCGGAGTCGCAGTCTCCGTGTTCCTCTACGTCCGCCGCTGACGGAGTCCTCCCGAACGGAGCCAGCGTGTCGCAGTCCGCCGCCGAAGCCATCGGCATCGTGGTGCTGCTCTTCGTGATCGGCTTCGCCGTCGTCACGCCGCGGCGGTTGCCCGAGGCGACGGCGGCGGTCCCGGCCGCGTTCCTGCTGATCCTACTCGGGATTGTGAGTCTGCCCGACGCCGCCGCCGAGGTGAGCCGGCTCGGCCCGACGGTCGGCTTCCTCGCCGCGATCCTGCTGCTCGCCCACCTGTGCGACGAGGAGGGGGTGTTCGCCGCGGCCGGTGCCCTGATGGCCCGGCGCTGCCGCGGCCGCCCGATCACCCTGCTGGGCCTGGTGTTCGCGGTCGCCTCGGTGATCACGGCGTTGCTCTCGCTCGACGCGACAGTGGTCCTGCTGACGCCGGTCGTCTTCGCCACCGCCGCGACCCTGCGACTGCGGCCCAAGCCGCACGTCTACGCCTGCACCCATCTGGCCAACTCCGCATCCCTGCTGCTGCCCGTCTCCAACCTGACCAACCTGCTGGTCTTCGGCGCGACCGGCCTGTCCTTCACCCGGTTCGGCCTGCTGATGGTGCTGCCGTGGCTGGTGGTCATCGGGATCGAATACGGCGTGTTCCGGCGGTTCTTCGCGACCGACCTGCGTACGCCGCCCGGCCGGCGCACGGCCGAGCGAGTCGAGACCCCGGTGTTCGCACTGGTCGTGGTCGGCCTGACGCTACTGGCGTTCGGCCTCACTTCCCTGGTGCACGTCGCGCCGGTGTGGGCGGCCACCGCCGGCGCGGGTGTCCTCGCCGTACGCCGACTTCTCCGGCGGCAGACCTCCCCGGCCCGATTGCTCGAGGAGACCAACCCGCTGTTCTGCATCTTCGTGCTGGCACTCGGGGTCGTCGTGCGGGCCGTCGAGGACCACGGTCTCGGGGCGTTCGTCCGGCGCATCCTCCCCGACTCCACCGCGCTTCCGGCACTGCTGCTCACCGCGGTGATCGCCGCGGTGCTGGCGAACCTCGTGAACAACCTGCCGGCGATCCTGGTGATCCTCGGTGTCGGGCTGGGGGGTCCGGGGCTGGTGCTCGCCGCGTTGATCGGGGTGAACGTCGGACCGAACCTCACCTACGTCGGGTCGCTGGCGACCCTGCTGTGGCGGCGGACCCTGCGGAGCCGGGACGCCGAGCCCGTGCTCGGGGAGTTCGTCCGGCTCGGGGCGCTGACGGTTCCGGTCGCCCTGGTCGGCGCGATTCTGGCACTGTGGGTGGCGCTGCAGACGATCGGAGCGTGACCGATGCGCGTGCTGGTGTGGGTCGTCGAGGGCACCTGGGAGGCAAGCGTCGACGCCGCGCTCGACTATGCGCCGGACGACGCGGAGATCGTGCTGCTGCACGTCACGTCCGACGACGTCGGGGCCGCCGCGCACGGTGCGTTCACCGGCCTGCTCGGCCGTGGCCACGCCGACCCCGACCCGGCGGACGCGGTCGCCCGGATCGGCGCGGACGCGGAGACCGCGCTGCTGGACGCCGCGGCGGACCGGATCGGCCGGGAGGTGCTGCGGGAACACCGGCACGGCCGGGTCGAGCGCGAGGTCGTGGCCGCCGCCGACGGCGCCGACCTGCTGGTGATCGCGCGCGACGGCGACCGGCGCCGGCTCGGCCCGAAGAGCCTGGGCCCGCCGACCCGGTTCGCCGTCGATCACGCCCCCTGCCCGGTGCTCCTGGTGTGGCCGGACGCCGCGCCCGGGATCGACTCGATCCCGCCCCCGCCGCACAAACGGCCCGGCCACCGGCCTCCTCATCCGCCTCCGCCGCCGAAGCACTGAGCGCGCCGTACCTGGGTGAATGCCCCAAGCGGCCCGGTCCCGGATGGGACCCTTCGCGACGTGAGACCTCCGACGCCGGCCACCCTGCACCGGGCGCTGCGGGTCACCATCGCCACGACGGGAGCGGTGCTCCTCGCCCGCTACGGGCTGCACAACACCGCAATGGCCCCGTTCGCCGGCCTCTCGGCCATCGCCCTGAGCGGCCTCGCCGACTACGCCGGACCGCTGCCGAAGCGGGTCCGGGCCTATCTGGTGACCATCGGGCTCGGGGTCGTGATCGTCACGCTCGGAACCCTGGTCTCGGGCGCGGCGTGGGCCAGTGCCGCGATGGTCTTCGCCGTCGGGTTCAGCGTGTCGATGGGCGCGGTGTTCGGCGGCTACGCGATCGCCGGTTCCATGGGCGTCATCCTGCTCATGATCGTCGCGTCCGGGATCCCCGGGACGGCGGCGCAGATCCCCGACCGGCTCGCCGGACTGCTCATCGGCGGCGCACTGTCGACCATCGTCGCCGTCGTGGTGTTCCCGGACCGACTGCGGCAGGACTACCGGCACCGGGTGGCGGCCGCACTGCGGGCCGTGGCGGCCTGTGCCGCATCGCTCACGGGAGCGGGCGACGGGGCGGCCCGCCGGTCGGTGGGCCGAGCCGCGACGACCGCCGTCCACGAAGCGAGCGCCGGTCTCGCCCGGGCGGTCGAGCGGCCGGTCGGACCGTTCACCGAGGACCTCGCGCTCGCCGCGCTGAACTACGGCACGCAGCGGGTCGGTCGGGTGCTGCCGAGGCTGCATCCGCCGCAGTCGACGGACCGGGGGGAGCAGGCGCTGCTGCACGCCGTGTCCGCGGCTCTCGGCCAGTCGGCGTCGGCCGTCGACGACGGGGCCGCCGCGCCCGACGTCGCCGGCCTCGCCGCCGCGGTGCAGGCCTACGACGCGGACCGGCACCGTCGGCTCGCCGCGCTCGTCACCGCCGGTCGGGCCGAGGAGTTCGAGCCGGCCTCCCGACGGGCCTATCTCCTGCGCTACCAGGCCACCGCGACGACCGCCATCGCCGACGCGGCCGCCACCTTGGTCATCGGCCCGCATCCCGGCAGCGCCGTGGGCGGCCCGCTCAGCACCGTCGCGTCCGGCGCGATCGGACCGCTCGTCGCCTGGCGCCACCGCCTGGGGACGAACCTGCGGCCGGGCTCGGTCCTGCTGGAGAACAGCCTCCGGCTCGGATTCGCCCTCGCCGCAGCCGTGCTCGTGACCCGGGTGACCGGTCTGCAGCACGGCTTCTGGGTGGTCTTCGCCACCCTGTCGACGATGCGGACCACCGTCCGCGCGATCGGCAACTCGCTGCTGCAGGCCGTCGCCGGCACCGCGATCGGTGCGGCCGTCGCGGGCGCCCTCATCCTGACCGTCGGCCCGCACGCCGGCTGGTACGCCCTCGTCATGCCGATCGTCCTCTTCGTGGGGTTCCTCGCCGCCGGGTACGGCCTGCTCGCGATGCAGGCGTCGTTCACCGTCGTGATCGCCGTGCTCTTCGCCCAGGTGACGCCGGTCGGGTGGGACATCGGGCTGATCCGCCTGCAGGACGTCGTGACGGGGGCGCTGGTGGGGGTGCTCATCGGCGTGGTCGCCTGGCCGCGCGGGGCAGCGGCGGTGCTGCGGCGCGACGTCGCCGACCTGATCGCCTCCGGCGGGACATTCGCCGTGGAGACGGCACTGCATCTGGTCGGTGCGGCGTCCGACCCCGATCCACGGGCCGTCCGGGGCGCGGCCCGGCGGGTCGGGGACACCTTCGCGCAATACCTCACCGAGCATCCGCACGCCCATCGACGCACCGAATGGGTGGACGAGATCGTCGGCTGGGGGCACCGGCTGTGGTATTCGAGCGAGGCGATGACCGCCGTGGCCGCGCAGGTGCCGCACCTCGGGGTCTGCCCGGTCCTGGTGGACGCGCTGGTCGAGCATGCGCACCGGCTCGGACCCCACTACGTCGCCACCGCCGACGCGCTGCGGCACCGGTCCGCACCGCCTCCGGCCACCGCGCCGACGGGGCTCAGCCGCCAGAGCCTGGCCTGCCTGGAGGACTTCCGCGGCAGCACCGACGCCACCGCGCTGGCCGGGGTGGTCGACCTGTTCGCGGTGCGGTCGTGGCTGGTCTCCCTCGACGACGAGCTCGTCCGGGTGCGGGACCTGATCGCCGGGCTGGTCCGGGCACCGTCGCCGGGCACCCCGGTCACCGGACCCGAGCGGATCCGCTCGGCGTACCGCGCGCTGATCCACTCCTGACGGCGCGGGTGAATCAGTCGTTCGGGTCGGGGCGGCCGCGGCCACGTTTGACCTGGCTCCGGCGGCGCTTCCCGGCCAGCCGGGCCTCACGGGACGAGCGGGTCGGCCGGGTCGCCCGCCGGGGCGGCGGCGCGGGGCGCAGTGCGTCGGCGACCAGTGCAGTCATCCGCGCCCGCGCCGCCTGCCGGTTGCGCCACTGCGAGCGGTACTCACTGGCCACCACCACCAGTACGCCGTCGACGACCCGCCCGGCCAGCCGGGTCAGCAGGCGCGCCCGGCGGGAGTCGGTGAGCGCGGTCGAGGCGGCGACGTCCCACCGCAGCTCGACCCGGGTGTCGCTGGTGTTCACCGACTGGCCGCCGGGCCCCGACGACCGGCTGAACCGCTCGACCAGCTCGTCCTCCGGGACCACGAGGTGCCCGACCCGCAACCCGCGGTCCATGGTCAGCCGAGGTGGCTGGTGTCGTTGACCAGCCGCACCGAGGCCGGGCCGTCGGCGTACCAGTCCACTGTGGACAGACTGGCGATGTCGAGGTGCAGCCGGAACAAGGTCGCCGTGGGGGCGTCGAGCCCGATCCGCAGGAGCACCTTGATCGGGGTGACGTGGGAGACGACGAGAAGGGTCCGGCCGGGATGGGCGGAGAGCAACCGGTCGCGCGCCCGGCGCACCCGGCGGGTGACCTCCGTGAAACTCTCCCCGCCCGGCGGCGCGACGTCCGGCGAGGCGAGCCACTCGTCGAGCTGGGACGGCCACTGGTCGCGCACCTCCGCGAAGGTCAGCCCCTCCCAGTCACCGAAGTCCATCTCTGCCAGCCCGGGTTCGTCGACCGCGTCGGTGCCGAGTTCCTTCGCGACGACGGCCGCGGTCTCGTGCGCCCGCCGAAGCGGCGAGGTGACCACGGCGTCGATCCCGTCGTAGGAGGCAAGCCGGCGGGCCGCCGCCTCGGCCTGTGCCCGGCCGGCGGGGGTGAGCGGGAGGTCGTTGCGCCCCGAGAAACGCATCTCCACGGTGTGCTCGGTCTCCCCGTGCCGCAGCAGGAGCATCGTGGTCGGTGTGCCGGTCGGCGCCGCCCAGCCGACATGAGGCGTCTTTGCGGCGGCAGTGGTCCTGCCGTCCACTGTGGACAGTGGCCGGGCGCGGCCGCCCGCGGCGGCGTCCATCGCCTCGTTGGCGAGACGGTCGGCGTGCGTGTTGCGTTCCCGTGGCACCCAGGCGAAGGAGACCGACGGCAGCGCCCGCACCAGCTCGGCGGCCCGGCGGGCCAGCGGTTGCAGGTCGGTGTGCTTGACCCTCCAGCGGCCCGACATCTGTTCGACGATCAGCTTGGAGTCCAGCCGGACGTCGACGACGGACGGGGCGAGTTCGGCGGCGGCCTCCAGACCGGCAATCAGCCCGCGATACTCGGCGACGTTGTTGGTCGCGCGGCCGATGCTCTCCGCCCGTTCGGCGAGGACCGCGCCGCTGGCGGCGTCGCGCACCACCGCGCCATAGCCCGCCGGGCCGGGGTTTCCGCGGGATCCGCCGTCGGCCTCGACGATGACACGGTCGACGGACCCGTCGTGGTCGACCGATCGGCTCACAGGCCGGAGTCCGGAGTACGGACGAGGATGCGCCGACATTCCTCGCAGCGCAGCACGAGATCGGGCGCTGCGCTGCGGGCAGCGGTCAGCTCGGTGCCGGCCAGCTCCAGCCGGCAGCCCTCACACCGGCGTGCCCGCAGGGCAGCTGCACCGGTCCCGCCCGCCTGGGCCCGCACCTTCTCGTAGAGGGTGAGCAGCGATTCGGGTATGTCGACGACGAGCGAACGGCGCTCCTCGTCATGCGTCGCGGTCTCGGCGTCGATCTGCTCGTACGCCGCGTCCCGCCGGCCCACCGCCTCCTCGCGCTCAGCGCCGACCCGCTCGGCCTCGGCCCGCACCTGCGTCAGCCGGGACTCGGCCTCCTCGCGGCGTTCCATCACCTCGAGCTCTTGGTCCTCCAGCGTCGACTGGCGGCGGGCCAGGGTCGCCACCTCGTGCTGCAGGCTCTCCAGCTCCTTGGCCGAGCCGATCGCCCCCGAGTCCATCCGGCCCTGGTCGCGCTGGGCCCGGGTGCGCACCTGCTCGACGTCCCGGTCGACCCGCTTCTGCTCGCGGTCCAGGTCACTGACCTCGGTCTCGGCCCGGACGGTCGCGTCCCGGAGCTCGGCCAGGCGTTCGTCGGTTCGGGCGATGTCGGCGAGCTCGGGCAGGCGGCTGCGTCGGTGCACCAGCTGGGCGAGCATGGTGTCGACCGCCTGCAGGTCGAGCAGACGGAGCTGGGCGGCGGGGTCGGCGTTCACTTCACTCCTTTGTGGCCTAACGGTCGGGACTGCCGAGCGCGCTCCAGACCGTCCACGGGTCGGTGACGCGGGTGGACACGGCTGTCTCCACCGTATCCTCGCCGAGCGCGGCCGACAGCCGGGCGGCGACGTCGGCCAGCCAGGGCCACTCGGTCGCCCAGTGGCCCGCGTCGACGAGGGCCGGGCCGCCGGCCTCGAGGTGCTCGGCTGCCGGGTGGTGACGCAGGTCGGCGGTCACGAAGGCGTCCACGCCCGCCCGCGTCACCTGCTCGAGCAGCGAGTCGCCCGCTCCCCCGCAGACCGCCACGGTCCGCACCGGACGGTCCGGGTCGCCGGCCCCGCGGACCCCGGCCGGGCCGTCCGGCAGGGCCGCGGCCACCCGCTCGACGAACTCCGCGAATCCGAGCGGCCCGGTCAGTACCCCGATCCGGCCGAGCCCTTCGGCGCCGGGCGGGCCGGCCAGCTTGACGAGGTCGACGGCCGGCTCTTCGTAGGGGTGCGCGGACCGGAGCGCGGCCAGCACCGCGGTACGCCGGTCGCGGGGCAGCACCATCTCGACCCGCGTCTCGGGCACCGACGTCACCTCGCCCACCGTGCCGACGACCGGTCGGGTGCCAGCACCCGCCCGGAACGTGCCGGTGCCCTCGCCCAGCCAGGCGCACCGGCTGTAGTCGCCGATCCGCCCGGCCCCGGCGTCGGCCAACGCGTCGACGACCCGCGCGGCGTCCGCCTGCGGAACGAAGGTGATGATCTTGTCCTGCGGCGGCGCGGGCGCCGGCTGCAGCGGACGGAGGTCGGTCAGCCCGATCGCCTTCGCGAGGGCGTCGGAGACCCCGGGACGCGCGACGTCGGCGTTGGTGTGCGCGACGAACAAGGCGGTACCGGTCCGGATCAGCTCGTGGACCAGCCGCCCCTTGGGCGAGGACGCCGGCACCCCGTGGACCGGCCGGAGGAGCAGCGGGTGGTGGGTGACCAGCAGGTCGGCCCCGCCGTCGATCGCCTCCCGCACCGTGGCCGCCACCGGATCCACGGCGAAGTGGATCCGGCGTACCTCCTGCGCCGGGTCGCCGCAGACCAGACCGACCGCGTCCCAGGGCTCCGCCCGGCGCGGGTCGTAGAGCGCGTCGAGGGCGGCGACGACGTCGGCGAGGGGCGGCACCCCGACAGGCTAGTGCCCGATCCCTAGGGTGAGGCGGTGGGATTCACCCCCGGCCAGCTCGAGACCTACCGGGGCCGGACCCTGCCCGATCTGCTCGGTGCCGACGTGCGACTGCTGTTCGTCGGCATCAATCCCGGGCTGTGGACGGTCGCGGTCCAGAGTCACTTCGGCCGCCGGGGCAACCGGTTCTACCCGGCCCTCCACCGGGCCGGAATCACCGATCACCAGATCGACGCCTCCGCGGGACTCACCGCAGCCGACATCGCCCATCTGCACGACCGGGGCATCGGCATCACCAACCTCGTCCCGCACGCGACAGCCCGCGCGGACGAGATCGAACCGGCCGAACTCGTGGCCGGCGCCGAGGGCTTACGCCGCCGGGTGGCGGCGCTCGGACCGGCCGTGGTGGCGATCCTCGGGATCAGCGCGTACCGCGTCGCATTCGACCGCCGCCGTGCCGTCGCGGGACGTCAGCCCGGCGACATCGGGTCCTCGCAACTGTGGGTCCTTCCCAATCCCAGCGGGCTGAACGCGCATGCGACGGTGTCCAGCCTGGCCACCGCCTACCGGGAGGCCGCCGTCGCCGCCGGGATACCGGTCGGGCCATCCGCACCGGTGCCGTCCGATTCCCGCCGGTGATCGTGCGGGTGAGGCCGCACACTGACCGGGCGGCCGGCACGACCTGGCACCCGCCCGCGCGCTGGTGAGGAGGACCCGATGATCTGCAGCCGTATCCCGTCGCCGTTGGGCGATCTCGTGGTGGTGCGGAACGACCGCGACCCGACGTCCGGGCGGCCCGGCGGTCTGACCGGCCTGTACCTCCCGACGGGTCGGCATGCGACCGCCGCCCACAGCGGGTGGCAGCCGGACGACGCCGCCTTCGACGACGTGCGCACCCAGCTGGACGGGTACTTCGCCGGCGCGCGGCAGGAGTTCGACCTGCCGTTGGGCGCCGTCGGCACGGCATTCCAGCGGAAGGTCTGGGCAGCCCTGGTCCGGATCCCCTACGGCGGGACCACGACGTACGGGACGGTGGCCGCGACGATCGGCGCGCCGACCGCATTCCGGGCGGTCGGCCTCGCGAACGGTCAGAACCCGATCTCGATCATCGTGCCGTGCCACCGGGTGGTGGGCGCGAACGGTTCGCTCACCGGCTACGGCGGCGGCCTCGACGCCAAGCGGTGGCTGCTGTCGCACGAGCTCAGCCACGCGGGCCTCCTCGCCTGATCCGCCCCGGCCCGGTCACGACGCCCGACGTTCCATGATCGTGATCGGATCCGCACGGCGTTTCGCGGCTTTTTCCGATCACGATCATGGAGTCCGGGACGGGACACCCGCCCGGACTACGCGCGGCCGGCCGTCGCAGCCTCCTCGCGGGCGGCGCGACGGACCGTGCGGGCGAGCAGCAGCGCGCCGGCGATCCCCACCACCGTCAGCCCGGTGAGGCTCGCGTCGACGGTCGACACGGCGATCGCGGACGCATGCGCCGCGGGATGCGTGGCCAGGCTGAGGAACAGGCTGCCGAACACCGCCACCCCGACGACCTGGGCGAGTTGAATCGTCGTCGTCAGCAGTCCACTGGCGTCGGGCGCCTTGACCGCCGGCACGTGGACCAGCGCCTGCGAAAGCAACGGGCCGAAGCCGAAGCCGAGTCCGGCACCGAGTCCGACCAGGACGACCTCCAGCCACAGCCCTCCGCGGCCGCCGCCGTGCAGGTCGGCGGCGATCGCGAGGTAGCCCAGCGCGGCCAGGACGAACCCGGCCGGGGTGATGCCGTGGTGCATGCGGCTGGGCAGGCGACGCCACCAGTAGCTGGCCGCACCGAACGCGGCCGCCGCCGGCGCGAACGTCAGTCCCGCCCGCAGCGCACTCTCCCCCAGTCCGCCCTGCAGGTGCAGGGCGAAGCTGAAGAGGAATCCGCCGTAGCCCATCATCGCGACCGCCAGAGTGGCCATGCCGGCGGCCATCCCGGGCGTGCGTACCACCCGGAGGTCGACCAGCGGGTCGTCGCCGCGGGCGGTGGCCGCCCGCTCGATGCGGATGAACCAGGCCGCCATCACCGCGCCGGCGGTCAGGCTCGTCCAGGTCCACCACGGCCACCCCTGCTCCCGCCCGAGGACCAGCGGCAGGACGACCAGCAGTACCGCGGCCGACCCCGTGAGCAGGCCGGGAACGTCGATGCGGCGCCCGGCCGGGGCGCGATCGGCGGGGACGAGTCGCACGGTCAGCGCGGCGATCACGAGGCCGACCGGGATGTTGACCAGAAAGACCGGCCGCCAGCCCTCGCCGAAGAGGTTCGCGCTGATCAGCACGCCGCCGAGTACCTGCCCGGACACCGCCCCTACTGCGATCACGGCGGAGTAGACGCCGAGCGCGCGGGCCCGGGTCGCCCCGGTGAATTGCCGCTGGATGACGCTCAGGATCTGGGGCACCATCGCGGCCGCGCCGGCGCCCTGGACGAACCGGGCGACGATGAGGGAGGCCGTGCCCGGCGCGAGACCACAGGCCAGCGAGGCGAGGGTGAAGACGCTGAGGCCGATCAGGAAGAGCCGGCGGCTGCCGAACAGCGCGCCGAGCCGGGCTCCGGTGATCAGCAGCATCGCGTAGGTGACGGCGTAACCCGAGACGATCAACTCGAGCGCCGAGCCGGAGGCGTGCAGGTCGGTCCGCAGCGTCGGGAGCGCGACGTTCACGATGGTGGCGTCGAGCAGCACCATGAACGCCCCGGCGGCCAGGACCCCGAGCATCGCCCAGCGGCGCCGGTCGGCCCGCTCGTCGGGGCCGGGACTCGGTGCAGGGGGGACGTCGGCGGTGGGCGAGCCCGGTCGGAGCGTTGTCGTGGTCATGCTTCGACGGTGCGTCGCGCCGCCGGCCCGCGGTGAGAGCCTGCTGACACTGGTACTGCCAGTACCTGGTACCAGGAACGGGGATCGGCCATCATGGTGCCGTGAGCACCGAGGCGACCCCGGACCTGTCGGGCGGGACAGCGTCGAGCGGGATTTCCGGGATCGGCCACGCAGCCGGCCCGGCCCGCGGGCGGACCGAGCGGCGGAGCGAGCTGGCGGCCTTCCTGCGGGCCCGCCGGTCCCGGATCACCCCGGGCGACGTGGGGCTGCCGCCCGGACTGCGCCGGCGGACGCCCGGACTGCGCCGCGAGGAGGTCGCCCAGCTCGCCGGCGTGGGGGTGACCTGGTACACGTGGCTCGAGCAGGGTCGCCCGATCCATGCGAGCGTGCAGGTGCTCGACGCGGTGGCCCGAACCCTGCGGCTGGACGGCGCCGAGCGGGAGCACCTCTACCGACTGGCCGACATCCCGGCCGCCCCGGCGGAGATCGCGATGGAGTCCGTCTCACCGGCGGTGCACGAGATCCTCGCCAAGCTCGAGCCACTGGCCGCGTCCCTGCAGAATGCCCGGTTCGACGTCCTCGCGGCCAACTCCGTGCACGAGGACCTCTTCTGGCGGTGGCACGCGATGCCGTGCGAGCTGCGCAACGTGCTGTGGTGCTCCTTCGCCGAGCCGGACGCCCGGCAGCGGATCGTCAACTTCGACGAGGAGATGCCGCGGGTCGTCGCGACCCTGCGGGCGTCGTTCGGGCAGCACCTGGGCGAGCCGGCATGGACGGACTTCATCCGGCGGCTCTGCGCGCGCAGCGCGGAGTTCGCGCAGATGTGGGCCCGGCACGACGTCGCCCGGCCCGGAGCCCGCACCAAGGTGTTCCGGCACCCGGTGGCCGGGTTGCTGCGGCTGCAGTCCACCAGCCTGGCCGTCGCCGACATGCCCGAGTGCCGGATCGTGGTCTACACCCCTGCCGACGCCGAGACCCGCGACCGGCTCCCGCTCATCCGCAGCGCGGCGTCCGCCGGCACCTGATCGGGGCTCAGGCCCGCGCATCCAGCTCGGCGACCAGCCGGGCAGGCGCCACCACGCGGTAGGCGTCGGCCACCAGGCCGGCGATCTCGTCCCAGTCCGCCGGCACGTCCAACCACACGCCGAGCCAGCCGCGGGGGCCGACGTACGGCGGCCGGAAGTAGCGCTCCGGCTCGGAGGAGACCATCGCCTCCTGGGCGCCGGGCGGCGCGGCGCACCAGAAGGCCAGCCGGTCGTCGTGGTGATGATCGGCGAACATCACGAACGTCTTCTTGCCGCGCACGAACCAGGTCGGCTCGCCGTGGCTCAGGCGTTCGGTCACCTCGGGCAGCACGAGGCACAGCGTCCGCAACCGCTCCAACGGAGCCTCGCTCATGCGCCCGACCCGCCGTACGGCGGCTACAGCTCCGAGAGTGCGACGACGCGGCGCTCCTCGGCCGACTTGTAGGCGGCCAGGATCACCTTGAGTACGTCGATCCCCTCGGTCTCGGTGTTGAGCGGCCGGGTGCCCTCCCGGACGCACTCGATGAACGCCTCCACCGCGGCCGGGATCGTCTGCACCTGGGGCAGCTCGGTCGCCGTGTCGTCCTCGCCGCGCTTCTTCAGGTGCAGGCTGCTGCCGTCACTCCACAGGCTGCCCTGCTCGCCGACGATCGAGAAGCGCTCGGTGCACGCGGCCGGCTCGTAGGCCCAGCTGGTCACGATGGTGCCGACCTTGCCGTCGGCGAAGCGGACCAGCACCTGCGCCGAGTCCTCGCCCTCGGAATGGGTCAGCCGGTGCGTGCTGAGCATGCTGAACACCTCGACCGGCGTACTGCCCGCGAGGTGGAGCAGCAGGTAGGTCGGGTGGTAGCCGGTGTCGATCAGCTCGCCGCCGCCGCTGGTCTCGCGGTGCGCGCGCCAGCCCATGTTCTCCGGGTCGAGATGGCTGAAGAAGCTGTCCGTCGTACGCAGCTCGTAGGTGTCGCCGAGGACGCCCTCGTCGAGCAGCGCACGGGCCCGCGCCACCGGCGGCATGAAGAGCTGGTTGTGCGAGCACATGAGCGTGACACCGCTGTCCTTGACGGCGGTGCGGACCCGCTCGGCCTCCTCGGTGGTGAGGCACAGCGGCTTCTCGCAGAGGATGTGCTTGCCCGCGGCGGCCGCGGCGACGATCGCGTCGGCGTGCAGGTGGTGCGGCAGGCAGATGTCGACGGCGTCGATGTCCGCGGCGGCGAGCATCTCGCGGTAGTCACTGAAGACCTTCGCCCCGCCGGCCTGCTCGGCCCGCTTCTGGGCGTTCTCGGCGACGACGTCGGCGACCGCGGTCACCCGTGCGGCGTCCGGGATCGCCAGGTAGCCCTTCATGTGCGCATTCGCGATGCCGCCGGCACCGATGAGTCCGACGTTGACCGTCATTCACAGCTCCAAAGAAAGGGATCGGCTTGCGTGAACCAGAGATCGTGCCAGATCAGGTGCGCTTGGCGGTCCAGTAGACCGCGTTGCGGATCACCCGGCGCACCATCGGGTCGGCGAACGCCGGGTAGGTCTCGTGCCCGGGACGGAAGTAGAACACCCGCCCGTTGTCGACGGTGTAGGCCAGTCCCGAGCGGAACTCGTGGCCGTTGTCGAAGACCGACCGGAACACCACGGATTCGGGCTTGCCGCAGTTGAACGGCTCGTTGTAGCTCTCCTCCTTGGCGAGCTCGATCTTGTCGACGCCCTCGGCGATCGGGTGAGTCCGATCCTCGACGGAGATGCGCTCCGCGCCGGCATCGACCTCCACCCCGCCGAGGCCGCCGTCGTCCCCGATCAGCCGGGTGAACGGCTTGGACATGTGCGCCGAGTGCAGGGCGACGAAACCCATCCCCCGCTCCCGGACGTGCCGTACGACGCGGTCGACCGCGTCGTCGGCGACGTAGCGATGCAGCTGGTGCCCCCACCAGACGAGCACGTCGGTGCGGGCCAGCTCCGTCTCGGGGACACCGTCGCCCTCGTCGACCAGCTCGGCGGTCGTGACGTTGAGGCCGTCGACGAGGCGGAGGCCTTCGGCGACAGCGCCGTTGATGTCGTGGGGGTAGTAGGCACGCCTCGCGGTGTGCTCGGACCAAACGCGCACTCGGATCTCCGGTGCAGCCGCCACGCCTGTACTCCTCTTCCGATTGTCCGACGTCAGCTCGCCGATGCCGGGATCGAGCGAGCTTGTTCCATCCGGGACCGTACTAACAACGCCGCCCGGGCACCAGCGGAGCCGCGGATCCCCCGGCCCCCCACTACGGAAGCCGCGGGCCGACGGTGATCAGCTGTCGGGCCTGGACCGGGTGCCGCGTGATCCGCAGCCTGAGGTGGGCACTGTGCTTGAGCCACAGCGCCACCCCGACGGCGGCCAGCGCCGGGACCGTGCCGCAGGTGAGCATGCCGAACCGCGGCCCGATGTGCTCGGTGACGAGCCCGATCACCGGCGCGCCGAGCGGCGTACCTCCGATGAGGACGAGCATGTAGAGGCTCATCACCCGGCCGCGGATGGTGTCCTCGGTGGCCAACTGGACGCCGCTGTTCGCCGCGGTCAGGAAGGTCAGTGCCGCCGCCCCGACCGCCACGAGCAGGAGAGCGTAGGTCTCCGGGTTGGGGGCCAGTGCCGTGACGGCCTCGAGCCCCCCGAAGACGCCGGCGGCGGCCACCAGCGATCTCAGGCGGTTGGAGGTCCGGCGGGCCGAGAAGAGGGCGCCACCCATCGATCCCAGCGCCAGCATCGAGTTGAGGAGTCCATAGCCACCGGGGCCGGTGTGGAAGACGTTCTTGGCGTAGGTGGAGAGCACGATCGGCATGTTGAGTCCGATCGAGCCGACGCACGCGACGAGGACGATCGGCCAGATCAGCTGGGGCCGGTTGGCGACGTAGGCCAGGCCTTCGCGCAGCTGCCCGGGCGCCCGTGGAGTCGGGACGATCGGGGTCAGCGCCTCGGTGTTGATCAGGGTGAGGGCGGTGAGCACCGCGACGTAGGACAGCGCGTTGATCGCGAAGGACCAGCCGGCGCCGACGACGTTGATCAGCAGACCGCTGATCGCCGGGCCGATCAGCCCGCCCAACTGGAACACCGAGGAGTTCAAGCTGATCGCATTGCGCAGGTAGCGCGGTCCGACCATTTCGTTGACGAAGAGCTGCCGGGTCGGATTGTCGACCACGGTGACCAGGCCGAGAAGGAACGCGACCAGGTAGATCTCCCAGACCGCCACCGTCCCGCTCAGGATCAGCAGGGCGAGCGTGGCCGCGAGCAGTGCTGCGCAGGACTGCGTCATGAGCAGCAGCCGGCGCTTCGGGTAGCGGTCCGCGATCAGGCCGCCGAAGAGCCCGAACACCAGCATCGGCAGGAATTGCATGGCGGTCGTGATGCCGACCGCGGTCGGGCTGTTGGTCAGTTCCAGCACCACCCAGTCCTGGGCGACGCGCTGCATCCAGGCCCCGGTGTTGGAGAGCACCTGGGATGCCGCGAAGAGCCGGAAGTTCGGGATCTGCAGTGAGGCGAATGTGGACTGTCGGGTTGTCTCTCCCGAGGTGAGCAAGGTGTAAGCCCCCGCTAGCTGGTCGTCTTCTTTTCTTCGTGCGACGCCAGTTTTCCGTAACATCCGACCATTGCGATAGCTCATATGGGCTATTAATCTCATTACGTTGCCCAATAGAAGGTTGTCCCCATGCTGGATCCCGTGCTGCTCCGGACCTTCCTGGCGGTCGCGCAGTCGCTCAGCTTCACCCAGGCCGGTCAGCGACTCGAGCTCAGCCAGCCCACGGTCAGCCAGCACGTCCGCCGGCTCGAGGAGTCGGTCGGACGCCGGCTGTTCGCCCGGGACACCAGGACGGTGCTGCTCACCGAGGACGGCGAGGCCATGGCGGGGTTCGCCCGGACCATCCTCGCGGCCCAGGAGCAGGCGACCGGTTACTTCGCCGGCGCCGCGCTCCGCGGACGACTGCGCTTCGGCGCCTCCGACGACCTGGCCCTGACCCAGCTCCCCCGGATCCTCCGCGAGTTCCGGGCGCTCCACCCGCGGATCGACCTCGAGCTCACCGTGACGCAGAGCGGCATCCTGCGTCGTCGGCTGAACTCCGGCCACCTCGACCTGGTCTTCGTCAAGAACGAGCCCGGCGACAGCCGCGGCCAACTGGTCCGCCGGGATCGGATGGTCTGGGTCGGCCTGGAGCGCACGTCGATCGAGCCGGGCAAGCCGGTGCCCCTGGTGGCCTACCAGGCGCCGAGCCTGTCGCGCGAGGTCGCTCTGCGCGCCCTCGAGCGGGCCGGGCGGACCTGGCGGATCACCTGCAACACCAAGGAGGTCAACGGGATCCTCGCCGCGACCCGCGCCGGGCTCGGTGTCGCCGTCCTGGCACAGAGCCTGATCCCGCCGGACCTCGTGCAGCTCTCCGGCCAGCACAAGCTGCCGCAGCTCGGCAACGTCGACCTGACCCTGCTCACGAACCCGCGCGCACCGCGCGGCCCGGCGCAAGCGCTCACGGCGGCGATCCTCAACAGCGCTACCCCGACCATCCCGCCACCGATCCAACACGCCGCCGGGAATCCGGCGGGCCGGGGCTGACGCCGGAGGTCTTGCGGCGCTCCACCCGATGGGCCTACGGTCCGACGCGCTCGGCGCACCGTCCGCAACCGAGCGGTCCAGGGAGGCTCGGCATGTCCCTCATCCGTCGGCCAGCACTGCTTCTCGTCACCGTCTCGGCCGTCGCGGCCGTGCTAGGTGGGTGCACGTCCGGCCCGCACCCGGCGACGGGCGTCGCCAGCACCAGGCACGCGGCGAGCACGTCGCACGAGGACGCCGATCGCGGGCCGGACGGCGGCGCCAAGGCCGACGGGGACAAGGCCGACGGGGACAGGGCCGACGGCGATACGGCTGACGGCGGGGAAGAGGACGGCGGTCCCCAGGCGCCCGCGGACTACCTCACCCGCAAGTTCACCTCGGATCAGCCCGTGACGGCCGCTGAGGTCCGGCGCGGCGTCCGGCAGGCCCAGGCGTTGAAGGCCAGCGGCGGACGTTGGAGCCTCGTCGGCCCGACGAACATCGGAGCCCGGGTGACCGAACTCGTCCCCGACCCCCGGCACACCGGAACGCTCTACATCGCCGCCTCGGGGGGTGGCATCTGGAAGAGCACCGATGCCGGCAACACCTTCCGCCCGGCCTGGCCGGCGCAGAACACCCAGACCATCGGTGCCCTGGCGATCGGCCCGGACGGCAGGTTGTGGGCCGGAACCGGCGAGGCGAACCCGTCCGGCGGCGGTCTGACCTATTTCGGCAACGGGGTCTACTCATCCACCGACGGCGGCGCGCACTGGACGTCGGCCGGACTTCCGGACAGCGGAGCGATCGGCAAGATCGTCGTCGACCCGACCGACCCGGGCCGGGTCTTCGTCGCGGCGGCCGGCAACCTGTCCGGCACGTCGAGTCAGCGCGGGATCTATCGGCTGGGCGGCAACGGGGCGTGGGACCTCGTCCTGCCCACCCCCAACGCGACCACCGGCGGCGTCGACCTGGCAATCGACCCGTCCGACCACAACCGCGTCTTCGCCACGCTGTGGGACCACCACCGCAACAACGGCGCCCGGGTCTACGGCGGCGTCGGGTCCGGCCTCTTCCGCTCCGAGGACGGCGGGACGCACTGGACGCGGCTGCAGAACGTGACCGGCACCGCCGCGACCGACGAGTCCGGCTCGGGGCTGACCAGCGACCCCAGCCTGGGCCGGATCGGGGTGGCCATCGCTCCGAGCGACCCGAAGCGCGTCTACGTCGTCAGCGGCACCCAGTACGGCCTGGACAAGGGCTTCTACGTCTCCAACGACGGCGGTGACTCGTTCACGCCGGGCGGGCGGGCCGGCGGCAACAGCGGCTACGAATGGTGGTTCGGGCGCCTCTGGGTCGACCCCAAGGACGAGAACCATCTGTTCAACGCCGATGTGAGCCTGCGTGAGTCCGGCGACGGCGGCGCCACCTGGCACACCTCGAGCGGCGTGCACGCCGACCAGCACGCGATGGCGTGGGATCCGGATCGTCAGCGGCACCCCTACCGCGTCTACGTCGGCAACGACGGCGGCATCTACCGATCGGAGTCCAACGGCCAGACCGGCTCGTGGATCCACGCGACGTACGAGCCGTTCAACCAGTCCTACCACCTCGCCGTGGCCGCCGACGACCCGCAACGGCTCGCGACCGGACTGCAGGACAACGGCAGTGTGCGTACGTGGACCGACACCCAGCCACCGCAGAACCTCACCCAGTGGAACGCCTACGGCGGGGGCGACGGGCACGAGGTGCTCATCGACCCGACCGACCACACCATCTACTACGAGTGCTCCCAGGTCGGGGTCTGCCACCGGCACCAGGACGCGAACGGCACGCAGACGAGCACGGCGTTCGGGACACGGCACTCGACCCGGATCACCACGGACGCGCCGATCGTGCTCGACCCGACGAACCACGACGTCGTGTACTTCGGCGGCAACGTGCTCGACCGGTCCACCGACGGCGGGAAGACCTTCGACCAGATCAGCCCGCCCGGGGACTACCTGACCGGACCGGTGCCGCCGGACGAGAACGACCAGGGCCCCTTCTACGGCGGGGAATACGCCACCATCACCTGGATCGCGCCGTCGAAGACCGATCCCGCCACGATCTACGTCGGCACCGACACGGGCAACCTGTGGAAGACGACCGACCTCGGCGCCAACTGGACGATGTTCAGCCACAGCCTGCTTCCCACGCGGTGGGTGAACTCCATCGTCGTCGACCCGACGAACGCCGACCACGTCTACGTCGCCTACTCCGGCTACCGGGAGGGTGACTCCTCGGCCAACGTCTGGGAGACCACGAACGGCGGGCGGACCTGGCAGAACGTCAGCGGCCTGCTGCCCAACGCCCCGGTCGAGATGCTCACCTACGACCAGCCACGCCACCAGATCTACGCAGCCACCGACCTCGGCGTCTTCTTCGCCGGCGACGGCCTGCGGAACTGGAAGCGGGTGGGCGGCGGGCTCCCCGACACCCCCGTGCTGGACGTGAAGATCAGCGGCGACGACGGGACCCTCTACGCGGCGACGTTCGGCCGCAGCGTCTGGCGGATCCCGCTGCCGACCCGGTGAGCGGCAGGCCTCAGGCGGCGGGCCCGGCGCCGGTCCAGGGGCGCGTCGAGGTGATCCGGGAGGCGTCGAGCTCGATGCCGAACCCCGGTCCCTGGGGCAACGCCATGCTGCCGCCCTCCGGCGCGGGCGGATGCTTCTCGAACTGGTAGCGGGTCGGCATCGCCAGCAGCAGGTATTCGACCATGGGGCAGGTCGCCGGGGACTGGCTGGCGACGACGTGCAGGGCGGCGTGCACCCCGTGACCGTGCGGGATGACCGGCACGCCGTAGGTCTCGGCCAGGGAGGTGATCCGGACCAGGTCGGTGACTCCCCCGCACCACTCCGGATCGCACTGCAGGACCGTCAGGGTGCCGTCCCGCAGATAGGGCAGCACATCGGCCCGGTCGTAGAGGTGCTCACCGGCCGCGAGCGGGACCCGCGTCGCCCGGTGCAGCTCGACGAAGGCCGGGTACTGGGTCGGCGAGAACGGTTCCTCCAGCCACGACACGGAGAGGCTCTCCACCTGGCGGGCCCAGTCGCGGGCGTGCGCGAGGTCCCAGCCCATGAAGGCGTCGAACATCAGCCTCGTGCCCGGCCCGACCGCCGCCCGGACCTCTTCGGCCAGCCCGACGTTGCGGGCCAGCCCCTCCGCGCCGGCGCCCGGGCCGTGGGCCAGAAACCATTTCTGGGCGGCGTAGCCCTCCTTGGCCAGCCGCTGGGCGAGCGCCTGGACCTCCGCGGGCTCGTGCGAGGTCCCCAGGGTGGAGGCGTAGGCCGGGATCCGGTCCCGGGCCGGTCCGCCGAGCAACTGGTAGACGGGGGCGTCGAAGGCCTTGCCGCGCAGGTCCCACAGGCAGTTGTCCACCGCGCTGATGGCCATCTTCAGGTGGCCGTGGCGGGCGTGCCGGTCCAGCCGGTAGAGCTTGTCCCAGACGACCGTCCCGGCGAGCGCGTCCTGACCGACGAGAAAGCCGGCCAGCAGGTCAGTGATCGGCCAGGCGGCCTCCCGGTCGATGGGGCCGTAGAAGCCCTCGACGTCCCGGTCGGTGCCGATCCGCAGGTAGAGAGCCTCCCGCAGCGGCGGGCCGGGCTCGATCCGGGGCTGCGGGACGCGGTCCAGGTCGGGCCCGTGCTCGGGGTAGGCGTGGATCAGCTTGGCCTGGCCCTGGGTGAAGACCGGCGCGCCGGGCACGGCCGGGCCCCGGACGGCCAGCACGTCGACCGCCGTGATGGTGAGCTTCCGCATGGGGATACCGCCCGTTTCTCCGCGTGTGGAGGGATCAGCGATCTCCGAGCCGGTGGGCGCGGCTGGGATCGAACCAGCGACCGCCCGCTTGTAAGGCGGGTGCTCTCCCGCTGAGCTACGCGCCCGGGAAGAGCCCGAGCCTACCGGCTGCCGGCGGCGCCCCCGGCGCGCCGGCGGCCGGCAGGGTTCGAATCAGGCGGCGAGCTGCTCCAGCGCCTTGCTCCAGACGGCCTGATCACGGCGTTCGCCGGGCTGGTTCATCTCGGCGAAGGCCACGGTGCCGGTCCGGTCGATCAGGAAGGTGCCGCGGTTGGCCATGCCGGATGCCTCGTTGAAGACGCCGTAGGCGCGGGCGATCTCGCCGTGCGGCCAGAAGTCGGACAGCAGCGGATAGCCGAGCTGCTGCGCGTCGTCGAAGGCCTTGAGCGAGAAGACGGGGTCGGTGCTGACGGCGAGCACCTGCACCTCGTCGTTCTGGTAGCGCGGCAGATCGTCGCGCACCTGGCAGAGTTCGCTGGTGCAGATCCCGCTGAAGGCGAACGGGTAGAAGACCAGCAGCACACTCTTCGACCCGCGGTACGACGACAGCGTGATCGACTCGGCGTTCTGGTCCTTGAGCGTGAAGTCCGGTGCCTGGGCACCCACCTCGACGATCATCGGTGGTCTCTCCTCGCGATCAGAGCAGTGGACGGGGACGATGACAGCGGTCCCGAGCATGCCACGGCGGTGATCAGCGCTTGGAGCGGGCCGCCTTCGGTGCCACCAGTCGGACGCCGGACCAGTCGCGGCCCACCGACAGGGTGCTGGTCTGGGACAGGCCGGCGGTCGGTGCCGCCTCGCTGATGTCCCAGGGCTCGATGTGGCCGGTCCGACCGACCTTGGGGGTGAAGAGCCAGACCACGCCGTTGTCGGCGAGCGGCCCGATGGCGTCCACGAGAGCGTCGACCAGGTCGCCGTCCTCGCCGCGCCACCACAGCAGCACCACGTCGACGACCTCGTCGGAGTCCTCCCCCACGAGATCGCTCCCGGAACGCTCGACGATCGACGACCGGACCTGCTCGTCCGCGTCGCCGGCCTCGTAGCCCAGCTCCTGGACAACCATTCCGGGCTGCACGCCTAGGCGCGCCGCCAGGGTTGGACCGTCCGCCTGATCAGCGGTGGGGCTCACCTCTGCACTCCTCCACGAATTCGTCCTACGGCTCGTCTCACGGGTCGTTCCACGGTGGTACTCATAGCAACAACACACTACGGCCCGGGGCGGGTCCGCGGCTCCGGTTACGCAAGACTCGGGCCCGGGTCCGCACGAGGCTACGGAACCCCACCAGGAGCACCGCGCGCCGGTCGACCCGGAGCAGCGAGGATAGTAGGTGGCAGCACCGCCGAGCCCCAACGAGGAGAACGCGACCCGTGACCCCCGAGCGCTTCAGTGTCATTACCGATGGCCTGCCCAGTCAGCTCCCCGACGTCGACCCCGAGGAGACCCAGGAGTGGCTGACCTCGCTTGACGCCGCCGTCAACGTCGCGGGCCGCGGGCGGGCCCGCTACCTCATGCTCAAGCTGCTGGAGCGCGCCCGGGAGCGCCAGGTCGGCGTTCCCGCGCTGCGCAGCACGGACTACATCAACACCATCACGCCGGAGCGGGAGCCGTGGTTCCCCGGCGACGAATACGTCGAACGGCGGATCCGCGCCTACATCCGGTGGAACGCCGCGATCATGGTCTCCCGGGCGAACAAGTACCTGGGGGTCGGCGGGCACATCGCCACCTACGCCTCCTCGGCGAGCCTCTACGAGGTCGGCTTCAACCATTTCTTCCGCGGCAAGGACCACGGCGGGGAGTCCGGCGACCAGATCTTCTTCCAGGGGCACGCCTCGCCCGGCATCTACGCGCGGGCCTTCCTCGAGGGCCGGCTGTCCTCGAGCCAGCTCGACGGCTTCCGGCAGGAACTGTCCCATCCCGGCGGCGGCCTGCCGAGCTATCCGCACCCGCGGCTCATGCCGGACTTCTGGGAGTTCCCGACCGTGTCGATGGGTCTGGGCCCGATCGAGGCGATCTACCAGGCCCGCTTCAACCGCTACCTGCTCAACCGGCAGATCAAGGACACCAGCCGCAGCCACGTCTGGGCGTTCCTCGGCGACGGCGAGATGGACGAGCCCGAGGCGCTCGGCGCGATCGGCGTCGCGGCCCGCGAAGAGCTGGACAACCTCACCTTCGTCATCAACTGCAACCTGCAGCGCCTCGACGGACCGGTGCGCGGCAACGGCAAGATCATCCAGGAGCTGGAGGCCTACTTCCGCGGCGCCGGCTGGAACGTCATCAAGGTGATCTGGGGCCGCGACTGGGACCCGCTCCTGGCCCAGGACGTCGACGGTGTCCTCGTCAACGCGATGAACACCACCCCCGACGGGCAGTTCCAGACCTACTCCGTCGAGCACGGGCGACTACATCCGCGAGCACTTCTTCGGCACCGACCCGCGGCTGCGCAAGATGGTCGAGCACCTCTCCGACGACGATCTGCGCCGGCTCTCCCGGGGCGGGCACGACTACCGCAAGGTCTACAGCGCATTCAAGGCGGCCCGCGAGCACGTCGGCCAGCCGACGGTGATCCTGGCCCACACCATCAAGGGCTGGACGCTGGGCAGCGACTTCGAGGGCCGCAACGCCACGCACCAGATGAAGAAGCTCACCAAGGCCGAGCTCAAGGAGTTCCGCGACCGGCTCTACCTGCCGATCTCCGACGAGCAGCTCGAGGGTGAGCTGCCGCCCTACTACCACCCGGGCGAGCAGTCCGAGGAGATCCGCTACATGAAGGAGCGCCGCGCCGCGCTCGGCGGCAACGTCCCCAAGCGGATCGTGCGTCCCCGGCCGGTCAAGGTGCCCGAGCGACTCGGCGTACGCCGACCTCAAGCGGGGGTCGGGCAAGCAGGCGGTCGCCACCACGATGGCGTTCGTCCGGCTGCTCAAGGACCTGATGAAGGACAAGGAGTTCGGCCGGCGCTTCGTGCCGATCATCCCCGACGAGGCGCGCACCTTCGGGATGGACTCGCTCTTCCCGACGGCGAAGATCTATTCACCGCACGGCCAGCGCTACGACGCCGTCGACCGCAACCTGCTGCTCTCCTACAAGGAGTCCACCGCCGGGCAGCTGCTGCACGAGGGCATCACCGAGTCCGGCGCGATGGGCTCCTTCATCGCGGCCGGGACGTCGTACGCGACCCACGCCGAGCCGATGATCCCGATCTACATCTTCTACTCGATGTTCGGCTTCCAGCGGACCGGCGACCTGATGTGGGCGGCCGCCGACCAGATGACCCGCGGCTTCCTGCTGGGCGCCACCGCCGGCCGCACCACGCTGACCGGCGAAGGGCTGCAGCACAACGACGGACACTCGCACCTGCTGGCCTCGACCAACCCGGCCTGCGTGTCCTACGACCCGGCGTTCGCCTTCGAGATCGCCCACATCGTGGAGGACGCGCTACGCCGGATGTACGGCGCCAGCGAGGAACACCCCCAGGGCGAGGAGATCTTCTACTACCTCACCCTCTACAACGAGCCGATGCCGCAGCCGGCGCAGCCGGACGGGATAGACACCGACGGCCTGCTCAAGGGTCTCTACCGCTACCGGGTGGCCGAGGGCAACGGAGACCGCCCGCACGCCCAGATCCTGGCGTCCGGCGTCGCCGTACCGTGGGCGCTCGACGCGCAGCGCATGCTCGCCGAGGAATGGGGCGTGGCGGCGGACGTGTGGTCCGCGACGTCGTGGACCGAGCTCCGCCGCGACGCGCTGGACTGCGAGGAGTGGAACCTGCTGCACCCGGCCGACGAGCAGCGCATCCCCTTCGTCACCCGGACGCTGGCCGACGTGCCCGGGCCGGTGGTGGCGGTCAGCGACTGGATGCGCGCGGTGCCCGACCAGATCGCGCGGTGGGTGCCCAGCGCCTACTCGTCGCTCGGGACGGACGGATTCGGCTTCTCCGACACCCGCGGCGCCGCCCGCCGGCACTTCCACATCGACGCCCCGTCGATCGTGCTGGGCGTGCTCAGCGAGCTCGCCCGCACCGGTGACGTCAAGCGGGAGGCCCTCACCGAGGCGATCGAGCGCTACCAACTGCTCGACGTCCAGGCGGCCGGGTCGGGGCCGACCGGCGGCGAGAACTGATCGCCCCCCGGCGCGGCGCATGCGGCGCGCCGGGGCCTGCGCTCAGTTGAGTCGTCCGGAGAGCGTGCACCAGACCGATTTACCGGAGCCGGTGGGGCGGGTGCCCCACCGGCTCGCAAGCGCGTCGACAAGGTGCAGTCCCCGACCGCTCGGGGCCGTCGGCTCGATCTCGCGGAGCACCGGGCGTTTCGTACCGCAGTCGGAGACGTTGATGACCAGGTCCTCGTCGGCGAGCCGCACGCGCAACTCGATCGGCGCCGCGCCGTGCCGGATGGCATTGGTGAGGAGCTCGCTGACGATCAGCAGGGCGTCGTCCTCGGTTTCGTCGTCGACGGCCCATTCCGACAGCGCCGCGCCCGCCGTCTCTCGTGCGCTCGCCACACTCGCCTCGACCGGCGGGACCGGCAGGACGACGTCCTTGCCGGGGTCCGCTCGGCGGAGGGTCGCGGCCAGGATCGCGACGTCGTCGTCGGGTTCGTGCGGCAGCAACGCGTCGACCAGGACGCTCGGCAGCGCCTCGACCGGGGCGTCCGTGCCGTCGAGGACCCGCTCCAGTGCGTCGATGCCGATGTCGATGTCGCTGCCACGGTGCTCGACGAGCCCGTCCGTGTAGAGCGTGAGTCGGTCCCCGGACAGCCACGGGACCGTCTCGGTGTCGCCCCGGTAGCAGCCGGTCCCGAGCGGCGGATCGCCGGCCGTGAGGCGTCGCATCGGAACCCCTGGCTGCGTCAGCAATGGCGGCATGTGCCCTGCGTTGGCGTAGGTCAGGGACTGGGTCGCTGCGTCATAGACGGCGTAGATGCAGGTGACGATCGTGGAGTCGCTCGTCTCGCGCACCGCGGTGTCCAGCAACGCCAGCAGCGACGCCGGGGGCAGGTCCAGCCGCGCGTAGGCCCGGATCGTGGCCCGCAGTTGCCCCATCATCGCCGCGGCGCGGACCCCGCGGCCCATCACGTCGCCGATCACGAGCGCCGTGCGGCGGTCGCCGAGGTCGATGACGTCGTACCAGTCGCCACCCGCCTGCGTCCCCTCGACGCCGGCGGCGTAGTACGCGGCGACGTCCAGGGTGTCGGCGCTGATCGTCGTGGCCGGCAGCAGGCTGCGCTGCAGCTCTTCGGCGATGGCGTGCTCGCGTGCGGCGGCCTCGCGCTCGGCGGCCGACGCGGCCAGGGCGATCTCGGCTCTGCGCCGCTCGGTGATGTCCTGCGCGCTGCCGCGGAGGAATTCGGGTGCGCCGTCGGATCAGCGGTGCAGCACGCCGTGCGCGTGGACCAGCCGCTCCGCGCCGTCGGGGTGGCGCAGCCGCACCTCCATGTCCAGGGGAGCACCGGTCCGCCTCGTCTCGCCCAGCGCAGCCTCGACCCGGGTGCGGTCCTCCGGCAGCACCGACTGCAGAGCCAACGACAGGCCGCCGTCGTCGAGGTAGGTCGGCGGGATCCCGAGGATCCGGAAGAACTCCGGCGACGCGGTGACACTGTCGTCGGACAGGTCGATCTCCCAGCTGCCGACGTGGGCCAGTTCCTCGGCCTGGTCCAGCAGTGCCCGGCTGCGGGCCACTTCGGCGGCCACGCGACGGGCCCGGTCCAGTTCGAGGTTGGCCCGCACCCGCGCCAGCAGCTCGCGCGCCGAGAACGGTTTGACGAGATAGTCGTCGGCACCGGCCTCGAGCCCTTCGACGGTCGCCTCGTCCCCAGACCGTGCCGACAGCATGACCACCGGAACATGGATTGTCGTGCGGGTCGGCACGCAACTGCGCCGAGCAGGCCGAAGCCGTCCAGCCGCGGCATCATCACATCGGTGAGGACGAGGTCAGGGACCCGCGCGCGGGCGATCTGGAGCGCCTCGGCGCCGTCGACCGCCGTCTCGACCTGGTAGGGGCCCTGCAGCAGATCGCTGACGTAGTCGCGCATGTCGGCGTTGTCGTCGACGACGAGAACCCGCGGGCTGTCGGCGTGGGCCTCGGCCGCCGGGACCGGCTCCGCGGTGGTATCCAGCCAGCGGTTCGCCTCGGCGAGGTATCCCGCGCCGTACCGGGCCACCGGCGGCACCTCACCGATGGGCTCGTTCGTCACCTGATCGGCGGGAAGGTGCCCGGACCCGAGCGGAACCCGGACCGTGAAAGTGCTGCCCTCCCCGGGAGAACTCGCGACGTCGACCGTCCCGCCGTGTAGCGCGGCCAGTTCGGCGACCAACGCCAGGCCGATGCCCGAACCCTCGTGACTGCGCAGCGCGGCTCCGGTGACCCGGTGGAACCGCTCGAACAGCCGGCGCTGCTCGGCGACCGGAATGCCGATCCCGGTGTCGGTGACCGACAGCTCCGCGACGCCCGCAGTCTCGTCGAGGCTGACCGTGACGCCGCCCGAGAACGTCGCCTTCATCGCGTTGGACAGCAGGTTCAGGACGATCTTCGCCCACATCTCGCGGTCGACGTAGACCGGCTGAGACAGCGGATCACGCATCGACGGTCAGCGACAGGCCGGCCCGCTGGAGCGCCGACTCGAACATCGCCGCCAGCTCCGCGGTGTAACGCGCCAGGTCGATCGGTTCGAACCGGGCACGGACCTGGCCGGACTCCATCCGCGAGAAGTCGAGCAGGGTGTTGACGAGCTTGAGCAGCCGCTCGGCGTTGCGCTGATCACGTCGACCCGCGTTCGCTGTCCGGGCGGTAGCGGCTGGTCCCGATCGTCGAGGGCATCCGCGGCCGGACCGAGCAGCAACGTCAACGGCGTACGCAGCTCGTGGCTGACGTTGGTGAAGAAGGTCGTCTTGGCCCGGTCGAGCTCGGCGAGGTCCTCGGCCCGTTTCCGCTCCTGTTCGAACGCCAGGCCGCGCGTAATGGCGGCCGCTATCTGCCCGGCGACCAGCTCGATGAACCCGCGATAGTCCGCGTCGAGCTCCCGATACGGATTCAGGGCGACGACCAGGAAGCCGAACGGCGTGCCCCGGCCGGGTTGGGTGAAGGGAACCACCAGCGCCCGTGCCGGCGGGTCGCCCCAGGCGCCCGAGGGCAGGTCGCCGAATCGGGCCGACAGGTCGCCGACGATCTCGGGGTTCCCCCGCCCGCTCGATCGGCAGGCCACGACCGGTCGGGAGCGTCGAGCCGGATCCGGGCCGGTGCGACCGGGTGCCCGTCAGGGACGCCGGCCGTCCACGCCAGCCCGGCGTTCTCGCGGTCCTCGTCGAAGAGATAACCGAGCGCGAAGGGCAGGTTGCGGCCGTCCGACGCGAGCTGCCGGCCGGCAGCCGCGCACACCTCGGCCTGCGTGCTCGCGCCGGCCAGCGCGGTGCCGAGATCGCGCACGGTCGCCATCCGGCGTTCCCCGATGACCCGGGCGGTCTCCTCGCTGACCACGCACAGCATTCCGCTGATCACGCCCGTCGTCGTCGGCGATCGGGCTGTAGGAGAAGGTGTGATAGGTCTCCTCCTGGTAGCCGCTGCGCTCCAGGAACAGGAGCAGGCTCTCGTCCCAGGTCGCAATCCCGGTCCCGATCACCGACTCGATCCGCGGGCCGATGTCGGTCCAGATCTCCGACCACACCTCGCGCGCGGGTTTGCCCAGCGCCCAGGGGTATTTCGCCCCGAGCGTGTCGCGCCGGTAGGCGTCATTGCACAGGAAGGTCAGATCCGGACCCCACGCCATCCACATCGCAAAGCGCGAACCGAGCAGAAGCCGGACGATGCTGCGCAGGCTGGGCGGCCATGTCGAAACCGGACCCAACGGAGTCGACGCCCAGTCGACGACGGCCAGGTCCCGGCCGAACTCGGTCGCCGGGTCGAAGAGGACGTTCGCGACAACCTGACCGTCGCTGCGCGACACGACGGAGGGCGGATCAGATCTGCCCCGCTCGGCCATGCGCGTGCGCCCTCCCGACGCCCCGACGATATCCGCAAGACCCCCCGTGTTTGGCGGAGTTCGCCGGAGCGCCGGAACTCACCCCGGCTCGGCCGCTGCGAGATGTTCCAGTGCGAGTGCGGCGTAGACGGCCACCCCGGGCGCCATCGCGTCCTCGTCGAACACGACGCGATTGGAGTGGTTGTCCGGCGCCGTCGCCGGGTCGACGCCCGCCGGGCAGGCGCCGAGGAAGGCCATCGCGCCGGGCACCCGCTCGAGGATGTAGGAGAAGTCCTCGGCGCCCATCACGGGGTGGTCCATCGCGATGACGGCGTCGGAGCCGAGCACGGACCCGGCCACCTCGGCGACGAACGCCGCGGCGGCGGGATCGTTGACGGTGACCGGGTAACCCCGCACGACCTCCACCTCGGCGGTCGCCCCGTGCGCCGAGGCGATGCCGTGCGCCAGGCCCCGGAGCCGGTCGGCCACGTCGTCGCGGGCCGCCGGGGACAGGCTGCGGATGGTGCCTTCCAACGACGCGGAGTCGGGGATCACGTTGTCCCTGGTCCCGGCGACGATGTGCGCGATCGTGACGACGACCGGGTCGAAGATGCTGAACCGCCGGGTCACCATCGTCTGGATCGCGGTGACGATCTCGCAGGCCACCGGCACCGGGTCCAGCCCGTCGTGCGGCGCCGAGGCGTGTCCGCCGCGGCCGCGTACGACGATCCGGAGCGTGTCCGACGACGCCAGTTGCGGACCGGGCCGCACGTTGATCGTGCCGGCCGGATACGTCGCCTTGATGTGCAGCGCATAGGCGCCGGTCACCGGTGGGGCGAGTTCGAGCAGGCCCTCGTCGAGCATGTGGCGAGCGCCGTGCAGGCCCTCTTCGCCGGGCTGGAAGTCGAAGAGCACCTGACCGGCGAGCTCCGACCGGCGGGCGGCGAGCAGCCGGGCGGCGCCGGCCAGCATCGCCACGTGCGTGTCGTGGCCGCAGGCGTGCATGACCCCGTCGATCGACGAGGCGAAGTCCACGCCCGAGTCCTCCTGCATCTGCAGGGCGTCCATGTCGCCGCGCAGCAGGACGGTCGGCCCCGGGCGGGCGCCCTGCAGCACCGCCAGTACCGAACTGACGGACTCGCCGGTGTGCACCTTCAGGTCGAGGTCGGCGAGCTCATCCAGCACGGTCTGCTGGGTGCGGGGCAGCGACAGGCCGGTCTCGGGCGACCGGTGGATGCGGCGGCGCAGGTCGCGCACCCGGGGTAGCGCGGCGCGGGCCTCGTCGAGGATCCCGTGTGCGGGGGTCGGATAGTGCTTCCGGTCGGTCACCGCGTGGTCCGTCATGCCGGCCAGTCTGCCCCGAACGGGCCCGAACTGCGATCGCGGGCCGGGGTCGGTAGCGTGACCGGGGATGACTGGACGACTTGGCCTCACCGACGTCTCGCCCGTCGTTTCCTGCGGCCGCTACCCGGCGCGGGCGGTCGTGGGCGAGCAGCTCCCGATCGCCGCGACCGTGTTCCGGGAGGGACACGACGCGGTGGCCGCCAACGTGGTCTGGCAGGGACCGGACGGGAAGAAGCCGCCGTTCCTGCGGATGGTGCCCGGTGTGCCCGGTACCGACCGCTGGCACGCCACCGCGTCCCCGACGTCGCCCGGGAAATGGACCTTCGTGGTCGAGGCGTGGTCGGACCCGCTCACGACCTGGTGGCACGACGTGGCCGTGAAGGTCGAGGCCGGCCAGGGCGCCGAGGAGCTGGCCAACGACCTGGAGCAGGGCGCCCGGCTGCTGGTCCGGGCCGCCCGCGGCGTACCGAAGGACCGCCGACGCGACGTGGTGGCCGCGGCCACGGCCCTGCGGGACGCCGGTCAGGCACTGTGGGCCCGCCTCGGGCCGGCGCTGGACGCGGAACTGCGGACGCTGCTGGAGGCCTACCCGGTGCGGGAACTGGTCACCCGCAGCCCCCGGTTCGAGGTCTGGGTGGACCGGCAGCGGGCGCTCTACGGCTCGTGGTACGAGTTCTTCCCGCGCTCCACCGGCGGTGTCGACGCCGACGGGCGGCCGGTGCCCGGCACCCTGCGCACGGCCGCCGACCGGCTGCCGGCCGTCGCGGACATGGCCTTCGACGTGGTCTACCTCCCGCCGATCCACCCGATCGGCGAGGTGAACCGCAAGGGCGCCAACAACACCCTGATCGCCGGGCCGGACGACGTCGGCTCGCCCTGGGCCATCGGGTCGGCGGAGGGCGGGCACGACGCGATCCATCCGTAGCTCGGCACGTTCGAGGACTTCGACGCGTTCGTCGCGCGCACCCAGGAGCTGGGCATGGAGGTCGCACTCGACCTCGCCCTGCAGTGCGCACCGGACCACCCGTGGGCGGCCGAGCACCCGGAGTGGTTCCGGGTGCTGCCGGACGGCACGATCGCGTTCGCGGAGAACCCGCCGAAGAAGTACCAGGACATCTATCCGCTCTACTTCGACACCGACCCGAAGGGCCTCTACGCCGAGGTGCTCCGGATCGTGCGGCTCTGGATCTCCCACGGCGTGCGGGTCTTCCGGGTGGACAACCCCCACACCAAGCCGCTGAACTTCTGGCACTGGCTGATCGCGGAGGTGAAGAAGACCGACCCGGACGTGCTCTTCCTCGCCGAGGCGTTCACCCGGCCGGCGATGATGCACAACCTCGGCAGGGTCGGATTCACCCAGTCCTACACCTACTTCACGTGGCGCACCGGCAAGGCCGAGCTGATGGACTACGGGCGCGAGCTGAGCGAGTCGCTGGACCACATGCGCCCGAACTTCTTCGTCAACACGCCCGACATCCTGCATGCGTCACTGCAGTACGGCGGTCCGCCGATGTTCAAGATCCGCGCCGTCCTCGCCAGCATGCTCGCGCCGTCCTGGGGCGTGTATTCCGGCTACGAGCTCTTCGAGCACACCGCGGTGCGGCCGGGCAGCGAGGAATACCTGGACTCCGAGAAGTACCAGCTCCGGCCCCGCGACTTCGCCGCCGCCGAACGCGCCGGCCGGAGCCTCGCGCCCTACCTCACCCGGCTCAACGAGATCCGGCGCGAGCACCCGGCGCTGCAGCAGATGCGCGACCTGCACTTCCACGACATCGACAACGACGAGCTGATCGCCTTCTCCAAGCGCGACCCGGTCGGCGGTGACACCGTGCTCGTCATCTGTTCCCTCGACCCGCACGGCGTGCGGGAGGCGACGACCGCGCTCGACCTGCCGGCCCTCGGGTTCGACTGGCCCGAGCGGTTCGTGGTGCACGACCTGCTCTCCGGAGCGCGCTACGACTGGGGTCAGCACAACTACGTGCGACTGGATCCGTTCACCGAGCCGGCCCATGTCTTCGCCGTCGAAAGGTCCAGCTGGTGAGCGAGCCCCACCTGCCCGGACTCGCCAACAGCCAGGACCCCGAGTGGTACCGGCGGGCGGTGTTCTACGAGGTCCTCGTCCGCGGCTTCGCCGACAGCAACGGCGACGGCACCGGTGACCTGCACGGCCTGACCTAGAAGCTGGACTACCTGCAGTGGCTCGGCGTCGATTGCCTCTGGCTCCCGCCGTTCTTCGCCTCTCCGCTGCGCGACGGCGGCTACGACGTCAGCGACTTCTGCGCGGTGCTCCCCGAGTTCGGCACCATCGAGGACTTCCGGCGACTTCCTCGGCGCGGCGCACGCCCGCGGCATCCGGGTCATCATCGACTTCGTCATGAACCACACCAGTGACCAGCACCCGTGGTTCCAGGCCTCCCGCAGCGACCCGGACGGACCGTACGGCGACTTCTACGTCTGGCGCGACACCGACGAGGACTACCCCGACGCCCGGATCATCTTCGTCGACACCGAGCCGTCAGCAACTGGACCTTCGACCCGGTCCGCCAGCAGTACTTCTGGCACCGGTTCTTCGGTCACCAGCCGGACCTGAACTTCGAGAACCCGGCGGTGCAGATCGCCGTACTCGACGCCCTGCGGTTCTGGCTCGACCTCGGGATCGACGGCTTCCGGCTCGACGCCGTGCCCTACCTCTTCGAGGCGGAGGGCACGAACTGCGAGAACCTGCCGAAGACGCACGAGTTCCTGCGGCGGGTCCGCTCGGTCATCGACGAGGACTACCCCGGCCGGGTCCTGCTGTGCGAGGCCAACCAGTGGCCGGCCGACGTCGTCGAGTACTTCGGCAAGGGCGACGAGTGCCACATGGCGTTCCACTTCCCCGTGATGCCGCGCCTTTTCATGGCGGTACGCCGCGAGTCACGGTTCCCGGTCTCGGAGATCATGGCGCAGACCCCCGAGATCCCGGAGCACTGCCAGTGGGGCATCTTCCTGCGCAACCACGACGAGCTGACGCTCGAGATGGTCACCGACGAGGAGCGCGACTACATGTGGGACGAGTACGCCAACGACCCGCGGATGAAGGCCAACATCGGCATCCGGCGCCGGCTCGCGCCGCTGCTCGACAACGACACCAACCAGATCGAGCTGTTCACCGCCCTGCTGCTCTCGCTGCCCGGATCACCCGTCCTCTACTACGGCGACGAGATCGGCATGGGCGACAACATCTGGCTCGGTGACCGCGACGGCGTCCGCACCCCGATGCAGTGGACGCCCGACCGCAACGCCGGCTTCTCGACCTGCGACCCCGGTCGGCTCAACCTGCCGGTCGTGATGGACCCGGTCTACGGCTACCAGACCGTCAACGTCGAGGCGCAGATGCGCAACACCGCGTCGCTGCTGCACTGGACCCGGCGGATGATCGAGGTCCGCAAGGAGCACCCCACCTTCGGTCTGGGGACCTTCGGCGAGATCGGGTCCCGCAACCCGACGGTGCTCTGCTACGTCCGGGAGTTCGGCGACGACGTCGTGCTCTGCGTCAACAACCTCTCCCGCTTCCCGCAGCCGGTCGAGCTCGACCTGCGCCGGTTCGAGGGCTGGACCCCGGTCGAACTGACCGGACGGGTGCGATTCCCCGAGATCGGAGTGCTGCCCTACATGCTGACCCTCGCAGGCCACGGCTTCTACTGGTTCGAGCTGGCGAAACCGCAGGGGCGGGCATGAGCCCGGCGGGAGACGAGGTCGACCGGCTGCTCGATGGCTGGATCCCCGAGCAGCGCTGGTTCGGCGGCAAGGGACGCGCACTGTCCCGGATGCACAGCACGGCGGAGCTGGTGCAGGACGGCGACCCGGCGCTGTGGGTGCACCTGGTCGAGGTGCGCTACGACGACGGCGAGCAGCACACCTATTTCGTGCCGCTGACGCTGCGCTCGCACACGAACGAGTCCTTGACGCACGCGCTCATCGGCGAGGTGACGGCCGCGGACGGCGCCCTGCTGTGGGTGCACGACGCGCTGCATGACCGCGAGGCCACCACCTTCTGGATCCAGCTGCTGGACGCCGATGCCGCGGTCGGGTCGCTGCGCTTCATCCGCGAGCCCGGGGTGCGCGCTGCCGGTCGACGTCCCCGGGGACACCCTCACCGCGGAGCAGAGCAACACCTCCCTGGTCTTCGGCGAGGCGACGATCGCGAAGTTCTTCCGGCGCCTCGACCCGGGGATCAACCCCGACGTCGAGGTCCACGATGCGCTGCGGGTCACCGACAACCCGCACATCGCGCCGCTGCTGGGCTACGTCACCGTGGACATCCCCGGCAGCGAGGAGGCGGCGACGGTCGCCATGGCCCAGAAGTTCCTCCCGGCCGCCAGCGACGGCTGGGCCCTGGCGCTGACGAGCGTGCGCGACCTCTACGCCGAGGCGATCTGCACCCGGACGAGGTCGGCGGCGACTTCGCGGCCGAGTCCCACCGGCTCGGTGCCGCCACGGCGTCGGTGCACGCCGACCTGGCCCAGGTGCTGCCCACCGGCAACGCCGAGCGCACCTGGCTGACCGACACCGCCGCGGCGATGCGGTCCCGGCTGGCCGCGGCCTGCGACGTCGTGCCGGAGCTGCCGAGCACGCCGCGGCACTGCGCGCCCGTCTACGACGCGATGGCGGAGTTGGGCGGCGACAACGCCCTGCAGCGGGTGCACGGCGACCTGCACCTGGGCCAGATCCTCCGTACCGCGCAGGGCTGGACGATCCTCGACTTCGAGGGCGAGCCGGCGAAGCCGATCGCCGAGCGCCGCACCCTGGACACCCCCTTGCGCGACGTGGCCGGCATGCTGCGCTCGTTCGACTACGCCGCGCGCTCCCTCCTGCTCGACGGTCAGGAGGATCCGCAGCTCGCCTACCGGGCGACGGAGTGGGCCACCCGCAACCGGAGCGGCTTCTGCGAGGGGTACGGCGAGGCGTCCGGCTCCGACCCCCGGGACCAGGGCGTGCTGCTCACGCGCGTTCGAGGCCGACAAGGCCGTCTACGAGGCGGTCTACGAAGCCCGCAACCGGCCCGGCCTGGCTGTCCATGCCGCTGGCGTTCACTCGGACCGCGATCACCGCACGAGCTGCAGAGACCGTGAGGCCGTGCCTGAGAACTCCGGCGTGTCGCCCGCGCACGAACTCGACCGGCTGGTCGCCGGCGAGACACCACGACCCGCACTCCGTCCTGGGTGCCCATCCGGTCGGCGACTCGGTCGTCGATCCGGACCCTGCGACCCGCGGCGAGCCGGGCGGCGGTCGGTCGTCGACGGCAAGACCGTGGAGCTGGCCCGGGTGCACGACGGCGGCGTCTTCGCGGGCACCGTGCCGGGGCCCGCGACGGACTACCGGGTCGAGGCGACCTACGGCGACGCCTCCTACATCACCGACGACCCCTACCGGTGGCTGCCGACGGTCGGTGAGATCGACCTGCACCTGATCGGCGAGGGCCGCCACGAGCGGCTGTGGGACGTGCTGGGCGCCCACCCGCACCGCTACGACACGCCCGGTGGGCCGGTGGACGGTGTCGCGTTCGCGGTCTGGGCGCCCGACGCGCGCGGCGTCCGGGTCACCGGCGACTTCAACTATCTGGGACGGCCGGGCCTACCCGATGCGCTCGCTGGGCTCGAGCGGCGTGTGGGAGCTCTTCGTCCCCGGCATCGGGGCCGGGACGCACTACAAGTTCGCAGGTCCTCGGCGCCGACAGCGTGTGGCGGGAGAAGGCCGATCCGCTGGCGTTCGCGACCGAGGTGCCGCCGGCCACCGCGTCGGTCGTCTTCTCCACGTCCCACGAATGGAACGACGACGCCTGGCTGCGGCAGCGTGCCGAGACACCCTGGCACGCCGCGCCGATGAGCATCTACGAGGTGCACCTCGGCTCGTGGCGCGCGGGGCTGAGCTACCGCCAGCTGGCCGACGAGCTCGTCGGCTACGTCACCCACACCGGCTTCACCCACGTCGAGTTCCTGCCCGTCGCCGAGCATCCGTTCGGCGGCTCCTGGGGCTACCAGGTGACGTCGTACTACGCGCCGACGTCCCGCTTCGGCTCCCCCGACGACTTCCGCTATCTCGTCGACCGGCTGCACCAGGCCGGCATCGGCGTGATCGTCGACTGGGTGCCCGGCCACTTCCCCCGGGACGAGTTCGCTCTCGCCCGCTTCGACGGAACAGCGCTCTACGAGCACCCCGACCCGCGCCGCGGGGAGCAGCCGGACTGGGGGACGTTCGTCTTCAACTTCGGCCGCCGCGAGGTCCGCAACTTCCTCGTCGCCAACGCCCTCTTCTGGCTCGAGGAGTTCCACGTCGACGGGCTGCGGGTCGACGCGGTCGCCTCGATGCTCTACCTCGACTACTCCCGCAACGAGGGCGAGTGGACGCCCAACGAGTACGGCGGCCGGGAGAACCTCGAGGCGGTTGCGTTCCTGCAGGAGACCAACGCCACCGTCTACAAGCGGGTTCCCGGTGCGGTGACGATCGCCGAGGAGTCCACGGCATGGCCGGGCGTCACCCGGCCGACCCATCTCGGCGGGCTCGGCTTCGGCTTCAAATGGAACATGGGCTGGATGCACGACACGCTCGGCTATCTCGCCCACGACCCGGTGCACCGGACGTATCACCACAACCAGATGACGTTCTCGATGATGTACGCCTACTCGGAGAACTACGTCCTGCCGCTGTCGCACGACGAGGTCGTGCACGGCAAGGGCTCCCTGCTGCGCAAGATGCCCGGTGACCGCTGGCAGCAGCTGGCCAACCTGCGCGCGCTTTACGCCTTCCTGTGGGCGCACCCGGGCAAGCAGTTGCTCTTCATGGGCGGCGAGTTCGCGCAGGAGTCGGAATGGTCGGAGGGCCGCTCGCTGGACTGGTGGCTGCTGGACAACCCCGACCACGCCGGCGTGCAGCGGCTGATCGTCGACCTCAACCGGGTCTACCGCGAGTCGCCCGCCCTGTGGACGCTCGACGTCGACCCGGCCGGCTTCGGCTGGATCGACGCCAACGACGCGCAGGGCAACGTGTTCTCCTTCGCCCGCCGCGGAGCCGACGGCTCGATCCTCGTGTGCGTCGCCAACTTCGCCGGGAATCCGCACGAGCAGTACCGCCTCGGGCTGCCCGCCCCGGGTCGTTGGGACGAGGTCATCAACACCGACTCCGAGAACTACACCGGCTCGGGTGTCGGCAACCTCGGCGCGGTGAAGGCCGAGGACAAGCCGTGGCATGGCCAGCCCTGCTCCACCGTGCTCCGGTTGCCGCCGATGGGCGCCCTGTGGCTGCGTCCCGCCGCTGACTGAGGCGAATCGGCCCGTCCCGGACGGTCGCGGGTCACAATGGTGGGATCAGCGTCGGAGCGGTCGACCCGCGGCCGCCAGGGGGCACCGCCATGGCCAGACGGACCCGACGGTCGGCCGTCGCCGCGGTGGCCATCGCCGGTCTCGCCCTCTCCGGATGCGCGCAGACCATCACCGGCTCGGGCCGGTTCGCGGGCCAGGCCTCGGTCCGCGACGCACCGGACGCGCACGTGCCGATCCACGGCACCGACCACGGGTCGATCGACCACATCGCGGCGAACGCGATCGCCGACATCCAGTCCTACTGGACGAAGGAGATGCCGCTCGTCTTCGGCAAGCCCTACCGCCCGGTCCACGGAGGCTTCTACTCGGTCGACCCGGGTCTCGGCGGAACGATCCCGTGCGCAGGACGGGCCGGTGAGGTCAAGGGGAACGCGTTCTACTGCCCGGCCCGGGACGTCGTCGTCTGGGACCGGCCCGGACTGCTCACCGCGTTGGACAAGAGGTTCGGTCGCTACACGATCGCGTTGGTCCTGGCCCACGAATGGGGACACGCGATCCAGGAGCGGACCGCACGGCCGGGCCGGACGATCGTGGTCGAAACCCAGGCGGACTGTTACGCCGGTGCATTCACCGCGTCGGCGTACGCCGGCCGCGAACCGCACTTCCACATCAACAGCGGCGACCTCGACCGCGCCCTGGCCGGCTACCTGCTCTTCTCCGACCCGCGCGGCTCGACACCGAACACCACCTCCTCGCACGGCAACGCCTTCGACCGGATCAGCGCGTTCCAGAGCGGCTACGACCACGGCCCGAAGTACTGCGCGAGCGCCACGAACTTCAGCAACAGCCGGGCGTTCACCGAGATCCCCTATCTCGACCAGCAGGACCAGAGCGCCCGCGGCAATTCGCCGTACGGCCAGGCGTTGAAGCTCGGAGCGGCCGACCTCGCCGCCTTCTGGAAGCGGGTCCTCCCCGGCTGGACGCCGCGGCCCCGTGTCGCGAGTTACGACCCGCACCACAACCCGCCGTCCTGCGGCGGGACCCCGGTCGACCGGAGTGTCTCCTACTGCGCGGCGAACAACACGATCTTCTACGACGGCACCTCGTCCTTCCCGGCGCTGTACCGCTCCTTCGGCGACTTCTCGATCGAGACACTGCTCGCGACCGCCTACTCGTTCGCCGTCCGGGCCCACCTGCACCGCGGGGTCGGGGGACGCCAGGCCCTGCTGGGCGCAATCTGCTACGCCGGCGGCTACGTGAGCAACATCCTCACCCAGCCCGGCAAGCACGAGTTCGCGCTGTCCCCCGGTGACCTCGACGAGGCGATCCAGGCGCTGCTGCTCGGGGTGAACAACTCGGCGTTCTACGGGTTGGCGCACACCACCGGATTCGAGCGGGTCAACGCCTTCCAGGTCGGTGTCCGCGACGGCTTCTCCGCCTGCAACACCAACTGGCCGTAACCGGTCAGAACAGCGCGGCGGACAGGGCGCGGCGGGCGGTCGCCACCCTCGGGTCACCGGATCCGACGGCCGTGAACAGCTCGAGCAGCCGGGCGCGGACCCGGTCCCGCTCCTCGCCCGACGTCCGGCGTACGACGTCGACCAACCGGCCGAGTCCGGCGTCGACGTGGTCGGAGACGATCTCGGTGTCGGCCGCGGCGAGCTGCAGATCCACATCGTCGGGGGCGGCATCGGCCCGCGCGACCGCGTCGGTCCCGGCGTCGGCGAGGCGACGGTGCAACCGGACTTCCGGCAGCATCCTGGTCGCCTCGACATGATTCGGCTGGGCGGCCAGCAACGCCTCGAGCTCGCGCTCGGCGCCGTCGAGGTCACCGCGCTCCATCGCCGCCTCCACCGGGGCCAGCAGCGGGTCGGCCGGAGGCTCGGCCGGGGCCTCCCCCTCGCCGTCCGCGGGCGGCTGCGGGGCCGCGCCGCCGGCGGCCTCCACGAGCGCCCCGATCCACTCCCGCACCTGCGGCTCGGGCAGGGCGCCGGTGAACTCCGCGACCAGCTGACCCTGGAAGACCGCCTTCACCGCGGGGATCCCCTGGACCCGCAGGGCCTGGGCAATCGCCGGGTTGGCGTCGACGTCGATCTTGGCGAGCACCCAGGAGCCGGCGCCCTCGGCCGCGACCTTCTCGAGGATCGGGCTGAGCTGCTTGCACGGACCGCACCACTCGGCCCACAGGTCGAGCACCACCGGCACCTGCATCGAGCGCTCGATGACCTCGGTCTGGAAGGTGGCCTCGGTCACGTCGACGACGGCGGCCGAGCCGGACCCGGACGGTCGGCCGGCCGCGTCCGCGCGGGACTTCAGCGCGGACAGGTCCACCGCCCGTGCCATGGCGCCGGTCAGAGGGGCTTCACCAGGCTGCATGACCCGATTCTGCCGCACCGGCCGCCGGTGGCACGCACCGCCTCAGAACCGCGGCGGCTCGGCGTAGGCGCCCCAGAGGTCCCGCAGCGCGCCGCAGATCTCGCCCAGCGTCGCCTCGGCCCGCACCGCCTCGAGCATGGCCGGGATCAGGTTCTCGTCGGTGTCGGCGAGCGCCGTCATGCGGTCCACCGCGCGGCGCGCCGCGGCGTCGTCGCGGCTCCGCCGGCGCCGGTCGAGCGCGCGGCGCTGCTCGTGCTCGACCTGGTGGCCGATCCGCAGGATCTCCAGCGGCTCCTCGATGGTCGAGGTGTGCGAGTTGACGCCCACGACCTTCTTGTCGCCCTTCTCCAGCTGCTGCTGGTAGCGGAAGGCCGACTCGGCGATCTCGGCGGTGAACCAGCCGTCCTCGATGCCGCGCAGCAGGCCGGCGGTCATCGGCCCGTCCGTCCCCATCTCCCGGATCCGGGTGAACATCGCCTCGGCCTGCCGCTCCATCTCGTCGGTGAGCGCCTCGACGTACCACGAGCCGCCGAGCGGGTCGGCGACGTTGACGACGCCGGTCTCCTCCATGATCACCTGCTGGGTGCGCAGCGCGATCTCGGCGGCCTTCTCGCTGGGCAGCGCGAGCACCTCGTCGAGGGCGTTGGTGTGCAGCGAGTTGGTGCCGCCGAGCACGGCGGCGAGCGCCTCGACCGCGGTCCGCACGACGTTGTTGTCGGGCTGCTGCGCGGTGAGCGACACCCCGGCGGTCTGGGTGTGGAACCGCAGCCACTGCGCCCGCTCGGTCTTCGCGCCGTAGACGTCGCGCATCCAGCGCGCCCAGATCCGCCGGGCCGCGCGGAACTTCGCGATCTCCTCGAAGAAGTCGATGTGGCTGTCGAAGAAGAACGACAGCCCGGGGGCGAACTTGTCGATGTCCAGCCCGCGGGACAGCCCCAGCTCGACGTAGCCGAACCCGTCGGCGAGGGTGAAGGCCAGCTCCTGCGCGGCGGTCGATCCGGCCTCGCGGATGTGGTAGCCGGAGACCGACAGCGGCTTGTACGCCGGGATCTCCGCCGCGCAGTACTCCATCAGGTCGCCGATCAGCCGCAGGTGCGGCTCGGGCGGGAACAGCCACTCCTTCTGCGCGATGTACTCCTTGAAGATGTCGGTCTGCAGCGTGCCGTCGAGCGTCGGACGAGGTCGGCGCCCTGCCGCTCGGCGGCCACGAGGTACATGCAGAACACCGGCACCGCCGGGCCGCTGATCGTCATCGAGGTGGTGACGTCGTCGAGCGGGATGCCGTCGAAGAGCAGCTCCATGTCGGCGGCCGAGTCGATCGCCACGCCGCAGTGGCCGACCTCGCCCAGCGCGCGCGGGTCGTCGGAGTCGCGGCCCATCAGCGTCGGCATGTCGAACGCGACGGACAGCCCGCCGCCGCCGCGGCCGCGAGGATCATCTTGTAGCGCTCGTTGGTCTGCGCGGCGTTGCCGAAGCCGGCGAACTGCCGGATCGTCCACGGCCGGCCGCGGTAGCCGGTCGGGTAGAGCCCGCGGGTGAACGGGAACTCCCCCGGCCAGCCGATCCGCTCGAACCCGTCCTGGCTCTGGCCCGGGCGGGGCCCGTAGACCGGCTCGACCTCGACGCCGGACAGCGTGGTGAAGTCGGCGTCGCGCACCCGGGCGGCGTCGTAGCGCTCCTGCCAGCGGCGCGACCGGCAGCGATCTGTGCAGCGTCCATGGTGCCTCCCGCGGCGCGGGTGGGCACCCGCGACCGGCCGGCGCCCTCACCTCGGATAGTAGGACGTCCTAGTAAACCCGGCCAGCCTCCGGCGGGTCGGTGAAGTCGACCCGCCTCGGCGCGCACGCTCCGCAGCGCGTCGAACACGCTCGCCCGGGTGTCCTCCGACAGCGCCCCGAGACCGAAGTCGGCGGCCTGCAGACTGGTCGTCGCGCCGCTCGACGGCCTCCCGGCCGGCGTCGGTGATCTCGGCCAGGACCCCCCGGCCGTCGCGCGGGTTGGGCAGCCGCAGCACGAACCCGTCGCCGGCCAGCCGGTCGATGGTGTTGGTCGACGCTGGTCGGGTGGACCATCAGCCGGCTGCCGATGATGTGCAGCGGGAGGGCGCCGGTGCGGCTGAAACGCAGCAGGACGAGCGCCTCGTAGCGGGCGAACGTCAGGCGCTGCGGGCGGAGGATCTCGTCGTAGCGGGCCAGCAGGATCTGCTGGACCCGCATCACCGAGGTCGCGACCCGCATCGCCGAGGCCGGGCCGAAGGTGCGCTCCCAGATCTCCCCCGCCCGGGCGATCGGATCGAACGGCAGCCCCAACGGCCGGGTCATGCCGGCGCGGCCGGGTCCGGCACGAGTCGGGCGGTCACCAGGTCGCCCGAGGTGAGCTGCTCGGGGACGGCGGGCAGCACGCTGGCGAAATAGGAGCGGGCCGCGGCCGTCGTCCCGACGTCGCGGCCGGCCGCCTCGGAGAGGAACCAGCGGTGCTCCAGGATCTCGTGGAAGATCTCGGCCGGTTCGAGCCGCCCGCGCAGCCGGCGCGGGATCGACGCGAGGATCGGGTCGTAGACCTCGGTGAGCCAGCGGTTGGCGGCCACCGCCTCGGCGATCGACCGGCCGCCCTTCTGCTCGAGGTAGGCCCGGAAGCTCGCCAGATCGCCCCAGAGCCGGCGGGCCTGGTTCTCCTGCACGTCCAGACCGGTCCGCGCGAACAGCTTCTTGCGGAAGTGGCCCGGCTCGGCCACCCGGGTCCGCATCTTGCAGCTTGCTCCCGTCGCCGGTGGCCACCAGCTCCAGCTCGTCGACGTCGAAGCCCAGCTCGTTGAGGCGGCGGATCCGCTCGCCGATCCGGTAGCGCTGCTCCTCGGGGCGCAGGACCTCCTCGCGGGTCAGCTCGTCCCACAGCGCGCTCGTAGCGGCCGACGAGTTCGTCGGCGAACTCGACCGGGTCGAGGTCGGGCGGCAGCAGCTCGCCGGCCTCGAGGTCGAGCAGCTCGCCGCCGACCCGCTCCCGGGCGAGCTCGAGGTCGTAGTAGCGCTGCCCGTCGGACAGCGAGGAGTGCAGGTCGGCGGTCTCGGCGTCGACGAGGTAGGCCGCCAGCGCGCCGGCGTCCAGCCGGAACAGCGTGTTGGACAGCGAGCAGTCACCCCAGAAGAAGCCGGCCAGGTGCAGCCGGACGATGAGCTCCACCATCGCGTCGAGCAGCTTCTCCGCCGGCGCGCCGCCGCGCGGGTTGGAGAACAGCGACCGGTAGGAGACCGAGTACTCCAGGAACCGGGTGACGAGGATGGCGTCGAGGTCCGTCGCCGCGGTCGACGACGACGCCGAGCACCTCGACGGCCGGCACCCATCTCGGCGAGCTCGCGCAGCAGCCGGTACTCGCGCCGGGCCAGGTCCTCGTTGATCTCCTTGAGGGCGTAGACATCGGCCGCCCTCGGCGACGAACCGCACGATGTGCCGCGAGATCCCGCGCAGGCGCATCTCGGCCATGCGGTCGTCGGCCCACTCCGTCAGCGGCTCGTCCCACGGGAGGGTGAGCAGTCCGGTGCGCTGTCTGCGGGAGGACTGAAGACGAACCGCATCGCCACATCATTCCCGACCCGGCGACGCCGGCGGCCAGCGGCGGTCAGGTGGCCGCCCCGGTGACGGCGGCGACCAGCTCGTCGGCGGCGGCGTAGGGGTCGATCCCCCCGGCGACGACCCGCTCGGCCAGCGCGGGCAGTGCCGTCGCGCCGTGCACGTCGCCGAGCTGCTCGCGCAGCGCGGTGACCGCGATGGCCTCGATCTCGCCGGCGGCCCGCGTCGCGGCGCCGCCGGTCCCAGCTCGCCGGACTTCTCGCAGCCACGTCGTCGGTGCCGGTCGATCGCGGCCAGGACCTCGTCGATCCCCTCGCCCGCGCGACGCCACGGTCTTGACGATCGGCGGCCGCCACGCGCCCGCCTCCGAGTGCCGGCCGCCGAGGGAGAGCATCGACCGCAGGTCGCGCACCGTCTGGTCGGCGCCGTCGCGGTCGGCCTTGTTGACGACGAAGACGTCGCCGATCTCGAGGATGCCGGCCTTCGCGGCCTGGATGCCGTCACCCATCCCGGGGGCCAGCAGCACCAGCGTGGTGTCGGCGCGCCGAGCGACCTCGACCTCGGTCTGACCGACGCCCGACGGTCTCGACCAGGATCACGTCGCAGCCGGCGGCGTCGAGCACCCGCAGCGCCTGCGGCGTCGCCCAGGCCAGGCCGCCGAGGTGGCCGCGCGAGGCCATCGACCGGATGTAGACCCCGGCGTCGGTGGCGTGGTCCTGCATCCGGACCCGGTCGCCGAGCAGCGCACCGCCGGAGAACGGCGACGACGGGTCGACGGCGAGCACGCCGACCCGCTGGCCGGCCGGCGCAGGGCGCCGACCGAGCGCCGAGGTGGAGGTCGACTTGCCCACGCCCGGCGACCCGGTCAGCCCGACGACCTGGGCGTGCCCGGCGTACGGCGCGAGCGCCGCCGCCACCTCCCGCAGGCAGCGGGCTGGCGTCCTCGACCAGCCTGATCAGCCGGGCCACCGCACGCGGGTCGCCGTCCCGGGCCCGGGACGACCAGACCCGGGACGTCCTGGCGCGGCGTCGCTGCGCTCACCCGGCTCGGCGGGACGCGGACGATCAGCGCGTCGCCCTGGCCGCCGCCGCCGCAGAGCGCGGCCGCGCCGATGCCGCCGCCGCGCCGCTTGCAGCTCGAGCGCGAGGTGCAGCACGATCCGGGCGCCGGACATGCCGATCGGGTGGCCGAGCGCGATCGCGCCGCCGTTGACGTTGACCTTGGTCCGGGTCGAGCCCGAGCTCCCGGCTCGACTGGATGCCGACCGCCGCGAACGCCTCGTTGATCTCGACCAGGTCGAGGTCGCGTCGACGTCGAGGCCCTCCTTGCGCAGGGCCTGGCTGATGGCGTTGGCCGGCTGCGACTGCAGCGAGTTGTCCGGGCCGGCGACGTTGCCGTGGGCGCCGATCTCGGCGAGCCACGTCGAGCCCGAGCTCCTCGGCCTTCGCCTCGCTCATCACCACGACGGCGCACGCGCCGTCGGAGATCTGCGACGACGAGCCGGCGGTGATCGTGCCGTCCTTGCTGAACGCCGGACGCAGCCTGGCCAGCGACTCGGCCGTGGTGTCGGCCCGGACGCCCTCGTCGTCGCGCGAACTCGACCGGGTCGCCCTTGCGCTGCGGGATCTGCGACCGGCACGATCTCGTCGTCGAACACGCCGTTCTTCCGCGCCGCGGCGGCCCGCTGGTGCGAGCGCGCGGCGAACTCGTCCTGCTCCTCCCGGGTAGATGCCGAGGCGGCCGTTGTAGTCGCTCGGTCGACTCACCCATCGCGATGTGGTCGAAGGCGTCGGTCAAGCCCGTCGTAGGCCATCGCGTCGACCAGCTCGATCGACGCCGTACTTGAAGCCCTCGCGCGACTTCGGCAGCAGGTGCGGCGCGTTGGTCATCGACTCCATGCCGCCGGCCACCACGATGTCGAACTCGCCGGCCCGGATCAGCTGGTCGGCCAGCGCGATCGCGTCGAGCCCGGACAGGCAGACCTTGTTGATCGTGATCGACGGCACCGACATCGGGATGCCGGCCGGCGACCGCCGGCCTGCCGGGCGGGATCTGCCCGGCGCCGGCCTGGAGGACCTGGCCCATGATCACGTACTCGACCTGGTCGCCGGCGACCCCGGCCCGCTCCAGCGCGGCGCCTGATGGCCACGCCCGCCGAGGTCGGCGCCGGAGAAGCCCTTGAGCGAGCCGAGCAGCCGGCCGATCGGCGTACGGGCGCCGCTGACGATCACGGATCCAGCCACGGTGCCTCCCCATGGGTGCCCCGGCCGGTCTGCGCCGCCGGGGACGGTGCCCGCCAGGATACCGGCGGACCCGCGGGGAGCCGGGCCCGCGGCGACCCTCACCCGTGATCACGAGGGGGTGCCGCACGGCGGTGCGTCTCGCCCGCGTCGTACTCACCTGGGAGGATGGACGAGCCCGGACCTGTTCAGCCGCATCGACCACGTCGGCAGTCGCCGTCGCCGACCTCGACGAGGCGATCGAGTTCTACGCGCGGACCTTCGGCCTGCACGTCGTGCACGAGGAGACGCAACGAGGAGCAGGGCGTCCGCGAGGCGATGCTCGCCGTCGGCGATCCGGGCGGGACCCGGCTGCAGCTGCTCGCGCCGCTGCGCCCGGACTCCGCGATCGCGACGTTCCTCGAGCGCAGCGGGCCCGGGATCCAGCAGCTCGCCTACACCGTCGACGACGTCGACGACGTCAGCGCGACCCTCCGCGGGCGCGGCCTGCGGCTGCTCTACGACGAGCCGCGGCGCGGCACGGCGGGCTCCCGGGTCAACTTCGTCCACCCCAAGGACGCGGGCGGCGTCCTGGTCGAGCTGGTGGAGCCCGCCCGCTGACCCGGTCCGCCGCCCCACCGCTTGGCATGAACGTCACGTTCATGCGGACCGGCGGGCGGAGAGGGCAGCGACCTCGTCACCGCGTCGACATCGTGCGCCGTACCCGCATGCACGCCCCAGATCGGCGAGTAGGACGCATGATGTCCGGGGGCACCCCCGGCGTACGCCGGCCTCGGTCACCCACCCCGCTCCCGCCACCCCCATTCCGCATCAACGTGACGTTGATGCGGCTAGAGCGCATGAACGTGACGTTCATGCGGAATGGGAGGGCGGCCGTTTTGGCGTGAACGTGACGTTCAAGCAAAATGGAGGGGCGTCGGGAGCGGCCCCCGGTTGCGGATGGGCGTGCGACCATGGACCGATGGATTCGGACCACACCGAGCTGATCCCGCTCTCGGGTCCCGGCGAGAACTTCGACGTCGTGCTGCGCGGCTACGACCGGGGCCAGGTCGAGGAGCACGTCGAGCGGCTGGAGGCCGAGCTGCGGATCGCGGCGGCCGACCGTGACGCGGCGGCGGCCCGCTCGGCCGACCTGGCCAGCCAGCTGGGCACGACGCACGCCGAGATCGAGTCGCTGCGGGTCAAGCTGGAGCAGACCGGCCTGCCGACGTTCGAGAACATGGGCGAGCGGATCGCCGGCATGCTCCGGCTGGCCGAGGCCGAGGCGAACGCCATTCGCCAGAAGGCGGTGGAGGACACCGCGTCACAGCGCGCCGAACTGTCCCGGCTCGAGGCCGAGATCGGGACCATCCGGGCCGCCGCCGAGCGCGACGCCGCGGCGATGATCTCCGAGGCCGAGGAGCGCGCCGGCAGCACCCGCCGCGAGGCGGACACCTACTCCGCCGGCATCCGGGGCGATGCCGAGGGGCACGCCCGGCGGGTCCGGGAGGAGGCTGAGGAGTACGCCGAGCGGCTCGTCACGGAGGCACGGACCGAGCGGGACCAGGCCGGGGCGGACTTCGAGATCGCGCTGCGCGCGCGGCGTACCCAGGAGAGCCAGGCCGACCAGGACCGGCGGGCCCGGTCGGTGGCCGACGCGCAGCAGCGGGTCGCGGCGGCCGACGAGGAGGCCGCCCGACTGGTGGCCGACGCCCGTCGGCAGGTCGAGGAGCTCGGCGCCGCACGGGGCCAGCTGCTCGATCAGCTCGCCGCGATCGGACGGTTGATCGCCGACATCCCCGGCCGGGCCGGGATCACCGGTGCCGACGCGGGCTCCGCCGAGGGCTCGGGCGGGCGGTAGCCCGGCGGTCAGTTCCGACCGGCGGCGAGCACCTCGTCGAGCGCGGCGAGATCGGCCGGGGACGGATCCCAGAGACCGGCCTCGACGTTGCCCTTGATCTGCTCGGGACCGGTCGCCCCGGCGATGACCGACGACACCGCCGGCTGCGCGGCCAGGCCGCCGATGGCGACGTCGAGCAGCCCGATGCTGCGCTGGTCGGCGTAGCGCTCCAGCGCCTCGAGCAGGTCCCAGTCGGCCGCCGCGTGCAGCTGCGGCTTGCTGTCCCCGATGCGGGTGCCCGCCGAGGGCGTCTCCGTACGCCGGTACTTTCCGGTGAGCAGTCCGTTGGCGAGCGGGAAGAACGGCAGCAGCCCGACGCCGTAGGCCTGGCAGGCCGGCGCCAGCTCAGCCGCCGGACCGCGCTCGAGCAGGCTGTAGTGGTTCTGTGCGCTGATGAACCGCGGCCCGCTCGCGGACCGGGCGGTCAGGTCGGCCTCCACCACCTGCCAGGCGGCGAAGTTCGACGATCCGATGTAGCGCACCTTGCCTTCGGCGACCAGCTCACCGAGCGCGGCGAGCGTCTCGTCGATCGGGGTGATGCCGTCCGGCGCGTGGTACTGGTAGAGGTCGATGTAGTCGGTGCGCAGCCGGCGCAGCGACGCCTCGACCGCGCGCCGGATGTAGCGACGCGACCCCCGCGCCGTCCAGTCCGGGCCGTTGGTGCCACCCATGTCCATGCCGAACTTGGTCGCCACCAGCACGTCGTCGCGCCGGCCGCCCAGGCTCTGTCCCAGCAGGTCTTCGGACAGCCCCGGCTCCGCGCCGTAGATGTCGGCGACGTCGAAGAGCGTGATGCCGGCGTCGATGGCGGTGTCGACCACCTCGCGGCTGCCGGCGAGATCGGCGGTCCGGGTGCCCGCCCGGCCGAGGTTGTTGCAGCCCAGGCCGACGACGGATACGACGAGGCCGGAGTCGCCGAGGGGGCGGTAGCGCATGTCTGTCATGCGCCTGAGCCTAGTGAGGCTCCTCCGCCTCCGCGCGGCGAGGCACTGCCCCGACGAAGCCCGCGACCGCCGCCGTGAACCCCTCCGGCTCCTCGACCGCGGTCAGATGACCCGCCCGGGGCAGTACGACGAGCCGGGCGTCGGGCAAGGCGTCGACCATGGACCGGGCATCGTCCACTGTGGACAACTGGTCCTCCTCGCCGACGACGACCAGCGCCGGCACCCGCACCCCGGCGAGCACGTCGAAGGAGTCCGGACGCGCCGCCATCGCCCGCTGCGCCCAGGCCACCGCCGCGGTCGGCGCGGCCTGCACCAGGCCGCGGACCCGACCGAGCACCAGGGGACGCTCGTCGACGGTGGTCTTGCCGATGAGCGTCGGGAGCACCTCGTCGACGAGGACCTGGGTACCCGCCGCGCCCAGGACCTCGACCGCGATGCGTTCCCGGTTGGCCCGCGCCGCAGGCGGATCGGCGGACGCCTTGGTGTCGGCCAGCACCAGCGCCGCCACCCGGTCGGCGTGCCGGCGCAGGAAGGCCATGGCGACGTAACCGCCCATGGACAGCCCGCCGAGCACCACCGTGTCGATCCCCAGATCGTCCAGCAGCGTGGCCACGTCGTCGGCCGAACGGTCCAGCGAGGGCTCGTCGTGGCCGAGTTCGGTGCCGCCGAATCCGCGCAGGTCGGGGGTGATCACCCGGTACGACGAGGAGAGTGCCTCGCGCTGAGCCAGCCACATCGCGCTCGACAGCGGGAACGCGTGCAGCAGCACGATCGGCGAACCCTGGCCGGAGTCACGGTGGTGCAGGTGCACGGGCGGCATCTGCGTACCGTACCGCTCGGACCGGGCGCTCAGCGCGCGCTCATCCCGCCGTCGACGACGAGGGTGTGACCGGTCATGTAGGACGAGGCGTCGGAGGCGAGGAAGAGCGCCGGGCCGACCATCTCCTCGGCACTCCCCCACCGCCCCATCGGGATCTCGTCGGTCATCCTGCGGGACGCGTCCGGGTCCTCCCACAGCACCCGGTTGAGGTCGGTGGCCGTCCACCCCGGGCACAGCGCGTTGACACGTATGCCGGACGTGGCCCACTCCAGCGCGAGGGTGCGGGTCAGCGAGACGACGGCGGCCTTCGAGGCGGCGTACGGCGCCAGCGTGGGCACGCCGCCCAACGCGGCGACGCTCGCGACGTTGATCACCGAGGACGAGCGGCGTTCGAGCAGGTGCGGGGCCAGCGCCTGCAGGACGTGCACGGCCGAGTCCACGTTGAGGCGCATCACCTTTTCCCAGCCGGAGAAGCGCATCTCTTCGAACGGCACGGCGAACGCCGTACCGCCGGCGTTGTTGACCACCACGTCGATCTGGCCGAGGGACTCGACCGCGGTGGCCACCGTCGCCGCGACCGCGTCGCGGTCGGTGACGTCGGTGGGCAGGACGAGCGCCCGCCGGCCGCGGGACTCCGCCTCGGCGGCCACCTCGGCGAGGGTCTCGGGGTTGCGGGCTACCAGGGCGAGGTCGGCGCCCTGGTAGGCGAAGGCGAGGGCGATCACCCGCCCGATGCCCCGGGAGGCGCCGGTGATCAGCGCGGTCTTGCCGGACAGGTCACACTGCGCCATCGGCGGTCCTCGGCCAGGTCCGGGGCAGCGGGAACGCGTCCGGCTGCACCCGGCGGACGATCTCGTCGAGCACGGTCTCGGTGTAGCCGACCAGCAGGTGCTTGGCCCCGGGGACGGCCACCACCTCGGCCTGCGGCACCCGCGCGAAGCGCGCCATGGCCTCGTCCGGGCGCAGGTAGTCGTCGAACTCCGGGACGAGGCACGACCAGCGGCTTCTTCGACTCGGCCCACGCGTCGAGGTCGGCGTCGGTCGCCGTCGCAGCGGCGGCGAGATGAGCACCGCGCCGGCCACGTCGGGTCGCATCCGTGCCGCAGCGCCAGTTCGGTCCCGAAGGACCAGCCGACCAGCCAGGGTTCGGGCAGGTCGTGGTAGTCGACCAGGTCCAGCGCCGCGGCGACGTCGTACCGCTCGCTGTCCCCGCCGCCGAACTCGCCCCCGCTGCGGCCGTGCTCGCTCGCGGTGCCCCGGGTGTTGAAGCGCAGGACCGCCAGGCCGGCCAGCGCGGGCAGCCGGTAGGCCGCCTTGCGGAACAGATGGCTGTCCATCATTCCGCCGTGGGTGGGCAGCGGATGCAGGCAGACGAGGGTGGCGACCGGTGGCCGGTCCTCGGGCAGCGCGAGCTCCCCCACCAGCTCGAGGCCGTCGGACGTGTGCAGCGTCATCGCCCGACGCTCGGCCGGCAGGACGGTATTGCCGCGGATGTCGGGCATCGCGCCCACTGCGTGCCGGCGGGCTGGGGGCGATACGCCGGTCCCGGGCATCCCAGCAGGCGGTGTGCCAGTGCCGCCGGAAATCGGCGTCGCCGTCGGTGACCGCCCACGCCACCACGTGCGGGGTGGCCGGGCGGATCTCGTGGTCGCAGCCCGGGCAGCGGTAGTGCCGGGTGCTCGCGCTCCCGGTCAACGGGCGGACGACGTAATCCTCGTCCCGCCAGACTTCCCGCCGGTCGGCGCCGAAGACAGGCCGGGGCCGGTCCGGGCGCGGCGATCGGCGTCTCCTCACGCTGTCACTGTAGTCAGCGGCGGCGGCATCCGGTCGGTGGCTCGGGCGCGCGGAACCCGTCCGGCGGGCCGAAATCGTGGCATCCCGCCCCTCGACCGTTCATGATGAAGGTCGGCCGGCACGAGGAGCCGCTCATGGATCCAGACCCGATGCCGGCGTCCGCGACGCACCGATCGCTCGCCGAGCTGGCCGGCCTCGCCACCGACGCGGCCATCGGGGCCGGCGTCGAGGCGACCCAGCTCGCCTGGCGCGGCCTCGGCGTCCTCGGCCGGACCGCCCGGCCGGTCACGGCGCTGCTGCCCCGACCTCCGCTCCCGGCCGTGGCGGTCCGGCCCGAGGCATGGCTGCGGCAGGCGGCCGAGCGCGGCCGCCGCGCGCGCGCCGCCGGTGAGCACGAGATCTCCGAGCTGGCCGGGACGCTCCTTCCCCGGATCGTGGCGGCGGTGCTCGACCGGCTGGACCTGACCGCGATCGTGCTCGACTACGTCGACCTGGACGGCGTGGTCGCGGCGGTGGATCTGAACGACGCCGTCGCCCGGGTCGACGTCGACGCCATCGCCGCATCCATCGACATCGACGCCATCGCCGACCGGATCGACATCGCCCGCATCATCCGGCGGGTCGACATCGACGCCATCGCCGCATCCATCGACATCGACGCCATCGCCGACCGGATCGACATCGCCCGCATCATCCGGCGGGTCGACATCGACGCCATCGCCGCATCCATCGACATCGACGCCATCGTCGACCGGGTCGACGTCGACGAGGTGGCCGCCCGGCTCGACATGGATGCGGTCATCGACCGCATCGACCTGATCGGTATCGCCCGCTACATCGTGGACGCGCTCGATCTGCCGGAGATCATCCGGCAGTCGACCGGAATGATGACCTCGGACGCGGTGCGCGAGGTGCGGATGCAGGGCATCCAGGCCGACGAGCTGGTCGGCCGCGCCGTCGACCGGCTGCTGCTGCGGCACAAGGCCAGGCGTACCGACGTCGGTGGCCTGACGGCCACCCCAGAAGCGATCGCCCCGGAAACTGTCACCACGGAAACGGTGACCCCGGAAACAGTGACCCCGGACGGCGACATCGTGCTCCCGCCGGTCGATTCCCCGACGCGGACCTGGGACGGGGACCATGACCACCGGTAGCGCCCGCCGGCGGGTCGTGAAACCGGTGTCGGTGCTCCCCGCGGCGGCCCAGCCCTACCAGGGTCTGCGGGCCGGTGTGGTGAGCCGGGTACTGGCCAACACCGTCGACTTCCTCGCCCTGTTCGCGGCCCTGGGCATCATCTACCTGGTGGCCTGCGCGGGTCTTTTCCTGGTCAACCCGACGTCGTTCCACTTCCCGTCGGTGTCCTGGGGAGTGGTGCTCGCGGTCGGCGCCGGGCTGTCGCTGGTCTACCTCACCACGTGCTGGGCGACCGCCGAGCGCACCTACGGCGACCACGTCCTCGGGTTGCGGGTGGTCAGCTTCCGCGGGCAACGGATGCGCTGGGCCGGGGCGGCGGTCCGGGCCGCCCTGTGCGTCGTCTTCCCGATCGGCGTGCTGTGGTGCGCGGTCAACTCCCGGAACCGGTCGGTGCAGGACATCATCGTGCGCAGCTCGGTCGTCTACGACTGGGGATCCTGGGGCGCTCAGCGACCGTAGATCCGCTGCACGGTGTTCACCAGCCGGGACACCGCCCGCTCGCTGCGGCGGAAGGTCATCACCGCCAGCGGTGACGGGAAGCGGGCCCGGGCCACCGACCGGACCCGGCTGAACTCCCGGAGCCCGTCGGCGCCGTGGATCCGTCCGAAGCCCGACCGGCCGACCCCGCCGAACGGCAGGGCCGGGACGGCGGCGAACGTGACCACGGAGTTGACCGAGACCATTCCGGTGCGCAGCCGGTGGGCCAGCTCCTCCCCGCGCTCGCGGGAGTAGACGGTCGCGCCGAGGCCGTAGCCGGTGCCGTTGGCCCGCGTCACCGCGGCATCGACGCTGCCGACCCGGCTCACCGTGAGCACCGGACCGAACGTCTCCTCCTGCTCCGCGGCGGCGTCGGCCGGGACATCGACCAGGACGACCGGATCCACATAGGGCGGGCGCACCGACTCCGGACCGCCGACGACGGCGCGGGCGCCGCGGGCGAGCGCGTCGTCGATGTGGCGGCGGATCACGTCGATCTGGTCGGGAACGGTGATCGGTCCGTAGCTGGCCCACCGGTCGTCGCCCGGACGCAACGCCAGAGCGCGGCTGGTCAGCCGGGCGATGAAGTCGTCGTAGACCGGGTCGACGGCGTAGACCCGCTCGACGCCCACGCAGGTCTGCCCGCCGTTGGTGAAGCCGCCCCACAATGCCCCGTCGACAGCGGCGTCCAGATCGGCGTCCGCGGCGACGATCAGCGGGTCCTTCCCGCCGCACTCGATGACCACCGGTGTCAGGGACTGGGCGGCGGTGGCCATCACCACCTTGGCCGTCCCGGTCGATCCGGTGAAGGCGAGCTTGTCCACCTGCGCGGCGCTCAACGCGGCACCGGTCTCGCCCAGGCCGGTCACCACCTGGAACACCGGCCGCTCCGGGACCACCTCCGCGAACGCCTCGGCGAGCCAGCGGCCCACCAGCGGGGTGTGCTCGCTGGGCTTGAACACCACCGCGTTGCCGGCCGCCAGCGCGTAGCCGATCGAGCCCATCGGGGTGAAGACCGGATAGTTCCACGGGCCGATCACGGCGACCACGCCGTAGGGCACGTAGTCGACCGAGGCCGCCACATTGGGCATCAGCAGACCCGGCGGGACCTGGCGTCGGCGCAGGACCCGCTCGGCGTGCCCGGCCGCCCACCGCAGATGGTCGATCGTGAGGACGAGTTCGAGCAGTGCGTCGTCGACCGGCTTGCCGTTCTCCCGATGGATCAGCTCGGCGAGCTCGCGCATCCGGCGGGCCAGCACGGCGGCGTAGGCGCGCAACCGCTCACCCCGGCCCGAGTAGCCGATGCCGGCCCACCATGCCGCCGCGTCCCGGGCCCGCTCGACGGCGGCGCCGACCGCGGCGGCGTCGTAGACCGGGAACGATCCGACGGTCTCTCCGGTGGCCGGGTCGTGCGAGGCGAACGTCGCCGCGGGAGCACCACCGCCGGCACTGTCGGTCATGCCGACAACGGTACTGACCGGATGCTCAGGCGCTGTGCTGGTCCGGGCTGTCCCAGTAGAACGTTTCCGGGTCGTAGATCGCCGGGCAGGGGACCTGCCAGGGGTTGGTGATGCCTCCGGCGGCGAGGTTTTCCCTCGTGGGGACGTTCCGCAGCGCCGTCTTCGCGACAATCACCTGCGGCCAGTCGGCGACGCAGCCCATGAAGAACGGCCCGTCCTTCACGTGGATCTTGATCATCTCCCAGACCAGCTGGGTGCGCTTGAGAACATCGGGCTCGCGCTTGGTCTTGGTCGTAGAGGTCCCACAGCGCGGCGATGGGGCCGTCCGGGCTCCGGCTCGAGCCGCGGAGGGTGGCGCTTCCACGGGTTGACGTTCTTCTCCGTGTGCTCCGCCGGCGTGCCCTTCACCGAGTAGTACGCGCCCTCCAGCGGTGCCCACCGGGAGTTCTCGATCGGCACCAGCCACATCGGCGAGATGAGGCAGGTCGCGCCGTTGCTCACCTCCCAGTTGGTGTGGGCCATGAGCTGCCCGGCTTCCCACTGGTCGCTGTAGGACTCCGGCGGTATCGGGCTGCCGCACCATCTGCAGGCCGATCTCCTTGGCGTTCTGCACCAGCTGGTCGTCCTTCGCCGCTTCGTTCTGGGCGATGTCGGCGGAGTACTCGATGTTGACGCTCAGCTTGCTGCCGTCCGGGAACTCGAGGTAGCCGTCGTTGTTGGTGTCCTTCAGGCCGATGTCGGCGAGCAGCTTCTTCGCCTTGGCCAGATCACGCTTGACGTAGGAGTCGCGCCAGGTGTTGTAGACCTTCTTGCCCGTCGGAGCCCTGGAACTCCAGCGACTTCGGGCCGAGTGTTCCGGTGGTCTTCTGCCCCTGCTGGAAGTAGAGCGTCTTGCGGGCCCAGTCGCGGTCGAAGGCGTAGCGAGATCGCCTGCCGGAACCGCGCGTCGCGGAACAGCTTGCGCAGCTTGGGATCCGGATAGTCGTAGTTGAGGAAGAACATCGACCCGGTGCCGGATCCGCTGTCCCACAGGTTGATCTCGATGCCGGCCCGGGCCTTGTTCTGGCTCAGCGCGGAGACGTCCGAGAGGCCGATCTGATTGAACGGACCGTGGCAGAAGTCGATCTTGCCCTGCTGCACCTGCAGCTTGCCGACCTGTGCGTCCTGCACGTTGTTGATGATGATCTCGTCGATGTACGGCAGTTGGTCGCCGTCCTTGGTGACCGCCCAGTAGTACGGGTTGCGCTCGAGGACGACGCCCTTGTTGTTGTCGAAGGACTTGCACTTGTAGCCGATCAGGGTCGGGCAGTCCGGGTTGCGCATCCAGTCGGTCTTCGACTCCCAGAGGCCGCCGACCGAGTCCCAGTTCTTCGGGACGCTCTTGTTGTACTTCGGGTGGAACTGCTTGGCGTAGTGCTTCGGGATCACCCAGATCGGCACCGTTGGTGCCGATCGCGCCCTTGGCGTAGGACGCGAGGTGGCCGTCGACGATCGGCTGCGGGCGCGTCGAAGGTCATCTTCAGGGTCAGGTCGTCGACCTTGGCCATCTTGCACAGCGTGCCGTTGGCCGACCGGCAGTCGTCCGGCGGCATCTGCGCGAAGTGGCCCGGGATGATGATGTCCTCCCACCAGAAGAGGACGTCGTCGACGGTGAACGCCGTGCCGTCCGACCACTTCAGGCCCTTGACGGAAGTGCAGGGTCCACTCCGATGCGTCGGCGTTCGACGTCCAGGTCGTCGACGAGTCCCGGCGAGATGTCCAGTCCGTCGTTCACCCATCGCAACGGGGAGTGGCCGTAGAAGAATTCGCGGTTGGAGTCCGCCTTGGCCGTGCCCTGGCTGGAGAACACCGATCATGTTGAGGGTGCCGCCGTACTTGCCCCGCTCGACCCAGTTGTGGGGGACGACGTAGGGGCTGCTCCGGGCAGCCGCTTCGCGACCGCCGCCATCTTGCCGGACTTGACCTGGCTGGCCAGGGTCGGTGACTCGTTGAAGCTCTTCGGAACCGGGAGCGGCTTTTTCGCCGAGCCCTTGGCCGTGCTCTGGGCGGCACCTCCGCCCCCGCCCCCTCCCGGAGGAGCTAGAGCTGCTGGTGCATGCGGCCAGCATGGACGAGCCGGCCACGACGGCCGAGCCGTACAAGAACCTTCGCCGGGAAAGCCCTGTACCACTGCTCACGATGATTCATCCCTTCTGTGCCTACCTCTGGCACCGGCTCTGGCCGGGTGCCCGTTGATACCCGCAGGAGGTGGCGGGAAAACGCTTGCCGACGACCCTCGCATCGCGAGCCGGGCATGTCAAGGCGGCAAACCCGACCCTCCAGGAACGCCCTGAAGCGGACGTTCAGCCCATCGAGAACTCCCCAAGCCATGGTCAGGAGATTCAGAACAACCGCTGGGTCGGGTCGTCGATCCCGCGCAGTTTGTCGTAGTCGAGCGTCAGGCATCCGATCGAGCGGTCGGCCGCCAGCACGCGGGCCTGCGGCTTGATCTCCTGCGCCGCGAACACTCCCCGCACCGGGGCGAGGAGCGGGTCGCGGTTGAGTAACTGCAGGTAACGGGTCAACTGCTCGACCCCGTCGATCTCGCCGCGGCGCTTGATCTCGATCGCCACCGCGCCGCCGTCGGGGTCGCGCGCCAGGATGTCGACCGGGCCGATCGCGGTCGGGTACTCCCGGCGGACGAGCCGGTAGCCGGGCCCGAGGGTCTCGATGTGCTCGGCGAGCAGCTCCTGCAGATGGGCCTCGACACCGTCCTTGACCAGTCCGGGATCGACCCCGAGCTCGTGGCTGGAGTCGTGCAGCACCTCGGCGACGGTGATCACCAGCTGGTCACCGGCCCGGTTGGCCACCGTCCACACCCCGTCCGCCTCGCGCAGCGTGCAGGGCGGGCTCATCCAGTTCAGCGGCTTGTAGGCGCGGTCGTCGGCGTGCACGGCGACCGACCCGTCGGCCTTGATCAGGATCAGCCGGAGCGCCATGGGCAGGTGGGCGCTCAGTCGCCCGACGTAGTCGACCGAACACCGCGCAATGACGAGCCGCACAGTCGCGGAGGCTACTGGATCGCCACCGCCGCACCGCCCGCCCCATGGTCGCGGCGCAGCGATCGGCCGCACCCGCTCCGGTCAGGCGGGCCAGACGGGTGGGCGTTTGGCGAGGAATGCGGCCATACCCTCGCGGGCCTCGGGCGTCTGGCTGGCGGCGGCCATCACCTCGACCGCGGAGGTGTAGGCGTCCCGCTCGGGACGGTCCAGCTGGGCATAGAGCGCCTGTTTGCCCATGGCCTTCGACCGGGCACTCCCCCGGGTAGCCCGCTCGAGCAGGTCGAGGGTCGCCTTCTCCAGATCGGCATCGGGGACCACGAGGTTGACCAGCCCCCAGGCGCAGGCCGTCCGGGCGTCGATCACGTCCCCCGTCAGCGCCAGCTCGAACGCGCGCTTGCGTCCGACGTTTCGGGCGATCGGCACCATCGGGGTGTGACAGAACCATCCGCCCTTACCTCCGGGAGCGGCGAACCCCGCGGACTCACCGGCCACCGCCAGATCGCATGAGGCGACCAGTTGGCAGCCGGCCGCCGTCGCCAGCGCGTGCACCCGGGCCACGACGACCTGCGGGATGCCCTGCATGGTCTGCATCAGGTCGGTGCACAGGGCGAGCAGGCGGCGAACGCCGGCCAGGTCGGCCTCGGCGACGTCGGCGAAGTCGTGGCCGGCCGAAAAGACCCGCCCGGCGCCGGCGAGGATCACGCCCCGCGCGTCGGTGCCACCGACCTCGGCGAACGCGGCCTGCAGTTCGCGCAGGTGGTCCCACGAGAGCGCGTTGCGCCGCTCCGGCCGGTTCATGGTCACGGTGGTGAACTCGCCCTCGCGGTCCACCCGCACGTGCTGGTAACTCCCCATGACCGCACCGTACGCCGACCGCCCGGCCGGTTCACCGGTCACCGATCGGCCTCTTCGCGGCAGGCCTCGATCAGGCCGCGCAGGTGGGGCGACGTCCGGCCCAGCCGTACGGCGAAGAGGGTCCGGACACTCAGATCGGACCGCTCGAACGGGACGTAGGTGATCCCCGGTGCCGGAGTGATCTCGGCCTGCGAGGCGTAGAACACCGTCCAGGTCGGCGGCCCGGTGGCGATCGCCGCGAGGGTGTCCTGGTCCGTGGTGAACGCCGGGCCCAGCAGCGGTTCGACGCCCTCGTCCCGGCAGGCGCCGGTCACCAGGTCGACCAGCTGCGGGTTGGCCTCGCGCGGCGCGATGCGCAGACCCAGCCGGGCGAGGTCGGCGAGCCGGACGGCCGGCTCCGCGGCGAGGGGGTGCCGGGACGGCAGGGCCGCGACCAGCCGGTCCTGCCACAGCGGGAGGAGCCGCACCCCGTCGGTGGTCGGTCCGTCCCGGACGAAGGCCCCGTCGAGGTCGCCGTCGCGGACCCGGCGGAGCCGGGACGCCCGCGGGGCACTCACCAGGTCGAGGGTCACGTCCGGCGCGCCACCCGCGAAGATCGCGAGGACCCGCTGCAGCCGGCTGCCCAGACCGACCGACGTCCCGATGCGCAGCACCGCGGACCTGCGGAGCCGGGCCATGTCGTCGAGTGCCTGCCGTTCGGCGTCGACGACGGCCACGGCGCGCGGCAGGAACTGGCGGCCGGCGTGGGTCAGCGTGACCGTGCGGGTCCCCCGGTCGAAGAGCTCGACGCCGAGTTCCCGCTCGAGCCGGCGGACCTGTTGGCTGACCGCCGACTGCACGATGTGCAGCCGTTCGGCGGCCCGGCCGAAGTGCAACTCCTCCGCCACCGCGAGGAAGTAGTGCAGCTGGCGAAGCTCCACGGGCGCCTCCACCGATCACGACTCGTGATCACTGTAGGCGCGAGCCGGCCCTTGGTCACCGCCGATCTGCGCGGTGGAATAGCCGGAGCGGCCGCACGGCTGCGATCGGTAGGCGCAACGGCGGGACGCGGTCCCTCGACCCACGGAGAGCACTGTGACGGGAGCACTGATCATCGGCGCGGGTCCGGGGCTCGGCCAGTCCATCGCCCATCGCTTCGCGCGGGAGGGCGTGCCGATCGCACTCGTCGCGCGCCGTTCGGAGACCGTCGACGCGGTGGCGCGGACCCTCAGCACCGCGGACGTGCCCGTGTTGTCGCTCACCGCGGACGTCGCCGACGAGGTGGGCCTGCGGTCCGCCCTCGACGCCGCGACGGGCAAGATCGGCACCCCGGACGCCCTCATCTACAACGCCGGTCTCATCCAGCAGGATGCTCCCGGAGACCTCTGCACCCCCGACCACCTGCACGCGTGGACGGTGAACGTGCTCGGTGCCCTCAACGCCGCCACGCACCTTGCTCCGGCGATGGCCGGGCACGGCGGCGGGAGCATCATCATCACGGGGGGAATGCCCTACCCGGACGCCCGCTACACCAGCCTCTCGCTCGGCAAGGCCGGGGTCCGGGCGCTCACGACCATGCTCGACCAGCAGTACGGGCCGACCGGCGTCCACGTCGCCACGGTGACCGTCTACGGGGCGATCGCCGCCGGGACCGGCTTCGATCCGGACGACATCGCCGAGCACTACTGGCGCCTGCACGCCCAGCCGCGCGACGAATGGCAGCTCGAGGTCGCCTACCGCGGTGACGCCGCGAGCGCCTAGCCGCCGCTCTCCTCGGCCGCCAGTGCTTCGAGGACGGGGAGCGCCGTGACGAGCTGCTCGCGCTGGCGGTCGGTGAGGCCGGCGACCCGGTTGGCGAGGTAGGCGGTCCGGTCGCGGCGCAACGCCTCGAGCAGGTCGTGGCCGGCGGTGCTGATGCCGACCTGGGAGGACCGCCGGTCGTCCGGATCCGGTTTGCGTTCGAGGTAACCGAGCTGGTCGAGCGCCGCGACCACCCGGGTCATGGTCGGTGCGGCCACTCCCTCGCGGCAGGCGAGATCACCGATGCGCAGCGGGCCGAACTTCTCCACCGTGGCGAGCGCGGACACCTGACTCGACGTCGGTCCGACGCCGCCGTGGACCCGCATCCGGCGGCCGATCCGGTTGATCGCCAGCCTCAGCCGGGCGATCGTCTCCAGGTCGATGCCCGGCTCGAGAGAGGCACGGACCGTCGAACTCGGCACGGTTCTGTCCTCCTGCTCGCTGGTGTCCGCGGCGACACGCTGATGACGATAGCAACAGTGCAGGACCCGCAAGCCGCAACGCAGCATGGGTCACCCCGTCGGCAGAGTCATCGCGCACCAGAACGTCACAACGCCGCTACTGCGGTGCGCTCGACCATCAGGATGCGGTCGAGGCGGGTGAGCAACAGGATGCGGACGACGCGCGGCGGCGGATCGCGGAGCACCAGTCGGCGACCGATCAGACCGGCGCGGCGATGGGTGCCCACGAGCACGCCGAGCCCGGTCGCATCGATCAACTCGAGGTCGCGCATGTCCACGACAAGGGCGTCCTCGCCGTCGGCCAGGGCCCGATGCAGGGCCTCCCGCGCCGTCGCCGCACCCGTCACATCCAACCTGCCCGCCAGCTCGACCAGCTGGCCCGGACATACGGTCGTGGCGTGCATCGGACTCCCGCTTCACTCGGCCCCCGCGGTGCTCCTTCTTCTAGGAGAGACGCATGAGGCGCCTGATACGTTGCCTCGTGCGCGAAATCGTCACCGGTGCGACACTCCACCCGTGGCGATAGCGGCGACCGGCGCCCCGGCTGCCCTCGACCCGGTCATCGCGCTGGTCGTCGTGGGCGTGCTCGCGATCGTGCTGCGCTGGACCTTCGGTTCCCGCCGGACGAGGATCGTAAGGGCCGCCCGGTCCGGCGACACCGGGCTGCTGCGGCCGGTGGCGGTGGTCGGAACACGGGCGGAGGCGAACGCGCTGCGCGCCCTGCTCTCCGACGCCAACGTCCGGTCGACCCTCGACACCGGCCCCGACGGCCGGATCCGGCTGCTCGTCTTCGCCGAGGACACCGACCGCGCCCGCGGCGTCGTACCCCCGACGGTTTAGAGCCGGCGACCCGCTAGAGCTGGTCGTCGCGCAGGTCGATCCGCTCGACGTCGGCGCCGAGCGCCCGCAGATGACCGGCGAAACCCGCGTAGCCGCGGTCGATGTGCTTGATCTCCGCGACCGTCGTCACGCCCTCGGCGACGAGACCGGCGAGCACCAGGGCGGCCCCGGCCCGGATGTCGGTCGCGCGGACGGGCGCCCCGGAGAGGCGGGGTCGGCCGCGGATCACGGCGTGGTGCCCGTCGGTGCGGACGTCCGCGCCGAGGCGGGACAGCTCGTCGACGAACATGAACCGGCCCTCGAAGATGTTCTCCGTGACCATCGCGGCGCCCTCGGACACGGCCGCCAGCGCGATCACGGCCGGCTGCAGGTCGGTCGGGAAGCCCGGGTAGGGCAGCGTGACCACGTCGATCGCCTTGGGCCGGCGGTCCATCCGCACCCGGAAGCCGTCCGGCACGATCTCGACGGAGGCTCCCGCGGTCGTCAGTTTGTCGAGCGTGATCTCGAGGTGCTCGGCGACCGCCTGGCGGACCACGACGTCGCCCTGGGTCATCGCGGCGGCGATCGCCCAGGTGCCGGCGACGATACGGTCCGGAACGGTGTGATGGACGACGGGAGCGAGCGCGTCGACCCCGTCGATGACCAGCGTCGAGGTGCCGGCGCCGGAGATCTGGGCGCCCATCGCCTGCAGCATGGTGGCGATGTCGACGATCTCCGGCTCCCGCGCCGCGTTGTCGATCACGGTCGTGCCCTTGGCCAGTACGGCGGCCATCAGCAGGTTCTCGGTCGCGCCGACGCTCGGGAAGTCCAGCCAGATGGTGGCGCCGGTCAGCTGGCCGGCCGAGGCGACGAGGAAGCCGTGCTCGTTGGTGACCTCGGCGCCGAGCCGCTCGAGCCCGGCGATGTGCATGTCCAGCCCGCGGGAGCCGATGTTGTCCCCGCCCGGCAGGGCCACCTTGGCCTCGCCGCACCGGGCGACCAGCGGCCCGAGCACGCAGATCGAGGCCCGCAGGCGCCGGACCAGGTCGTAGTCGGCCTCACTGTTGGGCCGGCTCGGAACGGCGATCGCCAGCCGGTCCGTGGCGGAGTCGATGTCGCAGCCGAGCCGGCGCAGCACCTGTTTCATGATCGCCACGTCGACGATGTCGGGCACCGCCGTCAGGGTGGTGGTGCCCTCGGCGAGCAGCGCAGCGGCCATCAGCTTGAGCACGCTGTTCTTCGCACCGGTGACCGGCACCTCGCCGGCCAGCCGGGCTCCGCCGGACACTCGGAACTGGGGCACCGAGACATCGTACGGACTGTCCGAACGGGCTCCGCACGGCCACGCCGGGACCACCCGGCCGGGGCGCCGTAGGGTGGCGCCCATGGCCGTGCATTTGACCCGCATCTATACCAAGACCGGCGACGACGGGACGACGGCGCTCGGCGACTTCAGCCGGGTCTCGAAGACCGACCCCCGGCTCATCGCCTACGCCGACGTCGACGAGACCAACGCCGCCGTGGGCGTGGCCGTGGCGCTCGGCGAGCTGCCCGAGGACGTGCGCGCCGTGCTGCAGCGGGTGCAGAACGACCTCTTCGACGTCGGGGCCGACCTGTGCGCCCCGTTGGACGCGGAATCGGCTCAGCCGCGGCTGCGGATCACGACCGGCTACGTCGACCGCCTCGAGGCGGCGTGCGACGAGTTCAACGACCGGCTGGGAGCCCTGGACAGCTTCATCCTGCCGGGCGGCACCCCGGGAGCGGCGCTCCTGCACGTCGCCCGGACCGTCGCCCGGCGGGCCGAGCGCAGCGCGTGGTCGCTGATGGCGGCCGACCCCGACCGCACCAACGCCCTCACCGGGCGCTACCTCAACCGGCTCTCGGACCTGCTGTTCGTCCTGGCCCGGGTCGCGAACCCCGACGGCGACGTGCTCTGGCAGCCCGGCGGCGACCACTGAGGCCGGCCGTCAGCCGAGGGCGAATCCGGGCATCGCGAACCCCGGCGGGGAGGACTCCAACCAGGAGAGGAAGCCGGTCACGGCTTCCTCACTCATCGCCAGCTGGACCGCATCCGGGCCGCTGCGACACTCGATGATCACGGCGCCGGACTGCACCGCCCAGGATTCCGCGCCGGCCGGGATGCGCTGCCGGGAGACCTGGAGCGCCGGCCGGGACAGCACCCGGGCGGGGCGTGGCGAGAAGGTGAAGACCCGGAACCATTGCAGTTCGTCGCCGGCGTAACGGCCCACCCCGAGGGCCCACCCGCGCCCGACCGATCCGGTCCTGGTCCGCAGGCTCATGTCGACCGCGCCGCCCCCGCGCAACAGGAACCGCCGCCGCAGGACGACGGCGCCGAGCGTGCAGGCGGCGAGAGCGAGCACGAGGGCGACGATCTCGATCAGCTCCACGCCGCTCTCGCCCCTCCGTCCCTCGCTGCGGAGCGCGTCTTAGACGGCCTGTCCCGTGGCGCGCAGCCGGGACAACGCGCGTGCCTCGGCGTCCTTCGCGTCCGGGTCGTCACCGCCGGAGCGGGCGCGCTCCAGCGCCGCTTCGGCCCGGGATACGTCGATCTCGTCGGCGAGCTCGGCGATCTCGGCCAGGATGGACACCCCGTCGGAGGTCACCGAGAGAAACCCTCCGTGCGCCGCGACGACCAGCTCTTCGTCGTTCTCCTGCCGGATCACCACCACGCCTCCGGGGGCGAGCTCACCGAGCAGCGGGATGTGACCAGGCAGCACTCCGAGCTCGCCCTCGGTGGTGCGGGCGAGCACCATCGTCGCGTCGCCGGACCAGATCGGACGTTCGACGGCGACAAGCTCGACGTGCAGTGTGGCCACCAACGCTCCTTCGGCATGCAACTGGTTTCCGCAGTGTATCGATCGCGTGCCGCGATCTTCATGCGGCCTTGTGGGCCGCCGGGCCTACCCGTGGTGGGCGGCCCAGATCGCCACGGCGACGATCACCAGGACGGTCCCGGCGAAGCCGACCAGGACCAGCCAGCCCTGCCGGCTCTGACCGGGACGCTGCGGATCGATCGGCACACCCCGAGGGTACGACGCACCGTGCGGGGGTACTGCCGGCGGTCAGCCCCGGTGGTAGCCGATCCCGGAGCCGCGCGGGAAGAGCGGGCCGCTCCCGTCGGCGCGTGGCACCGTGACCGGCAGCCGGCCGGTCGGGTTGAGGCCCACCAGGGTGTCGACGAGGGCGGTCAGGGACGGCGGCTGGTAGTCGTAGGCGGCGACGTAGGTCGGGGCGTCCGGGACGTAGGCGATGTCGTACGGCCCGCCCAGCGCGGCGACCACGACCGGCGTGCCGGAGCCGAGCAGCGCGGTGATCAGGCGCTGCTGACCGACGTCACCCCATCCGTTGTACGTCGTGACCACCACGACGTCGTTCTGCTTCGCGGCCGCCACTGCCGCGTCGATCGCCGGCTGACTGGGATTCGCGCCGAGATACGCCGAGTTGTAGTAGGCCGTCGCGGTCAGTCCCTTGGCCGTCAGGTCGGCGGCGACCGTCCCGGTCGACGTCGCGCCCCAGCCGGTGACGAGCACGTGCTTGCCCGACGCGGGCGCGATCGGGAGGGTGCCGGCGGCATTCTTGACCAGGGTCACCGAGTGCCGGGCGATCCGGGCCATCGTCGTCAGGTGGGCCGGCGTCCCGACGGTGGCGTCGACCGCCGCCGAGGTCGTGTAGGGGTTGTCGAAGAGCCCGAGCTGGAACTTCATCCGCAGGATCCGGAAGACCGACCGGTCGATCCGGGCGGTGCTGATCGTGCCGTCCTGCACGGCGCCGATGACGGCCTGCACCGCGCTGGGCAGCTTCGGCGGCATGAGCAGCTCGTCGTCGCCGGCGTTCACCGCGTCGAGGGCGACCTGGTCCGGCGGGATGTTCGCGAGCGCGCCTGCGCCGAGCGAGTCGGTCACCACCACGCCGTCGTAGCCGAGGGTGTTGCGGAGCAGGCCGGTGACGATCGGCTCGGACAGGCTGGCCGGCATGCGGGACGGGTCGAGCGCCGGGGCCACGATGTGCGCGGCCATGATCGACTTCACCCCGGCCTTGATCGCCGCGCGGAACGGCGGGATGTCGGTCGCCATGATCTGCGCCCGTGTCTCGTCGGTGATCGCCACGCCGTTGTCGGTGTTGACGGTGGTGTCGCCGAGACCCGGGAAGTGCTTGGCCTGCGCCGCGACGCCGGAGCGCTGATAGCCCGCGACCGCGGCGGCGGCGAAGCGGGACACCGTCGCAGGGTCGTCCCCGAAGGAGCGTGGCCCGTCGGCGGCGTTCTCCGGGTTGGTGTTGACGTCGACCACCGGGGCGTCATCGACGGAGATCCCCTGCGCCCGCAGTTCGGCACCGGTGACCGACGCGGCCGCCCCGGCGTTCGCCGGGTCGCCGGTCGCACCGATCGCCATGTTGCCGGGCGACACCGCCCCGGGCGAGCCGATGCGGGTGACGATGCCGCCTTCCTGGTCGGCGCTGATCTGCAACGGCACCGCCGGCGCCCCGGACATCGCCGCGCTCTGCAGGCCGTTGGACAGTGCCGCGGTCTGCTGCGGCCTCTTCAGGCTGTCGGTCCAGGCGAAGTAGATGACCCCGCCGAGGTGGTACTTCGCGATCAGGTCGGCGCCGTTGTCGACGTCGTCGCCGTAGAGCGCGTGATTGGCCGCGACGTAGGACGGTGCCTCGGTCGTCGCGGTGTCGCCGTAGACGTTGGAGACGAACATCTGGCCGACCTTCTCGGCCAACGTCATCCGGCTCATCACCGCGCGGACCTTCGCGTCCACGCCGGCTCCGGCAGCACCGGCGGCCGGGGCCGCGGCTGCGGGGACGACCGCCGCCGCGACGCAGGCCGCGGCGGCGACGGTGGCGAGCAGGGCAGACCGGGTCAGACGGCGAGCGGTCACACGAACTCCCAGAGCCGAGTGTGGCGAAGTAACCGAACCGAGCCGAAGATCGGAAAGGATTCCACCTCAGCAATGGCGTCCTGTCAACGCCTCCCCACCGGGCCTCCCACGGGCCTCCCCACGGGCCCTCCTCGCAGGTCTTTTCCGCGGTCCTATCGGCGCAGCTTCTCGGCGTTGGCCTTGACGTCGTCGATGCCGCCGCAGTTGAGGAACGCCTGCTCGGGCAGGTCGTCGTACTCGCCGTCGCAGAGCGCCTTGAACGACGACACGGTCTCCTCGCGCGAGGTGAAGACGCCGGGGATGCCGGTGAACTGCTCCGCGACGTAGAACGGCTGGGAGAGGTAGCGCTGGATACGCCGGGCCCGGCCGACGACGATCTTGTCCTCCTCGGACAGCTCGTCGATGCCCAGGATCGCGATGATCTGCTGGAGCTCCTGGTTGCGCTGCAGGATCTGCTTGACCCGCTGCGCGACGTCGTAGTGCTCCTGGCCGACGTACTGCGCGTCGAGGATCCGCGAGCTCGACGTCAGCGGATCCACCGCCGGGAAGATGCCCAGCTGGAAGATCTGCCGGGACAGCGTCGTGGTCGCGTCGAGGTGGGCGAACGTGGTGGCCGGCGCCGGGTCCGTGTAGTCGTCGGCAGGCACGAAGATCGGCCTGCATCGAGGTGATCGAGTGGCCCCGGGTCGAGGTGATCCGCTCCTGCAGCTGGCCCATCTCGTCGGCGAGGGTCGGCTGGTATCCCACCGCGGACGGCATCCGGCCGAGCAGGGTGGAGACCTCCGAACCGGCCTGGGTGAACCGGAAGATGTTGTCGATGAAGAGCAGCACGTCCTGGTTCTGCACGTCGCGGAAGTACTCCGCCATCGTCAGCGCCGACAGCCCGACCCGCAGCCGGGTGCCCGGCGGCTCGTCCATCTGCCCGAAGACCAGCGCGGTGTCGTTGATGACGCCGTCCTCGGACATCTCCACGAAGAGGTCGTTGCCCTCACGGGTGCGCTCGCCGACGCCGGCGAAGACCGAGGTACCACCGAAGTTGCGCGCGACCCGGGTGATCATCTCCTTGATCAGCACCGTCTTGCCCACGCCGGCGCCGCCGAACAGGCCGATCTTGCCGCCCTGCACGTAGGGGGTGAGCAGGTCGATGACCTTGATGCCGGTCTCCAGCATCTCGGTCTTGCCCTCGATCTGGTCGAACGGCGGCGGCTGGCGGTGGATGCTCCAGCGCTCGCCGTCCAGCTCGAGGTCGGGCTTGTCGAGGCAGCGACCCAGCGCGTTGAAGACGTGACCCTTGACCTGGTCACCGACCGGCACCGAGATCGGGCCGCCGGTGTCGGTGACCGGCGCGCCGCGCACCAGGCCGTCGGTGGGCTGCATCGAGATCGCACGGACCATGTTGTCGCCGATGTGCTGGGCCACCTCGAGGTTGAGGGTGTGCGTCTCCCCTTCCAGCTCGAGATCGACCAGCAGCTCGTTGTTCAGCATCGGGCATCGAGTCGCGGGGGAACTCCACGTCGACGACCGGGCCGATCACCCGCACTACCCGGCCGGTCGCGGCGCCCTGCGAAGTCTCGGCGTGCTCGGCGGTTGCCGTCATGCTGCTCTCTCTCCCTCGGCCGTGGCCGGTTATCGGTGACGCGTCAGCCTGATGCGGCGCAGCGCGTCTGCGCCGCCCACGATCTCGCTGATCTCCTGGGTGATCTGGGCCTGGCGGGCCTGGTTGGCCTCGCGGGTCAGCGTCTTGACCAGTTCGTCGGCGTTGTCGCTGGCCGACTTCATCGCCCGCTGCCGGGCGGCGGACTCCGACGCCGCCGACTCGAGCAGCGCCGAGTAGATCCGGGTGGTGATGTACTTCGGCAGCATCGCGTCGAGCAGCGCCTCAGGCTCCGGCTCGAACTCGTACTGCGGCAGCGCACCCTCCGGCGGAGGCTCCTCGGACTCCTCGACCACCATCGGCGCGATCCGCTTGGCCACCGGCTCCTGGGTCACCATGGAACGGAACTCGGTGTAGACGACGTGGATCTCGTCCACGCCCTCGATCTCGGCGCCTTCGGGGCCCTCGGCGACGTCGTCGGCACCGGCCTCGAACGCCCGGATCAACGTCTGGCTCGCCTCGCGGGCGTCGTGGTAGCGCGGCTGCTCGGAGAACCCGGTCCAGTCGGCGACGATCGGACGGTCCCGGAACCGGTAGTAGCCGACCCCCTTGCGACCGATGACGTAGAGCCGGGCCTCCTTGCCCTCCTCCCGGAGCAGGGCCTGCAGCTCTTCCGCCCGCCGGATCGCGTTGGCGCTGTAGCCACCGGCCAGACCGCGGTCGCTGGTGACCAGCAGCACGGCGGCGCGCCTGGGCTCGGGCCGCTCGACGAGCAGCGGGTGGTCGACCGAGGCGTTGCTCGCCAGTGCGGTGAGCGCCCGGGTGATCTCGTCGGTGTAGGGCCGGCTGTCATCGACCCGGGCGCGCGCCTTGGCGATCCGCGACGCCGCGATGAGCTCCATCGCCTTGGTGATCTTCTTCGTCGACTGGATCGACCGGATCTGCTGCCGGTAGACGCGAAGGCTGGTCGCCATCGGTCAGTCCTTCTTCTCGGGCTTCGGCTTGTAGCGGGTGACCTTCTCCCTGCCGACCTCGGACTCGTCCAGGGCCTCGGCCTCCTCCTCTTTCCCGAGGATCGTGCCGTCGGAGGTCTCGAAGCCGTCGCGGAAGCTCGTGATCGCTTCCTTGAGGAGGGTCTCGTTCTCCTCGTCGAGCTTGCCGGTGTCCTTGATCGAGCGGTAGACGTCCTCGTGCTGGTGACCGACGTAGTCCAGGAACTCCGCCTCGAACTTGCGGACGTCGGCGACCGGCACGTCGTCGAGCTGGCCGGTGGTCCCCGCCCAGATCGCCACGACCTGCCGCTCGACCGGCATCGGGGAGAACTGCGGCTGCTTGAGCAGCTCGTAGATCCGCTCACCGCGGGCGAGCTGGGCCTTGGACGCGGCGTCCAGGTCGGAGCCGAAGGACGCGAACGCCTCCAGGTCGCCGTACTGCGCGAGGTCGATCCGCATCGTTCCGGAGATGCTCTTCATCGCCCGGATCTGCGCGCTTCCGCCCACCCGGGAGACCGAGTTGCCGACGTCGATCGCCGGTCGTTGCCCGGAGTTGAACAGGTCGGGGTCGAAGTAGATCTGCCCGTCGGTGATCGAGATGACGTTGGTCGGGATGTAGGCCGAGATGTCGTTGGCCTTGGTCTCGATGATCGGCAGGCCGGTCAGGGACCCGCCGCCGAGCTCGTCGGAGAGCTTCGCGCAGCGCTCGAGCAGCCGCGAGTGCAGGTAGAAGACGTCACCGGGGTAGGCCTCGCGGCCCGGCGGGCGACGCAGCAGCAGGGACACCGCGCGGTAGGCCTCGGCCTGCTTGGTCAGGTCGTCGAAGATGATCAGGGCGTGCTGTCCCTGGTACATCCAGTGCTGGCCGAGCGCCGAGCCGGTGTAGGGCGCCATGTACTTGAAGCCCGGCGGGTCGGAGGCCGGCGCCGCCACGATGGTCGTGTACTCCATCGCGCCGTGCTCCTCGAGCGCGGACCGGACCGTGGCGATGGTCGAGGCCTTCTGCCCGATGGCGACGTAGATGCACTTGACCTGACGCGCCGGGTCGCCGGACTCCCAGTTCTCGCGCTGGTTGATGATCGTGTCGACGGCGATCGCCGTCTTGCCGGTCTGCCGGTCGCCGATGATCAGCTGCCGCTGGCCGCGCCCGATGGGCGTCATCGCGTCGATGGCCTTGAGGCCGGTCTGCATCGGCTCCTTCACCGGCTGCCGCTCGACGACCGAAGGCGCCTGCATCTCCAGCGGCCGGCGTTCGGTGGTCTTGAGCTCGCCCTGCCCGTCCAGCGGGTGACCCAGCGGGTCGACGACCCGGCCGAGGTAGGCGTCGCCGACCGGCACCGAGAGCACCTCGCCGGTCCGCTTGACCGGCTGCCCCTCCTCGATCCTGCTGCCGTCACCCAGGAGGATCACGCCGATGTCGCGGACGTCGAGGTTGAGTGCGAGGCCGAGAACGCCGCCCTCGAACTCCAGCAGCTCGTTGGCCATCGCCGAGGGCAGGCCTTCGACGTGGGCGATCCCGTCGCCGGTGTCGGTCACCGTCCCGACCTCTTCGCGGGAGATCTCCGGCGAGTAGGAGGACACGTAGTTCTCGATCGCGCTCCGAATCTCTTCGGAGGAGATCGTCAGCTCCGCCATGGGGGTCTCGTCTCTGCTCTCGTGGTGGGTGCGGTGGTCGTCATCAGGCCTGGGGTCTCAGCCTCGGAGTCGGGGCGATCGCGGGTCAGCCGGCGAGATCACGGCGTACCTCGTCGATCCGGTGCAGGACGGTCCCGTCGATCACGTCGTCGCCGACCCGCACGAGCAGGCCGCCGAGCACCGCCGGGTCGACGTCGATCTGCAGCACCACGTCCCGACGGTAGATCCGCCCGAGGGCCGCGGTGAGCCGTTCCTGCTCGTCGGCGCTGAGCGGGACGGCGGTGCGCACCCGGGCGACCGAGCGGTCGCGGCGGGCCGCGGCCTGGTCACAGAGGTCTTCGATGGTCCGCTCGAGGCTGCGTCCCCGCGGTACGGCGACGGCCTGGTCGAGCAGCCGTCTGGTCGCCGGACGCACCCGGTCGGCGACCAGCGAGTCCAGCAGCTCCTGCCGGCGTTCGGCCGACACGGCCCGGTCACCCAGGGCGGTCTGCAACTCGGGCTCGGCGTCCAGGATCCGGCCGAAGCGGAACAGCTCGTCCTCGACCTCGTCGAGCGCCCCGTCCCGCTCCGCCCCGGTGAAGGTGGCCTGCCGGGCAAGGATCTCGATCGCGTCGACCAGGTCGGCCGGCTGGGACCAGTGCGCCCGGACGGCATCCCGCAGGACCTCGAGGGTGCCCTCCCCGACCCGCTCGGAGAAGAGTGATTCGAGTAGTCCGGCACGGGCCGGCTCGGGGGTCGACGCGTCGGCCAGCATCCGGCGCAGCACCGGCTCGCCGTCGAGCACGCCCAGGACGGCGTACAGCTCGTCGCCCACCTGCAGCGCGCCGGTGGCGTCGACATCGCGCAGCTGCGCGTCCAGCCGCTCGTCGACGCGGGACAACGACTCCCTACTGACGCCGTGCATCAGTGCGGCACCGTGACGTCCGTGCTGTCACCGCCGGCGGACAGCTCGTCGAGCTCCCCGATGAACCGGTCGACGGTGCCGTGTCGACGCGCGTCGTCCTCGAGCGACTCACCGACGATGCGGCTCGCGAGCTGCACCGACATCTGCCCGATCTCGGTCCGCAGCTCGGCCACGACCTGGCGCCGCTGCGCCGCGAGCTGCTCCTCACCGCGGACCCTGATCCGGTCGGCCTCGGTCTGAGCCTGGGTGCGCATCTCCTCGACGATGGCCTGCGCCTCTGCCCGCGCGCTCTCCCGGATCTCCGCCGCCTTGGCCCGTGCTTCGTGCAGTGACTCCTCGTACTCCGAGCGGGCGGACTCGAGCTTCTCCTTCGCCTCCCGGCTCTCCTCGAGCTGGGTCCTGATGATCTCCTGCCGCTCACGCATCGCCTTCTGGATGGGCGGCACGACGTAACGCCAGATGACGAACAGGATGACGAGGAACGCGACCAGCTCGGCGATGAACGTCGCGTTGGGGATGAGGAAGATGCTCGCTGCATCGGTACGCATGTGGAGCCTCGACTACTTCGCCAGGACGAACACGAACAAGGCCATGAAGGCCAGGTTGATGAAGTACGCCGCCTCGACCAGACCGACGGTGATGAAGAAGATCGAGAAGAGGCGACCCTGGGCCTCCGGCTGGCGGGCGACACCGGAGATGACCGAGCTACCGGCCAAACCGTCACCGATCGCGGCACCGACGGCGCCGCCGCCGAGCGCCAGGCCGCCGCCGATGAACGCGCCCGCAAGCTGCACAGCGTGATTGGAAACTGCCATGACTCTCCTTGGTTGATTTCTTACGGTGTTACGAGCGATTCGAGGCGTCGAGAGCGCGTCAGTGGCCACCCTCCTCCGAACATTGTCCGCGAAGCTGAAGTAGAGGATCGTCAGCAACGCGAAGATGAACGCCTGGATCAGAGCGACGAAAATCGTCGAACAGTTTCCAGATGACGTTCGGCGCCCAGGAGATGAAAGCCGGGAAGAGGCCGATCAGCTCGATCATGATGCCGCACTGGCGAAGATGTTGCCGAAGAGCCGCAGCGTCAGGGTGATCGGCTTGGTGATCTCCTCGATGACGTTGAGCGGGCGGAGTGCGAAAGGCCGGTCCGGCGGGTTGAAGAAGTGGCCCCAGTATGTCCTCGCGCCACTCCGCCGGGTGCCCCAGATGTGCACCCACACGATCACGAAGATCGCCATGCGCGAGCACCAGGTTGATGTCGCCCGTCGGCGCCGGGTAGCGCGCCGTGTGAGGGGATGATCTCCAGCCAGGTTGCAGATCAGGATGAAGACGAAGAGCGTCACGCCGAGCGGTACGGCGAACGGCGCGACCTCCACACCGACCGAGGCCTCGACCTGGCCCTGGATCCCCTGACGACCGTCTCCCACAAGAGCTGCGGGCCGCTGGGTACACCGCTCGTCGCGCGCCTGGCGACCAGCAGGCCGAGGATGATGACGACGGCCCCCGCGAACAGGGTGGACCAGATCGTGTCGAGGTTGAATCCGGCGACGGTGAGGTGATTGCCGACCTGGATGTCGGCGGCGGAGTTCGTCATGCTTTCCGCAGCTCCTTGATCACCGGGACGGACGCGTTACCCACCATCAACAGCTGGAAGATCGCCAGGCCGGCCAGCACCCCGATGCCGTCGGGGTGCACCAGCAACAGAATGACCAGCGCCACAACGGTGATGCCCAGGAGCCGGCCGAACACACCGCCGACGAAGCGCTGCTTGCGGTTGGGACGCTTCTCGGCGGCGAAGCGGGCGACCGAGCGCTGGACGAGTGCGGTGTTCCCCGCGCCCATGGCCAGGCCGACGACGACGAACACCCCCACCCAGGCGTGGCCGAGCACGGCCGACACGACGACTGCCGCAACCGCGACCGGGACGGCCAGGAGTATCGATCGCCGGAGATTCGCGACCGCATGCCCCGGTTGGGCGGAGATAGCCGGGCCCTCGTTCACCGCGGTTGTCCTCGCTCTCAGCCTTTGAGAAATGTTCGGATCCGTAGATACGTGGTCAGGCAGGCCCCCACGATACCGACCCCGGTTCCGACCACCGCATAGAGCGGGGTGGTGTGAAATTGGGAGTCGATGACGAGCCCGATGACCAGGCCGCCGACCACGCAGCCGACGATGCTGGATCCCAGAGTGATCAGGTCCCACACGCTCGGTGTGCGTTGGTCCACGTCGGTCGCCTGCTACCGCGACGGTGGCTTTCGCATATCGCTCCCTGGTGTTCGTGGTAGCGGCCAGAGGTCGGGTGTGGGAGGTGCAGCCGGGCTCCGTCAGAAACAGTGCCCAGTGACCACATCGACCGGCCAGCCACCGCAGTTGCGAGGCCCGAACCGGTCGATCCCGCACTTGGTCGGGACGCTGGCGACGCTATCACATGGTCATGAGTCCTTTGCCCGTCGGGGTATCGGCCCGGTCCACCTGCCGGACGGCGGTTTTCGGGCGCTCAGCGGGTGGGGCGGCGCAGTGCCCGCAGCCGCGGAATGCTCGACAGGACCAGCGCGACCACGGCGAGTGCACCGACCATCGAGAGCACCAGCGCGGGGCTCGAGGTGATCGAGATCGACACGCCGCCGAAGGCGAGCAGGGCCGCCCAGAAATAGATCAGCAGCACCGCACGGCGCTGGGAGTGACCGATCTCGAGCAGCCGGTGGTGCAGGTGCAGTTTGTCGGCGCTGAACGGCGAGCGCCCGGCCTTGACCCGCCGGACGACGGCGAGGATCAGGTCGACGAAGGGCACCGCCAGGACGATGAGCGGGATCAGCAGCGGCAGCAACAGGGGAAGGGCGCCGGCCAGGCTGCCGAAGGACTGCGGGTCGGCCGTCGTCGCGGTGGTGGCTGCCGAGGCGAGGAGCAGTCCGACGAGCATCGCCCCGGAGTCGCCCATGAAGGTCCGGGCCGGTTGGAAGTTGTGTGGCAGGAACCCGACGCAGGCCCCGGCGAGCACGGCGCTGATGAGGGTCGGCGTATAGGCCACGTCGCCGTAGCCGACCTTTCCGAGGTGGTAGGCGTAGAGGAAGAACGCCAGCCCGGCAATCGCCGCCACGCCGGCGGCGAGCCCGTCGAGGCCGTCGATGAAGTTGAGCGCATTGACGATGAGGACGCAGAGCAGCACCGTCAACGGGACCGCCTCGTCCCGGCCGAGCAGGACCGTGCCCACCCCGAAGGGCAGGTAGAAGAGCAGCAGCTGCACCCCCAGCAGCACCATGACCCCGGCGGCGACGATCTGGCCGGCCAGCTTGGTCAGGGCATCCAGCTCCCACCGGTCGTCGATCACGCCGACCGCGCAGATCAGTCCGCCGGCGATGAGGATGGCCGAGGTCTCCGACGAGTTGGCGAAGGTCCGCTGCAGCGTCGGCATATGGTGCGCGACCAGCAACGCCGCAGCGACTCCGCCGTACATCGCGACGCCGCCGAGCTTCGGGGTCGGGATCGTGTGCACGTCCCGGTCGCGCGGCTGCGCCATCGCCCCCCACTTCACGGCCACCAGTCGCACGATCGGGGTCAGCAGGAAGGTGACCGCCGCGGCGACGCAGAGGACGAGGGCATATTCGCGCATCGGGCCGGGTCAGCCCCCGACCGCCGCCGGCCGCTCCGGACGGGGATAGGCCGGATACCGGGCGACCAGGGCCTCGACGGTCGAGGACACCTCCGCCAGGACCGCCCGACCGGCGTCGGTCCCCGGATCGGACCGCACGGCACGCCCGATGAGGGACGCGACCTCCTTCATGTCGCTCTCGCCCATGCCCTGGGTGGTGACGCCGGGGTGCCGACCCGGATGCCGGAGGCGATCATCGGCGTTGGCCGGGTCGTAGGGGATGGCGTTCTTGTTCAGCGTGATCCGGGCCGCGTCGCAGCGGGCCTCGGCCTCGCGGCCGGTGACCCCGAGCTCCTGCAGGTCGATCAGCGCCAGGTGGGTGTCGGTGCCGCCCGAGACCGGGCGCATGCCCCTCGGCGGCCAGCCCGTCGGCCAGCGCCTGCGCGTTGGCGACCACCTGGCGGGCGTACTCCTGGATACGCCGGCGCTGCCGCCTCCTTGCAGCGCGACGGCCTTGGCCGCCACCGCGTGCATCAGCGGGCCGCCCTGCATGAACGGGAAGACCGCCTTGTCGATCCGCTGGGCCATGCTCGGCCTTGCACAGGATCATGCCGCCGCGCGGGCCGCGCAGGACCTTGTGGGTGGTGAAGGAGACGACGTCGGCGTAGGGCACCGGGCTCGGGATCGCCCCGCCGGCGACCAGCCCGATGAAGTGGGCGGCGTCGACCATCAGGACGGCGCCGACCTCGTCGGCGATGGCCCGGAACGCGCGCGAAGTCGATCAGCCGCGGGTACGCCGTCGCGCCGCAGATGATCATCTTCGGCCGGTGCTCGCGGGCCAGGTCGCGGACCTCGTCGTAGTCGATGAGCTCGGTGTCCTCGCCGACCGCGTAGCCGACCGGTGTGGAACCACTTGCCGGAGAAGTTGACCTGGCTGCCGTGGGTGAGGTGGCCGCCGTGCGGCAGGCCATCGCCAGCACCGTGTCGCCGGGCTGAGGAGCGCGGCGTAGGCGGCGAGGTTGGCGCTGGCCCCGGAGTGCGGCTGCAGGTTGGCGTGGTCGGCGCCGAAGAGCTCCTTGGCCCGGGCGATGCCGATCTCCTCGGCCTTGTCGACCTCGGCGCAGCCGCCGTAGTAGCGCCGGCCCGGGTAGCCCTCGGCGTACTTGTTCGACAACGTGGAGCCGAGCGCGGCGAGCACGGCCGGGCGAGGTGAGGTTCTCGCTCGCGATCAGCTGCAGCCCGCCGCGCAGCCGGTCGAGCTCGCCGAGCACCACCCCGGCGATCTCCGGATCCTCGGCGGCCAGGGCGTCGAAATCCGGTCCCCAGAACGGTGTGCTCATCGTGATGCTCCTCGACCGTCGGTGCTTTCCAGACTCTACGGCGATCCCCGCGCCACATGATGCGGGTTGTGACGCTAGCGCCCCGGGGTGTCGTCCGGTACGACGAGGTCCGGGATGATCTCCCGGAGCGCCTCCGCCGTGACCGCCCCGGCCCGCCGAAGGACCGGCTCGGAACCGGTCAGATCGACGATGCTGGACGGAACCGGGTCGGAGCAGGTTCCGCCGTCGAGGTAGACGGTGACCGATTCGCCCAGCTGGTCCCGGGCGTCGGCCATCGTGAGGGCCGGCGGGGATCCGGTGCGGTTGGCGCTGGAGACGGCCATCGGGCCGGTCCGGGTCAGCAGGTCGAGCGCGACCGGATGGGCCGGCATCCGCACCGCCACCGTGCCGCGGGTGTCGCCCAGGTCCCAGGCCAGCGAGGAGGCGTGCTGGACGATGATGGTCAACCCACCGGGCCAGAACGCCTCGACGAGCTCCCGGGCGTCGGGATGGACGGCGACGACCAGGCCGTCCAGCCCGGCCAGGAGCCGACCAGGACCGGCGTCGGGCATGTCCCGGCCGCGGCCCTTGGCGGCGAGCAGAGCGTCGACGGCAGCCGGGCTGAACGCGTCGGCGCCCACGCCGTAGACGGTGTCGGTGGGGAGTACGACGAGCTCGTCCGCGCTTCACCGCCGCCGCGGCCGCGACGATCCCGTCCGCCCGGTCCTGCGGATCGGAGCAGTCGTAGAGCAGGCTCACCGGGCACCGTTCCTTCCTGCGTCGTGCGCTACGTCCGGTGCCCGCACGGCCGTGGCGAACCTCGGTCGCCCGGCGAGGTCGCGGTGGTCGGTCACCTGCTCCCAGCCTCCCATTGCCGAGAGCAGCGCCGGCACGCACTCCCCCTGCCGGTCGGCGTGCTCGACACCGAACCAGCCGCCCGGGCGCAGCAGTCGCGCGGCGGTCGCGGCGACGATCCGGACCACGGCGAGCCCGTCCGGGCCACCCCACAGCGCAGCCGGCGGGTCGTGCCGGGCGACCTCGGGTTCGACGGTCGAACCGTCCGGGATGTACGGCGGGTTAGCCAGCACCAGGTCGACCCGGCCGGTGAGCTCGGGCAGTGCTCCGTCTGCGTCGGCACAGTGCATCTCGACCCGCCGGTCGGCGTTGTTGCGCTCGGCCCAGGCCACCGCGAAGCGGTCCCGCTCGACCGCGTGCACCGAGGGCCTGCGGCGCCTCGTCGGCGACACTCAGCGCGATCGCCCCGCTGCCGGAGCACAGGTCGACGACCAGCGGCGCGGGCAGGCCGGCCAGCCGGGCCAGGCCCCACCCGACCAGCACCTCGGTCTCCGGGCGCGGGACGAACACCCCCGGCCCCACGGCGAGCTCCAACCGCCGGAAGCCCGCCGTGCCGGTCAGGTGCTGGAGCGGGATGCGGTCGGCCCGCTGGTCGACCAGCGCGAGGTAGGCGGCGCGGGCCGCGGCCGGCACCTCACCGACCGTCGCCAGCCGGCCCGGCGCGATCCCGAGGGCGTGGGCGAGCAGCAGCCGGGCGTCGTGGTCGGGGCTGGCCACCCCGGCCTCCCGCAGCCGCACTCCCCCCTCCCGGACGAGCCCGTCCACGGCCCGGCCGACACCGGCCGGGGTGGTGCGGGTGCGGTCGGCGTCGCCGGGATCGGGGGGCACGGATCGGGCGGCCGTCAGCGGGCGCGGGAGGTGGGATCGGTGTCGGCGAGCATCGCCTCGGCGTCGGCCCGGGTCAGCGCGTCGATCACGGCGTCGAGGTCGCCGTCGAGGACCTGGTCGAGGTTGTAGGCCTTGTAGCCGACCCGGTGGTCGGAGATGCGGCTCTCCGGGAAGTTGTAGGTCCGGACCCGCTCACTGCGGTCGACCGTCCGCACCTGGCTGCGGCGCGCGTCGGAGGCCTGCTGATCGGCCTCCTCCTGCGCCATCGCGAGGAGCCGGGCGCGCATCACCCGCAGCGCCGCCTCGCGGTTCTGCAGCTGGCTCTTCTCGTTCTGCATCGAGACGACGGTGCCGGTCGGCACGTGGGTCAGCCGGACCGCCGAGTCGGTCGTGTTGACGCTCTGCCCGCCCGGGCCCGACGAGCGGAACACGTCGACCCGCAGGTCGCCGGGCTCGATCGCGATCTCGACGTCCTCGGCCTCGGGCAGCACCACGACGCCGGCCGCCGACGTGTGGATGCGGCCCTGCGACTCCGTCACCGGGACCCGTTGGACGCGGTGCACCCCGCCCTCGTACTTCAGCCGGCTCCAGACGCCGCCCCCGCCCCGCGCCTTGACCCCGACACTGACGTCGCGGTAGCCACCGAGCTCGGTCGGCTCGGCGTCGAGCACCTCGGTCTGCCAGCCCCGCCGCTCGGCGTAGCGCAGATACATCCGCAGCAGGTCGCCGGCGAACAGCGCCGACTCCTCACCGCCCTCGCCCGCCTTGACCTGCAGGATCACGTCCTTGGTGTCGTTGGGGTCCTTGGGCAGCAGCTGTTCGCGCAGCTTCGCCTGCAGCTCGTCGATCCGGACGTCGAGGTCGGCGGCCTCACGGGCGAAGGACTGGTCCTCGTGGGCGAGCTCCCGGGCCGCGTCCCGGTCGTCGCGCGCGGCCTCCAGCAGGCGGGCCGTCTCCACGACGGGGCCGAGCTCGGCGTAGCGGCGGCCGAGCGTGCGGGCCCGGGCCTGGTCGGCGTGCACCGCGGGGTCGGCGAGGATGCGTTCGAGCTCGGCGTGCTCGGCGAGCAGGCCGGGCAGCGCCTCGGGGGTCGCGTCGCTCATCGCCCACCTCCCTCTCGAGCGGCATCGCTCCGGCCGGCGGCAGGTCGTCCGGACAGAGCACGACGCCCGACCCATCTCGGGCCGGGCGTCGTGTCGGTGCTATTTGGAGTCGTTGCGGGCGCGCTTGCCGAACCGCTTCTCGAAGCGGGCCACCCGCCCACCGGTGTCCAGAATCTTCTGCTTGCCGGTGTAGAAGGGGTGGCAGGCCGAGCACATCTCGGCGTGCATGGATCCCGACTTGGCGGTGCTCCGGGTGGTGAACGTGTTGCCACAGGAGCAGGTGACCTGCGTGGTCACGTACTCCGGGTGAATGCCTGTCTTCAACGGATGTCCTTTCGTCGTGGTCGCCGGGTCGCCCGAATGGTGCTGGACGTGAACCGGAACCGATCTCCGTCACCAGTGTGCCAGACGGGTCCATTTCGGCGGACCCGCCGGCACTGGCAGGTGAACGCCGGAGCGTCCCCGATTAGTCCTGCGCTAGTCCTGGGGCGACATCGTCGTCGTCTTCTGCACCTGCATGAGGAATTCGACGTTCGTCGCCGTCTTCCGCAGCCGATCCAGGACCAGTTCCAGCGCCTGCTGGGACTCCAGGGCGTGGAGCACCCGGCGGAGCTTGATGATGATCGCCAACTCGTCGGCCGGGAGGAGGATCTCCTCCTTCCGGGTGCCGGACGGGTCGATGTCGATCGCCGGGAACACCCGCTTGTCGGCCAGCCTGCGGTCGAGGTAGAGCTCGGCGTTGCCGGTGCCCTTGTACTCCTCGTAGATCACCGTGTCGCCGGTGGAGCCGGTCTGCACCAGCGCCGTGGCGAGGATGGTCAGGGACCCGCCGTTCTCGATGTTGCGGGCCGCACCGAGGAAACGCTTCGGCGGGTAGAGGGCGGTCGAGTCGATACCACCGGAGAGAATCCGGCCGCTGGCCGGCGACGCGTTGTTGTAGGCGCGCCCGAGCCGGGTGATGGAGTCGAGCAGGACGACGACGTCGTGACCACTCTCGACCAGTCGCTTGGCCCGCTCGATCGCCAGCTCCGAGACCGTGGTGTGGTCCGACGGCGGCCGGTCGAAGGTCGAGGCGATGACCTCACCCTTCACCGACCGCTGCATGTCGGTGACCTCCTCAGGACGCTCGTCCACCAGGACGACCATGAGGTGGCACTCGGGGTTGTTGGTGGTGATGGCGTTGGCGATCGCCTGCAGCACCATCGTCTTGCCGGCCTTCGGCGGGCTGACGATGAGGGCACGCTGGCCCTTGCCGATCGGCATCACCAGGTCGATCACCCGGGTGGTGAGCAGGTGCGGCTCGGTCTCGAGGCGCAGCCGCTCCTGCGGGTAGAGCGGAGTCAGCTTGTGGAACTCCGGGCGCTTGCGCGCCTCGTCCGGCTCCAGCCCGTTGACCGTGTCGAGGCGGACGAGGGCGTTGTACTTGTCCCGCCGCTCGCCGTCCCGCGGCTGACGCACCGCGCCGGTCACCGCGTCGCCCCGCCGCAGACCGTTCTTGCGGACCTGCGAGAGCGAGACGTAGACGTCGTTCGGCCCGGTCAGGTAGCCCTGCGTTCGGATGAACGCGTAGTTGTCCAGGATGTCGAGGATTCCGGCAACCGGCAGCAGGACGTCGTCCTCCGCGATCACCGGCTCCGGCTCGCCGGCGAAGCGGTCCCGGCCGGCTCCGCCGCCGCCGCCACGCCGCTGCCGGTCGCGGAACCGGCCGCGCCGACGGCGCCCGCCGCCCCCGCCGTCGAAGTCGTCGTCCCGCTGCGGGGACCGCTGCTGGTTGTCCTGCCGGTTGTTGTCCTGCCGGTCGGAACGGTTGTCCGAGCGCTGGTTGTCCGAGCGCTGGTTGTCCTGGCGGTCGGAACGGTTGTCCTGACGCTGGTTGTCCTGCCGGTCGGAACGGTTGTCCTGACGCTGGTTGTCCTGCCGGTCGGAACGGTTGTCCTGACGCTGGTTGTCCGAGCGCTGGTTTTCCTGACGCTGGCGGTTGTCCTGGCGGCGCTGGTTGTCCTGCCGGTTGTCCGACCGCTGGCCGTCCTGCGGCTTGTCGTCGCCCCGGCCGCTGGGCTGATCGCCGGACGCCGCGAGGGCGGCAGGCCGCTCGGCGCGGGCGGTGGTGTCCGAGCCCTCGTCACCGGACGGCGATCCGGCGGAACGGCGGGCGGTACGGCGACCGCGGGCGGGCGCCTGCCCGGCCGACTCCGACGCCGGCGTCGAGGGCGAGGAGGCCGCGGGCGCCTCGGCCGGCGCCTGGGCGGCCGGACGATCCGACGATCCGCCCTGCTTGTCCTTGATCGCGGCGATGAGGTCGCTCTTGCGCATGCGGCCGGTGTCGGCCACGCCGATGCTGCGGGCGAGCTCCTGGAGCTCGGCGAGCACCATTCCGGACAATCCGGCACGGCGGCGGGGGCGCGCGCCCCCGTCTGCGGCGGTCGCGGCAGAAGTGTCGCGCGCCGATTGAGATGACCGACCGGGTGATGTGGTCGGCGTGGAAACGTCGCCCTGTGCCGTGGAGTCAGGCACGTCGGTGCGAACGTCGGTGATGTCGCTCAAGTGAGGGGTCCTTCCCTACGACGGTCCCATCGGAATGTGGGGCCGGTGCGGAGCGACCGGCGAGGCCGGGTGGGTCACCCACCGTGTGATGGGCGACGATCAGGGCAGCCAGGGCGCATCCAGTCTCGGTCATGATGCGCTGCAGGATCCCTGAGCCATCTGACCGAAATCTCGGAGAATGCGGATTGTCGACGTACGCCGGAAACAACGACTTCGGCAATTCCGCCTCAAGCGCGCCCACGGGCGGCTGATGCCGCAAACACTAGTCGGTCCGCTCACCGTGGGCAACACTGACCCGCGAACCCGCATTCCCGGAGGGCCCGTCAGGTACCCTCCGCGACGCGCGCACCCGCGAGGTCGACCGCCAGCCTGGTGACCGTCCAGCCAGGGGGCGCCCAGGCCTCGATCGGGTCCGCCCGGCGATCATCGGCAAGGAGCACCAGCACGCTCGGCCCGGCGCCCGAGATCACCGCGGGCAGCCCGGCCTCCCGCAGCCGGGTCACGAGCGCTGCGGACGCCGGGATCCCGCCCGCCCGGTAGGGCTGGTGCAGCCGGTCCTCGGTGGCCGTCATCAGCAGCGCGGGATCGCGGGTCAGGGCGTGCACGAGCAGGGCGGCCCGGCCGGCATTGAGCGCGGCGTCGCCGTGCGGCACGGTGGCCGGAAGCAGCCCTCGCGCCGCTGCGGTGGAGGACCTGGTGGGCGGCACGAAGACGACGGGGCGCAGGTCGGAGCGCGGCTCGAGCCGCACGGCGTGGTCTTGCCCGTCCTCGCGCCAGGCCAGGGTCAGGCCGCCCAACAGGCAGGCCGCCACGTTGTCCGGGTGCCCCTCCAGCCGAGCGGCCAGGGCGAGCGTCCCGCGGTCGTCGAGCCGCTGCCCGCCGTCCGGGATCAGCCCGCGGGCGGCCAGCACCCCCGCGACGACGGCGGCCGCCGAGGAGCCCAGCCCGCGCGCCTGCGGGATCCGGTTGACGCAGCGCAGCCGAAGGCCGGGCAGGTCGGCGCCGAGAGCCTCGGCGGTGCACCGCGCCGCGGTGGCCACCAGATGACGCCCGTCCCGGGGCAGGTCGTCGGCCCCTTCGCCCTCGACGATCACCTCGACGCCGCCCTCGGCGACGGTCCCCCCTGCTCCGCCGTCGGCGATGGTGGCCTCGACCTCGTCGTAGAGCCCCAGCGCCAGGCCGAGGGCGTCGAATCCGGGGCCGAGGTTCGCGCTCGTCGCCGGGACCTGGATCCGCACCCGGCCGGCCGGCCGGGCTCGGCTCATACCAGCCCGAGCGCGTCGGCGGCGGCCGCGGCGTCGATCGGCACGGTCACCGGCGTCGGCGCGCCGGAGATCGCCCAGTCCGGATCCTTCAGCCCATTGCCGGTCACCGTGCACACCACCCGGCTGCCGGCCGGCAGCCGGCCGTCGGCCGCCGTCGCGAGCAGCCCGGCGACGCCGGCCGCCGAGGCCGGCTCGACGAACACGCCCTCGCTGCGGGCCAGCAGGCGGTAGGCCTCGAGGATCTGACGATCGGTCACCGCATCGATCAGGCCCCTGGACTCGTCCCGGGCGGCGACGGCCGACCCCCACGAGGCCGGGTTGCCGATCCGGATCGCGGTCGCGATCGTGATCGGCCGGTCCACCGGAGCTCCCGGTGACGATGGGCGCCGCGCCGGAGGCCTGGAAACCGAACATCCTGGGTCGATCGGGCACGATCCCGTCACGGTGATACTCGCCATAGCCATGCCAGTACGCCGTGATGTTGCCGGCGTTCCCGACCGGCAGGCAGTGCACGTCGGGGGCGGCCCCCAGGGCGTCGCAGATCTCGAACGCCGCCGTCTTCTGTCCTTCGATGCGATCCGGGTTGACCGAGTTGACCAGCGTCACCGGGTAGTGCTCGGCGAGATCGCGGGCCAGAGTCAGGCAGTCGTCGAACGATCCCGTCGACCTGCAACAGCCGGGCGCCGTGCACCAGCGCCTGGGCGAGCTTGCCCAGCGCGATCTTGCCCTGCGGGACGAGCACCGCGCAGGTCAGGCCGCCCCGAACGGCGTACGCCGCGGCACTCGCGCTGGTGTTGCCGGTGCTCGCGCAGATCACCGCCTGGCTCCCGGCCGCGATGGCCCGGGTGATCGCCACCGTCATGCCCCGGTCCTTGAACGATCCGGTCGGGTTGGCGCCCTCGACCTTGAGCACACCTCGCAGTCCGTGCGCCGGGACAGCTCCGGCGCGGCGAGCAGCGGCGTGCCGCCCTCGAAGCAGGGTGACCACCGGGTCCTCCGGCGAGACCGGGAGGCGTTCGGGTATGCCGCGATAACTCCGTGCCAGCTCAGCGGTCATCAGGCCTCGCCCTCTGCCGACCGCGCATCACGCTCGTCGCACCTCCCGGACGACATCGAGTCGCGCGCAGATCCGTGCGACGTCCGGCCGACAGCGCGGCGTCGGGCGCGATGTGACGTGACCAGCACCAGCGTCGCGTCGTCGCCGCGCCCCTCCTGCCGCACCGTCGAGATGCTGACGTCGTGGCCCGGCGAAAGCGTGCGGCGACGGCGGCCAGCACGCCGGCCCGGTCGCGGACGTCGAGGCTGACGTGGTAGCGGGTCAACGTGTCGCCCATCGGCCGCACCGGCAGGTCGGCGTAGGCCGACTCCCCGCGCCGCGGCGGCCGGCCACCCGGTTGCGGGCCACCGCCACCAGGTCTCCCAGCACCGCGCTCGCCGTCGGCGCCCCGCCGGCACCGCGGCCGTAGAACATCAGCTGGCCCGCCGCCTCCCCTCGACGAAGACCGCGTTGAAGGCGTCGCCGACACCGGCCAGCGGATGGCTGCGCGGGATCATCGCCGGGTGCACCCGGACGCCGACGGACTCCCCGGTCCGGGCCGGCCAGTCGCTCGCAGATCGCGAGCAGCTTGACGTGCACCCCATGCTCTTGGCGCTCGCGATGTCGGCGGAGGTCACGTCGGAGATGCCCTCGCGGTAGCACGTCGGCGGCGGCGACCCGGGTGTGGAACGCCAGCCCGGCCAGGATCGCGGCCTTCGCCGCCGCGTCGAAACCGTCGATGTCCGCGGTCGGGTCGGCCTCGGCATAGCCCAGCGCGGTCGCCTCCTCCAGCGCCTCGCCGAAGCCGGCGCCGGTCTCGTCCATCCGGGACAGGATGAAGTTGGTGGTGCCGTTGACGATCCCCATGACCCGGGTGATCCGGTCGCCGGCCAGTGATTCGCGCAGCGGACGGAGCAACGGGATCGCGCCGGCCACGCCGCCTCGAAGTACAGGTCGGCGCCGGCGGCCCGGGCCGCGGCGTGCAGCGCCGCGCCGTCCTCGGCCAGCAGCGCCTTGTTGGCGGTGACCACGCGCTTCCCGGCCTTCATCGCGGCGAGCAGCAGCGACCGGGCCGGCTCGATGCCGCCGATCACCTCGACCACGACGTCGACGTCGTCGCGGGTCGACCAGCCCTGCGGCGTCCGTGGTGAGCAGGTCGTGCCGGCATGTCGGGGTGCCGCTGCGGGCGGCGTACGGCGACCCCGGCCAGCTCCAGCGGCGCGCCGACCCGGGCGGCGAGATCGTCCGCCTGCTCGCTCGAGCAGCCGGACGACCTGGCTGCCGACGACGCCGCACCCGAGCAGCGCGACACCGGAGCGGCGTCTGTCATCGTGCCTCCTTGGTCACGACGTCCAGCCGGAGCAGGTCGTCCTCGGTCTCGCGGCGCACGATCAGCCGGGCCGCGCCGTCGCGCACCGCGACCACCGGCGGCCGGGGCACGTGGTTGTAGTTGCTCGCCATGCGCGGCAGTAGGCGCCGGTGGCCGCGACCGCGAGCAGGTCGCCGGGCGCCACGTCGGCGGGCAGCCAGGTGTCGCGGACGACGATGTCGCCCGCTCTCGCAGTGCTTTCCGACCACCCGGGCCAGCACGGCGGCGCGTCGGAGGCGCCGGAGGCGAGCGCGCAGGTGTAGTCGGCGTCGTAGAGCGCGGTGCGGATGTTGTCGCTCATCCCGCCGTCGACCGAGACGTAGGTGCGCAGGCCGTCGACGTCCTTGACGGTGCCGACCTCGTAGAGCGTGACCGTCGCCCGGACCGGCGATCGCCCGGCCCGGCTCGACCGCGAGCCGCGGCACGCGGATACCCGCCGGCCGCGCACTCCGCGGCGCACGATCTCGGCCAGCTGGCCGGCCACCGTGCCGATCGCGACCGGGTCGTCGTCGGCGGTGTAGGCGATGCCGAGCCCGCCGCCGAGGTCGAGCAGCGGCACGGTGACGCCGAGCTCGTCGCGGATCTGCGCCAGCAGCTCCGACCGCGCGGTGGGCGGACGACCTCGAACCCGGCGGTGTCGAAGATCTGCGAGCCGATGTGGCTGTGCAGGCCGACCAGCTCCAGCGACCGGCTGACCGGCGACCCGGCGCACCGCCTCCAGCGGCGGCGCCGCGGGCCAGCGAGAAGCCGAACTTCTGGTCCTCGTGCGCGGTCGCGATGAACTCGTGGGTGTGCGCCTCGACGCCGACCGTCACCCGGACCATGACCTGCTGCCGGACGCCGCGACGCTCGGCGACCGCGCCAGCCGGGCGATCTCGACGAAGGAGTCGAGCGACGATCCGGCCGACGCCGGCGTCGACGGCGCGTTCGAGCTCCGCCACCGACTTGTTGTTGCCGTGCAGGGCGATCCGGTCGGCGGGGAAGCCGGCGCGCAGCGCCACCGCGAGCTCGCCGCCGGAGCAGACGTCGAGCCCGAGCCCCTCGTCGGCCACCCAGCGCAGCACCGCCAGGCAGCAGAACGCCTTCGCCGGCGTAGTGCACGTCGGCGCCGCCGAAGGCGGCGAGGAAGTCGCGGCAGCGGGACCGGAAGTCGGCCTCGTCGACCACGTACGCCGGCGTGCCGTACTCGGCCGCGAGATCCCGCACGTCGACGCCCGCGACGGTCAGCGACGCCGTCGGCGCCGCGGCGTGGCGCTGCGCGGCCACACCGACGGGGCGAGCACAGCGAGCCGGTCGGCGGCGGCACACCGGCCTGCGGCGAGCAGTCGGCGTGCAGCGCGCCGGCCTCGTGCGTGCGCGCGCCGGTCTCCTCGGCCGTGGATCGGCGCGGCGTCACATCCGCTCCGGCGCGCTCACACCGAGCAGCCCCAGGCCGTTGGCCAGCACCGTCCGCGTGGCCTCGCACAGCCACAGCCGGGCGACGGTCAGCGGCGGTCGCCACCTCGTCGCCCCGCGGCAGCACCCGGCAGGCGTCGTAGAAGCGGTGGTACGTGCCGGCGAGCTCCTCGAGGTACCGGGCGACCCGGTGCGGTTCGCGCAGCTCCGCGGCCGGCGGCGACGACCCGCGGGAACTCGCCGAGCGCGGCGAGCAGGTCGGCCTCCCGCTCGTGGCCGAGCAGCGCCGGGTCGTAGTCGGTGCCGCGGTCGATGCCGAGGTCGGCGGCGTTGCGCTGCAGCGAGGCGAGCCGGGCGTGCGCGTACTGCACGTAGAACACCGGGTTGTCGCTGGTCTGCGCTGGCCCACAGGTCGAGGTCCAGGTCGAGCGTCGAGTCCAGCCGACCAGCGCACCAGGGCGTACCGGCGCCGCGTCGGCGCCGACGGCCGTCGATCAGGTCGTCGAGCGTGACCACGTTGCCGGCCCGCTTGCTCATCCGGCGCGCCGCTGCGACAGGTTCACCATCTGGCCGATCAGGATCTCCAGCGTCTGCGTCGGGGTCCTCACCGAGGCCGGCGACCATCGCCTTGCATCCGGGCGACGTAGCCGTGGTGGTCGGCGCCGAGCATGATGATGACCTGGTCGAAGCCGCGCTCGCGCTTGTCGAGGTAGTAGGCGAGGTCGGCAGCAGAAGTAGGTCGGGCGTCGCCGTCGCGACTTGACGATCACCCGGTCCTTGTCGTCGCCGAAGTCGGTGGTGCGCAGCCAGACCGCGCCGTCGGCGTCGTAGACATGGCCGCCGTCGCGCAGCCGCTGCGACGGCGTCGTCGACCGCGCCCGTCTCGTGCAGGTCGCGCTCGTTGAAGTAGACGTCGAAGTCGACCCCGAAGTCGGCCAGCGACGGCTTGATCTCGTCGAACATCAGCTGCGACGCCCTCGCGCCGGAACACCTCCAGTGCCTCCGCCTCGGGCAGCGCCGAGCGCGCTCCGGGTTGGCTGTCGACGGACCTGCGCGGCGATCTCGCAGCGATGTAGTCGCCCTGGTAGCCGTCCTCCGGCACCGGCTGGCCTGCGCGCGCGGCATACAGCGACGCGGCGAAGCGGTCGATCTGGGCGCCGGCGTCGTTGAAGTAGTACTCCCGCGTGACGGTCGCGCCCTGGCCTGCAGCAGCCGGCCCAGCGCGTCGCCGACGGCGGCCCAGCGGGCGTGCCGCCGATGTGCACCGGGCCGGTCGGGTTGGCCGAGACGAACTCCAGGTTGAGCTGCTGGCCGGCGAGCGCGCTCGTCTCGGCCGTAGGCCGACCGCGGCCGCGACGATCGGTCCGGGCCAGCTCGCCCGAGCGCCGCCGGCGCGAGGGTGATGTTGAGGAATCCGGGGCCGGCGATGTCGACCGCGCGCGACCGCCGCGGCTGCCCGGAGCCGCTCGGCGAGCAGCTCCGCGACCTCCCGCGGCGGCCGGCCGGCCGGCTTGGCCAGCCGCATGCGCGATGTTGGTCGCGTAGTCGCCGTGCTCCCGGTTACGGGGCCGCTCGATGACGACTCGTCGGGTACCGGGACGCGCGAGGGACCGTCTGTCGACGGCGCCCTCGAGCGCGGCCCGGACGGCATCGGCAAGGTCTGCGGGGGTCACTCGCTGCAAGGCTACCGGGGAGACGGGGTCCGGCTGCAGCGCCGTCCGGCCCGTCCCGGCGCGAACCCGCACACCGCAGCGGACGGTGCCGCCACCCGGCTGATAACCTCTCAGACGTCCCGGGCCCCCGTAGCTCAGGGGATAGAGCACCGCCCTCCGGAGGCGGGTGCGCAGGTTCGAATCCTGCCGGGGGCACCGCCGCGATTCACCTCAGCCACTGCAGTCACCCGGCGCGCTCGTGCGGGATCTTGTCGCCCGCCTCGACCGCGACCGGCAACCGGTTTTCGGCCGGCGGCAGCGGGCAGGTGGCGAGATCGGTGTATGCGCAGGGCAGGTTGGCGGCGCGGTTGAAGTCCAGCGCCACGGTTCCGTCGTCGTCGGGCGCTCGACCTGCAGGGAGCGATTGGCAGCGTACGTGTCACACCCGACGTGGCGTCGGTGAAGAGGACCGTCAGGCCGCCGGGTTCCTTGCCGTTGAACGCCGTGAGGCTCAGCGTCCGCCCCTCCAGCTGAACTCGATCCGGCCGGGAGAGTGTAGACGTGCTGCAGACCCTCGACCACCGCGCCGACGGTGATTCCCGGGCGTCGCGGCGAACGGCGGAAGCGGCCCGTGACCACCCAGTGCGGGCTCGGCGGCGTAGGCCGGCGTCCCGGCGAAGGCGACCCGTAGCGGGTTGTGCGGATGGCGGGGCCGCAGATGTCGTTGCCCCCGCGCCTGGCCACCTCGACGACCGCGTCGCCGAAGACCGCATTGATGCCGCCACGTTCCGGGATGACGCCGAAATTGGGTGCCATGGACGACTGCGTCGTCGACGACGAGTTCTTCGTCGTCGTCCAGACCACCGTCACGCCGTCGACGCCGGTGCTCCAGGACCGGGCGCGTCCGCGAACCTGGTCGGCTCGGCGGAGAGGAAGTGCAGGTGGGTGATGGCGAGAAACCCGTGGGGGTCGCCCAGGTGGCGTCGTGCTCGCGGTGCCAACGCTCCCACTCGGCGATGAAGGTGTCGGTGTCGAGCAACGGTCATGTCGCTCCTTGTCGTCGCAGCTGCGGCGTCAACCGCCATACTCGACCCGATATTCCCGACTTCACCGATAGGGATACCCATCTCGACCGGCCGGATCGGCCGGCGCGGAGGCCCCCGTCACCGCGTTCCGGCGGCGCCGATCACGCGCGGTGGGTACCGGCGTCGTCCCGCGGTCGCTCGACGGCGTCGGGGGCGTCAGCCGGGTCGCGCCCCTCGACCACCGTGCGGTGGTCCTCCGGCTCGCGGTCCTCGATCATGGTCGGACTCTCGACGGAGTCGCGGTCCTCGACCACGGCGTGGTCCTCGTCCACACCTGCGTCGCGTCGGCCCTCGGCCGGGACGTCCGGGTCGACCTCATCGGCGGCGCGCAGCCGCTCCTGTTGTGCAGAAAGCCTGCGGGAGGCGTGCTCACCACGCTCCTCGGCCTGCATCTGGAGCTTCTCCGCGGCGGCAGCCTGGCGGTCGGCCTCCGCACTGGCCTGACGCGCGAGCGCTTCCTTCTCGGCCGCCTCGGCCTCGTGCCTGCGCACTGCCCGCTCGTCGGCGGCCGCGCGGGTGCGCATCTCCTCAGCCTCCAGGCGATTGCGGTTGTCCCTCTTGGTCTGCGCGCTCTTCCTGGCGGCGACGAACACCACCCCCAGCACGATCAGGACCACGAGCACGACGATCACCACAACAGCACTACCGCTCACGACTTCCTCCCGGATACAGCGTCTCGAAGGTGGCACCATGTGCCGGTCCCCGGAGCCGGCGTGCACGGTCATCTACCCACTGGGTGGTCCTGTAACCACTGCGTCAGCCCGACCCGGTGCCACGGAGAGCACTCACCGGCCGCGGATCATCCGCACTTCCCAGACCCCGGTGTCGCCGTCGACCTGCCGCTCCCCGTCCGGCGCGAAGCCGTGCTTGCGGTAGAAGCGCTCCGCCCAGCTGACGACGCCGACTATCCGCTCCCCCACCTCGGCGAGGGCGGCCTGCCGACCGCCGTCGACGAGCCGGTCCCGCCACCGTTTCGCCCGGTCGTCGACATCGACCCGGTCGAGGTACTCCTGCGGAACGAGGCCGCGATAGGCCTCCCGCCAGCAGCCGGTGTGGAACTGCGCGATCGACCGGCTGTCCGAGATCTCCGCCGCCCGCAGCGGAGCGGTCACCCCGCAACCGGCCGCGCCGTGTTCTGTCGCCACGGCGGCCAGCTTCCCACCCCCCGCCCCCGGTGCCGTCGCAGCAATCCCTGCGCAGCGTGCGCTCACCGGCCCTCGAGCAGGTCCTTGAGCCGAGCGAGGTCCTTCCGGTTGGCTCGTCGCATGGCCGCGCTCATGACCGGCGCCGCGACTCTGGCGAAACCGACCGGGTTGCCTCTGTTCCGCAGCGTCATCCGGGTGCGCCCGTCACCTTCGCTCACCCAGGTGTAGGTCGTCTCCATCGGAAACGGCCCTTCAGCCGTACGCATGACAAGTCGCTCGTCAGGGAGAAGGTCGACGATCTCGTAGGTGTAGGTGAGCGTGCGACCGAGGAACCGTGCCACGAACGTCATCCGGGACCCGATTGTCAGCGGTGGTGGTGTCTGCCAGTCGACGGAGTCGATATTGGCGTACCACCGTACGGCGTTGGACGGATCTCCGGCGACGGCCGCCACCACGGAACGCGATCGGTCGATGATGATCTCGGTGGTCACGTCGACGTCCATGTCGTCCTCCGGAGATCGCGTCCGCGGCAGTGGTGCCTGAGATTTCCCGGTCGCCCCGGATCCTGCCGGAATCCGCGCCGACCGGCACCCGGCCGGGGGGCGCCCCGGACGGGACCAATGGCCCCACCCACGGGCGGTATGCAGGGCGCACACTGGACGCAGCACTCGGGGGAGGCGCGGCCATGAGGTATGGCACGACAGTTCAGGACGAACTACACGGACCCGCACACGCGATCTGCGCCGGGCGATTCCGGCCGTCTACCAGGGATTTGCCCACCTGCACGACGCCGCATTGGCGCCCGGAGCCCTGGATGCGAAGACCAAGGAACTCCTCGCGCTGGCCATAGCCGTGAGCAAGGAGTGCGACGGGTGCATCACCGCCACGCGCGGGGTGCCGCCGGCAAGGGTGCGACTCCGGCGGAGGCGGCAGAAGCGATCGGGGTGGCGATCCTGATGAACGGCGGTCCCGGCACGGTCTACGGACCCGTGCCTTCGCGGCGTTCCAGGAGTTCTACAACGCGCAGCCCCGCCGGGACGAGCCGGCCCTCAGGTGAAGATGATCTGGCCGCCGGCGGCCATGTCGTAGAACTCGCCGACGGTGATGATGTCCTGGACCTGGTCGATGAAGTCGTCCTTGGTGAACCCGAACATGTCGACCGAGGCCTTGCAGGCGTAGAGGCCGGCGCCGGTGTCGGCGATCATCTCGACGAACTCGGGGATCGGCGGGATGTCGAGCGTTGTCATCTTGCTGCTCCATGTTGTGCGTCACGACCGCGGACATGCCGGGCAGGCCGCCGACCAGCGTGGCCATGTGCAGCCCGGGGTTGCCGACGGTCGCGACCTTGATGTGCTCGTGCGCTGGCCTTGTGGATCGCGTCGAGCCCGAAGAACGTGAAGAACATGTTGGCCTCGATGCCTTCCGCCCGGGCGCCGTTGGCCATGATCAGCGCCGGGTAGATGCCTTCGAGGGAGCCCTTGGAGACGATGATCGAGACCTTCTCGATGGTGTGCCCACGATGGGCTCCTTCCTGTCGTGCAGCGTCAGATGCAGCCGCGGGGCTTGGGGATGCCGGCGATCTTGGCGGCGATCTTCGCCGGGCCTTTCGGGAACAGCTGGTAGAGCTCCTTGACGGCGACGCCCGAGGTCTTGCCGAGCGACCGCACCGTCGGCCGGTGCCCTTCTCGTCGTACTCCTGGCGCATGAACTCGGATGACCTGCCAGTGCCGGTCGGTCAGCTCGTCGATGCCGTCGCCGTGCGCGATCTCGGGAGCCATCTCTTCGCGTCCACTGCTCGGGTCTACGAAGAACCCTTCGTCGTTGACAGTCGACCTCGGTGCCGGCGAACGTGGCGGTGGGCATGGCGTCTCCTCGAGTGGTCCGTGCCGACGGCAGCTCCTTGCCGGCGGGCGGCATTCGGGCCCGACGCCGGGGATGTCGCGGCCCGGCAGCAGGCCGTGCCAGTAGAACCACTGGAACATCAGCTTGCCGAGGTGGTTGAGCCGGGACTCCTTCAGCAGCGGCAGCCCGACCGCGGCGGGGAAGTGCCCGGCGAGGGTTCGGTGTCGTAGTTGAAGTCGATGAGCAGCGCCTTGTGGAAGCCGGTCTCGATGAAGCAGTTGGCGTGGCCGTCGTAGCTGGCGTCGAGTTCCTCGCCGGCGAGGAACCGCCGGATGTTCTCGACCAGGACCTCGCCCTCGAAGTGGGTCACCGAGCCGGCCTTCGACGTCGGGAGGTTCGCGGCGTCGCCGATGGCGAAGATGTTGGGGCGCGCCTTCGACTGCAACGTGTGCTCGTCGGTCGGCACGAAGTCGAGTGCGTCGCCGAGGCCCGGCGGACCGCCCGACGTAGGCGGCTCCGCCGTGCAGCGGAACGACGACGGCCAGATCGAAGGCGACCCGTCGGTCGTCGTAGCGCGATCAACCGCCCGCCGTCGCCGTCGACCTCCCGGTGTTGAACTCGGTGACCAGCTCGATGCCCTTCTCGTCGAGCATGCCCGCGAGCGCCGCGCGCCGCGACCGGCTTGGTGAACGCGCCGTCGAGCGGGGTGACGTAGGTCAGCTCGACCGGTCGCGGATGCCTCGCTCGCTGAAGTACCAGTCGGCCAGGAAGCAGAACTCCAGCGGCGCGACCGGGCACTTGATCGGCATGTCGACGACGTTGACCACGATCCGCCCGCCGTCGAAGTGCCGCGAGCGCCGCGCCGAGCGCGGCGGCGCCCGCGAGGTCGTAGAAGGTGAAGACCTTGCTCCCTCCATCCCGGACCGGTCAGGCCCTCGGTCTCGTCGGGCGAGAGGCGGGCCCCGATCGCGACGACCAGTACGTCGTAGGCGAAGGTCGCCCCCGTCGTCGAGGTGCACCTGTTCGTGCTCGAGGTCGACGTGGTCGATGGGCGCCTGCAGATAGTCGATGCCGTCGTGCAGCTGCGTGGCCGCGGTCGGACGAGGTCCTCGGTGTCGCGCAAGCCCGAATGGCACGAACAGCAGTCCGGGCTGGTAGACGTGCGTCGTCCTGGTCGACGACCGTGATCTCGACATCGTCGCCGTGGGTCCGCCGCAGTCTGTTCGCCGCGATTGTGCCTCCGGTGCCACCACCGAGAATCAGGACCTGCTTCGTCACGCTTCCCAGTCTTCGGTGGGTCGCTCCGGGCTCACAGGGTCATTGGTCCCGGCGCGCAACGCCGAAGGTCGGTCAGACGAGCAGTTCGGCCGTGGCCAGATGCGGCCGCGCGAGTTCCTCGCCGCCGACCTGGAGGACGTACAGGCCGGTCGAGACGCGCTCCAGGAAGCCCCACTCCCAGATCGCGGCCTCGTCCATCCCGCTGCCGGCCGCGAGCAGCCGGCAGTAGCGCCGGGCCAGCAGCAGCGGCTCGGGCGCCGCCAGCAGGTCCGGACACCAGTCCCGGAGCGCGACCCCGAGATCGTAGATCGGATCGCCGACGAAGCCGTCCGGGTCGACGAAGACGAACCCGGCCTCGGCACCGGGCCGGGGACGCGGCACCCGCAGGACATTGGCCGACGCCGCGTCACCGTGCACGACCACGCAGCGATCGGCGTCGAAGGCCGCCGCACGTCGCCCGGCGTACTCCAGGGCCCGGGCCACCACCCGCTCCGGGCAGGGGCGGCCGAGGTCCTCCCACAGCCCGGAGACCAGCTCGGCGAGCCCGGTCGCCTTGTCCAGCGCCGGGTCGGCCGACGGACCGGTGTCGCGGGGGACCTCCCACGCCTGCCGCAGCAGCGCGCAGAGCACCTCGAGCTGACCCTCGGGCGTCAGCCCGACCCGATCCAGCGACGGCCCGAGGGCCTCCAGCAGCATCGCGTACCGGTCGACGTCGTGGGAGTACATCCGCACGTAGCCGCGACCGTCCGCCGCGACGATGGTCCGCGCCTCGCGGGCGAACAGCGGGTCGGGAAGGCACACCTTGACGACCGCATCGGTTCCGTCCGCCCTCCGCGCCCGGGCGACGTAGCCGGTGAAGCCGCCGGTCAACGGCGGCCCGATCTCGATCGACCATCGCTGCTCGAGGTCGGTGAGTCGCGCGGGCAGCCCGGTCAGCCACTCCTCCCCCGCCGCGCCGAGGTGCAGCGCCTTCTGGCGGACGACCGGAGACACGACGACGTCCCGCTCGGTCATCGCAGGTGCCCTTCGTCGCAGGACTAGCTGAAGACCTCGGTGGCGGTCTGCACGCGCAGGTCCTCCAGCGTCTCGATCTGTTCGTGCGCCCGGTCGAGCAGCAGGTCGAGGCGCTGGACGTCGAAGCGGCCGTCCCGCTCGCCCAATTCGCGCAGCGTGCGCCACGCCGCGGCCTTGCCCTCGACACCCAGGCGCAGCGTCTCGAGTTCGATGAGGCTGCTGAGCGGAGACCGGCCGCGCAGGTGGCCGTTGAGTTTGAGCCGCGCGGCCCGCTCGACGACCCATCCCGCCCAGACCTTGTACTGGCGGGTCGGGACCCCGAGCTTGGCCATCATGTCCAACAGGGCACCGCGGTCCTCGGCGATCTCGCCCGCGTAGTGCGCGAGGGTGCCCCCCTCGGCGAGCCGCGGTGGACCGCCGCCAGTCGGCGGGCGAGCTGGACTCCGCTGGTCGCGCCGGCCAGGTGGTCGTTGAGATAGATGACGAGCAGCTCGGACCCGGACCGATCTGTCTCCGCGTGTCCACGGACCCTCGCCATGACTCCTCCTGCTCCGATGGCGGGCTCGGTGCCCGCGCCCGGCACCCTACCGGTACACCGTTCGACGGCTCGGCCTGCGAGCCGACTTGTCCGGGCGGCTACATTTTCGAGGATGAGCACCGCAGAGCGCTGGGTCGTGGTCGGCCTCGACAACGGCGGCACGGCGAACAACGCCACCGCCCTCGACTACTCGGGCCGGTTTCTCGTCGACCAGCTCGTCGAGACCCCGAGCTTCGTGCAGGAGGGTCCCGGGGTCGCGGTCGAGGCACTGGCCCAGGCCCTGGAGAACATCCTCAAGATCACCGGTGTCCCGCCGTCCGCGCTCCGGGCGATCGGCCTGGACACCCCGGGGCCGGCCAGTGCGGACGGGGTGATCTCGTCCAAGGGCGCCACGAACTTCTCCCAGCAGGCGTGGCGCGGGTTCGACATCCGCGGTGCCCTGCAGGAACGGGTCGGGCTGCCGGTCGTCTACAACAACGACGGCAACGCCGCGGCGTTATACGCCCATCACGTCCATTTCGGGGCACAGTCGGCGGCCCGGTCGTCCATCTCCGCGATCGTCGGCACCGGCCTGGGCGGCGGGGTCATCGAGGCCGGCCAGGTCGTGCGGGGCGCCGCCGGGATGGCCGGGGAACTCGGCCACGTGCACATCCCCATGCTCGGCCTGCTCGAGGAGGGGCAGCCGATCCCGGCGTGCAACTGCGGCTCGCTCGGCGACGTGGAGAGCATCGCCTCGCTGTGCGGGATCGAGAACAACCTGCTGCCCTACTGGTTGACCCGGTTCGAGGGCCACGAGCTCGGATCCGTCGCCTCGACGGCCAAGGCCGCGAAGCTGGTCCGGTCGCTGGGCGAGCGGGGCGACGCCCTGGCCCTCCGGGTCTTCGAGCAGCAGGCCATGGCCCTCGGGCGGCTCTTCAGCATCGCCGCGAACTACAGCGACCCGCACGCCTACTTCCTCGGCGGTGGCGTGGTCGAGACGACGCCGGCGTTCCGGGAGTGGTTCCTCGCCAAGGTGCGGGAGCACAGCGCGCTCCGGGAGGAGCAGGAGCGGGTCGCGACGTTCGCCCTCGTCCCGGATCTGGACATGGCCGGCGCCCGTGGATCCGCGGTGGCGGCGGCCGAATCGCTGTCCGAACGCTGACATACCGCCCCGGAGAGGCCCTCCCGCTGCGTAGTGTCGGGGTATGGAAGGCGCCGCGGCATGAGCGGATACCGGGACGTCGACGTTCCGCCCGGCCAGGTCCGGGAGGTCCTCGGCAGGCACCTTCTGGTCGAGGCGTTCCGCCTGGTCCTGGACCCCCGGCGAAGCCGGGGCGCGTGGCTGGTGGACGCGATCACCGGCGATCGGTATCTGGACTTCTACACGTTCTTCGCCTCCGCTCCGCTGGGCGTGAACCCGCCCGGCATCGTCGACGATCCGCAGTTCATGGCGACCCTCGCCGAAATCGCCGCGAACAAACCCGCGAACTCCGACATCTACTCGACCCAGCTCGCCGAGTTCAGCGAGACGTTCTCCCGGGTCCTCGGCGACCCTGCGCTGCCCCACCTGTTCTTCGTCGAGGGCGGCGCGCTGGCGGTCGAGAACGCACTCAAGACGGCGTTCGACTGGAAGAGCCGGCGCAACGAGGCGGCCGGCCGCTCGCGCGACCTGGGCACCAAGGTCATGCACCTGACCCGGGCCTTCCACGGCCGCAGCGGCTACACCCTGTCGCTGACCAACACCGATCCGGTGAAGATCGACCGCTACCCGCAGTTCTCCTGGCCGCGCATCGACGTCCCGATGATGAGGTTCCCGATCGAGGCGCACCTGGCGGACGTGGAGGCCGCGGAGGAGCACGCGCTGGCGCAGGCCCGGGCAGCGTTCGACGACAACCCGCACGACATCGCCTGCTTCCTCGCCGAACCGATCCAGGGCGAAGGCGGTGACAACCACATGCGGCCCCAGTTCCTGCAGGCCATGCAGCAGCTCTGCCGCGACAACGACGCGCTGTTCGTCCTCGACGAGGTCCAGACCGGTGTCGGAGTCACCGGTACGGCGTGGGCCTACCAGCAGCTGGGGCTGGAGCCGGACATCGTGGCCTTCGCCAAGAAGGTCCAGGTCGGCGGCATCATGGCCGGCCGCCGGGTCGACGAGGTCGCCGACAACGTCTTCCGGCGTGCCCAGCCGCATCGGCTCCACCTGGGGCGGCGGCCTGGTCGACATGGTCCGGTCCCGCCGGATCATGGAGATCATCGAGCGCGACGGGGTCTTCGACCACGCCGCCCGGGTCGGGAAGTGGTTCCTCGCCCAGCTGCAGAACCTCGGCGACCGGCATCCGGACACGATGTCCAACGTCCGCGGGCGCGGGCTGATGTGCGCGTTCGACCTGCCGGACCCGCCGATCCGGGACGCCGCGATCGCCGCACTGCACGACGAGAGCACGTCCTCGTGCTCCCCTGCGGCGGGCGCTCGATACGGTTCCGCCCACGCCCTGCAGTATCACCGAAGATGAGCTCGACACCGGGCTCGCCGCTCTCGATCGGGTCCTCGCCCTCCCCGTCGGAAGGTGACCTCCATGGCACGCCACATCTCGTCCGTGATCTCCGGACGTTCCGTCGCCGACGGGTCGGACACCCGCCTCGACTCCCGCAACCCGGCCGACCTCGACGACGTCGTCGCCACGGTGGCGCTCGGGACCGAGACCACGTTCGTCGACGCCTGCCGGGCGGCGCGAGCGGCGCAGCAGGCCTGGGCCGACGTACCCGCGCCGGTGCGCGGCCGCGCCATCGCGCACATCGGCCGCCTGGTCGAGGACAACGCCGAGACGCTGGCCCGGCTCGTGACCCGTGAGATCGGCAAGCCGTATGCAGGAGGCGCTCGGCGAGGTCCGGGAGATCGTCGACACCTGCGACTTCTTCCTCGGCGAGGGCCGCCGGCTCTACGGCCAGACCGTCCCCAGCGAGATGCCGGACAAGGCGCTGTTCACCTTCCGCAACCCGGTCGGAGTGGTCTCGGTGATCACGGCCGGGAACTTCCCGGTCGCGGTGCCGTCCTGGTACCTCGTCCCCGCACTGCTCGTGCGGCAACACCGTGGTCTGGAAGCCCGCGGACTACTCGCCGGCCTGCGGCGAGGCGCTCTACGACCTGTTCGTGCACGGCGGCGGGCTGCCGGACGGCGTACTCAACCTCGTGCTGGCCGACGGGACGCAGACCTTCGGCGGACTGGAACGGGCGCTCGACGCGGGCCTGGTCGACAAGGTGGGCTTCACCGGGTCGTCCGCGGTGGGCGCGGAGATCGGCGCCCTGACCGGGCGGCACCTGCAGTCGGCCTGCCTGGAACTCGGCGGCAAGAACCCGATGGTGGTCACGCCGAGCGCACCGCTGGACCTCGCCGTCGAGGGAGCCCTCTTCTCCGGTTTCGGCACCGCCGGCCAGCGCTGCACCTCGCTGGGCACGGTGATCGTGCACGAGTCGGTGCACGACGAATTCCTCACCCGGTTCGCGACCGCGACCCGCGAGGCCCGGATCGGCGATCCCATCCAGGATGTGGTCTGCGGGCCGATGCTCGACGCAGAAGTTCGCCGACCGGTTCGAGGACTACCTGGGCTGGATCGCCCCGCACCACAAGGTCCTGGGTTCGCCCGGGCACGGGCCGGATCACGGCGGAAACCCCCGGGCACGGCTTCGTCGGCGACCCGGCCGCGGGGATCTACTACCACCCGATGATCGTCGACGGCCTGCTCCCCGACGACGAACTCTTTCGCACCGAGACCTTCGGCCCCATCGTCGGCGTCACCACCTACTCGCACGCTGGACGAGGCGATCGAGCTGGCGAACGCACCGGGCTACGGCCTGTCCTCGGCGATCTACACCACCGACCCGACCGAGGCGTTCGCGTTCCGCCGCGGGATCTCGGCCGGAATGGTGAGCGTCAACAACTCCACCTCGGGCGCGGAGGCACACCTCCCGTTCGGGGGCAACGGCAAGTCCGGGAACGGCAGCCGGCAGTCCGGCATCTGGGTGCTCGACCAGTTCACCCGCTGGCAGTCCATGAACTGGGACTACTCCGGCCGGCTGCAGAAGGCGCAGATGGACGTCGCCGACCTCATCCGGCGACGCGGGCTTCCAGCCTGGACGGTTGATGACCCGCAGCACGCCGCGGTCCCTCCGACGAGCCGGTCGACCGGCACTTCGTCGAGGCGGCGGCGGACCTGCGTCCCGGCCGCCCGCGCGACCCGCGCGGACCGGTCCGGGAGGAGACCGCGCTGTCCGGCGTACAGGCCATGGCGTTGTTCGACGCGCAAGCTGGGCAGCCGGCACCTCGACCTCGCCGCCCGGCGCCTACGCGGCGAGGGCGAAGAGCTTCTACACGATCGGGTCGGCGGGCCACGAGGGCAACGCCGCCGTCGCCGCGGCGGCTGCGACCCACCGATCCGGCGCTGCTGCACTACCGCTCGGGAGCCTTCTATCTGCGCCCGGGCGGCGCAGGTCGCCGGCAGCGAGCCCCTGCGCGACGTCCTGCTCGGGCTGGTCGGCGGCCGCCGACGAGCCGATCGCCGGCGGGCGGCACAAGGTCTTCGGCAACCATGCGCTCGCCGTCATCCCGCAGACCTCGACCATCGCCTCGCATCTCCCCCGCGCGCTCGGCGTCGCCTTCGCCATCGACCGGGCGACGCAAACTGCGGGTGCCCGGTCGAATGGCCGCCCGATGCGATCACGGTGTGCAGCTTCGGCGACGCCTCGGCCAACCACTCGACGGCGACCGGAGCGATCAACGCCGCCAGCCACGGCGCCCACCAACGGCTGCCGCATCCCGCTGCTGCTCGTCTGCGAGGACAACGGCCTGGGCATCAGCGTGCGCACACCGCAGGACTGGATCGAGGCGGCGTACGGCGATCGGCCTTCCCTGCGGTATTTCGCGGCCGACGGGTGCGACGTCGCCGCCACCTACGACGCCGCCCTGGCCGCCGCCGCGCACGTCCGCGAGCGGCGGGCCCCGGCGTTCCTACACCTGCGGATGGTGCGTTTCCTGGCGCACGCCGGGAGCGACGCGGAGGTCGGCTACCGGACTCCGGCCGAACTCGCCGCCGATCTCACCCGCGATCCGCTGATCGGCACCGCGCGGGTGCTCGTCGCGGCCGGACTGCTGACCCCCGACGATGTGCTCGCCCGCTACGAGCGCACCCGCGAGGTGGTGGCCGCCCTGGCCGAGGACGCGGTCACCCATCCGAAGTTGCGCAGCGCAGAACAGGTGATGGCCCCGCTCGCGCCGCGGCACCCCGACCGGGTCGCCGCCGCGGCCGCCCGGACGGCGGGCGACGCCGCCCGCGCGCGGGTGTTCGACGGGAAGCTGCCCGAACTGCACGGCCCGCTCACGCTCGCCGACGTCGATCAACCGTGCGACTCGCCGACGCACTCGCGGCCCGACCCGCCATGCTGGTCTTCGGTGAGGACGTCGGGCGCAAGGGCGGGGTCTACGGCCTGACCCGCCGGTTGGCGGGAACGTTCGGGGTGGGGCGGGTCTTCGACACGCTGCTCGACGAACAGTCGATCCTGGGGCTGGCGCTGGGCGCCGGGGTGTCCGGGCTGCTCCCCGTACCCGAGATCCAGTACCTCGCCTACCTGCACAACGCCGAGGACCAGATCCGTGGCGAGGCGGCCAGCCTGCAGTACTTCTCCACCGGCCAGTACCGCAACCCGATGGTCGTCCGGGTCGCCCGGACTCGCCTACCAGAAGGGGTTCGGCGGCCACTTCCACAACGACAACGCCGTCGCCGTGCTGCGCGACATCCCGGGACTGGTCATCGCCGTACCCGCCCGGCCGGATGACGCCGCGGCGATGCTGCGCACCTGTCGTGGCCGCGGCAGAGACCGACGGCTCGGTCTGCGCCTTCCTGGAACCGATCGCGCTCTACCATGTCCGCGACCTGCACGAGACAGGCGACACGGCTGGTTGGCGCCCTACCTGCCGCCGGACCGGTGGGCGGCGGCACACGTTCCGATCGGCCGCGGCCGGGTGCACGGCGACGGCGGCGACCTGACCATCGTCACCTTCGGCAACGGGCTCTTCCTGTCCCTGCGGGTCGCCCGACGGCTCATCGAGTCGGGGATCGGCGTACGGGTGCTCGACCTGCGCTGGCTCGCGCCGCTGCCCGTCGACGACATCCTCCGCGAGTCCCGCGCCACCGGGCGGGTACTCGTCGTCGACGAGACACGACAGTCCGGCGGGGTGTCTGAGGGCGTGCTCGCCGCTCTCGTCGACGCCGAGTTCGACGGCCGGATGGCGCGGGTCACCAGCCGGGACAGCTTCGTGCCCCTCGGCGACGCCGCGCAGCACGTCCTGCTCGACGACGCGACGATCGAGAAGGCGGCCCGCCGGCTGCTCCACTGATCCGGTGGCCGCCCCGCTCTTCGGCCCCCTCCTCATGGTCAAGAGGGGATCCGCGCGGCGTTTCGCGCCTGAATCCCCTCCTGATCATGGGTGTGGCGCGAGGACCTCCGGCGTGAGGTCGCCGATGGTGGCGACCTCGAAGGTCGCCATCTGCAGCACCTCCGGCGGTGGCGGGAAGTGCGGGTTGGGGATGGCGAGCACGGTCATCCCGGCGAGGACTCCCGAGCGGATGCCGCTGGCGGAGTCTTCGATCACGGCGCACCGGGAGGGCTCGGTGCTCATCCGCCGGGCGGCTTCGAGGTAGACGTCAGGGGCCGGCTTGCCCCGGGCAACCTCCTCGGAGGACACGGTGACCTCGAAGAGTCGATCCACCCGGGCCAGGGCGAGGACCTCGTCGATGACGGGACGGTTGGAGGACGAGGCCAGACCCAGGGGCCACCGTCGGGCCATGCTCGTGACCGCCTCGACGGCACCGGGCAGCAGCGGCAGGTGCGCCCGGTAGTGGGCGAGCAGCCGGTCGGCGACCTGGTCGCTGATCTCCCGGGGCGGGAGCGGTACGCCGAGCCGGTCGTGCAGATACGCCGACCACTCGGTGGAACTCATACCCAACATGGACTCGGTGGCGTCCGGCCGCCATCGGCCGCCGGTTCGCTCGACGATCTCCCGTCGGGCCTGGTCCCACACCTGCTCCGAGTCGATCAGTACGCCGTCGAGGTCGAAGATGACTGCGTCGATCATGCCCATGAGTCTGCCCGTAGCCGTATCCGTGATGTGCACTCCCGGCCGGCACCGGCCGGATATGTTGCATATGTGCGGGCGCTGCATCGTCCGACGGACTCACGGGGGTGGAACGCGTGACCGATGCCGAGCCGGATTTCTCGGGCCTGACGGCCCTGTTCATCAACACCACGCTGACCCGGTCACCAGGACAGAGCCACACCCAACGCCTCATCGACATCAGCGCATCGATCATGAGCAAGAACGGCGTCGCCGTCGACATGTTCCGTTCGGTCGACCACGCGATCGCGACCGGCGTACAACCGGACATGCGCGAACACGGCTGGCAGGTCGACGAGTGGCCCGACCTCTTCCCGCGCGTGACGGCCGCCGACGTGCTGGTGATCGGTGGTCCGATCTGGCTCGGCGACAACAGCAGCGAAACCAAGAAAATCATCGAGCGGCTCTATGCGCATTCCGGCGAGCTCAATGACCGCGGGCAGTGGCTCTACTACGGGAAGGTCGGCGGCTGCCTGATCACCGGGAACGAGGACGGCATCAAGCATTGCGCGTCAACGTCCTCTACAGCCTGCAGCACGTCGGCTACACCATTCCGCCACAGGCCGACGCCGGGTGGATCGGCGAGGCCGGCCCAGGGCCGAGCTACGGCGACGAACTCCCGGACGGCACCCGCGTCGGATAGGACAACGAGTTCACCAACCGCAACACCACCTTCATGACCTGGAACCTGATGCATGCGCCCGGATGCTGAAGGCGCAGGGCGGATTCCCGTCGTACGGGAAACCAGCGCAAGGAGTGGGACGCCGGCGCGCGGTTCGACTTCGAGAACCCGGAATACCGCTCCTAGCGGCTACTGCGGGCAGGTGCCGTAGACCGGTGCCGTCGGCGGGGGCACGTACCCGCCGTAGACGGCGGTCGTGCAGCCGGTCCGCACGTACTGCTTGTTCTGCAGCAGCAGCGTCTCCCAGTAGGTCCCGCCGTCGGCGTAGTCGGGCTGGTAGTTGTTCACCGGAACCTGCAGATCGAGGTCGCCATCGCCGTCGAGGTCGGTGGCCTTGATCTCCGTCGTGTCACTGGTCACGATCGGCGGCTCGAGGAAGGCGCCGTTCACGACCAGATAGAGCTGCGCCTCCGACCCGTGCGCACCGGTTCCGGCGAGGACGACGCAGTGCAGATGCTCGGTCTGCGTCGAACACTCCATGTGTGGTTGGTAGGCGAACGGCTGGACCGCCCACTGCACGGCCGATCCGCCGGACAGCAGTTCGACGACTGCGCTGCCGTTGACCGATCCTCCGGTTCCCTGCCGAAGCACGATCTGGTAGCCGTCCTTGTCCAGCGAGTGGGACAACTCGGCGCAGGTGCCGCCCGGGCAGACGGACGGCGGCGCGGCGTTCGGTGGCTCCACGGACGGTTGCGGCGCGACGGTGGTCGGCACCGCGCTCGCCGTCGTCGGCGGCGGGGTCGGGGACGGCGTGGGCGACGGCGTCGGTGACGGGCTCGGGGAGGGCGACGCCGACGGGCTTGCGGTGCTCGCGCTGGTCGGCGCCACCTCCGCCTGCCCGCCGACCGTCGACGCGCATCCGACGACCATGATCGTCCCGGCCAGGCCGGCCAGCGCGGCGAGCCCACGGCCCCTCGTCAGCATGACCACGTCCCCCCGACGGCGGCGCGGCGGCCCGCTCACCCACGCGGCCGACCACAGTCACCCTCCAGCGATCGTGACAGCTTGCGGCTCCCCGTGTCAGCGGATGCCGAAGATCGCAGCTCACCCGAGCGGCGAATAGCCCGCGGCGGCCAGCGCGTCGGCGATCAGCCGGTGGCCGGCCTGGCTGGGATGGTCGCCGTCAGGAGCCAGCAGCGGGGTGTCGTCGGTGTCGCCCTTCTGGCCCTTGAACGGCGTGTAGATGTCGACGTAGGCGACGTGCTCGACCGAGGCGTCGCGATCGACCGCCGCATTGACCCGACGGGTGAGCAGATCGCTGCCGCGGAGGAACGCCGTCCCGCCCACGGTGGTGGCCACCTTGCCGTCCTGGAAGACGTTCCAGTACCCGGTGACGCGGATCGCCACGGGGCGGCCGGCGCGCAGGACCTTGATCCGTTCGATGATCGCCCGCACATTGCGCTCGACCGACGGCACGGTGGTGCCGAAGCAGCCCAGTCCGTCGGTGCCGCCACACCGGCCGCGCTGCAGCGCGGTCAGGGCGTAGTTGAAGTCGTTGGCGCCGATCGTGAGCGTGACCACGTCGGCCCGGCGCACCTCCGCAGTTTCCGACCCTTCGGGCGACAACGCCGCGAGCAGCCCGCCGCTGGTCTGGCCGTTGACGCCGAGATTGCGGACCTGGACGTGCGCACCGGTGTCGTGGGCGATCCGCTCGCCGTAGAGGGTGACGAAGCTGACGCAGGCGCAACCGGCGGCCCGCGGTACCGAGTCGCCGAGCCCGACGACTGTCAACTCCCGGGGTATCGACGGTTCCGGACTCGGTGCTCCCGCACGGTGCTGGGCGGCGTGCTTTTGGGCGGCGTGGTGCTCGACGGCCCGATGCCCGAGCGCCGCCGCGTGCCGGGAGTGGACCCTGGCCACCGCGAAAGCGGCCGTGGCGGTCACCATCACCACCACGGTGATACCGACGACGAGCAGCCAACCGGTGGGCCTGCGCTTCCGGCGGGACGGGCTGATCGGGTCGTCGCGATCAGTCGGGTCCATACGCTCCACCGGGCCGGTTCCGGACGCGCCGGGCCGCTCCTGGCGCCGGCTCGACGTCCACCCAGCAGGATACGGCCCGGGCGGGCCGGAGACACCGACCCGGCACAGCCGTCGCCCGGGGCCACCCGCTCGCGACGTTCCCGGTCAGGCCTGGATGGCCCCCAGCCCTGACGTTCCCGGTCAGGCCCGGACGGCCGCCAGCCCGGCGCTGCGTAGCGCGTCGAGCAGTCCCGCGCCGTGCAGGCTGCCCAGTCCGGTGCAGGCGTCCCAGCGGCCGCGGGTGGCCTTGTAACCGGGCGTGGCGGGTCCGAAATCGGCGGTCTCCGGCGTGGCGTTGTTGCCGCTGGTGATGTTGCGGAAGACGGAGCTCCGGTGGGCCGCGGGGACGGCATACAACTGGGGCAGCAACTCACCGACCGGCGCGGCCATGGCCTGGTTGAGCAGGGCGACGAGGCCGGCGTAGAGCGGAGCGACCGCGCTGGTCCCGCCGACCGGCCCCCACTGGCCGTCGACGAGAACGATGTAGCCGCTGGTGATGTCGGCGTTGCCGGCGACGTCGGGCACTCCGCGACCGACCCGGCCGTCGTCGTTGAGGGATGCCGGCATGGACATGCCGTCCTGGTAGGACGGCACCGGGAAAGCGTCGCTGATGCCCCCGCCGCCGGCCCAGCCGTCCTCGTCGTTCCAGACGATCTCGCTGACGACCTGGCCGTCGGTGCCCACCAGTGTGGTGCCCCCGCAGCCGACCACGTGCGGGCTGGACGCGGGGAAGTCGGCGTGCACCTTGCCGTCCTTGGCCGCGTCGCCGGCGCCGTGGTCGCCCGCCGCCGCCAGCACGGTCACCCCGAGCGCCGCGGCGTCGGCGAACGCCTGGTCGAAGACCTTCCTGCCCTGGGCGGTCCACCCCGCCTCGGGCGCACCCCAACTGATCGAGATCACCGATGGTGCGTGGGTCTGATCGTGGACGGCGGTGGTGATGGCGTCCAGAAACCCGCGGTCGCTCGGGTCGGCGAAGTAGACGACGATGTCGGCGCCGTGAGCGACGGTTCCCGCGACCTCGATGTCGAGAAGGACCTCGCCGTCGGCGTCGCCGCCCGGGGAGTTCTTGCCCTTGTCGACCCCGACCGCGACCACGGTCGGCGCCGGGACGCCGGCCTTGGCGAAGTACTTGGTCAGCTCGGCCTGGCGGAAGCCGCCGCCGAGCTCGATGATCCCGATCGTCTCGTGGGTGCCGTCGACGTCGGTCGGGAAGCCGTAGAGCGCAGCCACCTGCGTCGTCCACAGGGGCACCGGCTTGGCCACCCGGCTGGCCCGCCGGGAGCGGTCCTCGGCGCGGCCGAGAAGGGCGAATGCGTCATGGTCGGGAGCCGGGAGGTCAGCCTCGGACAGCACGTCTCCGCGCTTGACGCGGGCGTGGGCCTGCGGCCGGTCGTCGAGACCGAGGACGGCGACGACCACGTCGGCCAACTCAGCCGGCACGTGCACGTGGCCCTCACGGCCCCGGTAGGTCAGGCTCCCGGCCTGATAGCGCCCGAGATTCACGCCGAACGCGTCACCGACGGCGGCGACCGTGCCGCCGAGTGTCACCGTCCGCCGCGCGGCGTCGCTGCTCTCGACCCGCAGGTGATGAGCGGCGGCGAAGTCGGCGACCGCGCTCAGGTCGGCGGGGTCGGCACCCGTCGCCGCGGCCAACCGGGCCCGGCGCTCACGGCGCTGCCGTACGGGGTCGTTCGCCCCATTTTCCGACGGCGGATCGGTCGGTGCGGCATCGCCCGTGCGAGGCCGGACCACCACGCTGACCAGCAGTTCCTCGGCGGGATCCGCATCGCCGACCCGGCGGGCACCCGCGACCGGAGCTCGTTTGCTGTTGGGCAGCGGGACAAGGTTGGCAGCGGACATGGCGTCTCCCCCGGGATAACGGCCGCCGGCACAGCCGACGGACCGGCTCACTCTTATGAGGCCGCGCTGTTACAGCCTGATACACCGGAACCGCCACGGCAATAGCCGACGCCGACGGACTCGGTGGATCAGGACGGGAGCAGTACGCCGGCGCCGCGCATGCGCCCCTCGGCCAGCGCCCGGAGTGCGGCATCGGCCTCGGTGAGCGGGAACCGGGTCACGGAGACGGTAACTCCGAGCCGGTCGGCGAGGCGGAGGAACTCCTCGCCGTCGGCGCGGGTGTTGGCGGTGACGCTGCTGCACGGTCCGCTCCTGGAACAGGTGGTGCTCGTAGTTCAGGAGCGGGATGTCGGTGAGGTGGATGCCGGCGATCGACGAGCGTGCCGCCCCGGTCGAGTGCGGCGAGCGCGACCGGGACGAGGTCGCCGACCGGGGCGAACAGGACCGCCGCGTCGAGCGGCTCCGGCGGCTCGTCGTAGGCCTCGCCGACCGAGGCCGCGCCGAGTGACAGTCGCCAGCTCGCGGGCGTCCTGGCGCCCGGGTCAGCACGTGCACCCGCGCGCCCTGCGCGATCGCGATCTGGGCGGCGAGGTGCGCGGACGCGCCGAACCCGTAAATGCCCAGCCGGCCGCCCGCGGGGCAGCTGCGCCCGCAGCAGCGCCCGGTAGCCGACGATGCCTGCGCACAGCAACGGCGCCGCCTCGGCGTCGGAGAACCGGCCGGGCAACCGGTAGGCGAACCCCTCCGCGATCGATCGCGTATTCGGCGTAGCCGCCGTCGGCGTCCCAGCCGGTGAAGGTCGCGGAGGGGCAGAGGTTCTCCGCCCCGCTACGACAGAACCGGCAGCGGCCGCAGGTGCCCGCGCAACCAGGCGATCCCGATCCGGTCGCCGAGCGCGAACCGGGTCGCGCCGGCCCCGAGGGCGTCGACCCGGCCGACGACCTCGTGGCCGGGGGTCGTCTGCGGCCGGTGCACCGGCAGGTCGCCCTCGGCCAGGTGCAGGTCGGTCCGGCAGACCCCACAGGCGAGGACCTGAACCCGGACCTCGCCGGGCCCGGGGTCGGGGACGGGCCGGTCGGCCCGCCGCAGTGGACCGGTCGAGACGGGACCCGGCCGGTCCACCACCCATGCCAGCACAGTGCCCCCTATGTCCCGTCCGGCCCGCCCGCTCTCAGGACGGGGTGTCGCGCTCCTGGTGGTGCCGGCCGGCGTGCGGCACCGGCTCACCGAGGATGCGGCTGATCTGCTGGTCGGACAGGCCGAGCTCCCGCAACCGCCGCAGTGCGCCGTCGTACTCCCGCCGCCGGCCGTCGAGTTGGGACTGCAGCCGCTGCATCTCGGCCCGCGCCCGGTCCGCGGTCATGACGGCGGTGACGGCCTCATCGGGATCGGGCATGAGTACGGCGGTCAGCCGCTCGAGCGCCTCCTCCTCGATCGGACCGGTGGCGACCGACGTGGCCAGTGCAGTGCGATGCGCAGCACTGGAACCGTTGCTCCCGACCGGAACCGGGTGGTCGTCCTCCCGGGCGCCGGGTCCCGCCGGCGCACCGCCGCCGGCGATGGCGAGACGGCCGTCGCCGCCCGCGCCGCCGCCCTGCGGCACGAGGTCCTGCGGCTCGGTCGGCCCGGTCACCTCCGTCGCACCCGACGCGCCCTGCTGCGCCGCCTCCTGCCGGGCCTGGATGGCCGACTGGGTGCGCAACGGGACCTCCTTCATCACGGTCAGCAGAATGAAGGCCACGAAGATGACGGCCGCACCGATGATGAACACGATGTCCATCGACTGGGAGAAGCCCACGAAGAAGGGCTCGGCCAGCCGGTGGTCGGCGTGGTTGAGGAACGCGGTGTCGTTGAGCGCGGAACTGCCGACTCCACCTCCGCCGTGCAGGATGCCGAGGATCGGCTTGTTGCCGGGGTTGGCGACGACGGCGGGATCATGCACCGCTCCCTGGAACGCTGCGGTGTGCGTGGCGGAGACGAACGCCGTCTTGATCTTGTCCCCGACGGTGCTGAACAGCACCGACAGGAAGACCGCTGTGCCCAGTGTACCGCCCATCTGGCGGAAGAACGTCGCCGACGAGGTGGCCACGCCGATGTCCTGCGGCGGCATCGCGTTCTGCACCGCCAGCGTGATCGGCTGCATCACGCCACCCAGCCCGAGACCGAAGATGGCGGTGTAGATACCGGTCTGCCAGATCGGGGTGTCGGCACCGATGAAGTGCATCAACCCCATGCCGACGACCATCAGGGCCGAGCCGACGACCGGATAGATCTTGTACCGGCCGGTGCGCGAGATCAGCTGACCGGAGATGATCGACGAGGCCATGATCCCGGCGGTCAGCGGGAGCAGCAACAACCCGGACTGGGTCGGCGACATGCCCTTGACGATCTGGAGGTACAGCGGCAGCAACGCGATGCCGCCGAACATGCCCATACCGACGAGCAGGCCCGCCCCGGAGGTGAGGCTGAACACGCCGTTGCGGAAGAACCGCAGCGGGATCAGCGCGTCATCGCCGATCCGGCTCTCGGCCAGCACGAACAGGCCGAGCCCGACGACGCCGATCACGTAGCAGATCAGCGCCCCGGTCGACCCCCATCCCCAGGTGCGGCCCTGCTCGGCCACGATCAGCAGCGGGACCAGCGCGATGGCGATCGCGGCCGACCCGAACCAGTCGATCCGGTGCTCGCGCCGGATGTGCGGAATGTTCAGGGTGCGCCAGACGACGAACAGCGCGACCGCCCCGATCGGCACGTTGACCAGGAAGACCCAGCGCCAGCCGGAGATGGCGAGGATGGACGCGTGCGCCGGCGAAGAAGCCGCCGATCACCGGACCGATCACGCTCGACGTCCCGAAGACCGCGAGGAAGTAGCCCTGGTAGCGGGCCCGCTCGCGCGGCGGCGACGATGTCGCCGATGATCGCCAGCGCCATCGAGAACAGACCGCCGGCACCGAGTCCCTGGAACGCGCGGAACGCCGCCAGCATGTACATCGACGTCGCGAACGCCGAGGCGGCGGAGCCGATCAGGAAAAGCGTGATGGCGATCAGGAAGAGCGGCTTGCGGCCGTAGATGTCGGACAGCTTGCCGTAGAGCGGGGTCGAAATGGTCGAGGTGATGAGGTAGGCCGTCGTCACCCAGGCCTGGATGCTCAGCCCGTGCAGGTCGTCGCCGATCGTCCGGATCGCGGACGCGACGATCGTCTGGTCGAGGGCGGCCAGGAACATCCCCATCATCAGCCCGGCGAGGATCGTCAGGATCTGACGGTGGGTGAACCCTCCGGTCGTCGGTGCCTGCCCGGATCGGGCCGCGGGTTCCGCGCCCGCCGGAGTTCCGGCGGTGGTCCCAGTCATCTGGTCTCCATCTGGGGTCGTGGTGCTGCTGGGGAAGTCGGTGCCGGGGAAGTCGGTGCTGGGGAAGGCGCCGCGTCGCGGGGTGCGGCGACCGGCACCTTCTTGTCAGCGGCGTGCACGGCGATTTCCAGTTCGCCGGCGAGCCGATCGAGGAGCACGGCGAGTTGCGTCCGGTCATCCGGCGACCAGTCGGCGACCAGTTCGGTGAGGAACCCGTCCCGGATGTCGCGGAGCCGCTCGCAGGTGCGTACGCCCTCGTCGGTGGCCGCCAGGATGCAGGCCCGCCCATCGGCCGGGTCGGCCCGCCGCTCGACGAGACCGATCTCGACGAGGTGCCCGATGAGTCGGCTCACCCGCGACGGATCGACGTAGACCGCATCGGCGAGCGCACTGGAGCGCTGCGGGCCGGACTCGACCAGCGGGACGAGCACCGCGAACTCCGACCAGTCCACTCCCTCGAGCTGTCCGCCGCTGAAGATGTGGCCCTTCGCCTTTCCGGCGACCCGGAACAGCCGGGACAGGGACCGGCCGACCTGTCCGGCGCTCGTGGCGCCCGGCCGGGCGTCGTCGCCGCTCTCGGTGATGTCCCGGAGCTGCTCAGAGATCGTCATGGCCGCGTCCTGACTCCTTACCTGACTCACGCAACTACTTGCTCCGGTCCAGCATCCGCCTGTGCTTGGCGATCGGCAACTTGTTTTGCTGTGATCCCAGTCTCGCCGGACCTCTGACAAAACCTGCGGGCCCGGGCGGGCCCGCGTCGGGTCAGTCGCCCGGGCCGCCGATGGCGGGAACCCGCACCGGCGCGCGCCCGCCGCCCGACCCTTGGTCCGCCGACCGCGCCGGACCGGCCGCCCGGGCCATCGTCCCGGCGGCGTCCCGGTCGCGGACAGCGCGGGCGAACACCAGGCCGGCGAACACCAGGCCCGCGGCGGCGAAGAAGGCCGCGTGGTAGGCCGCGAGGTTCGGGACCGGCCCGGCGCTGGTCACCGTCGTCGGGCCCACCGAGATGATCACGGTGCCGAGTACGGCGACGCCCAGCGCCGACCCGAGTTGCCGCACTGCGCTGTAGAGCGTGGACCCCCGCCCCGTGTCGGCCGAGGAAATGGTGGCGAGCGACGCGGCCTGGGTCGGCAGGAAGATCGTGGCCATCATCAGACCGAGCACGAACATCACCAGCCGCACCAGCCAGAGGTTGGTCGTCCCGTCGATGAAGCCGAGCGAGACCAGCAGCAACGGGACCCCGATGAAGCCGGTCGTGAGCAACCGGCGCGGGCCGATCCGCGGATAGATGCGGGTCACGATCTGGGAGGCGGTCATCACCCCGATCGCCTCCGGGAAGGTGTTCAGGCCGGACGCCAGCGCCGACATCCCGAGCCCGTCCTGCAGCAGCAACGGGAAGGCGTAGAGCGCGCCGAGGAAGCCGGACGCCGAGCAGATCGTGAGCAGGTTGGTGTTACGGAAGAGCCGGTCGCGGTAGAGCCGCAGATTGAGCATCGGCTGCGACACCCGCAGCTCCACAGGCACCAGCACGCCGACGAGCAGCAGCCCGAGCAACCCGGTCGCGAGGATCTCGGCCGACCCCCAGCCGCGGGACGCCCCCTCGCTCAGCGCGTACATCAACATCGCGAAACCGAAGCCGGACAGCAGGAACCCGGGCAGGTCGAACCGGCCGGGCGTCTTCTCCCGGTGCTCGGGGAGGAACACCAGCCCGAAGAGGAACGCTGCGATGCCGATCGGGACGTTGACGTAGAAGACCCACCGCCAGGACAGCTGGTCGACGAGCAGTCCGCCGATGACCGGGCCGAGCGCGGGCGCCGTCGCGGTCGGGATGGTGAGGATGCGTGAGGCCCGGATGCGCTCGGCCGGCGGGAAGGCGCGGTAGAGCATCGCCATCCCGACCGGGATCAGCATTCCGCCGCCGGCGCCTTGCAACACCCGGAAGGCGATCAGCTGCGGAAGGCTCTGCGCCAGCCCGCACAACGCCGAGGCCCCGGTGAAGACCACGAGCGCGAAGAGCACGGTCCGCTTGGTGCCGAACCGGTCACCCACCCAGCCCGATGCCGGGATGAAGATCGCGAGGCTGACCAGGTAGCCGACGGCCACCGCCCCGCTGGACGCTGCCGCGATGTGGAAGTCGCGGCTGATGGTCGGCAACGCGACGTTGACGATGGTCGCGTCCATGATGTTGACGAACATCGAGGCCACGAAGACGACGCTGACGGCCACCCGTGGGGTGATCGCGCGACCGAACATCAGAGTGGCTCCGGGCGGATCGAGGAAGAGGATGCCGAGCGGTCGCCGCGCTGCGCCGAACCAGCGTCGTTAGCCTACCTCACGATAGTTCCGGCGCCCTTTTCAGCGGATCAGCGCCTGCTTGACGAGCGTGCGGCCGAAGTCCCACACCAGCCCGCCGCCCCGGTGGGCGTCCTCCATCACGTCACCGAAGGCGTCGAGGAAGGCCGACACCTCGGGCTCGCCGATGGTCAGCGGCGGGAGCAGCTTGATCACGTCGATGTGGTCGCCGGCGACCTGGGTCAGGATGTGATGCCGCTGGAACAGCGGAACGACGACCATCTGCGCGAACAGGCCCTGCCGGGCGGCCTGCAGCATGTTCCAGCCGCCGCGGAGCTTCAGCCCGCGCGGCTTGCCGAATTCGATGCCGATCATCAGGCCACGGCCGCGGATCTCGGAGATCAACTCGTAACGCTCCATCATCGCCTGCAGCCCGGTCCGCAGCTGCCGGCCGGTGCGTTCGGCGTTGGCGACCAGGCCCTCGTCCTCGATGACGGCGAGAGTGGCCAGGCCCGCGGCCATGGCCAGCGCGTTGCCGGAGAACGTCGACGCGTGGACGAACACCCGGTCCAACGAGGAGTAGACCTTCTCGAAGACCCACTTCTTGGTGAGCGTCGCGCCGATCGGGACGAAGCCGCCGGACAGCGCCTTCGCCACGGTCACGATGTCCGGCTCGACGTCGTCCTCGTGCTGGTAGGCGAAGAACCGGCCGGTGCGGCCGATCCCGCACTGGACCTCGTCACAGATGAGCAGCGCGCCGTATTCGTGCAGCAGGCGCTGGGCGGCACCGAGGAATCCGGGCGGCGAGACGTAGACGCCCTTGCCCTGCACCGGCTCGACGAGAAACGCGGCGACGTCGCCCTTCTTGAGTTCGCGCTCGAGTGCCGCGAGATCGCCGAACGGGATCCGGGTGTCCGGCAGCAGCGGAGCGAACCCGGCCCGGAACTCCTCCGCGCCGTTGACCGACAGGGACCCTGCCGTCAGTCCGTGGTAGGCGTGGTCGGCGTAGACGATCCGGCCCCGCCGGGTGGCGCTCCGGGCGTACTTCAGCGCCGCCTCGACCGCCTCCGACCCGCTGTTGCAGAAGAACGCCCGCTCGAGGCCGGGCGCCTTCTCGAGCAGCTGCTCGGCGAACAGGCCGGCCAGCAGCGGGCAGTCGAACTGGACCATGTCGGCGAGTTCGCCGTCGATGACCGTCCGGAGTGCCTCCCGGACCACCGGGTGGTTGCGCCCGACCCCGAACACCCCGAACCCGGCCAGGAAGTCCAGGTAGCGGGTCCCGGCGCGGTCCCAGAGGTAGGCGCCCTCGGCCCGGTCGTACTCCTTGTCGAAGCCGATGGCGTGCAGCATCCGCGGCACCTGGTGGTTGACGTGCCGGCCGTGCAGCTCGTACCCCTCCCCCCGGCGCGCGTCGAGGAGGCCGTTCAGGTCGAATCCCATACCCGCAGTCTGCTCGACCGACCGCCGGCTCGTCGAGCGGGCACGGCGAGAGCCGCGATATTGCTCCCGGCCCCGGTCAGCAGCCAGGGATCGCCTTGCCCGAGTGGACCAGGGCGAGCAGCCCGCACAGGCTCTTGGTGCCGACCTTCCAGGTGCCGTTGTCCAGCACCGACTGACCGGTGCCGTTCGGCAGCACGACCCGCCCGCTCAACAGGATCTGGTAGCCGACCTGGGCCGACGTCGCGCCGGTGAACGTGACCGAGGTGACCTTGGAGCTGACCGCCCGGCCCTGCGAGGTGGAACTCAGCGCGGTGATCGCCGGCTCCAGCACCTGCCCGTTCTGGAGCAGCGCTACCCGCTGGGAGGTAGAGGTCTTCGGGTCGAAGAACTTCTCCCAGTTCTTGGTGATCTCCGTCTTCGCCGCCGCCGGGTCGGCCGGCTGAGCGGCCGGCGCGGACGCCGAGGGGCTGGCCGACGCGCTCGGGGTCGCCGAGCCACCCGAACTGGCGGACGACGACGAGGTGCTCCCGCTCGAAGACGAACTGCTGCAGGCCGCTGCCACGACCAGCACGACGGCCCCGACCCCCACGGCCGCCAGCACCTGCCGCGTCGTTCCCCGAACCCGACCAGTCAGACCGCACCGCATCCGAAACACCGCCCCAGGCAACCTACGACCACCGCTGCGATCGCGGCTCCTCCGATAATCCCTCACCTCCCCCATGCGCATCAGCCGAATCACCGGGCCACGCGGCGCTACCGTGGTGACGACGTCTCCCTCAGGTGGTGAGACATGGCCGGTATGTCCCGGCGCCCGGGCGGACGCGCGATGCCACGGCACCTCGGCTGGGCCGTGGGGGGCATCGGCATCGTGCTCCTCGTGCTCGGCTGGTACGGCGTATCCGGTCGGGCCGTCGTCGCCGAGCAGGTGCCCTACCTGGCCTCGGCCACCGTGCCGGGTGCGGCACTGCTGGTCGCCGGGGCGGTCCTCGTGGTCGCCGAACGCAGCACGCGCCGTACGGCCACGATCGAGCGCCGGGTCGCGGAGTTGCACGCGCTGCTGGTGGAGCCGGCCGGAGCGGCGCCACCCGCGTCCGGCGCGGCCGGGCCGGGAGCCCTGCTGGCGGTGACCGGGGGGAGCCGGGTGCACCGGCCGGACTGCCCGCTGCTCGCGGGGAAGGAGGCCCGCCCGGTCAGTCCGGAGGACGTCACCGCGCTCGGGCTCCGGGACTGCCCGCTGTGTGAACCCGCGCCGGAGCAGTGAGCGATGCTCGCCGTCGACCTCGCGATCGCCGGCGTCGCCATCGGAAGCATCGCCGCGCTGGCCGGACTCGGCCTGCTGGCCACCTACCGCGCCACAGGCGTATTCAACATCGCCTTCGGTGCGATCGCGATGGTCGTCGCCTACCTGCTCTGGCAGATGGTGCGGGTCTGGGGCTGGCCGCTGGCCGTCGCCGCGCCGGTCGACCTGCTCCTCGTCGGCCCGGGTCTCGGGGTCCTTCTCGACCGGGCGGTCTTCCGCCGCCTCGAACGGCGCGGCGCGGCTCCGGCGGAGAAGCTGGTCGCCTCGATCGGGGTCTTCGTCCTGCTCGTCGGCCTCGCGTTCGTGCTCTGGGGCGGGCAGTCCCGGGTCGACGCCCCGTCCCTGCTGCCCAGCCGCGCGCTGTCCCTGCCCGGGGGCGCGAGCGTCCGGCTGGACACGGTGGCCGAGCTCGCCATCGCCGCCGCGATCACCGCATTGCTGGCCGGCGTCACCCACGCGACCAGGTTCGGCGTGGCCGTCCGGGCGGTCGTCGACCGCCGGGAGCTCGCGGAGCTGTCCGGCGTGGACGCCGACCGGGTCTCGGCGGTGGGCTGGGCGTTCGGCGCATTTCTGGCCGGGCTGGCCGGGGTCCTGCTCGCCCCGCGGCTGCGGCTGGACCCCTACGGGCTGACCCTCGTCGTCCTCGAGACCGTCGGCGTGGTGGTGGTGGCCCGCCTCTCGTCGATGACGGTGGCGATCGTCGCGGCCCTGGCGGTGGGCGTCGGGCAGAGCGAGCTCACCGCCGTACACCTCGGTGGTCGGGTCCAGCAGCTCGTCGAATCGCTGCAGGCAAACCTGTTCGTCGTCGTGTTGCTGGTCGCGATCCTGCTGCTCCCGAGACTCCGGGAGGTCGGCGGTGACGCCGGAGTCGCGGCCGCGCTGGCCCGCCGACGCCCCGCCGCACCGCTCCGCCCGGCCTGGCTGGCCGGGGCCGCTCTGCTGGCTCTCCCGCTGGTCTTCTCCGACGCGGCGCTGCGGCCGGCGCTGACCATCCCGGCGCTCGCGACCGTCTTCGTGTCCCTGGTCGCGGTGACCGGATACAGCGGTCAGATCTCCCTCGGCCAGGCCGGCTTCGCCGGGCTCGGTGCACTGCTGGTCGCCCGGCTCAGCGACGGGACCCTCTTCGGCATACCGGCGTTGCCGGGCCTTCTCGCCCTCTTCGTCGGGGCGCTGCTGGTCACCCCGGTCGGGTTGCTCACCGGGTGGCCGGCGATCCGGCGGCGCGGGCTCTTCCTCGCCCTGACCACCCTGGCCGTGGGCATGGTGATCAGCCGGTTCGTGCTCGAGCAGCCGCTCTTCACCACCGGCCTGTCCGTCGTCCGCCCGGCCGGCTTCTCCGACGACCGCGCCTTCTACGCCCTGGAGGTCGGCGTACTGGTCCTCGCGCTGCTGGTGGTCCGCAACCTGCACGTCGGACGGCTCGGCCGCGGGCTGATCGCCATCCGCGACGACGAGCGGGGTGCCCGGGTGTGCGGCGTGGACGTCGGCCGGACGAAGGTCTTCGTCTTCGCCGTCAGCGCCGGGCTGGCCGCGCTCGGGGGCGCGCTGCTGGCGATGGGTACCCGGTCCTTCGACCCGGCCGCCTTCGACCCGGTCCAGGCGCTGCTCTGGTTCGCCGCGGTGGTGGTCTTCGGCGCCGACAGCGCGGCCGGCGCCGTACTCGGCGCAGCCCTGGTGGTCGGGGTGGACAGTGCCTTCGGCGCCGGGGCATCGGCGGTGGCCGTCGGCGGGCTCGCCGTGCTGCTCGGGCGGATGCCCGGAGGCGTGCTCGCCTCGCTGGACCGGTGGTGGCGGGCGCCGCCGGACGCCGTCCCTCCGCCCGCCGTGCGGCTGTCCCCGGCCGGCCGGGCCCTCGTCGCGCGGGTACGCCGGTGACCGGACGCGGTGCGCCGCTGCTGGCGCGCGGTATCGCCCGGAGCTACGGCGGCGTCCGGGCGGTGGACGGGGTCGACCTCGATGCCGCACCCGGCGCCATCACGGCCCTGATCGGACCGAACGGCGCGGGCAAGACCACGTTGTTCGGGTGCATCTCCGGGGTCGAGCGGCCCGACCGTGGCCGGGTCCTGCTCGGCGGGCGGGACATCACCCGGGCCCGGACCGATGCGCGGGCCCGGCTGGGCCTGGCCCGGACCTTCCAGGAACTGGCCGTCTTCGCCAGTCTGACCGTGGCCGACAACATCCGGGTGGGCGCCGAGAACCGCCGGTCCGGTGGCGTGCTGGCCGGGCTGCTCGGGTTGCCCGACCCCGCGCGCCGGATCGTCGACGACGCGGTGGACCGGGCGCTGGCGCTGCTCGACCTCGGCGCGGTCCGCGACACGCCGGCCGGCGCGCTGTCGACCGGGACCCTGCGCATGGTCGAACTCGGCCGTGCCCTCGCGTCCGACCCGGCGGCGCTGCTGCTCGATGAGCCGGCCAGCGGACTCGACGACGCGGAGATCGGGGCGCTGCGCGCCATACTGCGCGGTCTCGCCGACGACGGGCGGACCATCGTGCTCGTCGAGCACGACGTCGATCTCGTCTTCGACGTCGCCGATCGGGTCTACGTGATGGCCGGCGGGCGGGTCGTGGCATCCGGCCCACCGGACGCGGTCGCCGCGGACGCCCGGGCCCGGCGCGTCTATCTCGATCCGACCGGCCCATGAGCGCCCGGCTGGCACTGCAGGGGGCGCGGGCCGGGTACGGGCCGGTCGAGGTGCTGCACGGTGTCGACCTGGCGGTACCCGCCCGCGGCGTGACGGCCCTGCTCGGGCACAACGGTGCCGGGAAGACGACCGTGCTGCGGGTACTCGCCGGGCTGCTGCCGCTGTCGGCCGGATCGGTGCGCTGGGACGGCGCCGACGTGAGCGCGCTGCCGACGTACGACCGGGCCCGGCGCGGACTGGCTCTGCTCCCCGACGAGCATGGCGTGTTCGCCACGCTGTCCGTGCGCGACAACCTGGCGCTGTTCGGCGACGGAGCCGACCCGGACCCGGCGCTGGCGGTGTTCCCGGCCCTGCGCGACCGCCTGGGGCAGCGCGCCGGCAGCCTGTCCGGCGGCGAACGGCAGATGCTCTCCCTGTCCCGGGCCCTGCTGCGCCCGGTGCAGGTCCTGCTCCTGGACGAGCTGAGCCGGGGCCTCGCCCCGCAGGTAGTCACCCGGCTCTACGACGTGGTCGCCGACCTGGGACGTCAGCCGGGTCGCTCCGTACTGCTGGTCGAGCAGTACGTCGGGCAGGCGCTCCGGCTGGCCGACATCGCCTACGTCCTCCGCCGGGGGGAGGTCGCGTTCGCCGGCGAGCCGGGTGAGCTGGCCGGCGCCCGGGGCGACGAGATCCTCGGCCGCCGCCCCCCGCGTCATTCCGCATCAACGTGACGTTGATGCGGCTAGAGCGCTTGAACGTGACGTTCAAGCGGAATAGAGCGCCGAACCTTTCCCGAAAGTTTCCGGACCCCTTTCCGCATCAACGTGACGTTGATGCGGCTAGACCGCTTGAACGTGACGTTCAAGCGGAATGAAAGGGGGTGCAAGGGAGGTGGGGTCGGCGTCAGGGGCGGTAGGGCACGTTCGGTACGACGAAACAGTTGGTGTCCATGTCCGGGACCTGCGTCACCCAGCCGCCCCGCCCTCCGTCGGCCGAGTCCTGCCAGCGCGCGACGTTCAGGCAGTTGCGGCTGGGCCGGGCCGGGTGCCTGCTCACGACAAAACTCCGTGGGACGAGCAGTCCGTGCCCGTCGTAGCTCTGCGACCGGTTCATATAAGGCTCGACGCAGCCGCGGGTCAGGTGCGCGCCGCACGAGGTCATCGCGTCGGTGAGCCACTGGGCGGCCGCCCACCCTTCCAACTCCCACATTGACAGCGTGCCGACCCGGCCGGGCAGGTAGCGGCGCATCGCGTCCCGGAAGGCCGCCACGCCCGGGTACCTCTGGTCCTCGTAGTTGCGGTCGGTCCCGGTGGAGTAGAGCGTGTTGCGGCAGACCGGCGAGGCGCTGTAGTCGCCGCGGACGGAGGAGGTCCAGTTCTGCACCGTGGTCACCTTGGCCTTGACCTTCAGCGCCTCGTTGTCCATCGCCCGGCACAGGTTGACGTTGCCGCTCGAGTCCAGCGCGTCGAAGACGATGTCGACACCGCGCGACTTCATGTCCAACGCCGCCGCATCGAAGTTGGGCAGCGAGAAGTCGACCTGCTCGGGGACCACCGTGTATCCCTCGCGCACCAGGCTCTTCGTGGTCAGGTTCGCGAAGCGCTGCGAGTCGGCCTGGTTGTAGTAGACGACGCCGGCCCGGCGCGCACCGAGCTTCGCCCTGAAGTAGCGGTAGACCTCGGTGCCGCCGTAGAGGACGCCGCCGAAGCCGACGGTCCCGGTTCGCGGCTCGTTGCTGCCGTAGATCGAGTAGAGGTGCCGATATTGGTCGTAGGCGTTTCCCACCGGCTGCCCGCCGACGTCCGGCACGCCTTTGGCGTCGACGTACGGCGCACCCGTGTAGTCCAGCACCGTCGTCGCGGTGAGCGCGAACACCTTGGTGTCGTCGATGAGATGGTGGACGCAGGACTGGTCCCCCGATCCGCTCGACCCGTCATCGCAGACACTGACCTGCACCCGTCGTCCGTGCACCCCGCCACGTGCGTTCAGGGCGTCGAAGTAGGCCCGCGCGCCGTACATCGGCGGTGAGAACGCCTCCGCACCCAACGGGCTGGTCTCGCTCACCAGCAGCCCGACCCGGACCGTCGTGGGCGTGACACCGACGTCCGAGGCGGTGTTGCCGGCTGCGCCGGACGGCCCGCTCGACCCCGCCGGCCCGGGATTGTGGGCGGTGGCGAAGGCGCCGGCCGGCAGCCGCGTCCCGCAGGCCGATGCCACCAGTGCCAGCCCGGCCAGCACGACCAGCCCTCGACGTCGGCGCATCCGATCTCCCCCGCCGAAGCGTACGGCGCTGCGGACGCGCCGGACCGTCTTTCACCGGTCCGGGACGGCCCGGTCATCGGCCGGTACGTCGGCCGCGCGACCGAGCAACGCCGCCGTCGCGGTGAGCAGGGGCACCACCCAGAGCGCATCGGTCAGGCCGACGCCCTGAGCCAGGCCGCCGATGATCGACGGGCCGAGCAGCATGCCCAGGTAGCCGCACGTCGAGACCGCCGCGATCGCCGGGCCGGCGTGCCCGGTGCCGGCTCCCGCGGCGCTGAACAACGTCGGCACCATCGCCGACAGCCCGAGGCCGAGCACCGCCATCCCGGCGATCCAGCCGGCCACCGTCCCGCTCAGCAGGCCTCCGGCGACGCCGACCGTCCCGAGACACCCCAGCGCCCGCACCGTCGCGGCCCGGCCGAACCGGGCCACGACGCGGTCGCCGAGCAGCCGCCCCACGGTCATCGCGGCGGTGAACGCCGCATACCCGGCGCCGGCCACGGCCACCGTCGCCCCGAGCGAGTCCCGCAGCTGCACCGCGCTCCAGTCCGCGGCCGCGCCTTCGCAGACGAGGCAGGCAAAGGCGGCCGCTCCCAGGGCGAGCAGGCGGCCGGTCGGCCGGGCGAAGGCCGGCGGGCGTTCCCCACCGTCCGACGGGTCCGGCAGGAAAGCCGTCGTGACCGGCAGCCCCACCGCCAGCAGAACGCCGCCGCCGACGGCGAGCTGGACCGTCAGCGACACGCCGGCCCCAGCGATCAGGCTGCCGGCTCCGGTGCCGATCAGGGCGCCGATGCTCCAGGCCGCATGGAAGCTGGAGAGGACCGGGCGGCGGTACGCCTTTTCCACGGTGAGGCCCTGGGCGTTCATCACGACGTCGAGCGATCCGAGCGCAGCACCCCACCCGAAGAGCACCAACCAGAGCGTGCCGAGGTTGCCCACCAACCCGAGCAGCCACGGCACCAGGCAGTACGCCGCGAAGACGACCTGGGTCGCCCGCGCGCTGCCGACCCGCGCCGCGGCCGCGCCGGCAAGGGGCATCGCGAGCAGCGATCCGGCGGCGGGTGCCAGCAGCGCGACCCCGAGCAGCCCGGGTGAGAGACCGAGCTCGGCCTTCACCTGCGGGATGCGCGGAGCCCAGGAGCCGAACAGGAGTCCGTGCGCGGCGAACACATAGGAGACGGCGAAGCGCGCCGCCCGGGGCGGCGCATCGCCCCGCTCGCTCGTCCGACTCCACCCGGCCACGACGGAGAGCCTTGCACAGGCGCTCGTCGGGGCCGGCCCGCCCGGAGTCCGCCCCGGAGAGGATGATCTCGGCATGCTCGCGTACGTGATGGAGGGCCCTGACCGGGGTTCGGTGCAGGAGGTGCCCGACCCCGAGGTCGGCGATCACGATGCGCTCGTCGAGATGGTGGCCTGCGGCATCTGTTCCAGCACCGACAAGATGCTGCGCCTCGGTACCTTCCGCGGCGGCGTGGGCTATCCGAGCATCCTGGGCCACGAGTCGGTCGGCCGGGTGGTCAAGGTCGGTGCCCGGGTCCGCCACATCGAGACCGGCACGCTCGTGACGCGGGCAAGCGCCTACCGGCCGGGACTGGGGCCGGCCGGCATGCAGCTGCACTGGGGTGGCTTCGCCGAGCTGGGTGTCGTCACGGACTGGCGCGCGCTGCGGGAGGACGAGCCGTCGCGGACGGTGTCGCCGGCGTTCTCCCAGGTCTACTTCCCCGCCACCGCGGACCCCGGGACGATCGCGTTGGCGATCAGCCTCAGCGAGACGTTCAGCGTCATCTGCCCGGTGCCGGTGCTCGGTCGGAAGGTCGGTGTCGTCGGCACCGGGATCGCCGGTCTGTCCTTCGTCGCCTACGCGAAGCTGCTCGGTGCGGCCACGGTCGTCGCGGTCGGTCGTCGACCGGAACGTCTCGACCTGAGCAGAAGGCTCGGTGCCGACATCGCCCTCCCCGCCGTCGATGACGAGCCCGAGGTGGTCGCCGCGGAGCTGGGCGGTCTCGACGTCGTCTTCGAGGCGTCCGGTGCGGCGGCGATGGTCGGCCGGGCCTACCGTTGGCTGCGCAGCGGCGGGCGCGAGGTCGTCTACAGCGCCCCGGCGGACCTCGCCGCGCTCGACCTCATGGCCGGGCCCCGCGACGCCACCGTGACCGTCGCGAGCACCGACGAGGCGGCGGTGCTGCCGGGCGTCGTACGCATGGTCGAGGGCGGGGTGCTCGATCGGGAGGCGTTCCTCACCCACCGCTACCCGCTGGCGGAGATCACCACCGCGTTCGCCGACATCGCCCGCGGCGACGTCGTCAAGGCGGTCGTCGCATTCACCTGAGCTCGAAGGGACGGAGCGCCATGGCAGCCGAGCCGCGTGGATCGCGAATCGCCGGACAGGCCCTCGTCGCGCGGGAGGGCGGCCGGTTCGACCTCGAGGAGGTGCTCACCGCCCCGGTCGGGCCGTCGACGATCGCGATCCGCACCACCTGGTCCGGCGTCAGCATCGGCACCGAGTTCGCGGTGCTGTCCGGAAAGCTCGACTGGGGTGGCTTTCCGCTCGTCACCGGTTACATGGGCGCCGGACTGGTCACCGAGGTCGGCGCCGGCGTCACCGGCTTCGCCGTCGGGGACCGCGTCTACTACCGGCGCAATGCCGAGCTGCTCCTCGCGAAGAGCGGAAAACCACTTACCTGCGCCGCCGGTGTGCACGCCTCGGTCGCGGTGCTCGACCCGACCGGCGACCACGGTGCGGACATCGTCCCGGACGGCGTTCCCGACGATCTGGCCAGCATGTTCGTCGTCCCCGCGGTCGGCCTCAAGGGCACTGACATGGCCGGCGTGCATGTCGGCGCGTCGGTCGTCGTGCTCGGCGTCGGCATGGTCGGGCTCGCGGTCGTCGCCGCATGTGCCGCCCGCGGCGCCAGGGTGACGGCCGTCGACCTTCGCCCCGAACCGCTCGCGGTGGCCCGGCGGCTCGGCGCGCACACGGTGCTCGACGCGAACGAGGTCGAAGTCGAGGCCGAGGTGCGCCGGCGCACCGACGGCGCCGGTGCGGACTTCGTCTTCGAGTCCACCGGCCACGGATCCTCGGTCGACCTGGGCATCCGTCTCTGCCGCGAGTCCGGCTGCTTCGTCTGGCAGGGCAACTACGGCGACGGCCCGGTCTCCTTCGAGTTCCTCGCGGCGCACATCCGGCGGCTGCGCATGGTCTTCCCCTGCGACGACGGCTACCGGCCGTTCCGGCGGGCCGTCATGACGTCGATGGCCCAGGGACGGCTGCGCTGGGACCAGACCATCACCGACCGGCTGCACGCCTCCGAGGCGCCGAAGTTCTTCGACCGGGTGCTCACCCAGGGCGCCGGCCGCACCCTGGGCGCGACCATCCAGTGGTCCGGCGGGTCGACCTGAGGCACCTGACCCGACGGGTCAGCGCACCGCGAAGCGGACGACGACCGGCGCCCCGGCGGACTCCGGCACCTCGACGACGACGGAACGGTCCTGCACCTTGACGGGCACCGGGCCGCCGCCGAGCACCGTGGCCGACTCGGGGTCGAGCCGCTCGGGTGACACGTCGAGCGCGACCCGCCCGGTGGCGTCGACGATCGCGTACGCCGACCCGTCGCGCTGCGTCCAGCGCACCCACGGCTGATCCGACGGCGTACCGACGGCCGTGTCGAGCGGTCGCGTGCCGTGGATGGCGCCGGCGTTGACCGCCATCCAGTCGGCCAGCGCCTCGAGCGACCGACGCTGCAGGTCGGGGATCCGGCCGTCGGCGGTGGGGCCGACGTCGAGCAGCAGGTTGCCGTCGCGGGACACGACATCGGCGAGATGGCGTACGACGGCCCGCCCGTCGAGGTAATGCGACTCGTCCTCGACCTGGTTGTAGCCGAACGACAGCCCGATCCCCCGGCAGCTCTGCCACGCCTGGGTCGACTCGTTCTCCACGCCGTGCTGGTATTCAGTCGTGCGGTAGTCCCAGTGCGTGTCGCCCCAGCGGTCGTTCACCACACCGTCGGGGACGACGCCGTAGTAGTGCTCGAACAGCTCGGCCAGTCCCAGCGAACCCGCATGCTTTCCGGCGTCCGGCCACTCGATGTCGTTCCACAGCACGTCCGGCCGGTAGCGGTCGACGAGGTCGCGCACGTGCAGCGCCGCGTAGGCGGCGTACGCCGCGTCCTTGGGCCGCCCGGTGTCACTGACCGCGGTAAAGCTGTCCAGCGGCGGCAGGTCGGTCACGTTCCAGTCCAGGCCGCCGGAGTAGTAGACGCCGAACCGCATGCCGGCACCGCGCACCGCCGCCTCGAGGTCGGCCACCAGGTCGCGGCGCGGGCCGCGCTGCACGGTGTTGCGCCCGCCGGTGCCGGGGGCGTCCCACAGTGTCACGCCGTCGTGGTGCTTGGTGGTGGGTACGACGTAGCGCGCTCCGGTGCGGGCGAACAGCGCCGCCCATTCCTTCGGATCGAAGTCCTCCGCCCGCCAGGCGTCGAGGAAGTCGTCGTACGGCGCATCGCCGTAGGTCGCCGTGTGGTGGGCCCGGGCCGGGCTGTCGGGGAACCGGATCGTGTTCCAGTACCACTCGGCGTAGGGGTTGTGCCGGAACCACGTCGCCTCGTCCACCGCGCCGAGTTCGCCGGTCGGCTCCGCCCACGCCGGAACCGAGTAGAGCCCCCAGTGGATGAAGATGCCCAGCTTCGCATCGCGGAACCAGTCCGGCACGGGGCGCTCGAAGCGGCTCCAGTCCATCGGCTCCTGCCTGTGCTCGACCATGTCGGCCCGTTCTCCTCGGCTAGTTCGGTGGATCAGACACCCGATGTTTCGAGGGCCCAGCTGAGCAGAGCGCCACCCGCGTGTCAAGGGATGGGAGCCCTCTCCGCGGAGCCATCGGAGGACTCGCCGACGTGATAGGCAGAGCACATGCCCGAGCACCCCACCCGGGTCGACGTCGTGGTCGTCGGCGCCGGTCACAACGGCCTCGTCGCCGCGACACTGCTGGCCCGCGGCGGGCTCACCGTCGAGGTGCTCGAACGCGCCGACGTCGTCGGGGGCGCCTGCCGGACCGAGCACCCGTTCACCAAGGCGCCCGGCCTGGCCGCCTCGACCGGCGCCTACCTGCTCGGACTGATGCCCCCGGAACTCCTACTGCTGCTCGACCTGGACCTGCCCCTGGTCCGCCGCGACCCGCACTACTTCATGCCGACCCTCGACGGCCGGGCCCTGCTGCTCGGGGCCGACCGGGCGGAGAGCCGCCGGCAGTTCACCGATTTCTTCACCGAGGCCGACGCCCGGGCCGACGCCGCGCTGGCCGCCGAGATCACCGCCCTCGCCGAGGACGTCGCGCCGGCCTGGCTCGCCGAGCCGATGACGGTCGAGGAGACCGCCGAGAAACACGTCCGGCCCGCGCTGCGCGACACCTTCGTGTCGCTCGTCCGCGGCAGTGCTGTCGACTATCTCTCCCGCTTCGGCTTCGCCTCCCAGACCGTGCTGGCGATGTACGCCGTCACCGACGGCATGCCCGGCCTGACCGGCTCGCCGTGGTCGCCCGGCTCGGGGCACAACCTGCTGGTGCACAACATGTGCCGGCTGCCCGGAGCCGGCGGCACCTGGATGGTGGTGCGCGGCGGGATGGGAACCGTCACCCGGACGCTCGCCGAGCGGGCGATGACGGCCGGCGCCCGGATCAGGACCCGAGCGGAGGTCGACCACATCCTCGTCGACCGGGGCACCGCCTCGGGCGTCTCCCTCGTCGACGGAACCGACGTCCGCGCCCGCGCGGTGCTCGTCGCGACCGATCCGTTCCGGCTGCCGGCACTGCTCGGCGACGACACACCGACGGCGCTCTCGCGGCGGGTCGACGACTGGGCGGAGCGCTCCCCCGGCCAGACCATGAAGGTCAACCTCGCGTTGGCCGGCCTGCCGCGGTTCGCGTCCCTGCCCGGGGACCACGGCCAGCACGGCACCACCGTCCATCTGCTGCCCCCCGTGGCGGACGGGGACATGCTCGGCGCCGTACGCGCCGCCTTCGCCGACGGCACGGCGGGACGGCTGCCCGCGACGCCGCCGATCGAGTGGTACCTGCACTCCACCCTCGATCCGTCCCTGCGCGACGACCAGGGACGGCATTCCAGCGCGCTGTTCGTCCAGGGGGTGCCGCACGAGCCGGCCGGCTCGTCCTGGCCCCTGGAGAAGGCGGCCTACGTCGACCGGCTGCTCGACCTGGTCGAGGCCTACGCCCCGGGGACCCGGGCCGGCGTGGTCGATGTCGACGCCCTCACGCCGCCGGAGATCTCCGACCGGTTCGGCATCACCGGGGGCAACATCTTCCACGTCGACAACGCGATCTCGTTCGTCGACCGGATGCCCTACGACGCAGGGGTGCCCGGTGTGTACGCCGGGGCCGCCGGGTGCCACCCGGCGGGGTCGGTGATCGGCTGCGCGGGGCACAACGCGGCGCAACGGATGCTGGCGGACCTGGATGCGGCCCCGGTTCGCTGAGGTCGATGCTCCCCCGTGACCTATCGGGGCCCCGGTTCTGACAAGATGACCACCCAGCGTGTCGTCAGGGAGGGGAACACGGGTGGACGGGGACGCCGGCCGGATCGTGGTATCCGGGCTGACCAAGACGTTCGGCCAGATCCGCGCCGTGGACAACCTCAGCTTCACCGTCGAGCCCGGGTCGGTCACCGGGTTCCTCGGCCCGAACGGCGCGGGCAAGACGACCACATTGCGCACCCTGCTCGGCCTGGTGACCCCGACCGACGGCACCGCCACCATCGGTGGACAGCGCTACGTCCAGCTCCGCGACCCGCTCCGCACCGTCGGGGCCGTGCTCGAGGCGGCCAGCTTCCACCCCGGCCGGACGGCGCGCGACCACCTGCGGGTCTACTGCACGGCCGCCGGACTGCCTCTGTCCCGGGCCGACGAGACGCTCGATCTCGTCGGCCTGACCGACTCCGCCCGCCGGCGGGTGAAGGGCTACTCGCTGGGCATGCGGCAGCGGCTCGGCCTCGCCTTTGCCATGATCGGCGATCCCGGCGTCCTCATCCTGGACGAGCCGGCCAACGGGCTCGACCCGGAAGGCATCACCTGGCTCCGCCGGTTTCTCCGTCACCTGGCGACCCAGGGCCGCACCGTCCTGGTCTCGAGCCACCTGCTCTCCGAGGTCGAGCAGACCGTCGACCGGGTCGTCATCCTCTCCCGCGGCCAGCTGGTCAAGCAGGGCACGATCACCGAACTGTCGGCCGGCGCCGGCGAGTCGGTGCTGGTCCGCAGCCCGCAGATCGAGGTGCTGGCCAAGGTGCTCCCCGACACCGCGAGCGTCGCGACCGTCGAGCCCGGGGTGATCCGGGTGAGCGGCCTCGACTCCGCTGCCATCGGTCACCACGCCTTCACCGCCGGGGTGGAGTTGCACGAGCTGCACACCCAACGCTCCGACCTCGAGCAGATCTTCTTCCAGCTGACCGGCAGCGGGTCGGAGACCGGCGGGCCGCCAGACGGGCCGCCCAACGCCGGCGAAACTTCCGTTCCGGCGTCCACCTATGGCCAGCCGCCCGCAGCGGGCCCGCAGGGAGGGAACGGCTGATGCGCGCGCTCGCGGCCGAGTTCCGCAAGCTGTTCACCACCCGCACCTGCCTGTGGCTGACCGTGCTGTCCGTGCTGCTCGCGGCGCTGATCACGGTCCTGGTCAGCGCCAACCTCAAGACCACCGACACGACCGGCCCGGGAGCGCTCAAGGGCATCGCCTCGATCGCGGCCGGCTTCGGCTACGTCTTCTCCGCGGTGCTCGGCGTCATCGGGCTCACCGGCGAGTACCGGCACCAGACCGTGACCCCGACATTCCTGTCCGTACCGGTCCGCGGCGTCGTGGTGGCCGCCAAGCTCCTCACCTATCTCGCGTGGGGCGCGGTCCTCGGAATCCTCAACGTCATCATCACCATGGCGATCGCGGTGCCCTGGCTCTCCCACCGCGGCTTCACCGACGTGTCCCTCGGCGCACCGGGCGTCATGGCCAGCCTGGTCGGAGCGCTGGTCGTGGTCGCCATCTTCGGCATCATCGGGGTCGGCCTCGGCGCGCTGCTGCGCAACCAGATCGGCGCCATCGTGGGTCTGGTCGTCTATCTCTTCATCGCCGAGCCCATCCTCGGGAGCGTCTCCGCGCTCAAGAGTGTCTACCGCTACCTCCCGGGCGCCGCCGCGAGCGCGCTCACCGGCGGCAATCTGGGCAACAACAACTCCCTCGCCGACCACCTGACCCGGGCACCGGCGGCCGGGGTCCTGGTCGCCTACGGCCTGTTCTTCGCGATCGTCGGTGCTCTGATCACTGTGCGTCGCGACGTCACCTGATCGGCGGAGGCGTCGTCGGCCCATGACCGGACCGCGACACGACCACCCACCGGAGGCCGGAGGCTGGTGACGGCGTAAGGATGGAACGCGTAACCTCGACAGTTGCAGAAGTCATCGGTGACCGCGAAGTGAGGCGACCCGCGACCGTGTCGGATCAGGCGCACAAGCCGGGTTTTGGGCCCGAGTTCGGCACCAACGAATGGCTCGTCGAAGAGATGTATGAGCGCTACCTCGCCGATCCGGGAAGTGTCGGGACGGCGTGGCACGACTTCTTCCGCGACTACACGCCGAGTGGCAACGGGCAGGCCACCGAGCGGCGGGTGCCGATCTCGAGCCCGGTCACCACGACGGAGCGTCCGCAGACCGCGCCGAAACCGGCCGCGAAGCCCGCCCCGAGCGCCGGCCGGCCCGCGTCCGGCCCGGACCGGACACCGTCCGGCCCGGCATCGGAGTCGAGCGCGGCCGCTCCCCGGACCGACCGCCCCTCCACAGAGGGTCCGTCGACCTCCGCGCCGGAGCCGTCCGCGGCGAACGGCGCGGCCCGGTCCGCCCGGTCCGACCCGACCGCCCGGGTGCTCCGCGGAGCCGCGGCGCGGGTCGTGTCCAACATGGACGCCTCGCTGCACGTGCCCACCGCGACGAGCGTGCGCGCCGTTCCGGCGAAGCTGCTCGCCGACAACCGGATCGTGATCACCAACCACCTGCGCCGCAGCCGCGGCGGGAAGGTCTCGTTCACCCACCTGATCGGCTACGCGCTGATCAAGGCGCTCGCCGACGTGCCCGCGATGAACACCTCGTTCACCGAGGTCGACGGCAAGCCGGGGGTGACCGAGCCCGAGCACATCAATCTCGGGCTGGCCATCGACCTGCCCAAGAGCGACGGCAGCCGTTCGTTGGTCGTCGCGGCGATCAAGAACTGCGAACGGATGGACTTCTCGCAGTTCTGGGCGTCCTACGAGGAGATCATCCGCCGGGCCCGGCAGAACAAGCTCACCATCGACGACTTCACCGGCGTCACGATCAGCCTGACCAACCCCGGCGGGATCGGCACCGTGCACTCCATGCCCCGGCTGATGGCCGGCATGGGCGCGATCATCGGCGTAGGCGCGATGGAATACCCCGCCCAGTTCCAGGGCATGAGCGAAGAGTCGCTCGCCGAGTTGGCGATCAGCAAGGTCATCACGCTGACCTCGACCTATGACCACCGGATCATCCAGGGCGCGCAGTCCGGCGAGTTCCTCCGCCGGATGCACGAGCTGCTGCTCGGGGCGGACGGCTTCTACGACGACATCTTCCGGTCGCTGCACATCCCCTACGAACCGGTGCGCTGGGTGCAGGACATCACCACCACCCACGAGGGCCAGATCGACAAGTCGGCCCGGGTCATCGAACTGATCAACGCCTACCGCACCAGCGGCCACCTGATGGCCGACACCGATCCGCTCGAGTTCACCCTCCGCACCCACCCCGACCTCGACGTGCTCAAGCACGGCCTCACGTTGTGGGACCTCGACCGCACCTTCCCGGTCGGCGGGTTCGCCGGCGAGCGGGTGATGAAGCTGCGCGACGTCCTCGGCGTGCTGCGCGACTCCTACTGCCGCCGGGTCGGCATCGAATACATGCACATCACCGACCCCGAGGAGCGGGCCTGGCTGCAGAAGCGCATCGAGGTCACCAACGAGCCGGTCGACCGCGACGAGCAGAAGCACATCCTCGGTCGGCTCAACGTCGCCGAGGCCTTCGAGACCTTCCTGCAGACCAAGTACGTCGGGCAGCGCCGGTTCTCCCTGGAGGGCGCCGAGTCCATGATCGCCGGCCTGGACGCCGTCCTCACCAAGGCGGCGCGGTCCGGGCTGGACGAGGCCGTGATCGGCATGGCCCACCGGGGCCGGCTCAACGTCCTCGCCAACATCATCGGCAAGAGCTACCAGCAGATCTTCCGCGAGTTCGAGGGCAACATCGACCCCGGCAGCACCCACGGGTCCGGCGACGTGAAGTACCACCTCGGCGCCGACGGGGTCTTCAACGGCCCCGAGGGCGAGCAGATCCCCGTCACCCTCACCTCCAACCCGAGCCACCTGGAGGCCGTCGACCCGGTGCTGGAGGGCATCGTGCGGGCCAAGCAGGACGCCCTCGACAAGGGCGAGGGCGGCTTCACCGTGCTGCCGCTGCTGGTGCACGGCGACGCGGCGTTCGCCGGGCAGGGCGTGGTGGCCGAGACGCTCAACCTCTCGGAGCTGCGCGGCTACCGCACCGGCGGCACGGTGCACCTGGTGATCAACAACCAGGTCGGTTTCACCACCAGCCCGGCGGCCGCCCGGTCGAGTCTCTACAGCACCGACGTGGCCCGGATGATCCAGGCCCCGATCTTCCACGTGAACGGCGACGACCCCGAGGCGTGCGTCCGCGTGGCCAAGCTGGCCTTCGACTTCCGGCAGACGTTCAAGAAGGACGTCGTCATCGACATGGTCTGCTACCGCCGGCGCGGCCACAACGAAGGCGACGATCCGTCGATGACCCAGCCGCTGATGTACGACATCATCGACGCCAAGCGGTCGGTCCGGAAGCTCTACACCGAGGCACTGATCGGCCGCGGCGACATCACGATCGCCGAGGCCGAGGAGGCCCTGAAGGACTACCACGACCAGCTCGAGAAGGTGTTCGTCGAGACGCGTGACGCGTCCGGGCAGTCCACCCCCGAGCCGGTGATGGCCGGTACGCCGTTCGAAGGGGTGCCGACCGGCGTGACCCACGAGGTCATCAAGCGGATCGGCGACTCGTTCGTCAGCCTGCCCGAGGACTTCACCGTCCACCCCCGGCTCAAGCGGCTGCTCGACCGGCGGGCGGCGATGGCCAGCGAGGGCGGCATCGACTGGGCCATGGGCGAACTGCTCGCCTTCGGCTCGCTGCTGCTGCAGGGTGTCCCGGTCCGGCTGGCCGGTCAGGACAGCCGGCGCGGGACGTTCGTGCAGCGGCACGCCGTCCTGGTCGACCGCAAGACCGGCGCGGAATACACCCCGCTGAAAAACCTCGACCCCGACCAGTCCCGGTTCTGGATCTACGACTCGCTGCTGAGCGAGTTCGCCGCCATGGGGTTCGAATACGGCTACTCGGTGGCCAATCGCCGGGCGCTGGTGTGCTGGGAGGCCCAGTTCGGCGACTTCGCCGGCGGCGCCCAGTCGATCGTCGACGAATTCGTGTCGGCCGGCGAAGCGAAATGGGGCCAGCAGTGCGGCGTCGTCCTGCTGCTGCCGCACGGCTACGAAGGCCAGGGCCCGGACCACTCCAGCGCGCGGATCGAGCGGTTCCTCACCCTCTGCGCCGAGGACAACATGACGGTGGCCAACTGCACCACCCCGGCCAACTACTTCCACCTGCTACGCCGGCAGGCCCTCCGCTACAACTACCGCCCCCTCATCGCCTTCACGCCGAAGTCGTTGCTCCGCCGCAAGGCGGCGACCTCAGACCTGGACGACTTCACCACCGGCGCCTTCTCCGCGGTGCTCACCGATCCGGGCGTCGGCGACCAGCCGCCGGACCCCGACAAGGTCAGCAGGGTGGTGCTCTGCTCCGGCAAGGTCTTCTACGACCTCGCCGCCCACCGCGAAGAGAACGGCGTGACCGACACGGCGATCATCCGGCTCGAGCAGCTCTACCCGCTGCCGGTCGAGTCGCTACGCGCCGCGCTGGCCACCTACCCCCGGGCCTCGACCTACACCTGGGTGCAGGAGGAGCCGGCCAACCAGGGCTCCTGGCCGTTCATGGCGCTCAACCTGCCGGCCCACCTGCCCGGTGACCGGCCGCTGCGGCTGGTCTCCCGCCGGGCGTCGGCGAGCCCCGCCGCCGGCTCGAGCAAGGTGGCCGAGCAGGAGCAGCGGGCACTGGTCGTCCAGGCATTCACCAGCTGAGCGCCGATGTATTTCACCGATCGCGGCATCGAGGAGCTCAGCAGCCGGCGGGGCGCGGAGACGGTGAGCCTGGACTGGCTGGCCGAGCAGCTGCGTACCTTCGTCGACCTCAACCCCGACTTCGAGATCCCGGTGGACCGGCTGGCGACGTTCCTGGCCCGCGACGACGAGGACGACTGAGCCCGGCCGGGCTCACCAGGCCTGGCGCCTCCGGTAGCCGGCGTACTGCCTCCGGGGCACGAACACGGCCGCGGCGATCATGCCGAACGCGAATCCGATGATCGGCACGAGGATCGCCGTCACGCCGCCACCGGTCATCCCCCAGCCCCGCGCGTAGACGGCCTGCAACCCGAACCAGAGCGCGAGCAGGGTCCACGCCGGGAGCCACGCCGGGAGGAAGTAGAGGAACCCCATCAATCCGGCGGCCTTCGCCCGCGGGAACTTCACGAGGTAGGCCCCCAGCACGCCGGCGATGGCACCCGAGGCGCCCACCAGGGGCAGCGTCGAACCGCCCAGGGTGAAGGCGAAGACATAGGTCGAGACGACCCCGGCCAGCAGATACAGGAGCAGGTAGCGCACCCGCCCCACGCGGTCCTCGACCGTGCCGCCGAAGAGGAACAGGAAGATCATGTTGCCGAGCAGGTTCAGCCAACCGGCGTGCAGGAACAGGCCGGTCAGCGACGACAGCGCCGGATACTTGTGATAGGTCGGCTTGACGGTCAGGCAGGCGTTGCGGCCGGCCGGCGGGCCGACCGTGTAGGGCAGCGCCTTGTTGCGCGTCAGCTCCCACGGCACCGCGCCCCACTGGTAGACGAACGCCTGCTGCCCGCACAGCTGCTTGGTGGATTCACCGGTGAACGGCGTCCGCGCCAGGGGCGAGAGGACGAACACGACGATGTTCGCCACGATCAACGCCCAGGTGACGATCGGGACCCGGCGGGCCGGGTTCCGATCGTAGGTCGGTAGCACCACGCGACCAGAGTGCCGAAGTCGGGGCGGGTTCGCACGCATCTTGTCCAATGCCGCGCCGAATTGTCGGGCCCGCCACGGTAGCGTGCCCGCTGTGCGGACCCGACGGCTGGCGATCGACGGTGCCTGGGAGTTCGTCCCGGACCAGCATCCCGACGACCGCGGGATCTTCGCGAACCCCTATCTCGCCGACGAGGTGACCCGGGCGGTCGGCCATCCGTTGGCGCTGGCCCAGACCAACCACAGCGTCTCCCGCCGGGGCACCCTGCGCGGGGTGCACTACGCGATGGTGCCGCCAGGGCAGGCGAAGTACGTCCACTGTCCGCGGGGCGCCGCACTCGACATCGTGGTCGACCTCCGGGTCGGTTCACCGACGTTCGGCCGGCACGACACGGTGCGCCTGGACACCGTGGACCTCGCGGCGGTCTACGTCGGCGAAGGGCTCGGACACGTCGTCATCGCTCTCGAGGACGACACGGTGATCAGCTACCTGTGCTCGACCGGGTACGACCCGGGTAGGGAGCGGGGAGTCAGCGCGCTCGATCCGGCGCTCGGCCTGCGCATCCCCCCGGACCTGGATCTGGTGCTCTCCGACCGCGACCGCGCCGCGCCCACACTGGCTGAGGAGCAGTCCGCGGGGGTGCTGCCGCGCTACGACGACTGCCTGGCGTTCTACGAAACGCTGCGCCGCAGCCCGGCGCGCGAGGCCCCCCGCCGGAGCGGCCCGTAACGCAAGACCACCCGGCCGAGCACGTCGCCGGTGCCCAGTGACCGGCTGTCGTCGCTCCCCCAGGTGTTGTCCCCCTCCAGCCACCAGCCGTCCCCGAACCGGCGGACCGCGCGTTTGACGACCAACCGGTCCGGGCGTTGCGTGAAGCGCGCCAGGACGACATCACCCGGCCGTATGCCGTCACCCCGCCATACCAGCACCGCGTCACCGTGCCGGAGGGTGGGCACCATCGACGGCCCGGCGACGAGCACCGTCATCAGGGGCCAGCGCACCGGTGTCCTCCCGCCTGAATAGCTGTCCGGACCGAGGGTAGGGTCCGAAGAGAGAGATCATCGCAAGTCAACAGGAGGTCATCCATGCGGCTGTTCCACCTGCTCACCCCGACAACCGTCGCCTATGCGCACTGCGACCTGCCGTGCGGGGTATACGACCCGGCGCAGGCCCGGATCGAGGCCGAGTCGGTCAAGGCGATCCAGGAGAAGTACCAGGGCAACGACGACCCGGCCTTCCGCACCCGTGCTCTGATCATCAAGGAGCAGCGGGCCGAGCTCGTCAAGCACCACCTGTGGGTGCTCTGGACCGACTACTTCAAGCCCAACCACTTCAGTGCACATCCGGAGTTGCACCAGCTGTTCAACGAGGCGACCAAGCAGGCCGGCGCGTCCGGCGGCAAGGGGTCGGTCGACCCGAAGGACGGCCAGAAGCTGCTCGACCTGATCGACCGGATCGCCGAGATCTTCTGGGAGACGAAGAAGGCGGCGTGACCCACCCGTCCCATCCCGACGAGCAGACCCCGGCCGGCACCGCGCAACACCCGGTGCCGGCCGGGTCGTCTCCGGGGGAGCTGCTGGTCATCCGGCACGGTGAAACGGAGTGGAGCGCGTCGGGCCGGCACACCAGCACCACCGACGTGCCGCTGACCGGCCGCGGTGAACGGCAGGCCCGCGGACTGGCCGGGCGGCTGGCCGAACGGCGGATCGTGCGGGTCATCGTCAGTCCCCGGCGGCGGGCCCGCGACACGGCCGGGCTGGCCGGCCTGCCCGACCCCGTCGTGGACCCGGACGCCGCCGAGTGGTTCTACGGCGACTACGAGGGCCGGACCACCGAGCACATCCGCCGCGACCGGCCCGGCTGGACGATCTGGACCGGGGATCCGCCGGGCGGCGAGACCGCCGCGGAGGTCGGAGCACGGGCCGACCGGCTGCTCACCGCGATCCGGGAATCGCTTCCCGACGGCGACGTCGCGGTCGTCGGACACGGCCACTTCGGTCGGGTCCTCACCGCCCGCTACCTCGAGCTGCCGGTCGCCGCCGGCGCCCATTTCCTGCTCGAACCCGCCACGCTGTGCGCGCTCGGTAGCGAGCACGACGCCCCGACGATCAACAGGTGGAACCTGCCCCCGTTCCCGGAGGAGGAGCCGTGAGCGCGACGGTACGACCGGTCCGGCCCGATGACGTCCCCGCCGTCGTCGCACTGGTGCACGACCTCGCCCGCTACGAACGCGCGGCCGACCAGTGCCGGCTCACCGACGCGCAGCTGACCGGCTCGCTGTTCGGCGACCGCCCGGCGCTGTTCGGACACGTCGGAGAGGTCGACGGCGAGGTGGTCGGTTTCGCCCTGTGGTTCCTCAACTTCTCCACCTGGACCGGCGAGCACGGCGTCTATCTCGAGGATCTCTTCGTGCGCCCGGAGCACCGGCGCAGCGGGCTCGGTCGTGCCCTGCTCCGCGAGCTGGCCCGGGTCTGCCGCTCGGCCGGCTACGCCCGGCTGGACTGGGGAGTGCTGAACTGGAACGTCGACGCACACGCGTTCTACCGGTCGCTGTCGGCCGTGCCGATGGACGACTGGACCGTCTGGCGGCTCGCCGGTGACCCGCTCGCCGAGCTGGCCGAGGGGTGAACACCCTCGGTCACCGCCGGGCCCGGTGGACACTGTAGGAATAGGGCACGTCGAGTGGGGAGGACCACCTGGTGACCGAAGAACCGCAGAATGCCGAGGACCTGGGTAGTGCCGACGTCGTCGAGATCAGGATGCCGGCGGACTCCGCCTACCTGTCGGTGCTCCGGACGGCGACGGCGGGCCTCGCCGCCCGGCTCGACTTCACCCTCGACGAGATCGACGACCTGCGCATCGCCGTGGACGAGGCGTGCGCGCTGATCCTGCCGGACACCGTGCCCGGCAGCGAGCTCGTCTGCCGCTACACCCTGCGCGACGCCGCCCTGCAGGTCGCGGTGAGCGCCCGGACCCACTCCGGACAGACACCCGGCCGGTCGTCGTTCGCGTGGACCGTCCTCTCCGCGCTCGGCGGTGACGTCGAGGTGGCCACCGACGACAACGACCGCGTCACGATCGCTCTTCGCAAGCAACGCAGCGCACGACCGTGACAGATTCCCCCAACGGAGCGCAGGAGCCCGGATCGGGCTATGACCGCGACCACGCCCGGGAGCTGTTCGCCAGGCTGGCGGCCACCTCCGACGCCTCGCCGGGCCGGCGGGCGATCCGCGACGAGCTGGTCGAGATGCACCTCCCCCTGGTCGAGTACCTCGCCCGCCGGTTCGCCGGTCGCGGGGAGCCGCTCGACGACCTCGTGCAGGTCGGCACCCTCGGGTTGATCAAGGCCGTGGACCGGTTCGACCTCGACCGGGAGGTGGAGTTCTCCACCTACGCCACCCCGACCGTCGTCGGCGAGATCAAGCGGCACTTCCGGGACAAGGGCTGGACCATCCGGGTACCGCGCCGCCTGCAGGAGCTCCGCGCGGCCATCTCCGCCGCGACGGCCGACCTCACCCAGGACCTCGGCCGGTCGCCGACCGTGCGGGAACTGGCCGAGCGGCTCCGGGTCGACGAGGAGGAGGTGCTCGACGGTCTGGAGTCGGCCAACGCCTACGCCGCCATGTCGCTGGACACCTCGTCCAGCGAGGACGTCCCGAGCGTCGCGGACACCCTGGGCGCCGAGGACGAGGCACTCGCGGGCGTGGAGAACCGCGAGTCGCTCAAGCCGTTGCTCGACACCCTCCCCGATCGGGAGAAGCGGCTGCTGGCGTTGCGCTTCTTCCAGAACATGACCCAGTCCCAGATCGCCGCCGAACTCGGCATCTCGCAGATGCACGTGTCCCGGCTGCTCTCCCGCACCCTCGAGACCCTGCGCGAATCGCTGCTGCGCGAGGACTAGCCCGCCGGCGCCGGCTACTCCCGGTCGAACGCCGCCCGCGCCTCGGGGGTGGCCAGCAGGTAGAGGACCGCGATCGCCACGGCGAGGATCGGGACGCCGTACGCCGGCCGCCCGGCCTGGAACGCCAGGCTGAACCCGACCGGCAGCCACAGCACCTGCAGCACCACGATCGGCGACCGCGCCCACCGGCGCAGCCGGGAGAGCGGGCGGGCGAGGGCGATCAGCACGCCGGCCCCGATCAGCGCGAGCACGGCACCTCCGAGACCGCCGAAGAGGCTGTGCGGCCGCCCGACGGCGGTGTCGACGATCAGCAGGATCGCGATCGCGACCAGGGCCACGCCCTGGAGGACGGCCAGGACGGCCGCACCGGTCACGGCGCGCGGCACCGACAGGTCGACACCGTCCTCGGGTTCTGGCACGGGCGCGATGCTACCGGCCGGTACGCTCCGACCCATGCGTGCGCTGCTCGTCGTGAACCCGCAGGCCACGGCGACGACGCGGAGGGGACGCGACATCCTGGCCCGGGCGCTGGGCTCCGAGGTCCGCGTCGACGTCGCCCAGACCCTCGGCCGGGGACACGCGATCGCGTTGGGCCGTCAGGCGGCGGCGGACAAGCTGGACCTGGTGGTGGCGCTCGGCGGAGACGGCACGGTCAACGAGGTCGTCAACGGGCTGCTCGCGAACGGGGTGGCCGCCGGTGTGCCGGCGCTCGCCGTCGTCCCGGGCGGGTCGGCCAACGTCTTCTCCCGCGCCCTGGGCGCCCCGCGGGACCCGATCGCGGCGACCAGCGCGATCCTCGACGCGCTCCGGGCCGGGCGCACCCGCTGGGTCGGTCTCGGCCGGGCCGATGACCGGTGGTTCACCTTCAACGCCGGAGTCGGCTTCGACGCCGACGTGGTCCACCGGGTGGAGATGCACCGGCGGGACGGGCGCGGGGCCTCACCGGGCCTCTACGTGCGGTCGGCCGTCGCCGAGTTCTTCGGGTCCGACCGGCACCACCCGGCGCTGACCCTGCACCGGCCGGACGCCGCCCCGCTCGACAAGCTCTTCTTCGCCATCGTCTCCAACACCTCGCCGTGGACGTATCTCGGCGAGCGGGCGGTCAACCCGACCCCCGAGGCATCCTTCGACGGCGGGCTCGACGTCTTCGCCATGCGCTCCATGCGGACATTTCGGGTGTTGCGGGCGGCCGGCCAGGCCCTCCGCCGACATCCCCGGGCGCGCGGCCGGTCCCAGCTGCACCTGCACGACACCCCCGACATGACGATCACCGCCGCCCGCCCGGTCGGCCTCCAGGTGGACGGCGACTTCGTCGGCCAGCGGCGGTCGGTCCGCTTCGCGGCGGTCGCCCGCGCCCTGCGTGTGGTGGCCTGAACCACCATCAGTTGCGGGCTGCACCAACTGCTGCCAGGGTGGGCGTCAGAGCGTCACCGTGTGAGGGTGACCCGGCTTACACGATTCAGATTAGGCCGGCACAACCCTTGACATAGGCGTTGCTCGTGAAAGTATTCACAAGCGGGGCCACGTGCTCCCGCAGAACATGACGAACTTGCCCAGACATCCACCATTGACGTTCGAGAGACCTGACTAGGAGGCGAGCATGGATTGGCGCCATCGCGCGCTGTGTCGTGACGAAGATCCGGAGCTGTTCTTCCCGATCGGCAACACCGGCCCGGCGTTGCTGCAGGTAGAAGAGGCTAAGGCCGTGTGCCGCCGCTGCCCCGTCACCGACGAGTGCCTGTCCTGGGCGCTCGAGAGCGGCCAGGACGCCGGCGTATGGGGCGCAATGAGTGAAGACGAACGTCGCGCACTCAAGCGCAGGCGGGCCCGGGCCCGCGCCCGTATGGCCTGACCGTCCCCTGGCACGGCGCATCACCTAGGCCATGCCCTCAGAGTGGCCCGGCACCTCGACGGTGTCGGGCCACTGCTGTGTCCGGGCCCGCTGTGTGTGGAGCCCGGCCCGAGGGTCAGCCCCGATGCGCCAGCGGCACCCGCAGCCGCGCCTCGGTGCCACCCGTGCTGCGCGGCCGGACCTCGATCGACCCGCGCAGCTCCGAGCCGACCAGTGTGCGGGCGATCCGCAGGCCCAGCCGGTCGCTGTCCTCGAGGCGGAAGCCCTCTGGCAGCCCCGAACCGTCGTCACAGACGGCGATCGCCAGCTCCTGACTCGACCGCTGGACGCGGACCACCACCTCGCCCCGGGGCGCACCGACGAAGGCGTGCTCCACGGCGTTCTGCATCAGCTCGGTGAGCACCATCACCAGCGGGGTCGCGATCTCGGCGAGCAACTCGCCGAAGTCCCCCTCGCGCCGCAACTGGACCCGTGACTCGGGCGCGGCGACCTCGGCCACCATGCCCAGCAACCGGTCGACGACGCCGTCGAAGTCCACCCGTTCGTCCAGCGAGAGCGCCAGCGTCTCGTGCACCAGGGCGATCGAGCTGACCCGGCGTACGGACTCCTGCAGCGCCAGCCGGGCCTGCGGTGCGTCGACCCGCCGCGCCTGCAGCCGCAGCAGGGCGGCGACGGTCTGCAGGTTGTTCTTCACCCGGTGATGGATCTCCCGGATCGTCGCGTCCTTGCTCATCAGCTGCCGGTCCCGGCGCCGGACCTCGGTGACGTCGCGGATCAGCACCAGCGCACCCCGGGCCTCGCCGCCCGGCCGGAGCGGCAGCGCCCGCACCAGAACCGTCGCGCCGCCGGCGTCCACCTCCATCCGTTCGGTGCGCTGCCCGGCCACCGCCTGCCGGATGCGGGTGGCGAGCTCCTCCCCGTCGAACGGGTCGGTCGCGAGCGAGCGGGTCAGCGGGCCCAGCTCGGTGCCGCGCACGTCCCCGGTGACGCCGAGCCGGCGGTAGGCCGACATGGCGTTCGGGCTGGCGTAGACGACCACGCCGATGGCGTCGAGCCGCACCAGGCCGTCCCCGGCCCGGGGACCCACATGGGCCTCCGGATCCTCGGCGCCCGCCGGAAAGGTCCCTTCGGCGACCATCTGGCACAGCTCGCCGGCCGCCTGCAGATACGCCAGCTCGAGGGCGCTGGGTGACCGGGCCGACGCCAGGTTGGTGTCCCGGGAGAGGACCGCGATGACCGCGTCGCCCGCCCGGACCGGGATCGCTTCGCGGCGAACCGGGAGATCGCCGTCCCAGTCCGGGTCCGCTTCGCGGCAGATCCGCCGCTCGCGCAGCGCCAGGGCGAGCTGGAACGCCGCCTCCACCGGCTGCCGCCGCCCCACCTGATCGTCCTGGTAGCTCGTCGGGCCGGTCGTCGGGCGCACCTGCGCGACGCACAGCAGGTCGCCCCGGGTGGTCGGCACCCAGAGCAGCAGGTCGGCGAAGGACAGGTCGGCGAGCAGCTGCCATTCCGCGACCAGCCACTGCAGGTGGTCGGCGCCGCCCGACTCGAGCGTGGTGTTCTCCGCGAGCAGGTCGGACAGGATCGACACGAGGTCAGCGTGCCAGACTGCCCACCATGAGCACCGCCGACTGGGTGGGCCGTGACCTGCGGGCGGTCTGGCACCCCTTCACCCAGCACAGCCTGTGGCCCGACGACGAACCGCTGGTGATCGAGTCCGCCTCCGGGGTGCGTCTCGTCGACACCCAGGGCCGCCGCTACCTCGACGGTGTCAGCTCACTGTGGGTCACCGTGCACGGGCACCGTGAGCCCGCCATCGACGCCGCGATCAAGGCCCAGCTCGATCGGCTGGACCATTCGACCTTCCTCGGGCTGACCCACCCGCCCGGCATCGAACTGGCCGAGGAGTTGCTCGCGGTCGCCCCGGCCGGGCTGTCCCGGGTGTTCTTCGCCGGAGACGGGGCGTCGGCGGTCGAAGCCGCCATCAAGATGGCGTTCCAGGCGGCCGACCAACGTGGCGAGCAGCGACCGCTCTTCGTGCACGTCGCCGAGGGCTACCACGGCGACACGCTCGGCGCGGTCAGCGTCGGCGGGATCGCCACCTTCCACGAGGCGTACCGGCCGATCATGCTCGAGACCCGGATGATCTCCTCGCCCGGCGTACGCAAGCCGGACCAGTCCGCCGCCGGCCGCGCGGCCGAGGTGGTCGACGAGCTGTCCGACCTGCTGGCCCGCGACGGCGACCGGGTCTGCGCGGTCGTCGTCGAGCCCATGGTCCAGGCGGCCGGCGGCATGCTCACCCACGACGCGGAATTCCTGCGCGGCGTACGACGGCTCTGCGACCGCTACGGCGCCGCGATGGTCGCCGACGAGGTCGCCACCGGCGTGGGCGCGACCGGGCGGTGGTGGGCGGTGGAGCACGCCGGGGTGAGCCCGGACCTGCTCACCTGCGGCAAGCGCGTGACCGGCGGCTATCTGCCGCTGTCGGCCGTGCTGGCCCGGGAGTCGGTCTACGAGGGGTTCCTCGGCTCGCCCGCCCGGACCTTCTTCCACGGGCACACCTACACCGCCAACCCGCTGTGCGCCGCCGCGGGGATCGCCAACCTCCGGCTGATGCGCGAGCGCGACACGGTGGCCCGGGCCGACTCGGTCGGCCGCCGGCTGGGCACGTTGCTGGAACCGCTCGGGGCCTACGACGGCGTCGAGGAGATCCGCCGGATCGGCACGATGACCGGCGTCGAGGTGCGCAGCGTCGGTGAGCGCACGGGTGCGGCGGTGTGCCGGCGGGCCCGCGATCTCGGGGTGATCGTCCGCCCGCTCGGCGACGTCGTCGTCCTGATGCCGCCGCTCGGGATCGGACCGGACGACCTGGCCGAACTGGTCGGGACCGTCGACCGGGCGGTGCGCGAGGTCGTCAGGTAGCGCCGGCCGTCAGCGGCGGCCGTCTTCGACGGCGCCCCGCAGGCTGTCATGGGACCGCACCAGTTCCTCCGCCCGCCCGATCGGAACGCCGGTCAGCAGGTGCACGATCGCCTCGCGGGTCCGGCCGCCGGCGGCGTCCAGCGCGGCCGCGGCGGCCGGCTCGTCGCAGCCGGCCGCCTGGGCGACGATCCGCCGCGCCCGGGCGCGCAGCTTCTCGTTGGTCGGCCGGACGTCGACCATCAGGTCGCCGTAGGTCTTCCCCAGCCGCACCATCACCAGGGTCGAGATCGTGTTGAGGACCAGCTTCTGCGCCGTGCCCGCCTTCAACCGGGTGGATCCGGCGATCACCTCCGCGCCGACGACCACCTCGACGGCGACATCGGCCGCCGCGGCCAACGGCGACCCGGCGTTGCAGGCGACGGCGGCGGTGAAGGCGCCCGCCCGCCGCGCGGCACGGACGGCGCCGAGCGTGTAGGGCGTCCGGCCGCTCGCCGCGACCCCGATCACGCTGTCCGCCGGGGTCGGCCGCAGGCCGTCGACCGCCGCGCGCACCGGCGGCGGCGTCGTCCTCGACGTTCTCCTGCGCAGCCGTGGCGGCCTGCGGACCGCCCGCGATCAGCCCGATGACCCGGCCCGGGTCGACCCCGAACGTCGGCACGATCTCGGCGGCGTCCATCTGCCCGATCCGCCCGGCGCTGCCGGCCCCGACGTAGATCAACCGGCCGCCGGTGCGCATCCGCTCGGCGACGGCGTCCACGACGGCAGCGATCCCGGGGCCCGCCGCACGTACCGCAACCGGCACCGTCGCGTCCTCGTCGGCCAGCAGGGCGACGAGGTCGGCGGTGGACCGGAGGTCGAGGTCGGCCAGGTCCGGCCGCCGGCCCTCGGTGGTCAGCCGGCCGAGCGCCGCGTCCGTCTCTCCGGCCGGGCGGTCGACGCCCACCGACCCGGTCACCAGGTCTCGGTGATCTTGGACAGCCCCCGGGGTGCGTCGGGATTGCCCCCTCGCGCCACCGCGAGATCCCGCGACAGCAACTGCAGCGGGAGGATCTCCAGCACCGGCGACAGCTCTTCCGCGACGGACGGGAGCGGAAGGTGTGCGGCGTGCGGCACCGCGGCCGGGTCGCCGATGACGAGCAGGTCCGCCCCGCCCTCGGCCAGCCGCTCGAGCACGGGGCGCAACGCCTGCCCGCCCTCCCCGTGCGGAGCCACCGCGAGCACCGGCATCTCCCGGTCGACCATGGCCAGCGGGCCGTGCAGCAGGTCGGCGCCGGAGAACGCCTGGGTGGGCAGGTAGCAGGTCTCCATCAGCTTCAGCGCGGCCTCGCGCGCGGTCGGGTAGGCGTAGCCGCGCGCGGTGGTGACCATCCGCTCGGCGAACCGGTAGCGCGGGACCAGCTTCGTGACCCGGTCGGTGGACCTCGGAGATCAACTGTTCGGCGAGCGAGGGCAGTGCCGCTGCTGCGGCGACGGCGGCGCCGACCGACCCGAGTCGCACCGACTCCACGAGCAGGTAGAGCGCGAGCAGTTCCGCGGTGTAGGTCTTGGTGGCCGCGACCGCCCGCTCGTGCCCGGCGTGCACGTCGACGTGCAACTCCGCGGCGGCGGCGAGCGCCGAGTCCGGGTTGTTGGTCACGGCGACGGTCAGCCCGCCACAGGACCGGGCGGCCTCCACCGAGCCGACGAGGTCGGGCGATCCGCCGCTCTGGCTCACCGCGACCACCAGCACGTCGCGCAGGTCCGGCCGGGCGCCGTAGACCGTCAGCGTCGACGGGGACGCGAGGCCGGCCGGCAGGCCGAGCCGGATCTCGACGAGATACTTCGCGTAGAGCGCCGCGTGGTCGGAGGTGCCTCGGGCGACCAGCAGCACGAACCGCGGCCGCCGGGCGGCGACGACGGCGGCCACCTCGGCGATCGGGTCGGCGCCGTCGGCGAGCAGGGTGGCGAGGACACCGGGCTGCTCGAGGATGTCCGCGCCCATCTGTGCGCCGGGTGGGGCGTCGTGGACCGTCATGACGGCATTCTCCCGCAGCCGTCGGAACGCCGGACCGTAGGCTCCCGGCGATGAGCATTCTGGTGATCTCCGGGACCGGCACGGACGTCGGGAAGACGGTCGTGACGGCCGCCGTCGCTGCGCTGGCGGCCGGCCGGCAGGCGAGGGTCGCCGTGGTAAAACCGGCCCAGACCGGGGTGCGACCCGACGAACCCGGCGACCTCGGCGAGGTACGGCGGCTGTCCGCGGTGGACGACCTGCACGAGTACGCCCGCTACCCGGACCCGCTGGCACCGGAGGCCGCCGCCCGGCGCAGCGGGCTGCCCGCACCGACCGTTGACGAGGTCGCCCGCCGGGTCCGCGCCCTCGCCGACGACCGGGACCTGGTCCTCGTCGAGGGGGCCGGCGGCCTCCTGGTCCGCTTCGGCCCGGACGGGTGGACCCTCGCCGACCTCGCCCGGCTGCTCGGCGCCCCGACGCTGCTGGTGGTCACCTGCCGGCCTCGGCACCCTCAACCACACCGCCCTCACCCTCGAGGTCATGGCCGGGCGCGGGATCGTGCTGTCCGGCGTGGTCATCGGGTCGTGGCCGCGACACCCCGACCTCGCCGCCCGGGCCAACGTCGCCGACCTGGCCGCCCTGGCCGGCCGGCCCCTGGCCGGTGCCCTCGCCGAGGGAGCCGCCCGCGCGCCGGACTTCGCCGACGTCGCCCGGGCCGGGCTCTCCCCGGCGTACGGCGGCCGGTTCGATGCGGCAGACTTCGGAACGCAGATGCACCGCAGCACCGACAACGGGAGCGCCTGAGTGCCCGACATCCTGACGACCGCCCGCGAGCAGGTTCTCGAGCGCGGCCGCGGCGCTCGACGAGGCCCAGACACTGGCCGTGCCTGGAGCTGCGGCGACGACCGGCTCGACGAGCTGCTCGAGCTCGCGCACGAGGTCCGGATGCGCTGGTGCGGTCCGGAGGTCGAGGTCGAGGGCATCGTCAGCGCTGAAGACCGGGGGCTGCCCGGAGGACTGCCACTTCTGCTCGCAGTCGGGGCTGTTCGAGTCGCCGGTGCGCTCGGCCTGGCTGGACGTGCCGTCGCTGGTCGCAGGCGGCCCGGGAGACCGCGGCGACCGGGGCCACCGAGTTCTGCATCGTCGCCGCCGTGCGCGGGCCGAACGAGCGGCTGATGGGCCAGGTGCGCGAAGCGCGTCGCGGCGATCCGGGCCGAGGTCGAGATCAACGTCGCCTGCTCGCTCGGGCATGCTGACCCAGGACCAGGTCGACGAGCTCGCCGCGATGGGCGTGCACCGCTACAACCACAACCTCGAGACGGCCCGGTCCTACTTCCCCCAGGTCGTCACCACGCACAGCTGGGAGGAGCGGTGGGAGACGCTGCCGATGGTGCGGGACGCCGGCATGGAGGTCTGCTGCGGCGGCATCGTCGGCATGGGCGAGACCGTCGCGCAGCGGGCCGAGTTCGCCGCCCAGCTCGCCGACACTGGAGCCCGACGAGGTGCCGCTGAACTTCCTCAACCCGCGCCCGGGTACGCCGTTCGGCGACCTGCCGGTGCTCGAGGCCGTGACGCGCTGCAGCACCATCGCGGCCTTCCGGCTCGCGCTGCCGCGCACGATCCTGCGCTACGCCGGCGGCCGCGAGCTCACCCTCGGCGACCTCGGCACCCGCGAGGGCATGCTCGGCGGCATCAACGCCGTGATCGTCGGCAACTACCTGACCACGCTGGGCCGCCCGGCCACCGAGGACCTGGCCATGCTCGACGACCTGCGGATGCCGATCAAGGCGCTGTCCCAGGCGTTGTGACCGGTTTGCCGGGCCGCGTGCGGTTTCCGAGATCTGTCCGGGCAGACGGCCGGGTCATCTCGGGGTAGGGTGCGGGCCCGCACGGGGGGTGTGTACGTCGCCGTCGCCGGAGGTCGCCGTGGCAGAGCCGCACCAGTCCCGAATACGCCGCCGCAAGCACTCCCCCGCGGTGCTCGCCGTCGTCGCCCTCCTGCTGGCCGCGCCGTTCGTGGCGCTGCTGTCGGTGGGCACCTACAACTCCGCGACCCCGCGGCTGTGGGGCTTCCCCTTCTTCTACTGGTACCAGCTGCTCTGGGTGGTCATCGCCGCGGCTGCGACGACGGTCGCCTACCTGCTGATAACCCGCACCGGTAAGGACGTCGAGATCGACACCGACGAGGACCGTCGACGTGAGCATCCTGGGCGCCGGCGCGGCCCGCAACGGTGTCGACGCCGTCGCGCTGACCATCGTCATCCTGCTGTTCCTGTCTCGTCACCGGTGGTGGGTTTCGCCGCCGCCCGCTGGCGGCGTTCGCACGCCATGGCCAGCCTGGACGAGTGGGGCCTGGGCGGGCGCGGCTTCGGCACCTTCATCACCTGGTTCCTGCTCGGCGGCGACCTCTACACCGCGTACACCTTCGTCGCGGTGCCGGCGGCGCTGTTCGCCACCGGCGCGGTGAGCGGCTTCTTCGCGGTGCCCTACACGATCGTCGTGTATCCGCTCATCTTCATCTTCATGCCGCGGCTGTGGTCGGTCGTCCACCGGCACGGCTACGTGACCCCGGCCGACTTCGTCCGCGGCCGGTTCGACTCCCGGGCGCTGTCCCTGGCGGTGGCGCTCACCGGCATCCTCGCGACGATGCCCTACATCGCGCTGCAGCTGGTCGGCATCCAGGCCGTGCTCGAGGTGATCGGGATCGGCGGCAGCGGCAACGCCTTCGCCAAGGACCTGCCGCTGTTCATCGCCTTCGCCGTGCTCGCGGCCTACACCTACTCCAGCGGCCTGCGCGCGCCCGGCGCTGATCGCGTTCGTCAAGGACATCCTGATCTACCTCGTCATCATCGTGGCGATCATCTACCTGCCCTACAAGCTCGGCGGCTTCGGGCAAGATCTTCGACGCCGCACAGGCGAAGATGAGCTCGCCGACCGCGGTCGAAGGGCCAGCTCGGTCGATTCCCGCCGGGCAGGCGCTGCTGGGCCTACGCCACGCTGGCCCTCGGGCTCGGCGATGGCGCTGTTCATGTACCCGCACTCGATCACCGCGCGTGCTGTCCACCAAGAACCGCGGCATCGATCCGGCGCAACGCGGCGATCCTGCCGGCGTACTCGTTCATGCTCGGCCTGCTCGCGCTGCTCGGCTTCATGGCGATCGCGGCCAGGACCAGCCTGATCGGGCTGGACGGCAAGCCCAACCCGCAGCTGGTCGTGCCCGCAGCTGTTCGAGGACGATGTTCCCGAGCTGGTTCGCCGGCGTCGCCTTCGCGGCCATCGCGATCGGCGCGCTGGTGCCGGCCGCGATCATGTCGATCGCCGCGGCGAACCTGTTCACCCGCAACATCTACAGGGAGTTCTTCAAGCCCGGACGCCACCACCGCGCAGGAGGCCAAGGTCTCCAAGCTGGTGTCGCTGGTGGTCAAGCTCGGCGCGCTGGTCTTCGTCCTCCTCCTCGACAAGCAGACGCGCATCAACTTCCAGCTGCTCGGCGGCATCTGGATCCTGCAGACCTTCCCGGCGATCGTGTTCGGCCTCTACACCCGCTGGTTCCACCGCTGGGCGCTGCTCGCCGGCTGGGCGGTCGGCATGGTCTACGGCACCGTGGCGGCGTACAACGTCGCCAACCCGGCCACCGGGCAAGCACTTCGGCGGCTCGCTCGCGACATCCCGTGCTGGCGGCCAGATCGGCTACATCGCGCTGACGGCGTTCGTGCTCAACGTGGTGGTCGCCGTGGTGCTCACCCTGGTCCTGCGGGCCCTGAAGGTGCCGACCGGGCGGGACCAGACCTCACCGGCCGACTACTACGCCGACGCCGGCGACCCCCGCGTCCAGCCCGAGCTCGCCGACCTGGCCTAGCCGGACCCGCCGGACAGCCGGTCGTGCCACTCAAGGAGCCTGCTCTAGGCTCCTGCTCAACCATGCGATCGGACGATCGCGCCGACGAAGATCCGGCCTGGAGGATCAGACCATGCTCACTGCCGCCGAGGTGCGGGCGTACCGCAAGGACGGTTACGTCCTGGTGAAGGGCTTGCTGTCGAAGCGCGAGGCCGCCGAGATGCGGGCCGAGGCGCACGCCGTCCTCGAGCGCCGGAAGGAACACCCCGACGCGACCTGGGCGTCCGGCCGCGAGGCTGCCGGCACGATGGTGAAGACCTCGCTGCAGCACCTCCACGACACGCAGTTCTACTCAGCCGCCTTCAGCCGGCTGCTCACCGACCCGCGGTTCGTCGACATCGCCGCGCAGGTCCTCGGCTCCGAGGACGTGCAGCTGCACCACACCAAGCTCTTCGTCAAGCCACCGGAGAAGGGCTCGCCCTTCCCGATGCACCAGGACCACCCGTTCTTCCCGCACAAGTACGGTCGGATGGCCGCGGCGATCTTCCATTTCGACGACGCCCCCGAGACGAAGGGCTGTGTGCGCGTCGTACCGGGAAGCCACAAGAAGGGCCCGCTGCAGCACAATCCCGACGGCAGCTACCACCTGCCGATCGACGAGTGGCCGCTGGACTCAGCGATACCGCTCGAAGCCGAGGCCGGCGACGTGTTGTTCTTCACCTACCTCACGGTGCACGGATCCGGCATCAACACCAGTGACGAGGCACGCACGACGTGGCTGGTGCAGTTCCGCGACCCGGCCGACCCGCCGCTCAACGACTCGCACCGCTTCTCCCAGGGTCAGGGCATGATCCTGCGCGGCGTCCGGCATGAGGACCCGGACATCGACGAGCAGGGGATCGCACTGAGCGCCCCACCTGCGAAGAAGACCGGGAAGACAGCCGCGAAGAGGCCCGCCGGAGCCAAGGCCCGCGCCGCCAAGCCGGCCAAGAAGGCGAAGAAGGCCGCTGCCGCGCGCTGAGAGTCGGGCGGCCCGATCCGCCGGTGACGGGTGGGCCTACCCCGGCTCGGCGGCTCGCACGCTCGCGGTGAAGGCGTCGACGGCGTCGATGACGGCGTGGAAGCGGACCGAGTGGTACAGGTCGAACGTGTGCTGAGCGCCGGGCAGCTCGAGGTAGACCAGCGGACGCTCGGGCGCAGTGGCGCGAAACCGTTCGACGAACTCGCGGGCCACGGTGACCGGGACGAACGAATCGTGGGTGCCGTGGGAGATGAGCATGGGTGGTGCGCCGGCGTCGAGGCGTTCGACCGGGGCCGACGGCGCGCCGGGCTCGCGGTCGATCCAGGTCGGGCTGCCGTAGAAGCCGTAGAGGCAGACCGCGGCGGAGACGTGCGTGTCGGCCGCTTCGAATCCTGGCTGGAGCTCAGCGACATCCGGCGTGAGCGCGGCCATCGCCGCGAGATGTGCCCCGGCAGAGCTGCCTGCGACGACGATCGTCGAGCCGTCGGCGCCGTACGCCGGGGCGTGCTCACGCAGCCACGCGATCACCCGCTTCGCGTCCACGAGCTGCGCGGGATAGGGCGCGGTACGCGCGAGCCGGTAGTTGGCGCTGACGCAGATCCAGCCCTGGCCGGCGAGCCGGTAGATGAGCGCCCGGGCCTCACGGTTCTTCCGTCCGCTGCGATAGCCGCCGCCGTGGAAATACACCAGGCACGGGCCGGTCACCGCGCCCGACCGCGGCCGGTACACGTCGAGCAGATTCTGCCGACCCGCCGGGCCGTAGGCGAGGTCGGCCTCGCGCACCACATCGCGCCGTCGCACGGCCAGCGGTGCGATCAGCATCCGCGCCCACGGCCGGCGTCGCGCGAGTCGCGCCGACACCTCCCGCGGGAGTTCGGCGCGCCATCGGGAGCCCAACCCGGCCGACAGCGCACGCGCGACGGCCGGCCCGGCCTGCAGGCCCTACCACAAGACGATCGCCAACCCGACCAGGGTCGACGCCGCCACGACGCGCCGGCGATGCCGACCGGCGTGCTCAGATCGCCCTGCGCCGCAGCGAGCGCGGTGGCGGCCAGGACCCACCCGGCGACCAGCACCGGGAGTTCGTCGAGCTGGAATGCCAGCCGCCAGCTCAGTTGTCCCAGCGTCCAACTACGCCGGACGGGAGCGAGCGCTGCTGCGGTTGCGAGCGCCGGAAGCGCCGACCGAGACCAGATAGCCGATCGGCACGGAAATCTCTCTCCAGAAGGGCGGCCGGAGCCTACTCCTCGGGTGGCCGGGGCCGGGCCAACCGGCGGGGGCAGCGGCCGATGAGGTATGAGTGGTGGATGTCGACCGTCGTCCGCGCCGCACGGCCGGAGGAGTACGCGGCAATCGGCGCGCTGACCGCGCGGGTTTATGTCGACGCCGGATTCCTCCCGGCCGACTCGTTCTACATCGACGAACTGCGGGACGCCGCGCGCCGGTCCGCCGAGGCCGACCTCCTCGTCGCCGAGGCCGCCGGCACCGGCCTCGTCGGGTCGGTCACCTACTGCGCGCACGGCAGTCCCTGGGCCGAGCTGACCGGTCCGGGCGAGGCGGAGTTCCGCATGCTCGTCGTCGACCCCGGCGCGCGCGGTCACGGGGTCGGCACCGCCCTGGTGGGCGAGTGTGTACGCCGGGCCCGCCGCGCCGGGAGCACGGCGCTGCGGCTGTCCACCCAGCACGAGATGGCCGCCGCGCACCGCCTCTACGACCGCTTCGGGTTCGGCCGTACGCCGGACCGGGACTGGGCACCGGCACCGGACGTCGCACTGCTCACCTACGCCCTCGACCTCGCGGCCGCTGAGCCCGGACCCCGTTACTGCGACCGGTGCGGTGAGGAAGTCGCCGGCGCCGACCATTCCCGGTGCACCGAGGCCCGCCGGCTCGAGCCGGCCCGCTGGTGCCCGCAGTGCCGCCGCCGGATGGTCGTGCAGATCACCCCGGACGCCTGGACGGCACGCTGCGTCGAGCACGGCCTGGTGGCCGGCTGACGAGCACCGGGCTCAGTCGACGATCGCGATCAGATCGCCTTCCTGGATCACGTCGCCCTCGGCGACCGCCAGCTCGGAGACCCGGCCGGCGGTCTCGGTGAGCACCGGGATCTCCATCTTCATGGACTCGAGTATCACCAGCGTGTCGCCGTCAGCCACCTGGTCGCCCTCGGCGACCACGACCTTCCAGACGTTGGCGACCATCTCCGCACGGATCTCCTCGGCCACAGCACCTCCTGGAACGGCGTCTTTCCCGGAGCATCCAATCACGCAGGCCGCCGGTCATGCGATCGTGGCAGATCGTGGCAGCCGGATCGGCGGCGTACGGAGGTGCGGACGTGGATAGCGGTACGGAGCCGCGGCGCGGTCCCTCGCCGCGGGACGTCTTCATCACCGTGTACGGGCGCAAGCCGGTGCTCGAGGCGCTCGGCGATCCGGCGCTCACCGTCGCCAAGGTGCACGTCGCCACCAACGCGCACGGCGACACCGTCGACGCGATCCTGACCGCAGCGGGCGACGCCGGCCTCGAGGTGGAGCGGACCTCCGCCCAGCGGGTCAAGCTGCTGGCCGGCAACGGCCGGCACGACCAGGGGGTCGCCGCCGACGTCGTCGCGCCCCGGATGCGGCCGCTGGAGGACTTCCTGCGCCGGGCCCGGCGCCGGGCCCGATCCGGTCCGGGCCGGCCCAGCGCCGTCCTCGTTCTCGACGCGGTGACGAACCCCGCGAACGTCGGCATGATCCTGCGCACCGCGACCGCGGCCGGCCTCGACGGCGTCGTCCTCCCCCATTCCGGGACGCCCGACGTCGGCCCTCTCGTGATCAAGGCGTCGGCCGGCGTCGCGTTCCGGGCTCCGATCCTGCGGTGCAGCACCGCCGCGCAGGCGACCCACCTGCTGCGCCAGGCCGGGTACGTCATCTACGGGCTGGCCGCGGACGGCGACGCCGCGCTCCACCGGGCTGAGCTCGCGCCGCTGGCCGCCTTCGTCCTGGGCAACGAGACCCGGGGGGTCACGCCCGAGGTCCGGCGCCAGGTCGACCGGTGGCTGTCCATCCCGTTGTTCGGCGGCGTCGAATCGCTCAACGTCGCCAGTGCCGCGGCCGTCGTCGCCTACGAGCTGGTACGCCGCCGTACCCCGTGACCACCGGGGTCAGGAGCGCAGCGACGCGACCAGTCCGGCGTCGTAGTCGCCGGTGGTGATCCGTTCGTCCCCGATCAGCTCGGTGAGGAACGGCAGGTCCGTGGCCGGCCCGTCGACGCGGATCTCGGCCAGCGCGGTGCGCAGCCGGTCCAGGGCGGCGGACCGGTCGGTGCCCCAGGCGGCCAGCACCGCGAGCAGCGGGTCGTAGTGCCGGGTCACGGTGTCGCCCTCGCGGTATCCGGACTCGACCCGGATCCCCTCGCCCCCGGGCATCTGCCAGGCGCCGATCCGACCCGACCCGGGCCCGACCCGGTCGAGGTCCTCGGCATGCACCCGCACCCCGACGGCGTGGCCGTGCGGCTCCACCGGCTCGTCGACGTCGAACGACGGAGCCGCACCGGCCGCGATGAGCAGCTGCTGCTCGATCAGGTCGATCCCGGTGACGAGCTCGGTCACCGGGTGCCCGACCTGCAGCCGCGGCACGAGCCCGCGGAAGCCGACCGCACCGGTGTCCCGGTCGAGCAGGAACTCGACGGTCCCCAGACCGCGGTAGTCCACGGTCTCCGCGACCTGGGCCGCGGCCCGGCGCAACCGGCGCCGCAGGTCCGCGTCGATACCCGGCGCCGGCGCGTCGTCGACGAGGTTCTTCAGCCGCAACCGCAACGAGCTGTCCCGCTCGCCGACGGCGACGATCCGGTGATCGGCGAGGCCGAGCAGGGCGACGTCGATGCGGCGTACGCGGCCCGGCGCGTCGGCCGAACCGTCCGCCGGTTCGGGCGCGAGCGGAACGCCGGCGGCGGCGGCCGCCTCCCGGACCGCGGCGGTGTCGGTCAGGACCGTGAGCGCGTCGGAGGTCGGGCCGATCCACGCGAGACCGGCGTCCCGGACGCGGGCGGCCGTGGCCACGTCGACGGCGAGCACGCCGGCGCCGGGATGGATCGCCTCCGCGCCGGTCACCCGGGCCGCCTCGATGAGGCGGGCGGGGTCGAGGTAGGACTCCTCCAGGGGTGCGGGACCGAGCAGGACGGACTCGTCGGCCCGGTGCACGTGGACGGCGTCGGTGTCGACGTCGGAGTAGACGGCCACCGACTTGATGCCCATCCGCCGGCACGTGTCGATGATCCGCGCCGCGACCCCGCCACGGTTCGCCACGAGAACGGTCTCGAACACCGACGCCCCTCCCTACCCGCGGTTGCCTGTCCCTGACCTGCTTCGGATGACCTTAGCGGCGGACGGCTCCCGGGTCGGCTCCGCGGGAGCCGGACGGCTGTGCGAAGCTCGGACGACCGGCGAGGAGAGGAGGGCCTGATGGCCAAGCGCAGCCGCAAGCGCAAGGCACGGAAGAAGCACTCAGCCAATCACGGCAAGCGGCCGAACAGCTGACGCGTCCGGGCCGGGTCGTCGGCCGGCGTCATCCGACCGGGCGTTGCTCAGTCGGAGGTCTCGACGATGACCTGGCTCAACCGGATCTTCACGGTCTCGCGGAGCGACGTCGGCGCATGGTCGCCTCCGCACTTGCGGGCGAGCAGGGCCTTGACCTCCTGCTCGATGCCGAACTTCTGCAGGCACGGCCCGCACTCGTCCAGATGATGCTCGATCTTGGCGCGCTGGCCGCCGTCGCATTCGTTGTCCAGGAAGATATAGACGTCGGCGAGGACATCCCGGCAGTCCGACCTCGTGGGGCTTCCCGCAACTCATGACGTGCTCCCCTCGCCGACCGCCGCCGGAGTGAACCCGCGCTCGCGCGCGTAGTCCTCGAGCAGCCGCTGCAGGCCACGGCGGCCACGGTGCAGACGCGACATCACGGTGCCGATCGGCGTACCCATGATCTCCGCAATCTCCTTGTAGGAGAACCCCTCGACATCGGCGAGATAGACCGCCAGCCGGAAGTCCTCCGGCAGTTGCTGCAGAGCGTCCTTGACGTCGGAGTCGGGCAGGTGGTCGAGCGCCTCGACCTCGGCGGACTTCAGCCCGCTCGAGGTGTGCGACTCCGCAGCCGCCGAGCTGCCAGTCCTCGACCTGCTCGCCGGCGGACTGCTGCGGCTGACGCTGCCGCTTGCGGTAGGAGTTGATGAACGTGTTGGTGAGGATGCGGTACAGCCACGCCTTGAGGTTGGTGCCCTCGGTGAACTGGTGGAAGGCGGCGTAGGCCTTGACGAAGGTCTCCTGGACGAGATCCTCGGCGTCGGCGGGATTGCGGGTCATCCGCATCGCCGCTGCGTACAACTGGTCGAGGAAGGGCAGTGCATCACGCTCGAAGCGCTCGCGCCGCTGCTCCACGGTCTCCTCGGCCACCACGCGATCTCCCGTCGGCTCGTTGTGCGCCGAGGATACGCGGGATGTCATCCGGACGATCGGACCGGCCTCATCGGCCGTTCGGGTGACTGCCCCGGACGGGCCATCGGGGTGCGGAGGGCTCCAGACCGGCCACTGCCGTGGGTCCGACGTCCGCTTTTCGCGGGTGTGCTGCACGCTCGTCGCTCCTCCCGTTCGAGGCGTCTGACCGCTCATCCACCGTCGGTCATGTGGGCCCAACGCCACGGACGTCGCCGACGATTCCCGCCGTGATCGTGATCGGATTTCGCCGCGACACGCCGTACGGATCCGATCACGATCATGTGCGCGCCGCCCTTTTTCATGATCAAGAGGGGATTTACGGGCGACACGCCGAGCGAATCCCCTCTTGATCATGGACGGGAGGGCCGCCGGCGGGCCCGCGCGCCGACCCTCGGGCGGTGCTGCCGGTCGGGTCACCGGATCGGGCAGACTGGACAGGTGCAGCCACCCTGGCCGGCCCCCCGCGCGAGCGGGCCCATCGACGCCACCATCGCGCTGCCCGGCTCGAAGTCGATGACCAACCGGGCGCTGCTGCTGGCCGCCCTGGCCGACGGGCCGCTCACGGGTCCGGCGGCCGCTGCGGGCCCGCGACACCGACCCTGATGGTGCGTGCCCTGACCGCCCTCGGTACGGAGGTCACCGACCGGGCATCCGATCCGGCGGACGGGGCCGGCGACTGGGTGGTGACCCCGGCCCCGCTGCGGGGACCGGCCGAGGTCGACGTCGGGCTGGCCGGCACCGTCCTGCGGTTCGTCCCGGCGGTCGCAGCGCTCGCCCACGGCCCGGTGCGCTTCGACGGCGACCCCCGCGCCCGGGAACGCCCGCTCGGCCCGCTGCTGGCGGCCCTGCGCACGCTCGGGGTCCGGATCGACGACGGCGGCCGCCGGGCCGTGCCCCTCACCGTCCACGGCACCGGACGCGTGCCGGGCGGCACGGTGACGATCGACGCCTCCGCGTCGTCGCCAGTTCGTGAGCGCGCTGCTGCTGGCCGGCGGCCGCTTCGCCGCCGGGCTCGACCTGCGCCACGCGGCGGCCGCCGCTGCCGTCCCTGCCGCACATCGCCATGTCGGTCGCCGATGCTCCGCGACCGGCCGGCGTCGACGTCGACGACGGCACGCCCGACCTGTGGCGGGTCGCGCCCGGCGCGGTCGCGGCCCGCGACGTCGTCATCGAGCCCGACCTGTCCAACGCCGCGCCGTTCCTGGCCGCGGCGCTGATCACCGGCGGGCAGGTGACGCGTCCCGGACTGGCCGGCCACGACCACCCAGGCCGGCGCCGCGCTCCCGGACCTGCTGGCGCGCGATGGGCGCCGACGTCCACCTGCGACGCCGCCGGCCTGACCGTGCGCGGATCCGGACGCGTGGCACGGCATCGACGCCGACCTGCACGAGGTCGGTGAGCTGACCCCGGTGCTCGCCGCGATCTGCGCCGCTCGCCGACGGCCCGTCCCGGCTGTCCGGCATCGCGCACCTGCGCGGCCACGAGACCGACCGGCTCGCCGCGCTGGCCCCCGAGCTGGCCGCGCTCGGGCGCGATGTCACCGAGACCGACGACGCCCTGGTGATCCGGCCGAAGCCGCTGCACGGCGGCGTGTGTCGCGACGCTACGACGACCACCGGATGGCGCAGGCCGGCGCGGTGCTCGGCCTGGTGCGTCGACGGGCGTCGACGTCGAGGACGTCGCCACCACCGGCAAGACCCTGCCGGACTTCGTCGGGATGTGGGACCGCATGCTCGGGAACATGCGCCGATGACGTGCCCGGGGAGGCACGCTGAGCCCTCCGCTGACGTCGGCGCCCCGTCGACGAGGACGACGTGCGGGTCCGTCCCGGCCGCCGGGGCTCGCGCCCGCGGACCAAGCAGCGCCCCCTGCACGGCAGACGCCGTGGCGGGAGTCGTCACGGCGGTCGACCGGGGCCGCTACACCTGCCTGGTCGACGGGCGATCGGCCGGTCACCGCCATGCGGGCCCGCGAACTCGGCCGCGGGTCGGTCGTGGTCGGGGACCGCGTCGCCCTGGTGGGTGACCTGTCCGGCGGGGCGGGCTCACTGGCCCGGATCGTCCGGATCGACCACCGGACCAGCGTGCTGCGCCGTACCGCCGACGACACCGACCCCGTCGAGCGGGCCATCGTCGCCAACGCCGACCAGCTCGTCGTCGTCGACGTCCCTCGCCGACCCGGCGCCCGGCATGGGGTTCATCGACCGCTGCCTGGTCGCCGCCTACGCCGGCGGGCTGGACCCGCTGCTGTGCCTCACCAAGGCCGACCTGGCCGCCGCCGCGCCGCTGCTGGCGACGTACGCCGACCTCGGCCTGCCCGCCGTGACCACCCGCCGCGACCAGGAGCCGGCCGGCTGCTGCGGGCCCGGCTGGCGGACCGGACCAGCGTGCTCGTCGGGCACTCCGGCGTCGGCAAGTCGACGCTGGTCAACGCCGCTGGTGCCCGACGCCGAGCGCGCCGTCGGCGCGGTGAGCGCGGTCGGCAAGGGCCGCCACATCTCGTCCTCGGCGATCGCGCTGCCGCTGCCCGGGACGGCGGTTGGGTCGTCGACACCCCGGGGATCCGGTCCTTCGGGCTGGCCCACGTGCGCCCGGCGGACGTCCTCGCCGCCTTTCCCGACATGGCCGCCGGGGCTGAGACCTGTCCGCCGGGCTGCGACCACACCGCCACGGCCGACCGGTGCTCCCTGGACGCCTGGGTCGCCGCGGGCAACGCCGAACCGCGGCGGCTGGCATCGTTCCGGCGGCTGCTCGACGCCCGGTCCGGCGAGGGCCACTGGTGAGCGCGCCCCCGTCACCGTTTCTTCGGCGCCGTCCCGGGACCGCCGGGCGGCGGCCCGTCGACGCCGCGGTGGCCGACCAGGTGCGCCGCGCCGTCGTCGACGCGGAACACAGGTAACGTGCCCAGCCATGGCGGCATCGCGTGGTTACTCCGACGACCTGGCCCTGGCCCACGTGCTGGCCGACGACGCAGACGCGACGGCGATGTCGCGCTTCCGGGCGCTCGATCTGAAGGTGGAGACCAAGCCGGACATGACCCCGGTCACCGACGCCGACAAGGCGGTCGAGGAGGCCATGCGCTCCACCCTCCACCGGGCCCGGCGCCGCGACGCCGTGCTCGGTGAGGAGATGGGGCGGTCGGGGGCGGGCTCGCGCTGCTGGGTGATCGACCCCATCGACGGGACGAAGAACTTCGTGCGCGGGGTGCCGGTCTGGGCGACGCTGATCGCACTGATGGACGGCGACGACGTGGTGGCCGGCGTCGTGAGCGCGCCGGCGTTGAACCGGCGCTGGTGGGCTGCGCGGGGGGCCGGAGCGTTCACCGGGCGCAGCATGTCCTCGGCGTCCCCCTGCCGGGTGTCGCAGGTGACCGACCTCGCCGACGCCAGCCTGTCCTACTCCGGCCTCGACGGCTGGGAGCGACAGGGCCGCCTGGGCCGCTTCATGGGGCTGGCCGATGCCGCCTGGCGTACCCGCGCCTACGGCGACTTCTGGTCGCACGCGCTGGTCGCCGACGGCGCGGTCGACATCGCCTGCGAGCCGGAAGTGTCGTTGTGGGACCTCGCCCCCCTGTCCCTGATCGTGGAAGAGGCCGGCGGCCGCTTCACGAGCCTGGACGGCCGGCCCGGGCCTGCCGGCGGCAGCGCCGTGGCCACCAACGGCCTGCTGCATGACGAGGTTCTCGCCCGACTGCAGGACGGCGACTGACCGCCGGCTCCGCACCGGACGGACGGGCGCCGGGTGCGGATCCGTGACAGCATCGGATCGTGGGTTCGGCGTTTCCCGGTCAACCGCTGCTGCACGCGACGAACCTCCGTAAGCGCTTCCGCCAGCGTCTGGTCCTCGACGACGTGTCCCTGGTCATCGAGCCCGGCGAGGCGGTGGCGATCGTCGGGGAGAACGGCGCGGGCAAGTCGACGCTGCTGAAGATCTGTGCCGGCCTGGTCCAGCCCGACAGCGGAACCGTCGAGGAACGCGGCCGGGTCGGCTACTGCCCGCAGGAGCCCGGCGTGCTCGACCTGCTGACCGCCGACGAGCACCTGGCCCTCTTCGGGCAGGCGGTCGGGCTGGGCCGGCAGGCCGCCCTCACCCACGGCCGGGCCATCCTGCACGACCTCAGCTTCCCGATCGGCGACACCACCGTCTCCAAGCACCTCTCCGGCGGCAGCCGGCAGAAGCTCAACCTCGCCCTGGCGCTGCTCGGCGATCCGCCGGTCCTGCTCCTCGACGAGCCCTACCAGGGCTTCGACCACGGCACGTTCGTCTCGTTCTGGCACCACGTCGACCTCTGGCGCGACAAGGGCAAGGGCGTCGTCGTCGTGACCCACATGCTCGCCGAGCTCGACCGGGTCGACCGGGTGGTCGAGCTCCGGGTCCCGGATCAGGGCCCGATGCCGGACAAGCCGAACGAAGAGGCGGCGTGACCCTCCGCAGCCGGCTCCGCCGGGCGACCACCCGGATCCTCGTCGGCGCCGAGATGGACGGCCGTGACCTGCTGCGGCGACACGTCACCTTGCTGCTGCTCCTGATACTGCCGCTGGTCTTCTACTTCTCGGCCCGCGCGAACGGCCTGAAGGCCGTGCCGCTGGAGAACGGCACGGTCGGCATGGCCTTCGCCACCAGCGGCATCGCCTACTTCTCGACGGCGAGCTCGCGCGACGTCGACATCCGGCTCGTGCTGTGCGGCTTCCCACCCGGCCTGCTCGTCGCCGGCCGTCTGCTGCTGCTCAACGGGATCGCCGCGGCGATCGCGGGCGTCTTCACCGTGATCATGATTGTCGGCTCCCACCCGGCCAACTCCAGCCCCGAACTGCTGCTCGCCGTCATGCTCACCGCCGCGGTGGCGATCGCCCTCGGCCTCACCGTCGGAACGACGATCCCCAACGAGATGGAGGGCATCCTCACCATCATCGCCGTCGTCGGGGTCCAGCTCTCGCTCAGCCGCACCTCGGCGCTGGGAATGCTGCTGCCGTTCTGGGGACCGCGTCAGCTGGCCGACCATGCCCAGTACGGCGGGGCGGTGCTGTGGCCGGTGGTGCACTGTGTGCTCTATGGGGCCGCGCTGCTGATCGGCGCGCTGCTCACCTGGCGGCTCCGGATGCGGCCGCGCCACTACCCGCCCCCGGGCGAGCCGGCGCCGGAGCCGACCACCACCGGGGCGCCCCCGCAGGGCTGAGCCGGCCGGCGTACTCCCGTGGTGGTACGCCGGGAGCCCGTCCTCGACCGATGCCCCGCTGCCGGCCGTGCCCTACCGTTCGACATGTGGTGACCCACGGCGACGACCTCGACCGGCGGTGGTGCCGGCCGTCTGACCTGCGCGTCGCCGTCGTCGTCGCGGTCGTCCAGCTCGCCGGGAGCCACTTCGCCACCCGCGGCCACCCGCACGCGACCCCGCTGGACGCCGGGGGCTACCTGCTCCTCGTCGCCGGCCCGGCGGCCCTGCTCGTACGACGACGCTGGCCGGCCCAGGTCCTGCTCACGGTCTTCGCCGTCACCTTCGCCTACCGGATGCTCGGCTACCCGGCCGGGCCGGTCTACCTGGCGCCCGCGATCGCCTACTTCTCGGCGGTCGGCGCCGGTCGGCGGTGGCTCGCCCGGGGCACGCTCGCGGCCGCGTACGGCGCCTTTCTCTGGCTCCCTCCCCTGGCCGGCCACGGGTCGGCGCCGTCGCTCGGCTTCGCGGTGGGGATCGCTGCCTGGTTGCTGCTGCTGGCCACCATCGCCGAGGTCGTGCGCGCCCAGCGGGCGCAGGGGATCGAGCGGCGCCGGGCCCGCGAGGAGCACAGCCGCCGGCGGGCCAGCGAGGAGCGGCTGCGGATCGCGCGCGAACTGCACGACGTGCTCGCCCACAACATCTCGCTGATCAACGTGCAGGCGGGGGTGGCTCTGCACCTGCTCGACGAGCAGCCCGAGCAGGGCCGCGAGGCGCTGCTGGCGATCAAGCAGGAGAGCAAGGAGGCGTTGCAGGAGCTGCGGTCGGTGCTCGGGGTGCTCCGGCAGGTCGACGAGGACGCGCCGCGCTCGCCGGCCCCCAGCCTGGTCCGGCTGGACGAGCTGACCACCCGCGCGTCGGCGGCGGGCATGTCGGTGCGGACCGAGGTCGACGGCCGGCCGCGGCCGCTGCCGACCGGGGTGGACCTCGCGGCGTACCGGATCGTGCAGGAGGCGTTGACCAACGTGACCCGCCACGCCGGCCCGGCGACGGCCCTCGTCCGGGTCATCTACGGCGCGGACGACCTCACCGTCGAGGTGGACGACGACGGCGGCGCACCGACCACCCCGCCCCCCTCCGGCGGCAACGGCATCCCCGGCATGCGGGAACGGGCCACCGCGCTCGGGGGCGACCTGGAGGCGGGGCCGAGACCCGGTGGCGGATTCCGGGTCCGTGCCAGGCTGCCCCTCGGAGGTTCCCGATGATCTCGATCCTGCTCGCCGACGACCAGGCCCTGGTGCGGGCCGGTTTCCGCGCGCTGCTCGACGCCCAGCCGGACATCGAGGTGGTCGGGGAGGCCGGCGACGGCGAGGCGGCCGTGCAACTCGCCACGACGTTGCTGCCCGACGTCGTCCTGATGGACATCCGGATGCCCGCCGTCGACGGTCTCGCCGCCACCGCGCGCATCACGGCCGATCCCCGCCTGGACAAGGTGCGGATCGTGATCCTCACGACGTTCGAGCTGGACGAGTACGTCTTCGAGGCGCTGCGGCTCGGGGCGAGCGGGTTCCTGGTCAAGGACACCGAGCCGGCCGACCTGCTGCGCGGCGTACGCGCCGTCGCCGGCGGCGACGCGCTGCTCTCCCCCGGCGTGACCCGGCGGCTGATCGCCGAATTCGCCACCCGCGCCAAGGAGCCCCGCCCGACGCGGGAGCTGGACGGCCTGACCGATCGGGAACGCGAGATCATGACGCTCGTCGCCGGTGGCCTGTCCAACGACGACATCGCGGCCCGGCTGGTGGTGAGCCCGGCGACGGCGAAGACCCACGTCAGCCGCGCGATGGTGAAGCTCGGCGCCCGCGACCGGGCCCAGCTCGTGGTCATCGCCTACGAGACGGGCCTGGTCCGGCCCGGCTGGCTCGGCTGACCGAAGAATTTCGGCCCGACCCGTCGGAAGTCCGGCCCGCGGGACGACGATGCAGGTGTGAGCGAGCAACCGGTGGCCCCGCGGGACCCTCGGGCCGGCCTGCTCGCGATGTACGACACGGCGCTGCCGCAGGTCTACGGCTACCTCCTGTCGCGGTGCGGGCGTACCGCGCTCGCCGAGGATCTCACCGCGGAGACGTTCCTCGCGGCGGTCGACGCCGTACGCCGGGAGCATCCGCCGCCGGTGACCACGGCCTGGCTGGTGGGCGTGGCCCGGCACAAGCTCGCCGACCACTGGCGCGGCCAGGCACGCGAACAGCGCGGGCTGCGAGCGGTCGCGGACGAGGGCGACAACGACGGCGATGATCCGTGGGACATCACCCTCGACGCGCTGCAGGCCCGCGACACCTTGGAGCAACTCGGCCCGCACCATCGGGCTGCCCTGACCTTGCGCTATCTCGACGATCTGCCGGTGGCCGACGTCGCCCGCGTCCTCGATCGCACCGTGCATGCCACCGAGGCACTGCTCGTCCGGGCCCGGGCCGCCTTCCGCCGCGCCTATCCCACCGACCGATCCGGAGAGGAGGACGGCGATGACTGATCCCCTGGACATCCTGCGGACGCCGGTCACGCCGGCCGACCCCGATCCCACCTTTGCCGCCCGCCTGCGCGCCCGCGTCGAACGTGCGCTGGCCCTTCCCCGAGGAGTCGCCATGACTGCCACCACCGCCGCACCCGCCACCGAGACGGCCGTCCCGGCCGCCGCCGGTGCCGCGATCCCCTACCTGGCCGTCAGCGACGCGCGACGCGCGATCGATTGGTACGTCAACGTTCTCGGGGCTCGTCAGGTCGGCGACCCGATCGTGATGCCGGACGGCCGGGTGGGCCATGCCGAGCTCGCGGTCTCCGGTGGCGCGCTGTACCTGTCGGACGAGCATCCCGAGATCGGCGTGGTCGGTCCGCAGCCGGGTGCCGCGTCGGTGAGCCTGGTGCTCACCGTGCCCGACGTCGACGCGACGATCGCCGCCGCGACGCGTGCCGGCGGTCAGCTGACCCGCGAGCCGTACGAAGGCTACGGTCACCGCAACGCCACGGTCGTCGACCCGTGGGGGCACCGCTGGATGCTGCAGACGCCCCTGCCCGCCGCGGCGCCGTCCCCCCGGCACGGCGACATCGGATACGTCTCGCTGTGGGTGCCCGACGTCGACCGCGCAGCCGCGTTCTACGCCTCGGTGCTCGGCTGGAGCTACTCCCCGGAGCCCGGTCCGCAGAGCCGACGGGTCGTGGGCACCACCCCGTCGGTGGGCATGTTCGGCGGGCGGGAGCGCAGCACCCTCTTCTGCTGCTACGCCGTCGACGACGTGCCTGCCGCGATCGCGCGGATCCGAGCCGCCGGGGGGCAGGCCGACGAGCCCACCCGCGAACCGTACGGCCTCACCGCGATGTGCGCCGACGACCAGGGCACGGCGTTCGCCGTCTACCAACCGCCGGCAGGCGTCCCCGGCGAGCGGGGACCCGCGAACGGCGTCCGGGCCGGCGACCTCGCCTACCTCACCCTGCAGGTCGTCGACTCCGCCCGGGCCCGGGCCTTCTACGGCGCCGTACTCGGCTGGCGGTTCAGCCCGGGACGGGTCGAGGACGGGTGGAGCGTCGAGGACGTCGTCGCGATGACCGGGATGGCCGGCGGGAACGACGTCGCGACCTCCATACCGATGTGGCGGGTGGACGACATCGAGGCCGCGGTCGCCCGGGTGCGACAGGCCGGCGGCACCGCCACCGATCCGGAGCGCCAGCCCTACGGGACGACGAGCACGTGCACCGACGACCAGGGCACCAGGTTCTACCTCGGCCAGATGTAGCTACTTCAGGATGTTCACCGCTCGGGCGACGACGAGCAGGGCGACGATCAGCGAGATCGCGTCCTCGACGAGCATCATCAACTTCGCCCACGCCTTGATCGGCGACACATCGGTCGGGCTGAAGGCGGTCGCCGTCGAGAACGACAGGTGCAGGTAGTCGACGAACTTCGGATACCAGTTCGGCCGCACGAAATCCGGATTGGTCATCTCCGGAAAGAGGAACGCGGGACGCGTCGACGTCCCGCGGGCCCGGGCCGCCGCGCCGCCCCGGTCGAGGTCCCAGTACCAAAGCCCGAACACGATCAGGTTGGAGGCCCAGACCGCGCCGCCGGCCGCCAGCAGCACGTTGGCGTTCGAGGTGAACGGCGCGGTGCTGATGATGCTCGCCACCAGCCGCACCGCACCGACCGAATTGGCGAGCGTGATGATGCCGATCAACGATCCGGTCATGGCCCGGAGCCAGGTCGAGTCCCGGTCGATCCGGCCGGGGTCACCGATGATGAGGATGCCGAGCAGGATGGCGACGACGATGAGCAACAGCCATGACGCTTCTCCGGCGCGCAGTTCGGCCGGCAACGCCAGCCGCAGCAGTCCGCACAGCAGGATGGCCACAGCCATCGGCCATCGGGGCTCGGCTGCGCCGGACGACCGCGAACGGCCCACGCTCGACGCCTTCACAGCCATCGCTGCCCCACGTGGCGGCACATAGTCGGGATGTCCCGCCAGCATAGATCCCCCGTTCCGCGCGGACGTGATCTTCGGGAGGACTGTGTGGCGGCTGACGCGGGTGGTGCCGCTGTGGCGGGATGGCGGACTTGACACCCTGTGTAATACTTTGACCACTCAGTGTAGGTTCGTGACCGGGGGGATCGGGCTGTGGCACGCATCCGAGTCAGTCAGCTGGTTTCCGTCGCCGTCCTGGTGGCCGCGTCGGTGCAGACCTTCGGCGCGGGAACGGCGGCCGCGACCCCCGCCGGACCGAACGCGATCCTTCGGCCCGGCCCGCCGAGGAACGTCGTCGCCGTCTCGGGCAACACCGATGCCGTCGTGACCTTCCGCCCGCCGACGAGCCGCGGAGCGGCGCCGATCACGCGGTACATCGTCACCGCACACGATCTCAGTCACCCGTCCCGGGGCGGGCAGACCGCCAGCGGGTCGACCAGCCCGCTGACCGTGCGCGGCCTGCACAACGGTGACCTCTACACCTTCACCGTCCGGGCGCGGAACCTCTTCGGTACGGGGGTCCCGTCCCTGCCGTCGGACCCGGTCATTCCGGGGACGGTCCCCGGCCCTCCGGTCGACGTCAGCGCAACGGCCGGCAACACCGATGCCATCGTGACCTTCAGCCCACCGACGAGCAACGGCGGCGTACACATCCGCGACTACACCGTCACCGCACTGGATCGGACCGACCCGGCGCGTGGCGGGCAGACCGCCACCCGGACCGGGAGCCCGATCACCGTGCACGGCCTGACCAACGGCGACAGCTACACGTTCACGGTCCAGGCGCGGAACTTCTACGGGAAGTCCCGGCCCTCTGCGCCGTCCAACGCCGTCATTCCCGGTACGGTCCCCGATCCACCGACCGGTGTGACCGCGACCGGCGGCAACCAGTCCGCCTCGGTGGCCTTCACGCCGCCGCTGAATGACGGCGGCCCGCCGATCACCAGCTACACCGTGCTGGCCACCGACTCCACCGATCCCAGCCGCGGCGGCCAGACCGCGTCCGGCTCGGGCAGCCCCATCACCGTGCCGGGCCTGCACAACGGCGACAGCTACACCTTCACCGTCCAGGCGATGAACGCCTTCGGTGACTCGGTCCCGTCGGCGGCCTCCAACGCGGTCACCCCGGGTACCGTGCCGCACCCACCGACCGACGCGCACGCGACCGCCGGCAACACCGATGCCGTGGTGACCTTCCTGCCGCCGGTGAACAAAGGCGGCGCCCCGATCACCAGCTACACGGTGACCTCCTCGCCCGGCGGCCACACCGCAAGCGGTACGGCGAGCCCGATCACCGTGACCGGCCTGACCAACGGCACGGCGTACACGTTCACGGTCACCGCGAAGAACACGCACGGCAGTTCCGTTCCGTCCGACCCGTCCAACCGGGTCACCCCGGCCACCGTCCCTGACCCGCCGACCGGTGCAAGCGCGTTTGGCGGCCACATGGAGGCGACCGTCAACTTCATCCCGCCGGTGAACGACGGCGGCGCGCCGATCACCCACTACACGGTGACGTCCTCGCCCGGCGGCCTGACCGCCACCGGGTCCGGAAGCCCGATCGTCGTGCACGGGCTGACCAACGGAACGCCGTACAGGTTCACGATCACCGCGACCAACTCGGCCGGCACCTCCGGGCCCTCGGGCGCGTCGAACCAGGTCACCCCGATGGGTCCGGTCACGGTCCCCGATCCGCCGACCGCCGTCGGTGCGAGCGCCGGCAACGGCAAGGCCGCCGTCACCTTCACCCCGCCGGTGAACGACGGCGGCGCGGTGATCACCAAGTACACGGTCACCGCGACCGATCTCACCAACCCGGGCCGCGGCGGGCAGACCGCGACCGGCGCGGGGAGCCCGATCACCGTGACCGGCCTCACCAACGGCGACAGGTATTCGTTCACGGTGACCTCGACCAACTCGGTGGGCCCGTCGGCACCCTCGGCGGCCTCGAACACGGTGACACCGCTCGGTCCGACGGTGACGGTGCACGGGCCGGCGTTCGCCCGGCTCAACACGACGGTCAGCTTGAGCGGCTCGGCCGGACCGAACGCCGTGGTGAACGTGTGGTTCCACAAGTTCTACACCGACGCCTACACCAACCGCCGGACGCTGCATGCCAACGGCAGCGGACAATGGTCGACCACCTACCAGGCGAACGACGACTACCGCTACTACGCCACGTCGGGCGGCCGCACCTCGACGCACGGTCTGACCCAGGTCAAGCCGTTCACGAACGGGCCGGCAACGGTCCGGCGCGGCTCGACCGTGACGATCGTCGGCACGACCAGGCCGAACATGAAGCTACATGTCTGGTTCAAGACGAAGGACGTGCCCGGATACGTCGTGCGCCGGACGCTGCACGCCACCAACGGCGGGCGGTGGACGACCACGTACGTCGCCAACACTGACTACCGCTACTACGCCACCAACACCGCCAACCCTGGCATGTCCAACACGGTGCTCACCCAGGTCAAGTAGGCCGGCGGTGTTACCGGCGTCGTTGCCAGCCGATGATGCTGGTGACGACCCGGTAGCCGAGCGCCTCGTTGACCTGGATCATGTGCCCGTTGGACGCCGCGTTCCAGGTGTCGACGGTGCGCAGCTGCGGCTCCTCCTCGGCCAGCCAGCGCAGCATCGCGATCTTCAGGGTCAGACCCAGCCGGTGGCCGCGGTGGGCGCGGACCACGCTGGTGTCCAGCTGCCAGCCGAACCACGGCCGCTCGCCGTCGACGCCGACGACGGTGTGCCCGACGAGTTCTCCCGTACGGCGGTCGCGTGCGATCAGCCGGAGGAGCCGCCGATCATGCGCGCGCTGCGCGTCCTCGAAGGCACGGATCCGCTCGGGCGTGAAGACCTCGTCCTCGACGTCCATGCCCTCGACCGGCGCGTCGTTGATGGCGGCGGTCATCCGGGCGACCTCGGCCAGCATCCCGTCGGGCGTGACCGCGGGCATCCGGAGCAGCTCATAGTCGGCGGAGTGACGCTCGGCCGCCGCATACTCCCGGTCGAGGCGGGCCCAGTCGATGCCGAGGATGTCTTGCCTGCGCTGCACCTCCTCGGACACCCGGTCGAGACCCATGGTCTCGAGGAACGGGACACCCGCGGTGCCTTCGAAGGAGCTGGAAATGAACACCCGGCGTCCCTCGGCGTAGGCGCGGTCCACGCCAACGCCGAAGAGCTTCCGGCCGAGTCCCTGGCGGCGGGCGAGCGGGTCGACGGTCACCGCCACAAAGCCGATATGCCGGTTGTCCCACCGCGGAAGGACGATCTCGAGGACCCCGACGACCCGGCCGCCCTTGCCGTGGACGAGCGCCGTCTCGGGGGGTTCGCCGTCGTACCCGTGTCGCAGGCGGGCCGCGATCGACGACACGGTCTCCCCGTGCTCGTGCGGGCAGTCGACCACCCGGGCCGCCTCGAGCAGCGCCGCAACACCCGCGAGGTCGCGGGCGTCCAGGCGCTGCGGATCGAGCCAGGTGAGCTCCACGGTTCCAGGAAACGCCGTCGGCCCGCCGGCCGCGACCGAATATCTGCCGCCGACGCGCATCGGGGGTGCTTGCCCTAAATGTGGCGCTGCCAGCCGATGAGGCTGCCGACGACGCGGTAGTGGAGTACTTGGTTGACGCGAATCATGTGGGTGTTGGTGGCGGCGTTCCACGTGTCGAGGGTGCGCAGCTGCGGCTCGACCTCGGCGAGCCAGCGCAGCATCACGATCTTCAGCAGCAGGCCGAGGCGGTGGCCCCGATGGGCGCTCGGCACGCTCGTCTTGTACTGCCAGCCGAATCCCGGCCGTTCGCTGTCCACCCCGACTGCCGTGTGTCCGGCCAGCTCACCGCTTTCCGTCTGACGGGCGATCAGCCGGTAGAGGCGCCGGTCATGCGCCGCCTGGGCCCGTTCGAACGCGCGGATACGGCCGGCTGTGAAGGCCAGGTCCTCGACGTCGAGCTCGTCGGTGGGTGCATCGTTGATGGCGACGGCTATCCGGGCCAGATCGGCGACCATGTCTTCGGACGTCGTCCCGGTCATGCGCACGAACTCGTAGTCGACCGCATGCGGCTGTCCCGCCTCGTACGCACCGGCCAGCCGGGCCCAGTCGATCTCCCGCAGATCCTGCCTGCGCTGGACCTGCTCGGAGACCCGGTCCAGTCCCATCGCCTTGAGGAAAGGCATGCCGGCGGTCCCGTCGTAACAGTCGGCCAGGATCAGGCTGCGCTTTTCCTTGCGCACCCGCTCCACGCCGGCCGCGAACAGGCGCCGGCCGAGGCCGGCGCGGCGGCGGAGCGGGTCGACGGTGACCCGCACCGATCCGAGGTGCCGGTTGTCGCGGTGCGGAAGGGATACCTCGAGAATCCCGTCGACGTGACCGGCCGCACCGTGGGCGAGCGCGATGAGCGGGAGATCCCCGTCGTACCCGTGCCGGAGGTACGCGGTGAGTGAGGTGACCGTCGGCACCGGCTCGTGCGGACAATCGACGACCCGGGCCGCTTCGAGCAGCGCCGTCGCGCCCGCGAGGTCCCCGCCGTCCGGGCACCGGGGATCGAGCCAGCGGAGCTCCACATCCTCAGCAAACCTCCGCGCAGGCGCGACCGCAGGCCTATCGCGGATCCGGCCGCGAACCGTGCCTGATGCGGGAGTACCCACCTGCGGGACGATGACGGATGTGACCCTCGACCACCAGGCCCGGATCCGGGCCGTCGTCTGCGACCTGGACGGGGTGCTCCGGCACTTCGACCCGGAATCGCTGGCGCACATCGAGTGCGAGCACGGGCTCGAACCGGGGGCCATCCTCCGGGTCGCGTTCGCTCCTGACCTTCTTCTGCCCGCCGTGACCGGCACGGTGCCGGACGCGCAATGGAGGTCGAACGTCGCCGATGTCCTCGCCCGATCCGTCGGCGATGACCGCGCCCGGTCGGCCGTGGGGAAATGGTCGGCGTCTGCCGGCAGCATCGACGCCGAGGCCCTCGATCTCCTCTGCCGGGCCCGTCGTACGGCGGCCGTGGTGATCCTCACGAACGCCACGTCGCGACTCCCTGAGGACCTGCGGCGCCTGGGAGTGGAGGAAAACGTCTTCGACGACGTGGTCAGCTCGGCGGTCATCGGCCGATGCAAACCGGACCCCGACGCCTTCCAGGCCGCCCGGCGGGCGGTGGAACACTCCATCGGTCCGGCCGAGCCGCGGGACCTGCTGTTCATCGACGACGATCCTCGGCACGTCGCGGCCGCGGGCGAACTCGGCTGGCAGACCGTGCTCTTCCGCGACCCGCCGACGTTGGCCCGCGAACTGCGTCAGCTCGGACTGATCTCCACGACGGTCACCTGCTCGGGTCCGGACGGCGCCGGGTAGACGACGGAGTCGCCGACCCGGTGGCCCAGCACGGACCGGCCGAGTGGGCTGTCCGGGGTCAGAACCGTCGCATGTCCCGTATCCAGTGCTATGTCGCCGACCAGCAGGCTCTCCCGCGTCCCGTCGGAGAATTCCAGGACCACCTCCGACCCGACCTCGACCTGACCCGCCGTGCCGGCCGGGGGCCGCTCACCCGTGCCGTGCTCGAGCAGGTCGGTGAGCTCGGCGATGCGGTCCTCGATCCAGGCCAGCTCGGAGGCGCGTTCGACGGTGTCGGCCTGGTCGGCGTTGTCGCCACGCGGGTCGTCGGTGCCGAGCGTTCCAGCGATTTCCTGTCGTTGCGTACGGAGCCGGGCGAGCTCCTGCTCGAGCTGGCTGCGGCGGGGGCCGGCGATCTGGTCTGCGTCGTCCTGGTCGGCCATCTCGGTGGCCCTCCTCTCGCCCGTTCCCGGACACATCGACTGCAGCCGACCGTAGTGCCGATGGGGAGGACGTGGTGGAGAACCCTCGCACCAGGCAGTGCCGCCGGCGGGGAAGCAGGGCTTCTCCCGCCGGCGGCACCGGCACATCCGGCCCGCTCAGGCGGCGATCCGGCTCTCGACCGCGATGGTGTCCTTAGGTGGCAGGAACACCGTCATGACGGCGAGCAGGCAGAGCAGTCCGGCCAGGGCGGCGAGACTCACCTCGAACGCGTGGGCGTAGCCGTGCGTGAGTCCTCCGAAGAAGAGGATCCCGATGACCGCGACCCCGACGGCGTTGCCGACCTGCTGCACGCTCGACAGTGCGCCGGAGATCGCACCGGCCTGCTGCGGATCGGCATTGCTCAGCACCGTCGTGGTCAGCGCGGTGATGCACAGCCCCATTCCGGCGCCCGCGAGCAGCAGGCCGGGGGTAAGGGTGAAGACCGATCCGCCCACACCCACTTCTTCGGTGGCGACGATGAGTGCGACATGCCCGAGCGCGAAAAGCAGTGCACCGGCCGTGACCACGACCCGGCCGTGGCGTGCCGCCAGCTGCGGGGCCTTCGCCGACGCGACGAGGTACGCGCCGGCGACGATGGTGAAGACGAGTCCCGCCTGGAGGGCGCTGAGGCCCCGGCCCTGCTGCAGGAACAGCGCGAGGATCAGAAAGTACGACGCCTGCCCGATCCACAGGGCGAACTGCGCCACCAGACCCGCGGTGAAGCTGCGCGACCGGAACAGCCGGGGATCAAGCAGCGGCGTCTCGGACCGGCGGACCAAAGCCCGCTGGCGCAGCGCGAACTCCACGAGGAGAAGCGGCGCGGCCGCCAGGGTCACCCAGGTCCAGACCGGCCAGCCCTGCTGGCGCCCTTCGAGCAGCGGAAGCACAAGGGCGGTGATGCCGGCGGTGGCGAGCACCAGACCGACGATGTCGATCCGGCCCGGCCGCGCCTCGCGGGACTCCGGCACGAACTTCGGTGTGGCCACGAGCGCCGCGATACCGACCGGCACATTGATGAGGAAGACCGCCCGCCAGCCGAGCCCGGCGACGTCCGCGCTGAGCAGCAGTCCGCCGATCAGCTGGCCGCCGACCGCGGCGAGGCCCATGACCGTGGCGTACAGGCTGATGGCCCGGGCCCGGTCCTTGCCGGTGTAGACGACGCCGATGATCGCCAGAACCGTCGGGCTGATCAGCGCCGCAGCGGCCCCCTGGGCGAGCCGGGCGATCACGAGGGTCGTCGCGGTCGGTGCCGCGCCGCAGACGGCGGAGGCGACGGTGAAGGCCCCGACCCCGATCGCGAACAGCCGCCGGCGGCCCCATCGGTCGCCGAAGCGACCGGCCGCGATCAACAGAACGGCGAAGGTGAGGCCGTAGCCGGCCACGACCCACTCAATCGCGGTGGTGGTGGCGTGCAGCTCCGTCTGCATCGCGGGCAGGGCCACGTTCACGATGAAGAAGTCCAGGACGATCAGGAAGGTGCCGGCCAGCAGGACGGGAAGTGCCGACCAGTGGCTCGCCCGCAGTCGGGTGAGCGGTCCACGCGCCTCGGTGGGCGCCACGACGAGGTGCGGTGAGGTGTTCTTGACGAGTTCGCTCATGCCACAGTTGTCCGGCCTCCTGTAACGGGAGAGTCAACGGCGTTCCGGAACTTTTTTCCGCCGCCTCCACCCGGCTTGACTCTCCGGTAGGGGGAGGGTGGAGGCTGCGGGCATGGACGTCCTGCTCAGCATCGGCGACTTCTCGCGCATGACCTATCTCAGCGTCAAGGCGTTGCGGCACTACCACGATGTGGACCTGCTCGAGCCGGCCAGCGTCGACCCGTCGACCGGCTACCGGTTCTACCAGCCGAGCCAGGTGGCCACGGCTCAGGTCATCCGCAGGTTCCGCGACCTCGGTATGCCGCTCGACGAGGTGCGATCGGTCCTGCAGGCGCCGGACATCGACACGCGCAACCGGGCGATCGTCGCCCACCTCGAGCGAATGGAGCGTCAGTTGGCACACACCCAGGAGACCGTCGCCTCCCTTCGCGGTCTGCTCGAGGGAGGGCGGGCGCCGGTCGAGGTCACCTACCGGTCGGAGCCGGTCACCCCGTCGTTCGCCATCGTCGAGCGGGTTCGTGCGGCCGATGCCGTGGCGTGGTGGATGGCGGCGTTCGGCGAGCTGCACAAGGCGCTGCGATCCAGCGACGCGACGCGGACCGGACCGGACGGCGCACTCTTCCCGGACGACTTCTTCGAACAGGAGGAAGGCGAGCTCGTCGTCTTCGTTCCGGCTGCGGGCACGCCGCCCGCGTCCGGCCGGATCGTCGGGTACGACGTGCCGGCCGCCGATCTCGCGGTGACATCGCATCACGGGCCTTTCAGTGACCTCGACCAGACCTACGGCGCCCTCGGCACCTGGGTCGCTGAGCGCGCGCTGGGCGCGGCCGGCCCGATCCGCGAGCGCTACCTGCCGCTCGGCGACGAGAACGACCTGCTCAACCACGAGACCGAGGTCTGCTGGCCCGTGTCGGGCAACGCTGCCTGAACGCGTCGCGCGGTCGGCAACGGCGCCGTTGTCGTGCGCCGTGCCCGCGGGGCGGCCCGCCGACCGCCATCAGTCGTCTGCCGGCGCGATGGCGCCCACCATCGTGCGCCGTACCCGCGGGCCGCCCGGTGACGTGCCCGCATGCGGCCCGGCGCCGCCATCATCGTGCGTCGTACTCGCATATCCGGGGCGATTGTGCGAGTAGGACGCACGATGTCGCCGGGGGTCTCCCGCTGTGGGCGCGGGGCTGGACTGGGTGGCGATCATCGGACGCTGTACTCGCATTCTGGACCCGGATTTGCGGGTAGAGCGTCCGATGTTCGGGGCGGCTCCCGGCCGTTCGGTCGTCGGCCGGCGTGGGCTGGTCATCATCGTGCGCCGTACCCGCATAGTTGGCTCGGATGTGCGAGTAGGGCGCACGATGTCGGCCAGCGGTGACTGCTCCCGGGTGCTCGGTGCGTCGGGCGTCGTTAGTGCAGATCCTGACCGTGGTCTAGCTGGTAGTCACCAGTTCTGGTGAGGCGTGCTGCCAGGCCGTCTCGGCTGCACCGGGTGGGTCGGGGAGGGTGGGGAGGTGGTGGTAGTGGTTGCGGCGGGGTGTCTGGGTGGGGTCGATCCAGGGTGGGGGCAGGAACTGCGGTTGGCCGTGCACGATGCGGGTCTGCCAGCCGTGGTGGTGCACGGTGCGGTGGTGGTGCCCGCAGAGTAGGACCAGGTTGGTGATCGCGGTGGGTCCGCCGTCGGCCCAGTGGCGGATGTGGTGCCCATCGCACCAGGCCGGGGGCCGGTCGCAGCCGGGGAACGCGCAGCCCCGGTCCCGGGCAATGAGGGCCCGGCGGAGGCCGGTCGGGATGCTGTGACTCGCCCGGCCCACGTCCAGCGGCTGCCCGCCGCCACCGAGCAGCACCGGGATCAGCTGCGCGTCACACGCGATCCGCCGCGCGGACTCGGCGGTGACCGGCCCACCCCAACCCAGCAACCCCGTCCCGGCCCGGCCCGGCATCCCCGTCCCGGCGCGGCCCGGCATCCCCGCCCGGCCCGGCCGGTGCCGGCGCGGCCCGGCTGCCCGGCACCCAGCTGCTTCCGCAGGCTGTCGAAGTCGACGGTGACCGTCACCTGCGGGCGCAGCCCACCGGCGTCGGGCAGGTCCCCGGCGGCCAGGGCGCGGCGGGCCAACTCGATCAGCCCGTCCGCCGCCCGGCGGGCCGGTGAACGCGGGTCCGGGCCGTCCGCGGTGGACGGTGCCGGGGCGGTGAACGGGTCCAGGGCGGTGCGCAGCACCGCCGCCCCCTCCGCATCCAACCGGCCCCGCACGACGGTCATCCCGTCGACGCTCCGCCCGAAGGACAGTTCCCGGTAACGCACCGCCTCCTCCTCGGCGGCCACCGCCCCGTCCGGATCCAGCGTCGCCACCATCCGCCGCGCGATCCCGGCCAGCGCGTGCGCATCGAAGTCGCGGGCCTGCCCGGCCAGGAACGCCTCCGCGCGGGCCCGCGTCGGCGGATCCACCCCGGCCGGCAGCCGGCGCAGCGTGTCGAAGATCAACCGGGCCTGCCCCGACTCGATCCCCCCATCGGCCACCCCCGCCGCCGTCACCGCCAGCGCTGCGGGCTCGATCTGTCCGGACGGGCTGGTCCGGCCCAGCAGCTTCTCCGCCGCAGCCACCCGCCACCCCGCCTCACGCCGGGGTCACATTCAGCACCTGCCGCAGCAACGCCGGCGTCGAACACGCCCCCCGATCCGTGCCCAGGCCGCGGGCATCGACCTCCGCGACCAGCCGCAACGACGCCGCGAACAACCGCCGCGCCTGACACTCCACCACCCGCATCACATCGACGACCTCATCGCCGCCCAGCCGCCACACCTCGGCGCCGGCCAACCCGTCCACCGCCGCGGCCAGGCCGGCCGCGAAACCCCACACCGGATGCTCACCAGGACCGGAACTACTGACCATGCACCAACGATAGAGGTGACCACCGACAATTCTGCGGGACCGAGAAGCCTTACATCCCAGTAACTTTAGGTCATCGCGCGACGACTCGATCGGCCGGACGTAAGGCTCCCACCGACATCGTCGCCGGCCACTGGCCCAGAAGCCCGGCATGCACGCGCTGCTGCTCGGCCGTGACGAAGATCGGGTGGTCGACTCACCCACGGAGATCTCACCGCCGCGGACAGATGGCGGCTCGACGACCTCGGGCCACCACTAGACGGGCTCCCAGTGGAGTCCGCCCGCGACACCGATGCGCTGGAACTCCAGGCCGGGAAAATGGGTCATGCCCAGAGCGACGTCAGTGCCCACGAACGACCGGAGGAGCTCCTCCCGGGTCCGGAGGGCGTGCTCGGGCACTGTCTCCGACATGAACGAGATGGCCGAATCGGTCAGCTGCAGAGGATGGTGAACGACATCGCCGAGCAGATAAGCCTCTGCACCGCGTGAGGAGACGCTGACGACGTAGTGGCCCGGAGTATGGCCCGGCGTGTGGTGCGCCACGACTCCCGGCGCGATCTCGACCGTCGGCGCAGAGATGGTGCGGACCCGCCCCGCCTTCGCGGCGACGTCGAGTCCGGCCCGGCCCTCGAGCTCTCCCGGCGCCGGCGAGAGCGGCGGATCTGCTTCCGCGGCGGCGTAGACGACCTCCGCGTTCGGGAAGAACACGTCACCACCGGGCGCGACCCAGCCGATGTGGTCGGCGTGCAGGTGGGTGAGGACCACGGTGTCGATGTCGGCCGGCGTCACACCCGCCGCAGCCAACGCCGCCGGGAGCCGACCTCCTTCGGCGATCCATTCCGGCGGCCGGGTCAAACCCGCTGCGGCGGCGATGTCGTCCGGGAAGAGGATCCTCGTCGGCCCGAGGCCCGCGTCCACCAGGACGGTACGGCGACCGTCCCGGATCAGGAAGCAGCCGACCGGGATGTGATACGTGGCGTCGGCATTCAGCAACCCGGGGTGCGCCGCGAAGTCCAGGCCCGGGTAGAACATGGGCGGCAGATGCACGACGCCGTCGTTGAGCGCGTCGACAGTGAAATCGCCGACATCGATGACGATGGACACGGCTTGCACTCTAGGTCCTACGAGGCCACGGCGACCCTCCGGCGGGCGGGCTCGGAGGTGATGAAGACCGGTGTGGTCGACACGTCCACCCGGAGCTCGCCGTCGCGGACCGTCGCGGTGTGCGCCTGCCCGAAGGCGTCGAACGCCGTCACTTGCGGCGCGTCCCACGGCACGTCGACCCGCACTGACGGCTCGTCGTCCCCGGCGATCTCATCTCGGTGATCCCACAGGACGAGCAGGGGTGCGCGATCGGCGCGCTGCACCTCGAACGCGTAGACCGACGGCCGATCGGCGATCTCCCTCCGCGTCACGTCCTCCACTCCCGAGAGTTGATCGGCGAGAAGCTCGAAGGTGTCCGCGGCCGGGTGCCGTCGACCGAGAACCCGGCCGTCGTACGCCAGCAGCGGCAGTTTGCCGAACATCAGGTGCATCATCTGCCGAGGGTCGACCGGCTCGGGGACCTCGGGCGCGAGGTTCCAGTACGCCGTCCGGCGGACGCCACCGGCGAGGGCCAGCAGGTTGCGCATGACGATCTGACGGCAGTTGATCCGGTCCCGCAGCGCATCCACCTCGGTGGGGCACCCGTCCAGGAACATCTGCAGAGCCGGCGGGAGCTCGGCCATCCGCGCGTAGAGCGCACTCATGGCGCGCCGCTCGGGGGTCTCCTGGCGTTCCCGCTCGACGAGCTCCTCGGTGCTCTGACTCGGCGGGGCCTCGGCGAACGCACTGACCATGACCTGCTGCAGCACCGCGCCGACCTCGGGGTATTCGAACGGCACCGGCCCGGCGTACTCACCGACCACGACCGGCTTCAGATACCCGTGCGCCCGCATGAACTGCCGGGCAGTGTCGAGGTAGCCGGGGATGGCGGCCACGGCACCGTAGAGGTGTACGTCGAAGAGATCGAAGGCATCGCGGCCCGCGGACATGAGATGGTCGAAGAACCGCCGGGCATCGCTGCCCTCCTCGCTGCTGAGCACGTCGTAGCCGCAGCCGCCGAGGACGACCGCGGCGGTCGGATCGGACTCCTTCACCGCGCCGTACATCGTCTTCAGCTGCGCGACGTACTCCTCGGCGGTACCCGCGAACAACAGCTGCGTGTTGCTCGGTTCGTTGTCGCACTGCCAGTACTGCACCCGTCCGGCGCAGTGCTCGACGACCCGGCGCACGAATTCGCCGTACGTCCGGAGGTCGTGGGCCGGCGACGGTGGCAGGAAGTCCGTCGCCTGACGGGTCGCCCAGGGGGAGCTCGAGCACAGGGTGATCCACACCTCCTCGTCGCCGCCCAGCTGGGCGAGCAGGGCGTCGACGGTGTCCCACACGAAACGTCCCGGCTCCGGCTCCACCTGGCTCCAGAAGAGGTAGGCCCGCACCAGCCCGGCGCCGAGCCCGCGCGCCTGCGGCACGAACTCGTCCGGCTTCCCGAACAGCCCGTAGCTGATGCCGCGCACGACGCCGAACCTGATGCCCTCGGGCTCGAAGGACGTGCTGCTGTCGATCGACGTGGTCACGATGAATCTCCTGACGGTTGGTTTACGCCGTACACAAGCGTTTATAGCGTACACTTCTGCCGTGAGCCACGCGATATCCGGTCCCGCCGCGCTGATCTGGACCCAGCCCGCGCCGCCGCCGCGGCAACGCTCGCTCGATCGGGAGGCGATCGTCGCCGCGGCGATGGCCCTCGCCGACGAGGCAGGGCCGGGCGCACTGACCATGAAAAAGGTCGCCGGCCGGCTTGGGCCTTACTCCCCCATGGCGCTCTACCGCTACGTCCACAGCAAGGATGGCCTCGTCGACCTCATGCTCGACGCGGCAGCCGCCGAGATCGAGGTTCCGACGCGGCCCGGCCGGGACTGGCGGAGCGACCTCCGCACCCTCGCCCTCGAGACCCGCCACATGACCCGACGCCACCCGTGGTTCGCAATGCTGATCCACACCCGGCCACCCGTCGGGCCGGCTCTGATGACGCGCCTCGAGTTCATGCTCACCGTGCTCACCGACCGGGGCGCCACCCCGGCCGAGGCGATGACCTACTCGGCCCTGGTCGACCGGCACATTTTCGGGAGCGGACTGCAGGAAGCCGAAGAGGCCGAGATGAGCCGGCGGCACGGCCTGGACGACCCCGCCGCCCTGGTCGCCGAGCTGGCGGCCGTCTACGAGCTCGCGGCCGCGGACCATCCGCACCTGGCGACCTGGCTCGCGGAGCCGAGCGGACCCACCGTCGACGAACAGTTCGACCTGGGGCTCGGCTTCCTTCTCGACGGGATCGCCGGCCGGCTACCCCGACGGTCGGCAAACGAGCCCCGCGTCACCCGTGACCGAGGATCCGGTGCGGCCGGTAAGGGCTCTCCAGCCGGGCGATCTCCTCGGCGGTGAGATCGACGTCAACCGCGGCGACGGCGTCCTGCAGGTGCCGCAGCTTGGTTGCTCCGACGATCGGTGCGGTCACGCCGGGCTTGTGGAGCAGCCAGGCCAACGCGATCTGTGCCGGCGGGAGATCCCGTTCCTTCGCGACCGAGCGCAGTGCGTCGACGACGTCGAAGTCGTCATCGGTGTAGTCCTGGTCGGCCACCGGGTCGTTGCCGGCGCGGACCGTGTCCTGCCGACCGCCGCGCTCGCGACCGCCGGCGAGCAGCCCCCGGGCGAGCGGGCTGTAGGGGATGACGCCGACTCCCTGGTCGACGCAGAGCGGGATCATCTCCCGCTCCTCCTCCCGGTAGGCCAGGTTGTAGTGGTTCTGCATGCTGCTGAACGGCGTCGGGGCGACGTGCTGCGCCTTGGCGAACTGCCAGGCAAACATGCTCGAGGCGCCGATGTAGCGGACCCTGCCGGACCGCACGATGTCGTGCAGGGCCTGCATCGTCTCCTCGATCGGCGTGCCCTCGTCCCAGCGATGGATCTGGTAGAGGTCGACGTAGTCGGTGCCGAGCCTGGCCAGGGAGGCGTCCACCGCGGCGAGGAGATGCTTGCGGGAGAGGCCGCCGTCGTTCGGTCCGGGCCCCATCGGGTAATAGACCTTCGTGGCCAGGACGTAGTCGTCCCGGCGACCGAACAACCTGGCGAGCAGCTGCCCGGTGACCCGCTCGCTCGCCCCGCCGTCGTACATGTCGGCGGTGTCGAAGAACGTCACGCCGGCCTCGACGGCACTCCGGACGATCGGCTCCGCCCCGTCGGCGTCGAGATGCCATGCCCGCCGGGAGTTGTCGCCGTAACTCATCATGCCGAGGCCGACCCGCGACACGGTCAGACCCGACGAACCCAGCCGCGCGTAGTCCACCGCGTCAGGTCACCCCTTCACCGCAGTGAGGGTAATGCCCTCGATGAAACGGCGCTGGGCCAGGAAGAAGACCAGGACGACGGGAGCCACGATCAGGATCGAGTACGCCGCCTGGCCGCCGACGTCGACCTGGTACTGGTTCTGCCGGAAGTACTCCATGCCCAGTACCAGGGTGCTCAGGCTCTTGTCGTTGAGGTAGATCAGCGGGCCGAGGAAGTCGTTCCAGCCGGCGACGAACTGCAGGAGCGCGACCACGATCAGCGCCGGCTTGGCCAGCGGGAGGAACACCCGCATGAAGATGCGCAGCTCGGACGCACCGTCGATCCGGGCGGCCTCGGCGAGCTCGACCGGCATCCGGAGGAAGAACTGGCGGAACAGGAAGATGTAGATCGGGATGCCGAAAAAGTAGGGCACGAAGAGCGGATAGAAGGTGTTCAGCCACCCGAACTTGCTGAAGAGGATGTACTGCGGAATCAGCGTCACCTCGTAGGGGATCAGCATCGTGGCGATGACCAGCATGAAGACGGCGTTCTGCCCGCGCCACCTGATGACCGAGAACCCGTAGCCGACCAGCGCGCTGGATATCGCGACTCCCACGACCTGCAGCGCCACGATCACGACGGTGTTGAGCAGCATGTGCGCGAACGGCGCGACGTGCAGGGCCTGCGGGTAGTTGCCGAAGTAGAAGGGCCGCGGGATCCACTGCGGCGGGATGATCGTGTTCTGCGCCAGGGTCTTCAGCGACTCCGCGATCATCGCCAGCACCGGTACGGCGAAGACCAGCGCCACGATGATCAGGACGACGTGCCGGCTCAGCGTCTTGGCCGCGCGGACCCGCAGCCGACCCATGGATCCAGTTAGCGAACTCATCGCGAGCCTGCCCCTTCGTAGTAGACCCAGCGTCTGCTCAGGCCGAACATCAGAACGGTGATGATCAGGACGAACGCGAACATCAGCCAGGACATGGCTGCGGCGTAGCCGATCTGGGAGTTGACGAAGGCGTCCTCGTAGATGAGCAGGCCCCAGGTCATCGTGGAGTTGGCCGGACCGCCGGCCGTCGACCCCCCGCCGTTGGACGTCAGGTAGAAGATCGAGATGAAGTTCTGGAAGCCGTAGATGATCGCCAGCAGGACGTTGAAGAAGATGATCGGGCTGAGCAGCGGGAGGGTGACGTGGCGCAGCCGGGCCCACCACCCCGCCCCGTCGACCTTGGCGGCCTCCACCACATGCTGCGGGATGTCCTGCAGACCCGCGAGATAGATGATCACGGTGTTGCCGACGCCCCACAGGCCGAGGATGACGATCGCCGGCTTGGACCAGGTCGTGGAGAAGAGCCAGCCCGGGCCGGTGATGCCGACCCAGCCCAGCACCTTGTTGAGCACGCCGGTGTTGGGATCGAGCACGAGGCTGAAGACGAAAGCGCTCACGACGATCGGCAGCATCGTCGGCAGGTAGTAGAGCGTGCGGTAGACGCCGATGCCGCGGATCTTCTGGTTGAGCAGCAGGGCCAGGATCAACGCGAGCGCACTGCCGAAGACCACTCCGAAGAAGGCGAGGTAGAGGGTGTTGGACAGCGCGGTCCGGACGTAGGGGTCTTTGGTGAAGATCTGGATGTAGTTGCGGGCCCCGACCCAGTCACTGATCCCCAGGCCGTTGTAGTTGGTGAAGCTGTAATACAACGACGTGCCGAGCGGTATCACCGTGAACGCCAGGAAGCCGACGATCCACGGCGAGATGAAACACAGTCCGACCCGCAGCGACCGGCGGCTCGGCCGGCGCCCGGTCGCGGCCTGGCCCGTCGTCCGAGCCGGTCGTAGCCGGACGTCGATCGATGAATCCACCATCTGGGTTCCTTCCTCCGGAGCGTCCGGCTACCGCTGGTACAGGCCCAGAGCGACGGTGCTGTCGAGCGCCGCTTGGATCTGCTGCTGTGCCTGCGTCAACGCGGCAGCGGGCGCCCGCTGCAGAGCGACGACGGTGTCCTGGGTCTCGTCGAGAATGCGGTAGTACTGCTGCAGGATCGGGCTGGGCTGCAGCCACCACTGCCCCCCGCTGCGCCTGTCGACGGCGATCAACGCACGCCAGCTGGGATCGTTGGCGAGGTAGGGCTGCGACATCGTCGCCTTCTTCGCCGGCAGCCAGCCCAGCTGCGGGCCGAGGTAGGTGCCGAAGTTCTTCGACTGGGTGATCCACTCGGCGAACTTCATCGCCTCGGCCGGGTGCTTGGCGCCCTTGGGGACCATGAACGCCCACCCGCTGTGGCTCAGGTACTGCTTGTGTCCGGGCGGAGCCGGAAGCTCGGTGACGCCGACCGTGTCGGCGAACGTCTTCTTCCCGACGTTGGCCTCCTGGCCGATCTCCCAGTCCCCGATCATCATCATTCCGACCTTGCCGGACAGCAACGGGTCGGCTGCCGCGCCCTGCGCGCCGGTGACGGTCGTGAAGCTGTTGACCTTGGATCCGCCGCCGTACTTGCGCGCCACGCTCTGCTCGTAGGCGAGGACACTGCGGAATTCCGGGGTGTCGACGAGCGCCGACGGCGACGAGCCGTCCTTGAAGGTCGTCCCGAACAGATGACCGAGCTGGATGTAGTTGAACTGCCAGCCGGCCCACGGGACGAATCCGAGCCGCTTGATCGACCCGCCCTGGACCTGGTCGATCTTCTGGGCATCCTGCTGGAGCTCGGCCCACGTGGTCGGCGGCTTCTCGGGGTCGAGACCGACCTCCTTGAAGATCTTCTTGTTGTACCAGAGCAAGGTGTCGGGGTCCCAGTCCACCGGCAGGCCGTACTGGTGTCCGCTCCACAGCGTCGACCGCCACGCGTAGGGGCTGAAGTCGGACTGGGACAGGTGGTAGCCAGCGATCTGATCCTCGACCGGCTGCAGCTCTCCCTTCGCCGCCCAGGCGGCGAGAACGTCGTCGTAGGACAGCGTCAGATCCGGTGGCTTGTGCGCCGAGACCGCGGCCAGGAGCTTGCCGTTGTTGTCGTCGCCCACGTTCGGGTCGATCGAGACGTTGACCGCGATGTCGGGGTGCGCGCAGTTGAAGTCCTGCGCGGACTTCTGCAGGCCGGGAGCGGCACTGATCTCCCACCAGTCGACGACGGTGATGTGGGCGGCCTGCGGGCGACCCGGGCACAGGGCGCTCTTGGGGACCGCTCCCGCGTTGGCTCCGAAACCGGCCGCGACCGAGCACGCGGACAGCGCGAGCGCGCCGGCCGCGGCGACTGCAGATGCGACGAGGGGACGACGGCGCACGTGCCTACCTCCATGCGATGACGACGCGTTGGTGCGGGCTGTTTCACTCGCGCCGCATGGGCAGGAGCACGACCGGCGCCGCCAGACCCACGGGGTTCGGCGAAAAGGTAGGACCGTTGGTAACACAAGTCAAGGAACTGAAAAGGACTGTCCTGCGGGGCGTTCCGCCGGTCGTGCGCCCTATGGGAGGTCGGGGGCGATCGCGCGCAGCTGCCTCCGGTATCGCCCAGGGGGCTGCCCGCACAGCCGGCTGAAGGCGTCGTAGAACTGGCTCTGCGACCCGAACCCGGCGCTCTGCCCGACCTCCGTGACGGGGAGGTCGGTGGTGAGCAGCAGGCGCTGGGCCTCGCAGATCCGGTACTGCACGAGGTAGCTGAACATGCTCTGGCCGAGCACCCGCCGGAACTGGTCCATCGCGTGGTGCGGGTGGATGTAGGCGGCCTGGGCGATGTCCGCCGCGCGCAGTGGCTCGGCGAAATGGTCGGCGATGAACTGCACCATCCGGGCCGCCTTGGCGATGTCGGAGTCGAGCGCCACTGCCGGCGCAGCCCGGACCCCCTGGGCCATGATCTCGTGCGCCAGCCGGCGTACCCGCGCCTGGATCTCGAGCTCCGCCGTGGAGCGCAGGAAGGCCGACCCGCTGGAGAGGTCCTCCGCCCACTGCGAGAACAACCGGGCGTCGGCGTAGCCGCCCTGCTCATTCGCCGCGCCGACGGCCCCGCCCTGCAGGAGCAGCGCCATGAACTCGGCCGGGAGCTCCCATCGCAGCACCATCGGCAGCGGCACGGTGATCCACTGCGCCGACGAATCCGAGGGACAGTCGATCAGCTGGTGCGGGCGGGCCCCCCAGAACGCCATCATGGTCCCGCCGGACAGCACTACCTTCTCGGCGCCGAAGAGGTAGACGAGCTGGCCGCGTTCGGCGAAGTTCAGCTCGATGTGGTCGTGCCGGTGGGCATGGGGCATCGGCTCGGCGTGACCGTGCTCGCACGTCGACTCGTCGAGCGAGGTGCTGAGCGGAGCCAGCTGGGTGGTGCGCCTCTGTGTCACGACAATCCCGGAAGATGCCCCGAGTGGACCGGAAGAACTCCGCCATCATAGCCGGATACCGTCGAATGACCGCAGCACCAGACGTGGGGAGCTCGTGATGTCCGACGTGTCAGTGGCCCCCTGGCTGCCGGAGGGCCGGGTCAGCGGCGAGACCTATCACCTGTCGGCCGAGGAGGTGCAGTTCTTCGACGACAACGGCTACCTGATCCTGCGCGGCCGGGTGCCCGAAGCACTCCTGGGCCGCCTGCAGGCGGCGACCGGGGACATGATCGCCGCCGGAGCCGCCGCTCCCCCGGGCAGCGATCCGGTCGACTACAAGTACGCCGACCGTCCGGCCGGCCGGACGATGTTCCGGGTCGACTACCTGCACAACAAGGGCGCGGACGCGACCCTCGAACTCCTCGGGAGTCCCGCCATCCTCGGCATCGCCGAGAGCCTCGTCGGGCCCAACCTCGTTCCGACCTACGAGTCCCTGGTCTTCAAGCAGGAGGGTGACGGCGCCCCGATCGAGTGGCACCAGGACGCCCTGCACCCGCGCAACGCGCGGATCTTCAACATCGACATCTACCTCGACGCCTCCCGCGCCGGCGAGGGTGCGCTGCGGGTGGTCCCCGGCTCGCAGCGAGGCGTCCCCGACATCTGCGACCTGGAGTCCGATCACGGCTGGGAACCGCCCGGGGTGATCAGCGTTGAGATGGAGCCGGGCGACGTCCTGGTGCACGACGTGATGCTGCTGCACGGCTCAGAGGGGGTCACCGGTAACCGGCTCCGCCGGACGATCTACTACGAGTTCCGGGCCGCCGAACAGATCCTGTCCGAGGGTCCGTGGGACGCCGAATGGGTGGCCGACCGGCTCCGGCTGCTGCCGCTCGGCCTGGCGGCGTACGCCCGCGCCCATCCCGGGGAGCCCGAATTCCACTCGCACCTCTCAGCGGAGTACCGGCCCGAACCGGCCGAGGACGCGTCGACGGCGCTCCGGGTCCTGCACAAGGTGGGCAGCCCGGGCAACTACTGCAGTGCCGGAAGCGTCCCGACGCGGTCGGGGACCTAGGCCGCCGTACCGGAGAAGGGATGACGCACCCATGAGCGTGTCTGTGCCGGAACGGCTGGAGAGCGAGCAACTGCGCCGCTTCCACGACGACGGGTACCTCGTGCTCCGCGGCCTGATCAGGCCCGCGGAGGTGACGGGGCTGATCGACAACTTCATGGCCCTGCATGCCTCCGCCCCCATTCCCGACGTCTACGAACCGGTGGCGTTCGAGGAGGCCGGAGGCGACCTGCTCAAGGTCTATCCGCGCATCATCAACCCGCACCTCGTGGACGAGATGTCGCGTCGCTACCTCCTGGATCCGCGCTACGGAATGGTCGCCGGTGAGCTGCTCGGCGAGGAGCCGCTCGCCGCGCAGAGCATGTTCTACTTCAAGCCGCCGGGCGCGCGGGGCCAGGCTCTGCATCAGGACAACTTCTACCTCCGGGTCGAGCCGGGGACCTGCGTGGCCGCGTGGCTGGCCTGCGACCGGGTCGACAGCGAGAACGGCGGCCTGCAGGTCGTGCCGGGGACCCATGCGATGGATCTCTTCTGCCCGGAGCAGGCCGACGGAGACACGTCGTTCACGACGGAATACGTCCCACCGCCGCCCGGGCTCCAGGCCGTCCCGGTGGAGCTCGACCCGGGCGACGTGCTGTTCTTCAACGGCAGCCTCATCCATGGGTCGCCGCCGAACACGTCCTCCGACCGGTTCCGGCGCTCGTTCATCTGCCACTACGTCGGCCGGTCGGCGCAGCGCCTGTCCCGCTGGTATCGCGAGCCGCTCACGATGTCCGGCGAGCCGGTCGCCATCGACCACAACCCCTGGGGTGGCCCGTGCGGCACCGAGGACGACCCCGGCCCGCACTGAGCCACCACCGACTGCCGGACAGGAGACATCGTGCTCGTCACAGCGCCCACGCCCACGGCCGCCGGTGAGCCGCTCGAGACCGATCCCGCGGCGTTCGGCGAACTGCGGGCCAGCGACGACGCGCTGGGCGACGGGACCGAGCTGAGCCGGCGCCTCGGCGCCGACGGCTACCTCTTCATCCCCGGCTACCTCGACCGCGACGAGGTCCGCCACGCCCGCCGCGAGCTGTTGGGCCGGCTCGCCCGGCTGGGCTGGTTGGCTCCCGGCCGGGACGTCGACGACGCCGCTCCCGCGTCGGACAAGGGCCGTCCGTTCGACATGAACGAGTTGGCGGGCAGCTCGCCGGGTCTGATGCAGCTGCTCTACGGCCGTCGCATGATCTCGCTCTTCGAGCGGCTCTTCGCCGAGCCGGTCCGGCACTTCGACTTCACGTGGCTCCGGGTGGTGGGACCCGGTCGCGGGACGTTGCCGCACATGGACAACGTCTTCATGAACCGCGGCACGGCCAAGCTGCTCACAGCGTGGACGCCGCTCGGTGACATCGACACGACGCTGGGCGGCGTGGCGGTGCTCGAGGGGTCGCACCGGCTCGACGACATCATCCGCGACTATGCGACCAGGGATGTCGACACCTACTGCGCCAACTCGACCGACCCGGCCGAGCTCGACAAGGCGCAGAGCGCACTGCCCTGGGGCGGCACGCTCAGCACTGATCCCGTCAGCCTGCGCAAGGAGCTCGGCCTACGGTGGTTGACCCGCGACTACCGCGCGGGCGACCTGCTCGTCTTCACCATGCATACCGCGCACCTCGGCCTCGACAACAACACCGCCGACCGGTTCCGTCTCTCCTCCGACTCCCGCTATCAGCCGGCGTCCGAGCCGGCCGACCCGCGCTGGGTCGGCCCGAATCCGACCGCACACGGGCCGGACAGCAAGCAGGGCCTGATCTGCTGACACCACCCCCCGCGGGTGGCGCAGCGGAGGACTACTCGGCAGTATCGACAAGGTGGCGAGTCGACAACCCGGGGCGCCCGTTCGACGCCTGAGTGTGGCCCGGGGCCGGGTCGCGCCCGGGCAGTGGCCCTACACGATGCCCGCCGTGGCGCAGATCGCCGACAAGGGGTTGGATCTCGACCCCGGCATCACCGTTCTCATCGGCGAGAACGGCAGTGGGAAGTCCACCCTCGTCGAGGCCCTCGCGGCAGCCTGGGGGCGGCGGATCACCGCGTTCCGGCAGGACTGGGTGCAGCAGGCAGCCGCCCGGCCGTCGGCCGAGGACTCCGATCTCGACCGCGCGCTGCAACTGCAGTTCACCCAGGGCGGGCCGACCGGGGGCCTTTTCCTGCGCGCCGAACGACTTCATGCGCAGGTCGACTCGTTCAGCGGCCCGGGCCGACGCGGGCGGTGGAACGACCGACTGGACGGGGAGCAGCTTCTGAAGCGCAGTCATGGGGAGGGTTTCCTGCAGATTCTCAGCGCCATGACGGCCGAGGCAGGCCTCTACGTGCTCGACGAGCCGGAATCCGCACTGTCGTTCGACAGCTGCCTTGTGCTCCTCGCCCTGATGGCCGACATGCGGAGAGCCGGGAGCCAGATCGTGCTCGCCACTCACTCACCCGTGCTTGCAGCACTTCCCGGCACCCACCTACTGCAGCTCGATGCCGACGGCATTCGTCCGGTGGACTACGACGACAGCGATCTCGTCAGGTCCTGGCGATCGTTCCTCACCGCCCCGGACCGCTACCTGAAGCACCTGACCTGACCCCTCACCGGGGCGGAGGTAGGTAACGCCGACATCGAATACCCCGGTTAACGGCATTACACTGGCGGGGTGAAGCTGTCGCAGGGCGTCGAGTGGGGGCTGCACTGCGCGACCCTGCTCGCGCAGGCCCCCGACGGCGTGGCGCTGTCCCGCCGGGTCCTGGCCTCCCGCTACGGCCTGCCGGAAGCGATCCTCGCCAAGCACCTGCAGGCCCTCGTCCGCGCCTCCATCCTGACGGCGACCCCGGGACCCAGCGGAGGGTTCCGGCTCGCCCGGCCGGCCGACCAGATCAGCACTCTGGACATCCTTGAGGCGATCGACGGCAACGCCTCGCCGTTCCTGTGCCAGGAGATCCGCCAACGCGGCACGGCCGCGGTGCCCCCCGAGGATTGCCTCCGGCCGTGTGGCATCAGTGCCGTGATGGCCAGGGCCCACGAGGCGTGGCGGGATTCCCTCCGTGAGGTCACCGTCGACGGCCTCGTCGGGCGCGTGCCGGCGCAATACCGCTCGCACACCCGGGCCTGGCTCGCCGCCGAAACGGCCACCGAAGTGGCGAGTACCGGCCGAAGCCAGTCGCCGGCACCCACGCGCCGGACGAAGCGCGCTCCCCGCCGGCCGCGCTGACCTCAAACTCGCTTGCCGAGTGCTCCGACCTCCGTGCTAACGTGGCTATCCGATATCTACGTTAGCCGCTATACGCGGCCGGGGCGGAAAGAGGACGACACCGATGGTCAACGGGTCGAGCGTGGGCACCGCGCTGCGCGAGCCGGTCACGGCCACTCCGTCGGGACGCGTCCTGGCGGTGCTGCTCACCGCGATGTTCATGGGGCAGTTCGACTTCTTCGTGGTCAACGTCGCCGCTCCGTCACTCCAGCACGACCTGGGCGCCGGCGACGCGGCGCTGGAGATGATCGTGGGTGGATACGCCTTCGCCTACGCGGCCGGCCTCATCACCGGGGGTCGTCTCGGAGACCTGCTCGGCTATCGCCGCATGTTCGTCGCGGGGATGACCGCGTTCGCCGCGACCTCGCTGCTGTGCGGTCTGGCTGCGAGTCCCGGCGAACTCATCGCGGCCCGCCTGGGCCAGGGCCTGGCCGCCGCGGCGATGCTCCCGCAGGTCCTCGCCCTGATCACCGCGACGTACCCCGCGCCGGCCCGCCCGCGCGCGCTCGGCTGGTACGGCGCTGCCGCCGGGCTCGGCTCCATCGCCGGGCAGGTGCTCGGCGGCGTCCTCGTGGCCAGCAATGTCGGCGGCTCGGGCTGGCGGCTGATCTTCCTCGTCAACGTGCCCATCGGGGCCGTCGCCGCCGTACTCGCCTGGCGCATGCTCCCCACCCCGACACCGAGCGGCGTCCCGGCTCGATCCCCTGGGCGCGCTCGGAGTCGCGCTCACCCTCGCCCTCGTGCTCGTGCCGCTCACGCTCGGCCGGAGCTCCGGCTGGCCGACCTGGACCTGGGTCAGCCTGGGGGCGGCAGTGCCGGCGGCATTGGTCACTCTGCGGTGGCAGCAGAGACTCGGGCGTCGTGGCGGGGCGCCCGTGCTGGACGTGGTGCTGCTCCGGGACACCGCGTTCCGCGCCGGCCTCCTCGCCAACGCCGCCTTCATGCTCTACTTCGCCAGCTTCATGTTCACCCTGACGCTGCTCCTGCAGTCCGGTCTCGGCCTAGGCCCGTTCGCCGCCGGGATGGCCTTCGCGCCGTCGGGGGTCGCGTTCACCATCACGGCGCTGACCGCGCGGCGTCTGGTCGCCCGGTACGGCCTGCGCGTCGTTCTCGCCGGGTGCCTGATCAGCGCCGCCGGGCTCGTGCTCCTTGTCGGCATGGTCCACGCGTCGGGACCGGCGACGAGCGTCGGGTGGGTGGTGTTCGCGGCGACCGTGGTCTGCCTCGGCAACGGCCTCGTCGTTCCCTCGCTCATCGGCGCCACACTGGTCCGGATCGCTCCCCAGCGGGCCGGTGCGGCGGCCGGCGTCCTGACCACCGCGCAGCAGTTCGCGAGTTCGGCGGGCGTCGCCCTGATCGGCACCGCCTTCTTCGCGGCGGTCCACCCGCACAGCGGTCCGGCCGGCTTCACCGACGGCATGGTCTGGTCGGGCGCCCTCGACGTCATCCTGGTCCTCGTCGTCGCCGCCTCGATCCGCCTGGTCGCTGCCGCGCGCTGACGCTGCTCATTCCGCATCAACGTGACGTTGGTGCGGCTAGAACGCTTGAACGTCACGTTCATGCGGAATGGAGCGACGAGCCGCCCCCTTCGTTTGGCTTGAACGTCACGTTCATGCCGCTAGAAGGCTTGAACGTAACGTTCAAGCAGAACGGTGGCGGGGGTTCCGAGTGCGATGAGGGCGAGTACCCAGTTCGGGTCCGAGCCCGACGCCCTGGACGTGGGTGAAGCTCTGCCCCGTGTTGTGCACGTGGCCGTAGAGGCGTGGCAGCGGGCCGATGTGGCCGCCGATGAGGGCCGGAATCTCACGGCGCGCCCTATTTCCAGCTTCGCGGTGCGCTTTCGTTGGCGATGATCACGGCATCCGTGACGGAACGTCCGGGTCTGCCTCGGATAACCCCGCTACTTGCCGACCCGGCCGTCGATCCGCTCGCGCAGGAAGTCCGCATGGCCGTTGTGCCGGGCGTACCTCCTCGATCATGTGCACGAGCACCTCGCGCAGGTAGTCCCCCGCCTTCCCGACGAAGTCGAGGTCGGGCGCCTCGGCAGCGAAGGGCTCCGCGAAGGCAACCTCCGCGCGCACCCCACAGAACGACGGGCCATCGCGGCGGCACCGATGCCTGCGCACTTCATCTCCAGCGTCAGACGCCGGTCGCTCAGGTAGCCGACGAGAGTCGTGCGCTCGCCTACGAAACCGCCGTCCTGCCGCGGGTCGTGATCAGGGTCGACGAACATGTCCGACCACCCGAAGGCCCGGTTAGGAACGTGCGAGAGCCCGCCGGTCTCCGCGTCACGAGAGGGGTCAAAGGTGCCCGCGATCATCGAGGTTGCCCGCGGAAATGACCACAGCGTTTCGGCGCCTCGTGCTAGCCGGGGTCGCCCCGGTGACGCGCTTGAACGCGGTGCTGAGGGCGTAGCCGTCGGTGTAGCCGACGGTCCGGGCGATCGAGGCCAGCGTGGCATCGGTGTCGCGGAGCAGACTGGCGGCCAGCTCGATGCGCCACGCGGTGAGGTAGGCGATGGGCGGTTGGCCGACGACCGCATGGAACTGATCGGCGAACGCCGCTCGGGACATGCCTGCGAGTCGGGCGAGGTCGGCGACCGTCCATCGCCGTTCGGGTTGGTCATGGATGGCCTGGAGCGCCGGGCCGAGGCCGGGGCGGGTAAGGGCGTGGCACCAGCCGGGAAGCTGCAGATGCGGCTCCTGCAACCACGCGCGCAGGGCCAGCACGAACAACAGATCGAGGAGCCGGTCGAGGACCCCTTGATGACCGGGCGAGTCCTCGCGAGTGACCTCTTCCTCGAGGAGGTGCTGCAGCGAGCGGGGCAGGCGACTGGCCGGGACCCGGCCGATCGCGGGGAGCGACTGCAGCAGCCGTCGGCCGGCGGCGCTGTGCGAGCGGTAGGCGCCGCGAACGACGACAGTGGGTGCGTCCGCGCTCTGTCCGTAAGCGCGCGGCATGGGCAGCCGCCATCGGTCCCCCGCCATCCGTTCCGGCTCGCCGGAGGCGGCGGCGCGGCGGTGCCCGTAGACCACCGCACCCGGCGGCGTGTCGACCGCATCCGCCAGCTCGTAGGGCACACCGCCGTTGACCACGCCGATGTCGCCGGCGGCCAGGTGCACCGCGCCACCGTCGTCGGGCCGGAGGAATGCGTGGCCGCGTACGACGACCTCGATCGCCAGCGGGGGTCGGTCGAGGAAACGCAGGCCCCAGGGCGGGGTCAGGAACGAGGTGGCGAACTGCGCCTCCTCCGCGCGCACGGCGCGGGTGAGACCAGCGAGCACATCCACCTCGGTGACCTTAGACTCTCGCACATCTTCCTCGGCGTTCGAGCCATCCTCCGTCCAGGCCGGATCCTGTCTCATCGAGGGGCCGCCCACATCACCAGCGCCGACGGCCGCGGCGCCGAACCGGGCCGCTCCCTGACCGGAAGGATCGCCGTGCTCGTCACGATCAGCGGGCTCCCCGCCACCGGAAAGACGACCGTCTGCCGGGAACTCGTCCGCCGCGTCGGCGCCGTCCACGTCCGGATCGACACCATCGAGCAGGCGCTCGTCGACTCGGGCACCGCCACCCATCCGGTCGGGCCGGTCGGGTACGACGTCGCCTACGCGCTGACCACCGACTACCTGCGGCAAGGTCACGTCGTACTCGCCGAATCCGTTAACCCCCTCCCGATCACCCGCGACTCGTGGCGGGCCACCGCCCGCCGTGCCGGCGTCCCCGCCCTCGACGTCGAAGTCGTCTGCACCGATCGGGCCGAACACCGTCGCCGCGCGGAGAACCGCGCGATCGACATTCCCGGCCTCGCCGGGCCGACCTGGCAGCAGATCGAAGACCGCGACTATCAGCCGTGGGACACCGACCGTCTCGTCGTCGACACCACGGACCGCGCGGCCGAGGACTGCGCGGAGGAGATCGCCGGGCTCATCACGCAGCTGCGGTCGCGGCGTAGTTAGCGGATCGGCCTACGTCCCGCCGCCCGATGCCCGGGTCGATCACGAGCACGAGCGGTCGGGATGTCGAGAAATTGCTCGCGGTTCCGCTCCTTCTCCGAGGGCTGCATGATGGGTGCCGCCGACGAACGGGAGGAACGGGCATGAATCCGCAGGATGTCGCTGAGGTGATGGGGAAGCCGATCTCCAAGGAGTTGCTGGGATCGACCATCCCGGCGCGGCTCGCCTATGTCGGGCTCGACGGCGGCCCTCGGGTCGTGCCGATCGGCTTCTTCTGGAACGGTACGCAGATCCTCGTCTTCACCCTGCCGAAGTCGGCCAAGGTCCGGGCGTTGCAGGAAAACCCACGGGTCGCGATCACCGTCGATGGCGGCTGGCCGCCACATGTCCTGCTTGTTCGCGGCACCGCTCAGGTGGAATTGGTGGACGGCATCCCGGCGGAGTACGTCGCGGCGTCCCGAAAGCTGGTGCCGCCGGACGAGTTCGAGGCGTGGGAGGGCGGAGTCCGCGCGCTGTACGAGCAGATGGCCACCATCACGATCGAGCCGGCGTGGGCGAAGCTGCTGGACTTCGAGACCACGATTCCGAAGGCCGTCGAGGATCTGGTGCAAGCGTCTCAGGAGCGGTGATCGCGGGCGGGGGTCCCGGCGGAAAAGCCATTGAGGCGCCGCCGTTCCGCCCCTAGGGTCTGCAGGTGATCTATCAGCACCCGCTGGCCTACCTCGTGGGCATGGAGGGCATCGCGCTGCTCCGGGCCTTCTCCGGTGACTACGACGAGGCGTTCACCGCAGCCCGCCTCGCCGAGACCCGTGCCCTGCTGGACTCGGCCGAGCAGTTCGGCCGCGGAGCCACCACCGGCCCGATCAGCAGCGTGGACGGCTATCGCGACTGGGCACCGGTCTACGACGAGCCGGGCAACCAGCTCATCGATCTCGAGCAGCCGGTCGTCCGGGAGATCCTGGACGGACTGGCGCCGGGCATCGCCCTCGACGCCGCGTGCGGCACCGGTCGGCACTCCGTCTACCTGGCAGCCTTGGGCTACAAGGTGATCGGGGTCGACAACTCCCCCGCGATGCTGGCCAAGGCGCGGGTCAAGATCCCGGCTGGCGAGTTCCACGAGGCGGAGCTGCACGCCCTGCCTGTTCCCGACGGCCACGTCGACGTGGTGGTCTGTGCGCTCGCGCTCACCCATGTCGCCGACCTCGCGCCGGTGTTCGCGGAATTCGTTCGCGTCCTGCGCCCTGGTGGCCACCTGGTGATCTCCGACCCGCGTGGACTGTTCGGCGTCATCGGCGTACCGGTGGTCAAGACCGGCCCGGACGGCACGCCGGGCTTCATTCCCGGACGGGTCCGCCTCACCAGCGACTACCTGACGGCCGCCCTGCCGCTCGGCCTCCAGGTGCGCCGCTGCGAAGAGCCGCGACGGCCGTATCCGCTGGTCGACCGGAGCGGCACACCACCTACCGTCGACGATCCCGGACCGGCCCCGGCCGATGCTCCGTACGACATCTGGGCGCTCCACAGGTTTGCAACCGAGGCGACGAACGCCACCTACCGCGACAGTCCGGCCGCGATCGTCTGGCACTTCCAGCTCGGACCGGACACCGCGACCGGCGGGAATCCGCCGCTCATAGCCAGCCGGCCCGGGTGAGGACCGTCGCGGCGCCGGCGGCCGCTTCGTGGCCGTCGGAGGAGACCTCGAAGTCCTCCACTCCCGAACGGTCGAGGATCTCGTCGAGCTCCGGCGCCCGGTGGAGATGCCACTGCAGGTCGTCGGCTGCGCCCGCATGCCGGACCCTGAGCCGGCGCTGCAACTCGACGAGATCGGCCCGGAGCCGGCAGACGCACAGATCGATCCCCAACGCCGCGTGGTAGCGGGCACGCTGTTCCCTGGTCTCCACGACACCGGACAGCACCAACCGCCGCGCGCCGTCGGAGAGATAGTTGCGCGCCAACGACTCGACGTTCCGCAGCGCCATCGTGAGGTTGAACGGGTCGTCGGTGCGGGTCGGCCAGGAGCACCTGATCGCGTCGAGGTCGATGGTCGCACCCGGAACGCCGGCCTGTGCCAGCAGCGAACCCGCCGCCTCGGCGACCGACGTCTTGCCGGCTCCGACCGTGCCGGAGACGAGCAACGCGCGGGGCGGATCCGTGCCGTCGGGGTGCACGCCTATTGACCCAGCCGTCCGTCGATCTGCTCCCGCAGCAGGTCGGCGTGACCGTTGTGTCGGGCGTACTCCTCCACCAGATGCGTCAGGACCCAACGCAAGGACATCTGGCCACGCCACGCATCGGTGACCTTCCCGACAACGTCGAGGTCGGGCGCGTCGGCCACGAATCGATCCGTGAACGCCATTTCGTCCTGCCACAGCAACCACGCCTCGGCCACGACCGCCGGATCGGGCACCGCGCCGTCGAAGTCGGGGTCTCCGTCGGTGTCGGAGGTGAAGAGCGGCGGCGCCTCCTGACCGGCCATGAAGTGCCTGAACCAGCCGCGCTCCACTCCGGCCATGTGACGCACCAGCCCGAGCAGTGAGATCGTCGACGGCTCGGCGGCCCGGCGGGCCAGATCCGCAGCGTCGAGCCCGGAGCACTTCAGCTCCAGGGTCTCGCGCTGCCAGCGCAGGAACCCGATGAGCGTGGCCCGCTCGTCGCCCAGCGGCGGAGGGTCGACCCGAGGGTCGATCTCGAGGTCGACGAACATGTCCGCTCTCCGTGTGCCCATGCCGCGATCATTGGCAATCCACGCGGGCGACGCCACAGCTTTTCGTACGCGGCCGCGGGCACGGACGGCGATATCGTGCGCCGTACTCGCATATTTGCCCCGCATATGCGAGTAGCACGCACGATGTCGGGGCGAAACCCGGCCGGAGGCCAACCTCACGCCGGCACCGATCGGACGTAGGATCCCGTGATTGTGACGGGCAACGAGGTGGCGCTGCGGCCGATCTGTGAGGACGACCTGCCGTTCCTCCAGAAGTTGATCAGCGATCCTGACGATGCCGGTTCCTTCATGTGGCAGGGCTTCCGGGATCCTCGCGAGTGGCGCCAGCGCTGGGACGCCGGCCGAAGTCTCATCGGTGACACCGGCGGGACCGTTCTGATCGTCGCCGGTGCGCAACAAGCCGGTGTCCTGACCTGGGACCGGCACCAATGGTTCGGCCGACCGTGCTGGAGCCTCGGGATCCAACTCGCCGGGACCTCGCGGGGTCGTGGCGTGGGAACCCGGGCGCACGAACTCATCGTCTCGTACCTGTTCGCGCAGACGGTCATGAACCGGATCGAGGCCTACACCGAGACCGCCAACATTGCGGAGCGGAGGGTGCTGGAGAAGTCCGGCTTCACGCTGGAAGGAACGCTCCGGGCCGCGTGCTTCCGGGACGGAGAGTGGCGGGACGGCGTTCTCTACAGCATCGTTCGCTAGCGGCGCAGGCCGTCAGCCTCAGACGACCGCCGGAAGTGCGCCCGCCACCGGTATGCGCCGGGCTGTCCGGGGGGAGACACCTGCTCGACCTCCGTCGGCTGCAGCCCGCCGACCGCGAACGACTCCACCTCCGTGCGGGTCAGTGGCCACGGCGGACCGTCCACCTGCTCGCCCTCCTGCCGGATCCCGGAAAGCACGATCAAGTCCCCGCCGGGCGCCACCAGCCGACCGGTGTTCCGGATCGCGTCGGCTCGCACCGATAGCGGCATCGACTGCACCGTGATCGACTCGACCACGAGGTCGAACGCACCTACCCACTCGGCGGGCGGCGCGAGCAGGTCGGCGACGACATAGTCCACCGTCGACGTGGGAAAGCGCTCCTGCGCGGCACGAACCGCCGACTTAGAGATGTCGAACGCGGTGGTCTGAAACCCGAGCGCCGCAATATGTTCGGCATCCCGCCCGAACCCGCAGCCCACCACGAGCGCACGTCTGCCCGCACCGTCCAGCCCGCGCTGCCGGGTCCACTCGACCAACAGTACGTTCGGGGCGTCCCGGTCCCACGGAACGATCGCCTTGCCCTCCGCGGCTTCGGCATAGAGGCGCTCGAACCACCCGGTCGGATCGCCCTGCGCAAGCGATTCGGCGGCCAGCCGGCTGGCACCTGCGTCGCGGTCGTCGGTCACCTGAGCAGTCTGGCATGCACTCACCCACATCTGACGAGCACATACAGCGCCCGCCTACGGCCAGCCGACTCCTGAGACGGGCGCGGGTGCGGTCAGGACCCGACCGGTCCGCGGCCCGCCGAACGGGTTCTCCGGATGCCACTCCGCCGCCATGATGAACAGCGTCTTGCGATCCGGACCCCCGAGCATGCAGGCGAAGGGCGCTCGGTCGATTTCGATCCGGTGCAGCACCTCGCCGCCGTCGCGAACCCGGATGCAGGCGTTGCCTCCTGAGGAGGTCCAGATCGCGCCCTCGGCGTCGATGCAGATGCCGTCCGGGCCGATGCCCTCCGCCCAGACCCGACGGTTGGACAGGCTGCCGTCCGCGGCGATGTCGAACGCCGTGAGCCGGCCGGCGAAGGATTCGGAGACGACCAGCGTGGAGTTGTCCGGGGTGACGACCATGCCGTTGGGAAACTCGATGCCGTCGGCGACCTGACGGACCGTTCCGTCCGCGGTGATCAGCGCGATGAAGCCGGGCACGAAGTCGGCCCGCTCCCGCCACGGGCCCTGCTGCGCGTCTGGGCCGTCCCGCTTGACGTTGTCCAGGAAACTCGGGAAGTCGAATCCAAGGCCGTTGACGTAGGTGTTGCCCCGGCCGTCGACGACGATCTCGTTGAGGCCGGTCGGAAAGCCGCTCAGGTCGGCGTACGGGACCAGTGAGCCGTCGGCTTCCTTGCGCAGCAGGCGCCGGGTCGGGTCGGGCCGCTTCGGTGCGATCAACTGGTCGCCGTTGGGGAGCCACTCGATCGTGTGCGGGCTGTTTTCAGGGTCGCGCGCGACGACCTTGCTGTTGCCGTCGAGGTCGACCGCGACGATCTCGTCGGTACCCCAGTGGCAGAACCACAGGCGATTCTCGTGCCAACGCGGCGACTCACCGATCACGAGATCGGCGAGCAGGATGTGGGGCTCGTTCATGTCGGGTCTCCCAGGTTCGATTTCGCCCGGCTCCCGGATCCGTTCCGGCGTACCGGCTGGTCACCCTCTACACGAACGGGTCACGGACGGATCGACATGCGGCCGGCGAGATCTGCGGGCCGGTTCAGGTTTCTGGGTTGCCGGCTAGCTGAGGTCGCCCGGCACGATCGCGCCGTGCTCCCGCAGGGCCTGGTGGATCTCGGCCATGGCGAGCTGCTCCGGCTCGATGCCCGACCGGGCCGAGAGCGCCGCCATGGCACCGGCGGCCTGCCCCATGGCCATGCACGACGCCTGCACCCGGTACGCCGAGTTGGCCGCCTGATCGCCCGCGGCACACCGGCCAGCCGCGATCAGCCACGTGAGGTCACGCGGCAGCAACGCCCCACGCGGAATGGTCGGGAACGTGCCCTTGGTCAGCACCCTGTAGTCGATGCCATGGCCGCTGGGCCGGTGGACGTCGATCGGATAGAAGCTGTAGCAGACCGCGTCGTCCCACAGCCGGCCGCTGGTGTAGTCCTCGGCCGTGATGCGCCGCTTGCCCGCGATGGTGTAGGTCTCCCGGATGCCACACTCGGCGGCGAAGTAGTCGATCGTCAGGTCCTCGAGCCCAGGCTGGGCCCGCAGGAAGCGGAAGATCCGCATCAGCCCCTGACGGCCCTCGACCTCGGCCTGGGTCCGACCCCGGCTGGTGCTGCCATCGACGTCCGGAACGTGCATGGAGTTGCGGCCCCGGAACTTCAGGAAGCTGCGTACGCCGTCCTGGTGCATGCTCAGGTCGGTGGGCCGGAGCGCGCCGGCGGCGACGGCTTCGGCGCACGCCCGGTCCAGCGCGTCGTAGTCCAGCGCCGCGGTGTCGAACCCGCTGAAGCACGCGCTGTAGGTGGCCGGCTGACGCTCCTCGTTCCGCTCCCGCTCGCCGCCGGCCAGGGCGACCGCATTGGCGTCGCCCGTGCAGTCGACCACCACGCGGGCCCGCTCCTCGAACAGCCCTTCCTTGCCGCAGAGCGTCAGGCACCACTCCTCACCGTCCCGGAGTACGGCGCCGAGCATCGTATGGAAGAGCAGCGTCGCTCCCGACCCGATCACGGCCTCGTCCAGGAGTGTCGCGTAGATCTCCCGTCGCAACTGGACGCTGAGCTGCCATGCGCGCCGGTCCCAGTCGGCGAAGTCGGGCAGGTCGTCGCCAGCGACCTCGACCGCGCGCCGGACGATCTCCCACCCGATGCCGGCGATCACCTGTCTCCCCCAGGCGTGGAAGAGCCCCGGGATGTCGATCGCGGCGGCGGTGGTCGTGCCGCCGAGCATGCCGTTCTTCTCCACGAGCAGGGTCCGGGCGCCCAGCCGGGCAGCCTGGATGGCCGCGGTCGACCCTGCGGGACCACCGCCGATCACGACAACGTCGTACGACATCGCTCAGTCCACCTCCTCGGGCCGGTGCCCACCTCACGGGACGGTGACCACCGCGGTGCCATCCTGCCCGCCCGCGGTCGACGACCTCCCTCCGGGCCGCATCGCCCGCCGCCCGAAACCACCGAGCCGCGCCGACATCGGACGCGTTACTCGCATATCTGGGCTCAGAATGCGAGTAGAGCGTCCTACGTTGCCGTCCCCGGCCGACTCGCCGCCGACATCGTGCGCGCTACTCGCCGATCCAGGCCCAAGATGCGAGTACGGCGAACGATGTCGCCTCCACCACCGCTCCGCCGCTCGCCCACCGCCCCTCCGCCGGCTCGCCGGCCCCGCCCCGAGGGCACCCGGCCACTGGCCCGACGGAGCCTCTCACTATTTACCTAGGCAGACTTTACCTATTGCACTAGGCAGGCTATGGTCGTCGGGTGCTGGATTTCCGGATCGACTCGACGAACGGCCTGGCGCCGTACGCCCAGCTCGTGCAGCAGGTCAAGCAGGCGCTCCGACTGGGCTGGCTGCAGCCCGGCGATCGGCTCCCGACGGCGCACGAGGTCGCAGCGAATGTGGCGATCAATCCGAACACGGTGCAGAAGGCGTACAAGGAGCTGGAGCATGACGGGCTCGTCGTCGGACGTCCGGGCCAGGGCACATTCGTTCAGCGCAGCCTCAGCCAGTCCACGCCGGCTTCGGTCGCAGCGCTGACCCGTCGGCTGGAGCGATGGATCGCCGCGGCGCGGGCAGCCGGTCTCGATGAGGACGGAATCATGGACGTGGTGCGGGCGGCAATGCGGGATTTTGACGCCGAGGAGACCGCGTGATCACGACAGGTGATACCGCGGTCGCAACGGTCGGCGCGGGTCACCGCTATGGCGATTTCTGGGCACTGCGGGACTGCACCCTGTCCTTGCCCAGCGGGTCGGTCACGGCGGTGGTCGGACCCAACGGGGCCGGCAAGACCACCCTGTTGAACATGCTGGTCGGGGTACTGGCCGCCTCGGAAGGGCAACTGCGGGTCGACGGCAGCAAGCCGAGCAGCAGTCCGGACTTTCTCGCCCGGATCGGCTTTCTCGCCCAGGACTGCCCGCTCTACAAGGATTTCTCGGTCGCGGACATGCTCCGGTTCGGCCGGGCGATGAACCCGTCCTGGGACGATACGTTCGCGCGCGAGCGGATCGCCGCGGTTGGCGTGCCGCTCTCCCGCCGGGCCGGCAAACTCTCCGGCGGGCAACGAGCGCAGGTCGCCTTGGCCCTGGCCATCGCGAAACGGCCACGGGTCCTGCTGCTGGACGAACCGCTCGCCGCGCTGGATCCGCTGGCCCGGCGGGAGTTCCTCAAGGCCCTGCTGGACGGTGCCACGTCTGCCGGCATCACCGTCGTGTTGTCCTCCCATCTGATCGGCGAGCTGGCCCGGGTCTGCGATCACGTGGTCGTGATCCGCGACGGTCAGCTCCGCCTCGCCGGCGAACTCGACGAACTCCTCGGCGAACACCACTGGGTCGCCGGGTCACCCGACGCCACCGCCCGGATGCCCGCCGGAGTCGAGGTGCTCAGCCGGTCACCGCACGAGCGGCACACGACCCTGCTGGTGCGTACCCGCCAACCGCTGCTCAACCCCGCGCTGACGATGAGTCCCGTCGACCTGGAAGGCCTCGTGTTGTCCTACCTCGAACGGCCCGCCCCTCTCCGGAAGCCGCGGATCGCCGGGATCGTGCAGGAAGCGGGCCCACGATGATCTGGACGACCTGGCGTCAACACCGCGCACAGGCTGCGGTCGGGACCGGAATCCTCGCCGCGCTCGCCGCCGCCTTGCTCGTGGTCGGGTCCGTCGCCCGGGATCGAAGTCGGAGCCTGGGCCTGCCCGGCTGCGCCGGCGGCGGTGGCTGCGGCGACCTGCTGGGCCGGCTGCACGACGACTTCCACGCGATCCCGCCGTTCATCTCCGCGCTGATCGCCGTTCCGCTCGTCGCCGGGATGTTCTGGGCGGCGCCGCTGGTCTCACGCGAATACGAAGCCGGAACCCACCGCCTGGCGTGGACCCAGTCGGTGAGCCCGCTGCGGTGGATCGCGACCAAGATCGCCCTCACGTTCGGTGTCGTCGCCATCGCGACGCTCATCCTCGGCCTGCTCGCCACGTGGACTCTGGACCCGCTCAACGCGGCGTTCGGGGGCCGCTACAACAGCACCTGGTACGACGTCCAGGGCATCGTCCCGGTGGCCTGCATGCTGTTCGCTCTCGCGGTCGGCGTCGCCGCCAGCGCCCTGATCCGGCGCACGATCCCTGCCATGGCGGTCACCCTGGTCGTCTATGCGGCCGCCCGCATCCCGATCCACTGGATCCGCTGGCACTTCGCACCGTTGAGCACCCGCCTGCTCACCCTCCCGCTCGACACGTTGATCCGGAATCCCGCGGGCTCACCGCAGGAGATTGCCGCGGCGGCTGTTCCGCCCGACGCGTGGCTGCACAGCCTCACCGTCACCGGACCGACCGGTCACCTGATCTCCGGAGACCGGGGCAACTTCGATCTGCTACGGACCTATTGCCCGCACCTCCAGGTCGACGCCGCGCGCACCGGCGTGCTCAACCCGGGGACCTGCGCGGCGCGGGTGCACGGGCTCAGCATCCACGGCACGATCACCTACCAGGTCGCCTCGCACTTCTGGCTCATTCAGACGGTCGAGAGTGCAGCCTTCGTCGGCCTCGCGGCCCTTCTCGTCGCCGCGGCCATCCTCACTGTGCACCGACGCCGACCCGCCTGACACTCGTCACTCCTTCGGCCGCCCGCACCCGGCGACATCGTGCGTGCTACTCGCCGATCCAGGCCAAAGATGCGAGTACGGCGCACGATGTCGCCCCAACAACCACCCCGCACCGGCGGCATGCCGGAGGTACTGCCACCTACTCAGGGCGCCGACACCGGACGATCAGGATGCCGGGAGCCACCGTTCCGCGCTCGGCGAACCGGTCCGGCACAAGTCCGGCGCGAAGGACGCCGTTGAGGTAGGTGGAGAGCATGCGATGGTTCCCTCCGACCCGTCCCCGCACCCCGTCACCGCCGGTGTTCCACCAGCCCTCATATGCATAGCCGTGCTCGGGTGGCCAACTGGGCAGACCCGAGAACGACCCGTCCGTGCCACCAGGGAAGCACGGGTGCAGGATCGAGAAGGTGAACCATCCGCCTGGCACGAGCACGGCGGCGACCGTCGCCAAGGCGGCACCGAGGTCGTCGATGTCCATCAGCGCCATCTGGCACAACACTCCGTCGTAGGGCACCCCGTCCCACCATCGAGTGTTCGTCGCATCGCCGTCCAGATACCGAATTCCCAGCGGCTGGACCGCCTCACGGCCCCGTGCACGGGCCAACAAGCCTGCGGAGAGGTCGATCCCACTGACTCGCGCCCCGTTCTCGGCCAGCCACCGGCTGATCCGGCCCGCCCCGCAGGCCAGATCCAGCACCCGCCGGCCCTCGACCTCCTCCGGCAGAACACCGAAAGGCTCACTCCCCCAGCCCCCGGAAACGTCCGCATACCATTCCGCCACCGGGTCGTACCGCGCCGACGTAGCCGCCATGTCGGCGAGCGTAGCCCGCAACCGGGGCGACGAGGACACGCCAGCGGGCCCTCGCGGCCTCGATCGCCGAATGTCTTGGCGCACTGCATGATGCGCTGACCGAGACCGAAATTGCGGCGATCGGGATACCCGATTTCTTCACGCTCGACGCGCGCGCCGACCTGATCGACCTGAACGACGTACCTGCGGCGGTGCGATCAGAGGTGGGCGACATGCTCGCGAGAGCGCGCGATCTCTCCGGCCGGCTCGGTGGCCGGATGCTGCTCGACAACGACTTCACCAGCGACAACATCGTCCTGGACGGCGACACCGGATTGCTTTCCGGCGTCTGGGACTTCTCCGGCGTGAGCGTCGGACCCGCCTCCTTCGATTTTCGGGCCCTGCTCAGGGACCCGGACCCACTGACCGAGGATGTCGTGCTCGAATACGAACTCCGCACCGGGCGCGAGATCTGTCGGGAGGCATTCGTCATCGCCTTCCGAATCACCGATCTACGCCGCCACCTCAGAGCGGGACCCGCCGACGCCGTGCGGCTGGTCCAGAGTTGGAAGGGTGCCTGAGTCTGGCTATGACGAGGGGCGGCCCGTCCCTGGGGCGATCGGTGGACTGCCGGAGCGGTCGGCGTTCGGCTGGGGAAGGCTCTTTCCCAGCCGGGTCAGCGGCGACAGAGCGATGCACAGTGGAGACAGCAACATCCCCGCGGCGGCCAGGAGCAGTCCCGTCCGCAAGCCCACCACGCCGGCGAGCGCTCCGCCGAGCAGGGATCCGAGCGGAGTCATCCCTACTCCGGTGAAATGGATCGTGGCCACAACCCGTCCCTGCATGTCCCTGGGCGTGATGGCCTGCCGAACCGCCATGACGGCGACGTCCACGGCCTGGCCGAACGCGCCGTACACGACATTGATCGTCACGAGCAGCATGACGGTGACCGGGCCCGAACCGTGGACCGCCGGCACGCACAGCAGCACCCCGTCGGAGATCAGTGCGCCGGCCACCAACACCACTCCGTACCCGAACCGCCTCGGCAGTCTCGTGGAGAGCAGGGAACCTACGAGGGAGCCTGCACCGAGGGCCGCCAGCACGAGGCCGATCGCACCGCCCGAAAGATGCAGCGTGCGTGGGAGATACAGGAGATAGATCGTCATGACGGCGGCAAAGAAGAAGAGGTAGCACCCGGAGGCCAGGCCGATGGCCCGGAGGCGGGCGTCGCCGGCCACGAGACGGAGTCCGGCCCGGATCTGCCGCATGAGTCCGGTGGATGGGCCGTCGTACTCAGGCACCACCTGGGACCGGCGGATCCGGCCGATCGAGGCGAACGACACGATGAAGAAGATCGAGCTCGCCACGACGGCGATCGGAGCGGAGATCAGTGAGATCAGCCCGCCGCCGATCGCCGGCCCACCGATCTGAGCCGCCGACGTACTGCTCTCCAACATGCTGTTCCCTTGGGCCAGTTGGTCGCGCTCGACCAACTGCACCAGGGAAGCCTGGTAGGCCACGTCGAAGCACACCGTGAAGACGCCCACGACGAAGCCGACGACGAAAACGAGAGGGACGCCGAGCCGGTCGAGGAGGTAGGCGACCGGAATGACAGCGAGGGCAACGGCCCGGCCGAAGTCGGCCAGCACCATCACGCTGCGGACCCGCCACCGATCCACCCACACTCCGACGAAGAGCGACAGCAGGAGGACGGGCACCTGCTGGACCGCGCGCAACACGCCGAGTTGCCCGGCCCCCACCCCGAGCGTCACCACGGCGATGAGTGGCAGCGTCACCTGGCTCGCCTGCGCGCCGAATTGGGAGGCGGTCTGGCCCACCCAGAGTCGGACGAAGTCGGGGTCCCGCCACAGGCTCGGTGCGATCCGCCGCTCCGGACGGGTGGGCAGAGGCGGCACGGGCATTGGAGAACTCCCTGAGTTGCTGAGGGCGATGCCCTGTGCCGGGCCGCGCGAAGGCGCGGACCCAGGCACATATGGGCAGGGGAGATCGCTGTGCCGCTGGTAGATGCGGCACGCGATGACAGGTCGGTCAGTGACCTACTGCGTCAGCGCGTGCCTGGTTGACCGGGCACCTCAGCTCCTCGACGGTGTTGCGTAATTGTGCGAAGGCTAGCCGCACGCGGCTCGCGCACGCACCTCCTTAAGCGCGTACGGCGTCACCCTGATACACGAGCGAAAGGGTGTATTCGCCGCCCTCGACGGGCGCGATCTCATGGATCTGCTCAACGACCCGCCTGGTCGACGGGTCATCGGGATTGCCGAGCGCGCGGACCTTGATGAGGTAGGGAACCGCCGCGGCGGCGACGGCGGACGGGACAGCATTCTGTCGCAGCACATCGAACACCTCGTCGACCGACTCGGCATGCAGGCTCGACGCGACCGAATACCCGTCGGCGAGAAGCCGGAACAGCCGCGTCACCTCCGCACCGGCGAGATAGCCGGGCCTGCCGCGGTGTCCGATCTCCCCGACCACCAGGTAGCCGCGTGTCGGCGCGGCGGACAACGACGTGACTTCGTCGTCGGTCCCGAAGAAGTCCTGCCGGGGCAGATCCGCCGGCGCCTCGGCGAGGATCGCCTGCACCAGGGTGGTCTTCCCCGCGTTGCGCGGACCCGCGTAGACCAAGAACGGGCGTCCGGCAGCTCCGAGACCCCGGAGCACGCCCGCGCCCTTGTCGGAAATCGTCTGATTGAGCACCATATCGTGCAGGGTCAGCACGCGTCCTCCGAGTTAGAGATATATCGTTACAGTATCGCGAGCCGGTCTCTTGAGCCACTACTGCCGAGGGCCGATTCCGGTGCCGCGGCGAGCGCCTGCTTCGCGCTGCCGGAGCGACCGAAGACGATGCAGAACGGATGACCCACCGGGTCGACGAAGACGCGAAAGCCTGTCTCGCGCGCAGCCGGTATCCGCCTGGCACCGAGGGCGACGAGATGCCGCTCCGCCTCGTCAGGATCGGGTACCCGGATGTCGACGTGCATCTGCTGGGGATGCGCAGGGTCCGGCCATCGCGGCGGCACCCAGTCCGTCGCGCGCTGGAACGCCAATTGCCGCAGGCCGGGCTCCGACCCGATGACGACCCACCCGTCGCCGTCCTCGTTGATCCTCATGCCCAGGACCCGGCAGTAGAAAGTCGCGAGGGCGCGCGGGTCCGGACAGTCGATGACAGTCTTCTCGAGGCGTCCGATCACCTCGGAAGTCTGTCAGCCGGCCGGCAGAGGGGCGCCGTCAGCGCGCGGCCTTGCGGGCTCGGAAGGCGGCGGCCTTCACGCGACTCTGGCAGGCGGTGGAGCAGAACTGGCGGACCGCGTTGCGTGAGCTGTCGACGTAGACCCGGTCGCACTGGGAGGCCTGGCAGACCCCGAGTCGGCCGGCGAGATCGCTGCCGATGGCGAGGGCCAGTGCGGTGGCGCATCCCGCACTCCACCCGACGGCGAGCGAGTCGTCCGTGCCGTGGAAGTGGACCTGCCAGGGCTCACCCGGAAGGTGGTCCAGCTGCGGACGCGATCCGGCGGAGCGCAGGAGGTCGTTGACCATGCCGGCCGCATCGTCGAAGCGCTCCGCGTCGACGGCTTCGAACACTTCGCGCATCTGCTGGGCCGTGCGGACGAGGTACGCGGTGTGCTCCGGCTCGATGTCGGCGGCGCTGACGCCGCCGACTGGCAGTGCGGTGACGAGAGCCTCGGCAAGGTCACCGTCGAGCGGCGCGACGTAGGACCTGCCCCGCCGGGTGCCATCGGTCAGCACGTTGACGAGCGAGACGGACACGTCCAGCAACGTCGCAATGTGACTGTCGAACAGCACTTGACCGGTCACTCCCTTCCCATCTAACCTCGTCACTGACCTTATCCGATTGATCAGTGACGAGGTGATGGTCATGCGCATGTCGTCGACCGGACCACCGCTGCCGCGCGCGATGTGGCTGCTCATCGCCGCGCGCGCGATCAACCGGCTGGGCGCCTTCTCCCTGTCCTTCCTCACCGTCGCGATGACCACCCGGTTCGGGGCGAGCGTGGCCACCGCCGGACTGATCTCCGCGGCCTTCGGGCTCGCGACCATCCCCTCGCGCCTGGTGGGCGGCCGTCTGAGCGACCGGATCGGACGACGCCGCACGATCGTCCTCGGCCTCGTCGGCTGCGCGGTGGCCCAGGGGGGAATCGCCGCCGCGGGCGGTCTGGCGGTGGCCGCCGGATGCGCGGTGCTGCTCGGCCTCGTCTTCGAGCTCTACGAGCCGCCGAGCCAGGCGATGATCGCCGACGGTGTGGCCGCCGCCGACCGCGTCCGCGCCTACAGTCTGATGAACGCCGCTCTGGCCGCAGCCGGCATGGGAGCCGGGCTGATCGCCGCCGGCCTGGGCCGGTGGGACCTGCGCTGGCTGTTCGTCGCCGACGCCACCACGTGCCTGATCTGCGCGCTCGCCGTGCGCATCGCGTTGCCCGCCGACCGGCCGACGGCGCATCGGCCGTCGTACGAGACCGCCGACGTCACACCGTGGCAGGACCGCGCCCTGGTGGTCCTGCTCGCCTCGGGAACGCTGTTCGCCCTGGTCTACCTCCAGATCATGATCACGCTGCCGCTGTCCCTGGCCCAGCGCGGTCTCGAGCCGGCCGATGCGGGGTTTCTTCTGACAGCTTCGGCGCTCACCATCGTGGCCGGCCAGCCCCTGCTGCGCTGGAAGCTGCTATCTGCACTGCCCACATCGACCGGCCTTACCTCGGGATACGCCCTATTGGCGCTCGGGCTGGCCGGATACGCGGCGGCCCATACTCTGGGTGTCTTCCTCGCAGCGACCGTCGTCTGGAGCCTGGGCGACCTTCTGCTGACGGGTCGTTCCTTCGCGCTCGTCGCCAATCTGGCGCCCCCTGCTGACACCGGCCGGTATCTCGCCGCCTACGGCACGAGTTGGGGCATCGCGGGCATCGCTGCCCCCGTCGCAGGCACGCAGCTACTCCAGCATGCCGGTGTGACCACCTTGTGGATCACCATGGCAGCAGCCTGCCTCGCCCTGGCCGCGATCCAACCGATGACAGCTCGGATCGCCTCCGCCCGGATTTCTCAGGTGACCTCGCCCGCGCACGGGACCGCACCCGTATCCGCATGACGGTCCTGCGCAGCCTGAGGCGGCAGGATATTTTCTGCGTGCCTGTCGATTTCCTCCGGGCCGTCCGACGTAACGGTGCATGGACAATCGATTCGACAGTGAAAGGAGAGCCGTCATGGCTCAGTACGCGGTCCTCATCTACGCCCACGACTCCGCCCACGCCCCTGACGCGACGCCCGAGGACACCGAGTCCTGCGACCGGCACTCGGACGAGCTCGTCGAGAGAGGGTCGATGCTCATGGCCTACGCCCTGACGCCCCGGGACATGGCGACGTCGATCCGCGGCGACACCATCACCGACGGCCCGTTCCTCGATTCCAAGGAGGTCGTCGCGGGCTTCTACGTGATCGAGGCGCCCGACCTCGATGCGGCCCTGGCCATTGCCCGGCTCAACCCTGCGGTCCGGGACGGCGGCGGTGTCGAGGTCCGGCCGATCCACAGCGGCTTCATAAGGCCGGCGGAGCAGACGACGACGTGACCGATGTCGCAACCGTCGAGGCGGCGATCGCGGACACGCACCGTCGCGAGTGGGCCCGGGTGCTCGCCGCGACGGTGCGGACCACGCGGGATCTCGATCTTGCCGAGGAGTGCGTGCAGGAGGCGTACGCCGCGGCCCTGACGGCATGGGCGGGAGACGGCATCCCCGACAACCCGGCCGCCTGGCTCACCATGACGGCAAGGCGGCGCGCGATAGACGCGATACGGCACGAGCGGGCGATACGTTCCCGGCTGCCCTTGCTGGTCGAGCCCGAAGACGCAGCCGCTGAGGTCGGCACGGGAGACGCGATGAGGCACGACGCCGACGCCCCGGCGGACGTCATAGCGGACGAACGGCTGCGCCTGATCTTCACCTGCTGCCACCCGGCCCTGGCACAGGAAGCCCAAGTGGCACTCACGCTACGACTGGTCTGCGGAGTGGCGACAACAGACATCGCCCGGGCGTTCCTGGTGTCCGAGCCGACCGTCGCGGCGCGCATCACCCGGGCGAAGAAGAAGATTGCCACCGCGCGGATCGCCTACCGGGTCCCCCGGCCCGCCGAGTTGCCCGACCGACTGCGGGCCGTCCTCGCCGTGATCCACCTGCTCTTCACCACCGGCCACACAGCGCCGTCCGGCGCATCGCTGGTGCGCGCCGACCTGATCGACCGGGCGATGCACCTGGCCCGGATGCTGCGCGACCTGATGCCCGACGACACCGAGGTACGCGGGCTGCTATGCCCTGCTGCTGGTCACCGATGCCCGGCGCACGACCCGGATCGGCGCGGAGGGCCGGCTGGTGCGGTTGGAGGATCAGGACCGGTCGCTATGGGACCGGTCCGCGCTCACCGACGCCCACGACCTGATCGTCGACTGCCTGCGCGCCGGACCACCCGGGCGATACGTGCTGCAAGCGGCGATCGCTTCTCTGTATGCGGAGGCGCCGACGTACGACGAGACCGATTGGCCGCAGCTCGTCGCCCTCTACGACAGCCTGCTGGAGGTGTGGCCGTCACCGGTCGTGGCACTGAACCGCACCGTGCCACTGGCGATGGCCTCGGGACCGGAGACTGCGCTCGCGGAGGTCGAGCAGCTCGAACGAGATGGGCGCCTGTCCGGATACCACTACCTGCCGGCGATCAAGGCCGACCTCCTCAGCCGGATCGGCCTCACCGACGAGGCAGGTGACGCCTACCGGCAGGCGTTCGACCTGGCCGCCAACGACGCTGAGCGGGCCTTCCTCGCGGCGCAGATCGCCGACCACTCCTGACGTAATGCCGGCTCGGCGTCGCCGCGCAGCAGGAGCCGACACATCCTCGACGGCAGCTGCCGAGCTTATGATCACGAGCGTGACGCCCAGGGCCGCCGAAGGTGGGCCGATACCGATCATCGAGCGAGCGACGGTCGATCGATTTGACGACGTCGGCGAGCTTCTCCCCGGCGGCGAGGGGATCGGGTGCCTGTGCCAGCCCTGGCGCGGCTTCGACACGAAGGCACTGGCCGGGGGAAGGTCTCGGCCGGAGATCCTGCGCGACCAGATGGCGGGCGAACCGCCGGCGCCCGGATACCTCGCCTATCTCGACAATGTGCCGGTCGGCTGGGTCGGGGTCAGTGTGCGGACGGAAACTCCTCGGCTGCGTTCCTCCCGCACCATTCCGGCGATCGACGATCTGCCGGTGTGGGCGATCGGCTGTTTCCGGATCCGCCCCGGCTTTCGCAGGCGTGGAATCTCCACCGCACTGCTCGACGGTGTGGTCGATGCAGCGCGCCGGGCCGGTGCGCCGGGCGTGGAGGCCTACCCCATCGATCCGGAGGGGCGCCGGGTCGATGTCGGTGCCGGATACGTAGGCATCGCGTCGATGTTCGATGCGGCCGGTTTCCGTCGGGTGCTCGTCACGTCTGCCCACAGCGGACGTCTTCCCCGCATCCTCGTGCGCCTCGACTTCGACGATGCCTAGGTAGCTCGCGGGCGGTTCAGGTGGCATCTCCGGCGGACGGCGCGTCCATGTCGCGGCGCACCAGCGGCAGGAACATGTCGTCGACGATCGTGGTGACCCGCTCGGGTCGAAGTGGTTCGAGGGTCATGAGCAGGTCGTGCCGCAGCAGGTCGAACGGCATGGCGAGCACTGCGGGCGGGACGCGGTCCAGGTCGATCTCGCCGCGCTCGTGGGCGCGTCGGAAGATCTCGTCGCTCCACAGCGGCCGGTCGCCGAAGATCCTGTCGCGGACCTGGGCGGGCGTCAGGCCGGTGTCGGCCAGCAGCCCCGAGAATGCCGCGGCGACCACGGTGGTGAAGGTGGTGCGGGCGCCGCTGACGCTGGTCAGCAGGGCGAGCAGGTCGCCGCGCAGGGTGCCGGTATCGGGGATCTCGACCGCGCGGGTGCGGCCGTAGTGCTCGATCGCGGCCAGCACGAGTTCGTCCTTGTTCGCCCATCGGCGGTAGAGCACGGCGACCCCGGTCTGGGCGCGGGCCGCCACGGACTCCATCGTCAGGCTGGCGAAGCCGACCTCCACCAGCTCGTCCCACGCGGCCTGCAGCAGCGCATGTTCGAGCTCCTCGCCGCGGCGTCGGCGGCGGACCTCCTCCGGCATCGGCGAAGCCACATCCCCACATTAGAGACGCTTGCATTCCTTATCAAGTCCACCTAACCTGCCGTAAGAGATGGGAACCACTCTTATTCGAGAGGCCAGTCCGTGACCACAACGACGCAGTCCGCCCGGCGGCCGGCCGGTCCGCCGATCGACCCGCAGGTCCTCAAGACCGGGCTGATCCTGGTCGTGGGCGCCTTGGCCGTCGTCTTCGACACCACCATCGTCAGCGTCGCCCTGCACACGCTCGCGGCCGACCTGCACGCGACGGTCTCGACCATCCAGTGGGTCTCCACCGGCTACCTGCTGGCACTGGGCATGGCGGTGCCGTTGAGCACGTGGGGAATACGGCGCTTCGGCGGCAAGCGGCTGTGGATGTTCTCCCTCGCCGTCTTCCTGGTCGGGTCGATCGGCGCGAGCCTGGCCTGGAATGCGGACTCACTGATCGCCTGGCGGGTCGTGCAGGGCGTCGGAGGCGGGCTGATGCTGCCGGTGATGACGACCCTGATCATGCAGGCCGCAGGCGGCAAGGCGCTGGGCAAGACCATCACCGTCGTGGCGCTGCCGGCACTTCTCGGCCCGATCCTCGGCCCGCTGCTCGGCGGAGCGATCCTGACCCAGCTGAGCTGGCGGTTCATGTTCTGGGTCAACGTGCCGTTCTGCGTCGTCGGCCTGCTGCTGGCTGCGATCCACATGCCGAAGGACCCGGCGCCGGTCACCTGGCCGCGGCTGGACGTCGCCGGACTGGCGCTGCTCGCGCCGGGCATCGCCGCCGTCCTGTTCGGCCTGAGCAATGCCGGCTCCGCCGCCGGCTTCGGCCACCCGGACGTCCTGCTGCCGTGGATCATCGGCGCGGCCATGCTGATCGCCTTCGCGACCTATGCATGGCGGCGCACGGGGCCGATCGCCGACATCCGCCTGTTCACCCGACGCCCGGTCGCCTCCGCCTCGGCGGTGCTGTTCTTCTCCGGCTTCGCTCTCTTCGGCGCAATGCTGCTGCTCCCGCTCTACTACCAGCAGGCCCGCGGTGTCAGCGCCCTGACCGCCGGCATCATGCTCATCCCGCAGGGTGTCGGAACGCTGCTCAGCCGCAGTGTCACCGGCCGCCTCACCGACACCATCGGCGCCCGCATCATCGCCGCGAGCGGCTTCGCCATCGTCGCGCTGGCCACCATCCCGTTCGCGATCGCCGGCGCCCATACCAACGCGTGGCTGCTAGCGATCTCCCTCGTAGCACGCGGATTCGGCCTCGGCGCGGTCACCATCCCGGTCATGGCGGCCGCGTACGCCGGCCTCGACAAGCAGCAGGTCGCCCACTCCAGCGTGCTCACCCGCACCACGCAACAGATCGGAGGCTCGTTCGGTACCGCCGTCCTCGCCGTGATCCTCGAACGTGCTCTGGTGGCCCATCCGGGCGACCCCGCCGCCGGGTTCGACATCGCCTTCTGGTGGACCGTCGGCTTCAGCGCTGTCGCCGTACTGCTCTCGATGTGGCTTCCCGGGGCGGTCGACGCACCGGTGACCACCACGCCGGCGTCCGCTCCGAGCCTGGACCGTGTGTCTGCCGGGGATCGTCAGCCCAGGTAACGGCGGACCGCAATAGTGTGCGACGGCAAGCGGGCCCCGGGTGACCAGGAGAGAGCGCGAACCGTGGTGGAGATTCCGCAAGTGCTGCAACGATCCACCGTGACACGGGAAGGTGCCGCGGGCGTCGCATGGCTGGCGTCGCTGCCGACGCTCGTCGAAGAGTTGCTGCAGTGCTGGGACTGCGTGCCCGTGGGGCCCGCGACCAGCGGCAAGGTGGGCATCGTCTTGCCGGCGAAGTCGGCCGCACACGGCGAGGTCGTCATCAAGGTGTCCTTCCCACGCGCCCGCCATGAGGCCGACGCCTACGCGGCTTGGCAAGGCCGCGGTGCCGTGGCGTTGCTCGCGAGCGACGAGGAGCGGTTCGCGATGCTGCTCGAGCGGATCGGGCCGGACCGGCCGCACGAGGCGGTTCCGGTCGACGATTGCTTCGCGATCGTCGGCGATCTCGCCCGTAGGTTGGCCGTACCGGCACCCGCGCACCTGCCGCGGCTGTCCGGCGAGGCACCGGCGTGGACCGATACCATCGGTCGGGCCGCGGGACGCCTGCCTGCGCGGGTCGTGGACGCGGCGAAAGAGTCCGTCCGAGACCTCTGTCTCCACCAGCCGGACACGATGGTGCACGGCGACCTGCACTTCAACAACGTGCTGCGCGGCGTCCGGGAACCCTGGCAGGTCATCGACCCGCGAGGCTGTGCCGGGGACCCGGCGTACGACGCGATCACCACGCTCCGCACCGCAGCCATCCATCTCCTCGACCCGAGCGACTACGAGGCGGCCATAGGGCGCTGGGTGACGATATTCGCCGAGGCAGCCGGACTTGACCGCGAACATGTACGCCGATGGGCCCAGGCCCGCTGCGTCGCCAACGCGCAGTTCCTGTGGGAACACAACCGGCCGGAATGGGTCCGGGGCGCCCACGATCGGTTCGCCGTCCTCCTGACCTGATACCCCGACTGTCGAGAGTCGTTGGTCGCCGGGCAAAGGGAGCACTGCATGAACAAGCCTGACCGACCGGTGTTGGCGGCGACCGTCCATGACCCGGACGGTTCGTTCCTGGCGGCGCTGCACCGGACCGCTCCGTCGCTGCGCGAGGTCTTCGGCGGCTTCGGAATCCTCGCGACCGAGCCGACCTCGGACGCCGTGGTGTCGTTCCTCGAACGCGATCTCGCCGCCGTGGTCGGACGCGCACCGGCGGACGGGAACATCGGGCGGCACCGCCGGGAGTCTGTTCGCCTCGCGTCCGGCGACTCGGCCGTGCTGTATTCCGATCTCGACAACGTGCTGCGGTGGGTCGAGACGGACGGCCGGGAGGTGGAGAAGGTGCTGGCGTCGCTCGACACCGATCTGATCGTGGTGGGCCGCACCGACCGGGCGATGGCGGCCTGCCCCCGGCGGCTGCGCGACACCGAGACGATCATCAACCACATCTACTCGCTGGCGTCCGGCCGGCACTGGGATCTGATGTTCGCGGTCCGCCTGCTCTCACCGGTCGCCGCGCGGCTCATCGTCGAGCAGGGGCAGGAGGATTCGCTCGCGAACGACGTCGAGTGGCCGTTGCTGATCGAGCAGGCCGGCCTGGGCGTGGGCTACCGCGAGGCGGATGGGTTGTCCTACCGGATCCGCCAGGACTTCGAGCATGCCTCCGACCGGCACGACGGCGATCCGTTGCGCTGGATCGAGCGGATCGAGATCGCGAACCTGCATTGCCGCGTATTCAGGAGATTCCTCGCCGGCGACGGGGCGAGAGGAGGTTCTCACCCTCTCCTGTGACGGACCCCGATCTGCTGCCTGGTCGCTAGGCTGAATCTGTGCTGGGGTCCGAGCGTGACGGGGTCACTCTCGCCGAGTTGCTCGCGGCCTTTTCCCTGGCGACGGATCTGGGTCTGGGCCAGCCCATGGAGCACGTTCTGCGGTCGTGGCGGATCGCTGCCCGGCTGGGCGAGCATCTCGACCTGGGCGAAGAGGATCGCGCGGCGCTCTACTACATCGCTGTGCTCGCCTGGGTGGGATGCGTCGCGGACGCGCCGGAGGTGTCGAAGTGGTTCGGCGACGACATCGCCTTCCGGGCCGACAGCTATCAGGTCGAGCTGGCCGGGTTGCCGGGGTTCGGGTTCATGCTGACGCGTGCCGGTGCCGGCGGGTCCGGGCTGCACCGGCTGCGGATGGCCTCGACGCTGATGGCCACCGGCGGCAAGGTCATCGAGCGAGGGATCGTCTCGCATTGCCTGACTACGTCCAGGATGGCCGAGCGGTTCGGCATGGGGCCGCAGGTGTGCGGCCCGTTGCAGCAGTTCTTCACCCGGTGGGACGGCAAGGGAGTGCCGGGCGGCATCGGTCGTGAGGAGATCGCGCGATCGATGCGGCTGTTCCATCTCGCGGACGTCGTCGAGGTGGTCCACCGGACGGACGGTCTCGACGCGGCGGTCGACGTGGCCCGTGCCCGCCGCGGCAGCCATTTCGACCCCGCTGTCGTCGACGCGTTCTGTGCCGTCGCGCCGGACGTGCTCGACGCCGGTACGGAGGGACCGGACTGGCACGACATCATCGCGGCCGACCCCGCGCTCCAACACCGGCTGAGCAGCCCGGAGCTGGACGCCGCGCTCGAGGTGGTGGCCGACTTCACCGACCTGCGCTCACCATGGCGGGCCGGGCACAGCCGGGGTGTGGCCGGGCTCGCCGCGGAGGCGTCCGACCTCGCCGGGCTACCCGCCGCCGAGGTCACCGCCGTACGACGAGCGGGCCTGCTGCACGACATCGGCCTGCACGGTGTGCCCGCCTCGATCCTCGACAAGCCCGGCCCGCTCACCGCCACCGAGTTCGAGCGGATGCGGATGGCCGCCTACTACACCGAACGGGTCCTCGCGCGACCGGCCGCACTGGCCCGCCTGGGCGCCGTCGCCGCACTGGTGCACGAACGACTCGACGGGTCCGGGTATCACCGCGGCCTGTCCGGAGCCGCGCTGTCCGCACCGGCCCGGATCCTGGCGGCCGCCGACGCCTACCGGGCCATGACCGAACCGCGACCCCACCGACCGGCACTGTCCGCCAAGCACGCCACCGCGACGCTCGTCGCCGAAGCGCGGGCCGGGCGGCTCGCCACGCTCGCGGTGGACGCGGTCCTCGCCGCCGCGGGAGAGAAGCAACCCCGACGGCACCCCGGGCCGGCCGGTCTCACCCCACGCGAGGTTCAGGTCCTGGTCCTGATCGCCCGCGGCGCGTCCACCCGGCAGGTCGCCCGCACTCTCGAGATCACCTCGAAGACCGCCGGCACCCACATCGAGCGGATCTACGCCAAGACCGGCGCGTCGACCCGCTCCACAGCCACGCTCTTCGCGCTGCAGCACGGCCTGCTCGACACGCTCGAGCCGCTCGATTCGTAGGGAGAACTCCGGACGACACCGACCGTCGCGCTTCCTACCGTGAAGGCGTGGCCGGAGCCCGTGAGACGGCCCGCCACGACCGGTGGGACCGAGCACGAGGAGACCTGCATGTCCGGAAAAGCAGTGATCAGTCTGACCACAGGACTCGAAGACGCGGAGAAGGTGACGGTGGCCTATCTCGTCGCCGTCGGCGCCGCCGAGTCCGGCCGCCCGAGCCTGATGTTCCTCACCAAGGAGGCGGTGCGGCTCGCCCTCAAGGGCACCACGGTCGGCGTCGCCTGTGACGGATGCCCCCCGCTGGCGGATCTGGTGAAGCGGTACGAGGCGGCCGGCGGCCGCTATTATGTCTGCCCCATCTGCTTCGACGCCAAGAATCTCGACAGGGACGCACTCATCGCCGGCGCGGAGGTGCAGGGCACCGTCCCGCTGTGGCAGTGGATCGGCGATGAGCCGGCGACCACCTTCAGCTACTGAGTACGTCGGCGGGAGCGGGCCGGCGGCGTCCCGGGCGCACCCGAACCCTCCGGGGTGGACCAGATACCGCGTAGCGGCCGCATGCCTTCGTCGACGTACTCCGCGATCGGGTGGACGCCGCCGTCGAGGTACCAGTTCTCCAGCGCGGCGAAGTAGCCGAACACCAGCGCGTGTGCCGCCACGCGTGCCTGGGTCTCGGTCATCCCCCCGGTGGTCACCAGCAAGGGAGCGATCCGGTGGCCTGCGCGGTCGAGCGCCGCGCAGGCAGCCATCCGCACCGACGGTTCCTGGAAGAAGTAGCGCACCCGGCGCCACGGGCTTTCCGCGGTCGGCGGCGCCTGGCGCGTGTCCGGTGCCGTCCGGTCCGGGGTCGCTTCGTACCTGAGCACGATCTGGAGCAGGCTGCCGACCGGATCGTCCACATCGAGGATGTCCTCGACTGCCTCCTGGCTCATGCTGTCGAACTCGTCGGCCACCAGGAGACCTTCCTTGGTTCCGAAGTAGCGGTACACCGATGACGGGGACACCTCCGCCGCCGCAGCGATCTCCTCGATCGTGACGGCACCGAACCCTCGCGCGTCGAACAGGTCGAGTGCCCGCTCCTGGATCGTGCGCATCGCCTTGAGCCGCTGGCGTTCGCGAAGCCCGGTACCCATCGCCCGAGGCTAGTAGAGAGGCACCGGCTCGAGCAAGTGACTGTCTAATGCCCTTGACTTTCCATTTCGCCGATATCTAGAGTCACTCTCATGAGACAGTCACTATCTACTTCTGGAACGATCGGCGGTCCTCCGCTGACGGCGCCGCGAGACCGGCGCGGGGCGGCCCGTGCCGTGACGGCGGCGGTCCTGTTGTCGGCCGTCCTCGTTGCCGCGGCGATCATCGACCAGGCCGGGGTCCATAGCCTCACCGATCACGCCGGAACGATGTACGCGGCGTATGGCAAGCGACCCGATCCGAATCTGCTCTACGGCCTCGTCTACCTGGTCGGTGTGATCGGACTGCTGCTGTGGCTGCCCGTCGGCCGAGCCGTGCGGGCAGGCAGGCGCTCGACGCCGGTCCTTGCCGGTGTCGTGATCACGATCACCGCCGCGCTGGCCGGACTGCTCCTCGCGTCCACCGAGTACGGCACGCAGATCTTCCCGCCGGTGTGGGGTGTCCTGGCCGCGTTGCCGCCGGCTGCGGGAATCGTCGCGGCTGTGCTGCTCCACCGACTCCCGTCCGACACCGCACACCGTTCGGCCGGATAGGCACGCGGCCCCGCGGCATCGCGGTCAGATCATCTGCCAGTCGATGCCGTCGGGTTGCGGGAGGCCGAGGCACGACGCGGCCCACGAGAGGTCGATCGCGGCCAACCGGACGAACACACTGGCAAGCCATGGCGGCAACCCACGTTCGTCGAGGATCCGTCGGACGATCGAGGCGCACTGGGCGGCCGCCCACCCACCGCCATCGGGCATGACGTCGTAGGGCGGCGGACCGCCTTCGAGGTGGAGGGTGGGCAGAAGGAGCGCCAGGTTCTGATCGGCGTGACCGCGCGAGACGTCGCTCCAGTCCACGAAGACCACCCGTTCGGGCTCGATGCAGATGTTGTCGCTGCGAAGGTCCCCATGGACCACCCGGTCGCCACTCCCGTCCAGGCATGCCTCTGCGTCGACGATCACGGCGGCGGCACGGGAGAGCCACGTTGCCGAGCACAGACCCAGGTGGAGGAACGCATCCCGGTCCGGCCCCTCGCGCACCAGCGCCGTCCACAACGCGGGAGCCCGCTGCGACGGGAGGAACACGTCTGGCGCCCGGACGCGGGACAGGTCCACCACCGCGGCGAGTACCCGGTCGATGTCACCCTCCCGCCAGTCCACGCCCTGATGGCTGGCCGGCCAGTGCGCGCGACCGAGGTCGTCGACGACGAGGATGGGATACGAACCGGGTTCGTCGAGCCAGGCGACCACCTCCGGGACGAAGCGCTCGGGGACATGTCGGAGCGCGAGGTACTCGGTACGGAGCCAACGCTCGGTCTGTTCGTCGGTTGCCGCCTTGACGAAGACGCGGTTTCCGTCGTCCAGCGTGATCGACGATCGGAAAGCCGCCGACAGGCCGGTGTCGGGCCTGACCCACTCCTTCGCCGGCTGACCCAGAGCGCGTTCGAGGCGCTCCCGAATATCTCCGACCGTCATGCGTTGATCCCGTCGGCCCGCGCGCGGGCGGCCTGCCGGACCAGGTGGTCGCGCTCGGCGACGTCCGTGGCCCGGCGGGCGGCCTCCGTGTACGCCGCCCCGGCGGCCGGCAGGTCGCCGTCGAGTTCGTACAGGTGGCCGCGGACCGCATGCCACCGGTGGCGGTCGCCGAGCACGTCGCACAGCCGATCGGTCTCGCGCAGCCCCGCGGCAGCACCGAGCACGTGGCCGACCGCGACCGCGCGGCCCAGCACCGCGGCCGGGTCTTGATGCACCGGGTCGCTGGGGAGGGCGACCAGGTCGTCGTACCAGGCGAGGATCTGCGGCCAGTCGGTCTCCGCCGGGCTGGCCGCGTCGTCGTGCAGGGCGGCGATGGCAGCCTCGACCTGGTAGCGGCCGGGGCGCTCCAGCACCAGCGCCGACTGCAGGATGCGCACGCCCTCGGCGATCTCGCCGGTGTTCCAGCGGCCCCTGTCCTGCCGGTCCAGGGTGACGATCCGGCCCTGCCTGTCGAGTCGCGCCGGGAGACGGGCGTGGTTGAGGAGCATCAGTGCGAGCAGCCCGCGCGCCTCGGGTTCGTCGGTCGCGAGGGTGAGTTGGCGGGCCAGCCGGATCGCCTCGGCGGCCAGGTCGACCCGCCCCGCGTGCCCCGTCGTGTAGACGAGATAGAGCACCCGCAGCACGACGGCGAGGTCGCCGGGCTGGTCCAGCCGCCGGCCCTGCAGGGCGCGCTTGGCCCGGCTGATCCGCTGCGCCATCGTGGCCTCCGGGACGTAGAACGCGTCGGCGATCTCCCGGGTGGTCAGGCCGCCCACGGCGCGCAGGGTCAGCGCCACCTGGGAGGCGGGCGTGAGGTCGGGGTGGCAGCAGCAGAAGAGCAGGAAGAGTGTGTCGTCGCCCTCCTCGGCGGCGCCGGGCCGCGGCTCGGCGTACGTCGACTCCTCGCGGCGGAGACGGGCGGCCTCGCTGCGACGGGCGTCCACGAGTCGCCGGGTCGCGACCGTGGCCAGCCACGCGCGCCGGTCGCCCGGCGGGTGCTCGGGCCACACCCGCAGCGCCTCCACCAGCGCCTCCTGCAGCGCGTCCTCGGCGGCACTGAAGTCCTCGCCCCGCCGGACCATGCCCGCCAGCACCCGAGGAACGAGGGCGCGCAGTGCGCCCTCGTCCAGCGGTCGGGTCGGGTCGTCGATCACGCCGGGTCAGGCGTCCGAGGGCGCGTCGGACATGACCTGGCGGACGTCGATCCACTCGTAGAGCGGCTCGCCACCGGGGCCGGGCTCGGAGGAGACGTAGGCCGCGACCTCGAGCGCGCGCTCATGGGACTCCACGTCGATCATGTACCAGCCGGCGACCAGATCACTGGTCTCGGGGTGCGGGCCGTCGGTCGTGACCGGCGCGGCGTCCGGGCCGCCGTAGCGCACCCAGGTGCGCGCCGGCGTGAGCGCCTGCGCGCCGACGAACTCGCCGTTCTCCTCGAGCAGCTCGCTGACGTGCTTGAGGAAGGCCATGTGCGCCTCCACGTCCTCGGGGGCCCACTGATCCATCGGGGGGAAGGGACGGTGCTGCTCCGGGCCGCCGCGGTAGTGCTTGAGGAGGAGGTACTTCGGCATGGTGATCTCCTGATGTCGTGGCCGCGCCTTCCGCGACCCTCACCTGGTGAGCGGAGCCGGTCAGAGCTTCTCGACACAGGATCACTCATCACGTTCCACGACCGTCGCCTAGGGGGACTTCGCCTCCATGATCGTGATCGGAAAAAACCGCGAAACGCCGCATGAATCCGATCACGATCATGGAACCGGGGCGGTCAGCGCGGGTAGTGGTTGGTCAGTGGGCAGAGCGGTCGTTGTAGAGGTGCTTGGCCCACAGGTAGGAGGCCACGACGATGCCGACGCTCCAGGCAATCGTCGCGATGCCGTTGGTGGTGCCGATCGGCGTTCCGGTGAGCAATCCCCGCACTGTTTCGATGACGGGCGTGAACGGCTGATATTCGGCGAACTGCCGCAACCCGGGTGGCATGGTCGCGGCGGGGACGAAGCCGCTGCTGAGAAAAGGCAGCAGGGTCAGGAAGATCGGTGTGTTGCTCGCGGTCTCGACGCTCTTCGCCGCCAGGCCGAGGGCCGTGGCCAGCCACACCAGGGCAAGCGTGAACGCGGCGAGCACGCTCGTTGTGGCCAGCCACTCGACCGGGCTCGCATCGGGCCGGAACCCGAGTGCGACCGCGACGCCGAGAACAACGGCGATGCCGGCCATCGTCTGGATGAGGCTCGCCAGCGCGTGGCCGGTGAGCACGGACGCGCGGGCGATCGCCATGGTGCGGAACCGGTCGATGATGCCGCCGGTCATGTCCATCGCCACGACGATCGCGGTGCCCTGGACGGTGGCGGCGATGGTCAAGATCAGGATGCCGGGGGCGATGTAGTTGAGGTAGCCGGCCCGGCCGGCATGTCCACCCGCGAGTCCGATGCTGAGGCCGTGATCGAGTTGGCCCCCGAAGACGTAGACGAACAACAGCAGAAACACCAGCGGCATGCCGATGATCATGAGCGTCAACGACGGGTAGCGCCGTATTCGCCGCAGGTTGCGACGCAGCATCGTGGCCGAGTCGGCGGCGGCATAGGCAAGGGTGGTCATTGCAGCGCTACTTCCTTGGCGCCGGCCTGGCCGGTGACCGCGAAGAACACATCGTCGAGGTCGGGTGTGTGGAAGGAGACGTGCGCGACGTCAAGGCGGGCGTCGGCGAGTTCGTTGAGCAGGTCTCGGAGCGAGGCCGCACTGCCGTCGCCGGGCAGCTGGAGAACGAGGTTGTCGTCATCGCGCGAGGCGCCATCGAGAATGCTCGCCGCCGCGTCCAGAGTGTCCGGAGCGGCGAAGTGCAGCCCGATGTGCCCCCCGGGGATGCGGCGCTTCAGCTCACCGGAGGTGCCCTCGGCGACGATCCGGCCGTGGTCGAGGACGGCGATCCGGTCGGCCAGCTCATCGGCCTCGTCCAGTTGCTGGGTCGTGAGGAAGATCGTGACTCCACCGGCGACCAGGTCACGGATGATCTGCCACATGGTGCGCCGGCTGCGCGGGTCCAGTCCGGTGGTGGGCTCGTCGAGGAAGATCACCCGCGGGGAGCCGACCAGGGTCATGGCCAGGTCCAGCCTCCGCCGCATCCCGCCGGAGTACGTGGACACCGGCCTGGAAGCCGCATCGACCAGATCGAACCGGGCCAGCAGGTCGGCGACCCGCCGTCGACCGGCGACGCGGCCGAGATGGTTCAGGTCTGCCATCAACCGCAGGTTCTCCTCGCCGGTGAACAGATCATCCACCGCCGAGAACTGGCCGGTGACCCCGATTCCGGCCCGCACCCCGTCCGCGTCGCTGCCGACGTCATGGCCGGCCACCTGCATCTGCCCGGAGTCGGCAAGAATCAGCGTCGACAGGATCCGCACCATCGTCGTCTTGCCCGCGCCGTTCGGGCCGAGCAGGGCGAAGATCGTGCCCGCCGCGACGGTGAGGTCGATCCCGTCGAGCACCACCGTCTCCCCGAAGGACTTGCACACCCCGGACGCCCGGACCGCAGCCGCACCGCTCATGACCGACCCCTGCTCCCGGGATCGTCGGGAAGCTTTCCATCGGCGACCAGTGCCGCACGGCGGTCCTTCCACTCCTGCTGCAGTACCGGGATCCGCTCCAGCACGAAAGCGGCGAACGCCGAGATCTCCAACATCGCCGCCTGTCGTTCCGCCGGGGCGCCCCGCACCACCTCGAGGCCCTCCTGCGCCAACTCACTCATCTCCTCGTACTCGGAGATATCCAGCCCAAATGACCGCCGCGAACTCATGTCGATGCGCACCCGATCCATCCGCTCGCCGGCCACCCGGGATCGACGGACAGCGTGTGCGGTCTCCAGAACCTTGACCGCGCCGGTGATCGCGCTGCGGCTGGCAAGCAGCGCGTCGGCAAGTTCACCGATGCTCTGTTCCGGGGGATCGCAGACCGCGAGGTAGCCAAGTAGTCGGCCAACCATGGGCGCATAGGCGTATCGACTCGCATAGAAGCGGCCCATGTGATCGGCGAACGTCATCTCAGCGTCGGTCGGCACGACCACACCATACGCGTATCGCTGTGATGACACAAATCCGTGTCATATGAGCTTGTGGCCCGGCTTCCCCGAACGGTGTCCCGTCAGATCCGGGTCAGCGGCAGAGACAGAAGGGGTTACCGGCGGGGTCGAGCATGACCCGAACGTGCTCCTGGGGCTGGTGTTCGGCCTGACTCGCGCCTGCCTGGAGTGCCCACGCGACGGCCTCGTCCAGGTCATCGACGCCAATGTCGAGGTGCATCGTCGCGTTCTGACCGCCGGGCCGGCTCGGCCAGACGGGTCGCTCGTACTCCTGGTCAGACTCGATGTTGATTCCGAGCAACGTTCGTTCGGCGTCACCCTCGGGCGGACGGAGTTGGACCCAGCCGCCCTTCGGCCCTTCATCGACGATCGGCCAGCCCAGGAGTCGTTCATAGAACCTGGCCAGCTCCGGGGCGTGCGGTGTCGAGGGCGCCGTAATCGTGACGGCCCCGATCTTCATCCGCGGTCGTGTCATGCGGGGACCGTATCGACCGGTCAGGCCCCCATCAATACAGCGCTGCGGATCTGCCGTAGACGCCGTCCACCGTCAGGACAGCACGCGCAGCCGGATCGTCTCCGGCAAGGTCCGCAACCGATCGAGCATGTCGTCGGTGTAGGTGGAACCGATGTCGGTCGCGACGTAGCCGACCTCACCGCGGGTGCCGAGCAGTTGCGCCTCGACGTTGACCTTGTGCTCGGCCAGGATGCCGTTCACGGTCGCCATCACGCCGGGAACGTTGCGGTGGATGAGGATCAGCCGGTGCGTGTCGGGCGGCTGCGGCAGGGTGATGCCCGGCAGGTTGACGCTCATCGCCGTCGAGCCGTCCAGGACGAAGTCGCGCAACTTGCCGGCTACGAACCGGCCGATGTCCTGCTGCGCCTCCTCGGTCGAACCGCCGATGTGCGGCGTCAGGACGACGTTGGGCAGGCCGCGCAGTTCGCTGACGAACTCGTCGCCGCGCTTCTTCGGCTCATTCGGGAACACGTCGACGGCGGCGCCCGCGATGTGCCCGGACTCGACGTGCCGGCGCAGGGCCGCGTAGTCCACGACGAAGCCGCGCGAGAGGTTGAGGAACAGGCTGTGCTGCTTCATCGACGCGAACTCCGCGGCGCCGAACAGGTTGCTGTTCGACGAGCGGCCGTCCACGTGCAAGGTCACCACGTCGGCCTCGGACAGCATCTCCTCGAGCGACCCGCAGGCGCGCGCGTTGCCGAGAGCGAGCCGGTCAGCGGTGTCGAAGAAGAGGACGCGCATGCCGAGGTCCTCGGCGAGCACCGACAGTTGCGTGCCGATGTTGCCGTAGCCCACGATGCCCACAGTGCGTCCGCGCACCTCGTGCGCGCCGGCAGCCGACTTGTCCCAGACGCCCTCGTGCATCATGGCGTTCTTCTCGGTGAGCCGGCGGGTGAGCGCGACGATCTCGGCGATGGCGAGTTCGACCACGCTGCGCGTGTTGGAGAACGGCGCGTTGAAGACGGTGACCCCGTGTTCGACCGCGGAGCGCAGGTCGATCTGATTGGTGCCGATGCAGAAGGCACCGACCGCGATGAGGTCGGGCGCGGCGTCGAGCACCCGTGCCGTGACGTGCGTCTTGGACCTGATGCCGAGCAGGGTGACACCGGCGAGCCGGTGGATCAGTTCGCCCTCGTCCAGGGCGCCGTCGACCATGTCGACCTCGAGGCCGGCGGAGCCCAGCACCTCGGCGGCATCGGGATGGATCTGTTCCAACAGCAGCACGCGTACGGGGTCCTCGACCACCGTTGGAGTCTACCGAGACCGTGATATCGCAGGACCACGACGACGCGGCACAGATCCACGACCGGGGCGAGCGGAGGCGCGCCGACGATTCCCTGTCAGGTGCCCGCTGGGACGGTGTGGCTGAGGGCGTGGTGGGCCTCGCGGGCGGCGTAGTAGACGATGACCAGCCCGGCGGCCGGGTCGGCCCACCACCAGCCGAGCGCATCGTTCAGGACAAGTCCAAGGAGGACGGCGGCGGCAAGATACGCGTCGATCAGGGTGACCCGGGCTTCAGTGCGCAGGACCGGATTGCCCAGGGCTCGCCCGGTGCGCAGTTTCCCCCGGGCCAAGGCGACCATGACGACAAACGTCATCGCCGTCCACGCGATCCCCATCGGCGAGCCCGCCGGCCTGCCGGAGGTGGCGAAGGTGTAGCCGATCTGGGCGATCAGGTAGACCGCCAAGACGACGAACCCGGCGCCGATCAGATGCATCGCCCGCTCCTCACGGGCAGCTGAAGCGCCGGTGAGCTCCCAGACCACGACCAGCGACGCGCCGATCTCGATCAATGAGTCCAGGCCGAACCCGGCCAGAGCCGGCGACCCGGCGAGGATCGCGCTGACCGCCAGGACCACGACGCCGACCACGTTCCAGCCGAGCGTCGCGTACTCCAGCCGCAGGCCGCGTCGGAGCAGCTGCGGGTGCTGGATCGTCACGACTGTCATGGTCCCAGCCGTGGTCGGCATCACAGCGGTAGCCCTCCGGCTGCCTCGCCCGGAGGCTGTCAGTCTCCGGGGGACGACAAAGGCAGGGAGTCCCACTCCCTGCCACTTCTAACGTATAGCGCACCGGGGGGCTTGCGGCAAGACCCGGGTCGGGCCGCAGAATCGGCGGCCGGACCAGCTGCCACGGAGGGATTGCGATGGTTGAGCAGTACGTGTTGGGTCTTCACGAGGTTGACGAGATGCAGGTCGCGGTCGTCGGCGGCAAGGGCGCGCACCTCGGCGGACTATCGCGGATCGACGGCATCCGCGTGCCGGCCGGCTTCTGTGTGACGACGGACGCCTTCCGGCGGATCGTGGCGGAAGCGCCGCCGATCGACGACCTGCTCAACCACCTGTCGCGGCTGGACCCGGACGACCGGGACGGGATCCGCACGATCAGCGCGGAGATCCGCCGAACCCTTGAGGAGATCGCCATCCCTGGCGATCTCGCGGCGGCCATCACCAACGCTCTGGCCAACCTCGGCGAGCACGCCGCCTACGCCGTCCGATCCAGCGCGACGGCAGAGGACCTGCCGACCGCCTCCTTCGCCGGCCAGCAGGACACCTACCTGAACGTCGTGGGGCCGGCCGCGATTCTCGAGCGCGTCAGCCGGTGCTGGGCCTCGCTCTTCACCGAGCGGGCCGTGACCTACCGCCAGCGGAACGGCATCGACCATCGCACGGTCCACATGGCCGTGGTCGTGCAACGGATGGTCTTCCCGCACGCGGCCGGCATCCTGTTCACGGCCGACCCGGTCACGTCCGACCGGAGGGTCGCCTCCGTGGAGGCCAGCTTCGGCCTCGGTGAGGCCCTGGTCTCCGGCCTGGTGAACGCCGACGTCTACAAGGTGCGCGACGGCGAGGTCGTCGCCAAGGCGGTCGGCACCAAACAGCTCGCGATCCACGCAACACCGGCGGGCGGAACGCAGGAAGAGTCGATCGATGCGGCGCGCCAGGACCAGCCGGCGCTGACGGATGCGCAGGTCATCCGGCTCGCGCAGCTCGGCCGGCGGATCGAAGCGCACTTCGGCCGCCCCCAGGACATCGAATGGTGCCTGGCCGACGACGGCTTCCAGATCGTCCAGAGCCGGCCGATCACCACGCTGTTCCCCATCCCCGAGGCCGGCGACCGGGAGAACCACGTCTACGTCTCCGTCGGTCATCAGCAGATGATGACCGACCCCATGAAGCCCCTCGGGCTGTCCTTCTGGCAGATGACGACCCGCGCGTCCATGGCCGAGGCCGGCGGCCGTCTGTTCGTCGACGTCACCCAACGACTGGCCTCGCCGGCGAGCCGCACCGCCGTCCTGGAGGCCCTGGGGAGATCCGATCCGCTGATCGGGGACGCGCTGCAGACCATCCTGGAGCGCGACGGCTTCATCCGGCAACTACCCGACGAGGGTCCGCCGGGACCACTGCCCGGCGGCGCGTCGGCTCCGATCGAGACCGATCCGGCCGTCGTCACCGAGCTGATCGGGCGCAGCGAGGCATCTAACGCCGCCTCGGAACGCGACATCCGGACGAAGTCCGGAGAGGCGCTCCTCGATTTCATCCAGGCGGATATCCAGGAGCTGAAACGGATCCTGTTCGACCCGCAGAGCCATCAGGTGTTCATGTCGGCGATGGAGGCCGCGTGGTGGCTCAACGATCAGCTACTGGAATGGCTGGGCGAGAAGAACGCGGCTGACACGCTCACGCAGTCCGTCCCCCATAACGTCACATCGGAGATGGGGCTCGCGCTCCTGGACGTCGCGGACGTGATCCGCCCGCATCCGGACGTGGTGGCGCTCCTGCAGCAGGTCGAGGACGAGGGCTTCCTGGACGGGCTGGCCAAGCTCTCCGGCGGGCAGGAAGCGCGGGACGCCATCGAGGTGTGGCTCGAAAAGTACGGCATGCGCTGCGTCGGCGAGATCGACATCACGCGGCCGCGTTGGAGCGAGCGCCCGTCCAGTCTCGTGCCCGTGATCCTGGGCAACATCAACAACTTCGAGCCGGGGGCCGGCGCGCGGCGCCTCGAGGTGGGGCGGCAGGAGGCATGGGCAAAGGAACAGGACGTGCTGGAGCGCCTGCGGGCCATGCCGGACGGGGAACGGAAGGCCGACGAGACCAAGCGGATGATCGACCGGGTGCGGACCTTCATCGGGTACCGGGAATACCCGAAGTACGGCATGATCAGCCGCTACTTCGTCTACAAGCAGGCCCTGCTGAGAGATGCCGAGCGCCTCGTTCGGGCCCACGTGCTTCGCGAGAAGGAGGACATCTTCTACCTCCGGTTCGACGAGCTCCGCGACGTCGTGCGCACGAACCACGTGGACGACGAACTCATCCAGCAGCGGAAGGAGGCACTCCGGTCGAACCAAGCGCTCACGCCGCCCCGGGTGCTCACCTCGGACGGTGAGTGCATCACCGGCGCCTACCGGCGCGACGACGTGCCGACCGGTGCCCTGGTCGGCCTACCGGTCTCCGCCGGGGTCATCGAAGGGCGGGCCCGCGTCATCCTGGACATGGCGCAGGCCGACCTCGAAGCGGGCGACATCCTGGTCACCGCCTTCACGGACCCCAGCTGGACGCCGCTGTTCGTGGCGATCACGGGCCTGGTCACGGAGGTGGGAGGCCTGATGACCCACGGCGCAGTGATCGCACGTGAGTACGGCTTGCCGGCCGTCGTCGGTGTGGTGGACGCCACCCGGCTGATCCGCGACGGGCAGCGGATCCGGGTGCACGGAACCGACGGGTACGTCGAGATTCTGCCGTGACTGATCACCTATGCTCAATTCGGCAGTGAGGTGGGCCGGCAGATGCAGGCGATCGTGCAGGCAGAGTACGGATCCGCGGACACGTGGCGTGTTGCCGAGATCGACCGGCCATCCGTTGGCAGCGGTGAGGTACTGATTCGAGTCCACACCGCAGGGATCGACCGCGGTACGTGGCACGCGATGACGGGTCTCCCCTTCCTGGGCCGCCTTTATTTCGGGGTACGCAAACCGAAGCGGCAGGTTCCCGGGCTCGATGTCGCCGGGGTGGTCGTGGCGGTCGGAGCCGGGGTGACCAGGTTCGCGGTCGGTGACGAAGTGTTCGGGATCGGCAAGGGTTCCTTCGCCGAATACGCCTGCGCCCGCGAGGACAAGCTCGCACGGAAGCCATCGAACCTCACGCTCGAGCAGGCGGCGGTCATCGCCGTCTCCGGACTGGCCGCCCTGCAGAGCCTTCGCGACGCCGGGCGCGTCAAGCCGGGGCAACACGTGCTGGTCATTGGTGCGTCCGGTGGCGTGGGCACGTTCGCCGTGCAGCTCGCGAAGATCTTCGGAGCTGAGGTCACCGGCGTGTGCAGCACCGCCAAGACGGGCCTGGTCACCTCGATCGGGGCGGACCACGTCATCGACTACACCGAAGAAGACTTCGCCGACGGCCCGCAGCGCTACGACGTCGTCCTCGACATCGGCGGCAGCTCATCGCTTTCGCGACTGCGACATGCGCTGACCAGATCCGGGACGCTGGTCATCGTCGGCGGCGAGGACGGCGGCCGCTGGACGGGATTGAGCCGCCAGATGCGGGCTATCGCCCTCTCCCCGTTCGTCCGTCAGCGGCTCACCATCAGATTCCCGAAGGAGACCCTCGCCGACATCGAACGCCTTGCCGAACTCGCCGAAGGTGGCGGGCTCACGCCGGTCATCGACAGGACCTACCGGTTGGCCGAGGCGGCCGACGCCATGCGTCACCTCGAAGCTGGCCAGGTCCGCGGAAAGCTCGCAATCGCGGTCTGACCGACGGACAACCTGGGCGGATACTGGCGGGATGCAACACCCGACGCACGATGAGGTCGCCGCATTCCTCGCGCAGCACTCCGACGCCACTCCCAGCGACCTGGAGCCCCTCACCGGCGGGGCATGGTCATCGGCCTGGGCCTACCGAGCGGGCGAGGAAGAGCTGGTGATCCGCTTCGGTCCTGAACGGTCCTGGTACGAAACCGACCGGATGGCTATGGCCTTCAGCGGACCGGAGCTTCCGGTACCGCAGGTCAGGGAGGTGGGGACGACACCGACCGGACAGGCCTACGCCATATCGGTACGTCATCACGGGCAGTTCCTGGAGGACACGCCGGTCGAGCTTGAAGATGCCGTCGCCCCCACCCTCACCCGCCTGCTCGTCGCGCTCCAACGGGTCCCCGCACCCCCCGGTACCCCGGTGATGTGGCACCCGGCGGGCACGCCGGTCCCCAGTTGGCGGGAATTCGTCCTCGCCAAGCTGGTCGACGATCCGGGGAATCGGGCGCACGGATGGAGCGCCGCCCTGGCCGCCGACCCGAAGCTCGCGGCCCTGTCCACAGCGGTCTGCGACCGGGTGCGGACGCTGATCGAGGCCTGCCCCGAGCGCCGCGACCTCATCCACGGTGATCTCCTGCACGGCAACGTGCTGGTGAGCCCGGACCGTCGCCGGGTTCACGCGGTGATTTCCTGGAAGTGTTCGGTACGCGGCGACTTCCTCTACGACGCCGCCTGGTGCAGTGTCTGGGCGCCGGTGTTCTACCCGGGGATCGCCGGCATCGACCCGCTGTCCGGACTTCTCCGGGATCCGGGTCTACGAGCCGACCGGAGCGCCCTCGTCGACGCCGCAGTACGCCACCACTGCTACGAGCTGCAGATCGGCTTCACCCACTTGGCGTGGAGCCTACGGACCTGGAAACAGGAACATCTCACCGCCACCGCCGACCTGCTCGCCGAAATCCTCGAACGCGGTCCCCTGACCTCGACCGGCGCCTGAGGGGCATGGAAGAGGCCCGGACCATGGGTCTAGCGACGTGTTCGGTAGCGGCCCGGTGTCGTTCCGACGATGGCGGTGAATGCCGCGATGAAGCTGCTGGGGTTGGCCCATCCGCATGCGTAGGCCGTCTGGGTGGTGTCGCGGCCATCGGCGAGGAGAACGAGTGCGTGGTAGATGCGGACCTGCGTACGCCACTCATAGAAGGTCATGCCGAGTTCGCTGCGGAACAGTCGGCTGAGGGTGCGGGTGCTGGCCCCGATCGTCTTCCCCAGTTCGGCCAGGGTGGCGTTGTCTGCCGGCGTCTCGTACAACATCCGGGCAATAGCTTGCAATCGGTCGTCCCGTGGCTCCGGCAGGTGCAGTGGCTGTTCGTGTGTTTCGCGGAGTTCATCGACGAGGACTCGAAGGAGGCGAGAGCGGGCGGATCGGCCGTAGCCAGGCGTGGCGTCGTCATAGTTGCGGGGGCCGGTCAGGGCGAGCAGGACCTCGCGGGCGAGGTCGGAGGTCAGGAACACCGCGGGATGGTCCGGTATCAGCCGAGCGAGGGATGCCGCGAGAAAGACGATCCGCATGTCGGTGTCGCCGTGGGCACGGTGGTAATGCGTGAACCCGGCGGGGGTCCAGGCGACCCGGTTGGCGGGAACGATCGACGTACCGCGCTCGGTGTGAACTGCCAAGACACCGCTGGCTGCGTATACCAGGTGTCCCCGTGCGTGCGACTGCACTGCGCTTGCTTCGCCGGATGGCCAGACGTGGCGCCCGCCGGACGGCCACACATGTGACGTCACACCGGCGGTCCGGCGGGGTTGGCGGCGAACAGGCATCAGTTGGCATCTTATCGGTAGCAAGCCACGCCGAGATCCGGTGACACTGCCTGGAGACCGCGGCCTGCGAAAAATGGAGGAAAGCATGGCGACGTACGTACTCGTGCCCGGTGCTTGGAAGGGCTCCTGGGCGTTCGAGGAGGTTGTTCCGCTGCTGGAGCGTGCCGGTCACGACGTTCACGCCCTGACCCTGACCGGTCTGCGGCCAGACGATGACGACGGGACGGTCGCGACCACCAACCTCGACACCCACGCCGACGACGTATTACGTCACCTCGATCGCGTCCACATCACCAGCGCGACCCTGGTCGGCCACAGCTACGCCGGGATGGTGATCGCTGCCGCCGCCGATCGGGCCGGCGGCCGGATCTCACGACTGGTGCATCTCGACGCCTTCGTACCGCGCGACGGCGAGTCGTGGTGGTCGGCAACGAACGACCACTTCCGGGACCTGTTCGCCGCCGGCGCCACGGCCACCGGCTATGCCGTCCGACCGCCGGACGGCGGAGATCCCCGTCGCCGTCCCCATCCCCTCGCTTCCGTCATGCAGTCGGTCAGGCTCACGGGCGGGTTTGCCAATGTCCCCCGTCGGGACTTCATCTACTGCTCGGGATGGGAAGACCGGACGCCGTTCGCTGGACTCCGCACCCGACTCCAAGCCGATCCCGAGTGGCAGGTCCACGACCTCCCAACCGCCCACAACGCCATGCGTGAGGACCCTGAGGCCGTCGCTGCCCTGCTGCTCGGCGAATGCACCGCGGACGAGTCAGGAAAAGGTGAGCACGTCGCATGACACGCGGATCAACCGGGCTTGACCAATCCTCGACGCGCCTCGACACTGCTCGGATCCGCGCGGCTCGCCTGGTGGTCGACCCGATTTTTCTCGACACCCCGCTATACCGCTGTGAGGCGCTGGAGCCCGCCCTCGGGTGCACCGTGAGCATCAAGCTCGAAACGGCGAACCCGGTCCGCAGCTTCAAGGCCCGCGGCACCGAGGTCATCGCGAGCCTGCTCGCCGACAGTGGCCCGCGAGCCGTGGTGTGCGCCAGCGCGGGCAACCTTGGCCAGGCTCTCGCCTGGTCCGGCCGCGGGCGAGGGCTCGACGTCACCGTCGTGGCATCGCGCTCTGCGCCTGCGGCCAAGCTTGACCGCATCCGCGCACTGGACGCCAGGTTGGAGCTGGTGGATGGCGACTTCGACATGGCTCGCGAGCGGGCGGCGGCTGTCGCGCGGCACGACGGCATCCGGCTGGTCGAAGACAGCCTCGACCTCGAAACCTGCGAGGGCGCGGCGACCATCGGCCTGGAGCTGGTGGATTCCGGGCGGTCGTTCGACGCCGTCCTGATAGCTCTCGGCGGCGGGGCGCTGGCCACCGGTGTAGGTCATGTGGTGAAGACCTTCGCGCCGGAGGCCGAGGTGATCTGCGTCCAGCCGCTGGGCGCACCGGCGATGACCTACTCGTGGCGCCGACGGCGCGTCGTCACCACCGACTCGACGAACACCATCGCCGACGGCGTCGCCGGCCGGCGTCCCATCCCGGCCGTTTTGGACGACCTCCTCCAGGTCGCTGACGACGCCGTGCTGGTCCAGGAGGCGTCGATCATCACCGCCGTGCGGATGCTCTTCGACCACGCCGGTCTCGTCGTCGAACCGTCCGCCGCGCTCGGCCTCGCCGCGATCCTCGAAGATCGTGACCGCTTCGCCGGCCGACACGTCGTCACGATCGTGTGCGGCAGCAACGTCGACATCGAGGCCTATCACCGCTGGATCGGTACGGCGCCCATCCACAGGTCTTGACAACCGCTCAGCAGAGCCAGGCCACGAGGAGGTCCCTGATGGGCAAGAACGAGGCAATCGTCGCGGTGCTGCGTAGGAGCGACCGGATGCTGGTCATACGCCGGGGCCCACAGGCTCGACGGCCAGGATTCTGGGCCCCGCTCAGCGGCAAGATCGAACCCGGCGAAACTCAGGAGGAAGCTCTGATCCGGGAGGTCGATGAGGAGGTCGGGCTGCACGTCTCGCCGCTGGCGAAGGTGTGGGAGTCACAGAGCGACGACGGACGGTTCCTCCTGCACTGGTGGACCGCCGAAGCCGAAGCGGGCGACGTGAACGCCCACCCAGCCGAGGTGAGCGAAGCGCGGTGGGTCACCGCGGAAGAGTTCTCGAGGCTGGACCCGACCTTCCCCGCCGATCGCGAATTCTTCAACCGCATACATCACTGGATCTAGGTCTGGCGGCGCCCGTGGCGATCCCGGAACGTCTCGCCCTTGCTGCGGTTGCCGCACAGCTCCATCGAGCACCAGCGGCGGGTGCCGGGCCGCGAGCGGTCCACGAAATGCAGGGTGCACCGACCGCAGCGCCGGATCCGGGTCCGGTCCGGCCCGGCGAGCAGGTCGACCGCGTCGCGCGCCAGCGCCGACAGCGCGTTCTCGACGTCAGTGCGACTGCCCGGGGCCGGCGACCATCCGGCCCCCAGCTGGGGTACCTGCGGGTGCCGGGCGGCCCACTCATTGACGAGCCGGCGGTCCGCCGGTCGCGGTGTGCGGTCGTCCAGCGAGCGCTCGACCAGCGACCACACCGCCTCCCGTAGCGCCCGTGCGTCGGTGAGCTCCGCTGTCGAGGCGGTCGGCGCCCTGACCAGATCCGCCTCCACCAGCCAGCGATCGAGGTCGTCGGGGGTCTGGAGCCGGTCGCGGTGAGCCCCCGGCCGGTCGGCCACGGTGGCGACCAGGTCGAGCGCAGCGGGGCTGGTCGGGACGCTGGCGCCGCTGGTCGCGGGGCGACTCCTTCGGCGGCTCGACGCCCGCTGGGTGGTCGCAGCCTGCTTCCTGACCTGCGCCGCCGCGCTCGCCGGTTATGCCCAGGCCCGGTCGTTCGTCGCGGTCCTGGCGGCTGCGATCGTCCTGGCGGTGGCGTCGCGCATGGAGCGACCGGGCACCGCGGCCCTGGCGCTGGGGCTGAGCCGGGACGGGATCGGCGTCCTGTTCTGGCAGAAGACGTGGGGCAACCTGGGCTACGGCCTCGGCGGGCTGGCGACGGCCGGCGTCCTGCTCGCCGGCAGCGACGCGGCGCTGGTCATCGCCGTGCTCGCCGACGCCGCGTCGTACGTCGTGGGTGCGGCTCTCGTGGCAAGCCTTCCGCGGCCGGGCCGACCGGGTGGCGAGGACCAACAACGCACCACCTATCGCGGGTTGCTTGGTGAGCCCCGCCCGGCGGCGCTGCTCGGGCTGCATGGCGTCCTGGCGCTCCACGACAGCCTGCTCATCGTCGGGTTGCCCGCGTGGGTGCTGGCCACAAGCGTCAGCCCCGCCGTCAGCCCGGCTCTGTTCGCGCTCAACACGTTGTTGGTCGCCGCGACGCAGGTCTCGGTCGCGCGGTGGTTCGCCCGCTCGGGCGGCCCGGTCGGCTTCACGCGCACCGGATTGCTGCTGGGCGCGGCGTGCCTGGCGTTCGCCCTGAGCACGACCGTGCCGCAGGCGGCGTTGGTGGGGGTGCTGGTCTGCGCAGTTGTCCTCCTCACCCTCGGCGAGACGGGTCACACGGCCGCCGAGGCCTGGCTGACGGTCGCCCTCACCGAGGGCCGTGCGGCCGGCACCGTCCTCGGCCTGCTCAAAACCACGATGTCGGTCCAACAGGCGCTCGGCCCACTTCTTGTGATCCTGCTCCTGACAGTGGGCGGCCGAGCCGGTTGGGTCGTCCTGGCAGCCCTGCTTCTCGCCGCGGCGATCTTGTCCCGCCGGCTCGCTGTCGGTGACCTCAGCGTCGCCCAGGCTGAGGACCCGGTCGAGATGCGGTAGGCACGACGGCTCGGTTCTCGCGGCTTCCTCGGGTGGCCGACCTTGTTGTCCGTTCAGGCAGGCACATCACGTTGGTTCGTCCGGCTCGCGCAGAGTCCATTCCAGCGGCAGCGCCGCGAACCACATCACGTCGCAGCGCTCGCCCTGCCACACACCGTGTGCGCGCATCGTTCCCTCGTGGACGAACCCCGCTCGGCGAGCCACCGCAGCTGACGCGTCATTGTCCGCCTCGACCGTCAGGAAGGCGCGAGCTGCGCCGAGCTCGAACAACCACCGGGTCAGCAGAACCACCGCCCGGGTCGCATACCCGCGCCCTCGCGCGCGCGGCCCGATCCAGTAGCCGAACTGCGCTACGTCTGCCTTCGACCAGTCATCGACGCCGCAGCAGCCGACCAGGTCACCGGAGGCCGCGTCCGTGATCGCGAACGCAACGCCAGATGGCGGCTCCGCCGCGTCGAACGCGCGCCATCTCGACGTGAACTCGTCGATGATCGCTTCAGCGTCTTCGATCGAGAGCGGCGGTGCCGGTCGCCCGAGTCGGTCGTGGGCCCCGTTGTAGCGCCGGATCGCCGGATCGGCAAACGCTTCCGCCATGAACCCGGCGTCATCTCTCGCCCAAGGTCGGAGAGTGACCACGCCATCCGAGAGCGACACGACCGGACTGTCGGCATCCACCTCACGCACGTCTACCGGCTCCTTCCGTCTATGTCCGCGAGAGCCTCTGCGATCATCCGGTGGCCCTGTCGCTCGAAGGGCTCATCGCCGACCTCATAAGCCCATACTGCGGTGCCGATCGCTTGACGGATGCGGATGCGCTGCCAGGAAGCTTGGTCACGAGGGTCTTGGCCGTATCCGTCGAAGAATGCCGCCTCGAGGGCGGGGGCGCCTCTGAACTGTTGTGCGTCGAGCCGAGCGAAGTCGGTGAGAGCTGGACGTAGGTCTGCTCTGCCGAAGTCGATGATGCTGACGATGCCGTCATGTATGAGCCAGTTGCGCGGCTGCCAGTCACCGTGTGTCGGCACCATGGTGCTCGGTGGCGTCGGCCAAGCCGCAACGAGGCTGCGGAGACGCTCTGCGGTGTCGGGATCGATTCGATGCGGCTTGTCGAGCGCCGCGAGTGCCTCTTCCTTCTCGTGCGCGGCGAACTTGTCGTCCTGCAGGGAAAGCTGCCCGTGAAACTGGGCAAGCAACCTTCCGGCCTGGGCATACGTGTCCGGTGACTGCTCGTCGCTCGTGCCCTGCACCAGCTGACCGGGAAGACAGCTGGTCACCAGAAGCTTGGCAGTCTCGTCGGCGTGGACCAGTCGAGGAGCCCGTCCAATCGAGGTCCACGGCGTCAGCCACGCGCGGTGCGCCCGAATCTCACGGCTGAAATGATGATCTTTCGCGTCACCGGCTTTGACAATGTAACGGCTCCGACCATGTGAGAGTTCAAGCACGGTTGTGCCGACGAGGCCCCAGCTGTGGTCCGCACGGACCGTGGCGCCGGGCAGCCACTGGTTCAACAGCTCACGCTGACACTCGCTGAGCCGATCATTCGCCGAGATCACTCGATCGAACCTACCAAGGCGTGCATGGTGCCCTCTTGTCCGGCAGCAGGTCACATTCCACGGTGCTGCCTCGTCGTAGTACTGACGGGCCGCCGGACCCAGTACGGCCGCCGCATTAACGCGGACCAGGCGCGAGAGAGAGACCATGGTTGCGAATCACACTGTCACACCCCACGCCGAAGTCATGGCCGTGCTCGACAGCCGGGTTGAGGCCTGCCGGGCCAGAGACATCGACCGGCTCATGTCCCTGTATTCACCGGGCATCGTGTATTTCGACATCATCCCGCCGCACCAGTTTGCTGGCGCCGACGCGGTCCGGAGAAACTTTCTGCGATGGTTTGCCGAGTACCAGGGCGACATCGGGTTGGAGACCCACGAACTGAGCCTCGCAGTGAGCGGCAGCGTGGCCTTCGCGCACATGCTCCATCCCGACAGCGGCACCCGCAGGAACGGGCAGGACGTAGTGGTGTGGGTGCGTGCGACCGTGTGCCTCCAGCGGTTGAGTGACCGGTGGTTGATCACCCACGAACACATTTCGTTCCCCATCAATCCCGAGGAGTGGAGCGCTGTCGTTGACGCCACACCGTAGGCAGAACCAGCGTCGACCCACCCGGTGGAACAGCTCCACGGCTCGAATGAGAGCGCCGGCCGGCGTCCAAGGCATCCGTCGTGGGTGCAAACGTGCACGTGAGCGGCTTGCGGATCATCTGTCGTCTGCGACCTACCTCCCTGAATCTCAGGCGTGTCGAGGAAACTCGTTAGCAAATTCGTTAGCAGGAACGAGCGCGGCCGCCTTGGACACTCACGGCCGATGCGGGCATGCGGGCTAAGAATCTGGTTCGGTACCGTGCCCGCCGTGGGTGGAATGACGAATACGACCGGTCGAGCAGCGTTCGAGACGATCGCTTTCGACTTCGATGGGCTGCTGATGGATACCGAGTCGACGATGGTCGAAAGCTGGCGAGTCGAGTGAGCCCACCACGGACTGGACCTCGATCTCGATGACGGTTTCTGGCCCGGTCACGGCGGAGACTCACCGAGCACAGATACGACCAGCCCGCTGCCCGGGTCGGCCCGGCCTTCGACCGCGCCGCTAGCCACAAGCGGCGTACGGACCACCGCGACCGTCTGCATCGGTCGATGGACCTAAGCCTGGGGCTCCGCGATTGGTTGAGGGATGCACCGTCACTCGGCCTTCGCCCGGCACTTGCGAGCAGGTCGCCGTTGCCATGGGTACAGAGGCATCTTTCCCGCGTAGGCGCCTTCGAGATGTTCGACACTGTTGCAACAGGCGACGAGGTGGCGGCCCACAAGCCAGATCCGGAGGTCTATCTGGATCGATTGCGCCGCAGACGGCTCAGCTTTCAACCCCGTCCAACCCGACGGTCGCGCTTGACCTGACGACTCTGGACCCGCGATCACCCTGCGCGCACTGGCTGCCCCGTCGCGCCCGGGGTCGTCGGATTCGGCAGTGCATGCAATTGGTTTCTGTCCCGCGCCAGGTGACCGGGGACGATGGGGTTGAGTTCCCCCATCTGACGGCTTCAGGTGGCGCACAGGCTGAGCGAGGTCGACATGGCCTTGCCCGAGGGTTGCCCGTGACCCCTACCACTGTTCGATCACATCCGCACCAGATGAGGGCTACGCTTCTCGATTACCGAAGCTCGGGACCTAGGACCTGAGTTCGGCGACACGAGCCCCGACTGAGACCGCGGTGACCGTGAGAAACCGCCTGCCGGGGGCGGGAAAGCCACCCCAACGATGGCGCGAACGCTGAGACTCGGCAACCAACCTGGCCGCGCGGGCGGCCTGCGGACGAGGGGCAGACCGGCCGACGCTGCGGCCGGATCCACCGACGGGGCGGTACGGGCTGGCGTCACCCACATCGGTGGTCAGGTGGAGCCGGGACTACCGAAGGAGATCCACATGAGCGCCATTGCGCAAACTCCTGCGGCGACGGGTGCGGCAACCGACCCGATGCGGCGGACCGCCCGCATTGCCGGCGTGCTGTACCTGATCACGTTCGTGTCGATCCCGACTCTCGCGCTCTACAAGCCGATCAAAGATCACGCCAACTTCGTGCTCGGCACCGGCAGCACCACCGGCGTGCTCTTGGGCGCCCTCACCGAGATCATCGTCGCCCTTGCCGGCATCGGCACGGCCGTGGTGCTGTACCCGGTGGCCAAGCGACAAAGCGAGACGGCCGCCCTCGGGTTCGTCACCGCCCGCGTGCTGGAATCCAGCCTGATCTTCGTCGGCGTCATCAGCCTGCTGTCGATCATCACCTTGCGCAACAACGTCGCCGGAACCGCGGGCGCGGACACGGCCTCCCTGATCACCGTCGGCCACAGCCTGGTCGCGGCCTACAACTGGACGTTCCTGCTCTCGCAGAGCCTCATGCCCGTCGCCTGCGACCTGCTCCTGGGCTACGTGTTGTACCGGTCGGGCCTGGTGCCCCGCATCCTGCCCATCATCGCGTTCGTCGGCGCCCCCCTGCTGCTGGCCTCCGACCTCGCGGTCTTCTTCGGCGCGTACGGCCAGTTCTCTCCGGCCGCGGCCATCGCTGCACTTCCGATCGCCGCGTTCGAGTTCGCGCTCGGGGTCTGGCTGATCGTGCGCGGCTTCACGCCCGCCGCGGTCCGCGCCCTCGCGACGCCCGACCTCGATCTGCGTCGGCGTGATGCGGCCTTGGACATGCCGGTCCCGCCACAGCCCCAGCGCCCACCGTGGTGAGCGGGTAGCCGCGACCCCCGTTCGACCGCACCAGTCAGCTGTTCCTGTGCCCGTACGACGTCGAGGAGGGTGCGGCGGAGGACGACGGCGGCCTCGCGGCCTCCGAGGTGCGGCTGGACGAGACGCTGAAGGACGCCGGCGACGTGCTCCTGTACCTGTACGACTACGGCGACTCCTGGGAGCTGACGCTGCGCCTGGAGGAGGTGCGGCCTGCCGAACCCGACTCCCCCGCGGCGGTCGCGGTGGCCGGGAGGCGGGCAGCCCCGCCGGAGGACTCCGGTGGCACGGTCGACGCCGAGAGCCTGGCGCTGGTACTCGACGACCCGGAGCTCTTCGACCTGGACGAATTGAACGGGGCGCTGCGCGCGACCCTGACGAGATTGTCGCGGCAGTGGCTGCCTACCGATGGTTCCTCGCCGCGCTGAGGGCGGCGGCATCGAGCTGACCTCGGCCGGTTACCTGCGACCGACCGACGTCCAGGCAGCGTCCGGGGTCGTCCCCGCAATGGGCGACTGGATCGGCCGGTGATCGCGACCGGATCAGCCCCGCCGCCGCGGCGCTCGCCCGCGCCGCAGTGCGAAGCGGTAGCTGCTGCGACCGCCCCGACGCCAGTGAGAAGGCCTGACTGCCTTCGAAGCCGTCCGCGCACCTCCGCTCGTAGCCGACCAAAAGTGTTGTGTTGTATTTACCTTGCGCCCAACGCAACACATTCTGAGGTAGCCTTTCCATGGCCGAAAGTGTTGCGCTGGGTTTATCTAGCGGCGAGCACAACAACTTCGAAGACCGAGCGGAGGTAGACATGGCGCGCGGGCGCCCGTCCCGGCAGAGCATCTACGACCGTCTCGAAGAGGCGATCATCGAGCTGCGCGACCGCATGGGCGGCCTGCCCAGCCCTGCCGAGGCCGAGGACATCTGGGACGACCTGTGGCACCGAGAGGCTCACCACTCCACCGCGCTGGAAGGCAACACCCTCGTCCTCAATCAGGTGCGCAAACTGCTCGATGAAGGCCGTGCCGTCGGCGCGAAGGAACTGCGTGAGTACATGGAGGTCGTCGGCTACGCCGAAGCGGCCCGATGGGTGTACGGACAGGCGCTCGATCCCGGTGACTGGACCGACGGCAAGCTCCTGACCCTGCGGGAGGTGCGTACCGTGCACCACGCCGCGATGCAGCCGGTCTGGAACGTCGCGCCGCACCCGCACGCGACAACGGCCGAGGAACCGGGGAACTGGCGCCAGCACGACATCCAGCCGTTCCCAGAGGGGATGACCCCGCCGCCGTTCTCCGAGATCGGCCACCTCATGACCGATTGGGTGGCGGCGGTAAACACGCTGCGCAAAAACAGCAACGTGCCGTTCCCCGAGCGACTCGCGAAGATCCACAACGACTTCGAGCGCACCCACCCGTTCCTGGATGGCAACGGCCGCGCCGGGCGACTGCTGCTCAACCTCGTACTCGTGCGCCTTGGCTACCCGCCCGCGATCGTTTTCAAGAGCGAGCGCGCGGCCTACCTCAGGGCGATGCGGCGAGCCGACAAAGGCGACTACGGGCCGATGGGCGAACTCATTGCGCGGGCTGTGACGAATAACCTGTACCGCTTCGTCGTCCCAGCCGTCGCCGGCCCCGCTCGCCTCGTCCCGCTCGCGAGCTTGGCGAACGAGAAGCAGGGCCTCACGGTCACCGCTCTGCGCGCCGCGATCGACCGTGGGCGCCTTCGTGCTCAGAAGGCCGAGGACGGCTCGTGGCGCAGTTCGAAGCGCTGGGTCGAGGAGTACCGGGCGAGCCGCTACAAGCGCAGCTAGCCCGCACGGTCGCGTTCAGGCTCAGCCAGTACACCCACCCCTGCGGCCCCCGGAGGGGGCGGTCCGGATGGTGTTCGTGAGCAAATCCGTGAGCAAATGGCAGGAAAGAGGGCCCGGACCAGATGGTACGGGCCTTCTGACCTGCACTTTCTGTGGTAGCGGGGGCAGGATTTGAACCTGCGACCTCTGGGTTATGAGAACCCCAACCAGCGTCCAAGGCGTCGGTCCCGGATGCAAACGCGCAGGTCAGCGACTTGCGGATCGTCTGTGGTTTGCGACCTACCCCCATGAATCTCAGGCGTGTCGCGGCATCTCGTTAGCAAATTCGTTAGCAAGAACCGACCAGTCGCGGCTGGTGGCCAGAGGACGATCAGCACGTCCACCTGTAGACGCGACACGACGCAGCCAGCAGGCAACGACGCCGCCGAGGATCGGGGCTACGGCGACCTTCCAGTAGCCCAGTTCCGACCCGGCGAAACCGTCCACCATGCGTGATCTGGCCGCCATGCACCTTCGACACGTCGAACACGACATCGTCCGCGCTTCGACCCACCCGCTGGCAACGTCCTGAAGTCGAGCGACGGGTCGTACCCGGAGTCCGAGCCGTTCCCGTCGTCCATCGAGTACGTCGTCCCGTCCGGCTCCTGGAAGGCGAAATCGTCCTCGGAGTAGTCGTAGCTACCCGAGTCGACGGTGACCGTGACGTCGGCGACCGCGTACTCACCCTTCGTCGGCGACTCGTTGTACTGCCCGCCCGGGCCCGTGTGGATCGTCACCGAGTTCACGGTGATCGTCGCCACGAGGTTCCCGCCGTCCGTCGACGTCAGGGTCATCGCGTCGCCGCTGACGCTAGCGCGGCGTCGTCCGACGGCGACGGGTCGGGTGACGGCAGGGTCGACGGGAAGTTGGATGCCGTCGGCTCCGGCGAGAACGTCGCCAAGTCATGTCGAGACGTTCCCGGTCGCGGTCTGGCTGCTGCTCGACGACGTGCTCGCCACGCCGCCGCCGGTGCCCGCCGCGGTTCAGGACCACGAACATCGATCCCGACCGACCAGTACGGGTGCCGGCGATAGCCAGGTCCTGTGCTTCGGCGCCGGCGGCCCGTACATCGCCGGAGGCGGCGGGGGACCGGCCGGGCCGGATCGGATGCTGGTCGGGATAAACTGCCACTGACCGGACGGGTCCTGCAGCCAGCGGCCACCGTCGGCGGGCTGCTCGGGCGGGCCCTCCGGGGGCTGTTCGGACGATGCGCGGCGTCCTGCGCTCTACGTGCCTGGGACCGGACGGTCACGCCCAGCGCATGGGGAAGTAAGACCAAGAAAGTGGAGCCCCCATGCGCCGGTAGCTCCCACGAAGCGACCGGGCGCTCATCGAGACGGATGGTATCCGCTCGGGCAGTCGTCGACCTGCGGGCCGGTTCACCAAGGTGAACCAACGGCTCACCGGTCGAGCATGCGTGAGCCGGTCTCGGCCGCCACTGGTGCACCGTCGGCGAGGGTATGACCAAGACTGGTCGACGTCTCCTGGCGGGCGCCGGGACTGCCGGGTCGGCGAGGACCCGTCGGACATCGACGGAGCGGTGTGACACTGGCGCAGGATGCTGGTTGCCGATGACAGGCTTGTTCGCGCCGCGCAGGGCGGGAGCGGCTGCCGCCGAGCACGGCCGACGGAGGAGGCCGCGCGCAGTGCGGCGAGCCAGCGTGCGCCGCGGAGCGGCGCGCTTGATCCTCAATTGCTCAATTCGGCAGTGGCTGAATCCAAGGCTGATTCGAGACGCATCGATGTTTGCTGACGCATTCAGGGCTCACACCAGTCGGCAGATGATCACCCGGCCGGGATCCGTCTGTACCGGCGAAGTGTAAACGGTGTGTCCGTTGGCGAGCGAAGCGGCGAGACTGCGGTCTAGCGTCGGAGGCAGCGAGACCCCGAGAGCATTCTCAAGTTTGCTTTGGAGCGAATAGCACGGCCGTGTGTGAGGGGTTGTCGCTCGGCGCCGGGGGTGGGTTATGGAGCAGGCTCGGCAGCCGCCGGTCGATGGGTCGCCGCTTCTCGGGCTGGCGGTCAGTCACGACAGCAGCCAGTCCCTGGTCGAGGCTCACGGCGACCTGGACCTGGCCACGGCGGCGGACCTGGACGCGGCACTGACCGGGGCAAGCCGGGATGGTCACGCGAAGACGGTGATCGTCGATCTGCAGTGGCTGACCTTCTGCGACGCGGCCGGCCTCGCCCTGCTGGTGTCACACCATTACGCCCTCCAGCGGGCACGAGGCCATTTGGTCATCATGCGGCCGCCGCCACAGCTTGAACGCCTCATCACCCTCAATCGCCTCGAAGACGTCCTCGACGTCCGCTGCCCGGGACGACCATCCTCCGCACAGTTCGAGCAGTAGCTGAGCGAAGCACGTCAGCGGCCCCCGCGATGAGTGTCCAGGGCGAGGTCGAGGGGCTACCCTAGAGAAAGTTGGGCAGTCAGCTCCCGAGAAGCTCGTCCACTTGGCGCCGCCCGACACGTCATCCCCCGTCGGCGGTGCCCGCCGTCAGGGGAGCATGACTTGAGCCCGCATCGTGGGTCTCCGCAGGGATTCGACTTGTCGTTGAGTCACGACGGCGTGCGCGGCCGCGTGCGGGTGATCGGCGATCTCGATCTGGCGAGTGCTCCATGGCTGAAGGTGGCCATCGGCCGGGTCGACGAGGCGCCCGAACACACCGTGATCGTCGACCTGGCTGCGCTCACCTTCTGCGACTGCGCTGGCCTCACCACGCTCCTTGACGGCCACCACGCATTGCGCGCCGAAGGGGGGGCAATGATCATCGTCAACCCCCCCCCGAGCACTCTGAAATTGCTCACGATCACCGGGCTCGATCAACAATTTGATATTCGTGCGGACGACTCGAAATGCCCAACGGAGAAGATTCCAGGCACACTCGGCGCCGGACGACCAAATTTTCCTGGTGACCTGCCATGCGTCTGACGACGCTGCGGCCCTCCTCCCTACAGCGCATGGCGCACGAGACACCACTAGGCTAGTTTGTCGCCGTATGAACGCCGGAGACCGCACGTGAGCCTTCCTTACCCCGGGCCCCCGCGTCCGGTCGATCGACATGGTGCGGCGGCGGAGATGTATGAGCTGTTGATCGCGACCGATGCCGTCGAGGCGTTCTTGGCCGAGCTAGCGGTGCTGGCCGCCCGTGGGGTGGACGGGCGCCTGTCCTGCGCGATCGCCGCCCGCACCGACCACGGTCCGGTCACCATGGCCGGCAGTGACCCCTGGGCCAAGCAGCTCGACGAATTGCAGTTTGCGGCGGGCACCGGCCCGTGCTTGCGGGTGCTGAACAACGGCGAGCTGGTGCAGATCGATGATCTTGCGCACCGGGGGCAGTGGAGTGCCTTCGAGTCGCGCGCCTATCGCCCACGGGTTACGCAGCATGCTGTCGATGCCGATGGTGGTCGACGGACAGATCCTCGGGGCGCTGAACCTGTACTCGGCCGACCGCCAGCTTCGGCGATGGCCAGCGACAGTCGGCGGCGGCGCTTCGCGGACCGAGCCGCCGGCGTTCTGGGCCTTGCCGGATGGATTGCCGCCCACACGCTGCTCAGCGACGACACTGCGACGGCTGCTGGACTCGCGTGCCGTCATCGATCAGGCGATCGGCGTGCTGATGACCAGCCACCGGTGCGGGCCTGAGCAAGCCTCTGCCGTACTGCGAGCGGACTCGCAAGACCTCGATATCTCACGACACGTTGTCGCCGCGACCATCGTCGCCGGAATCCAACAGCCGCCCAACGGCAGTCGGCCCGGCCCACCGGATCGTTGACTTGTCCTGGACGAGAACCTTCGTTCCGCTGGGTAGTCCGGCGTGGTCGTATGCCTCGTTGCTGTGCAGAGCCCCGATCGCGGGAGTTTCCGACCGCGACACGCCCACTCTCATTTTGGCAGGATCTTCACGGTCGCCAGGTTTTTACGTCCACTGACGGTACTCAGCGGACAACAACGGACACTAACGCACAACAACGAGACACGTGCCGGGCCCGGGATCGGTTGTGTGGCAGGGGTTTCCGGTCCTGGCCAGTCGTAGCCCTGGCCCATGATGCTGCCGGTGCCTCTCACCAACGGAGACGACGACACGACGGCGGCCATCGTCGCGCCGGCCGATGCCGCGCCGAGCGCCGATGAGGATGCGCCGGCGGTGCGGGTTCCCCCGGTGTTCGGCCGGCAGGTCCTGCGGTCGTTGGCGACGGAGTACGGGGTGTGTACCCGGCCGGTGCCGATGCGCCGGATCGACACCGACACCGGGGCTCGCAGATCGTGGACATCCCGTGCGGGTCGACGGTGGCGAGCAAGTGTGAGTCGTGCGCGAAGCGGGCGAAGCTGCTGCGGATGGCGCAGTGCCGGGAGGGCTGGCACCTCACCGCCGAGCCGGTCGCCGACCCGCCGGAGCCGACCGGTCGGCAGAAGGAGCTGGCGGCGGCCCGCGCCGACCTGCGAAGCCGACCCGCACCCAGCTGGACGGAGCCGGGCAGGACACCGCCGAGGTCGACGACGCGATCGGGCAGGTCACCGCCGAGCTCGCCGAGTCCGGGGTGCACGGCGACCTAGAGGCCGGGCGGCGGCGGGCCCGGTCCACCCGCCGCCGCCAGGACGTCCCGGACCTGCCGCGGCAGACCGTCGCGCCGCGCACCGTCGGGCGCGCCTTCGAGGAGCGCGGACGGCAAGCTGGTGCGGCCGTCGCTGTTCCTCACCCTGACCTGCCGCTCCTACGGGCGGGTCGACGCCACCGACGGCACCCCGGTCGACCCGGGCTGCTATGACTACCGGGCGCGCGGCCCGCGACGCGATCCACTTCGCGAAGCTGGTCGACCGGTTCTGGCAGAACCTGCGCCGGGCGTCGGCTTCGACGTGCAGTACTTCGCCGCCGTCGAACCCCAGACGCCGCCTCGCCCCGCACCTGCACGCCGCGATCCGCGGCACCATCCCCCGCGCCGTGCTGCGCACCGTCGTGGCCGCGACCTATCACCAGGTGTGGTGGCCGCACACCGACACCGTCGTCTACCCGACCGCCAGCTCCCACCTTACGACAGCGACGCACCGGCGCCTACGCCGACCCGGACACCGGCGACGCCGCTGCCCACCTGGGAGCAGGCGCTCGACGCGCTGGACGCCGACCCGCACGCCGAGCCCGCGCACGTGGTCCGGTTCGGGCCGCAGCTGGACATCCAAGGCGTGCTCGCCGGCAGCCCGGACGCGGACCGGCGGGTCGGCTACCTGCCAAGTACCTGACCAAGACCGTCGACCGATGCCACACCCCCGACCACCGACGCCCAGGCCGACCACGTCGACCGGCTCTGGCAGGCGCTGCGGTACGAGCCGTGCTCCCCGACCTGCGCGAACTGGCTGCGCTACGGCGTGCAACCCCGCCAGCCCCCGCCCCGGCCTCGTCCCCGGCCGGTGCCGCGGCAAGGCCCACCGCCGCGAAACGCTGGGCTTCGGCGGCCGCCGCGTCCTGGTCTCCCGCAAATGGTCCGGCAAAACCCTCACCGACCACCGCCGCGACCGCCGCGACTGGGTGCAACGGATGCTCGGCCAACCCTCACCGACGACACCGACAACGGCAGCGAGAAGCGAGCACGTGTGGCTGCCGGTCGCCCGCGACGACCCCGATCTCACCTCCTCGGGCACCCGACTGCTCGCCGCCATCGCGCAACGCCTCACCTGGAAAGCCGCCCTCGACGAAGCCCGACACCGAGCCACCGGGCCACCCGGCACCCGATGTTTCGGCAACCCACGCCGCCACCGCGGCCTGACCCCAAGGAGCAGGACATGCCCAGAACCCGCCGCACGAAGCCAGACGCCGACCGGCTCTGGTCCACCGCCGAGACCTCGGCCTACCTCGGCATCGCCGTCAGCACCCTCTACGAGTGGCGCGCCTACGGACTCGGACCCCGCAGCTACCGGATCGGACGCCACGCCCGCTACGACCCCGCCGACGTGAAGCGCTGGCTCGCGACCCGCGCCGCCTGACCACACCAGCTTTCGGCAACTGCGCCGAACCAGCAGAAGGAGAGAGAACGGTGCTTCCCGACAGCGACCAGGACCCCGTCCCACCGCGTTCGGATCCACTCGGCGGGCTGCCGATGCTGCTGTCCGTCCCACGGGCCGCCGCCATCCTCGGAGTCAGTCGTGCAGCCGCCTACCGCTACGCGGCCGACGGCGTGCTGCCGTCCCGCCGCCTCGGCGGTCGGGTGTATGTGGTGACGGCCGGCCTGCAGGATTTCGTGGACGCGGCATGAAGGGTTTCGTCCAGCGCCGTGGCCAGACGTTCAGCTACTGGATCGACGGCCCACCTGATTCGCTCACCGGCAAGCGACGGCAGATCACCAAGGGCGGGTTCGCGACGGAGAAGGATGCGTGGCGGGCCTGCCGGGAAGCGATCACCGCGGCCGAGGCCGGTCATCTCGTGCGCCCGTCGCGTCGTCGCATCGGTGAGTTCCTCGTCGACGAGTGGCTGCCGGCGGTCCGGCATGTGCTCAAGCCGAGCACCTACGCCAGCTACGAGGACTACACCCGCGGATACGTGGTCCCGGTCATCGGTGCCGTCCGGCTGCAGCACGACCTGACGGCCCGGCGGCTCAACGCGTTCTACGAGCACCTGCTCACCCGGGGCCGGGTCAAGCGTGACGGTGGGCTGTCGCCGAAGACCGTGCGCAATGTGCACGTGATGCTGCACAAGGCGCTCGCCGACGCGGTGTCCTGGCGCTACGTCGCGGAGAACGTGGCCGAGCACGCCAAGCCTCCTCGTGCCGGTCGGCGCCAGGCGAGCGTGTGGTCCCCGGAACAGGTGCGCCGGTTCCTCGAGCGGACCCGCGACGACCGCTTCTACGCGCTCTACCTGCTGGCGGCGACCACCGGCATGCGACGGGCCGAGCTGTGCGGGCTGCGGTGGTCCGACGTGGACTTCGGTAACTCCTCGGTGTCGATCGCCGCCACCCGGGTCGTGGTGCGCGGGTACGCCGAGTCCAGCGACGGCAAGACGGCCAACAGCCGACGCCTGCTCGCCGTGGACCCGGTCACACTCGCCGCCTTGCAGGTCCAGCGCGAGGGTCAGGAGCGGGAGCGGTCGTTCTTCGGCCCCGACTACCTCGGCGACGATCACGTCTTCACCTGGGAGAACGGGCGCGCGGTACACCCGGACGTGATCCGGCAGCGGTTCAACCGACAGGTCGCGGCCCTCGGGCTGCCCCGGATCCGGCTGCACGACCTGCGGCACAGCTACGCCACCGCTGCGCTGGCCGCCGGGGTGTCGCCGAAGATCGTCAGCGAGCGGCTCGGGCACGCCTCGGTGGCGTTCACGCTCAGCCAGTACACCCACCTGCTGCCCGGGCTGGACCGGGACGCGGCCCAGCACCGTCGCGGCCATCCTCCTCGGCCCGGCTCCCCCACCTGGGACCCCGGGAGGGGGCGGTCCGGATGCTGTTCGTTAGCAAATCCGTTAGCAAATGGCACGAAAGAGGGCCCGGACCAGATGGTCCGGGCCCTCTGACCTGCACTTTCTCTGGTAGCGGGGGCAGGATTTGAACCTGCGACCTCTGGGTTATGAGCCCAGCGAGCTACCGAGCTGCTCCACCCCGCGTCGACAGGAACCAGATTAGCGAGCCCGGTCGGCAGAGGGCAAATCCGGGCACCTCCCGACCAACCGACACCCTGCCCGACGGATCGTTGACGATCGTCACCGAGGCGTTATAGTCGAGGCACCGCGCGATCGGCGGCCGCGATCCGGCTTGCCCGCCCAGCGCGGACGAGGGGGCCCTCATGGGCGAGTCGCCGTACTGGAACCCGAAGATCGAGACTCTGTCGCGCGCCGAGCTCGACGCACTCCAACTGCAGAAGCTGCGCCGGGTCACGGCATGGGCCGCGGCACGCAGCCCGCACTACCAGCGGAGCTTCGCCGCCGCCGGCTTCTCCCCCGCGCAGCTGTCCACCCTCGACGACCTGCACCGGGTGCCCTACCTCACCCGGGCCGAGTGGATGAGCGGCCAGGAGGAGATGCCGCCCTACGGGTCGCTGCCGGTTGCCGGCGCCGAGGCGGCGATCCGCCTGCACACCACCTCCGGTACGTCGGGCCAGGCACCACTGCGCGCCCTCGACTCCCGCAAGGACTGGGCGTGGGCGGCCGAGATGTGGTGCTACGGCATGTGGGCGATGGGGGTGCGACCGGGGGACGTCGCCTACGTCGCGTTCGGATACGGGTCGTTCATCGGCTTCTGGGGGCTGCACTACGGCCTCGAGAAGCTCGGGGCGCTCGTCATCCCCGGCGGCGCCCAGCCGAGCGAGAACCGGGTGCGTCAGATCGTCGACTTCGGCGCCACCGTCGTGGCGTCCACCCCCACCTATGCGCTCCGGCTTGCGCAGTGCGCCCGGGACACCGGCATCGACCTGCCGCGGTCGGCGGTCCAGACGGTGGTGCTCTCGGGAGAGCCGGCCGGCTCCATCCCCGAGACCAAGGCGCTCATCGAGGAGCAGTGGGGCGCCAGGGCCTATGACACCGCTGGCATGACCGAGATCTCGACCATCTTCATGTTCGAGTGCGCCGGGCGGCCCGGCGGGGCGCACATCATCGAGGACCACGTGATCGAGGAGGTGATCGATCCGGTCACCGACCAGCCGGTCCCCTACGGCCAGATGGGCGAGCGGGTGGTCACGTCGTTCGGGCGGAGCATGATCCCGCTGATCCGCTACCGCACCGCCGACCTGGTGGTGAAGGTGCCGGCCGCGCGCTGCTCCTGCGGCCGCGGTTTCGACATCTACGAGGGCGGGGTCCTGGGGCGGGTCGACGACATGAAGAAGGTCCGCGGCACCAACGTCTACGGGCGGGCCGTCGAGGCGATCGTGCGGCGGCGGCCGGAGATCGCGGAGTTCCAGATCCGGATCGCCCCGCAGGGAATCCGCGACGAGATCTTCCTGCGCGCCGAGCTCTACGACCAGCAACCCGACGACCCGCGGTGGCCGGATCTGTGCCAGGCCCTGCACAAGGAGCTGGCCGAGGCGCACGAGGGGTTGAACTTCATCGTCGAGCTGGCCGAGCCGGGGAGCCTGCCGCGCTTCGAGTTGAAGGCGAAACGGCTGGTCGACGCCCGGCCGCGCCCGGCCCGCATGGAAGGGGCGCCGGCCCATGGCCACTGATCTGCTCGGGCGCGAACTGACCCCGGCCGAAACTGCGTTGCTGCGGACCTACCACGACCTGCGGGCGCTCGCCGCCCGCGACGACCTCCCGCCATGTGCCGGCGCCAACGTCAAGCAGGCGCTGGCCGCCTGCTACCAGGTCGTCAACGACCTCGCCCTCGACTTCGAACACCTGCTCGACGTCGGGGTGTGACACCGGACATGCGGATCGCCTGTATCGGCGCCGGGCCCGGCGGGCTGCTGCTCGCCAGCATGCTGATGCGGTCCGGCTCCAACCATGAGGTCACGATCTTCGAACGCAACGCACCCGATGACACCTTCGGCTTCGGTGTCGTCTTCTCTCAGGAGACGCTGGACAACATCCAGGCCGCCGACCCCGACGGGTTCGACCTGATCGCCGCGCGCTGGCGGCGGTGGAGCGCGATAGACATCTACGTCGACGGCCGGTGGCTGCGCTCGGACGGCCACCAGTTCGCCGCCATGGCCCGGACCGAACTGCTGCGGATCCTGGCCGCCCGGGCCACCGACGCCGGAGCGGCGATTCGATTCCGCACACCGGTCACCTCGATCGACGCGCTCTGCGCCGACTACGACCTCGTCGTGGGGGCCGACGGCGTCAACAGCACTGTCCGCGCGACGTTCGCCGGGCAGCTCCAGCCGACGCTCGACCGGAGACTGTCGAAATACGTGTGGTTCGGGACACCGAAGGTCTTCGACGTCTTCACGTTTCTCTTCGTCGACACACCGCACGGGTTGTTCCAGGCGCATGTCTACCCCTACAGCGACGACCGGTCCACCTTCATCGTCGAGACCACGCCGGACACCTGGCGGCGCGCCGGACTGGACACCGGCGCGGGGAACACCCTCCCTGTCGGCGCGTCCGACGAGCGGAGCCTGGCCTTCTGCCAGCGGCTGTTCGCCGACCACCTCGACGGCCAACCCCTGCTGGGCAACAACTCGCGCTGGCTGGAGTTCGCCACCGTACGCAACGAGACGTGGCACAGCGGGAACGCCGTGCTGCTCGGCGACGCCGCACACACCGCGCACTTCACGATCGGGTCGGGCACGAAGCTCGCGATGGAGGACGCCATCGCCCTGTCCGGAGCGCTGTCCGCCCACGACGACCTCGCCACCGCGCTGAAGGAGTACGAGGCCGAGCGCCGGCCGGTCGTCGCATCGATGCAGCGGGCCGCGCAGACCTCGTTGGAATGGTTCGAGGGCGTCGGACGCTACCGGAAGCTCGAACCCGAGCAGTTCTGCTTCCAGATGCTGACCCGCTCGCAGCGGGTCACCTACGACAACCTGCGGGTCCGCGACCCGGCCTTCGTCGCCGGGCTGGACCGGTGGCGCATCCGCAAGGAGCGCGCGGCCGGTCTCACCGTCGCCGACGGCACGCCACCGATGTTCTACCCCTACCGGCTGAGGGGTCTCCAGCTGCCCAACCGGATCGTGGTCTCACCGATGGCGCAGTACTCCTGCGCCGGCGACGGGGTCCCGAATGACTGGCACGTCGTGCACTGGGGTTCCCGGGCGGTCGGCGGCGCCGGTCTGGTGTTCACCGAGATGACGTGCGTCTCGCCGGAGGGTCGGATCACCCCGTACTGCTGCGGCCTGTGGAACGACGACCAGGCCGCCGCGTTCCGGCGCGTCGTCGACTTCGTACACGGCCGCACGGCGGCGAAGATCGGCCTGCAGCTCGGCCACGCCGGCCGCAAGGGGTCGACCCGGTCGCTCTGGGACGGCGAAGACGTCCCACTGGAGACCGGCAACTGGCCTCTGCTCGCGCCCTCTCCCCTGCGCTACAAGGACTTCAGCCAGGTCCCCGCGGAGATGACCCGGGCCGACATGGACGCCGTACGCGCGCAGTACGTCGGCGCAGCGCGTCGCGGGGCCGAGTGCGGGTTCGACCTGCTCGAGTTGCACTACGCCCACGGTTACCTGATGTCGAGCTTCCTGTCACCGCTCGCCAACCGGCGTTCCGACGGCTACGGCGGCCCGCGCAGCCACCGCGCCCGCTTCCCGCTCGAGGTCTTCGACGCCGTCCGGGAGGTCTGGCCGGAGGACCGGCCGATGGCGGTGCGCATCTCGGCGACCGACTGGGTCGACGGCGGATTCACCGGTGATGACGCGGTCGAGTTCGCCGCCCTCCTGCAGCAGCACGGGTGCGACATCGTCGACGTCTCGACCGGGCAGGTGCTGCCCGAACAGCGGCCCGCCTACGGCCGGCTCTTCCAGACGCCGTACGCCGACCGCATCACGCAGGAGGTCGGGATTCCCACGATCACGGTCGGCGCGGTGTCCTCGGTGGACGACGTCAACACGATCATCATGGCCGGCCGCGCGGACCTGTGCGCCATCGCCAGGCCGCACCTCGTCGACCCCTACTGGACCCTGAACGCCGCCCTCGACCTCGGTTACGACGGCCCTGGCATCACCTGGCCCGACCAGTACCTGTCCGGCAAGACGGCGCGCCGCCGAGAGCAGCAGCCATGAACCGGTTTGCGCTCCCCGCCGATCAGGAACACCTGGCCGACCACATCCGCCGGCTCGCCGCCGACGAGCTCTCGGTCCTCGCCGCGGCCGGCGCACCGGGGCAGGTCAACCGGCCGCTGATCCGGGCGCTGGGCGACCACGGCCTGCTTACCCAGGTCTTTCCCCCCGACGGTGCGGTCAGTGCGACCCGCCTCTGCCTGCTGCGGGAGGCGATCGCCTACTCCTGCACCGAGGCCGAGACGGCCCTCGCATTGCAGGGACTCGGTGGCCACCCGATCCGGCTCGGGGGCCGGCCCGAGGTGGTGCGCCGCTGGATGCCGCAGATCGCGTCCGGGGAGGCGATCGCCGGTTTCGCCCTGACCGAGCCCGGCGCCGGTTCGGACGTCGCGGCGCTGGCCACCGAGGCCCGCCCCGACGGCGCCGGCTGGCGGCTCACCGGTGAGAAGACGTGGATCTCCAACGCCCCGCAGGCCGACATCTACACCGTCTTCGCCCGCACGACGCGCCAGTCCGGCGCCCGCGGGATCACCGCCTTCGCCGTACCGGCCGACCGGCCGGGCCTGACCGGGAAGTCCCTGGAGCTGGTCTCGCCGCATCCCATCGGTCTTCTGCACTTCGACGGCGTCCCCGTCGGGCGCAGCGACCTGCTCGGTGAGGTCGACGCCGGTTTCGGCGTGGCCATGCGCACCCTCGACCTCTTCCGGCCGAGCGTCGGCGCATTCGCCGTCGGGATGGCCCGGGCCGCGCTCGACGCCACGATCGACCATGCCGCGCAACGCCAAGCGTTCGGTCGGCCCCTTCGCGATCTGCAGGCGGTCTCGCACCAGCTCGCCGAGATGGCGACCCGGATCGAGGCGGCGCGGCTGCTCGTCTATGCCGCGGCCGGCGCCTACGACGACGGCGCGCCCGACCTGACCGTCCGGGCGGCGATGGCGAAGCTCTTCGCCACCGAGGCCGCCCAGTTCGTCGTCGACGGGGCGATCCAGATCCACGGCGCGAAGGCGCTGGAGCGCGGACATCTGCTCGAACACCTCTACCGCGAGGTTCGCGCCCCCCGCATCTATGAAGGCGCCTCCGAGGTGCAACGCACGATAATCGGGCGCGGGCTCTACCGCGCCGACCGACCGGATCGAGCAGGAGAGACCCGATGAGCCCGTTCCGCGGATCGGTGGAACCCACCCGGCACTGGCCGCACTTCCGGCTGGAGCACGCCGACGGGGTGGCCACGTTGACCTTCGAGCGTCCGGACCAGCTCAACGCGCTCACCTTCGAGATCTACGCCGACCTGCGCGACCTCCTGCACGAGCTCCCCCAGCGCGGCGACATCCGTGCGCTGGTCCTGCGTGGCGAGGGTCGGGCGTTCTGCTCGGGCGGCGACGTGCACGAGATCATCGGCGCGCTGCTGACGATGCGCGAACGGCCCGACCGCTTGCTCGACTTCACCCGGATGACCGGCGAGGTCGTCAAGGCAATGCGGGAATGCCCGATCCCGATCATCGCGGCCGTGCACGGCGTCGCGGCCGGCGCCGGCTCGGTGCTCGCGCTGGCGGCGGACTTCCGGATCGTCGCCCGGTCGGCACGATTCGCGTTTCTCTTCACCAAGGTCGGCCTGGCCGGCGCCGACATGGGGGCGGCTTACCTGCTGCCGCGCCTGGTCGGGCTCGGCACCGCGACGAAGCTCCTCCTGCTCGGTGACACGATCTCCTCGGCGGAGGCCGACCGCTACGGCCTGGTCAGCGAGCTCGTCGACGACGAGGACCTCGACAAGGTCGCCGGCGAGCTGGCCCGACGACTCGCCGACGGGCCCGGATTCGCCTATGCGGCGACGAAATCCCTGTTGTCCCGGGAGCTTGACCTGCCGCTGTCCGGTGCCCTGGAGCTCGAAGCCATGACCCAGGCGCTGCTGATGCAGAGCCACGACTTCGCCGAGTTCCATGCGGCGTTCACCAGCGACCGTCCTCCCCGCTGGGAGGGCAGATGAGGCCGCACCGGGCCGTGAACTCGCCGGATCTCCCGCCGGCGCTGGGCTTCTCGCATGCCGTGGTCGCCGCGCGGGGGCGGCTCGTCTTCCTGGGAGGGCAGATCGGATCGCTGCCCGACGGGTCGATGGCCGGTACGACGTTGCTCGCGCAGTTCGACCGTGCGCTGCTCAACGTCCGCACCGCCCTGGACTCCGTCGGTGCACGTCCGGAGCACCTCGTGCAGCTGCAGATCTACTGCCTCGACGCCGCGGCGTACCGGTCCGGACTCGACGGCCTCGGAGCGGCCTGGCGCACACGGCTGGGGCGGCACTTCCCGGCCGTGGCCCTCTTCGAGGTGGCCGGGCTGTTCGACCCGGCGGCCCTCGTCGAGCTGGTCGGGACGGCTGTGCTGCCGGAATGACCACCTCCACCCCTCGGCCGAGGTCGATGATCCTGACCTTCTACGGCGCCTTCGTCCGCCGCCTCGACGGCTGGGTCGCCGTCGCGGACCTGATCGAGCTGATGGGTGAGGTGGGACTCGACGCGCAGGCGGTCCGGTCCGCGACGTCCCGCCTCAAACGGCGCGGGTGGCTGGTCCCCAGCCGGCGCGGGACGGTGGCGGGATACGCGCTCTCCGACGCCGCCCGCGCCGCCCTCGCCGTCGGCGACGAGCGGATCTACAAGGCGCAGCAACCCGCCGAGTTGGCCGACGGGTGGGCCCTGGTGGTGTTCTCGGTGCCGGAGTCCGAACGGTCCAAGCGCCACCTGCTCCGGTCCCGGCTGACGTGGCTGGGCTTCGGCAGCGACGCGCCCGGGGTCTGGATCGGCCCGGGCCGGCTGATGCCGGCGGCCCGCACGATGCTCACCGACCACGGGCTGGAGCGCTACGTCGACCTCTACGAGGCGGCCTACACCGGCTTCGACGACTGCCGGCGGCTGGTGGAACGCTGCTGGGACCTGGCCGAGCTCCGCCGGCTCTACGCCGCCTTCCTCGCCCGATGGGACCCGGTTCTCGCCGCGCTGACCGGAGCGGACCCCGACGAGCGCAGCGCCTTCACCGACTACCTCGCCGCGCTCGACCAGTGGCGCGGGCTGCCCTTCCTGGACCCCGGCCTGCCGAGCGACCTGCTGCCGCCCGGCTGGGAGGGGCACGCGGCCTCGGCCCTGTTCCACACCCTGGTCCAACGACTCGAGCCGGCGGCGTTCCGGCACGTGGAGCAGACGGCCCGCCGCTGAGCCGGTGCAGGCGGTCAGCGGGTCGGGCTCGGCGTCGCCCGGCCGCCCGCGGCCTTGGTGGCGTTCTCCAGGTTGGTGATGGCCCGGCTCAGCTCGGCCTGCGCCTTGCTGTAGGCCTTGAGGTCGTTGCTGGCGAAGGCGGCCTGCAGATGGGCGTAGGCGGTCTTCACCGCCGCTGCCGCCGCGTCCACGCCGGGCGACGTCGTGCCCGGCGGCGGTGTGCCGGTCGCCGGCGGGGTCGTCGTTGCCGGCGGGCTCGACGGCGCCGTCGTCGTCGGGGGCGACGGGTTGCCGGAACCCCCGGTCTGGCTGACGTTCTGCCCGGTGAAGAGGTTCTGCAAGGCGTCCGGGAGGTTGCTCGCGTAGCCGACGTTGGAGCCGAAGAGCAGCATCACCTCACGCAGCTGCGGGTAGTTGGTGCCCTGGCCCTCGACGTAGAGCGGTTCGACGTAGAGGAGCCCATTGGCGACCGGCAGGGTGAGCAGGTTGCCGTAGAGCACGTTCGACCCGCCTTGGTCGAACAGCGAGATGTCTCGCGAGATCACGCTCGTCGAACGGAGCTGCGACTGGACCTGCACGGGGCCGGACACCGAGGTGTCGTTGGGTAACTCCAGCACCCGGATCTTGCCGTAGTCCTGCGGGTCGCTCGACACCGAGACGTAGGCGGCCATGTTGGGTCGCTTCAACGCGCTCAGCACACTGGTGAGCTGGAATCTCGGCGCCGCCTGGCCCGGGTTCTGGGCGAGCAGATAGTACGGCGGTTGCGACTGAAGGCCTGGTTGCGTCGGGTCGGACGGGACGTCCCAGAAGCCCTGCGAGTTGAAGAACTGCACCGGATCGCTCACGTGGTAGCTCGCGATCAGCTTGCGCTGGACCTTGAACAGGTCCTCCGGGTAGCGGAAGTGTGATTGCAGTGCGGGGCTGATGGCCGACTTCGGCTTGACCAGGTCCGGGAAGACCTTCATCCAGGTCTTCAGCACCGGATCGGAGCTGTCGAACTGGTAGAGGGTGACCGTCCCGTTGCAGGCGTCGACGGTGGCCTTGACCGAGTTGCGGATGTAGTTGACCTCCTGGTTGGGCTGGCCGCTGGTGCCGCGCCCGGTCAGGGAGTCCTTGGTGACGTCGCCCAGGGTCTCGCGCTCGGCGTAGGGGTAGCCGTCGCTGGTCGTGTATCCGTCGACGATCCAGGTGATCCGGCCGTTGATGACGGCGGGATAGGGGTCGCCGTCGACCTTCAGGAAGGGCGCCACCTTCTGCACGATCTGGCGCGGGTCGCGGACGAAGAGGATCTTCGAACCCGAGGAGATCCGGCTGGAGAGCAGCATGTTGCGCTCGCGGTACTTGATCGCGAACGCGAGCCGGTTGAAGAACCCGCCCAACTTGACCCCGCCGCTGCCCGCGTAGGTGTTCTTGATGTCCGTGCCGTTCGGCGCCCGGCCGGTCGAACTCGACGTTGGCCTGCTTCGAGCTCTTCCCGACGATCGCGTAGTCCTGGCCGAACAGTTCGCCGAAGTAGATGTCGGGCTGGGTCACCTTGATGTTGCCGGTCGTCGGCAGGTCCCCGGTGGTGAAGTTGGGCAGCCCGCCGGGCGCCTGGTTGGCCGGCGCGGCGACGAACCCGTTGCCGTGGGTGTAGACGAGGTGCTCGTTGATCCAGTTGGTCTGGTTGCCGGTGAGCTTCGTCGGGTCGAGCTCGCGGGCGCCGACGACGTAGTCCTGCGTCTTGCCGTCGATGGTGTAGCGGTCGATGTCGAGCTTGTCGTTGAAGCTGTAGTAGTTGAGGATCCGCTGCCGCTGGTCGAACGTCGGAGCGAGGATGTTGGGGTCGAGCAGCCGGGCATTGGGGATCGTGCCGGTGTTGTTCTTGATCTTCTGCTCTTCGACCGGAGTGATGTCGGTCGTGGCGTTGTACGAGCTGTAGTTGACCTTGGCGATCCCGTACGCCGACCGGGTCGCCTGGATGTTGCGCTCGATGTACGGCTTTTCCTTCTCGTTCGCGTTGGGCTTGACCTGGAACTGCTGGACGATCGCCGGGTAGGCGCCGCCGATCAGCACGCTGGAGAGCACCAACAGGACGAGCGCGATGGCCGGGAGGGCGAAGTTGCGGAAGAACACGTTGGCGAAGAACGCGACCGCGCAGATCAACGCCACCGACAGCAGAATCGTCTTGGCCGGCAGCACGGCGTTGATGTCGGTGTAGGACGCCCCGGTGATCCCGCCGCGGTCGGAGAACATCAGGCCGTAGCGGTCGAGGTAGTAGGCAAACACCTTGAGCACGACCAGCCCGCCCAGCAGGACCGAGAGGTGGGCCCTCGCCGCCGGAGTGGCCTTGTCCCCCGGCGACTGGATCCGCAGTCCGCCGAAGAGGTAGTGCACGATCACCGCGGCGATCAGCGACAACAGGAACGCGACGAAGAGGTAGCCGAGGATGAAGCGCTGGAACGGATAGGTGAAGGCGTAGTAGGACAGGTCCTTGTGGAACTGCGGATCCTTGATGCCGAACGACGTGCCGTTCTGCCAGAGCAGCCACGTCTGCCACCGGCCCTGTGCCGCGAGGCCGGCGAAGAGGGCGAGGACGACGCCTATGGCGACGACGATCTTTCCCGCCGTGGCTCGATCACCGAGCGGTATCGCTCCAGGCTCTGCTGTTCGGCCGACATCGGCCGGAACGGCGGCCGCGTCCGGTAGCCGATGACCAGGTTGGCTCCCACGATCAGGGCCATGACGATCACCGAACAGGAAGAACAGCATGACCCGGGTGCCCAGCACGCCGGTGACGATACTCCTGACGGTGCGACCGACCCGAACCACAGCCAGTCGACGTAAAGGGAGCCCGGCCACGGCCGCGATCAGGATGATCAACACGATCAGCGCGACGACGACGGCGCAGCATGATCCGGGCGCGGCGCGACAACGTCGGCGTCGGCATCGGCGGCCTCATCGCCACGGGCACACCCTCCAGATTACCAGCGCCGTCCGGGCGCCACGCGCCGGGCGGAAATGCGTCAAATGGCTTCTTGGGAAACTTACCCGCCGGCTCCAGAGGTTCCCGGTGCGCCCTGCCGTGGGCCTGTCTCACGGGCCCTGGACCTGCAAACTGACCGGTGGACGATGCCCGCGAGCCGACCCTGCTCAACGACGCTGCTCGAGATCGAGCAGCATGTCGCCGTGTCCGGCTGGGACCGTCCGCCCCTGCTGTACGCGCTGGTCGAGACCAGTCCGACCTGCTCGGCCGGGAGCCGGACTGGCCGCAGACCTGGGTCTGACAGCCCCGGAGTCCCGGATCGGCGCGCTCACTCCCGGTCGAGCAGGACCCCTGCCCGACGGGCCCGCTGGACGACGCGCTGGCCCGGATCGAGTGGCCGCCGGCGGTGCTCGGCTGCGCCCTGATCCAGGAGGTGCTGGCCCTCCCGCCCGACGCCGAGGCGAGACCTGCCCGACGGCACCGTCCGGCCCACTATGCCGCGACCCACCCGTCCGCGCCAGGAGATCCGGCTCGCGGTCGGCGTGCTGCGGGACGGCAGCCCGCGGCCGCGGCGGCGTCCGGAGCACGCGACCCGGACCAGCAGACCGACTCGACGCCAATCTGGTGGTCGACCCCGACCTTGCGCCGGCACCTCGCGGAGGCGCTGCCGCGACGCTGAGTGCCGTCCCGCGCTGCCGGCTCAGCAGCTCGGCGGGTTCCCGCCCGTTCTGCAGCGTTGCAGCGCAGCCACCGCGCTGTACAGGCTGAGTACCTTCACCAGCCGCAGCCCCGCCGGGCCGGTTGGCCTCGGCCTCGGCGCAGTTGGCGGCGGGGACCAGGAAGATCGTCGCTCCGGCCTGCCGGGCCGCCGATCATCTTCAACGGGATCCCGCCGATGGCGCCGACCTTCCCGCTCGGGTCGATCGTCCCGGTGCCGGCGATGAACCTGCCGCCGGTCAGATCGCCGCCTTGCCGACCTTCTCCACGATGCCGAGCGTGAACATCAGCCCGGCCGACGGTCCGCCGATGTTGGCCAGCCGGATCGTCACCTTGAACGGCGCCACCCGTTGAAGAGACGAAGACCCCGAGCGCCGCACCGGACCGTTCGGCGCCTTGGTCGTGACGATCCGGACGGTGCGCGTGTGACCGCCGTGCGTCGAGCCGACGGCGACCTGGTGCCCGGCTGCATCTTCTTCAGCGTCGCCGTCAGGCTGTCCACCGCTGGTCACCGGGGTGCCGTCGATCCGGTCGAGGGCGTCGGCGGGCCCGAGCTTGCCGGCGGCGGGCGACCCCTTCTCGCACCTTGACCACCACGACCTTGTTCGGGTAGCCGCAGCTTGCCGAGCGCCGCCGCGATCGCGGAGTCCTGGGAGGAGGTGAATTCCTGGGTGTTCTGCTGCTGGATCTGCGTCGGGGTCTCGCTCGGCGGGAACAGCACCTCCCGCGGTACGACGGCCTGGTCGGACGCGAACCATCCCCGCAGGGCGCTGAGCAGGTCGAGGTGGTCGTAGACGGAGACCGTCGTCATTTCAGGTGACCGGTCGTCCGGTCCGGCGTACGCCCGGTGATGGCGATGACCTGCTGGCCGTTGGCCGAGCCGAGGGTGTTGAACGTCGGCCCGGGCGCCTCAGCGGCGTACTGGACCGGCAACCGCGAACCACCGACCGCCAGCGCGATCAGGACCAGAACGCCGACGATCAGCGTGACGGTGCGCCGGCTCATGCGCCGAGGGTAGCCCGGCGGCCGGACCGCCTAGTCGCGACGGCCCCTGCCTCCGGACGAGCCGGCGCGGGTCCTCTCCAGCGCGTCGACGAACTTGCGGTGTGCCTTGAGACTGTCGAACATGTCCGCGGGCGGCTTCGGACGACCTGCCCAACCGGCCACCACACAGGCGAACACGGTCACCATCAGGATCGGCACCAGCCAGACCAGGGGGGACATCACACGCCTTCGTCGCGTCGATTTTCGGTACGCGCTTTCACGGTACGTCGTGATTCGCCCGGCGTCCGCGAAATGCACCTGATCGCCATGTGTCGGTCGATAACGATTTGAAACGATGTCGCCGACACCCCGATCGCGGCCTCTACGACGGACGATGCCGGCTCACATCAGCTCCGCGGAGGCGCTGCCGTCGAGCAGGTGACGGCTGAAGAAGCGCTCCGAGCTCTCCAACTCGTACGCGGGTACGCCCGCGTGGCGGCCGGGGTTGGCGTGCAATGTCTTGTCGCGGGAGGCAAAGGCGTCGAAGAGTGCGAGACCCGCGTCGCGGGAGATCATCTCGTCGTCCCACTGGAGCAGGAACTCGACCGGGACGGTGATCCGGCCCGCGATCTCGGCAAGGGATTCATGGCCGGTAAGGCCGAGGACGGCGGCGGTGATCAGCGGTTCGGCGGCGACGAGCGATACGCCGATCCCGCCGCCCATCGACGTGCCCCAGTAGCCCACCGGGCCACCCACGTCGTCGAGTCCCCGCAACGCGTCCAGGGCGGCCCGCCACTCGGGAACGGCCTGCTCCGCAAGCACGATGTTGTAGCGGGCCATGTGCGGGCCAAGGGCCTCGCCGTGTGCCACCCGTTCCCTGATGTCGGCCACGAGCCGCTCGTGCCGCTCGACCTTCGGCCGGTCGCCGCACCCGGGCGCGTCGATGGCCGCCACCGCGAAGCCGCAGGCCGTCACGTAGCGGTGCGCGCGGGCCACCAAGCCGGCCGACTTCTTGTGCTGGCCACCACCATGGCCCAGGAGCACCAGGGGACGGCGCCCGGTCACGCCGGCGGGTGACCACAGCACGCCGGGGATGTCGTCGAGGATGAAGAGGCGTTCGGAGACGCCGTTCGAGATCGTCTGCGAGGTGACGCGCATAGGTTCGTTGCCTTCCGGGATGCCGACGCCTGCGGGCGGCTCCCGGGGCCATCTACCTCAGATGGACCGCATCACCACGGGAGAGGGGAGCCCCCGGCCTGTAACAGCAGAAATGGGACTCACCTCCTCGGTCGGTCACGTGCAGAGCACGGTACAAGACACTCGGGGAACGGGACAGCCGATAACAACCGTCCCCGACGATGGCCGAGCCCGACGGCTGCTCCGGCGCCGGTCCGGCACCCGGGCGTCGCCGGTTGGAGTCAGGACTACCGTGGGATGCATGAGACTTTCCCGGAGCCGATGATGACCGACAACCCGTTCGGGTTCGGGCTGCCCGTGGCGATTCCGGCGGGACGACCCGAGCGTCCGCGCGCCGGGCGATCCGACCAACGACCCCACCGGCGGACCGACGGGCGGCGGCACGCCGTACGGCCTGCCCGAGGACCTCGCCGGCAAGATCCCGCTGTTCGCCGAGCTGCAGAAGCTGATGTCCTGGCAGGGCGGCCCGGTCAACTGGGACCTGGCCCGGCAGACCGCGATCAGCCAGTTGCTCGGCACCGTCCGCGATGTCTCCCGCGCGAGGACCGCGCCGCCGTGATCGAGGCGGTGCGGCTGGCCGACATGTGGCTCGATCCGGCGACCGAACTCCCCTCCGGAGTCACCGCGACCGAGGCCTGGTCCCGGATGGAATGGGTCGAGAGGACGCTGCCCGTGTGGTCGACCCTGTGCGACCCGGTCGCCTCCCGCGTCGTCGGTGCGATGGGCTCCGCGCTGCCCGAGAGGCGCAGGCGCAGGCCGGACCCCTTATGGGCATGATGAGCTCGATCGGCGGGATGATGTTCGGGGCACAGGTCGGGCAGGCGCTGGGCAGCCTGGCCGCCGAGGTGCTCTCGAGCACCGACATCGGACTGCCGCTCGGACCGGCCGGCACGGCCGTCCTGCTGCCGGAGAACGTCACGGCGTTCGGCGCCGGCCTCGAGCGACCGGACGACGAGGTGCGGCTCTTCCTCTCCTTGCGCGAGGCCGCCCACCACCGCCTCTTCGGCCATGTGCCGTGGCTCCGGCAGCGGCTCCTCGACACGGTCGACGCCTATGCCCGCGGGATCGTCGTCGACACCAGTGCCATCGAGAGCGCGATGTCCTCGGTCGACCCGTCCGATCCGGAAAGCATGCAGCAGGCGCTCTCCGGCGGTCTCTTCGAGCCGGAGGAGTCGCCCGAGCAGCAGCAGGCGCTGCGCCGGCTCGAGACCCTGCTCGCCCTCGTCGAGGGCTGGGTGGATGCGGTCGTGGCCGATGCCGCGACGGACCGACTGCCCGGCGCGGACGCGCTCCGCGAGACGCTGCGCCGCCGGCGCGCGGCCGGCGGGCCGGCGGAACAGACGTTCGCCACCCTGGTCGGCCTCGAACTCCGCCCACGCCGGCTGCGCGAGGCGGCGGCACTCTGGCAGGCACTGGCCCGCCACCGTGGCGTCGACGGGCGGGACGCGGTCTGGTCGCACCCCGACCTGCTGCCCTCCGCCGACGACCTCGACGACCCGGAGGGATTCGCCGCCCGGTCCGACGACGATCCGCTGTCGATCGAAGGCCTCGACGAGGACTGACCGCATGGCTCAGGCGTCCCGTCGCACGAGCAGCCAGCCGCCGATGACGAGGAAGGCCGCGGCGTAGGCGGCGAGCAGCGCGAGCCCGACGCCGGGGCTGAGATGCTCGGGGAGGTGCCGCCCGGACACAGCCTGCTCACCGATCTCGTAGGGCAGGAACTTGCCGATCTCCGGACCCCACCTGCCCGGCAGTGCCTGCACGATCGGGGTCAGCACCAGCAGGAGACCCACGAGGGCGGAGACCCCACCGGCGGTGTGCCGCACGATGGCGCCCAGGCCCAGCCCGCAGAGCCCGACCAGCCCGAGGTAGACGCCGGTCCCGACCACCGCCCTGGCCATGCCGGGATCGCCGATCCCGGTCCCCAGCGAGGCGTTCGAGAGCACCGCCTGTCCGAGAAAATACGCGCCGAAGCTGATGATCTCCCCGGCGAGCAGGGCGACCCGCGCCGAAGCAGGCCATCTTGGCGAGCAGGACCGTCAACCGCCGTGGGACCGCCGTCAGCGCGGTACGCATCATTCCGGTGCGGTATTCGGCGCTGACCACGAGCACACCGAGCACTCCGATCGCGAGTTGGCCCAGCGCGAGCCCGATCAGGCTCTGGCCGGCCGGATCGAAGCCGCCGTGGGCGATCATCAGGCGCTGGGCCTCGGGCGACGCTTGGTGGAAATTGTGGACGTACCCCGCGCAGGCGAGCGCTCCGACTGCGATGCTCGACACCGTCGCCGCGATGAGCGTCCAGTAGGTCGACCGGACCGTGCAGAGCTTGGTCCACTCCGAGCGCAGAACGTTGCCGAACGGAGAGCGCTCCCGTGGGGACGCCGCCGGCTGGACGGCGGTGCTGACGACGGTCATGACTGGCCGACCTCCACTTGGACGGACGAGGACCCTGCACATCGACAACCGGGTCCGAGCGGAAATCCACGCTGTCGCGGGTGAGTTCCATGAACGCCGCCTCCAGCGACACCTGCTGGAGGCTGAGTTCGTGCACGGTGACGTCGTGCAGCGCGGCGATGTCGCCGACGTCGGAGCAGTCGAGCCCGGTCACCGCGAGCGCGCCGTCGACATCGTCGCGGACGACCGCGCCGGCACCGCGCAGCCCGTCGATCAACCGCTCCCGATGGGGCGTCCGGACCCGGACGTGGTTGTCGGCGCTGCGCCGGACGAAGTCCTCGACACTCGTGTCCGCGATCAGCCGGCCGCGGCCGATCACGATCAGGTGGTCGGCGGTCAGGGCCATCTCGCTCATGAGGTGACTCGAGACGAAGACCGTCCGGCCCTCGGCCGCGAGCGACTTCAGCATCGTGCGGATCCACAGGATGCCCTCGGGATCGAGCCCGTTGACCGGCTCGTCGAACATCAGCACGCCGGGATCACCGAGCAATGCGGCCGCGACACCCAGCCGCTGGCGCATGCCCAACGAGAACGTGTCGGCGCGCTTGCCGGCGACCCCGGCCAGGCCGACCCGCTCGAGCACTGCCCGGACCCGGAACCGCGGAATGCCGTTGCTCTGCGCCAGGACAAGCAGGTGGTGGTAGGCCGTACGACCGCCGTGGATCGCTGCGGCGTCCAGCAGCGCGCCGACCTCGAACAATGGCCGCCGGTACTCCTGGTACGGCCGGCCGTTGACGGTCGCCCTGCCGCCGGTCGGGTGATCCAGACCGAGGATCATCCGCATCGTCGTCGATTTCCCCGACCCGTTGGGGCCAAGGAACCCGGTCACCATCCCGGGTCGCACCTGGAAGGACAGGTCCTCCACCGCGACCGTCGTACCGAACCGCTTGGTGAGGTCGTGCACCTCGATCATGGCGGCCTCCCTTCGGCGATGATCGTCGCCGCAGGGACGCCGGCCGCACATCCGGGAACACCCTGACCGCGACCCTGAAATCATCCGGAGGTAGCCGACTCAGTCCACTGTGGACAGTCTGGATCGGGCGGTCAGGACCCTTCGAGAAGCGCGCGTGTCGCCTCCCAGCCCTCCAGACCAGGGTCGAGACGGACCACGTCGGCGGGGGTACGCAGCCGATGCCACGCCGGGGTGATCCGGACGTCGCGCCGCCGCGGCGCCGCCTCCTGCAGGCGCTCGGCCAGGTCGCGGTCGTCGAAACCGGCACCGGCGGCCACCAGCCAGCCGGGAACCGGCAGCCGGCCGGCGAGTACCACGGCTCCACCGCCGTCGGCAGGGGTGACGGCGACGGTCGCGCTGGACAAGGCGCTGAACGGCTTGGCGATCACCAGTCCCGGGCAGGTCCGGGACGTCGGCGGCCACGACCGCACCGACGGCGTACCCGACGCCCACCGAGTGCCGCCAGCGCGTCGAGCGGTCCGGCGTGGTCGGCGAGCTCGACGAGGTGACTCCCGGCCAGCTGATCGCGGCGGCGTCCACCTGCCGGCGGCCGTGTGGGCGATAACGGCGTCCACACCGGCGAGCTGGACGAGCAGGTCGACCACGTCCTCGGACATCGCCCGGGCGTAGCGCGACCGCATCGATTCCCGGCGGGGGCGCCTGACCCGACGCCGGATCGGTCAGCAGCACCGCGGCCGCGGCCCGCGACCCCATCGGTCACATCCGATCGCCGGTCAGCACGTCGTCATCGCCGCGGCTGCCAATGCGCGGCCGCAGCGATCCCCTCGAGGTAGCCACGGGCCCGCTCCGTGCGCGGATAGCGGTCGACCAGGCCCAGAAGCGCCGGTCGTGGCCCGGCGCGATGAGGTGGGCCAGCTCGTGCACCAGGACGTAGTCGAGCACCCAGGTGGGCATCGCCCGCAGCCGGCTCGAGATCCGGATCGTGCCGTCGGCGGGCGTGCACGATCCCCACCGCATCGTCATGTTGTCGACCCACCGCACGGTCGCCGGCACGGCCCGGCCGCTGAGGTGCTCGGCCGACAGTGTCCGCGCCCGGGAGGCGAGTGCGGCGTCGCTGGCCCGTGGTCCCGCGGCGGGACCGACCGTCCCGGGCGTCGAGCCGGGCGATCATGTCGGCCACCCAGCGACGCTCCTCGGCCTTGCTGAACCGGGCCGGGATCAGGACCACCGTCCGGCCCTGCTCCCGGTATGCGCTCACGGTGCGGCGGCGCCGCGGACTGCGTCGAACCTCGACGACCGGCTCGACCGGCTCGCCCAACGGTGCACTGACCACGGTGGCACCCTAACTGCCGCCTCCGTCATCCGCCCGACCCCATCCACAGGACCGATCCACACCCCGCCCCGACGGTCCACCGCCGGTCCACAGGAACACTCCGCGTCGCCCACATCCTCGTCCACAGGACTGTCCACAGGCTGTGTACAGCGCGTGACCGGCCGCGTGGGCAGCGCTCACGGCGTGACCAATTCACGCTCAGCGGAAGATCGACTGGTCGGTTTAGCCTATTTTATGGACGGATGACTGGTATCTCCGGCGCGTCGCCGCGTGCAGTGTGCGAGAAGCACGCTCAGAGGCAGGTACCGTTGCCCGTGACCCCGGCCGCCCGCCGCGGTCGCGACAGCATCGTGACGACGAGGGAGGCACCGTGGCCGAGACGTACAACGGCTACTGCGTCAAGTGCAAGGAGAAGCGTGACTTCGACGGTGAGGTCAGCGTCAGTGAATCCGGACGCCGGATGGCCAAGGGCCTGTGCCCGGTCTGCGGCACCAAGATGAACCGGATTCTCGGCAAGGCCTCATAGCCGCCACCGGCGGCAGTGGCTCATAGCCGCCACCGGCGGCAGTGGCCCATAGCCGCCACCGGCGGCGGTGGCTCACCGCCGCGAATCGACCGCGTCCCCGGGGGCGTTCTCCTGAACGGGAGAACGCCCCCGGCCTGTGGACGGACCCCGCCCGGCGACGCCGGGTGATGCGATTCTCGATCCCGCTCCTGCGGATCGAGGTCACCATGACTGCTGTGCCGGGCCGGCGCCCGCTCCGACCCCGGCTCAACCCGGCCCTGCGCCGGGTCTGGCGCACGAGCGCGACCCTGCAGATCGGCGTCGACCCGGTCCGGGCGCTCCTGGTCGACGACGTCGACCCCACGACCGCGCGCCTGCTCGCCGACCTCGACGGCGGCCGGACCGAGGCGCAGGTGCTCGCCGACGCCGCGGCCGCCGGGATGGACGTCGGCGAGGTCGGCGAACTGCTGGCCGGGCTGCACCGGGGCAATGCCCTCCTCGACGGCGTCGAGGCGGCGGCCGAGCCGCGGTCCGGTCGGCTCGCCCCCGACCGGGCTGCGTCGTCGCTGACGACGGCCGGGGCCGGTCTCGGCGACCCGGCGTTCCCGCGCGGTCATCGTCTACGGCGGCGGCCGGGTCGGTGTGCCCCTGGCGGCGCTCCTCGGCGCGGCCGGGGTGGGCGCGGTCAGCATCGTGGCCGGCGGTGCCGTCGACGCGGCCGACTGCGCGCCCGGCGGACTCACCCCCGGCGACCTGCGCCGGTCGGTGCGTGCGGCGGCCCGCGACGCCGTACGCCGCGCCGCGGCCGACGTCGACACCTCGGCGCTGCCACCCACCGTGGTCCCGGACCTCGCGGTGATCGCCACCGGCGCCCCGGTCGACACCGAGGTACGGGCCGCGCTGCACCACGCCGGCGTCGCGCACCTGGTCGCGGGGGTGCGCGAGACCACGGCGGTCATCGGCCCGCTCGTCGTCCCCGGACGCACCAGTTGCCTGCGCTGCGCCGACCTGCACCGCAGCGACCGCGATCCGTCCTGGCCGCTGGTGGCCGCCCAGTTGGTGGTCCGCGATCCGCGGCACGTCCCCGCCATGCGACGTGGCCCTCGCCCTGACCGCCGCCGGCCTGGCGAGCATGCAGGCGCTGGCCTTTCTGGACGGCCAGCACCCGCCCACCGCGGAGGGCTCCTTGGAGCTGTCCCACCCCGACTGGCGGATCCGACGCCGATCGTGGCCGCCCCATCCGGCGTGCGGCTGCACCGAGGGGCCGGCGACCCGCCGGACGGGCCGAGTCCGGGTTGCGACCTAGGACCAGCGACAATGGAAGCAATGAGCGACATTCCCCGCCGGGCGGTTTCCCGCACGGCCAAGCTTGCGTCCCTGCCGATCGGCGTCGCCGGCCGCGCCACGGTCGGATTCGGCAAGCGACTCGGCGGCCGGTCCTCGCAGGAGGTCAGCGCCGAACTCCAGCAGCGCACGGCCGAGCAGCTGTTCGCCGTACTCGGGGAGCTCAAGGGCGGCGCGATGAAGTTCGGCCAGGCGCTGTCGGTCTTCGAGGCCGCCCTGCCGGAGAACCTCGCGCTCCCCTACCGCGAGGCGCTGGTCCGGCTGCAGGAGGGCGCGCCCCCGATGCCGGCCACCCAGGTGCACCGGGTGCTCGGCGAACAGTTCGGGCGGGACTGGCGCCGCAGGTTCGCCGCGTTCGACGACCAGCCGGCCGCGGCGGCCAGCATCGGCCAGGTGCATCGGGCGACCTGGCACGACGGCCTGCCGGTCGCGGTCAAGGTGCAGTACCCCGGTGCCGGACCGGCTCTGCTGGCCGACCTCAACCAGCTCAGCCGGTTCGCCCGGCTGTTCGGGGTGCTCGCGCCCGGCATCGACGTCAAGCCGCTGCTCGCCGAGCTGAAGGCCCGCGTCTCCGAAGAGCTCGACTACAGCCTGGAGGCCGACGCGCAGCGCATCTTCGCCGCCGAGTACGCCGAGGACCCGCAGATCGTCGTCCCCCGCATCGTCGCCAGCGCGCCCAAGGTGCTGGTCAGCGAATGGCTCGACGGCGTGCCGATGGCCGACGATCATCGCGTCCGGCACCCAGGCGGAGCGCAACCTCGCCGGCGAGCTGTTCGCCACCCTGCACTTCTCCGCTCCCCCGCGCTGCGGGCTCCTGCACGCCGACCCCCACCCCGGCAACTTCCGGCTGGTCGACGGCGAGCGGCTCGGCGTGCTCGACTTCGGGGCGGTCGCCCGGCTGCCCGCCCGGGTGCCGGGGACCATCGGGCGGCTGTCCCGGCTCGCGATCGACGGCGACGCCCAGTCGGTGCTCGAGGGACTCCGCGCCGAGGGATTCGTCCGGCCGCACGTCACCGTCGACGCCCAGGGGATCCTCGACTACCTGAGCCCGGTCCTCGAGCCGTTGCGCAGCGAGACCTTCAGGTTCACCCGCAGCTGGATGCGCGCGCGAGGCGGCCCGGCTCGGCGATCCGCGCAGTGATGCGGCCCAGCTCGGCCGCCAGCTCAACCTTCCCCCCGAATACCTGCTGGTGCACCGCGTCACGCTGGGTTCGATCGGCGTGCTCTGCCAGCTGGACGCCGAAGCCCGCTACCGGGCGATCGTCGAGCGCTGGCAGCCGGGCTTCGCCGCCTGAGAGGTCGACGCCGCCGGCCCGTGCTCCCTTGCTCAGCGAGCCGCGAGGGTCATGGGCAGGCCGCCGTCGGGGCGCAGCGTGATCGCCGGCCGCAGCCGCAGGACCTGGCCCGGATCGAGCCGTGGGTCCCATCGCCGGGCGAGCCGGACAAGGACCAGGATCGCCTCTGTCCATGCGAAGGATTCCCCCACACACATCCGGCCGCCGGCACCGAACGGGAAGAAGGCGTAGCGGGGTTGGCCCGGCGCGGTCTCGTCGAACCCGCCGTCCGATCCGATCCAGCGGTCCGGCCGGAAGGACTGTGGCTCGGTCCAGAATCGGGGGTCGCGGTGCAGCACCCACTGGCTGACCAGGCAGGTCGAGCCGGCCGGCAGGGTCCACCCGTCGATGTCGAGGTCGGCGGTCAGCCGCCGGCCGAGCACCCACGCCGGCGGGTAGAGCCGCAGCGTCTCGGCGATCACCGCGCGGGCCCGCGGGAGCCTGCCCAGGTCGTCGGAGGAGGGGGGCCGCGCCCCGATTACGCGGTCGATCTCCTCGTGCAGCCAGCCGGCCGCGTCGCGATGCGCGGACAGCAGGTACCAGCAGAAGGTCAGGGTCGCCGCGGTCGTCTCGTGCCCGGCCAGGATGAGGGTCATCACCTCGTCCCGCAGCTGACGCTCGTCCATCCCGCCCGCACCGTCGCGGGCCCCCATCAGGGCCGAGAGCAGGTCGCCGGTGTCGCCGCGATCGCGATGGTCGCTGATGATCCGGGCAACCACGCCGTCCAGCCGCGCCTGTGCGGCCGTCACCCGACGCCCGAGCGGCGTACCGAGTCGGAGCGCCAGGTCGAATCCGGGCAGGAACGACCGGTGGTACGCCGACAGCAGGTCGCCGAGCGCCGAGCGCACCTCGCCGGCGTCCCCCCGCAGATCGCTCGAGAACAACGCCCGCCCGACGGCGTCGAAGGTCAGGGCCGACATCCCCTCCGCCATGTCGATCCGGGCACCGTCCCGCCACCCGGCGTCGGTGGTGTCGGCGGCGGCGACCATCCCGGCGGCGTACGCCGCGACCCGGGCGGCATGGAACGCCGGCTGCACCAGCCGCCGCTGCCGGTGGTGGAGCGGCTCCTCGCTGGTGAGCAGGCCGTCGGCGAGCACCCGGCGGGCGGCCTGCAGGCCGCGGCTCTTGGTGGTGATCCGACCGGAGTCCACCAGCAGCAGGCGCACCAGATCCGGGTGAGAGAGCAGGTAGAGGTGCTCCGAGCCGAGCCGGACGTGGGCGATGCGCGGATGGGCACGGGCGGCCCGGACGAAGAAGTCCGGGTCGGTACGGCGGCCCGCCACGATCGCCCGGAAGGCGGCGAGGCTCGACGGTCCGGCCGGACGGGTGACGGTGGCCACCCGCCGAGTCTGCCGGAAACCGAGGTCCGCCCCGCCCCCGGAGTCCGGGGACGGGGCGGAGCGGGATCAGTGGATCGCTTCGCGGGCGAGTCGGGCGCGGCGGTTGGCCGCTTCGACCCGACGGGCCCACCGACGGGTGGCCACGATGGCGCGCTTCTCGGCGCGGCGGGCGGCCAACATCCGACGGGCTCGGTGCTCGGCCTGCGCCTCGACGTATAACGCGTCTATTCGGCGCGCGGGCGAGTTCTTCATTCATCAACAACATGGCGCTGCTCCTGGGAGTAGGTACTGCGGTGAGGGCGAGAACTTGGCTGGTGGTAGCGGTCGGTGAACTCATGCCGCCACCTCCTTTCGGGGGCGGCCGCGCGGCCGCTTGCGGGCGATGACAACTCCGTGATCGAAGAGTTCGCCTCCCCAGACACCCCACGGCTCACGCCGTTTCAGGGCTCCGGTCAGGCATTCCTTGCGCACCGGGCACAGCGCGCAATGGCTCTTCGCGAGTTCGAGATCCGCCGGTGTCTCGGCGAACCACAGTTCCGGGTCCTCGACCCGGCACGGTAGGTCCAGCCCGGACTCCTCCACCTCGGCGATGTCGATACCAAGGACGGCGAGCGGGCTAGTGGCCTCGTGCACGGGGGGTCACCTCCTCTGTCGTTTCGTGCTCTGCGGATGGGTTGACGGTGGACGGGAAACAAAAAGGCCGCGGATCCCAGATGTGGGGTCCGCGGCCTCGAGGGGCGCTCCGTCGTGAGTTAACAGACGGAACCACCTCGAGGAGGGACACCCCAGGACGTCAGACCGCTTACGGCCGACGAACTCATCGGTGGCCGGGACCAGCGCACGGGCCGCCTTCAGGACAGACGTGTGCCCGGCGCGCTGGCGAGCGAGATCGATCAGCACCGGGGCACCTCCCTGATTGAGACGACGGACAGCGACACAGATGGATCGCCGACGAGCGAAAGGCTATGCGCGTCGACCCCACCTGCGCAATGCCTTTTTCTGTACTTCACCCTCCTGCCGTGATCTTTCCGTGTATGGGCGCTGAACCGCCTGCGGCCCACCCCTATCCGGGCGCGCTCTCCCCGAGCAGGGTGAGCAGGGCCGCGCCGTAGCGCTCGAGCTTGCGCGGCCCGATCCCGGGCAGGGCGGCGAGCTCAGGGATGGTGCGGGGCCGTGCCTCGGCGACGGCCGCCAGCGTCGCGTCGGCGAAGACGACGTAGGCCGGCACCTGCTGCTCGGCGGATTCGGTGGACCGCCAGGCCCGGAGCCGCTCGAAGAGGGCCGATGCGGCCGGATCCAGCTCGGGCCGCCGGCTCTTCGCCGACTTCGCCGGCCGCCGGGATTCGGGGGCCAGCCCCTGCAGGAACCGGCTGCGCCGCCGGCTCCGCCGGCCGCCCGGGGTGCGGGTGAGCGACCAGGACAGCCCGAGGTGCTCGCGCGCCCGGGTCACCCCGACGTAGAGCAGCCGGCGTTCCTCGGCCACCTGCTCCTCGGTCGAGGCGTGCTGGATCGGGCAGCGTGCCGTCGGTGAGGCCGACGAGGAAGACGGCGTCCCACTCCAGCCCCTTGGCCGCGTGCAGGGACGCGAGGGTCACGCCCTGGACCGTCGGCGCGTGCTGGGCGGCGGCCCGCTGCTCGAGCTCGGCCACCAGGTCGGCGAGCCCGGCCGCGGGGACCGCCGCGGCGAGCTCCTCGGCGACCTGGACCACGGCGGCGAGCGACTCCCACCGCTCCCGCGCCGCCCCGCCGGGCGGCGGCGCGTCCGGCGCCCACCGGGCCGAGGACAGCACCGCGCGGGTGGCCTCGACCAGCGGGGTGCCCGGGCTCACCGCGTGCGACCCGCCCCGCAGCAGCACCATCGCCTCGCGCACCTCGGGCCGGTCGAAGAACCGCTCGCCGCCGCGCAGCACGTAGGGCACGCCCGCCTCGGCAAGGGACCGCTCGTAGCTCTCCGACTGGGCGTTGACGCGGTACAGCACCGCGATCTCGCTGGCCGGGGTCCCGGCGTCGATCAGCCGGCGGCAGGCCGCGGCGACCGCCGCGGCCTCGGCCGGCTCGTCCGGGTGCTCGGTGAAGGTCGGCTCGGGCCCGTCGGGTCGCTGACCGACCAGCCGCAACCGGGCCGCGGGATGGCCGGACTGCGCGGAGACGGCGTTGGCCAGCCCGACCACCTGCGGCGTGGAGCGGTAGTCGCGCTCCAGCCGGACCACCACCGCCTCCCGGTGCTGGCGGGCGAAGCCGAGCAGGTAGTCAGGGCTGGCGCCGGCGAAGGAGTAGATCGTCTGGTTGACGTCGCCGACCACGCACACGTCGTGCCGGTCGCCGAGCCAGGCGTCGAGCAGCCGCTGCTGCAGCGGGCTGACGTCCTGGTATTCGTCGACGACGAAGTGGCGGTAGCGGGCCCGCATCTCCTCGGCGACGTCGTGGTGCTCCTCGACGGCGGCCGCCGTGACCAGCAGCAGGTCCTCGAAGTCGAGGACGCCGGCCCGGGATTTGACCTCCTCGTAGCTCGCGTAGACGTCGGCGACCGTCGCCGCCGCCACGGGCGGCGTCCGACCCACAGCACCGGCCCGCGCGACGTAGTCCGGCGGCCCGGTCAGGGTCGCCTTGGCCCACTCGACCTCGGCGGCGAGGTCGCGCAGGGTCGCCCGGTCGGTGCCGATCCGGCACCGGGCGGCGGCCTGCCCGATCAGCCGCAGCTTGTTGTCGACGAGCGGAGGCATCGGGCCGCCGAGCACCCGGGGCGAGAAGTAACGCAGCTGGCGCAGCGCCGCGGCGTGGAACGTGCGGGCCTGCACCGCGCCGACCCCGAGCGCGCGCAGCCGGGTCCGCATCTCCCCGGCCGCCCGCGCGGTGAAGGTGACGGCGAGCAGCTGACCGGCCGGCACGGCACCGCTGCGGACCGCGTGCGCGATCCGGTGGGTGATCGTGCGGGTCTTGCCCGTGCCGGCACCGGCGAGCACGCAGACCGGACCACGTACGGTGAGCACCGCCTCGCGCTGCTCCGGATCCAGTCCGGCGAGGACGTCGAGGTCTGTGATCTCCGGCACCGGGGCATTCTCCCAGCCGGATCCGACGGGAAGGTCCGGGTCGTCGCCGTGTTGGGCCCGTCGTAGTTGATTAGTGAGCAACAGTAACGGGCATGCATACCGGGATACCGCACCCGAAGGAGAGCCGATGGTCCAGGGGAGCACCCTGACGATGTTCACGACCACCTGGTGTGGCTACTGCCAGCGCCTCAAGCGCCAGCTCGAGCGTGCGGGCATCGAGTTCGGTGAGGTCGACATCGAGCAGGACCATGGAGCCGCGGACCTCGTCATGCAGGTCAACGGCGGCAATCAGACGGTACCGACGCTGCTCTTTCCCGACGGCAGCGCCCTGACCAACCCCACCGTCGACGAGATCAGGGAGAAGCTGGCCTCCTGACCGGAGAGCCTCGCGTGCCCCCGCGGCCGACGGCGCCGCACCTGCTGCCCGATCTGCTCGCCGACCTCGTGGCCGACCGCGAGCGGGACCGGCCGGTGCGGGTCGCGGTCGACGGGGCGGCGCCGACCCGTCCGGGGACGCTGGCCGACGCGCTGATCGATCCGCTGCGGGTCCGGGTCACCGCGCGGTCCACGTGGACACCGGCTGGTTCCTGCGGCCCGCGTCCTTGCGGCTGGAACGCGGCCGCCGTGACCCGGACGCGTTCTACGACGACCGGCTGGACGTCGGCGCGCTCCGCCGCGAGGTCCTCGACGCCGCCGACCGGCCCACCGGCGCCCGGCTGCTGCCGACCCTGCGCGATCCCGGCACCGACCGCGCGACCAGGGCCGGCTACGTCGACCTGGCCGCCGACGCCGTCGTCCTGGTCTCCGGGTGGCTGTTGCTCGGCCGGGGCCTGCCGTTCGACCTCACCGTCCACCTGCGCATGTCCGCCGGCGCCCTGCGCCGGCGTACGCCGGACGAGGAGCGGTGGACCCTCCCGGCATTCGCCCGCTACGACGCCGAGGTGGACCCGGCCGCGCGGGCCGACGTCGTCCTGCTCGTCGACGATCCGGCGCGCCCGGCGGTGCGCCTGCGCTGATCAGTCCGACTCGAGCCAGTCGGTGATCAGCCGGTAGGCGATCGACACCGGCGGCGGCAACCGGAGCAGGCCGTCCCGGCGCACGGATCTGCTCGCGGGTGTACCAGTGCGCCTCCGCGATCTCACCGTCCTGCAGCAGCAGCTCCGCCGGACCGGCCAGCCGCGCGGTGAAGCCCAGCATGAGCGAACCCGGGAACGGCCACGGCTGGCTGGCGGCGTACCGGACGTCGCGGACCGCGATCCCGACCTCCTCGCCGACCTCGCGGGCGACCGCCGCCTCGGCCGACTCGCCGGCCTCGACGAACCCGGCCAGCACCGAGAAGCGGCCCTCCGGCCAGCTCGGCGCTGGCGACCGAGCACGCACCGCTCGGCCGCCGTCGTGCACCAGCATGATCACGGCCGGGTCGGTCCGCGGGAAGTGCTCGCTGCCGTCGGCCGGGCACAGCCGCGACCAGCCGGCCTTGACGACCTCGGTCACCGTCCCGCAGCGCGGGCAGCGCGGATGGGTGCGATGCCAGTTGGCGCAGGGCGACGGCGGCCGTCAGGAGCCCGGTGCCGAGATCGTCGCAGGTCGGCGCCGATGTCCCGGAGACCGCCGCGGGCAGGTCCCGCCGCTGTCCGCGTCCCGGGCGCGGCGTCGATGTCGAGGGCGGCGAAGTAGGGCGTGCCGGCCTCGCTCGCCGAGGAACATCCGCGCCAGGGCCGCGTCGGGGACGCGCGTCGGCGCCGACCAGCCCAGCCGCGGGCCGGCGTCGGTCGTCGTCGAACGGCGACCCGGTGCCGTCCGGGTCGACGAGCAGTACCCCGGCCCGCTTCCACGCCGCGGCCAGCCACGCCGCGTCGGTACGCCGGAGCGCAGCCCGGTCGTAGCCGACCGCGGGACAGCGCCGGGTCGCCGCGACCGCACGTCACCGGACCCGTCCGCACGGGCGGTCCGGCCGCTCGATCCGGCGGATCCGACGCCGTCCCAGAGTCGGCACCGTCGACGACCTCGCGCCGGCGTCGCCGAGCACGACCGGTCACCGCGGATGCCGGGGCGAGGAACCGGTCGGCCTGCTGCGGACCACGCTCGTCCAGCGTCACCGTCGCGAGCCGGCGCGGATGCTCGCGCAGCCAGTCCAGCCCAGCCCGACACCGGCGAGCGCGCTGACAGCGTCGACCAGCCCGGCCTGGGTGGCCACCGACAGCGGCCAGCGTGCCGATCGGCGTACTGCCGGACCTCCTCCAACTCGGTCTCGGTGACCGGCCGGTGGCCATGCTGGCCGAGCTCGTAGCTCGATCTCCAGCAGCGCCGGCGCGGTCACCTCGGTGGCGACGTCGGCCTGCACCACCAGCGACGAACCGGCGGCGGGTGGTCGATCCGGCTGCGACGGCGTGTAGGTGTAGCCCTTGTCCTCCCGGATGTTCTCGGTCAGCCGGGACGAGAAGTAGCCGCCGAAGATCAGGTTGGCCAGCTGCAGCGCCGGGTAGTCGGGGTCGTCCCGCGGACAGCGCCGGACAGCCCGAGCCGGATCGACGACTGCACCGAGCCGGGCCGGTCGACGATCAGCGGCGGCGCCGGCTCGATCGCCGGCAGCGGCGGCGCGGCCACCGCCGCGCCGGCGGCCCGCCAGTCGCCGAGCGCCCGCTCGACCCGGTCCAGCGCGCGGGCCGGCGCGAGGTCGCCGACCAGGACAGCACGCTTCCGGCCGGCGCTACCCGCTCGGCGTGCAGCCGGCGCAGCTGGCCCGGCGTGACCCGCCCGACCGCGTCGGCGTCGGGCAGCTCCCGCGCGTACGGGTGCTCGCCGTACATCCGCCGGCCAGCGCCTCGCGGGCGAGGACGGACGGCTGCGCAGCGGGCGATGGAGATCCGCTCGATCGAGCCGGTCACGCTCGCCCCCGACCTCGTGCGCCGGGATAGCTGGCCGCGGTGAGCACCTCGGCGAGCAGCTCCGAGCAGCGACGGTCAGGCCGGTGAGCGAGCGTGGTGCCGGTCACCAGCAGCCGGTCGGCGTCGGTGGAGACGAGCAGGTCGGCACCGAGGCCCTGCAGCGCTCGGCGATCTCGACCTGCGACCGTCTCGGCGGTGCCGGCCAGCATCGTGTCGCGAGCAGCACGGCGCCGCGCGGCGTGGGTGCCTGCAGGTCCGCACGCGTCCCGGCGAACGGCACCCGCAGCCGCAGCTCCACCAGCGGCACGCCGGCCTGCCGGATCGACCACGACCCGCAGCCCGCTGGCAGCGTCCGTTCCGACGCGCACGCCTTCGGCGGACCCGGGGCGGCGGTCCGAGCGGGGGAACGAGATCCACGTCGGCGCGGATGCTCATGACGCCTCCACGGCAAAGAGTGTGTCGGCGGTCGTCGCGATCACGCGGATTCCTTCCCGGGCTGCACCTCGATCACGGCTCGGCGGTCCGGTCGCAACATCGCGGCGGCGGCGCGGACCTCGCTCCTCGGTGACCGCCCCGATCAGCCCGGGCAGCTCGCCGATCAGCTCCGCACGACCGTGGTCGCTGCTCCAGCGCCGACAGATCTGCAGCGCCCGGCCCAGCACCGAGTCGACGCTGCGCATCATCGTCGCGACGATCCGGGCCTTCACCCGGTCCAGCTCGCCGGCCGACCGGGCCGTCGGTGGCGAGCCGGTCGATCTCCTCGTCGCGCGGCGGCCAGCACCTGGTCGGCCGTGGAACTCGTCGGTGCCGATCGCCTGCAGCATCAGCACGTCGGATCGCCGACGTCGAACGGGTCGCCCATGAAGCCCGAGATAGCCGCCGACGCTGGGTGACCGAGCGGTCGTCCGCGCACCAGGCGCCGTTCCAGCCGGGACGCGTCGCCGTCGGTGAGCACCTCCGACAAGCACCAGGTACGGCAGGTAGGCCGGCAGGTTGCCGACCGGGTCGGGCACCCGCCAGGCCGACGCCACGGCCGGCAGCGGCGCGTGCTGGTCCACGACGGTCGCCCCGCCGTTCGGCGGTCAGGTCGGGCTCGGCGAACGAGCGCGCCGCCGGTTGTCGCCGGCCGCGATCCCGCCGAAGTACTGCTCGACCAGCGCGACCGTGTCGTCCGGGTCGATGTCGCCGGCGACGACCAGCAGCGCGTTGGCCGGCGCGTAGTAGCGGTCGAAGAAGCCGTCGCGTCGTCGACGGTCGCGGCCTCGAGATCGGCGAACTCGCCGTAGCCGTTGTGGGCGTTGGGAATGATGTCGAACATCACCGGCGGCAGGCGTCAGCCAGGGAAAGCCGCCGTACGGCCGGTTCAGCACGTTGACCCGGATCTCCTCCTTGACGACGGAGATCTGGTTGGCGAGGTTCTCCTCGGTGATTCGCGGGCTCTGCATCCGGTCGGCCTCGAGGAAGAGGGCGCGCTCCAGCGCGTTGCTCGGCAGCACCTCGAAGTAGTTGGTGTAGTCGAGGTGCGTGCTGCCGTTGAATGTCCCGCCGGAGGCCTGCACATACCGGAAGTGCGCGAGCTTCTCCAGGTGCGCGGAGCCCTGGAACATCAGGTGCTCGAAGAGGTGGGCGAAACCGGTGCGGCCCTCCGGCTCGCTGCGGATCCCGACGTCGTAGTAGACGGCGACCGCGACCACCGGGACGCTGCGGTCGGGCGCGAGCAGCACCCGCAGCCCGTTGCCCAGCGTGGCGCGTTCGAGAGCGTAGGAGGGCGCGGGCAGCGAAGGTCCTGACGGCACAGGATGACCCTAGCCAACTGCCGGTGCGGGACCCGACCGACCGCGGTCGCCGTTCGCTGTCCGGGGGCCCGGCGTTGACGGTCGGCGGAGGGCAGGAAAGGATGAGGGCGCAATCATCCGATGTCTCGCGGGGTACGACGACGATCGGATCGCCCGACACGCTACCGAAGCCCGGAACCGACCGGCGACCAGGAAGGTGTGGCATGGCACAGCGGACACTCGAGGACCTCACCCTGCGGCTGCACGACGGTGACGAGGTGGTGATCGCGACCGAGGAGATCCCGGCCGGCAAGTGGACCATCGCAGACGGTGGCGCACTGACCGTTCGCGCCACGATCCCCCGGGGACACAAGCTCGCGACGACCGCCGTCGGGGACGGCGAGCCGGTGCGCAAGTACGGCCAGGTGATCGGCTTCGCCACCCGGCCGATCGCAGCCGGGCGACCACGTACACACCCACAACCTCGCCTTCCACGAGACGCCGTCGACTACGAGTTCGGCGCCGACCTGCCGCCCGACAACGGGTCCTGCCGAGTCCGAGCGCGCGCGACCTTCGAGGGCTATCGTCCGCCCCGACGGCCGGGTCGCCACCCGCAACTATCATCGGCGTCCTGACCACGGTCAACTGCTCGGCGACGGCCGCCCAGCACATCGCCGAGTCGTTCCGCGATCCGGGCGCGCTCGACGAGTTCCCGCACGTCGACGGCGTCGTCGCGCTCACCCACGGCACCGGCTGCGGCATGGCCGCGAGCGGCGAGGGCTCGACCTGCTGCGCCGCACGCTCGCCGGCTATGCCAACCATCCCAACTTCGCCGGCGTGCTGATCCTCGGGCTGGGCTGCGAGGTCAACCAGATCAGCGCTGCTCGCGGCACGAGCACTGGAGCGCCGCCGACAAGCCGCATCCACGCGATGCCATCCAGGAGTTCGGCGGCACGCCGCAAGACCGTCGCGAGCCGGCATCGCCGCGCATCCGCGAGATGCTGCCCGAGGCCGACAAGGCGAGCCGGCAGACCGTCCCGCCAGCACCTGACTCGTGCTCGGCATGCAGTGCGGCGGCTCGGACGGCTTCTCCGGCGATCACCGCCAACCCGGCGCTCGGCGCCGCCGCCGACCTGCTGGTCCGCCATGGCGGCACGGCGCATCCTCGGCGAGACGCCGGAGATCTACGGCGCCGAGACATCCTGCTGGCCCGGCGCGCCGTCAACGACGAGGTCGGCCACAAGCTGCTCGACCTGATCGAATGGTGGGAGAAGCACACCGCGGCGCAAGGCGGCATCCATCGACAACAACCCGTCCCCCGGCAACAAGGCCGGCGGCCTGACCACCATCCTGGAGAAGTCGCTCGGCGCGGTCGCCAAGGGCGGCACCACCGACCTGATCGACGTCTATGCGTACGCCGAGCCGATCACCCGCGCGGCTTCGTCTTCATGGACACGCCCGGCTACGACCCGGTCTCGGCCACCGGCCAGGTCGCCGGCGGCGCCAACGTCATCGTGCTTCACCACCGGGCGCGGCTCGTGCTTCGGCTGCAAGCCGGTGCCGAGCCTCAAGCTCGCCACCAACACGCCGATGTACCGACCACATGGCCGAGGACATGGACATCAACTGCGGCGAGGTCGCCGACGGCGAGTGCAGCGTCGAGCGAAATGGGCGAGCGCATCTTCGAGCTGATGCTCGACACCGCCTCCGGCAAGCAGTCCAAGAGCGAGGAGCTCGGCTTCGGCGACGACGAGTTCGCGCCCTGGCAACTCGGCGCGGTGATGTAATCACCGTCGACCACCGACCCTGACGCTGCGACCGCCGGAGGAGCCAGACATGGACAGCGGCACCGACATCGGCGGCCACCCGATCGCCGTCGTCGGCGCGGCCAGCGGCATCGGGCGGGCGACTGCTGCGCGGCTCGCGCAGGCCGGGGCGAAGGTCAGCTGCCTCGACCGGGACGCCGACGGGGCGCACACGACGGCGAAGCAGTTGTGCGACGAGGGCCACACCGCGTCGGCCGTCATCCTCGACGTCACTGACGACGGGTCGGTGACCCGGGCCGTCGACGAGGCGGCGGCGGCGTACGGCCCGCTGCGCGGCCTCGTCAACTGCGCCGGCATGACCGGGATCACCGGCCACCCCAGCCACGAGGTCGAGGTCGAGGACTTCGACACGGTCTACCGGACGAATCTTCGCGGCGCGTTCCTGCTCTCCCGCTCCGTCATCCCCCGGATGGTCGAGCAGGGCTACGGGCGGGTGCTGCACATCGCGTCGATCGCCGGCAAGGAGGGCAACGCCGGGATGGTCGCCTACTCCGCCACCAAGGCCGGCCTGATCGGGATGGTCAAGGCCCAGGGCAAGGAGTACGCCGAGACCGGGGTGACCGTCAACGCGCTGGCCCCGGCCGTCATCTACACGCCGATGGTCGACGCGATGCCGCAGGCGCAGGTCGACTACATGACCGAGAAGATCCCGATGCACCGGCTCGGCCGGCTCGAGGAGGCGGCCGAGCTGATCGCCTGGATCGTGTCACCGGCGTGCAGCTTCACGACCGGCTTCACCTTCGACCTCAGCGGGGGCCGTGCGGTCTACTGACCACAACGGGGTATCGAGGCAGCGCGCACCAGAGAGAGGGAGCATCCGATGGAGACGACGAGGACCACGCGGGCGCTCGGCCCGTTCGAGGCGGTCCGCGAGCTGACCTACGACGCGCCGTTCCCGCGGCTGCTGCCGGTACGCCGTCTCGTCGACGCCCCGCAGGAGGCCGACCCGGCCGGCGCGGCGGCCGCCGCGCTGGAGCCGCTGCGGTCGCGGATCACCCCCGGGATGAGCGTGGCGATCACCGCGGGCAGCCGCGGGATCCACGACATCGCCACCGTCGTACGCGCGACCGGTGACTGGCTGCGGGCCGCCGGCGCCGAGCCCTTCGTCGTTCCGGCGATGGGGTCGCACGGCGGCGCGACCGCCGAGGGGCAGCGCGACGTACTGGCCCATCTCGGCGTCACCGAGGACACGATGGGGATGCCGGTCCGCGCGACGATGGACACCGTCGAGATCGGCCGCTGCGAAGACGGTCCGGCCGTGCACCTGGACGCCAACGCTGCTCAGGCCGACGGCATCGTGCTGGTCAACCGGATCAAGCCGCACACCGACTTCCACGGCGACGTGGAGAGCGGGCTGGCCAAGATCTGCGCGATCGGACTGGGCAAGCGGCAGGGCGCGGAGGGCATCCACGTCTACGGCTCGGAGGGCCTGGCCCGCTGGGTGCCCGAGGTGGCGCACCAGATCATCGGGACCGGCAAGGTGCTCGGCGGCCTGGCGATCCTGGAGAACGCGTTCGAGCGCACCGCCCGGATCGCGTACCTGGACGTCGCCGAGATCGGTGCCGGGGGCGAGACCAAGCTGCTCGAGGAGGCTCGGGCCCTGATGGGACGGCTGCCCTTCGACGACCTCGACGTACTCGTGGTGGACGAACTCGGCAAGGACAAGTCCGGCTCGGGCATGGACACCAACATCATCGGCCGGATGATGATCCGTGGGACCGCGGAGTTCGACCGGCCGCGCATCACCAACGTGACCGTGCACGACATCAGCGAGGCGTCGAACGGCAACGCGGTGGGCATCGGGCTCGCCGACTTCATCCCATTCCGCGTGCTCGAGAAGATCGACCTGCGCGCGATGTACGTCAACGCGGTGACCTCGGGCATCGGCGGCGTACAGCGTGGTCAGCTGCCGCTGGCGATGCCCACCGACCGCGACACCGTCGCCGCGGCGATGCTGATGTGCGGCCGGGCCGACGTGGGCAACTCCAGGCTGGTCCGCATCCACGACACGCTCGACACGGTCAACCTGCTCGTCTCGGAGTCGCTGCTCGACGAGGTGGAGCGCGACGACGACCTGGAGCTGCTGGACAAGGCGGCGCCGATGGCCTTCGACGACTCCGGCGCACTGCAACCCTGGTAGCCCTCCCCATTCCGCATCAACGTGACGTTGATGCGGCTAGAGCGCTTGAACGTGACGTTCAAGCGGAATAGATCGGGGGCGGCGGGGTCAGCGGGTGACGCGCAGGGAGGTGATCACCCGGGTAATGACGCCGTCGTACTGCTTGTGCGTGTCCGGGATCGAGATGTAGACCGCCGCGGCGCTGGGACCCGGGACGTCGACCACGCACACCGCCACCAGTTCGCCCTTCGCGGTGTAGCCGCGCACGTGGAAGGCGAGATGGAAGGTGACCAGGTACGCCGGCCGCCCGTCGACCACGGTGGCCCGCATGGTCACCGGCGTCCGGGTGTTGGGCTGCGGGTAGTAGCGCGCGCGGACGTCGTCGGCGATGACCTTGGCGGCGCACTCGACGTTGGGATGCGGATCGTCGCCGTACGTCGCCGGCACCGTCCCCGAGAGGATCGTCGCGAGGTACTGGCCGTCCGGGGTGTGCTGCTGGGTCACGAAATACTGACCGGTCGCGAAGCGCTCGCCGAGTGTGCCGTCGGTGCCCCAGATGCCCTGGTTCCACCGCCGGAACGGCGCCCCCAGGGCGGTGTAGCTGATATGCGCGGCGGGATCGGTGATACGCGGGCCCCGCGGTACCGGCGTGGACCGGGGCGAGGGCGCCGGCCGGGCCGGGTTGGTCGCGGCGCAGAGCCGGGCCAGCGGGGGCCGGGGGTCGGGAGCCGCCGTGCTCGGCGCGGGTGCGGCCGCCGGTCCGGCGGCGGGCAATCCGCCGCGAAGCGCCAGGACGGCCGCGACGGCGACGGCGACCGCGACCACCACGCCGGCGATGCGCGGCGCGCGGGGGCGGATCCGCTCCGCCCACAACGAGCCGAGCCGGTCCCGCTGGGTGCGGACCCGGTCCCACCGGGTGGGGGCGGGCGGCGGCACCGGCGGCCTCGATGTCTCGGGCGAGCCGACGGCGGCGGTGGCGGCCGTCCACGCCCGGCCGTCCCACCACCGCAGGCGGTCACGGGAGCCGTCGGGATCGGGGTACCACCCGCCGTCGTCCACGGCTCACCTCCCCGGTCGGTGCCGCTCCGCTCTAGGCCGGCGGGCCTGCGAGCTCGCTCCACAGGTACGCCGCCGCCTCGGCTCCCCTGTACAGCATCGGCAGCACCACCCGCTCGTTCGGGGCGTGTATACGGTCCTCGTCCAGGCCCACGCCGAGGAAGACCAGCGGCGCCTCGAGCACCTCGGCGAGGTCGGCCTCCGGTCCGCTGCCGCCCTCCCGGGTGAGCAGCACCTCGGTGTCGAACGCCCGCGACACCGCACGGACGACCGCCTGGGTGGCCGGGTCGTCCAGCGGGCTCAGGCAGGGACGCACCCCGCCGAAGAACTCCACCTCGGCCGAGATGCCGGGTGGCACGTGCGCCTGCACGAACTCGGCCAGGGCGAGTTGCACCTTCTCCGGATCCTGGTCGGCGACGAGCCGGAACGTCACCTTGGCGTACGCGTCGCTCGGCACGATCGTCTTGTGGCCGGGGCCGGTGTAGCCGCCCCACATGCCGTTGATCTCGGCGGTCGGGCGACGCCCAGATCCGCTCCAGCGTCGTATAGCCGGCCTCGCCCGCGGTCGCCCGCGACTCGCGCCGGACCGTGCACGAACTCCTGCTCGTCGAACGGCAGCGCCGCGAAGCTGCTCCCGCTCCCGCGCGGTCAGCGGCAGGACGTCGTCGTAGAAGCCGGGGAGCTGGACGACCCCGTCGTCGTCGTGCAGCGCGGCGAGCAGCCGGGCCATCGCCGTCAGCGGGTTGGGCACCGCGCCGCCGAACGAGCCGGAGTGCAGGTCGACGTCCGGACCGTGCAGGTGGATCTCGCCGTCGGCGAGACCGCGCATCCCGGTGCAGATGCTCGGGGTGTCCCGGCCGAACATGCCGGTGTCGGTGACCACGACGACGTCGCACGCGAGCCGGTCGCGGCGCTCCTGCAGCAGCGTCGGCGAAATGCGGCGAGCCGGACTCCTCCTCGCCCTCGACAGGAACTTCAGATGCACGGCCGGGCTGGTCCGCCCGGTCGCGGCCAGGTGCGCCCGCAACCCGAGCAGGTGGAACAGCAACTGCCCCTTGTCGTCGGAGGCCCCGCGGGCGAACAGCTCGTCGCCGACGATCGTGGGCTCGAACGGCGGCCGCTCCCAGAGCTCTTCGGGGTCGACCGGCTGTACGTCGTGGTGGCCGTAGACGGTCACGACGGTGGCGTCCGACTCGCCGGCCGGCCACTCGGCGAACACGGCCGGCGCGCCGGGGGTCTCCCAGATCTCCACGATCGGGAAGCCGGTACGCCGGAGCGCCGCCACCAGCCATTCGGCGTTACGCCGCACGTCGTCCGCACGGGCCGGGTCGGCGCTGATCGAGGGGATCCGCAGCCACTGGTCGAGGTCGGCATGCAACTCGGCGACGTGCCCGGCGACGAAGGTGCGCTCATCGGTCATGCCGCCGAATCTAACCCGGCAGCGCCGTCACCAGGTCGGCGAGGGCGTCGTGGTCGAGCAGGTCGGCCGGGGCGACGGTGTTGCCGGACCGGACGTAGTGGAACGCCGCGCGCACCCGGTCCACGCCCACCTCCGCCAGCTCCGCCCACGCCACGCGGTAGGCCGCGAGCTGCACGGCCGCGGCCCGCATCTCCTGCCCGGTCGGCTGCTCGCCGGTCTTCCAGTCGACGACCGTGTAGCCGCCGTCCCCGTCGCCGAAGACGGCGTCCATCCGGCCCCGCACCAGCAGGTTGCCGACCCGCGTCTCGAACGGGACCTCGACCTCGACCGGCCGGCGCTGCGCCCACGGACTGGCCAGGAACGCCTGCTGCAGGTCGGCCAGGTCGGCGTCGGCCACGGCGCCTTCGTCCGCGGCGCCGGGCAGTTCGTCGAGGTCGAGCAGCCGCTCCCCGCCGAAGCGCTCCTCGAGCCACGCGTGGAACGCCGTCCCCCGCCGGGCCAGCGGCGCCGGCCGCGCCGGCATCGGCCGGCGGATCCGGCGGGCCAGCTCGCCGGGGCTACGGCGCAGCGCGGTCAGCGCCGAGACCGACAGGTGGTCGGGCAGCTCGACGTCGACGCCGCCGTCCCCGCCGGCCAGGGACCGGTCGCGCTCGGCGAGCAGCAGCGTCACGTCATCGTCCCAGTCGGCCGACCCGGGGTCCAACGCCGCGGGCTCGAAGAGTGCGCCCTGGCCGGCGGGCTCGGCGACCTCGTCCGGCCCGCCGAGCGCGGCCCGGACCAGCTCCGCGCCCTCCGCGACCCGTGCGCGCCGCGCCCCCAGCGGGTCGACCGGCCACGGGGCGCTGCGGTCGACGTTCGAGCACCGGGTTGGTCGTCGTCGTCGGCCGGGGGTTCGGCCCACTCGTCCACGTGACGCCGGCGACCTGCGCGACCTCGGCGAGGAAGTCCGACGGGCCCCGCGGCGGCGGTCGTGGTCGTCCCACCAGTAGCCCGAGCACAGCAGCAGCTGCCTGGCCCGGGTCACCGCGACGTAGGCGAGCCGGCGCTCCTCGAGTTCACCCCGGCGGCCACAGGCGGTCGCGAACGCAGCACGCCGGTCCTCGACCTCCTTCTGGTCCCCGGCACCGGACACGTCGAAGCCGGCAGCTCGGCGGCGTCCCCGCGCAGCGGGTAGGGCAGCTCGCCCACCCGCCGAGGTCCACCCCGCCTCGGCGACCGCCTTGGCGTCCGGAAAGACCTTGGCGGTCAGCCCGGGCACCGCCACCACGTCCCACTCCAGACCCTTCGCGGCGTGCACGGTGAGCACCTGAACCCGGTCGCCGTCCACCTGCACCTCACCGGCCTCCAGGCCGCGTTCCTCGGTCTCCGCGGCGTCCAGGTAGGCGAGGAACGAGCCGAGGGTGGCCAGCTCGGCGTCCTCGGCGAAGGTGGCGGCCACGTCGAGGAAGCGGTCGAGGTGGACCCGGCTGCCTCCGGCGGCGACGACCTCGACGTCGAGGCCGAGGGTGCGTTCGACGTCGGCGACCAGTTCGGGCAACGGCGCCGCGGTACGGCGGCGCAGCAGATCGAGTTCGCGGGAGAAGGCGCGCAGCCGCTGGTACCCCTCGGCCGAGTAGCCCTCCGGCGGACCCAGCGCGTCGAGCGCCTCGACCAGGCTGGCGTCGTCGACCGGATCGGTGTCGTAAGGCTCGGGTCCGGCGGTGCCGGCGTCGGTCCGCCGCCGGGTCCGCGCCAGCGCCCGCGCCCGGCGGCCGAGTGCGGCCAGATCACGTGGCCCGAGGCTCCAGCGTGGACCGCTGAGCAGCCGCACCAGGGCACCGCCGGCGGTGGGATCGGAAAGCACCTGCAGGGTCGACACGACGTCGCGGACTTCGGGGGTGGCCAGCAGCCCGCCGAGCCCCACCAGCTCGACCGGAATGCCGTGCCCGCGCAGCGCACGCTCGATCCGCGGGAAGAGCGCCCGGCGCCGGGCGAGAACGGCGATGCTGCGGCCGGTGCCGCGCCGGGCCCGGACCGGCGCGTCCTCCGCCCAGATCGCCGCCACCGCGTCGGCCAGCCAGCGCGCCTCGTCGTCGACGGTCGGGAGCAGGGCGCAGCGCACGTCGCCGGCGCGGCCGACCGGGCCGGGAACGAGCACCCCGACGTCGATGCCCTCGGTCCGCAGCGGGTCGGACACGTGGTTGGCGACGTCGAGCACCCGCTGGTCGTTGCGGAAGCTCGTGGTGAGCGGCAGGACCGCCGCCGGTGGCGCCACGGCGGGTCGGGAACTGATGCGGGAACCGGCTCAGGTTTCCCGCGCTGGCGCCGCGCCAGCCGTAGATCGACTGGCACGGGTCGCCCACCGCGGTCACCGGATGACCGCCGCCGAACAACGACTGCAACAGGGTCAGCTGCGCATGGCTGGTGTCCTGGTATTCGTCGAGCAGCACGACGTCGTAGCGGGAACGCTCGATGCGGCCGACGTCGGCGATCTGCACGGCCAGCCGGGCCGCGAGGGCCATCAGGTCACCGAAGTCGACCGCGGCCGGCGGCGCGCTTGGCCTGCTGGTAGCGCCCGATGAGCGGGACCAGGTCGGCCCGCCCGAGCGCCACCGACAGCGCTGTGGCGACCTTGGCGTAGGGCCCGCTCCCGCGCGATCGCGGCAGCGCCGCCACGGCGGCGCCGAACTCCGCCGTCCAGTGCGCGAGGCGGTCGGGCTCCACCAGGTGCTCGGCAAGCTCGCCCGCGAGGTCGAGCACCCAGCCGACGACGGTGGCCTCGACGTTGTCCAGGTGGGGCAGATCGCCGTCGTAGGAGCGGACCACCCGCTGCGCGACCTGCCAGGTCGAGGCCGGGGTGAGCAGCCGGGCCGACGGCTCGACGGCGAGCCGGAGCGCGTGCTCCGCCACGAGCCGGGCGGCGTAGGCGTGATAGGTCGACACGGTCGGCTCGCCGAGCGCGCCGGCCGGGTCCGCGACCGCGCCCGCCGCCCGCAACGCGGTCAGCCGGGACCGCAGCCGCGACCCCAGCTCCGCGGCCGCCTTGGTGGTGAAGGTCAGGCCCAGGACCCGGTCGGCGGGGACCCGCCCGGTGGCGACCAGCCACACCACCCGCGACACCATCGTCTCGGTCTTGCCCGACCCGGCACCGGCGACCACGACCGCCGGTTGCAACGGCGCGGCGATGACGGCCTGCTGCTCGGCGGTCGGCACCGGAAGGCGCAGCAGATCGGCCAGCTCGGCGGGCGTCGGCCCGTTCATCGCTCTCCCCCGGTCGGCACCTGCCGGCCGTCGGCGACGGCCGGGCAGCTGTGCTTGGCCGGGCAGGTCCGGCAGCCCGCGCCCGGCCGGGCCCGGAACATCGCGGCGCTCATCCCGTCCGCCACCGTCTCGGCGAGCATCCGGGCCCACTTCGGGTCGGGGTCGTCGTCGAGCGCCACCTGCGACTGCTCCTTGCACGACGACCCGGACCCGAGCTGCACCAGCGCCGCGCCGCCGGGCTCGGTCTGCGTCCCGAGCTCGGTCGCGAAGCCGCCGGCGGCGACCGCGAACTGGTAGACGCCGAGCTGCGGGTGACGCGGCAGGTCGGCGCGCCGCTGCGGGGTCTTGCCGGTCTTGAGATCGACGACCAGGGCGCGTCCCGCGGCGTCCCGCTCGAGCCGGTCGACCCGGCCGTGCACCACTGCGCGGTCGCCGAGCGGCACCTCGAACGGCAGCTCCGCGCCGACCAGCTCGACCCGCGCGGCCCGGTCGGCCTGCCAGGCGAGGAACCGGTCGAGCATGGCGTGCGCGCGACCGCGCTCCTTGCGATCGGCCCAGGGTCCGCCGAGCTCCAGCCCGTCGAGGATCTCGTCCAGCCGGGCACCCAGGGTGTCCGGGTCGGGTCGCTCCGGGCCCGCCGACCAGGCCGCCAGGGCATGGATCAGGGTGCCCACCGTCTGCGGGAGTGCGCTGCCCGTTGCCGCTCCGGCGACCACCTCGAGCACCCAGCGCAGCTCGCATCCCACGAACTTCTCCACGGCCGACGGCGAGACCCGCACGACCTCCCCCGGCAGGCACAACGGCCGGTCGTCGGAGGCGGGCGCCAGCCCCCACCACTGGTCCGGGTCGGCTCCGGCAACGTCGGCCCGGGCCAGCCGGGCCAGCTGCCCGGCCGCCGCCCGCCGCCGGACCGGCCCGGCGTCGGGGTCGGTCACGACGGCGCGGAGTTCGGCGACCAGCGCGGGAAGAGCCAGGATGCGCGGCACCGCGGTGGGCAGGCGTTCGGTCCCGGCCGGCAGCGGATCGATCTCGTCGAGGAACCGGGACGGCTGGGCGTCATCGCCGCGGACGGCGGTGACGACCAGCGTCCGGCGGGCCCTGGTCACCGCGACGTAGAACAGCCGGCGTTCCTCGTCGAGCAGCGGCGCCACCGACGACGGGCCGGCCGGATCCCGACCTGCGGCGATGTCGACGAGCAGCTCGGAGCCGAGCAGGCTGCCCCGCCGCCGCAGGTCCGGCCAGCTGCCCTCCTGCACGGCGGCGACGACCACGACGTCCCACTGCAGGCCCTTGGCGGCATGCGCGGTGAGCACGCGTACGGCGTCGCCCTCCGGTGCCCGGGGGGCGAGGGTGTCACCGGGGATCTGCTGGTCGGCGAGGTGCTCGAGGAAGCCGGCCGGGCCGGCGGCCGGCAGTCGGTCGACGTAGCGCGCCGCGGCGTCGAACAGCGCCACCACCGCGTCGAGGTCGCGGTCGGCCGCGGCGCCGGCCGGCCCTCCGGTGCGGCTGGCATGCTCCCAGACGGGGGCCAGCCCGGACGCCGACCAGACCGCCCACAGCACGTCCTCGGCGCTGCTCCCCGGCTCCTCCGCGGCGGCCCGGGCGGCGGCCAGCACCCGCACGACCTGGCGCGCCGGACGGGCCACCCGGTCGTCGATGGCGGCGAGCACGGTGGGGTCGGTCAGCGCCTCCACGAGCAGGTGCGGACGAGCTGTGCCGCCCGTCGACGGCGAGATCGAGCGCCCGCAGCGCGCGCCGCAGCCGCCGGAGGCCGAGGGCGTCGGCGCCGCCGATCGGCGAGGTCAGCAGGTCGACGGCCGACTCCTCGTCCAGCGATCGGCGCCCGGTCGCCACCCGCATCAGGCACAGCAGCGGGGCGACGGCCGGCTGGTCGACGAGGGGCAGATCATCGCCCCCGACCGCGACCGGTACGCCGACCGAAGCCAGGGCCCGGCGCAGCTGCGGCAGGGTGCGCGGGGTGGACCGCACCAGCACCGCCATCTCCCGCCACGGCACGCCGTCGCGCAGGTGCGCCGCGCGCAGCCGGTGGGCGATGTAGGCCGCCTCCTCGCTGGCGGACCGCAACAGCCGCACCTCGGCCGGTCCCCGGCGGCAGCTCGTCGGCCGCGACCGAGCCGGCGGTGCGCCGCCGGGCCGGTCAGCCGCTCGGCGACCCGCCGGGTCGCGGCGAGCAGGGTCGGCCCGGACCGCCGGGAGACCCGCAGCGCCACCGACCGGCGCCGGCGTGCCGTCGCCGGCCCGGGAAGTTTCCGGGAAACGCCGCAGCACCGCGGGTCGGCCCCCCGGAAGGCATAGATCGACTGGTCCGGATCGCCGACCGCCACCAGCTCGTCGGCGCCGGCACCGAGCACCTGCAGCAGCTCTTCCTGCGCCGGGTCGGTGTCCTGGTACTCGTCGACGAAGATCCGCCGGCGACGGCGCCGTTCGCCGGCTCAGCAGGCTCCGGGTCGCCGCGCAACGCGTCCAGCGGCCGCGCGGATCAGTTCGGCCGGGTCGTAGGCGGTCGAGCCGGACAGCGCCGTCACGTCGAGGTATTCCTGCAGGAAGTACGCCGCCGCCCGCCAGTCGTGGCGCGTGCAGCCGCGCGCCCGTAGCGCCGCCAGCGTCGGCGTGGGTCGACGCCCCGCTCGACCGCGCGCAGCAGCAGATCACGCAGCTCCTCGGCGAACCCGCGGGTCGCCAGCGCCGCGCGCAGCGCCGCCGGCCACCGCACGCCGCCGGCGTCGCGGTCGCCGGCAGCAGCTCGCGGATCACCACGTCCTGCTCGGCCCCGGACAACAGCCGCGGCGTGGGTTCGCCGCGCGCCGCGGCCTGCGCGCGCAGCAGGCCGAAGGCGTAGGAGTGGAAGGTGCGGGCCAGCGGCTCGCGGGTCGTGCGGCCGAGCCGGGCGGTCACCCGGCTCGCGCAGCTCCGCGGCCGCCCGCCGACTGAACGTGAGCACCAGCATCGCCTCGGGATCGATGCCGCGGTCGACGATGCGCTGCACGACCGCCTCGACGATGGTCGCGGTCTTCCCCGTTCCCGGGCCGGCGAGCACCAGCAGCGGCCCGCCCGGGTGGTCGAGGACGACCCGCTGGGCAGGGTCCGGCGTCGGCGCGGCGACCGGCGGGAGCTGCGTGGCGGACCAGCCGGTACGGCGAGGAGGGCACGATAGGGCATGAAACCACGCCCGGCCGACGAACCGGTCGACTCAGGTGCCGTCCCAGCGCGCCGCGGCCATGTCCACCCGGCCACCCCGGATCGGCACCCCCTCGGCCGCGAGCAATGCGAGCTGCCGGGACCGCAGGTGCGGGGCGGGGGTGCCGTCCGAGCGGAGCACCCGGTGCCACGGGACCTCGGCGCCGTACCGGAACAGCACCTGCCCGACCGCCCGAGGTGCGCGGGAACCGAGGAATTCGGCGATGTCGCCGTAGGACATCACGGCCCCGGAAGGGATCTGGTCGACTACGGAGAGTACCTGGTCGGCGAAGGCCGGTCTGGCGTCGGCGTCCACGCCGGAAGCATCGCATCACAACGATGCGGCCACATTTCGGCTCCACGCCGTACTGGTCGGGGCATCCGCGCTGGCGGTCACCTATTCTTGCCGCTGACGCGCCATCGGGTTAAGTCGGCGCTGGGGAGGAAGAACTATCCGATGACAGCGGTGCGGGAAGGCCGGTCGGCCGGCGGCGCCCTCGTGGCCCTCGCCGAGATCCGCTCGTCGGTCACCCGACTGACGGGTGCGATCGTCCGGCACCGCTTCGCGGTGACGTTCACCGTCGCGCTGATCGCCCTGACCTGGATCGTCGAGCAGGTCCTGGTGTCCGGCTCGCTGGTGACGTTCGACTACACCGTGCACTACCTGCGGCTCGACCTGCGCTATCCGCAGATCTACACCGCGATGTTCTACCTCGTGATGATCGGCCAGCGCGGCCCGACCGCGATCCCGGCACTCGTCGTCACCGTCCTGCTGGCCTGGCGGCAGCGTTCCTGGCGGCCCCTGGTCCTCTTCGGCGGGTCACTGCTCGCCCTTAACCTGCTCGTGGCCGCGGGGAAGTTCGCCACCGCCCGGTTGAAGCCGGCCGACAGCAGCGCCGCACTCTTCAACGGTGGCACCATCTTCCCGTCCGGGCATGCCTCCAACGTGGTCCTGACCTGGGGCATCGTCGCCTACCTGCTGGTGCGCTACGGCCCGGTCCGCCGGGTCCGGGCCGGCGCCATCGCCACCGCGGTCGCCTCAGTGGTCGTGGGCGTTGCCTCGATCTACCTCGACACCCACTGGGTGAGTGACATCCTCGCCGGCTGGCTGACCGGGCTGGTGATCCTGATGACGGCGATCGCCCTGGACCGCCGGCACCCGCCGGTCGCCCGCCGGCATCGCACGGGCATCCCGGTGACCCGGCTCACGACGCCCATGCTGCGGAACCGGCCGGCCCGCCCGGGTCCAGAGGAAGCCGAGGCCCCCGAGCCGGCCAGGGTCGCCTCCTAGCGCGGTCGACGCCCACCTGATCCCGGAGCGTCGGGATCAGTACGACGGCAGGGTGGGGTCGATCTGGTTGACCCACGCGATCACGCCGCCCTGGACGTGCGTCGCGTCGCGGAATCCGGCCTGCTTGAGCGCGGCGAGCGCCTCGGCGGAGCGGACCCCGGTCTTGCAGTGCAGCACGATCGGCCGTCCTGCGGCAGCGTGGCCAGCGCCTGCCCGGAGATGAAGTCGCCCTTCGGGATCAGCACCGAGCCGGGGATCCTCACGATCTCGTACTCGGCCGGCTCCCGGACGTCGACAAGCAGGAAGTCCTTGCCCGCGTCGATCATGTCCTTGAGCTCGGCCGCGGTGATCGTGGAGCCCTTGGCGGCCTCGGCCGCTTCGTCGGACACGGTCGCCGCAGAACGCCTCGTAGTCGATCAGCTCGGTGACGGTCGGGTTGTTGCCGCAGACCGGGCAGTTGGGGTCCTTGCGGACGCTTCGATCTCGCGGAAGCTCATCTCCAGGGCGTCGTAGACCAGCAGCCGGCCGACCAGCGGCTCGCCGATGCCCAGTGAGCAGCTTGAGCGCCTCGTTGACCTGGATCGACCCGATCGATCGCGCACAGCACGCCCAGCACGCCGCCCTCGGCGCATGACGGCACCATGCCGGGCGGCGGCGGCTCGGGGTAGAGGCAGCGGTAGCACGGGCCCGTGCTCGGCCCAGAACACGCTCGCCTGGCCGTCGAACCGGTAGATCGAGCCCCAGACGTAGGGCTTGCCGAGCAACACGCAGGCGTCGTTGACGAGGTAGCGGGTGGCGAAGTTGTCGGTGCCGTCGACGATGAGGTCGTACGGCTGCGAAGATGTCCATCGCGTTGCTCGAGTCCAGCCGCTCGGTGTGCAGCACGACCTCGACGAGCGGGTTGATCTCCTGCACGCTCTCCCGCGCCGACTCCGCCTTCGACCGGCCGACGTCGCTCTGCCCGTGGATCACCTGGCGCTGCAGGTTGGACTCGTCGACGACGTCGAAGTCGACGATGCCGAGCGTGCCGACGCCGGCGGCGGCGAGATACATCAGCGCCGGAGAGCCGAGACCGCCGGCGCCGACGCACGAGCACCTTGGCGTTCTTCAGCCGCTTCTGACCGTCCATCGCGACATCGGGGATGATCAGGTGCCGGCTGTAACGGCGTACCTCGTCGACGCTGAGGTCGGCGGCCGGGTCGACCACGGGGGGCAGAGACACTACGGGCTCCTTCGGGCACGGACAGGCGGCTGCCGGACGGGACTTGTCGAGGGCACAACCCCGGGTCGGACGGTGATTGTTCCCCGTCGATTGTCCCCGGTCGAGGGTTCGGTCTCCGGGTCGCCCCCGGTCAGGCGGTCGGGGGTCCGGTGATGAGGCTGCCCTCGAGATAGGGCCACGGGTTGGGGGTGCACGCCCCCACGCCGGGGCTGGAGAGCCCGAGCGTCTGCTCCATCATGGTCGGGGCCGGCGTACCCGCTTTGCCGCATTTCATGTGGTGGTGCCCGAGTGCGTGGCCGACCTCGTGGTTGATCACATAGGCGCGGTACGCCGACAGGTCGTGGCCATAGCCGACCGCGCCCCGGATCCAGCGGGAGTCGTTGATGAACGCCCGCCCCTGCGCGCTGTTGTAGCAGGAGGTCTCGAGATGGATGGTGTAGCCGCAGACCGACCGCACCGTCATCGACGAGGTCAGGGTGACCCGGAAGTCGATCTTCCCCGAGTCGACGCGTTGCAGCGAGACGTCCCGGCCGTGGATCCAGCTACGCGGGTCGTCCAACGTCTGTTCGACGGTCCGGGCGAACGCCGCTCCGTCGACGTCGGTGCCGTCCTCGACCTCGACGGCGTAACGCCGCAGCGGGCCGGTGCCGTGCACGGCGGAGGTACCCGCGACGACGTCGAACCGGCCGTCACCTTGCACCGCGTATGCCGCACCGGCCGGGAGCGCGGCGGGCGAAGCGGGCGCACCGGTCCGGGCCGACGTCGGCGTGTCGGCGTTGGGCGACGGCTTCGGCGTCGGGACTTCGGGGAAGGCGACGGGCGGGGAGCCGGGCTCGCCGCGTGGCCGGCCGTATGACGGGGGGCCACCAGGTGCCGTGGCGTCGTCGACGAGGCGGCGGAACCGACGGTGCCCTGACTTCCGGAGGCCGGCGACCCCGAGGCGATGTTGCCCACGCAGAGCACCGTGGCCACCGACAGCACCGGGATGGCGTAGGCGCGCCACCCGAAGGTGTCGACGAATCTGGCCAGCCCGCCGCGCCGGCGGGCGCGGGATCGCCGACCTCGGGTCCCGGTCATCGCGCCATAGCCTGCCACAGTCCGCCACCGCACTTGATCAGGCGCGGCGGAGCGGTCACGAGGTCCCGGCGGCACCGTCCTCGATCAGGCCGAGCACCGCCCGCGCGACGACCTCCGGCACCTCCAGCTGCGCCGTGTGCCCGACCCGCGGCAGGACGAGCAGCCGGGAGCCGGCGATCCGCGCGGCGGTCCGCGGAGCGAGCGCCACGTCGACCAGCCGGTCGTCGGCACCCCACACCACGAGGGTCGGGGCGCTGACCCGTCCCGCCCGCGCCCAGAGGGAGCGATCGCCCCGGGCGAGATAGGCGTAGATCAACCCGCGCAGCGACCCGGCGAACGCCTCCCTGCCCCAGGGCAGCTCGCTGCGGCGCCGGGCCTCCTCGACGGCCTCCGCTAGCCGGGCGGGCGGAATGATCGACGGGTCGGTGAAACACACGTCGATCACGGCCCGGACCCGCTGCTCCGGGTCGGCGCCGGCGATCCGCCGCTCCGCGAGCCGCCGGAGGCCGGGAACCACGAAGGAGCCGAGCAGAACGGCGGGGCCGCGCCGGGGCCGCAGATCCGGCATGGCCGGGGAGACCAGGGTGAGGGTGCGCACCAGGTCGGGTCGATCGGCCGCGACCAGGACCGCCACCGCCCCGCCGAAGGAGTTGCCGATCAGGTGGACCGGTCCGCGCCGGCGGTGCTCCAGCAGCCGGATGACGGTGTCCACGTGCCGGCCGAGGGCGTAGTCACCGCCGGGAGCCGGATCGGAGCCGCCGAATCCCGGCAGGTCGAGCGCCTCGCCGTCGAGCCGGCCGGCGAGCAGCGCCGCGAGGTCGGTCCAGTTGGTCGAGGAACCGCCCAGGCCGTGCACGTAGAGCGCCGGCTCGGTGCCGGTGCCGGTGGGCGGGGTCGGCCGCAGCTGGATGCAACGCCCGTCGAGGTGCACGGTGCAGTGTGGGAACGGCGGCCGGTCGGGGTCGAACGGCGGGAGCGGCGCGGTCGAGAGACGGGCGACCGGCGGTTCGCCTCCTTCGCGGGCCCCTTCGGTCACCGCCCTGCCGGTCAGGCGCTCTTCTTCTTGCGGGCGGCGGTCTTCGCCGGCGCCTTGCGGCCGGTGGTCTTGGCCGTCGCCGACTTCGTGCCGGCCTTCTTGGCCGGCGCCTTGCGGCCGGTGGTCTTCGCGGGCGCCGACTTCGCGGTGGACTTGCGCGCCGGCGCCTTGCGGACCGGGCCGCTCCCCGCGTCGTCCTCGGTGTCCCCGTCGGCGTCGGACTCCCCCGCCCCGCGGCGACGCTTGGCGTCATCGACACTCTGGCGGAGCGCGGCCATGAGGTCGAGCACCTGTCCGCTGGCGGGCTCGGCCTCCTCGGTGCTCACGACCTCGCGGCCCTCGATCTTGGCCTCCACCACGGCCTGCAGCGCCTCGCGGTAGTTGTCGTGATACTCCTCCGGCTCGAAGTCACCGGCCATGCTCTCGATCAGCGACTCGGCCATCGACAGCTCCTGCTGGCGCACCGAGACGTCGTCGTCCAGGAAGGAGAAGTCGGGCTGGCGCACCTCGTCCGGCCAGATCATCGTCTCCATCACCAGGACGTTGTCCCGGACCCGGAGGGTGGCGAGGGCCTCACGGGACCGGATCGCCACCTTGACGATGGCCACCATCCCGGACCGCTCCAGCGCGTCCCGGAGCAGGACGTAGGGCTTGGTGGCGCTGCCCTCGGGCTCGAGGTAGTAGCTCTTGGCGAAGTAGATCGGATCGACCTGCTCGAGCGGCACGAAGCGCAGGACGTCGACCTCCCGGCTGGTGGTCAGCGGCAGGTCGGCGAGGTCGTCGTCGGTGAGCACCACGATCTCGCCTCCGGGCAGCTCGTAGCCCTTCGCGATGTCGGCGTAGGGCACCTCCTCGCCGTCGGTCGTGCAGATCCGCCGGTAGCGGATCCGCCCACCGTCGGTGCGGTGCACCTGGTGGAACGAGACGTCCCGTTCCTCGGTCGCCGTGAAGAGCCGGACGGGGATACTCACCAGCCCGAACGAGATCGCACCCTTCCAGATCGCGCGCATTGACCCAGGGTGGCATCCGTGCGGGGAGTTGTCTCGTCTAACTTGCACGGCAGGATGGACCGGGTGAGGCCGATGCTTGCCGTCGCCGGTTCCCTGCCCGAGGGACCGGACTGGTCGTATGAGATGAAATGGGACGGCGTACGGGCGCTGGCGGACGTCACCGCCGAGGGTCTGCGGATGACCAGCCGATCCGGCAGCGAGGTGACCGTCGCCTATCCCGAGCTCCACGGGCTGGCCGAGGCGGCCGAGGACGCCCTGCTCGACGGCGAGGTGGTGGCGTTCGCGGACAACCGGCCGTCGTTCGCGGCGCTGCAGCCCCGGATGCACGTCCGCAACACCGCCCAGGCCCGCCGGCTCGCCGGGTCGACCCCGGTGAGCTACCTCATCTTCGATGTCCTCCGCCTTTACGGCGTCGACCTGACCGACCGCCCCTACGCCGAGCGCCGGGCGACCCTCGACCGGCTGGCCCTCGACGGCCCGCACTGGGCGGTGCCGCCGACCTTCGACGACGGGCCGGCCACCATCACGGCGTGCCGGGCGCAGGGGCTGGAGGGGGTCGTCGCGAAACGGCTGCGGTCGCCGTACCGTCCCGGCGTCCGCAGCCCGGAATGGGTGAAGGTGCGCCTGTCGCGGGGCCAGGAGTTCGTCGTGGCCGGCTGGCAGAAGGGCAGCGGCGGGCGGACCGGGAGCATCGGCGCGCTGGTCCTCGGGTACTACGAGGACGGGGCCCCGGTCTACGCCGGTCAGGTCGGCAGCGGGTTCACCGACGCGTCACTCGACCTGCTCGCCGACGGGCTGCTGCCGCTGCCGACGCGACCATCCGCCCTTCGCCGTACCGCCGCAGCGGGCGGAGCAGCGCGACGTCGCGTGGTCCGAGCCGGAGGTGGTGGTGGCCGTCGAGTTCGGCGAGTGGACTCCCAACGGACGGCTCCGTTTCCCCATCTACCAGGGGCTGCGGGACGACAAGAACCCACGTGAGGTGGTCCGTGAGTAACGAACTGCAGGTGCGCGTCGACGATCGGGTGCTTCGTCTGTCCAATGTGGACAAACCCCTCTATCCCGAGGGGTTCACCAAGGGCGAGGTCATCGACTACTACACCCGCATCGCACCGGTGATGCTGCCGCACCTCGCCGGACGGCCGGCGACGCTCAAGCGCTACCCCAACGGCGTCGAGGGCAAGTTCTTCTTCGAGAAGAACGCGCCGTCGCACGCGCCGGACTGGGTGCGCACCGTCCGGCTGCCGAGTCCGGGCAGCACGAAGAACCGGGACGAGATCGACTACGTCGTGATCGACGCCCTCCCGACGCTGGTGTGGGTGGCCAACCTCGCGTCCCTCGAACTGCACACGCCGCAGTGGCGGGTGGGGCCGCGGGGCGGAGCACGGGGCACCGACCAGTTGGTCTTCGACCTCGACCCGGGCGCGCCGGCGACGATCGCGGAGTGCTGCGAGGTCGCGGTCCTTCTGCGGACCGCCCTCGACGAGGACGGGCTGTCGGCATTCCCGAAGACCAGCGGATCGAAGGGCATGCAGCTGTGCGTCCCGATCACGGAGAGCCCGGCGGGACGGACGTCGGAGTACGCCCGCACGCTGGCGGAGCGGCTGGCCGGGGAGCACGAGAACCTGGTCGTCGCGCAGATGACCAAGTCGTTGCGCCCGGGCAAGATCTTCGTCGACTGGAGCCAGAACAACACGGCCAAGACCACCATCTGCGCCTACTCACTGCGGGCCCGGGAGCGTCCGACGGTGTCCACCCCCCTGACCTGGGAGGAGGTCGAACGCGGCGGGTCGATCTCCTTCACCGCACCCGAGGTGCTCGACCGGGTCGAACGGCACGGCGACCTGCTCGCCGGGGCCCTGAAGGCCCGGCGCGGATTGCCGGACTGATCGGCAGGCCCCCGCCGTGCACAATGATCAGAGTGCGGGCCGCACAATGGGCAGGTGCGGGCCAGCAGCACCGTCGAGCGGCCGGAGGCGATCGTGACCGAGACTGCCTGGAACAGCCCGGCCGAGGACGAGCGGGGCTGAGGGACGTGCCGGCACCGACCGGATCGGCGACCCGCGGAGCCCGACTGCCGCGCTCGGCGCGCCGGCAGCAGCTGCTCGACGCGGCGCGCGACGTCTTCGTCGCCAACGGCTACCACGCGGCGGCGATGGACGACATCGCGGTACGGGCGGGTGTCTCCAAGCCGGTGCTCTATCAGCATTTTCCCGGCAAGCTCGACCTCTACCTCGCCCTGCTCGACGGGCTCGCCGAGCAATTGGTCGGCCGGGTGCGCGAGGCGATGGCCTCGACCACGGACAACAAGGCGCGGGTGCACAACGCGATCAGCGCCTACTTCGACTTCGTCGACGGCGACGGTCCCGGCGACCAGGGCGCCTTCCGGCTCGTGTTCGAGTCCGACCTGCGGAACGAGCCGGCCGTCGGCGAGCGGGTCGAGCGCACCAGCCACCTGTGCATGCAGGCACTCGCCGACACCATCGCCGCGGACACCGGTCTGCCCCGGGTGCAGGCGGAACTGCTGTCCATGGCGATGATCGGGATCTCCGAGGTCGGCGCCCGCTACTGGCTGCTCCGGGACCGCGCGGTGAAGAAGGAGGACGCGGTCCGGTTGCTCGAAGCACTCGCCTGGCGGGGCATCTCGGGCTTCCCGCGCCAGGGCGAGACCGACTGACCGACGTACCGTCCGCGCGGCGGTCGACGTTCGCGGCGGGCGGACGAGACGGTCGTCCTGCGCACAGATGGGTCGACTACCCTGAGCCGTAGGTAGTCGAAGCTGGGAGGCGCGCGGTGGAGGTCAAGGTCGGCGTGCAACATTCGCCGCGAGAGCTGGTCCTGGAGTCGGCGCAGAGCCCGGACGAGGTCGAGCAGGCGGTGACGGCCGCGCTCGCCGCCCCGGACGGCGTGCTGTCCCTCGTCGACGACAAGGGCCGCCGGCTGATCGTGCCGGCGCAGAAGGTCGCCTATGTCGAGATCGCCGAGTCGGAGAGCAGGCGGGTCGGCTTCATCGCCAGCTGAACCCGCTCGCACCGGTCGCCGGTGCGCGGCGGCGGGTCACCCCGACAGGCCGAGATTGCGCATCCGCTGCGCGTGCGCGTCGGTCAGCCGCTTGAACAACGCCCCGATGCCGGCGAGATCGCCGGACCCGCCGACGATGAGTTCGGCCAGTGCGTCCCGCTCGGCGGCGACCCGCTGGGCCTGCGAGATGGCTTCGCCGAGCAGCCGCCGGGCCCAGAGCGCGAGCCGTCCGGCCACCCGCTGGTCGGCCTCGATGGCGGCCCGCACCTCGCGGACCGCGAAGGCCGCGTGGCCGGTGTCCTCGAGCACCTCGAGCACCAGGTCCCGGGTGGGCGGATCCAGCCAGCCGGCGATCTCCCGGTAGAAGTCGGCGGCGATACCGTCGCCGACGTAGGCCTTGACCAGCCCCTCCAACCACGTCCGGGGCCGGGTCGAGTCGTGGAAGGCGTCGAGCGCCACCACGAACGGGGCCATCGCGACGTCCGGCTCGACGTCCATCTCGGTCAATCGGGTCCGCAACCGCCCGAAATGACCGATCTCGGCCGCCGCCATCTCGGCCAAGGCGGCCCGCCCCGCCAGGGTCGGCGCCAGCCGGGAGTCATCGGCCAGCCGACCGAACGCGGTGAGTTCGCCGTAGGCCAGCACACCGAGCAGGTCGACCACTGCGTCCCGGCTCCGCGGAGCGGACGGGCGTTCGCTCTGCTCGGGCACGTCCACGGACCCTACTCGCGGATCCGGCCGCGGTGACCTGCGGCACGTCGCACGTTAGCCCGGCCGCGTGCGGGGTACCCTGAAGGCGTTAACGGCGCATAATGCGTCGGTTCTTGTGCGCGGACGCCGCTTCGGGCGCCCTATCCCGCCGCCTCGCACGGTGTGCGGTCGAGGTCGATCAGCCCGAGCCGTGGACGTCGGCGCGTCCGCAGAGGAAGGCGTTCATGATCGACCCAGAGAAGACCGACCCAGAGAAGACCGATTCGGAGACGGATCCGGCGGGCGACGATTCCGCCGCGGCGGCGGCCCGGGCGCAGGCCTGTGACGCCGTCGCCGCCGAGCACCGCACCGACCTCGTCGTCGACGACGAGGTCGAGCAGGTGGAGCCGCTGGTACCCCGTGCCGACGTCGAGCAGACGGCACCGCTGTTCGCCGAGCTCGGCGTCGACGAGAGCATCGTCGACGCGCTCGCCGACGTGGGCATCAGCCCGCACGTTCGCGATCCAGGAGCTCACCCTGCCGATCGCGCTCGCCGGCCACGACCTCATCGGCCAGGCCCGCACCGGCACCGGCAAGACCCTCGGCTTCGGCGTACCCCTTCTGCAGCGCATCACGCTGCCCGGTGAGCCGGGCGCGACCGGCCCGCAGGCCCTGGTCGTCGTCCCCACCCGGGAGCTGTGCGTCCAGGTCACCCGCGACCTGCAGGCGGCCGGCGCGCGGACGAAGGCCCGCGTGCCTGTCGATCTACGGCGGCCGCGCGTACGAGCCGCAGATCGACGCGCTCCAGAACGGCGTCGACGTCGTCGTCGGCACCCCCGGACGGCTGCTCGACCTGGCCGCAGCAGGGCCACCTGGTGCTCGACAAGGTCCGCGTGCTCGTGCTCGACGAGGCCGACGAGATGCTCGACCTCGGCTTCCTGCCCGACATCGAGCGGATCCTCGCCTCGGTACCCGACCGAGCGGCAGACGATGCTGTTCTCGGCGACGATGCCCGCCCCGATCGTCGCGCTGCTCGCGCGCGTTCATGCGTCAGCCGACCCACGTCCGGGCCGCACGGCAACGACGAGGGCAGCACCGTCCCGGACACCCGGCAGCACGTCTACCGGGCCCATGCGCTGGACAAGGTGGAGCTGCTCGCCCGCATCCTGCAGGCCGGGACCGCGAGCTGATCATGGTCTTCTGCCGTACCAAGCGCACCGCGGCCAAGGTCGCCGACGACCTCACCGACCGCGGCTTCGCCGCCGCCGCCGTGCACGGCGACCTCGGCCAGGGCGCCCGCGAGCAGGCGATGCGCGCGTTCCGCAGCGGCAAGGTCGACGTGCTCGTCGCCACCGACGTCGCCGCCCGCGGCATCGACGTCACCGGCGTCACCCACGTCATCAACTACCAGTGCCCCGAGGACGAGAAGATCTACCTGCACCGCATCGGCCGCACCGGCCGGGCCGGCGAGACGGCACCGCGATCACCTTCGTCGACTGGGACGACCTGCCGCGCTGGCAGCATGATCAACAAGCCGCTCGGAGCTGGACGTCGCCGACCCGCCGGAGACCTACTCGACCTCGGCGCACCTCTACGCCGACCTCGACATCCCCGAGAGCGCCGGCGGCACGCCTCCCCCGGGACCAACGCAAGCGGGCCGGGTTGCGCGCGGAGCAGGTCGAGGACCTGGGCGAGACCGGTCGGCGGGGCGCCACCGCCGGGCGCGGTGACGCCGGGCGCGGCGACGCCGGGCGCCGGCGGGACGGCCGCAGCGACCGGGGCCGCGACCACGGATCCGACCACGAGACCCGCGGACCGGCGGCCGGACAGAGCCGGAGCCGGCGACGCACCCGCCGCGGTGCCCCGGTGGACGCGTCCTCGGGCCAGCGGTCGACCGACGCACCTGCCGCGACCGGCGCCGCCTCGGAGACCGGCGAGCCCGGCAGCCGACGGCCACGGCGCCGCCGGCGCGGTGGCCGGCGACGGACCGGTGACGGCACCGGCGGTTCCGACGCGACGGCGACACAGCAGACCGGCTGACCTCCGCCGGTGGCACCTGGCATCCTCGCGTCCCGCTGGGGTCGCCGGCTGACCGGCGCCGCAGTGGTCGTGATCGTCGCAGTGGGGATCGGCGTCCCCGTCCTTCTCACCAGTGACTGGTGGAACGTCAGCTACGCCGCCGCCGCCCGGCATCCGGCTCCGATGCATCCGGGCGAACCGCCCGGCACGGTCCGTCCGGCGTGGTCGGCCGCAGGGTCAGCGCCGGCCGGCGGCCCGCTCGGCCCGGCGACGGTGCTCACCGCCGACCGGCATGACGTCGCCGGACACGACCCGGCCACCGGCGCGCTGCGCTGGCACTACCGCCGCGACAACGCCGAATTGTGCTCCTGGGCGATCGCCAACTCCGCCGCGGTCGCCGTCTTCCGCAACGCCGGCTCGTGCAGCGACATCACCGCGTTCGACCCGGACACCGGCACGCGTAGGTGGTACCGCAACGCCGACCTGGGCGGCCAGGTCGGTCTGGTCGCCGCGCCCAACGTGGTGGTGGCGACCGAGCACCTGAGCCTGACCGCCTTCTACACCGACGGCGGTGGCGACGCCTGGACGTTCAGCAAGCGCGGCTGCACGATCGGGCCGGCGATCGGCGGCGACATCGGCGTGATCGTCCTGACCGACTGCGGACGGCGCGGCGAGTTCATGGTCGGCCTCGACTCCTACAGCGGGGACCCGAAGTGGACCGTGACCGCCGGCGGCGAGGATCCGCAGCTGGTCGGCGCGGACGGCCACGTGAGCCTGCTGTCCCGGATCGGCGGCCGCGCCGTGCTGTCGGTCTTCACCGCGGCCGGCCACGCCGTGGGATCGGTCAGCGGGCAGGGGCTCGCCGATCCGCGCCGCCCGCTGCCCACCGGCGCCCTGGCCGGCGACCGGCTGGTCGCCTTCGACGGGAGCCGGGTGCTCGCGGTCGACCTCCACCGGACGCGGATCGCCTGGTCGGTCCCCGCGACCGGGCCGGCCGACGTCGAGGGCGACGTCGCCCTGGTGCCCGGGCCCACCGGATTCACCGAGTACGACGTGACCACCGGGCGGTCGCTGCGCCGGATCTCTGCCGCCGGCCGGATGCGTACGCCGACCGAGCTCGCCCGGATCGGGCCACGCATCGCTGTCGTGTCCTCCGGCGCGACCACCGTGCTGGGCTGACCCGGCCCCGACCCGCCCGCTCGGGCAGGATGGCCGGGTGAGCCAACTCGCGCCGCACGCCGCCCATCGCCGTACCGTCCGCACCCCCACCGGTCCGGTCACCGTGCTCGACACCGGGCCCGGCCGGCTCGTCCCGGTCCTCCTGGTGCCCGGCTACACAGGCAGCAAGGAGGACTTCGCGCCGCTGCTGGACCGGATCGCGGCCGCGGGTCGCCGCGCCGTCGCGATCGACCTGCCGGGCCAGTACGAGTCCCCCGGGCCGGACGATCCGGCCGCCTACGCGGTCGAGACCCTCGCCGCCGATGTCTCCGCCGTGATCGCGGAGCTGGATGCCCGGCCGCACCTGGTCGGCCACTCCTTCGGCGGCCTCGTCGGCCGGGCGAGCGTGCTGGCCGACCCGTCGGCGGTGACGTCGTTCGCGCTGCTCGACTCGGGCCCCGCGGCGGCGATCGGCGTCCGCCGGTCGAGGCTCGAGGCGCTCGAGCCGGTGCTGGACAGCGGCGGCCTGCCGGCGGTCTACGCCGCCATGGAGGCGGCCGGGGCCGGCGACCCGAGGTGGCAGGCGACCCCCGCGGACGTCCGGGCATTTCTCAAGCACCGGTTCCTGTCGTCGTCCGCCGCCGGGCTGAAGGGCATGGGCGATGCCCTGCGCCGCGAGCCCGACCGGGTCGACGAGCTCGCCGCGGCCGGCGTACCCCTGCTCGTCGCATGGGGGATCGACGACGACGCGTGGCCACCGCCGGTCCAGGAGGAGATGGCGCGGCGACTCGGCGCGCCGTCCGCGGTGATACCGGACGCGCAGCACTCGCCGGCGGTGGAGAACCCCGACGAGACGGCGCGGGTGCTGCTCGAATTCTGGTCCACAGTGGACAAGAACTCCTGAGCCCGGGCACGGCTCTGGCTCGAGTCGCCGGACCGTGGCCGATGTGCGACTCTCGATCGTCATGTCTTCCGACCTCGGCCTGTTCGGCCCCGATTCCGTGAGTTGGCGGCTGCACGCCGAACCGGTCGTGTTCGTCGTAGGCGGGCTGCGCGCCCTCCTGCTGCAGGCACTGCACCCCCGGGCGATCGCCGGCGTCGCAGCGCACGATGGGTTCAGCACCGACCCGTGGGGGCGGTTGCAGCGGACCGGCGACTACCTGTCGATCACGACGTTCGGCCAGGTCGCCGAGGCCGAGGCCGCCGCGGCCCGGGTACGCCGCATCCACCACCGGCTGACCGCCGCCGACCCCGACACCGGCCGGCTCTTCCGGCTCGACGAGCCGGACCTGCTGCTGTGGGTGCACTGCGGCGAGGTCGACTCGGTGCTCGACACCGCGCGGCTCGCCGGGATCGGCCTCACCGCACGCGATGCCGACCGCTACGTCGCGGAGCAGGTGCGCGCGGCCGAACTGGTCGGGCTGCCCGCGGACATGGTGCCGCGGACCACCGGCGGGCTCGCGTCGTACCTCGCCGACGTACGCCCGACGCTCCGGCTCACCGCCGCGGCACGGGCGGCGGCCCGGTTCGTGCTGGTGCCGCCGATGCCGACCTGGGTCGCGCTGGGGACGCCCGCCCGTCCCGCCTGGGCGGGGCTGGCCGGCCTCGCCGTCGGCGCCCTGCCCGGCTGGGCCCGGCGCATGTACTGGCTGCCCGGCCTGCCGACGACGAGGTTCGCGGTCGCGGCCGGACTGCGGGCGCTGCGGGCGACCGTCGCCCTCCTCCCGCCACACCTTCGGGACGGACCGGTGCTCACCGATGCCCGCCGGCGCCTGGCCGAAACGCCGGTCCGCCGGCTGCAGGTCGTACCGCCGGCGTAACGGTAACGGCGACTCGAGCGGCGGACACTCAGCCGGAGGAGTAGGCACTGCAGCACAGCACGGACACCTCGGCCGCAGCCTGGCTGTCCGGGTCGGATGCCGGCCCGCAGCAGCTGGTCACGTTCGGCCCTTCGGTATTTCCGGCCTACGCGAGACTCCGCTATATCCCCGATCCTGCCGGACCGGGGCTGGCTGAAGCTGACGTCACGGTGCCGGACGACCACGCCACAGACATCGAGCAGGCCCGAACGGCGCTCCGCGTACTCGCCGGACACACCCGCTCTCCGGACCGTTGTTTCTTCTGTGTGTGGGAGGGCTATAGCGGGTCGTTCATCGATCCCGTGCTGACCCGTGGGCCGCTTGTCGCGCTTCCTCACCGGAGGTACGTCCTGTTCACCGGCGCCCTGGACGAGATAGCGAACTGGGAGGCCCACTTCGGCGGTGGTCAGCCGTGCGCGCCCCCGGCCTTCGTCTGGCCGGCAGACCACCGGTGGTGCTTTGCCAGCGACGTCGATCCCCACTGGGCAGGTATCGGAGCGGACGACGCTGCCATCCAGTCCCTCACGGCCAGGACCGACCTGGACGTCGTGCGCGCCTCGCCCGCTCAGACGACACCGCGGTACGAATAGGTCAGCTCTCGGCGCCGGTCACCCGCCCACGGACGAGCGCCGGGCGACATCGTGCGCCGTACTCGCATCCCAGAGCCATTCGTGCGAGTAGCACGCACGATGTCGGCGCCGAGGGCCTTGGGTCGGCGACATCGGACGCTGTACTCGCATATTGACGCGATATTTGCGAGTAGAGCGTCCTACGTCGGCGCCGGGCACCCGCCCACGCACGGACGCCCAGCCCGGGACGGAGTCTCAGCCGGATCGGTCGGGCCCGGCACGCTCGATGGCGATCCGGATCAGGACGCGACGCTGCGCGCGCATGGCGGCGCGGTAGTCGTCCCAGTCGTCGTGCTCGCCGGAGATCGACCGGTAGTAGTCCACGAGGCCTTCCATCGCCTCGGGCAGCGGCACGATCTCGGCGCGACCGTCGATCTGCAGCCACTCGCCGAAGAAGCCGTCGTTGAGCGCGCAGTAGGACGCCCGCGGATCGCGGCGCAGGTTGCGGACCTTGTACGCCGGCTCACGGCTGCTGATGACCACGGCACCGGAGTCGTCCACCGAGGCGGTGACGGGCGAGAGTTGCACACCGCCGCTCGACCGGACGGTGCTCAGTACGCCGCGATGGTTCGTCCGCAGGAAGTCCCGCGCCTTCTCGATGTCCATGCCGGCCAGCCCATCACGGCCGCCGATCCGGCACAAGGATTTCCCCGGCGACGTCAGCGGTGCGGCTGGTGGCGGATCTCCCGGGAGAAGCGACGCAGGCGGGCGGAGTCGGCGGCACGGGCGCGGGCGTCGCGGCGGCCGGCCAGCCAGGCCTCCTCCCGCAACAGCTTGCGGTAACGGGCCAGTCGTTCCGGCGCGAGCGTGCCGGCCTCGACCGCACCCAGCACGGCGCAGCCCGGCTCGGTCTTGTGTGCGCAGTCGGTGAAGCGGCAATCCCCTATGAGCTCGCCGATGTCGGCGAACGTGGCGTCGACGCCGTCGCCGGACTCCCACAGGGAGAGTCCACGCAGTCCCGGTGTATCGAGGAGTACGCCGCCCCCGGCCAGCGGGACGAGTTCGCGCCAGGTGGTGGTGTGCCGGCCCTTGCCGTCGGCCCGGACCTCCGTGGTCGGGCTGGCGTCGGTCGAGGTGAGCCGGTTGACGATCGTGGACTTGCCGACACCGGACGGGCCGACCAAGGCAGCCGTCGAGCCGTCGACGACGTACCCGCGCAGTTGGTCCAGACCACTCCCGTCGTACGCGCTGACCGCGTGCACCGCCGCGCCGACCGCGACACTCTCCGCCCGCCGGACCGCGGCGGGAACGTCCGAGCAGCGATCGGCCTTGTTCAGCGCGACGACCGGCGTCGCTCCGGAACTCCAGGCGAACGCGACATAGCGCTCGAGGCGGCCCAGGCGCAGGTCGCCCTCCAACGCAATGACGACCAGAACGATGTCGACGTTGGCCGCGACGGGCGCCTCGACCGCCGCTCCGCCGCTGTCCTGCCGGGACAGGACGGTGCGCCGCGGCAGGATCGCGATGACCCGGCGGTCGTCGAGCACCACCCAGTCGCCCACCGCGAGACGGTCGGTGTCGTCCTCCCGGAAGAGTCGGCCGGCGGGAACGGCGGCCACCACGTCGGTGCCGGTGTGCACCAGCAGGCCGCCGCGGTCGATCCGGCAGACACGGGCGGGCACGGTGCCAGCCGCGGCCGACTCGGCGAAATGCTGAGCGAGATCAGGGTTCCACCCGAGGGCGGAGAGATTTTCGGTCACTGCTGTTCTCCTGAAAGGAGGCGTCAGCGACCGGGCCGTCTCAGCACCGGAGCGCGACGACCTGAACGCCGGACGCGGAACCGGCGGGACGGAGGACGTGCGAAAAGACAGTCATCGTCATGGCTCCTCTCGCTCGGCGGCAGGTGATCACCACGCTAGCCCGCGCTCCGCGGACCGCCAACCGGATTTCGGCAGGCCCCGCAATGGAGGCGTTTGTTGACGATCGGACCGCCACCCGTGTCGAGCCGCCGCGTTGCGGTTGACGATTCGTCCTTGTCGTATTCGCCGTCGTAGCGGGCGCACGATCGGGTGGCCACCGCGGTCGACGGCGACTGCTCGAATGGGGACCGAGATCGATGTCGGTCAACTACTGTCGGCATCACGACGGCTTCGAGGGCGAGGTCACTGCACCAGGCGCGTGCCGCGTGTTGGCGGCATGTGCGCTGGAGGGGCACTTCATGGACACCGTGACAAGCAAGCCCCACAACCGTGCATCCCGATGGCGACGAAGCGCGGCGCTGGCCGCCGTGGCAATTGTCGTGACGTCGACGGCCGTGGCGTGCACCGGCTCGAGTGGAACTCCGTCTGCATCCGCGGCCGGGCAAAGCGGGATCGCGTGGAAGAGCTGCAAGGGCCTCTCCAACAAGTTCCAATGTGCGCGGGTTTCGGTGCCGTTGGACTGGAGCCAACCGAACGGCAAGAAAATCGGACTAGCGGTGATTCGTTACCTCGCCAGCCGGCCGAGCCAGCGAATCGGATCGATGTTCATCAATCCGGGTGGCCCGGGCCAGAGCGGCGTCGGTCTGGTGCGGGATTCGGGCGCCGAATTGAGCAACGCGTGGGGAGCAGGCCGCTTCAATCTGGTGAGCTGGGATCCCCGGGGCACGAACGACAGCACACCCGTGAAGTGCTTCGCAAGTACCGCCGACCGGGATCGGTTCTGGAAGGGTGTGACGATTCCCAATACGCGGGCCGGGTCGCTGTTGTACGAACGCAAAGCCATCGCGCTGGCGGGCAGGTGCGAAAAGCTCAGTGGGCCGCTCCTGCCGCACATTTCCACCGCGGACACCGCTCGTGACCTCAACCGACTTCGCGAGCTCGTCGGGGACCAGAAGATCACCTACGTCGGCCTGTCTTATGGCTCGTTCATCGGCCAGATCTACGCCAACCTGTTCCCGACGAAGGTGCGGGCGATGATGCTCGACGGCATCGTCGATCCGGTCGACTCAACCATGAGCATGGAGACGAATCTCCGCAACGCGCTCTCGTCCTCCGACGAGGTGTTCGGGCAGCTCATCGAGCAGTGCCAACAGGCAGGCCCCAAACGCTGTGCGCTCGCCGGTCATGGCGAGACGGTCGCGCAGCGGGTGGCCGGACTGTTCGCCAAGGTCCATCGGGCGCCGATCCCGGCACCCCACGCGAATCCCCCCGGTGTGCTCAGCTACACGGACCTGCAGGCCTCCACCTTCACCCAGCTGCGGTTGCCGCTCACCTGGCCCGTGCTGGCGAAGAACCTCGAAGCCGGAATCGAGGGTGACGCGTCGGCTCTGAAGACAGTCGCGAACCTAACTCAGTCGCCGGCGGGCATGGCCGCCGACACGGCGTCGGCAGTAGTCTCGTGCGCCGATGGTCCGGCCCGCGTGCCGTTGTCGGCATGGCCCGCGCAGATCGCGCGCTTCAACCAGGCAGGCAAGCTGTGGGGTCCGCTGCTGGGCTGGGGGCTGTGGGCACAGTGCGCCGCCTTCAGTCGGCCGCACACCGCCGACCAGTACACCGGCTCCTGGAACGCCACGACCAAAATCCCGATCATGGTGGTCGGCGCCCGTTACGACCCCGGCACCCCGTACCTCAATGCCGTGGTCGCGCAGCACCGACTGGGCAACGCCGTGCTGATCACCCTGAACGGTTTCGGCCACCCGAGCTACCAGGTCCCGAGCAAGTGCCTTGACGCAGCGCGCGTGCGCTACCTCGTCCATCTCGTCCCCCCACGGAACGGCACGGTCTGCCAGCCGGACCAGACTCCGTTCGGGTAGGACGGCCGGGGCCAGCCTGCACTACGGCCGCGGCGGCACCTGCTGCAGCGACCAGGTATTGCCGTCCGGGTCGGCGAAGTAGACGAACGTGCCCCAGTCCTGGACGTCGATGTCGCTGACCTCGACCCCGCGAGCGGCCAGCTCGTTCCGGGCCGCCGCGGCATCGTCGACGACGATCTGCACGCCCCGCTGCGAACCCGGTGTCATCGTGGTGATGCCGGTGCCCATGCAGATGGAGCAGGCGGAACCGGGCGGGGTGAGCTGCACGAAGCGCAACTCGTCGGTGACCTGGAAGTCGTGGTCGGCGTGGAAGCCGACCTGATCGACGTAGAAGGCCTTCGCACGATCGACATCGGTGACGGGGATGGGTACGAGCTCGAGTTTCCAGTCCATGGCCGGAACCTACGCGCAGGGTCGGACAGATCTGACCGATCACGCGACCGGACCGAGCTCTTATTTAGCTTGACAGTTAATCAACCAAGTGGTGAAGTACGAGAGAAGGGCGACGTGGCCCGCCGGACGGGCCCGCGAACGAGGGACGGCAGACGTGACGATGGTGGAGGACCGGCTCGACGCCACGTTCATGGCGTTGGCCGACCCGACCCGGCGGGCGATCGTCGCCCGGCTGGCGACGGGCGACGCGACCGTGAACGAGCTGGCCGAGCCGTTCGACATGAGCCTTCCGGGGGTCTCGAAGCACCTCAAGGTCCTCGAGCAGTGCGGGCTGATCTCCCGCACCCGGACAGCCCAGTTCCGGCCCTGCCATCTCGAGCGGGAGGCGCTCGACGCCGCCGTGGACTGGATCGAGGAGAACCGCCGGATCTGGACCGAACGATTCGACAAGCTCGACGCGCACCTGCGCACCATCCAGCGGGCGCCGTCGCGGAGAAGGAAAGGACACAGCCATGACTGATGCGACGCCGGACCCGGCCGAACTCGTCTACACCCGCGTCTTCGAGGCGCCGAGACAACTGGTCTTCCGCTGCATGACCGACCCGGAGCACCTGACCCACTTCTGGGGGCCGATCGGGGTGAGCACGCCGAGGGAGAGCATCACGATCGACGCCCGTCCCGGCGGGGTCTTCGAGACGGTCATGGTCAACGACTCCGACGGCAGCCGTTATCCGACGCGCGCGGTCTACGTCGAGATCGTCGAGCCGGAGCGGCTGGTGTGGACCGAACCCGACACGGGAGTGACGACGACCTCGACGTTCGCCGAACTCGGCGCCTCGCGCACCGAGGTCCGGATCCACCAGGTCAACGTGCCGGAGGCGTTCCGCAGCCCCGAGGCGCAGGCAGGTTTCTCGACGTCGCTCGACCGCTTCGCCGACTACCTCGTCTCGCTGTCGGGCTCCCACTCGACGGACGGCGCACGCGGGGAGGCGTCGTCATGACCGCGTCACCGACGGCCGACGCCGACGTCCGCGACCTGATCGCGGCCGAGCGCCGGGAGCTGGCCGCGGTCCTGCGGGGACTGCCCGGCCCGGCATGGGACGCGCCGTCGCTGTGCAGGGGGTGGCGGGTCCGGGAGGTCGTGGCGCACATGACGATGCCGTTCCGCTACTCGACCGCCCGGTTCGCCGCCGAGCTCGTCAGATCCGCCGGGCGCTTCCCCCGGATGGCCGACCGCTGCGCCCGTCGCGACGCGGCGATGAGCTCCGACGACCTGGTGTCTGCGCTGGGCGACAACGCGACGTATCCGTGGAAGCCGCCGGGCGGCGGCTTCGCGGGCGCGTTGACCCACGACGTTGTCCACGGTCTCGACATCACCGTGGCGCTGGGCACCGGCCGGCGGGTCGCGGAGGACCGGCTGCGGGTCGTCCTGGCCGGCTGCACGCCGAAGACCCTGAGGTACTTCGGCGCCGACCTGTCCGGGGTCGCCCTGCAGGCCGACGACATCGACTGGTCCTACGGATCCGGGGCGCCGGTGTGCGGCGCGGCGCAGCACCTGCTGCTCGTCATGTGTGGCCGGTCGCTGCCGCCCGGCCTGCTCACCGGTGATCAGGGTGCCCGCTTCACCGCCGGGTGAGCCGGCCGAGCGGGCCCGGGCTCGGCGGTCAGGCCGGCGCCTTCCACGGCTGCACCCACGGCGTGGCCGGCCAGTTCTCGACCGCGGCCATCAGCGGGTAGGCCGTGGCGCCGTCGATCGACTCGCGCACGATGTCCGCGTGGCCCGCGTGCCGGGACGTCTCGGAGATCAGGTGGAGCAGCACCCAGCGCACCGACCACGCCTCCACGTCGGGCGGAAACCACGGGCTCCCCGGCGGCACCGGCACGGCCTGCCCGAGATCGGAGATCGCGGCGATCGCGCTCTCGGTCTCCTCGGCCGCCCGCTCGAAATCGTCGAGGACCCCGGCCAGGGACTCGTCCGGGCCGAGCCGGAACGCCGCCATGTAGTCCTCCGGCGTACGCGGGTTCCTGCGTTGCAGCACGGTCTCGATCCAGGTGCGCTCGACGTTGGCCGAGTGCTTGATCAGTCCCCCGACGCTCAGCGTGCTCGACGTCGGGGTCGCCCGTGCCTGCTCGTCGGTCAGCCCGTAGGCGGCCAGCCGCAGGACCTGCCGCTCGTGTCCGAGGTATCGGAGGAGGCCGTCACGTTCGTCGGTCACCGGAGGGACGAGTGCGGGCATTGCGGTGCCACCTTCCTTGGGCCCGCCTGCTGCGGGACGAGACCGGGATCCTCGCAGCGCCCTCCGACAGTCTCTAGCCAGCAGCCCCCTAGGGGGTTGCGTCGGACGGGGCCGGGTGGACGGCGAAGGTGAAGCAGCCGGCGCTCGCGCTGCGGACGTGCAGGTAGGCGACGTCCGGTTGGTCCAGGATCGTGCGGATGGCGGCCTCGTGATCGTCGTCCCGGCCGACGAAGGTGATGTGGTCGTAGGCCCGGGCCCCGGTGTGGTCGAAGGGGTTCAGCATGCTGCGCTGGCGGAGGAACGCCTCCGGGAAGATGCCGGTGGCCGGGTAGCCGGCGCAGTGGCGGTAGTGCACGAACACCGGTCCGGCCTCGGCCCACGGGCTCGGTTCGGTCCACGGGCTGAAGCAGATCAGCGCGATGTCCTCCGCGGCGGTCGCCGGCCGCAGGCAGCAGCGCAGGGGCTCCCAGCCCTCGGCCACCCGCAGGGTCCACGGGTTGCCGAACCCGTCGGCGCCGCGGTCGCGCATCTTGTCGAGCCGGTCGGGGTCGATCGCGAGGTAGCGGATGTCACTCATGCCCTCCATGGTGCCGATGACCATGGGCCGCTACTGGCGGGAATCGGACGTGGCGTCGACGACCGCGGGACGGGTCGGGATCAGGCGATGGAGTCGAGCTCCGCCGCGACGACTGGGAACGCGAACGGCTCGCCGGCGGCATAGCGCTCCACCTCGCCGACGGCCGACTCCCCCAGCCGGTGCAGCTCCCGGCCCTGCGCGCCGGCGACGTGCGGCGTGAGGATGACGTTGGGCAGGGCGTAGAGCGGCGAATCCTCCGGCGGGACCTCGGGCAGTGTGGTGTCGATCACCGCGTCGAGGCGGCCCGCGGTGAGTTCGTCGAGCAGCGCGTCGTGATCCACCAGCCAGCCGCGGGCGGTGTTGATCAGGGTGGCGCCGTCGCGCATGAGGCCTAGCCGGCGCCGGTCCATCAAGTGCCGCGTCGAGGGCACCGCCGGCGCGTGCAGGCTCACGACGTCGGAGGTGGCCAGCAGGTCGTCGAGATCGAGCCGCTGCACGCCCATCTTCGTGGCGTCGGGTTCGTCGAGAAACGGGTCGGAGACGACGACATCGAGGTCGTAGGGCCGCAGTGCCTCGATGACCCGCCGCCCCACCCGGGACGCCCCGACGATGCCGATCCTGCTGCCGTAGTTGCCGGCGCCTGCGAGTTCGCCGCGGACATCGACCGCGCCGCGCCGGTCGCGGTACTGCCGGGCGAGCGCGAAGACACGCTTGCCGACCAGCAGGATCATCGCCACGGTGTATTCGGCCACCGGGACGGCGTTGGCGTCCGCGGCCGTCGACACCGCGAGACCGCGCTGCCAGCACGCGGGCGTGACGTGGCCCTTCACGGTCCCGGCGGCGTGCACGATCGCCCGGAGCGCGGGCGCCCCGGCAAGCACGGCCTCGTCGATCGGCGAGCAGCCCCAGCAGGTCAGCAGGACTTCGGCCTCGGCGAGCGCGTCCCGGGCGGCCGGGGAGGCGAGGTCGCGCAGCACCACGTCCGGGTCGACGGCGGCCGCGGCCGACAGCCGGGCCCGGGTCGCCCCGGTGAACAGCCGGGGCGGCAGGTCCGGCGACATCGCGAGGACGGTGATCGGCCTGCTCATCGCCGCTCCCGACCCTGATCACAGACCTGATCCCAGACCTGATCCCAAACCTGATCCCAAACCTGATCCCGGCCTTGCCCGGCTATGCGCCCCAGCCCATCGCCGACCCGCCGACCCGCTCGGCGGCGACCTTCTCCGCGTAGCCGGACCGCGTGAACGCCGCGATCGGGTCGGAGTCGAGGCCCATCTCCGTACGCAGCTCGGCCAGCAGCGGACGTACGTCGGTGTTGAACGCGTCCATCAGGGCGGCGTTCGCCTCGAGCACCTGCCCCGCGGCCTGGGCGGCGTGCAGCGCGTCGCGGTCGACCAGCAGCGCCTTGGCGGTGGCCTCCTGGACGTTCATGACCGACCGGATCTCGGCCGTGATCTTGGGCTCGATGTTGTGGCACTGGTCGAGCATGAACGCCACCGCCCGGACAGCTCGTCCGCCTCGACGATCTCGTTCATGATCAGGAACAGCTCGAAGGGGTCGGCGGACCCGACCATCAGGTCGTCGTCGCCGTAGTGCCGTGAGTTGAAGTGGAAGCCGCCGAGCCGGCCCTGGCCGAGCAGCAGCGCCACGATGAACTCGATGTTGGTGCCGGGCGCGTGGTGGCCGGTGTCGATGAGCACCTGCGCCTGCTCACCGAGCCGCAGGCACTGGCTGTAGGAGACGCCCCAGTCGCAGACATCGGTGTGGTAGAAGGACGGCTCGTAGAACTTGTACTCGAGCAGCATGCGCATGCCCGTGGGCATCGCGGCGTAGGTCTCGGCGAGCGACTCGTGCAGCCGCTCCTGCCGGGCCCGCATGGAGTCCTGGCCCGGGTAGTTGGTGCCGTCGGCGAACCACAGGCTGAGCAGGTCCGAGTCGGTCTCCTGGGCGATCTCGACGCACTCGAGGAGATGGTCGACCGCCTTCCGGCGCACCCGCCGATCCGGGTGGCACACGCTGCCCAGCATGTAGTCGTCGTCCTGGAAGGTGTTGGGGTTGATCGCCCCGATCCGGACGCCGCAGGCGGCGGCGTGCTTGCCCAGGTCGGCGTAGTCGTCCACCTTGTCCCAGGGAATGTGCAGGGCGACGCTCGGCGCCACCCCGGTGAACTGGTGCACCTGGGCGGCGTCGGCGATCTTCTCGTACGGCGTACGCGGGATGCCCTCCTGCGCGAAGACCTTGAACCGGGTCCCGGAGTTGCCGTAGGCCCAGGACGGTGTCTCGATCCGCTGCCGCCTGAGGGCTTCCTTCACCACGCTCGTCGACATGGTCGCACCGTCCTCTCGATGAAACGATTCAGCCTTGGGCGCACCCTAGGTAGCCGGGATGCGACCGTCAAGCTGCGAAATTTTCTGTGGGTCGCCGTGAAACGTTCTAGGAGTCGCGCTAAGCTACGGGACCGGCGCGCATTGTCGCGCGGCCATCCCTGACCGACCGCGACGTTCGGAAGGAACGTGAGCGGCACATGCAGACCAGCCGGCCGGACGGGATCCTCGACGGGTCCCGCCGCCTCGCGACCGCCGCCCCGACATTCCCGCCTACCTCACGTGAGCCCCGCGCTGTCCTGACGGCTCTCAACGCGCACTGACAGGTCGGTCGGCGCCGACCACCCTGACACCAACCCGTCGACGGCGGGGTGTCCTGTGCCGCAATGCCCTCACGTCCTGACGCTGCCGTCGGCAGGAAGAGAACACCGTGTCCACCCACGGGGCCGAACACGGGGGTCGCTGGCTGCGCTGGCTGCTCCCCTATCTCCTTCGATATCGCCGCCAGGTCGGCTACGCCGTCGTGGCCTCCGTCCTCTGGATGGCGACCGTCGTCGCCGTACCGCTGGTCCAGAAGGTCATCGTCGACGGCGCGATCGTCTCGCACAGCCGCCGGCTGCTGCCCTGGATCTGCCTGCTCGTCGCGCTCGGCGTCGGGCGCTTCGCCACCGCCGCGTTCTGGCGCTTCCACGGAGGCCGGGTCAGCCTGCAGATCGCCTGCGACCTGCGGACCGAGCTCTACGACCACCTCCAGCGCCTCGACGCGGCCGGGCACGCCCGGCTGCAGAGCGGCCAGCTGGTGTCCCGGGCCAACTCCGACCTGATGCTCGTCCAGCAGCTCGTCGGCTGGCTGCCGATCGTGATCGGCAACCTGCTCAAGGTGGTCTTCGCGCTCGGCATCATGGCGGTGCTCTCGCCGCCGTTATCGCTGGTGATCGCGATCGTCCTGGTCACCGTCTTCACGCTCAGCCGCCGGATGCGGCGGACGGCGTACGCCGCGGGCTGGGTCTCCCAGCAGCGTGAGGCGGACATGGTCACCACGGTCGAGGAGGCCGTCGCCGGTGTCCGGGTGGTGAAGGGCTTCGGCCAGGAGCACGCCGAGTTCGGCCGCTTCGTCACCGGGCTCACGAACATGTTCGGCGCCCGGGTGCGGGCGATCCGGACCCGGGCACCGCTGCTCGCGTCGCTGCAGGCCGCGCCATTGCTCGGGCAGGTCGCGATCCTCATGCTGGGCGGCTGGCTCGCGCTGCACGGCCACCTCACGGTCGGCACGTTCCTCGCCTTCGCCGGCTACCTCGCCGACCTGACCGGCTCCACCCGGGTGCTCGGCACCATCGTCACGATGGGCCCGCTGGCCCGTTCCGGCAGTGAGCGCATCGCCGAGCTGCTCACCCTCCCCTCCCGGGTCGAGGACCCGGCCGACGGTGCCGAACCGGAGCGCACCGGCGGCGGGGTGTCCTTCGAGGGCGTCACCTTCTGCTACCCCGACACCGACCGCCCGGTGCTGTCCGACCTGCGGCTGCGGGTGGACCGCGGCGAGACCGTAGCGCTGGTCGGCCCCTCCGGCTGCGGCAAGTCGACGGCACTCCAGCTGCTGCTGCGCCTGCGGGACGTCAACTCGGGGTCGGTGCGCGTCGAGGACCTCGACGTCCGGGACTGGGATATCGAGGCGCTCCGCCGCCGCATCGGCATCGTGTTCGAGAACAGCTTCCTCTTCTCCGACTCGGTCGCGGCGAACATCGCCTACGCCCGTCCGGAGGCGAGCCAGGACGAGATCGAGGCGGCGGCCCGCGCGTCGGTCATCCACGACTTCGTCACCTCGCTCCCCGAGGGATATGACACCCAGGTCGGCGAGAACGGCATCGCCCTCTCCGGCGGTCAGCGGCAACGGATCGCGCTGGCCCGGGCCCTGCTCGCCGACCCCGACGTGCTCGTGCTCGACGACGCGACCTCGGCGGTCGACGTCCGGGTCGAGAAGCAGATCCACGACCACCTCCGGCCGCAGCTCGCCGGCCGGACGACGATCGTCGTCGCCTACCGGGAGTCGACCGTGCGGCTCGCCGACCGGGTCGTGCTGCTCGATCACGGCCGGGTGGTCGACGAGGGGACCCACGACGAGCTGCTCGCGCGCTCGGAGCTCTACGGCCGGCTGTTCGGCGAGAGCGCCGGCCTCGCCGTCGAGGAGGCGCAGAAGAGCACCGACGGCGAGCTGACCCCCGAGACGTGGGTCGCCCCGGACACCGGCGAGCTCAACGCTCCCCCGACCGCCGAGCTCGCCCAGGCGATCGCGACGCTGCGACCGGTCATCGACGAGCCCCGGATCGACCCGGCGAACGAGGCGGGGCAGAGCGAGGGGTTCCGGCTGCCGGCCTTCCTTCGGCCGCACTGGCGTCCGCTGGCGATCGGCCTGCTGCTGGTCTTCATCGACGCCATCGCATCGCTGGTCGGGCCACTGCTGGTGCGCAACGGCATCGACGCCGCGCTCGTCTCGCACTCGCAGATGCTGCTGGTCGGCGCGTGCGCGGCGTACCTCGCGGTGTCTCTCGTCGACTGGTGGGACATGTGGGCGACCACCCTGTTCACCTCCCGCACGACCGAGCGGCTGCTGTTCGCGCTGCGGGTGCGGATCTTCGCCCACCTGCAGCGCCTCGGCGTGGACTTCTACGACCGGACCGAGGCCGGGCGGATCATGACCCGGATGACCAGCGACGTCGACACGGTGTCGCAGCTGCTCCAGGTCGGCCTCATCAACGCGATCGTCGCCGTGGTGACCTGCATCGGCATGGCCGGCGTGCTGGTCATCCTCAACGTCCACCTGGCCCTCGTGGTCCTCGCCGTCGTACCGCCGGCCGCAGTGGCGACCGTGTGGTACCGGCGGACCGCGGGGCCGGCGTACGACCGGGCGCGCGAGCAGATGTCGGTGCTCAACAGCGTGCTGCAGGAGGGCATCGCCGGCGTGCGGGTCACCCAGGCCTTCTGCCGGGAGCGGGTCAACCTGGGCCGGTTCTCGGCGATCGCCCGCGGCCAGCTGCGGGAGAGCGAGACGGCGCTGCGGTCCACCTCGCTCTACGTCTCCATGATCGACCTGCTCTCGGTGGTGGCGATCGCGCTCACCCTGCTGGTCGGGAGCCGGCTGGTCGGCGCGGGAACGCTGCCGATCGGCGGACTGCTGGCCTTCCTGCTCTATCTGGCGCAGGTCTTCGCGCCGGTCCAGCAGCTGTCCACCGTCTTCGACGTCTACCAGCGGGCGAAGGTGGGCCTGTCCCGCATCGCGACCCTGTTGGCCCGCACGACCTCGACGCCGGAGCCCGACGTGCCGGACCGGCAGGTCCGGCTGCGCGGGCACATCGAGCTGGAAGGGGTGACCCTGCGCTACGCCGGGGTGCGGGCGCCCGCGCTGAAGACCGTCGACCTGACGATCCCGGCCGGCCAGCGGATCGCGTTCGTCGGGCGCACCGGTGCCGGCAAGTCGACCATCGCCAAGCTGATGGCCCGGTTCTACGACCCGACCGACGGCCGGGTGCTGGTCGACGGGCGGCCGTTGCGTTCGCTCGACCTGGGCGGCTTCCGGCGGCAGCTGGGGTACGTGCCGCAGGACCCGTTCCTCTTCTCCCGCACGATCCGCGACAACATCGCCTACGGAAAGGCCGACGCGACCGACGCGGAGGTGGAGGCGGCGGCCCGCGCGGTGGGGGCCCACGACTTCATCGCCGAGCTCGACGGTGGGTACCTTGCCGTGGTGCAGGAGCGGGGCAGGTCGCTCTCGGCCGGGCAGCGGCAGCTGATCTGCCTGGCGCGGGCGCTGCTCGTCGACCCCTCCATCCTGATCCTGGACGAGGCGACCTCCAACCTCGACCTGGCCAGCGAGGGGCTGGTCAACCGCGCGATGCGGGTCGCGTCGGCGGGGCGTACGACGATCGTGATCGCGCACCGCCCGCAGTCCCTGCAGTGGGTCGACCGGGTGGTCACGGTCGACAACGGAGAGCTCGTGGACGAGCGTCAGGTCGAGGCGGTCGCCTGACCGGCGAACCGGTGGACGGAGAGGAGACGGCAGTGCAGATCACGACAGCGCTGGACGAGCTGGGCGTCACGCCCGGCCATCTCACCGACAAGGAGCGGGCCCGCCTCGACGAGGACGGGTTCGTCGCCATGGAGGAGGTGCTCGACGGGGCGCAGCTCGACGCGATCCGCCGGCGGACGGCGGAGCTCACCGCCGCGGAGGGCGACCGGGCCGGGCTGGAGGTGCATCAGGAGGCCGGGACCGACCGGCTCTCCGACCTGGTCAACAAGGACCCGATGTTCGACGTGTGCCTCACCCACCCCCGGGTCCTCGCCGCGATGGCGCACGTCCTCGAGGACTTCACGCTGTTCTCGTTGAACAGCCGGGCCGCCCTGCCGGGTCAGGGCCACCAGGCACTGCACACCGACTTCGGCCCGCCGGTCGACGGTCACTACCAGGTGTGCAACTCGATCTGGCTGCTCGACGACTTCACCGAGCACAACGGGGCGACCCGCATCGTGCCGGGCTCGCACCGCAGCGGCCTGCTCCCCGGCGACGTGCTGGAGGACCCCGGCGCCCGCCATCCCGACGAGGCGCTCATCCTGGGCCGGGCCGGCACCGTCGTGGTCTTCAACAGCCACGCCTGGCACGGCGGCACGCTGAACACCACGGATCGTCCCCGGCGGGCCCTGCACGGGGCGTTCTGCCACCGCGGGGTGCCCCAGCAGCTCGATCAGCGCGCGTACATCCGGCCGGAGACGTCGGCCCGGCTCAGTCCCGCGGCGACCTACATCCTGGGGGTCTGAGGACCTGCGCGACCTCGGTGCCCGACCGGGCCAACCCTTTGAAAGCTTTCATTCCGGCTCTAATATCGCGCCATGACGAGCCGCACGCACGATGAGCCGCCGGCTCGCCGCCGTTCCCCTCGGACCGCGACCCGCCCGGGGGGGTCGAAGACCGCTGCCCGGCGCAGCATCCGGGACGTCGCGAGCCTGGCCGGCGTGTCGGTCGGCACGGTCTCGAACGTGCTGAACAACCCCGACCTGGTGGCCGAGGCGACGCAGGCCCGGGTGCGCCGCGCGATCGAGGACCTCGGCTTCGTCCGAAACGCCTCGGCCCGCCAGCTGCGGGCCGGGCGCAGCCGCGCCGTGGGCGCGATCGTCCTCGACGTGGCCAACCCGTTCTTCACCGAGGTCACCCGAGGGATCGAGGACCGGCTGAGCGAAGCAGGCTGCGTCCTGATGGTGTGCAGCTCCGATGACTCCCGGGACAAGGAGTCCCACTACCTGAACGTGCTGGAGGAGCAGCGCGTGCTCGGCGTGCTCATCACGCCGGCCGGGCGCGACGTCGGCCAGCTCGAGCGGACCCGGCGGCTCGGGACGGCGGTCGTCCTGCTCGACCGGCCCAGTCCCAGCCCGGATCTGTGCTCGGTCGCGGTCGACGACGTACGCGGTGGCGAGTTGGCGGGCGATCATCTGCTCGAGCTCGGCCACCGGCGGATCGGTTTCCTGAACGGTCCCCGCACCATCCGCCAGTGCGCCGACCGCCGGCGCGGCCTGCGCAAGGCGGTGCGGGCCGCCGGACTCAACCCCGACGACGTCATCGTGGAGGTCGGCACCCCGACGATGAACGCCCAGGGCGGCGAGGCCGCGGTCGCCGAAATGCTGGCTAGCACGCCGGTCCGCCCGACAGCGATCTTCTGCGTGAACGACGTCACCGCGCTCGGCGCGCTGCGGGCCATCCGGCGCCGGGGCATCACGGTCCCGGACGACATGGCGGTGGTGGGCTACGACGACGTCGAGTTCGCCGCGATGCTGGCCACGCCGCTGAGCTCGGTGCGCCAGCCGAAGTACCGGCTCGGCCACTCCGCGGCCGACCTGCTGCTGGCCGAGGCGACCGACGACGGCCATCGCCACCAGCAGCTGCTCTTCCGTCCGGAGCTGGTCGTCCGCGAGTCCAGCCGGCCGGCCGGCTGAGTCGTCAGCCGGCCGAGTCGTCAGCTGGGCCGGCGGTCGGCCGGCTCGGGCAGGCCGGCCCACGGCTCGCGGGCCGGCGCGGCCGCCCGCCCCGCCGGGCAGTGCCGGCGCAGGTCACACCATCCGCAGTGCGGGCCGGTGCGGGTCGGGAAGACGGCGTCGGGGTCGGCGCCGGCCGACACGGTGTCGGTCGCGGCGATGATGTCGTCGGCGGTGGCCTCGGCGCGCCCGACCTGCCGGGCGAGGGTCTGCTCGTCGTGGGTCCACCGGATCACCGCTCCGGTGGGCAGGTGGTGCAGCTCGACCTGGTGGCACGGCCGGTGCAGGGTGCGCCGGGCGCCGAGCACGTAGAAGGCCAGCGCCTGGGACGACCGCGCATCGGTCTCGCTGAGCTCGCGGCGGCCGGTCTTGTAGTCGACCACCACCAGCTCGCCGTCCCGCTCGTCGATCCGGTCGGCCCGACCGGAGATCGCCAGTCGGGTGGTCGTGGCGGCGACGTTGCGCTCGACGCCGACCGGTTCGTCGCGGGGGTCGAGGGTCGGCACGTAGCTCGTGACCCACTCCCGGACCCGGGCCCGCCACCAGGCCGACTGCGCGGCGTCCCGGAAGCCGTCATCGGTCCATGCCGCGTCGACGAGGGCACCGGCCGCACCGGCCGTCCGCCGCGACACCGGGAGGTCCCACCACTGCTTGAGTGCGTTGTGCGCGACGGCGCCCACGGTGTTGTGCGCCCACGGCGGGCCCTTAGGCAGGGCCGGCCGGTCGAGGTAGGTCATCCGGAACCGGCGCGGACAATCCTCGTAGGACGCCAGCTTCGACGGGGTGCACGCGAACAAACGGGTCGGCATCCCGGCCAGGTCGAGCTGCTCTCCAGCGTTGGTCACCGGCGGCTACCAGCCGCCGCCACCGTCGCCGCCACCGCCGCCCCAGTCGCCACCGCCGCCTCCACCGCCCCAGTCGCCGCCACCGCCACCGCCACCCCAGTCGCCGCCACCGCCACCCCAGTCGCCACCGTTGCCCTGGTTCTGGTCCTGGCCGGCATCGAAGCCCTGGTTGTAGCCGGCGTCGTAGCCGCCGCCACCCCAGCCGCCACCCCAGCCACCGAGCGCCGACCCGATCAGCAGCGTCTCCCAGAAGGGGAACTGGTACCAGCCCGCGCCGTAGCCACCACCGCCGCCGTAGTAGTACGGCGCGCCCGGGGTGTAGTCCGGGTAGCCCCGCACCTTGCGGTCACCGACGGTGTATTCGCTCTCCTCCGTCAGGCGCTCCCCGGTGGTGGGGGCGATCGGCGGAAGGTCGGGTCCCGGGTCGAGACCGAGCCGGCCGCGGGCGGTCCGCGCGGCCTGCAGGCCCTCGAGAGCGGTACGCCGCGCCGCGTCGTACTCGCCGTCGGTGTCGGCGTGCTCGAGCAGCGAGCCGGTGGCCGTGTAGCGCTCCGACGCGTCCGCGATCGCCTGCCGGGCGACTGCGTCGTCGCCGGCGTCGAGGTTGGCCACGTCGGCGCCCAGCCGGCCGTAGAGGGAGAGCACCTCGGCCCGCCGGCCCTCGAGCCGCTGCTTGCGGGCCCGGCGGCGGGTGCCGATCCAGGCGCCCACGCCGCCGACGACCAGGACGAGGAGCACCAGGCCGACGATCAGGCCGGTGTGCCCGCCGCTGCCGCTGGATTCGCCGCTCGCACCGGCCGCCCCGGAGCCACAGAGCGGTTCGCCGCCCAGATCGCTCACGAGGGTGGTCATCAGGGCAGTGGCGTCCCCGCCGGCGGAGACGGGGTGCGCGGCGGAGGCCTTACCGGCCGCGTCGGCGGCCGCACCCGGACAGAACGCCCCGGATCGGGCGGCCAGCGTCGTCCCGGAGAGCACCGCGACGGTGATCCGGCCCCGGCCCAGCGCGGCGCCGATCCGGTCGGCGGCCGCGGTGGGGTTGCCGGCGCTGGCCGGGAGCACTGCGACGTAGAGCCGGTGGCTGCCGATCGCGTCCTGCACCGCGGACTTGTCCAGGTGCACGGTGCTTCCGGGCGCGACGTAGACGTTGGTGCTCTGCAGCTTGGCCGCGGCGGTGCCGACCGCGTCGTCGGCGAACGCCGGAAGGGGCGCGACGAACGCGGCGACCGCGCAGGCCGCCAGGACCACCAGGAGTCTTCTCACCCCGTCCACGGTAGCCGTCCGCGGCGATGCTCGGTTGTTCCGCAGCGGGGTGTGGGCGGACACGGCGCCCGATCCGCCCGCCGGCGCCCGGATCAGCCCGCCGCGCGCACGAAACCGATCACCGAATCGGCCACCAACTGGACGGCGATGGCTGAGAGCAGCAGCCCGGCGATCCGGGTGACCAGCACGATGCCGCTGTCCTTGATCACCCGGATGATCACCCCGGAGTAGCGCAGCGCCACCCAGAGCACCAGGTGCACCGCGACGATCGCGACGGCCAGCCCGATCAGGTCGCCGGCGCCGTTCGCACGGCGCACGAAGACGATCGCCGCGACGATCGCCCCGGGTCCGGCGAGCAGCGGCGTCCCGAGCGGGACGAGGGCGACGTTGACGTCCTCGACCTCGCGCGGCTGCTCGGCCCGGTCGGTCAGCAGCTCGAGCGCCACGAGGAGCAGCAGCAGGCCGCCGGCGCCCTGCAGCGCCGGGATGCCGATCCCGAGGTAGGAGAGGATCTGCTGCCCGAACGCCGCGAACGTGCAGATCACCCCGAAGGCGACCGCGACGGCCTGCCAGGCGGCGCGCCGGCGGGCCGGTCGGCTGCGCTCGCGGGTCAGTGCCAGGAAGATCGGCACCGTCCCGAGCGGGTCGATGATGACGAGGAGGGTGACGAACGCCTCGCCGAAGTACCGGACGTCGAACCAGTGACTCATCGCGCCGGCCGGACCGAATGTCTCACGCGGTCACCGGTCGGCTACCGGTGGCCGCGGCGACCATGACCTCGTACTCGGCCGGGGCGGTGGTGCAGGCACCCAGCGGCACGGTCTTGTTCGTGCCGTGGAAATCGCTCGATCCGGTGGCCAGCAGGTGCAGGTCGGCCGCCAGCCCGCGCAGGTGGGCCCGCTCGGCGTCGTTCTGGTCGGTGTGGTCGACCTCGAGGCCGCCGAGACCCGCCTCGGCCAGCGCCACGATCACGTCGTCACCGACCACCGGCCCGCGCCGGCGGGCGAGCGGATGGGCGAACACCGACACTCCCCCGGCGGCCGCGACGGCGCGTACGGCGGCGAACACGTCCATGTCGTCCTTGGGCACGTAGTAGGAGCTCGACGAGTTGAGCAGCCGGGCGAATGCCTCGTCCACCGTCGCCGCGGCCCCGGCCGCGACCAGCGCCCGGGCGATGTGCGGGCGCCCCACCGTCGCCCCGCGGGACAGGTCCTGCACGGCGGCCCACGTGATCGGCAGGCCGTCGGCGGCCATCTCGTCCACGATCCGGCGGGCCCGGCCCAGGCGGCTGTCCCGCAGATGCGCCCGCGCGGCGGCGAAGGTCGGCTCGGTGGGGTCGAAGAGGTAGGCCAGCAGGTGCAGCGAGATCCGCCGCCCGTCGACCGGGATCATGCAGGACAGTTCGGCGCCGGGCACCAGGGTGCGGCCGGCCGGGACGGCGGCGGCCGCCTCGTCCCAGCCCGCGGTCGTGTCGTGGTCGGTGAGGGCGACCACGTCCAGCCCGACGCCGGCGGCGGCCGCGACCAGCTCCGCCGGGCGCAGTGTGCCGTCCGACGCGGTCGAGTGGGTGTGCAGGTCTATGCGCATGTCCGGTGCAGTATCCACTGCCCGGGCGGGAGGCCCCGTCGGCGCAACGGGCGGCGGATCAGTCCGAGTACTGGTCGAAGGTCGACGCGCCGCGCCCGAACAACAGCTGCGAGACCTCGAGGTAGAGACCGTCCGGGCGCGGGAGGTAGGGCACCCGGCTCAAGGCCTGGTCCTGTCCGGCCGACTCCATGATGAACTCGCCGTAGCCGAGCAGTCGCCCGAGCACGGACCGCTCGTAGGTCATGTCGGTCACCTTGCGCAGCGGCATCATCGCGACCCGCCGGGTGAGCAGTCCGGAGGACAGCAGCACCCGCTGGTCGGTCACCACGAACCGCTCGACCCACCAGTCGCCGACCAGATAGGCCAGCCGGAGCAGGGCAAGGATCGCGAGCGCCCCGACGATCTTCTGCATGAGCGCGTTGTGGCGGAACAGGAAGGACAGCAGCAGCGCAACGGCGATGACCACCACCGTCTGCGTCACCGGCCAGACCATGATCGCCGGATGCCGACGTACTTCGACCACACGCCGTTCGGAGGGAAGCAGGTATTTGTGCGGCGTGGAGGACATCGTCGTCAGAGCGACTTCACGAACTCCGCGATCTGGTTGGCGGCGGAGCTCAACCCGCTGCCGATCGAGCGGATGATGTCTGCCGAATTGTGTGGGGACTGGATGACGTAGAAGAGAATGAACGCAATGACCAGCCAGCCCACCAGCTTCTTGGTCGAAACCACAGTCCGCCTCCTCTCCTCCCCGTCCGAGTCTCCAACCACGTAGTTCTACCGTGTCCGGGCGCGAAGGTGAAACCGCCGCGCCGTGAACAGTGGATGTCGTGCCGCCCCGTGTCTCAGCCGCCCCGTTCTCAGGCGCCCCGTGTCTCAGGCGTCGCCGTGGACGAGGTACGGCGAGGGCGCGCCGACGATCAGGTCAAGGGGCACCGACTCGCGCAGGTCATGCAGTTCCACATCCTCGGCCAGCACGTAGCCGGCCGCGGCGGGCCACAGGATGGCCCAGAGCCACCGGCCTGCGGCCTCGCCCACGGCCACGCACCGGTCGTCCGCGCTCGGCACCACCCACAATGCGGTGGGGTGGCCGGCGGCCTGCACGCTGGCCGCCCGGGTGCCCCCGATCGCCGGGCCCGGATCGGGCTCGTCCAGGCCGGCGTACCCCGCGCCGAGCCCGACCCCCGGTTCTTCGGCAACCAGCAACATGTCGGCGACTCCCCCGAGCGGTGCCGGTCCGGCGCAGGCCACCACGGCGGCGCGGCCCCGGCTCCGCTCGTCACCGGCGTAGGCCAACCCGGTCACGGTCCAGCCGGCCGGCATCGGGGCGGGGATCCAGCAGGGCACCTCGCTGATGCCGCGCAGGTGGTCGAGCGCCTCGGCGGTCGCCGTCCGAAGGACATGCAGCGGGTCGACGGCACCGTGCCTCGGGCAGCGCCAGGCACTCGAATACGCACTCGGGGCACGCAACCCGGCGCCGCACCGAGGACAGGACGGCAGTTGCGACACGCCCAACCGTGCGGGACGTGACCGGTGCGCGTCAAGCGGTCCGGCGTCTCCCGCTCCTCGCACGCAGGGCCACCGCACCCCGCACCGTCCGCCGCGCCAGGCGACGCCGCCTTCCCCCCGCCCTCCGGTGCAGGGCGTGCAGCGCGAGCCATTCGGCGGCCGGCAGGCCGAAGACCGCACCGACCGCACCGCGGCTGCCGATCGACGCGAACGAGCCGACCGAACCGATCGACAGGCATGAGGCGACCGAGCCGATGGACCCCGCGCTGGCCACCGACCCGATCGACCCGGCACTGGCCACCGACCCGATCGACCCGGCACTGGCCACCGACCCGATGGACCCCGCGCTGGCCACCGACCCGATGGACCCCGCGCTGGCCACCGACCCGGTCGAGCCGGCGCTGGCGATCGAGCCGACCGATCGGTCACGCAGACCTGAGACCCGGCCGTGGACCCTGCCGACCGCCCGCTCGGCACCGTCATCGCTCATGGGTCCCGATCCTGGCACCGTCGCAGCACCGTGTCCCCGTTATGGCTCGGGACGCTCCGGCGTCGACCGACGGGACGCTCCGGGGCGACTCGCGGTCGGGAGCGCACAGGCCGGCGTGCCGCCGGGCAGCCGGGACCGGTGCGCGGCGACGAACCGGTAGGCGGCGCCGGCAGCCGGGGCGACCGCGGGGGCGAGGACGATCCGGCCGAGCACCGCCCACGCTCCCCCGGCGTCGCGGAGCAACCGTCCGACCGCCACCTGCGCCGAGCTCACCGACCCGTCGGGGGCGACCCACTGCACGGATTCGCGCGCCCGCTCGGGGCGGACTCCCAGCCCGGGCAGGTCGGCGTCCTGCCAGGCGATCACCGTCGCGTCCGTCGGCAGCCACCGCTCCACGAACCGCACGCAGCTGGTGCAGAACCCGCAGTCGCCGTCGTACACGAGGGTCGCTCGCCGATCCGGACTCATCACCCCAGTGTGGACCCGGCCGACCGGCACTCAGACGGCGAAGAACCCACGGATCTGATGCTCGGAGTCGGAGTACGCCGTGCCGGCCCGGTCGAGCAGCGTGCCGATGCCGAGCAGGGCCTCGTGCATGTCGCGCTGCCCGCGCTGCCACTTCTGGTGCAACTCGTCGAACTGGGCGGACGCGCTGCTGCTCCAAGTGCTTCCGACGACGCTCGCCACCTGCCCGCGCAACGTGTCACTGGCACCCTGCAACTCGCCGGCCTTGGCGTGACACTGGCCGGCCAGCTCGTGCAGCATCTCGGGCGTGACCTTGATCCCACCAGACATCGGGACAACCTCCGTGTGCGTGCCCGCAGCGCGGGCGATCAGGGAAATGGACGGTCGCGCACACGCCTGAACGTCGTGACTCAAAGCCGTGAGCGCAACTCCCAAAGCAGAGGGTAGAACCGCAGACCGAGCCGTGCGGACAGATAAGGCGCGCCTGTGGATCCACCGGTTCCCGACTTGCGGCCGATCATCCGCTCGACCATCAACACATGCCGGGCGCGCCACTGCGCCCACTGCTCGTCGTGCTCGACGAGCCCCTCGGCCACGTCCCACAGCGCACCGTGCGCCGCCCGGTCACGACTGATCGCGACGAGCGCATCGATCTGGGCCGGCTCCGAGCCGACCTCGAAACCGGCGGCGGCGAGAAGGGCGACGAACCCGTCCCACAGCGTCGGCTCGTCCAACCGCCGACGCAGCCGGTCCTGCTCGGTGGGGGTCGCGTCGCGCAGCCGCTCGACGTACGCATCGTCCTTCGCGCCGGAGAGAAACTCGATCTCCCGGAACTGCACCGACTGGAAGCCGCTGGCCGGCGCGAGCAAGGTGCGGAAGGCGAGGAAGTCCTGCGGCGTCATCGTTTCGATCACATCGATCTGATCGACGAGCAACCGCTCCACGACGTGCGCCCGCGACAACCGCATGCGGGGCAGATAGGTGTCCCCCGCGAGCATCGCGTCGCGCGCGGATCCGAGCTCGTGCAGAAGCAGCTTGAACCACAGCTCATAGACCTGGTGGATCGTGATGAACAGCAGCTCGTCGTGCGCCGGCGGATCGGACGCGGGGACCTGCTGGGCGAGCAGTTCCGGAACCCGCAGGTAGCTGCCGTACGAGAGCCGCCCGCCCTCTTCGCCGAAGCTGCGGTCCCGGACCGGCCACCGTCCGGCCGGATCCGCCCGGCACTCATCACCCAGCCCGCCCATCCGGCCTCCTCCGGTCACCCGCCCGTGACGCTACGGCACCTCCGCGGTTGTCCACAGGATCTGGTCGTCACCCCACACCGGCGCCCGATCTCGTCAGACTGGCGCGATGCGCCTCGACCTGACCCTGCTCGTCCGGGGACGGCCGCCGCTGGACGTGGCCGTCGAGGCCGAGTGCGGCACGTCGCTGTCGGAGGTCGCCGGCGAACTCGCCCGGGTGGCCGGACGGGCCGGCGCCGAGTTCTTCGACGGGTCGCGGCGACTGCCGGGACGAGCCCTGCTCGGCGGGCCGGGCCTGCGATCGGGATGCGTCCTCGGCGTCGGTGCACCGGGGCCACGCGACCGCGCCGTCGGTGCAGTCCTCGAACTGCAGGTGGTCGGCGGCCCGGACGCCGGGGCGGTGCATCCCCTGTCGCGGGGGGTCGTCCTGGTCGGGCGCAGCGAGGAGGCGGACGTCACGATCGCCGACGCAGACGTCTCGCGGCGGCATCTCGCGATCGCGGTGACCGGAGACGGGATCACCGTGCACGACACCGACTCGACCAACGGCACCAGCCTCGACGGCGTACCGGTGGGGGCCCGACCGGTATCGCTCACCCCGGGCCAGCTGATCCGGATCGGCGAGAGCTCCCTCACGGTCGCCGTACCCGCTGATCCGCCGGCCGCGGTCCGGCCGGGCGACGACGGCACACTGATCGTGCATCGACCGCCCCGGCTGTCCGCCCCGACGACCGAGGCCGAGATAGCGATGCCTGCGGAGCCGGCCCGCCGTACTCCCGGCAAGGTCCCGTTGCTCGGCGCCGCACTTCCGCTACTCGCCGGGATCGGCCTGGCGGTCGCGCTGCACTCGGCGGCCTACCTCGCCTTCGCGGCGCTCTCCCCGGTGATGGTGCTCGGCACCGCGATCGGCGACCGGTGGGGATTCCGGCGTGGCCGCCGTCGCGACCTGGCCGACCACCGTGCGGCATGTGCCCGGGCCGACGACCAGATCGCGCGCGCGGTGATCGAGGACGCGCGGCGACGACGGACGCAGGCGTCCGATCTCGCTGTCGTACGCCGCGCCGCGATCGGGCCGGGGCAGCGACTGTGGGAGCGCCGCCGCGTCGACGACGACCGGCTCGTCCTCCGGCTCGGGACCGCGGACCGGCCGGCCCAGGTTCGGGTCACCCGGCCCGCCGGACACACCGATCCGCCGCCCGCGCCAACCGCTCCGTCGGTGCCGGTGACCGTCGACCTCCGGCACTGCGGCGTGCTGGGCGTCGCCGGGCCCCGGCCGCCGGTCGAGGCGCTGCTGCGCAGCCTCGTCGGGCAACTGGCGACCCAGCACGGCCCACCCGACCTCGGGCTGGTCCTGCTCGCCGATGACGAGAACGCCGAGGGCTGGTCGTGGCTGCGCTGGCTGCCCCATCTCGCCGCACCCGGCGGCGGGTGTCGGGTCGGTGCCACCGAGGACCAGCGGCGTCGCCGGATCGCCGAGTTGCTCCGGCTCCTCGACGGGCGCTTCCGGGACGCCGCGACCCGGGGCGGACTGTGGTCCGGGGCGTCGGTGGTGCTGCTCATCGACCGGGCGTCGGTGCTCCGCGCGATCCCCGGCGTCGCCCGGTTGCTGGCGGACGGGCCGGGCTCGGCATCCACGCGATCTGCGTGGACCGCGGTTCCCGTCTGCTGCCGGCCGAATGCGGTGCCGTGGTCGAGGTCACCGGTGAGGTGGGCACCCGACTCCGGCTGACGGCCGGCGCGGACCGGCCCGTCGAGCAGATCGTCCTCGACGGCGCGAGCCTGCGTTGGGCCACCGACGTCGCCCGGGCGCTGGCCCCACTTCGCATCGGTGGCGAAGGGATCGACGGCCCGCCGGCGTCGTCCCGGCTGCTCGACCTGCTCGCCATCGACACTCCGACGGCCGAGGCGATCCGACACCGGTGGCGGACCGTCGGCCCGACGACGCGCGTCCCGCTTGGCGAGTCCGCCCAGGGCGTCGTCGCCGTCGACCTGGTCAGCGACGGCCCGCATGCGCTCGTCGCCGGGACGACGGGATCGGGCAAATCCGAACTCCTGCAAACCATCATCGTCGGACTCGCCGCCACCAATCGCCCGGAGCAGCTGACGTTCGTGCTGATCGACTACAAGGGCGGCGCGGCGTTCAAGGACTGCGCCGCCCTTCCGCACACCGTCGGCATGGTGACCGACCTCGACACGCACCTGACCCGCCGCGCCCTGTCCAGCCTGGACGCTGAGGTGGTGCGACGCGAACGCCTGCTCGCCGCCGCCGGCGCCAAGGACCTCGGCGACTACATGGGCACCGACGCCGGTTCGGCGGCGCCGCTCCCCCGGCTCGTCATCGTGGTCGACGAATTTGCCACCCTCGTCGACGAGCTCCCCGACTTCGTGACCGGTCTCGTCGGCATCGCGATGCGGGGACGCTCGCTCGGCGTGCACCTCATCCTGGCCACCCAACGCCCCTCCGGCGTGGTCTCGCCCGTGATCCGCGCCAACACCAGCCTGCGCCTCGCTCTGCGGGTCACCGACGACACGGAGTCCCGCGACGTGCTCGACATTCCGGACGCGGCCCGGATTTCGGCCGCCCTGCCCGGCCGGGCGTTCGTACGGGCCGGAGCCGCGGCGCCGGTGGAGTTCCACACGGCGCGAGTGGGTGGCCGGAGTCCGCGGCGGCGTGCCGGTCCGCCGACGGTGCACCCGGATCCGTGGCCGGCGCCGGGCGACCTCCTCGAGCCGCCCGCCGCGGCGGTCGACGACACCGACACCGATCTGCAGGAGATGGTGGCCGCGATCCGGTCCGCCGTCGAGCCGGACGGTCGTCCGCCGCGACGCCCGTGGTTGCCGCCGTTGCCCATCGCCGTGTCCCTGGCCGACGTCGACGGCTGCCGACCCGACAGCTGCGACCCCGACGGCTGCGACCTCGACGGCTGCGACCTCGACGTCGTGCCCTACGCGCTGGCCGATCATCCGGCGGCGCAGCGCCGGGCGCCGCTCGGGATCGATCTGACCGACGGCGGCTCGGTGCTGATCGCCGGTGGGCCCCGCAGCGGCCGCTCGACCGCGCTGCGGACCATCGCCGGCTCGGCCGCCCGGCGGTTCGGGCCGGAGGACCTACACCTGTACGTGCTCGACTGCGCCGGCGGGGCGCTGCTCTGCGTGGCCGATCTGCCGCACTGCGGTGCGATCTGCGATCGACAGGATGTCGCCCGCGGTGATCGGATGCTGATCCGCCTCGCGGAGGAGATCGACCGCCGGCAGGCGGTGCTCGCGGCCGGCGGCTTCGCGTCGGTCGCCGAACAACGCGCCCGCGTGCCGGTCGCCGAGCGGCTGCCCTGGGTGCTGCTGCTCGTCGACGGGTGGGAGGGCTTCCACGCCGCCTACGACGACGTCGACGGCGGCCGACCGGTCGACACCGTCCTGCGACTGGCCCGCGAGGGGGCTGCCGCCGGCCTGCGCGTGGTCGTCACCGGCGACCGGCAGGCGCTCACCGGCCGGGTCTCGTCGCTGTTGCCGACCAAGCTCGTGCTGCGCTTCGCCGATCCGGTCGACTACGGTCTCGCCGGTTTGTCCCCGCGGGCGGTGCCGGACGTCATGCCGGACGGACGGATGGTCCTGGTCGACGGAGCGGTGGAGGCCCAGGTGGCGCTGCTCGCACCCGACCCGTCGGGGCCGGCACAGGTCGCCGCCCTGCGCGGCCTGGCGCGGTCGACGGCGCCGCCCTGCGGCGGCACCGGCGCGGGTCGGCTGCCGTTCCGGGTGCAGGCCCTGCCGGGCCGGGTCGATGCCTCGACCCTCGCCGTCCCCGCCGGGGCGGGCCGGCTCTGGGCGCTGGTCGGTGTCGGCGGTGACGACGCCGCGGCCGTCGGCGTCGATCTGGCCCTCGATGGCCCCGGCTTCCTTGTCGCCGGTCCGGCCCGCAGCGGTCGATCGACCGCCCTGCAGGCGATGGCGGGCAGCCTGCTGGCCCGCGACGTCCAGGTGGCGGTGGTGGCGCCGCGACGATCACCGCTGCGCGCGCTGGCCGGCCTCCCGGGCGTACGCGGCGTCTTCGGCCCGGGCGACGCCGGACCGCTCGGCGACGCCCTCGAGGACGGTCCGGTCGTGGCCGTCGTCGACGACGTCGCGCTGCTCACCGACACCGCCGCCGGTGATGTGCTCACCGACCTGGTGAAGTCCGACGACGGCGGGCGGGCGGTGATCGCGGCAGGCCGCAACGACGAGCTCGCAGTGCTCTTCCGTGGCCCGTCGGTCGCGGTTCGCGCCAGTCGATGCGGACTCCTGCTCGCCCCTCGTCCTCCTGACGGCGACCTGCTCGGCACCCGTCTCCCCCGGGGCACCGGCCCGCCGATCCCGGGGCGCGGGTTCCTCGTCGTCGGCGGGCGATCCAGCGCGGTCCAGGTCGCCTGCGCCGGCCGACCGGCGGACGGTCTCGGTGCCCACCCGGCCGATGTCCTCTAGGCTGCGCACATGGAGAAGCTGTCGCTCGACGCCCTGGTGCGCGAACAGTCGTCGAGAGCCGCGCAGGCGTCGAGCGGCCGCAGCGCGACCACGGTCTACGGCGGCCACGAGCACGTCCTGCGCCAGACCGTGATCGCGTTCAACGCGGGCATCTCGCTCGCCGAGCACGAGAACCCGGGTGAGGCCACCGTGCACGTGCTGCGGGGCCGGGTCCGGCTCAGCTCCGGGGACGTGTCGTGGGAAGGTCGCCAGGGCGATCTGCTGGTGGTTCCCCCGACGGCGCATTCCCTGCTGGCGTTGGAGAATTCCGCGGTGCTTCTGACGGTGGCCAAGCAACTGTTGACCTAGTTCGGTATCACCAGGGCGGACGAACCGGGTCGTCCCGCCCCCGGGCGGCGCCTGATCGGCCGAGGAATGATCGCGGATCGCCTACACTCGCTTGCGTGCTGGGTCTCCCGGATCACGTGACGGCCTGCCTGTTCGACCTCGACGGTGTCCTGACCCAGACCGCGAAGGTGCACGCCGCCGCGTGGAAGCAGGCCTTCGACGCCTTCCTGCGGGAGCGGGCCGAGCGGACCGGCGAGCAGTTCGTCGAGTTCGACGACGCCGACTACGACACCTACGTCGACGGCAAGGCGCGGGCGGACGGCGTCCGGTCGTTTCTCGCGGTCACGCGACATCACCCTTCCCGAAGGCGATCCCGACGACCCGCCGACCGCGGACACCGTCAACGGTCTGGGAAACCGCAAGAACACGCTGCTGCTGCGCAGAATCCGGGAGGACGGGGTGGAGGCCTACCCGGGATCGGTGCGCTACGTCCGATGCCGCTGCGGCGGCGGGATTACGCCGCGCCGTGGTGTCCTCGAGCGCCAACTGTCACGATGTCCTCGTGGCCGCCGGCATCGATCAGCTCTTCGACGCCCGCATCGACGGCGTGGTCGCCCGGCGCGACAACCTGACGGGAAAGCCCGCCCCGGACACCTATCCTCGCCGGTGCCCGGGCGCTCGGGGTGACGGCCGCGGAGGCCGCGGTGTTCGAGGACGCTCTCGCCGGCGTCGAAGCCGGCCGGGCCGGGAAGTTCGGCATCGTCATCGGCGTCGACCGGGTCGGACAGGCCGATGCGCTGCGGACAGCACGGCGCCGATGTCGTCGTGGCGGACCTGGCCGAGCTGATCGACGGGTCGTCGTGATCTCACAGCCCGGCTTCGCCGTCGAGCCCTGGTGCCTGCGGGTCACCGGACCGGACCTCGAGGTGCTCGCCCAGACCGAGTCGGTCTTCACGCTCTCCAACGGGCACATCGGCTGGCGCGGCAACCTCGACGAGGGCGAGCCGCACGGCCTGCCGGGCTCCTACCTGAACGGCGTGTTCGAGCTCCGCGGCCGCTCCCCTATGCCGAAGCCGGCTACGGCTACCCGGAGTCCGGGCAGTCGATCATCAACGTGACCAACGGAAAGCTGATCCGGCTGCTCGTCGACGACGAGCCGTTCGACATCCGGTACGGCGAACTCCGTAGCCACGAACGGCTGCTCGACTTCCGCACCGGTGTGCTGCACCGCCACGCCGAATGGACAGTCGCCGGCGGGCCGCACGGTACGGGTCACCTCGCAGCGGATGGTGTCCTTCGTCCAGCGTTCGGTCGCGGCGATCTGCTACGAGGTCGAACCGGTCGACGGCCCGGCCCGCATCGTGGTGCAGTCCGAGTTGGTCGCCAACGAACAGCTGCCGTCGTTCGGGAACGACCCGCGCCGGTCCGCCACCCTCGCTCCCCCGTTGCGTTCGGAGCAGCACGGGGCGCGCAACGCCCGGGTGGAGCTGGTGCACCGCACGTTGCGCAGCGAGCTGCGGATGGCGGCGGCGATGGACCACATCGTCACGGACCGGCCAACGTGCACGTCGAGTCGGAGAGCTCGCCCGACGTCGGGCGGGTGACGATGACGACCACGCTCCAACCGGGCCAGCGGCTGCGGTTGGTCAAGTTCGTGACCTACGGCTGGTCGGCAACCCGATCCCTCCCCGGCGTGCGCGATCAGGTGGGTGCCGCACTGGTGGGCGCCCGCCAGACCGGATGGGAAGGCCTGCTCGCCGAACAGCGCAGCTACCTCGACGAGTTCTGGGACCACTCCGATGTCGAGCTGCACGGCGACGCGGAGGTCCAACAGGCCGTGCGGTTCGGGTTGTTCCACGTGCTGCAGGCCGGTGCCCGCGCCGAGGGGCGGTCCATCGCCGCCAAAGGACTCACCGGTACGGGGTACGACGGACACTGCTTCTGGGACACCGAGACCTACGTGCTTCCGGTGCTCACCTACACGGTGCCGGATGCTGCGGCGCATGCGCTGCGCTGGCGCCACGCCACCCTTCCGCTCGCGCTGGAACGCGCCCGCCAGCTCGGGTTGCGGGGCGCGGCGTTCCCCTGGCGCACCATCCGCGGCGAGGAGTGTTCGGGATACTGGCCCGCGGGCACCGCGGCCTTCCATGTCGCCGCCGACATCGCCGACGCCGTCGTCCGCTACGTCGACGCCACGGCGGACCGGGATTTCGAGGAATCGGTGGGTCTGGAGCTCTTCGCCCAGACCGCGCGGCTGTGGCGTTCCCTCGGCCATCATGACGCAGAGGGGCGGTTCCGCATCGACGGGGTCACCGGTCCCGACGAGTACAGCGCGATCGCGGACAACAACGTCTACACCAACCTGATGGCGCAGCAGAACATGCGGTGCGCCGCCGACGCCGCGAGCCGGCACCCCGATCGTGCCCAGGAGTTGGGCATCGACGCCGAGGAGATGGCCTCGTGGCGGGATGCCGCCACGCGATGCTCGATCCCGTACGACGAGGCGCTCGGTGTCCACCCGCAGGCGGCCGGATTCACCCGTCACCAGGTCTGGGACTTCGCCAGCACCAAGCCCGAGCAGTACCCGCTGCTGCTGCATTTCCCCTACTTCGACCTGTACCGCAAACAGGTGGTCAAGCAGGCCGACCTGGTGCTCGCGATGCAACTGCGCGGCGACGCCTTCACCGATGAACAGAAGGCGCGCAATTTCGCCTACTACGAGCGGCTGACCGTCCGGGACTCGTCACTGTCGGCCTGCTGCCAGGCGGTGATGGCCGCGGAGGTCGGGCACCTCGACCTGGCCCATGACTATCTCGGTGAGGCGGCGCTCATCGATCTCGACGACCTGGAGCACAACACCCAGGACGGCCTGCACATCGCGTCGTTGGCCGGAGCGTGGATCGCGCTCGTCGTCGGGCTGGGTGGCATGCGGCAGCAGGGCGACATCATCCGGTTCGCGCCCCGGCTGCCGGACGGGCTGAGCCGGCTCGCGTTCAACGTCTACCTGCGCGGGCAACGGCTCCGGGTCGAGGTCACCCACGAGTCGGCGACCTACTCCGTCAGCGACGGTCAGCCCATGACGATCGTCCACCACGGTGAGACGGTCGTCGTTCCCGGACGTGGGCGCCTGGTGCGCCCGATCCCCTCGGGTCCGGTCCGCCCCACGCCGAGCCAGCCACCGGGCCGGGCGCCCGCCCGCCGGCACGCGGACGGCTTCCGCCGACCGGTCGGCCCGCTGCAATAGGTCGCCCGCAACGGTTGCGGCGGCGGTCTCGGTACCGCGCTCAGCCCATGTGCGGATAGCGGTGGTCGGTGGCCGGCACGAACGTCTCCTTGATCGATCGCGGCGAGACCCAGCGCAGCAGGTTGAGGATCGACCCGGCCTTGTCGTTGGTGCCGCTGGCGCGCGCCCCGCCGAACGGCTGCTGCCCGACCACCGCGCCGGTCGGCTTGTCGTTGACGTAGAAGTTGCCCGCCGAGAAGCGCAGTGCGGTGCTCGCCTCGAGGATCGCCGACCGGTCGGTCGCGAACACCGCACCCGTCAGGGCGTACGGCGACACGTCGGCGGCCTGAGCGAGCACCCGCGACCAGTCGGCGTCGTCGTAGACGAAGACCGACAGGATCGGCCCGAAGAACTCGCGGCGGAAGAGCTCGTGACCGGGATCGGCGCAGGCGATCACGGTGGGCGCGACGAAGAACCCCTCGCTGTCGTCGCTCCAGCCGCCGGCCAGCACCTCGCAGGCGGGGTCGGAGCGGGCCGCGTCGAGCACCGCCGCGTGCTTGTCGAAGGCCCGCCGGTCGATCACCGCGCCACCGAAGTTCGTGAAGTCGACGATGTCGCCGTACCGGAGGCTCTCGGTGGTCTGCGCGAGTGCGTCCCGCAGCCCGGAGTCCCACAACGACCGCGGCAGGTAGGCCCGCGATGCGGCCGAGCATTTCTGGCCCTGGTACTCGAAGGCGCCGCGCACCAGTGCCGTCGTGAGCGGCGCGATCTGGGCGGACGGGTGGGCGATCACGAAGTCCTTGCCGCCGGTCTCCCCGACCAGGCGCGGATAGGTCCGGTACGACGCGATGTTCGCGCCCACCGTCGACCACAGGTGCTGGAAGGTCGCGGTCGAGCCGGTGAAGTGGATGCCCGCGAGGTCCGGGTCGACGAGGGCGACATCGCTGACCGCGCCTCCGTCGCCGGTGACCAGGTTGACCACGCCGGGCGGCAGGCCGGCGGCCTCGAGCAGCCGCATCGTGTAGTGGGCGGACAGCTGCTGGGTCGGCGAGGGCTTCCACACCACGGGCACCCCCATGAGGGCGGGCGCCATTGGCAGGTTGCCGGCGATCGAGGTGAAGTTGAACGGCGTGATCGCCAGGACGAAACCCTCGAGGGGCCGATGGTCGAACCGGTTCCACGACCCGGGCGCCGACTGCGGCTGCTCCGCCAGGATGCGGCGGGCGAATGCCACGTTGAAGCGGAAGAAGTCGACCAGCTCGCAGACCGCGTCGATCTCGGCCTGGAAGACGGTCTTGCTCTGGCCGAGCATCGTCGCGGCGTTGAGGGTGTCGCGCCACGGCCCGGCGAGCAGGTCGGCGGCGCGCAGCAGCACCGCGGCCCGTTCGTCGAACGGCATCGCCCGCCAGGCCGACCCGGCGGCCTTCGCGGCGGCCACGGCGTCGTGCACGTCCTGCGGAGTGGCGTTGTGCAGGACGCCGAGGACGGCGGCGTGCCGGTGCGGCTGCACGACGTCGACCGGGGACCCGCCACCGAGCCGCTGCCGCCCGCCGATCGTCATCGGCAGGTCGATCTGCTCGGCGCCCATCTCCTTCAGCCGCGCCTCGACCGGCGCGCGGTCGCCACTGCCGGGCTGATAGCTGCGGATCGGCTCGTTGACCGGTGTGGGTGGGACGGTGACGGCATCCATGGCGCTCTCCCCGGTACGACGATGGACCTGGCGACTCAGAGTAGTTCGACCAGCGGGCCGAGCTCCTGGGTGGCGTACCACCCGAGGTCGTACCCTTCGGCGCCGTCGACCACGAACTGCGCGTCGGCGCTGCCGAGATCGGCGTCGAGGACGGCGGTCGCGGCCGCCGCCACCGTCTCCTCCGCCGCGGCGTCGTCGAGGTGCGCGGCGACGACCTGCTCCATGGTGATGGGCTCGGCCAGCCGGACCACGGCGCGATCGAGATCCGGGCGGGCGGTCACCTCGCCGTCGGGCACGTCGGCGACCACGACCACCCGGCGGCGGGGCGCGGCGGGGTCGTCGTCGAGCAGCCGCAGCGCACCGCGGGCGGCGGCGAGCAGCGCGGCGTACTCCAGCGACTCGCCGTCCTCATCGACGTACCACTCCCGCAGGGCCGGGGTGACGGCGAAGGCGGTCAGCGGCGCCGTGCCCACCGTGCCCCGGTCGAGCAGCGCGCGCAGCGTCGGCACGGTCGCGGGAAGGTAGACCCTCACCGGTGCGCCTCCGCCGGGAGCGCGGTCAGGGCCGCGAAGCAGGTCCGGAGCGCGGTGTCGAGCACCTGTCCGCGGCGGCGCGGGTTCATCAGGTTGGACCCGATCGCGGCCAGGTCCTCCGGCCCCGGGCCGAGCATGGTCACCTCGGTGCCGGCCGCCCGGACCTTCTCCGCCTCGTGCAGCAGCCGGCGGGTCTGACCCCGCCGCCAGCCCCGCTCGACCCGGGCCACCGCCGACCGCGGCCGGTCGAAGGCGAACGAGATCAGCGGGGCCAGCACCGTCACCTCGTCGAGGCCGAGACCGGCCAAGAGGTCCAGTGAGGTCGGCGAGCAGACACCGCCGTCGATGTAGCGCCGGTCGTCGATCCCGACCGGCGCGTACCACCCCGGGATGGCGCAGGACGCGGTGACCGCGTCGGCAAGCGGCGCGTCGGGTGCACCGTCCCGCCCGAACGCCACCCGCCGGCCCGCGTCGTAGTCGAACGCGACGACCCAGGGGCGCGGCTGGTCCGGCCACGGGGAGTCGCCGGCCAGGTCGCCGATCATGCGGCGGACCGGCTCGAGAGTGCCCCGCCCGCGGGGGAGCACGGCGGACAGCGCCGCCGTGACCGGGATCCGGCGGGGATGCCGCACGACCTGCGCGAGCAGCTGCGGCGACCCCGGCGCCAGGCCTGGCCGCGGCGGGAGCGCGCCACCGACGTCGCCGTCGTAGTCCCAGGTGATGAACGGATCGTCGGACCGGGAGACGCCGCGCTGGTGGCGGAGCATTGCGTCGACCGACACCCCGTGGCCCAGCAGCCCGGCGGCGACCGACCCGGCCGACGTCCCGACGCAGATCTCGACGCTGCGGGCGTCCACCCCGGCGAACTGTTCGAACGCGTGAAGCGCCGCGACCGTCCAGGTGAAGCCCAGGACGCCCCCCGCGCCGAGCACCAGGCCGCGGCGGGTGCCACCGGCGGCACGGGTGCCGGCCACGACCGGTCGCCCACGACCCCCGGTGCTCACGGAAGCAGGCCCACGAGTTCGGCCAGGGACTCCTCGAGGAGGGCGGCGAGAATGCCGACGTCGCTCATCGCGTCGCGGTCGGCGTTCAGCCCGAAATAGACCCCTCCGTTGTAGGAGGTGAGCCCGATCGAGACGGCCTGGCCCTTGGCCAGCGGCACGACGGGGAACACCTCCAGCATTCTGGCCCCGCCCGCGTAGAGCGGGATCTGGGGACCGGGGACGTTGGTGACGACGACGTTGAACAGCCGGCGGGAGAGCCCGCTGGCCGCCCGCGCCCCCATCGCGTGCAGCGTCGGAGGGGCGAAACCGGAGAGCCGGATCAGGGCGTCGGCGCCGACCGACTGGCCGGCCTCCTTGTGCGCCTTCATGGCGTAGCTCACCCGGGCGAGCCGCACCAGCGGGTCCGCCTCCCCCACCGGGAGGTCGACGAAGTAGGACAGGATCCGGTTGCCCAGGACCCCCTGGTGCGCGTCGGTCCGCACCGACACGGGGACCATCGCCCGGATCACCGCCGCCGTGGTGACCGGTTCACCGCGGGTCAGCAGGAAGCTCCGCAGCGCGCCGGCGACGGTGGCGAGGACGACGTCGTTGACGGTGCCGCCGTGCTGCTTGCGGACCCGCTTGTAGTCGTCGAGTTCGGTGCGGGCCACGGCGAACCGGCGCTGCGCGCCGATCGAGACGTTGAACGGGCTGTCCGGGGCCGGCCGGGCGGCGGTGCGGGCGGCGGCGGCCAGTCCCCCGACCGCGCCGACGACGCGCTCGGCGGTGTTCTGCAGGTCGCGGATCCCCATCCGCACCGTGTCGAGCGCCGCCGACGGGCGGCGGGCCAGGTCGCCGACCGCCTCCCGGAGCAGGTCGAGCTGACTCGGCGCCGGCCGGGGCATCCACAGTGCCTCGGGGACCTCCCGGGGCTCCGGGGTCGGGTCGAGGATGACCTGGGTCAGGTCGACCGCGCTCACCCCGTCGACCATCGCGTGGTGGGTCTTGGTGATGATCGCGATGCGGCCGTCGTGCACACCTTCGACGCAGTAGGTCTCCCAGAGCGGTCGGCTGCGGTCGAGCGGCCGCGACATCAGCCTCGACACCAGTTCGGCGAGTTGCTCGTCCGAGCCCGGGCGGGGCAGCGCACTGCGGCGCACGTGGTAGCCGATGTCGAACTCCGCGTCGTCCACCCACACCGGGCTGCTGAGGTGACCGGGAACGCCGACGATCTTCTGCCGGTACCGCGGGACCAGGGCGATCCGGCGTTCGATCAGCTGGACGAGCGCGTCGTAGTCGAAGCCCCGGCGCGTCGCGAATACCGCCACCCCGCCGACGTGCATCGGCGTCGTCGACTCCTCGGCGTACAGGAACGAGGCGTCCAGAGCGCTCAAGCGGTCGGCCACCTCGGCACACCTCCCAGGCTGATCACCGGTCCTTTCATGCTGCCACGTCGAGCCTTCCCGCACCGCAGGCCCGGCCATGCGGCCCCGCTACGCGAGCGTGGCCCCGGGTGCTCAGGCCACCGCGAGCGTGCGGGCGAGGTCGACCAGCCCCCGTCGCAGCCGGCTCTTGGGCGCGACCTCGGCGAGCGTCTTGCCCACCACGACCGCGGAATCGGCCGCGGGGCCGTCGAAAGGCAGGAAGACCGGCTCGGCCACCCCGGCGTAGCGGTCCAGGGCGGCCCCGATCTCCCGCCGGGGATCGCCCGGAATCGCCGCTTTGCGGACCCGGTTGACCACGACCCGCGGGGCGATCTGGGGAAGGACGTCGGCGAGGTCGGCGAGCGAGCGAACCAGGCGCTGCACCGCCACCGGATCGGCGCCCCCGACGCACAGCACGACATCGGCGGCGGCCAGCGCCGCGATCGTCGCACCGTTGCGGCGGGGCGCCATCGTGTCGTAGGCGATCTCCTCGTCCTGCTCCACGCAGAAGCCGCAGTCGACCACGGTGAACGACACCAGCCGGCGGGCGACGTCGAGCACGGCCTCGATCGACGAGCCGCGCAGCTCCGGCCAACGGTCGGCCCGGGCGATGCCGGTCAGGACCCGCAGGGACGGACCGATCGTGAACGCCAGCTCGGCCAGCGAGGTCTCGTTCAGGGTGCCGGCCGCGGCGTGCCGGGCGGCCGCGGCCAGACCCGGTGACTCGTCGAGCAGACCGAGCACCTGGGCGACCACCCCGCCGTAGACGTCGCCGTCGACCAGCATTGTGGGGACGCCGAGCCGGGCGGCCTCGTCGGCGAGCCCGACCGCCACGGTCGTCCGGCCGGGCGCCCCGGTAGGGCCCCACACCGCGACCACGGTGCCGGCACCGTCCGGGTCCGGCCCCGCGGCGCCGGGCGGGCCCAGGTGAGGCGCCGCGCCGTGCGGGTCGGCGATCACCCGGCGGGCGGCCTCGGTCCCCAGTCCCGCCACCGCCGACACGACCGCCGCGGAGATCGCTTCGGCGCCGGCGTCGGCGGGCAGCACTGCGGGTACGCCGAGCGCCGTGAGCCGGCCCTCGGCCACCTCGTCGCCGGGGTTGACGAGCCCCACAACCGCGACGCCGGCAGCGGTCAGGCGGGTCACCGCATCGCGGTCGAGCCGGCGCAGGTCGGCGGAGAGCAACGCGGCCCGCGCCGTCCCCGCGGCCGCCGCGGCAAGCAGGTCGGCGAGATCGACGCACCGGCGCACCACCTGGACGCCGTAGTCGGCCCGATCCAGTTCGCCGACGAGATCGGCCTCCCACCGCGCACCGGTGACCGCGGTCAGGACCGGAACGCTCATCGGACGGACCCGCCGACGTGCTCGGTGACGTAGAGCGTGCTGCCGGCGACCGCGGCCACCAGAGCCGCCTCCTGGTCGGTGCGCACACGCACGGTCAGCTGCACCTTCTCGTTCCCGGCCGACAGCCCGCCGCTGGAGCCGCCGGAGACGGCCTGCACCGGCGCGGCCTGCAATACCGGACGGGTCGTCCCATGCGGATCCCCGGCGGTGGCCGGTCCGGCGTAGACGTCGATCCGGTCTCCGCGCGACAACCCGGGCGGCAACGCGGCGGGATCGACCGGCAGCGGGACAAGCACCCCGCTCGGAACCGGTCCGAGCGCGGACCGGGGTAGCAGATCACCGCCCTGCAGATCCCGGTTGATCACCTGTCCGGCCGGGGAGACCGCGGTGGACAGGTAGCGCGGCGTGTCGGCGTAGAGCTGCACCCGGACCGCCCGCAGGTCGGTGGCGGCCAGCTCGGTACCGGAGGCGACATCGTGGGACAGGCCCCAGATCGTGACGGACCGGTCGGCGCCCGCGACCACCTTCGCCCCGACGGCCGCCGCGACCAGGACGAGGAGCAGACCGGTCATCAGCCGCAGGTTGAGCCAGGACGGCGACCGGAGTCGGCGCGCGACCGGCGAGGGTGGTTCCGGCACGGTTTCTCCCAACGTGGATCGACTCCGGGACGCCGGTGGTGCCACCTCCGCCGCTGACCGATCGGCTGATGGTGCCAAACGCTGACCCCTTGCACCATTCGGTGTCCACAGGCCGGGGAGACCTGTGGTCAGGAGGCGCTGTGGACAGGGGAGGCAGGGCGACCGGGTGAGGTGCCAGACTGACCCCGATGCCTGTCGACCGGTTTCTCACCCTCAGTGACGTCGCCGAGGTGCTCAACATCTCGGCGTCGCAGACCTATGCGTTGGTGCGCAGCGGCGAGCTCCCCGCGATCAAGATCGGCGGCCGGGGCCAATGGCGGGTCGAGCGCGACCAGCTCGAGTCCTACATCGCCCGCATGTACACCGAGACCCGCGACTTCGTGCAGGGTCATCCGCTCGCCCGCGACGAGACCGGTTCCGCAGGACTGATCGGGGTCCGACAGATCACGAGGCCCGGACGACGGCCAGGGCGGCGAGGGGGACGGTGCGCACCTGACTGACCGCCTTGGCCCGGCGGGCCTCTCCGGGAGCGTGCTCGGCGACCTCGACGAAATCGGCGCCGACCCGGTCGATCGTCCCGACGATCCGGGTCGCGTCGACGAGGGTGATGGCGGTGCCCGACCGGTCCCGGGCGATCCCGCGCAGGGCGGAGGCGAGACCCAGCCGGGCCGCGACCCGGCCCTCGCTTCCCGGCGTCGCCGACAGGGCCCCCAGCCCGGCGATGCTCGTCACCGCGGCCAGCGGCACCAGCGCCCAGGCGGTCCGGACCGCTCGGCCACCAGCGCCCAGTCCGCCCCGGCGCGGTGCAACACCCCGGCGACCTGCTCACCGCCCACGCACGACAGGCGTACGGGATGCCCGACGGCGGCGCGCAGTCGGTCCACCAGCCGCAGCGCGGCGACCTCGATCCGGGTCCGCTCGACCACCTCGCCGGCCAGTTCGGCCGCGTCGGCGGCGGCGGCCTGCGCCTCGAGGTCGGCGAAGAGCCGCTCCCACCGCACCGGACACCCTCCGCTAGAGCTGCGACGGGTGCGGGGAGCGGGCGCCAACGTAGTCGGCCAGCAGGTCCAGGTAGCCGGGAGCGAAGTCGGTGGAGTCCGGCTGCATGAGCCGATGGTCGCCGCCGTCGAGGACGGCCACGGTGAGCAAACCCGGGCGCACGCAGTGCCGGTAGGCCGCCACGCTGGCCTCGACCGGAACGGCCGTGTCATCGGCACCGAACACGGTCAGGAGGGGCACCGTCAGCTGGCGCATCGCCGCGCGCGGATCGTGGTCAATCATGGCCGCGGTCAGGCCCCAGAGCCCGGCGTCGGCGGGCAGGAATGCGCCCGTCGCGGTCAGGATTCCCATCGCGTGCGTCCGGGCCGGCTCGGCCATCCACGCCCGGGCCGCCGACCACGGCGTCCGGCCCGCAGCGAGCCCGAAGAGCTGATCGATCACGGCGACGGCGGCGTCGGTGTCCGCGCCGTCGTACCCCGCGCGCCGGCACCCCTGCCGGGTGGCGAACAGCTCCTGCTCGCGGGGGCTGACACCCGGACCGGAGTTGGTGATCACGAACTCCACGGCAGCGCCGCGGGCGGCAGCCTCCAGCACGACCCAACCGCCCTGGCTGTGCCCGAAGAGACCGACCGACAGGGGTGAGACCGCCTCCCGGCAGGCCGCGACGCAGGCTCCGGCGTCCTCGGCCTGCAGTGCGATGTCGGCGTCCGTCCACTCCCCGGTCGACGCCCCGACCCCCCGCTTGTCGAAGGACGCGACCGCCCACCCCTGAGCGAGGAACCGGCCGCGGATCGGGGGGAACAGCGTGTCGTTGTTCCGGTCGCTGGGGCCCGAACCCGGATACATGACGACGAGGGGCGCTCGCTCCGACCCGGCCGGCGACCAGATGGTCCCGGCGAGTTCACACGCCGGTCGCGGCACCACGATCTCCCGGGTCTGCATCGCCCGAGTATGTCGCGACTGGTCGAGGGGCTCCACGCAGTTCCGGGTGGCCGGATGGCGATCATCACTTGACCGAACACAGGTGGAGGCTATACAAAGCAAACGCACGCAAACGAAAGCAAGGAGCACCATGAGCACTCGAGTCCGGGGAGTCGGCGCCGGTGCCCTGCTGGCCGGCGTCGCCGTGCTGGTGTGGTGGGTGAGTCCGGACCCCGGTCATTCCGGGCGCTGCTCGCCCATCCGCAGGCCTATGTGAACCGGTTCGGTGCGGACCGGGCCGTCGTAGCCCTCGTCGCGGGGATCTGCTGGCTGTTGCTCGGCTGGCTGGCCGTCGGGCTCTGCTGCTGCGCCGCGGGCGCCCTGCCCGGAGTCCTCGGGCGGGCGGCGCGCGCGGTATCGGCCCGGCTGCTGCCGGCGGCGCTGCGGCAGGCGGCGGCGGTGGTGCTCGGAGTGTCGGTCGTGACGAGCGGCGCCTCGGCGACCGCGGCCGTGACCGCACCCGCCCAGCACGGCGGGCCCGGTGCCGCGGCCGGCGTGGCCGTGCGACTCGGCCCGGCGCGGACCGGGTCGGACATCGACGTGGACTGGCCGGCCGGGCCCTCCGTGGCTCCGGTGCCCGCCCGGCACTCGGTCGTCGTCGCTCCCGGCGACTGCCTGTGGGACCTCGCCGCCGCCCGGCTGGGCCGCGGCGCCTCCAACGCCCGGATCGCGACGGAGTGGCAGCGCTGGTACGCCGCCAACCGGGCCGTCATCGGTCCCGACCCGGACCTGATCCATCCCGGCCAGCGGCTGGTCTCCCCCGAGCCGCACCGATCCGATCGAAGGGACCAGCGATGACGGTCGCCGCAGTCACCGAGGAACCCGCAGGCGCAGCACCCGGTGCCCTCGGAGGGGGCCGCCGGTCGACCGCCCTCCGGGTCCGCCCGGTGCCGCCGCTCGAGCCGCCGTACGACCCGCTGGAGGAGGGTGACCGGCCTCGGCTCACCCTCATCCCGGGCCTGGCCGAGCCCCTCCCCTTCGACCGGCTGCCGGACGCGGACCCCGGCCCGCGACGGACCCCGCTGGGCCAGCAGTTCTGGGGCCCGCAGCCCACCGCCGCCGGGCCCTGCCCGACCCCCGACCCCTGGCCCACCGGTTCCTGCAGGCCGCGCTGGAGGCGCTGGCGGGTCGGCGTCCCGCCGCGCAGCTGCAGCAGTGGACCAGCCCGACGGTCTTACGCCGACCTGTCGCGGTCGCGCCGGGTGCCGCGGCCGACGACGCGCCGGCGCCGCCGACCGTGACTCTCCGTGCACGTCAGCGAACCGGCGGACGGGGTCGCTGAGGTCGCCGCGGTGATCCGCTGCGGCGCACGCTCCCACGCCGTCGCCGCCCGGCTGGAGGGCGTCGACGGGCAGTGGCGCTGCGTGCGCTACAGATCGGCTGAACGGCGAGACGGCCCGGTCCCTCGTCGATGGGAACGCCCCGCCCGCGTCTCCGGTCGGCTCAGTGCGCGCCCGGCGCACCGTGGCACTCTTGTACTTCTTGCCCGAACCGCAGGGGCAGGGCGCGTTTCGGGCCGGTTCGCTGCCGGCCCGTGACGCGTGGCCGTCGTGTCTGCCACCGAGTGCCGTCCATGTGTTGTCCATTGTGGAGCTCGCCATCGTCGCCGGCGGTGTCCAGCGTCGGCGCGGAGTACTGCAGCGCCTCGGCCCGCGGCTGCCCGGCGCGGCCAGCCCCTTGGCGTTGACCGTGGCCGGTCCCGCGCCGGCCCGGCTCCCGGCCGCCTCCACCGCGGGCGCCGGCCGTCGGCCGGCGCGACCGCGGCCGCCCGGCGGCTCCTGGTCGAGCACCACCTGGCGCCCTCGCCTCGGCGGCCTCCGTCTCCTCTTCGGGATTGACCTGGACCTCGACGTTGAACAGGTAGCCGACCGACTCCTCCTTGATGCCCTCGAGCATCGCGGAGAACATCTCGAACCCTTCCCGCTTGTACTCCACCAGCGGGTCGCGCTGGGCCATGGCCCGCAGGCCGATGCCCTCCTGCAGGTAGTCCATCTCGTACAGGTGCTCGCGCCACTTACGGTCGAGCACCGAGAGCACGACCGCCGCTCCAGCTCGCGCATGACCTCCGCGCCGACCTCGGCCTCGCGGGCGTCGTAGGCGGCGTGGGCGTCCGCCTTGACCTCCTGAGCAGCAGCTCCGAGCGTGACACCGGACGAGCTCACCGCCGGCCTCTTCGACGACGTCGTCGACGGTCAGCGTGACCGGGTAGAGCGTCTTCAGCGCGGTCCACAGCTGGTCGAGGTCCCAGTCCTCCGGGTACCCCTCGGCGGTCGCTCCCGGTGACGTAGGCGGTCACGACGTCGTCGATCATGTGCCGCACCTGCTCGTGCAGGTCGGCGCCTTCCAGGACCCGGCGGCGCTCGCCGTAGATGACCTCGCGCTGCCGGCTCATCACCTCGTCGTACTTGAGCACGTTCTTGCGGATCTCGAAGTTCTGCTGCTCGACCTGGGTCTGCGCTGAGCGGATCGCCCGGCTGACCATCTTCGCCTCGATGGGCTGGTCGTCCGGCATGTTGAGGCGGGTCATGATCGCCTCGACCGGTGGAGGCGTTGAACCGCCGCATCAGGTCGTCGCCGAGCGACAGATAGAACCGGGACTCTCCGGGATCGCCCTGCCGGCCCGACCGGCCGCGCAGCTGGTTGTCGATCCGCCGGGACTCGTGCCGCTCGGTGCCGAGGACGTAGAGACCGCCGAGCTCGACCACCTCGTCGTGCTCCTTCGCGACGGTCGCCGAGACCTTCTCCAGCGCCGCAGGCCCAGGCGGCTTCGTACTCCTCGGGGGTCTCCGCCGGAGTGATCCCCCGCTGCCGCAGCTGGTAGTCGGCGGAGAACTCCGGGTTTCCGCCGAGCATGATGTCCGTGCCGCGGCCGGCCATGTTCGTCGCGACCGTGACCGACGCCCTTGCGGCCGGCCTGGGCGACGATCGTCGCTTCCTTCTCGTGGAACTTCGCGTTGAGCACCTCGTGCGGGATGCCGCGGCGCACGAGCAGCCCGGAGAGCAGTTCGGACTTCTCCACGCTCGCCGTGCCGACCAGCATCGGCTGGCCCGCGGCGTTGCGCTTGGCGATGTCGTCGACGACGGCGGCGAACTTCGCCTCCTCGGTCTTGTAGACGACGTCGGTCTCGTCGGCCCGGATCATCGGCATGTTGGTCGGGATCGGGATGACGCCGAGCTTGTAGGTCTGCTGCAACTCGGCCGCCTCGGTCATGGCCGTACCGGTCATCCCGGCCAGCTTGTCGTAGAGCCGGAAGTAGTTCTGCAGGGTGATCGTCGCGAGGGTCTGGTTCTCCTCCTTGATCTCCACCCGTTCCTTGGCCTCGATGGCCTGGTGCATGCCCTCGTTGTAGCGCCGGCCCTGCAACACCCGCCCGGTGAACTCGTCGACGATCAGCACCTCGCCGCTGGCCACGACGTAGTCCCGGTCGCGCTTGTAGAGCTCCTTGGCTTTCAGCGCGTTGTTGAGGTAGCCGACCAACGGGGTGTTGACCGCTTCGTAGAGGTTGTCGATGCCGAGTTGGTCCTCGATCTTCTCCACGCCGGACTCGCTGATCGCGACGGTCCGCTTGCCCTCCTCGACCTCGTAGTCGATGTCGCGGGTGCAGCGTCGGGGCGATGCGGGCGAACTCGGTGTACCAGCGGGCGCTCTGCTCGGCCGGGCCGCTGATGATCAGCGGGGTCCGGGCCTCGTCGATCAGGATCGAGTCGACCTCGTCGACCACCGCGAAGTGGTGGCCGCGCTGCACCAGCTCGGAGCGTCCCAGGCCATGTTGTCGCGCAGGTAGTCGAAGCCGAACTCGTTGTTGGTGCCGTAGGTGATGTCGCAGTTGTACTGCGCGCAGCCGGTGCTCGGGGGTCTCGTTCGCGAGGATCACCCCGACCGTCAGGCCCAGGAACCGGTAGCACCCGGCCCATCCACTCCGAGTCCCGCTTGGCGAGGTAGTCGTTGATGGTGACGAGGTGCACGCCCTTGCCGGTGAGGGCGTTGAGGTAGACGGGCAACGTCGACGACCAGGGTCTTGCCCTCGCCGGTCTTCATCTCGGCGACGTTGCCCAGGTGCAGCGCGGCACCGCCCATGATCTGGACGTCGAAGTGGCGCTGGCCGAGGGTGCGCTTGCTCGCCTCGCGCACCACCGCGAACGCCTCGGGCAGCAGCTCGTCGAGCGTCTCCCCCTCGGCGTACCGGGTGCGGAACTGGTCGGTCTGCTCGCGCAGCTCGGCGTCGGTCAGGTCGACGTAGTCGGGCTCGAGGGTGTTGACGTGATCGGCGATGCGGGCCAGCCGCCGCAGCAGCTTGCCCTCTCCGGCGCGCAGGATCTTCGCAAGTACCACGGTGTGACTTCCCACTCCTCGGGGTCGGCTCGTCCCATGGTAGGCGCCGGGCCGCGCCGCCGAGGCAACCCACGGGCCGTCCTGAGGGCCGTGGGTCACCCGCGACGGTGACCTGGGTCGTCGCTACCGCGTCGTCGCTACCGCGAGCGTACGGCGTACTCCACGTCGGCGGCCGGGTCGGGTGTCGTCCCGTTGACCGGCATCCGCACCGGGGCCGAGAGCCGGATGACGCCGTAGGCGAACCCCTTCCGCCGGTACACGACGCTCGGCAGGCCGGTGTCCTGGTCGGCGAAGAGGAAGAAGTCGTGCCCGACGAGCTCCATCTCGTGCAGCGCCTGGTCGACGGTCATCGGGACGGCCCGATGTTCCTTCCGGCGCACGATCTGACCGGGCAGCTGGTCGTCCGGCTCATCGACGTCCCCGGCCTCGACCGGTCCCCCGGAGGTGGCCGCGGCGCCGTCGGCCTCGACCATGGCCGCGCTCGAGCCGTCGAGCATCTCGGCCGGCGCCGCGTCGACCCGGTCGACCGCGTCGGACACGGACGGTGGCCGGTGGTGACCGTAGTGCACCCGGCGGCGGTCGGCGGCCCGCCGGAGCCGGGCCTCGAGCTTGCTCACGGCCGCGTCGAGCGCGGCGTAAAAGTCGTGGGCGCACGCCTCGGACCGGACCACGGGTCCGCGCGACTTGCAGGTTATCTGCACGTTCTGGCACGCACTGGCCTGGCGTGGGTTGCGCTCGTGGTGCAGCTCGACGTCGACGCGGATCACCTTGTGGTCATAGCGTTCGACCCGACCGAGCTTCTCTGCCACGAGTTGTCGGTAATGCTCTGGAACCTCGACGTTCCGGCCCCTCACGACAATGTCCACACAGACCTCCCGGTGCTGATCGACCCGGCGGCGCCGGGTTCTCGTCGAACGGAAGACCGACTCCTTCCTCTCCCGTCCCTCACCATTGACGCTAGTCGGGTTGCCGCCAGTCGGACACCCTTTGGGGCACTCGATGCGCCGATTCCCGACGCCGCGGCGTCGCGGCCACCGCGGCCGCCGCGCAGACCTCAATTCCCCTCTCGTGCAAGGCTCTCGAGGCCTCGATGAGGGTTGCACCGGTAGTGACCAGATCGTCGACCAGCACGACGAATCGCCCCGTGCAGGCGGCGGTGACCGGTGTCGCGACGAGGGCTCCGGCGAGGTTCACGAAGCGGTCGGCGGCGGACAGCCCGGCCGAGTCACGTGGTGTCCCCTGCACCCGCAGCGCCGGCAGCACGGCCACGACCGGCCCGTCGAGCGACAACGCCGTCGCGGCCCGGCACGCCAGTCGGCGGACGTGGTCACCGCCCCGGGACCGGGCGACCGCGCGCCGGGAGGGGACCGGGATCAGGACGACCCCCTGGCGCGGTCCGCCCGCCGCGGCGGCGGCATGGCGGACCGCGGCCGCAAGCCCCGCTCCGAGCGGCCCGGCGAGCTCCCGCCGGCCGCGCTCCTTGTAGGCGAGCAGCGCGGCCCGGACCTCGTTCTCGTAGCGGCCGGCGACCGACAGCGCCGGCATCCCCGGCGGGCAGGGGCGGGGTCGATGCGGCATCGGCCGACGCACCAGGTCGGCGCAGGCCACGCACCACGAAGCACCCGGGCGGCCGCAGCCGGCGCACGCCACGGGGAAGACCAGGTCGAGCAGGTGGGTGAGCACCGCCCGATCGTGCCTGCCCGCGGCCCGCGCACCACGGCCCTGCGCCGATCTGGGGATACCGCCCGCGGGTGTGGACGACGGGGCCGGCCGGCGTCATCCGGGGTAGGTGGGGCCCACGCCGTAGATCAACTCGTTGTCGCGCAGCAACTGGTTCCACGACCGGTCGGCGAGCAGCCACATGGTGCCGGCGGAGGAGACGAGGGTGAGGTGCTCCGGGGCGGCCGCCACGGCCGTCGGCGGCCCCGGCAGACCGGCCGTGCTCTGCGCGGTCTCGGACGAGCCGTCCAGCTGGATCTGCCAGGGCACCCGGGCCGAGGCCGTGTTGGGGGCGAGGGCCGCGAGCTCGGTGGAAGACGCCCAGGACACGTCCGTGGCTCCGGTCAGGTCGATCGCGGTACGGCGCAGCCCGTCGACCGCCAGGGTGCCGGACTGGGTGGACACCCGCCCGACGTAGAGCCGACCGCCCCGGCCGATCAGCGCGACCCGGGTGCCGTCCCGGGACAGCTGCAGCTGGCTGATCGGGGCGTATCGGGCGAACTCGGGGGCGGGCACCACCGCCGGTGAGCCGTGCAGCGGCACCCGGACGAGGTCGACGCCGTTGCGGACGGTCCAGACCTCGCTGGAGTCCCGGACCCAGGTGGGCGGGGTGAGCGTACGGGCGTGCAGCCGATCGTCCATCGCCCGGCCGAACGGGCCGACGAAGAGGTGCGCGCCGTCGGAGTGCAGGCTGACGCCGGCCAACCCGCCCCGGTCGAGCGAGACGGCCACCGACGACAGGCCGTAGATCCCGGTGCCCGCCGAGCCGTTGATCCGCCCGTCCTGGGTCCAGACCGCGCCGTCCTCCAGGAAGTACGCCGGAGCGCTCGCCGGCAGGGCGTCGGGGTCGTAGCTCTGCCAGTCCGACTGCTCCTGGTTGACGCCGACGCCCGGCACGGTCAACCGCTGGCCGTCGGCGAGGATCTGCACGGGGTCGGAGTTGAGCTGGTCCAGCGTCCACACGATCTGGGCCGACATGCTGGTGAGCTGTCCCGAGCTCATCGTGCCGAGGCCGGAGAGGTCGACGGTGATCACCGGGGAGTTCTGCACGATGTTGCGGCGCAGCGTGACCCCGGCGGGCACCGCCGTCCGGACCGCGGGCGCGAGCCAGGGGGACGGACCGGCGAGCAGCGCCGCCACCATCCGGTTGGCCAGGGAACCGGGCGGCACCGAGAAGTACCGCGGGTCGGGAACGACCACGTCCTGCTGGGGGCCGAGGAAGTAGAGGTTGACCCGCTGGTAGTTGCGGGCGAAGTCGTTGGACGTCACGAACAGCCCGGGCCGGGGATCGCCGATCCGCCACTGGCCGTCGACGCGCCGCAGCGTGAGGGTGAGCTGCAGCCGCCCAGGAACGGCCGTGTAGGAACCGTCCGTGCCCACCACGGCCACCCGTCGCAACGACACCATGACCCTGCTGCCGTCGCGGGACGGATTGACGTAGACCTGGTTGCCGTCGTAGACGGTCGCTCCGGCGCCGTCGTCCCAGGACGCCCCCGCCCGCGGCGTGAGGTACTTGCGGGCGACCCCGTGCTGCGGGTCGCCGCCGGCGTTCGCGTCGAGGAAGCCCTGCGCGATCTCGCCGGCCGTCATGCCGCGTCGCGGCGGGTTGGGGACGGACCGGACGTTCGGGCCCTGCTGGAGGGAGAGGCCGGCCCCGACCTTGCGGACGCCGACCGGCGCCGAGGCGCGCGGGATGCTCGCGCACGCGGCGACTCCGAGCACGGCGAGCGCCGAGCACAGGGCCACCACCGCGCGACCGGCCCTCACGGCTGACCCGCGACCTTCGTCGCCTCGGTCTGCGGCGGCTCCGAGCCGTCCCTCCGGGCCGGGGCCGGCCGGCCATCGGCGGGGCGGTCCGCGACCTTCGGCCGGCGGCCGCCGGCCCGGTCCGGCGCGGGCGGGGGCATCGCCGGCGGCGCGTCGTCAACCGCCGGCAGCGCCCGGGCGTCGAGCGGTTCGAGCGGGAGCGGCGACCAGCTCAGTACGTCGCCCGCCTTGACCGGGACGGTCAGCCGGAACTGCGCACCGTGCCCCGGCCGGCCCCAGACGTTGAGCCACCCGTTGTGCAGCCGGGCGTCCTCGAGGCTGATGGCCAGACCGAGCCCGGTGCCCCCGGTACGCCGGGTCCGGGACGGGTCGGCCCGCCAGAACCGGTTGAACACCAGCGCGGCCTCGCTCTGGCTGAGCCCCACGCCGTGGTCGCGCACGGTCACCGCAACCGCGTCGGCGTCGCCGGCGAGCGCCACCTCGACCGGCAGCCCCTCGCCGTGCTCGAGCGCGTTGCCGAGCAGGTTGCGCAGGATCCGCTCGATCCGGCGCGGGTCGACTTCGGCGACCACCGGCGCGTGCGGTGTCCGGACGACGAGGTCGCTGCCGGCCCGCGCCGCGATCGGCGCGACCCCGTCGATGGCGCGTCCGACGAGGAGCCGCAGGTCGACCGGCTCGGCCTCCAGCTCGACGGCGCGGGCGTCGTGCCGGCTGATCTCCAGGAGGTCGACCAGCAGCGCCTCGAAGCGGTCGAGCTCGGCCTGCAGCAGCTCCGCCGAGCGGGCCTCCCCCGGCGGGAAGCCGGTCCGGGCGCCGTAGAGCAGGTCGGCGGCCATCCGCATGGTGGTCAACGGCGTACGCAGCTCGTGGGACACGTCGCTGGTGAACCGGCGCTGCAGGCGGGAGAGCTCCTCGAGCTGGGTGATCTGCTGCTGCAGGCTCTCGGCCATCTCGTTGAACGACGACGCCAGCCGGGCGAGGTCGTCCTCGCCACGGACCGGCATCCGCTCCTCCAGGTGGCCGGCGGAGAGCCGCTCGGCGGTGGTCGCGGCCCGCCGCACCGGGCGGACCACCTGCCGGGTCACCAGCATCGCGATCGCGGCGACGAGCAGCACCAGGACCAGGCCGGCCAGCAGGACGGTGCGCTGGACCAGCGCGAGCGTGCGCTGCTCGGTCTGCAGCGGGAAGAGGTAGTACAGCCCGAACGAGCCCACCGGGCCGGCGATGGGCTCCCCGATGATCAGACCGGGGTTCGACGCGCCGCCGGGATGGCGGATCGTGGCGTACTCGTAACCCTGCCGGGACTGGGCCACCAGCCGCCGCAGCCGGCCGGGGATCGACGTCGGATCGACGTCGCCGGAGACCACCGGCTCCTGGCGCCCGGTCCGCGGCAGGATGGCGATGTCGAACAGGCCGGCGTTGCTGCCCTTGCCGGACAGGTTCGCGACCAGGTCTGCTCAACGAGTTGCGGACGGTGTCGGCCCCCGACGCGGTGATCACCGACATCTGCGCGGTGGCGACCCGCAGCCCGTCGTCGGCCTCGGCGAGTGCCGCGTGGCGTTTCGCGTCCAGGAGGCCGGCGCTGATCTGCCCGAGCAGCACGATGCCGATGATCAGGACGACGACGCCCGAGACCAGCGCGGTCGTGGCCGCCACCCGCACCTGCAGCGACCGGCGCCACCGGGCGAGCAGCCAGTGCGCCGGAGGCTCGAGGACGGCGCGGACCCGCGCGAGAGCGGCCATCGCGGTCCCTCACGGTGGCCCGGCCTTGTAGCCGACGCCGCGCACGGTGAGCACGATCCGGGGGTTCTCCGGGTCGCGCTCGATCTTCGACCGCAGCCGCTGCACGTGCACGTTGACCAGCCGGGTGTCGGCGGCGTGCCGGTAGCCCCAGACCTGCTCGAGCAGGACCTCGCGGGTGAAGACCTGCCGGGGTTTGCGGGCCAGTGCCAGCAGCAGGTCGAACTCCAGCGGCGTCAGGCTGATCATCGCGCCCGCCGCGGCGTCACCGCGTGTCCCGAGACGTCGATCGTCAGGTCGCCGATCTGCAGCGATTCGACCGGTCGTCGTCGTTGCGCCGCAGCCGGGCCCGGACCCGGGCGACGAGTTCCTTGGGCTTGAACGGCTTGACGACGTAGTCGTCCGCGCCGGACTCGAGGCCGAGCACGATGTCCACGGTGTCGGATCTTGGCGGTGAGCATGACGATCGGTACGCCGGACTCGGTCCGGATCGACCGGCACACGTCGATCCCGCTCATTCCCGGGCAGCATCAGGTCGAGCAGCACGACGTCGGGACGCAGCTCGTGGAAGGCGGCGAGCGCGGCACCGCCGTCACCGACGAACGATGCGTCGAACCCCTCGCTGCGCAGCACGATGCCGAGCATCTCGGCGAGCGCGGGGTCGTCGTCGACGACCAGCACACGTCCCCTCATAGCCCTATCGTGGCATCTTCCCGCCCAGGACCGGGACCCACGCGGGTTCGCCGCCCCGGATGGGGCGCACGGGGCCTACCGCACGACGCTCAGCTGCCCTGCTCCCAGGAGTCCAGATAGCGGGCCTGGGCGTCGGTGAGCGCGTCGATGGCCAGACCCATCGAGGCCAGCTTGAGCCGCGCCACCTCCTCGTCGACCGCCGCGGGGACGTCGTACACGCCGGGGGCCAGCTGGTCGTGGTGGCGGGCCAGCCACGCGGTCGTCAGGGCCTGGTCGGCGAAGGACATGTCCATCACGGCCGACGGGTGCCCCTCGGCGGCGCCGAGGTTGGCGACCCGGCCCTCGGCGAGCAGGAGGAGCCGCCGCCCGTCCGGCAGGACGTACTCGTCGGTGTGCGGCCGGACCGCGCGGCGGGTCTGCACCGCGTGCCGGGCCAGCCAGCGGACATCGATCTCGACGTCGAAGTGCCCCGCATTGAGCAGAATCGCGCCGTCCTTCATCGCCTGCAGGTGCCGCCCGGCCAGGACGTCCCGGTTGCCGGTCACGGTGATGAACACGTCGCCGATCGGCGCCGCGGCCTCCATCGGCATCACCCGGAAGCCGTTCATGGTGGCGTCCAGCGCCCGGATCGGGTCGATCTCGGTGACCACGACCGAGGCACCGAGCCCCTTGGCCCGCCCGGCGACCCCGCGGCCGCAGGAGCCGTAGCCGGCGACGACGACCGTGCGGCCGGCCAGGAGGGTGTTGGTGGCGCGGAAGATCGCGTCGAGCGACGGACTGCCCGGTGCCATAGGTGTTGTCGAAGAGCTGCTTGGTGCCGGTGTCGTTGACCGCGATCACCGGAATGCGCAGCGCGCCGGCCCGCGCCATCGCCCGCAGCCTGAGCAGCCCGGTGGTGGTCTGCTCGCAACCGGCCCGCACCCGGGCCAGCAGGTCGGTCCGCTCGGCGTGCAGCGTGCTCACCAGGTCGCACCCGTCGTCGAGCACCAGGTCCGGTTCCCGGTCGAGCACCGCGCCGATGTGGCGGTAGTACTCGGGCAGGTCGACGCCGGCCCGCGCGAACACGGCCACCCCGTGATCGGCGACCAGTGCGGCCGCCGTGTCGTCCTGCGTGGACAGCGGGTTGGACGCGGCCAGGGCCACCTCGGCGCCGCCGGCGGCGAGGGTGCGCATCAGGTTGGCGGTCTCGGCGGTCACGTGCATGCACGCCGCCACGGTCAGTCCGGCCAGCGGCCGCACCTGCGCGAACCGCTCCCGGATCCCCCGCAGCACCGGCATGTCCCGGTCGGCCCAGTCGATCCGGCCGGTGCCGGCCGCGGCCAGCCCGAGATCGGTGACGTCGTACGCCGGTCTCGTCGTCACCCGGCCGCCCTCCCCCCGCCATGATCGTGATCGGAAAAAGCCGCGACACGCCGTACGGATCCGATCACGATCATGAGCGTCGGGGGCGGGTGCTCAGTAGCGGTAGTGGTCCGGCTTGTACGGGCCGTCCACCGGCACGCCGATGTAGTCCGCCTGCTCCCTGGGACAGCGTCGTGAGCTTCACGCCGAGGGCGTCGAGGTGCAGCCGGGCCACCTTCTCGTCCAGGTGCTTGGGCAGCACGTAGACCCGCTTCTCGTAGTCGTCGGGCTTGGTGAACAGCTCGATCTGCGCGATGGTCTGGTTGGTGAACGAGTTGCTCATCACGAAGCTCGGGTGACCGGTGGCGTTGCCGAGGTTGAGCAGCCGGCCCTCGGACAGCACGATCACCGCGTGGCCGTCGGGGAACACCCACTTGTCGACCTGCGGCTTGATGGTGACCCGCTCGATGCCGGGGATCCGCGCGACACCGGCCATGTCGATCTCGTTGTCGAAGTGGCCGATGTTGCCGACGATCGCCTGGTGCTTCATCCGGGACATGTGCCGCGGCGGTGATGATGTCGCGGTTGCCGGTGGCGGTGACGAAGATGTCGGCGGTCTCGACGACGTCGTCGAGAGTGGCGACCTGGTAGCCGTCCATCGCCGCCTGCAGCGCGCAGATCGGGTCGATCTCGGCCACGATGACGCGCGCGCCCTGCCCGCGCAGCGACTCGGCGCAGCCCTTGCCGACGTCGCCGTAGCCGAAGATCACGGCGACCTTGCCGCCGATGAGGACGTCGGTGGCCCGGTTGATGCCGTCGATCAGCGAGTGCCGGCAGCCGTACTTGTTGTCGAACTTGCTCTTGGTCACCGAGTCGTTGACGTTGATCGCCGGGAAGAGCAGTTGGCCGGCCTGCTGCATCTGGTACAGCCGGTGCACGCCGGTGGTGGTCTCCTCGGTCACGCCGCGGATCTCGGCAGCGATCCGGGTCCACCTGCCCGGGTCGGCCGCGAGCGAGCGACCGAGCACCGACGAGGACGACCGCGGACTCCTCGGACTCCGCCGTGTCCGGCGCCGGAACCTTGCCGGCCCGCTCGTACTCCACGCCGTTGTGCACGAGCAGCGTGGCGTCACCGCCGTCGTCGAGGATCATGTTCGGGCCGCCCGCCTCGGGCCAGGTGAGCGCCTGCTCGGTGCACCACCAGTAGTCCTCGAGCGACTCGCCCTTCCAGGCGAAGACGGGCACGCCGCGCAGGTCGTCGGGGGTGCCGTCCGGGCCGACGGCGACCGCCGCGGCCGCGTGGTCCTGGGTGGAGAAGATGTTGCAGCTGCACCAGCGCACCTGCGCACCCAGGGCGACCAGGGTCTCGATGAGCACGGCGGTCTGCACCGTCATGTGCAGCGAACCGGTGATGCGGGCGCCGGCGAGCGGCTGGGCGTCGGCGAACTCCCGCCGGACCGCCATCAGGCCGGGCATCTCGTGCTCGGCCAGCTCGATCTCCTCGACGGCCGTACGCCGCGAGGGACAGGTCGGCGACCTTCACGTCGCCGGCCCGCAGCCGGCGGCTCCCGGCCGCCGCGCTCCCCGTGGCGGTGCCCGTGGACGTCCCGGTGGATGTCGATGTCCCGGTGGATGTCCCGGTGGATGTGGTGGTCATGCGGACTCCCTGACAGGTGTGATGAGGGGGGCGGCCAGCCGGTCGGAGCGGGTCGGGCCATCGGCGCCGATCTCCGCGATCAGCCGTTCGTGCTTGTCCTGCTCGAAGCGCAGCCAGTCCGGCGGCGGGACGTCCGCCGGCCGTTCGGGGGTGGCCGACAGCCAGCCGTCGACCGCGTCCCGCAGCTCGGCGTCGGTCCGCAGCCGGCGGGCGAAGCCGACCTCGCCCAGACCGATGTCGTGGTCGGCGAGCAGCTCGCGCAGGGTGCGCAGCCGCTGCAACTCGGCCGGCCCGTACAGGCGGTACCCGGCGCTCGACCGGGACGCCTCGACCAGGCCGATCGCCTCGATGTAGCGGAGCATGCGCGCCGACCAGCCGGTCGTCTGCGCCGCTTCGTGGATCGTGAGGGCATCCATCCCGGGGAGGTTACCACGGTCGTGTCAACCTTTGCCCCGGGCCGCGTTCGGGTCACGGCACGCCGGGCGCCTCCAGGTTGGTCGTGACCCGGTACGCCGTACCGTCGCCGCTCACCGACACCGGACCGCCGCCGGCCGGGAGATAGGCCGAGCGGCCGGGACCCAGCCGCACCGCGTCCCCGTCCTGCTCCACCTCCACCGTCCCGGCGAGCGCCACGAGGACCTGCGGGCCGGCCGCGTCGACGGTCACCGCGTCGCCGGCCACCGTGATCCGGGACAGCCGGAACTCGCGGGCCGGCACGTCGTAGACGTGCTCGCCGTTGGGCAGACCCCGGCCGGCCTGCACCGGAGGCGGACCCGGCGCGGGGTCGAGCACCCGCAGCAGTTCCGGGACGTCGATGTGCTTGCCGGTCAGGCCGCCGCGCAGCACGTTGTCGGAGTTGGCCAGCACCTCGACGCCGAGACCGGCGAGGTAGGCGTGCAGGTTGCCGGCCGGCAGGAAGACCGCCTCCCCCGGGGCCAGCCGCACCAGGTTGAGCACCAGCGCCACGACCACGCCCGGGTCGTCGGGATAGGAGGCGGCGAGCTCGCCGACGCACGCCTTCTCCGCGGCGAACTCCCCGCCGCCGTCCCGGCACGCCGCGCCCACCGCGGCGACCAGAGGCGCCCGCTCGGCGGTGTCGAGGGTCAGCAGGCCGCCGATCACCCGGCGCAGCCCCTCGCCGTTCGGGTGCTCGGCCAGGACCGCGTCGTAGCGGGCCAGCCCGTCCACCGCGAGCTCGGCGAACAGCCGCCGGGTGTCCGCGACCGGCCGGAAGCCGAGCAGCCCGCTGAACGGGGTGACCGCGCAGATCAGCTCCGGCTTGTGCTGCTGGTCCGGATAGTTGCGGTTCGGGTCGTCGCGCAGAACGCCGGCCGCCTCCTCGGCCGCGTAGCCGGCCCGGGCCTGCGCGGCGGTCGGATGCACCTGCAGCGAGAGCGGGGCGGCCGCGGCCAGCAGCTTGGCCAGGAACGGCAGGCTCGGCCCCAGCTCGGCGACGGTGTGCTCGCCGAGCTCGCCTTCCGGGTCGGCGGCGATGCGCTTGTCCAGCGGGTCGCCGTCGGGCAGCCGCGACGGTGCGGTCGGGTGCGCACCCATCCACAGCTCGGCCTGCGGCTGCGCCGACGGGGTCGGCTCCCCGAGCAGCTCGGGGAGCACCGTCCGTGACCCCCACGGGTAGGGACGCACCGGATTCGTGAGCGGAAAGATCATCGCGGCGCTTCCTGTGCGGGGGCGGTGGTCCGGGCCGTCCGCGGCGGCTGCCCGGGCTGTCGGCGGGCGGGCTGTCGGCGGGCGGGCTGTCGGCGCGCGGGGACCCGCGGTCGAGGTCGGGTTCCAGATAGATGACCCGGGCCGAGCGGCTCCACCTCGCGCACCCGGCGCTCGGCAGCTGTCGATGGCGGCGGCCACCTTCTCCAGGCCGATGGTGCGCGGCACCGCGATCTTGGCCGCGACCAGCAGCTCATCCGGGCCGAGATGCAGCGTGCGCAGATGGATCACCCGGTCCACACTCTGCCCGACGAGCGCCGCCCGGATGCGGGCGACCGCGTCCGGCGAGGCCGCCTCGCCGATGAGCAGGCTCTTGGTCTCGATGATCAGCACGATCGCGATCGGCACCGAGCAGGACGCCGATCGCCAGCGACCCGGCGGCGTCCCAGCGCGGCGTCCCCGGTCAGCGTCGCCAGCCCGACGCCGCCGAGGGCGAACACCAGCCCGATCAGCGCGCCGAAGTCCTCCAGCAGCACGACCGGCAGCTCCGGCGCCTTGGCCCGCCGGATGTAGCCGGACCAGGAACTGCGGCCGCGGACCTGGCCGCGACTCCCGCACCGCCGTCCGGAACGAGAACCCCTCCAGGACGACCGCGACCAGCAGGATCACCACCGCGCACCAGCGGCGAGTCGAGCTTCGTGCGGGTGCTCGAGCTTGTGCACGCCCTTCGTAGAGCGCGAACACGCGAGCCGAGGCGAGAAGATCACCAGCGCGACGACGAAGGCGTAGAAGTAGCGGTCGCGGCCGTAGCCGAAGGGGTGCTCCTCGGTGGCCTCCCGGCTGGCGGTGCGGCCCCCGAGCAGCAGCAGCAGCTGGTTGGCCGAGTCGGCGACCGAGTGCACCGACTCGGCGAGCATCGAGGCCGACCCGGTGATGAAGAAGCCGACGAACTTCGCAGCGGCGATGCCGAGGTTGGCGGCCAGGGCGGCGACCACGGCCCCGGGTGCCTCCGGAGGCTGCTCATCGGGGCCGTCCGGCGCCCGACCGTCACGGCGCGGTCCCGGGCGGTTCGCCGCCGGCGACCCCGCACGGGTCCAGCCGGCGTAGAGCATCGCGAGGTAGCTCGCCGCGAAGTCGAGCACGCCGACCAGCTGCGCCAGGCGAAGCAGCGGGGGCGCATCGTCGGTGTCCCACCCGATCACCGGCAGGTGTCGCCGCTCGAGCAGGTCCTCGACCTGTGCCGACCTGCGGTCGACCCGGGGATCGGTGTCCCGCAGCACCAGCAGACGGGCGCGCACCGGCTCGGGCTCGTCGACCCGGTCCCGGAACAGGTCGTCCTGGTCGCCCGCGCCGCCGGCGGCCGGCCGGGCACCGGCGCCGAACGGCCCCTCGAACACCCCCAGCCCGCCGTGCCACAGGTCGTCGTACCCGCCGGCGACGGCCGGGTAGCGCGCCGTCGCCGCCAGCATGTCGGCGAACCGGCGGGCCGCGACCCGGGCCAGCCGGCCCGGATCCCCAGACCACCGGCAGCGAACCGGCGAGCTGCAGGGCGAGCTGCTTGGCGGGGTTGACGAACGACTCGCTGGTCGGACGGCACCGGACGGCGTCGTCGTCCAACCGCTGTGCCACGGCGTCGAGCAGGTCGTCGGGCGCGTCGAGCAACCCGATCGGACGGGCGAGGCAGACCAGCCCGGTCAGCAGCGGACCAGAACCGGCTGCGGACCGGTCCGTGATCGGCCGCCGCGACCATGATGCCGCGGGCGCGGGCCACGACCGCCAGCGAGCGGCGAATCCGCCGGGCCGACCGCGGCGACCCCGCAGCCCCGCGACCCGGCCGCCTGCAGGACCGAGAGGGTCGCGGCCGTCTCGGCCGGAGGCGCTCACCCCGACGACGAGGTCGGCCGCACCCGCCCACCGCGGCAGCTCCGGCTCGGTGTGCACCAGGATCGGGACCGCGACGGCCGGCCCGGTCAGTGCCTCCAGCGCATGCGCGGCCAACGCGGGCGACCCCGCTCCCGGCGAGGACGACACTGCGCGGCATGCCCTCGCCCGGCGAGCGCTCGCGCGCCGGCCTCCTCGGCCGCCGCGACGGCCCGGCGTACCTGCGGACCGGCGGTGGCGTTCCCCGCAGCATGCCGGACGGATCGGCGCCGGCCAGCCGGTCGGCGTCGTCGAGGACGGCCTCGTCGACGTCGGCGGGCGTGCGTGGGGCGCTCATCGGGAAGCGGTCAGGACGAGTTCGGGTCGGCAGCCGGCTGGCCCGGGCGGGTCGCCTCGTCGACGAGCAGCACCGGGATGTCGTCCCGGACCGGGTAGGCCAGCCCGCATCCGGTGCAGACCAGCTGCTGCCGCCTCGTCGTCGACGCCAGCGTGGCGTGGCAGGCCGGGCAGGCCAGGATCTCCAGCAGCGCAGGATCGAGATTCACCGGGACTCCTCCAGCGACGTTGTAGTCGGTGTATCCAGGATCCGCGGACGATGACGAGGACCTCGTCGCGCAGCGCCGCCCATCTCGCTTGTCGTCGGCCGCCTCGACGTTGAGCCGCAGCAGCGGCTCGGTGTTGGACGGGCGGACGTTGAACCACGAGCCGTCGGGCAGCTCGACGGTCAGCCCGTCCAGCTGGTCGATCTCGACACCCGTCGCGGTCGGCGAAGGCGGCCTCGACTGCGGCGGCCCGGCCGGCCTGGTCGTCGACGGTGGAGTTGATCTCGCCGGAGGCGACGTAGCGGCTGAGTACTGCGCCAGCAGCTCCGACAGCGGCCGGTCCTGGCCGCCGAGCGCGGCGAGGACGTGCAGCGCCGCGAGCATGCCGGAGTCGGCCCGCCAGAAGTCCCGGAAGTAGAAGTGGCCGGAGTGCTCGCCGCCGAAGATCGCGCCGGTCTCGGCCATCTCGCCCTTGATGAACGAGTGCCCGACCCGGGTGCGGACCGGCGTGCCGCCGTGCTCGCGGACGATCTCCGGCACCGCGTGGGAGGTGATCAGGTTGTGGATGATGCGTCGCGCCGGGCTCGCGGGCGAGCTCCCGGGTCGCGATCAGCGCGGTGACCACCGACGGTGAGACCGATCTCGCCGCGCTCGTCGATGACGAAGCAGCGGTCGGCGTCGCCGTCGAAGGCCAGGCCGATGTCGGCGCCGACCTCGCGGACCTTGGCCTGCAGGTCGCGCAGGTTGTCCGGCTCGATCGGGTTGGCCTCGTGGTTGGGGAAGGACCCGTCGAGCTCGAAGTACATCGGGGTCAGGTCGATCGGCAGCCCCGCGAAGACGGCCGGCACGGTGTGCCCGGCCATCCCGTTGCCGGCGTCGACGACGACCTTGAGCCGGCGGATGCCGGAGAGGTCGACCAGCTTGTGCAGGTACGCCGCGTACTCGGTCAGCAGGTCCCGCTGCGGTGACCGTGCCCGGGCGTGCCGTCGTAGGCCGGGACGCCCTCCTCGACCAGCGCCTCGAATCTCGGCCAGCCCGCTCTCCTGCCCGACCGGCGCCGCCCCGGCCCGGCACAGCTTGATGCCGTTGTAGCTGGCCGGGTTGTGGCTGGCGGTGAACATCGCGCCGGGCATGTCCAGCGACCCGGCCGGCGAAGTAGAGCATGTCGGTGGAGGCGAGCCCGGCCTCGACGACGTCGGCTCCCTGGCCGGTCGCCCCCTCGGCGAACGCCGCGGCCAGCGGCGCCGACGACGGCCGCATGTCGTGCGCGGTGACGATCCGAGCTCGCGCCCGTGCAGCCGCACGAACGCGGCGCCGACCCCGCGCGCGACATCCTCGTCGAGCTCGTCCGGAACGACCCCGCGGATGTCGTACGCCTTGACGATCGCCGACAGGTCGCGCATCGTCGTGGTCCTCTTCCCCTCGGCCGCCTCGGTGCCCGAGCGCACGAGCCGGTACTCGAGTCGGGAGGAGGGGACGACCCGCAGGTGGCCACGCCGGCCGGTGCCGGGATCACGATCCGTCCGCCCGTCGGCCTCGGGCTGCCGCTCGGGGCGGGCCGCCTCGCGGACGGCGTCGGCCAGCGCCTCGAGGTCGTCCCGGTCGGCCCGGTGACCTCGTACCGGCCCTCGTGCCGGACCAGCTCCCATCCGCGGGGGGCGGTGAGCCGCATCGCGTGCGCCTCGCACAGGTCGTAGCTGTGCGGTTCGGCGTATCCGGCCAGCGGGCCGACCGACGGCGGTGGAATCGGCATAGACGTAGGTCAGCGTCGCCGCCGCCTTGTTGCCGCATCCCGTCCGGGAGCACCGCCGAACATGACCCACGGTCGGCGACGATAGACCCCGGCGCGGGTCGGGCGGGGCAGGCGCGGCGGACAGCACGCCGTGTCGCCGTATCCTGGCCCCATGTCCGGCAATCCCGGCCGCCTCCCGCGGCGCTCGCCGCACCGGGACCGGCGCGGTCGGGGGCTGCGCGGCACGCTGGTGCCGGCGTCCGTCCCGCTGTCCCGGACCCGCGCCCAGGAGTTCGACGACATGGTGCTCGAGGCGGTGGACGAGATCGACCACCGCCGGCCGCACGACCTCGACGGTGTCGAGTTCGCCGTGGAGGACGTGCCCCAGGTGGAGGGCACCTCGGCCGAGACGGTCGTCTACGACAGCGACGTCGTCGACGACGGCGCCATCCCGCTCGCCCGGTTGCGGCCCGCGGGGGTCGATGCGCACGGAGACCCGGTGCCGGCGCGGATCATCGTCTACCGGCGCCCCCTCGAGGCCCGGGCCGCCGACCCGCTCGACCTCGACGACCTGGTGCACGACGTCGTGGTCGAGCAGGTGGCGATCCTGCTGGGGCTCGACCCGGAAGAACTCGACCCGCCGGACTGAGACCGTCGGGCTACCGGGCTACCCGGCTACCCGGCCCGGCGCTTGAGCCGACGGCGCTCCCGCTCGGAGAGCCCGCCCCAGATCCCGAACCGCTCGTCGTGACCGAGTGCATATTCCAGGCATTCACCGCGTACGTCGCAGCCGGTGCAGATCTTCTTTGCCTCGCGGGTGGAGCCACCCTTCTCGGGGAAGAATGCCTCCGGGTCGGTCTGGGCGCACAGCGCCCTCTCCTGCCAGTCCTCATCGGTGCCGTCTTCGCCGAATACCGCACTCAACGCTCCGGCGAACTCCCCCTGCGTGGGCTCACTCATCGTGACGCCCTCCCTGATGACTCGAACTCCCCGAGGCGGGGCCGGTCGGCCCCTCGATGCCCGTACCCCCGTCGGCACGAATGACATCCCTGTGATTACACCCGTGTCGTTGCGTGTACGTCAAGCCAACCTCTGGTATTGGACGGCAGGTCTTTTTGGTATGGGACGGCGCTCCGGGGCCACTCCCGCGCGCGTCCCCTCCCGGACCTCCCCGATGCCGACGCGGCCCGGGACCGGCCGGTCTGCCACGATGGCTGGGTGCATGTGGTGGCGCTCGTCGGGGGCATCGGTGGAGCCCGTTTCCTGACCGGGCTCAAGGCGCTGCTCGCCGCCGATCAGGTCTCCGCCGATCGGGGCTCCGGGCACGAGCTCACCGCCGTCTGCAACACCGGCGACGACCTCACCCTGCACGGGCTGCGGATCTGCCCCGACCTCGACACCGTGATGTACACCCTCGGCGGGGGTATCGACACCGAGCGCGGCTGGGGCCGGCAGGACGAGACGTGGCGGGTGAGCGAGGAGCTCTCGGCGTACGGCGTCGGCCGGGCTGGTTCGGGCTCGGCGACCGCGACATCGCGACCCATCTCGTGCGCACCCGGATGCTCGATGCCGGCTACCCGCTGTCGGCGGTCACCGAGGCGCTGTGCGCCCGCTGGCAGCCCGGCGTGCGGCTGCTGCCGATGAGCGACGAGCGGGTCGAGACCCACGTGGTCGTCGACCTCGACGAGGACGCCGAGCTCACCCCCGGGGCACCGGCCGGCGGGCGATCCACTTCCAGGAGTGGTGGCTGCGCCACCACGCCGAGCTCCCCGCGCACGAGTTCGTCCAGGTCGGCGTGGAGTCGGCGAAGCCCGCGCCGGCGTGCTCGACGCGATCGCGGACGCCGACGCGTGCTGCTCGCGCCGAGCAATCCGGTGGTCAGCGTCGGCACGATCCTCGGCGTGCCCGGCCTCGCGCGACGCGGTCCGCTCGGCGCCGGCGCCGGTCGTCGGACTGTCCCCGATCGTCGGCGGCGCACCGGTGCGCGGGATGGCCGACGCCTGCCTGTCCGCGATCGGCGTCGACGACCTCCGCCGAGGCGGTCGGCCGGCACTACGGCGCCCGGGGCGCGGACGGCCTGCTCGACGGCTGGCTCGTGGACACCGCGGACGCCGGCGCACCGTCCCGGGGGTGACGCGTGCGCGACGTCCCGCTGCTGATGACCGACCTCACCGCGACGCTGGCGATGGCCCGGTCCGCCCTCGAGCTGCTCCCGTGAGCGAGATCGCGGCGGTCGCCGACCGCATCGAGATCCGGCCGATCACCGGCATCCCGGAGCTACGGCCCGGGGACGATCTGGCGGGCCTGATCGCCCGCGCGGCCCCGTGGATCGCGGACGGGGACGTCGTCGTGGTGACCTCGAAGGCCGTGTCCAAAGTGGAGGGCCGCCTGGTCTGGACGCCGTCCGATCCCGAGGGGCGCGAGGCGCAGCGACAGCGCGTCGTCGACGCGGAGTCGGTCCGGGTGGTCGCGTCCCGCGGGCGGACGAAGATCGTGCAGACCCGGCACGGCTTCGTCGTCGCGGCTGCCGGGGTCGACGCCTCCAACGTGCGGACCGACGAGCTCGCGCTGCTGCCGCTCGACTCCGACGCCTCGGCGGACGTGCTCCGCACCGGTCTGCGCGCCGCGCTCGGCGTCGAGGTCGCCGTCGTCGTCAGTGACACCGCCGGCCGGGCCTGGCGCACAGGTGTGGTGGACCACGCGGTGGGTCTGGCCGGCATGGCGGCGCTGTCGGACCTGCGCGGCGTACGCGACCCGCACGGCAACATGCTCGCGGTCACCGAGGTCGCGGTGGCCGACGAGGTCGCGGCGGCGGCCGACCTGGTCAAGGGCAAGCTGGCCGGCGTGCCGGCGGCCGTCGTACGTGGGCTGACACCGGTCGACGACTCGGCCGGAGTCCGGCCCCTGATCCGCTCCGCAGGCGAGGACATGTTCAGCCTCGGCACGGCAGAGGCGCTGGCCCAGGGCCGGCGCGAAGCGGTCCCGGCCCGGCGCTCGGTACGCCGGTTCACCACCGACCCGGTCGACCCCGACGCTGTGCGCCGGGCGGTCGCCGCAGCGGTCACCGCTCCGGCGCCGCACCACACCACCCCGTGGCGCTTCGTTCTCGTCGAGACCGCCGCCGTCCGCGAGCGGCTGCTCGACGCGATGCGCGACCAGTGGGCCGCCGATCTGGCCGGGGACGGCTTCAGCCCCGGCCAGATCACCCGGCGACTGCGCCGCGGAGACCTGCTCCGGGGGGCGCCGCTGATCGTGGTTCCGTGCCTGGTCGCTGACGGCGCGCATCCCTATCCCGACGAACGCCGGTCCACCGCCGAACGCACGATGTTCCACGTCGCCGCCGGCGCCGGTGTCGAGAACTTCCTGGTCGCGCTGGCCGCCGAAGGTCTCGGCTCCTGCTGGGTGTCCTCCACCCTCTTCTGCCCGGACGTCGTACGCCGCGAGCTCGAACTGCCCGCGGACTGGGCACCGATGGGCGCCGTCGCCGTCGGGCGCGCCGCTGAGGCGCCGGCCACCCGCCCCGCGCGCGACCCGGAGCGGTTCGTGGTGCGCCGATGAGCGGCACCGGTCCCCCGCCGACCAGCGCGGCGCGGCTGCACGCCGACGCGGTGCGGCTGCTGTCCTCCTACGCCGACCTCGACCCGTGCCAGCGGTCGGTCCGGGAGGCGATCCTGGCGTTTCTCTCCGCGCGACCGGACGCGACCGAGCGGTCGTGCGTGCCCGGCCATCTGACGGCCAGCGCGCTCGTCGTCGACCCGGAGCGGTCTGCGGTGCTGCTCACGCTGCATCCCCGGGTCGGTAGCTGGCTGCAACTCGGCGGGCACTGCGAGGACGACGCCAGCATCGCCGCCGCCGCGCTGCGCGAGGCCTCCGAAGAGAGCGGCATCGCCGGCCTGGTCCTCGACCCGGAACCGATCCATCTCGCCGTACACCCGATCACCTGCTCGCTGGGGCTCCCGACGCGGCACCTGGACGTGCGGTTCCTCGCCGTCGCCCCGGCCGGCGCCGTCCCGACGATCAGCGCCGAATCCCTCGACCTCGAGTGGTTCGGCCGGGATGCGCTGCCGCTGCCGGTCGGTGACGACATCCCCGAACTCGTCCGCCGGGGCTTCGCCCGGCTCGCCGAGGACTGAGCCTCTACTCGGGCGGGCTGCCGGGATCGGTCTCCACCGGCGTCCCGGCCGTCTCCCGCCGCAGCTTCGCCCGGGCGTGCAGGGCGCCCGCGGCGAGTGCCCACAGCCCGTCGCCGGCCGTCTGCACCACCCGGGAGACCGCGGCGACGGCGGTGGCCGAGGCGACCGACATCACGGGGGTCAAGGTGAGCACCAGTGCGGCGTCCCGCACGCCGAGCCCGGCCGGCGCGATCACGACGAGGAATCCGGCCGACCACGCCAGGGCGTAGGCGCCGGTCGACACGAGGAACGACTGGCCGCCGCGGATCCCCAGCGGGGCGGCCAACGCCAGGATGGACAGGCCGTAGCAGAGCCACATCACGAACAGCCAGCCGGCGGCCCGGGCCAGCCCTGCCGCGCGCAGCGGGCGTTCCAGCGGTGGCCGCCGGATGAGGCGGAACGCCTGTCCCAGCACCGGGTTGAGGACGCGCGGGTGCAGCACCGCCAGCCCGATCGGAACGACGGCGAGCGCCCAAAGGTAATGCCGGGCGGCGTCCGGACTGAAGATCGGCAGAGTGGCCGCCGCCACGATCAGGCCGGTGATCGGATTGAGGCCCAGAAACAGCACTCCTGCCGTGGCCGATCGCTGACGCGGCACCCCGAGGTCACGGCTGAGCTCGACCTGGGCCAACAACGGCCAGACACTGCCCGGCAGGTACTTCCCGACCTGGGAGAGGAAGAAGACCCGTAACGCCGCGGGCAGCGGTAGCCGGTTGCCGAGTTCGATGAGCAACGCGCGGAAGCACAGCGCGCTGAAGAACAGGCCCAGCATCGCGGCACCCAGCGCGCCGACCACCGCGAGCGGGCCCATCCGGTCCAGCGACCGGTGGATCGCGCCCCACTGCGAAACCAGGGCGTAGATCAGCAGCCCGACCGCGACGGCGATGAAGGCGAGCCGCAATGCGGTGGCCACCCTTGGGCTCACCTTGGGCAGGCGGATCACGGTACCGTCACGCCGGGCAGGCTAACCCAGCCGCAGCGATGCCCCGGCCGGTCCGGGCGCGTCGCAGGGGCTCTGATATCTCGCCACCGACGTCCGGGAGAACGATGGCCACCGACGCACAGCAGACCGCCCACACCACGCCGGAGACGCCCGGTGTGGTCATCGGCAACCACACGAACAAGTATGTCGCGAAGAATCCGGCGATCCGCTACCTCACCAATCGGTGGGTCGATCGACTCGACCGGACGCTCGCCCGGATCGGCGCCGAGCCGGTGGCACCGGCCAATCCGCTCGAGGTGGGGGCCGGCGAGGGCGTGATCTCGGAGACCCTGCACCGGCGCTTCGGCCGCGCGACCGGCATCGACCTGCCCGATGCGGGCCTGCGCGAACAATGGCGCTCCCGCCCCGGCCCGACGTACCTGCACGCAGACGCCCAGCGGCTCCCGTTCGCCAACGACAGCTTCGACCTCATTGTCTGCGTCGAGGTCATGGAGCACCTGCCCAACCCGGAGGCGGGTCTCCGGGAGCTGGCCCGGGTCGGCTCGGGCCACCTGCTCCTCTCGGTGCCGCGGGAGCCGATCTTCCGCAGCTGCAATCTGCTCACCGGCCGGTACGTCACCGACCTCGGCAACACACCGGGCCACCTCAACCACTGGTCGACCACGCAGTTCGTGCAGTTCGTGTCGAAGGTGGCCGAGGTGCGCGCGGTGTCCCGGCCGTTCCCGTGGACGGTCGTCTGGGCCACCCTGCGTTAGTCCACCGGCGAACGCGCGCAGGTCACGCGGCGGGTCGATTCGGCGGAGCGGCCATCCGGCGCCGGTTCCGCCAGTTTCCTGGTGGGCGCAGCCGGGGTGGGTACCTGCTCTGTGCTCGACGGTCATGGATCCGCACCCCGGTCGGCGGTCTCGGCAGTGGCTTCGGTGGTGCACCCGGCTTCGGTGGTGCAGCCAGCCTCGGTGGTGCACCCGGCTTCGGTGGTGCAGCCAGCCTCGGTGGTGCACCCGGCTTCGGCAGTGCACCCGGCTTCGGTGGGGTATTCGGCTAGCGCCGGTGGGGACGTCACGTGTTGGTGGCCGGTGGGTGTGGTCCAGGTGAGGACGGCACCCGCCTCTTGCGTCAGTGTCCAGCCGGCGTGAACCGTCACGGGTTCGTTGCCGCTTCTTCGTGGGGTCGCGACTCTCGGCTGAGAGCAGCGTAGTGGGCGTTCTCGAACTCCTCTGGGGTGAGCATTCCGAGTGAGCCGTGCAGGCGTCGGTGGTTGTACCAGTCGACCCAGCCGGCGGTGGCGTACTCGACATCGGCGGGCGTCTTGTAGGGGCCGTCGTGGAAGACGGCCGTGGCGATGCACTCGGTCTTGAACAGCCCGATGATCGACTCCATCAGGGCGTTGTCGTAGGCGTCCCCAACGGTCCCGATCGAGGGCGCGATGCCCTCGAGCTCCAGGTGCTCGGTGAACTTGATCGAGGTGTATTGGCTTCCTGCATCGGAGTGGTGCAGCAGCTGGCCGGGTTCCACGGGGGTCCCCTGGCGGTCGCGGTCCCATAAGGCGATCCGCAGCGGGGTGAGGACCAGATTGGTCCGCCGGTCGCTGGCGGCGTGCCAGCCCACGATTCGTTGCGCGAACACGTCGACGACAAAGGCGACGTAGACGAACCCGCCCCAGGTTCTGCAGTAGGTGAAGTCCGCGACCCAACGGGTGTTGGGTGCCGGTGCGGTGAAGTCGCGGTCCAGCAGGTCACCGGCACGGTGCCCGTCCTTCCCGGGGATCGTGGTTCGCACTTGGCGTCCGCGGCGCACCCCGTTCATCCCCAGATCCTGCATCAAGCGATCAATGGTGCAAAACGCCACGTCGTGACCTTCTCGGCGCAGCCAATGGGTCATCTTTCGGCGGCCATAGAGGCCCTCAGGGGTGCCGACCGTGGCCAACAGCGCGTCGGTGATCACCGCATCAGAGATCGTCCGCGCAGCGACTGGACGGTTGGTCTGTTTCCAGGATCGGTAGGTCCGCGCGGCGACCTTGCAGCCCTGTGAGGACAGGACTCGGCAGGTCGGCTCGACCGCGTGGCCAGCAGCTCGCATATCGTCGATGAACGCCATGATCAGCGGTTGCGGGGGTCGAGCTCCCCGGCGAAGAAAACCGTTGCTGCCCGCAGGATCTCGTTGTCCTCGCGCAGTCGCTTGTTCTCCGCCTTCAGGCGCTTGAGCTCGGCCTGCTCATCGCTGGTCGCCCCGGAACGGGTGCCGGCGTTGACGTCGGCCTGGACCAGCCAACGTCGCACCGTCTCCCTACCCACGCCGACCTTGCTGGCCACCGCCTCGGCGAGCGCGGTGTCTGAGGGGTAGTCCTGCCGGTGATCAGCGATCATCCGCAGCGCCCGCTCCTTCACCGCGGGATCGATTCTGTTGGGCATGTGCACATCCTCCTGAACTCAGAAAGATGCGGCATCAAACCCGTGACGGTTCAATGTAGGTGCGGCGGCCGTAGTCCAGGAGGGCGCCGGTGGCGGGGTCGGTGAGTAGCCGGCGCCAGCGGCCGTCTTGGGCGAGGCGGCGGGCTTCGGCGGCGGTGATGGGTCCGTAGCCGGTGAGGTCGGCGGGTTGCTCGTCGGCGCCGAGCAGGGTGCTGGCGGCGACGGTGATCTCGATCAGGGCGGGGGTGCGGTCGCCGGGTGGGCGGCTGTGGGCGAGGTCGGCGAGGGCGTCGGCGCGGCGGGCGTCCATCGACCGGCCGTCCCCGGGACCGGGCCGGCTGGTGGACCGGTCGGTGTCGTCGGGGCCGGGCCGGTCTTTGGCTGCGCGGGCGAGGGTGGTGAGGCGGCGGTAGAGGGCGGTGGCCTCGGCGGCGCCCAGCAGCGCCCACAGTTCGGCCATCCCGTCCCCGGCGGGGGTGAGCACCACCCGCCGGTCGGCGTAGGCCTCCTGGTGGCGGTGCTGGGCCCCGTGCGGGTCGGCGGCGGCGACGGCGCGGGCCAGGGCGGCGCGGAGCTGCCCGAGGGTCTGGGTGGAGGCGCGGGGCAGTACCCGGTGCTGCACCTCAGTGGCCTGGGCGGCGGTCAGGGGGCGGAGGGCGTCGGCGACCGACCGGGCCTTGAGCCCGTCGATCGCCCCGGCCGACCAGGCGGTCAGGGTGGCGGGCAGCCGGGTGCACACCTCGATCGCGGTGTGCAGCCGGTTACCGGCCGCCGGCCTCGACAGGTGCAGCGCCACCGACAGCTCGTCGGCGGCGTACTCGCTCACGCCGTGACCGCGGTCGGCCCGGTCGACCGGTGGGCGGCGGGTGGCGAACACCGCGATCGCTCGGGCCTGCGCCGCCTGCCCCCACGCCACCAGCCGCTCGCAGCCGGCGATCAACTCGACCAGCTCATCATCGGACAGCGTCGCCGGGTCGGTGTCTTCGACCCGCTTCGCCAAGGCGGCGGAGGGAACCGCCGACGCCCAGTCGATCCCGGCCCGGCCCTCTGGCCGTCCCGACACCCCGTCATCGAACATGTGTTCGATTCTAGTCGCCCGGCAACCACCCCCGCCCGCTCTGTCCACACCCCGCCGGCGGCGACTCACATCGCCCGGTAGTCCCGCACGGCGAGGCGCGGTCCACGCCTGGGCGGCCCGATCCCGCTGACCTCGAGGAGCCGCACGACCCGGTGCCGGTGCGGCCGGTACGGCGCGAGCAACGCCAGCATCCCGGCGTCGTCGGTGCGCGCGCCGGTCAGCGCCCAGCCCACCATCTTGGGGATGTTGTAGTCGCCGACCGACACGGCGTCCGCGTCCCCCCACGCCCGTTGCGCGACCTCGGCCGCGGTCCAGGCGCCGATGCCGGGGACCAGCTGCAGCCGGTCGAGTGCCGCTGCACTCTCCAGGCCGGTCGCCTCCTCGAGCCGTGGGGCCACGGTGGCCGCCGCCCGGATCGCCCGCCGGCGGGCCCGGTCCACCCCGGCCCGATGCCACTCCCAGTCGGGCAGGTCGAGCAGCGTCGACGGGTCGGGGGGCAGCCGCAGACCGGTTGCCGGGCCGGGGGCCGGCGTACCGAAGCGGAGCAGCAACTCACGCCACGAACGGCGGGCCTCGTTGCCGGTCACCTTCTGCTCGAGGACCGCGGGCACCAGCTGGTCGAAGACCAGCGCGGTTCGCGGGATCCGGAGGCCGGGATGGCGGCGGACCGCGTCCCGCAGCACCGGGTGCACCGGCACGAATCCGGTCCGATCGTCCCGGCTGCCGAGCAGCTCCGGGAGCCGGTCGAGAGCCCAGTCGGCGCCGGGACCCCAGGCGGTGGCGTGTACGACGCCGGATAGCTGCCGGACGGCGAGGGTCACCGCGCCGTCGGGGCTCTCCGCCGCGCGCCAGAAGACACCGCGCCCGTCGACCCGGTGCGCCG